>CAJTUB010000074.1 GCA_910579465.1 uncultured Lachnospiraceae bacterium | reverse complement strand
GGCGGCAGGTATCAGCAGACAGGCGGCTTCAAGGGGAGTCCGGGCAGTGAATGCTTTAAGGAATGCGGAACTTAATGTATTAAAAGGCCAGCGGAGCGGGAAACGCTACCGAAAGTATCCATATAAATCCATGTATACGGCATCTGCTCCAGGAGAGCCGCCTGCCAGGCGTACAGGAAACCTTCGTCTGCATTGGAACGGACAGGTTAAAAAGGGTGTATCATCCGGGAACGGCGTGGAAATTATTGCAGAACTGGAAAGCCAGGAGCCATATGCGGCAGCTTTGGAAAATGGCACATCCAAAATGGCATCAAGGCCGTTCGTGGAAAAAATTAAAGAGGAGGCTGCGCCTGAAATCCAAAGGATTTACAGTGAGCCTTACATATAGGAGTTAAAAGCATGGGATTGATTACAGAAAAGCCAACAGCGGCATTTGACCTTACCCAGATTGGGCATGGGTGCCTGCTCTGGGCAAAGCATTTTTCATGGGAGGAAGGGAAAGCGGGATTTGTGACAACAGCAGCGGAAAACCAGTTGATTGTGCAGTATTATCCCGGCATTAGCAATGTTACAAACCATTTTATGATTCCGGTATCCGAGGCGGCAGAAGGGCAGTGGGAAGTCCGCTGGTCGGCTGACCTGTCATCGGTACAGGAATACAACGTAAAAACGGATGAAACAAACCAGGAAACAGAAGGAGGGGGATACAGTTGATCTTGGAGGAACTGATTTATAAGAGGTTTTGCGGCTCCGGGCAGCTCGTAAAGAGCCTTGCATCATTTGGCGGCAAGCCTGCGGTTTTCAGCCCGGAACCACCGGACGATAATCAGGAAGGATGGGATGGAAATGTCCAGTATCCAAAAGTGATTTATAATTTCGATCTGCAGGCGAATGAAGAAAGGCACAGCGCCGGGACTCTGTCGGTATCTTTACTGTGTCGGAATACAACGGATGTTTTTCTGGAAAAGATGGAGCCGCTGGTGAGGGAATGCCTGCGGGAT
>CAJTUB010000073.1 GCA_910579465.1 uncultured Lachnospiraceae bacterium | reverse complement strand
ACCACAAAGGACGGCTTTTCAAGCGGCTCATAGAGGAGCGTGTCGGCGTTGACCGTCTGAAGCTTCTGCATGGGATTCCTCCTTTCGGGCGGTGTCTTTGGTTTTGTTGCACATAGGCGTTGACCTCCTAAAATAGATTTACTCCCACGAAAAGAAGTGAGAGTATGTAATGCCGCCAATTACGGCAGTCTTAAAATCCTCCGCAGCTTCTTCCGCAGATGGTCTAACCTTGCGTAGATTGCTCCCGTTGTCAATCCCACAAGTGGGGCAATCTCCTTAGTGGAATATCCCTGCATTTTCAGCAGGACGATTTGTAACGTGCGCCTGTCCACCTTGATTAAGGCAAGATACAGAGTTTCGTTCTCAATCTCGTCCAGTAAATCAGAGACAGACTTTACCTCTGCCTGCTTCTCCCTGTCCGCCATGCCCTCAAGGTATTCGCCGAAGTCGCTCGCCCATCGGTAAAACCGCCTGTTGGAATTAAAATCTGCCCTGTCGTCTGTGCGGATTTGCTCAATGACCGCTTCGTCAACGCCGCACTCACGCAAAATCTTTTCTTCCGCTTCTTTCCAGATACGCCATTTCCTGTCCTCCCGTCCGTGGTTATATGCCATGCTTATTTCCTCCAATCAGAATTGATTGAGAGGGCAGGAAAAGCCCCCTCATTTTCCCAAAGGAAAAAACAAGGGGGCTGAACGCCTTAAATTTTGTTTTCGATTATCTTCCTCAGCTTCGCAAGGATTTTGGCTTTGCGTTTATTGACAACGCTCTGTGTCACGCCCAACCGCAACCCGACTTCCCTCTCGGAAAGTTCTTCAAAGAAGATTGCTTGTATCAACGTCTGTTCACTGTCCGACAATAAAGGCAGGGCAGCTTTCAGCCTGTCCACCATCGCCGCATGGACAACGGTTTCCGCAACGTCCACCGCTTCATCAACAATGAAATCAAGAATATTCCCCTCGCTGTCTGTAAATCCCTCCAATGACAGCAGGCTGTAGTTAA
>CAJTUB010000072.1:479-1009 GCA_910579465.1 uncultured Lachnospiraceae bacterium | reverse complement strand
TCTTTCAGCTCGCCGTCCAATACCATAGCATCATAGCTCATGGTTCCATGCTCCGAGATCAGGAACTGCTTTCCTGTCTGGCTGTCCTGCCTGACCTTGATGTCAGAATAGTCAAAAGCGCCTATCCTTTCTCCCTGTTTATTGTAAATATCGAAACACCCCGCCTCGTTGTCCGGCACAATCCTGTAATTCTCGGATTCGTATGTTTCATAGGCAGGCTTTACATTGCGTACCCCGGATGCCGCCGATGCACGGTACGCATCCAGCACCGAAGTCTGCCCCGCCGCCCTCATGCTGTTTCTGATGGGAGAACTGCTCCCTGCCGCATCTGCATCCGCCATCCTGCCCGCGAAGCCCGTTCCCGAACCATTCCTCTGTGCCTTTCCCATATCACGCCATGCGGGATAACCCGCCCCTATTCCATTTACGCTCATCTCCAAATGTCCTCCATTATTTTTTATTGCGGCTCATCTGTCGTTCAGAGCCGTACCCGCTCCCTCGTAATAAGTCCGAGCGGTTCATTGTCTCAT
>CAJTUB010000072.1:0-449 GCA_910579465.1 uncultured Lachnospiraceae bacterium | reverse complement strand
CCGCAGAGGCAAAGCATTATGCGCCTCTGCGGAATTGGGTGTAAAGGTTATATCTGTATATCCAATTACGCCTCTTTACGAATGCCAAACATACCATTCAGCATGGATAACACTTTCTCCATGCTGCTTTCCTTGGAACCGGAAGTCTTGTAGGCATCCCTCCATTCCTGCGCCAGCCTTTTCATTTTCGTTCCGGCTGTTTCTGGGGCATTCCCATCTGTCCCCTGCGGCTTTTTATTGTTTTTTGAGGAAAGCCCTTTCCCTCCTTCAGTTCTGAGCCTCTTAAACTCGCCTTCAATCATTTCCTTAGCATCCGCCCTGTCCGCCATCTTCTGGAATGCCCGGTCAAGCCCGCTTAATTCTTCTTCCATTGTCATTTTGCGGAAACCCGTCTCTGAATTTTCATCCTCCACATAACGCTCCCTTGTGCCGTCCTGGTAGCCCTGCAC
>CAJTUB010000071.1 GCA_910579465.1 uncultured Lachnospiraceae bacterium | reverse complement strand
AGATGCCGACAAGCCGAAAGTAAAGCAGATAGGCAGGAGCAAAAAAGTATGCCCGGACTGCGGAAGGAAGATGAAACAGCAGTTTATCGGGTTGCAGCACTGTAAATGCGGAATAAGCTGGAAAAAGGACATCGGATATTTTGAGCGTACCGGGGATATGGTTTTCGCTCTGGAACGGAGGAAAGTAGGGAAAAAGACAAAGCAGTGTCCGGTAATCCGGTACAGATAATTAAATATCAGAAACAGCGTGAGGGCAGTTATAGACCGTAAACAGCGGTTTGTAGCTGCCCTTTTTGCGTTTATAAAACTTTTGGACAAAAAGTCCAGAAGCGGAAAGGAGAAAGAAGGAAAATGAAACACAAAAAAGTAGCAGCCGCCCTTTCTGCGGCGGTGGCAGGCGCATCGGTATTAGCCGGAATCCGTTATGCGGCGGGGAAAAGAAAACCGAAAGCAGAACCGGAAACAGCCATACAGGAAGAAGGTCTGACGGAAGGGAAGCTGCGGGAGTGCCTTCTCCGTCTGTTCCGGCTGTATGAGGACAGTGAGTTTGATGATTCTGCGGAGTTTTTGGGCGATGGGAGTGATCCGAGGGAATATGAGGCGGAGAACTATTCCAGCCAGTTATTCCCTTATATCAAAAGGAACATGAAGGACGTGATGATGATGGAGGGGGATGACGGTACGGGGAAAGAACCCTTCGCCATGACGGACGTGCTTTTCTGTTATCCAGCCTGCAAGATAGGCTGTGAGATAAGGGAACTGTTTTCAGACAACTTTGTCCTGTGCCTTCAAAGCGAGATGTGGATACTGGAAAACGGGGAGTTTGCGTCTGTCTACTGTGTCAGTATTGGAAAGGACGGAGGGCGGCTCAGTTACCGCTTTGTGGATACCTGTATCAAAAATCCGGGGGACATTCCTATCTGCTTTGAAGATTTGGAAAGCGGTTTTGCAGAGATAATTGAAGCGGAAAAAGAAGGGAGAGAACCTTATCTGCCATAACCCGGTCAGGAAGGAGAGCTTATGAAATATTTAAT
>CAJTUB010000070.1 GCA_910579465.1 uncultured Lachnospiraceae bacterium | reverse complement strand
CCTGTTCAAGCCCGTATTCCGTTCCCCGCTCCATGCCGAAATCGTCAAGGATAAGCAAAGGAAAACTGCAAAGACGGGCTATGTAGTCGTTGCGGTCTTTGAAACTGGCGGCAAGGTCATTCAATATCGCCGCAAAGTTCGTCATACGCACGGAAACTTCACGCTCCATAAGGGCGTTAGCGATACACCCGGCAAAATAGCTTTTCCCTGTGCCGACACTTCCCCACAAAATAAGTCCGTGGTTCTCGTCTTTCATCTGCTCCCAACGCTCCACATAGGAATAGGCGTTGTGCATTTGAGGGCATTTCCCGTTGTCGTTCTTAAAGTTCCATTCCCTCATAGCCGGGTCGGTGAAGCCCTTTCTTTTCAGCCGCTCCACTTCTTCCCGGTGTCTGTGTTCCCGGTCGGCGGCTTCCCGTTTTTCCCGGTCTGCCCGCTGGCAGTCACATTCTTTGGGGTGGCGGTCACGCCCGAAAAGCGTCCTGCCCTCTGCAAAATAGGCTTCTTTGGGCTGGCGGCATTTCCCGCAGTATAAAAGCCCGTCCTCCCCGGTGTAGTCCTCCGGCTCTGCTTCTGTGGCAAGCCGGAAAATGGCGTTATCGTAATCACTCATAAACAATCGTCCTCCTTGTCAATGGTCTTTCCCACGCCCTGTTTACAGGGCGTTGTATCTCTGCTGTCAAAGGCTCTCGCCCTCTTTGCAGGAATAATCGGGGATTCCCTTTTTCGGCTTCCCCTTTGCCTTATCATCAGCAGCCCAACGCCGGATAGTGGCGGCATGGTTCTTGTAGCTCTTCCCGGTGGAAGCGATATAGCCGGATAAGCGGTCAATGTAATATTCCCATTTGCCGGGAAGCTCCGTTTGCAGTTCCGCAAGCTCTTTTTCTGACAGGAATACATTTTCGTATCTGCCAAAAGGGGTGCGGGCGGTCTGTCCGTTTTTTATCTCTCCCTCTCTCTTTATCTCTAACTCTATATCTATCTCTTTCTCTTTCTCTATCTCTGGTGGACAAATGTCCGCCCCATATGGTGGACGTTTGTC
>CAJTUB010000069.1 GCA_910579465.1 uncultured Lachnospiraceae bacterium | reverse complement strand
GAGCAACTGACTCTTAATCAGTGGGTCCCGGGTTCGAATCCCTGAAGGCGCACCAGAGTCCCACTGGGGACGCAGGAGCGTCCCCGGCGGGGCCTCAAGCGACAGTTCCCCCGTAACTCCGAGCGGAGCCCAGCGTAGCGGGGCCGCGAGGAAGAGGAGGAGCGACGAAATGAGTGAGTTTTAGCCGAAAGCTGAAGCGAACGATATGCAGTCCGCTCCGACGACGGCCCGTTGGTCAAGCGGTTAAGACGGCGGCCTCTCACGCCGCAAACATGGGTTCGATTCCCGTACGGGTCACCACTCAAAAACAAGTTGCGGATCGTTCGTTTCCGCGCAAGCGCGAAAACTTACTCCCTACGCTGTTTTTTCGTTTCAAATTTCAACCGCTCTGCTGGGTTGAAATTTGAGTAGCGAAAGAAATTTTTCCTTGACATTCTGAGGAAATCAGTTATAATACTTACTGTTGAAAAGACGGTAAGGAGAGAAAAATTGGATGTTTTCTTTGCTTACTTTCTTTTCGAGGGAAAGTACAGTTGGTGTTTATTAGGGCGAGGGTCCACCCGTTCCCATTCCGAACACGGAAGTTAAGCTCGCTTCTGCCGAAAATACTTGTCTGGAGACGGACCGGGAAGATAGGTAATGCCAACACAAAACAGGACAGTCAATTGACTGTCCTGTTTTATATTATTTATGGACTTGTTGGGGTGTATAACCAGATCCACACGGACCCAGTGACCGGTCGCCCTACTCCACAGAGCTTTGTCAAGGATGCGGACAGAAAAAGAGGAGGCGGTAGCGCCGCTACGTTCTTGACTGCTGAAAGAAATCACAGTAGAGCGTGCAGTCAAAGGGGACCCGTCTCCTGTCCCGGTCCTAAAATCTGCCTTGTGCTCCGCCCAGGAACACATAACCCTGGTACTCGAAATCTACGTTAAATCCTTTACTCATTTTGAGCTCCTTTTTGGGGCCTTGCCCCTTACTGTATTGGTAAAAAACAACAGTCCGACAAATTCTGACTGTACATTTATATATTTACTTGCCTGTTGTAAAAAAATG
>CAJTUB010000068.1 GCA_910579465.1 uncultured Lachnospiraceae bacterium | reverse complement strand
CGGAGCCATTGTTTTAGCCGATACGGGCGGGAAGTATGTCAACTATAAGATTGAGCTACCGAAGAAAAAATAAGTTATTTAGCAAGCATAGGAAAAGAGTACCCTTTTCCGTAAATCCCCCTGCCGACGCTTCTGCGCTGGACGGGGGATTTTGCTTGTTGGGAAGTGTCCCAAACCCTCTTGAAAAAATAAAAATCTTGGCAGAAAGCGCGGGTGCAGCACAGCAGACCGGGCAACAATAAAAAGAGCAGCTTCCGCAATGCTGCCATAAAAGAAAGGAGAATACACGAATGAGCGAAACATTTTCAATCTTAATCGACAGCCGCAGCCGTTTTGAAACCGGGCAACCGGGCGGCGTGTGGCTATCCATGCCGACCACCACGGAGCAGCTTCACGAAGCCATGAAAAGCGTCGGCATTACTGCGGACAATCCGCAGGATTTTTTTATCAACGGCTTTGCCAACACCGAGGAATATCCCTTTGATGTGCCGCTTCCTGTTATCCAGCGCAGCACCATTGACGAGCTGAACTATCTTGGAAAGCTCATGGAAATGCAGAGCGACGACGACCGGGATAAATTCACGGCGGCGGTGACGCTGGGGGAACACGCCGGGAGCGTGAAAGACCTTATCAACCTTGCACAGAACCTTGACTGCTACTGGATATACCCCACTGTCCGAAGCGAAGCCGACTATGGCTATTACCTCATTGACGAGCTGGACGAATTGGAGCTGCCCGAAGAAGCAAAGAAATATTTCAATTACGAGGAATACGGGCGGGACGCAGTAAAGAAAGACCGGGGACAGTTCACGGAGCAGGGCTATATCTACAATAACGGGAACACCTTTTCACAGTGGTACAACGGGCGCGAAAGCGACATACCGCAGGAATACAAGGCAATGAGTTTTCCGGAGCCGGAACACCCCGACCCGGATAAGCTGGAAAAGGACGAAGCCGCGCCGGGACAGGAAGCCGCAGAGCCGCAGCCGCCGCCCCAGCCGCGCCCGGTCAACCCGATTATCCTCACCGCCGACAAGCCCGCTGAAAAGCTGAAAGAGATCACAGACCGCTTGGAGC
>CAJTUB010000067.1 GCA_910579465.1 uncultured Lachnospiraceae bacterium | reverse complement strand
GAGCCGTATATTCCGGGAACATATCGCTGCTGAACTTCAAGTATTTTTCCGTTCCGTCCATATCATAGTGTCCAAGAAATACGGACAAATAGGGGATGGAGTTTTCCGCAGAGCGTCCCGCCCGTTCCGCTTGGGCAAAAGACTTTATGGCAAACAGGTGCCGGAGGTTATGCAGGCATTGCCCCCTTGTGTGGGGTTGGGGTTCCTGGTAGATCCCCGTTGCTTTCAGGATCGCCATGAAGCATTGCGATACGGCGCTATGTGTCAAATGCTGACCTGGAAGCCGGCCTGGAAAAAGGAAAGTATCGCAGTTCTGCGTTAGCTCCATGGCTGTGCAGTATTGGCAGAGCATAGACGAAAGAGAATCGTGCATAGGGACAAGCCGCTGCTTTTTATTTTTGGTATTCTTCAGCAACACTGTGCCTCGCTCAAAATCAATGTCACCAACGCGAACCTGGAGCAGCTCTCCAATCCGAAAACCGCAGCCGTAAAGCATCCGCAGGATCATAGGAAATTTCACCTGAAACAAAACATTGGCGTTTGGCGCTTTTGGCAGGGGAAGCGTGTCAGCAGCGGCGAATATCCGCTCTATTTCATCCTCGGAGAAGATATACGGGATGTAGGATTCCGCCACTTTGGGAACCCGTGGGATAAATACCGGAACGCCGCAGTATTGCAGATATTTCAGAAAATTCCGCAGGTATCCAACCTTGTCGGCAACAGTTTTCCTTGCGTTGGAGGCAAACAGGCTTTGAATCCAGGCGTTCACTACATCCTCTGAAACGGATTTTTCCGTACAGCCATATGCGGTGAAGAACCGGTCAAAGGAACCCAGGATTCTGCAATCACCGGCGTAGGTTTCCGCACCCACAGTCTTTTTCCGCATCGCAAGAAAATCTGTCAGTTCTTCTTGAAACGGGCTGAGAAATTCTTTCAACTGTTCTCCCTCCCGCCAGAAAGGATTTTTGCGAAATATCCAGTCGCCTTCGGTACTGCAAGCGCATAGACGCGGAGCCGTTCTACATCCAGCTTCGCATAGCTCTTGATTGCGTTTACATCGGTATGCCCCAGGGTGTTTCTCAC
>CAJTUB010000066.1 GCA_910579465.1 uncultured Lachnospiraceae bacterium | reverse complement strand
CACGAGCAAAAAGGTAAAGGAAGTCAAGAAAGCGAAAGGGCTTGCGGGGGAGCATCTGGGCGCACCGCCATACGGATATTTACAGAATCCAGATGACAAAACCCGTTGGCTTGTGGACGAGGAAGCAGCAGTAACCGTCCGCAGGATATTCTCACTCTGTATGCAGGGAAAAGGCGTGTCAGCCATTGCCACAGCCCTCTGGGAAGATAAAGTGCTTACCCCGTCAGCCTACAAAGTGTCAAAGGGAATCGGCGTTGCAAAAAAATCGGAACATCCCTATAACTGGGAGCCAGCCACGATTGCATCCATTCTGGAAAATGTGGCATATATCGGCGTGACGGAGAGCTTTAAATCCACCCGTTTAGGCTTTAAGAGCAGGAAACGCATCCCCACCGCAAAGGACAGGCGGACGTATATCGAGGACGCCCATACCCCCATTATTAACAGGGATATGTGGGAAAAAGTGCAGGTGATACGGGAGAACAAACGCAGACCGACCAAAAGCGGAATGACAAGTATCTTTTCGGGGCTGCTCTATTGTGCCGACTGCGGGGCGAAACTCAGCCTAGCCACGGCAAACGGATATGCGCATTTCCGCTGTTCCATGTATAAAAGGACGAGCAGGGCAAAGGAATGTACGCAGCACTATATCCGAGAGGACGCATTAAAACAGTTGGTCCTGAAACAGCTTCAGCATTTCCTCTCCTATTTACAGCAGTTTGAGCGTGTGTTTATCCGACAGCAGATTGACGCCACCCTTGCGGAACGCAGATACGAATTGTCCGCAAAGCAGAAACAGATAGAAAAGGACGAAAAGCGGATAAAGGAGCTTGACCGCCTGTTCCGTAAAATCTATGAGGATAATGTCAACGGAAAGCTGAATGACGAACGCTTTTATAAGCTGTCGGATGGATATGAAGCCGAGCAGGAACAGCTAAAGCAGGAAATTGAAGCCTTGACAGCCGAGGTCAGCGAAGCCGATACAGAAGCGACCAATGTTGCCAAGCTGATAGCAGTCACCAAGAAATACACCCGCATTGACGAGCTAACCCCCGAAGTCCTAAACGCATTTGTGGATAAAATCGTA
>CAJTUB010000065.1 GCA_910579465.1 uncultured Lachnospiraceae bacterium | reverse complement strand
TGCAGAGTCAACAAGCCAGTGCAATTTTATAATAAAAGCTTGAAGAATCTTTCTTTTGGTGTATAAAAATTTAACTTTTCCCTCGGTCTTCTATTAATCTTATATTGTACATTCCTGATGAATTCATCCGTAAGTAGATTGAAATCAGTTCCTTTGGGGATATATTGTCTGATAAGTTTGTTCGTATTCTCAATGGCACCTTTCTGCCAGGAAGCGTATGAATCGGCAAAGTAGACAGTGGTCGCGAGCCTTTCTGCAATCTTTCTATGGCAGCGGAATTCCCCACCGTTGTCAGTGGTTATCGTGAGGACGTGTTCTTTAAAGGGCATCAGCATCCTTATCACTGCCTCTGCAACCGCCTCCGGCTTCTTCCCTTGCGGCAGCCTCCCCATCATCATGTAGTTTACGCTCCGCTCGCATAAGGTAAGTATGGCGCCCTTTTGCCCCTTGCCAACAATCAGGTCCATTTCCCAGTCCCCGAACCTTTTGCCGTTAGCTTCCGGCGGGCGCTCATGGATACTGACGCGTCCGGGAATGTTGCGTACCTTGGTTGTGCGGAGGCGCTTGACATGATGCCTGTATTTCATCCTGTGACGACAGTGGGAGGAGAGTTCTCCGCTCACATCCGACCGGATGCGGCGGTAAATCGTCTCGTGGGAAATGTCCATGCCTTTGAGCGACAGCCACCCGGAAATCTGCTTCGGGGACCAGTCCTCGCTTACCAGAAGTCGCAAGGCTTCCCGCATCACCTCGGGACGGACTGCATGTTTGCCGGGAAGACGCTCACGGCGTTCGTCGGCTAACTTCTGCGCGTGCTGCCATTGGTAGACACCATGTTTGGTACTGTTGCGTCTCACCTCGCGGCTGACGGTCGAGGGATGGATGTTGTTTTGCCGGGCAATGGCTTTCTGGCTTTTGCCTTCTTGGATTCCCAGATAAATTGCGTATCTTTGCTCGCGGGACAGTTGTTTATACATTGCAATACAAAAGTAATTGTTCCTGGGGACTTCGGTCCCCTTTTTTGTATTGCCTGTTGACTTTATTCTCCGTCGGCATGCCGACGGAGAATTGCACTTCTATTGTGAATCTTTA
>CAJTUB010000064.1 GCA_910579465.1 uncultured Lachnospiraceae bacterium | reverse complement strand
GGCGAAACGGAAAGGACAAGCCGCACTGGATAAAGAGAACGCTTCCCTTGCCGCCAATGGAGAGCCGACCAAACCCACAAAATTTGAAACCGACAAAGAGCGGTTACGCAGCACGATCCGCACCGCTTTGTCCTCTGCTATCTCTTTTGCGGATTTCTCCGGGAAGCTGTTACAGCAGGGCGTGACCGTCAAGGAGAGCCGGGGGAGATTGTCATATCTCACGCCGGACAGGACGAAGCCAATCACCGCCCGGAAACTGGGTGATGATTTTGACCGTGCCGCCGTACTGGAAACACTCACCATAAACGCACAGAACGCCGCAAGAGCCGCCGAAAAGCCCTTACCCCGACAGGAATACCCCCGCAGTCTAAAAGACCGTTTACAGCGGAATAAAGCCGCTATAAATACACCGAAACAGGACAGCGTTCAACGCATGGTAGACCGGGAAGCAAAACGGGCAGAGGGGAAAGGCGCAGGATATGACCGCTGGGCGGCAGTCCACAACCTAAAGCAAATGGCGGCGACCATGAGCATTTACGGGGAATCCGGCTTTGCTTCCCCGGAAGAACTGGAAGCCGCCCTTGCCGCCGCCAGTGCGGAACTGAACAGCGTCCATGCGGAACTGAAAGCCGTGGAAAGCACTTTGCGGGAGAAAAAGGACTTACAGAAACAGCTATTAGCCTACATCAAGACCAAGCCCACCCGTGACGGGCTGAAAGCGCAGAAAACCGAGAAAGCCCGGAGAGCCTACCGGGAACAGCACGAAAGCGATTTTATCATAGCCGAAGCCGCCACCCGGTATTTCAAGGCACAGGGCATTTCCAAGCTGCCAGCGTCCAAAGCCTTACAAGCCGAGATTGAGCAGCTTATGAGGGAAAAGAACGCCCTTTACAACGAGTACCGGGAAAAGAGGGAGCGAACCAAAGAGTTACAGACCGTAAAGAGCAATATCGAGCAGATTTTAAGGCGTGAGCCGGAACGGGGAAAGGGGAAAGACCATGAAAGATAAGATACCGCAAATGGACTACCCACAGTACAGAGCCGCCCGCCGCCTTGTGCATGAGTGCTGTAATTACGATAACGGCAACTGTATTTTACTGGACGGCGGCGAGCCTTGCGTATGTGTGCAGAGTATCAGCTATTCGCTTCTCTGCCGCTG
>CAJTUB010000063.1 GCA_910579465.1 uncultured Lachnospiraceae bacterium | reverse complement strand
GATATTTTTGACAGCATTAAGGGAAAGGACATCACCATCACCTTCGACATGGGCAACGGCATCCTCTGGAGCGTGGACGGTAAGAGCATCACCACCGACAAGGCGGGAGACATAGATTTTTCCGTAAAATCGGGCGTAAAGACCGTGCCGGTGGATATTATTAACAACGTCACCGGGGAGAGCTACAGCATCCAGATCAGCCTTGCCCATGAAGGGGAGTTCGGATTTACGGCTGTGCTTTCCATAGGGCTTGGCAAGGAGAACGCCGGATATACGGCAAGCCTGTATTATTACAACGAAAGCACGGGAGAGCTTGAATTTATCTGTAAAGACCAGATTGCAGAGGACGGCACAGTGTCCCTTGCATTCACCCATGCGTCGGATTATGTGATCGCGATAGACGGGGAACAGGAAGAAGGAGACGGCGCTGCGGAACCCATACAGCCGGAAGGAACCGATGGGGAAGCCGGGGACGGGACGGCGGAGAACAGCAGTGTGCCGGAAAATCCGGGTACCGGGCAGACAGGCGCGGTATGGTGGATTATGATAGTGATCCTCCTGCTGACAGCCGCTATCGGTGCAGGAGTGTTCGTGGCAGTAAAGAAGAAAGGGAAAGATGAAAACGGCAGGCAGTGACCGGAAGGGCTGCCGTATGCCGTGGAGATGCAAAGAAGGGCATTGCGGGAGAACCCCCTCGCCCCTGGGCGACAAAAGAAAAGGGGACCGGGATTATCTGCCCGGTTCCCTTTCGGCATAAACAGCCAAAGGAGGGTGGAAAATGATTCCTGAAAAAGATGAATACCCGATGGAACAGTTAAGATGCCCAAGATGCGGCGGGCGTCTGCTGGACATAGGGACGGATTCCCCCGGAAAGGTGGAGATCACAACGAAATGCCCCAAATGCAACAACCTTGTCACGGCAGTATGGGAACCAAAAAAAGAATAATGCATACATAAGGGCAGCCGGGAACGCTAAAAATCCGGCTGCCTTTTTATTGCAAAACTGTATAGGAAATAAAAACCGGGCAATACTTTATAACATGGATGGAAAAAATTGGAAATCCGGTTCCCCGGCATACGGGGGAACGGGGAAAGGAAGCCATATGATGGAAACAGGTGTATGCCCGGTATGCAGCCGGAGGGTGCTGGACGTCAGCCGCGACAGGGCTTATGAAGTC
>CAJTUB010000062.1 GCA_910579465.1 uncultured Lachnospiraceae bacterium | reverse complement strand
ACAGGCACAACAACCAGATAAGGGTGACAAAAAGCGGCATGGTCTATCTGTCGGAAGATATCGTCGGTTCGGAGCAGCTTGAGGATGTTGCGTTAAGTTTTGAAACATTCAGCGCACATAACGGGTATGTTGGCGTGAAGGCTGCGGAGGACAACAGCCATATTATCCCATTATACTATGCGCTGATCGGCAACTGGGTGGATGGGTGCAGGCATAAATATATAGACAATTATTAGATTTTTGATTAAGGAAATACACAGCGGCAGGGCAGTTATGAACCTATTGAGTATAGGTTTGTAGCTGCCTTTTTTGCGTTGCGGGGATTTTGGATGGAGGGCTGCATGGATGTATTTGAAGCGATAAGGGAGAACGGCATTACCGCAAGGCAGGCGGCGGAGCATTGCGGGATAAAGATAAACCGCAGCGGCATGGCGGTCTGCCCGTTCCACAAGGACAAAAACCCGAGCATGAAGATTGATAACCGCTATTACTGTTTCGGGTGCGGGGAAAAGGGCGATGCCATTGATTTTGTGGCAAAGTTTTACGGGCTTGGGAAGAAAGAAGCGGCGTTGCGGATTGCGTCGGATTTCGGTATCAGTTTTGAGGATAACAGGGGCAGGAAGCCGCCGCCAAAGCGGAAGCGGAAGCTGTCACCGGAGCAGAGGTTTGAGAGGGCGGAAAAGAAGTGTTTCCGTGTGCTTTCCGATTACCTGTGCTGTTTAAGGCAGTGGAAAGAACAGTATGCGCCGCAGGAGCCGGACGGGGAATGGAACCCGTTATTCTGTGAAGCGTTGGAAAAGAAAGACTATATTGAGTATCTGCTTGATGTGTTATTGTACGCTCCGCTATCGGAGCGTGTGCAGTTAGTAGCGGATTATGGAGAGGAAGTGTTGAAAATTGAAAGAAGACTGGAACAGTGTGCCGCCGGAGCAGAGGGCGGCGCTGGAAAAGACAATGGAGAAAATGGAGCAGGCGTCACAGCCGGAAACATGGTTTGACGGGAGCAAAGTCAATGACGTGCTTTTCTGTGAGGATTTCCTCGCAGGACACCCTATGAAGTGCATACACGGCACTTTTTTTGACGTAAACGGGGCAATCGGGGATGCGGAGCAGATTAAAGCGGAGATATACTACAAGATTGCGCCTTATGTCACATCAGGCATCGCAAAAAAGGCGACAACGCTCCTGGATGCGCTGCGGATCAGGTGCTACTC
>CAJTUB010000061.1 GCA_910579465.1 uncultured Lachnospiraceae bacterium | reverse complement strand
GTATAGTCACCACAGGTGAAAAGCGGTACAAAGGGCATCGTCAAAGGAAGGTGCAGACGGAAGGATTTTTCTCAAGAAACGCTTCAGCCAAGCCCAAAACAATTCAATGGGATTGAGTTCCGGAGAGTAGGGAGGGAGAAACAGAACTCTGCATCCGGCATTTTGGGCAACAGAAAATAACCGATTTTTGGAATGGAACGAAGCATTGTCCATAACAATCACGGTTCCTGGTTCCAGAGAAGGCAAGAGCTGGCTGGAAAACCAGAATTCAAAAAGCCTGCTGTCCATCGTTCCGTTATACTGAAAGGGCGCAAGAATTCTGTCGCCCATTTGAGCAGCGACAATGCCGCAGCGCTGGTACTTCCGACCACGAACTTGTCCAAACACCTGTTGGCCCCTCGGCGCATACCCATATTCCCGATACAGGTATGTATCTATACCGCTTTCGTCCACATAGACGATTTTTTCCGGCGGGATATCCTTGATCTCCGCCTGATACGCTGCTACTTTTTGCTGGTCCTGCTCCTGATAACGGGTCGTCTTTTTTTTCTTGTGATCTTATGCCGCCGCAAGGCATACCGAATCCCGCTTTCGCTGCATCCGAATGCCTCGGCCATTTCTGACTGGTATGCGTCCGGATGCTCCGCAACGTACGCTTTCAACCTTGCTGGATCGATTTTCCGGAAACTTCTGTGCAGCTTTTTCTTTTCCAAATTCCCCGTTTCTTTCAACTGCTTTTCCCATTTTTGTATCGTTGATTTGGATACCTTGAAGATTTGATGTGTTTCTTCCAAGCTGTGTCCGGCCTGCCGATATTCTATTGTCCGTTCTCTATATCTTTTTGAATAGCTCATGTCCTCATTCTACTCGATACGTAACCTTTTTTCAACTGCTTTTACTATATCCCGGCGGGGCCAGGACTGAAATATGCGGCAGGATATCCGTGCCGCCGTCCTACCCTATGACAGCGGAGGCGGTTTGGTTCCGGCTGGAACACCCCGCCGGGCCGGCACATATAGTATTTCGGGCGCAGCGCGGCGGAGCGCCCCGCTCCCGCCGCCGCCCTGTGTTTCACAGCGCGCTTCTTAAAATTGAAAGGGGATTCTCAATTATGTCTCTGCCCAGCTTTCCCAAAGTTGACCCACCCATTGAGCGTGAAAACGCGGTCAATCAAATTCTCTCCTCCATCGCCATGGAGGAGCTCGGACTGAGCCATATCCTCAATGCCGAGGGTGAGAAGC
>CAJTUB010000060.1 GCA_910579465.1 uncultured Lachnospiraceae bacterium | reverse complement strand
AAGGACTGCGGGCAGTCGGCACTTGTGGATGCGGTAAAAGCGAGGATTGGAGGCGTGGAATGAAAGCAGAGGAAATGTTCAGGAGCTATGCAGCAAAAAAGCAGGAGGTGGATTTACTGAAATTCCGCATCACCAATTTCCGCGGCATTGATGCGGACGAGGTGATAAAGTCCATGTGCCTTGCAAAGCCGGAAGGGGAAAAGGTGCAGGAGGGCGAGACTTCCGACAGGACGGCATCCGTGGCATTAAATTACCGCAAGACGGCTGACAGGCTGGAGGATGAGATGTTTGACGGCCTTTTAGAGCAGTACCGGAGGAAAAAGGCGGAGATCGAGTTTTTCCATTACTGCGTCAGCCGATTAAGCGGGAAGCTGCCGGAGGTCATAACGGACATGGTGGTGGAAGGGATGGACTGGCAGGAGCTTTCCGAGAAGTACGGCGTCTCCCATACCATGATCGGGAAATACAGGAGGAAGGCGCTGAAAGAGATGGATGTTTTTTACGAAATCCGGGAGAAAAACGACCTGGAAGTGATGCTGAGTTAAAATAAAAAAATTTTTTTGAAAAAGTTTTTCCCGCCCCGGAGGACATTTTTTCAAGGGCGGGGTAAGCAGGAATCCAGTGTTTATGCGTGTTTGCGGACAGGGTTTTGCGTGATGGTTTACTGACTGGTTTACTAAGTGGTTTACTGGATGGTTTACCAAGTGGTTTATTGCAAAGGAAAAAATATTGTGCTATGGTTATGATGCGAAGAAGTGTAGGGAGCCCTGTTGGAGAAGCCACGGGGCTTTTTTCACGTCCTCCGCAAGGGCAGCGGGCTTTATCCTTTCACCGCTGTCCTTTTCTTTTGCGGAAAGGGTGGAAAGGAGTTATCGATGGATTGTTTCGCTATGAAGGATGGGAACTGTAGCATTTTGAGATGTGGGAAGTGTGGAGGCGGGACCTGCCACTTCCATAAGACGAGGGAAGAACAGGCGCAGTCGCTTGAAAAGGTAAGTGAGAGACTGCGGAGCCTGCCGGAGTACCAGCAGGAGGCAATCGCTGATAAATACTATGGCGGCGTGAGGAAGTGGTGACGCCATGCCGAGGAAACCGATGAAGCCGTGTAAACATCCGGGATGCCCGAAGCTGACGGACGGGATGTACTGTGAAGAACATTTACGGCTGCACGCCTCTGACCGTGCCAGCGCATCCGCCCGTGGGTATGACAGCAGGTGGGAGAAAGCACGGACACGATTCTTAAAGGCACAGCCCCTCTGCGTCAG
>CAJTUB010000059.1 GCA_910579465.1 uncultured Lachnospiraceae bacterium | reverse complement strand
CCGGTGGTTTACTGCCGCCTGGTTTCGGTGGAAAAGGGCAGGGAAACAAATACAGTCGCATGGATGGACGGAAAGATTGCCGTCCATATTTTATGCCCGGACAGCAGCATACGGCTGAAAATCGCTGCGGGAATTACAAACAGGCTGTCACTGGACGGTGAGATCATTATGCTTGACCATTCCCCAATGGGCGTAAAACGCCTGCAGACTAATTACAAATCGGACTATCTCAAGGAAGGGCAGATTATTTTCACAGGGAATTTTGGGCTGCTGCGCTATAAGGCGAAAGGCCATACGCTGCGGCATACCCCATATGCAAAGTATTAGGAGGGACCTATTATGGCATCAACAGGAACAGCGGCGCCATCCGCAGAAAAAAAGAATGGAAAAAATGCAGCGGGTATAGATGTAAAGGAACCGTCTGCCGTGAAAAAGAATGCGTCGGTATACAAAGCGGAGGAACTGGCGGCAGGTGCGGAAGAAGCGTTCGGGACGACACAGGAATGCGTCCTGGCTGCCCTCAGACAGGCTGGGATTGCAGAATGCACGAAAGAAGAAGCAGAAAAAGCCGTCAGAGCATTCCGGGGAAGGAAGGTTGAGTAATGGCAGGTTATTTTAAGATCGGTGAGGAAAAGGTCAGGCCAGGGTCGTATTTTAACATCAGTACCAATGACAAGCTGGTGGAGATCATCAACGGGGTTACAGCAGTAATCTTCCGGTCTGATTTCGGGCCGCTTGGTGAAGTTACGGAACTGGATAAGGACGAAGGCTATGCGGAGATGTTTGGCACAGGCGGCACAACGGATGCGCTCAGGGAAGCGCTCAGCGGCGGCGCGCTGACGCTTCTGGCCTGCCGTCTTGGTAACGGCGGCTCATGTGCGAAAGTTTCGCTGCAGGATACAGAAGGGCAGGACTGTGTGGAGCTTGGTACAAAATACCCGGGTTCCAGGCCGTTTACAGCAACGGTACGCGAGAAACTTACGGATGCATCGCTGAAAGAATGCGTGATTTATTCCGGCACAAAGGAAATCGAAATGGTGACATTTGCTGCCGGTGAAGGAGAAGCGGCTGCATTGGCGGAAGCAATCGCCGGGACGGACAATTTTGTTGCGAAAGTGGCGGACGGGAAAGAAAAGGCGCTCCTTGCAAATGTCTCGCAGGCAGAGCTGGCAGGGGGCGCTGACCCGGATGTAACCGTTGATTCGTATTCGGAGGCGTTTACGATGCTGGAACCGTATACGTTCAATACCATCTGCGTGGATACAGAAGACA
>CAJTUB010000058.1 GCA_910579465.1 uncultured Lachnospiraceae bacterium | reverse complement strand
AGTGGAGCTTTCCACGAATGAGCGTGAAGATGTGCTGTTTGATACGTTTAATGAGGACGGGCTTCACATCGGCGGGGTAAAAGTGGATATTAACCCGATTACAGCACAGAGGACGGGAAGCCTTGAAACGTATCTTCCGCAGGTGGAGGACTATCTGGAGGGAGTGCGTGAAGCAAGGGAGAAAGAGCCAGTCAGTATTTTTAATATCCGCATGAATGACGAGGAACGGTGGTTTAAGAATACCAGCGGGCTTGATGCGGAGGGGCTGTGTAAAGCGTATGCAGAATGTGACAAGCCTTTTGTGGAAATGGGGAAATACGGAGAGAGGATAGAAGCGGCAGACCATGCTTCTATTGAGCAGGGGGACAGGCTGGACTTCTCCTTGGAGTTTAATGAGGAAACTGACCAGATCACCATATTTGACGGGGAAAACTTTGCATACAAAGGTCTGCGGGAAACTTTATTCCCGGAACAGGCAGAACCGGAAGTGACGCTGACCGTTGCGGAGTGCGGCGAATTTCACACTATGGGCGAGTTTTATGAGAATATCCCTACTGTGGAGGAAGCTATAGCAATCTGGAAGCAGATACCGCCGGATCGCATGAACGGTATCCCTGCTATCGGCATCAATATCCATACACCGGGAACGGAGGCTTTTGAAGATGTGGGGATTGACATTTTATTAGGGAAAAGGATTGATCTTGATATTTTGGAGTATATCCCTGACATAAAAGACAGTCCGCAGGCGATGGAAGTGATTGCGGAGCTTGTGGCGAAACTGCCGGAAATGGAGATAGACGGACATATGGGCGAGGAATTTGAAGCAAAAGTATGGGAAAAGCGAATGCCCGGTCTGACACCACCAGAACAGCTTGCAGTGGAACTTGACCGCTTTACATATGATTATGATGCCGCCCTTTACCATGACAACAGCCAGAACATGACGGAGAATGTATCAGAGCTTGCAGATGCCTTAAAGCAGAGGGATACACATGATATTGCACTATGGCTTGCGGAGATAGCTGCGGACGGGACAGAGCCGGAGGAAAGAAAGAGGGCTATGGAGCTGCTTGAAAAGCTGGCAGAATACAAGCCCCTTGCAAAGATTGAGGAAATGGAAGAACAGAATTATAACATGGTCGATAATGTGCTGAATAACGGCGCAGGGGAGAAAGCACAGAAAGAGGAAAACAGGAAAGCGCAGGACAAGTCAGCGGCAAAACCGTCTTTAAAAGCCCGACTTGCGGAGAAAAAGGCACAGGTGGCAGGACAGGGCAGGGAG
>CAJTUB010000057.1 GCA_910579465.1 uncultured Lachnospiraceae bacterium | reverse complement strand
TCTGTCAGGTTCTCCATGAGGAGGGGCGGGCGGCGGCTTCTACCTCATATATGTGGATCTATCTCACAGGAAATGATGGCCTCCCGTCTATTATCCTTTATGATTATCAGCCCGGGAGGGCAGGGAATTATGCGAAAAATTTTCTGGAAGGGTTCTCCGGACTGCTGGAATGCGATGGCTATACCGGATACAACAGTGTAGAGAATGTGATCCTGGTATGCTGCCTTGCCCATTGCCGGAGATATTTCTTCGAAGCAGTTCCGGCAGCCCGCCGAAAAAAGATAAAACTGCTGGACATCAACTCACCGGAAGAGATCCCGGAAGATGCGGCTGATCCGGAAAAAGCAAAGGAGAGCAAGAGGATCCCGGCAGAGATCGGACTTTGCTATTGCAATAAACTTTTTCGTATAGAACGGACACTAAAAGCCATGTCTCCGGAGGAACGTAAGAACAAACGCCTGGAGTTGGAAGTCCCTGTCTGGGACAGTTTCTGGTCTTGGCTTGCAACGGTAGAGCCATTGGGCGGAAGCCTGTTGGAAAAAGCAGTGAACTATGCAGCTAACCATAAGGAGCTTCTGGGTAACTACCTGCTGGATGGGAGATGTGAGATCTCCAATAACCGGGCGGAACGATGCGCAAAATCCTACGCGACCGGGAGAAAGAACTTCCTTTTCCACGATACCGTGAATGGAGCGAGATCGAGTGCTATCATCTACAGCCTGGTAGAAACGGCAAAGGCAAACAACCTGAACGTGTTCCAATACCTTTACACACTATTGCTTTACATGCCGGACTATAAACAGGAGCCTGCAGGTGTGGAGGCCATGATGCCGTGGAACGACTTTATAAAGGAACGATGTTCCAAGGTGATGGACACGGAAACAGAAACACCGGAGAACCGGGGGCAGATACCGCTGTGATAGCTGCCCCTTAATTGTGATGAAAAAAACAAAAATCGCTGATAAAGAGTTATATTTCGCTTATAGTTCCCGGATATGGAGCTTTCCGGCTTTGAACTTATGATTCTTATATACTTCGGTTCATTAAGAACTTGATTATAAACAAATCTTGAATCACGTCATTCACTTGTCAGTCAAAAAGATTATCCCACAGATTTTAGAATATGTAAAACCGGCAGGTTATTCATCGCTTACCAAATAGCGGAGTATGGAGTGAGAAAAGGAACATTGATGAATGGTCTTTATTGGGGAATCGCCCATTTGCCGCTCATTTACCTTGGTTTTAATTACAGCTCAGAAAATGCGGGCGCACCGTGGAGCAATATGCTTATGATGATGCTTGTGTGT
>CAJTUB010000056.1 GCA_910579465.1 uncultured Lachnospiraceae bacterium | reverse complement strand
GAAATTACCGTGCGTATCAATTCGGGCGGTGGCGACGTTTTCGCAGCGGTAGCCATTTACACCCGGTTAAAAGAGCATAAGGCAAAAATAACGGTCAAGATTGACGGTTGGTGTGCGTCCGCAGCCACGATTATAGCTATGGCAGGCGACACAATCGAAATATCGGTAGGCGGTATCTTTATGATACACGACCCGGCAGCAGGCGTATTAGGGTATTACAAGGCGGACGAACTGAAAAAGATAGCGGACGAACTGGAAACCATAAAACAATCAATCGTTAATTGCTATATGACGGTATCGGATAAGTCCGAGGAAGAAATAAAAAGCCTTATGACAGATGAAACATGGTACACGGGGCAGGAAGCGGTAGAAGCCGGATTCTGTACCGCAGTCATGTTTACGGAGGTACAGACGGAGGTAGAGGACGCAGAAAAGGTAATTGTAAATTCAATCCCTATCAGTATCAGCGGATTCCATACCGTGCCAAAAGGATTATTAGGCTATGCCAATAGCCATAATAATAAACCCAATGCAGAAAACAGCAAGGAGGATAAAAAAATGACATTGGAAGAGTTGAAAAAAGACCACCCGGAGGTAGCCAATGCCTATAAAAATGAGATTATGGCAGGCATGGGCGGAACGGACCAGACCGCAGCCGTGGACGCAGAGAGGGCAAGGATAAAGGCGATTGATGAAATTACCCTGCCCGGATTCGAGGATATGGCAAACAAGGCGAAATATGAAGAGCCTGTAAGTGCCGAAGCGTTCGCTATGCAGATTGTGGCAGCACAGAAAAAGGCGGGCAAGTCGTTTCTGAATGACCGTGAGGACGATATAAACGATTCCGGCGTAAAGGACGTTACACCCGCACCGAACAAAGGGCATAACGGAGAGGAAGAGGACCCTTACGGCGACCTTATCGACAAGTTATACCCGGAAACAAAATAACAGCAGGAGGTAAAGAGAAATGGCAGCAGGAAAAGAGTTGTTGGGAAGTTACAACCCCAAAATGGTACACGCAGGGGATTACCCCGTTGTGACCGATTCGGGCACAGTGGCAGAGGGCGAAACAATCTTAGAACTTATGCCCGTTGTGCTTGGCACGGACGGCAAATTAAAAGCCGTCACGTCTGATACGGTGGCAAATGTCTACGGATTGGCAGCGGAGAACGCAGACGCAGGGCAGGAGGTAGTAATCTACCTTACGGGGGAATTTTTCGGGGATTCAATCGAAGTACCCGCAGGAACTACGGCAGCGGATTTTAAAGCACCGTTTAGAAAGTTGTGTATCTTCTTAGTGGATACGGA
>CAJTUB010000055.1 GCA_910579465.1 uncultured Lachnospiraceae bacterium | reverse complement strand
CAAGCTCCCCATAACAGTCCTGTGCAATCCGGGAAGCAATCTCCCTGATCCTGTCTGTAAATCCTGCTTCCTTGTTAGTATCCCCGTAAATCCCTTCCAGACGGTTCAGAACCGCTTCCTGATGTTCCTCCCGCATCTCCCAAAGCTGAGGGAAACGCCCGATGCGCCTTGCCTTATGCACGTCCGATATGTCAAAAACGTACCTCAGTCCGGTGTAGGGACTCCCTTCTTCGTCAAGAAGTGCAATCCCCTTTGCGCCCTTGTTTACCCAACAGTGCATTTTTTCATTCCATATCTCTATGGAAGCGCAGGCTGTGGCGTCCGGTCTTTGGGCATAGATAAGGAGCTGGTCTTTGAACGGGTATTTGTAGAGCCTTGATGCTGTGTTCAAATATTTCTTCCAGCTTTCTTCATTTCTCGTCACCCTCCTTGAAGTTTCTTCGGAGAGTATGGAAATTAAGTCATATTTTCTCATGGCAATCCTCCATTAAAAAATGGCTGCAAAATACAAAAAACGTATCTTGCAGCCTGTTTCCTGTTACTTTCAGGGGAAAGGCTCTAACAAACCTTTTCCCCTTCATTACTCATAGAAACCATGTTCCTCAATACCCTTTTCCAGAATGGTATGTATCAGTTCCTCCAGCTCCACTCCGTTAATCTCGCTGACTACAATCAGCTTTGCAAGGGTATCTTTCTGTACGGATATGGCATACTGTTCCTCATCGGCACGAAGTTCATGGACGCAGATGCCAAGTCCGTCCGCAATCCTGCATACCACGCCAAGCTCCGGCTCCCTGATGCCCGCCAGAATATCCATGATTGTCCTCTCCGGCACTCCCGACATTCTGGAAAGCTCCATAATACTGATTTCTTCCTCTTTCATCACGTTTAATAACTTATCCCCGGTTGTAAACATCTTTCTTCCTCCCTTATTTTTTCTTCCCGCCAGAAGATTTCTTTTTCGGAAACTCCATGACAAACTTAAACTGTACCCCGCTTTTTTCTGCCCCGTCTTTGGTGTAATGGTATTCTTCCGTCCCACTCGGAATGATATAGGCATCATAGGGCTTGCCCGCCTTGCTCTTTAACCCTTTTAACAGGATTTTCTTCCCGGCAAGCATATCCTTCACCTGTGCATCGGTAAGGGCAGCACCCATTACCCGGCTCACGTTCATACCGCATTTTTTCACGCAGTAAGCGCCGAATTTCCCCTTTACCACCTGACCGCCACAGTGCGGGCATACCCCAAGAGCCGCCTGCTCCTGTGCGAACATCTTTTTCTGCTCGTCACTGACCTCATGGTAGGTGTGTATCAGCTCCGACACCATGTTTTCAATATCCG
>CAJTUB010000054.1 GCA_910579465.1 uncultured Lachnospiraceae bacterium | reverse complement strand
AGGAAACGGTGCAGGCGAATTACAGGCGCATCAAGGAGGAGGTGAAACAGATTGTTCAGGAAGAGTTGGAACGCATCGCTAATGACGAAAATCTGAAACATCTGTTGCAGCAGAAATAGCCGGCAGGCGGTAACGAAAACGGGCGGGGCAAGTTTGACACCTTGTTCCGCCCGTTTTCGTTACCCTTCGTTTTCCGGATTTTCCTCTTTCAGCAATTTGTTTATGGTCGTTACCATATGTGTCTGAAAGTAGGTCTTCAGTTCCGCGTCATCTTTCAGGAGTATGCCGCATTCCTCATCATAAGTTCCGATGATATATTTTTTAAGTTCGGAAAAACTTTCCGCAAACGGTATCTGCCTGTTTTCCTGCCAGTATTCGGTTACCACTTCGGAGATAAACGCTTTAAGCACGGCTTTTTCCTCTTTACCCAGTTTCTTGAAACGTGTCGTTTCACGGTTCACGGGCAACGGTTCCGGCAGAATATCCTCCGGATTCTTGCCGCTGCGCATGGCGGACATGCAGCTTTTACAGATATGTTGTGCGTGTCCTTTGCCGGAGAACTTCTCATTCGCCTTGTAGTCACCGCAAATCCGGCAGTAGTGCCCGTTCTGTTTCTTCTTCTTTTTTGCCATTTCTTTATCCTGCTTCTGTTCCGGCTGCAAATATCGGCATTTATTTCCATGATTGTCAATATGATGCAACAAAAAAAAGACGGAAAACAGATGATTGCCCCTTATTTTCCGTCTTTCCTGTCCGGATGGTGGTTCATCTTCTCATGCGTTCCAATTCCTCGTCACGTTGCATCTTCTCGTTGAGTTTCTCCTGCATCCTGTCAAGGAAGTAGGTGCGGCTCTCGTTCTTCCGGCGTTTGATGTCTATATAGAAGCGGTAGCAGTCCTTTGATTCGACCCCGAAAATCTTGTAGAGAAGCGGGGCGAGCTGTTTGAGCGGCATGTTGCCGTTGTTGATGCAGCCCATCTCGTTGATGCCGTAGATAAGTTCCACGAGGTCGATGGCGTTGCCCGTCCATTGCAGGGGTGAGGCGGGATTTTCGCTTGTGTTGTCGGAGGATGTACGGATGGGGATTAGTGGTGGCACTTGGGGAGCGGCAAGGAACTTCTGCATCTTCCTCACGAAAGAGAGTGCCTTGCTGATGTAGGCTGCAACCTCCCTCTTTTCTTCGGGGAGATTGCGCACGGGATGGTGCTGCAACTCGATTTCGATGTAAGCCAGCGCGATGATGGTGCGGTTGGTGTCCACATTGCCGCTGCATAGCTCGATCACTTGCGTGGCGAAAGCCGTGTATGCCGTTTCCATATTGCAGTCCCCGGCTTCGTTTATACGGCGGAAGAACTCGGTTTCCGCCAATAA
>CAJTUB010000053.1 GCA_910579465.1 uncultured Lachnospiraceae bacterium | reverse complement strand
GACAGAAGCAGGAAACGGCGGTAGCAGGGCAGGGGCCGGCAGAGGGGCAGGAAAACGGTTTTGAGGTTGTAATGCTTGACGTAGAGGATTTAATGCCGAGTAAGGATAATTTCTACGCAACAGAGGGAATAAACGAGTTGGCGGACGCTATCGAGTTGTCGGGCGGTATCGAGCAGAATTTAGTTGTAAAGCCGGAAGCACACGGAAAGTATGAGGTTATCGCAGGACACCGCCGGAGATTGGCAGCGTTGAAACTGATAGGGGAGGGCAAGGAAGAGTATAGAAAAGTGCCGTGCCGTATCAAGCATGAATCCGACACCATAAAGGATAAGTTAAGCCTTATTCTTACAAATGCCACCGCAAGGGAATTGACCGATTGGGAAAAGGTGCAGCAGGCAAAGCAGTTAAAGGAACTTCTTACCGAGTATAAAAAGGCGTTGGCGGAAGAAAACAAGGATAAGCCGAAAGAAGAGCGGGTAAGAATGGGGCGTATCCGTGAAATCGTGGCTCAAATGCTTAACACGTCCACTACGCAGATTGGCAGAATGGAAGCCATAGAAAACAACTTATCCCCGGAATTTAAGCAGGAGTTGGAAAAGGGCAATATCGGCATTTCTACCGCCCATGAACTTAGCAGGCTTGACGGGGAGGGGCAGGCAAAAGCCTATCAGCAGTACGAGGAAAAAGGGGAAATGCACATTAAGGACGTGAAGCAGGAGCAGAAAGCGGAAATCACGGACGAACAGGCGGAGCGTGTGCAAATGGCTATCACGGACGCTATAAAGGGAGAAGCCAACCGGGATATTTTCAAGGTAAAGGATAATTTGGAGGGAATAGAAAAAATGCTTAGAAAGCATTTTGAAAGGACTTTCAAAGGCTCAAAAATCAACTTGGAGGACGGCAGGCATTTTGTTTACAGGTTTGCAGCAGAGGGAATAACGATTATCAATGAGGAATGGCAGAATTATTTGATTGAGTACGCCGACCTTGCAGGGATTGTAGCGTTGATGATTGAAAACGGCGATTTGGTTTATGACGATTCCACGGAAGAGGTACAGGAGGAAACAGAGGAAGAAACCGAGGAAGCGTTTAACGGCATGAATGAGCCAATGGCAGCAGTCAACCCGCAGGAGGAAGAAAAGCCTTTGCCGGGGCAGCAGGATATGAGCGATTACCCGGATTATGTGCCGGAGGTACAGGAAAAGGGATTGAGTTTCACGGAATGGATTGCCAAAAAGTACGGCATGGGTCAATATACGCTTATCGGAAAGGAGGTTAGGGCGGTCGTAGCATCCGCACTGGAAGCAAACAAAGGGAATATGCCTTGTCCGGCAGAGTGGGAAAACAAAGTAACCAACGCTTTATCTGTTTGGG
>CAJTUB010000052.1 GCA_910579465.1 uncultured Lachnospiraceae bacterium | reverse complement strand
CAAATTCCGGGTACAGCCCATAATCCGGGTGCATATGTTCCACAATATCAGGCAGCTTATTGTCAAGACCGTACCCTGTGCCGCCTTTTATGACGTGGTAAGCCTTTATGCTCCCTTCATAATCTTTGGAATAGGTATCCGTGAATACCCTGCTCATATATACAAGGTCATACCATTTCGTTCTGTCGTACCATTCCACCGTATCGCCCCTTGCTTTATGGTAAGCGGACAGCTTCATCAGGCAGAGGTTAGGGAAACGGTGTCCGTCCACATCAATCAGCCCGATTTTCATATCCGCCTCCAATCCGTTCCCCTGCAAGGACGCAGTATTCCTCATTCAGCTCAATCCCGATATAATGCCTGCCGTTTTTTAATGCAGCAAGCCCGGTTGTGCCGCTTCCGAAAAACGGGTCAAGGACAATGCCGCCCTCCGGACAGCCTGCAAGTATGCACCTCTCCGCCAGCTTCGGGGGATATGCCGCAAAATGCTTTCCACGGTAAGGCACTGTGTTAATCAGCCACACATCCCGGCAGTTCCTGACGGGGGAAATATCGCTTTCCTTGATTTCCCCCGCCTGCCGGGGCTTATTAAAACTCTGCACCCCTGCCTGCCCCGGCACTTCATCGGAATATTTATGACTGCTTCCACGCCCTCCCATGTACCGCCTTTTTGTGTCTGCCGCTATCGGCTCCGCAATCGCCGGCGCATCAAAATAATATTTCTGCGACTTGGCAAGCAGGAAAATATGCTCGTAGCTGCGTGTCAGCCTGTCCTTTGCACTTTCCGGCATGGCGTTCCCTTTCTGCCAGACAATATCATTCCGCAGATACCACCCGCTGTTTCTTAGCGCAAATGCCAGCATCCACGGGATACCGATTAAGTCCTTGTGCTTGCACCCCTCCACATTCTGTGCTATGGAAACTTTCTGACCGTTCCTGCCCTCCGGGTTCTTTGGGTCTGTACATTTTCCCTTGCTCCCCGTTCCGCAGTATGTGTCAGAAATATTCAGCCAGCAGGTTCCGTCAGCCCTGAGTACACGGTAAACCTCCGAAAAAATTTCTGCCAGTTTCCTGATATACTGTTCCGGCGCTGCTTCCCTGCCAACCTGCCCCTCTATACCGTAATCACGCAGCCCGTAATAGGGCGGCGATGTGACACAGCAGTGGACGCTCTCGTCCGGCATTTCTTTCAGGACACAAAGGCAGTCACCGTTGATAATCTCATCAGCTTTTATCTTCCGACACCCCGCTTTCCCTGTCATTTTCCCCCTGTTTTACGCTTTCCTCCGGTCTTGTGTTCATGATCGCAAAAGTTTTTGTATCTGCCGGATACTTGTCAACAAACGGGATAACCACGTTGTCAAACAGGATAAGCCCGCTTCCCGGCTCTGAATTGGTCA
>CAJTUB010000051.1 GCA_910579465.1 uncultured Lachnospiraceae bacterium | reverse complement strand
CTATGTATGCAATGGATGCCGGGAAGTAAAAAAATGCACACTGACAAAGACCGTCTATGACGCATTGGAAGCGCAGAGGAAGGCATCCGCGAAGATATCGGAGTCCAGGAGTGGGATCCTGTCCACGGAAGGGGAGATCGCGCGGCTCAATGAGATCCTGGTGCCGCTGGTAAAACAGGGGCAGAGCATCCACCAGATCTACCTGAACAACAAGGATGAACTGATGTGCAGCGAGAAGACTCTTTACAATTACGTGGACGGATGCCTGTTCGATATCAGGAACATCGACCTGCCGAGGAAAGTGAAGTACCGCCCCAGGTATAAAAAGCCGGAGCTGAAAGTGGACAAGGGATGCCGTGTGGGAAGGAATTACCATGATTACGAGGTATACATGGAGAAACACCCGGACACGGCGGTGGTACAGATGGACAGTGTGATCGGAAGCAGAGGAGGGAAAGTGCTGTTGACGGTATTCTTCGTGAATGTATCGCTGATGTTAGGTTTTTTGCGGGAAGCGAACACATCAAAGAGTGTGATAGAAATCTACGATGAGCTATACCAGCGGCTTGGGGGACAGGATTTCCGGAGGCTGTTTCCTGTGATACTGACGGACAACGGGAGTGAGTTCTCCAACCCGAAGTGCATTGAGAACGGACCGGACGGGAAGGGGTTCCAGAGGACGAGGATATACTACTGCAATCCAAGTGCACCCTACCAGAAAGCAGAGATCGAGGTAGGGCATGAATTTATCCGGAGGATAGTGCCGAAGGGAAAGAGCTTTGATGAACTGACGCAGGCGGATATCGGCCTGATGATGGACCATATCAATTCGTACCGGAGGAAGAAACTGAACGGGAAGAGCCCGTATGAAGCATTCTGTTTTTATTACGGGGAAGAACTGGCGCAGAAGTTAGGATGCCATGAGGTTGATGCCACAACCATCAACCTCACGCCGGGACTACTCCGGAAGTAACAGGGCAGAGAGAAACTAAAAAACAGACACAGACCGCCGACTGGAAATAAGGATCGGAAGAGGCGTGGATTTCGGCTTACAAAATTTGTAAGACAAAAGTGACGCCCGGTTTTTGTGCGCATTTTTCCCCTGTCATAAGGAGATTATAGCACAAAATGACAGGAGGAAACGGGAAAGTTGCTACAAAAGTGGAATTTCGGGTACAAATTTTGAACCTCGCTTTCAAAATGTGAAACTCGGTAACAAAACGGGAACCTCGGTTTGCAATCAACCTTTGCAGTATGAAGCAGATTGCCACATTTTTAGTTTGTGGCATCCGGAAAGCATTTCACAGCAAACAGGTTGCTTGAACGATTCAGAAAGATTATAATAATTGTTATTTTTATGATGATCTCTTTCAGTCTTTTGTGAAGGTCTCTTGACTGGAAATCCCTTGTGGGGAGGATCAGGGCAGCAAACTGATTTTGACTGAAATACACTTG
>CAJTUB010000050.1 GCA_910579465.1 uncultured Lachnospiraceae bacterium | reverse complement strand
TGCCGCTTGCGGCACTGCTACCCGCTCTGGCTTAAAAATGTGCGGGTTATATTCCCTGTGGTATCTGAATAGTGCCACAATCTGATAAGGCGTTTTTCTCCACGCCTCGCGCTCCCCGTAGCCCAGCAGCACCATTGCGATATATAAAAGCCGGGCAGTGTCTAACTTTCCTGCCCGGCTTTCATTTCCCCCGCCTCTTCTCTTTCCTCTTCGTTTTCCCCTGTGTTTTCCCCGTCTCCTGCCGTCCCTGCTGCAAACGACGCAAAAATAGCCCTCTGTACCTCTGCCAGATTTCCTACGTGAATCAGCCGCCCTACTTTCTGTTCTTCCATGATCTCTGCGTTTTCGTCCTCTTCTAGCAGCCCCTCATTGATAAGCAGGGTAAGCAGCCATTTTGTATCTTTTACCCAGTCCGGGTTACTCTGGTTGAAAATCTCATTCAGCTTGTCATAGCCCCCGAATTTCGTCTGAATCTCGTCCAGCGCGTTAAGGGTAAAAAGCAGTCTGTACTCTTTCCCTTTCAGCTCTACCGTATATCCCCCGTCTTTAATTGCGCTCATATCAACAAATTAAGGCGCAGCCATACGCTGCGCCTTTCTCCTTTCCTCTTCTCATATTCTTTTTATACTTCCTGCATCTGCTCTGCGGGTTCCGGCACTTCCGTAAACCATGTGCTGGCTGCCGTCTCTGTCTCGGTTCCCACAAAATCCGCTTTCCATTTCCCGTCTTTTTTCCGCTTGTAGAAAGTGGCGGTAATATCCGGCGTGTTGAACTTGATGCTCTCGCCTTTCGTCTCGTATTTCTCGCCCGGCAGCTCAAATTTACATTTCAGCAGCCAGATATACCGGAATCTGCCCCCGGTCTTTGCCGCCCGGAATCCGATAGCAAGAAACGGCGGCTCGTCGCCGTCCCCAGCCCATACAACTTTATTCTGGTCTACCATTTGCCCCAAAACGTCCGCCAGCACTTCCGGCGTAAGGTCTTTAACGCCCAGCTTTAACGTGCCGTTAATAAATTCCTTTACGCTCTCGCTGATCGCGTCGTCTGCGTACAGGTCAGCCGTTGCCGTTTTTACGGAAAGATCAGCGCTCATAGCCTCTGCCAGTTTTTTAGGCAGCCCGTAGCTTTCTACGCCGTCCTTTTCCGTGCAGATCGCGTAAAAAAGGTCTTTCAGTCCTAATGTCATTGTTTTTCACTCCTTTAATATTTCGATTGTTACCGGGATAAGCCAGTACCCCGTTTCCGTCTCGTAGTGTTCAGTGTCTACGCTGTTGATATAAAAGCCTGCTACCTCCATTTTCTCTGTAAGCAGTTTCAGACTTTTTTCAAAGTTCCCTTTACAGAAAAGCGTAACCCTGTATAGCTCCCTGTCGCTGCTGTTTTTATCGTCTGCCCTTAACGCAGCGCCTTTAGTTAGCAACCCCCATTTCAAATGGGGGTTTAATTGTAACCCCTCCGGGGTCTAT
>CAJTUB010000049.1 GCA_910579465.1 uncultured Lachnospiraceae bacterium | reverse complement strand
ATCATCTGCTTTTTCTCCCGCTTCACAAAACCGTCCTTGACCAACTTCTCGATCACGTCTGCCCTTGTAGCAGGTGTGCCAAGCCCCTTGCGCTCCACTTCATCGCCCATATCCTCCGCTCCGGCACGTTCCATTGCTGACAGCAAAGAATCTTCTGTAAAGTGCTTCGGCGGCTGGGTGAAATGCTCTGATACCTTTGTCTGCACTCCTTCAAATGTCATTCCTTCAGCAAGCTCCGGCAGCTTCTTTTCTTCTTTTTCCTTATCTTCCACGGTCTTATAAGAACGCCTGAAAGCAGCTTCAAAATCTTTCCACCCATTCTCTGTCACAGACTTTCCGGAAACCGTAAAAACAGTTTCATTACAGCTAAATTCTGCCTTGACCGTTTCATACTCATGCTTTTCCCCGGTAGCACACAGCAGGCGGTTTGCGGCAAGGGAAAGTATCTTCATTTCCGTCTCCGGCACAGCAGAAAGGTCAGCTTTTGCAATCTCCATTGTGGGAATGATTGCATGGTGGTCTGTCACCTTTTTGCTGTCCATTACCCTTTTCACATTCGGCTCCGCCCCGGACGGTTCCTCAAAGAGAACTGCTTTGTAGATTGCCCCGATCACACCCCTTGTCGTATCTTCCATATCATCCGATAAATACTGGCTGTCAGTACGGGGATAAGTGACCAGCTTTTTCTCATAAAGGCTCTGCGTGTATTCCAGGGTCTGCTTTGCGGTAAATCCGAATAAACGGTTTGCATCCCTCTGTAACGTGGTAAGGTCATAGAGCTTCGGTGGCTGTACGGTTTTCTTTTCCTTTGTAATTGAAACAACCGCAGCGGCTTTACCTCCACACGTTGCAGCGATGCCTTCTGCCTGTGCCTTATCATCAATCCTTTCCGTTGCCGCATCCACCCCGTCCATAAGGATATGCGCCATGTAATACGGTTCTTTCTTGAAATTCCGGATCTTTTCCTCACGCTCCACCAGCATCGCAAGTGTCGGTGTCTGCACCCTGCCGACCTTTAACACCTTGCCGCCATACAGAACCGTAAAGAGCCTTGTGCCGTTCAATCCCACAAGCCAGTCTGCCCTCTGCCTGCACAGTGCGGAATGGTAGAGGTTATCGTAATCGTTTCCCGGAAGCAGGTTCTCAAAGCCCTCACGGATTGCGCTTTCCTCCATAGAGGAAATCCAGAGCCGCTTTATGGGCTTGCCACATCCTGCCTGGTCATACACAAGGCGGAAGATCAGCTCACCCTCCCGGCCTGCGTCTGTTGGATAGTTGGAATAGGTGACTTAGAAAATATCCATTATTCAAGGGTTTCCAGTGCCCCTATGAACTTGTAATGGATAGTAAGTCGTTGAATTTTCTGCCCGTCTATCTCTACGGGTTCAGAAACAAGAATTTTTTCTATAAGTTGGTTGATTATCTTAAAATTGAGTTCCGTTATTCCTGCATAACCGCTTATCTGCTCCGCAAAATGCTCAA
>CAJTUB010000048.1 GCA_910579465.1 uncultured Lachnospiraceae bacterium | reverse complement strand
GGGACAGGGGAAACCCTCTCTAACGCTTCCATAAAATCCCGGTAACGCTCCACATCCCCATGCAGCTCGCTCACGCCAAGTCCGGGAAGTTCTTTCCCGTCTGTCTGTGAATAATCAAACACTGTGACAACACGAAAGGCGGGTATCTTTATCTCCACTTCCTCCATGACGGGCATCCCGTCCCGGTCAAGCACAGGCTCATTCGTCACCGGATCAATCTTTTCCTGTTCCTCTTTGATTTTGTAAGGTGCGGGCGCAAGGATACGGATACCCCTCTCGCCCTTGTTTACATGGCGTTCAAAATTCCTCTGCCATGCCTTGTACCCGGCAACGTATGTCGCATCCGGGCATTGCATCTCTATAAGCTGGATATTGTTTGCGCTGTAATTGTGGAATTTTGACATGGTGTTCAGGTAGCTTTTATATTTCTCCCCTTCAAACAGCTCCTTCAAGCCTTCCTCCAGCCTGTCCGTTATCTCCTTTACTTTCTGTTTTTCAGTTCTTGCATCTGCCATATGGTTATCTCTCCTTTTCCTCCATAAAAACAGGGGACAGATAAGTTTCCCTGTCTGCCCCCGCTTTGGATATTTTTATTTGCTGATATTTTTATAAACATTCCTCTTTGCTTTTTGCCTTATCCGGCTCCGGCGCTTTTTTCTGCTGTCCCGCCTTTTCCTTCATCTGCGACAGCTTATCCTTTACGGACACCCGCCCTCCTTTCTCCGCTTCCTTCCCGACATCCAGACGGGCAGAGAGCCGATCCAGCTTTTCAAATACTTTATCTGCCCCGTCAATCTTCTTCCGGAGGTTCTCCACCGCCTTTTTTACAGACGTGTTGACTTCCCTTGTCAGACCGACACCCGGCTTTTCGTCCGATACCTCTTTCGTGCCTTTCCCGGCTAACAGCCTGCCCACGTTGGAAACGCTGTTCCCGATCTGCTTCAATTCGTCCCCGATGCTGTCAATCTGGTTGGCTGTCTTTTCACAGTCCGTCATCACGTCAACCAGACGTTCCCTGTAGCCGGAAAGCATGGACTTCACGCCGGAGATTCCTTTCTGGAGAACCTTGCACATCTCCGCCCTGCCTTTTTCCTTAAAAGTGCTGACCGCCTGCGCTGCTGTTTCCACCAGACGGTTTCTTACCGCTGTCAGACGTTCCGACAGGCTTGTGACTTTCTCCTGAAGGCGGGATATTTTCTCCATAAGGTTCTCCGTAACGGACTTCGGCTGTTTCTCCTGCATCTGCGAAAGCTGCTCCCGGACACCCTGTAATTCATCCACCATTGCGGCAAGCTGCACCTGCATACCCGCCACATACCAGAAAACCCCCATAAAATCCTGTGACTGCTCGTTCATGTTCTGCTGGTTCAGCAGCTCCATAAGCTGCTTTAATGCGTCATTTTCCTCCATGACCTGTTTTGTGTTCTGTCCTGCTGTTTCCATTTTGCCCTCCTTATAAACTTTCCTCTTTTCCTTTACCTTTTGAAATATCCGGCTTTTCCG
>CAJTUB010000047.1 GCA_910579465.1 uncultured Lachnospiraceae bacterium | reverse complement strand
CGCCGCTTAACCTTTACTGGTATTATTATGTGTCAAGCTATTACGGATACCGGAAAAACCCGGTTACAGGGAACGAGGAATTTCACCGGGGCGTGGATATAGCAGTCCCCACAGGCACAACCGTATATGCGGCGCATGACGGTACGGTGACAGCGGCGGCATATGACAGCCATTACGGGAATTATGTTGCTATTGAGATTGACGGTTACACAACCAAGTATGCCCATATGGATACGCTCAGTGTAAGTGCGGGGCAGACAGTGGAAAAAGGTACGGTTATCGGTACTACGGGCAATACCGGAAGCAGCACAGGAAGCCATTTGCATATCGAATGTTTGTATGACGGGGAGTATTATAACCCGTTATTTTATTTCGATGTGGGAGAGGGTACGCTTTACGGGGAAACGCCGGGAGGTCTGCCGGGGAACGCCATACCGCCGGATGCCTACGATGACGCATCGGTGCAGGCTCTTATGGAGGAAGCCGCAAAATACCTCGGCTACCCTTATGTGTGGGGCGGCTCAAACCCTTCCACAAGTTTTGACTGTTCCGGCTTTGTCTGCTGGGTATTTACCAACAGCGGGGTGCATAACCTTCCACGAACCACAGCACAGGGCATTTATGACCAGTGTACTCCGGTTTCGGCATCGGACGCAAAGGCAGGTGACATCATATTTTTTACCGGGACTTACAATTCTGCCGGGGCGGTGAGCCATGTGGGGATTTACTGCGGCGGCGGGACTATGATACATTGCGGCGATCCGATCAGTTACGCAAGCATCAATTCTTCGTACTGGCAGAGTCATTTTTACAGTTTCGGAAGGTTAAATTAAGGAGGCATTTATGACAAAGGAGCGCATTGAAAAGGAGCTTTCCAAAGTGGGGGCGCAGCTTGAATCCTTACAGGCGAAAAAGAAGGATTTGGAAGAACAGAAGCGCATGGCGGAAAGAGCCGAAAAAATGGATATTATCGAAAAGCATAAAATCTCGTCCGAGAAGCTGCAATTACTTATCAAATTCAGCGAGGACGAGATTTTGAAGTTATTGGAAGAAAAAGAAAACGCAAAGGAGATGGCAGGAAATGAAGAAAAAGTTATCAGTTAGGGCGGCGGTGTCGCTGCTCTTGTCAGCATTATTGTTCTGTATGCCCGTAGGGGCGTTTATGGCGAACAGCGGGAATACGGTAGATGCCTATGCGGAGGGTACGATTACAGAGGAAAGCGGCGGAGCATCGGAAGAAAACAGTACCGAAGGGGAAACAGAGGAAACCGCCGGAGCAGAGGAAAGCACTGAAACCGGGGAAAGTTCAGAGAATGGGGAGGATGAAACCGGGGAAACAGAAACCGAGTCCGGAAGTAATGAGGAAGAAACGGAAAGCGGGACGGTATCCGGGAACGAAGTACCTGAACCGGAATGTACCTGTAAAGAAAAATGTACACAGTATTCCGCTGACAAAAATTGTGAGGTCTGCAAGGGGGATTACAGCTTATGCGAATATGTGAACCCGAATGT
>CAJTUB010000046.1 GCA_910579465.1 uncultured Lachnospiraceae bacterium | reverse complement strand
TGTCGGTCTTTTCAAAGTACAGGCGGGTCTTTGCCCGCCCGGTGGCTTCGTCAAACTCCCTTGCGGCTTTAATGCGTTTCTGCTTGGGTATCTTTTCCCTTGCCGCTTCCAGTCTGTCAGCGGCTTTCTCGGACTTTTTTACATACTTTGCAAGCTCCGGGTCGGTGCGCTCCGCTTCGGAAAATTGCAGGCGGGAAGTCTGTTTCCCTGTGGCTTCCTGCGCCTGCTTTGTTTCCTTTTTTGCCTTTCTGCGGCGTTTCTTTGCCCTGTGACGCTGCCTTTCGGTGGCGGCACGGTCAAAGGCTTTCCCGGTCACGTTTTCCGCTGTGCCGCCGGAAAAATCGTCTGTTTCCCTCTGGCTTTTCCGGGTCTGTTCCCCGGTTGCCTTGTTGGTTTCCACAACGCCGTCACGGGTCATTTTCTGCGTGGTCTTTGCCTTTGCCTTAAATTCCTGCAAGGTCTGTTACCTCCTTTCTGCCTGCCCGTATTTCTGCGGGTTGTAGCGGCATATATCCCGGTTGAAGCGGGGCTGCGGTATCTGCGTGTACTGCCTTTGCCCGGTGCGGACGGCAAAATATAAATCTTTGTCTTTGGGTCGGGGTAAGTCCCGGTACTGCGGGTAGCTGTTCAAGATATTTTTTGCTTCCACGGTCAGCGGGTAGATATAGCGGAACATACGCCCGTTTATCTTCTCAATCCCCTTTGCGGCGCAAAAGTCATAGGTCAGCCAACATTTCTTTTTTACGCCCTCTAGGGCGGCGTTCTCGGCTAAGAGCTGCCCGGCACTCCGGGGGTGTATCTTCTCCCCGGTGGAACTGTCCCGGTAAACGCTCGTTGTGAAATGCCCTAAGTAGCGGAAATTGGACGCTTGGTACACATAGCCGCATTTCCCCATAATGCCGTCCGCAAGGGTGTAAAGGAAAAGGCAGCCCGTGTTGTCCCGTACCCAACGTGTGAGTGCGGAGAGCGCAAGGCTGCCAAAATACCCGGTGTGGTTCTTTTCCGGGAGAAAGCACATTTTTCCGATTTCCACATAGGACGCTGTTGTAAGGTCATGCGCCGGGAAAATCTTTCTTATCGTCTGTAAGGGCTGCGTCCCCCAACCTAACAGGGCAACGCCGGAGAGCTGCCCGCCCTCAAAAAAACCTAAATAGTATTTGTTCAGACGGGGCAGCACCTTTGAATAATGGTATCTGCGGATAAAAGCAACCGCCGTTTCCGGGTCAATCTTCTGTACGGTCACGGCTGCTTTTTTATGTCCCATTGGCAAGTTCCTCCGGGCGTGTCGTCATTATGCGGTAAAGCTCCGTGTCAGTCGGGAAGCGGTCTACAAAGGGCAGTATCACATTCCCGTAGAAGATAAGCCCCTGCCCGGCTTCGGAGTGGGTCACATAGGAAAGCTGTTTATTGGATATGCCTAACTGTTTCGCCAAAATCTGCCTGTCGCCGCCCGCTTGGTTCAGCATATAGATAAAGTCGGAGTTCTCAAAGATATTTTCGATTTCCCGGCTTGCAAGCA
>CAJTUB010000045.1 GCA_910579465.1 uncultured Lachnospiraceae bacterium | reverse complement strand
GTGCGTAGGTCTGAATGTCGGCACGATACCCCGCAAGGCGTTCTTTCATGGAAGCAATCTGCACCGGGTAGTGCTTCACGATGTTGTCCTCTAAGCGGTACTTCTGACTGGTGTGGTTCGCCTTTAACAGCTTTAGCTTGGATACCTGAATATCTAAATCCATCTTTTCTTTAATATAGGGATTGCCTGTTGCCAGAGCCTTCACCTCGGCATAAGTGAGAGCCGCTTCGTCTATGTCCTCACAGCTTCTGACTGGGGATTTGCTCGTCATAATCTGCCCGATGAATTTTTGCTTATTCTCGATAAGCTGCCAACTGTACGAATCGAACGTACCTTCTGTTACATACCGGAATATTTTCACCTTGTCATTCATGTTGCCCTGCCTTAAAATCCGCCCTTCCTGCTGTTCAATGTCGGACGGACGCCAGGGCACATCGAGGTGGTGTAACGCAATCAACCTGTCCTGCACGTTGGTTCCGGCTCCCATTTTTGCGGTTGAGCCTAACAAAAAACGAACCTGCCCGCTTCTTACTTTTGCGAACAGCTCCGCTTTCCTTGTTTCCGTATTGGCGTTATGGATAAAAGCTATCTCATTCTCCGGCACTCCCTTCGCCATGAGCTTATCCCTGATGTCCTCATATACGTTAAATGTCCCATCTCCCTTCGGTGTGGATAAATCGCAGAAGATAAGCTGCGCCGATTTCTGCTCTTTTGTATGCTCCCATATCTCAAACGCCTTATCCACACAGGTTGTGGCTTTGGAGTTTTCTTCATCGGGAAGCATATCATTGATGAGCCGCTGGTCTAACGCTAACTTTCTTCCATCGTTGGTTATCTTTAGCATATTGTCGATGTTCGGCTGCACTTTCCTGTCCCTGACCGCTTCCGCCCTGTCCGCAAGTGACTGAACCATGTCCTGCTGGTACTCGCTCGGCTTTAACACGATATTTTCATAATCCGCTTCCGGCACAGGAAGTTTCAGCATATCCGGTGTCTGAATGTCCGCACTCTCCTTAAATAGTGCAATCAATTCTGGAAGATTGAAAAACTTGGCGAACCTTGTTTTTGCCCGGTATCCAGTCCCCTCTGGCGCAAGCTCAATCGCTGTCTGTGTTTCCCCAAACGATGCCGCCCAACTGTCAAAATGACCTAACCCCAAACGCTGTAAGGTATTGTACTGGAGATAGCGCATATTTGTATAAAGTTCCGTCATGCTGTTACTGATCGGTGTACCCGTTGCGAATGTGATGCCCTTCCCTCCGGTCAGTTCGTCCATGTACTGGCACTTGGCAAACATATCCGAGGATTTCTGCGCTTCCGTCTGTGCGATGCCCGCCACATTCCGCATTTTTGTGTATAAAAAGAGGTTCTTATAATTATGGCTCTCATCCACAAACAGCCGATCCACGCCCAACTGCTCAAAGGTCACAACATTGTCCTTCCGGCTGGAATCATTTAAGCGGTTCAACCTTGCAGACAGGGATTTTTTCGTCTTTTCCATCTGCTTAATGGAATAACGCTCGCCATTCTCCGCTTTTAAGGATTCGATAGCCATTTCAATTTCTGCTA
>CAJTUB010000044.1 GCA_910579465.1 uncultured Lachnospiraceae bacterium | reverse complement strand
TTCATGAAGCCTCTCCCCAATCTGCCGGAAACCGGGGAGAAGCCCTGTCCGGCGCAACTTTTGCGACCTCGCTTTTCCGCAGGGTGAGGAACTTATTTCCCATATAGACGTTCTGTGCCGCGTCCTGTTATCTCCATACAAAAACAGCCTTTCAAAAGTCACTCGTAATAATCTAACTGGTGGAAATTGTTAGGAAAAATGTAAAATTCCGTTCCTGTTTTCCCATCTATCTGCTTCCAGACAATCACTTTATAAGTCAGGGCTGTATAGGTCTGTGTCCCACCATCCTCATAGACCTTTTTAACCGGAATCAGCAGCAGAATCACCGCTATTACCACGAAAACAATAATGAGTTTCTTTTTCAAACCACGCCTCCAAAAAGTTAATCTGTAAAGCTCCCCCTGCTACCCAATTCCCCAATCTGCCGGAACTCCGGGGATGCCTGCCCTGTCAGGCTGTAGCTTATTGGGGATATGCACTCACGGAATTTTTGAAATCTTATTGGTTATTCAAATCCCCCTATTTATGCTTTCCTGTCAAAAGACGGCTTCTCCTCCAGATAATCCGGTAACTCCTCCAGTTCTGCCCCTTGGCCATTCTTTAGCGAGCGGTACTCATCAAAATAAATCCCATAAAACCCCCTTTCCTTTTCCCGTTCAGCCGGAGTCCTCTCGCAAGCCCACCCATATCCCGAACCGAGATATGTCAGCACCTTTGTACCCTGATAGTAAATATCCGCGCCATATCCCCCGCTTGTCAGGATCGGGCAGGTCAGCGTTCCGCCCCCTGCCAGCGCAAACTTCTTTTCGGCAAGGTTCTCCGCCCTCCCGTCTGCCGCCTCCAGGAAGTCAAGCAGCGTCAGTTCCCCGCTCCCGTGGCATTTCGGATTGCCGTTCTGTCTCTTCAGCGAATTTTCAGCCTGCCGGTACAACGCTCTCCTGTCGGGCGATACATCAGATATGTATTCCGCACATAACCTCGCCCTCTGGCTGTGGATATACTCCAGTTCTTTCTTGCTCGTAGTCTCCGCAGCTCTCCGTGCCAGTTCCTTAATCTCATCAGCAAACTCGGCCTTTGATTTATTGCTTTTCCCAGCGCTTGGGATCAAAGACCAGTCAGGTCCTCTGCTGCTCAGTGACATACTGTGTTTCGTATTGGCCGAATTTAGTGTACTTGAAACCGAAATTCCCATGAGCCCACCTCACAATCCCTTTTCCTATCTGTGGCTCCTCTGTTGGTCAGAGCCGCCCTTATTCCCTTGTAATAAATCCAAGCAGATTCCCCGTTCTGCCGGAACGCCGGGGATGCCTGCCCTGCCTTATCAAGCTGCGGCTTATTCGGGATACGCAGCCGTGGGTCTTATAAAACTTTCTTGAACTGATATTTATACATATCGGAATACATATTGCCGGAGGACTTTGGTGTAAACCGGCCATCCAGTGCGCCCATATCCACCGCAAAACCGCTGTCCGCCACGGAGAACGCCCCATCCTTGAACTGGAACTGTGAAGTGAAATCGGGAATCCCCAAGTCTCCGCTTATCCTGATCTTCCCTATGATATCCACCAGCGCAT
>CAJTUB010000043.1 GCA_910579465.1 uncultured Lachnospiraceae bacterium | reverse complement strand
ACTGTCTATCATTCCACGACTTATCCGTGAGGGGAAACCCTCTGGGGAGTGTAGCATGTCGTTGTTATAGTAATCTTCACTATAACTGGCATGGAATGGCGCAATCTTCTAACCGTCATTTTATGCGGGGATGAAAATCCGTGTATGAGGATGAAAGCTAAACTGCTTGATTGGTAGCCGGAGCCTGGGAGTATCTGGCCTACGTGCGAAAGAAGATGGAACGCATGGTGCTTTGGCGGCTGTCGCTCGATTGTCGGCAGGCGTGTGATATCCGAAGCAAGGCAAGCCTTAGATTAGGTTGAACGGCGAACGCCACATATCTACAAAGATTACCGACAACACGGAACGCTATGTATGGCATACGCTACCGGGGATGACCTAAACCCGCCCATTTGCGGGCATGGTTACACAGCTCCCATAGTAGCCCGTGGACTCTGGATTTACAGGGATAGCCGTAAAAACGGAAGCGGGAGAGCCGCCCACATGACGAAGGGGAGCAGTATGTCTTTAATACAAACAAGAAAGGAAGGTGCGTGAGGCATCATGAGAAATCCAACTGATGTATTAAATAGCCTGAACAAACAGTCTAAAGATTTATCGTACAAGTTCCAAAGGCTTTACCGGAACTTATACAACCCGGAGTTCTACCTGTTGGCATATAGGAATATCTACGCCAATGAGGGGAGCATGACGCCGGGTGTGGATGGTGAAACACTGGACGGGATGGGCAGTCCGAGAATAGAGCGCATCATCAGCGCATTGAAAGACCGCTCCTACCGCCCGAAACCTGCACGGCGTACATATATTGCGAAGAAAAACAGCAGTAAAAAGCGTCCGCTTGGGATTCCTTCCGGGGATGACAAGCTGGTGCAGGAAGTAGTCCGAATGATATTGGAAAGCATTTATGAACCCACTTTCTCCGACTATTCCCACGGGTTCCGTCCAAAGAGGAGCTGCCATACAGCCCTCGAACAGATACAGCGGACATTCGCCGGGGCAAACTGGTTTGTGGAGGGGGATATTCAGGCATGTTTTGACAGCTTTGACCACCATGTGCTGATTGATATCCTGCGCAGACGCATTGATGACGAAGCATTTATCACATTGATGTGGAAGTTTTTAAAAGCCGGATATATGGAACAATGGCAGTACAACAGGACATACTGCGGCACTCCGCAGGGTTCTGGCATCAGTCCTGTCCTGGCAAATATTTATCTGCATGAATTGGATATGTACGTGGAGGAATACAAGGCAGGCTTTATAAAAGGAAACAGGATAAACCGCAAAGTGAATCCGGAATACGCCAGACGGAACCGTGAGGTGCAGAGGTTTATGCGCCAGAACAGGGAAGTATGGGACAGCCTTAGTGAAGCCGAAAAGAAAGAACGTGCCGGGGAATTACGCAGACTGCGGGAGAAACAGAGGGAAATCCCGTCTAAGCAGTTTCGGGATGAAACTTACAAAAACCTGCAATACGTCCGTTATGCGGATGATTTTATCATAAGCATTATCGGGAGCAAAAAGGATGCAGAAGCCTTAAAAGCAGATTTAGCCGTGTTCCTCAAAGAAAAACTGAACCTTACACTGTCAGTGGAGAAAACCAAAATCACCCA
>CAJTUB010000042.1 GCA_910579465.1 uncultured Lachnospiraceae bacterium | reverse complement strand
GAGGTGAGAGGAATGCTTGAGGGAGTGACCGAGGAGGAAGTGAAAGTGGCGATTGCCCGTATGGAAAGGATCGCAGAGAAAATCGAAAAAATGTTCGATAAGCTGGAAAAAGCTCCCGCCAACGAGGACGGGAGCGAAAAGACAATTAGGATTCAGGCGGCAAAAGCCCCAAGTGGCGACGAATACGAACATCAATGCGTCTTAAAAGTTCTCGCTGCGATAAAACGGCGGAAACAGATGGAGAAGGAAGACCGTGAGAAGCATAGGACGGAGTAACGTCCTTAGCAGTATCACTGAAATACTCTTTTATGGTGTTCAGGATCAAAAGCAGGTCTTCTCTGTGTGCCATTTCTCTGCCTTACGGCTTCGATACCTTTCATTGTTGCTACCCTTTGTAATCATAGGCGTGTTCCTCCAAATAGCGTTTTAAGGAACCACTGATTAAATCCCCGTGTAGGAAGAAAATGTGATAAAATAGAGAAAAGGGGGAGAGGACATGAAACAGGAAAGCTTCAGCGATATAGAATACAGCTGCCGGAAGAAGAAAACAAGAAGGGAAGAATTTCTGGAGATCATGGACGATATTATCCCGTGGGACGAATGGGTATCTCTAATCGTACCGCACTACCCCACCGGAAAACGAGGCCGTCCGCCCATCGAAATCGAAACCATGCTGCGGATGTATCTGCTGCAATGCTGGTTCAATTTGTCCGACGAGGGCGTGGAAGACGCCATTTATGACAGCTATGCCATGCGCAGATTCATGGGAATCAACTTTCTTGAGCAGGATGTCCCGGATGCTACGACCCTGCTGCACTTCCGGCATCTGCTGGAGGAGAAGGGGATCGGAAAGCTGTTTTTTGACGCCATCAACCGCTGCCTGGAGCAGGCGGGAAGGATGATGCGGGGAGGCACCATCGTGGATGCCACGCTGATCAGCGCACCCAGTTCCACAAAAAATGCAGAGAAAAAGCGGGACCCGGAGATGCACTCGGTGAAGAAGGGAAACCAGTGGCATTTTGGCATGAAGTGCCACACCGGCGTGGACGCCGGGAGCGGTTTTGTCCACACAGTGGAGGCCACCGCCGCCAATGTCCACGACGTCACCGTCGCGGCGGAGTTGCTGCGGGAGGACGACGAAGTTGTCTACGGGGACAGCGCATATCTTGGAATAGAGAAACGGGAAGAAATCAGGAATGATCCTCAGCTTTCCGCCATTGACTACCGCATCAACCGCAGGCCCGGCCGCTTGCCCAGGGTTTCAGACAACACCGTTGACTGGGAACGGTATATTGAAAACCGCAAATCTTCCGTACGCTGCAAGGTGGAACACCCCTACCGAATTGTGAAGAACCTCTTTGGCTTCCGAAAGACCGTGTACCGGGGATTGAGAAAAAACCTCAACCGATTACACGTGCTCTTCGCCAGCGCAAATCTGTATATGCTTGCCAGAGCGGGCGGTTCACTCCGACCCGCATAGGGCTTTTGCGCCCTTTGAGCTGGCTGGTGTACGAATTCCAGGGATTTCTCCCCTCAATTCGCTCCTTCCCTTGACATTTTCTTCTCTTTTGACTGCTTACCTCGCCTTTTCCTGCTTTAATCAGTGCTTCCTTAAGAGGAGGCCCTTACTATGGCCAATGATTTCTATCGACTGCACT
>CAJTUB010000041.1 GCA_910579465.1 uncultured Lachnospiraceae bacterium | reverse complement strand
GCATCAATGTGGTAATGTCAAACAAAAAACTGGAATACACCACAAAAAATTGGAGGGCGGAAGGGTGAAAGCGTTTAATTACAACGGGCAGCGGAACGTATCAGGCGAAAGAATCAGGCAGGCCCGGACGCGCCAGCGGTGTACACAATCCGATCTGGCGGCGCGGGTGCAGGTAAGCGGCGTGATCATTGAACGGGATTGCATATCCAGGATTGAAAACGGCTTGCGAATGGTGCAGGATTTTGAATTGCGGGCGATCGCCGGGGCGCTGGGGGTTACAACGGATTGGCTGGTAGGGGAAACAGAGGAAGAAGAAAAATAAAGTTGCCGTAGGCTGTGGCCTACGGCAATTATCGTCTTACAACGTCTGGGCTATTGACTTTATCATATATTCCAGTTTATTATTTGCGGGAAAGGGGGCGCTTCTATGAATCACGAAGGAGCAACGCATTTTTCCTGGAATGACAGGCTGACACTGGCGCGGATGATAAAAGAGGGCTTCAAGAAACCGGAAATTGCAAAAGCCCTGGGGAAGTGCGAACGGTCAATTTACTATGAAATCAACCGGGGGTTATGCGAACAGCTTACAACAGACCTGGAAAAAGTTGTGATTTACTGCCCGGAAGTGGCGCACAGGAAATACAGGGAGTTTCTGGCCGAAAAGGGGCCGGATCTGAAAATCGGACACGATCACGCGCTGGTAAAGAAGCTGGAAGAACTGATCGTGGAGCAGCACTTTTCCCCCGGCGCGGCCCTGGCGTATATCAGGAACAGCGGAGAAACATACAGCACGGAAATAAGCGAAAAAACGCTGTATAACTACATTTACCGGGGGGACGTGTTTCTTGTACTGGACGAAAAGCACCTTTGTGAGAAGGGGCGGCGGCATTATGCAGAGAAAAGCAAAAAGCAGGCCGCAAGAGCGCCACGCGGGGAGAGCATAGAGAAGCGCCCGAAAGAGATCGGGAAGCGGGAAAAGTTCGGGCATTGGGAAATGGATAGCGTTATGGGGTGCAAAGGATCAAAGCAAGCCCTGCTGGTGCTGACAGAGCGCAGAACCCGCATGGGGATCATGATCCTGGTAGAAGACCACACGGCGGCCAGCGTGGTAAAGGCCATAAACCGCCTTGAACGGAAGTTCGGGAAGCTGTTCTATACCCTGTTCAAAAGTATTACTGTGGACAACGGCAGCGAGTTCCAGGACTTTGAGGGGATAGAGATTGCACACCGCAGGAAGGGCAAGCGGACGATCGTTTTCTTCTGTCACCCGTATTCTGCATATGAGCGCGGAAGCAACGAAAACATGAACAGGCTGATCCGCCGCTTCTTCCCCAAAGGAACCAACTTTGACGAAGTGACAAAAGAACAGGTGGCGGAAGCGGAACGGTGGATAAACAACTATCCGCGTAAACTGCTGGGGTGGAAATCCGCCGCCGATCTATTTGACGAAGAACGGCAGGCGGCATGACCAGCAGAAGTTAATACAAGTGTTCTAAACGAGCGAGAAAACCCCGCCCGTTTAGGTTTTTATACGCATTTTGCCGTCAAACAGCACAAAACAGGTGGGGGCATTTTGTGCGCTGTGCTGATTATTCTAATTTACTGCAATTTATTCTTGACTTCTGGCTCCGGCTTGACAAGTCTGCACAGGTCGTAGCCGTTCCCGTCCGGCAGATTGAT
>CAJTUB010000040.1 GCA_910579465.1 uncultured Lachnospiraceae bacterium | reverse complement strand
CCCAATACCTTGCGCCCTGTGTATTCCGGGCGTTTCAGTATGTAGCCGATAGTGGTCGCTGACCATGCGTAGGGGTCTGTGTATTTTGCCGCCCGGACTGGCTCGCCTGTCCGTTTCCAATGCTCGGACGGGATAGGGATTTTCTCGGCGCGGAGTGCCTTTGCTATGCTGGCTATGGTTTCCCCGGCAAGGACGCTCTGGAAGATGCGGCGCACAACGGCGGCGGCTTCCTCGTCAATTATCCATTCGCCTTTTTCCTCTTTGGAAGCGCGGTAGCCATAGCAGACACTGCCAGAGCAGCGCAAGCCCTTTTCCATTCTGGACTTGAAAACAGCTTTGATTTTGCGGCTGGTGTCGGCAACGTACCACTCGTTTATCACGTCACGGAAAATCGACATAATATCAAAGCCGTTGGCGGTGTCAAGGTTGTCATTTGCGGCGATAAAACGCACATGGTACTCGTCAAAGGTGCGCTTCAAAAGCCCCACTTCAACCACGTCACGCCCGATTCGGCTCTGGTCTTTGATGATAACAGTCGCCACGTTCCCCGCCCGGATTTCCTCTAGCATAGCGTCAAGCCCCGGACGCTTGAATGTAGTTCCCCGGATTCCGTCGTCCGTAAAATGCCGGATATTGGTAAAACCGTTCTTTCTTGCGTAGTCCTCTAAAATCCGCTTTTGGTTCTCGATAGATACGCTTTCCCCGGCTCGCTCGTCGTCATGGGATAATCTTTCGTAAAGGGCTGTGAGCTTGTCTTTCTCTGTCTGTTTCTTCATAGTGTGTAACCTCCTTTTTTGAGAATGTTCACTTCTCTCAACCCTTATTGTAGTTATCCGTTCGGATCAGTTACCACAAATGAACTGTGCATCTGCATCAGGTTGGGCTTAATAAAAAATCTCGTCTTGCCGGAGCCGGAACCTCCCGATTCTGTCAACTATACACTAACAAATTTTACAAAATATTTTCCCGACCAGCCTCTCCGTAAAATCCTTTCCTCCATATATTGAATTCAGCCCCCTTTTCATGTATAATTTACTCATAGGAAGAAACACTTTTCCTACAGATTCCAATCATGAGAGGAGGCTTTCCCATGAGCACTTTAGACGCAACCGTTTCCATGCTGGAGGCCATGCCGGAGGACGCAAGAATCAAGGTCATGGAATTCACGCAGAAACTGTTCACTTCCAGGAAACCCGCAAACCCATTTGTCCCAGTCAGCCAGGAGCAGATCCTTTCTGACCTTGCCGAATCACGCCAGCAGATTTCCGCCGGACAGGGGCTCAATATGGAAGACGCATTGAAAAGGATGGGGAAACAGCATGGATTCATTTGATGTGATCATCTCACCGAAAGCGCTGTCCCAACTGAACGACTATATCGATTACCTGCAGTACACCCTGCTCAATGATCAGGCTGCTTACAACGTATGGCAGGATGCCCTGGAAACACGGGAGCAGCTTTCAAAAGTTGCCGGCAGCCTAAAATTCTGTGCCCACCCACAGCTGAAAAAGAACGGATACCGCGCCATCCACTTCATGCGGCACCGCTACCTTATGCTTTACCGGGTAGAGGGCACGACAGCTTATGTGGATGCCGTATACCACCAGCTCCAGGATTATGAAAATACCTTTGCAGATGAATTGAAACACTGAAATCGAGTAGGAGGCTAACCATTAGTTGATTAGC
>CAJTUB010000039.1 GCA_910579465.1 uncultured Lachnospiraceae bacterium | reverse complement strand
AAACAGCACCTTGCCGTCTTATAATTCCCATAGCCTGCATCCACTCCTAAAATAATTGTCCCGTTCATGTTGTAATCTCTAAGTTTTGCCATATCAAAATCCTCACTTTCATGCTTGTTGTTATTATCAAACTATCTGCCATATTTTGCTTTCACTTCCTCTTTGGTCGGAAGGCTGCTCTCTACAATAATCTTGTTTTCCCCTGCTACCATAGCTGCAACCTGTTCCGTACCGTCCGTATGCAGGAGTCCGTCCGCTGATGCTTCCGCCTCCGCCATCTGTTTCTGTTTGTCCGCCTCCCTTGCTCCTTCAATCACACGCCGGATTTCCGGTCTGTGCTTTTTACGGTATTCTTTCAGGTAGGCACGGCTGTATGCACGGCGTTTCCGCTTCTTTTCCTCCGCCGCCATTTCTTCCTCAGAAAGCTCCTGCACCGGAAGCTCCACCTTCCCGATATAATTTAAGAAAATCTCGATCTCCTGCACACGTTCTCCGTCGATTTCCTCTATTTTATGCACCATGACCTTATCAACAAATTCATTCACAATGGCGGGCGTGAGTTCCTGAATGTCGGTGTACTTGCGGACAAGGGAAAGAAATTCCTCCGTCCTGTCCGTGTCATCCTCAAACTGTGCAAGTTTTTCACGGATTTCCTGCATGGAGATTTCAAGCTCCTGCTGTTCCTTCTCATAATCGGAAGAAAGCATTTCATACCGTCTGTCCGGCAGCTTCCCCATTGCGTTGTCCTCATACACCTTTTTGATCAGCAGGTCAAGGTCTGCAAAACGTTTCTCTTTTTTAGAAAAGTCTGCTTTCAATTTTTTGACCTCGCTTTTATCCCTGACCTCGGATGCGCTCCGCATATTTTTTATAAACGCCGCCTCGTCCATGCGGACGCTTTTTAAGGCATACCGTATCGTTTCGAGGATAAGCTGTTTTACCGTATCCTCTTTTATGGAATGTGAAAAGCACACCTGCTTATACTGCTTCCTGCTGCTGTTGTAAGTGCTGCAGTTAAAGCCTGCGGATGTGCGCTCTGTCCCGCCGTTCGGGATACCCCTCCAGTCTCTTGCCGCCCTTGTCGTGCTTCTGCGGTAGTGCATTTTTCCGCCGCAGTCCGCACAGTAGAGCTTTCCGGTCAGCAGGCTTCCTTTTCCGCCGGTATCCACTCTCCGCACTGTCTTTCTTAATTCCTGCACCATATACCACGTCCTGCGGTCTACGATTGGTTCATGGGTATCCTGAAAAACAAGTATCTCATCACTGTTATTCTTAACAGCTTTCTTATCCTTATAGGATTCCTTGTGGCTACGGAAATTTACGGTATCGCCCATATATTCCGGTCTTTCCAGTATCCGCACCACCGATCCGCCCGTCCAGTTGTAGGGAGTTTCAAAATCGCACATGGTCTGGTAATTGCCCCTCTGCCTTGTCGCCTGATAATAGGACGGTTTCTCCACCTTTTCCTCCATAAGCCGCTTTGCTATCTGGTACGGTCCCATGCCCTCCACGGTCAGACGGAAAATCTTTCTCACAACCTCCGCCGCTTCTTCGTCAACGAGCCAATGGTTTTTATCCTCCGTATCTTTCACAAAGCCGTAGGGCGGGTTACTCGTAATCGGTTTTCCCTCTTTCCCTTTCGCCCGCAAAACTGCGGTGATCTTCCTGCTGCAGTCACGCAGATACCATTCATTCATGATATTCAAAAAAGGGGCGAATTCACTGCTGGTGT
>CAJTUB010000038.1 GCA_910579465.1 uncultured Lachnospiraceae bacterium | reverse complement strand
GGACGCATCGGCTCCGGCGTTTTCTCAATGATCGCAAAGCCGTTTTTTCGATACTGCGCAAATGCAGCGTCTAAACGTTCCTCAAACCACTTTCCCTGCGCCTTGCTGACTGCGCCCTGTAGCTGGCGGCGCGGGTCCTTGTTATGTTCCATGACGGCTGATTCTCCAGTTTTTGCTCCGGTCGTACCGGATGACCACCTGATGCGCTTTCGTGCGTTCATGAATGCGGCTGCCTGTCCCTTCATCAATCAGGAACAGATCCTCCGGCATACGCTCCGTGCTGATAATCGTAGTCAAATGGTTAATATACCGATAGTTGATGATATCAAACGCCAGCCGGATATCTCCTCGGTCTACCATGTCCGTCTGCCGGTTGTCACGCTGGTCGTTTTTGCGTTTGAAAAGGTCGTCTATATACAGCACTTTACAGGTTTTCAGCGGATTTATCAGCCGCGCATATGCCGCAGCGTCGTTGATAACCGCCTTGAGCCGTGTGCCGTCCTCGATCCAAAGCATATACCGCACAGGGATACCGGCTTTCAGGAAGCGTACCGCCGCTGCCGTCCCTAAATGCGTCTTGCCCGCTCCCGGCTGGCCTGCCAGCAGCAGCCATTGACGGTTTTCATCATTTACAAACTGTAAAACGTCACTTTTAACAGCCGCCTGCCATTGTTCCCTGCACTGAAAGGCCTCAAATGTATATTTATCCATCACCTCGCGCAGGCCGCTCCGGCGCAGCTCCTTGATGCTTTCACGTACCGGTGCGCACTCGCAGTCACGAATAAATCGCTGTCCGTCCTGATATGCCCAGAAATAACCACGGTTCATGCACTTCGGGCAGTCATAGCCGGTCAGATGCCCCGGCTGGCGGTTGGAAACTTCTACAATTTCCTGCTCAATTTCGTCAATGCTTTTCCCACGGAAATCAGTACCGTTTCCCGCCAAGGAATTCCTCTCCCGTGTCGCTCCCATGATTTTTGCAATCTGTTCCATTCGCGTTTTGCTCCTTTTGCTTCTTGAATCTTGCGCTTCTGGCCTGATAAGCGCTTAAATCCCGCACTTGTTCGGCAAGAATGTCGTCCATGATTTTTACCGCGTACCTCGCCGGGCTGTTGGCTCCGGATAACGCAGTTTCGTCAATCACCGCAGTGAGCACGTCCGGCATTATCCCGTCCAAAAGGCAGCGGGTAATTGCATCAAGAACCGGTTTCGAGTTAAAAACACGGCAGCTTTCCTCGAAATAGGCGCACAATTCCCTTGCTTTTGCCGGATATGGCTGGATAGACCCACCGCCCGCCGCCTGCGTGCCGCAGCCTGCATCCAGCGGAGGAGGTAAGGAGGAGGCGGAGGTATTTTCTTTTTCTTTCTCTTTTTCCTTCTCCTTTTCTTTTTCTAAGGCTTTTTTGGGTTTTTCAAAAAACCATTCGCTTTTTTCGCTTTCTTCAAAAAGCGGTTGGTTTTCCGTATCCGCTTGAAAAGCCGCTGCTTTTCTGGGTCTGCCGCCCTTTGCCCCGTTCTGGCTGTTCGTTTTGGATTTGCTTTCCATTTTTTCTATCGCCGCATCTATATCGCGTTTGATCGCTGGCCATATGAACCGTTCATTCCCGGTGAACTGTGGCGCTGCTCCAGACCATTTATATTTCATCATGGCCCGCACCAAGCGCCCTACCTCAACGTCACTGTACTGCTCAAAATAGCTTTCATAAATATCCCAAATCGCGATATATTCCTTTTTGTCTTCCAACGCACC
>CAJTUB010000037.1 GCA_910579465.1 uncultured Lachnospiraceae bacterium | reverse complement strand
CTGGCTGCAAGACGATAAAAAATGGTACTGGCTGGACAGTAACGGCTGGATGTTTGCCGGCGGTTTCAAACAGATTGACGGCAAGTGGTACTACTTTTATGCGGACGGTTCCATGTCGGTCAATACCGTGATTGACGGCAGGAAAATCGGGCCGGACGGCGCGGAAACAAAACAAAACTAAAAAATTCAAACAAACTGTTTTTTGAACCAAGCGTATCAGTCACGAGGTGGCAGGGGCAGAAAGCCCTTGCCGCCTTTCTTTTTTGCCGCTTTTGCGGGGAGGTGACAGCGTGGCGCGACCCTTTTGAGTTTCCTGATGCCGCCGGATGGCGGCATGGGCGAAATCTATCACATTTGATATTCCATAATTTCAAAAAGACGCAGGCAACCCCACGGTTGCCTGCGCCTTTTTTTCTTATCGACAGTTTTCCGCAGCATCTTCTGTCCGATTTCGGAGGATTCTGCGGAAAGATGTCGAAGAAAATCCGGCTTTTCCGCGCTTCTGGCGCTGTTCTGCCGGATTTTTTTGAAAAAAGCAAAAAAATTTTGAAACCGCGCGGGAAATGGTATGCCGCCCGCGCCCCGCCCCCTCTCCGGGAATCTGAAACCTATCCCACTTTCAAATTTTCGGAGGTAACAAGATGCGTAATCAAGCGGAAAAAATTTTTTTGAACTTTTTTCTTAAAGGGCAAGGTTCGCTTGCCCTTTACCAGATACCATTGGTTTCAGAGAGCAAGGGAAAGGGGGTGGACGCATGAATTATGCAGAACGGCGGGAAGCGATTCTGGAAGTGCTGTGCATAAGGCGGCACGATACATACCGCAACCTGGCATTTGAGTTTCAGGTTTCGAGAGAAACCATCCGGCAGGATATAGCTGTCCTCATGTGTTCCTACCCCATCGAAACGGTACGCGGTCGGCATGGCGGCGGCATCAAGATTGCGGACGGGTTTTACCTTTACCGCAAAAAACTGACAGCACGGCAGGCTGCGCTGCTTGTGAAATTAAGCGCCCAGCTTGCCGGGGACGACCTCGCCACGATTGACAGCATTCTCCGTCAGTTTGCTCCCTGAGCATCTATCTATTGAACCTTGAAAAACAGCAGGACAGGCTCCTGCTCATAGTCAGTATGTAAGTGACTGCATCCTGCATCAGCCATTCCACGCCACGACTGCCTGCGGCCAGGGACAGCGAAAGGGGGTGAAAACCTCTGCCCCTGTCCGTCAAACCGATCACATCAAAGGCACGAGCGATACCGGCATGGCTGTCCGGCGCATGGCAGCGCCGCAGACGCGGGATGCACCGCAGACACCCGTATCGCAGGGTAAAAGGGAGGTACTGAGGGACTGGTATGGGCAGCTTCGTCACCTGCCGCCGCCGTCTGTCGGTATCGCGCCGGAGTGCCATACCGGGCTTGCATACTCCCGTGCCGGGGATGAGCAGTAAGGCGGTCATGCCGCCTGATAATACGGCACAGATTTTTAAGAAAGGCATCAAAGAGGAACCCGCGCCGGTCACATTCCCTCACAGAATGGGGGCGCAAAACAGACCGCGCGGGCTTCTCCTTTCTTGCGGGATGCAAGACCTTACGCCACCGGGCAAACCGGCGGCGCAACGTGTTTCATCCGGCAGGAGAAAAACAAATAAAGCGGCTGTGGCCGAAAGAGGTGATAAAAATGCAGGTAAACATTGACCGTATCCAGGTCAATTCAGGACGGCGGGAAGCCCTCCCGGATGCCGTGCGGGAACTGGCGGACAGCATTTCGGCGGTGGGGCTGTTAAACCCCATCACGGTTGACC
>CAJTUB010000036.1 GCA_910579465.1 uncultured Lachnospiraceae bacterium | reverse complement strand
TGCCGACCAAGGTTCAGCGGTCGGCTGAACTTTGAAAAATAAATATTATCCGGAATGGAACAGATGTAATAAATTTTGAGAAAAAAGGGCGCGGTTAGTAGACCCTGCTACGGACATGGTTTATAATGGTATTGCTTATGGATTAAGCGGCCTGCTCAAGGAGATTTCTCAGGGAAGCCTTTTGCAGGTTCCAAGCATCAAGGTGCTGGCACATCATGATGCTGAACAGGCGGCAGTACCACATCTTAGATGAACGGTATCTGCCGTCTTCCAGTTTATAGTCCAACTTTTCACGTTTATTGCAGCGTTCCGCAGATGTCCTTGCGTTATATTCCAGTTTCCATTCTTTACTGCTCCTTGGCGGATCATTAAAAAGCCTTGGGTTATCAGCCATGACAAGATGTACTGTCCTGCCGTATTTTGCATCGGAACATGGATTTTCACAGGTGCAGCGTGGGCTTCCGCCCGCAAAGCTGATTTTCGGGCACTTGAATTTTGTCCTGCCTTTTATGGATTCGGTGCCGTCCCTGCGCATAGTATGCCCTTCACGGCATATGGGGACGCCGTCATCGTTGATGGTGAAATCGTCCTTATAGACGGGCGGCCTGCCGCCCTTGCCGTTGAGGTCAATGAATGGTGTAATGCCGTTATCGCGGCAGAATTCATAATAAGCCATGGCATCATGGGCGGAATCCAGCAGAAGTTTATCTACATTAGCCTCCGGCAGGAACTGCATCATAGAGTACCAGTTATAAAGGAAACCGAAGGAATCATGCCGGGAAGCGGGGCTGAGGAAAGGGAAGACGGGAAGGTCGTTTTCCGAGTCCGAGGCGGTGAGCATATACAGGTCATAGCCGAAGTAGAACCGCCCCCTGTGGGAATCCCATCCGATGTTACAGTCGGGCTGGCTGTAGATACGGTCACATTTACATTCCCGGATTCCTTTTTCAAGGCAGCCGCAGGTGCGCTTTTTGCGTTCCTGTGCAGCAGTGTAGACAGGCGTGCCGTCACCGGCAATGGAAAGGTGCATGAGGTCAATGAGGCCGTCCCTGTCAGATTTCAGGAGAAAAAGTTCTTTGAATATCTGGAAAAGGCGGAGACATGGTTTCATATCCTGCGGCGGTTCCCGTTCAAATTTTTCAAAGAGTTCCTTGACGGTATATTTTTCGACAGGCGGTGCCTTTTCCCCTTTTTTCTTCGGCTTTTGGGGCTTTTCTTTCGGGGGATGGACTTTGGGCGAGAGGTTATCATCATCGGAAAGCCAGAGTCGGGACTGGAAATCGTAAAAAGTGCCGGTTCCCGGGGTATCGCCGATAGTAAAGCCGGAAAGGATGGCGTGGAGATGGTTTTCCTTAAGGTCGGCAGCCCATTTTGTATAGGAAGTGACCTTGAACTCCACGGAGAGGAGGATGGAACGGAGCATGTCGGAAGGAAGCCTTGGCTCAGGGCCGAAATCGGAATAGCGGTCCTGCATGATGATGTCGATCTCAGAGAGGTCAAGGTTCCAGAATTTCTCCATGATCTCCCAGGTGGGAGCCGGAAGGGAATGGACAGCATCCGGATAGTATTTACGAAGTTGTGCCAGAACACGGTTCTGGTAGGCGGCATGGCCGCCAATGTTAACAGGTTTCAATTTAGAAACACCCCCAATCAAAAGGTCTGTACCGGCTGTGCCGGAACGAAAGATACCTTGTTAATCAAGGGCGCGAAGCGCCGCACATTTTGTACGGTTTGTCAACCCCTTTTTTTAAAAAGCTGGGGGAATTTATAAAAAAGGAATCCCAAAAGCCGCATAAAATAAGGCTTAGAGATTCCGAGAGTCTATTAAATTAGAAAGGGGTAAGA
>CAJTUB010000035.1 GCA_910579465.1 uncultured Lachnospiraceae bacterium | reverse complement strand
TCCGGCTTTCCGGCGATCCCGTAATTTACCCTGCCGATCGGCTGCCCGTTGGCATCTGTCAGCCCGTAATACTGCATGAACGTCTTTTTGCTCATGCACCATACCGCCCCGTTTTCGTATGCCTGCGGTAACGCCGCCTCTGCGTTAATCAGATCAGCATAGGCAGGCGCGGCGCTGTCAATGGTCTGCCCGTCTGCGGGTGTCTCCTGTAAAATTCCTTTCGGTTTCCCTGTCCCGTCGCCGTCAATGATCGCCTGTTCAATCGCCTTTGTCATTGCCTCAACAATATTGTTGATAAGCAGGGTTTCAAAAGCGCTCATTGCCATTGTGTCAACTTCCAGAGATACGGCTACCGCGCAGCGCAGCTTATGGTATGCAAAAGTAATCATGCCGTCTTTCTTGATGTCCTTTTTCTGCTTTTCGCTGCCTGCCCCCTCATTTACCCATGTAGCCACGGGCTTTACCGTGGAAACGGGAATACCCACGCCGCCCTTGTACGCCGTTCTGGTGACAAGGGCTAAGATCATGCCCGTGCTTTCCAGCTTTTCTACGATCTGGTTCAGCACGGTTGTAGGAATAACCGCGCCTACGTCCGTGGTCTTGCTTACTGCGTCTGCCCGGTACTCTTCCGGGATTTTCGCGCCACGGCAGACATACTGCATAAACGCCTTTCTGTATGCCATGCTGCCGTATCTGTCCCCGGTGTCGTCGGTATGGTCTGCGGGCTTGAAATTGCGCAGCACGGTTGCGGGCGCTGCCTCTCCCCCGTCACCCTCTACAGGCTCGCCGTTTGCGATCTTTTCCAGTAACGCCTTGCGCTTTTCTGCCGCCGCCTGTAATGCTGCCCGCTCTTCCTGCAATGCCGTTACCTCTGTTTCCAGTGCCGCGATCTCTGCCTCTGTCAGCTCTGCCGCCCTTGTGGTAAGCTCGCCCTTGATCTGGGCTAACCTTGCCTCGATTTCTTTTAATCTGTTCATTTCCTGCAATCTCCTTTTCTTTTTTATAAACTGGCTCTGATCTTTAGTAGCCTCGCCCGCTGTAAAAGCCGCTCCTGCCTCTCTGCCTCATAACTCCTATGTGCAAAACTGCGGGCGCTTATTTCAGTACCGCCGTTTGCTGGTATGCTCACGGCTGATACATCATAAACTTTTTTGATCTCCAATATTGTCCTTGTATGCGTTGCCCTGTCGTAGCTGTCCTTTTTCACGGTAAAAGCCCACGACATTTTAGTTATCATTCCCTGCTGTATGTCCTGATACAGCCCCCGCGCTAAATCCGTCCTGCCTAAATCGGCTGCAATCAAAAGCCCTCTATGGTCTGGTATCAGAATAAGGGAATTGTTAGACTGTCTTGCAAATACGCGCCCCTCATGGTCATACTGCATAATTACGTCGCTTATGTCTGCCCCGTCCAGTGCGTGTGCGTCTATTCTTTCGTAAAACTTTGTACCCTCGATCTCATAAAGCAGATACGGGCTGTCAAACGTCGTCGCGTAGCCCTCAACATAAAAATCAGTCTCTATCCGCTTTGCCGCTGCCTTCGCCGATAATGGCGCTGCCAGTGTCCTATACTCCCTGTCCTGCTTAATCGGCATCTGTTACACCCTCTTTCTGTCCCTTATCGTCCGGCGCTGGCTCTTCCCCCGGCTCCGTCCCGTCTGCCTGCTGCCCCGGCTGCGGCATTTGTTGTATAATGATCGGCTGCTTTTCCTCGCTTTTTCCCAGCTGGCTTACTTCCGTGTATTCCTTGCGTATGTAATACTTTTCTCCGTCCTCTACGTGCGGCATGTTCCATATATCCATTACGCCGTTACGGTTAAGCAGCGCCCGGTCAAAAAGCTGTGTGCTTACTTGCAGCTTTGTAGCATT
>CAJTUB010000034.1 GCA_910579465.1 uncultured Lachnospiraceae bacterium | reverse complement strand
TGTCTGTTATCGTTCCATATCCTGCTTTCTGTGGGGCTGTTGTTCCCGCTGTTCCCGCCGCAAGATACGCTGATTGAGCGTTTTCCTCTCGATGGTCAGTTTGGCGTACTCCGACTCCGCCTTCCATGCCTTTGTCGAGATTGTGCTCTTGCCGTTTATCACGCCTTTCAGATAGTCCTTTGCCGCTGTAAGCAAGATTTGCCCGGCTTCGGCCAGCTGCTTCTTTCCCTTGTACTTGAAATAAATGTTGGCTTGTGGGAAAGTCAGCATTTTTGCCGCGTCTTTAAGGTTATAGAGCGATTGGGAATATCCCGATTTCCCCGCCTGCGCCTTGCGTGTCAGTATGCCTTGAATGTAGTCGGCAAGGGTGGGCGGCTCGGTGTTCTCCTGTTCCTCTTTCAACCAATTTTGCAGTTTGGAGATACGCGCCTTTAACTGTCGCAAACGCTGATTGGTCACTTCAATTTCGCGGTTAAGGTCGCCGCGCTCGGTGCGGATACCGCGCTTCTCCATAGCGGAAGCAACGCCTAAATGGATGGTAGGGATTTGGTCTATTCCCTGCCGTGACGGAGCCGACCGCAATTACCTCATCATTGTCCAGTGCCGCGATAATCCCTGCAACCGCGGTTCCATGCCCGCTCGGGTCCTCATAAAGCATATTTCGTTCATCCTCCGGGATGAAGTTTTTCCGTACGGCAACCGGAAGGTCGGCACTGAAATTAATGCCGGAGTCAATGACTGCAATCTTTATTTTCCTGCCGGATTCTTCTGCTTCCCCTGCATTTATGTTTCCGGACTGTATCATCTGCTGATTCCATGACTTGCCGTTCCGGTTCTCCTGACTCCCGTGATTTACCCTGACCTTTATTTCCTTCTGTTTCTTGTCCTTGATTTTGCTCCCGAAGCCGCGGACAATATCCTGACTTTCACCGGACAGGCTGCCCTGCAGATTTTCTGTATCTGTGTGTATCTCCGGCTTCCCCCTGCCGTCCCTGTGCTACCTATCCCTGCATAACCTGTCCGGGACAGACCACCGACACTGATACATACTGCCAGCAGCAGTGCGGCAATTCTTTGAAAATACCTTCTTTTTCTTTATGATGCTTTGAAACCCTTTTTCCATAACACTACTCTCCTTTTTGTATTTCATTTCTGCCTGCAACATCTTTCACCTGTACAGGTGTACCGCCTGCAGAGCATTTTTACTTCACATGGATATGCTTTAAAAATTGTCAATCATTTCCTCCGCGGGCTTCCGCACTTTTTAGGGAAACGCTGATGAAAGCGTTTCCCGCGCCGGATTTGCGTTGCGAAGCAACATTCACCCCTGCAAATCCGTGCGCATCCGCCGGAAGCTCTGAGGAAGCGATGATTTCATCAGCGCTTCCTCAGCACTCCATATCAGCCCCTTTTCCCTGCCCTTCTTCCCGCAGGAATGTGATCTGCCGCGTCCGGTAAATTGCCGCCAGTACCTCCTCCTTCCGCGGCAGGTCGAGGAAACGCCCGCATTCCGTAAAATAATTGGAAAATACACATTCCAGTCCTTCCCTCTGGATTTTCACATAAAGCTCCTTTAACATCGACTGTAAATCCAGCCGCCGCTCCGGTCTCCCTTCCGCAGACGGCAAAAGCTCCTCCGGCTTACTGCACGATACCGCCAGAAGGCGTATGATAAAGCCGAGCGCATTCCGCTGCGCCTGGGTAATCAGACCGGAAAGCATCCGTATGTCGATTGCCTCCTCCCCGAAATAAATCACGCCCATATCCGTTATAATCAGACGCTCTGCACCGGTTTCCTGCACAAAGGAGGAAAAGCCCACGGAGCTTAACGTCCTGCCCTGTCTCCAGTCCGCCGGAAGCGGGAGCTTCTCCGGTCCTGCCTTTTCGCAAAGCCACCCGCTTCCTTCCTGCCCCGCCTTCTCACAGAGTCCTCCGCTTCCTTCCTGCCCCG
>CAJTUB010000033.1 GCA_910579465.1 uncultured Lachnospiraceae bacterium | reverse complement strand
CAAGCCTTACCACCTGCCCATGAAGTGCCTGCACTAACGGAAAATACTCGCCCTCCGGATCGCAGACGATTATATCGTCCTTTGTGATAAGGAAACAGGATAAAATCTCCCGCTTTGCGGAAAAAGATTTGCCGCTTCCCGGCGTTCCCAAAATCACCCCATTCGGTGTACGCAGCCTTTTCCGGTCTGCCATAATCATGTTATTGCTAAGTGCGTTCAGACCGTAATAAATGGCGGGCGCAGGCATGAAAAGCTCCTGTGTGCAGAAAGGCACAAGGACAGCGGCGCTCTTTGTGGTGAGGTTTCTTTCAATCCCCACATCGTTGCACCCAATCGGCGCACTCGCCATTAACCCCTGTTCCTGTAAATACTGCAAACACCGCAGGTTGCAGTTTGCCTGCTGGATAATGCCGGACACCCTCTGCGTCAGGTTCTCCAGTTCCCGCTTCGTCCTCCCGTAACAGGCAATGAGGAAGGTCATCTTGATAAGTTTCTGGTTGCTTGTGTTCAAATCGTCCAGAAGCTCCAGCGTGTCCTTCTCATAAGTCACGATGTCCGTAGGCAGAATATCCATATCATAGCCACTCCGGACTGCCTTCTTCTGTTCCTCTATTTTCATTTTCTGAATGTCAGTGAGCGCACGTTTTATCATCTTGATTGCTTCCACCGGATCAATGGTCTGCATATGCATGGTAAGGGTGAGGTTATCATCAATATCCAGCAGCTTTTTAACCATCTCGTCCGTAAACTTCGGCGCAATCATATCAAGGTAAGACACGCTCCCATAGATGCTGCCGGACTTAAAGCGGCTCGGATAGCGGAAGTCAAACCCCGGCGGGGCGATATAGTCCTTGACCGACTTCCCGGATTCTGACAGCTCCTTAAACGAAAAACGGAAAGGCTCCATTGTACCCTGATTGAAATACTCATGCAGGATACGCAGCCTTTCCTTCCCGTCAAGACCTCTGGCGTTTGTGCCGATATTGTTTAAATTGTGTACCACGTCCTTCTCGATATTGCTTAACTTGCTCTTTGCTTCCCTGTACCCGGCACTTTCCACACCGAAAATCAGATATTTCGATTTGATGATGCCATTGTTGCCCTTTGCCGACTGGTGCTTTAACATCTGCGTGTACTCGTCACGAATATCGTCAAACGCATCACCCTGTAAGGAAATGTCGAACTGCTCCGCAAGAGCCTGCTCGCTGACCTGCCTGTTAAATAAGAACAACTGGAATTTTATGGACGGATCGAAATAGTTAATCAGCTTGCTGTATTCCTCCAGAATATCCGCCTGATCCTCCACCTCCAGCAAGTCATAGTTGATGTCGTAAAACTCCACCATTTTCGTGTAATAACTGTCCGCCACCTGACAGATGCCGTCCCGGTACATTTTTTTGAATGTAATGGTTTTCTGTGCGGTGTCCGGCTTCGCCTGCTCTTTGCTGTTCCCGGCAAGCACACGCCGAAGCTCCGCAAGGCGTTTCTTTTCTGATAAAGTCAGTCCCGCTTTTTCCGGTGTCCGCTTATTTTCCTGCGGTTTTGGCTTTGCCGCCCCCGCCTTTTGCTTTTTGTTCAAGGAAACATACCTCCTTCCTGATTTTTTCCCGTTCCTCCAACTGCTTGTAGAGGTTTTCCGATTTATACGGTCTGATTCCCGGCGTGAGTACCTTCTGCCGGAGCATGAAGTATAAAATCTTCTCTGCCGGGAAACCGTCTTTTTCATACATTGCCAAAAAGAAGAATGGCAGCATTGCGCCCACCATGATAAGCGCCGCCCCCTGTGTCCCCAATACCCCTTTGGTAAAAAAATATAAGGGTATGCCCGCAAGCGCTGCGCCGGAAAAGCAGATAATCTGCCTTCTGGTAAGGTTCAACGCCACTTTTGTCTTGATTCCACTCAGGTCTTTCGGCACTGGTACGGATATTGCCATAGTCTGCTCCTTTCGTGGGAAATGCCCGCCAAACCGCCAGCTTCCATAAATACGCTGTGTTTAGTGGGCATTGAAAATTGATTTTGATAATGAGCCTGTCTTGAATAAGCTGAAACAGA
>CAJTUB010000032.1 GCA_910579465.1 uncultured Lachnospiraceae bacterium | reverse complement strand
CCTGCTGCCACTCAAAGGCTATTACTCCCTGCAACCTCACTTTCACGGTCTTACCGTCAAATCCGGGCAGGGTGTTATATTCCCGGTCAACCGTAGTTTCAATTACCGTAAACCGCCGTTTTTCTCCGTCTACTTCCAACTCCGTAATATCGCCCGTGAAAATCTCCGTGCCTGTTATGTCCTTGTAGCCGGTCCCCCTGCCAAGGGTTGCGGGGTTAATCTCCGTAAAATCGCCGTCCGGCGTTCCCATTTCCCCGATTTCGTCCGTATCGAATCCGTAAGAGGGCAGACCGTAAACATAATAAAATCTGTCCTCCGCCTTGTTGTGCGCCAATGCCCTATACTTCATCTTCCGCCCCTCCCTCGCATTTGTTGAACAAATAGTCGTTCCTGTATGAAATATTGCCGTTGTCAAGCTGCACTTTGTAGAATCCTGCACTTTCTTCCAATACCTCGTACTCCCTGCCCTCGGTCAATCCAAAATCGCTTACCTGTGATATTATTTTCACTTTCCGCCCTCCTGCTTTTTCTTAGGACACCACGCCGGGGACGTTTTTATAGGCACTTCGCTTGAAAACGGTTTTCCGTACCCAATGAAACCGGGCATTTTCTGTATTCTATGGTCTTTGAAATAATCCGAAATATATCTTTGGTCGGGGTGTTCGCATGAAAAACTCGACCTTGTATTACCCATTTTCCGAAACCCTTTGCAATGTCCGCAATCTGCACATCTGATTTTATCCGCCACGTTTACCGCTCCTTTCTTCTCATGGGGTGCTACCGCACCCCTAAACAGTTATTCAGTAATCAGTTTGCCGTTTACCTCGTAAAAAGCGGAGCGGAAGCCCACGTCGCCGTCAGAGTGGGAACGGGGAAAAAGCAAGTTGAGGGCGGACGCGCCCGAACCGGACGTATTGTAGAAACTCGACCCCCGGAGAGGCAGATATTCCCCCTCGGTAGCGTCAAACCATACATAGGTATTCTTTTCCTCTTCTACGCCGTTTTCGGGCAGGATTCCCAAGTACCGTAACGCCTGCGGTATCTCCTGCAAGTCAACCTTTAAATCCTCCCAAGATACGCCGTCATAGTCCGGGGTGTAGTCCTCGCCTGCTGCCTTGTCGGTAATCGTGATTTCCCCGCCCTCGACATTGACCCTCACGGCGGTTTTTCCTCCCTGGTCCGTGGTAATCCTCTGCCATTTCTCGCTATCCTTTGAAAGGTCGCACCCTGCCAAGGCTGCGTCATTGTTCGGTATGTACTCCAATACGCCGTTTACGATACGCACCCCTGCCAACCATTCCCATACCAAGCCGTTAAGGTCTGATACTCCGTATGCGGTGTGGTCGTGATTCCATGTATCCGGGCCGCTCCCTGTAAGCGTCCTGCCGTATCCGCAACCCTCACGCTCCCCCTGCTCTTCCTTGTGGTAATAGTCATTTCCCCAATCCGTGTTGCCGTGGGGCAACGTGCCTTTCTTCCGGCTGTCATTTAACAGATATTCCCACTCGGTAGCGGTCATTAAGTGCCACCCCTCGCCCTTTGTCCGGCAAGCTGCCAATGCTTCATCAAAGGTAATTTCCGTTGTCGGGTCTATCATTGGCAGACTGTACGCCCTGCCCTTGATTACCTTATTGGGGTACTTGGAAATATAGATAGCGTCTACCTCTTTCCCTCCGATAATGAACATTTCCGGGGTAACTGCTGCCCTCGGATTCTCAAACCGGACCATAATAGAGGGAATCCCCCTATCATCAAAAATCACTACGTTGTTGTGCTTGATTGCTTCTCTCATTTCCTCATTTCCTCCTATTCTTCATAAAAAGTATTTAATTTGCATTTCATACAGATATTGCAAGGCTCGTCATTATCTGCCGACTTTTGGAATCCGTCACACTTCCCGCCCTGCTGCCGTGGCTTGACCCCCATTTTGGTAATCAGTCCACAATGTTCTAATGTCCGTTTCCCGGACCACGGATATTTACCCATGCCCTCCCTCCTACTTTTTAGAATAAATTGAATGTAACTTTATGCTTCCTCTCCGCCTTATGCTTTCCT
>CAJTUB010000031.1 GCA_910579465.1 uncultured Lachnospiraceae bacterium | reverse complement strand
AATCACCTGTTGCGATTCTGGAACAGAACTTTTTCCGGTTGGCGGGTTCAAAATCCTTCTTGGTTGCCGCTAAGATATTCGCCCCCGGATACAGGCGCAGGAAGTCGCTCGCCCACTGCTCCGTCAGGTGGTTCGGAACAACGAATAAACTCTTTTGGCACAATCCTAATCTTTTATTTTCCATTGCTGCCGCAATCATTTCAAAAGTTTTTCCTGCACCCACGCAATGGGCAAGCAAGGTATTATCTCCGTATAACTGATGCGCCACAGCGTTAAGCTGATGCGGTCTGAGTACGATGTCCGGCGTCATGCCGGGGAATTTTAAGTGCGAACCGTCATATTCCCTCGGTCTGGTGGAATTGAAAAGCTCATTATATTTTGCGCATAAATCCTGCCTGCGCTCCGGATCACGAAACACCCAGTCCTTAAAGGCTTCCCGGATTGCTTCCTGCTTCTGGCTTGCAAGCATGGTTTCCTTTTTGTTGAGGACTCTTTTTTCTTTCCCGTCCTCTGTCACAATGTCAAAAATACGGGTGTCACGCAGATTTAAGGAATCCTCTAAAATCCTGTATGCGTTTGCCCGCCCTGTTCCGTAGGTCATATTGACAAGTGCGTTTCCCCTGTCCGCATTTTTCCCCTTCACGTTCCACTGCCCGGTCACGCCTGAATACTGTATGCCCATTGTCTTACGTTCAAGCAGGTATCCCGGCGTTTCAAAAGTTTCACGCATGAAGTCCTCAATATATTTTGTGGAAATCCATGTTGCGCCGATACGCACCTCAATCTCCGATGCGTCAAGCTCCTTCGGCTGTACGCTTTCCAGTGAGGACACGTTAATGGCATATTCCGGGTGGTTTTCCGCAAAGGTTCTCGCCACTGACAGCTTCTCCCGCACGTTCCCGCTTAAATACTCGTCTGCGGTTTCCCATTCCTCTGTGACCGGGTTCTGGAAGATTACCCCGGCAAGCTCCTTTGTGATTTCCTCCACGCCCCTGTCCGCAAGCTGTGACATATAGGCTAAATCCACGCCCGCCTTCTCGCTAAGCGATACCGCCAGCGCTTCACTGGCTGTGTCCACGCTCGTCACAACTTCCTGCTTTTTAATGGTACGCTTCGTGAACATATCCGCTTTTCCAATGAAGTTCCCCTCATCGTCCAGATTTTCAAGGGAACATAACAGGCAGTAGCTGGAATCCTGATTGAACGCCCTCCGGTTGGTCTGTGAGTTCAGCAGCCCGAATTTCTTGGAGAAACCATCGTATAACTGGTTTAATTCCGCCTGCTTGTTTAAAATCATTTCCTCCGGGTACTCGTCCAACTGGAAGTTTATCAACTCCTGCGTACAGTCCCGGATCGCCACCATGCCCTTCATGCGCTGCTCCGCCTTCTCTGACACGTCCACAGGCTTCATTATGGAGTTTTCCCGGTAGTACACTTTATCGTCCACAACGGTGTAGCTGTAATTCTTCACGTCCGGATCGGCGGGTATGTTCTCCCTTGCCAGCTCGTCATCAATCTCATTGAAATCCGCCTGTTCGATGCTGCCCTCCACATAAGAGAGCGCATTTTTAAGCTGCGCCGACAGGGGAAGGGAAGTATCCGGCAGGCAGGCGGATTCCATGCCATGCGCCCCGGAAACCATCTCCATTTTTCCGAGTACCATTTCCGGGTGGTCTGCGAAATACTGGTTCATCACGATACCGTCTTTTTCCGTCAGATGCACCCAGTCCGGCTCAATATCTAACACCCGGTCACGCTTCTTTAAAAACAAAACGTCCGAAGTGACCTCCGTACCCGCATTTTCCTTAAACGCTGTGTTCGGGAGCCGGACTGCCCCCAACAGCTCCGCCCGCTGTGCAAGGTATTTCCGCACTTCCGGGTTTTTCTTATCCATAGTTCCCTTTGAAGTGACAAAGGCAACGATGCCGCCCGGACGTACTTTATCCAAAGTCTTTGCGAAAAAATAATCGTGTATGAGGAAGTTGTGCTTGTCATACTGCCTGTCAGACACTTTATACTGTCCGAAAGGCACATTCCCCACCGCCACGTCAAAAAAGTCATTGGGATAACTGGTATTCTCAAAGCCTGTGA
>CAJTUB010000030.1 GCA_910579465.1 uncultured Lachnospiraceae bacterium | reverse complement strand
TACGACGGGCGCGACGTGCCACAGGAATACCGGGTAACGCCGCAGCCCCCGCAGCCAGAACGCCCCGACCCGGAAAAAGAAGATTTTGACGCTGCCGCAATGCAGCCCGCCCTTGCTGCCGAACCGCGCCCGGTTATCCCTATTATCCCTACCGCCGACACTTCCGACGGGAAGCTGAAAGAGATTACCGCCCACCTGGAACGCGGCATTACAGAACTGTTTGACAGTGAACGCTATGCGGACTATCTGCGCGTCATGTCAAAGTTTCCAACGTACAGCTTGCGGAACACCGTCTTAATCGCCATGCAAGCCCCCGACGCTACCCATGTCATGGGCTTCAAAGCATGGAAAGACCCGCTTATCAACCGCCATGTAAAGGCAGATGAAAAGGGAATACGGATTATCGCCCCTACCGAAAAGACCATACGGAAGCAGGTGGAAAAACTTGACCCGGACACGCAGCAGCCCATAATCGGCGCGGACGGAAAGCCCGTCACCGAAGTACAGGAAATCAAGATACCGAAGTTTATTGTCGTTTCTGTCTTTGACGTGGCGCAGACCGAGGGAAAGGAGCTGCCCACCCTTGCCGCCGAGCTGACGGGCAATGTGGAACAGTACCCGGATTTTTTTGCCGCCCTTGAAAAAACGTCGCCCTTTGCCGTTGGCTTTGACGAACTGACAGGCAGCATAAAAGGACGCTGCAACTATGAGGAAAGAAAAATCATCATCAACGAGGGCATGAGCGAATTACAGAATATCAAGACTGCTATCCATGAAATCGCCCATGCAACGCTGCATGATACCGCTATCGACGCGCCGGAACGCCCCGACCGCCGCACCCGCGAGGTACAGGCTGAAAGTATCGCCTTTACCGTCTGCCAACATTACGGGCTTGACACGTCGGATTATTCTTTCGGCTATGTCGCCGGGTGGAGCAGCGGACGGGAGCTTGCCGAGCTGAAAAGCTCTCTTGAAATCATCAAAAGCACCGCTGCAAAGCTGATTGAAGCCATTGACGGACATTTTGCGGAAATCCAAAAGGAACAGGCAAAAGGACAGGCACAGGCGCAGCCCGAAGCAGTAACAGAGCCGCCAGAAACCCCCGCGCCGGAGCAGCCCGAAGCAGCCCCACAGAAACAAGCGGACACAGCACAGGAAACCCGCAGCGAAACCCCACAGGAAACCGCCACAACACAGGAAACGCAGCAAGCCGCCGCCCCCTACTATTCTATCAACGAAACCGCCGCCCGCCGCGCAAAAGATATGAACAGCTTTTACGATTACAAACCGGGCAGCGCAACGGCAGAATACCGCAGCTACATTGACGAAGCCGTACAAATCGCGGAACGGCAGAAAAAACGTGTTGACCCTATGTACCATGAAAAGATTGACAGTCTGCTTGACACTTATGCCCGGAAACTGGCGGCGAATATGAACAAGGGCTATGAAATTGCGGGGCGCGTTCCCTCTATCTTGATTGCCGGAGGTTCCAACTTCCCCACAAGGAAGAAAGAAAAGCAGAACGCCGCCACTGACCGGAATATGCAGGAATACCGGGACATACAGGGCTTGCTTGATAAAATCCGCAGCACAGGAATGGGCGGTATCAGCGCGGACGACCCGCAAGCAGTCGAGAAACTTCAAAAGAAACTTGCGGGACTGGAAAAATCACAGGAAACCATGAAAGCAGTCAACGCCTATTACCGCAAGCATAAGACCCTTGACGGTTGCCCGCATTTACCGCCGGAGCAGCTTGAAAAGCTGAAAGCGGATATGTCGAGCCAATGGCATTTGGGGGATAAGCCTTTCGCGTCATGGGCGTTATCCAACAACAACGCAGAAATCCGGCGCGTCAAAGACCGCATTAAATCCCTCTCACAGACAAAAGAAATCGGTTTTGTCGGTTGGGAGTTTGAGGGCGGCAGAGTGGAAGCAAACACCGAAGCAAACCGTCTGCAAATCTTTTTTGACGGGAAGCCCGACGAAGCGACGCGGACAGAACTGAAAAGCAATGGTTTTCGGTGGTCACCCAAAGCCGAAGCATGGCAGCGGCAGCTAACCAATAATGCCTATTATGCGGCAGACTATGTGAAATCCATTCAGCCCCTTACCGGGGAAAAGCCCACTGATTTACTGCGGGCGCATATCCGCAGCCAAAAGGAAGCGGCACAGGCGCAGCCCCCACAGGAGTACATCTATCAAGTACACGCGAACCCCCGAAGCGACAGCCGGGAAAATCTTTCTATTCTGCAAGCATACGTTCCACAGGAGGACGGGAAAGCCAAAATAGGCGACGTTCTGTATATCGGCACACCCGAAAAATGCCGCGAGCTTATGGGGCAACTGAACGCCGGGGAACTGACACAGGCAGAGGTAAAAGAACTTTACGCAAAGGCACAGGAAACGGCGCAGACCGCCGGACAGGACAAAGACACCT
>CAJTUB010000029.1 GCA_910579465.1 uncultured Lachnospiraceae bacterium | reverse complement strand
TACCATTCGCATTTGCATCAATAATGTCCTGCGCTTCCAGCTCTGCAATGCGGGCTTCCCGCATTTTCATATACTGGTAATTGTCGTCAATCTTTTTCGGGTCGCGCGGAATATGTTTTGCGCTGTATATCTCTCGCTTAATGGTTTTCAGGCACATTTCTTCATACCAGCCGTCAGTTTCCTGGTCAACCTGTTTGCCGTTTTCCCAAACCTTTTGTTTTCCGCCCCAGAAGTTTGCGGACGCGTATTTCGGCTTGCGTTTCTCGATATCTTTCTTGGTCATAATTACAAGTTTATTCTTTACTGGGTCGGCAAATTCGATATAGCCAAAGCCTCCAATAATTTCGCCGCGGTCAAAGGCATTATTGATTGCAAAATCATAATTTTCTACCCGGTTTTCCGCACTCTTTTTAATAGGCCGGAAAGTGTCCGTAGAATAGACAAGCTCGACCGTGACCGCAAGCGGCGGCTCTACCGCATACTTTTCCGCAATGTACTGAATGCCGTTATATCCGGGCATCAAAGTCATATCATATTTACCGGTTTTATTGTTCTTATAAGGTATTGGAAACAGGTGGTTTTCCTGCATCATATCAAGTCCCATGCGGGCATAATGCACAACATCCAGGGCAAGGTCGTTCAGGTTGACATTCCCCCATGTGACAGGAAGATTGTTGTCGTATTTTTCGTGATCCTTGTTTTTTTCGTTCTTCCGCAGGCGTTCTTCCTCTGCGGATTTCAGCGCCCGGTCAATGGCAATGAAATAGCCCTGAACCAGCTGCCGCTGATAGTCCGTTACCTGAATCTCTCCGACCGTGCTGCCGAATTCCTTCATCACCTTTGCGGTGAAGCGTTCAGCGGCGTTCGGCTTTACTTCTGCCGGAACCTGTGCGGCTGCGGGCTGTGGTACGGCGCTACCGGCAGTGGCCGGGGCTTTCGTTGTAGTGGCTGTCATTTTACTTTCCTCCCTGATTTTGATTTGTTGATTTTATGAGATATCTGGAACCAGACGGAGCTTTTTGTCCGGTTCGGATACAACTAATCGGACGGTCTGCATTGTTGTGTCAAGCAAGTGAGTTACGCTTTCGGCGTTGTCAATAAACACCGGCATGGAAATTCCCCAATGTTTTGAAAGCGCTTCAATGATTTCCAGTCCTGCGTTGATACGAGCAGCATTGTTCGCGTCCCGGAAAGGAACCAGCGTCCCGGCATCGTTCGGTACAAGAACCTCACAATCATCTTTTACACCGCCGTTCACTTGCTCCAGGAAAAGCCGGAACTGTACGCCCCTGAATTTGCCGTTGATACGGCTTGTAAGCATACGGACTTTGGCTTTCGTAAACTGGTCACAAAGATAAATGCCCTTCTCCAATTCCTCATACTGCGCGGATAATTCCTTTTCCTGCGCTTTCAGCTCTGAAATGCGGCGTTTCTGTGCCTGAATCTGCTCTGTCTGTCCCTTTTGCATCTGCTTTTCACAGATTTCCTCACGCACGCGCCGAAACTGTTCTTCTATCTCTCCCAGCGCAGCCCCGATGTTCTTTCCTGCCTGTTTCTCATCACTTCGGGCAATGACAACAGCATCAAAAAGTTGTGTATATTCTTCTGTTGTTTCAAACGGTGCAGGGGTCTGAAGCTGGCTTTTCAGTATGTCCAATTCCTGACGATATTGCCTGCAAGCAGCTTCCGTCTCCGCTGCTTTCAGCTGGCAAGCCTCCGACTGTGCACGGAGCCGCGAAATGACTTCCTTATTGGCTTCTTTTTGACCGCGTGCATTGATCTCTTGGAGCCGTTCGCTCTTTTTAAGATGGAACGCGTCCCGCATCCGCTGGACTTCCTCCGGCGGCAGTTCACGGTGACAAGTCGGACAGACCGCCTCCCCTTCATCCCAGGTTTCGGCTTGTATGGCTGCGTACTGTTCCAGAAGTTCCTTCCGGCAAAGCTCCATGCGTTCTGCGTTCCGCCGCAGCCGGTCAGCTTCTCCTTCCGCTGCGGCGTGCTCTTCCTGTGCGGCAAACAGTTTCTTTTGCGTTTCTGCAATGGCTTCCTGCGTGCTTTGGTTTAACGTGCTCGTCCGCGAAAGATATGACATTCGGGCTTCCATGAGCGCCGCTTCCGCTTCGGCTGTCCGTTTACGTGCGTCCGATGTGGCTGTGTCCCCGGCTAATACGGACGCTTTCCGCTCTGTAAGCTGATCCCGCCGGGATTCAAGCTCTTTCAGCGCGGCATCCAGTTCTGTAAGGCTGAATGCCTTTTCAGGAATCGCCCGCTGTGCTTCATCGATGCGCCCCGGAATGTCCTGCAAATGCTTGTTAATATCCGTCTTTTTGGCAGACGCGATTTTCTTGTATTCGTCTACCGTATAGTATTGATTATCGGTTCCCGGCATCAGAAGGAAATCGCTCAGTTCTTCCAAGCCTGCAGCACTGGAAATCACGTCCGCGTCACTGATGTCGCCGCATACCTCCAGAAGAATTTTCCTCCGTGCTTCCCATGTCATATCTTCGGCAAAATAGTGCGGCATCGTGAGGATTTTCATCT
>CAJTUB010000028.1 GCA_910579465.1 uncultured Lachnospiraceae bacterium | reverse complement strand
GCCCATAAGCCCGGGCGCGTTAAACAATAAATCCGGGCGCGGTTTCTTTGGAATACTGTTTTGAGAAAACAGTAGGTAAAAGTATCAACGCAATCAGTAAATACAATGGGATAAGGAGGCCCATAAACAGGCTGAAAGCAACCTATCATCCCCCGACTTATCTGGAATGGGAAACCTGACAGGGAGTGTAGCATGTCGGAGAGTGCGCTGCCGCAAACTCCATGCGGTGAGCAAGGCACAATAGGATGAAAAGCTGTATATGAGGATGAAAGCTAAACTGCCTAAAGGATAGTCACGAGCAAGATATAACATCGTCTCCGGCGTAAAGGAGTTTCAGCCGCCGGTGCTCCGACAACAAACTTGAGTGTAGGGGCGTTGTGAGATACTCGGAGCAGGCAGCCGTGGGAGAAACGGCGTAAAGTGGCGAAAAATCCCATCCGACAATACGGCAACTCATGTTCCACTGAAGCTAAATGGGGATTGCCTAAAGCGGAAAGCCAGCTATGGCTATGGGCGCTATGAGAAAAGCGGCCCTGAATATCCGCCAAGGTAACACAGTCTCAATAGTAGTCCGAGGGCGGGAAAGCCGTCCACATGGCGAAGTGAGACAGTCTACTGCTCAATATAATCTGCGGAAAGGTGTGAGAGACACTATGAGAAGTCCAGAAGTTATATTGAAAAACTTAGGTGACAAAGCAAAGGACAAAAGCTACCAATTCAAACGGCTATACCGTAATCTCTACAATCCCGAGATGTACCTGCTGGCTTATCAGAAGATCGCATCCTCAGAGGGGAGCATGACAGCGGGAACAGACGGGAATACGCTGGATGGCATGAGTATGGCAAGGGTCAATCGAATCATCACATCGCTGAAAGACCACAGCTATCAGCCACAGCCAGCCAAGCGGAAGTATATCGCAAAGAAAAACAGCGGCAAAAAACGGCCACTGGGTATTCCATCTACAGATGACAAACTGGTGCAGGAGGTAGTCAGGGTCATGCTGGAGGCCATCTATGAACCTGGATTTTCTGTCCATTCTCACGGGTTCCGGCCTAATCGGAGTTGTCATACGTGTCTGACCGAAGTAAAGCGGACGTTCACAGGCGTGAAATGGTTCGTAGAGGGCGACATCAAGGGCTGCTTTGACAACATCGACCACCATATCCTCATCAGCATCGTCAGACGGCGTATTACCGACGAGAACTTCATCGAACTGCTCTGGAAATTCCTCCGGGCAGGCTACCTGGAAAATTGGGAATATAACACGACTTACAGCGGCACTCCCCAAGGCTCCGGGGTCAGCCCAATCCTTGCAAATATCTATCTCAGCGAACTGGACGCATTCGTAGAAAATCTCAAATCGGAATATGACAGGCAGGACAGCTACCGCAAACCGCAGAAAGAATACTCGCAGACTCTGGCGTTGGCGCACTATTGGGAGAAAAAGCGCAAAACAGCAGTGGAGCAAGGAGACGAGGCCGAAGCCCAGCGGGCAAAAGGCCGCGTAGACGAACTCTATGCAAAACTGCGCTCTATCCCGTGTTTTCCGGCTATCGACCCCACGTTTAAGAAAATCCAGTACGTAAGATATGCGGATGACTTTATCATTGGGGTTATAGGGCCAAAAGCTGACGCAGAGGAAATCAAAGGGAAATTACGTGCATTTCTCCATGACAAGCTGAATTTGACATTATCGGAGGAAAAAACAAAAATCACCCACTCTGCGGAGCTGGTACGCTTCCTCGGCTATGACCTGACGGTATCAAGAAGCCAGGATTACTCCCGTGATAAAAACGGAAATCTCAAACGTCACTGGAACGGACAGGTCAAGCTGTATCTCCCCCATGAAAAGTGGTTCAATAAGCTGCTGGAATTCAGAGCGATGTATATCAAAAAGTGCCCTGACGGAAAAGAGATATGGAAGCCAACCTACCGAGGAAAGCTCATCAATATGCCGGACGCACAAATCGTAAGCAAATTCAATTCGGAAATTCGCGGACTGTACAATTACTACAGGCTGGCGGCAAATGTGTCTGTTCTGAACAACTTTTACAGAATTATGCGGGGAAGCCTGTTCAAAACCTTTGGCTGCAAATATCGCACCACGTACAAACATATCAAGGCCAAATATGTACGTGACGGTATCTTCTCTGTGAAATACAGCACCAAGGGTGGTGACAAGGAACTCCAATTTTACCACGATGGATTTAAGCAAAACGTAAAAGCTGCCCCGGATTTTTCAGACATTATGCCAAACTTCCGAAAGTACACCAAGGAGCGCAGTCTGCTCCACCGGCTGAAAAATGGCATTTGTGAGCTTTGTGGTGCGGAGACAAAAGAAATTGTAATGCACCACGTCCGAAAGTTGAAAGACCTAAAGGGTGAAACCGAGTGGGAGCGCGTCATGCTGCGCATCCGCCGAAAATCCCTTGCCCTATGCCCATGCTGTTATAGCAGCATCCAAACCTAAGTTTTGTAGACGGAGAGCCGGATACGCCGAGAGGTGTCCGTCCGGTTCGGGAGGGGGAGCGCTGAAACCTACCGGAGAAATCCGGCAAGGCGCGGCGTCTCCTACCTCAT
>CAJTUB010000027.1 GCA_910579465.1 uncultured Lachnospiraceae bacterium | reverse complement strand
CTGATTTCTTCTCCCTGCGCCAAATTGCCAGAGCAGATTTATATTGAACAGGAGACGGCGGCTGAACTTCACGAGGCGATGGATGCGCTGCCGGATCGGGAAAATGTTTATGTTCAGTACCGCTTTGGGTTTGCGGACGGCAAAGACCACCCGCTCACCGAAACGGCGCAGTATTTCCATTTGACAGAAAGCCGTGCAAAAAGCGTAGAGCGTTCTGCGTTGAAATTGTTGCGACAGGAACTTCTTTTTGAAGTACCGGAGCGGGCCTATGCCAAAGCAGAGGACAATCTGACAAGAAAACTGGTTGCGGCAGACGAACTTCATGCGGTGGAACTACGCTTAAAGTCCCAGCGGAAGCGTGGCAGAAAAATAACCGTCGCAGTCTACAAATATCTTGCAGACTGCGGCGGCAAATGGGGCGCACTCAGCTATAATTTCAAAGATGATACAACGGAAATCCTTCTGCTGGCGGAATGGGATACCATACTCAGCCATAGATTTGCGATGCGGGCGGTTGAGCATTTCAGAATACACCACAATGATAAACTGCCGGATAAAATTGTGCTGACATTTATCGGACCTGAACAAAGGAGCCGTCGCTATGACAATAAATTTGAAGCAGGTAATTGACGCCGTTGAGAGTGCCAATGAGGTGTGCACAGATCTTTATGACGGCATATCGCTATCTGCCGCAGCATCGCTTATATTTTTTTCCGCTTCCACACGGGCATGGGTCATTGCGCCCCGGTTTCTTCTGCTCTACCCGCTGTAATGTCTTCCAAGGAACCGGAATATCCGCGTCAAAAATTCCCTGACGCAGTTTACCAGCGTCCAATTTCCCTGCTTGAAGCACCCGACTGATATTGGGGCCAAATTCAAGGGAGCTGGGCCGTTCTCCGCCCATGCGCTCCTGAATCTCATTGGGTGTGAAGCCCCGATTCGAGGGGACTCGCGTACTGTTGTACATAGCAAAATAATATTGGAAAAACTCGTTAAGCTGTTCCAGGGAGTGAAAGCAGCCTCTGCCGGCCAGACGCTCTACATCGCTGATGATCATCTGCGGTTCGCTGTTCCCGCAGCGAGCCCCGAGTTGAAGGTCGGAAAGCACATCATCAGCCCGCTTCAGCTTCAGCACGTTTCTCAGATATGCTCCAAGGTCCAGAAACTCTTTTGTCTCTTCCGAGTAAAAATCATCCTGGTATTTAAGTAATTCGTCCTTTTCCGGGATGTAATAGGGCTTGTCCGCCTGTTCTTCCTTTAACTCCAAATAACTCTCGAAGCCGTCCAGCGCATACAGATATTCGGCAACGATCTCCCGCTTCATCGGCGGGGTCGGTTCCTTCACGTCATCGTAGATATCCTCCGCACCGGCGATAGTGTAAAGCCGTTCCTCCTGATCAAGCTGATCCACAAATTGCAGAAAGTCTTCCTCTGTCAGTTTTAGCTCTGGGTTCTGCTTCTGAATGATGCGAAAAGCCCGGTACAGGGGTGTAATGCCGTATAAATTGGCGAAGGCGTCAAAATAGGAGCGCAGAAGCTTCTCCGTTCCGCCGGGCAGGCCCGTACCGTTCCGCTGGGGATTTTCCTCCGTTTTCATAAACGCTCACCTCAACATTTCTAATTTGCTTTTATATCGCGGCTCATCAAAGGGGACTTTGTCCTTCAGCACATCGTACATTTCCTCAAGCAGCACCGCGGCAATCATCTCCTTAGCTCTGGCGGCGCCGTGAGCTGCCGATAACCGCTCAAAGGTGTGCTTCACATAATCGGGTTCATCTGTTATTGTCGTTGTCACAGGCTGTCCGGTTTCATCCAGACCGGCAATCTGGTTATCGACAACCTGCAGGATCAGCGCTTTCAGGCGAGGGTTATATTCCTCCCCCGGCGCTCGTTTCCGTTTTCCCATAAGCCTCTCCCATTCCCTTCTGTTCCATTTTGGGTTCTTTCTCTGGTAATGCCTACGTAGAGCATATTCCGTTGCAGCATCACATTGTGAGCTATCAGCACAGGCATGGTAGCGATGGGCTATTCCGATCCCTACGCCTTATGGCTGGTGGTGGCGCAGGCCAGAGTCAACTCATCTAGTTTTGCCGCGTCATACTCCACCATGCGGTCAACGAATTGAGCAAAGAGAGCGTTCGGCTCTCAAGATCAATCGGCTAAATCAAGCTGACATCCCCGTTGAACACTTCCTTGGCGGATGGTGGTCTATCAAAATATACCATATTCCGTCTGAATTGTATAGCAAAAAAAACAAGGAGTATGGCTGCGGTAAGCGCAGTCATACTCCCTGTTGTGCTTCTTATGTGTAGACCAGTTCACGGAGGACGATTTCCTCTGCCCGGTTACGGATATTATTCATACGGCCTACCCATTCCATCTGATTGGATGCTTTTGAGGCTTCGGTCACGCCCTCCTGCTTCGCCATGACCGAGATAAGAAAATCTATGCGCTCATGGCAGGCGGCATCAATTTCAGCGAGATGTTTCCACAGTTCACCAAACAGAACCATCCGATTGTAAACGCCAGGGTGATGCTCTTTTAGGAATTTCTCCCGCATCCGGCCATATACGCCGATTTTGTACTCAGTGTCATCGTCAAGGGCAAGGTCAGGGATGTAGTAGTCTCCTACTTTCGTATAGGTCAATTCCATAATCATTTCCTTTCATTTGCAGCAAAATGTGAATTGCAGTTGCGAAAAACGCTTGTTTTAGCGTTCTCACCGCCTTTCTTA
>CAJTUB010000026.1 GCA_910579465.1 uncultured Lachnospiraceae bacterium | reverse complement strand
GGGATTACCGGATTGGGGATAGGGTATATCTGGACAATAAGCCCTATGAGATTACCCGAACCGATGATTGGAATGTGGAGATTATGGATCGCTCCCTATACAATCCCCCTCGCCGTTTGGAAAGCTGGGAAAACTTTGAGAAGCTGCTGCGGCAGGATGAACGGAACGCACACCTGTTTACACCAGAAGAAAGGAAGCCTGAAAAAGCCGAACCGGAAAAGCCGGATTACAAGGTTGGAGATATAGTGACCATTGACGGAACGGAGTTTATGATTGACGATATTTCCGACGAGGAAGTGCAGCTCCGTGACCCGACATTGTTTTACCCGATGTTATGGACAGAAAGCCGGGAGAACTTTGAGCGTCTGCTGGCAAGGGAAACAGAAAATGCCCTGCCGGAGCCGGAAAAGAAAAGCCCTGCAAAGCAGGCAGAACCGAAGATTGACAAGTCCGGGGCTGTTAATTTCCATATCACAGACGATGCCCTCGGCATTGGCGGCGCAAAAGAGAAATTCAGGCGGAATGTGGAAGCAATCCGCACTCTGGAAGCGATTGAAAGTGAAAACCGTATTGCCACACCGGAAGAACAGAAGATTTTATCACAGTATGTCGGGTGGGGCGGTCTTGCCGATGCCTTTGACGAGAGCAAAAGCGCATGGGCAGGGGAGTATCAGGAATTAAAAAGCCTGTTATCGGAAACAGAGTACGCTTCCGCAAGGGAGAGTACCTTAAATGCCCACTACACAAGCCCGGTCATTATCCGCAGCATCTATGAAGCCTTAGAGAAGATGGGTTTTGAGAAAGGGAATGTACTGGAGCCTGCTATGGGCATCGGGAATTTCTTTGGTATGCTGCCGGAGAAGATGCAGGAGAGCAGGCTGTACGGCGTGGAGCTTGACGGGATAACCGGGCGGATTGCAAAACAGCTCTACCCGAAAGCCAATATTAAAATCTCCGGTTTTGAAAAGACGGACTATCCTAACGACTTCTTTGACGTGGCAGTGGGCAACGTTCCTTTCGGTCAGTACAAGGTGGCAGACAGGCAGTATGATAAAAATAACTTCATGATACACGATTACTTTTTTGCAAAAACTCTGGATAAAGTGCGTCCGGGCGGCGTGGTCGCCTTTGTGACAAGCAAGGGTACAATGGATAAGAAAAGCCCGGAAGTGCGGAAATACCTGGCACAGAGGGCGGAGCTTTTAGGGGCGGTCAGGCTGCCCAATACCGCTTTTAAGGAGAACGCAGGGACGGAAGTCACTTCTGATATTCTATTTTTAAAGAAGCGTGACCGGGTTATGGACTTGGAGCCGGATTGGGTGCATCTTTCGGAAGATGAAAACGGCATCGCCATGAACAGCTATTTTGCCGAACACCCGGAGATGATCGTGGGCAATATGGAGATGGTTTCCGGCCCTTATGGTATGGAAAGCACCTGCCAGCCCGACACTACAAAACCCTTTGCGGAGCAGTTAAGGGAAGCAATCAGCCGCATTGACGGGGAGTTTGAGGAAGTGGAGCTTGACGAGCTTGAGGATGAGTTTGCAGACCAGACCATTCCTGCAGACCCGTATGTGAAGAATTACAGCTATACGCTTGTGGACGATAAGGTTTATTACCGTGAAAATTCCGTTATGAAGCCCGTGGACATGAAAGATTCCATGCTGGAACGCATTAAGGGCATGATAGCCATAAGGAATTGCACGCAGGAGCTGATCAATGTACAGTTGGAGGAATATCCGGATTCGGTCATTTGGGAGAAGCAGGCAGAATTAAATTCGCTGTATGACGCTTTTTCCAAGAAGTACGGCCTTATCAATTCACAGACCAACAAGCGGGCATTTAACCAGGACAGCAGTTATTGTCTGTTATGCTCCCTTGAAAAGACGGACGAGGAAGGGAAATTCGTCGGCAAGGCGGATATGTTCACAAAGCGCACAATCAAGAAAGCGGAGGTTGTTACCAGTGTTGACACGGCAACCGAGGCGCTTGCGGTATCGCTGTCAGAAAAGGCGAGGATTGACCTTGACTATATGGCGGAGCTGACCGGGAAAAGCATTGACACAATAAAAGAGGAGCTGACCGGGATCATCTTCCAGAATCCGGTAACGGACAAATGGGAAACGGCAGACGAGTATTTAAGCGGGAATGTCCGTGATAAACTGGAAACGGCGAAGGTCTATGCAGAGAACCACCCGGAATTTACCGTGAATGTTCAGGCGCTCACGCAGGTACAGCCAAAAGAGCTTGACGCAAGCGAGATCGAGGTGCGTATCGGCGCAACATGGATAAAGCCGGAGTATCTGGAGGATTTCATGCGTGACATTTTTGAAACGCCGCAGCACTTACTGAACAGGGACATCATGGGCATACAGTATTCGGACATCACGGGGCAGTGGAATGTAAAGGGCAAAAATGCGGACTATGGGAACAGTCTTGTAAACATGACTTACGGAACCAGCCGCAGGAACGCCTACCAGATCTTAGAGGATTCGCTGAACTTAAAGGACAGCCGGGTATATGATACCGTAGTGGAGGACGGGAAGGAAAAGAGAGTCCTCAATAAAAAGGAAACTACCCTTGCGGCACAGAAACAGGATACCATACGGGAAGCCTTTAAAGACTGGGTTTTCCGTGACCCGGACAGGCGGCAGGATTTGGTGGCAAAATACAACCAGTTATTCAATTCCACAAGGCCGAGGGAATATGACGGGGCGCACTTAAAATTCCCCGGCATGACACCGGACATTGAATTAAAGCCCCACCAGAAAAACGCAG
>CAJTUB010000025.1 GCA_910579465.1 uncultured Lachnospiraceae bacterium | reverse complement strand
TTGGTTTTCAGCAGCTGCACGATTTCCGGCAGGCGGGAAATGGCGGATAAAAATGCTTTGACTTCCTCGCCGGTCATGGCGGTAGTGGCAGGGAAGATACTTTCCAGGATTGCCCCATGCTCAATCAGGCGGCGTGTCCTGGCTTTCCGCTCTGCGTCCGTTTTCCGGTTCAGGAGAATCTTCTGGCGGTTCTCCAACTGGCGGATTTCCGTCTTTACTTTTTCCTGCTGGCTTTTCAGCTTGTCTATATCTGGCATTTGTAATCACCTCCTTTCGGGCGGCAAAAAAGACAGCCGTTTCCGGTTGCCTCGTGTAATGAAAAACTTTGTGTCTTTACATGAAGTGATTCCGTTCCCCCTTTGCTGTCTGTATTCTCTGATAGCCACTTTTTATTTTCAATTTCGGATAAAGAGGGGAACATACACGCACCATATAATTAAGGCTTGCTGACAGTTAAAATACAAGGGAAGGGAGCTGACAGCATGATTAAATATGACCGGCTCTGGTCTACCCTCAAAGAGCGGGAGATCAGCCAGTACAGACTAATCAAGGATTTCGGCATAGATAAAGCACAGCTTCATCGGCTGCGGAAAAACATGGTTGTCAAAACCATGATTCTCAACAACTTGTGCCGGATTCTAAACTGCCGTATTGAGGACATCATGGAGTATGTACCAGACGAAGATACGGACTAAAGGGGCAATGCAGATTTGGATTTGCGGAGCCTCTTTTTTGTTGCCTTCACCGTTCCTGCGCCGGTGGCTTCTTGTCCGGGTAGAGTTTCCCGGCCATGACAGCGGCATGGTTCCTGATTTTGATTTCTCCCCGCTTCTCACTGGCTCTGGCGTTTTTGTAGCCCTCATCAGAGAGGAAAAATCGGTATCGCTCTCCGGGGAATCCCACCGGGCTGTCACTGTTCAGAATATCCACCGTTACCATGTGCCTTGTTTCCGGCAGGAACCGCTCCATGCCTGCCAGGTCATGCCCCTGCAGAACCGGCTCCCCCTTCCTGGCTTTGGCGGCGGCAAGCCTCTGGCGGATAGAATTATCCCGCTTTTCGATAAAGGCGGCCCGGTTATCCGCAATAAACCGGCTGCACTCCGGCTCTGCCAGTTTTTCCAGTTTCCGTATGGTATTCTCGACAATCACTTTTGAGAGTAAATCGTCCTTCCTTTCCAGAACCGGCACAATCTCTTTCAGCCCGGCAAGGGTTTCTTCCTTCGTTGGTGCGGCATACTGGTAGAGCATTTCCAGTTCGCTTTTGGTAAAATTCATTTCCCTTATTCCCTCCACTTCTTTTTCTCAAAATAGTTCCGCATTCGCTTTAAGCCGCTCTTAACGGTCTGCTGTACCACGGATACGCTCACGCCTTCCTCTGCGGCAATCTCAATCAGTTTTTTGCCAAGTATGTAGCGGGCATGGATACGCCTCGCCTGTGTATCGGTCAGATTATTCATAGCTTCGGACAGATGTTCCAGTGTGGCAAGGAAAAGCTGTTCTTCCTCCTGTTCCAGCAGAATCTCCTCCGGGGATTTGGCGGTAAAATCAAAGGCACAGTTTTCAATCCCGTCCTCACAATCAAGGGAATAGTACGCCTTGTGATACCAGATTTTGCGGGAACGATTGTTTTCTTCCCTCCGTATAAGCAGCAAAGCCTCGGCCACCTCGTCCGATACCTCAATCATTGTATCCGTGGCAAAAAGCGGGTAATAATATTTTTTCAGATTGATTGTCTGCATAGGCTGCACCTCATTCCGTCTGCTGGCGGCTGTAAAACTCACGCATACATTTCAGGCCACGGTGTACGGAACGGTTTACCACACTTTTGTCAACGCCTTCCTCTTTGGCAATTCGGGTAAAATCTAATCCCCTGATGTAATAGCCCTTAACACGTCTTGCCTGCATGGGAGTGATAATGGAGAGCGCCTCGTCCAGCATGGCAAGCAGCTTTTCATGGGCGGCCTGTTCCTCTTTCAACAGGATAATTTCTTCCGCTGACGGGCTGTGTTCCAGTGCGTACTTCTCCGTCCAGTCAAAAGCGTCCAGGGAGTAAAATGCCTTGTGGTAACGTGTCCGGCGGTCATAGTTGTACATCTCCCGGACAGACTGCACCATGACCTCGGCCACTTCGTCCGATACCTCCACAAACACGTCCCCGGTGTAGTAGGGATAACAGTACCTTAGATTGATTGTTTTCATGGCTGACCTCCTAAAATGCGGAGAGGACAGGCAGCGGTTTCCTGCCTGTCCTCCCCGAAAATGTGATAGGGAAAAAGTTCCCTTCACTGGTTAGCCCGAAATCGGCCAATCGTAGGGTCTGTATCAGAAAAATTTTTTGATTTTCTTCCGTACCGCCTCAATGCTGTCCTGTATGGCAGCTTTGGAGCAGCGGCAAAGCCCGGCAATCTCGGCATAGCTCAAACCCTCCAATGCGTAGAGCAGGAACCGGCGGCGCTGTGCCTCGGTACAGAGCGCAAGGGCGGCCTTAATCTCCAGCATGGTTTCTTTCCTGCATACCCACTGTTCCGGTGTCTGGTAGTAGCAGGAGCGCCCTTCGGTGAGGACTATGTACTCGTCAAACTCCCGGCTGTCCCAGTGCCTCCGCTTCTCATGGGCAAGGTTTTCTTCCTTGTGGCTGGCTCTGTCCAGGTACTCGTATACTTCGACTGTGACCTCCACGGACAGGGCTTGTCCGTCTATGTTGATGGTGACTTCCATCTTCCTTTCCTCCGTTCAGATTTTTTGCAAAGATTCCTGAACGGAGTGAGGCGGGGAACGGCAGTGGGGAGCATGTGCGCCTCCCAAGAAAACAAAAGCGCCCGGATGGTTAAATTCCATTCGGACGCATAAGATACGGTATTCAGTTAGAATATGACAAATTTCGCATTTGCTGTCAGGGTGTTCC
>CAJTUB010000024.1 GCA_910579465.1 uncultured Lachnospiraceae bacterium | reverse complement strand
CCCTTTCCTTGCAGACCCCGACCCGGAGAAAATGCCTATCTTGGGCGACCTCTACGACGAGCTTTTGAAGCAGCCGGAGCCGGAAGCGGCGCGTATCGCGGCGGCATTGGAGCTTTATGTTTCCGGGAGCCTTAACGTCTTTAACCACCGTACCAACGTGGAGCTATCTAACCGCCTTGTATGCTTTGACATTAAACAGCTTGGGAAACAGCTTAAAAAGCTGGGTATGCTCATTGTTCAAGATCAAGTATGGAACCGTGTTACCGTGAACCGGGCGGCGCAGAAATCCACAAGGTATTTTATGGACGAATTTCACCTGTTACTGAAAGACGAGCAGACCGCCGCCTATTCCGTGGAGATTTGGAAGCGTTTCAGAAAATGGGGCGGCATACCGACCGCGATCACGCAGAACGTGAAAGACCTCTTGGCAAGCCGGGAAGTGGAAAATATCTTTGAGAACAGCGATTTTGTCCTCATGCTCAATCAAGCGGCGGGCGACCGGGCTATCCTTGCGAAGCAGCTCAACATCTCCCCGCAGCAAATGAGCTACGTCACCCATTCCGAAGCGGGCGAGGGGCTTTTGTTCTATGGCAACGTCATTCTGCCCTTTGTAGACCGTTTCCCGAAAGATACGGAGCTTTACCGGGTAATGACGACGAAGCCGGAGGAAGTGGGCGGCGCATGATAAACACGGAAAAATCCCAAAAGGCATTATCGGTCAATCAGATTTATTGCATGGACTGTTTGGAGCTGCTTTCACAGTTGCCGGATAACTGTATTTCTCTGATACTGACCGACCCGCCTTATGGGATCGCATACCAAAACCATTTTACAGGCAGGGAATACCCGGTACTTGCGGGCGACGACGGCATAGATTATGACCGTTTCGCCCGTGAGAGCTTCCGGGTACTGAAAGAAAATTCCCATGCCTATTTTTTTACCCGTTTCGACTGTTACCCTTACCACTACCTGTATTTACAGCGGGCGGGATTTACCGTTAAAAACTGCATGGTGATTGAAAAAGGCAATATCGGCGGCATTGGCGACTTGAAAGGCAGCTATGCGAACAATGCGGAATGGCTTATTTTCTGCCATAAAGGGCGGCGGGCATTCCAGCGTACAACATTGCTGCAGAACAAGGCAAAAGCCGGGAGCCGGTTTCACAAGGGCAGGGAACCCAGCCGGAAGTACAAAACAAGGTTTAATTCCTGCTGGTTCGGTTCGGAATACCCAAAGGCAACCTATAATTCCGGGTGGCAGAAACAGCACGGCATTTACCACCCGACGATCAAGAACGTGGAATTTCTTTCTTGGCTGATACAGATTTCAAGCCAGCCGGAGGATTTGGTATTTGACGGTTTTATGGGAAGCGGAAGCACCGCAGCCGCCGCAATACGGACGGGGCGCAGGTTTCTTGGTTCCGAAATTAACAGCGGTTATTACAATACCGCAATCCAAAGAATTAAGGAGGTGACAGACCATGAAGCAGTACAAAGCCCGTGATAAGATCACGCTTAAAATGAGCCGGGACGGGGCTATGGAAGTCAACGAAACCAAAGGCACGAAAAAGCGTATCAGCAAACGGGCGCGGGAAGCTGCCCTTAACAGAACCCCGGAGCAACAGGCGGCGCAGGATATACAGGCACTACCACCCACACCGGGCAGCACAGCCCCGGATATTTCCCCTAACGCGCCGCCCCTGCCCCATGCGCCGGGGACGGAGCCGGGACAGGACACGGGAACCGCCGAGCGTATTTATGAGCATATCGACGGGGCGCACACCCGCAGAGCCAGCAAAAAGGCGGCACGGAAAGCACAGGCAGAAGCCGAAAGCCGCGCCCGCACTTCCCGGCTGCAATTCACCGAGGAAGAACGGGCAACGCCGGAGCTGGAACCCTATATCAAGAAATCCGACAAAGCCGCTGACAGGCTGGACGAAGCAAGGGCGAAAATCCCAAAGGAAAAGAAACTTGTAAGGGAACGCACCTTTGACGAAGCCACCGGGAAAGGCAAGACCCGCCTACGTTTCGAGGAACGGGAAAAGCCAATGAACGGCGGCAAGGCACATAAAAACCCGTTATCCCGCCCCGCGCAGGAAGCGGGTATTTTCGTCCATAACAAGGTACATTCCGTGGAAAAGGACAATTCCGGCGTGGAGGGTGCGCACAAATCCGAGGAAACCGCCGAAAAAGCCGCGAAGTACGGGGCGCGGAAAGTCAAGGAGGGCTACCGCAGCCACAAGCTCAAACCCTACCGGGCGGCGGCAAAGGCTGAAAAGGCGGCGCAGAAAGCAAACGCCAACTATCTCTACCAAAAGGCACTCCACGACAACCCGCAGATCGCCGCGTCCAACCCGTTCTCCCGGTATATGCAGAAGCAGCGTATCAAGAAACAGTATGCAAAATCCGTCAAGGCACAGAGCGCAAAGACTGTCAAGAACGCAGCCGAAAATACCCGGAAAGCCGCGAAAAAGACCGCCGAGGGGACAAAGAAAACCGTTGCTTTTATCGGGCGGCACCCGGCAGGGGTATGTATCGCCGTGGGTGCGCTGCTCTTATTCATCATGGTATCGTCGGCGTTATCTTCCTGCGGTGCTATGTTTTCCGGCATGATAAACGGCATTGTGGGGACTTCCTACACGTCGGAGGACGCAGATTTAGTCGCCGTGGAAAATAACTATATGGCACTGGAAACGGAGCTGCAACGCGAGATTGACAATATCGAACGCGACCACCCCGGCTATGATGAATACCGTTACGACCTTGACAGTATCGGGCATAACCCCCATGAATTGGCGTCCTACTTGACCGCACTCTTACAGACCTACACACCGGCGACCGCACAGGCAGAAATACAGCGTATCTTTGAGCTGCAATATACCCTCACTCTGACGGAGGAAGTGGAGGTACGCCACCGAACGGAAACCCGGACAGGGACGCGGACAGTCACCGACCCGGTAACGGGGGAAACCT
>CAJTUB010000023.1 GCA_910579465.1 uncultured Lachnospiraceae bacterium | reverse complement strand
CGGGCTTGTAATCGGAAAAGCTGATTGCTTCCTTTGCGCGGCGGGCGGCGTTCTCGTTGATCGGGTAGTATGTAACCGTTGTTTCCGTCGGCTCCGGGGTGGAAGTCTGCGCCGCTTCGCTGGTGGTTGGCTCTGCCTGTTCCGGCATATCTGCTTTTTCAGAAATGGGGCTTTCCGGCTTCTGCGGCTTTTCCTGTGCTTCGGGTTCTCCCGGCTCCTGCGGTTCGGCGGTCTGCGCTGCTTCCGGCTCCGGCGCGGTGTAAGGCTCGTACCCGTTGGCGGCGTATTCCTCCACGGTCATTCCCGCGTCTGCCGCTTCCTGTGCGATTTCTGCCTTGACGTGTTCCTTGTAGGCGGCAAGCTCCACGTCAAAATCTTTGAGCTGTGGGACGGGCGGCAAATGGTATTCGCCTTGATTGATAAGCCCCCGGCACTCGGCAACATAGGCTTGCATGGCGGTATGGTAGGCGGTTTCCGTTGGGGTAAGGCTCTCCCCGGATTGCAGGGCTTCCCCGGCGATACGCTCCATTTCGGATAAGTTACAATGCAGTTTCAGATAGGGGATAAACTCATTCAGCAGCATTGCCCGGTGTTCCTTGTCGGCTTCCAGTGCTTCCTTGCCCTCATGCTGTAAAAGAAAGTTTTCCCAATTCGGATCATTGGCATAATAGGTATGGTACTTTTCGATATGCTCTATCAGTGCGCCCTCCCCGTCGCCTAAATCCTGCCGCCCCTCGTAGTGGTCGGGTATGCCGTTCATCACATAATCAATGCGGAACTCCGTTTTATCATATCCGGGGCTTGCAAGGTTCGCTTCGTCAATGGCTTCGATAAGGGCATTGGCACGGGACAGGGGGAATGTGTCGCCCTCCCGTAGCTGGGGGCTTTCGCTCCAAAGGATTGTGACGGTCGGCTCTGCGGCAAGGTCGGGTGTCGGCTCTTTTTCTGCTTCCTGTGCTTTCGCGGTTTCCCGTTCCTTTTGCAACTCTGCGAAATGCCCGTCAATGCTGTTGATGATCTCGGCGGCGGTGGCGCGGATTGTTTCAAGGGACGTTTTCAGCTCCGCAAGCTCCCGCCCGCTGCTCCACCCGGCGACGTAGCCAAAGGAATAGTCGGAAGTGTCAAGCCCGTAGTGCTGGCACACGGTATAGGCGATACTTTCCGCCTGTACCTCACGGGTGCGGCGGTCGGGTCTGTCCCCCTGTTCCTCCTGCGGGGCGTTAAGGTCAATGTCGTGCAGCTTCGCGTGGGCGATCTCATGGATAGCGGTCTTTAGGTTCTGAAGCTCGCTCATTCCCTCGTCAATGGCAATGCGCTTTTCCTCCAAGTGGTAGTAGCCGTGGGCTGTCCCCTCGATCTTCTCAAAGCCCATAGGCACGGGAGAGGTCTTTTCCAGCGCGGCGAAAAAATCCTCGTACTGTTCCACGTCCCCGGTCAGCTCGTTTGCGGAAATGCTGGGAAGCTCCCGCCCCTCGGTCTGCGACACGTCGAAAACGGCGACAACTTTATAGGCGGGGATTTGGATTTCCTTTGTTTCGGTGACGGGCTTCCCGTCCTTGCCTATTACCGTTTTTCCCGTCTGCGGGTCTTTCTTTTCTACCTCCTGCCGGATTTTGTACGGCGACGGGGCAAGTATGCGTATGCCCTTTTCCCCGCGCATTACGTTCCGTCCAAAGTTATTTTTCCATGCGTTAAATCCGGCGATAAGGGAAGCGTCGGGCTTCTGCATGGCGATCAGCAGCGTATTGTTGAAGCTGTAATTGTGGAACTTTGACATGACTTGCAGATATTCCTTGTAGCGTTCACTGTCAAATAATTCCGTGATACCCTGCTCCAAGCGGTCTGTAATCTCCTTGATTTTTTCTGCGGGCTTGTCGGCGGTGAGAATGATCGGGTTCACCGGGCGCGGCTGGGGCGGGGAACCTGTCGGCGTTCCCGGCTGGGGTTCCTCCTGCTCCGGCGCGGCTTCGTCCTTTTCCAGTTTATCCGGGTCGGGGCGTTCCGGCTCCGGGAAGCTCATTACCTTGTATTCTTTCGGTATGTCATTTTCCCGCCCGTTGTACCATTGTGAAAAGGTGTTGCCGTTGTTGTAGATATAGCCCTGCTCGGTAAACTGTCCCCGGTCTTTCTGTACCGCGTCCCGCCCGTATTCCTCGTACTTGAAATATTTCTTTGCTTCTTCGGGCAGCTCCAATTCGTCCAGTTCGTCAATGAGGTAATAGCCATAATCGGCTTCACTTCGGACAGTGGGGTATATCCAGTAGCAGTCAAGGTTTTGTGCAAGGTTGATAAGGTCTTTCACGCTCCCGGCGTGTTCCCCCAGCGTTACCGCCGCCGTGAATTTGTCCCTGTCCTCGTCGCCCTGCATTTCTAAGAGCTTTCCAAGATAATTCAGCTCGTCAATGGTGCTGCCCTGTATCACGGAAAGCGGCACGTCAAAGGGGTATTGCTCGGTGTTGGAAAATCCGTTAATGAAAAAATCCTGCGGGTTCTCCGCTGTAATGCCGACGCTTCTCATGGCGGCGTGAAGCTGCTCCGTGGTGGTCGGCATGGGAAGCCACACGCCGCCCGGTTGCCCGGTTTCAAAGCGGCTGCGGCTGTCGATTAAGATTGAAAATGTTTCGCTCATTTGCATTTGCTCCTTTCTTTTATGGCAGCATTGCGGAAGCTGCTTTTTTTATTGTTGCCCGGTCTGCCTTGCAGCACCCGCGCTTTCTGCCAAGATTTTTATTTTTTCAAGAGGGTTTGGGACACTTCCCAACAAGCAAAATCCCCGTCCGGCGCGTCAGCGTCGAAAGGGGATTTACGGAAAAGGGTACTCTTTTCCTATGCTTGCTACGAAACTTATTTTTTCTTCGGTAGCTCAATCTTGTAGTTGACATACTTCCCGCCCGTATCAGCTAAAACAACGGTTCCGTCATAGGTTTTGCCTGTTTTCGGGGAATACAAGCCCTTGACATTCGCCTTGCCGGATTTTAAGAGGGCGGCGGCAATCTTTACGGAAAAGGTGACTTTCCTTTCCTCAAAGAAACGGTCGTTTTTCCACATGGTAAAAGCACATTCCCGGTTAGAGCAGTAGAAATTTTTCTTGCCCTCATGGACGGGACAGCCGCACCGGGGGCATTTCCCGATAGAGGGCTTTTCCTCCCCGCCCGTGAAAGCTGCCTTGTCCTTGTCGGCGG
>CAJTUB010000022.1 GCA_910579465.1 uncultured Lachnospiraceae bacterium | reverse complement strand
CCAAAATCCGCAGCCAGCTTTTTCGCCGCTTCCAGACCGGGCAGCCCATAAAGCCTTGCCACAAAGTCAATCACGTCCCCGTCCGCCTGGCAGCCGAAGCAATGGAACCGCTTATCCACCTTCAAGCTGGGATTCCTGTCATCATGGAAAGGGCAGCACGCCATGCCGTTCCGGTTCACCCGGATGCCGTACATTTCCGCCGCCTGCCTTGCCGTTACATTTTCCTTTACTGCTTCAAATACATTCATACCGTCCCTTCCCGGAAATAAAAAAGCATCTGCCATTTCCACAGCGGAAAGCAAATGCTTCAAATCTCCATATCTTTTTTTGTTGCTGCCCTTACGTTCCTGCGCTCCATGCGCTCCCGGTTCACCCGGTCAGCTTCTATTTTCCCCCTTGCGAGCCTGTCCTTCATGGATTCCCTTGCCTTCTCTTTAATCTGCTCCTTGTTTGCACGGCTCACCTCCGGCTTTTGGAGCGCAGACTGGACTTTCCTTAACACTTTCTGCGCCGCATTTTTAATCTGCTCCTGAACCGTACACAGGCACTTCACGGCGAAATCCCTTTTCTCCTGCGGGGCTTTCCGTTCCGGCGAAGCCAGCCACTTTTTGTAATCCTCCACCGCCCGGATGTCCTCCTTCTGCGTTTCCGCCCGGACGGTATCCGCCACAACCTCGCAGGCTTTCTCATAAGCCGTGTCCGCCACTTCCTCCACCAGCGATTCCATGTCTGCAATCTTCATGGTGACAGTGGCAAGTGCCGCCTGCTTTTCCGAAAGTTCCCGCCCTTTTTCCGCAATCAGCCCCTCCTGCTTTTCCAGTTCCTTTTCTTTTTCTGAAACGGCTTTTGCGGCTTTATCAAACTTCTTTTCCTGCTCCGCTATGGCTACGGTGTTTTTCGTCAAGGCTTCCCCCTGTGCGGAGAGTATTTTCTTCTGTTTTTCAATGATGAAGTCCTGCTTTTCCAGATAATCCCGCCCGCCGTAGGACGGCTCTGCCTGCAAGTGAAGGTTATGTGCGGCGCAGATACGGAAAAGCATCTTCCGGCACTCCGCATCAAAAGTCTGCTTGCGGTTGTTGTTCCTTCCCTTTTTCTTATCCGGTTCAGGGAGCGGCACTCCCAGTTCTTCCAACGCCTTTTCCTGCTGGGGGCATAACTCCCCATACCGGTTTTTGCAATCGAATACATGGCGCTCATGGATATGCGGTGTCCCCTCGTCCAGATGGAGCGCCCAGTCCAGAAGATGCACGTGGGAACCAAAACGCCGGTCAAACTCTGCATAAAACTCATTCACAATCTGGAACAAGGTTTCCGGCGGGACGGATTCCTCCACCGTCCCAATCTGGTAAATGCTTTCCTCCGGGCAGGTCTTATTGTTCTTTAACAAATCCCCCACCGTGCGGTTGCGTTCCGTGTGCCGGTTCTTCTCGTTCCTTGCGTTCTGGGCTTCAATGAAATCCGAATAATTCTCGGTGTAATAAGCCAGTTCTATCTGCTCAAAGCTGAAATCCGGCTGGGAAGAATCCTCCCGGCTCCCGGCGGTGGTATAGCCCCGGTAGCAGTCCCAGTATACATTTTTCTTTGCCCGCTCCGAATCAATATGACCGCTGTTTTCCACGTCAAAGCGGCGGTCATTGTGGCGTGGGTTGTACGTGCCGTTTTTGCCGGAGCGTCCGTTGTGCCGTGTCAGTTTCAATCCAAAATCCCCCTTTCCTTTTTACCGATTCCCGGGCTGGCGGGAGGGCTGCGAAGCTGCCGAACCTGCGGGGCTTGCGTCAGGTAATACCCAGTACGAATTGGCGCAAGCGCCAACTCTAGCTGGGCAAGGCGTTTCACCCTTGACCCGATAAGGACTGCCGCCCTTAACCCGCCAATGGGCGTTGCCCCTTGACCCCAACAGGGCTGCTGCGCCCCTGTACCCCGCATAAAAGGTTGCCGCCAACGTGAGTGCGCTGCGCCCGCCCACGTCAAAGACGGCTCCCTTTTTCCGTATCAGAAAATCAGAACGCGCCGCGCTCGTTCTGATTTCCTACAGAAACCGCAGCCATTCCCCATGACAGCCGGAAAAACACGCCCAAAACAGGCATTTCCGCCGTCCGGGGCTTCCCTGATGTCTGATACCTCCACCGTGAACCACGGGGAAAATACCGGCTCCGCACCCGTTGTTTTGACCGTAAAACGCCCCCAAATCAGGCAATATCCTTCCCGCCCGGCATGGACTTGAAGCCGTGTTCTTTGGCATATGCCCTCGCCGCCGCCCGCCGTTCCTCACTGTAAGGCGGAACCAGCCGGATAGACAGCCGGGACTTATCCAGAACATAGGTCACGCTCCCTTCCGGCGTGGACTTCTCCAAACGGCACAGGAGCGGATATTTTTTGCTGAACTCCGCCAGCCGCCGCTTCAAGTCCGCATTGAATGTGTAAATACTGGCTTCCTTCTCACCCTCGTTGAAGTTGACAATCGTTTCCTTTTCATACTTAGACGGCTTTCCCATAAAATCCCTCCCAGTCTGTGCTTTTTTCAACCATGCGGATATGCTTCTTTGCTTCAAAATATCCTTCCATTTCCAAACGGAGATGGCGGTAAAAACAGGGATACCATTCCCCGGCTCCGCCGTCATCCAGCTTCCTTGCCAGGCACAGCACCCGGCGTTTCACTTTTTCATCCACCGTCAGGGCAGTGACCCATTTCAGCCTGCGGACGGTGTTCTCATGGCTCCCGCACCCGAAGGCATATAAAATCTTCTTTTCCTCAATGCTTAACTTCATGTTCCTTCCTCCATAATTGATAGTTTGTTTCCCTGCCGTTTTGCCTGCAATCCGTTCCTGCCCGGAATCACCCCAGCGTTTTCCGTTCCTTTGGTATGCTCCTGTCATGGCACTACTTCTCCGGGAACGGTATCACTTGCAGCCGGTCATTCTGTTTTCAATGTCCTGTGACACTGAAATCTTATCAAAATAAACCGGCTTCCCCCGTATGTCCGAAAGGCTGGAAAAATTCCCGAAAAACCAAAATTTCCACGCTTTCGGAAATGCCCTGTGCTATAATGGTCATGAACCCTGTTTTGAGAGGAGGGGCGCAATGTATATAAAACTGACGCTTCAGGAGAAATTGAAAGACGAGAGAACCAGCCGCCGCATGACCCTTGCGGAACTGGAAAAGGCAACGGGCATAGCAAGAGCCACGCTGGGAAAATATGAATCCGACAAATGCACGGATATAAGCCCGTTCAACCTTGCAAAGCTGGCGGAATACTACGGTCTTTCCATGGATTACCTCATGGGGCTGACCGAAAATAAGAACCACCCGAACACCGCCCTGCATGAGCTGCACTTGAATGATTCCACGGTTGA
>CAJTUB010000021.1 GCA_910579465.1 uncultured Lachnospiraceae bacterium | reverse complement strand
GATTCCATAGCCTGTTATGCACATTTCCATAATGCTTGTCTTTTGGTCTTTGGTTCGGAATAGTGTGGTGCTGGCGGTCTATCTCTTGTTTTCGGTTGCTTACTTCTTTACCGTACATGAGCATTTGCACCCGGATTATCATTCCCATATCCTTCGAGCAAATTGATGACGCCCCATACGCCCACGCCTGCGCCGATTGCTGTTACGACCGTCTTTAATCCTGTAAACACCGAATAAAGTGATATTTACAGCGGAATTGTTCTGTAAATTGGGATTTTTATTTAAGAATTGTTATTTCCCCGCCCCATCCGACAGACTGCCGATGAAACGGTAATGAATTTCGATAGACTGGACTTTCTCACCGTCAACCTTGCGGACATCGCCCACATAGATTTTAGTAATCAGTTCCCTTATGATGCCTGCCGTCAGTTCCTGCAGGTCATTGTACTGGCGGATCAGCGCAACCCACTTTTCAGCGTTCTGTGCTGTTTCCCTCCGTTCGCTGTTTTCTTCCTCGAACAGCGCAATCTGTGCTTTCAGTTCCCCCTGTTCCTTCCGGTACTTTGGCAGGAGTAAGTCAATCTCGTCCGCCCCTGCCTTGCCTAAAGCATAATCCTCATAGAGTTTGGCAATGACTTTCTCGACCTCCCCCAGACGCTTTTCAAGGGAAAACTTTTTCTCAATAACTGTGCCAGCGTCAGTCTTGTTCTTGTTTTCATGCTCCATAACTTTGTCAAGGACTGCCTTCTCGTCCTTCAGCGCCAGCTTTGCCCACTCCCGTATGTCCTTTAAGACTGCATCATGCAAATCCTGTTCGTAGATACGGTGCGGCGTGCATCCCTGCCTGCCAATCTTTCGGTATTCCATGCAGGAGCCTACATAAATCTTCTCCGCCCTCTCCGGCACAAAGGATATGCGCCGGTTGCAGGTATCGCAGAATACCATTCCCGAAAAGATGCTCGCTTTCCCTGTCCGCTTGCGTGACCTTGTGGGATTGGCGAAACTTTCCTGCACCCTCTCCCACAGCTCCCTCTCCACAATCGGCTCAAACACGTCCTCGACAACCACCCATTCCTCCCTCGGTCTTACAAAGGATTTGCCGACTTTGAAGATGTGTGTCTGCCTCTGCGCCACAAGGTTCCCAATATAGACCTCATGCTGGAGAATGGAACGCACCGTTGTGTCAAACCAGCGGTAGTTTGCCGCATTCCCCTCGCCCTTGTAGCCCTGCCATACCCTCTCGCCCCGTACATGGTGCCAGTATGCCGGAATCGGTATCTTTTCCGCCCTTAAATAGTTGGCGATTGCTGCCGGCCCCCTGCCCGCTGCGGACAGTTCGTACATCTTGATGACAATCGGCGCTGTTTCCTCGTCACGCAGCAGCATATGACTGTCGGCAGGCGATTTCCTGTAGCCGAACGGCGGCACTGTGCTGTGGTAGATGCCCGCCCTTGCCTTAGTGGTAAGGGTGCTGCGGATTTTCTTGGATATGTCACGGGCATAAAAATCATTAAATAAGTTCTTGAATGGAGCCATTTCGTTATATCCAGTGCTTGTGTCGATACCGTCGCTGATTGCTATGTAGCGTACCCTCTTGCTGGGGAAATACATATCAGTGTAATACCCTGTCTGCAAATAGTCACGCCCCAGGCGTGAGAGGTCTTTCGTGATGACCGTGTTGATTTTCCCGCTTTCAATGTCCGCAATCATGCGCTTAAAATCCGGTCTTTCAAAATTTGTGCCACTCCATCCGTCATCAACGTAGGTTTCGACAATCTCTATGCCGTGGTATTCCGCAAATTGTGTCAGCATCTGCTTCTGGCTCGTTATGGAATTGCTCTCACGGTCAACGTAGCCATCGTCAACCGATAACCGGGTATAAAGCCCCGCCTTTGGTGTGCCTCTGTATGTTGTCCTGCTCATCCTGTTCTCCCTTCTTCGTCCGAATCCGGTTGAATGCAGATAAGCCCTCTGCCCTCTATTATACTTTCACTGCCCGGAACCTGCAAGGTTTTTTCGTATTTATCTGAATTTAATATCGCCCTCACAAACGCATCCTGCGGTGTGCGCTCACTGTCAAATACCCTCGTCACTATCAACTTTGCTTTATTCAAATATATTCCCTCCAATCAATCCAATATCAGACGCTCTCTGCGTCCTGCCCTGCGAAATAAAAGCCCGGCAAGGTGTTAAATTCCCCCTGCCGGGTATCAGACGCTTTAAAAGGACGCAATAAAGACGCTTCTAAAACGCCCCCAAAACCTTGTATTTCCTATCTTTAGACGCTAAGACACTTATTTTCCAAGTTTAAATTCAAAAAATTTTTATACAGATAAAATAGGGCTGGCACAGGCGTATGTATATATAAAAAAGGATTTCGGATTTTGCCCGTCTTTGCGTCTTTTGCGTCTTAATGCCCGTTCTCCCCTGTCCTCACCTTTACATGGATACCTTTAAATCCCCTTGCGGTCTTGCCGGAGCCGAGTGCGATATTATGGGTATAGTCAAGCCCATACTGCTTCTCGTTCTGCCGCAGGTAATTGGAAAAACTGCGCTCCCCCAGCGGCTTTTCGAGGTTGTCCTCACACCACTGGCTGTATGCGCCGTAAAGCTGCTTTGACGTGGCGTGTGTGCCTTTCTCAAGCCTGATATAGCCCTCCGACTGCATGAATACGATGATGTTGTTCCCGTCCTGCATGGCTTTTGTCAGGTTGTCCTCCGCCCTCTGGCTTATGGTGAAACGGTATCCGTTGTCAATCAGGCGGTGCAGCCCCTCAAGACACCATAGGAATATCCCCTCTGCTTCAGCAATCAGCTTTTCGCCGAGGAACGGGTCATCTTTCCTGTCCGGCTCCCGCTCCTTTACGGTGAGGACTATCTGCCTGCGGAAAAAGCCGTAGGAACGGTCATACAGTGAACCGAGGTTTCCATTCCCGAAACAGATAAACCTCACGCATAAATAACCCTGTTCACTCTGCTTTCCCTTGCGTTCCAAATCCGTTTTATCTTCCAGCGTCACTATGGACTTGATGTTGTTCGTCTGCGGCAGTGCTTCCAGCTTCATGTCGTCATCAAGCATCAAAAGTTTCCACTCAAGGTCTGCCCGTGCGAAGCGGTCAACCTCCACCTTCTGTATGCTGCCTGTGTTCATACTGTCACCAAGCAAAGCACGAAGCACCCTGCCGATGCGTGACTTGCCCTCCCCGCCTTTGCCTATGACAATCATCATTTTCTGCCCTTTTGTCGTAGGTAACAGAACATATCCCATAAACTCCTGCAACGTGGTAATATCCTCCGGCACTAATAGCTGCCCAAGAAAGGCAAGCCAGCGTGACGGTTCCGGCGCATCAGGCGCATACCTTACGGGAAGCCTGTTCATGCAGAATTCTTTCTGCGCAGAAAATCCCTTTGATAAAAAGTATGTGCCGTTTGCCACATGGATACGGTCTGTCTGGAACGGCAGCGGCGGCGAGTAGCTCCTGATCCGCAACGCATCAAGGAGTGATGTAGCCTTTTTTGCGATGCCTGATGTGACATAAGGCGCAATCTTGTAATATATCTCCGCCTTAATCTGCTCCGCATCCCCGATTGCCCCGTTTACGTCAAAAAAAGTGCCGTGTA
>CAJTUB010000020.1 GCA_910579465.1 uncultured Lachnospiraceae bacterium | reverse complement strand
TGGAAGATCGCCAATAGCAATTACTCCGGTTCCTTCGGCTGCTGAATGTGCCAGCAATATATCTGATAATGCGGGGGTATTCATATGTGCTAACTTATCAATTCCAATACTCATTTTTCGCTTGCTCCCTTCAAATAACAAACTGTGATTTTTAGGGGGCAGCCCTTACTTTTGTTTCACTTTTATTTTACAGATTTGAATCAAATATGATTCTTGCGTTACTATCATCGTTCGCAAGCAGTCGATATAATTTTCCCTTGGTAAGCGTGCCTGATGTCTTCACACCTAGAAGTATTGGAGAAACAACACCGCTGCGAAAAACAGAAATTCCGGTTACAGGAAGTTTTTCGCCGTTCTCACTTTCCAAGTAGAACGAACCACGATAGGACACAGCCGGATATGATCTCATATTCGGTATCTGAACCTCAATTTCTACCAGGGTGTTGGTGTTATTGGTTGTTCCCTGTCCGAAATATGCAATAGAATTACCGATAGCATTAGCAGCGTAAAAATATCGCTGACATTTCAGCAATTCCAAAGCGTAATTTGGTGGCGGGTCATTGAGTACCCAGGTGTTTCCTTCCCTGTGAGCCAGAGTTTGAAATGGGCCGGGTTCAAGTTTCCATCTATGAATTATGATTTCGTCTCCTGCTACAGCTGCCGGATGATCAATTTTAGCTATCAATTTACTTAGATTTGATAATGTTGCTGTTACAGAGGTCAATTCCCAATCATCCGATGCAGGAATATCTACTGCTTTAATTGAGGAATCATGTGCTCTGCCGATTACCAGGCGAAATCCGTTATTTCCTTTTGTCAACGCGCTCAATGTAACAACGTCGCCATCCTTTACCGAACGGTCTATTATCTGAAAGAAGTTGGAGTATGTCGTGCTGCTGGAAACTAATCGTACACCCTGATCAATCGCATGAGCAGTAAGACCGCCGCAGCGGTAACGATCCAGACCATAACCAGAAGTCCATGACGTTACACCGCGCTGATTGATTGAAAAATCAACGTTATCAATTAAATTTCCACTACCAATCTGCTGCAACCGTCGGTTAATACTTGTAACTCCATCCGGCATCAAGAGTTTATCAGCCGGTAAAATCTGCGGTAAAAGTGAAGCGGGAAGCTGGGCTGTCTCCGTTCCCTTATTAACAAGGAAATTAGTTACCCCCCCCGTTCAAAATATCGACTTTTGGCAGTTCATAGCTTTTGATTGCCATTATTTTTCCTCCTTTCAGCGCACAGAAAGATGTGTCGGATGCGAAAATTCTGACACATTGTGTGCGCTTATTTTTTTATCAATACTGGATGCCAATGCGTTAATTTGAGCTTCCAGTGCGGCGGTATCCTTCCGCGTAATGAGCGGCTTACATGCAAGGATTTGCTCACCGTCCTGTGTGGTTAAAACTCTGCCGTCATGCGTTTCAATCGGCGTGGTAACTTCTCCCGCAAAGATTTCATTTTTGAAATCCGCAATCGACTGAATGACCGCCTGCAATTCCAGTCCGGACGGACCGGCAACGTTCCCGCCACCTAACATATTCAGCCACTTCCTTTCCTGATTTTCCGCACGGCCTGAAGCGCTGCGCCGTCCGATGTCGTAATTTCTTCGCCGTCCTGATTACACAACGTTGTAGGAATTTCACCTGAAAAAATATCAATGTATAACTGTGCCATAGCAGCATCGTAATCCGACTGATTCACTTTCTTTTCGTCCAGCGCTGCAATATCCTCTGACGCTGCCTGTGCAACGCTGCCGATCAAAGCCGTAAGCCGCTGCACCGCAGTTTTCAGGGAAAACATTTTTGTCAGCTTGCTCATAGCCTGCTCACCTCCAAAGGCTTATGCATTTTCCGTTGGCCCGAGCACTTCATCCAGCATCGCGTTGATTTCTTCATCAGTGGCAACCTGAAAGATTGACGTTTCTACACCGTTGATTTTGATATTGCCAGGGGTATCGCTGGGTTCAACCTTGTTCGCACCCTCCGTAATTCCGTCCAGCTTGGCCTTGTCCGTATCGGTGTAATCGTTCGCGGACAGCTCCTTGCCGTCCTCTTTCAGCACAAAGCCGGAAGTGTCAAGAAATCCTGACATTGCATCGTACTTGTATGCTTCACCAGATTTCACCACTGCGACATTTGTCCCGGCAGGGTAGTCCTTGCCCGCCCCCTCCAAAAAGTCCTCTGTCGTAGTGAATGCATCCGTTACGTTGAACAGCAGCCCTTCGCTGGCCTTCGTCAGTTCGGGCAGATCGGCAAAGGCTACGCTGCCCGCCGGATGAAAGGCGGCGGCAACCTGCGCTTTGATTTTGTTATTCAGCTGTTCCGTAAGCGTCCGCAAATGCCCAACTTTTGCTACTTTGTCATTCAGTTCTGCCATTGTGTGTTTCCTCCGTTTGAATTTATTTGTTCTCCGGGGTGAGTACCCCGGTCAACATCTCGTTTACTTCGGCTTCGGTGGCCGCGTTGACGGATAATGTACCGTCACGGGTCACATTCAGGCCGCTACCGACTTTTACACCGCCGAGCGTGTTTTCGGTGGCAGGCGGCAGCGTGAAAGTGCCGCTTCCCGTGTTTCCGTCTCCTACTGCGAAATAGCCGGACGCGTCCCCCGTCAGGTTCAGCACCGCCGGGATCGGTTCGGCTGGAACGGCTTTCGACCAAACCCGCAGCAAGCCATCCAGCGTTTCACAGACCGGAGAGAGGCCATAATACCCGGCACGCTCCGCACTTTCCGGCGGGTAAAACAGCTGTGGAATCAGCTTAGCCGTTACGCTTTCCACGGGGATATCTGCGCGATAAGCATAAGCGCCGCCATCCGGGTTATCCTGCCAGCCGTCCGCCGCTATGGTAATGGGAAGCTGACGGGTTCCGAGTGCGTCAATCAGAATCCCTAAATCCTGATAGGTGACAAGCCCGGCAGGCGCGGTCACATAAGCGTTGATCTCATTCGAGAGGATAAGCGTCAGCGGGAAATTAAACGTACTGGGCGGATACATCGGGTTATACGCCGGAATAGGCTGCCGATAATCTCCAAGCGTACCATAAATCAAATCAGTTTCTTCACCGGTTTCCGGGTCTTCCGTGAAAACCATAAACTCCGATAAATAAAAGGTGTTTACCTCCGGATGCTCCGCGTTGGAAAACTGGATCGTAAAGAAAAACCGGTCGTTCTCGTGCCTGCGGCCGCAGACTGCGCCGTCCGTCACGAAAGAAAGCAGCTCGTGCACATCTGCAAGGTTGGTGTTTTCGTCCACTTTGCCGCTGCCAAAAGCAACGCGGGTAATCTTAAAAGGTCGTTCCAATGCAAGGCACGCCGCCATAACGGCAAGGCCGTGCGTGGTAGGTTTATAAGCCTGATCCATTGGCTATCAGCTCCCTTCTGGTGGGTTCATAATGATGGTGCAAACACTTCCATTCCGCTGGATGCTGAACGGCGGCGGGTTCTGCGGTATTGTATGCACCGCATGAATTCCGGCATTGCCACCGACATGGAGCGTACTTGCAAAATCCGGTCTATACGGTGCTTCCGAGACGCTCGTTTGCGTGTGCATCCCGGCTGTACCTCCAATATGCAGGGACTGCCGGAAATCGTAGGTATTGGGCTGTTCCGGGGTTCCGAATTCGGTGAGGGTACCGACTGCACCGCCAAGATAAAGAGTTGCGGGCGGAAGGTCGATTGTATAGT
>CAJTUB010000019.1 GCA_910579465.1 uncultured Lachnospiraceae bacterium | reverse complement strand
AGAGATATCGCGATGGTATTCCAGAACTACGCTCTGTATCCGCATATGTCCGTATTTGACAATATGGCATTCGGTCTGAAGTTAAGAAAGACCCCGAAGGAAGAGATTAACAAGCTCGTCCATGAGGCAGCAAGAATCCTTGACATTGAGCATTTATTAGACCGTAAGCCGAAGGCTCTTTCCGGTGGTCAGAGACAGCGTGTTGCCATGGGACGTGCCATTGTGCGTAACCCGAAGGTATTCCTGATGGATGAGCCGCTCTCCAACCTGGACGCAAAGCTCCGTGTGCAGATGCGTATCGAGATTTCCAAGCTCCATCAGAAGCTGCAGACCACGATTATCTACGTTACCCATGACCAGACAGAGGCTATGACCCTTGGTACGAGAATCGTAGTTATGAAGGACGGTGTTATCCAGCAGGTAGATACTCCGCAGAATCTCTATGACAGACCGAACAACTTATTCGTTGCCGGTTTCATGGGTTCCCCGCAGATGAACTTTATTACCTGTGATGCAGTAGAAGAAAACGGAGCCGTTCTTTTGAAGTTTGGTACACATTCAATTAAACTTGCCGAAAATAGATCTAAGAAGCTGATTGCCGGAGGATACACCAACGAAGAGCATCCGAAGAAGGTTGTTCTGGGTATCAGACCGGAGGATATTAAGGATGAGCAGATTTTCATCGAGTCTTCCAAGGAAAGCAGCCTCGACGCAACCGTGCGTGTATACGAGCTGCTCGGTGCAGAAGTATTCTTGTACTTTGACGTAGATGAAACCATTCCGATTACTGCAAGAGTAAATCCGCGTACGACCGCAAGACCGGGCGACACGATTCGTATTGCATTTGACCTGACGAAGATACATATCTTCGATAAGGAAACAGAACAGATTATTTCTCACTAATTTATAAAACCTGACGGGATTGCTGCATAAAGGCAGCCATGGAAAACAAAGCAGAGGGTATTCCCGAAGCCGGACTCTTATGATAACCATAACCGCCCTGTATGCTCAGGGCGGAAGGAGCGCGCAGGCGTTCCGGAGGCATGGTACCATAGGAGAGGCTTTTGGAGTACCCTCTGTTTTTAGTATCGTATTTTACCGCTCCGGCATCCGAAAGCCTGCGAGCGCTCTGTTCAGAAAGTCGTTAAAGGGCTTCATGGCTTTGAAGACCTTCTGTGCTTCTGCAAGAAATTTCTCCACATCCTGGAATGCTTCGTCACTGACCGGATATTCCAGATACCAGCTTTTGAATTTCAGATATTCTGCCTGAGGATGCTCCTTTTCGTAGCCGCCTGGTACATTTTTCAATGCGGTGCCTTTGACGGTAAAGTATGCCGTAAATTCAGGCGAGTGAATCAGCTTGTCCCATTCATCCGCATGGGAGACAATGTAATCCCGCACCATGGAGGTTGCTTCCTTAAACATATCCGTAAACAGGCCGCCTCCAAGGAACGACTGGTTCCCAGGCTTTATCATAATATAATAGCCGACTGGAACAGGAAGCTTCCCCATAGAGGAGATATGTGCACGGAAGGCAGGGTTGTAAGGCGACTTGTCGTGACTGAAACGTGTGTCGCGCACAAGCTTAAAGGTGAGGTCTTTCGGGGCGTTGTGGATTATGCCGGGGTCAAAGCTTCCGATGCGCAGAATCAATTCCTGCAGCAGCTCCTCAAAGCGGGCATTGGCGTTTTTGTAATCCTCCTTATGGGCGTGGTACCATTCCCGGCTGTTATTTTGACTAAGCTCTGATAAATAGTCCAGAATAAGGGCTGTATCCATGTTATATTCCTCCTTATGAGTTTTTCACTACGGCGGCCGGAGCAGAAGCTAAAAAGTCTTTTATCAGCTGTTTCAGGCGCTCCGGTGTCTGATATGCCTTACAGAAGGCAAAATGCTGTGATAAATCGTCGATTTCCTCCATTGCTTCCTTTACCTTTGAAATGACCTGCCCGCTGATTTCAGAAGCAGCGGTATAGTCTAATTGTGCAGGCTGCAGCCGGTGATTCTGGATGGCATAGTCGATTCTGTTGCTGCATCTGCATCTGCCGTTGCCATATTCTCCGCAATACTGTCCGAGAAAGTCAGCCATCCTTTTGCGGATACGGGAAAGCCTCTGCCGGTATGCCTCCGGCGTGATATCCAGAATCTCTCCGGCAATGCGGCTGTCAACCCGGAACATGGTCCCCAGGATAAAGATACAGCGGCTCTCCGGGTCAAGACATTGCAGCATGACATTGGTGCAGGACATTTTCAGCTCCTCTGCGAGAACCGACCGTTCTACATCTTGTGACAGGTCGGGAATATCTGCCATGTCCGCAGTTTCTATGTCATTCCCGTAAAATTCAAAACTCAGCGGATGGCTGGCAAACATATGCTTTTTATAGTTTTTCAAATGGTTGACTGCGATGCGGAACACCCAGGTGGAAAAAGCACTTTCTCCGCGAAAAGAGGACAGATGGGTAATTACCTTCAGCAAAATCTCCTGCGCGGCGTCCTCCGCGTCCGCGAAGCTGCCGAGCATACGCAGGGAAAGATTGAATACCATGTCCTGTATGCCGGTAAGCATAGTTTCGAGGGATTGTTTATCCCCTGCAATCGCCTGCTCAAGCAGGACGCGTTCTTCTTCGTTTGTTTCTTTATACATCGATTTGCACCTCCTGTTTTATTAGACAACCGTGCAGTGTCTGTGTGACAGAAAAAGATAAATTTATTATACTTCCATTTGCTGAAATCAGCAAGAAAAGAAAACAAATGTATTGTACGATGAAAGGTTATCTGTTAGAATGAAACCGGGGTGAGATGTCAGGAAAACACGAATGTGGAGGAGATAGCACAATATGGCGAAGAGTCTTTCAGAAATGAGCTTAGAAGAGCTGTGGGAGCTGTTCCCGATTTATCTGACAGAGCATCAGGAGTGCTGGGCACGATGGTATGAGGAGGAAAGGGATACGCTAAAAGATATCCTGCCTGTTACGCCGGAGCTTCGGATACATCATATTGGCAGTACCGCTATCCGGGGGATATGGGCAAAACCAATCATCGATATATTGATTGAGGTGCCGGATGCTGCTGCGCTGAAAATGGGAAAGGAGCGGCTGGCCGCAGGCGGCTATATCTGTATGTCTGACAGCGGAAGCAGAGTTTCGTTTAATAAGGGATATACAGAGGAGGGATTTGCGGAGAGGGTGTTCCATATCCATCTGCATTTAATGAATGATAATGACGAGATTTACTTCAGGGATTACTTAAATACACACCCCGGGGCGGCAAAGGAGTATGAAAGCCTGAAGTTAGCCCTGTGGAAAAGGTATGAGCATAACAGGGACCAATATACCACGGAAAAAACAGAACTTGTTGCGAAATATACAAAGCTTGCAAAGGAGTCTTTATGCGGGTAATAAGACAAGCTTCCCTGAATGAAAAGCTGTTATTTATCATCATTCCAGCCTTTGCATACGTCAATCCATGCGGTAAATAACGAATATTGTTCGAGCTCTTCAATTGACAGTTCTATTGCACTGTTGCTGCTGCCGCAGGCTGGAAATATTGTCTGAAATCTTTTCAAAGATTGGTCAAGATAAATAGCGACATTCGGATTTACTGCAAAGGGGCATACACCACCAACAGCATGGCCTATCAGTAGTTCGAGTGTGTGAAGAAAAGTCTGTAAACTCAGATCTTCTATGATAATGATCAGG
>CAJTUB010000018.1 GCA_910579465.1 uncultured Lachnospiraceae bacterium | reverse complement strand
TGGATTCCCTTAGTGAGATTTTCCATAACACTTACAGATTGCAGCCGACCGCAGCGAGTACAACGCTTGGATTCTACATTACCACGACTTTAGAGCAGGATTACATAATAACGGACACACTGGAAGTAACCGTAGACGGTTTTATAAACTTTGCCACAACGGATTATCTGATATTCAAGGCGGGCGAAAGCTACGCAGAGGTAAAGGCAGTATGCACGACCGCAGGAACGGCAGGGAATGACTTTGTACCCGGACAGGTAAACAAATTAGTATCAGATGAATTTCTGTATTTCAAAGAGGTATCAAATACGACCGTGACGGCAGGAGGGAGCGAAGAGGAAAGCGATACGGCATTTTATAACCGCATGAGGGAAAGCGAGGAATCATACACAACCGCCGGACCCCGTGGAAGCTATATTTATCATGCCAAGTCGGTATCCTCACAAATAAGTGATGTTTCGGCGGAAAGCCCGGAACCCGGAATAGCGGATATTAGAATCATGCTATACGGTGGGGAGTTGCCGGACAAGGAATTGATAGACAGGGTACAGGAGTATTTGAGTGCAGACGATATTAGACCAATGACAGATAAGGTAATAGTGGCAGCACCTACCACGATACCATTTGACATTGAAGCGGTTTATTATATATCAAGGGATAAATCGGCAAGCACAAAGGAAATCAAAAGGGCCGTTGACTTGGCGGAGGAAAATTACATATTATGGCAGACCTCTAAAATGGGGCGGGATATTAACCCGTCCTATTTTAATGCTATGCTTATGGAATCCGGCATTAAAAGGGTGGAGATTACAAAGCCTGCATTTACGACAATTCCAAAGGGAAGCGTTGCGGTCATAAGGGATTGCAATATATCTTTCGGGGGTGTGGAAGATGAATGATATTAAGACGGCAGATTTTTTACTGTCCTTTCCGCCTGCATTGAAAAAAGATGAAAAAATGCTTGCCTTGGGGCGGTTGGTTGCGGAGGAATTGCATATATCCGCATGGGAAGCAGAAAAGAACGTCATATATGCGAATATAGACAGCTTATCGGAAACGTGGCTTGACGTATTAGCCTATGATTTGCATGTGGATTGGTACGATTACGACTACCCGATAGAAGCAAAAAGGGCAATCATAAAGGACAGCGTAAGGGTACACCAAAAATTAGGAACTAAGGCAGCGGTAGAAAGGGCGTTAGGAGGGATACACCCACAGAGCGAAATTGAGGAATGGTTTTCATACAACGGAAAGCCGTATTGTTTCCGCATAGTGCTTGATACCACAAATTCAAGGGTTGCAGCAGACTATGACGAGATTGTAAAGACGGTTGACATATACAAGCGTCTTACGGCTCATTTGGACGGATTATATTACCAATGCTCTATTTGTGTGGTAGTCATGCCACACACGGAGTATTTTTTATTTTCTACGCCTATGACAGGGCAGTTAAGGGCAGGCACAGAGCCGTACAGAAACACGGAGGGGGCGATAGAAAATGCGGTTATCAGCATAAACGCAAGGGCAGCAGGATATATAGCCGAAGCCGTGAGGACCGGAACGAAGCCGGACAGAAATATAGTGTTTTCTACGCAGGATAGCGAGATTGTGACCGATTCGGACACGAAAGGTTATCCGTTTCTAAGTAATCAGACAGGGAAAGCCAAAGCAGGCACGACCCCTTACATAGATACCGTAGGCGGTGCAGGGAGTGAGGGAGTGACGGCAACGGCAGCGGGGCAGGGATATAAATTCAATTCCGATTTGGCAGGCACAAAGCCGGACAGAAATATTTTGCTTGATTCCGTGGACGTGCAGGCAGTAGGGGAAACGGATTTAGAAGCCTATGTATTTGAAAATGCCTTTACAGGCACGAAGCCGAAAAGAAATATTGCATTTTCCGGGCAGACGGCAGAGGTTATAGCGGATTCCGATACCGAGGGGTACGGATACACAACGCCGACAACGGGAAATGCAACCGCAGGCACAAAGCCGGATAGGGCCGTAGAAACGGCACAGGAGGTAAAGGGCATAGCACAGACGGCAGACACCGACAGTTACCAATACGAGGTCAAGCGTTGCGGTGCTAATCGGTTAAGCAAATAAATGTAAAGGAGATTAAGGAAATGCTTACAGAAAGAGCCTTTGAGAGTTTCAAGAAATTCATTGAAACAAACATTGCATACGCAAAGGTCGAGTATGAGGGTGTGCTGCATAAAGCGGAGATTGTCAGCCGGGAACGCTTGCCGGACGGCAGGGTAGCACTAAGCATACCGATTACGCCGGAGGTATCGGGGGCCACCACGATAACCAAGATTCAGTTGTACGATATTGGTAATAAGTTGTGGGCGGAGAAAACCGAAGCAATCAAGTTAAAAGGGGTGCAGCAGGGCGTACTGTACCGCTTTAGTTTCAACTTTAAGGAGGAATAGCGGAAATGGGATTATTCAAGATTTGGAAAGACCATGTAACGCAGTTTAGCAACCGTTACAAGGAAATCAACAACGCAGACGGCACGATAACCCATGAAGCGGTAGAGGGCGAGGTAATACAGGAGGGTACACCGCAGAACGCAAAGAATTTTAACGATATGGAGCAGCGTATTTTGGCAGCCGGGGAGGTTGCCGGACTTGCTATGTTAAAGGTCGGAGCGGTGGAAAGCAAGGTTGAGGGATTGGCAGGCGAGATTATCGAAACGACCTTAACCAATTCCAAAGAGTACCCTTTCAACAATTCCAAAAAGACCCTTGCACTCAAAACGCCAAGGGGCAATTTGGACTATACCGTATTCGTGGAATCAAGCACGGAGGACGCAGGCGGAATAGGGGAAATCAAAATAACCGATAAGCAGTTGAACGGTTTTAAGATTGAGTTTACCGGGGCCGCCAAGGAAGTATCCGTAAAATGCACCGTACAGGGAGGTTACGCATAATGGCAAACGTGATTATCAAAAGTGCGGAAAGAAAGGCACAGACGGCAGCAGTATTAAACGCTTACGGCGTGGGCGGTGGCAGGGCGACCGCAGCACAGAGGGAAGCAGCCGAGCATATCGCAGTACGTTCCAATGAAGCGTACAAAGAATTACAGAGAATGGGAGGTAAAAGGTAATGGCAGCAGCAAAGATTATTGTAGTTGAGAAGAACGAGGGCGGGAAAATCCCTTATGAGGTATCGGGTACGAAAATCATCTTTGGAGAAGATGAACTCATGGTAAATCTGAAAACCCGGCAGCGTGACTATGAAACAACGCTTGATATTTGCAAGGACAAGGAAAACGGATTGACGGTTGGGGTCAATACGTCCTCTACGGAATATGTGGCACAGGTCACAATACCCGCCCGTGAATACGAGATTACGGACACGGGGAAGCAGGACGAGGACGGCAACCCGGTAATGGAGAAAAACCCGTTGCCGTTTGACATGAAGAAATGCACGTTGACCTTATGGGCGTTAATCTAATCTGATTTAAGGAGGATAATATACAATGGCAAATTTTGACGATTTACAGGGTGCGGTAGCACAGTTTGGGGCAGGAAACAAGGTTATCTATGATGATATTGGTATGCCGTCTATTATGGTAGGCGTTCCCAAGATGAAGTATTCCGACATTATCACGGGCGGTACGGAGGAAGTGTTACCGTTTTTCATTGTGGACGGCGAGGAAAAGGAAGCTATCTATGTTTCCAAGTTTGCTAATATTGTGGAGAATGACCGGGCGTATTCCTTGGGTATGAAGTTGCCGAGGAATTACATCACTTTCGACCAGGCGGTAGCAGCCTGCAAGGCAAAGGGCAACGGTTGGCATTTGAACCAGACGGGCATTTTTGCCGTGCTTAATCTGTTATCGCAGAAAATGGGGACCGTAC
>CAJTUB010000017.1 GCA_910579465.1 uncultured Lachnospiraceae bacterium | reverse complement strand
AAAAATGCACAAGGCTGTACTGGGAGGCATTCCAGAAACATCGTTCGTTTGACAGACTTGTTGTGAGGTGTTCGTAAATGTTGTTTTTACGAGAAACACGGTGGCGCTGGCGTAGGGAGGCGGTGTGCTATGTGGAAGATTACGGATTTGAAAAACGGGCAGAATGTAAAAAACCATCCGCTCCTTATATATGGAAGGGATACAATGATTGCGTTAAACCGCGGGAGTTGGAACAGATTATGGTGGAGGCGACGTGATACGGTGAAAGGATTTGCGTAGAATAAAATGGTTCGCGTATCATTTGGGGAGAAAAGATATAAATTTTGCACAAAACGATGGGTTAGTATTACCTAACATATTAGTTAGTACGATGAAACTGAGGTTAGTGATAAAAATTGCGTTGACAAAGACCTTTGAGCGTCATATTATAATATATGGTTAGCGAGTGCTAACTTTTATTTATAGTTAACGACATTAAAAATTTCGTTTTCGGTCCTGCAAAAGCTCCCGTATATGGCTTTGGCAGGAACCGGAAGCAGAAATTTGTTATGTCGTTTACTATAACACATAAGGTTAGTAAAAACTAATACATGTTTAGAAGAAGGTGATAGATTGAATAAATTACTTGATAGCAATTTATTCAATCGCGAATTTGTGCCGAAACGTCACAAATTCTATTGATCGCAGAGCAGAATTTGAGATTCTGCTCGCGTTCCTCAACGTAAAACGTTTCGGAATGGAGGAACACATGATGCCGCTTACATTAGCAGAAGCAGGAGAGGAAAACATCATCAGAAAAATCGGAGGGAAGCAGGAGGTCAAGGCACATCTGGAGAACCTCGGTTTTGTTGTGGGAGGGACGGTCACGGTGGTAAACGCTATCGGAGGCAATGTGATCGTGAACGTGAAGGACTCCCGTGTTGCGGTCAGCAAAGAGATGGCACAGAAGATTATGGTCTGAGCAAAGCATTCAGAAACCCTGTGGCAGTAAAGAACACTGCAAGGAGTTACTAAATGTTTTAATACCATAGAATCCAGCAAAGGATTCTATGGTCAAAAGTCTATTATGAAATGAGGAGGACAGGTTGAAAATGAAAACACTGAAAGAATCAAAGGTCGGCGATACCATCCGGGTGGTGAAGCTCCACGGGGAAGGCGCGGTCAAACGCCGTATCATGGACATGGGACTGACAAAGGGCGTGGATGTGCAGATCCGCAAGGTGGCGCCTTTGGGCGATCCGATAGAGGTGACCGTTCGTGGCTATGAACTTTCCATTAGGAAAGCGGACGCGGAAATGATTGAGGTTGAATGACGGGGCTTGTCCCCTTTATTTTCAGACAAATAGTTAGCGAAAACTAATATAAAGAAAGAGAGGAAAACTATGAGTATACGAATTGCCCTTGCGGGCAACCCGAACTGTGGAAAAACGACGTTATTCAATGCCCTGACAGGCTCTAACCAGTTTGTCGGAAACTGGCCGGGTGTTACGGTAGAAAAGAAGGAAGGAAAGTTAAAGAAGCACGACGGTGTGACGATCACCGACCTGCCGGGTATTTATTCCCTTTCTCCCTATACGCTGGAGGAAGTGGTGGCGAGGAATTATCTGATCAGCGAGCGCCCTGACGCGATTCTGAACCTGATTGACGGTACGAATTTAGAGAGAAACTTATATTTGACAACACAGCTTACCGAGCTTGGCATCCCTGTTGTCGTTGCTGTCAATATGATGGATGTGGTAGAGAAAAATGGCGACCAGATTAACACGGCGGAGCTGTCAAGGCAGTTAGGCTGTAAGGTCGTTGAGATTTCCGCTCTGAAAGGAAACGGGATTATGGAGGCTGCGGAAGCAGCGATCGACTCGGCGAAGAATGGAAAGACCGTTCCCATGCATACTTTTGCGGGAACCGTAGAACATGCCCTTGCCCATATTGAGGAGGCGGCGGTACACGGACTGCCGGAGGAACAGCAGCGTTTTTATGCCATCAAGCTGTTTGAGCGGGATGATAAAGTTTTGGAGCAGCTGAACCTGAGTGAGTCTGTCCTTTCCCATATCGAAACGGACATTAAGGCTGCCGAGGAGGAGATGGATGATGAAGCGGAATCCATCATCACCAATGAGCGGTATATTTATATCGGAAGCATTATTAAGGGATGTCTGAAAAAGAAGTCGGCGGGAAAGATGACAAATTCGGACAAAATTGACAGGATTGTGACAAACCGTTTTCTTGGGCTTCCGATTTTTGCGGCGATTATGTTTCTCGTGTATTACATCTCTATGGTGACGGTGGGAGCAAACGCTACGGACTGGGCAAATGACGGATTGTTCGGCGACGGCTGGCATCTGCTTGGCATCGGATCCTCCGCTTATGGAGAGGCTTCTGAGGAATATGGCGATGCAGCGCTGATCGTGGATGGCTACGATGCTTATGTGGAAGAAAACGAAGCGGCTCCGACAGGCGACTTCCCTTATGAGGTGGCGGACGATGAAACATTGGAGGTGACGGTGGAAACGGCATCCCTCGCAGATTATGAGGGTGCGCTTGCGGTGATGGAGCAGTACGGTGACGAGCCTGATCCGGCGGCTTACGGCGTATGGGTTCCGGGCATTCCGGTTCTTGTAGGAAATGCGTTGGAAGCGGCAGGCGCGGCAGACTGGCTTGCAGGGCTGATCAATGACGGTATTGTTGCCGGCGTGGGCGCGGTGCTTGGTTTTGTGCCGCAGATGCTTGTTTTGTTCCTGCTTCTCGCTTTCCTGGAGGCGTGCGGCTATATGGCGCGTATCGCATTTGTACTGGATCGTATCTTCCGCAAGTTCGGATTGTCTGGCAAGTCCTTTATTCCGATGCTCATTGGTACCGGCTGCGGCATTCCGGGCATTATGGCGTCGAGGACAATTGAAAACGAGCGTGACCGCAGAATGACAATTATGACAACTACCTTTATCCCCTGTGGTGCGAAGGTTCCCTTTATCGCCATGGTGGCGGGCGCAATCTTCGACGGCTCTGCATGGGTGGCAACGAGCGCGTACTTTGTAGGCATGGCGGCAATCATTATTTCCGGTATCATGTTAAAGAAAACGAAAATGTTTTCCGGCGACCCGGCTCCTTTCGTTATGGAGCTTCCGGCTTACCATATGCCCACGGTGGGCAATGTGCTGCGTTCCATGTGGGAGCGCGGGTGGTCCTTCATCAAGAAGGCGGGCACGATTATCCTGCTTTCCACTATCGTGATATGGTTTACGACTTATTTTGGATTTACTGCGGAAGGATTCCGGATGCTTGGCGAGGAGGAGATGGACCAGTCGCTCCTTGCGGCGGTCGGCAATGCGATCGCATGGATCTTCATACCGCTTGGATGGGGCAACTGGCAGGCGGCAGTGGCGTCCATCACGGGTCTTGTGGCGAAGGAAAATATCGTTGGTACAATGGGTATCCTTTATCCCGGCGGATGGTCTGAGATTGGCGCAAACTTCAGTCAGCTTGCGGGATACTCCTTCCTGGTGTTCAACCTTCTGTGTGCGCCCTGCTTTGCGGCGATTGGCGCCATCAAGCGGGAGATGAACAATGCGAAATGGACGTGGTTTGCGATTCTGTACCAGTGTGGATTGGCTTATGCGGTGGCGCTGATGGTTTACCAGATTGGTTCGGCATTTACAGGAAACCTGAATGTCATTGGTCTGCTTGCGGCCATCGTAATTCTTGGCAGCATGATCTATATGCTGTTCAGACCGTATAAAGAGGCGACAAAACTGACTACAAATATGAAACTGAAAATGGCGAAGTAACGACGCGCAAAGCGTTTTTAATGGCGTCCCGCTATAATACGGGGCGTCAGGTTTCGTCTTTAGATTTGTAACAGGGAAACAGGAGGAATTTCAATGCTGACATGGCTTATGGAAAATATGGCGACAATCATCATCAGTGCGGTTTTAGTTCTTGGGGTGGCGGCGATTATTGTCAGTATGGTACGCAGTAAGAGAAAAGGAAAATCATCCTGTGGCTGCGGGTGCGCGGGCTGCGCCATGAATGGCGCCTGCCATCCGGCAAAGCCGGAAACTATGGGAAAATAAGAACTTAAAGATAGAGGAAGGTTATAAACACCAGTAATAGCACGAGAAGAGCTTCTAAAGACGTCCCGCCATTGGGCGGGACGTCTTTAGAAGCTCTTCTCGTGCGGGAGAATGCCTAAAAAGCGGCATTCTGTTCGGCACGGCGGGGATTAAAATCCTTTCCAGCAAGGATGCCCAAAAAGTATATACACACGGCACGGCTGCAGCGCTCCGGGCAAAGGATTTCTGCATGAAGACAGCGGCGGCAGTGCAGGAAAATGCGGAAGATATCTATGCGGAG
>CAJTUB010000016.1:3361-6012 GCA_910579465.1 uncultured Lachnospiraceae bacterium | reverse complement strand
AAGAAAACGGGGAATACAGCGAAGAGGCAAGAAAGCTAGAAACAGAGCTTAATAATCAACGAGCTGCTCTTCTGGATGCAGAGGCGGCTTTAAAAGCTGTAGAAAATGAATTATCAGAGGGCGTACAGGCACAGCGCCAGTATGAAGATGCTTGTCAAGGGATAGACAAAAATCTATCTCTTTTGAGTGCAGAATTACAGGAAGTAAACGCCAAGTATAAAGACAATGAAAACAGTGCAAAAGCTGTAGCTGAAAAACAGGAAATTTTAAAAAAGACTTATTCCGAACAGGCGAAAAAGGTAGAGGAAACAGAAAGAGCCTATGAAAGCATGGTGCGGCAGTACGGGGAAACCAGCAGCGAGGCGCAGGAGCTTGAAACACAGCTGCACAAGGAAAGAGCCGCTTTATATGACGTTGAGAACCAGTTAGCGGACACAGAGCAGGGGCATAGCAGGCTTGCATCTGTTATGGGAAATCTGGGCGGCGTTATGGCAAAGGGCATAGCGGCAGTGGGAACGGCTGCGGCAGCCATAGGCACGGCAGTAGTGGCGGGGCTGGGCTACGCAGTAAGCCAGGCAGACGAGGCGAAAGGCGCGTTAAATGATTTCTGCGCCGCGACAGGGACAGCCACGGACGAGGCAGACCAGTACAAGCAGGTTATGGAGAATATTTATAACGGCAATTATGGCGAGGGATTCGAGGATATAGCCGCGTCAATGGCGACAGTAAAGCAGCAGGCGGGGGACATGGGCGCAGACGAGCTGGAAAGAATGACTACAAATGCCTTAACCCTGCGAGATACGTTTGATATGGACGTTGCCGAGAGTACGAGGGCAGCCGCACAGCTTATGCAGAAATTTGGTCTTTCTGGTGACGAGGCTTATAACCTGATCGCGCAGGGGGCGCAGCAGGGGCTTAACCAGAACGGGGATTTGCTGGACGTTATCAACGAGTATAGCAACCAGTATGCGCAGGCAGGGCTTAGCGCAGAGGATATGTTTAATTCCATAAAAAACGGCGCAGATACGGGAGTATGGAGTATTGACAAAATGGGCGACGCTTTCAAGGAATTTAACATAAGAATGAATGACGGAACGGCGGGGGAATACCTTACAAGTCTGGGGCTTAATGCGGACGAGCTGGTAGGGAAGTTTCAAGCCGGGGGCGACAGCGCGAAAGAGGCAATGAGCCAGATAAGCGAGGCGCTTAAGAACTGCGACGACGAGAGCCTACAGTATACGGCAGGCGTAGGGCTTATGGGTACTATGTGGGAAGATATGGGAGCGGATGCCTGCACAGCACTTATGGGCGTAGAGGGGGAAATAAGCAAGACTGTAGACGCAATGGGGCAGATCAACGCCGTAAAGTATGACACTTTCGGGGAGGCAATGCAGGGCGCGGGCAGGATTTTACAGACCAGCTTTATTATGCCGATCGGAGAGCAGGCGTTACCGATTTTCAGCCAGTTTGCAAATGAATTGCAGCAGGGCGCGGCTGATGCAGGCGGCGATATGGGAAAACTGGCGCAGAGTTTCGGGGACGCGCTGGGGAATATGGTAAGCGGGCTTTCTGAAATGCTGCCGCAGATCACAGGTTTTGCGGTAGAGCTTGTGAACGGGCTTGTAGGTGGCATTGTGGAGAGCGCGCCGACGATCATAAAAGCGGGCGTTGATATGATAACGGCGTTAGTGGACGGCATTGTAGATGCCATACCGACGCTGGCAGAAAGCGCCGCAGAGATCATTACTACACTGCTGGACGGCATTATAGCGCTGATACCGAGCATAGCAGACGGGGCGGTACAGATCATAGCAGGGCTGGCAGACGGGCTGGGGCAGGCGTTACCCGCACTTATACCGAGCATTATAGAGGCGGTGCTTACAATCGTGGAAACGCTTATAAACAATGTGCCTATGCTGATAGATGCAGCATTGCAGCTTGTTACCGGGCTGGCAGACGGAATTATAGCAGCGCTGCCAGTTATCATAGAGAGGCTGCCGCAGATCATAACCAGCATTATCAATGCGCTGGTTGAGGGAATACCGAAGATTCTGGAAAGCGCGGGCGATATAGTGATCGCGCTTGTGGACGGCATTATAGATGCAATCCCTCTGCTGATAGCGGCAATGCCGCAGATCATAGTTGCCATTGTTACGGGGCTGGTAGAGGGGCTGCCGAAGATCGTAGCGGCAGCAGGGCAGCTGGTAGTAAGCATAGTTACAAAGCTGGCAGAGCTGCCCGTCCAGATCGCGGGGGCAATCGCAGACGGCATAAACAAAATTGCCGAATGGGGCGCACGTATGCAGGAAAAAGGCGGCACGGTGATAGAAGAGCTTGTAGCGAAAGTTATCAATATCGTAAAGGAACTGCCGCAGAAAATCTGGAATAGCATCATAAATGCAGTTACCAGAGTAGCAACGTGGGGCGCAAATATGCAGGCAAAAGCCAAAGAGGTAATGGACACAATGCTTACGAACATTGTAACCATTGTGAAAGAAACGCCTGTAAAAATCTGGAACTGTATCATAGGAGCGGTGACAAAGGTAGCGACGTGGGGCGCGAACATGGTAAGCAAAGCCAAAGAGGTAATGAATAACATGCTTACGGCAATCGTGAACATTGTAACGCAGACACCGCAGAAAATCTGGAAC
>CAJTUB010000016.1:0-3261 GCA_910579465.1 uncultured Lachnospiraceae bacterium | reverse complement strand
GTAGCGACGTGGGGCGCAAATATGGTAAGCAAAGCCCGCGAGGTAATGAACAGCATGGTTACGGGCGTTGTGAACATAGTAAAAGAGATTCCGCAGAAAATCTATAACAGCATATCCGGCGCTATTTCCAAAGTAGCCCAGTGGGGTACAGAGGTAAAAAACAAGGCGGTAGAGGGTATGCGAAACTGCGTAAACGGCATTATAAATGCTTTCTCTAATATCGGCAGCTCTTTTGCGACAATCGGCAGCAACATTGTACAGGGTATCTGGAACGGCATAAGCAACGGCTGGAACTGGTTAAAGGATAAAGTTTCAAGCCTTGCAAACAGCCTGTTAGATGCCGCAAAGAGCGCTTTAGGGATTGAAAGCCCGTCTAAGAGATTCCGGGACGAGGTGGGCTTATTCATGGCGCAGGGCATAGGCGTAGGCTTTTCTGATGAAATGAAAAAAGTAAATAAGCAGATCGAGGAAAGCATACCGCAGGAATTTGACGTAGGCGCAAAAGTCAATTTCTCTGACGCTGACATAGACGGGGAGCCGTGGAAACCAAAGCCGAAAGGCGGCGGGGCAGCAGGCAGCCCGGTAGTACATATCACACAGAATATATACGCCAATACGACGGACTACGCAAAGCAGCAGAAAGAGGCGCAGCGGCAGTTTAAGCAGGCAGCAAGGACGGTGTTAGCATGATGTATGAAAAGCTGGTTTATACCAATGAGAGGGGCGAAAGCATAGAGCTTAGCGTAGGCAGTGTATACCATTGCAACGTAAGCAAGGACGTAGACGGAATAGCAGGCGTGACAAATGCAGTCTACAGCACAAACAGCATGGGGCAGCATGGAGACACCTATGTAGGGCAGCGGATAGAGGCGCGGGACGTAGACATACTGGGGCATATCAATACAAGGGACAAGCAGCAGTCTTACGAACTGCGCCGCAGGCTGCTTAAGATATTTAACCCGGAGCTGGGCGGCACGCTTGCCTATGAGTACGGCAGCTTTAAGCGTATTATTAACTGCCGCCTGCATGGAAAGCCGGACGTAGGGAGAAAAAGCGTTTTGCAGCAGTTCAGCTTACAGCTGGACTGCCTTAACCCGTTCTGGCGGGAAGAGGACGAGCAAAAGGAAGATATAGCAAGCTGGGTAGCTGCCTGGCATTTCCCCTGCGTGATTGAAAAGGACAACAGTAAAAGTATGATTTTTGGGTATCGCGCAGAAAGCGTAATTGTGGACTGCTTTAATGAGGGCGACGTATCAACGGGTATGCGGGTAAGGTTTACCGCACTGGGGACAGTTACAAACCCGGTCATTTTAAACGTAGACACAGAGGAATTTATAAAACTGAATGTAACCATGCAGACCGGGGACGTGATCGAAGTAAACACGAAATACGGCAGCAAGGGCGCTACACTGACGCGGGACGGGGTAAAGTATGACTATTTCCGCAAGGTGGACGTAGACAGTACATTTATGCAGCTTGACATAGGCGACAATAATTTCCGATATGATGCGGACGGCGGCGTAAATTCTATGGAAGTCTCTATTTTTTATGACAGGGAATATCTGGGGGTATGACGCATGGAGCTTAGAGTATTTGACGAGACGGTAGAGCCGCTGGGACTGATCGACGAAATGGCAAGTCTGTTATGGCATGTAAAGTATTTTGATGTAGGCACGTTCAATCTGCTTGCGCCGATCACGGACAATAACAAACGGCTGCTTACCGAGGGCAATATTATTGTAAAGCATGACGGAAAGCGGGAAGTGACGGACGCGGCGGGCGGTATCTGGCGCAGGGCTGCGCAGATTACCTATGTACACATTACCAAAGATGAGAACGGGTTAGAGCAGATAGAGGCACAGGGCTACATGCTTAGCCAGTGGCTTAACAAGCGCTGCATAAGCCCGCAGATCGTAACGACGGCGACGAACCAGAGCATTATAAACACAATGGTAAAGAATAACTGCGGCAGCAGTGCGGGTACAAAGCGCCGTTTCCCGCGCTTTATCATGCTGGCGCAGGAAACCATAGCAGGCAGCGCGGTAGAGTATGCAAACGAGGTATACGCAAAGCTGGGGCAGGAAGTAAAGGCGAGGGCGCAGGCAGGAAAGCTGGGCTATGACATTCTGATTAACGAGAGATCGCGGCAGTACGGCTTTTATCTGTATAAGGGCAAAGACCTTACCGCGAAAAACAGCGAGGGAAACACGCCTTGTATTTTTTCGCGGGATTTTGACAATGTAAACGAGCAGGAATATACAGCAAGTATAGAAAACTGCGGGAATTTCATTTACATACAGGGAGCGGCAGACGACAGCGGCAGCCAGCCCGTGACGACGGTAGACGGAGAGGGCGCGTCTGGTCTGGAGCTGACAGAGGTATTTTGTGACGCGACGGACATAGCCCGGAAATACCAGAGCGGGGAAACAGAGGTAACAATACCGCTTAATACCTATTTGCAGATGCTTAAGACAAGGGCGGCGGCAGAGCTGGAAAACTACGGAAAGATCATAAATTTTGTAAGCACCATTAACACAAATTCAAACCTTAAGTTTAAGCAGGACTTTGATTTAGGGGACAGGATCACATGCAAGGAAACAAAGTGGGGCATACAGATTGATGCACGGATAACAGAAGTAACAGAGACATACCAGAAAGGCGCAGAGGAAATAGAGGCGACGTTTGGGGACAGCCTGCCTACGCTGGTAGACCAGATAAGGAAAGTGAGGTAAAAAGCATGGCTGATTGTCTGCCGTTCAATGCCATTCTGGTAGATGAAGAATACGACAGGGTATATAAAGCCGAGGATTGGGCGTGGTATTTTGCCACGTTCATTGCAAACGGCGTTTTTCCGAAACCCAGCGACGGGCTACAGGTTATAGCCTATGACAAAATGGAAATCAAGGTAAACGCCGGGTATGCGTTTATCAATGGTTACGCTTTCAGAAACCCTGTAAGCATGGGTATTACGTTAAGCACCGCAGAGGGGGCGCTTAACCGCATAGACCGGGTAATTATACGCTGGGACTTGACGCAGAGGGACATGTATCTGACCGTCTTAAAGGGCGTGCCGTCTGCAAAGCCTGCGGCAGCAGCCTTAACCCGGAATACGGAAATATGGGAGCTTGCCATAGCTGATATTTACGTGGGGAAAGGCGTAACAAAGATTCAGACAAAGGATATTACAGACCAGCGGTTTAACAGTGCCTTGTGCGGCATTGTGAAAGGCACAATAGAAGAGATCGACGCAAGCGTACTGAC
>CAJTUB010000015.1 GCA_910579465.1 uncultured Lachnospiraceae bacterium | reverse complement strand
AGCCCTGATCATTATCATAGAAGATCTGAGTTTACAGACTTTTCTTCACACACTCTTTTGTTCCGGATTTCTTCTTCAAAGAAGCGCGCCTGCGCCATCTCGCCTTCAAAAACGTCTGTGGAAAAATAACTCATGGCAGGCTGCTCAAGATTCAAAATATCTGCGATTTTTGTAAACGGGTGAAAATCGCTGCATATCATTTTCCCGTTTTGCTTTAACAGGGCGTACATGATATTCATAAATTCATCGATATCGTGGAAGTAATGCAATATGCCGCCTTCCATGAATAATACGTCAAAATAATTACCGTATTTTTTTGTATCGATATCCAAAATATCACATACCTCATAATTGATATCCACATTGGCTGCCGCTGCCGTTTCCAGCGCGTATTTCCGATTATCCTCTGAAATATCAAAAATAGTTACGTCTGCCCCCAGAAGAGCGAGCGGGACTGCCTTTTTTCCACAAGAACCGCATATGTTTGCAATCCGGATATCCGTATAGCTGTCAAAGTAAGCAGCATGCCATTTCAGGGCCTTTCGAGGATTTTCCATATCCTTTCCGGCTCTTTCAGCCGGGGTTCCGGAATTTTTTACCCAAAATTCGTAGGCGGAATATTCCCACGCCTTTTTGTTTTGAACACTATAGTCTCTCATGCTTTCTCAACCATTCCTTTACCATTTTGTAGTGTGCTGAATCCTTTTCAGCATTTTCATAATAAAACTCCAAGGACTGCACGGGAACCAAAAGGGTGTTGATTTGGACGAAATCCGTATTTCTGTAGAGAAATTCATCCGGGTCTTCTCCGAGGCAATTCTGATAAAACATACACCGGATTTTCATTTCTTTGTACATGGCATCCAGATATTTGAAGCCGTTTTCCGTCTGCTCTGCCTCTGTATCACAGTGGAAGAAGCCCCTGACCATGTCCTCGTCGTTCCATGAAAAGGTCAGACAGATTTTATCCAGCGGAAATTCCAGACCATGTGCGAAAATCATGGTTTTCCCGTCCACCTTAAATGGAATATGACTTTGGAGCAGGTTCTCCGCCAGGGAACAGAGTACAGTCCATTCCCGTGTATACTGCATCCTGCCTGTATCAATCTGATAGGTAGGGCCCGGATGCTTCCTTTGTTTTCCTCCTTTCTCCCTGATAAGGGTATTATAATCGAAAAGGAGGGATTGGTCTTGTCCTGTACAATTTGATTTTGTCAGCTCCGCGGCAGTCCATCCGCCCCGGATTGTAACGGTAAGCTGCAGGGGCAGAAAAAGCTTTGGGACGGGATAGCTGCGCCTGACAAAGCTGGGAGGGAAGCCATGAAATCGGGAAAAGGCTTTGGTAAAAGCTTCCGGGGTTTCATAGCCGTATTTGTAAGCCAGTTCTATAATCGGAATATTTGATACGGATAATTCTTCTGCCGCAAGAGTAAGCCGTCTGTTGCGGATATACTCCATCATTGTCATTCCGCAGACAATTTTAAAAAGAGAAGAAAGCGTCGGGACACTGATATAAAAATGTGCGGCAATCATGGCAGGGGTCAATGGCTCAAAAAGATTTTTTTCAATATAATCGATTACCTGCTGCAGCATGGAAAGAGAAAAAGCAGTTGTATCAGTTGAATCAGGTGTCATGTGATACCTCCTATTGTTCAGGTTTATTTTACCACAAACACGCACATAATTCTATTAAAGTTTGTCTCCTTGAGTTTTCGCATTTTTTAAATAACCCGGGAAAATTCCGCAGGGGTATACCGGATTTATCAATTTCCCCGGTTGAAAAGCACCGGAAAGATGATATAATGGAAGAAAGCTTTTATCAGGAAAATGCGCTGCTACCGATGCTGGGAGGGCAGCTGCCGGAAAGGAGCCGCTATGAGTAAATCTGTGAAAAAAGAAAACCAGGACGGGATTCTTCCGGTATTTTTCTGGATTTTTTTCGTGGCGGCTCTGCTTGTACTGTTTATTCTTACGATGACGCTGTTGGACAGGAACGGTACGCTTGCGCAGATTAAGGCACAGTTTGCAGAATGGCGGGAGGAAAGAGAGGCAGCAAGGCGCGAAAAGGAAGCCGGGAAAAAGACAGTGACTTATTTCGGACCGTCGGGGATTGCCGAGTATGAGAGCTGGTTTGCTGGTCTGTGGACAGATACCAGAACGGAGGATATGCTTCCCGGAGAGGGTGATGTGCCGGGCATGGCGCAGGCAGGGAGTCTGCGGCAGGACATCACCGTAAGCCCGGTCAACGGGAAGGAGGGCTGGTGGGCAGACGCAAAGAAGCTGGCGGGCAGCGTAACGCTGTATGCGCAGGCGGAAACGCCGCTGTATGGCGCACCGGATGCGGCGGGGAAGGTATTCGGCTACGCAGCGGCGGGGGAGGCTTTCCGGCTGTTTGCAGTATTTGAAGATGGCTGGTATGTGGTAACGGACGGACGTTTTTATTATTGCAGCGAGGGAACCCGTTATACGATGACGCAGCCGGAGAACGTGGATTTTGAAGCGCTTTTTGCGGCGCGGGACAAAAAAGAGACGGTACATACAGTGACCGGGATATTGCAGAATCCGGAGCTGCCGCATGGCTGTGAGGTAACAGCCCTTGCCATGCTGCTTTCTTACTATGGCTATTCCGTGGATAAGTGCGTTCTGGCAGACAAATGGCTTCCGAAGGGCGCATGGGGCAGTACCGATTTTAATAAGGCGTTTGTAGGAAATCCAAGAAACTCTGTTTCGTCTGCCGGATGTTATGCCCCGGTGGTGGCGGATACCGCAAACCGCTATCTGCAGGCGCAGGGGAGTATGCTTTCCGCAGAAGGCAGGCAGGACGTTTCGTTTGAGGAGCTGCTTTCCATGGTAGAGAAGGCGCCGGTGCTGGCGTGGACGACGATGGAGCTGAAGGCGCCGTATATAGCCCAGGTCTGGACAGTAGACGGGGAGGAGCTTTACTGGCAAAACTGTGAGCATTGTGTCGTGCTGAACGGGTATGACCTTGAAAAAGGTGTATTCTACGGAGTGGACCCGTTGTACGGCAGATGCGAATATGATATGAAGCTGTTTTCCCTGCGTTTCCGGACGATGTACTCGCAGGTGCTGTGGTTGCAGGAGAGTGCGGTATCCGCAGGGGAGAGTTAGCGTGCAGCCGCCGGAGTCTTCTGCAGCTGCTGAAAGTTATAAAAAAGTTTTCCGTTGACAATGGGAAGGTATCATGCTATACTTTGACTGTACTAAGAATACTAATACAGTTATACCGGGAAGAGTACAAAATATTCCGTCTGTCCATGCGGCAGCCGGAAGGAAAGGATACGGGATGATGGCATGATTGTAATTGATTATACGGACCGGAGACCGATTTATGAGCAGGTGGCAGAGCGTTTCCAGAGCCTTGTGCTGTGCGGCGTACTGGAAAAGGATGAACCGCTTCCCAGCGTGCGGAACCTGGCGATGGAGCTTTCCATTAACCCGAATACGATTCAGCGGGCCTATACCGAGCTGGAGCGCCGCGGCGTGATTTATGCAGTGAAGGGAAAGGGAAACTTCGTGGCGGATATCCGTGCTCTTTTGGCGCTGCGGGAAAAGGAGCTGGAGAAAGAGATGTGCAGCCTGGTACGGAAGGCAAAGGAAGCAGGGATACCGAAAGACAAAGTAAGCGGGCTGTTTGACGCAGCATGGGAGAATGAAGCGGCAGATGTGCAGAAGGCTCTGCAGGAAAAACGTACAGGAGGTGAAACGTATGATTAAAGCAGAAAACATAACCAAGCGGTTTGACGGGATTTTGGCGGTAGACCGGGTTTCAGTAGAGATTAAGGAAGGTCTTGTGTTCGGAATGGTGGGGACGAACGGCGCCGGGAAGTCTACGCTGCTCCGGATGATGGCAGGGGTTTTAAAGGCGGATGACGGGACAATTACGGTAGACGACAGACCGGTTTATGAAAATCCGGCAGCAAAGCGGGAGGTATTTTACATTTCCGACGATGCGTATTACCTGAACAACGGAACGCCGGTAGATATGGCGGATTATTATGGCGCGGTATACGCAGGCTTTCACCGTAAGCGGTATCTGGAGCTTCTGGACCAGCTGGGCCTGCCTCTTTGCCGGAAGGTCAGCACTTTTTCCAAGGGAATGAAAAAGCAGGTGTCAATTTTGCTTGGTGTGTGTGCCGGGACGAAGTATCTGCTCTGTGACGAGACCTTTGACGGCTTAGACCCGGTGATGCGGCAGGCAGTCAAGAGTATTTTTGCAAAGGAGATAACGGAGCGGGGACTGACGCCGGTGCTGGCTTCCCATAATTTAAGGGAGTTAGAGGATATCTGCGACCATATCGGACTGCTGCATAAGGGCGGTGTTCTGCTTTCCCGGGACCTTGAGGAAATGCGGACCGGGATTCATAAGCTGCAGTGCGTATTTGAAGATGAGGAGCAGGCGGCAAGAGTCCTGCTTGGTCTGGAGGTAATAGCAAAGGAGCGGCGAGGACGTCTGCAGACCTTTACGGTGCGTGGTGTCCGGGAGGAAATTGAAGCACGGGTGGCAGCGGCAGAGCCGGTATTTTTTGAGATGCTTCCGCTGACCCTGGAGGAGATTTTTATCAGTGAAACGGAGGTGGCAGGGTATGACTTCAAGAAGCTCATTCTTTAAGCTGATGTGGGAAGACCTGCGTCAAAGGCTCTGGACAATCGTGCTGGCGTTTGTTGTATTCGTATTGCCGGTGCCGATTATCATTGCCATGATGGTGACAAGCGGTAACAGAAGTACGGGAGATTTGTCCCTGATGCTACAGGCACAAAGTATATGGCTTTTTATCGTAGCGGTGACAGGCGCCCTGATTTGTGCAGTCAGCGGCTTCGGATATTTGTTCTCAAAGAAAAAGGTAGACTTTTTCCATTCCCTTCCGGTAAAGAGAGTGCGTTCTTTTATCATCCGGTATCTCAATGGTGTTTTGATTTACCTGGTACCGTATCTGGTGATGTTAATGGTAAGCTTCCTGATTATTGCAGTCAGCGGTAACTTTGATACAGAAATTCTGTGTATCGCAATGCAGGGGTTTGTGGTACATTTCCTGGGATACCTGATTGTATACACTACATTTATCCTGTGTGTCGTTGCAGCAGGAAATCTGGTTGTGTTTTTTGCGGTCAGCGGCTGGTGTTTTGGCATTACTGCGATAACCGTAGGTCTGTATAATGCCTTTGAAACTGCGTTTTTTGAAACGTACAGCTATTACTCTGAGGTTTATTCGAGGCTGCATGCACTGCGCTTTCTTTCTCCAGGCTATTTTTACATTAAGACGTCGATAGAGCCGGAGACCTCCATGCTGCTGCAGGAGCTGCTGTGTACGGCGTTTCTGTTTGTGGCAGCCCTGCTTTTGTACCGGATACGTCCTTCCGAGGGAGCGGGAAAAGCGATTGCTTTCCCGGCATTAAAACCGGTATTCCGTGTGTCGGCAGTGGTGCTGGCAGGTTCCTGCACCGGTCTGCTCTTCTACTATATGGCAGATATACAGAGAGAAGGTCATCTGCCGGGCTGGATGATATTCGGAACCATTCTGGGTGTGCTGTTGGCGCACATGTTTATTGAAAGCGTTTATCATTACGATATCCGGAAGTGCTTTGCCAATAAGCTTTCCATATTCGTCTGTGCAGCGGTGTCGGTCACCTTTGTACTGGTAATGCGGTACGACGTAGTCGGGTATGACAGCTATCTTCCGGATGAGAAGAAGCTTGTATCGGTTGCAATTGATTTGACCGGGCTGGACGGATACGGGAATATTCCGAAATATGTCGAGCAGGAAGACTATAAGGGCATTGTAAATATAGATAAAATCTATGAAATGAGCCTCACGGAAATCGAGACGGTGTATCCGTATCTGGAAGCGCTGGTAGAGGATACGGAGGAATATTGGGATGATGCCCGTATGGAGCATGGGAACTGGATTAGGGTAGAGGTAGCATACCGCCTGAAAAATGGAAAAACAGTTTACCGTATGTACCACTCTGCCGGACTGCGGGAGGAACTGCTGGCGCCAGTGTTTGAGAGCCCGGAATATAAGCAGTGCCAGTATGCCAGTGTTTATACCGTACCGGCAGAGACGCTCCAGACAGTAACGGCGCAGTATGCTATGAATCAGATTGCTATGAGGATGTCTTTGAAGGAAAAGGAAGAATTGCTGGAAACCCTGCAAAGGGAGGTAGGCAGACTGACACTGAAGGAGAAGACAAAGAGCGTGCCGGTGGCGCTGCTTACTATGTCGGTCGTGGTTGAATCACGCAGGTCGACGATTGATGTTCCGCTGTATGCGTCTTATACAGAAACGCTGAGGTTTTTAGAGGCGCGCGGCTTTTCTTTGGAAAAGAACTATGAGTGGACCGGGGATGAAACGATGAGTCTGTTTTGGAGTTCTACGGAAGAATATACCAAGTCCTATTTTGATGACAGTTCCTTTCAGATGACTGGCGGCGGGGATTATAACGGGGAAAGCCTGAATATCAAGCCGGAGGACTGGCAGGCAGTTTATGAGCTCTGTGACTGGGAGGTGCTCTGGGAGTACGGATACACAAGGATGGAAAAGGAATATCACAGGGTAGTTCTGGATATTCCGGTTCCGGGCTACAACAGCTATGAACGCTATATCTTCCAGCTGGATAAGAATGCGGACCTTTCGTTTCTATTCGATTAGCCGGAAGTAAAGGGCTGTCACGCGAAGCGCAGCCCCGGCTTACAATCGG
>CAJTUB010000014.1 GCA_910579465.1 uncultured Lachnospiraceae bacterium | reverse complement strand
CGGCACGCGTGCCGCCGGAAGCCTCGCTTCTGGCGGCTAAGGCTTTCTCTTTAAAGGCTTCTTCTGCTAATTCTCTTCTCCCTGACCTGCTACTCTACCGAAAACGTCTGGTAGGCAATCTCCACCGCTTTCTCCTCATCCGATACAATATAAAATACCCGGTATTCGCCCTTTTCAAGTATGCCATACTTTTCCTTCGCTGTTTTTATTATAAATATATCCGATGAGTCTTTTCTAAGCAAATTTACCTTTGAATCATCCTCATGCCCATATTTAAGCCATTGCCAATCCGGCCCCACGGCATACTGGCAACCCTGAGTACACTCATCAGTGTAATCATCTACCATTCTATAGATGTCTTCATTCCAACTGACATAGTACAGTTCCTTCCATCCGCCTTCCTGCCAGACCTCCAGACCCTTTGCTTCAATAAAATAGTAATCATACTCGTCTTCCGAAGCATTACTGAACTTAACCTTTACAATCCCGTCCGCATAATGGATATCCTCTATACTGAACTGTTCCGATAGCATGAGGCTCTCCTTCTCCGGCAGTTCTAACAGTTCCGGCGGCTTCGGTGGCTTCCATTTCTGCCTGTGAAGAATAAAGACAATCAGCCCTCCGGCACATAGCAGCACAGCAAAAACCAAAATCAAAATTACTTTCTTTTTACCCATAACTTTACTCCTTCCGTCATTATATCCTTTTGAACATTACCATATCCCCTCCTTGAAAGAAAGCATTGGCTATTCCGGATGATGAATCATCCCTTTTCCATTTACACAGATTCCTTTTCCCCGTTCTACCGAGAAATAGAAATACATCTTATTTCAAGCTTAGCATCTCCCCATGTCTTTGTCAATTTCTTCCTATCGAGCTTTTTCTTCCCTTTTCGACAGTTTTCTCCACCCTGCTAAAAGCACCCCGAACAGTACCACCGTATCTGCCAGAAGGACTATCGTTACATTTTTTACAATCCCATTTACAAACAAAATGGTAAATACCTGTACCGATACTGCAAGAAAGCATAGATAATTTGTCACATAATTCGTAAGGCTCTCACTATGAACCGCGTTCCTTTTCAGCCACCTGTCTATTCCCGGCCGCAGCAAAAAACGAATCAGGATACAGGCTGCCGGATATGCCAGGATAAATCTCCTGTCCACAAGGGCGCTTGCTGTGCCGTCGCTCCACTGGACCGGTATCCGGGCAGGCAGATACCAGACAGAGGCTGCTGCAATCAGCAGGCTGACAAGTGTCAGGCTTCCCCATACCATCGTTCCTCCCCACAGATAAATAAAGCTAACCGAATCCAGCTTAAACACCGCTTTATTTTCATTCCAGCAGCTCTCCAGGTCAGCAACATAATTCTCTACATTAAGCTTCTCATAATCCAGCTTCTCGCAGGTCAGGAGGTCTTCACACATTCTTTTTGCATTTTGTAAGCCGGAGAGCTGCTCCTCCAGAAGCTTCTTCTGCTTTTCAAGCACTTCGTGCAAATTTGTCTCTTTTTTGGAAAGCCTGCGGACATCTTCAATTGTAATTCCCACGGTACGCAGGAATGCAATTTTCTTAATCTCCTCTACATCCTGTTCCGTATAATCCCTGTAACCGTTGCTTTCCTTACGCAGCGGCTCAATCAGTCCCTCTTTTTCATAAAAACGTATATTGGAACGCGCTAATCCCGTCCGTTCCTCTACTTCCTTTATTGTCATACGCTCCACTCCTTTTTCTTTCCGGTATTGTTACTACTATCATAAACAATCAACAAGGTTTACAGTCAAGTGTTTTTTGGGATTTGGTAAAAAAATTCGTTACTATTCACAGCCCCACCCCCATGCGCACTCGTTGCCCTTACGGGCTCCAGTCCCGCTCCTTGCGGAGCTAAGACTGCTTATGTGGGTGGGTGACTGCTCCACAGACCTGACATGGTTTCACAGACGGTTGCTTCCATGCAAGGCATGACGCACCTGTCTGTGAAACCATGTCGGCTGTGAATAGTAACAAAAATTCAAGAAAAAGGGGCGGCGCATGAAGCGCGTCCCCTTCCTTCAGACAGCAAAAGCCTTCTGCTGTAATTGAAAATTGTACTAGAAAAAGCCGCTACCTTATTTTTTCATGTGCCTGCGGCTACGGTACCGGACCTTCTCCGGCTACCGCTAATTTTTATCAGCTCTCATACGGACGCACGCGGAGCGTTGCGCCAAGCGCCTCACAAATCTCCCGGCAACGCTCCTGCTCCTCCTTCGAGGTCACGACATCGACTACCGTCATCACGACCTCTGGCACATATTCCGTGCAGTCCTTTGTAAAGCGGAGCATCGCATCGTAGGAGTCCGGCCCGAACTTCGGACGGACAATCCGGAAGTATTCCTCCTTGTTGGTTGCGTTCAGGCTGACCGATACGGTATCAATCAGGCCTTTCAGCTTCGGAGCGGTTTTTTCTCCCCAGATCAGGTCGGAAAGCCCGTTTGTATTGATACGGATTTTAATATCGCTTTTTTCTTTGATATGGGCGGCAACCTGCAGAAGCTCCTCAAGACGCTCGGTCGGCTCGCCATAGCCGCAAAAGACGACCTCGTCATACGCCGCAAGCTCCCATGTATCGATGCTGTCGCAGACCTCCTTTACGGAAGGCTCGCGTTCCAGCCAGAGCGGACCCGAGCCGAAAATGCCGTCCCCGTTATGCCGCAGGCAAAAGGTGCAGGCACAGGGACAACGGTTCGTCATATTCACATAAATCCCGTTCTTTACTCCATACGTAATTGTCATCATCCTGCTTTCCCTCCGTTTTACAGATATTTTTTCAGGTTCAGCCTATCGACCGCCATTCCCACCAAAAGAAACAAAAGACTGCTGAATACCGACTGTGTGATATAGCCCGGAATACCGGCAAGGGGAGCCACAAAATTCTCTGTAATCAGCGATTCATAAAGATAGTAGCCGCCGACACACAGAAACGCCGCCGGTAACAGGGCAAGCATATTCCTGACCGTGATAATCTTTTTTGTGCGCGAGGAAAAAAACAACACCGCAGCCGTCTTAATAACAACAGAGCCCGGCGCCCACATGGCAAACCCGGTCAGGCAGTCCGCAAGCAGCGCTCCCCCTGCTCCCGCAAATACCGCATACCACGGCGGAAGCAGACAGGCGGCAAGGTAAATAAACCCGTCCCCGACATGGGTATAGCCGTTATGGCTCGGTACATGGAAATATGCAGTAAATACAAATATCACGGCAGTAAACACGCCTGTGATACACATCAATTTTACCCTGTCCTTTTTCATCGCCTTCACCTGTCCTTCCTTATATCTCAGATAAGAATTCCTCAAAGCAGAGCCCGTCGGTTTTCGGCACATCGAGCTCCACGGTCCGGCGCAACACCTTCGCAATAAACGAGGAGGCATGGCGCACCGAATCGGTCAGCTCCCGCCCGTTAACCACATCCGCTGCGATAATGGAGGAAAACACATCCCCTGTCCCGGAACGGCAGGGCCCCGCTTTTTGTTCTGTAATCTTAGCAGGGGCTTTCCCCGGCTCATAAATAAAGTTTTCCAGAAACTCCCCGCGCTCCAGACCTGAAATTACAATCTTATCCGCCCCCATATGGTACAGCTTTTCGCATAATTCTGTCAGCGCAGCCTCGTCCATATCCGCACGGTACTCCGTTCCGGTCAGGATACATGCCTCAGTCAGATTCGGTGTCAAGATATCCGCATGCGGCACGAGGGAGCGCATCTGCTCCGCAAGGCGCGGCGAATAGGTCGGATAAAGTGAACCGTGGTCTCCCATGACCGGGTCGATGACCGTAATCGTGCTTTTTGCCCGGAAGCGCACCAGAAACCGTTTTACAATCTCAATCTGCGCAGGAGAACCAAGAAATCCCGTGAGAATGCCATTGAACTGTAAATCAAGCTTTTCCCACTCATCTATGTACGCATCCATATGCGCCGTAAAATCCGTGTAATAGAAGCTGTCAAAGCCCGTGTGATTGGAAAATACCGAGGTAGGCAAAGGGCAGCACTGGATTTTCAGTGCGGAAATGAGCGGCAGGGAAACGGAGATGGAGCAGCGTCCGAAGCCGCAGAAATCATTGATTACCGCAATTTTTTTCTGATGATTATGTGACACTTACCTTTCCCTCCTTGCTTTTTTATTGCAAACAGTATATAATAAATTTGGTCACATAAAAATAATCAAAACAGGAGAATTTTATATTACCAGATGAAATACACAATCCAAAAAAACGATGCCGTGCCCGCCTATCTTCAGCTTTACCGACAGGTACGGGACGATATCATCAAGGAGCTCTATCCGCACAACGGGAGGCTCCCGTCCAAACGGCTGATTGCCGAAGAAACAGGCGTCAGCACGGTCACGGTCGAGCACGCCTATGCGCTTCTCTGTGAGGAGGGCTATATCGAAGCCAGGGAACGGAGCGGCTATTTTGTTATCTTCCGCAGGGAGGACGGCTTTGCCGCGCCGTCAGCCCCGCCGGACAGCCACAGCAGCCATCCGGCGCCGGTCAGTTACCATCATGCGGATACTTCCCCGGAGTTTCCGTTTTCTGTCCTGACCAAAACCATGCGTGGGGTCATGAACGATTTCGGGGAAACAATTCTTGACCGTCCGCCCGATGCAGGCTGCACGGAGCTGCGCGAGGCAATCCGCCGGTATCTTATCAGGAGCCGGGGCATCGCTGCAGAAACGGAACAGATTATCATCGGCTCCGGCTCCGAATACCTTTACCGCCTTATTGTCGAACTGTTCGGCAGGGAACGCCGCTATGCCATCGAAGCCCCGTCCTACAAGAAAATCGAACAGGTCTACCGCGCCTGCGGCGTAAGCTGTGAAATGCTGCCGCTTGGCCATGATGGTATTGAAAGCCCCGCCCTGTGGGCAAGCACCGCCGATATCCTGCACATCTCCCCTTACCGGAGCTTCCCGAGCGGCGTGACCGCCTCCGCCTCGAAGCGCCACGAATATCTGCACTGGGCGGGGAGAAACGGGCGCTATCTTATCGAGGATGACTTTGAATCTGAGTTTTCCGTCTCCAGAAAGCCGGAGGAGACCTTGTTTTCCCATGCGCCGGGCGATAATGTGATTTATATGAATACCTTTTCCAAAACCATATCTCCCTCGCTCCGCACCGGCTATATGGTACTGCCAAGGCATCTGGTCCCGGTCTTTGAACGCAAGCTGGGCTTCTATTCGTGCACGGTTCCGACCTTTATCCAGCTCGTTTTAGCCGAGCTGATTACAAACGGCGACTTTGAGCGGCACATTAACCGCGTCCGGCGGAGGAAGCGCAGGGAACTGCAGGATAAAAAATAATGATAAAAGAAGGTTGCCGTACAAAGCGCAACCTTTTCTTAGGAAGCACTGATTAAATCATCGCTTCCTAAGAGCCTCCGGCGGATGCGCACGGATTTGCAGGGGTGAATGTTGCTTCGCAACGCAAATCCGGCGCGGGAAACGCTTTAATCAGCGTTTCCCTTATAAACATAGAAAATCCTTCTACCAATCGAGTAGGGAAGAGCCATCTTCCGATGCCCGTAAGGGCATAACTTCCTTTCCGCGGCGTGTGCATAAAGAGAGGAGCGCTGCCGTCTTATGTTACATGCGCAGCGTTCCTCTTTACGTTCAGGCATTCTGACTGTCAGATTATTGTTTTTCTACCTGTATCGCTTCCGTACGGTAAATGAACTTCACGCTTCCCTCTGCCTCCTCGGAAATGCCGGAGAAGGACTGGTACTCCTGTGCGGCATCTGCGGTAGCATTGATTCTTGCAAAAAGGCTCTCAAATTTTCCGTCTACGGCGGTTATCAGCTTCTGGATACCCTCTTCATTGAACTCCTTTACACCGTCCGACAGCTGCTTTGCACCGTCCCGCAGCGCAGTCACCCCGGTGGTCAGCGCGGACGCGCCCTCTTTCAGCGCAAGGCTTCCATCACAAAGCGTATTCGTACCAGCATATAATTCCGCTGTTCCTGCTTCGATACGGTTGGCGCCTGCGCTTAAAGCATCTGCCCCCTCCTTTGCCGAAGCTACCCCTGCGGTATACTGCAAAAGACCGGTATAGAAGGTATGGTAAGCGTCCAGCTGACCCTTCAGGGCGGAAATAGACGCCGCAGCGTATTTTGTCTGCTCCAGTGCAGCCGCTGCCTGCGCTGCGCCGCCTGCCGCCGCTTTTTCCTGCTCTGCTATCGCATGCTGCAGGGATGCTGCCACACCGTCCAGAACCTCTGCATAATTTTCCACCGTCAGTTCCGGCACCGTCAGTCCGCCTGCTGCAAGCTGGGCATCTGCCGCATGTAGCAGGGATTCAAATACCTGCTTTGAGCCTGCATTTAACGTATCATTGTTTGCGGCAAGCTGTCCAAGCCCGTCGGCAACTGTCTTTGCCCCACCGGCAAGCTCCGCTCCTCCTGCCTTCAGACTCTCTGCTCCGGCTTTCAGTGCAGAAGCGCCGTCAGCAAGCTGGTTGATACCGTTTACAAGCTCCCCGGACTTATCAAGAAGCGTGCAGAGCCCGTTATACAGCTGCTGGGAGCCTTCCTCCAGCTGCCCTACGGCTGCCGTCAGCTCATTTAACGGTCCTGCCAGCGCATCAAGCTCCCCCGTTTCCCCCGGGGCAATACGCCCGAACATCTCATTTGTCCCGATGGTGAAGGTATTTGCCAGCTCAAAGCTTTTTACATCGGCACAAATCTCTATATAATCCGGGATTTCAAAGCGTTCCGCATCAAGCGCCAGATTCTCCTGCATTCCCGGAAGGGCAATCCCGACAACAGCAGTACGGTCGCCGTCATTCACCAGCCTGCCGTTTACTACCTCCACATTCGTAAATATCTCGTTATCCAAAAGCACCCCGGTCAGCATCACAAACGGAACATAGATTTTTTCCTGCTTTCCGTCCAGCTCCACGGTCTGATACTGCTTGTTTTCATAGTCAAACCGGATTTTCACCCTGCCGCTTTTCCCTGCAAGCGCCTCCGGGGAAATGCTTTTTCCGTCCAGCTCATAAGAAACCCGCAGCTCCACCGGCACGTCCTTCTGTATGCTGCCGCTGTAATAAATGTCATTGCCCTTCGCATCCCAGACACGCGTATTGTCCCCGTTTACGGTACAGCCCTCGTCTCCCTTGACGTTTTCTATCCCCGTAAGCTCTGACCGGTCGGAAAGCAAAGCGCTGCCGCTCCGGTTCTTCAGCCAGTCGCTGACTACCAGCTTCTGTACGCCGCCGTCTGCCCCGGTAAATACATACACCGTTTCCTCCTTCACAAGCGCTGCCGTTTCCTCTGTTACCGGCGCCGCACTCCTCTCACTTTTCTCCTGCGGCACCTCCTTCCCGTCGGCGTGCATCGCACATACGGCGGCCTCCGCGCTGCCTGCCAGCAATGCAGCGCATAAAATTACGGAAACTATTTTCTTACTTCTACTTTTCATGGTCGAATTACCTCCTGAATCATACTATGAACTATGAAATCCTTCTCCGGCAGGTCGGCTGTCCTTCCCCGCCTCCATATGCCTTCTTCATCCCGAGCGTCGTTGCGCAGACCGCCTTATCACAAAGCATCAGCAAGGACGGCAGGATAAAAATAACACAGAGCATACTGACAACGGCGCCTCTTGCCATCAGCATACACATGGAGCTGATGATATCAATATCCGAATAAACCGCAACGCCGAAGGTAGCTGCAAAAAGTCCCATGCCGCTGACAATAATCGACGGAATCGAGGTTGCCAGTGCCGTGGAAACGCTGCGCCTTTTCTCATTTCCGGCGATACGCTCCGCCTTATAGCGCGTCGTCATCAATATCGCGTAATCCACCGTCGCACCAAGCTGAATCGTGCTGATACAAATCGGCGCGATAAACGGCAGCGACTGCCCGAGGTAATGCGGAAGACCGAGGTTAATGAAAATCGCAAGCTCGATTACCGAAATCAGGATAAACGGGAGCAGCAGGCTCTTTTCCACGATTGCGATAATGATAAAAATCGCAACAATCGAAACTGCATTGACAACCTGGAAGTCACGGTCGGTTGTTTCAATCATATCCTTCATGCAGGGAGCCTCGCCAATCAGCATGCCGTTTTTGTCATATTTTTTCAAAATCGCATTCAGGCTGTTTATCTGGGCATTGACCTCCTCGCCCGCAACCTTATATTCGGAGTTAATCAGCAGCAATTCCCACCGGTCGCTCTTTAAAACCGAGCGGATGCTTTCCGGCAGCAGCTCCTCCGGCACGCGGCTTCCAATCACCGATTCGAGTCCCAGCACATACTTTACGCCATCCACCTTTTCCATCTCCCGTATCATGGAACGGACCGACTTCGAAGGCACGCCCGCATCTACCAGCACCATATGGGTGGATGCGATGTTGAAATCCTCGGAAAGCTTGGAATTGGCAATGACATATTCCATATCCTCCGGCAGACATTCTCCCATATCATAGTACACCTCATCGTTGGTCTTATTGTATCCGTAAAGCGCAGGCGCCACCAGTACCGCAAAGATGACAAGAAAAACCGGGAACAGCTTTGTCACCTTCTCCGAAAGCTTTGTCATATCCGGCAGCAGCGACCTGTGCTTCGTCTTCTGTAACGGCTTATCAAATACAAGAATCAGCGCCGGAAGCACCGTGACGCAGCCGATGACACCGAGGATTACGCCCTTTGCCATAACAATACCTAAATCCCTGCCGAGCGTAAAGGTCATAAAGCAAAGCGCCGCAAACCCGGCAACGGTAGTTACGGAGCTGCCGACCACCGAAACAAGCGTCTCATGGATGGCTGCCGCCATCGCTTCCTTATGGTCGCCCGTTTTTTCTCTCTGCTCATTGTAGCTGTGCCACAGAAAAATGGAATAGTCCATGGTAACGGCAAGCTGCAGCACTGCGGAAAGCGCCTTGGTGATATATGAGATTTCCCCGAAGAAGAAATTCGTACCGAGATTCAAAAGAATCATCATACCGATGGAGGCAAGGAACACAAACGGAACCAGCCAGCCGTCAAGCAGGACAATCATGGCAAGGCAGGCAAACAATACCGCAAGCCCTACATAAATCGGCTCCTCCTCTTCACACAAATCCTTCAGGTCCGTAACCAGCGCGGACATTCCGGATACAAAGCACTGCTTCCCGGCAATCGAACGGATTTCCCGGATTGCATCCATTGTAATGTCCGCTGAGGTCGAGCTGTCAAAGAATACCGCCATCATTGTCGCATTGTCCGTATTAAATTCATGGTAAACCGCCTCCGGCAGAAGCTCCTTCGGAACGGAGACATCCATCAGGGATGAATACCACAGCACCGTTTCGACATGCTCGACCGTCTTGAACTTCTCTACAAGCGCGGCGACCTCCTTATCGGGCATATCCTCTACAATAATCAGGGAGAACGCTCCCTTCCCGAAATCCTCTAAAAGCTCATTCTGCCCTTTTACCGTATCCATGTCGCCGGGAAGATAGTCTAACATATCGTAATTTACCCTGGTTCCTATCATGCCAAGCACCGACGGAATCATCAGTAAAACCGCAACGGCTAAAATCAGGACACGGTGTTTTACAACCGCTTTTGAAAAACGCATTTTCTTATTCCTCTCTTTCTTCATACTCCTCCGCATCAATCACATCCGGTCTCTGGTGCCGGATAATCTTTACGGCGGTCAGCATCGTGCTGAAATTTAAAATTCCTTCGGAAAGCAGGGAAATACCGATTAGTATCGTCAGTACACGGCTGCTTTCACTCGGCCGGAATACCAGAATCCCCCCGAACACGACGGTAACCACGGCAAGCGCCATTATCAGCCACCACCTTGGCACCCCGAAGCTCCTGGAATCAAGGGATATCTGAATCTTGAAAAGTCCGTCGGCAAGGAAAGAAAGCCCTAAAATGACGCAGATAAAATTCACCAGACTGTCAAAGTGCGTCAGCATGATAATCCCGAGTGCAACCAGCATCAGGCCGAATGCAAGGTCATACTGGAATGCCAGCCGGTAAAGGTCCTTTGAGAAAAACCCGACCAGACGGATGATTCCAAATACAATCAGAAGAATCCCGCATACGATGCCAAGCACCGATATGGAAAACCCGGGAAATGCAATTAAAAGGACTCCCAACACACACAGCAGGACGGATATCACGATATACCCTATTTTTGCTGTTTTCATAGGTACTACAGAACGCATCCAAACTCCTCCTTTCAGGTTAAAGTGCTGCAGCTTTTTTGTACTGCCAGTATAGCAGAAAAAAATGGCATAAAAAATGGGCAGTTTTCATGTCCCTGCCCAAAAACCAGACAGACAACATAAAACTGCCTAAAAACCAGACACTTTTGCACTTTTGCCTAAAAACAGCTGGAACTGCACCGCTCCATTAATTCACTGGTCAGTCCGTTGCAGAGCGAAAGAAGCTGTTTTAGCTTATCAAATGCGTCCTCCGGCATGCCTGCGTTAATCCAGTCAATCGCCAGGCCGAAGAGCTCGCATTTGGTAAAGAGGATTACCGTACTCCGGTCACTTTCACTGCTGCTTTCTTTTCCGAATGCCGTGTCAAAATATGTCGTGACCACATATTCGCAAATCCGCATCAGATATTGCTCGTAGATGTTACGGTTTACCGAATTGCAGATATGAAATACAGCCTTTTTATTATCCAAGGTGAAGCGGAATACCGCTTCAATGCCTTTGTCAAGGGACTCGATGCTGGGGTACTTCTGAATCAAGGCTGTCAGCGCGTCTGTCACAATCTCCTCAATCAGCGCAGGAATATCCTGAAAATGATAGTAGAAGGAATTGCGGTTAATTCCGCAGTCCTCCACGATATCCCTGACGCTGATCTGATTCAGCGGCTGTTCGTTCAGAAGCTTCCAAAAGGACTCCTTTATCGCCCGTTTTGTAAAATTCGGCATGGTCTGTCTCTCCTTGCACCTTCTATGTCGCTAAAAGGAAGAAGCTTACGCAGCAAATACTCCTACAGCAGAACGACTCCCTTTTTCTCTGCGGCCTCCCTTACCTCGTCCGGCCAGATGGACGCCTGCACCTCTCCGATATGCGCCTTGCGTAAAAAGAACATACAGATGCGGGACTGCCCGATACCGCCGCCTACGGTGTACGGAAGCTCCTTGTTCAGCACTGCCTTCTGGAAAGGAAGCTCTGCGCGCTCCTCACAGCCTGCAATACGGAGCTGTTTCCTAAGCGCGGCTTCGTCTACACGGATTCCCATGGAGGAAAGCTCCAACGCCATATCCAGTACCGGATAATACACGATGATATCGCCGTTCAGCTGCCAGTCGTCATAGTCCGGCGCCCTGCCGTCGTGACGCTCCCCGGAAGCCAGCGCACCGCCAATCTGCATCAGGAATACAGCGCCCTTTGCGCGGGCAATCTTATTCTCGCGCTCCTTCGGCGTATCGCCCGGATACATATTCTCCAGCTCCTGCGTCGTCACGAAGGAAATCTCCGCCGGCAGGAACTCTTCTATATAATCATATTTGTCCGCAATATAGTGCTCGGTCTCCCGGAGCGCCGCATACACGCTGCGCACCGTCTTCTTTAAGGTCTCTACGTTGCGCTCATCGTACAGAATCACCTTTTCCCAGTCCCACTGGTCCACAAAAATCGAATGGATATTGTCGGTATCCTCATCACGGCGGATTGCATTCATATCAGTATAAAGACCTTCTCCGTAGGAAAAGCCATACTTCTTTAACGCCATGCGCTTCCACTTTGCCAGGGAATGCACAATCTCTACGACAGCCTCTCCCTGCTCCTTGATTCCGAAAGAAACCGGACGCTCTACGCCATTCAGGTTATCATTCAGACCAGACTCCGGCTTTACAAACAACGGCGCCGACACACGGGTCAGATTCAGCTGCTTTGCAAGCTGGCGCTCAAAGTAATCCTTGACATGCTTGATGGCACCCTGGGTTTCCTTTACCGACAGTGCCGACCGATACCCTTCCGGTACATAAAAACGTTCCATACTAACCTCTTTCTGCGCTGCTTTCTTTTGAAAAAATCGGACCTGCTCCCGCAGCGTAGGTTCTCCAGGTCTGCAATACATGAACTAGTGTATCAGTTTTCCGGTAAAATTGCAACGCTTTCTTCCTTGCGTTTCCGCATTTTATATGTAACCTTTATGTCCCGGTGGTTCTGCGGCAGTTTTACCTGCAAATATACCTTTCCTCGAACTCCGTTACCGGCATAGGCTTTGCAAAATAGTACCCCTGGAAAATGTCGCAGCCGATATCGGTCAGGAAGTCCACATGTTCCTTCGTCTCGACACCCTCGGTAATAACCTCCATTCCAAGCTGCTTGGACAGTGCGATTATCATCTTAAGGATGGTACGGCTCCGCTCGATGTTATCCGTCTTGCGGAGGAACTCCATATCGACCTTAAGCGTATCGACCGTCATGTCCTTGAGCATATTCAGCGAGGAATACCCGCTGCCAAAGTCATCCATTTCTACACAAAAGCCATATTCCTGCAGCCGCCGGATCAGCACGAGTTGCTTTTTAAAGTCGCTCATAATTGCCGTCTCCGTAATCTCCAGACGCAGGTTCCGCGGATTGATTTCATACTTTTCCACAAGTCCGGTAAACACCTTATAGATATCGGTGAAATAAAAGTCCTTTGGAGAAATATTCACCGAGATGTGATAACCGGTCTGGCCCATATCCTTCCATTCCCTGAGCTTTTTGCAGGCAAGCTCCCAGATATTTAGGTCAAGACGGCAGATGAGCCCCGTCCGCTCCAAAATACCGATAAACTTATCCGGAGGAACAAGCCCCCGCTCCGGATGAATCCACCGGACGAGCGCCTCGCCGCCCAGGACCTTTCCCGTGACGGAAACCTGCGGCTGCAGATAGAAACAGAACTGCCCCTCCCGGAGCGCCGTACCGAACTCGCCCGTTACCTTCTGTTCGCTGATGCCGCTTTCGCGCAACTCGTCATCATAATAGGCAATCATATCGGCGAAACTTGTTTTTATCGTCTTAATCGCCATAAACGCCCGGTCGCACATAACCGATACTTCGATATTCTTATCGACAATATCATACACTCCGACATGAATCTGGACACGATAGGAGGTCGCGTCGGAAATGTATCCTATCCGGTGCATCTCATTGGAAATAAACTCCTTGTTAAACCGCTCCTTCGGCATACAGAGGGCAAAGCGGTCACCCGAAAGCCTGCCGTAAACCGAACCGGATTTTGCAAACTGCTTCAGGGTGTTGGCAATATTTAACAAGATTTCATCCCCGGTATTGATTCCGAACACGTCGTTAACCAGCTTAAAGTCCTTGATGTCGGAGCAGACCATACAGTAGGTCCCCGGTTCCGCCTTCCGGAGCATCTCCGATGCCATATCGTAGAAATGCTCGCGGTTATATATCCGCGTCAGTCTGTCGTGTGTGGCACGGAAGCGTTCCGCCTCCAGTTTTTTTACATCCTCGGTCTCATCATGTATCTTAAAAAAACAGCCCACACAGCTCCCGGTTACATCGCACAGACGCTTAAACTGGGCGGCATAATACCTCTTGACCGAGTTCACCTCATAGGTTTCCTTCCACTCGGAATCCACCGTTTCCGAAAGCTCCCTGCCGTCCATCCATCTTTTGTAATACTCCGTCAGCGGTCCGACATCCTCTGTTCTGAAAAAAGCATATGCGACGGAATTTGCGTATATGCAGTTCCCTTCAATGTCGAAACACATCACACTGTCGTCCATATTTCTAATACTGGAAGAAAGCAGTCCCTCAACCAGCCCCTGGGGAACGTAAATAACGTTGAAGTAGTAGATTGCCACTGCCATGATTCCATAGGTAAGAACCGAAAAATCAATCTCCAGGTCCATTGCCAGATAAAGCACATTGGCGGCAATAATCACAAGAAGGCTCAGAAGCGTAAGCCAATATTTTTTTCTATACATCGACGGAGAACGCGCGATTTTTACTGCTAACGGAAGCAGAATCAGAACCACGAACAGATAAATAATCAGCCTGTGAAAATTGTAAAGCCCTCCCCGCTCCGCAATTCCATAAAACACGGTCCCCGAACCGTCCTCCATCTGCTCACAGCGGAAAATGAAAATCCCGTCCGTAAAAACATTGAAAAGCATCATCAGACCGTCCACTGCCGTAATCAGGTACAGACCAGCCTTATAAAGCGGTTTCGGCTCATAAACCCTTGTATATTTGAGGGAATAGAACAGCATGCAGATCAGAAGCACATCCGATATCGTGTAGTACAACGCATACATAAGCTCTGCCGCAAACTTCTCTTTCATAAGAAGCGCAACGGCATATACCACCATCGTACACGGTGCGGCAATCATAATATAACGTATTGATTTTGTCAGCGGAGCCTTATCCCGCCTGCCGATAATATAACTGCAAAAAAGAATCAGGGCCGCAAAAAGCAGCAATAATGTCGTATATACATTTCTCATACGTATCACCCTCAGCCTGGTTTGATTTGATAATATACGTCATTGTAGCATGTTTTCCATGTTTTGTAAAGACGGCACAATTCGCATTTTTTCCGCCTTAATCTGCTCTTTCTCCTATTTGTCCCCTGCTTGACGAACCGGAACACCTGTTGTATAATACAGTCAATACAAAAAGGAACTATAGGTGTGATTTGCATTGGATAAAACAGAAAAACGGAAACATTTTAGTATTATGAAGCTTCTGTATATTGTGTACCTGTTTTTACTGGCAGTTACTGTTGCCGCGGTTGTTTTTTCAGCTGCCGCCGGCGGCTCTTATGCAGAACCTGAACGGTATCTCCCATATGACTCCGGCTGGACAGACGAAAGCGGCACCCCGGCGGACCTCGGAAAGCTGACCGGAACCACTGCGATTGTCAAGCGCCTGCCTGTCATAGAGCAGGATTGTGAGCTGTTCTTCCGGGTGAAGAATCTGAATGTGGCAGTTTATAAGGATAACATGCTCTACAAGGACTTCGGCAGGGAATTTTCGGGCATGAACGCGGGATACAAATGTCCCGGAACCTATTTTGTCAGAGTGCCGGTTTTCCGCGAGGACAGCGGCAGGGAACTCCGGATTGTAATAGAGAATCCTTATCAGGGCGATTCCAGCTGCAATATCAAAAGCATGTACTTTGGCGATGGCGACGCGATTATCCGCGCAAAGGTATTTGAAATGCTGCCGGGGTTCTGTACCAGTGTCCTGATTATTCTGATTGGCGGCATTCTTGGTCTTTTATCGGTCACATTAAAGAAATACAACCGCAGCAACAGCAGTCTGCTGAGCCTTGGCCTGTTTGCATTTGTCATCGGGATATGGTCGGCGACTGAGACGAAGCTCCTGCACCTTTTGATAGGATACACCGCAATCATTCACCTGGTGACAAGCCTGTCTCTGATTCTGATTGCCGTGCCGATATTCCTTTTCTTCAGGGCGCGAAAAGAAGCAACCGATAAGATCAGTGCTATTTTAGTCAGCGTATTAACTGTCATCGGTTTCTCTATCAGTGTGATAATGCATTTTACGGGAATACGGGACCTGCACGAAAATATTACGATTGCACATATCGTAATTGTAATCGGCTGCCTGTTTACGCTATATTACGCCTTCCAGGCGTTCCGGAAGTCCCACTTCAGGGACTTTGCATTCTGGGGGCTGCTGATTATAGCCGTGTTCTCCATCGTGGACATTGTCCTGTATTATAAGCAGATTACGACAGACAATTCGACCTTTGTGCGTTTCGGCGTACTGGGTTATGTTACGCTGCTGGCTGCACAGCTGCTTGAAGGATATGTCAGGACCTATTCTGAAAACGTAAAGGCGGATATGCTTCTTCAGATGGCGTACAGCGATGTATTGACCGGTTTTTATAACCGTAACTCCTTTATCAGCGACATAAAAGAAATCGACCGCAGCCTGGACGGACACAAGGGAAGAGCAGTTCTTGTCTTTGATTTAAACTGCCTAAAATACATCAATGATACAATGGGACACACGATGGGCGATACCGCATTAAAAGAGGCTGCCGGGTATATTAAACAGAGTTTTGGCAGTATCGGGAAATGCTACCGTATCGGCGGTGACGAATACACTGTAGTCTCTGATAAGGCACTGTCGGAGCAGGAGCTGGACGGACTGTACCAGGGCTTCCGGGCACAGATTCTCAGCCGGAACAATGGTCCACACGAAGACAGACCGTACCCTCTGTACATAGCATTCGGCTATGATGTAATTGGCGGAAGCGCAGAAAGCGCAATGGATACATTTAATTCTGCCGATGCAAGGATGTATGAAAACAAGCAGAAGCTCAAAGAAATCCTGAAAGCAGAAAACGCTGCTTATGTAAGGTAAGGGAGCATTTTGAATTTCCACATTTTTTATACATGCCCTTTTTTGTTCCGTAAGCCGTACAGTATTCGGCTTACGGAACTTTTTAAGGTGTCTGGGAATGTGGAAACTCAAGTTACTGCGCTCCCTCGCCCTTTGGGGTATGTTTCCGCAATTTCCTGTATTCACCCGGGGTTACTTGGAATAATTCCTTGAACCTACGGCAAAAGTAGCCGATGTTCTCAAAACCGGTATCCTGGGCAATGGAAGAAACCTTGCTCTCTGTAGTAACGAGAAGCTTTGCGGCATGTTTCAGCCTGTAATTCACCAGATAGCTTATCGGAGAAGTATGAAGGTATTTGTTAAACAGATTCAGCACACTGTTCTTGCTCAACATCACGGTATTTGCAATCTCATCCAAAGAAATCGGATGAGAATAGTTTTTATGGATATACTGCAGCATAATCTGCAGCTGGGCCTGTGTGTGCGCAGAGGTCCGGACCTCAGAAAGCGTTCCGGTTATGCGTATATTCTCATATAGTATACCCCACAATTCCAGGAGCAGTTCTACCGTTTTTATTTCGCATATATCCCTGCTGTCCTGGACGGCAAATATGGACAGCAGAAGATTCAGAATATCCTTCTGCCAAGGCACCCCAGAAGAAAATATCAGGCATTCTATCGAAGAATCAAGAACCGGCTGTATATATTTCCGGTAGAGCAGACCTTCTTCCGGAGAAAGCAGCAACGGCGAAAACACGATATTAGGAATAATAACGCTTTCTGCCGATTCAAAGCGATGAATCACTTGCGCATTAATAAAGATGCCTGTTCCGGCATTTAAAACATATCTTCCGCTTCCAACCAGAACCTCTGCAGTCCCCTTTTCAATAAACACAAATTCAACTTCCGGATGCCAATGCCAGTCGATACAGTGAAAATCAAATAACCAGATATCCTCCATATAATATTGGAACGGGTATTCTTCACTTCCGTGGCAGATGGTTTCTCTTAATGTTTCATCTGTTCTGATTTTTGTATATCCGTCATTGATTTTCATCTGGAATCTCCATCTTGTGATATTGTGTAATAAATCTGTGAAATAATCTCTTATTTCCTTACAGTCTTTGTGATATAATGCAATTACATAATAGCATTGAAAGAAAGGAAAGTCAATATGGTCAAAAATTATAAAAAAACACTGACGGCTTGCTATCTGGGATTTATTACACAGGCAATCGCAGCTAATTTTGCACCGCTGCTATTTCTCAAGTTCCATACAGATTATGGCATTCCGTTAGGAAAAATTGCCCTTATCCCTGCAGCATTTTTTCTGACGCAGCTGATTGTGGATGTTTTATGTGCTCCTCTTGCAGACCGCATAGGCTACCGTAAATGTGTCGTGGCTTCCGAATTATGTTCTGCTGCCGGGCTCGTGGGACTTGCATTTTTGCCGGAGCTTTTCCCCGATTCCTTTACAGGCATTCTCATTAGTGTAATTGTTTATGCGGTCGGGAGCGGTCTGATTGAGGTTTTAGGCAGTCCTATTGTGGAAGCGTGTCCTTTTGAACATAAAGAAGCCGCTATGAGCCTGCTCCACTCATTTTATTGCTGGGGCTCCGTAGGGGTCATACTTATCTCCACCCTTTTTTTCGCAGTTTTTGGTATCGGCAGCTGGAAATGGCTTGCCTGCTTATGGGCGCTCCTGCCTCTTTACAACATCTATAATTTTGCAACATGCCCTATTGAGCACCCTGCTCCTGACGGCAAGGGTACAAAAACAGGCAGCCTGCTCCGCATCCCGTTATTCTGGATAGCAATTATCCTGATGATCTGTGCAGGAGCTTCTGAATTGTCCATGGCGCAATGGGCTTCTGCTTATGCCGAGTCGGCGCTCGGATTGTCAAAAGCAGCGGGCGACCTGGCCGGTCCTTGTATGTTTGCCGTAACAATGGGAATCAGCCGGGTTATTTACGGGAAATACGGAAACAAACTAAATCTGACAAAGTTCATGTTCTGTTCCGGCTGTCTCTGTCTGCTCTGTTACATTGCAGCTTCCGTATCAGATGCGCCTGTCATCGGGCTGATTGGCTGCATCCTGTGCGGTTTTTCCGTCGGTATTATGTGGCCGGGAACCATCAGCATCTGTTCCGGACAGATTCCCTCCGGCGGGACGGCTATGTTTGCCTTACTGGCTATGGCAGGCGACCTTGGCGGTGCATTCGGTCCGGGTCTAGTCGGCAATATTACCCAGAATGCAGACAACAACCTGCAGAAAGGAATGCTGGCAGGCTGTATCTTTCCGTTGGTATTGATACTTTCTCTTATTATAATGAAAAGCTTGCGGAAGGATGTTCCCCGCTCATAAGGAACCGTCACGCGGAGCGCAGCGGCTCCGGGCGTGGCGATGGCTTACAATCGGCAGGGAAAGATGCCCTGCCG
>CAJTUB010000013.1 GCA_910579465.1 uncultured Lachnospiraceae bacterium | reverse complement strand
TTTTCGACAGCTTTGACAGTATAGCACCATTCTGCATTCCTGTCAACCCCTTTTTTGTTTTTTTAAAAAACAAAAGGGAACGGAGAAAGAGGGATTTGAACCCTCGCGCCGCTATTAACGACCTACTCCCTTTCCAGGGGAGCCCCTTCAGCCGCTTGGGTATTTCTCCAAAATGCTGACGCTAAGTCAATATTCAGCTTTGATGTCCGGAAGAATTCTTATGAACCATCTTCCTAGCGGAGAATGTGGGATTCGAACCCACGGTCCCTTTCGGAATCACTGGTTTTCAAGACCAGCCCCTTAAACCACTCGGGCAACTCTCCGAAACAGTGCTTGATTATCTTACCACAGAACCCTTTTCATGTCAAGCACTTTTTACTAATTTTTTGTCCACTTTTTTATCTGATAAATGTGGAAGCTTAAGGACAGATGCTCTTCTTGCACCTGTTGCTTCTATAGTTATACAATAATATACGGATAAAAGCAAAAAGGAGGCCTGCCTATTATGAAGTTTATCTTTCCCTGCAAGGCATATGAGGAACGGGCAAAGGAATTTATCCGGGAGCTTTACGACTATCACTCCGATATTAACGGTTCCGGTGCACTGGATTCCTATCTGGAAAAGTCCACCTGTGACGAGTGGCTGAAAAAGGTGGCTTCAGATATCGACCTTGCCAACGTACCAGACGACCGTGCACTAGCCTATACCTATTTCTACGCTGACGATGCCGGACGTATTGTCGGAATGATTAATATCCGGCTTCAGCTAAATGACTTCTTATTAAAAGAAGGCGGTCACATCGGCTACTGTATCCGTCCGACCGAACGGAAAAAGGGCTACGCCGTCCGTATGCTGGAGGAAGCACTCCTTTTTTCTCCACCGTATCGGTCTGGAGCAGGTCCTGCTTATCTGCGACAAGGTGAATCCTGCTTCCGCCGGCGTCATCCGGCACTGCGGCGGAAAGTTGGAAAACGAGCTCTACAGCGAGTTCTTTCACGAAACCATCCAACATTACTGGATTGGCTGACCCGCTGCCTCCTCCTTTTTCCGGAAAAACATATACACCGCATGCGCAGCAGCAGCATTCATGGACGGTACCGCTGCCAGTTCTTCCTCACTGGCGGCACGGATTGCCTCCTGGGATGCAAACGCCTTCATCAGTGCCCGGCGTCTTGTCGGCCCGATTCCTTCGATTTCATCGAGAATGGAATGCACCTGCTCCTTCCCCCGCAGGGAACGGTGGTACTCTATCGCAAACCGGTGCGTTTCATCCTGAATCCGGGTGAGCAGGCGGAAGCCTTCCCCGTGCTGGTTCATCGGCAGCTCTTCATTCCGGAAATACAGCCCGCGGGTATGATGCTTATCGTCCTTTACCATACCGCAGACCGGAATATTGATGTTCAGCTCCCTTAAAACCTCTTCCGCAATATTGACCTGTCCTTTTCCGCCATCCATCAGAATCAAATCCGGAAACTTTGAAAAATTGTCCTCGTTTCCTTCCTCTCTTGCACGCAGTCCGTGGGAGAAACGTCTCGTCAGGACCTCCCGCATGCTGGCATAATCATCCGGCCCCTGTACCGTCTTAATCCGGAACTTCCGGTACTCTGCCCGGTTCGGCCGCCCGTTATCAAATACTACCATAGAAGCAACCGACGCATAGCCCGCGGTATTCGAAATATCGTAGGATTCCGTTCTTCCCAGCCCGGAAAGTCCTAACAGCGCTGCAATCTCATCTGCCGCTCCTTTTGTTTTCTTTTCCTCTGCTGCAATCTTCTCCGCATCCTTCTGCAGCACCAGGGAAGCATTCTTCTCCGCCAGCTCGACCAGACGCTCCTTCTCTCCCTTTTTCGGCACCAATATCCTGACCTTCCGCCCGGAGCGCTCCGACAGGTACTCCTCCAACAGCACCCGCTCCGCAATCTCTTCGGACAAAAGCAGCTCCTTCGGAATATGCGGCGTCCCGCCGTAATACTGCTTGATAAACTCCTGCAGCACCGCGGCGCGCTCTTCCCCTTCGACACCGGTCAGATAATAATGCTCCCTGCCAATCATTTTTCCTTCCCGCACAAAAAATACCTGCACGACCGCTTCCTCTCCTGCCGTTGCAATCGCGGCAATGTCGCGGTCCACGGTCAGGCTGTCATCCGCCTTCTGACGCTCTGCCATCCGCTTTACGCTGTTCAATAAGTCGCGGTACTCCGCCGCGCGCTCAAACTCCAGATTCTCCGATGCCTCCTTCATCAGCCGCTCCAGCCGTTTGGTAATCGGCGAAAGGTTCCCTCCGAGAAACGCCAGCACCTGCTCAATTGCCTGTCCGTATTCCTCCTGCGAAATCTCCCCGCGGCAGGGCGCCTTGCACTGTCCCATATGATAATACAGGCACGGGCGGCTGCTCTTTTCCTTCGGAAGACTCAAATTGCAGTTGCGGATCTGATAGGTCTTTTTCAACAAATCCAGCGTATCCTTCACCGCCTGCCCGCTCGTATACGGTCCGAAATACTTTGCCTTATCCTTTCCCCTTGTCCGCGCGAAAAGCACCCGCGGAAACGGCTCCTGCACCGTCACCCGGATGTACGGATAATGCTTGTCGTCCTTGAGCATCGTATTGTACTTCGGCCGGTGCTCTTTAATCAGGTTGCACTCCAGCACCAGCGCTTCCATTTCGGAATCCACGACAATATATTCAAACCGCGCCACCTTTGACACCATCTTCTGTATCTTCGGGGACAGGTTCCGGCTGCTCTGGAAATACTGGCGCACACGGTTCTTTAAGCTGACCGCCTTCCCGACATACAGAATCGCATCGTTCTTATCGTGCATAATATAAACTCCCGGCTTAGCCGGGAGCTTTTTTAACTCATCCTCAATATCAAACACTGTCACCCTCCTGTTTTGCAACATGCTCCTGCGTCATGGTGCTATCCTCTTGCTGTGCTTCTGCCACCGGGGCATCCTTTTCTTCCCCGTGTTCCTCCTCTGCCGGAGCTGCATCGGCTTCCGCACGCTCCTCTGCACTGCGCTCCGTTCCGTCCGGCGTGCCGCTCTCTTTCTCCGCACCGTCTTCCTTCTTTTCCTCCTCCGGCTCCGGAATCCCCTTTACCTCACGGTAAAGCTTCATAAACTCCTTGCCGGTAATCGTCTCCTTTTCCACTAAGAAACCTGCAATCCGGTCCAGCACCTCACGGTTCTCGGAAAGCTGGCGGTATGCCTTATCATAGCAGGTCTTTAACAGCTCCTTGACCTCATTATCGACTAACGCTGCCGTTGCATCCGCACAATTCTGCACCGGCCTGCCGTCCAGATAACGGTTCTGGACAGACTCCAGCCCCATCAGGCCGAAATGCTCCGACATGCCGTACTGCGTTACCATCGCACGCGCCAGTGCGGTTGCCTTCTCGATGTCATTCGCCGCCCCGGTCGTCACCTTGCCGAACACCAGCTCCTCTGCCGCACGTCCGCCATATAATGTAACAAGCCGTGCCAGAAGCTCATCCTTCTTCATCAGATACTTCTCTTCCTCCGGCACCTGCATAACATAACCGAGTGAACCCATCGTACGCGGTACAATCGTAATCTTCTGCACCGGCTCCGCATTCTTATCAAGACATGCAATCAGCGCGTGCCCTACCTCATGGTACGCTACAATCTGCTTCTCCTCCTTGCCAAGAATACGGTCCTTCTTTTCCTTACCGGCAATTACCACCTCTACGGATTCAAATAAATCCGCCTGGGTTACCACGGTTCTTCCCTGCTTTACCGCAAGAATTGCCGCCTCATTGATAATATTGGCAAGGTCAGAGCCGACCGCGCCTGAGGTCGCCATCGCGATTTCCTCCAGATTCACGGAGTCATGCATCAAAACATGCTTCGCATGTACCTTCAGAATATCGATACGCCCCTTTAAGTCCGGCTTATCCACAATGATTCTCCGGTCAAAGCGTCCCGGACGGAGCAGTGCCTTATCAAGCACCTCCGGACGGTTCGTTGCCGCAAGGATAACCAGTCCTTTGGACGTATCAAAGCCGTCCATCTCCGAAAGCAACTGATTCAACGTCTGCTCGCGCTCGTCATTTCCGCCGCCGTAATGGGAATCACGGCTCTTACCGATGGCATCCACCTCATCGATAAAGATAATACAAGGAGCCTGTGCCTGCGCCTGCTTAAACAAATCACGCACACGGGAGGCGCCCACGCCGACAAACATCTCGACAAAATCCGAGCCGGACAGCGAGAAAAACGGAACCTTCGCCTCTCCTGCCACTGCCTTTGCAAGCAGCGTCTTACCGGTACCAGGAGGTCCGACCAACAGTGCGCCCTTCGGCAGCTTTGCGCCGATACGGGTATACTTCCCCGGATTATGAAGGAAGTCGACCATCTCGGTCAGAGACTCCTTTGCCTCCTCCTGTCCCGCGACATCCTTAAACGTCACTCCGGTCTCCTTCTCGACATAAACCTTGGCATTGCTCTTGCCGACGCCCATCATGCCGCCGCTGCTCCGGCTGAGCATCCGGAACACCAGGAACATGACGCCATAAATAATCGCAAACATGACGACATAGCTCAAAATCGACTGCAGGACCGTATTCGTCTTATCCACCGTAACGCGGGCATACGTAACCCCTGCCGCCTCGCAGCGCTCCTGAATCTTATTGCCGTCCTCCAGAATCCCGGTATAATAGGTTATTTTAAAATCGGAAAGCGTCTGCGCATCCTTCTTCGGAACAATAATAATCCTTCCGCTGTCCGAATCCACCTTGACCTCAGACACCTTTCCCCCTTCCAGCATTTCAAGAAAAACATCATAGGACACCGACTGGTTGGTACTGTCCTGAATCTGATTCATCATATAAAAGAACATCATTACCATAACCAGCGCAACAATTAAGCAAAAAATCATGCCGGTCTTGTTGCTCTGCGGTCCCTTGCCCTTCTTCCCGTCGTTATTACTATTCTCTCCCATAAAATTTCCTTTCTTTTTTCGGTTCCCCGGAACCGTTCCTATGCTATCCATCCCTTTCATTACCCTATGCTTATTATATAGGCAGCGTAATTTGAAATCAATAGCATAACGCTAAATTTTTTTTAAGATTTATAAATTTTCGCAAAAAGGAAAACTATCAGGAAACTACCGCGCATTGTGCGACAGCTCCCTGATAGTTTATTACCCTGCCTATGTATTTCGCTTTCTCCGGCTCCCCGTACCGTTCATTTTTGCCTTAATGTAACGGGCGGACCTTTCTTGTCAGCAGAAAATTCTCCCTGCCGTTCTGCTGCTGTCTCGCATTTGCACGCGCCTGCTGGTATTCCCGGATTGTCCGGTCCAGTCTGCGGTAACGCTCTTCCTCCTGCTCCTCCTGCTGCCGGAACAAAAAGCGGAGTTCTCTTGCCATACGCTCTGACACGCCGTCTTCAATCTTCTGGCTCAGCTGCTCGTTATTACGCTGCAGCACCTCTCCGAGCCATTTCGTCATTCCCTCCTGCAGCATCCTCACTCCGTCGGTATGCTCCTCCGCTGCCGGAACCGTACTCTCTGCAGCGCCTCCCACACATAAGCTGAACTTCCCTCTTTCTACGGCGGAGTTGCTTCTGTGAAGCACTGCCGCTTCCTCCTGCTCCGCCTCGATTCCGGCAATCCGCTTCCGCAAATCCTCCAGCTTCTCATCCGGAAGCGCCGCCACCGCAGGCATGCGCTCTGCCATTGCTTTAATCTGGCGCAGGCCAAAGCCCGCATCCTTCAAACGCTTTACTCCTCGGAACAGCTCCAACTGTTCATCTTCATAATAGCGGTGCCCTGCCGCATTGCGCGGCACCTCGATACCAAGCTGGTTTTCCCAATAACGCAGTGTATATACTTCCATTCCCAGTTCTTCTGCTGCTTCCGACACCTGATATATTTTACCCATAACTTGTCCCCCTTTCAGACTTCCGGTATTTTTCCTGCTTGTCTATAGCAACAGTATACCGAAAAAAAGAACAGCTGCGCAAGTAGCTGTTCCCATTTTCTGTAAGAAGCGTTCGCCGTAATTCGCCAAAACGTAAACAAAATACGACTTTAAGACGGCACTACTGCCGCCGGTTGTCCAGATTTGCAAACTTCGTATAATTTGCCAGATAGGCTAACTTCACCGTCCCGGTCGGGCCGTTTCTCTGCTTTCCGATGATAATCTCCGCAACCCCCGGCTCCTCGGACTTTTCTTTATTATAATATTCATCCCGGTAAATAAACATGACAACATCCGCATCCTGCTCAATCGCGCCGGACTCACGCAGGTCGGAAAGCATCGGTCGCTTATCCTCCCGCTGCTCTACCGCACGGCTGAGCTGGGACAGTGCAATCACCGGACAGTCGATTTCCCTCGCCAGCGCCTTCAGGGAACGGGAAATCTCCGAAATCTCCTGCTGCCTGGACTCTGCCTTTTTTCCGCCGGACATCAGCTGCAAATAATCAATTATCACCAGACCAAGGTTTTTCTCCAGCTTGAACTTCCTGCACTTCGAACGCAGCTCCGTAATGGAAATGCCCGGCGTATCGTCAATAATCAGCGGGGACTCCCCGGTCAGCCTTGCACTCTCCATCAGCTTTACCCAGTCGTCGTCCTTCAAATCGCCGGTCCGGATTGCCTGGGAGTCCACCTTGGAATTCATGGCAAGAATACGGTTTACAAGCTGGGTGCGCGACATCTCCAGACTGAAAATCGCCGTCGTAACCTTTGTGCGCAGCGCGACATACTCCGCAATGTTCAAAGCAAACGCCGTCTTACCTACCGACGGTCTTGCTGCAATCAAAATCAGGTCCGCCTTCTGCAGACCTGCGGTTTTATAGTCCAGATCATAAAACCCGGTTGCAATTCCCGTCACTGCCCCGCGGTTCTTTGCCGCATTCTCAATGCTCTCAATCGCCTTTAATACGATGCTGCGGATGTCCTCCGTATCGCCGCCGCCCTGACGCTGTATCAGGTCAAACACCTGCTTTTCCGTATCCTGCAGAATCTCTTCGGTACTTTTCTTCCCAAGATAGCAGTCATTGGCAATCGCCTCGGTTACCTTAATCGTCCTGCGCTTCATTGCCTCATTTTTTACGATTTCCGCATAATAGCGCACATTGGCCGAGGTCGGAACCGACCCGATTAATCCGGTAAAATACTTTAATTCATAGACCTCCGGCGGCGCCTCCTTCTCCTTTAAGCGATTCTGCACCGTAAGAATATCCGCCGGCTTTCCTTCATTAAACAGCTCTGAAATAATCTCGTACAAAAGCCCGTAGACCGGATTGTAAAAATCCTCCCGTTTCAACAGCTCGGCGACCGTCATAATGGCCTCCCGGTCCAAAAGCATCGAACCAATTACCGACTGCTCCGCCTCCGTGCTGTGCGGCATCACCCGTTTAATCAGTGCTTCATCCATCTTAAAATCCTTTCATTTCCGCGGTACCTTAAGCCTCCACTACCTTCACGGTAAGCTCGGCCGTTACCTCCGGATGAAGCTTTACCGGTACGATTGTCGTCCCTAGCGTGCGAATCGGCTCCGGCAGAACCAGCTTCTTCTTATCAATATCCAGCTTTAACTGTTCCTTCAATGCCACGGCAATTTCCTTTGTGGAAACAGAACCGAACGTCCTGCCGCCCTCGCCTGACTTTATTTTCAGTGTCACACTCTGCTTTTTAATCTCTTCCCCGAGCGCCTTTGCCTCTGCCAGAAGCTCCTGTCTGTGCTTCTCCTCCGCTGCCTTCTGCTGCTTTAAATCATTTAACGTCTTTGCGTTCTTTTCCACACCGAGCTTTTTCGGGAGAATAAAATTCCTCGCATACCCGTCGCTCACCTTTACAATCTCTCCCTTTTTCCCAAGGCTCTTTACATCCTGCAGTAAAATAACTTCCATTGCCGTTCTTCCTTTCTGTTATAATTTAATCTCACCTTCTGTTATCATCTGGCGGAGAACCTCCTTTACCCGTTCTACCGCCGTCATAATATCACAATCCTCAAACTGGACACCCGCAACGCTCATATGACCGCCGCCGCCGAGCTTCTCCATGACAACCTGCACATTCACCTCATCGATGGAACGCGCACTGACATAAATCTTTCCGCCAAACTGCGTAAACACAAACGACGCCATGACATCATTGATATTCAAAAGCTCATTTGCCGTCTGCGCCGCAACCACCGTAGGGCTGTCAACGCCCTCGCTCTCCGTTACGGAAAACGCAAACCGCTCCTCAAAAATCTCCGCTGCCGCAATCGCCTTCGCCTTTGCGTGGTACTCCGGCAGGTCAGTCCGGAACATCTTACGGATTCTGGTGACATCGGCGCCGTTTCTTCTCAGATATGCCGCCGCCTCAAAGGTACGCACACCGGTCTTTGTAAGAAAATTATTCGTATCAATCATAATCCCCGCGTACATTGCATCCGCCTCCAGGGACTTTAACTTCAGCCCTTCCCCGATATACTGCAAAATCTCCGCGACCATCTCACACGAGGACGAAGCATACGGCTCAATATAGGAAAGCACTGCATTCTGGATTGCCTCCCCGGTCTGTCTGTGATGGTCGAGAATCACAATCGTATGTGTCATGGAAAGCAGCGCCTCGCACTCCGTATAATTCGGCCGGTTGACATCCACAACGACCAGCAGGGTATTATTATCCACAATCTCCTGCGCCTGTACGCTGCCGACAAACATATCCTCCTCATAATCGGAATTTTCCCGAAACTTTGCCAACATCGGGCGGATTGAACTCGTCACCTCGTTAATCACAATATGCGCCTTTTTGTTCAGCGTCTTTGCAATCCGGTAAACGCCGATTGCCGCGCCGAGGGAATCAATGTCGGCAATGGAATGACCCATAATGACGACCTTATCCTTCCCTTCCACAAACTCCTTCAGCGCATGCGCCTTTACACGCGCCTTTACACGCGTGGTCTTTTCTACCTGGACACTTGTCCCTCCGTAATACGAAATCTTATTACCATCTTTTACAACCGCCTGGTCGCCGCCCCTGCCGAGCGCAAGGTCAATCGCACCGCGTGCCAGCTCATACCCGCCAAGGAAGGAATCCGCATTGACGCCGAGTCCCATACTGATGGTTACGACCGGCGTATCCGTGCCGATGCTGAAGCTCCGGACCTCTTCTAAAAGGGAAAACTTACTTGCTTCCAGCTGTGCAAGGTACTTGTGCTGGAACACAAACATATACTTGTCCTTCTCCAGCTTTTTAATAATGGCATCAATATTCACCATATATTTATTGATTTTACGGTCCACCAAGGCGGTAAGAAGCGAACGTCTTACCTCATCGGTACTCTCAAACACTTCCTCATAATTGTCAATATATAAAAGTCCCGTAATCAGCTTCTGGTTCTCGTTCTCCTTCTGCAGTGCCACGATTTCCGTTTCATCATATAAATAAAGGGCAATCAGCTCATTGGCATGTGCCTGGTTCGCCTGCCACAGCACATCCTCATCAAATCCCGGCGTATTCACTACACGCAGACATACCTCATAATTCCGCTCCTTTATTTCCACATGCAGGCTGACGTCGTTTTCCACCGACGGCATATGCTCGCTCGTAATCTCCGGAATAATCTCCCGCACCCTCTTCTGCTTCGGCATCATCTCCGCCAGGTCCATAAACTCATCATTCGCCCAGAGAATCATTCCCTCGGAATCCATCACCGCATACGGCACGGCAAGCTCCTTCAGAAGCTGCCGCTGCACCTGGCTGTACCCGGCTGCAAAACGTACCAGTTCGTTTACAATCAACGGCTTCTTCACCAGATACAACATCACTGTAATAGCCGCATAAATAGCAACAAAAAACGCCATCACCGCAGCCGCGTGACGGTTCACCGTAAGTATACTCAGATTCATGCAAACCAAAAGCAACGTAAGAATCACCGGCCAGTTCAGATAAAACCGTAACGTTCCTTTCAATTTTACGTTTCGTTTCATACTATTTTGTTCTCCCTTTTTTAAAGCAGCGTATGCTCTCTATCCGCAAAGGGCAAAAACCCTTTGCGAATAGTATAACATATTTTTCCTCCGCTGTGAAGTATTTCTTTTTGCGCGCCCGGGCTGCCACATTTTGAAAGCCCCTGGAAACTCCGGGAAAAAGAGCGACGGCACACTCTCTTATTTTTGCATTTGTCCGAAGGACCGCGTTTTTCGCGAAACCGGAATCACCTCTTAGCGCTGCTTAGGCGCGAGGACGCCCCCGAGCGGCTTAGCAGCACTTAGAGGAAGTCCGGCGGAGCCTTGCGCATGCAAAAATAAGAGAGTGTGCCGCCGCTCCTCCCCAGGGAAGGGCTGCAAAATGCGGCAGCCCGGGTGCCTTTTCCCGCCTTCTAGCTGAGCATACCGCCCGCCATGCCTCCCAGGCAGACCGGTATCGCTACCCAGAGCAGGTCAGTTACCGGCACATTCTGCGTACAGATAGCAATCGCCATGTAAATAAAATAATAGATTACGCCAACGAAAAGCCCCCACAAAAAACGGTTTACCTTCCGCTTCTTTCCCAGCAGAAAGCCTCCGGCAGCCGGAGCGAGCACATATCCGGCTATCATTATTTTTGACACAATATCTTCCCCTAACCCGGATTTCAGCATAATAAATGCAATCAAGACCAAAAAAAGAATTGTAATCAGCAACGACGCTCCCAACGCCTTTGCTATCTCTTTCAATAATTTCCCCTGCTCCATTTTCATTTTCTCCAACCGGATTTCCCTCTTTTTTTCTACTATATGAGAACAAGTTCTGTTCCATTCCCTTGTTGCGGTACTTTTTTTGTGATATACTTTTTCTTAGTATAAATACCAAAAACCTGGGGTTCCGCATTTCTTTAACGGGCTTAAAAGACCCGGCGGCTATGCGGCAGTTTCATTTTGCATTTGTCCGAAGGACCGCGTTTTCTTAGAGGAAGTCCGGTGAAGCGCCAGCGCATGCAAAATAAAACTACTGCGTAGCCGCCGGGACACAGAGCTAAAAAAATGCAGAAACACAGGAAAGAAAGGATTTCATGCAATGATTGACCTTCATGTTCACTCCAACCATTCGGACGGCACACTTTCGCCAAGGGAACTGACAGAGCTTGCCATAACAACCGGGCTTTCCGCCTTTGCCCTGACGGACCACGATACGGTTTCCGGTATTGCAGAGGCAAAAGACGCAGCAGCAGCCTTTGCCGCGGCCGGACATCCGGTTACGGTAATCTCCGGCACCGAAATTTCCGCCGCCTACAAAGAAAAAGACATTCATATTCTGGGACTCTGGATTGACGAGACAAATCCAGTGCTTTTAAAGGGTCTGGAGGATGCTGTTGCCGAGCGCGGCCGCCGGAACGAAGCAATGGCGGAGCGGTTCCGCACACTTGGCATTCCCCTTGCCTTAGAAGAACTCCGGCGGGAAAATCCGGACACCGTCATTACACGGGCACATTTTGCCAAATACCTGCTGGAACGGAACTATGTAAAAACCAGAGAGGAAGCCTTCTCCCGCTATCTCGCCTATGACGCCCCCTGCTTTGTCCCGCGTGCCTACATGCAGCCGGAGCAGGCAATTTCCCTGATTCTTGCCGCAGGCGGCATTCCGGTTCTGGCACATCCCCTGCTTTATAAGCTGAAGCCCGAAGAGCTGCACGCCCTTTTAGAGCGTCTGACCGCCGCAGGCTTAAAGGGACTAGAAGTGTTCTATTCCTCCAATACCTCGTTTGACGAAAGTATCTCTTACGGCCTTGCCAACCGGTTCGGACTTCTTATGACCGGCGGTTCCGACTTCCATGGAAGTAACAAACCAAATCTCTTTCTCGGCACCGGAAGAAACCACAACCTTAACATTCCGGACAGCCTGCTGGAGCCGCTTCTTTCCCTTGCTGCCCCGGTTCATAAGGAGAAACAATGAACAATAAAGAAATCAGCATCCGGAAACTCCGGATGGAAGAATTTGACCGCTTAAAACCACTGTTTCCTGACAGTGACGAGAAATGGGACGGCTACCGCAAAAAGCGTCTGGAGCAATTCCGCCGCCATGACGCAGATACCTATATCATGGAAGCTTCCGGAGCATGTATCGGAGAGCTTTCCGCCAATTATTCCTCCAGAGCGCTTGCTGAGGAGGCGGTTCCACAGCAAAGGGTTTATCTTGATACCTTCCGGCTCGCAAAGGCTTACCGGGGCGCCGGACTCGGTCAGAAGCTCCTCCGGTACGCACTGGATGACCTGGAAGCCCGTGGCTTTACCGAATTTACGATTGGTGTGGAGGAGGATAATAAAATTGCCAAACACATCTATTCCAAATTCGGCTTTACCGTCCCCGTTGCACAAGGACACGGAAGTCTCTATGACCCGTGCGATTACACGCTCTATCTGCGGAAAACAGACTAAGAAAAAATTTTCTATAACCCCTGAAATTTCCAGATTCATTTAAAAAATACGAAAACCCAGGTGTGATTTTGTTGAATTTTATCCACACTTGTGGTAAAATACAGGCGGAGATTCTGTTATAAACAGAATTCGAATAAAATGAGGAGGATTTAAAATGTTTGAGAAGCTAAAAAGAAAGCACAAAATCTGGTGTGTTATAGGAGCAGTCATCTGCTTCCTTGTCAGCGGAGTGGTCGTTGCATTCAGTGTCAACGATATCAAGACCCTTCTGCTAAAGCCGGCCGCATTAGAGACCTTAGATGCTGCCGATATCAAAGAGGACCTCAAGGTAACCGCTAAAATCCGCTATGTCATGGATTACTATGCCTATACCGAGACCAAGGGCCAGACCACTTCCAGGGAGTTTATCATTCCTGTAGGTGAAAAAGAGTACATGGGTCTTGTGTGCAGCGGTTCCAAAATGCGCGAATTAAACGCAAACATGGAACTCTACTGGGATTACCTGGACGGAAAGGATGTCGATCTCAATGATCTGCCGGTCATTGAAGTAAAGGGAACCATCCAGCCGATAACGGGAGAGTCCCTGACATTCTACACAGAATTCATCGATTCCATCGGCTTACCGGAAGAAGATGTTGACAATTTTATTCCATACATGCTGAAAGTCGGAGAAATCGGCAAAGTAGACACGGGCACATTTGCTATGAAAGTGATTATGTTCGCAATATTCTTCATCATAGGTCTTGTTGTCCTTATCTCAGGAATCCGTGGAAATAACTTAAAAGACGTAATGAAATATTGCGAAGCCAAAGGCAACAAAGACTACGAGCTGCAGAAAATCGAGCAGTTCTATCAGATGCAGCCGCCGGTACAGGGCATCCGTGCAAACGAAGAATACCTCATCTCGATTAACGGCTCCACGGTACGTTTTGCTCCTGCCGATAAGCTTATCTGGGCATATACCCATATCATACAGCACAGACAGGGCCTTATCCCGACCGGAAAGACCTATTCCATTATGATAAGAAGGTCCGACGGTGTGGCGCTTGACATTCCTATGAGCAGTGAAAATGCCTGCAAGCAGGCTCTGGATTATCTGGCTTCTGTTTATCCGTATATCTACATCGGCTATGACAACCAGTGGAACTCCATGTACAGCAAGAACCGTGGCGAAATGACCCGTCTTGTCCAAGAGAGAAAGGCTGAGATGCAGCAGCTTATCAATAACGATACCTACGACATGAACAACAATTCCGAACTGTAAGTTAAAACACAAAAGGGCCGCACGAAAAGTGCGGTCCTTCTTCTTACAAGCGGCTTTCTCTTTCTACCAAAAAAGAGAAAGCCGCTACCTTTTAATTTGACCCCGAAAAGTTAGACAAAGCTTCTGATTTCATCGTTTACCAACCATCCTAAATGTTCTTCTTTTTCAAGCATCATTTTTTTCGCGAATTCTGGTTTTATCTTAATCGATTCTAACTCTTGCTTAGAAAACCATTTTATTTCTATTTTTTCTTCAATATTTTCTTTTTTAATGTCGCCTAATAATTCCATCCCAAAAATCACTAACATTTCATGGAACCTTGTACCTTTAAACTCAAAGAAATTCTCGCATACCCTTAGAATTTTTGCGCTCTTACATTCACACCCGATTTCCTCCTTAAGTTCTCTTCTTATTGCTTCCTCACACGTTTCACAATATTTCAAACGTCCACCAATCAAATTCCAAAAGTCATCTTTTTTCTGTTTATGAAGCAAAACTTGTCCGTCCCTTTCAACAATACACGCAACCCTGAAATTAAATTTTGTTTTGTTTGAGCTGATACCAATGCACTTACTTCCGAACTTAAACTCCCTTTCATTTTTGCTAAAACTAATATCATCTTTAGCCATTTTCTACATACCTCCCTTTTCTATTTTGTTGCAATACAACAGCGTTACTGTAAAACAATCCGTATGGACAATTTTGTTTAATTGCATCTATTTATTGTAACTTTGCTATATGTAGCAAAAAGGGGCACCTCATTTCGGTGACCCCTTTTTAATACAATCTTTACTTATTCTCTGCCTTGGCAGCCGGCTTTGTCTCTTCCTCGGCAGGCTTTTCTACCTCTACAATCGCACGCTTCTGCATCGGAATACGGCAGTTCTTGTTATTTCCGAACTCTACAATAATCACCTCGTCATTTACAATATCAATGACTACACCGTAGAATCCTGCAGTCGTTAAAACGCTGTCGCCAATTGCAATGGATGACATTAACTCATCCTGCTTTCTCTGCTGCTTTTTCTGCGGTCTGATTGCCATAAAGTAAAACAAAACCACCATAACAACAATCATTACCACATAGTACGCAGTCATTCCGAATCCTCCGGAACCTGTTGGTGCAGGCGTTGTATCCGCCGCTGTCAAAAACTGAAACATAAATTCCTCCTTCTTGTGCATATTGCATCGTTAATTTTCTTCTCCGGCCTCAAAGCCTGCAATCTTTTCTTTTTTATACTCCGAAAAACGCTTTTCTTCAATTGCTTCGCGTATTTCCTCCATCATTTTGTTATAAAAATATAAGTTATGTGTCACCAGAAGCCGAAGCCCCAGCATCTCCTTTGCCTTCAGCAGATGGCGGATATATGCCCTGCTGTAATGGCGGCAGGCCGGGCAGGCACAGCCCTCTTCAAGCGGACGGTCGTCGGTCTCATACTTTGCATTCAAAAGCGTCATCTTTCCCTTGTTCGTATAGGCATTGCCATGTCTCCCGTTTCTCGCAGGATATACACAATCAAAAAAGTCAACGCCACGCTCTACGCCCTCTAAAATATTAACCGGCGTACCGACTCCCATCAGATAGGTCGGCTTCTCCAGCGGAAGGTACGGAACCGTCTCCTCCAGAATACGGTACATTTCCTCATGCGACTCTCCGACCGCAAGCCCTCCCAGTGCATAGCCGTCTAAGTCAAGCTCGGAAATCCGTTTGGCATGCTCAATCCGGATGTCGGTATACGTACCGCCCTGATTGATGCCAAACAGCATCTGCTGCGGATTGATTGTATCTTCCAAAGAATTCAGGCGCGCCATCTCGCTTTTACAGCGCAGCAACCAGCGTGTGGTACGAGCCACGGAATTTTCCATGTATTCCCTGGTTGCCGGATACGGCGGACACTCATCAAATGCCATTGCAATCGTCGATGCAAGATTCGACTGAATCTGCATACTCTCCTCCGGCCCCATGAAAATCTTCCGCCCATCCACATGGGAGTTAAAATAAACGCCCTCTTCCTTTATTTTTCTGAGACCCGCCAGGGAAAAAACCTGAAAGCCGCCCGAATCGGTCAATATCGGTCTGTCCCAGTTCATAAAACGGTGAAGTCCTCCAAGCTTCTTCACTACCTGGTCTCCGGGCCGCACATGCAGATGATACGTGTTGGAAAGCTCTACCTGCGTCCCGATTTCATGTAAATCCATTGTCGATACCGCGCCCTTAATCGCAGCGGCAGTACCAACATTCATAAACAACGGCGTCTGCACCGTGCCGTGAACCGTAACCAGTTCACCGCGTTTTGCATTCCCGTCCCGGCAAATCAAGCGATACATGATACTCCTTTAGCAGACTGCAAATTTCTCTAACAGTCTTTCAAATGCCACATCCTCTCCATGGCTGCATACCGAAACCCTGTTAGGGCAAAGTCCCAGCACTCCGAGAAATGATTTCGCGTCTACGATAATGCGATTATACTTTACATCAATGTCAAAACTACATTTCTCCGCAGCGCTCACAAACTCCTTTACTGCTTCCGGACCATTTAAACGAATGAAAGTGTGTTTCATACTGCTACCTCCTTTTACGAATAGCACAAAACGTTTTAACGTTTAAGAGTCAAAATACGACATCAACTAAGTTATATTTAGCAGTTATACCACCTTTTCTCTCATTCGTCAATACCCTTTCTCAAGATTCTCTTTTAATATTTTCCAAAACCCGTGCTGCACTTGGCAGATAAACATCCGGCAGACGGGCACTTTCATCCCCGTACATAAGTTCCGCAAAATCACCGCAGACCGTTGAAAAAACCTCTGCCGTATACTTCACCTGCAGCTGCATTGCCGCAAGATCAAACAAAAGCGGCATGACTGCTCTCCCCCAGCCCTCTCCCGTGCTTTCCACAAGCTTTGGCTGGTTCAAACATTCCGGCGTTATCTCATACTTCACCCCGGTTACGCGGTTCATGCAGAGAACATGTGCATATCCTTTTTCATCCTTCTCATAAGTCAATGTGCATTGATTCCTCTGTACCGCAATGTCCTTTTCGATGGAAAGCACCGAATTTGCAAAAAAGTGTCCTACACTGACCTCTGCTCCTGCCTTTTCCATAAACCTGCTGTCTGACAGGAACTTAATCAGCCGGTCAATGCTTGCCTGGTCTAAAACTTCATTTCCGACCTTCTCTTTGGTTGTCAGGAAGCTGACTAAGGCATCTATCTCCTCCTGTGAAAGTAACGTCCTGCTTTCGTTCATTCCCTCCTCCTTTCCGTATACCTCTCCGGCATGCTTTTTCTAGATATTTCCAGTATAACAAAAAGCACGGGCGCAGTCAATAAAGATGCCGCTTGAGTTTCCGCATTTTTAAGCAGTCTTGTGAGGTTCCCTATTTCAGATTCCCGTTTGCCGGATTATCCAGCAGATGCCCGTCTGCGCTGAACCGGGAGCCATGGCACGGGCAGTCCCAACTATGCTCTTCCGGATTCCAGCGCAGCGCGCAGCCAAGGTGCGGGCATCTCCTTTTGCCAAAATGCAAAAGACCCATAACAGACTCTGCCAGATTCAGAAACAGCTGGCCGCTCAGCACCCCCCTGGACGGCGAAAACACCTCGGCACTTTCGTTTTTCTTTCCTAAAAGCAAATCTGATAACAGCATTGCCGCCACCATAGACGAAGTCATTCCCCACTTATTAAAGCCGGTTGCCGTATAGAGCCCGTCTGTCCCTCTGGAATACCGCCCGATATATGGTATCGAGTCTAAGGTCATACAATCCTGCGCCGCCCAGCATGCCACCTCCTCTGCCTCCGGATAATATGCCGCTGCCGCCTGTCTGAGTCCGGTATAGCTGCCGCCGCGTTTCCCGGTACGGTGTGAGCCGCCGCCAAACAAAAGACAGTCTTTCGCACTCCGGAAGGAAAATCCGTTCTTCGCTTCATCTACATACATCCCGTCCGGTAACGGCGCATTTTTCAAGGCAAGGACATAAGAACGGTGCTGGTACATCTTTACAAAATACCAGCCGTGCTTGTTTAACATCGGAAAATGCGTAGCAATAATAATCCGCTGTGCCTTAATCCTTCCCCTTTCAGTCAATACTGTCTTTCCTTCAAATCCACACACCTTTGTATGTTCATAAATTGCCAGATTCTTAGAAATACCGGCAAGGAACTTTAACGGATGAAACTGCGCCTGCTTCGGAAACGAAACCGCGCCGCACGTCGGAAACGGGAGCGGGAGATTTTCTGCAAACCCCGCACCGGCTCCGATGCGCTCTAACACCCTCATCTCACGCTCCAGCTTATCCCGGCTCTTCATGGAATAGACAAAATTATCCTTCTCTTCAAAATCACACTGCATTTCCTTACAAAGTACACGATAATTCTCCAGTGCCATCTGGTTTATGGAAAGATACCGTTCCGCCGCTTCTAAGCCGTATTTGCCTGCTATTTTCCCGTAAATCAGGCCATGCTGCGCCGTAATTTTAGCCGTAGTATGCCCTGTCACCCCTGCACCGATTTTCCCTGCCTCGACCAGACAATACTCTACTCCGAACTTCTGCAGAAAATAAGCGCAAAGAATCCCCGCCAGTCCTCCGCCGATAATTAAAACATCCGTCTTCTTTTCGCCGCTGAATGACTCAAACTCCGGCAATGCCGTATCCTTTTCCCATAAAGAACGCATATGAAACCTCCAAATCCGCCGCACTGCTCCTGTCCTGCAGCCGGCTGCAAACAAACTGCCGCACCCCGCCTAAGTAACGGGAGTAGTATGTGCAGTTTTTGGAAATACTATGATGCGTTACCGAAATATCAGCCACTTATTACAATGGAGCCTGACATGAAATTTAAGAAATATACGGGAACAATTACATCATTTTATAGAAGAAAAAGAAACTGGGCAGAAATCGGCATTGACATTCTGTTTGAAGTCATTGGAAGCATTTTAATTGCACTGGCAGTCCAGAACTTTGCCCTTTCCGCCGGCTTTCCGATGACTGGCTTTTCCGGCATTTCTATTATTCTGAACCGTTTTTTTAAAATTCCTATTGGTATTTCTACTATCTTTCTGAATATCCCGTTAGCAATCCTATGCGGCCGCTTAATCGGAACCTCCTTTTTAATCAAATCCTTCCGCTGTATGGTAATCTCCTCCGTGTTCATCGACTATGTGGCTCCCCTTCTGCCCTCCTATCAGGGAATGCGCCTGTTAGCCGCACTTGTCACCGGCATCCTCGGCGGCGTCGGCTATGCACTTATCTATATGAGAAACTCCTCTACAGGAGGCGCCGACTTTCTCATTATGGCGCTGAAAAGCAAAAAACCGCATCTGCGCCTCGGCACAATCGCCTTTCTGATTGATGTCGGTATTATTATTGTCGGCGGTCTTTTATTCCGCGACTTTGACGGGATTCTTTACGGCATGATTGTAAACTATCTGTTCGCTGTCGTAGTAGATAAGATGTTCTATGGTATCAATTCGGGAAAAATTGCTTTTATTGTAACAAAACAGGGACAAGACATCTGCAAACTTATAGAGGAGTGCAGTAACCGCGGCTCAACAATTTTAAAATCGCAGGGCGGTTACCGCATGGAGGACAAGCAGACTGTTATGGTTGTAAGCAGTTCAAAACAGATGTACCGCATCCTGCAGGAAGTTACCCACAAAGACAAGGATGCGTTTATCATTCTGCTGGAAGCACACGAAATCCACGGAAAGGGCTTTTCTGTTATTTAGTTTCCCACAACACTCTTTTGAAACTCCGGCATATACTGCCGGAACCGGAGCGGCAGGTTACTGCGCTGCAGCAGAAGATTCTTCCGCTCCTCAATCGCTATCCGGCTGTGGAAAATCCGCCACAGCTCTGTATACATATCTTCACTCTGCGCCATTCTGCAAAGCTCCTGGTATTCTTCTTCATTTAAACGGTATACAAACCACGCCGCCCCGCCCGGATGAATCCCTGCAATCCGGCGCTTCTCATCGAATATCATAAAGTTCTCCGTATTCAGGCGGTCAGAAAAATGCTCCATCAGATCCCCTATTACATTGTTCTTGGGTGCATACCTTGCGAGCAGCAGCCCCCTCTCCTTTCCTTCAAAACGTAGAAAACCTTTCAGATGATGCGACTCATTCTCAAAATTCCGGACGATTTCAAACAGCTTCATTGCCCAGGGATTTCCATAGCTTTTACATGCCTTTGGCCCCTCCCGGTAGGCAAAAATCAGGAAACGGTAAATCACCTCTCCCTTCTCCGGCTCCTGTGACAGCGCCGCCTTCATTACCATCTCATACGCCTCTTCTGAAACCCGCAGACGTACCGAGCGCTGCACCTTCTCACTTTTCTCCGCATCCGGCACGACTTCAATATACTCTGCAAACAAAAACGTCTCCTCCCATTCCCTCATCCGGACCTCAATCCGGTTTTCCTCATGGCGGTGTACGGACGCCCACGCCTCATAAACTGCAGTAAAAATCCCCTCTACGCTGTCTTCACACCGGTAAATATATTTTCTATCCATCCTTCTCGCTCCTTTATCTTATCCTGCCGCCGTTTCAAAGCCCGGCAGCTCAAACAATGACATCTGATGCCCGTAAAGCGCTTCCTTTAAGTTCTTTGGAAGCCGTTCACCCAAAGTCAGGCTCTGCGTAATATACGCCTCATTGAACGGCAGCACCCCGAGCGTTCTGCCGCCGCAGGTAATAAAATACTGTGCCCGCTTCAGCACCACGCCGATTTTCTTCAAGTCCTCAAACGAAAGCGCACCGCCGCGCCGCGCCTCCACAATCCGCTTTGCCGACTTCGGCCCGACCCCCGGCACACGCAGCAACAGAAAATAGTCTGCTTTTAACACCTCTACCGGAAACAGCTCCAGATGATGCACCGCCCAGTCACACTTCGGGTCCAGCACCGGATTAAAATTCGGCCGCTTCTCTGTAAGCAGCTCCCCTGCCCGGAAACCGTAATAACGCATCAGCCAGTCCGCCTGATACAGCCTGTGCTCCCGTAAAAGCGGCGGACCGCCCGGCAGGTCCGGCAGGCTTGTATCATCATTGACCTTCACAAATGCCGAGTAAAACACCCGCTTTAAATCAAACTTCTGATAAAGTGCCTCTGCTACAGAAACCAGCTGGTAATCTGTTTCCGGTGTTGCTCCTATAATCATCTGTGTACTCTGCCCCGCCGCAGCAAATCCGCGTCCGGACGGCACACCGACGTCTTTTAACAGGGAAAGTCCTGCCGGAGCAGCCGCCGGTCTCCCGGTCCGGCTTCCTTCGTCCGCCAGAGCCATGTCCGTGTCCGCTGCCGGCGCTGCCTCACGGCTCCCTCCTGTCTCTCCCGCCTGCTCCTCCGGTATCCTCTCTTTCTCCGAAGGAGCAGCAGCCTGTCCTATCTGCCCTGCTCCGAAACGCTCTACGAGCCCTGCCTGCTCTGCCGCCCGCTTCGTATACCAGTAGGCGCTGTGATTCCCTCCCATGAAGCCGAGCTCCTTCCTGCTCTCTGCAATCCCTGACTGAATCTGGCGCATCGGCCGCAGGATGTTTTTCCGTGTTTTATTCGGCGCAAGGCTGCGCAGTCCTTCATTCGTCGGCAGCTCCAGATTCACGCTCATACGGTCGGCATACCACCCCGCATACTCGACCAGCAGGGGATTTGCTCCCGGTATCGCCTTACAATGAATATACCCACGGAACCGGTACTCCTCCCGCAGCATCCGGAGCGTCTTACAAATCAGCTCCATCGTATAATCCGGCGTATGCAGAATACCGGAGCTTAAAAACAACCCCTCAATATAATTCCGTTTATAAAAGTTTATTGTCAGCTCGCACAGCTCACGCGGCGTAAAGCTGGCGCGCGGAACATCATTGGAGGAACGGTTCATACAATACTTGCAGTCGTAAATGCACTCATTGGTAAACAATACCTTAAGCAGAGAAATACATCTGCCGTCTGCGGAAAAGGAATGGCAGATTCCTGCCGCAATCGAATTTCCGATGTCGCCGCTCTTCCCGTCCCTCTGCATACCACTGGAGGTGCAGGCAACATCATACTTTGCCGCATCTGCCAGTATCCCGAGCTTCTGCTCCAGGGATAATGCCTCATTCAGTATCATACCGCACCTCCTTTGCTCATATAATACCATACATTTGTTCGATTTTCAATAGCAAAAACAAATATTTGTTCACTTTCCTGTTTTGAAATTTTTTCCGCAACCATCTCACGTTTCTGCATACACTGTTAGAAAGACTCCTTGAGGTCTGTCATGCAAACAGAAAATCTTTTTCTTTCCCTTCTTACCGAAGACCTGCCGGATGCCGTCGCCGTTCTGCAAGGAAATGCGGAACATCCGGACATCGTCGGCATCGTAAAATTCTATGCCCTTCCGGAATCGGGACTTTTAATTGCTACGGAAATCACCGGCCTTCCCGACGATAATCCCGATGCTCCGGCGTTTTTTGCGTTTCACATACATGAAAAGGGTGACTGCTCCAACAATTTTAAAAATACGGGGGAACACTACAACCCCGACAATGTCCCTCACCCGGAGCACGCCGGCGACCTGCCGACGCTCCTTTCCAACGACGGCTACGTCTGGACCATTGTGTATGACAGCTACTTAACCATCCCGATGATTTTAAACCGTTCCGTTGTCATTCACCGCCACCCGGATGATTTTATCAGCCAGCCGTCCGGCAATTCCGGTGAAAAAATTGCCTGCGGTGTTATCAAAAACCCGACCGAACTTATACAGCCGCACCGCTCTTAGTATCTGTCCGCAAACGCAGGGTATACAAGGCACTTCTTATCCATAGAAAAAGGGACTTCTGCACAAGGCACGGTCCCTTCTTCTATGGATAACTATTTTTACTATCAATTTTACGCAGATTTTCCAAACTGCTTCCGGTAAAATGCCACCGACATCACCATGGCAACGCTCCACCCGATTGGCCATGCGCACCAGATTCCGAGATAGCCTGCACGCTCCGCCAGCAGAATTGCAAGCACAACGCGCAGCACAAGGTCGGTAAAAGTGGCTGCCATAAACCTCTTCATCAGACCGGCGCCCCGGAGTACCCCATCTGCAACCAGCTTCAGGGAGACTACAAAATAGAACGGCGCAACCACAAAAAGGAACTGCATTCCGGAAGAAAGCGCCAATTCGGAAGGCTTCTCAATAAAAAAAGCGACCAGATACCTTGCCGCAGCAAGATACAAAAGCACTATCGGCGCACAAAGCAGCCATATCAGCTTTACCCCCGCTTTAAAGCCCTCCTTAATCCGCGGCAGCAGCCCGGCACCGAGATTTTGCGAGGTATAATTGGAAATACCGTTCCCGAGGGTAGTAAATGAGGTAATCACCAGATTATTCAGCTTAATCGCCGCCGCATAGCCGGCAGTCACACCTACACCGCAGTCATTGATTACGCCCTGGATAATGATATTCCCGACTGAAATAAAGCTCTGCTGCAGCATACTGGGAATTGCAATAACTGCAATCCGCTTTAACAACGGAAACGAAAACAGCGCTGCCTTTCCCTCCGCGGGAACCCCCGCCAGACGCTTTAATACCGCAATCACCGCCAGCAGACAGCTGATTCCCTGACACAAAAACGTCGCCCAGGCGACTCCGGCAACCCCCATCTGAAGTCCTGTAACAAACAGGATGTCGACCAATATATTAGCAACCGAGGAGGCTGCCAGAAAGAAAAACGGTGTCCTGGAATCCCCGAGGGCAGAAAAAATCCCGGTCGCAATATTATAGAAAAACAAAAAGGGCAGCCCGAAAATATAAATATCCAGATACCGCCTGGAATCTGCGAGAATCTCATCCTGCGTATGAATCAGCCGCAGCAGCGTCTCTCCGCAGAGCATTCCGAACAGAATCAGCACCGCACACAACACCGCACTCACAAGCATCGTAGTATAAACCGCAGTTTTCATCTCCCGATAGCTTTTCGAGCCGTACAGCCTTGCAACAATCACCGAGCAGCCGATATTACAGCCGAATGCAAAAGCAATAAAAATCAATGTAATCTCATAACTGTTCCCTACTGCTGCCAGTGCATTCTCTCCAAGGTACTTCCCCGCCACCAGACTATCTGCAATGTTATACAGCTGCTGAAACAAAACACTTCCGAACAACGGAAGGCAGAACCTCCAAAGCACCGTCTCCGGTTTTCCCGTTGTCAAATCCTTATTCATTTCCCTTTCCTCCTGAACAAGTCCCTTTCCATTTTTTCCGGTTTTCCCGCATATGCCGCCCCAAAACAGCTCCGGGTCCAGACTTACCAACCCCTGACAAAACTTCCGTCTTCTCCATTTACCTATTCTACCGGACCTGCAGGCAAAAATCAATAGCACCCCCTCTCAGGTTCCCGCATTTTTTGAATATCCGTGAGGTTGGGTCTGACGCACGAAGGGCAGCGGCTCCGCTTGTAAGCCGGGGCTGCCTTCATGCGTCAGACCTAATACAAAATAATTTTTGTAAAAAGCATTTCGTTATTTCCAATTTTATGGTATGATAGAAAGAAACAGCTCAATTATTTTCAATGTAATTAAGGAGGAAGTATGTATGAGTGAAAAACTGGAGTGGCAGGAACGCTTCAATATAGGAGTAGATTTTATTGACAAAGATCATAAGCAGCTTTTTTCCATTATGAATAAATTACTGTCCATGAGCGAACACGAATCCAAAATCGAATGGGTCGGCCGGGAGGGCATTAAATACTTTAAAAACCACGTCATGGAGCATTTCGCAAAAGAAGAAGAGTATATGAATTCCATTAATTTCGAAGGCTATCCGATGCACAAGCGCCTCCATGACAATTTTAAGACTAAAACACTTCCTGCCCTGGAGGAAGAGCTGGTAGAGGGCAATTTCTCCCTGGACACCGTAAGACACTTCCTGGGTGTCTGCATCGGCTGGATGACTGCCCATACCTTAACAGAGGACAGTACAATCACCGGAAAAGTCAAAAGCAAATGGGGCAACCTCCCTTCGGAGGAGGTTATCACCGCGCTTGAGCAGACAATTATAAAAACAGTCAACGATATGTTCAAGCTGGAAACACGCGTTGTCAGCGACCACTACGGCGCGGAGGATTTCGGCAAAGGATTTTATTATAAGCTCGTCTATTCCTCGGAGCAGGGCAAAAAATGGGATGTCATTCTGGCCTTTGAAGAAGTCCTTCTTATCAGCACGGTCGGGCAGATGCTCGGAATCCGGTTTGATAAAATAGACGACCTGATTATCAATGCCACAAGATATATCGCAGTACAGTTTATGGACTGCATTAAGTCAGCCTTCCCTTCGCTCGGCTTATTTAACCTTGAAAGGGAGCATCTGCTTACATATGAACAGTTTGCAAAGGAGTTTAACGAGCAGACCCCGGAATGCAGCCTTCTGTTCAATACCGGAGAGGGATACTTTGGCTTCTGCATTCTTTCGGCTGCCGCTTCCGGCGGAGAGCTGGGACTTACGCTGAATCCGCGGAACGTGACAAGTGAAATCAAGAAGTATCTGGATAAAGGAAAAACAACGGAGAAGGAGCAGATTCTGATTGTCGATGATTCGGATGTCATACAGCATGCAATGAAAATGCTTCTAGGAAGCGACTATGACGTTGTACTTGCAAACTCTGCAAGCACTGCACTGAAATGCATCGCCAGAAACAGACCGGACCTGATTCTTCTGGATTATGAAATGCCGATCTGCGACGGCAGACAGACCCTTGAAATGATCCGCTCCGAGGAGGAAACGGCAGACATTCCTGTTATTTTCCTGACCAGCAGAGGCGATAAGGAAAGCGTCAAGAACGTCATGTCCTTAAAGGCAACCGGCTATATGCTAAAGACCATGAAACCGGAAGAAATTAAAAAAGTAGTTGACAATTACTTTAAGCAAAAAAGGAAAAAATAAATACCCTGATTTTCCGGGGCGACCGCGACAGCTGCGCGGCCGCCCTGTTTTCTTTCCCTTAAAGCCACCGGATAAATGCCGTCTTATCCTCACTGTTGTACCCTGCCTTCCGGTAAAAGTTTAAGGTACTCTCCTTTTTCGAGCCGGTCAGCAGCATCATCTTATAGCAGTTTTCCTTTTGGGCCAGTTCCTTCGCATGGTCCAGGCAGGCGGTCGCGAACCCCTGGTTCCGGCAGTCCTCCGCCGTCACTACATTCTCAACAAAGGCATACGGCTGCTGGTGATGCGTCAGGTTCGGAATAATCACACAGACACAGGAGGATACAATCCTCCCGTCAACCTCCGCGACAATAATATGATGATTCTCATCTTCCAGAATCCGCTTCCACAAGTCCATGATTTCAGGCGACTTCTCCGGCATCGGATTATCGTGAAGCTGCATATACAGCTCCATCAGCCCCTCAAAATCGGTATCCCTTACCTCCCTTATCATAAAATGCCTCTCCTCTCCGCCTCTTTCAGCAGCTCCGGCTGTATTTCCGGGTACGTCCACCGCTCCGGCAGCCGGTCCGTCACAATAATCCGTTCAATCTCCTTATGCAACTCCTCTTCCATTGACTGAATCTCCGCATAATAAAGCATCCCGAACGACTCCTGCCCGTCAAGGCTCTTGTCAGCGCTGACAGAATACACGCAAACCGGCTCTATACGAAACTGCAGCGCCCCTGTCTCCTCCTGCAGCTCCCGCTTCGCGGTATCCAGAATACTTTCCCCGGGTTCCCGGCGTCCTCCTGGAATTTCCCATGTATCCCTTTTACAGTGCTTGCAAAACACATACCGGTTTCCCATCCTTGCTATAATCACCGCAAATTTTAATAGCGTATCCTCCGCCTCTTCATAAAAGCTTACCGCCATTTTCATTTCCTCCTCGTACTCTGTCCCATTCCATCCACAGCCGGTCATAGATACCATTCAGCCGGTCCACAATCCGTTCATTCACTTCTACCCTTCTATCCAGGAACTGCATGCCGCGCTCTCCCATAAAATCCACGCAATACAGCAGGGTATAAAACAAAAATGCCCTTCTTTCCTCCTCATCCGCCCGCAGCTCCTCCAAAATGTACTCCACATAATCCGTAGCATACCCAAGGTCAAGCAGCGCCATATTGGTCAGGGCGGCAAAGGTCAGCCGGTCACCGGTTCCCATCCAGTCTATATCGATAATACCGGATAGCCGCCCATTGTGAATCAATAGATTTTTGCTGCTGATATCGTCCAGATAGGCAACCGGCTTTATCCTTGCAAAATAGTCCTTAAGCTGCCCGGCGCACGTCCGGAGACGCTCTACCTTTTCTACCTCAAAATAATAACCATTTTCCGCAATACGCTGCCCTGCCCTCTCCAACATATCCCGGATAAACAAAGCCCACGACCAGTCCGGCTCCAAATTTTCAAGCTCCAATGCCGCAACCCTGTCCTGGATTGCTACGACTTCCCTTGCAACCGTCCGCTTCTCTTCTGCTGTCAGCTGCGGATACACAAGCCCGATATCCTTTCCTTCCAGATACGATAACACCAGATATTCGTATCCCTCAGATCTTCCTTTGGCAATTACCCTTGGAACAGGGATTTCAAGCGGCGCCAGTCGTTCCAGCCAGTAAATTGCAGGCTCGTAAGCCCCCTGTTCCATACTGCACCGGAGCACATACTTCTCCCCTGCACATTTCACTATGTAAACATAATTTCCCTGTCCTACCGTGCAACGCTCAACAGACTGCGGGGCTTTCTGGAAATGCTCCAGCCACAGCCTTGTAATTATCTCTTCGTTCATGGCTGCTCCTCCATAAATTCCTGCAGCCTATTTGCAAACCTTCCGATATGCAGACCGTCAACAAACGAATGATGCGCCTGCACCGAAACCGGCATCACTATCCTGCCGTCCTTTTCAACATATTTTCCCCAGTCAAATAAAGGCGTCGCATTCTCCCTCTTCCCCGAATTTGTATGGGAAATATGCGTATAAGCCACCCAGGGCATAGGCGAGCATTGAAACACATCATTCCCCAACGGTCCTGTAAAATACGCCGTCTGCTCCTTTGCCGTTTTCGCCGCTGTTTCAATATAGTCCTGCATGGTATCCTGCATCGGGACATTGACTACCTTAAACAGCTCCGTTTCCGGATTCAGCCAGGTAAACGCAGTGTCAATTTTATCAAACAATACTACCTTCCCATCGACAAAACGATACCGGAACTCCTCTATCTCATTCGCGCACTTACATACAGCATAAACCATTGCAAGCGTAAACGAATATCCCTGCTCCTTCACCCTTTTCAGAAAACGGGTAATATCCAGCTCGAAGGTCACGCAAAACGCCGGTTCCACGCTATCCCGGAACACCCGGCAATGCATTGCCCGCTTCCACGTTGCTTCCTCTATGATTTGATATGAATTTGCCATACACGCCCTCCTCCGGCTCTGTTTCTGTCAGTATACCACAGGGAGCAGGCATTTTCCATTCTTTTCTTTGCCAAAAATCTTTACAAAAATACGGTTTCCGGGTCATCGACAGAAAACCGGCGCCCTGAAGGCGCTTGAGAAAATCTATCTGCATGATTTATAAAGCTCCTACTGCCAGTTCATCCAGCACCACAGAAATATCCCCGTCAATACATATTGCCTGTCCACCAATCTCCGCCGGACAGAGCGCCTCGCCATAATTGACACAGGCATACACAGCCTTTGGATTCTCCGCCGTCATCCGCCAGAAGGGATACTTTATAATTCCCGGCGTGTTTGCCCCTACTCCAAGCTCCAAAAACAAAACATGCCCGTTTTTATGATGGCGTAGGAACTCCTCATACCGTTTTGCCGCGGCATACCAGCCCTCATCCTGCACAAAAAGATGATCACACCGCAGATTCATTGTCATCGGCGCACCGCAGACAGGACATCTCGGTATCAATTCTGCCGGGATTTTAAAATCCTTCTGCTCCGCTACCATTTTCCGCACAGTATCCTCGTTGTCATAGGTTTTGTCGTGACAGGCTTTGGAGCACTGCCACAGACCATAATCGCCCTGCGTGTAAAATAAGCGCTTTTTATCAAAGCCCGCAAGCTGGAACTGGTGGTCCACATTCGTGGTCAGCACAAAATAATCCCTATCCTTCACAAGCTGCAGCAGGGTAAGATACGGTACCCCTGCCGCAATATCATAGCGGTTCAAAAGAATATGTCTTGACCACCACGCCCAATACTCCTCCGGCGAAGCATACGGATAAAAGCCGCCGGAATACATATCGGTAAAGCCGTACCTCTGACGGAACTCCGCAAAGTTCTTCTCGAACCGCTCCCCATCATAGGCAAACCCTGCCGAAACGGACAGCCCTGCGCCCGCGCCGATTACAATCGCGTCCGTACTTTCCATTTCCTTTTTAAGCCTGTCAATCTGAGCCGAGCAGCTCCCGGTAGATGTTACAATCGGTTTCCTTATAAACATTAAAAATCACCTCGATTCCGCTGTGCGTCCGTGCTTTATACTTCCTTACGGTTTGTACTGCAATCTCTGCCGCTATGTCATTCGGAAAATGAAATTCGCCTGTGGAAATACAGCAGAATGCAATACTTTTTAAACCGTTTTCCTCTGCCAGCTCCAGACAAGAGCAGTAGCAGGAAGCCAGCAGATTTTTATCCGTTTCCGTAAGCCTGCCCCGGATTACCGGACCGACCGTATGAATCACATACTTACAAGGCAGCTGGAAGGCGGGAGTTATTTTTGCCCTCCCTGTCTCCTCCTCGTGTCCCTGCCGCTTCATCAGCTCCGCACAGGCAAGGCGGAGCTGCACCCCCGCAAAGGTATGGATGGCATTATCAATACACCCGTGGTTCGGGCAAAAGCACCCCAGCATCTGACGGTTTGCCGCGTTCACAATCGCGTCGCACCGGAGCGTCGTAATATCGCCTTTCCAGAGAAAGAGTCCCTGCTCCACGGGCTGCAAATCGGCAATGTCCGTTATCCCCTTGCGCCTTATTTCCTCTTTCAGATAGGCATCCTGAACCTCTGAAAACTCCCTGCTTACCGGCCGCGGCATACGGACATTCAACAGCGCACGGAGCAGATAGTTCTGCTCCTGCCCGTCCTCCGGAAGCTCTATTCCGGAATACTGCGGCTGCTCCTTCAATAAGGACGCTATCAGATACCTTCTTCTTTCACTCTGTGTCATCATTCCCTCATCCTTTCCAAGCAGCCGCATTCCGCAGCCATACCGTCAATCAAAAACACCCGTTCCTTCCAGTACCCGGTACAAACGAATCAGGCATAGAAAAACCCTGCCGTCATATCCAGATAATTCTGTCCGCCGTATGCCGGATACTGCTTCTGTACCTCTGCCTTAAAGCCGTCCGCATCCGGGCAAGCCGCCGCAATCTTCTTCAGATTTTCAAGATAATCGATTTTGGTCTGCACATCCTTCAAATCCTCCGGCGTATAATGGGAGGTCAAAATCAAATCATAGCCTTTTGCGCGATAATCCTTCAGCTCTGCAATCATACCGTCCGCATGCGCTGCGCCTGCAACAATGGAATGGCAGTCGTGGCCGAGCATATGGGTATATACCGCATTAATTTCAGGAATTGCAATGTCAAAGGCTTCCGCGGTCTGCTTAATTACAAAATCAATTCCGCCGATTGTCACCCTGCCCTCTCCGATTACATTCGTAATCCTGTGCACCGAATTGTCAAAGGCTTCCCCGAATGCAGCCGTAAAATTGTCAATTAACGCCTTCCCGCCGCCCTGCTCCGCATACTCCTTGGCATTCTGCGTCGCGTATTTCGGCACATCAGGCAGGAACGTCGCGCCCGCACCATGATAGGCAACCAGCATACCGCTCACCTCCATGCCCTCTAAATATTCGGCAAGCTCTTTGTTGTTATCGAAAAAGCACGGCGACTCAATAAGAACTGCCTTCCCATTTTTTTCAACAACAAACACCTCATCATCAATAAAATCATTTGTTTTGTATGCATGTAACCTGACTTCACCAAAATCATACAGATTTACTTCACCCTTTGCAAGCGGAATCGCCTTAAAATTATTCTTATTCATGATAAATTCCTCCTTTTTCTGTCCGATAAATTATTCATTTCTTTTTACCCTGAGTTTCCGCATTTTTAAGCTGCCTTGCAAAGTCCCCGGACTGTGTACTATCCGATTTTTGCGAAACCCAGGCTTTCCGTAAGAGCCTCCGACCGGCCGCTTTCTTCTGCTCTTGTCTTTATTATACGCAGGCAGAAACTCCCCGTAAAGTACGCACAATATTGTGGTATAGTTACCAGAAGGAAACCTATCTGCCATATTTTCTAAGCAGCTCCGGGAAATTCCGCCGCCTGCGCCCCTCTACTTTTGCATTTATCCGAAGGACCACGCTTTTTGCTGAGCCGGAATCACCTCTTAGCGCTGGTCAGACGCGAGGGCGCTACCGAACGGCTTAACCGCTTTTGGAGGAAGTCCGGTGAAGCATTGCGTATGCAAAACCAGAGGGCAGCAGGCGGTGGAATCCGAAGTGACGTGAAAATGCGAAACCCAAGGCTTAGGGCGGTTGACTTCTCCCTCGCTTTACGATAAACTATAGACAGATTATTTCAGAGGAGTGACACAATGAATTTTGACATCGACCAGGACGCGTTCCCTTCCGCCGTCCACAGCCTGATTTATTTTACTGCCCGCGGCATCATCCCCTTGGAACAGTCCCTGGCGGATATCGAAGATTCCGATATGCGTGCCTCCTGCACGGCGTTTCACGGGTTTGTAATGGCTATGCTCGCCGATATGTATGACAACCCTGTCGAATACCATCTTCCCGTTATGCTTCTTGAGGATTTTTGTAAGGGGCGCAAAATCAACGGATTAAAGCAAAAATATCCCTCCAAGGCCAAAAATGTCATTGCCCGTACAAGGAACGCCGTCAACAATTACATCGAGCTGCTTTACAGGCTCGGCACACATGGCGAAACATCCGGGGAGACGCTTGTCTTTTCAAGCGAGGCTTTAGACAAATATGACAAAACCTTAAAAGGCTCTGTCCGCAGCATCTGTGTTGCAGATATGTTCAAGGCAATGGCGCGCGTGGGGATTACAGTGCGCGAAAACGAGGTTACTTCCAAAGAATACCCTACGATGTTCCCCGCATTATGTGCCCTGTCAAGACTTGCCAGGACAAACAGCGGGTTTGACTTTTTCGCCTTTCGCACATTAGATTTCCGCAACCTGAACGGCAGGCACAAGCCTGCCTACGAGGACTATTTCCGCCCGCTTACCGAAAAGCAGAAAAAGCAGGCCTATGCGCTGCAGGATTTTGCAGCTTCCCGGAAAATGAAGCCCACCATCAGTACCTTTTGGAAGGTTGACTACAAATACAAGGGTTCACAGGTAATGTGTATAGGTTCGGAGTGGAATCTGGGCGAGATGGCTCTCGACATCCGGGTGATGGGCACATATCATTGGGACGACCCTGCGCTCATCAACGACAGGCTCGCGCAGGAATCGCCCGATTTCCAGAAGAATATTTTACGTCATATCCTACGATGCACTGCCTGTTCGACCACGCATCTGGGAATGTTTGTGACGGTGCTCGGCAAAAAGCAGCGCGTGTGCGGCGGCGGTGCAATTGCATTCAGATGGAAGAATCCAGACGATGAAGATATGGCGGTTATCAAAAGAGTGATAGAGCTGAGATGCGGCATTATCGACGAGCAAAAGAAGGGAGGAAACTAATGAGAGCAGCATTTCAAATACTTGCAATACCCTATCGAATCATGGATGGCTCTCTTTTTTATTGCGTGTTTCATCGCGCCGATTTCGACCAATGGCAATTTATAGCCGGAGGCGGCGAAGATGATGAAACACCTTTAGAGGCTGCGAAAAGAGAAGCCTTTGAAGAAGGCGGAATACGGTCAGATAAATGGATAGAGCTGATAAGCCTGTCTTATATTCCTGCTACGGTTATTTCCGAAAAGCATCGGCAGCATTGGAGTAATCACCCCTATGTAATACCTGAGTATACCTTTGGTTTTGAGTGCAAGGAAGATATAACATTGTCCCACGAACATACCGAGTGCATCTGGCTGCCTTATGACGAAGCAGCCGGGAAACTTAAATGGGATTCAAACCGCACGGCTCTTTATGAGCTTAATTGTCGTCTGACGGTCACGTAATGAATGGATTAAAACCTGTTTGCGAAAAAATCCACCTCGACACATTTGAGGTAACTATATTTATTTTCCCAAAAACAAATTATACTGCTCCATATCCACGCAGCTTTTCCCGTCAAAAGTAAGCCTGACAATCCACGGCATCAGCGCACGAATCCTGTCAAACTCCTGATAGCCAAACCGCTTATCATAATAATTCACAATCGTACCCAGTGCAGTCCCATGGGAACCCACTGCAATCGTCCTGTCCTGATACTCTTCTAAAACACAATTCAATGCGCGGATATTTCTCTCCTGCACTTCCCGTAAGCATTCGCCGTCTGACAGTTTGTAGTCAAAATCCTCCCACTGTGCCCTGCTGAATGACGAAAAATCCTCTATCCATTCACTATCAATCCGGCGCTCCCTGAAATCCTCCACGATCCGGATAGCAAGGTTCCGGCTTTCCGCAAATTCACTGACCGTATCAACCGCCCTTTTATATGGACTTGACAGCACAGCATCAACCTGTTTGTCCGACAAAAATTTTGTAACAAGTTTCCTGTCCCTCATCCCTTTCGGTGACAGCTCCCTTGTTCTGTCATCATGATTCTCATAGTTCGGCTCTGCGTGCCGCACAAAGTAAATCGTCATCATCTATATCGATTCCCCTCCATAAGTTCATTGCATTTTCAAAGTATCATTCATAACATTGTCTCCAAATCTTCTTTGGGCAAACAATGCCCCATTTAGAACAATGATTATCCTTAACCGAAATTATACTATAGCAGAGTAGTTCATGCAAGCGCTTTCCGTTGTGGATTCCGTTCAGAAACATTGACACAAAACAGACTGTATGCTACAATAGAAAACAAAGTTTCCATAAGAAACTATAGAACGGAGGCAAGCAATATGAACGACCCAAAAAACAGAAAGGAACTGCCGGCCTGTCCTGTAGAAACAACGCTGACCTTAATCGGCGATAAATGGAAGGTACTGATTCTGCGTGACTTAATGCCGGGTACAAAGCGGTTCGGAGAATTGAAGAAGTCCATCGGAAGCGTATCCCAAAAGGTCCTGACCGCCCAACTGCGCACTATGGAGGAAAGCGGTCTTATCAGCCGGAAGGTATATGCCGAAGTCCCGCCAAAAGTCGAATATTCCTTAACAGCGCTCGGACAGAGCCTGAAACCGATTCTCGATTCCATGCAGAATTGGGGCGAGGAGTACAAAGCCTCCCTGCAGTAAAAGGCGGAAACCTTCAAAATACTATACAAATACTACACTATATACAGCAAAGGTAAGGGGCTGTCGCACAAAGCGCAGCCCCTTCTTCCGTCTGGTATCCCATTCAGGTGCGTCAAGCAGGTCGCCGCTCGTAAAAAAGGTATACAGCTCCACCCCCCTGAAGTCACACATTGCCTGTAGTGCAGCACATTCCATTTCCCGCCTCCGGGGCATTCTCCTTGCGGCATGGATTGATAATTGCATTGGATTCGTTGTCAAAGGCTTCTGTTACCATCTTACTTCCTCCTTGCATAACTGCTTCCGGCATATCCTTCATTACCACTGACTATTTTGTTTAAGCTTTATACAGATATACCCGTTTTTACTTCAATTACATCATTATTATGGCTTGCCAATTTTCTTTTCCTTAGTAACAAAATTTAAAGGTCATAATAATTTGTAATCATTTAATACCTCTGCTTCTTTCCAATATTGAGGGAATTTTTCCTGAATAAGTCTGTAGCTTGGATGTGTCCTATCGCAGAGCAGGTTATTTCTCTTAATGAACCGGATGATATGTCCCCGTATAATATCAATACGCCATTGAGGCAAATCCTCATATCTCTCGTAAATAAATGTGCCTTTATCGCCGTAGCTGATAATGCTCTCATAAACATCTTCAATATATTCAAAATCCGTAACCGGGACGGCTGTACTGGATGTTGCGCAAGTATGTACACCCGCAGCAGAATTAAGCTCATAATCGCCAATACAGCGGTATACATATCCGGAAACCCCTTTATAAAAGTATTCCAAAGCGCCGCTGAACATTTCCTGAAAAACAAGAGTTCCATCCTTACGAATATCAAGCATTGGCATTTTTGAACCAAGCCTTTTATCATCCCAAATATAATGCAATGCCAATTGTCTGCTTGTAGTCAAATACACAAGCGGCTCTTTTAAATTAGAAAATGGAGATGCATTCGGCTTTAGTTCAGAGAGCCCCTCTTTTATTGTTCCGTGAAAGAATTCTATTTTTGTGCCTCCTACAATTTTGATTCAATATCATTTTAATGAAAATCTACCAAAAAAGCAGGACAAATACAAGTCTTGTATTTCATACTGATTTTTGCTATAATATATATGTGATAATTTGCTAATCTGATTATGACATCTCCAGTTATCTCAAATAATTTAAAGGGTATATCAACTCCGAAGAATACTGACTCGCTTTCCGGCACCGCTATTTAATACCCATTAAACAATCTAATCCCCATTAAAAGAGAAACTCTGTTTTCAGCAGGGAATACATCTTCATATCGACAATCTCACCGTTCTTTACCGCATTGCTTCTCAAGATTCCTTCGCATTGAAAGCCCGCTTTTTCAAGTACCCGGCAGGATGCGGCATTGTGCGCAAACGGCTCTGCATAAATACGGAGGATATCGCTCCTGCCAAAAACATATTGGCAAATCTGTATTACAGCCTCCGTCATAATACCCCTGCCCCAATATTCCTCTGCAATATAGTATCCCAACTCGGCAGTCTGCCTGTGTATATTCCCCTGACGAAAACACCCGATACTGCCAATCACCTTTCCATCCGCCACGACAGCAAACGCAAACGTCTCATCTTCCTTCGCGGAAAGCATCGCAGAAATATACTCTTTCCCGTCCTGCTCCGTATAAGGATACGGCAATCCGTCCCGCAGGTTATCCTGCACCTTTTTATTCGAAAGCGCTGCTGCCAAATCCGCCGCGTCCGACAATTCCCATTTTCTTATGTTACAAAGCATTTTCATCTCTCCTACATGATATATTTTTATTAACACACAAGCTATTCCTTTTCTAATTTATTTCATATCTTGGATCACCTGCGCATACATAGTTCCTCTTGAAAGTCTGTTCTGGTATTTTGATTATAACACGTTCCTTCTTGATTTTGTAAAAAAATTGCTTTTATTTGAGGAATTTATATTGAGCGGAACTGAAACTGCCTCTTGTTTGCTTCACCGCAAGGCTTTACTAAAACGTCTTATTCGCCTTTAAAGAAAACCAATAAAATGCTATGTATGCCAAACCCACATAACATTCCATCTTCAAAGCTTATACTACATCCATATTGCGGAAACCACAAAACATTTATCAGGCTTAACATTCTTTATTAGATTTAGCATTTCTGATAAATTTTTGTTGCCATATTATGTAAATTATGCTAGAATAAAGAGAGAACAAAGAAAATAAAATCGGAAGGATTATCTATGGACTATACAATACGGAAAATACGAAAGCATGAATATCCGTCACTAGATAATTTCCTATACGAAGCAATTTTCATTCCGGATGGCATCGAACCTCCACCTAAAACCATTATCGCATCTCCAGAATTGCAGGTCTATATTGAGCACTTCGGGAAATCCAAAGATGATATAGGCTTTGTTGCAGAGGTTGACGGTAAAATTGTTGGTGCTGTCTGGGTGCGCATTATGAATGATTACGGACATATCGATAATAAAACGCCCTCTTTGGCAATTTCTCTTTATAAGGAGTACCGGGGAATGGGCATCGGCACAGCTATGATGAATAAAATCCTTACTTTCCTAAAAACACATGGCTATGAACGAGTTTCCTTATCTGTTCAAAAAGCCAACTACGCGGTAAAGATGTATCTAAAAGTCGGTTTTGAAATTGTGAAGGAAAATGAGGAAGAATATATTATGGTAAGGTATCTATAAATCAAAATTTACTGTTACGTCCAAAAAACAATTATATTTCAAATAGAGAGTATGAAACTTTTTCTGTAAATAGTGTTTTAATAGGTCTTCTATGATAAAATAAACTATCATAAGGAGGCCTATTATTATGGCAAGAGAAAAGAAACCCGTACACAAAGTACAAATGACGGAAGGGAAACGCAGCATCATCCATCAGCTCCTGTAAGAATACGACATCCAATCTGCCGAAGACATCCAGGATGCCCTCAAAGACCTTCTCGGCGGCACCATCAGGGAAATGATGGAAGCCGAGATGGACGGACACCTCGGCTACGAAAAATCGGAGCGCTCCGATAACGACGATTGCCGTAACGGGTATAAAAACAAGCGCGTGAACAGCCGCTATGGTACTATGGAGATTGAAGTTCCGCAGAACCGTAAATCCACCTTTGAGCCACAGGTAGTCAAAAAACGCCAGAAGGATATTTCCGACATTGACCAGAAGATCATTTCCATGTACGCAAAAGGCATGACGACCCGGCAGATCTCCGAACCATAGAGGATATCTACGGGTTTGAGACATCAGAAGGCTTTATTTCTGATGTCTCGGACAAGATCCTCCCGCAGATCAAAGGCTGGCAGAACCGTTCCCTGGATGAAGTATATCCCATCCTTTACATTGACGCCATCCACTATTCCGTCCGGGACAACGGCATGATCCGGAAACTGGCGGCCTATGTCATTCTCGGCACCAACACGGAAGAGCGGAAAGAAGTGCTGTCCATCAATGTGGGGGACAACGAAAGCTCCAGGTACTGGCTGTCCGTGCTGAACGAACTGAAAAACCGCGGAGTGAAGGATATTTTAATCATCTGCGCAGATGGTCTTAGCGGGATCAGGGATGCGATTGCCACCGCATTCCCTAGGGCAGAATACCAGCGCCGCATCGTTCATCAAGTCAGGAATACCCTGAAATACGTCCCTGACAAGGACAGGAAGGCATTCGCGACAGATTTAAAGACGATCTACCAGGCGGCGGACGAGAAAAAGGCATTGGCGGCGCTGGAGCGGGTAACCGAAAAATGGACGCCGAAATACCCGAATTCCATGAAACGCTGGAAAGACAACTCGGATGCCATTTTCCCGATCTTCAAGTTTTCTGCAGCCGTCAGAAAGGTCATTTATACGACAAACGCCATAAAATCGCTGAATTCCACCTACCGGAAGCTGAACCGCCAGAGAAGCGTATTCCCGGGCGATACCGTCCTTTTAAATGCCCTGTACCTGGCAACCTTTGAAGCCACCAAAAAGTGGACTTCCACAATCCGGAACTGGGCACAGGTCTATGGGGAGCTGGGCACCATGTATGAAGGACGGCTGCCGGAATAGGAAAAATTTACGCCATCCAGACGGGCGGGAGCACCGCCCGTACTTGACATGTCCATAAAGAACTGTTCTATATAAAACAAGGGCAAAAGCAGCTTTTTCGAGCCGTTCGCCCTTCATTATCATAGAAGATCTGTATTTACAGACTTTTCTTCTCATAGTCTCGATACATCTAATACCGAGTTAATTAGCGATGTACAAACCAAACTTTTACATGATAATGCCTTTGATCAACTTATGAATTACTTGACCCAAAATAATCTTTTATCCAATCATAATTTGCCAAACTTATTATACATCATCCTTTTTTCGGTTTAGTATATCATTAGAATCACTCACTTTCAATCACCTTTTGAAAATAAAACAAAGGGCATTACGGTTAAAACGTAATTTCCCCTCTGCTTTTGCTTGCACTCTGTTTGTCAGCATGAATGATAAGTTAGTTTCTATACTTCCTTATCACCGTAAACATCACATTTTCCAAGCCTTTCAGTCTATATTTCCATTATTCGAATTCGGCGTGTTCTTTGTTGTTCTTAACTCTATTTGCCTAAGTTTTATGCAAATTCACACGCGTTTTTACTTCAATTACGTCATTTATTATGGCTTGCTGATTTTCTGTTGCCAAAATGTTGCCAATGATTAAATATTCAACAAATTATACAACTTATAAAAATCTAATTAGCCTAGCCTTATACGGGCTGATCTTTTCTAATCTATTGAGACAATGATTATATAATTCCCCATCTGTCGGGAGCGAGGATTCTTTTAACATTCTACATGCAAACGACAAGTGATCCGCATTTAAATTCTCTTCAAATGATAATAATTTTTTTGCATTTTCCAAAGCCCTCTCTTTGTCCCCTAGTTCAGTTAAAATTATCGCATAATTATAGATATATGCAGGTTCTGTATCAATTAACTGTATTGCTTTTTCTGCATTTTCTTTAGCTAAATCCAATTTTTTAGCCCCTGCATAAAATCTAGCCTTCTGATTATGGAAAAAAGCTTTATCATTATTGGTATTCAGTTCCCCTTCAGTGATACCAAATAACTCTTCCATTCGATCCATGTTTTCACATTCAGAATCTTGATGATTAAAGCCTGAAACTATAGATCCTAACATCTCCTTCATCATCTCAATTGATATATTCGAAATATTCTCTTTATAATATTCTGACAGTTCATCAATAGCCTTTTTTGATCCAAGTGCTGCTAATGCACATAATTTATTAATAAAATGTCCAATGGGCTGATCTCGACAATAATCAAGTAACCGTTCCGCTAATCTTATTTGATTTGTCGTGTATGCATAATGAAAAGCCTCTGCTGGAGCTAATTGTCTCAACAATTCATCAACATCTTCATTATCCAAAATATTACCAACAGCATTATTGACACCTATTGCAGAATATGATTGCGTATTTATTTTTTCTATTTTCTCAACTTTCTCTATTAAAAGTTGTATCATTTGATACAAATCATTTATACTCACTGATGACGAAGCTTGATAATCCCTTTCCTCATATTGATTGATAAAGTCCCGAATGGATTTCTTTGCTTCACGATAATCACTTGTTTTTTCTAAGTTACCGTAAAAAATTGTCCTTCGTGATATAATATCAAAAGGCAATTTTGTTTCCTTTTGGGCACAAACAATATAAGGTAACCCTGTCTGATACCTCATACCAAACTCATACATCACATTTGGATTTAATCCAGTTAAATCAATAATACATAAATCCGAATTTTGTACCATCTCTATTATATCCTTATTTATATCCGAAGTCCCGCTTACTTCATCCGCCCGAATAACCTTTAAGTGATGTATTTCGCCAATTTCTTTAGTTAATTCTAAAAACTTATTAGCACTTAACCGTTCTTCTGAGTTTTCGCTACCTATCGTAGAAATAACAAAACATATTCTTTCATTCATAACTTATCCTCCTTATATATAATATATTTGTTAAATATACGATTGCCTTTTAAAGATTTTCATAACCATAATATCCATATTTTACGCCTTATTTACAGTTTCGCACCAAACAGGTATTATATGGGTACCACAACTTTTTTTCTTGGCCGCTATATTTGCTCTGTTTTTACGTTGAATACTTCTTTCCATATTTCTTCCGGTATTTGAGAAGCTGGCCAGTTAAGTACGATACTTGCTTATTAGACCCATCTGCATTAAATCTCTTCCCAAATCAATTATTTTCACAGTACCCGAATTATCAATAACACATCTCTTTCCCTCACATCTTTATACAAAATCCTGGTTTTCTCCAAGTATACAAAAGCATTAATAATCTAAACAAATACTGAATTAATTTGTTCTCCCTCTTCAAATTGAAAATAATCGTATATATCTCTACCTTCAATATACTCCATTATAATGTATACTATTTTAATTTCAGGATATGAAAAGTAATCAAAAATTCTTACAATATTGCTATTACATACAGAATACATTATCTTTATTTCATCAACAAAACGGGTATAGAATTCTTCCTCTTACTCTTTTTGTTCTGGATCGTACTTCTTGCACACAAATTTTTCATTTACGGTAGTATCCTGCATTTTTATCGTTTTTCCAGTTCTACCAGGTTTTAATTCTTCAATAAACTTATAACTTTTAGGTCTACAGAATTTTATTGTTTCAGTTCAAACTGCTATTGTTTCTCTACTTCCCGTTGTTCCTGGTTCATACCCTTACGTTCAATTTTCAATTGCTCTTGCTATAATTTAAATCCCATTGCGATTTTGTTCCTATCCCAGTGTTCTGTATTTGCTTCCGCATTTCACTGTATTCGCTTAGGATTACTACCAGCTTCTCTTACATCAGCTGCTACAGACGAACTAAATTATAGCAATAGTAAGCTTTTAGAACAAACTCATATATTTTATAGTCTTTTAACTCTGCACCAAATGTAAGTTTACACACAGATAACCTTCCATCCGATATACATTCAAACATTCCTACCCAAAATGGTTCTTCAAAAATACTGCCAATTTTCACTACTTTCTAAATAATTGCAATAAACAAAGAACGAGCAACACAAGAAAGTAAAGCTACTTACACTGAATCAGTACGACTGAACTATCTAGCCATTTTGTATGATTATCTTACATTATGTTTTTATTACTTCTCCTATATTTTACCATATACATGCCTATTTTTCAACAAAAATTTACAATTAAAATAAAAAAAGTTGTAGGTTTGTCAAACATTTGTTACACTGACCGCAGATAATCTTTCAGTACCTGTTCCGGCGTTTTCCATCCCAGTGCCCGCATAGGGAAATTGTTATAGTCCCTCCGGTTGTACACCTCCAGCTGCCTTGCAAAGTCCTCAGAGGAATCAAAGCTATGTGTGGCATAGAACCTTTCATCGTCTTTGCGGTGGCTCCGTTCCACCTTCCCGTTATGGAGGCCGCTGAAAAAGTAGATACCACCGCCTGCATTTGGTATAATGTAATTATCAAATACAGGCTGTGGCATTATGGTTAAACAACAGCAGAAGTTAATATTAAGCCCATACATGAAAATATATGAATTAGTCGTTCCAAAGCACAACCTGCTCCAGCAGATGAATGAACTGGTTGATTTCGGATTTATTTATGAAGAGCTTATTAATAAATATTGTCTTGATAATGGACGCAATGCAGTCCCGCCTGTCAGGATGTTCAAATACCTGCTCCTGAAATCTATCTATGATTTATCTGATATTGACGTTGTGGAACGCTCTAAATACGACATGTCCTTCAAATACTTTCTTGATATAACACCGGAAGAAAGCGTAATCAATCCAAGTTCCCTGACAAAATTCCGCAAACTGCGCCTGAAAGATATGAACCTGTTGGACATGCTGATCACAAAAACAGTCCAGATCGCATTAGAAAAAGGCATTATAAAATCAAAATCCATTATTGTAGATGCAACCCATACAAAATCAAGATACAACCAAAAAACACCAAGACAGGCGCTTTTAGAACAGTCAAAGAAACTGCGGCGTGCTGTTTATGAAATAGACGGAACAATGAAAGAGCAGTTTCCGAATAAAAATACAGAAGATTCTTTGGAAAAAGAACTGGCATACTGCCATGCTCTGCTCTCGGTCATCAAAGAAAAAGCTGAGTTGTGCAGTTATCCTAAAGTAAGGGAGAAGCTGAATCTGCTGGAAGAAGCTGTAAAAGATGACCTTGAACATATCGAAACTTCAAGAGATGCAGACGCAAAGACAGGCCATAAGACAGCAGACAGTTCTTTCTTTGGTTACAAAACACACATAGCAATGAGTGAGGAACGTATCATTACAGCAGCCACCATTACTAGCGACGAAAAAACAGATGTAAAAGAACTGCCGGAACTGGTCCGCAAAAGCAGGGTAACCGGGATGGAAGTGGAAATGGCAATCAGGGACACAGCCTATTCCGAACAGAAAAATATTGAAACAGCGCAGGACGGCGGTTATGAACTGATTTCCAGACTGAACAGTATCATTACGCAGGGAAACCGTACAAAGGAAAATGAATTTGAATTTAATAAAGACACAGGGATGTACCGGTGTAAGGCAGGGCATCTGGCAGTCCATAAATATCTGGACAGACGTAAAAAAGAAAAGAAGAATAAGAACCCGCGCATGTTCCGGATGAAGGAAACCTCTTCCGTGGTATGCTGGGCGGGATGATGGTGCGGTCTGCGGGAACGGCAGCGCAGGGATTCGATGGAGCCGTCATAACGGCGCTTCCAGTGGTAGATATACTGCCTGTTGGTGTGGTATTTACGGGCAGCGTCGGAAACACCATACTTTTCAGCATATTTAATAAGGGATAGACGGTAGAGCATGTCTTGTGAGTGTGTGAAGAAAAGTCTATAAACTCAGAGCTTCTATGATAATGATCAGGGCTGAAGGCGCGTCCCGGAGCTTCCAGCCCATGCTTTATATATAACAGCAGCGTCAGGGCATGTCAAGAGCAGGCGGTATTTTCCGCCTGTCTTGCTGAACTTTTTATGGATTATTCCGGCAGCCGTCCCTCGTACATGATGCTCAGTTCCCCATAAACCTGCCCCCAGTTACGGATAGGCATTGTCCACTTTTTCGTGGCCTCAAAGGTGGATAGATACAGAGGGCCTTGAACAGCGCAATATCACTTGGAAATACGCTCCTCTGGCGGTTCAGCTTTCGATAAGTGGCATTCAG
>CAJTUB010000012.1 GCA_910579465.1 uncultured Lachnospiraceae bacterium | reverse complement strand
CATATGCGGATACAGAGCGTAGTTCTGGAATACCATCGCGATATCTCTGTCCTTCGGCTCTACATCGTTCATCAGCTTATTCCCGATATAAAGCTCACCACCGGTAATTTCCTCAAGGCCTGCAATCATACGCAGGGTGGTGGACTTACCACAACCGGACGGTCCTACGAAAATGATGAATTCCTTATCTTCGATTTCAAGATTGAAGTCCTTAACAGCAACAAAGCCGTTCGGATAAGTCTTGTTGATATTCTTCAACGATAAACTTGCCATTTCTTTTTCCTCCTAAAAAATGATGCGATTGATTCTCAACCGTAAAAAATAACACAACATTATAATACACTATTCTGATATAAATTACCATATCCCTTTTAACCAAATTGTACTTCCCGTTTTTGGTGATTTTGTATAGTCCTTTTTTCTATTACCGTACCTGGTATTCTCCTGCAATCAGCAAAGTACAGGCGGAAAGCGCTTTACAGCCACCTTTTTCCTCCGGTACTATGTAACTGTGGTAAAGAAACAGGGAGGTATCCTCTGCAGTTAAACTGCCCCCGGTCAAATCGACGACCGGCTTCCCGGCTGCCGTTGCGGAGCCTCTGAGCAGGATGATTGCAGTTCCCGTGCTGCCCGTAAGCACCTCTCCCTTTTTCAATGAAACCGCCGTATAGCCTCCCTGCCCGGTAAGCCTGCTTTCCAGATAGCTCAATGTAATCAGCGGGTCCTCCGCACTTCCCGGAGTCTTCGATGCAGCCCCTGCATAATGTCCCGAAAGAAATGCCGCTGCCAGAAGTATCACCCCGGCTGCCACGCACCCGATTTTCTTTGCTACACTCATATTTTCTCCTTTCCGAATGTACCTTGTGTACTATACCGCTAGTCGTTCTTCTCCGTAAACAGCCCGGTCTGGTATGCCTCCACCATTTCCCGGATTCCGGCAGCATCCGGACGGTATTCCTGTGCCTCCGCCTTTCCCGGCAGTCTCCGGTAAATCACACGTTTCACATCCAGATAGCTTTCCAGATAGACCAGCTCTTCCTTCAGGCTGCGGTCGGTCAGCGCACGCTCCGTTACCTTCACAATCGTATCCTTTACCGAATCTTTCAAAGCAAAGCGTATGCCGTCCTTTGTCCGCTCCGTAAGCTCCTCAAAAGCCGCCTTCTCCAGAATATAGCATGTCTTCGGGCGCACTCCGAGAAAGGATGCCCCGACTTCCTGTGCCGCCATACAAAGCGTTTCCTCGGAAAAAAAGCTACAAAGCTCCGAAAGCATGAACAGCTCCGGCAGCTCCGGATTGTGGACACTCAGCACCTCGTATCCCCCTCCGGAAAGCTCTGCCTTTGTATCTACAGGCACCTCTACAAAGACAAGCGTATCATTCAGAAAATCCGCATACCTCAGAAAAAACGCTGCCACCTTGCGTTCTCCGTCCGTTACTGCCAGGACCGACCAGTAAGACGACAGTGTATCCGGCAGATACGCTGCGGACGGCTCCTGCTCCTTCGGCGGCTCCTTTGAAGGCTCCTGCACGGCAAACGCACCCGAAAGCGTAATATACGAACCCAGCCATACCAGACTGAACAAAGAAATATACAAAAAAAGCCTGAGTGCCAAACTTCCCTTCTTCATTCCTCTCCTCCTCTTCGTAGTTCTGTCCCCTCCGCAACCAGCATTCCTGAGTTTTCGCATTTTATATATCTCCTCATGTCCCGGAGACAAGTCCGGCGGAGCGTTGCGCATGCAAAATTACGATGCAGTACCGTCCCGGGGGCTTCCCATAGGTGTTAAAAATGCAAAAAACAAGAATCATCCTCCGCTTGCTTATTCCCTGCCGGCATTGTATAATACTGTATAATGTAAACAAAAAGAAGCAAATTATTCATAAGCGCATCATGCGGAATGTGATACAGGAAACGGAGGAATCATGCTGCAAAAATCTGTACTTATTACCGGCGTTTCACGCGGAATCGGCCGCGCCTGCGCCCTTACCTTTGCCCGTGCCGGTTATGCGGTTGCGGGATGCTGTGAATCACGCACAGACCTGCTTAACACGCTTTCAGAGGAGCTTTCCGCCGCCGGCGCACCACACCTTCTCCTTACCGGCGATATTGCAGAGCCTGCCTTTGTCGCAGACCTGTTTTCACAAGTCATTGCAAGATTTGCAAGGCTGGATGTTTTAATCAATAACGCAGGCATTTCCCATATCGGACTGCTTACCGACATGACGGATGAACAATGGAGCCGTCTGCTTTCCGTCAATCTTTCGTCCGCATTCTACTGCTGTCGTTCCGCAATTCCGTATCTGCTGAAAAACCGTGACCAGAGCGGGCTCGCTCCCGAAGACAGCTGTGGCACGATTCTCAATGTTTCGTCTGTCTGGGGATGCTCCGGTGCTTCCTGTGAAGCCGCCTACTCTGCCTCCAAGGCAGGCCTGAATGCGCTGACGCAGGCACTTGCCAAGGAGCTTGCACCGAGCCGGATTTCCGTGAATGCGCTTGCCTGCGGGGTAATCGATACCGACATGAACCGCTGCTTTTCCGAGGAAGAGCGCGCCTGCCTGCGGGAAGAAATTCCGGCAGACCGGTTTGCCTCTCCGGAAGAAGCTGCCAAAGCCCTGTTCCTGCTTTCCCAAATGCCTGCCTATCTGACCGGCCAAGTCATCCGCTTCGACGGCGGGCTTCTGTAACAACAGCAGGAGAACAAAACGGACATCCGTCAACCGGTTTTATGCTTTTCATAAGGTCCGGTCAAAGGATGTCCAGGTAAGTTCTGCCGCTTCCCGCTTAATTGTTTCTGACTGTCTTTCTCTGCCGCTTATCCTCATACATATACTCGTCTCCTCTTTCCATTGCCCGGACCAGGGAAACCTTCGCAGGGTCCTTAACCTCATATACGCCGCAGCTCACCTCCGCAATATACGGCTGTGTACTCCGTTCATTGATTTTCCGCAGCTCTTCGCGCAGTCGTGCAATGAAGTCGTTTCCTTCCCCCGGCTTGTCAATCCGCTTCACAACAGAAAACTCGTCACCGCCGGTCCTTGCATACGCAGTAGCATCATTGGATACTGCCTCCAGTGCGGACGCCACGCGGCAAAGCGTATCGTCACCTGCCAGATGTCCATAGGCATCGTTAATCTTCTTTAAATTGTCCAGGTCAATACTGATTACAGCCACCCGCTGGCGCAAATGTGCGGCGTCCCCGTAAATAATCCGGGCCTGCTCCTCAAAGCCACGGCGGTTCATAATGCCGGTCAGGGCATCCTCCTTATAAAGCCTCTTAATATCTGCCATTGCATTCAGGCTGCGGTGCAGACGGTAATTCTCCAGCGCGACCGCAAAATTCATCAGCCATGGTCTCACAAAATCGTTGTAGTGTTTATGATTCTCATAAGCAAACGCGACATAGCCAAGATTATGGTTCTTATAGTGTAACGGTGCAAAATAAAAGCTTCCCGTTTCTATCTCGCTACGCTCCTCTGCCGGTATCAGCTCACTCCGGTCAAACTTTTTCTCTATCAGGCGCAGCGTGCCTCTCTGGGTCTCCACGGAATGCAGGATGACCTTCTCCGTATAGCTCGTCCGGGTACTGCCGACATTCCGGTCCTCCTCCGACAGTTCCTCTTCCTCATCGCAGAAACACACCCATACCTTTTTCGCATCATTATAACGGTTGTAATCGTGTACCGTTGTAAACAGTACCTCCTCCTCAGTAATCCCCTCGAGGTCCGCATTCATAAAAATAATCTGGTTCATAAACGCTTCGCACTGCTCTAACTGCTTCGCCAGCTTCGTCCACTCATTCTTAATCTTATGGCGCTTGCAGCCGCAGCTGCCACGGTACTTTTCCACTACACGGACATACTGGTTCATCTCCGGGTGCTCCCCGCGGTCAATCTCATCAATCAGGTCTACCGCCCGGACTGCCATATCCTCAAACGGCACACTTACACTCGTAAGCGGCGGCGTAAACTGCTGTGCCTCCAGCAAATCATCAAAGCCCGATACACAGATATCCTCCGGTACACGGATTCCTCTTTCCTCTAACTCCGTGCAGATGGAAATCGCCATATAATCATTGGAGCAGACAATTGCCTCCGGATAGGAGCCCCCTCTGCTGGAAAGGAAATGGTCCACTGCTTCCTTTGCCTTTTTCTTCCAATAATCACCGTAAAATACCATATCCTCCGTTACTTCAATCCCGTACTCTCCCATTACCCGCTTATAACACTCAAAACGCTTCTGCGCGTCCTCCATCTCCATCTTTCCTGTCATAAAACAGATATCACGGAAATTATGTATCTCAACAAAATGCCGTATCATACGCTCCAGCGAAACCGTCTCATCTACAAGTACATTATAAAAGCCCTCTACACGCGCCCGGATGCAGACAACCGGACACGGCGCCTCCTTTAAACGCTGATACAGCTCCTTTGAACCGTTCGGAATATACAGCGTATCCGAAAGTACGATGATTCCGTCCAGCCTGGAATAGTCCGGAAGCGAAAGAATCCTACTCTCTCCCTCGGCATACAGTACATTGTCACCATAAGAGCTGAACATGGTAAAAAAATATGCATCATATCCGTACTCTTCTGCCTTTGCGCTAATCGTCCTGCAAATTCTGCTTGAAAAGTCCTGCTGTACATCCCCGACAAAAACACCGATCTTTTTCCTTCTCATTTGACTTCCTTAATCCTTTCTATAATCTGCAGATATTCCTCGCGCAGACTTTCATATCGGTAACGAAGCTGCTGCGTGTCCTTTCTCTCTATCATCAGCAGCACATCTGCTGCCTTCTCCGATGCTCTTTCAAAACCAAAATTAGCCAGATTCCCCTTCAAACGATGCACAAATACCCAAAATGCAGAAAAATCATCGTCCTCTAACGCCTTATCCATTTTCTCTATGATTTCTTCTTTCGGGAAAAGCATGACACACTCTTCCCAGAAATCCAGCCGGCCCGCCATCCGCTCCGACAGCTTCTTCTCGTCACCAAGATATGGCCGCATCCTGGCGTACAATGTGTCCTTCATAAGCACCTCCGACCCCTTTCCTTACAGTATACTCCTTTTTTCCGGGCTTGTCTATAATCCGCCTCACTTTTTTACACTTTTCGCAGTCAAACCCGACGCCGCAGCATATGCTGTTGATACAATATCCGGAAAAGAGACGTCCGTTATGATTCCTGTTATCGACCTGCATTGCGACACTCTGTCAAAACTGTCCTCTTCCCCTGCCTCCTTCCGCCTGCCGCCTGAAGCAGCGGTCTCCCATGTGTTTCTTTCCGGGCTCCGCGCCTCCGGTGCCCTGCTCCAGTGCTTTGCTGTCTTTACCGATTTGTACGGACTGGAAGAAGAAACACCTCTCTCTCATGTGCAAAAGCAGATTTCCTGCTTCCACACCCTTTTAGCCGAAGCACCGGACGCGCTGGCTCCTGTTCTTACGTATTCTGACATTCTGACAAACAAAAAACAGGGCCGGATTTCTGCCCTGCTCAGTCTGGAGGAAAGCTGCCTGTCTGAAGACAGCCTTTCTCTGCTTCCTGTGCTTTATTCAAAAGGAGTCCGCATGGCGACGCTGACCTGGAACTACCCGAATCTGCTGGGAAGCCCTGCTGCCTGTCTTACGCCGCCGTCAGGAAAAACCCCCTCCTGCCCGTCCTTTCTCTCCGGCATAAAACCCCTTCACGACGGACTGACCCCGCTCGGTTTTGATTTTATGGAAGAGGCAGAACGGCTCGGCATTCTGATTGACGTCTCCCATCTGTCTGATACCGGATTTTACAATGTTGCCGCCCACAGTAAAAAGCCGTTTCTTGCCAGCCATTCCAATGCACGGAGCATCTGCGACGTCCCGCGCAACCTTTCCGACGATATGCTCCGGGTGCTGGCTGAACACGGCGGGGTTGCAGGACTGAACCTCTGTGAACATTTCCTTGTCCGGAATTCGTCCTCTCCGGAAGAGATACTGGACGCTCTTGTCCGCCACGCAAAGCATATTGTTTCCGTTGCAGGCATCGACACCATTGCCCTCGGAACCGACTTCGACGGGATTCCGGCAAACACTGCAATCCCGGATGTCACCCGTCTCCCCTTGCTTGAGCATGCGCTGCGCGCCGCAGGCTTTTCCTCCGGTGAACTGGAGAAGCTGTTTTACTGGAATGCGTTGCGCTTGTTTCAGGAATGTCTTTAGAGAGTCGATTTTCCTTTTTTGTTGTTCTTCTTTCTTTCATTTAACAATTGATTTTTTTCTTCAATCAAATATTTTTGTGCAACGGCAACTAATTGTTCTTTTTGTTCATTCAACATCATAGCTGTAGAACAATAATTTTTCAGATGCTCATCTCGGGTTTTTACCATTTCCGATATGATGTTTTGTCTTTCTTTTTTATCAGTTTCTATGTCAATTGTAATTACTGCTTTTTTACCTCTATCAGCTTCTTTTTCTTGAAATTTTAATACATCCTTACTAATTTCCCATGCTCTCTCTGGTGTTCTTAAACCATTATTTAATAACTCTGCAGCCGAATTTTCAGTTCTGACTTTTCTTGCCAATAAAATTGATTTATTCAAGGCGTCTGAAAATTCTTTGAAGCACATATTATATGGATTTATCATTAAACTAATTTGATAGTACAGGGTCTCCAAAGAATGGAGTTTTTTAAATGTCTCTAAACTTTTCTCCTCCCATTCCTTGTCAGTCACCGCCATATAAGAGAGTTTATGAGAATCGAGAATGCTTATGTATTCTGATAAATTGACCACTATGAAATCTCTACGCTTCTCATAATCTGCCATGTTTAAATTATAATGACGGGCATTACGCTCACTTTTTCGTAATGAATGCAAATTCATAAAGCCAAGTATCAATGTACCTAAAACGCCCACTGATGTTATAATATTTACTAAATCAGATATTTGTATATTTATCGTCTCCTTTCATATCCAAATGCCATAAAGCAGAAATTGCCCCGACTTCATCATTCTCTGATGAAAGCTTTATCTTGATTTGAAAAACCGCTTCGTTTGGCACATACTGTTCAACCTTCATATACTAATCATACTTCTCACATAGCTTTATAATTTAATCCATCATAGGTGAGTTATAGTGCATACCTTTACATCTATAACTTTAATTCTGACTCTCGGAAAATTACCTCCTGAAACAACGAAAACCCCGATATACTCGGAGTTTCGCTGACATATCTTCTACTGCGGAAAAAGGGACTTGAACCCTCACGGTCGGGGACCACATGATCCTTAGTCATGCCTGTCTGCCAATTCCAGCATTTCCGCAAATATTGCGTACCTCCGGCTGCTTCCGGTGGTACAATGCAGTTGAGGGGACTTGAACCCCTACCCACGTAAGTGGACATGAACCTGAATCATGCGCGTATGCCAATTCCGCCACAACTGCGAACTGCCCTATTATATTACCACCCTTTTCTGAAATTGTCAACTATAAATTTTCCTGAATTTCAGTTTTTTGAAAAGGCTCCTGGTACACGGTATACTGCTTCCCTTCACAATGCAGGAGCCCTTCTTTTTTCATATGGGAAAGCTCCCGCATCAGTGCACTCCGGTTGACACATAAAAACTCTGCAAACCCCGTCTTGTTAAACGGCAACTCCACCGTATATGTCCTCTTATCGGGCAGGATACTTTCCCTCTGCTCTCCAAGGAGCCGCAGACAGGCCAGAATCCTTTTTCGCAAAAACGGGGTGGACAGGATTTCCACCTTGGCAAGCATTCGTCTGGTCTTTACTGCCAGAAGCCCTGTAAGGTTTTCAATAAACTTCAGATGACAGTCGCAGATATGCCGGCCGATTTCCTGCGCCCCCTGTTCTCTTACATCCGAAAACAGACAGCCCGTAAGCCCTCTGCCATCCCAGAGGGTACGGTACTGGAACCAGACAATCTCACACTCCGTAAGCGCCCGGTAGTTGACTGTACTGTAATGAAGCTGCTGGCCGATGAACATATCCCCGAACAGCTCCCCCTGCTGCAGTTTAATAAGAAAACAGCCCTCCCCGAACACATCCTCCTTTTCCATCTCGATTTCCCCGTTTATAATGATTCCAATCTGCCGCACGGCATCTCCCTCCATCAATATGTATTCATTCCGGCGGTAACGGCGCGTAACAAAATGAAAACATTTCCAGATACGCTCTGTCTCCTCATAAGACAGTCCGGAGAACAGGGCATGCTCTTTCAGCTTTTGGGTCATCTGTATCCTACCTCCTCATTTTGCACAAATCCACACTTTTTTTTCACCTTATATTCTACACTTTTTTGTTGCTTTTGCAACACTTTTCCTCTTCCGGGGTGCTATAATCATTTTCGATATCACCGATAAGCTTGAGTTTCTACATTTTTTAACAGTCTTAAAAATCCTGGCGGCTATACGGCAGGGCATAACACTACATATAAAAAATGCAAACACTTAAGCTTAACAAAAAGAAACGAGGAAATGAACTATTATGACTTCTTACGACATTTTTAAAGATCTTGCCATCATTATCGTATTTGCAAAGGCTTTCGGTATTCTCGCAAGAAAGCTGAAAGCGCCGCAGGTTGCCGGCGAAATTATCGCAGGTCTGATTATCGGGCCAAGCGTCCTTGGGCTTGTAAACACCTCTGACTTTCTGGTGCAGATGGCAGAAATCGGCGTCATTCTTCTGATGTTTTCCGCAGGGCTAGAAACAAACCTGCGTGACCTGATGAAAACCGGCCTGACTGCTTTCCTGATTGCCTGTGCCGGCGTTCTGGTCCCGTTAGCCGGCGGTACTGCATTATATGCGCTCTATTATGGTACGGGCGGCATTGGCAGCGATTCCTTCTTCTGTGCTGTCTTTACCGGCGTTATTATGACCGCTACCTCTGTCAGCATTACCGTACAGACCCTGCGCGAGCTCGGCTACCTGAAAGGAAACGTCGGTACTGCCATCGTAAGTGCCGCTATTATTGATGATGTCATCGGCATCATTGTACTTACCTTTGTTATTGCTTTAAAAAATCCGGAAACCAAGCCGTTCGCCGTACTGGGCAACACCGGCCTTTTCTTCCTGTGCAGTCTTATCCTCGGCTTCATCATCCACAAGCTGTTCAAACGCTTCGATGCCGCCTTCCCGCACACCCGCCGTATTCCGATTATGGGACTGGCGCTGTGCCTTGCCATGGCATACTGTGCAGAGCATTTCTTCGGTATCGCTGACATTACCGGCGCCTATGTTGCGGGAATTATTCTCTGCAGCCTCCGGGATTCCGAATACATTGCCGAAAAAATGGACACCAACTCCTACATGCTGTTTGGTCCGGTCTTTTTTGCCAGCATCGGCTTGAAGACTTCCCTTGACAATGTAAACGCTGATATCCTGCTCTTCTCGCTTTGCTTTATCCTGACTGCGCTGCTTGCCAAAATCATCGGCTGCGGACTCATGGCAAAGCTATGCCGCTTCTCCATGGCAGACTCCCTGAAAATCGGCATCGGCATGATGACACGCGGAGAGGTCGCTCTGATTATCTCCCAGAAGGGACTCTCCCTCGGACTGCTGACCCCTGAGTTTTTCACCTGTGTTATCCTGCTGATTATTGTTTCCTCCGTTATTACCCCGATTCTCCTGAAGATACTCTATACCAAGTATCCGGGAGAACCAGCAGCCACATCCAAGGCATCCTGAGTCCTTTCTTGGATTTTCGCATTTTTTAAGCTACTTTAAACAGTGCCGTAGGCTGTATATCATCTGTTTTTGCATTTGTCCGGCAGAGCGCTGCGCGTGCAAAATCAAATCATATACAGCCTACGGCATTTAAAAGCGCACACAAGCTACAAAAATCCAAGGATTACTTCCTCCCGAAAAACTTTTTGCCGCCCTTTTTGACCTGCTTGTCGTTTTCCTCCTGTACGTTTTTCCATTCGAAGTATTCCTCATCCAGCTCTGCGGCGCCCGGGGATTCCGGCGTAACTACGCCCTCTCCCTCTATCATGGTTTCCTCGAGTGCCTGGCTCGGTATGTATTTCTTCTTTTTTCCCTGCTTGCGGCCGAATCCTTCCGGGACCTTCGGCCTTTCGTTTACCTGTACGACAATCGGTGCAGAAAGCTTCTGGCCAAACTCGGATGCCGCCTCCGCCGCCGCAATCTCCTCCTGCTCGGCATAGAACTCCTCCTGCTTTTTCTTTTCCTCTTCCGTAAGGCTCTTTTCCCGCTCCTTCTCCTTATTCTGCTGCTCAATAAGACGCAGATATTTCTTTGATTCTGACATAAGATTCATCTGGGCAACAGTGCTTTCCTCATTTTCCCGGAGAAACCGGAGCTTTTCCTCGTAGCTGCTCAGAACTCCGTCGTATTCCTTGCGGATACTTTTACAAAGCTGCTCGGTAATATGGCGCATATCCGTAAACATCTCTCTCGCATACAAAAGCGACGCAGCATAGGTATCCTCTGCGCGGCTCTTGGCGTCCTCTTTGATTTTTGCCATGTTCCGTTCATGCTCTGCAAGCGCCCGTTCCCTTGATGTAACCGTACCTTCGTATTGCTCCATCAAATCATACACCGCATAATTCAGCTCCTCCAGCAAAGAAAAAATTCTCCGCTTCGGCACAACCAGATCCTCAGACGAATAAGCGCTTTCCTCGCAGTTGGAAAGCATCAGATAAATCTGGCGCATGATTTGTTCTAATTTTTCCTGCATAACTCCTCCTTTGATACTATTTCTATGTAAGTACGGTTACCGGAGATAAAACGTATACTCCTCCTGTCCACACAGCTCACTCTCTGACAGACAGACAAGCTCAAGCCGCATCCGCCCCTGCTGTCCTTCATAGTTACAGGAGTAAATTCTGCCGTATACCCTCTTTCCCTCTGCGGTATATTCGTAACAATAATCCTCTTCCCCTTCCGGAACAATCCGGCAATCCGGATAGCCTGCCAGAGTATCCAGAAACTGCTGTACCGTAGCGTCCTCCTCCCCAATCATGGAAAAGCAGGCACCCTCCTGTGCTGCTGCAGTATATACATACTCATACCGGCCCGGAACGGCAGCCACATCCGCCTTGTCAAATATCCCCGGAAAATAAACCTCTCTCTTCCCAAAAAAGTCCTCTGCCCGCTGCCAGCCGCTCTGTATCAATACGGTATAATCCGGCGCCTCAGTCAGAACCGGCGTACTGGTCGGACCAGACGTCGGAGTCGGACTTGCAACAGCAGGACCTGTCGGCTTCACAGTCGGTGTAGCACTTGGCTCCGGAGTCGGAACCGGAGTCGGCCGCTCCGGCACCGTCGGAACAGGCGTCGGCTCCTTGGTCGGGACTTCTGTCGGCTCCGTCCCCGGCGTTACTGTCGGCGTATTGGATGGAAACGGAGTATCCGTAGCGGACGGCTGCTTTGTTGGCGTCGGCTGTTCCGTTATTGTCGGATACTCTGTCATTGTCGGTCCGCTCGTGATTGTCGGCCGGTCTGTTGCTGTCGGCTCCGGGGTCTTTGTTATCTTTCCGCTTACCGGCGTTGTCTTACAGCCGGACATAACGCATAATGTTCCAAGAAGCAGGCCCGCGTATGCCGCTTTTTTCCCCGCAAGTTTTCTTCTCCTCGGCATTCCGGGGCACCTCCTTACGTTTTCTCTTATTTTATCGCATCCCCTGCCACATTACAAGGGATAATTTTCCCTTATTTTCCAACCAGTTCCGGACGGTAGGAGGTTCCCTCGATTCCGCCGAAAATTCCGAACCAGTCTAATACTGTTGCACCGGTATCCGCAAAGCTGCTGCGTGTCCCGATATCCGCTCCCTTCCTTACCGAAGGTCCTGCCGCAACCAAAGGCACATATTCCCTGGAATGGTCCGTGGAAGGTGTAGACGGGTCGCAGCCATGGTCCGCAGTAATCAAAAGCAGGTCGTCCTCACCAAGCTTTTCGAGCATATGCGGAAGCTGCGCGTCAAAGAAGGACAATGCCTCCGCGTACCCATCCACATCATTGCGGTGTCCGTATTTTGAGTCAAAGTCTACCAGATTTACAAAACAAAGTCCGTTAAAATCACGGTCTGCACAGGAAAGCATCTGCCGGATTCCGTCCTCGTTGCCCGAGGTCCGCACAAATTCCGTAATACCGCTGCCTGCAAAGATGTCGTTTATCTTTCCGACACCAATGACGTCATATCCGCTTTCTGCCAGAATATTCAGCATCGTCCTCTGCGGCGGCTGCAGGGAATAGTCATGGCGGCGTGATGTTCTCTGGAACGGATACTCTCCCTCAAACGGGCGTGCGATAATGCGTCCCACGCCGTAAGCGTCCTGACAGAGCTCCCTTGCTATCTCACAGTACCGGTACAGCTCTTCTACCGGCACAACCGACTCGTGTGCGGCAATCTGGAACACGCTGTCCGCAGAGGTATAGACAATCAGCGCTCCTGTTTCCATATGCTCCTTTCCATAGTCCCGGATTACCTCCGTACCGGAATAAGGCTTATTGCAAAGCACCTTCCGCCCGGTACGCTCCGAAAACCTGAGAATCAGGTCCTGCGGGAAGCCGCACGGAAATGTCGGAAGCGGATGCTCGGAGATAATCCCGGCAATCTCCCAGTGCCCGATGGTAGTGTCCTTGCCCTTGGACGCCTCCCTGAGTCTTCCGAACGCCCCCTCCGGCGCCGCACTCCCGCTCTTTAACTCTTTTACTCCTTCAATATCAAACAGACCGAGACGCTCCATGTTCGGCATGGAAAACTTTTTGCTTTTTGCCGCTGCCGCTAACGTATTGCTTCCCTCATCGCCATAAAGGTCCGCGTCCGGAAGCGCCCCGATACCTACGCTGTCTAACACTACTAAAAATACTCTTCTTCCCATAACTACCTCCATCTAATTTTCCTGTCCCATAGTTTCTATCAAAAGAACAATCTTTATACAAAACGTAAAAATATTTCCAACATCTTGTTTCAATAAAAAAAGTATGATACACTTAGTAAGACGCCTGACGACTTTGTATCAGAAAAGGAGTTCTTATGAAAGAGTTCATAAAAAGAAACCGCCATGCATGGCTGATACTTACCTACCTTCCGATTTACATGCTTTGGTTCCTGATATTAGAGAACACTGTTACCAAAGATTACTATATTATCCGTTCCCCGTTAGATTCCTATATTCCGTTTGTGGAATGGTTCATTATTCCTTACCTGCTCTGGTTCCCGTTTATTGCAGGCTTTGTTCTTTACTTTATCCTCAAGGACAAAACGGAATACTACCGCCTCTGCGGGCTTCTGATGTCCGGTATGACAGTTTTCCTTCTGGTCTGCACCTTTTTCCCGAACGGGCTGGATCTGCGCCCGGATCTTTCAACGCTCGGCCGCGATAATGTTTTTCTGGATATTATCCGTGTCCTGCATAAAGCAGACACTGCGACAAACGTCTGTCCGAGTATCCATGTATACAATTCCCTCGCAGTATGCCTTGCCGTGTTTACCTCCGAGCATTTTAAAACACGGCATGTCATAAAAGGGGGTACGCTGGTTCTGACGGTGCTCATCTGTATGTCGACCGTATTTTTAAAACAGCATTCCATTATTGACGTATTCTGCAGCTTTTTGCTTATGGCAGTTTTTTCTCCGGTCTTTTATCTACGCCGTTCCTCAAAGACTGCGGATGCCGGTGCCGTTTCCAAAGAGGATACCGAAAATGTCTTTAATTAAGTCCTAATTGAATTTGAATACCTTCCGGGCAATTTTGTAGCCTGCCTTAAAGATGCCCTGCCCTGCCTTGCTTTCAGCCTTGGAAGACTTGCCAAGAATCGTCATGCTGATTTTACGGTAGAGCTTTTTGTCGTATGCTTTCAGGTATTCCCACAGTTCCTGCTTCTTTTGAAGGTTTTCCTCTGTCCCGCTCTTTAAAAGATAAATGGAAGAAACCGTCATCATAATACACAGATATTTAATCATATAATTCCGGAGACGCTTTTCCTTGATTTTCCAGAGGTCATGTGCTTCTATCATCAGCTTTGTTACCCGGACCTGCTGGTCAATCCGCTTCATCATGTTTTCTTCCGTCACTGACTGGTCATCCCTGCCGATAAAATAGCGGTACAGATTGATGTCCATATAATACATCGTCTTTACTGCCGGAAGCGGCTGGTATACAAAAATATTATCCACATAAAACGTATGCTTCGGCAGGGAAAGCCCGCATTCCCTGAGCATGCTGGTACGGTAAATCACGGAATGCATCAGGATGTACTGCCCTGAGTGAAAATGCCCGGTATCCGCCCAGGTAAAAATCTCGTTCTGCGGCAGGGCGCTGCGGTACTGGATTACCTTCTTTTTTTCCTCGCCGACCTTCTCGTACACATAGTTTGCCACAAACATGTCCGGCGCGGTTCCCTGCTTTAAAAGCTCCCTCAGCTTCTCCAGTATCTCCTTTAACGCCTGCTCCTTTACCCAGTCGTCACTGTCGACTACCTTGAGATAGAGTCCTTCCGCGCACGCCAGACCTGTCATAACGGCATCCCCGTGTCCGCCGTTTTCCTTATGAACAGCACGGACAATGCCCGGATATTCTGCTTCATAGCGCTTTGCAATCGCAAGCGTCCCATCCGTTGAGCCGTCATCCACTACGATAATTTCCATGTCCTCCCCTCCGGAGAGCAGCGTATTGATTGCCTTCTCCATATACGCTTCTGAATTGTAGCATGGTACAACTGCTGAAATTACTTTCATATCTTCCCTCTTTCTGCGCAAAGCCCTGCGCTTTGTCTATACTTTCGTTTTGTTGTCTCTCATCACGTCTAACGCCATGTTTTAATATAAGAAGCTGATAAAAATGCCTCCGCCGGCTTCAAACAATGCTTCTGCCGACTCCCTGTCCACAGTTACGCTGCGTCCCCTGGCAGGGTCATAATAGACAACCTCCCTTGCATTATACGCAGTAATCACAACCGCTCCGCCCGGCTCCTTCATGGCAAGCACCGGCTGACCCTTCCATACGAAATAGAGTACCTCGTCAAGAGTGGCCCCGGTCAGCACGATAACACGGGAATTCGTATATCTACCCATAACCCGATTTAACGGCTGCTCTGCCTCCTCCTTTGAAATATCCGCATTTACTCCCTTTACGGAAAGCATCATTTTCACTGCCGCCTGTACTGCATTCCTGTCACTTCCGGCCGGCACTCCTGTAATCGACGGTACGGAAGCAAATGCAGCCTTTACGCCTCTCTCCCAGACAATCTTGCCTTCCTCATTGATTACCGTTCCTACCTTTGCATCCGCCGCCAGAATCGCATCTGCCGCGTTCTCATAGATGCCGTCAATCATACCGTAATAATAGGTGTAATACTCCTCATTCCCTGCTTCCATCTCGTTAATCCGGAGCGTCGTATCCTCTACCACTACCGTATAAAGAACAGGAACCTCCTCCGGCGATGTTTCCATGACAAAGACAGATGGAAATGAAATATAGTATTCGGTCAGAAGCCGCTCCGTCACGCGCTTTGACAGGGCAATTTTCCCTGCAGGCGTTTTGTCCATGTTCAGAATATAATCGCTTTCTGCCTGCTCATAGACCCCGTTTCCGTTCCGGGTCAGGCGTTCCAGACGGATGACATTCCCGGAGGCCTCCGCAGCCTCTACATAATATCCCGCCTTCTGGTAAACCTTCTTCAAACGTCCGAGCGCACTGCTGATTTGCACCTTATACATGGCATAGGTAACGCTGCCGTCCTCATTGACTACCAGCTCCTCCGTTCTTCCGTACCCGCAGACCAGATTCTCCTCCGACTGCGCAAGCAGCTTCACATATTCCCCTGGCTGCGGAAGAATCTCCGCAATCCTGCCGGTTTCCGGATACAGCACCTTCACACAATCCGTCCGTCCTGCTTCCTGATAGGCGACATAACGCCCGGTAACGGAATATACATAGCCATCCTCCTTGATTCCGGAGGCAATTTCCTTTAACTCCTCCGTCACCAGATTGTAGGCGTATAAGGCATGGTTCACCATAAAATAGAACACGTCGTACTCATTCAGATACGCAAAATCACCGAAGTTTTCCTTTAACACCTGATAAGTGGTATTCACCGGAATATAAATCAGCTCTTCCAGACGCTTCTGCGCATGGAAATACCGGTATACAAACAAGCCGACACGCCCCTCGTACACGCCGCGGCTCATATAGCCGTCCACAAGGAACGTGATGTTCCCACTGTCTTCTATTTTCAGAACATGAATATCATGCCCCTCCTGCTGCCCATACATACGGTCTTCCGACGTGGAAGGTGGCGAAAATACCGCAGAAATTGCATTATCTGCCAGACTATAGCAGTAGAGCGTCCCATTTCTTACAAAGGCAACGATGCTGTTATCCGAATTCGGGTACAACTCCGGCCCTGCTCCTGCCGTAATGCCGATTTTCAAATCACTTTGGGAAAGACTTGCGTTTTTCACATCGAACACCGACTCCGCACGCCGCTCATAATTCAGAAGATGGACTACGTCTCCCAGATACCGGATTCTGTAATACTCCTTTACGGTATAATACTCTTCCCCGTACCCGACATCGAGCCTGACAGAATAACGCACCACTGCCGTCATAATCTCATCATAAAACTCTGTTACGGAAACAAGCGGCTCTGTCACCGTTTCCGGCGCCAGACCGTTCCACGCTACAAGCCGGTAGTTGGAATGAATATCCACATAACCAAAAGTATCCGAAGGCGCATCTGCCTTCATCTCCAGATAAGGAATCAGCGCTTCGATATCTGCAGCGTCAGCACTGCGTGTCTTCCGGCTGAAGTCCCGGATAAACGCTAACTTCTCGCTTAGCAGCGGCTTCTCATACTGCTTGATTCTGAAATAATAGTACACCCGCTTGCCGACATTATTAATCAAGGTTACCTTTACTGCATATTCGGTTCCCTCTTTTAAATCTTCCTTTAATTTAATACGGACCAGCTTATAGTCTTCCTGCTTGTCAAACGCATTAATCGTGCCGGAGCCAAGCTCCGCCTCGCTGGAAACATCCAGAATCTCATATTTCAGACGGCGTATCGTCATATCACGTTCATCGATTTTCAGTTCAAAAACCCCGTCCGCCCCGACCGGAATCACATTCTCCCGGTTCAGAATCGTATCCAGATTCGAGCTGTAGCCATACAGGCAGTTAATCTCTTCCCCGCAGGTAAGTATCGTAATCGTCGGGAACTCTGTCTCGCCCATCGGAACCGTTTCCGTTTTATCCGCAAATACAGTCTCCCCGATACGGCCTGCAAAAAACAGCACCGCACAGAAAAAGACCACAATTAAATACAAAATCCGACCAAGTTTTTTCATTCTATTCTTTCTCCGTTAAAAGCCGGTAAAGCGCCGGTTCTGTCCCGCAATACTCCAGGATTCCTGCTGTCTTTTCCTTCACTCGTGCAGGAAGCGCCTGCCTCTCTATCTTCTCCTTTTTTACCGCCCGCAGCAGAATATTCTTCGGCGTATGCTCCATATCCACAAACTCCAGCAGCTGCGTCTTATATCCGCAGGCCTCCATGACATTGGCACGGAAGGCGTCTGTCATTAACGCCGACATCCGCTCCTTTATAATGCCATACTTTAAAAACGGCGCAAGCGCCTCACACTCCATCTGCCGGTTCCACTCATGCTGGCAGCACGGTACGGAAAGTACGACCGACGCTCCCCAGCAGACTGCTTTATACAGGGCATAATCGGTTGCTGTATCACAGGCATGCAGCGTTACCACCATATCAACCGCCTCAGCCTTTGTATAGTCCGCAATATCCCCGCACAAAAACTCCAATTTATCATAGCCATAAGAAGCTGCCAGCTGACTGCAGTGCGCAATCACGTCCTTTTTCAAATCAAGTCCGACAATCCTTATGGAATAGTTCTTTACTGTATGAAGGTAATGATAAAGCGCAAAGGTCAGATACGACTTCCCGCAGCCGAAATCCAGAATCTGAAGCTCCTTTTCCTTTGGCAGCGCCGGGAGAATATCCTCGACAAACTCCAGAAAACGGTTAATCTGACGGAACTTATCGTACTTTGCCTTCAGAACCATGCCCTCTTTTGTCATAACACCAAGGTCGACAAGAAACGGAACCGGAATCCCTTCCTCCAGAAGATACCTTTTCTTCCGGTTATGTTCTCTCGGTATCACAAGCGAAGGGCTCTCCTGCCGCCTGCGGCACCGGACTGTTGCATTCCCCTTTTTGCCAAACAGCACCGTTCTCTGATGAAACACCGAGGTCAGCTCCGCCTGCTTAAAGCAACCGTCCTCCAGCCATTCTATTACCTTTTGTTCTACCTCTTCTTCCCCGCAATTTCTATGAAACACCTGGGTCCCGCGGTATTCTTCTATCTGGTAACACTGTCGGCCTCCTGCCGTCACCGGATAAATTTTCACTTTAGAAAGCTCTGACGCCTTCGGTGCGTTGCTCAGCACCAGCCGCTGCAGCCCTTCTCCGACGGCATCTGCAACCGCCTCCCGTACTGTCTGCTCCATTTTTTCCCCTTTCCTGTCAGCCTATCCACTTTTCAGTATAGCATACTTTGACTGAAATTCAAGAGTTACCTTGCGCTTCCGCGCTTTTTTAAGAAGTCTTTCAGAAAGTCTTAAGAGCGTCTTTTCCTTATCTTTCATTTGTCCGGAAAATACATTTGCAAAGAGTTACAGGCACCTTTTTCTCCTTCTTTCATATACTACAACAACACCGATTATAAGGCAGGTCTTTCTATGCCAGTTTTCTACTCTGCTCCCGCCAGGCACCAGGAACCACAAAGCCGTTTTTACCCGCCTCAGGGTGCAAACGCACAAAATAACCCACCGATTCCAGGCGCACCAGCTCCGGGACAATCTTCCATGCAAAGACAAACCATACCGCAGACCCCGAACCGGACTGCCCCGATGCGAAACCAAACCACACCAATGCAGCAGGCTCCGGTCCAAATGCCAAACCAAACCGCTCCGATGCAGCAGACTCCGGTCCGGAGACCGAACCAAACTGCACCAATGCAACAGGCTCCTTCCCAAATGCCGGAACAAAACGTCCAGACACGGCAGGCCCCTGTCCGGATGCCAAACCAAACCACTCCGATGCAGCAGACCCCGGTCCGGAGACCGGACCAAACTGCACCAATACAGCAGACTCCGGCCAGGATGCCGGAACAAAACGTCCAGATGCAGCAGAACTGGACACAGGTCATGCCGCAAATGCAGGAACATAATAATATGCCGCACAGAAACTCGGGAAATACAATGTACTTTGAACAGCGTCATCCGCTTATGCTGCAGCGCCTTTACGGCGCCGCCGATTCCTTTTTGTCCTCCTATGGGGAAAAGGAATTTATTTATGACACCTACCCTGACTACTTATCCCTGCGGCTTATGAGAGACCGGCTGCTGCGGGAAAACCAGCCGCTGACCGAAGAATTTTTGCAGGCAGGCTGTCCGATTGAATGGCTGGAGCTCCTTACCGATTCCGTCACCTCAGAGCTGCTCTGCAGACGCCGCCAGCGCCAGTAACTGCAAAAAGAAGCCGCACCCGGAGCGCTACAGCGCCGGGTGCAGCTTCCCTGATATCCCCTTACCGCAGCCCGATTGGCGATGCCAGCACGACCTCCGTGCGGTTGGCGGCACGGTCATAGTAAATGGCTACCTGCACATTGATTTTTTTCTGTTCTACTACAATATAGTCCTTTACCGCGCCCGTGTACGCGTACACAGTATAGTTCTTATTTTCCCGGTTCTCATAAACCGGCTGCGCATAAAGCTCCTCCAAGAGCCGGTCAGTCAGCTCATCCTTTTTCGAGAGCGGGATTTCCCCGGTATAGCTTCCACTCAGCTCCAGGGTTGTCGTAATCTCATCCATTTCCATCTCTTTTGCCACCTGCTCTAACATATCGCGGAAATAAGATGCTGTCGCGGCATTTTTTTCATACAGGGTAATCTCGGCGCACAGATAATACTCCTTTGCCTCAGTCAGATATACCAGTTTTACAATGGAAAGCGCCTCTGCCGCCTGTTTTTCATAAACAAATTCCAGACGCCCTTCATAGGTTACTTCCCTGGGCTCTCCCTCTATCACAAGACCGATTTCCTTTGAAAAATAATGAAGCAGCTTCTCTTCCGAGAATCCATATGGCGGCGGAAGATACCGCGCAGTTAAGGTCACTGTTCCTTTGCTCTGCTCCGGCGTCAGTGTCAGAAATGCCCCCGCAATGCTTGCCTGTGCCATAAATGCCCGCTCCGTCATAACACGGAACGCCAGGGCTGTCAGAAGCACCGCCGCAAACACAATTGCCGCTTTTGTCCGTTTCCTGCTGTTTTTCCACAAAAGTCCCATAAAAAATACTCCTCTCCGCTTTGTGCATAAAAGCTTCTTTGTGAGGAGTATTTCCACTTTTTTACGAGCCATTCAGCCTGTTTTCCTATTTTAACGAGCCACGCATTTCTATCACCGGTCCGCCGCAGCCTCTTACATAGTCCCCGGTAATCGTCACCCTGCCGATATTTTCATCCTTCGGTATCTCATACATAATATCTAACATGATTTCCTCCAGAATCGCACGCAGGGCACGCGCTCCTGTATCCTTCTCCATCGCGCGCTCTGCAATCGCTTCCAGTGCATCCTCAGCAAACACCAGCTTCACCTCATCTAAGGCAAGCAGATGCTCATACTGCTTTAAAATGGCATTTTTCGGCTCCTGCAGTACCTGGATGAGCTGTTCCTTATCTAACCCCTGCAGGGCAAACACGACCGGCAGACGGCCCAGAAACTCCGGAATCATCCCATATTCCCGCAAATCCTCCACCGTCACCTTTTCCAACAGCTTCTTATCCTCATCATATTTGTCCCGCAGCTCGGAACGGAAGCCGATGGTGGCAGTCTTGTTCAGACGCTTTTTGATAATCTTATCCAGCTCCGGAAACGCTCCGCCGCAGATAAACAGAATATCCTTTGTGTTAATGGTCGTCATCGGCACCATGGCGTTTTTATTGGTCGCTCCTACCGGCACCTCTACTTCACTGCCCTCTAAAAGCTTTAACAGTCCCTGCTGCACCGATTCACCGCTCACATCGCGGCTGTTCGTGTTCCGCTTCTTTGCAATTTTATCGATTTCATCAATAAAAATAATGCCGTGCTCCGCGCGCTCCACATCATTGTCCGCCGCCGCAAGCAGCTTTGACAGCACACTTTCCACATCATCACCGATGTAGCCTGCCTCTGTCAGAGACGTTGCATCCGTAATTGCAAGCGGCACATTCAAAAGCCTTGCCAGCGTTTTGACAAGATAGGTCTTGCCGCTGCCGGTCGGTCCGAGCATCAGCATATTGGACTTTTCAAGCTCTATCGTGGCATCCTTATCGGCAACGCGCTTATAGTGATTGTATACCGCGACGGAAACCACCTTTTTGGCATGCTCCTGCCCGATGACGTACTCATCCAGCTCTGCCTTGATTTTATGCGGCGCCTTCAGATTCTTTAAATCCAGTGCCGGCTTCTCTTCCTTTTCCTGTGACTTCTCCGCCTCTTTTGCCTTTTTCTTTACCTTCGGCATCTTCGGAAGCTCGCCGCCGAACCGGAGCATTGCCGGGTCCAGCGTAAACATTTCCATGTAAGGCATATTCCCGCTGTTAATCGAATCAAATGTTTTTTGCAGGCAGTCATTGCAGATGCACAGGTTATTCGGCATATGCATCATTTTCCCTGCAATGCTTGCAGGTCTGCGGCACAGCTGACAATACTCCTCATAAGCAGAGTTCTTCTTTTCCTGTTTTTCCTCCGCTTTCTGTTCCGTTGTCTTCTCCGCCGTGGTTTCTTCCGGCAGCTTCTTTTCCTCGTCCATCTTTTTCGCCTTTCTAATAAGCATTTTTATTGATAAAGCCCTTAAATACCGTTAAAAACAATATTTTGATATCCAGACCGATACTCCAGTTTTCAATATAGTGTACATCATATTCAATCCGCTTGCGGATAGAGGTGTCCCCGCGGTATCCGTTTACCTGTGCCCAGCCCGTGATTCCCGGCCGTACCTGATGCTTAATCATATAACGCGGAATCTCCTCCTTAAACTTTTCTACAAACTTCGGACGCTCCGGACGCGGCCCGACCAGGCTCATGTCCCCCCGTAGCACATTAAAGAGCTGCGGCAGCTCGTCAATGCTTGTTTTCCGGATAATCCGCCCGATGCCGGTCACGCGGGAATCATTCTTTGTCGTCCACTCCCCTGCCTCTTTTGCTGTTTCCTGCACTATCATCGAACGGAACTTATACATTTTAAACTCGCGGTTATGAAGTCCTACCCGTATCTGGGAAAAAATTACCGGCCCCTTGGACGTTAAGCGGATGGCAAGCGCTACAATCAGCATCGGTATGGCAAACAGCAGCAGACATATAAGCGCCCCGACAAAATCAAGGATGCGCTTTATTACCCGGTTTACCATATTACTTAACGGCACCTTCCGTATATTGATAACCGGAAGCCCCTCTAAATCCTCGATATACGGCACGGTCGGTATAATATGATTATAATCCGGAATAAACTTTGTGTGCACTCCCGAATACTCGCATTTTTTCACAAGGTCTTCCAGCTTCCCGTACTCGTGGATGGCAAGTGCAATCGCAATCTCATCATATTCATATTGTTTTAAATAATCAGAAAGCTCCTCCATCGTTCCGAGCACCGTTACCTTTTTATAACGTGTCCCCACTGCCATTTTATCATCCAGAATCCCGTGAATATAATACCCCCACTGCGGATTGGCAAGAATCCGGTCCACATACTCCTCCGCCGCCCGGCTGTAGCCAACGATTAAAACATGCTTTAAGTTCTTCCCGCTTTTACGGATGTGCGCTAAAATCCGGTGCATCAAAAGACGGAACAGCCCCTCGAATACGACGCTGCACCCGAAGAAAAAAGCCAGGAAACCACGGGAAATATCAAATTTAAACAGGAACAGCAGCGCCACAAACCCGACACCGCTCATAATATTTACCTTCAATAAGACCCATAGCTCCCACTGCAGCTCCCGGCTGCGCTTTGACGCGTACAGCCCGCCCAGCCAGTAAATCAGAAGACACATCGGCAGCAGAAAAGCAAGAAACTTCAGATACCGTTCAATCGTATAGTTTCCCGCCTTCTCAAGCCCGAGCCAGTGAAACCGCAGCACATAGGCCAGCAGATACGCCAGAAGGATAAAAAAGCCGTCTGCCAGGATGTGTAATCTATTAAATGCTTTTTGATTATCTTTAATCATCTTTTTGCTCCTAATTCCTTGCTTTTCCACATTTTATATACCCTTTTGTGTTCCGCAGGCTGTGGAACTTTTCCAGGTTATTCAAAAAATGCGGAACCTCAAGTCTGATTCATCTTCCATATATGCTATCTTACATGATTCCCGGAAAAACCTCAACAAAAAAATTTATTAAGTCAACATTTCTTAACTGATTCGTCACAAAGCCTACACAAACCGGTGTTAAACTAAAGGCAGTTTAAGAACAAAGCAAACTATAAGGAGGTTTTTTTATGGAATCAAATCAAAACGACAGCAACCTGAATCCCATCACCCCTTCTTCCGCAGACCTGCCGGAAACTCCGGCTGAACATAATGCTTCCGAAACCGAAAATTATCATTTCTGGGCGGAGGAGCCTGTTCCGGAACAGCCGTCTGCGGAGAACGTAACGCCGGCCACTTCCGATATACGGATTGTAGACGCTGCACCGGATAGCATAGTTTTGGAAGAAATACCGGAGAAGCGAAAGAAGCGGGAGCACCGTTTCCTCAAACGGTTTTTCAGCTGCGCAGCTGCCGCCGTGTGCTTCGGCGTTTTTGCAGGAGCCTCTTTTTTCGGCATCCGCCACGCCTATTCGCATTTCTTCCCACAGGAAGCCAATGCCTCCGGTGATGTACTGCCGGGAAATCCCTCCGGCTCTAAGAAGCCTGATATTACAATCGCGCCTGTCACTCTCAGCCAGACCGGCGTCATGGATGCCTCTGAGACGGTTTCTGCCGTAGTGGAACAGACCATGCCTGCTATGGTTTCTATCCGTTCCCATTATGCGCTTACCTCCTATTTCTTCGGACGACCTTATGTTGAAGAAAAAGATGGCGGCGGCTCCGGCATTATCGTAGGCTCCAATGAAAATGACCTGCTGATTGCCACAAACTACCATGTAATTGAAGATACCTCATCCCTTGAGGTCATTCTCGCAGACAACACTTCCCATACCGTCACCGTAAAGGGAAGCGACCCTGCAGCAGACCTCGCCATCTTGGCCCTGCCGCTTTCCAGCCTGTCGGCGGATACCTTATCCAAAATCGACATTGCCGTTCTAGGCGACTCTGACAGTGCTAAAATCGGCCAGATGGTTATTGCCATCGGAAACGCGCTCGGCTACGGACCTTCCGTGACGGTCGGCTATCTGGGTGCAAAGGACCGTGAGGTCACGGTAGAAGGAAATGATATGGTGCTTTTACAGACCAATGCTGCCATCAACTCCGGCAACAGCGGCGGCGCCCTCTTAAATACCAAGGGCGAGGTCATCGGAATTAACAACGCCAAGCTTTCCAGTACGGACATCGAGGGCATCTGCTTTGCCATCCCGATTTCTATGGCAACTCCGATTCTGGATGACCTGATGACACGCGAAATCCTCTCTGACGAAGAAAAGGGATACCTCGGCGTTTCAGTAAAGGAGCTGGATTCCTCCATTTTTGAGCTGTATAACTGGCCGGAGGGCGTTTATGTCCACTCGGTTGTGAAAAACGGTGCCGCGGAAAAGGCAGGCATTTATCAGGGAGACATTATCACCCATGTAAACGGCGCCAAGGTAACCACGCCAAACCAGCTGATTAACGCCGTCACCTCCCACCGCTACGGCAGCGTAGTCGAAATCACACTCCAGAGAATCAGCGAAGGGCAGTTTGTAGAGCATACTATCTCCGTCACCCTGCAGCAGAACCCGGAGCTGGCTTCTCAATCCCAATAACTCTTACCATCTGAAAAGGGGGCTGTGCTAATCTGCAACAGCCCCTTCTCTACTGATTCTTTTCGAAATGCTCCGTTACCTCATCGACCGGGCCGTCCTCTGTCAGATGCCCGTTTTCCAGCCAGATTGCCCTTGTGCACAGGGAGCGTACCTGCGCCAGATTATGCGATACAAACAGGACGGTCGTCCCCTTGTCAAACATCTGCTTAATGCGGTTCTCACTCTTCTTACGGAACTTGACATCCCCGACCGAAAGCACCTCATCCAGAATCAGGATATCCGGCTCTACTAACGTCGCAATGGAAAACCCAAGCCTTGCCCGCATCCCCGAGGAATAGTTTTTCAGCGGGACATGGATAAAGTCCCCCAGCTCCGAAAACCGGACGATTTCCTCGTACCTTTCCTTCAAAAACGGCTTCTGATAGCCAAGCATCGCCCCGTACAGATAAATGTTCTCAGCGCCCGTATACTGCGGGTCAAACCCCGCGCCAAGCTCTAACAGCGGCACCAGCACACCCGAACGCTCCACCGTTCCTTCGGTTGCCTTCAGAACGCCTGCAATTACCTTTAGCAGCGTACTCTTTCCGGCGCCGTTCAATCCGAGAATTGCCACGCGCTCTCCGCGCTTCACCTCAAAGGAAACCTCCTTTAACGCCCAGAACTCCTTATAGCGCATCTGGCGCTTCAGGATACGTATCATATATTCCTTCAGATTATCGACCTTCTGCTCACTCAAATGGAACTTCACGCCCAGATTCTGTACCGAGACTGCCTTTTTTTCTTCCATGCCTTATCACTCCGAACTTACAGATACAAGATGAACTTGTCCTGCTTTTTATAAAATACTACGACACCGGCGAGTAATGACACAATACCGAATGCCGTTGCGTACCACATTGCCTGAAAATCCATCGCCTGTCCGAATACGGCGTTCCGGAAGCTTACAATCACCGCATAAAGAGGATTCAGCTTAAAAATCCATGCATTCTTCGCATTGATTACCGTTTCTGCCTGATAAAAAATCGCACAGGTATACATAATCAGCATCAGGGCGACACTCCAGAGGTATTCCACATCCCGGAAAAACACTGCCATTGTTGCCAGAATCATACCGACTCCCGTTGTAAGCAGCAAAATCTGCAGCAGCGGGACAAAAATCCAGATAAGCCGTACCGTCGGATAAACACCGCGGGATACTGCCACCACTGCAAGCACCAGCAGGGAAATCAGGAAAATCACATACCCCGAAAGCACCGACGCAAACGGATACATATATTTCGGCACATATACCTTCTTAATCATGCCCGCATTGGCGCGCACGGACTTTAGCGCCGCCTTTGTGCCGTTGGCAAAGAAAGAGTACAACAGCCGTCCGGTCAGGATATACACCGGAAAGTCCCTTGTCCCCTTCCCTAACAGCCCCGAAAACACTAACGTCAGGACAATCATCGTCAGCAGCGGCTCTAACATCGTCCATACTACCCCGAGGTAGGAATTGCGGTATTTGAGCTTAATATCTTTTTTTACAAGCTCGCCGAGTAAATTGCGGTACTTGCCAAAGGTCTTAAAAACCGACATTTCTGTCTTATCTCCTATCTTTTCATTGCAATCAGGCGGTTCATCGCACTGAACGCGGCACGGATGGAGGCGCGGGTAATGTTCGAGCTTACGCCGACACCAAACGTCGTCCTTCCGGTTTCTGCATCCAGCATATGGATATAAGCGGCTGCCTGTGCGTTGGAACCAAGGCTTAATGCGTGCTCGGTATAGTCAAGCACTCTTACCTCAAGACCAGTCTCCCTGCGGATTCCGGTCAGCACCGCATCAATCGGACCGTTACCGGCAGCCGTAAGGCTCCTCGGTATTCCGTTATACTCGTAGTCGACCGTAACATTGGCTACCGTCGAATTTTTATCCGTATGCTTTTCTTCGACGGAAAGCCTGCGGAAGTAATACGGCTCCTTCTGGTTCAGGTACTCCTTGCGGAACTCCTCCATAATCTGCTCAGGAGCAACCTCACCCTGCTTTTCGGAAATCTTCTGGATAGCCTCTGCAAACTCCTTATGCATTGCCTTTGGCAGCTTAAAGCCGAAGTAGGTATCCATCACGAATGCCACGCCGCCCTTACCGGACTGGCTGTTAATGCGGACAAGCGGCTCATACTGCCGTCCTACATCCGCCGGGTCAATCGGGAGGTACGGAACCTCCCAGTAGCCGTCGTTCCGTTCGTTCATCGCCTGGATTCCCTTATTAATTGCATCCTGATGGGAACCGGAAAATGCGGTAAATACAAGCTTTCCGGCATACGGATGACGCTCATGCACCGGCAGCTTGCAGAGTCTCTCATAAACCTCTATCAGCTCATTGATGTTCTCGATATTCAGCTCCGGATTGATACCGTGCGAAAACATATTGTAGGCAATATTCAGGATATCCACGTTACCGGTACGCTCGCCGTTTCCGAATAACGTACCCTCAACACGGTCTGCTCCGGCCAGCAGGGCAAGCTCGGCAGACGCCACGCCCGTACCGCGGTCATTGTGCGGATGGACGCTTAAGATAATGCTGTCACGATTCTTAAAGTGCGTATGCATCCACTCAATCTGGTCCGCATACACATTCGGCGTATTCATCTCTACTGTAGACGGAAGATTGAAAATAAGCGGGTTCTCCGGCGTCGGACCCCAGACCTCCTGTACTGCCGTACAGACCTCCAGCGCATAATCTAACTCCGTACCGGTAAAGCTTTCCGGCGAATACTCTAAAATAATTTTGCCCGGAAAATCCTTTGCATATTCCTTGACTAACTTCGTACCATCCACAGCAATCTGCTTAATCTGTTCCTTGTCCATATGAAAGACTGCTTCCCGCTGTAAGGTGGACGTGGAATTGTAGATATGTACAATCGCACGCGGAATCCCCTCCAGCGCTTCGAATGTACGCTTTAAAAGATGCTCCCTGCACTGTACCAGCACCTGTACGGTCACATCCTCCGGAATCAGCCCCCGGTCAACCAAAGAACGTAGGAAATCATACTCTAACTGGGACGCAGACGGAAATCCTACTTCAATCTCCTTGAAGCCGAGCTTGACAAGCAGGTTAAAAAACTCAATCTTCTCTTCTACTACCATCGGCTCAATCAGCGCCTGATTGCCGTCGCGCAGGTCAACGCTGCACCAGACCGGTGCCTTCTGAATCTCCTTGTCCGGCCAGGTACGCTCCGGAAAACTTACAACGGGAACCCTCTTGTATCTCTTATAGTTTAACATCCTCTTTACCTCTTTTCCTTCTTATTCAAGTTCCGCTACGGAATGCGGCGGAAACACTTCATTCTTTGATATCACTACATCGACAAAGGTCCTGCTCTCCCATAGGACATGGGACGGCAGATCGATTTCCAGCTCCAGACGATATGTACCCTCTGTGTATCCCGTAAGATCCACATAAGGTTTCAGCTGATCCACTGTCAGCAGAGGCGCTCTTGCCGCCTTGCATTTCAGCTTTACCGGAACCGTCAGCCTCTGTATCAGCTGCGCGCTGCAGCCATCGGGCAGATTCCTCAGCTCAATCTTTGCCGTCGGAACGTCAAGGCTCTTGTCCAGATACGGCGTTATCGTAACGGTAACTGCAACCATCTGTGTTCCCACGACGCGCAGACTGGTAAGCGCATCGTCAAACTCCGAGATGATATGGATGTTTTTCTCAATCGTGCCGGTCTGTCCGGTAACATCGACCTTCAATATCAGATAGCTGCTCAGCTTCTCCAGGTCCTCCTTCGTTCCGGCAACCAGGATGGTCTCCGGCTGGAACGCGATATTCTCCGCCAGAAGCTCATAACCCTCCGGCACCTCACCCACCGTGTCCACACGGAGCCTTATCTGCTTCGTCTGCAGAATCGGAACATTGACCGTAACGCTCTCCAGATTCATACTCAGCTTGGAGGCTGCAATCACATCCCCGTTCATATCATATACAACCGGTACTGCCGTTGTCGTAAAATCAACGCTTCTTCCGCTGGCATCGACCTCAAGCACTACCTCTTTAATTTTATCAAGCACTGTCTTTGCCCCGGAAATCTGGATAATGTTCGGGCTTGCAAGCGCATCGCCTACATAATAGCCTTCCATTGCCTCTCCGGTAGTATTTACCTTGAAGCTGAACCTCCTTGTGACGTAATCGTCAAAAATCAGCTTCATCACATTCTCGCCATTATTCAGAACCTTCACATTCGGATGGTCCGGCACCGTCACCCGGATTAACACCGTATCCATAAAGGAAACCTCTTCCAGATCTGCGGTTGCACAAATATCCTTCTCTGTCAGGCGGTCCAGCTCAAGACGCCTTCCCTCTACCACGACATCGATTTTATCTCCCTCGATGACTTCAAGAATCTTTTCCCGCTCCATGACCTGCTCCTGATTCAGAATTGTCACAGGAATATCACGGAATGTCCTGCTGTCCATAGGATCATCCATATTTACCACAACAATCCAGAACACAACGGCAAGCCCCAGGGAGAGAAGCTTCATACCGAAATTATTCATCAGTTTCTTCTTCATTTCCGGCGTCCTCCTCTCTTCCACAGCGGCCGCTTCTTTTCCGTGGAGGACTTCATCTTATCCTTCTGGATTTCCTGCAGCTTCATACGCAGATAATCCCCGTCAATATTGCTGACCAGCGCACCGTTTCTTGCAATTGAAACCTTTCCGGTCTGCTCGGAAACAATAATCGTAAAGCTGTCCGTCACCTCGCTGATACCGACGCCGGCACGGTGTCTCGTACCAAGCTCCTTGCCAATGCGCATGTTCTTCGACACTGGCAGGTAGCAGGTTGCCGCGACAATACGGTTGCCGCGGACAATCACCGCACCGTCATGCAACGGCGTATTATGTTCAAAAATGTTCATCAGAAGCTGGTTACTGATTACCGCGTCGATGGCAATTCCGGTCTCCTCGTACTCACTTAAGGACACCTCCTGCTCAATGACAATCAGCGCTCCGATTTTATGTCTTGCAAGCAGAAACGTTCCCTTTACCAGCTCCTCGATAGTCGCCTCCGAAAAACGCTCGTCCTTTTCCCTGTTCTCCGAAAAAATGCGAAGCGAGGGCGCAAAACTCTGCTGCCCGAGCTGTTCCAGCGCCCGCCGGATTTCCGGCTGGAACACAATGATAATTGCCGTAATTCCGACGCCGATGGTATTGTAAAAAATCCACAGAATCACATCCATTTCAAGAATGGACGCAAACAGCCAGAACGCAAGCAGAAGCATAAGACCCTTGACCGGCATCCATGCTCTTGTTGTTCTGACCCATTTGATTACGTTGTAGATAATGAATGCGATAATGATAATCTCCAGCACATCGGTCGGATGTATCTTCGGAATCTTCATCCACTCTACAAACTTTGAGAATAGCTCTTTTAGGTTTTCCATAACCTATCCGCCCCTTGTATCTTATTTTCATCGTCTCCGGGTTTCCCATTTGTAACTGTTACTACTCTTCGTTTTCTTCCCCCAGCTCCTCCCCCATCGCGTACCGCTCTTCCTTTGTAATGGCTCGTGCGCCTTCCTTTTCCCGTAGTCTGGAAAAAGCAGGCTCCGCCTTCGTGCTGATTTTCTTTACGCTGCGCTTCGGAACCGTAAGATTGATTTTCGGAACCGCCTTTACATAATAGTAATAATCATCATCCTCAAACTGCACCCGCTCTACCGCCGTGTAGTCAAGCGCCATGCGGAAAAACTGGAACACCAGCGCAACCAGCATAGAACCAATGGTCCCGAATACCACCGACGTGATATCTAAGTCCGTATCAAGCAGGATGCCCGCAAACAGGAAGCCGAGAATACAGAAAATCGCGCCGACTGCAACAGAAATCGCAAATACATAATCTATGCTGAGTCTCCGCATCAGATACATTACAATGATAATTACCGAGAATACCGCAATTGTAATAATCATCTGCTTATCTGCGACCAGACGGTCAATCACATCGATGTACAGCGTCAGGATGTCGTCAATCATGCTGGTCGTTCCACCCTCTGCCGCCACATTCGCCGCGTTCCCCTGTCCCCAGACAAGCGCCGCCTCTAACTCTACCGCCGTACTGATTACCGTAAACATCCGGTACACAATGACCCCGCACGCCGTCGGAATAATCGTCATCGGCGTTGCAACCAGTCCCAGAACCAGAGGCACCACATACGGAATCTTCAGCAGAAACAGCACCGGAACCGCAAGCACCACATAGCCGTACTTTCCCGAGAAGCGCGCAATAAAGCAATAGAGGACTACCATCAGCACGGCAACCAGAATCGCAAGCAACGGCGAGGCAACATATACATGCACGAGCGCTACCAGCGCCCCCAGAAGCACCAGAATCACCGGAGGAACAAACGTCCCCAGAAAGGCGAGCAAAAGCTCCGCCGGCAGGCTCATCAGGTGTGTTTCATGTCCGATTGCATTATTGATACTGCGGAACACCACAAATGCCACAATAAACTTTACGACCGGCTCGACTACAATCTGAAACCTTTGCAGAAAACGCATCAGCCGTGCACGAAGCTCAAGTATTGTCACTATCATAACCTATGTTCTCCTCCTCTCCGGCTGCCTCTTCCCCATCTTCCTCTCTATACATACTGCGCAACCTGCGCAGCATCCGGAAATACTTCGCTAACTTCTTTCTGGACGCACGGTACTGTATCATGTAGCCGACCATTGCCATAGAACAGTATACGGCAACAAGTACCACATAAATACCTGCATACCGCACAATCATTGCACGGTAGTCCAGAATCAGCGCATCGCGGATCAGGTATTCGGAATGATACAGCGCAAGAATCAGAAGCACCAGAAGATACCCTGCCGTCAACGCAACAATAGTCTTCAGCACCTGCAGTCTGACATAATCCGTCCGGAAATACTTACTGAGCCGGATATCCTCCTTGCCCTCGTTCTGCTCATACATGGCAAGGCGCGTCATCAGCCGGACCTTTCGATTGTTTAACATGAAAAACCTCCCTTTGTCCCTCCAAAGGACCAAGTGATACCTCCCCATATTACCTATCATACAATTATAACACATCTTTTCCGCTTTTTCGAGAACTATTTTGTATTTTTGCCACATTCTTATAAAGTATTCCGTCTGGCTTCCATTTTCTCCCTCCCGGCATGCCGCAATCTTTTCAGAATATAAATTTTCTTTACATTAAGTAAAATATACTTGACATTCCTCCATTGACAGTATATACTCTAACCAGAACAACGTAATACACATTTTAGAAAGGCGGAACACAACATGAAAAAGAAAACAGGTATTATCTTTATCCTCTCGCTTCTGTTCTTCTGGATTCTCGGACTGGGCGTATTCCTCCTCTTTCCCGGAAAAGGGAAGGTCATACTGGACGAAACAGTTTCCCATCAGGTCGTCGCAAGCGGCGGTACGGCCGCTTCGGAGGCTGCCGTACTCCGATTTGACGTAGTGCATGCCGGGAGCTATTCCTTCTACACACAATGGCAGCACGAGCCGGGTGGAATGATAACCAGTCTGATCATCACAGACTCGGAAGGCAATATTGTCCTTGCCTGCTCTGCAGAATGGCTTGCAGCAGGCTTTGCTCCCATCTGGCTGAAAAAAGGAACCTACACTGCCTCCTTCCGTCCGATTGCGAATGACAGGGCATACCTGCAGTTTCTGATGGAAACCGGGACAGTCCTGGAAAAAGGACCCACTGGAAGTGCAATCGTGGACTTCCAGTACGCCGAAAACGGGATCTGGAATATGGAGTACCAGCTACAGCTGCGGAAAAGTCCGTTTTTCTCTGCCAATGCAGAGCTTCTTTTCGGCATTCTGGGCGGGATTCTTTTGGCGCTCCTTTTTCTTTTCATCAGCATAACGGATACCTCCCTCCGGAGGAAGTACGATGAACGCCAGCTGCTCAAACAGAGGAACGCCTATAAATATGCGGGCTTCTCGATGATAGGCTTTACCTGTTTCCTGCTATGCTGGATTGCAGGCGGGCTTCCTTCCTTTGCAAAGCCTGAGGTACTGCTCTTTCTTATCATCTTCTCCTGGGTACTCGTCTATGCTGTCTGCGCCATCTGGAACGACGCCTACTTTGCCCTGAATGAAAACAGGAGCAGGTTGATTGGAATCTTTGTAACTCTCACACTGCTCAATCTCCTTTTTACAGGAATTACCATCTGCAACGGCAAGCTCCTCACAGACGGTGAACTGAATTTCCGCAGCCTGAATCTTTTCTGCGGGATTCTCAGCGCCACGATAATTACTGCCATTCTGCTTAAAATGCAAAAAGAAAAGAGAGAACAGGAAGAATGAAAAATCTGAAATTGAAAGCGGCGCGCGCCGCCCTTGACCTCTCCCAGCAGGAGCTTGCAGACAGGACCGGCGTCTCCAGACAGACCATCAGTGCCATTGAAAAAGGCGACTATAACCCGACCATCAACCTCTGCCGCGCCATCTGCAGGGTACTGGGAAAGACGTTAGACGAGCTGTTCGGGGAAGAGTAAGCCTCTTCCCGCAAGCATTTCCATACTAACCTGCCGGAATGATGCAACAGACCTATAATAGAAATATGGCGTTTCGCAGGCGGCTGTACAGCCGCCTCGAAACTTCCCAGGTTATTTAAAATACAAAACTCAAAAAACAGGATAGCTTGCCGGGCAGGAATGTGCTATACTTAATTCGTTAATAAATTGAACGCTATACTGGAGGGACAATGATTGAAACAGATTGATAAAATTTTAAGTAATCCCCAAAATATCGATACGGATTTCGTAGTGCATATCAAAAGCCAGGATGAGTTAAACGATTTCATAGGGATTTTGGAAAAGTACAAGTTTACAATCGAACTCGACCTGTTTTCAGAGAGTTTAGGCGAGTGGATGAGACGGGCAGGGGAGTCCGATAATTACGACACCTGCTTCAGAATAAAAAATCGCAAAAATGATAAATGCGTGGCATGGAACCCTTCCATCGAACATTGGCGATTATACTGCAAGGATATCATTGAACTGGAAAATGGAAAAATTATTTTCCATGAAGGAAACTATACCCAAAGCACTGCAGAAATTGAAGCGGATAAAATAATGGAAGAAATTACAGAGGGCGGATACTTGAAAAACATATACGGCGGTATGACCAAAGAACAGATTATTCACTCCTTGGTCCATCCTGCATAACTACCCGGTTCGGGAAACACAAAAACACTTCAGAAACCTATCGGACAATTTTATCGGGGCTGTCACGCAAAACGCGATGACAGCCCCGGAGCAGCCTTGCAATATCACTATTTATTTGGAATATTCTTCGTCTTAACAACCACCCCATCGACTACGGTTTCCTGTCTGCCATCCCCATATAAAATAAGTACTACAGAACCAGTATAAGCGTCTTCTACATCATATAAACGCTTTGCTTCTTCAATTTTTTCTTCCATGCTCTTCTCCCTTTGAACTGCAGACGCTTCTTTTCTGCACAAGAAAAAAACGCCTGTAAGAAGAAATAAAGCCCCGCCTGCACATACAATATAAAATTTTATCTTTTTTTTCATAATTTTATCTCCCTTCTATAAATGAATCATCTCAATCTTCTACAAGTCCGGAATAAAGCAAAACCGAACCATGTTGAAAACGAACATACGCTCTATAGGAGCCCTGCGGATACTTGGTTGATGTAAAATAAATTATTATATTCCCATCTTATACTACTATGTCCCATTTGTCAATATTTTCCTTGTAAATATTTTCCTTTTAGTATCCGTCACTTTAAACAACCTGAAAAATTCCCGGAGACTGAACCGCCAAAATAAGTCCTGTGCCCTTCACCCCCGCACATTATTTGCACAAATTACAGGGCAGCACAAATCCTGATAAAGAAAAAACATGGAAAAGTAAAAGAATTTCTTCTCAAAAATGGAATAGTCTCCCTCTCTCCTGCGCATTCTATCCTTGAAAGGAGGGTATCACATCCCATGACCGATAAAAAGCAAAAAAATGCCTACGACGACGGAGATATTCCGGAAACAGACCTGCCACGGGACAGTGTCAAAGACTCCCACAAGACGGACTATGACAATATAGAGCCATTACCTGAGTCATTCCGTCCCAGAAAAGACGGTCCGGGAGGGGAATAACCCCCTCCCCCCTTTTTACTAGGGAAACGCTGATGAAAGCGTTTCCCGCGCCGGATTTGCGCTGCGAAGCAACATTCACCCCTGCAAATCCGTGCGCATCTGCCGGAGACTCTGAGGAAGCGATGATTTCATCAGCGCTTCCTTAGAACCGGATTGTCCTCGGCTCTTCGGTAAAGGAACAAATCTGTGCAACGGCACTTTTCAGGTAAAAAACCTCCGTGTTCCCGTCGCCCGGCCGATACATCGCCTGAAGCGACGGATACGCGGCAAGCATATGCTCCTGCGCCGCAAGCGCATCGTCCAGCACTGCCTCCGCTGCAATACGAATCCACTTGCCATCTGCCATCGCGGAAATCTCCACCTTCGGATTTTGCTTCATCTGCTCCGATACCTTCTTCACCTTCCCGGTCTGAATATATAACTTCCCCTCATACAAATCCACTGTCCCGAACGGACGCACCCTCGGCTGGTCCCCGTCCATCGTCGCAAGATAATACACCTCGCTCTTCTTCAAAAACTCATATACCTCTTCCATAGCAAACCTCCTGAACACTTTATTTCCGTCCGCATTTCCCGAACAGACAATAACTATATAAGTCATTATGAAGATTCTGCTATGATTTGTCAAGTCATGGGGTGCTCCCCCTATTCCGCGTAATACTGCGCCTGCGCATTCCAAAGCTCCGCATAGACGCCGTTCTCCTCCAGAAGCAGGCTGTCATGCGACCCCTGCTGCACTATCCTGCCCTCCGAAAACACAAGAATCTTATCGCAAAAGCGGCAGGACGACAGACGGTGGCTGATGTAAACCGCCGTACGTCCGCCGACAATACCGTGAAAGCGGGCGTATACCTCTGCCTCCGCGAGCGGGTCAAGCGCGGCAGTCGGCTCATCCAGAAGGACAAACGGTGCATTCTTATACAACGCACGAGCAATCGCGATTTTCTGCGCCTCCCCGCCTGAAATATCGACGCCGTTATCATTTCTCTGTCTGGTAAGATACGTATCGGCTCCGTCTTTCATTTCCGCCAGACGCTCTCCGAAGCCTGCCTTTTGGAGACAGTCCTTTACCCTTTCCATGTCATACTGCCCGGCTGCCGCCACATTCTGGGCAATCGTGTACGGAAACAGCTTAAAGTCCTGAAATACCACGGAAAAGATTGCCATGTACTGCTGGTAATCGTACTTGCGGATATCGATGCCGTTAAGCAGGATTTCCCCCTCCGTCGGGTCATACAGCCGGCAGAGCAGCTTGATAAAGGTCGTTTTTCCCGAGCCATTGCAGCCCACCACGGCAAGATGCTCCCCTACGCGGAGTTTCAGCGATAGATTCCGCAGGGCATAGGTATCCGCCCCCGGATACCGGAAGGAAACATTGCGGAATTCCACCTCATAATCGCCATCAGTACGCTTTTCGGTCGTAAGGGAACCCTGGTACATATCATTCGGCAGGTCAAGATATTCAAACATCTGCTTCAGGAACGGTGCATTGTTCCGGATGTCCCCCCAGACTCTTAAGAAACCTCCCATACTGCCCGCAATATTGGACAGCGCCCCGATATACTGCGTGATTTCCCCAATCCCAAACGCCCCGGTCCATGCCTTCAGGCAGACATAAAGGTAAACAAGCAGCGTAAAAATATGTGAAACTACATTTGACGCTATGTTCAAAAGCCCGACCTTCCCCCGTGCCAGCTTTGCAAAATAGCCCTGGGAATGAAACAGATCCTTTTTGTCCATCGAATACTTCATACATAGCTTATCTATCCGGTACATCCGCATATCTCCCGCCGCCATCCTGTCGTGCCCTTTAAAGGAAAACCAGCTGAACAGATTATTTGACAGTCTGTGATTTGCCGCATTGCTTGCATAGTATTTCCCGCTCTGATTCATAAGTGCGGAAGAAATACACGGGATTCCTATCATAACCGCGACCAGCAGCACCAGAAACACAGGATTGTCAAGAACTCTCCAGCTTCCTGCATGCTCCGGGACGCGGCTTGCAAAGAAGGATATCACAAGGGCAATACCTCCTAAGATAGAAAAGACGGAGGAAACCAGGTCCTGCAGGTTCCACATAAGCCTCTGGATTCCCCAGCCTCCGCCATTCCGGTTTGCCTGAATGACGGAAAACAATTTTTGTGTCTCCGGATTATCAAGCCGCACAAAGTCCATCCGCAGATTTTTGTCTACAAATAAATAATTATCAGCAAACCATGTCCTGCTGTTCTCCGCATCGGACCAACGTCCGAGGAGCCCGCCAACCAGGGAGATAACGGCTGCGGAAAGTAACGCCAGCAGTACGAGCTTCCTAAGCTCCACGGGATTGCGCTCTCCTGCCAGTTCACTGATAATCCGTGCGGAAAACCAGATACCGACGTAAGGCGTCAGCGCATTCCATATAATCTGTGCAATCCTCGAGATAATAGCACCGGGATAGATACGACAGAGCAGTCGGAATGCCCTTGCCGTAACAGCAGCGCTCTCCTTTGCAGACATCTGCCCGTTTTTTTGTTCTTTCATCTGTCATTCCTCCTCTCCGGCCTGATAGTCCTTCTGGTAATACTGGCTCTGTACGCTGTACAGGTACGCGTACCTGCCTCCCCGTAAAAGAAGCTCCGCATGGGTTCCCTCCTCTGCAACCACAGTATTCTCAATCAGGATAATACGGTCACAGAAGCGTGTGGAAGCAAGACGATGGGAAATGTAAACAGCGCTTCTTCCCATTGCCATCCTGTCATACTGCTGGTACATTTCGGATTCCGCCACCGGGTCTAACGCCGAGGTAGGCTCATCCAGAAGCAGCACCGAAGCGTCCTTATACAGCGCCCGCGCCAGGGTCAGGCGCTGGTATTCCCCTCCCGAAAGCTCCGTGGCATCGTCATACACCCTCCGGTTCAACAGCGTATCGATTCCCTTTGGCAGCGCGGCAGCCTTTTCGGAAAGACCGGCGCGTTCCAGACAGCCGGATACTTTTTTTACATCGATATCCTCCTCCGATGCCGCCACATTGGCAGCCAGACTTCCGGGAATCAAAAGCGACTCCTGGAACACGGCGGCAAACCGTGTATAGTAATCGCGCCGGTTCAGGGTGCGGATATCCGTCCCGTTCCATGTCACACGGCCCTCTGTCGGGTCCAGCAGACCGCAGATAAGCTTCACAAGCGTCGTTTTTCCCGCCCCGTTCAGACCTACCACGGCAAGCCGTTCCCCCGGGCGCAGCGTCAGGCTGATATGCTGTAACGTATCAGCCTCCGCTCCCGGATAACGAAACGACACATCCTCCAGCCTGATTTCCCCCGGAGTGTCCTTCTCTCCCGGAACAAGGGCGCCATCCTCAAATCGATACGGTTCCGGATATTTGATACACTCCAGGACGTAGGAAAGGCTGAGGCACTGGGTATGAAGATTCACGAAATCAGAAAGGATTCCCCACACCCAGCCTGCAAAACCGCCTACGGTAGAAAAATACAACAGAAACTCTGATGCCGTCAGCCCACCGTTTAACACCATACGGATAAGATAAAAATACGCAATGCCATTGCGTAAAAAGGTCAGCACAAGGTCAGCAATATTGCCCCACAGATACACTCCCGCCTCCTTGCGGCGGAATGCCCGCATCAGGCGCATACCGCTCTGGTACATATCATGGAACCAGGCGCGCATGCCAAAAATCCGGATATCCTTCGCCGCCTCAAGCTTTCCCACTTCATTCACGACGCAGCCGATTCCCCGCTCGATTTCCCTCTCCTCCTCACGGTGCCGGTAGCCCCAGCCGCTGATATACCGGTTAATATAATACCCCGGTATTGTCGTTGCCAGCAGCACCACCAATAGAACCGGCTCCACATTTGTCAGAAGAAGAAGATAGATAATAAAGCCCGCACAATTGCGGAGAAGTCCGAATATCGTATTCCAGACAGCCTCCGCAGCAGCAGAATTGTTGTTGACACAGCGATTTGCCTTATCCTCTGCAAAGCGGAATTTCTCATCGTTCAGATTACAATAAGAGGTTGTTGCCGCTTTATCATTCATCAATGCCGCCACAACGCTGCGCAGGGTAATACGGCGGTAGCGGTCTATCTCGCTGATATAGCTGCTGATGCTGCTGCTTGCGGTAAGCACGGCGATAAAAATCCCTATCGTGGCAGCCAGCCGGCCCGCCGATACCTTCTGTTCCACTGCACGCAAAACCATCGGGGATAAAAATAGATTTGCAAGGTTCTGTGCTATGGCAAGTGCAGTAACCATCAGACCGCTGAAAAGAATCAACGGTTCATACTGCGCCGCAAGCTTTATCATAAAGCTGACGCAGGAACCCATGCCGTATGCCGGCTTTGTTTCTTTTTGCTTCGTTTTTGACATTTTGCGGTCTCCTTTCTCAATTTCTGACCGTATTGTAACACAAAATCCCTCCTGCCATGCGATTCAAGGGACGAACCGTATCACAGGAGGGACGAATTGCAGCCCCAGTTCATTCATCCAACGGCAGCAGTATCTCTGTCGTAAACGCGCCGTCCTCGCTGTTCCGGGAAAGATACCCGCCGTGGCGCTCTACAATCGTATCGATGCGGACAAGGCCGAAGCCGTGCCCGGCGCCCTTCCCGGTAGCAAAACGCCCGCCGGTCTTTAAAAGCTTTTTCCCCGCGCACAGGTTCGTAACCGACAGATACAGCCTGGTTTCCTTGATATCCATATACACCCGTATCATCCGCTCCTTTTCAGGCAGGGACAGGCTCGCTTCAATCGCGTTATCCAGCAGGTTCCCGAGAATTACGCACAAATCCAGCTCAGGAAAGCTGAACTTCACCGGAATCTGTACGGTTGTTTTAACAGGAATATGCTTTTCCGCTGCCAGTGCCAGCTTACTTCCTAATATTGCGTCTGCCATCGGGTTCCCGGTCTTTACCGGCATGTCCACGGTATTCAGGTCCGACTCGAGCATATCCAGATACCGCAAAAGCTCCTCCGTATTGCCGGACTGCGCCAGCGCCTTCATGGTGCCGATATGGTTCCGGTAGTCATGCCGCCACCCGCGCATCTTCCGGTACATCGTATCCACCTCCTTGTAATGGGTATCTACCAGCTCCCGCTGATAAGCCGACAGCCGTTTGTCAATATAGCGCGATAAAAAAGCCATAACAGCCTCCTTTACAATCTGTCAATAATGGCACGGTTCAGCGTATCGTAAGCCCCTCGCGGCAACGGCAGGACCGTCCCGTCAGGAAACAAAAGCTCACTCTTTGCAATACGGTAAAGCCGCGTCAGATTCACGATATAAGAGCGCCCGACCCGCAAAAAGCGTTCGTCCAGCTCTCTTTCAAAATCCCCCAGCTTGTGGCGGACGACAAACTCCCCCCGGTCCTCGGTATGAATTGTCACATAATTCCGTGCCGCCTCCAGAAACAGCACCTTCCCCATAGGAATACGGACAATCTCCTCTGCAGTTTTCACCGTCAGCAGCTTTTCCGCACGGCAGAGCTGCTCCACGGCACGGTCCAGCACCTGCATGAACCTGCCGGGTTCCACCGGCTTCATCAGGTAATGCAGCGCCGCTACCTCGTACCCCTCCGCAATATAGTCGGAATAGCCCGTAATAAATACAATAACCGCCGTGCTGTTTTTCTCCCGGAGCGTCTTCGCCATAGTCACCCCGTCCATGCCCGGCATTTCAATATCAAGAAGAATCATATCACAGGAAGGCTCCTCCTCATACCGGAACAGAAACGCCTCCGCAGACGGATACGAATCAATATGCACGGAAAGCCCCCTCGCATCCGCCCACTGCTTTAGAATAGAGCTGATATACGTGATATCAGCAGGATTGTCGTCCGTAATGGCAATTCGGTATGACATGGCCGTTCTCCTTCCGGTAAATTCCAGTTTCCTCTTACTCGTTTTGCTTCACGGATATTATACCGCATTCATTGAAGACTGTCAGGTAGTTTTCTGTTATTTTTTCCGGAAATCATCCGCCCTTTTCCATTCTGTAATTACTTGACATTTTACCTATTCTAATTTACACTTTAACCATGCAGAAAAAGCAGATTGCTAAAACCATACACAGCTACATACAATAATCCCGAAAGGAAGTGTTACCATGAGCTATAAAGAACTTGCCAAAAGCATTATCGATCAGATACCGGATAGCAAAATGTATTATATTGTCGCATATCTGCAAGGGGCAGCAATCCCTGACGAAACGCCAAATGCCGAAACAATTGCCGCAATGGAGGAGCTGGAACACGGTGGTGGCACTGTATTCACCGGCAGTACGGAAGCTTTATTTGCTGAATTGATGGAGGATTAAGTATGCTTGCTATACGATACTCCTCCAGATTTAAGAAAGACTTTAAAGCCTGTGTAAAACGCGGCTACAATATGTCCCTGCTACAGCAGGCAATTGATACACTCCGTATTCCTGCACCATTGCCGCCTAAAAATAAAGACCATATTTTAAGCGGCAATTATGCCGGATACAGAGAGTGCCACATAGAACCGGATTGGCTGCTCCTATACAAACAAACGAACAATGAATTGAAATTAGACCGTACCGGCACACACGCAGATTTATTTGGAAAGTAATTCAACCGGAAACAAACCAGAACCCTGATACAGATATCCTACGGCAAATCCCTTGTTTCCACACGGCAGACAGACAAGCCTGCAAACAGGAACGACACGACCGTCAAAATTACAGGAACTGCCGCATTCCCGGCAAGCGAAACGTCTCCGACGTTTGCCTGGGTAAGAAAAATCAGCAAAAAGGAAGTAATAATCGTTGCCTTTGACGATTTTACCGCAAGCCCGACAAATAAAGCAATAAAGCTCATACTGACAATCACGACGGTCTTTGTCAGAAGAGAAACGTAAAACGACAGGCTTCCCATATCAACATCGATTTCAAAGGAAGAGCGCATTGTTTTCGCCCCTGCAGAGATGCAGGCATAAATCAGCAGCTTTGTTACAAGCAGGGCAAAAAAGTTAAAGAGCCATACGGCTGCCATCTGTGCCACCAAAATCTTCTGCCGCTTTATCGGATAGGAAAACATCAGGTTCATCGTTTTATTTTTGTATGGGCTTACAAGAAAGGAAGCCAGCATAACGCTTGTAAAAATCAAAAAGGACATACTGGTAAACAATTCAACCGGGGCGGAAATCATATTCATCCCCTCTGCCGCATCCAACGTCCCGTCCGGCTCCTCTGCAATCCCAAGAAAGGCAAGCGCAAACAGGAACAGGCAGAGCAGGAGCGCCAGCACCGCTACCCCGCAGATGTATTTTACAATATTATTTTTCTTCCATTCAAGCCGAATCAGCTTTAACATTACCGCACCGCCTCCTTTGTCATCCTCAGGAAATAATCCTCCAGGCTTTCCGATTTCCTGCAAATCGAAACAATCCCTACACCATGCAGCGCCAGTGTCCCGGCAATCTCCTTCGTATCTGCCTGCCCGTCATAAATACGGATATCCTGTTCGCCGGAAATCTTAAAATTGTGCAGCGCCAGCTTATCGGCAAGCACATAGGCAGCTTTTTTTATATTTTCTACCGTAAGCTCGATATATACCGTACCCGTCCCGGCAATCTCCTTCATCGAAACCTCCCTTACCATAGCGCCATGATGAAGCAGGCCAATCGTATCCGCGATGCTTTCCACCTCCGAAAGCATATGGCTCGATATCATAAGCGTAATTCCGTATTCCGTACACAACATTTTAAATAACTCCCTGACCTGCTTGATTCCGGCAGGGTCAAGCCCGTTCGTCGGTTCGTCTAACACCAGAAGTTCCGGCTTACAAAGAATCGCCCGGGCAATCCCGAGGCGCTGCTTCATTCCCAGCGAATACCGCTTCACCGGCTTCTCCGCAGCCTCCGTCAGTCCCAGCATGGCAAGGCTCTCCTCCACACTGCCCGGGATATGACAGCCCATATATTCACAATGAAGCTGCAAATTCTCCCTTCCGCTCATGTGCTCGTAAAAGCATGGAAACTCTATGATGCTCCCCATTCTTTTTAGCACCTCGCAGGAACCGGGGGTAAGCGTCTCCCCGAACAGCTCTATGCTGCCTCCGGTCGGCTTCCACAGGTTTGTAATCATCTTCATTACCGTTGTTTTCCCGGCGCCGTTCGGTCCGAGGAACCCGTAAATCTCTCCCTTTTTTACATGAAGATTCACGTCCTTCACCAATTCCCTGCCGTCAATGATCTTTGTAAGCTGATTTGTTTGTAACACATAAGACATCTCAACTGCCTCCTTTCCAAAAACCATTGTAACAGTCCCGTTTTTCAAAACCCTTGCAGTATTCTTACAAATTTCTTTCGCCGTATTTTTTATGAGAATTTTTTCAATTTTACCGTAAACACCGTTTTCACGCCGGGCTCGCTTTCCAGGACTAAATCCCCGCCCATCTGGCGCGCCAGGTTCCTGGCAATCGTAAGCCCCAGACCGTTTCCCTGTATCCCGCGGTTCCGGGAGTCCTCCGTAGTATAAAGTCTTTCAAAAACGCTTTCCCTGCATTCTTTCTCAATTCCTTTTCCCTTATCCACAATATCTACGCAGATAAAGCCGCCCTCCTCGCGAAGAAAGGCACCGACATAGTTCCCGTCGCTGCCATAGCGTATCGCATTTGACAAAAGATTGCACAAAATCCGGTCAACCGACTCCTTTTCTCCCCACACATAAAAATCCTGCTCCGGAATCTCTACCTCTACCGTAAGCTTCCTTTGAAGCAGCAGCTCATAAAAACCCAGTATTGTCTCCCGGCACAGCTCGCTGAGATTGATTTTACTGACTTCTATCCTGATATCCCCTGCCTCCAGCTTCGCCAACGTGAAAAACCGGTTTATCAGCTCCATCACCTGTACTGCCTTTGCCTCCGTTTTCCGCAGCGCCTCATCCTCTTTCTTCTCCAGACGCATAATCTCCAGATAGCCCAGAATAACCGTCAGGGGCGTCTTTATATCGTGGGAAATATTCGCAAGCATCCTTCTCTGGGAGAGCTCCTGCCTCCGGAACTCCACCTTTATCCTCTGCCGGTCCACCAGTACCCGGTTTATCTGTCCGCACAGTTCCTGCAGCGCCCGATTATCCGTAAATACCATGACCTTCTCGTCGCTGTCATTCTCCACAATCTCCGACAGCTTCCGGCTAATTGTATCTAACTTCTCCTGCGTTCCTTTTCTGAACGCAAAGCGCTGGTAAAAAACGACCAGCAGCAAAAAAATAATACTACATACCAGAAAAAATATCACTGCCCCATGACTCATCCCGTCTCTCCTAACTTATAGCCGATGCCCCAGACCGTAACAACGTACTGCGGCGCACGGGGATTCTCCTCTATTTTGCCGCGCAGCCTGCTGATATGGACATTAACGGCATTTTCATCGTCAAAATAAGCATCCTTCCATATCAGGGAATACAGCTGCTCCTTCGTATAAACCCTGTCCGGATGCTTCATAAGCAGCTTTAAAATCTCAAACTCCTTTGCCGTCAGCTCAAGCCTCTTCCCGTTCTTCCACACCGAATAATCCTTTGTATTGATTGTAAGGGCGCCTCTTGTAATCACGCTCTCCTCCGCAGGCGCGCCTGCCGCATAGACTGTCGTCCGCCTGATATTTGCCTTGATTCTTGCCAGCACCTCCGTCACGGAAAACGGCTTCGTAATGTAATCATCCGCTCCCAGCGCCAGTCCCAGCGTTTTGTCGGAATCCGTATCCTTCGCAGACAGAATCAGAATCGGCACCGTACTTTTTTCCCGGATTGCCTTCATCACTTCCATGCCGCTCCGCTTCGGTATCATAAGGTCCAGCAGGACAACACTGTAGTCCCCTTCGGAAAAGCTTTCGCACGCGCTCTCCCCGTCGTAGGCCGCCACGACCTCAAAGCCTTCGGTTGTCAGGAAATTCTTTAGCATATCGCTGATTTCCACATCATCCTCCACCAAGAGAACCTTCATATTCTGCGAACCTCCTCCTACTCTCTGAAACGCCACGGATAACCTCCAGCGTCACAGTTTATTATGAACTTTATTCAAAAATTATAGCATACTCCTATCTAAAGTACAATGAATTATCTGCCTTAAGGTTCCACGGTACGGTTAAATAGTAAACGGGGCTGCGCTTCATGCAACAGCCCCGTTTGCTGAAAAATCCATTCCTACGCCGAGATTGCGTCATACCGTCCGGACTCTATCACCTCCATCATCACATCATACGGGGACGTGGCTCCGCCTGCAATCATGGAAAACAGTCTCGGCGTGCAGCCGGACACGAGCGCGACACCCTGCTCATTCTTTGTTACCGGCTGCTGCTTGTTCCGGCTTGCCACATTCCAGAAAATGACCTCCGGCAGCTGGTAGCCGCTATTTTCGAATATCCGGCGCGCATATGCAAAATTCGTAACATCCGCGTTCATCATACAATGATCAAACTCCATATCAGAAACAATATAAAGCCTTTTCGGCATATCCTCCTGCGGTACGCTGTGCTTTACCGCCGTTTTTAATAACAGCTCAAATACACCGCGGAGGTTCGTATTTGCAATCTCGTTGAATCCGGCACAGTATCTGACCTTCTCGGCAATATCACGCCCCTTGATTTCAACCAGCTTCGGATTTGCAGAGAACGTGATAAAGTGATTATGGAAAGCGCCCCTATTCCGCCCGGCAAAATAAATCCCCAGAGACAGCGCCACCGCTTCCGGCACAGGATTTCCGTACCCATACATAGAGCCGGAGCCATCGACCACCACAATCGCATTTTCATCCGTACCGAAATCCTCCAGGGCATTCCAGGTCACATCCATTGCCCTGCGTTCGGACTCGGACAGCCTGCTGTTGACAGACCAGCCGTTGAAGCAGGGCATGATAACCTCATACGGCATCAACGTTCCGGTATGCATCACCGCGGTGCCGTCTTTCACCTGTTCCAGAAACTGCTGATATCTTTCGCCATCGTTTCGCACGAATGCCCTCCGGTATTTAAACATCGCTTTGGACGGTTGCTTCGCATAGTCAAACGAATAGTCCCTTTCACGCAGCTTATTCTCAAGAATCTGAATCTTTTTACGCAATCCGGTCAGGGTCTTGCGATACTGCTTCTCCGTCATACCGAGAAACTCCGCGATATGCTTTCCCTGCCGCACGGTCTCCCTGTTGGATGCATTGACAGAAGGCAGCCACTTTGCAAGCAGGGACACCTCCGTATCTGCCTCCATATCCTTTTTCAGCTGCTCCCTGATAAGCTCCAGCGCTTCCTTTTCGCAGGACGTCCCAAGCAGCGCAATCAGGTCGTCATAGCGTCCGTACTCCGGAATCAGGGCAATGTTCTTCCGCACTGCCTCCGGCTCATAATCTGCCAGCCAGTTGACAATCACACGAAATACCCGGCGCTCCCCCAGGCCGCCACGCACATCGCGCCCAAAAAACAAAATTTTCATTGCAAGATCGGCGTTCTCGGCAAACGCTCTGGCAAAACGGCTGATGATTTCCTGCCCGGACTCCCTCCGGATTGCGCCAATCGTCGCAAACAAATCCAGACAGTTCGACATCGTGCTTTCATAGGTTACTGCGCCGTTTTCCGTAAAGGTTCTGTTCATCTCATTTTTTAAATACTTTAACATCGCTTTTCCTCCATTCCTGCACGGCGCAGCCCTGCTTCTAGTCTGACGCCTTGAAATTATAAACCGGCTTTAAAATATCAATTACCTCTACCGACTCCCTGATCACATCAATAATATCCTCCAGGGATTTATACGCCATAGGTGCCTCGTCGATGGTAGCCTCATTGACGGAGGTCGTATAAATCCCTTCCATCGTTTTCTTATATGCCTCCAGGTCAAGCGTTTCCCTTGCCTTTGCCCTTGACATCACCCTTCCGGCGCCGTGGGGAGCAGAATAGTTCCATTCCGGGTTCCCCTTGCCCCTCGCTAACACGCTGCCGTCCCTCATATTAATCGGAATCAGGACCAATTCGTCCTCATGTGCCGCAATCGCACCCTTGCGGAGAATCATTTCCTCAGTGTTAATATAATTATGAATGGTATGGAACGCCGATTTTGCCGTCATCCCCGTGCGCTCCAGAAGAATCTCCGCCATTCTCTCACGGCTGCGCCTTGCAAAATGCTGGCAGATTTCCACATCATACAGATAGTCCTCCAGATAGGTGCCATAGAGATAACAAAGCTCCGTCGGAAGCGCAGGCTCCTTCGCCCTCCACTCCTTCTCCATTTCCTTCAGTGCCTTCTGGATTTCACTGCGGCGTCCCTGCTCCTTATAGGTACGGATCAGAGTGTCCCTCTTAACAAAGTAATCCTCCTTACCGGCGTTCAAATCAACCGCAAGGCCCTGATAATACTCTGCCACCTGCTTGCCGAGGTTACGGCTCCCGGAATGGATGACCAGATACTTCGTCCCGTCCGAGGCAACATCAATCTCAATGAAATGATTGCCTCCTCCCAGGGTTCCCAGACTCCTTTCCAGACGTTTGGTCTGCTTTAAGTTCCGGTAACAGCGGAGCCCTGTAAGGTCAAACCGCTCCATGCGCCCCTCCCAGACCTCTCTTCCGCTCGGAATAAAATGGGCAGCCTCATCCACCCGTTCAAAATCAATATCGATATTCCCTAATTCAACCGTATACATGCCGCAGCCGATATCCACGCCGACAATATTCGGAACCACCTTGTCAGCAATCGTCATTGTCGTACCGATGGTGCAGCCCTTTCCGGCATGGACATCCGGCATAATCCGGATTTTCGCATGCTCGGTAAATTCATAATCACACATCCGCCGGATCTGCTCAATCGCCTCCTCCTCAACCACGGTTGCATAGCAGATAGCGGTAGCTACCTTCCCTCTAATCTCAAACATTGCATTATCCCCCTTTTTCACCTTCCAATCAATGCCGGTATCCGACAGAATCCATATGTAGTATCATTGCGCTTCCGCATTTTTTAGCGACCTTAGAAGTTCCAGAGGCTGTACGGCAACCTGATTTTGCATTTGTCCGAAGGACCGCGGTTTTTAGCGCAACCGGAATCACCTCTTAGCGCTGGTTAGGCGCGAGGACACACCCGAGCGGCTTAACAGCGCTTAGAGGAAGTCCGGTGAAGCGTTCGCGCCTGCAAAATCAGGTTACCGTACAGCCCTGGAGCATAAAGTGCGGAAGTTCAAGGCACCGTTGGAAGCGGGATTCGGACCCGCGTACGCGGATGATACATCCGCTGCTATACCACTTAGCTATTCACGATTGCTGTTGGTGCCTTTTCAAGATGCAGCCTTTCGGCATTCTACCGTGCGAAATACTTCTGCCACGTTCTCCATAGGGTTGGGATTCTTTGCTGTATGCATCTTATGGCTATATTATAGGAGGTATCTTTTTCCTTTTCACGGAAAAAAAGCTGCGAACTCATCGGAGCCCACAGCTTTTTTGTAAGATTAAACGTTCCTTTATTAACGCCACAAAGCTTTCCGGCTCCAGCACCTTCACATACGGCCCGAAGGAAAGAATCCGGATGACAAGCTCCGTCTCGTCGCTTTCCTCATACTTCAGCCGGAGGATATATCTCTCCCCGTCTGCACGCTCCGCCTGCTTTTCAAAATGGGCAAAGTGGAGCATCACCCGTTCCAGCGCGTCGCGTTCGTCTGTAATCAGCAGCGTCAGCTCCCTGCACCGTTCCTCCCGCGGCTTTTCTGTCCAGGGACCGTTGCCTTCATAGTATTCACAGCTTAGGATGCGTCCGAGATTAAACTGCCTGAACTTACATCCGTCTGCCAGCACCCGGATTTTATCATCCTTCATCGAATACTCAAAGCCCCTGGGATAAAACCTCACCCTCATCTCCCTTCCATGCCTGTTTTTCATGGTAATCCTGACCGGGCGCCCTGTTTTCATTGCGGACAGGAGCAGCCGGAAATGCCGGATATATGTCTCATCCTCAAACGGGTCCCCGTCCGCATACTGGTCGTATATCCTGTAATCATCCCGCGTAAAAAGCGGCTCCACCCCGCCTAGCTCCGGCATTTCAATATCAAACAGCTTTATCCGGGAATCCTCCATAATTGCCTTAAGCCATCTCTTTTCCAGCATTGTCAACGGCATTTCCGGCACATGCTGTAACACCGGCGTCAGGTCCTTTTGCAGCAATGGCCATTTTCCCGCCTTCAGCGCCGGTAAAATCGTCAATACGCTCTCTGAAAATGCATGCTCCACAACACACTGCTGAAGCTCCTTTTCAGTGACGCCGGGCTGAAACGCCATTGCAATGATTCTGGCAACCGTATTGTAGTAGACCGAATACAATTCACTGAATATCATCCCCGTCGCCTCCGTCTCCGTCAATGCCATACATCCGGTACATTTCCCGGACATCGTCTTTAAACCTGTTCTCCAATGTACGGTTAGAAAAATTCATTTTTGTGATGCGGGACAAAAAGGTCCGAATCCACGGAAGCATCTCGTTAGTATCAAACACATCGGCACAATACCGGTAATGGTGCTCGTCTATCTTTTCCACCTGCCCGCACTTTTTCTCACGCTCCAGCCTTTGAACGATGTACTGCTCCTCCTCCCCGACCCGTACTTCAAATTCGACATGCTCCAGACGTTTCGTGCTCCACCGGCAATTTACGCCCCACATATGCGCCTCCGCCTTATGAAACGACTCACGCAGGCTCCCAAAGCGCTCACAAGGCTCCTCTATCCTGACATTAGACATATAGTCCAGTCGATACGAATTGAGGCGGTTCGCCTTTTCGTGGTAAGCAATCAGATTCTGACGCCCGTTCTGTGCGCTTATGTAAATTTTAAGAGGCACCAGCCGAACAGTCCGCGCCACAGCAGAATGCCTCCCCAGATTATCTGCCGTAATATACCTGCCCTGCCGGATGGCATCAAAAAGAACTGCCAGAATATCGCTGTCGATTGCCTGCGTTATGTAGTGGTGCTTAAAAGAAAAAAAGCTCCGGTGCGGCTCCTGCTTCTCCTGCAGGAAGGAGCCGACCACCCCGCAGGGCGCTGCCTCACTGAAAAAATCAATCACATCCGTCAAAGCGGAAAGTGGCACCTCCGGCATTCTGCTATAAAGCACCCGGCGTCCTTCCTTTTCCATCCGGATCATCCCCTCGTCCGCATACTCCTTCAGCTTCTTCCTCACCGTAGACTCATCAAACGTCATCGGACTCTCCGAACAGCCCAGATACCGGTCAATCTCCTCCACCAGCTCAGAAAGCGTCTTCCTGACCTCTGGAGCATATAGAATATCAAAAAGAATAAAATGAAGCGTAATGTCCCCGTCGGTAAAGCTCTTCGCCTTCCACGCCTTATAAAAAGGATTCCGGCAGGTTACGCGGCTGTCCACGGAAAGAAACACGCTCTTCCCCTCCGGGGTCTGCGTAAAACGCATATAATCCCCCAGCCAGCTCTCAATCCTCCGGCGCACATCATCATAGGAGCGCGCGCTTTTGGCATCATACTCACTTCTGCTTTTGAATCCGTAAACATAAAACTCACGCATATATGCCCTTACTTTTTCAAAATTCTTAATCAGCTCGTTGTATGGCATTTTGGCTCCCTTTCGTGCGGAATAAATTCCGGAATATGTATGCTTTGTCATTGGAAACATTTTAGCATGAAAATGAAAATTTTTCAATCTAATGCGGGGAAGAGCTGTCGGACATGAATAGCATGAATGAATACTTAAATTTGAATATAAAACAAATCGAATAAACTTATTGCAAGATTCCTCTCATCACATCTAATTTTCCGAAGCGTAACTTTGTAATCAGATTTCAATATAAAAACGGGCAAAGACAAAAATTTTCAAATTGTGCTTTATTAAGTCCTCGTTTCGTTGTATAATGCTGTCAGACATAGTTTATCAGCCTCCTTATATTAAACTCTATTCTTTTCTACTACTTTACCCCCTAATAGGTTTCTTTTTTAAAGATATCATTAACCATAAGACCTCCCGTTCTTCCTTTAACTAGCACAGCACTATGACTTTATAAATTTCTTCTCGTTTATAAGCGTAATCACACCCCGGATAAACGATTCAAAAAGATTTCCATTATGTCACTTTCATGGTAATCCCATTTACTCTCAAGTTCTTTAACTATTTTCTTTTTTTCGACTTCAGTTAAAATAGAACTATCATAGGAATACAAAAAAATTAATTCTATCAATTTTGAATTCCCCATAATCATACTTTTCTTCACATCATCCCAAATTATTTTTTTCCATATATCATTTTGAATCCAAAACACATTAGGGGAAAAATTTTTAATAATTTCCCTATACTCCAAATTTTCTCTTTCCTTTATCCGTACCACAGCTTTTGTAAAAGGAATTAAAGATACCGGTCTAAAAAACACATGCCCTCCATCCTTGTTTCTGTATTTTCCTATATTAGTTCCTATACTAAAAGCATCTTGACATGTACTAATAAGCGCAGACCAATACGCTTCACATTCGCGTGTAAAATGTTCAATTACATCGTCACTTGGTCTATGTCTAATATATTCATTCACTTTTGCTTTGCCCTTGATTGGTTTTTCATCTAACCCCTTTACTGGTGTATCCTTAATAAAAAGCCATACCAGCTCCTTGTTACACTCATAATACGTTATAATAGTAGTTAATGCTCTTTCATTATTATCTGGTATTGCTTTGGTTTTTGAATCTAAAATTCTATCATCTTCAAACAAATTGGAGCGGTCAATTATATTTCTCGATGCAATAGCTATCACATCATCTTCATCCAATGCAATTATATCTCTCATCGAAACAGGTTTTGCATATCTATTCAAAGTACTAAACATCCTGCGGGTACGCTGCATTCCCATTTCATCCTTACTATGTCCAATAAAGATAACTGGTACTCTTTCTTCTCCTATACTTTGATTTAATTCCAATGCTTCTTTTATTCCAGCCACCCTATGTTGCCCATCAACGGGGAAAATTTTTTCTTCACCTGATAATGTCAATATACCCAAATCGTAGTTATCTTGTCCATTTTCATCTTCTATTCTTATTTCGTTCCAACGAGGTTCTCCATCATATACTGCAAGAATCAACGCATTAAAAAAACGTTCTTCTTGCAAAATTAAATAGTTGGCGATATTTCTATAATTTTCAGTAATGCTTCTCTGAATCATTTGACTTAACAATTCCGATTTATGTAATTCATCATTGATAGGGCTAACATAATTTTGGACCTGACTAAAGCTTAATGAGCTTATATAGTATACCCATATTCCCATCTTAGATCTTATTGCTGGCAATTTTAACTCTGTCTTTTTCATATCAAATAACCTTCTTTCCTAAAATGCATTTATTGTAGGTAAATAACTAATATATTGCTCTGGTATTTGTGAATTACATGGTGGCATAATAACCCTGATTAATTCACGTTCTACACGTTCTATAAGATCATCATCCTCTAACGGGAAATAGTAAAAATATAATTCTTCTCCCCACAACTCCCTCATATAAGCAATTTTAACCCGATCATCTGATAAATATTCTTTGCATCTCCTTTGTAAACTAAATCCATTCTTTCTTCTAACTCGACCTATGTACATAATATATGTATGTAAATTAGGTATAATTTCTGGTTTTAATAAAAAGACATATATTCCACCTTTATCATTTGGTACTTTATCAATATCCTTATTAATGCTAGTACAATCTTCGTTCATAAATTTAATGAACTCCCATTGCCCTGATACTATTTGCTTTATTTCTAAATCAATAGTTTTCCATTTATCAATATTAAGGATAAATTCTAACGTTAGCTCTTTTTCTCTTCTACACATATCAACCATATTCACGTAATTCACCTTCGTTCTTTATCACCAGTCAAATAATTTACAAATAATCCTTGAATTTTCTGCTTTGAAAAGGATGTTGTAATTTCGTTAAAGCTTTTGCCTCTATCTGCCTTACTCGTTCTCTTGTTACATTCAATATTCCACCAACCTCTTCCAATGTACGTTCTTGCTTATCTACAAGTCCATATCGCAATTCCAACACATAGCGTTCTCTATCATTTAAGATTGATAACACTTCTTTCACAGGTTCCTTCATCGTACTCTGCAATATAATCTCAATAATATCTTCTGCTTCTAAATCATTCGGAACTTCCAAGTATGGCAAAATATACTTAATTATTTCTTCATCCGATAAGCCTGATTGCGATTTTACTTTATCAGCCACCAAACTTACCGCTTCTTCAAAATTGTCCTCTTCTATTATACTACTAGCATCAGAAACAATAACATTTAGCTGGTCTCGATAATGTGCAGGATATTGGAGAATTGTTCCCCTAATGGTTCCTTCTCGTTGCATGTACTGCCTTACCCGCAGAGGAAAATAGGATGAAAATAAGTCAGGACTTGTGGCATCATATTTGTCAATCGCATTTATCAAACCAATCACGCCATTTTGAAAAGCTTCTTCAAAATCGCAATAATAGTCTTTCGAAAAATAGTACGCCTGTTTCATCACTGTCCTAAGATACATCCTAATCATTCTGTCCTTAGCATAACTATTTCCATTTTTTGCTTCGGTTATTATAGTCTGCCATTCTTTTGACTGCGGCGGTAAAATGTCCAATATCGCATCAATAATTGCCGCACAATTAGGATACTCATACTTAATCTTCACTAGGAGCACATCATAATCCAAGTGACTTCTATCCACATAGGACTCCTTATCACTAATATCCTTCATTGTTTCAGTATCTTTCACAATCATTTTTTGATGAAGTAACTTATCGCATAAATTATCAATCTCTACCAAATCCAAATCGTGTTCAATACAGATATCTAGGATATCATCCTCTAAGAGAAAACCCTTTTTTTCATATTCAGTTTGTAATATTCTCTCAACGAGTTTCTTTCTATCACCTGTATTATCCATACCTTACTGTTTCGCCAATCTACATAATGCACTGATTTTGTCAGCATCTATTGTCTGGTTATACCTATCGTCAATATCTTCCATAAAGTCATATAAATTCTTCAGGTAATCCTCTGTACTGGTTGCTGACTCAATCAATTTCTCATACAAAATATCAACTCCACCTA
>CAJTUB010000011.1 GCA_910579465.1 uncultured Lachnospiraceae bacterium | reverse complement strand
AGGCCGCCGAGCTTGCGGATGTGCTGGCCCGGCTGAACGCGGAACGGGCGGAGCTGGCAAACGGCGTTGACAAGGAACACCCCGCGCTGGTAGCCTTTGCAAAGTATCAAAGCATCGAAACGCTGACCCGTGAAATCCTCACGGACTTGGTAGACCATATCAAGGTTTACGAAAACGGCAATATCAGCGTTCATTTCAAGTTCGCGGACGAGTTCCGCAAGATTGCCGAGTACATTGAAATCAACACCACCGATACCGCCGAGGCGGGCTGACCCCCGCCAAAAGCAAAAACCCTTTTGACAGTGTGTTTTCCTAATAGGAGTTAATCATATGAAATATATCCGTAATCTACATAATATAGATGATAAAGTGCTTTCTGTTTCGCCACAGGCAGGAAAGGATAACAGGGTTTTTATAGGAATTGTTATCGTTTGTGGAAGCCACAAATACTGCATACCGCTTTCATCGCCAAAGGAAAAGCATAAGAATATGAAAAACTCTATGGATTTTTCCAAGATTGAAGTAAATGGAAAATTATTAGGCGTTTTAAATTTCAATCTGATGATACCCATTGAAGAAGAACAATTACAGTATGTTGATACAACCATATTCAAGAGAGACAGGGAAAACATCAGGTATTACAAGAAACTATGCGTCCAAGAGTTAGAATGGTGTCAGGCAAATAGTGAAGTGATTTGTAATAAAGCCAATGTATTGTATAAAAAATACATATCTAACGAGCCGTTTGCAGGCAGAAACCGTTGCCTGGATTTTCCAAAATTAGAATCGGAATGTAAAAAATATAATTCAACAAAAAAGAGAGACACAAAATAAACCTCTCTTTATAAGGATTACCATAATTCCAACGAATCTTCCGCATCTACCCACATCTGCATATTTCCCTCAAGATATAATCGGACTTTCTCAAGCGGTTCATCTATTGCCAGAGCATTTAAGGCACATTCAGATCAGAAAGTAGTTTTCAATCCTTCTTCTGCTTTATTACAGTCTATCCGTAAAAAGTATCCTGCATAAGTATATACGTTAATGCTGTTATGGTGGATATTGTATGTTGCGTAAATTATACTCATTTTATCTGTCCTCTTTTCATTGTTTTTTTGAAAGCATTTCAAACAGTTCTTCATATCCCATATGTATTGTGTTATAATTTGTTATGTGATTTTCTTTCCCTCATTTTTTCCCTTATCAGGGTTCATAATGCCCTGTGGGAAGATATAATACAAGGGAAACGATAAGGGAAAGTTCACTTGTGAAAACCGTAGTGTTTTCAAGGGTTATCGAATATTTTAATAATATTTTGTAACAGCTTATATTTCCCTTAAAAAGCAGCAATTCTCAATTTTCTAGTTTGTCTAAACAATTGATAGTGTCAAGATTTTTTCGCAAGCCTAATTTCTGTCGCTTGGCAAATTATATCAGGGGTTCCTCAATACCCTTCTGTACCTTTTTTGCTGCTAGGCTGAGTTTCATCTCTTTTAGTTTTTCAGCTACCTGAGCGGCTTTCTTACAAGCCGCTTCTTTGCCCTCCTGTGCATGGATGGCTTTAACATCATGGCAACACTTTTCATCTTATTGCGGGGCGTTACGGAGAAAACGCAAGCATCGTCATATCCACATTGCGCTTGTTTATCTCAATGTCCCTGCAATTGGAATCCGTCTTGAATATCCGCTGTTTACAGAAGATATTTCCGTAGTAGGCATTGAACAATGCCCCAATATATTTTTCATCTCGTATGATGGCTTCTATCCTGTCCACTGTTCAGTAACAAGGTTTTCCCTTGCTCTTCTACTGCCTTGTGTCTCCTCTGAAAGAATTTAAGCAAATTTAATGGAACTATGCATGCATTTGTGATATGATAATGACATTGCGTAATTCAACAAATCTAAAATTTTTCGAGGTGAAACTATGGAATATATCGCAGAGCTGGGCGGAATTGTAACGGGCTTCCATGTTACAGAGCATTGTATTGACTGTATGTGTGGAAAAGATCTAGTTAAACTTGATAAATACTCCGGAGAGATTCTTTCTCAAAAGCCGGTTTTTGAAAAAGAAGGATTCTCAAGGAAACTAACTGCGGACAATGAACAGCTTTTTATCTACGATTTTTGCACGCTTTATGTCTTAAGTCAAAAGAATTATGAGCTTATTGGCAAATGGCAGTTAGGGAAGGATTTGAGTTCTGATATATGCGGGATCGCAGTAGATAGCAGCACTATTTATTGCTCCATCCGGAATGGAAGGATTATTACCCTTGACAGACAGTCGTATCTGGCAAAGGAGTTTCTTGTTTCCGAAAGCAGTATGTGGAGCCTCAAAACCTATGATACCCACTTGGTTTGCGGAACAGTAGACGGGAAAGTGCTGCTACTGGACAAACCGGCTCTTTCCATTGAAAAAGAACTTATTTTAGGGAGGAAAAATATCGGCAGCCTGTATCTCGATGGAAAAACCTTATATGCCGCGAGCCATGACGGGAAACTTTTCAAAATCAATATGAAACGCTTTGAAGTCGAGTCTTTTATAAAAAATGTGCACAAAAAGATGTTTGATTGTGCGGGGCTCTATGAGGATATGCTGGTAACCGTTTCTTATCCTTGCTCGGAAATCGCCTTCTGGGATAAGGATACCTTAGAAAAGATAAAAGTAATCCAGATTCCGCTGAAGCTGTCAGGTCACACCTATATAGAAAATGATTCCATGTATCTCTCTTCCCGCAATATCCCGGGGATTGGTAAGATTAAATGGAAGCTTTAATCCATAGCAAAGGCACCGCTTGCGGGAATATTGAGCAAGAAATGTTAAGCAGGAATATCTGCGTGTGATATAATATTCTCAACAGTTGCAACTGCATAATGATAGGAGTAAAGGTGAATGAACAATTTTTACAAAATCAGCGAGGCAATCAAATATATTGATGTTCATCTCAATGATACGTTATCCGTACAATCGATTGCGGAACAATTTGCTTTTTCTCCTTATTATTTTCACAGGTTGTTTACATCTATTGTTGGTAAATCCATGATTGCTTATGTTCGCGACAGACGGATTGCTTATGCGTGCAAAATGCTGAATGAAACAGACCAAAAGGTACTGGACATTGCGCTTGATTTGGGATTTGACTCTGCACAGAGTTTTTCAAGGACTTTCAAAGCAATGACAGGAATGTCCCCGACGGAGTACCGCGACAGAAGAATCGCACCATGTATCGTTCCGCCCGCCGAGCTTGTAAAGCAGTTTACCAACCGCTTAAAAGGAGGTATCTTGATGAATCCTGACATGATAAAAAAGGAAAAAATGACGTTAGCGGGAGTATCGGGCACCGGCGATAAAACGGCAGAACTATGGGAACGTCTTATGAAGCTTTATAAGGCAGCCCCGCCTACAGACAAACTATCCGATGACAGCTACGAAGTCCGCAGCTTTGACAGCGCGACGGGAACGGAAAGCGTCTTTGTCGGCTGCGAAGTAAGCAACCACTGCAAGGACTGCGGGGAATATGAGCTCTTTCAAATTCCTCCTTCCGAGTATGCTTCTTTTGATGTGTATGTGAAGGAAGGGTATGATAGCGAAAACAGTGCAATAGAAGAGTGGCTGGTTTCCAATAAAAAAGGATACGTCAGAAACTTGCTGGAAGGAAAGCCATATTGCATCGAACACTATGATGCACGATTTGATGGCGACAATGATGAATCCATTGTGGAGCTCTGGCTGCCTGTTAAAAAGTAAAGCGGAAGGGGGTGGTGCTTCGTGCGCCAGCCCCCTTTCCTCTTTACTTCGACAGCCATTTGACATACTCCGAAAGCACGTCGCTTGTTTTGCTCAGATAGATGCACTCCTTTGCGAGCGTAATGTCGTCCGTAATGATATTATCCACATTCAGGTCAATCATGCGGTTGATATTCTCCTCCGTGTTCACGGTCCACGCATAGATTTGCTTTCCCGCGTTATGGACGTCCGAGACAAGCTTTTCGGTGATATTCGACGCCTCGATGCTGAAATGGTCCGCCGCCGTCAGGGCGTTGATATCGCCATATGCAATACTCATGACATACACCGTCGGAATACGGCTGTCACATGCCCTGACATTTTCCAGAACACTGTATACCTGGGAGGTGACGACACATTGCTCCGCAAAGCCTTCTGCCTCTATAATCTCCGTGACTCTCTGCTCAAATTCATGCTCATGCCCCGTCGGCTTCATTTCTATATTCAGCCTTATCCCGTTTTCTTTTGCAAATGCGACTACCTCGGTCAGAAGAGGCACCCGTTCCCCTGTAAATTCACTGCCGAAAAAGCTGCCTACATCAATACCCTTTATCTCTTCATAGTCCATTTCCCAGGTGTTCCGGTTGATGCCCGCCGTGCGCATAAAATTCGTATCATGCATCACGAAAATCTGTCCATCCTTACTTTGCTGCACATCCAGCTCAATCCAGTCTGCCCCGAGCTCCTTCGCGCCCTCAAATGCCGCCATCGTATTCTCAGGGTAGCAGGCAGACGCGCCACGGTGCGCCGTTACCTCCATCGTGCGAATATGCTCAATTTGTATGCTTACCTTATGATTATAGACGGCATACAGGTAAAAACTACAGCAGACGACAGCGGCCAACAGCAATATCCCTTCCACGGCATACCGGAGTTTCTTCCTATTCTTCCTTTCCTGGTGTCCATCTGCCTCCCCGTGTATGATTGCCTCCTGCCGTTCCTCCTTATGTCCGTAGAACAAAATGCTGATGCAGGCATAGCTTAGCGGCGTTCCAAATGCCGACAAAATAAGCAGGGAAACCGCAAGGAACACCCATACCACCGATGCCGATACAATCCCGACCAGCTTCAGCTTTGAAAACAATCCGCCGAGAAATACCGCAAGCCACACCCCTGATATGAGAAAGATAAAAAACAGTACCAAAAGGGTAAGCTGCACTCCCAGCAGAGCCACCAGATCCTTCGGCTTATTCCTTCTGGAAAGCGCCGCGCTCTGCCGCCTTGCCTCCTGAAAGCCGGAGCCCTCCAGCGTAAAATAGTGAAACGCGTACAGCCACCGCAGAAGCAGGACGCCCAGACCGGTCAGCACACCAAAAAACAAAACGAGCAAATACCGGTTCCCTTTGATAAAGTCCAGAATAAATTCCGGAAGCGCGATACTGCCGACGTAGCCTGACGCCACGCCGATATTTAAAAAGGGGATAAGAAACAGAACGACAAAGGCAATCAGTATATTCTTCCTCCGGAATACCCTGACTGCATTGCGGACCGCATATCGGACCGTCTGCAGCAGATCCGCCTTTTTCCCCTGATAGGACTGGTCCAGCAGAAAAATAACCGCCCCGATATCCACCATCGCATACACCGTCATACAGACAAACAGCAGCAGAAGCGCCGCAATCGTCAGGGGATTCAGGAAAAACGACAGGACATTTTCCGCCGTCAGGTATCGATATCCCGTCAGCTTCATAATGCCGTTGAACATTCCCCAGAAAACCGGTGTAAATATCGTCAGCGACAAAATCTTATACAAAATCTCAAATTCCGCCATTGTCCGCCAGTTCACCCGGAGCAGCTTTATCACCTTTTTTAACTTCTTCACGGACAGCCCCTCCTTTTCTTCCTCTTGCCAAAAGCGCCTACTGCGGTATTGCGTTCGGATATATCCGCTTCATCCTCGCATCGTCAAAGTGTTCATCCATCGCCCGCTCCCAGCCGTGCACCGCTGCCTTTCCGTCCGCGCGCGTATCGTACCGGATCAGCGCCATTACGGAAACAATGATATTAATTATCATAAATACCATCAGGATTCCTGTCAATACCCTGCCGGTTTTCTTCAGGATAAAATCGATGAACCGCTTCATCTTCGGATACAGCCCCTTAATCCATACGACAGCCGCAATTCCCCAGAAGAAGCAATAGAGCAGGTTAATCCTGCCTCCAAGGTTAAAAGGCATCGCGCTATAATCCCAGAAAACCTTCCCGAACATAATCTCCGTAAAAACACTGCAGATATACTCATAGGCGCCGCCAAGGAAAACCCCGACCCAGAAAATATGATGCTCCTGCTTATCCCTGTCCTTATAAAGCAGTACCGTCGCAAGTGCGATTGCAAGTCCCCACACAACACTGAACGGTCCCCATACCAGACTGCTCCGGCTCATCCATACCCCCGCCGTAATCCGGCAGAATATCGTCTCCACTATGTCTCCCGCGAAGGCGCCGATAAGAAACAGCCAGAATACCTGTACAAAGCTGCATCTCTCCTCACTTTTTTCTTTTGCCTCCTGCTCCTGCAGGGTAGCCGGGTATGACCTGCCGATTCTTTTTTCAATATGTCCGGAAAGCTTTGTGGCAAGCCGGAACGTCCACCTCTGCAGCCTATGGTTCCAGCCAAGCAGCCGCGGGAGCCTTTCCTCTATATGGCAGACAGACAGGAAGGAACCCATAAAATCGATTATACCTACCGTTATAAGTCCCCAGATAGCAATCCGCCCTACGATTGCGGGCAGGCTGTGATAGACGCCTAAAATAAGCCCGTTCCCGTACCGGACCGCCAGAAAGCCGAGCAATCCCCAGAGCAGGGAATACTGTAAACAGATATATCCGTCAAAGTTCCACCTTTTCCCGGAATAATCCCACCATTTTTTCCGTTTCATCCGCTCCAGCAGCTTTCCGGCAAACCACTCCATCGCGGTCGCCACTGCCATGCTTCCCAAAAAGAGAAACACGACATCCCCTTTCAGCTCCTGTAAAAAGACCGTCAGGATTATCCCGGTAAATCCATACAGGAAGCAAAACGGCCCCGACGCAAAGCCCCGGTTCCTGAAATCCTTTTCCTTTACCGTTGCAACTGCCGTCTCAGCCAGCCATGCCAAAAACGAATAGGTAAAAAAGAGCATGGCAAGCTCATAAAATGTATAGTTCATTGCTTCTCCTCTCCGCAGGGACAGCTTTATCCTGCTGTGGCATATAAATTAGTATAGCACTGCTTTTAAAATTAGAAAAGCACCATTTCCTGACCTTGAATCGTCCAGAAAACAGTGCTATATAAACCATATCCATTTTAATCAGCCCCAATACGACGCGCTCACGCACGGAAAAAGAGCAGTACAGCCCCCTTGATGTCATTTCCGGAGATAACCGGGCCCGCGTTAATCTGATAGCGTTCGCCCTGCAGCCGGATTACCCGTTCTCCCTGTTCTCCCTGCAGTGCCTTAGAAAGAAGCTCCTGCAGGTCAAGGTTCCGGCATAAGGACAGAATATCGGTGCCGGTACAGTCTTCTCCGGCGTCTAATATTCTTTTTGCCGCAGGATTGATGCTGATGATTTTTCCCTTCTGGTTCAGAAGCACCATTCCCTCGTTCATACTCCCGATAATCGTATCCAGCTCATTTTCTTTTTGAAGGAGTTCTGCTTCCTTCCTCTGCAGCTGCCTCTGCTGCCTGGCAATCCGGCGCAGAAGTGGGGAAAGCTCGTCATATCCCTCATTGGACAGCGGCTCATCCAGATTGATTGCATTGAGCGGCTTTCCTATTCTTTTCGAAGCCCGGACCGCCAGAACAACAGAAAGCGCCCATGCAAAGACAAATATCATGCAGAATGGCGGCACCATACCAAGAAGAAGGCTCAGAACCGACCTCTGGGTGATAGAGAGTCGCAGAATCGTCCCATCGTCAAGCTTCTGTGCGGAATAAAGGGTGCGCTCCATTAATGTCGCGGAATACCGCCTGCTTTCTCCATAGCCTTTCACAAGCGCCTTCTGCACTTCTTCACGCTCAAAATGATTTTCCATTTCCGCAAGGTCTGATTTACTGTCATAAAGGACGCTGCCGTCTGCGTCAATCCAGGTGATACGGTAATTTACTACCCTGAGATTATGAAAATATCCCATTCCTTCATTTGTAACACCCTGCGCGGCAAGGGTTGTCTGCATTTTCAGCTGTGACTGCCCGACACTGGAAAAGTACCGGTATAGTACGCCCATAATCAAAATCGCTGAGGCAAAAAAGACGGTCAGTGCGGCAAAGCAGATTGCACGGAAAATTCGTTTTGTCATACCCTGCTCCCCTTATCCCTCTTTGTTCCCGGTAATGGAAAATAAGACCCATCTCGCAATATTGACCGCATGGTCCCCGATACGTTCCAGGTATTTTGCAATCATCAGCAGGTCGATTGCATACTCTCCGTCAGTCTCCGGCTTACTAAACAGCTCAATCAGCATTTTTTTGACCTTATCAAAAAAGGAATCTATCACGTCGTCATAGGCAATCACGTCCCTTGCCATCTGCCTGTCCTTTTTTACAAAGGCGTTGATGCTGTCCGTAACCATCTGGATTACGGCAAGCGACATATCGTGGACCGCCTGCGTATCCTCCGTGGCACGGATATTTGCCAATATGATGATTTCCGCGATATCTGCGGACTGGTGGCCGATTCGTTCCATATCGGTTATCATTTTGAGCGCGGACGAAACAATCCTTAAATCCCCCGCCACCGGCTGCTGCTGTAGAAGCAGCTTCAGGCACAGGTTTTCTATTTCCCGTTCCTTCTGGTCTATCTGCGCCGAAAGGCCGGGCACCTCCTCCGCCAGTGCAGGCTTTCCCTCTGCCAAGGCGCTTGCGGACATGGCAATTGCATTTTCGCAAAGGGCTCCCATTGTAATCAGTTCCTTGTTTAATAAATCCAGCTGGTCATCAAATCTTGAACGCATTATCCAAACCTCCCTGTAATATAGTCCTCTGTCCGTTTGTCCTCCGGCATCGAAAACAGCTTCTCCGTTTTGCCTGCCTCGACCATTTCCCCGAGCAGGAAAAATGCCGTCTTATCGGAAATCCGGAGCGCCTGCTGCATATTGTGCGTCACAATGGCTATCGTATATTTCTTTTTTAATTCTACTGCGAGCTCCTCTACCTTCGTAGTGGAAATCGGGTCAAGCGCGCTGGTCGGCTCGTCCATCAGAAGTACCTCCGGCTCCACCGCCAGGGCGCGGGCAATGCAAAGCCGCTGCTGCTGGCCGCCTGACATTCCGAGCGCCGACTTTTTCAACCTGTCCTTTACCTCGTCCCAGATTGCCGCGCTCCTTAAGGAGCGTTCCACAAGCTCATCTAACGCCGCCTTGGAGCGGACCCCGTGCGTCCTCGGTCCGAACGCAATATTGTCGTAAATGCTCATCGGGAACGGGTTCGGCTTCTGAAATACCATTCCCACGCGCTTGCGCAGGAGATTCACATCCATATCTCCGTAGATATCCTCCCCGTCCAGCTGGATGGTTCCATTGATGCGACACCCCTCCACCAAATCATTCATCCGGTTCAGGCTTTTCAGCAGGGTCGACTTTCCACAGCCGGAGGGGCCGATTAACGCCGTGATTTCATTTTCCTTAAAATCCACATTTACGCCCTTTAACGCCTGAAAGCTGCCGTAGAATAAATCCAGATTCCGGACTACGATTTTATCCATCTGCATTTTTACCTCCTATCTTTTTCGCCGCAAAGCCGGACAGCGCATTGATGAGAACCACGACCGCCAATAGCACGACCGCGGTCGCGTAGGTCTGGTTGATATACAGCCCCTCGCCTGAAATCGAATACATATGGACGGATAAGGTACGCGCCGAGGAAAACAGGCTGGTTGCTATTTCCGCAACGGTTCCGGCAGTAAAAATCAATGCCGCCGATTCCCCGACAATACGCCCGATGCCAAGAATTACCCCGGACAGAATCCCCGGAACAGCAGAGGGCAGGACAACGGAAAACACGGTCCGCAGCTTCCCGGCGCCAAGCCCGAAGCTGCCCTCCCGGTAGCTGTCAGGCACGCCTCTTAAGGCTTCCTCTGTCGTCCGCATGATAAGCGGCAGAATCATAATGCTTAAGGTCAGGGCGCCGGAGAGCAGGGACAGCCCCAGACCGAGATATTTCACGAAAAACAGCGAGCCGAACAATCCGTAAACAATGGACGGAATCCCGGACAGGGTTTCCGCCGTAATCCCGACGAGATTCACAAGCTTATTTCCGCGCCGTGCATATTCCGTCAGGTAAACCGCCGCACCGATTCCGACCGGGACAGCAAAGAGCAGCGAAAGCAGCATCATAAACAGGGTATTGATTAATGCCGGAAGCAGGGATACGTTTTCGGAGGTGTATCTGACCGCAAACAGCCCCGGCATCAAATGGGGAACGCCCTTTACCAGAATGTATACTACAAGGAAAAGCAGCGAAAGCATCGTGAGCAGCACCGCAATACACACGGAAAGAAACAGGAGGAGCGACTTCGGGTCGCGCCGGTACGCACGCCATTTTTTTCTTAAGCTCCGGGTCATTTATTTCTCCCTCCTTTTCAACAGGGACAAGGACAGATTGATGATAAGGATAAATACAAACAAAACGACCGCCGTGCCAATCAGCGCCTCACGGTGTAGGTCCGTCGAATATCCCATTTCCAGCACGATGTTTGTCGTCAGCGTCCGTACCCCGGACAGAAGCCCGTCCGGGATGACTGCCTGATTGCCGGCAACCATCATAACCGCCATCGTTTCCCCGACTGCCCGTCCGATTCCCAATACGACGCCTGCAAAAATACCGCTTTTCGCGGCAGGCAGAATCGTACGGAAAACGCTTCCTTCATGGGACGCCCCGAGCGCGAGCCCGCCTTCATAGTAGCTTTGCGGGACCGCCCGGAGGGCGGCCTCCGAAACGCTGATAATGGTAGGCAAAATCATCAACCCCAGCAAAACGGAGGCGGTCAGGACGCTCATGCCGCGCCCGCCGAAGGTTTCCCGCACAAAAGGGACTAAAACCACCAGACCAAAAAATCCATACACGACGGACGGAATGCCTGCCATCAGGTTCACGGCGGACTTTAGCGGCCTGTAAAGAGGACGCGGGCAGAAACGCGCCAGAAATACCGCGGTCAGTATCCCGACCGGTACGCCAATCAGCAGGGCGCCTGCCGTGACATAGAGCGACCCGACAATCATCGGGAAAATCCCATAAAGGTCATTGGCTGGCTTCCATTTCATGCCAAATAAAAACTTAAAAATGCCGATTTCCCTGATTGCCGGAAGCCCGTTTGCAAACAGGAATACACAGATTAAAATAACTGCTGCAATGGAAACACACGCCGTCAGGAGAAACAGCAGCCTCATTCCCTTTTCCTTTATCTGCTTCATACCTCACTCCTACTGTATTATTTCATTCCAATGAACTGCCTTTCCCGTAAAGATATCCTTCACCTGCCCGCTTGTCAGCCCGTTTACCGGGGAATTGTTATTTACAATGACTGCAATCCCGTCCATTGCGATAATGGTGGCAGACAGCCCCTTTTCCAGCTCCGACCTTTTCAGCTCACGGGAAGCCATGCCGATATCGCAGCTTCCATCGATAGTATCCGTCATGCCGGTGGAGGAATCACTTTGCTGTATCTCAATGGTTACGCCGGGATTTTTCACAAGATAAGCCTCCTTGAGCTTCTCCATCACCGGCGCGACCGAGCTGGAGCCGCTTATCGTAATTTTTCCGGAATCCATCTGCCCGCGGTAGGCTTCCGCATCGGATACCGGGATACAGCCTCTCGCTTCAATGACTGCCTGCCCGTCCGCGCTCATAATAAAATCAACAAAATCCCGTGCCGTATTGCTTATCCCCTCCTTTGTCGCGATATGAAAGGGACGGGCAATTTTATAAGTACCATTTTTGATATTTTCCGCAGTCGCAGCCGCACCGTCAATCGAAACCGCCTTTACCGTCGTATTCATCGTGCCGAGGGACGTATAGCCGATTGCATAGATATCATCCGCAACCGTTGTCATCATTACGGAGGTCGCGTTTGTAACAGCCGCCGTATCTGTCGTATTGTCTGTCTTTATCCCTGCTTCGTCCTCCTCCTCGATTCCAAACAGCTCAATAAACGCGCCGCGGGTGCCGGAGCCGTCCTCACGGACAAGCACGTTGATTTCCTTTGTTGCGTCAAAGCTGTCAGGCCCGTTCCCTTTGCCTCCGCACCCGGTCAGGGCGGATAACAGCAGGGTGGCGGAAAGGACGGACGCCGGAACTTTTTTTAATGCTTTCACTTTTACAGCTCTCCTTTGCTTTTCGTTTTTGTTGCTTTATTTTTTCCAGTTTTTCAAAATTCATGCAGACAAATGAAGCTGCTCGGACTTGACAAAGAACTGTCCTGCCGCTATAATAGGTAATATAGGTTGCGCAACATATGTTTCTTAATAAGAAAGGGGGAACGGGATGCCACCGAAGTTTAAGTTTACCAGAGAAGAGATTACAAGTGCCGCGCTGGATATCACAAGGGAGCACGGAAGCTCCGGGCTTACTGCGAGAACCTTAGCTGCAAGGCTTAACTGCTCCGTCAAGCCCATTTTCAGTCTGTTCCGGAACATGGAGGAGGTACAGCGGGAGGTGTTATCCGCGGCAAATACTATGTATCAGGACTATCTGCAGGAGCATATCCTGCGTGGAAGCTACCCTGCCTATAAGGCGAGCGGTATGGCATACATCAGCTTTGCAAAGGAGGAGCGGGAGCTTTTTCGGCTGCTTTTCATGCGCGACCGCTCCCATGAGAAAATTGAGGAAAACCGGGAGGAAATAAGACCGCTGTTAGAAATGATTCAAAAAAATACAGGGCTTAGCGAGGAGGAGGCTTATCTGTTTCATCTTGAAATGTGGCTGTATGTCCACGGAATCGCTACGATGCTTGCAACCTCCTACTTGGACTGGGATACGGATTTTATCAGCAGGGTACTGACAGACGCATACACCGGGCTGAAATACCGCTACTGCGGAGAGGAGGAAACAAATGGAAGCAATTAGAACTACGGGACTTACCAAAAAATACAAGGACCTGACCGCCGTGGACGGTCTTGACCTGTCTGTGGCGCAGGGCGAGCTGTTTTCGCTGCTTGGTATCAACGGCGCGGGGAAAACGACGACCATCAAAATGCTTTCCTGTCTGACAAAGCCGACCAGCGGGGATGCCTTCCTGAACGACAAAAGCATTGTAACCGATACAGCAGACGTAAAGGGTATCATCGGCGTCTCGCCGCAGGAAACCGCGATTGCGCCAAACCTGAGCGTCCGGGAAAATCTGGAGCTGATGTGCGGCGTACACGGCTTTTCCAGGGAAAAACGGGCACAAAAGCTTTCTGAGCTTTCCGCACAGCTCGGCCTGACAGATATCCTCTCCAAAAAAGCAGGAAAGCTCTCGGGCGGCTGGCAGCGCAGGCTGAGTATCGCAATGGCGCTTATCAGCGAGCCGGAAATCCTGTTTCTGGACGAGCCGACGCTCGGACTGGATGTCATTGCAAGAAGCGACCTCTGGGATACCATCCGGTCGCTCAAGGGCAGGATTACGATTATCCTGACGACCCATTACATGGAGGAGGCGGAAGCCCTCTCCGACCGTATCGGCATTATGAAGGACGGCAAACTTCTTGCGCTCGGAACAGCTGACGAGCTGAAGGAGCGGGCAGGAACTGATAAATTCGAGGACGCCTTCGTGGCGATTGTAAAGGGGGCAGCAAAATGAAGCTATTGACCTTTTCCGGAAGAACTGCAAAGGAAATCCTGCGCGACCCGTTGAACCTTGCCTTCGGGCTGGGCTTTCCGCTGGTTTTGATTCTTCTGCTTTCGGCAATCCAGGCAAATATTCCTGTCAGCCTGTTTGAAATCGAAACCCTGACACCCGGCATTACGGTATTCGGGCTTTCCTTTATGACCCTGTTTTCGGCAACCCTGATTGCAAAGGACAGGGAAAGCGCGCTGCTACAGCGCCTCTACACCACCCCGCTCACCGCGGCGGACTTTATTTTCGGATATATCCTGCCGATTCTTCCGATTGCGGTGGCGCAGGGTATCGTCTGCTATATTGCCGCCATTCTGCTCGGCTTACCGGTTACGGTAACGATTCTCTATGCCGTGCTGTTCCTCCTGCCCGTGTCCCTGTTTTTTATCGCGCTCGGACTCCTCTGCGGAAGTATCTTTACCTTAAAGCAGGCAGGCGGTCTCTGCGGCGCGCTGCTTACCAACCTGACCGCATGGCTTTCGGGCATATGGTTTGACCTTGACCTGGTCGGCGGCACCTTTCGAAAAATCGCCTATGCCCTTCCTTTTGTCCATGCCGTAGAGCTGGAGCGTGCCGTCTTAAACGGACGCTATGAAGCTGTCCTGCCGCATCTTTTCTGGGTACTCGGCTATACGGCGGCCGTCGTTATTATCGCGGTGCTGCTCTTTTTACGGCAGATGAAGCGGCAGTAACAGATAGTATTTGACACACCCGATTTAAAACCTTATAATAAAGCTACAGAACCTCATTTTAAACACCTGACAGGAGAGCTTATACTATGCGCATGCTATTTGAAATTGACAAAAAGGATTATAACCCTGACGGGAGTGTTTTTAGCAGACCTTCTGCAAGGGGAATTATTATCAAAGACGGAAAAATAGCCATGGTGTATAGTAAGAAATATGATTATTACAAATTTCCGGGCGGCGGCATCGAAGCGGACGAACGTAAGGAAGAGGCTTTAATCAGGGAGGTTTTAGAAGAGACAGGGTTATGCGTTGTCCGTGATTCCATTCAGGAGTACGGGCAGGTGCACCGTATTCAGAAGGGCACAAAGGAAGATATCTTTATACAGGATAATTATTACTTCTTCTGCGATGTGGAAGGGACTGCAGGACAGCAGAACCTGGACAGCTATGAGGCAGAGGAAGGCTTTATGCTCACCTTTCTAAATCCGCAGTTTGCAATCGACCAGAACCGGAGGAATCAGCTGGATGACTTTAATCAGGTCATGCTCGAACGGGAGGCGCGCGTATTGGAATTATTGCTGCAGGAGGGATATTTTGAACGGAAAGGAAATCTACATGAAGCTACCAAAAATGATATTATTTGATTATGGCCAGACACTTATCGCAGAGCAGAAATTTGACGGGATAAAGGGAACGGAGGCTGTATTACAGTATGCCGTAAAAAATAAATATCATCTGTCAGCAGAACAGATACAGGCAAGGGCAAATGAAATCAACCGGGAGTTCGGACGGTTCGACCCGGAAAAACGGCATTTATTTCAGATAGAAATACCAAATACCATGTTTACTCCTTATCTTTATGAATCGCAGGGAATCGAGATTGCGTTAAGCAATTCTGAAATTGATACGGTATTCTGGGATGCCGCTGCACCGGGCACCCCGACGGAAGGGATACAGGATTTTCTTGAATACCTGAAACAAAAGGGAATCCGTACAGGCGTTATCAGCAATATTTCCTATGCCCCGTCTGTGGTTGCAGAGCGCATTAACCGCCTGCTGCCGGAAAACACATTTGAGTTTATCCTTACTTCAAGTAATTTCATATTCCGTAAGCCACACAAACGGATTTTTGATTTAGCCTTAGAAAAAGCGGATTTAAAGCCGGAAGAGGTCTGGTATATCGGCGACCAGTACGAATGTGATGTCAAGGGCTCCCTGAACGCCGGGCTGCTACCGGTATGGTACATAGGGGCAATCGATTTACCTTATACGGAGGATAAAAGCATTCTGACTGTGACAAGCTGGGAGGAATTAAAACTACGGATGGAGTAAGAGATACCCTCCGCTTGTAAGCCGGGGCTGCACTTCGTGCGTCAGCCCCTTTTTTCAATCCATATGGAGGATACGACGGCATAAAGAATGACAGCAGCAATGTCCAGAAGGAACAGATAAAAGATCCAGCTCCACCCGGTCATTACCCTGACTGCATACAGAGTAAAAATAGTCCCGATGAAGCAGAATACGACCCCGGACTGCCGGTAGTGCGGCCGTTTATCCATTGTCCTGTGTTCTTCCTTAGAAGCATAAAACCAGGCATTATTCAACAGTATTCCCTTTCCCCTGAAGGAAAACACGCTGATAACAAAGGCTGCTGCTGCGATTACCAGACAGAAAATCGCCGTCACCATTTCCATTTTATTTCACCTCCTGCTTTACTTATCTTTGACGGAACTTCCATGTCCCGAAAAGAGTCTTTTTATAATTCCGGAGCTCCTTTTTTGCTTCCTGATGATTCCCTGCCTTTTGCAGATAAGTAACTGCCTTCGGAATATCCTGCTCCACGCCTAAGCCCCTGCCGTAAATAAAGCCCAGCATATAAGAAACATCGTCGTTGTTCCAGTTCACCTGCTCTAAATACATTCTCGCCTTTCCGTAATCCTGCGGCGTGCCAAGACCGTCAAAGCAGCATTTCCCAAGATAATAGATACCCCATTTGTTTCCCTTCTGATAAGAGAACGAAAGCAGCGAAAATGCCTTGCCATAGTCCTGTTCAACGCCCCGCCCGAAAAAGTATGCTTTTCCTAACATATTGTGGGCACAGATGTTCCCGTAAGGAATATCCTTTTCAAAGCACTGGACCGCGTAAGCCTCGTCCTTTTCCGTAGCAATGCCGTCAAAATAGAACCGTCCTACATCGCTCCAGGCACCCGGATTCCCGCCCTCAGCAGCCAGCCGGAACCAATGGAGCGCTTCCTCCTTCCGGCCCGCCTCTTCCAAAGCATCTGCATAAAACGACTGGTGAAACGGATGCCCTGCTTCCGCACTGATTTTCTGGAGGTCTTTCGCCTTTTCCGGCCGCGGCGCAATAATATCCTCGTCTCCCTTCGTGTAATAGTGCCTCAGGTTATTTGCCGCAAAGTACATGCCGCCCCGGAGCGCCTTCCAGAACCAGTCCTCGCACTTAGAGACATTTTCCTTCAGATACGCCTTATAGCCTCCCTGCGTAGCGAAGGAGTTCTTATTTTTATTCTGAATCCGCAGAAAATCCCACCAGAAATAGGAATTTGCAATGACATACTGGCAGAATGCATCTCCCTTCTCCGCCAGAGCAAGCACCTCGTCAAATGCCTCCTGCAGACTGGCAAACGGCATCGACTTCTCCAGGGACGGCTTCAGCTCTCCGCTGCGCAGCGCTACCAGGACACCCAGAGCACTTCCCTGCTCTACTGACTTATGTAACAGCTTCGTGGCACGCCCGTCGTCCTCCGGGAATCTATGCCCCGCCCACACATACTGTTCGCCGCACAGACACCGCGCCAGAACACAGGTGGCGTCACCGTCCCCGGCTGCGGAAGCCTTCTCCAACAGGACAAATGCCTCCTTGCCCCGGCCCGTCCGCTCGTTATAATAAATATCCTGTAATGCCTGCTTTACTTCATTGCTCAATGCTTTTCCCATAATCTTCGCATTCCTTTCCTGACCTGACGGATTTAAAATAATAAAACAAAACACCTTTAAAATGCCCTGTTACAATTTTATCATTTCCTGCAAAATTTGTCTATAACCTCCCCTTTGGATTTCCGCCCTGAACTTTTATATTTTTTAGGGAAACACTGATGAAAGCGTTTCCTACACCGGATTTGTGCTGCGAAGCAGCAGATTCTACGGCAAATCCAGATACACAAAAAGAGATATAAATAGGAACGGCGCATGAAAGGCTGTACTCTACAGGTACTCAGAACCTCCTTCGCCTGCAGAACACCTCATAAAGTCCAAGCAACAGGCAGCCCGCGGCATAGCACCCGATGTCCTTCCAGTCGAAGGTAGAGCCGAGCACCACGGACAAGACCCGGTTCTGTTCCAGCCCCAGTACCTTAACAAGTTCAAAATACTGCAACACCTCGACCGCCGACGCAAACAGGAAAATATACAACGGCAACAGGGCTATTCTCTCCGGAATAAAAATCCTGACAAACGCATAAAGGAAAAGCACTACAAGCACATCACCCAGATACGGACGCACAAAACGGTCATGCACAAATAACGCGATAAAAACCTCTGTTCCGAAAAGCACCGCTGCCACAATCAGATACATGGCTCTTTGTTTCTTTTTATTTTTGTTGTCCAATTTATCACATCCCTGAAGCTTTTGTATACTTTACATTTCTTTTTGTTCCATAAAAGGTTCGCTTTAACACTTCACATTATAACTATTGCAAAATCATATCCTCTGTTGCACCGCTTTTCAAATCACAGAACCAGATATGATTCAAAGCAGCATCCCGCAGGATAACCCACTGCTCACATACTTCCATTTGATACCATGACCGTCCCGGCATTTTAAATAAAAGCTTTTCCTGTACCGTTTCGGCTTTTAAATCACAAGCCTTCAAGCCAACCTCATCAATATAATATAGGCATTCCTGAAAAACTGCCGCGACACTTCCGGTATGGAGTGTCAGCTTCTTTATCGCGCCATCCTGCAGTATCTCATAATAACCCTTTCCATCTTCATCAGACCCTTCAAATAAAGTACGGGAGCCATTCGTATAAAACTTCACACCATAAATATCAGGCAATTTTTTCATTTCCCCCGTCCCGGATTCTATTTTACAAATTGCATTCTCTGTCATTACATAAATATTTTGCTGCACCAACACAATATCATAAACCATATCCTCTGACTGGAAAATCAGCTCTGGTTCATTTTCTCCTGCTACATTCTGCATATAAATAGAATATTGCAATACTGGCAAATCTTTCTTTGTTTCATCAGTCCCGCGTTCTTTTCCTGTCCAATACACTACGTTCTCATAAAAATCAATAAAATCAAACCCCTTTGCCGGAATATCGCATACCAGCCGAAGCCCTTCCCCGGAAATCCGGTATACCGTAGAATCTGTAATATAATAAATCCCCGTTCCTGTCTTTTTCAACGCTCCCGCCCTTTGCTTCAAAACCTCTATTTCCTTCGTTTTTAGGTTATAGCTGCATAATGCAGTTTCCCTGTTCAAGTCGCAATAATATAAAAAATCGCCGGATACTGCTAAATTTTCCTGCTCATATACCGTAAAATTATCGTTGCATTTATCATCAACCACAGGATTCCAATACTGTTTCCACTCCTTCCCGTACATCCTATACCCAATAACAATAAACAGGCTTATGCCGACAAGACCCCACAATATAATTGCAAAGCCCCGGCGTCTCTTTTCCCTCTTAAAACGTTCCGTCTGTTTCATCGTCCCTCCTTACAACAACCAGGGACGCCGCACAAACCACACAGTCTGTACGGCGTCCCTTCCGGTTAAAGATACTTCTTCAATATCTGGGTAAGCCGGTTAATATCAATCGGCTTTGCAATATGCTCATTCATACCACAGTCAAGACAATGCTGTATATCATCCGAAAACGCATCCGCGGTCATCGCAAGAATCGGCAGATTGACATCCGGGCGGTCTAAGGCACGGATTGCCTTCGACGCTTCGTAGCCGTTCATCACAGGCATCCGGATATCCATCAGAATAATGTCATAAAATCCGGCTTCCGACTGGCTGAACTTTTCCACACAGACCTGACCGTTCTCTGCTCTTTCCAAAGCAAATCCGGCCTCGGAAAGAATCGCCTCTGCAATCTCCCAGTTCAGGTCATTATCCTCTGCCAGCAGAATACGCTTTCCTGCAAACTCCTGATAGTCCGTTTTCTTCTCTGCTTCCTTGACCGGCGTATCCAGCATATAGCGGCTGAGTCCCAGAAAGAGATTGGACTTAAACAGCGGCTTGGAAATGAAGCCCTGTATTCCGGCTTCCTCTGCCTCCTGTTCAATATCGCTCCAGTCATACGCGGAAATAATCAGAATCGGAACATTGTCGCCCAGATGCTTCCTCATTTCCCGCGCCGTATGCAGTCCGTCCATTTCCGGCATCTTCCAGTCTAGCAACACAATTTCGTAATCGTTTTTCTCCTGATGGCACTTTTTCACCATCTCTACCGCTGTTCTTCCGTCCATTGCCCACTGCGCCTCAATGCCGATTTCCTTCAGCGAAGAAACCGCGCTCAGGCAAAGGTCTTTATTGTTATCTACCACCAGCATCCTCCAAGGCGGAAGCACCATTTCCTCCTCCCGGACCGCTGCCTTTTCCAAATCAAGTACGATATGAAACTCGCTTCCCTCGCCCGGTGCGCTCTTTACTTCTATCGTACCATTCATGGCATCCACAATCGCTTTTGTGATTGCCATCCCAAGACCCGTTCCTTCCGTTCTGTCAACCCGCAGGTTCTTTTCTCTCGAAAAAGTCTCAAAGATTTTTTCCTGGAACTCCTGCGTCATCCCGATTCCATTGTCCTTTACCCTGAAATGACATCTTACATAAGCGTCCCCCGCCGGAGATGCCTCCTGCTCTAAGTAGACGTTCACATAACCGCCCTCCGGTGTGAACTTTATCGCATTAGATAGCAGATTAATCAGCACCTGATTCAAACGTATGCTGTCACAGCAGACATCCTCTGCCTGTATTTTCTGGATAAAAATATCAAAATGCTGGTTACGCGCCTTTATCTGCGGCTGTGCAATATTGACAATGTTATCCATTGTCTCGCGCAGGGATATCTGGCTCATATTTAACGACAGCTTGCCGCTCTCGATTTTGGACATATCCAGAACATCGTTAATCAATCCCAGCAAATGCTTACTGGACAGGGCTATCTTCGTCAGACAGTCCTTTACACGCGCGGTATCCTCTGCATTTGCCATTGCAATCGCCGTCATTCCCACGATTCCGTTCATCGGTGTACGGATATCATGGCTCATACTGGAAAGAAATTCACTTTTCGCCTTATTTGCCTTTACGGCTTCCTTCTCCGCTTTATATAATTCCCTCATCTGCTGCTGGGACAACCGGTAATAGAAAATAAAAATCAGGGAAATCCCGGCAAGGATAATAAAGCTGACAATCAGAATAATAAGCTGGCGCTGATTACTCAAATCATCCAGGATATTATCCAACATTCCGAACGGCATTACTGATACAAGATACCACTCGGAATTTGGCAGATGCGTACACAGCAGGGAACTATACTCCCCGTCTATCTGAACAATGGCAGAATACTCCTGGTTCGCATTGATTGCTTCCTGCAGCTCTCCGGCATACTCCTTTGCTGTCTTTCCGTTAAGCTCGGAAAAAACCTCCGAGATATGGGTAAAATAGTCCTCTTCTTCTTTGGTCCTTATTACATAGGTGCCGTTCCTGCGGATAATGGAACAGTGCATCAGCGTTTCCTTTTCATCTAAAGCCAGGATTTCTCCCAGATATTCCATCGGAAGCGCGGCTACCATTGCAAAGCTCGTTCCGCCGTTCTTCATAGGATATGCTGCATGAATCAGCATACAAAGCAGCTTCTCCCCGTCTTCACCGACACCGGAAAATACCCGGAGACTGCTGTCATTCAACACCTTCTGGAAGGTACTCTCATCTGCATATTCTATTTCCTTCCCATAAACCGTCTCACATTTCCCATCCTCCGTATAAAGACCAAGGTGGACAAAGCCCCGCACCTGGGCGCTCAGCGCCAGCTGCTCCACCATCGTCTCTCCATACTCCAGCGTTTCCGGAGGATGTCTCTCTACAATTCCCTTCATCTCTGAAATCTGCAAATCGAGTACCGCATCAAACTTCTGCTGTGTCTGCCTTGCCATTGCAGACATATACACCTCTCCGACTGCACTGATTGCATTGCCGCTTTTCTCGCTAATGACAAGGGACGCCAGGGCAAACATGGCAATACAGACAACAGCTAAAATCGAAAAACTTATCCATAAAAATTTCTTCGTATTCTTTATCATTACATTTCTCCTTTTCCTCTCCCTATGTATCTTATCGTAAAGCAGGGATACCGGATTTTAACTATCGTTTCTATACTACCATGAAATCCGGAAATAATCAATCGTTTCCCCCTAGATTTTCCACCCTGCCTGCGCTATAATGTAACCGGAAAGGAGTCTTGCATATGAAAGGAATTATTCTTGCCGGGGGGTCCGGCAGCCGTCTTTACCCGCTCACGTTAGTGACCTCAAAACAGCTTTTGCCTGTTTATGATAAACCGATGATTTACTATCCGCTTTCCACCCTGATGCTTGCCGGAATCCGGGATATCCTAATTATCTCCACACCGGAGGAGCAGTCCCGTTTTCAGGCTTTGCTCGGTGACGGCTCCGCCTTCGGCATCCGGCTTTCCTATTGTGTGCAGCCTTCCCCGGACGGTCTTGCACAGGCGTTTCTTCTGGGGGAGTCCTTTATCGGGGACGATGCCTGCGCCATGGTATTAGGGGATAATATCTTTCACGGAAGCGGTCTTGGCAGGCTTCTTACCGATGCGAAGGAACGTGCGGAGCACGGTATTGCAACGATATTCGGCTACTACGTCAACGACCCGGAGCGCTTCGGCATTCTGGAGTTCAATTCGGAAAACAGGGTGCTTTCCATTGAGGAAAAGCCGGAACACCCGAAGTCCAATTACTGTGTCACCGGACTTTATTTTTATGATAACCGGGTCGTCTCTCTGGCAAAGACGCTGAAGCCGTCTGCCAGAGGAGAGCTTGAAATTACGGACCTAAATAATTTGTACCTGAAACAAGGCATACTAGAGGTAACGCTGCTCAACCGCGGCTTTACATGGATGGACGCCGGTACGGCGGACAGCCTTACCGAAGCCTCCTGCTTTATCCAGACGCTCCAGAAGCGTCAGGGCATTGTCATTTCCGCCCCGGAGGAAATTGCCTGGCTGCGCGGCTGGATTTCCAGGGAATCCCTGCTCTCCTCCGCTGCCCGCTATGGTAATTCCGCTTACGGCGTGCATCTGCGGAACAGTGCGGAAGAAAAAATATTCTACGGAACGGGGGATACGTCCAGATGAAATTATGTGTGACCGGCGGTGCCGGCTTTATCGGAAGTAACTTTATTTACTATATGCAAAAGCATCATCCGGAGTACGAAATTTTGAATCTCGACCTGCTGACCTACGCGGGAAATCCGGAATCCTTAAAGGAAGCCGAGGCTTCCCCGAATTACCGGTTTGTCCACGGGGACATTGCCGATACAGCTCTTGTAACAGAGCTGTTTGAAAAAGAGCAGTTTGATGTCGTCGTAAACTTTGCAGCAGAGAGCCATGTGGACCGCGCCGTATTGGACCCTTCTGTTTTTATCCGCACCAATGTCCTCGGCACACAGGTGCTTTTGGATGCGGCGCGCACGTTCGGCGTAAAACGGTTTCACCAGGTTTCCACGGATGAGGTCTACGGCGACCTTCCGTTAGACCGTCCTGACCTGTTTTTTACCGAAACCTCGCCTCTGCATACCTCAAGCCCTTATTCCGCGGCAAAAGCAGGCGCTGACCTTTTAGTGCTTGCCTATCACCGGACCTTCGGGCTTCCGGTGACAATTTCGCGGTGCTCCAACAATTACGGCCCGTATCAGTTTCCGGAAAAGCTGATTCCGCTTATGGTACTCCGTGCCCTGAAGGATGAGAAGCTACCGGTTTACGGAACCGGAGAAAACGTCCGTGACTGGCTGTATGTGGACGACCATTGTGCCGCTATCGACCTGATTTTGCAGAAGGGAACTCCCGGAGAGGTTTACAACATCGGCGGACACAACGAGTATACGAATCTTCATGTGGTAAAGACCATCCTGCAGGAATTAGGCAAACCGGAGTCCCTGATTTCTTTTGTTTCGGACCGTCCGGGACATGACCGCCGCTATGCCATTGACCCTGCAAAAATCACCAGGGAGCTTGGTTTTACACCGTCCGAGACCTTTGCGCACGGCATCCGGAAAACCATCCGCTGGTATGTGGAGCATCCGGACTGGTGGCAGCATATTCTGAGCGAAGAATACAGACATTACATTGAAGTAATGTATGGCAACCGTTAGACACGAAATACAGACCAGAAGGAAAGGATTTTTTATGCACATTTTAGTTACCGGTGTAACCGGACAGCTCGGAAACGAGCTCATAAGAGCCCTGCCGATGCGCGGCCATACCGTCACCGGCACCGCGCGGGAGCTTTGCACGCTTCCCACGCTGCCGGATGTTTCATATGCCGCCCTTGATTTAACCGATACCGGACAAATCCGCACGGTATTTGAAGCGGCACGGCCGGAGGCTGTTATGCACTGTGCTGCCTACACCGCCGTAGATCCTGCGGAAGAAGAACCGCAGCTCTGCCGTCTTACCAACGAAACCGCTACGGAGGAAATTGCAAAACTCTGCGGGGAATATTCGGTTCCCCTGCTTTATACGAGTACCGAATATGTCTTTGACGGAAGCGGCACGCAGCCTTTCCGGCCAGAGGATACCCCCGCTCCACTGAATGTGTATGGCGCCTCTAAATATGCCGGAGAGCTTGCAGTTGCCCGCTTTGCGCCAAAGCATTTTATTGTCCGTATCAGCTGGACCTATGCCAGAAAGGGAACGAACTTTATAAATACTATGCTATCTCTGGCAAATACCAGAGATACTCTCCGCGTCGTAACCGACCAGATTGGCTCTCCGACCTATATCCCGGACCTTGTACCGCTGTTTGCCGATATGATAGAAAGCGGACGTTACGGCACCTACCATGCCGCCAGCGCCGGCTTCTGCAGCCGGTACGAGCTTGCCTGTGAGATTTTCAGGCTGGCAGGGCTTTCCGTTACCGTTCTTCCTATTGACAGCACCGGCTTCCCGGTCAGGGCCCTGCGCCCGAAAAACTGCCGCATGGATACTACAAAGCTTGCGGAAAACGGGTTTTCCCCGCTTCCTTCCTGGCAGGATGGTCTGAAACGGTATTTTTTGGAGTAATCTGCTTTTTCTTGCATAAATACACTTTTTGCGGTATGATAGAGGGAACAGAACAGAAAGAGGTGACATTTATGGGAAAGCTTACCGTAACCCGCTGCGGCATTGACGGGCTTTTTATTATAGAGCCTGAGGTACGTCGCGACGAACGCGGTTATTTTATAGAAACCTACAACGAGCAGGACTACAGGAACGCCGGTATTTCCTGCACCTTTGTGCAGGACAACCAGTCCATGTCCCCAAGAGGGATTCTGCGCGGCCTGCATTACCAGCTCGCGCATCCGCAGGCAAAGCTGGTACGCACCTTTTCCGGAGAGATTCTGGATGTGACGGTAGATCTCCGGAAAGGCTCTCCTACCTTCGGACAGTCCTTCAGTATCTGTCTTTCCGCGGACAACCATAAGCAGCTTTTTGTCCCGGAAGGCTTTGCACATGGCTATGTTGTTCTTTCAGAAACCGCAGTTTTCTGCTACAAATGCGGTGACTTTTACGCACCAGAGGACCAATACGGTATCTGTTGGGACGACCCGGCGCTTGGTATTAAATGGCCGGAGGACATGCCATTGCAATGTAACGCCCGGGATCACGCTTGGCCTACACTTGCCGAAGCAGAAAAGAAAGGCTGGATTTTTTAGGAGGCTTTTATGAATACGATAAAATCACTTGCTCTTCTTCTTATAAGTACACTATGGATGCACAGCTTTCCGGACTTCCGGATTTCTATGCTGACCACGGAGGATTTAGCCGAAATGTTAGGGCCGCAGAAAACGACTGCTGCAACCTCAGTGCTTTCCCGTCCGGCATTTCCGGGACCGTTTCTTTCACCGGACAGGCTGTTTCCGACACCAACGCCGCGTCCGACCGCCACGCCGACACCGACGCCATCCCCGACACCGACTCCGCGTCCGACACCTGTGCCGACCCGTGTCCCGCTGGGAAACACCTCCTCGGACCATGCCGGTGAGCTTACCTTTACCTATCCGGAAGCCGCCGCGTTAAATACGGACACTTCCTCTTATACCCTGCTGGTAAACAAGGAATATCCGCTTTCCTCTTCTTACATTCCGTTTATGGTAGAGCCGAAGGTCGAGATTTACCATAAGGGAATCAATGAACGGCGTTATCTGCAGCCGGTCGCTGCCACTGCCCTGGAAGAGCTGTTTGCGGCTGCCGAGGAGGACGGCTACCATCTGGTACTGCGCTGCGGCTTCCGCTCCTACTGGCTGCAAAAGTCGATTTATTCTTATGCCCTGAAAAACTACGGCTACTATGAGGCCTCCCGTTACCATGCCCTTCCGGGTACTTCGGAGCATCAGACCGGACTTGCGGTTGACCTTTGCTGTAAAGCCACTAACTATGAAAACAATTTCAGCATTTTGAACACACCAGAATACGCATGGCTTTTGGAAAATGCCCATAAGTACGGCTGGATTCTGCGTTACCCGGAGGATAAAACCGATATTACCGGCTACGACTTCGAGCCTTGGCATTTCCGCTATGTAGGCCTTGAACTTGCCGCCTACATAAAGGAGCAGGACATCACCTTGGAGGAGTATTACGGCGCACTTCCTTCGACCAACCTTCTTGCAGTTCCGAAGGAATACTGGTCCCTGCTTTCGAAAAAAGAGTTTGAGCTGATGAAAAAGGAACTGGAGGAATACGAAAAACGGCAGGAAGAGCTTGCTAAGCTGACGCCGACTCCGTCTCCGACTGATACTCCGGATTTAACCGGGACTCCTGTCCCGACTCCCGACCCGGCTGATACTCCGGACCTGACCGGCACCCCTGTCCCGACTCCCGACCCGGCCGATACCCCGGATTTAACCGGGACTCCTGTCCCGACTCCCGACCCGGCTGATACTCCGAACCTAACCGGCACCCCTGTCCCGACTCCCGACCCGGCTGACCTTCCGGAACTGACCAGCACTCCGGAACCGACTTCCGGACCCGTCGGCATTCCGGACCTGACCGGCACCCCGGACCCGGCCGAAACACCGGATTGGACTGACTTTCCGGACCCGGTCTGAGCCAGGAGCTGGTCAGGATTACTGTAATAGTTTAAACTACTGCCCGGTTTTTCCGGCTGAAAGGATACTCGCATTTTTATGAAACACTTCCGATTTTTTAAATTACCACATTGTCTCGTCCTGCTGTTATCCGGACTACTTTTCCTTTGTTTTCTGGGTGCATGCTCCAAGGCAACGCCTGCATTTTCTCCGCAAAACAGCGCGACGCCGACACCAGCAGAGGGCCTGACACCGACCGCACCTCCGGCTACCCCGACGCCGACCTTAACACCCACTCCGTCCCCGACACCGACGCCTGCCCCAAGGCAGGTCACGCTTCTTGCCGTCGGAGACGACCTGGTGCACGGCAGTACCTTAAACGGCGGTCTGCAGGAGGACGGCACCTATGATTTTAACGGTTTTTACCGTCATTTGAAGGACGAAATCAGCACGGCAGACATTGCGATTATCAATCAGGAAACGATTCTTGGCGGAGCCGAGTTTGAATACGTCGGTTATCCATGCTTCAACACACCGGACGCTATGGGGGACGCCATTGTAAATGCCGGATTTGATGTCGTCCTTCACGCGACGAACCATACTATGGATAAGGGTGCAAAGGGTATAGAAAACTGTATTAATTTCTGGAAGACGGCACATCCTGAAATTACCCTTCTGGGAATTTACGACTCGCCGGAAGCACAGGATACCATCACCGTCGTAGAGAAGAACGGCATCCGCATTGCAATGCTCAATTATACTTACGGCCTGAACGGAATCCCTCTGCCGCAGGGAAAAAACTATCTGGTAACACTCCTGACCTGGAACAACCGGGACTATATCCGCTCCCAGATACGACAGGCAAAGGAACTGTCAGACTTTGTGATTGTATTCCCTCACTGGGGGACAGAATATGTCTATGAACCGGACAACGACCAGCTCTTTTGGACCACCCTTTTCGCAGAAGAGGGCGTCGACCTTGTTATTGGCGCACATCCTCATGTCTTGGAGCCGGTAGAATGGAAAACGCGCCCGGACGGCGGAAAAATGCTGGTGTTCTACTCTCTCGGCAATTTTATTTCGGGACAGATTGAAGCTCCGCGCCTGTTAGGCGGGATGGCAGAAATAACACTGACGGAGGACGAAAACGGCCATATCCAAATCACGGAAAGCGCCGTCATTCCGACCGTTACACATTACAGCGACGAGGTTGGCGACGGAACCTATGCGACCTACCGCCTTTCCGAATATACCGAAGAGCTGCTCCGCCTCCACGGCATCCATAAACGCGCCGAGGAAAGTGTATTTACCCTGGAGGATACCTGGTCGCTGGCAAGAAGGATATTAGGGGATTTTCTGAAGGAATAAGAGCCAGACAGAAAAATATAGGGCTGCCCTTCATGCGGCAGCCCGTTCCATCTGATAGAATAGCCTACTCTTTCTTCTCCTTACAGCTACAGCCGCCCTCCCTGCCGCAGCAGCTGCTCCTATCCTCTTCTGTTTCCTTTTTCTTATGCGGGCAGCTTCCGCAGGACGGGCAGCCGATACAGCCTGCGCCGTTTTTCTTTGCCCTTACGATATAAGTGACTGCCGCGCCTATCGCAGCCAGAAGAATTGCTATAACGATTATATTTTCCATATCAGCCGCTCCTTGTATTTATTTCTTATGCCTTCTTTAACGCATACTCTGCCCTCAGGTTCTTATTTGTCCTCCGGATTAAGTATACTACAATCGCCGCAAAGCATGCAACTGCAATCATGCCGGGAACCGCAGCCGCTCCAAAGCTGCCTGTAGCAATTACTGTGCCAATCTGGTATACGGAAAAAGCAATGGTATAACCGGTTCCCAGCTGAAGGGCAATGCCGCCGAACAGCCATCTCCTGCTTTTCATTTCCGAGTTCATTGCGCCGATTGCGGCAAAGCACGGAGGCGTATACAGGTTAAACATCAGATAGGCAAGCGCCGCTGCCTTTGTCAGTCCCATCACGGCAGCTACTTCGTTTCCACTGCCAACCAGAGCAAGCTCCTCTGTATCAATAACGTTCGTCAGTCCATACACTACAGCCAGCGTACCGACTACATTTTCCTTTGCAATAAAGCCGGTAATTGCAGCTGCGGAAAGCTGCCACACACCGAAGCCCAACGGAAGCAGCAGCACTGCAAACGGAGAAGCAAGCGATGCGAGAATAGACGTATGCTCCATCCCTTCCTCCACCACCTGAAAATGCCAGTTAAAGCTCTGCATCATCTGCACGGCGGCGTTACATACAAGGATAATCGTACCTGCCTTGACTATGTATGCCTTGCCGCGGGAAAACATGGAAATTACTGCCCTTTTCAGACTCGGAAGCTTGTATTCCGGAAGCTCCATCAGGAAAAAGGATTTTCTATACTTGTGTCCGGCAATTCTGTTGACTAAGAGCGCTCCCAATAAAATCAGCAGAATGCCGATAAAATACATCAGCGGTCCGACCCAGAAAGCATCCGAGAAAAATACTCCTGCAAATAACGCAATGACCGGAAGCTTTGCTCCGCATGGCATGAACGGCGTCAGCATTGCGGTTGCCCTGCGCTCTCTTTCATTGCGGATGGTACGGCATGCCATGACGCCCGGAATTGCACAGCCGGTACCAATCACCATCGGAATAACCGACTTCCCGGAAAGACCGACCTTCTTAAAAATCGGGTCCAATACAACCGTAGCACGTGCCATATAGCCGCAATCCTCCAACAATGCAATCAGGAAATACATTACCATAACTAATGGCAGAAAGCCTACCACCGCGCCGACACCGCCAATGATGCCGTCTACTAAAAGCGCCTGCAAAAACGGAGCTGCTCCTGACAGCTGTTCCCCTGCTAAAGCCTGGAATTTCTCAATTCCGCCTGTCAGTCCATCTGCAATCCAGGTTCCCAAGGTCGCCTGGGAAATATAGAACACAAGAAACATCACAACGGCAAAAACCGGAATCCCGAACCACATATTGGTAAGAACAGCATCTGCTTTATCCTGCTTATTCTTCTCCTTCGTCAGCACCTTACGTGTCTCCACCTCTGCCACAAGCTGATTGACAAAGCGGAAACGTGCACGGTCCGCGGCTTCCACCTCGTCCTTCTTCCGCAGGTCAATGTTTCCCTGCTCATACGGCGCCGTCTGTCCTTTGCCCTTCTGTGCTACGGCCGCCTTCACCACCTCTGCCAGTCCGTTGTCCCCCGAAGAAACAGACACCGTCTTTATAACCGGACATCCTAACCGCTCCGCTAAAGCCTCCACATCGATTTCCGTTTTCTTCTTTTCATTGACGTCGCTTTTGTTGAGCGCTACGACAACCGGAACGCCAAGCTCCAGCAGCTGTGTCGTAAAAAACAGGCTTCGGCTTAAATTAGTCGCATCCACAATATTTATCATCACGTCCGGCTTCTCATTTTTTACATAAGCACTTGTAATACTTTCCTCTGACGTAAATGGCGACATGGAATATGCGCCCGGAAGGTCCACGGCAATCAATTCCTCCCCGCCGTGGTAAAAGCTTTTTTTCACCGGACTTTCCTTTTTATCCACGGTGACGCCGGCCCAGTTTCCGACCCGCTCGTTTCTTCCGGTAAGCACATTATACATTGTCGTCTTCCCGCTGTTCGGATTGCCTGTAAAAGCGATTCTCATTTCCGTATTCCTCCTCTTTTTCCAATATCTCTATCGTTAAACCGCACGCACCCATTCGGTAAGCGACGGCTAACCGCAAGATGAAATGATGGGCAGCAAACTGCCTGCTTCCAATGCTGCCCTGTAATCTCCCCTATAATGCCTATTCCCGCAGAAAAATTGCCGATGCCAGCTGATTGTCTATATTATATCTCCCGTCCTTAATAGAAACAACGCATCCGCCCTTCCTGCGTGAAATCACGGTAACCGGCTCCCCGCTGTAGCACCCCAGCGTAAAAAGAAAGGCATCCAGTTCCTCGTCTTCCGTTGCAATCTCTGTAATACTATATTCTTTTCCAATCTGAGCATCTGTTAAATTCATCTCTGCCTCCTTAGTTAGCTTATGCTAACTAAGATGAGCATAACACCAAATAAAAATTTTGTCAAGTACCTTTTTAAAATTTTTAAAAAGGCCTTGGCGCACGAAGCATGCGCCCTATCTCCGTCTTATTATAAAAATTGCCAGCCCGAGAACCGCGGCAACCCCGGCGCCATAGAATACATAGCGATTTCCCGTTTTGAGACTTTCTTTGGTTGCATAAAACTACCTCCCTTAACTTTCCACAGCCTGCACCTCAAAAAAGGATGCCCCTCCATGACCCCAAAAGGAAATCATAGTTCGGAGCATCCTCTCTGCACTATCTTACTATTCGTTTACTGAAGCTTAATTACAACGTCGTCCACGAAGAACGAAGCGGTTGCCTCCGGAGACTCAAAATACAGCATAAACTTCAATGCATTCTCCGGAACGGTATAGGTATTGTTATACTTTACCCACTTGCCGTCCTCGATCGGCTCTCCTACCACAACCGGCGTATAGGTCGTCTCCGCGCCGTCATTCTGCTCTGCCGTCATGTTAATCTCTAACGGTGTTGTATACTCGTGATATACCCAGTAGGTAATATCTAACGTCTTCCCGGCAAGGTCATAGGCTGAAAGGTCTGCCTGCACGCCGTGCCAGCTGGAGGAACGTCCTGTTACGGCAAGACACTTGTCGCTTTCATGTCCGCCGTAAACGATGGATGGCTTTGCATTACCGCGGGAACCAAAGTAAGCGTTATTATCCTCAAAGTCGAGCGAAATAGTAGAGAACGGCAGCTTCGCCTCAACAACATAATCCGGATTCGGGTCTACGCTGCTGTCCGGGTCATAAGCAATAATGATATCATCCAACATGAAATCTGCATCATCAGAGGAAGGAATCTCAAAGTTAATCTGCGGCACTTTTACGTTTGCATAAACCGGAATCACACCCTCTACATGCGTCCATTGACCACTCGGAAGAGCCGGGATATTAACCCGCTCCGGCCATACGGCGGAGCCGTCCGGCTTATTTGCCTGCAGGGTAGCGCAGAACTCCTGCGGCTCGCCGCTGTCCTGATATACCCAGTAGGAAATATATACATTCTTACCAATAACATCAAAGGACTCATTATCCAGGTTCTTAAAGTTCAGACCCATGCCGTTCCAGCTGGCAGTACGACCGGTAACAAGGAAGCCATTCCCGGAATGTCCATTGCTTACAACCGACATCTCAGCGCTGCCGCGTTTTTCGAAAATCTGCGCCTCATTACCACGTTCATCCGCCGTCAGGGAATGAATCGTAACAAACTTAGAAAGATCGACATCTTTCATCGGGTCATCCGGCGTGGTACCAGGCTGATTCGGGTCCGGCGACTGCACAGACGGGTCCTTTGTCGTTATTATGATATTATCAAGATAGAAGTCCTCTGTCGCTCCGGTCTCAAAATAGACAATCACCGACTCTGCCGTTTTAGACGGAGTAAACGAAGCGGACACCTCTGTCCATTCGCCCGGAAGCACCGACTCTGTAGATGTAATATTGGCATACTTATCTGACGAGCCTCCGGCCTCCCTGTACTGCAGGGAACAAACTACCTTTGTCTTTGTCGCAGCATCATGCTTTGCCGCATAGGAAATGTAGAGCTTTGTGCCTCCCAGACCATAGTTTGAAAGGTCAATCTGTACACCGTTCCAGTTCTTGGTACGGCCCGAAACAAACAGACAGTAATCACTGCCGTCATAGCCGCCCTCTACAATGGAAGGAACTCCTGTCCCTCTCTCCTGCAGATGCGTTACGGCATCCTCGAAATCATAATGAATCCCGTTAAAGGTCTCCTTGTTATATGCCATATTCGGACCAACATTGCTCGCAGGGTCATAAGTCATACGCACATCATCAAGATAAAACGAACCCTTCGCAGAAGAAGACATTTCAAAACCGACAGTCGGATTCGTTATATTGGAATACACCGGCAGGTCGCCCTCAAGCAGCGTCCACTCACCGGAAGGAACACCGGTGATGGAAAGCCTCTCCGGGGTATCGGTTGTACCATCCAGCTTCTTTACCGAAAGAATACAGGAAAAATCCTGCGGCTCATTGGTTTCATGGTAAACCCATGCCGCAATATGCACACTTTTCCCAATTACATTCACTGCATTTCCGTTTGCGTCAGAAAAACCCAGGGAAACGCCATGCGACGTATCGCTGCGGTCTGAAATAAAAAACGAATACGAACCGGAATGTGCAACCGGCTTTACGGAAATCACACCAGCACCCTTGATGGAAAAATGAGAGGTCTGATTATAATCCTCGCCATCCAATGCTATAATCTTCGTATTGCCCGCATCCGGCGCAAGGGTCGGAGTCGGACCGTCATTTTCCTTTACTACCGGCGTCGGGGTATAAGTAGGCGCCAATGTCGGCAACACATAATCTACCCCGCTGGAACAAGCTGTCATAAACAGCAGCACCGATGTAAGTAAGGAAAAAGCAGCCATACCTTTCCTTCTTTTCATGGGAACAACCTCCTCAACATATAGTAAAAAAATAAATAACATCTCTCTACTTATATAATAACAATTTCAACAAAAAACGTCAATAGAATCTTATGACTATGCGTTATTTTGCGATACTTTCCGGCTCTTCGGCATGGAAAATATTTTCTTTTTCTGGCTCTTTTCCGCGCTGCGGATTTCCGTTTCCTGTAAATCAATAACAATCGGCCTAACCGGCTCCTGCATGGCGGCCTCCTTTACCTCATTTTCTTCGTTGACTCTGCCGTAAAGACTGCGCAGGGTCTCAGAAATCAGCTCTTCCTCCTCGTCCTCTCCGCTGTACTTTTTAATCTCTTCATTGATTGCCAGCATCTTCCGGTCAAGAAAGCCGACCAGGTCCGCGCACTCCTTCAGCTCGCGGCGGATATTCTCCGGCGCATTTCCCTCAAACTTATAATACATCTTATGCTCAAGACTTGCCCAAAAATCCATTGCAATCGTGCGGATTTGAATTTCCACCTTCGTATCAATTGTCATATCGGAAAGGAAAATCGGTACTGACACAATCATATGATAGCTGGTATAGCCGTTCGGCTTCGGATTGGAAATATAATCCTTAATCTTTAACACCTTCACATCGCTCTGCTTGCGTATCAGCTCGGCAATCTCATAAATATCCGAGGTAAAGGAACAGATAATCCGGATGCCCGCAACGTCATTGATGTACCGTACAATATTCTCTATCGTCAGCGCACGTCCCTGATGCCTCAGCTTCTTTGCAATGCTCTCAGGCGACTTGATACGCGACGCAATATGTTCAATCGGATTATACCGGTGCGCCATCTGAAATTCACTGTTCAAAATCTCCAGCTTCGTATTGATTTCCTTCAGCCCCGCATTGTATACGAGCTGCATCCGTTTCCACTCGTCCAGGGAAATCGGCTTCGCCGGAAACTGTCCCACCGCCAGCAGGCCGGCTGCTTCATACCCTCCGGCACCCCTCTCTTCATTTTCAAATTGTTCTTTTAACTTTCTATCCAAATATTCTGCCTCCATTTTTGTAAACACCAATCATTTTTCTATCTTATTACCACTCTATTATACTATGCTTTTATGAACAAATTTTGAAAGAAATCTATTCTTAATCAAATCTTCATCTTATTTTCAAATTTTTTACCACTCTTTTACAAGCTGTCTCCTTTTTTACATCTTTAAGACAATACTTCCGACGCCCTCTGCCCGTGCTCAGTCTCCCTCTGCAAACTCCGGAATAAAGCTTTCTGATGCCGCCTGCCCTTCCTGCAGAAAGCCGTGCCCGATTCCAAGCTCCATCGCAAACTCTGTTACTTCCTCATATTCTTCCTCCGTGACACGCCGGTTTAATTCCGGATATGCTGCCGCAACATGCGGCAGTGGCGTATACTGATTCAGAATACTGACTGCAATCGTATCCCCATATGTCTCATATAAATAACGAAGCACCCGCTTCGCTTCTCCGGTCTGCCCCGGCAGAAGCAGGTGCCGCACGATTACCCCGCGCCTCATCAATGCCCCGTCCGGATATTCCGCAGCATTTCGGAACACCTCGCCGCCGCGTACATACTCCGCGCCGCCTGTCTGCCGTACCATCTCCCACAGCGCCGCCTTTGCCGTCTGCGGATAATCGGCAGCATGGGAATATTTCCGGGCAAGCCCTGTATCCAGATATTTGAAATCCGCCAGATAAATGTCCGCCAGTCCTTCCATCTGCTTTAATGTCTCCACACACTCATAGGACGATGTATTATAGACGACCGGAACCGAAAGCCCGGAACGCCGGAGCGCTTCCGCAATCTGCGGTACATAATGGCTTGGCGTCACTAGATTGATGTTGTGGCATCCCGCTTCCTGCAGGGACAGAAACGCCCCGGAAAGCTCCTGCACCGACATCGGACGCCCTGCCTTTCCTGCCGCTATTTTATGGTTCTGGCAGTATACGCAGCGCAAATTGCAACCGGAAAAAAATACCGTCCCGGAGCCGTTTTTTCCAGAAATACACGGCTCTTCCCAGAAATGCGGCGCTACCCGTGCTACAAAAACCTCCTCCGTCATACCGCAAAACCCGCGTTCCCCGGCGCCACGTTCCACCGGACAACACCGGGGACAAAGTCTGCATTCCATACTGTCTGCCGCCTTTCCCTGCATCCCTTCTGCCAGACTGCCCCAGCCGGACGCTATATACTACGCTCCCGCGGAAGTGTAATCGTAAAACTGCTCCCTTTGGTATATTGTGTCTTTACCAGAATCCTCCCGGCATGGCCGTCAATAATCAGCCGGGCAATGGAAAGCCCGAGCCCGTGTCCTTCAATATTTTTTCCGCGTACCGTATCCGCCCGGAAAAACCGTCCGAAAATCCCTTCCAGGTCCTTCTGCAGCATCCCGAGACCGGTATCCGCTATTACAATTTCACAGGCACCCGAAAGATTCTTACAGGAAATCAAAATCGTATCCCCGTCCCTTGTATACTTCACCGCATTATCCAGAAATACCCGCAGTGCCTGCTTGAGCAGCTGCTTATCCCCGTAAACCTTTACCGGCTCACAGGCAGGACATTCAATATTCCGTGTATCTGACAGGTGAACCATCTCTTTTTCCAGCTCGTGTACTACTTCCGCCATATCAAAATATTCCTTGGCAAAAGGAAGCTTCCGCCGCTCATGGCGTGATAAAAACAGCAGCTTCTCTACCAGCTCCTGCATCGACTTTGCTTCCGACTCAATTGCCTCTACCGACTCGGCAAGCACCTCCGGCTCCTCCGCGCCCCAGCGGCGCAACATTGCAGAATACCCCTGCAACACCGTAATCGGGGTACGCAGCTCGTGGGAGGCCTCCGACACAAATTGCTTCTGTGCATCATATGCCGCCTCCATCCGGTCCAACATCCGGTTGATTCCCCCTGCAAGCGCCTTCAGCTCATCCTTCGTACCCTCTACATTCAGCCGCTCCGTATGGATATTCTGCAGATTCAGGCGGTTCACCTGCTCCGACATCTCCCCGATCGGGCGCAGCACTGCCTTATTAATAATATAAAACACAGCGGCTGCCAATACCGTTAAAAGAAGATATCCGCTGCCAAACCGGAACGCCTCTGCAAAAATCTCCTGTCCGTCTGCCGTACCGTCAAATACAAAAACTGCTCTGCACGCAGTCCCGTACAGCACAAGCGGCACCTCACACTTTGCGTACAGCTCCCATTTTCCTTTGGGTCTTGCAAGCCTCCAGCCTGCAACATAAAAGCGCCCTGTCTCCTCTCCGAGACGGTACACGGCTTCCCCGGTTTCTGCGGAATACACCGTAAGTGCTCCCCCCTCCGGCAGCAGACCTTCCACCTCTGTTCCGCCGTTTGACAGGGAATACGCAAACTCTTCCGCGCTCTCCTCATACACCCCATAAATGCTCTCAAGCCGTATCACAACAAAGAAACCAAGCAAAAAAAGCCCTGCCACAAGAAACAAAATCACAAAATTCATTACAAACCGGTATGCTAACGAAGCATAAAGCTTTACCGGCAGCGTCTGTCCGTTCCCTTTAGTTTTCATCCTTTATCATATACCCCACTCCCCGCACGGTTTCAAGCAGGCGGATGCCCAGATGCTCTTCAATCTTCTGGCGGAGATACCGGATATAGACATCCACTACGTTCGTATCTCCTGCATAGTCGTAATCCCAGACTGCAGAAAGAAGCTCCTCTCTCGAAACTGCACGGTTTTTATTCTCTGCCAGAAACGCAAGCAAATCAAACTCCTTTTTCGTCAGTGAAAGCTGTTCCCCCCGGTAGCTGACGGACCTTGCCCCTAGGTCTACACTCAGACCGCAGACGGTGAGCTTCGTCTTTGCCGCCTTCGCTTCCGTACCGGTGTGCGGCTTCAAAGCGACACGAATCCGTGCAAGCAGCTCTTCGATTGCAAAAGGCTTTGTCATGTAATCGTTCGCGCCCATATCAAGTCCCGCAACCTTATCCGTCACGTCTCCCTTTGCCGTCAGCATAATCACCGGCACCTCCGACTCCTGCCGGATTCTGCGGCAAACCTCCATGCCGGAGAGCTCTGGAAGCATGATATCGAGCAGTACCAGGTCGGTTTCCGGTAAAAGTGCCTTTGCAAGCCCGGTCCGGCCGTCCGCGGCAGTCTCCGTTTCATACCCTTCATGGCGCAGCTCCAGCTCTATAAAACGGGCGATTTTTGTATCGTCCTCTACAATCAAAATCCTTGCCATAGCTCTTTCCTTTCTCCAAAGGGCGGATTGCCCCGTCTCCCTGTACCGTTCCCGGATTCCCTGCTTCCCTGCACCGGAAGAAAGAGCGGGGCTGATTCTTTCTATGACAGCCCCGCAGTGTTTCTTTCCGCCTGGTACAGTCTTCTCTTATCTAGTCCAGATCAAACAGACCGCGCGGTATAATATAGGCAACCGTCTCACTCGGATCGGTCGTTGTTCCCTCGTCCCCATAGGTCATTGCAATGTCAATCGTAAGCTCGGTCGTACCTACCGCCTGTTTGCCGTCCGCTGCCGTCTCTATCGTAAGCGGTACGTCTACATAGTACACATCTGCGGCAGAGGCTTTAAATTTTGTTGCAGCTGTCTTCGTATCCATAAAGACGTCCCCATCCTTTTTGAATATTGCTAAAGGCGTCTGGGTGCCGTTTACGGAAAGCGTCAGGTCGTACGTTACATTACCATAAGTATTGGCGTTTTTAATATAAAAATATACTCTCTTCGCCTGTGCCATCTCTGTCCTGTCAAGCGCATATCCGCTGCCGTCTGTCTTCTGCAGCTGGTAGCTTCCTACAATATCATTGCCGAACGCCTTCCCCGCATCCGAGGAATTTACATCCACGCACATGTAATACTCGCCGGAACTGCTGTTAAGTGAAGCATCATCATTCACAATAATTGCCTGAACCGGCTTTGCAGTTGCGCGGTACGCTGCAACGAACGTATTGATAAACAGTCTGATTTCATCATCGGTCATAGAACCGCTGTGCCCAACACCGGAATACGTTATATTTTTTACATTGTAAATATAGTAATTATTACGCACATCGTTCGGAGTTGCGTTGTAATATGCCTTTACCGTGCTATCCCACTCGTCGCTCCAGTCAGGGTTGGTGCCCAGACAGTACCATACTACGACATCACCCCGCTCCAAATCAAGCTGGTAATACTGCGGATGTGTCGCGGTTACTGCAATCTTTTCCGGAATTTTATACGGATACTCCGTAATTGCTCCCTTATTTACCTGCGTAACCTGCGTCGTAATCAGAAGGTCATCCCCCGCTCCCGGCGCATGGTCAAACCGCAGAAGTGCACCGTTTGCAAAGCCCTGCGTCAGAAGATAACGGCTGGAGCCTGCTACTACCTCCGCAAGCTTCCCCTTATCTGCGCTGTCGCCTACCGGCAGATACGGATAATCGGCTCTGACCACACCAGTCTTTCCTGCATGTTCCAGAACATCATAGCGGTCCATTCCAAAGCTGTCACGGAATCTCTTTGTAAACGTAGCCCCGATACTGCCTTCGCCGATAAATGCCGAACTGTCATGGGTAAACAGTACCGCTCTCCCGCTTGCGATATACTGCTCGATGGCATCCATCACAATATTGTCGCCCTTGCTGTCATAGCCATCCGCAAATCCGATAATCAACATATCATAGTGATTCAGCAAATAATTCGGATTTCCCTCTAAGTCTGCCTTTACCTCATCCTGCTTCTTCCGGACAAACTCAATATCCATTCCGTTAATATCGCGCGTCCAGTTCCAGAACTTTTCCGTTACCGCCTTTGCCGCATCCGGAACACCCGTAACCGTACTTCCGTTCACCTCGCCGTTCTGCGGGAGATAAACCGTAGCAGACATAACATCCGGAAGAATCTGCAAAATACAGAGTTCCTCCACCTCGGAGCCGTTCGCCTTGATTGCAGATACACCCTCTAAGGAGGCATATACTGTGCTTCCCTTTACGATATCCAGCTTCCAGCTGATACTGCCGACACGGTCTGACACCGTACGCTCTACAATATAGGTCTTTCCTCCCTGCAAGGTTGTCACAATGTTGCCGCGGCCGCCTGAAGGAAGTGTCGCATATACGTTCACGTCGATATTTTCCTCTGGTGAAAACTTTCCGTCCCCGTTAATATCCACATAAAGCGCAAGCTTATAAGACGTACCTGCAGGCGCTTTCAGCGTAAACTTATACTTCAGCGTGCGGTTGCTGTTATTATAATAGTTAATATACTTTTCGGCATCACTCTTTGTCCCGTCATACAAAATCGGACTTTCGTGTACTATCAGCTCTACAGAGCGCGCCCTTGCCAATGCTGCCCGCAGCTCTATCTTCGCCTTGACATTATGTGCCGGGCTTGCTAACGCCCCCTCATACAAATGCTTCGAAGAGCCAAGCTCTCTCTGCAGGTCATACATATTCGAGTTCCGGTCTATCTTACCGGAAGCTGTCGTTGCCGCAGCATCCGAGAAAAAGCCGTTTCCAAAAAGAAGTGCGGCACCGCTCCCAATATACTCCTTCAGCTTTTCCTTTGCCGCTACGGTAAGGTCATTTCCGGAATATACAAAATGATTCTCGATGTCGTTGTTTCCGGATTTGAGCCAGCCTAACACTCTCTTATAAGAGCTGATATCTGCAAAGCTGAAATTCCGTCCAGTATGGGCATAGGTAAAATTCGGATGCATCGTCGGGTCTGTTGTGAGCTTATCCATGCCGATATAAATCATATCATACTCACTGATACACTCTAAATTCTTACCGATAAACTCCGAGGTCGTCATCTTGTCTACCGTTACCGTGCCGGTCGTATTGGCATAGGTGGCAAAAAAGGTTCTCCAGAACAGCTCCGTATGATAATCCGGGGACGGCTGCAGCTCCAGAATCTTATAGCTGTCCGTATTTTTCGCGCTGTCTGCCGTCAAGCCGTGCAACAGATAGTACAGACATTCTGCCGGGGTAAGACTCGTCTTATCCAGTCCGATTCCTTTAAAATACTCATAAATATCATAATTGTACTGGTTCTTATCCACTCCGGAATCCGCTTCAAAGGTTGAGAAAAACTGCGTGCCGCCGTTTGTCAGGAAGAAACCGTTTCTTACACAGTTCTGTGCTGCGCCCGAATCAAAGTGATAAACATCGTTGCCACCGTCTCCCATGATTTCAAAAGAGTCTAACACCGGCGTATATACAACGGAATTGCTCTCCGGCAGCAGCTCCCACGGATACAGCGAAAACTTTCCCCAGTAACTGTTGGCATCTGCAGAAGCGTACCAGCCTAACAGACCGGTCTGCAGCTTATTTCCCTTCTTATCCGTCACGTCGGCTCTGTCTACCGGTGTGGTAGCAAAATTCCTCGGTTCCCCGTAAAGTACCTCAAAGGTTGCCGCCGGCATCTGGTATAACAGCAGATACAGCTTATATAAATTATTTTGCGTTCCCTTATTCGACTGCTCCACCTTTGTACCATTTCCAAAGGTTCCGTTTAAGGTAACGGTTTTCGTATGGTCTGCCGCAATCTGACTATAAATATGGGTATCCCAGATAACCGGACACGCCTTTTCCTTATCTAATGCCCTGTCATAGATTTCCAGGACAGCGCTCCAGTCCAGCTGGTTTGTCGTAAAATCAGCGTCCTTTTTATTGGCAATGCGCTTTCCTAACGGCATGCTTTCATTATGGCTGAAATATTCCTCTTTTCTGTAGCCTGCCGCATCCTCATAAGCCCGGATAGCTGCGCTGGCACTGGCATCTGATGCAAACACAATCAAATCCGCACGCCGGATTAACGCCAGATTCATGTTCAGGTCCTCCGGCGTTACTGTATAAACAACTGAATGATAATTGGCAATCCGCTCCTGTACTTCCTCCTCCGGAAGACTGACCCGCCTGCCGTCCACATAATCATAAGCAAGACCGATACTTTCCCGGAGAAACGTATTCTTATGGGTCAGCGTTTTCACTCCGGTTCTCATATGATAGGTCTTATTTTCAAAGCATTCCTTAAAGGATGTGCCTTCCGTATGCGGCGCCTCCCGGTATTCCAGACGCTGCTCATAGGTAAGCGCAATACACTCCTCTACCGTCATCGGCTCCCAAAGATAATTGCCGTTCTCAGCCGCCACACACTTCCCATCTACAAGGTTATAATTGCCGGTTCCATTTCCCACATAGGTCATAATACCGCACTGGTCGGCATGGTTCTCCCATGAGCCGGTAAACCAGTCCGGCTTCTCACCGTCCCAAAAATAATAGTTTGTGGAGCTCATGGTATACAGGGAGGCTTCTCCGTAGACTTCCTTCCAGTCCAGACACATCCGTTCCACGTCTACCGGCTCACAGCCGTCAATCAGGTACCCGAAATGTGCAAGCCCCTCCCATGGTGCAATTTCCAGCACAAAAAACGGGTTATCTTCGGTTCCGCGGCTCTGCTTTGCCGCAGCATCCGTGCCGCCGGACGGTATCGCAATTTTTCCGTTTCCGTCTACAAAAAATCCCGTGCCGCCGTCTGCCAGCGCCTTAGGATTCCCGTTTGCCTGTGCGTATGCGAAAAGCCCCATGCCAAAGGCAAATGCAACCAAAATGCAGCTGATAATAATACGTGTTTTTCTGCTCATGCGTGGCCCCTCCTCCTAGTTTTTTCTTGTATTTCGAAGAGATATGATAGAATTGCTATAATACTCCTTACCGCCTACCCGGAATCTCACATCTACGCCAACCAGTCCGTTAGCATCGCTTACCGCCTTTGCAAAGCTTTCCGTTCTGACTGCAAAATCATCAATATAGTTTGCCAGAAATGCCTTTGCGCGTCCCTTCGTCTGCAGCTCACTAAGCTTTTCGCTGTCCGTTCCGCCTTCCGTCACCTTGGAAAACCAAAGCTCTTTTCCCGTCAGGGCAAGAATATACGCCCCGTCCCGCTGTACCTCTACGGCATAGCTGATTCCTTCCGGATACGCTTCACTTCCGATGACCCGGAAGTCGGTCGACTCCTGGAACAGCTCTGTAAGAAAGAGCGTCGCCGCCTGTGACTCCATCTGCAGCAGGGTTTCCGAATTTACATTCTGGTAATGCTTAAGACCCGCTGATAAAAATCCGACAACTGCCAGTGTAACAACCGACGAAATCAACAGGGTGACAATCAATTCAATCAGAGAAAAGCCGCTGTCCGAACTTCTGCTGTTTTGTTCTTCTTTCTTCATGCAACGCTCCCTCCTTTAATTCCCGATGTAAGAACGCCCGGTTGCCGTTACCAGATACACGGCCACGGTCTTTGAGCCTGCAATTTCTATCTTCTCATAGGTGCTCTGAAAAGCTCCGTTTGACTTTTTAAAAGAAAACTCACAGGTATGTATCTCATCAATCGTTGTTACTGTTCCGTCCGCCGCCGTCACCCTGACTGTAATTCCATTCCCGCCAAACTCCATTTTGTCAAGCTCCGTCGTGCCTTTCCACAGAATCCCGTAATAGCTGTTATCTTCTTTTTTCAGCTCCAGCCTGATTCCGGCGCCCTCCTCGGCAGCAATCGTATTCAGCCGCGTCCGCTCTAAAAGCGAATTCACTGTCTCCGCAGCACTGGAAGCGTCCATACTGTGGATAAAGGAAAATCCTATGACCGCTCCCGCAGAAAGAATCCCTATAATCAGCACTGCCACGACAAGCTCTATCAGTGACATGCCGGCATTATTCCGTTTTTTCCCGATTCCTTGCTCCATACTGCTGCCTCCGTTTGCTCCGCCTTTCCTTAAGCCGGATTAATTCTTCTGCCAATTTTCAAATCTGATTTCCACTGCCTCCGTGGAAAGGTAATCGTGCGTTCCTTCCCCCATCGTGCCGACCCGGAAATACTTTGCCACCTCCGGCTCACGAAGCAACGTCTCCACTGCCTCCTGGTTTGCGGTCAAGGTCGTCTCACTTGCAAAAGAAACACCATCTGTTGCAATTACAAGACCGTTGACTCTTCCGTTCGTTCCCTGAAAGGTCGCCTTGCCGTTGACTAAAATAATTCCTGTCATGGATACATCCGTAATTGTAGTATCGCCATTATGAGTCCAGAACTCATAAGAGCCAAACCTTGTCTTTGTCCAGCCTGCCGGAATCGATGCCACCATCGGCTCGTTCAGAACCGTCTTTGCCACTACGTCCGAGGACGCCCAGTCTCCCTCAATCATTCCGTTTGCACTGAGACGGAACGAGGTAAACAGCGCCTTCTGCCTCTGCTTTGCCGTCGAGGTGCTCTGCAGCCGGAAAACCTCTGCTCCCGAAGCCTTATTCGGCGCCTTCAGGGTAAGCGCTCCTCCTGTGTACTCCATCGTATTCCCCAGCGCGTAATTATTCTGCGCAAGCTTAATCTCACTGGCGCCGAGATTCTGAATCTGCTCCCGGATAGCGTCTCCGTGAGGAGTTGCCATATAATCATTAAAATACTTCGTTGCTGCCGCTTCATTAATAAAGTTCAGATACAGATAGGTAAACTCGGTCGCACCGCCATCCAGCACGACATTTCGCCTCAGATACGGATTTACCGGGTCAAGATAAATATCCAGGTTAAAATCCACCGACTCCTTCTCACCGGTGACCGGATTTGTCACCTCGTAAGGATAGTTCAGACCGGACTTAATAATATCCTCGTAATAATCAGCCTTCGGCATCGGATTGTAGCCGATGGTCAGGCAGTCTCCCGGTACCAGATACATTGCCTGCATATCCTTGTATGCCATCGACTCGCCCTGCATAATGGCGTTCCCCGAACTCCATTTCTTATCCTGAATATAGGAAACACCGCTTAAAATCAGGTTCTTCAGGCCGCTGAAATCCAGCGTAATATCCTTCGCGTTATTAATTGTGATTGCGCTGCTTCTTCTGGAAGGCTCACCGGTCGTATTTCCGCTGAAGCCTACATACTCCGTATTTTCGCCTCCTAAGACAATCCTGCCGCCGTTTTCCTCTACGGTAAGGTCATCCGAAATATAAAAGTTAGAGGTTCCCTCAAGCGTCCCGCGCTCCAACACCTTCAGCCCGTCTGCCCAGACTCCGTGGCCGCTTGCAATCTTCCCTGAATTGTCAATTTTAATTCTGCCCTTTTCTACAACAATATCCTTTTTCACTAAAACCTTGTCTGCATTTTTGAGACTCAGCGTCGCATTTACATCTACCTTGATTTCACCGCCCGTATACACATTCCCGTCTACCGTAGCAGTCTGTGTTGTTGCGGCAGCCATCGTTACGTCTCCCTTGGTAATCAGGGCAAAATCCGTAAAGTTACTTTTTCCGCCGCTTGCATTCATGCCGCCCTCTACGTCCGGAATCGCTGCCTGGATACAGATATCCGTGGTGATTTTTGACTCGTTCCCCTTGCTGTCCTGATAGGTAAAAGTCGCATCCTTAATCCGGAGCGTATTGGTCATTCTCGCATCGGTACTCAGTTCCTCCTCCACTGCCCCGGCAGGGAAATCCACATCGACCAGCGTCACGCCAACCGCGTTACTCATAATGGATGTCGCTCCGGCTTCCAGCTTCTTTTTCAGCGCCGCCGTAAAATACTCCGAAATCCGCGCCTCACGCTCACCGCTTCCCGAAAACGCAGAATACTGAATCAGCATATCGGAAAATGCCTCCTCCAGCACGCCCTCTGCAATCGCCTCAAGCGCAGAAACCATCTCATCCGAACCGCTCTCCGCCTGATAAAATGTATCCTGTATCTTCTTTTCCAGTTCCTTCATCTCGCGGTTATTTGCCGTCACCAGTAGAAGCATGGAACCAATGACCGACAGCAGTGCAATGCAGCCGATTACGAAAATAAGCGATGCTCCCTTATTATTTTTCCAGAGTCCCTTTTTCTCCATAAATACCTTCCTTCCCATCTGTTACTGCAGACATGCTACCGGTTCCTTTGTCTCTGTAAGTACAGCTCCCGTTGCCGGGTCAATTACCTCTATCTTGATTGTCACGACGCGGTACTCCGTATTGCCCGCAACAAGTGAATTTGCTTCCTCCTTTACCGTGGACGGCTTTGTATCTACACTCAGTGCAGACGAGCAGTACAGCCCGAGGCGCAACGGCTCATACACAGCCAGTGCGGAATCCCGGAAAGACACCCGGATACGCTCCGAAGAGGTATAGCGTCCTGCAAGGTCTTTGGAAACTGCGGCATCTACCGCCTCCAGACCGCTCTTCTGGTACGCAAGGAAAATATTGGCGTCCAGCTGGCCTGCCTTATCCAGAATGCGGACATCGCTCTCGGACAGCCCCTTTGCCAGAGCGGAAGGAGCATATAACACATAAATCTGCCGGAGCCGTTCGGCTGTCCCCGGCGCGCCGGTGGAAAGAGCAAACTCACCGGACGCAAAAAACTCTGTCTTTATCTGACGATCTGCACCGTCCGGCAGACGCAGGCTGTCCGGTACGGTATATACCATATATGCCTTTAACTGCACCTTATCCGGCTGCGGCAGTGAGGTCTCCAGCCACAGCTCACGCTTCAGCAGACTTTCAATCTCTGCTTCTGTCAATGCCGTCAGGAGATCCGCCGTATAATCGGAGTCATTTGCCGCCTTTTCTAACTCGGCGAGATTGTGCTGGTCGACCTCTTCCTCATTCATTGCAAGAAACAGCTCTACTGCGTCCTTATCGTACTCCTGCACGGACGCGTTAATGACAACCGTTTTACTTCCGGTTTCGCCAAACGAAATTACCTTATGCTCATTCAGGCTTCCGGTTGCATATGCGGCCGGCTTCCGGTCCCTTGTAATCCTGACCGTGTAGCCGTATAGTCCCTCCTTTACGCCCTCAAACTCCGAAACCTCCACATCGTTCGTGTCCGAAAACCTTGTAGTAACCGTACAGCTGTCCATAGGAAAAAGGTCCGTGTATAGTCCGAGCGCATCCAAATCCTTTTCGGAATCAAAGCCCTTGGCATATGCCTTTGTATACTCTAACAGGTTCTCTAACAGCGCTTCCGCCCCCTGCATTTTCTTGGTTCTGGTATTGCTCTTTGCCGCAGTGCTGAATGCCGACAGTACCGATACAATCGTAATGGAAAGCACGAGCATACTGACAATAACTTCCACCAGTGTAAAGCCATCATTTTTCTTTTTTCTTATCAACACGCTCCTGCCTCCTTTAAGCATATGTAGACCGGCGGAATGCGTGAAGCACTCCACCGGCGCCATGGGGCGCAGGAAGCTTCCTTGCGCCCCGTATGTCCTTATTTTGCAAAAATATTATCCTCGCCCAGACGGATATCCTCAATCTTCGGCTCCGTGTAAACCCTGTCAGTGCCGGTAACTGCAAACAGGTTCAGCGTCAGCGTCCCGCTTAAGTTACTCGTCTCACTGTCATAGGAAACCGAAATCGACTTGATGTTCATGCGCTCCGGATAGGCATTAATGAAGTCAATCCACTTCTTCAGCTGCTCATAGCTGCATTCGTAACTCATCGTCAGTGTCTCGGTCAACAGGTCGATATTCGTATACTGGATATTATAGTTTCCATCTCCTATGTCCTCAATCATCGGCGTCTCTACGCTGGTCAGAACCGTCGGCGTGGAAAAGGTCATATTCGGAACCTTCACTCCGACCTCTGTCTCCATACGGGTTACCAGCATAATGCTCTTCTCCGGCGTATTGCCGACGCCGTAACGGTTCAGCACCTTACTGATTTCCGCCCTGGAGGCGTTGATTCCTTCCTTGAAGATTTCCTTATCTCTGGCCATGTTCCTTAACTCAACCCAGCGCTCATTCAGCTTGACATTCTCCGCTATCATAGCATTTCTCTCTTCCAGTAACGGCATATAGAGATAAATAATCGCAACAACGGCCAGCAGGACAACCAGAACTAACATCAGCAGAAACTTCTGTATCTCTTTTCCCATCTTTTTTTCCATTTATTCTACCTCCGTTTCCGCTTCATCCTGTGCGTCATCAAGTATCCCGCCAAGCTCCGGATTATACGGTTGCAATAAACAGTTTACGGTAAATGAAATCTCGGTACGGCCGGTCGTTTCATCCACACTCTCCACAATACCGGCAACCTTTACCTCGCTGATATATGGAATCGTTGCAAGCTGCACCAGTACCTTTGCCGCCTCCTCCTTCGTTACGGTTGAGAAGTTCAGCATAAGCGCGTTATCTGTCACGGTAAAGGCATGTACCAGGGAACGGGACGGCAACGACTTCTCAAGGGCGGTAATCAGTTCGTTCAGCTGCTCGCCCTCGCTGAACGTCAGCACGTCTACGACAGACATTTCCAAAATCGACTGCTGGCTCGCATTGTAAACCTCGCTCAGCTGTACGATGTCCTGTTCCTGCGCTATCGCCTCTTCCAGCTTTGCCTTTACATTCTTTTCGTTGTTAATCTGTAATAATGTAATAACTACCAGCGCAGAAACCGCCGCCGCAGTTCCAAGGAAGATAAGTCCTGTTACAATTGCAATATTTCGTTTCTTTTCCTTCAGGATAGCATCTGCCGGACGGAGTCCTAACGGGCTGACCGTCGCGCCGAAGCAGGCGAAAAACTCTGCGCCGCGCTCTGCAAACTCCCTTGCCGGCTTTGCAAAGGCAACACCCTCGGTCACATTGTAAACCTCGACCGGAAGCTCCAACTCCATTGCAATCATTTCCTCGATGCCCTTGATTGCAATACCAGGCCCGGTAATATAAATCTTTCCGATTGCCGAATCCGGATGGTTCGTAATATAATACTCAATAACACGCTGTATCTTTCCGGTAATGCTTCTTGCCGCCTCTGAAACCTCGCTTCTCGCATTAATACGGCGGTTCAGGATTTCATCATCCGAAAGCACACGCTCCACGCTCAGCTCGTTTGCTGCTGCCGCCTCATCGTCCTCTGCATTCTGCTGGTTCTCGATACGACGGAATCGGTCCTTGGCAATCCGCGCAAGCTCCTGCCTTCTCCAGACCTCCTCCTCTGCCTCGTTCGTGCTTAAGAACTGCTCCTCCATCAGCATCTTCAATGCCGCTGCTTGCGTAGACGCCTCGTCATAGCAGTGCGTTTCCACCAGCGCGTCCGCCAGGGTACAGGAACCGGAGCTGATGATTCTCTGCATTCCCATCTCGCCCTTATCGACTACCGTAACAACCGTAGAAGTCTCATTAATCTGCATGACCAGACTGACTTCCTGTAAGGTAGAGCGCTTCAGCCACTGGTACATGGAGTTTCCTACAAAGTCCATCGAAACAACATTGCAGCGCATTTCTGTTGCCAGTGTGTAATAGCACTCAAGCAACGTCTCCGGCACCGCATACACCATCAGACGGTACTGCTTTGCCTTTTCATCCCGTCCGATAATGGAATATACAATAATATGGTCGGAAACGTCCATCGGGAAATACTCATTTGCCTCCGCCATAACGATATTCTTTAACATCTTCTCCTTGATTGCAGTTACCGTAACCTCACGGCTGATTACCTTATTGGAGGAAATCGTAAAGATAACATCCTTCGTCTTTATCCCCGCGGACTGCATCTGCATATTGATACGCTCTGCAAACGCGGATGCCTCGCTGATATACCCGTCGTCAATGGTATTCTCCGGGGTATCCATAATCAGCGCCCTCTTTACGCGCCGCGTCTTTTTTCCCATATCTATTTCCAACATTCTCGTCTGGGTAAGTCCGATTTCGATACTTACTACTGTTTTTGCCATAAAACCCTCCTTTATGTAAATAAAGCCATATAACCTTTCAGTAATGCACGCAGAGCATCGTGCCCTGCTGAAAGGTCATATTAGTAAAAAGACAGATACCATGCAATGACCGGCTCTCCTGCCAGGGCGGATAGGAGAATCCCCGCTGCCAGGTACGGACCGAATGCCAGGCTGTGACCCTCTCCGGAAAGCTTCATGCGGAGCGGATGAACCACAACCGCAACCAGACAGCCAATCAGCATTGCAAGGAATATCTTCGGCGCGCCGAGCAGAAGCCCTGCCGCCGCCATCAGCTTTACATCGCCGCCACCGATACCCTTTCCCTTTGTCACCCAGAGTACAAACAGGAAAATGCCGCTGACAAGGCAAAAGCCGATTACATAGAGATACCAATGCTTCAAGTCTGTAAAAAGCCTTACAAGACCGAGAACCGCAATAAACACATTGATGCCAAACGGAATCTCATAGGTGCGGAAGTCGATGATACTCAGCACCAGAAGCGCCGATGCCAATAAACAATACAAAATTCCTTCGACGCTTAAGCCGCGAAGGAAAATAATAAGCAGCCATAAAATGCCGTTTGCCGCCTCAATCAGCGGGTACTGCACCGAAATCGGCGTCTTGCACTTCCGGCACCTGCCACGCAGGCAAAGCCATGAAAACACCGGAACCAAATCGTACCATTTGAGCCCATAACCACAGCTCATACAGTGCGACGGAACGGTTACGATGCTTTCATGCTTTGGAATGCGGTAAATACACACATTTAAGAAACTTCCAATCAATATGCCGTATAGGAAAACTAACGGATAAACTAAAATTGCGTATTCCATATTGATTGTCCTTTCTTAAATATTCTGTACTTCAAAGCCCGGAAGGGCTTTTAATCCCTCCTCCGGCGACAAAGCCGGAGGGGGAAGGAAAAGAACTTAAACGAGTTACGGAGTCACAGTCACAGCATCACCCTTCTCTACTTTCACCTGATATGAGCCCTGCGTTATTGTAACTTTATAATAATTCTTGCCATCTGAGGTCTTCGGATAGCTATCAGCATCAGTAAGCTTTAATACTTCTTTAATACACTTTGCCAAGGTAGCATCAAAGGAACCACCATCAAAGCCATTCTTGAGCTGAAATGTCACATCTTCAGATCCAATTGTCCAGCCTTCAGACTGTGCTTCAGATATTGCAACGTTAACTGCTGACTCAATATCCTTCATTTGGTTTTTATCCGAATTTTCTTTTGCCTTATCTACCCACTTCATTACCTGCGGTGCAAGTGCTACGGCCAAGATACCCAGAATCAGAACTACTACAATGAGCTCGACCAGGGAGAAACCTTTGTTGTTCTTTTTCTTCATTAACTTCTTCATACTTTCCTCTCTCCTTTTCTCTTTGCTTCTTCTATGTTAAGATATCCTCTGCCTGTGCCAGCGCGGTAAGCGCTGGTTATGTGGCACACACAGAAAATATGATTAACCTGACATATTACAGATTTTCCAGTCCGGCATACATATCAATCATCGGCATATACAGTGCAAGCACCAAAACTGCGACAATGACACCGAGCACGACGATAATCATCGGCTCCATCAGGGCGGTCAGGCTGCCGGTCGTAATCTCGACCTCTTCCTCAAAGTAATCCGCTGTCTTCATCAGCATCCCGTCAACGTTACCGGTCTCCTCGCCAATCTTCACCATCTGCGGCACCATCTGCGGGAAGAGCCCGCACCTCCGCAACGGCTCGCTTAAGTTCGTGCCCTGCTCGACCTCCTTCTTCGCCTCCAGAAGCGCCCGCCGGAACAGGATATTCTTCATCGAACGGCTCGTAATCTCGAGCGCCTCAGACAGCGAAATCCCGGACGCCATCAGCGTACTTAACGTACGCGCGAAAGAAGCGCTCGCATTCTTTACGACCAGCTTACCGAAAACTGGCAGCTTCATCGACAATGTACCGAACAGCACCTGCCCTGTCTCGGTCTTTGCAAATGAGCGGATAAGGAATACCGCTGCCGCTATAATGATTATCAACAAATACCACCTGTGCATCACAAAGTCGCTGAACGCCATTACCGCCTTCGTAATCCCCGGCAGCTCCGAACCCATATCCTTAAACATATTGGCGAACTGCGGGATAACTACAATCGACATCGCAATCAATACGCCAAAGGCAACGATAATAATCACTATCGGGTACATCATCGCCTTCTTAATCAGCGCCTTCAGCTTTGCGCTCTTCTCGAACTGGATTGCCATACGCTCCATCGACGTCTCCAGACTGCCGGACGCCTCGCCTGCCTCTACCATATTCACAAGGAGCGCCGGATACACCTTCGGGTGCTCCTTCATCGCCTCTGCAAGAGTGCTGCCCTTCTGTACCGAAGCCTGTGTCTCCTGGATCGCCTTGGCAAAGGACTTATTCTCGGTCTGCCCGCTTAACATCCCAAGCGCCTCTACAATCGTAACGCCGGCGGCTAAGATACTCTGGAACTGCCGGCAGAATACGCTCAAATCACGCTGCTTTACCTTCTGGCCAAATGAAATATTGACCTCCTTGTTCAACATCGTCTGCTTCTCTACCTTGGTCGGCAGGAGCCCCTGCTCCTTTAGCATCGCCATCGCACGGCCTTCGTTCATCGCAGAAATGGTCCCTTTTACCTTTTTGCCGTCCTTGCCGACGGCGGCGTAAACATAATTTTCCACTCTGTAAACTCCTTTCTGCCGCGCTAATACATACGCTTCTGCATAGTTGCCGCATCCTGTGCATACGACAGCGCCATGTCCCTGTCAATTTTATGCTTCGTATAAAGGTCATATAACGCGTCGTCCATCATCTGCATTCCCTGCTTTTTACTCGTCTGAATCAGGCCATTAATCTGGTGCGTCTTGTTCTCACGGATGAGATTGCGGATTGCCACGCTTCCGAACATAATCTCAAACGCCGCTACCCGTCCGTTTCCCTCGCTGTTCGGAATCAGCTGCTGCGAAATCACCGCTTCCAATACATTGGAAAGCTGCAGCCGGATCTGCTGCTGCTGTCCGGTCGGGAACACGTCGATGATACGGTCGACCGTTGCCGCGGCACCAATGGTATGCAGGGTAGAAAGCACCAGGTGACCGGTCTCCGCCGCAGTAATGGCAGTGGCTATCGTGTCAAGGTCACGCATCTCGCCAAGCAGAATCACATCCGGGTCCTCACGGAGTGCCGCGCGCAACGCCCCTGCGTAGCTCTGGGAGTCCAGTCCTATCTCTCTCTGGTTGATAATTGCCTGCTGGTGGGTATGTAAATACTCAATCGGGTCCTCCAGTGTGATAATATGGCAGTTCCGCTCCCGGTTCATCCGGTCTATCAGCGAAGCAAGCGTCGTAGACTTACCGCTTCCGGTCGGCCCCGTTACCAGCACCAGCCCTCTCTTTTTATGGATTAAATCCATGACATCCGAGGGAATGCCAAGCTGCTCTGCAGGCGGCACCTCGGTGCCTACCAGACGGAGCACGGCGGCAAGCGAGCCTCTCTGGCGGAACACATTCACACGGAACCGTCCCTTTCCAGGTATCGCATAGGAAAAATCCGCCTCTCCGAACTTCTCTATCTTCTCTGTCGCTGCACCGGTCAGTATCGGGCGAATCAGCTCCTCCAAACGCTGCACCGTCATCCTTTCCTCTGTCAGCGACACCAGCTCGCTGTTGATGCGCGCCTTCGGGGAAAGAGCCGCAGTCAGATGGACATCCGATGCCTTCCTCTCCTTCGCCATTAACAATAATTCATCTATTTCTGCCATCGTATCCCAGGACTCCTTCTATATTTCTGCTTCATCTTCATTGGAGTATGCAATTCGTAATAACTCCTCTATACTCGTAATCCCCTCCCGCACCAGGCGCGCGGCGCTCATACGGAGCGTACTCATGCCCTCCGCCAGTGCCTGCTCTTCAAGCTCCTCTGCGGCGGCCCCGCGTGAAATCAGACGCTTGATTTTCCCGGTGACCGGAAGAATCTCATATACACCGATACGACCGCGGTAGCCCGTCTCATTGCAGTGCGGGCAGCCATGCGGCTTATAAATCTTCATGCCTTCCTTTTTCTCGCCGATAACATGCCACTCCTCCGGCGTCGGCTCATACTCCTGCTTACAGGTACACAGGCGGCGCACCAGACGTTGTGCGATAACGCCTACGATAGAATCCGCAAGCAGGTACGTTGCGATTCCCATATCTGCCAGACGGCCTATGGAGCTTGCCGCACTGTTCGTATGCAGGGTGCTGACTACCAGATGGCCCGTAATGGAGGCAGTAACTGCGATGCTCGCCGTTTCCTCGTCTCGGATCTCACCAATCATAATGATATCCGGGTCCTGACGCAGAATAGAACGGAGTGCTGCTGCAAAGGTCAGCTCTGCCTTTACATTTACCTGTACCTGGTTGATGCCGTCGATATTCGCCTCGACCGGGTCTTCTACTGTAATAATATTCACATCGGGCTTATTCAGTTCGCTCAATGCGGTATAAAGCGTGGTGGATTTTCCGCTTCCGGTCGGTCCCGTTACCAGGATAATGCCGTTCGGATTCGCCAGTATCCTGTCAAACTTCCGCATTTCTTCATCGGAAAAACCAAGATTCTTCTTCTCTCTGGACAGGGTCTGTTTTGAAGTAAGACGCATTACGATTTTCTCACCGAACACGGTCGGCAGAATAGAGGCACGGATATCGTACTCCATGCGGTCTACAATCTGGGTGATACGGCCGTCCTGCGGCTTTCTCTTCTCGGAAATGTCCATGCCACCGATAATTTTAATACGGGCTACAATTGCAGAAAGCAGGGATGCCTGATAATTGTTGATTTCCTGTAAAACACCGTCAATACGGTAACGTACACGGATGATGGTTTCCATCGGCTCAATATGTATATCGGATGCACGCATACGGACTGCCTGCTCGATGATTGTCTTTACAAGGACGACAATCGGAGAGTTTTCAATGTCCGCATTCATCTCCTCCTGCTGCTTTACATCCTCTTCCTTCTCTTCCCTCTGCTGGGTGAACTTATCCGCCATTGCCTTGGTTTCCTGTCCACCGTAATACTTGTCAATGGTACGCATGACTTCCGTATTGGTCGCAATCGCCGGGATAATATCCATCCCGGTGACAATCGCCAGGTCGTCAATTGCTACGATATCCATCGGGTCTGCCATCGCCACCCGGAGCCCGCGGGAGTTCTTTGCATCCAGCTCAAACGGAATCATCCCGTACTTTTTCAGTATCGCAGAATCCGGAACAAGCTTTAAAATCTCCGCCGGTATCTTAATCCCGGACAGCGTCACCGACTCTATCTTCAACTGCTCTTTTAAAACATCTACAATCTCTTCCTCGTTCGTAAAGCCCTTCTCCACCAAAGCTGCACCAAGACGCGGCTTCTTTGGCTGCGAACGCTGGTACTCTAAGGCAAGCAGAAGCTGCTCTTCTGTAATCGCACCGGCTGCAACGAGCATATCACCGAGACGTTTCTTTTTTCGTCCAAACCCCTCGCTACCTATGGAACTCATATTGCCAGCCCCCTTCCATGGTAGAGTTCTTATCTTAAGTGTAACATAAAATTCCCACTTTTTCAAGCTTTTCCGCGTTTTAAAGAAGAAAAAGTTCCGAATTTTTCAGCAAAAATACAGCTTTTCTCAAATTTGCGCAGAAATCACAAAATCTTGTACTGTATTAATTTTTTATAACAATATATGTTTTCTTTACGAAGAAAAGCAACCCGCCGGAAACGGATTCTCCAGCAGGCTGCCTTTACATCTTACAAGTCGAATACCCCGCGGACCCACTCGGATAGTGCAAATGCATTTGCACTATCCTCACTTTGCCTTCGCGCGAATAAATCTTTTTCGATAAATCAGTTATTACAACACGCTCTTTACCGTAGCCACAACATTATCTACCGTAAAGCCAAACTTTTCGAACAGGGTGTTTGCCGGTGCAGATGCGCCGAATCCGGTCATGGTAACCGTTGCGCCGTCTAAGCCGACATACTTGCCCCAGCCGTAGTCAATCAGTGCCTCTACCGCAACTCTCTTACGGACTGCCTTCGGAAGAACGCTCTCCTTGTACTCTGCGCTCTGCTCCTCAAACAAATCCATACACGGCATGGATACGACTCTGACATCGATACCATCCTTTGCCAGCGCAGCCTTCGCGTCCACTGCAAGGGAAACCTCGGAACCGCTTGCAATCAGGATTGCATCCGGCACATCCTTCGTGGAGTCTGCAATCACATAGCCGCCCTTTAACGCCTCCTTCGAAGAGCCTGCCAGCTGCGGAAGGTTCTGTCTGGTCAGTACAAGCGCGGTCGGAGTCTCCTTGGAGGTTGCCGCGGAATACCATGCCGCAATCGTCTCCGTTGCGTCTGCCGGACGGAATACATGGAAGTTCGGCATAGCACGGAGCATCGCAAGCTGCTCAATCGGCTCATGGGTCGGGCCGTCCTCGCCGACGCCGATGCTGTCATGCGTCAGGACATAGGTGGTCGGAATACGCATAATTGCGGAAAGTCTTGCCATCGGCTTTACATAATCACTGAATACGAAGAATGTGGAAACAAAGGCACGCAGACCATGTAAGGTAATACCGTTTCCGATTGCTGCCATTGCTAACTCTCTTACACCGAAGTGAAGGTTACGGCCCGCATAATTCTCCTTGGAGAAATCGCCTGCATCCTTCATGTAGGTCTTGGTCGACGGAGCAAGGTCTGCAGCACCGCCGATTAAGGACGGTACATAGTCCTTTAAGCGGTTCAGAACAACGCCGGAAAGATTTCTCGTTGCCTCCGGCTTATCCTCAAACGCCCAGAACTCCTCGTTATCTATCAGGGACTTCGCGATATCTAAATTGAACTCGTCCTCCCATGCCTTCTTCATCTCCGGATACTTTGCGCAATACTCGGCAAACAGCTTGTTCCATGCTTCCTCGTCCTTTGCCTTCTCTGCGGAGATTGCCTTATAGTTTGCATATACCTCATCCGGTACAAAGAACGGCTCCTTCGACGGCCAGCCAAGATTTTCCTTCATTGCCGCTACGTTCTCTTCACCGAGCGGTTCGCCATGTGCGCTTGCCTTTCCCTGCTTTGCCGGACAGCCGTAACCAATCTGCGTCTTGCAGATAATGAAGGACGGCTTCGTCTTCTCTGCCTGTGCGGCACGGATTGCCTTGCCGATTTCCTCCAGATTGTTTCCGTCCTCTACCGTAATCGTCTGGAAGCCGAATGCCTTCATGCGGCCCTCCACGTCCTCGGTAAATGCAATATCAGTGCTTCCTTCAATGGAAATCTTGTTGGAATCATATAATACGATAAGCTTGCTTAACGCAAGGGTTCCTGCGAGGGAGAACGCCTCGGAGGAAATACCCTCCATCATACAGCCGTCGCCGCCCAGAACATAGGTGTAATGGTCCACTACGTTATAGCCGTCCTTGTTGAACTTTGCTGCAAGATGTGCCTCTGCCATTGCCATGCCGACTGCCATTGCCATACCTGCGCCAAGCGGGCCGGTCGTTGCCTCAACGCCCTTCGTATGACGGTACTCCGGATGACCCGGGGTCAGGGAATCAAGCTGACGGAACTGCATCAGGTCTTCCTTTGTCAGACCGTAGCCGAATAAGTGCAATAAGGAATACAGCAGTGTGGAGCCATGTCCGCCGGAAAGAATGAAACGGTCACGGTTCGGCCAGTCCGGATTTGCCGGATTGTGCTTCATTTCCTTTGCCCAAAGCTCATATGCTACCGCAGCGCTGCCAAGCGGAAGTCCCGGATGTCCGGACTTTGCCTTCTGTACGGCATCCGCTGCCAATACGCGGATTGCGTTTACAGACATTGTATCAATCGTACTCATGTATGTATTACCTCCGTTTTTTATTATGTTTCAAGTTTCGTTGACGAAACAAACGCCTTACTTGCCGAATACGGCAATGTAGTCCTTCTGGAACTTCGCAATACCCTGCTCCGTGAGCGGATGCTTTGTCATCTGCTCGATAACCGAATACGGAACCGTAGCAATGTCAGCACCTGCAAGGGCACAGTCAGTTACATGAATCGGATTTCTTACGCTTGCCGCAATAATCTGCGTGTCGATATCGTCATACATAGCGAACATATCGGAAATGGTGCGGATTAAATCGATACCCGGCATGGAGATGTCGTCCAGTCTGCCAAGGAACGGAGAAACATAGGTAGCGCCTGCTCTTGCGGCAAGAAGTGCCTGATTTGCAGAAAATACAAGCGTTACATTGGTCTTGATGCCCTCTGCGGAAAGCGCCTTGGTTGCCTTTAAGCCTTCCACGGTCATCGGAATCTTAACTACCATGTTCGGATGAATCTTTGCGATTTCCCTGCCCTCAGCAATCATGCCCTCGGCATCTACCGTCGTAGCCTTAACCTCACCACTGATCGGACCGTCTACGATATCGGTAATCTCCTTGATTACCTGTACGAAATCCCTTCCTTCCTTTGCAATCAGGGACGGGTTCGTGGTAACGCCGCAAATAACGCCCATGTCATTTGCCTTCTTGATGTCTGCTACATTCGCAGTGTCAATAAAAAACTTCATGGATAAATCCTCCTTAATAATATATTCTTTAAAAACGTAGTACAGAGCATGATACTCATATACTTTTACTATACACCGAACGCGGGATTTTTTCAATCCCTTTTTCCCTGAGTTTCCGTATTTTTTGAGTAACCCCGGAAGACTCCGGAGGCTGTATGGCATTGTAATTTTGCATTTGTCCGAAGGACCGCGCTTTTAGCGGAACCGGAATCACCTCTTAGTGTGCTGACCGATTCATTTTCAGCCAAATGGCGCAGAATGAATTTTCAGTCTGCAAGGCGGCTGAACAAGGCGATGCGGTGGCATCGTTGAGTGAAGTCAACGCAGCAGATGGAAATTCAGGCAAGTAATTTGGCGAATATGAACCGGTCAGCACACTAGAGCTGGTTAGGCGCGAGGACGCCCCCGAGCGGCTTAACAGCTCTTAGAGGAAGTCCGGCGTAGCGCCGCGCATGCAAAATTATGATGCCATACAGCCTCCGGAACATAAAAAGGAAGCTCAAAAAAAGGCTTACGGGCGCTCTCCCGGAAGCTCCGTCAGCAGTCCGAAGCGGTATCCCTCCTCCTTTAGCAGCGCAATGACCTCTCCGAGCGCCTGCGTATTGGATTCCGAAATGTTGTGCAGCAAAGCAATCGTCCCGTTATGGTGATATTCCCTGAAGTGCTCTACCACATACTCCTTTCCCGGCTGGTCGTTGACATCATAGTCATGGTACGCAATGCTCCAGAACACGGAGGAATATCCCATATCCTGCGTTACCTTCAAGGTCCGTTCGCTATACTCGCCCATCGGCGGACGGAAAAACGGGTCCATCCGGTATCCGGTCAGCTCCTCCATCGTATCCGCCACCTCGTTAAGCTCCGCGGAAAGCTCCTCCGGCGTCAGGGACGGGGAGCTCAGGTGACGGACCGTGTGGTTCCCGACCAGGTGTCCTTCCTCCTTCATGCGCTTTATGTATTCCGGATTCTTCACTACAAAATCCTTTGTCACAAAAAACATGGCCTTAACGCCCTCTTCTGCCAGCGTATCCAAAATCGCGGGCGTATACCCGTTCTCATATCCACAGTCAAAGGTAAGATAGACGACCTTGTCCTCGTCTGTCACCTCGGTATTCCGGTAATAGGCGGAATACGGCGCAACCGGGAATGCCTCCCCGCTTCCGGACGGACTGTGGTCCCTCTTTCTCAAGAACCACCATGCACAGGTTTCATTGTCATATTGTGCATAATCTTCATTTTTTATTTCTTTCCTGACAGTTCCCGTACTTTCCGGAGGCTCCGTTGGTGTAATGCTCTCTGTCGGCACCGGCGGCTCTGTCACGCCCGTTTCCGGTGGTGTTACTGTACTCACAGGCCCTTCCGGTGTCGGCTGAACCTCTGGTGTTAGTCCGGGCGCCTGTGTCGGCACCAGCGGCTCTGTCACACCCGGCCCGGCAGGTGTCACGCTCCCTGCCTGTCCGCCCGTCATACAAACTCCCAGAAATGTCAGTCCGGCAATAATATAGGCTGCCTCTACAATCCATTTCTTTTTCATAAAAGTCCCTTCTTTCTGCTATACAAAAGGCCGCATATAATCCAAAAATAAGGTGCTGCCTGTATTACACTGATGTTAAAAAAGGCCGTGCCGCGGCTCCCATCCTGCTTCCCCCACATTCCTTCATCAACAGAAGCTATAGAAAGTATAACACAAAAGCAAGTCAAATGCTATAAGAAAAAAGCGCCAGGGAAGCCTCCCTGGCGCCAAACAAATGAGCCACGCGGGACTCGAACCCGCGACACCTTGATTAAAAGTCAAGTGCTCTACCACCTGAGCTAGTAGCCCTTATATTTCCCGCAAATAAAAATAAGTTAGAACGGGATACAAAAAAAGAATGCCCAGAACCGGAATCGAACCAGTGACACGCGGATTTTCAGTCCGCTGCTCTACCAACTGAGCTATCTGGGCAGGTATCTCTCTGCTGTATCAGCTACAAGAGAGATTCATTTTGGTAAAAATAAACTACAATTTTTACTGAGTTGCGGGGGCAGGATTTGAACCTACGACCTTCGGGTTATGAGCCCGACGAGCTTCCAGACTGCTCCACCCCGCGCCAATAATTTTTATTTAAGTGGATGGGGAAGGATTCGAACCTTCGAAAGCGTCGCTAACAGATTTACAGTCTGCCCCCTTTGGCCACTCGGGAACCCATCCATGTTTATTAAGCCGATAATCGGACTCGAACCGATAACCTGCTGATTACAAGTCAGCTGCTCTGCCAATTGAGCCATATCGGCATAACCTATTTAGTTATAAGTTAAATATTTCTTTCATATGCCAATCAGATTATCGGTATAAAATGGGGCCTATAGGGCTCGAACCTATGACCCTCTGCTTGTAAGGCAGATGCT
>CAJTUB010000010.1 GCA_910579465.1 uncultured Lachnospiraceae bacterium | reverse complement strand
GAATGAAAATTCAATGAATTTTCAGGGTTGTCTTACTGTTTAATTATCAAGGTTCTCTGCTGCTTTTCTGCGGTATTTATTTGCTCCTTACCGCGTCAGCAAAACTGATTATATCACCCCCTATTCCAGTTGTCAACACTTTTTTCAACTTTTTTTCATTTTTTTCTTCCACTCCCTTTTGTAAAGGATTCTATGGCTGAAACCAAGGGCTTCTGTCCCGTTTCCAGACTACTCTTGAGGGACAAATAAGGAGCTCCTGTTTTCCGGAGGAAGAATACAACAATGCCTGCAACCGGATAGACAGACTCTGACCCGGACGCAGGCATATTTGTACTTAGAAAGAACTCCGGAGCCTACTTCTTCTGTACCAGATGCACAGCAAACCCGCCAAGCTCACCCTTCAAATAAATGGCAGTAAGATTTCCCTTTGCATCCTGCTTTGCTGTAGACTCATCAAACTCAAAGCCCTGCAGCTCCATATGATACTTTGCGCGCTCAATATAATTCGTGCGGATTGCAATGTGTCCGTGCGCACCCAGATACGGTGCCTTCATCACTTCAATCCCTGTACCTGCAAATACCGAGCTGTTGCCGCTCTTTTTTGTAAAACCGAACAGCTTCTCAAAGGAGCCGGCAACCTCTTCTGCCTCCTCCCCGCTTCCGGCATTGATGCCGACATGTGCAATCTCAAAGCCAAGCATCGTATTGACTGCTTCTCTGGTAAGACGTTTGATTTCATCAAAGTTTCCTTCATTAATTAATGCATCGCTTACCATCCAGCTTCCGCCGCACGCAATAATCTTCGGGAAATCCAGATAAGACATCAGATTCTTTGCATTAATACCGCCGGTCGGCATAAACTTCACCTTTGTATACGGCGCTGCCATCGCTTTAATTTTTGCAATACCGCCGGATGCCTCTGCCGGGAAGAACTTCACTACCTCAAGACCCAGCTCAAGCGCCTGCTCGATATCCGTCGGGCTGGACGTTCCCGGAGTAATCGGTACACCCTTCTCCTGACAATGCTTTACTACACGCGGATTCAGCCCCGGGCTCACGATAAACTTTGCTCCTGCTGCAACTGCACGGTCTGCCTGCTCCGGCGTCAGAACCGTTCCTGCACCAACCAGCATTTCCGGACATGCCTCACACATCTGACGGATTGCTTCCTCTGCCGCATCTGTACGGAACGTAACCTCCGCCACCGGAAGTCCTCCCTCACAAAGAGCCTTTGCAAGCGGCACTGCATCCTTCGCATTGTCAATTTTAACAACCGGAATAATTCCAAGCTTCTGAAACTGTGTCAATACGTCCATTTCTTTCCCTCTTTTCTTCTTAATTTCATTTTATAAAATTACAAATACCAGAAAACAGCTTCTCCTGCCCGGCAAAAACGCCGCTGTTTTCTGTTCCTTGCAGCTGTAAGTGCTTACATTCCATAGCATAACAAACTTTCCGCCGATTTTCAAGGGAAAAATTTTCAGCCTCTTGCAATAAACTTCGATACCAGATTATTCTTATATAGAAAATCCAACAGCGGATTCTCGGCAATCATTTTCATTGCCTCCTGTCCAAATTCAGAGCCTGTAAACATCGTGAGTACAACAAATAAAATCCAGACTACAAGCACGCCCTCTGCAATTCCTGCCCCAAGCCCCGCAATGGTATTAATCTGATGAAGCAGCGGCAGCCTTGCCAGAAGGTTGAGCGCACTGCAGATAAGCGCAAGCGCAATAGCCGCAAGAAGCAGCATACCAACAAACGCAATCGCATTAATAATCACATTGGTAATCTGGCGGCAGACGTACTGCTCAAAGTCTTCCGCCTGCATGGAAAGATAATTGTCCGCAGTATTGTTTTTTTCTAAAACCTCTTTGATGCTCTCCGGAAGCGGAAGTCTGTCAATCAGGGACTTCTGTTCGCTTTCCTCCGTTACCTTGGCTTCCTCCGAAGAAAAGTCAAGGAACGCGCTGATTTTTTCATCAAAAAAGCCGACAACCTTTTCATTATTCTTCATTATTCCTGCCGCTACCGGGCTGAAAATAACAGCAATCAGCAGCGCTGCTATCGTAGACACCAGGGAAAATACCATCTTAATAAAACCTTTTCTCAGGCCCAGCCAGCCAAACACTGCAACGATTCCTGCCACTGCAATTAAAATCCAGTTCATTCTTAGAGCCCCCTCTTTCGTTTATATCAGCTTAATCACGCGTACCCGCTTATTTTCCACCAGATAATACCGGTTGCCGCCAATGGCAAACAAATAGCGGACACCGCCTTCAAACGTCCCCGTATAAAACAATCCCTTACCGATTTCGTATAATTCACAGCCCGAATAGCTGTATAATACCACTTCTTTCCCGGCCGTGTGCAGCCCTACATACGGAAACGTAATGACCTTCTTCATGCAAAGCTCCCCTGCCTTATTGTAGGCCTCTAAGACCTCCTGCCCGTCCTGGTTCCCGGTAATCATGCAAAAATAGTCCCCGAGCGCAATGCTTTTTATCTCCGAGACAATGTCTTTTTTCCAGACAGACGCCGGTATCTCTTTCATAGAAAACAGCTCCGCCACATTTCCGCCAACCACCATGACTGTATTATTGTCCCAAAAAGAAATCCGCGGTATCAGACACTCCGGATACAGCACCTGCCCGACCAGGTTACGGACATAGTTCTGACCGACCCCGCCGAAATTATAAAAGGTGATGCTGCAGACCGGCTCGTCATTCTCTACCTTCATATAAGAAGTGACAAGCTTTGTCCCGTCCTCTGAAAGCGCAATAGCAAGGGGAAATCCATCCCGTGCCACTACGGTTTCCATCTCGGAAAGCACTTCCCCTTCTTTACTATATAAATAAATGTAATCCTTTTCCTCTGCATTCATCAACACCGCCGTGACACCCTGCTTCGCAACACAGAGCGCCTGTATCTGGTGCGGTGTGGAAAAGCTTCTGGTCTCTCCGGTTCCATCCGTAAGCAGATACTGATTCGCCCCGATATCTGCCGCTGCCGTCATCGCCCCGCAAAAGGAAAAGGCCGGATTCTTCATTGTCTGGTAGGTAATATTCCAAAGAAGCGTCCCTCCTTTGGAAACCGCCTGTGCTCCCTCTGTCCCATACCGGACCAGGCTCCCGTTCACTGCCACATAGTCGGAAGCTCCGCTGTTTTCTAGCTCCTGTACAACTTCATAGTCCGTATACTCACGGCTGCCCCGGAAAAAATACACTGCGGCGCCTGCCGCCAACACTGCCGCCAGTGCAAAAACTGCAATCTTAGCCTTTTTCATGTACCCTGTAGACACCTCCTGCAGGCAAAAAACCCCGTTGGCTGCGGAAGCTTTTTCCTAACTACATAATAATACAAAGTACCGGCCCCGTCAATTGCATTTTTACGGCTGCCGCCACATTCCGCCGGTGATGCCAAAGCAGGTCACCACCTCAGTCAAGGCGCCTGCATAGCTTTCCGCCCCGTTTACCAGAATACTGACATCGGCATCTGCGGTAAATTCTGCGGAGGATGCGACAATATAATTAAAACTCTTCTGTGCCTCTGCAGACAAAACTTGTTTCCCGTCCACAAGAATTTCTATTGTACTTCCTGCCGCTGCTCCCGAAGGAAGTGCCGCTGCCACGGAATACTGCGCGGACGTATCTGCAGGCATCTGCGCCATAGAAGAGGTCCCGATACAAAACAGCGTACCGCCATTTAAAAGAAATGTCCCGTCATAATCCAAAACCCCGTCCCCGCTGCTGGTCGGGCCATACGCCAGTACGCTCCCGCCGTTCATTGTAATATTTCCGTTGGAATCAATGCCGTCGCCGGATGCACTGACGGTAATACTGCCTCCGTTAATGACAATTTCACACGAAGCATCCGCAGACATCCCCATCCCGGGACGTCCGAACCCGGCATTTTGCGTACCGCCTGCCGCATTCAGTCCGTCGTCGCTTGCCATTATCTCAATTTCCCCGCCGGAAATCGTAATTTTCTTTGACTCCAGTCCTTCATAGCTTTTTGTAATCCGGAGTACACCTTCTTCTATTAAAAGTGATTCATCCGCATGTACGCCGTCATCCCCGGTGGCAATCTGAAATTCACCGCCGGTTACCACGATATCCTGATTACTGTGAAGGGCATCATCTGCTGTATCAAGCTCAAAGCTTCCGCCGTTTACAGTCAGTTCTTTCCCCGCCTTTAACCCCTTTGCCGATGGCGTTTCCTCCGCTCCCGCTGTATTCCACGGATTTTCCTGCCATCCTCCCGGCCCACGGTTTCCAAATTCATTTCCTGCTGCCTTTGCAGGCGCATTTTCCGCGCCCCCTCCGGTTTTGATAAAAAAGCTTCCACCGTTTATCTGTAATGCAGTTTCCGCCTGAATCCCGTCTGCCCCCGCGGTAAGACGGAACACGCCTCCGTCAATCATAATATTACCCGATGCAGCATCTACATCATTTGTCGCCTTAAATGCATCATTTTCCGCAGTCACCACAAAGCTCCCGTCTGCAATATAAAGCAAATCCCTGCCGATGATACCGTCATCTGCCGCGTTGATTGTAAAACTGCCGCCCAGAATATAAAGGGCATCCTTTCCCTTGACTGCATCACCGTAAACGGAGGTCACATACAGCTCCCCGCTCCCGTTCAACACAAGGTCATGCTTTGCATACAGCGCAGCATCCGGCTCATCCTCTCCTTCTTCAAATACATATGCCGCACCATCCGACAGTGTATTTACGGAGCCTTCCGCAAGCGTAATCGTCACCTTTTTTGCCTTCTTACAGAAAATTGCGGCGCCGTCATTGTTATGTATCGTTACACCATTTAAAATCAGATGGACTTCGCTTTCATTATCTACATTCACATAAATGCTGCCGTCCGACAGTGTACCGGTAATTTCATAGGTACCGGCTTCCTTGATTTTCAGACGGTCTTCCTCCGCTTCACAGCCGCTGCCGGAAATCCGGATGCCGCTGTCACTTAACGTAATCCTTGCCGTCCTTTCTGCTGTCTCCGCAACCTCATTTTTCTTTATCTCCGCCACTGCTGCACGAATTTCCGGTGTTACAGTTACGGCAGGCGTATCCTGTGAAGGCGTTTCCGTTACAGGAGCCTTCCCTGCCCCATCGCCATCCTCCGGCATAACAGACGGGACACCCGACGGCTCTCCTGCCGTTCCGCCCTGTTCCGTCGGCGTTATTGTCGTTTCCTCATAAGCTCCTTCACTTCCGGTTTCTGTCCCGCACGCAGCTGTTCCTGCAAGAATCACTGCCAAAAGGACTGCGATTCCTTTTCCTGTCTTTGAATGCATCATCTTATCTCACCTTCCTGTTTGTGCCTTCTTCCTTCTATCTGTCTGTATTTTACTGCCTTATCAAGTCCTCTTTGTGTTTGGGGCATGAACATTCTGTGAAATCCTTCTACGGAAGATAAAGCTCCTGCCCTGCATAAATCCGGTTCTCATCCGGAATCTGATTGATTCCCTTAATCTCCTCCATTCGCAACACATCCCCGTAAAACCGGCGGCAGATACCGGCAAGCGTATCTCCCGCCTGCACAATATACAGCTCCATTGCATCATTGATTACTACACCGTTATCCCCGCCCTGCGGCGTACCGGAGGGCGTTACCTCTTCCGCGGACTTTGTCGGCTGTAGCACTTCCGTCGGCTTTTTCTCCGGATTCTCTACGGACTTCGTCGGCGCGCCCGGAACATAAGGGTCCTCCTCAATCGGGACAAAGCCCTGCGGCAAATCCCCGGCAGGCGGAGTAGCGCCCGCCGACGGCGTCGGTACTGGCGTATTTTCTACCTTGGCTCCCGTCTGCAGAAGATCTCCAATATCATCCCCGGCGACATACCCTGCCACAGTCGGCGTAAGTCCCGGCGTAGTCTGTGCAGGCTTTACTCCGGCCAGACGGTCCGAACGGTAAACCGCAAACGCTCCTACTGCTAACAAAAGCGCTGCTGCTGCCACTGCCGCTCCATAGTGATTCCCGCCCTTCTCATTTTTCCGTTTCTTTTTCGGCTCCTTTCCAGGTGTTTCAGGCATTCCACCCGTTCCTTCCACAGAAACGGCAAGCTCTCCGAGCGGCTGCTCCTGTGTCTCCCCTTTCCGTCCTACACGGCGGCCGAGCTCCGCAAGAATCGGCTCCCGGTATCCCTCGTCAACCGAAACCGGATTGCCGGAAACCAGATAGTCCTGCATTTCTTCATTTCTCTCATAATAAATACAATAGCCCGGCCACTGCTTCAGCTCGCCCTTGTCATATAAATAGAATGACGCTTCCTTTTCCACCGGGTCCACCCGGTAAAGCACCCTGTCCCTGCCGCCGAACCAGTCCAGATGAGTCTGGCGGATGGTATCATTGATTTCTGTCAAAAACTCGGGCCCGCCCAAAAACCAGCCGACCGCCTCGTAGCGCGGAAAATAACGCTTGATTTTCTCATACACGCCTGCCCATGCCTCAGAGGTAAACTTCGGGATATTCTCTTCCATCACATCCTCTGCCTCGATTGCCCCGCGGATAAATACAAAACGCTTTCCCTCGGACTTTACAAACTCTCCTACCAAAACTGCGACCCGGCACTCGGTATAATCGCTCCCTGCCAGCCGTCTCAAATATCCTTCGGCATAGTCTTCTATGTAAATCTCGGGACAATTTCCGCCGCGTCCCATCTGCTTAATATGCTTCGGTAACTTAAAAAGCAGGTTTCCTTCCTCTGCCTTTTCCTCCTCTTCCTTCTGAACAACTTTTTCTACCATATTACCCTTCCTTTCTGCGACTTTTCATTCTTACCTGGGTTTCCGCACTTTTCAGGCAATCTTAAACGTCTCCAAAGACTGTATGCCATCTGCTTTTTGCATTTGTCCGAAGGACCGCGTCTTTCGCGGAACCCCAAGTTCATTCTTGTCCGATTCTGATGACCTAGTATCATCATATCGGACCGGGCCTGCTTTTTTTGCCAAACCCTGCTGTCGCAAAAAGGAAGTGATTTCCGGCAATCGTGCAAAAGCACCGCCTATCGCATCGTTTCTTCGCCGATTCGAAAAAAAACGCTGAAATCCCGTCGCTTTCTGTCACGAATTTTACGGAAATTTCCAAATACCTGATTCTATTTTTTACTTACCTGGGAATACTTTTATTATAGACACCCCAATTTTACTCATGGAGGGAGATTCATTGGATACCATTCATTATTATAATGCGGAGGACTATACTTCCTCCGCACAGTTCGGACAAACTCTTTCTGTTTTATTGCAGGAGCACCTGTCCCCGTCCGACAGCCTGATTTTTTTATGCATCGGTTCCGACCGCGCCACCGGCGACTCGCTCGGTCCGCTCATCGGCCATAAATTAGAACAGCACCCGAACCGGAACTATTTTGTCTATGGCACGCTGGAAGCTCCGGTACACGCAAAAAATTTAACGGCAGTGGTTGAAGAAATCCATTGCCGTCACAGAAATCCTTATATTATTGCAATCGACGCCTCTCTGGGAAAACAGGCGCACATCGGCTACTATACCCTAGGCATAGGAGCGCTGAAGCCGGGTGCCGGTGTCGGCAAAGAGCTGCTTGCCGTCGGCGACGCCTTTATCACGGGAATTGTCAACCTTTCCGGGCTGCTTGACCGGATGCTTCTGCAGACCACAAGACTTCACACAGTCATGTCGCTTGCCGACCGCATCCATCTCGGCATCCGGTACGGTCTCCGCCTGTTTGAAACAGGAGCCGTACCTGCGGAAAACCCTTTTCTGAAGCAAATTTCCGTCTGACTTCTTAATTCTCTTACAGCTCTGTGCGTCCTTCCAGGGCGCGCAGCAGCGTCACCTCATCGATATACTCCAAATCACCGCCCACCGGGACGCCGCTTGCAATCCGCGTCACCTTAATGCCCGCAGGCTTTATCAGCTTACTTAAATACATCGCAGTCGCTTCCCCCTCCAGACTGGAATTGGTAGCAATAATTACCTCGGTTACATCTCCCTGGAGGCGCAGCATCAGCTCCTTCATCCGGAGGTCTGCCGGGCCGATGCCAAGCATCGGCGAAATCGCGCCATGAAGCACATGATACACGCCCGTATATTTCCCGGTTTTCTCATATGCTGCAAGGTCCCTCGCATTCTCTACCACCATAATCGTGTGATGGTCCCTGTCCTCCTTCGCACAAATCGGGCAAAGCTCCTGGTCGGTCAGCGTACAGCATTCCCTGCAGTACCTGACGTTCCGCTTTGCCTCCACCATGGCGTTCGCAAGCTGCTCCACCCGCTCGGGCGGCATGTTAATCACATGAAACGCCAGACGCTGTGCGGACTTTGTGCCGATACCGGGCAGAGAAGCAAACTCCTCAATCAATTTACTAATCTGGCTGCTGTAGTAATCCATCAGAACGGGAAGCCTCCGCCCATGCCGCCTAAGCCGCCTGCAATCGAGCTCATTACCTGGGAGGACTCCTCTTCCATCTTACGCAGCGCTTCATTGGTTGCAGCAACAATCAGGTCCTCCAGCATCTCAACATCATCCGGGTCAACTGCCTCCGGCGCAAGCTTTACGGAAACAACCTCCTTCTTACCAGACACCTTTACGGTAACCGCTCCGCCGCCTGCCGTTGCTTCCCATTCCTTTGCCTCAATTTCCGCCTGCTTTTCTTCCATCTGGCGCTGCATTCTCTGTGCCTGCTTCATTAAATTGTTCATATTTCCCGGCATTCCACCACCTGGAAATCCGCCGCGTTTTGCCATTGTAACATCCTCCTTGTTTCATTTAATCTACATACTCTATTTCTACTTTTCCTTTCAGAGCAGACAAATCCGGATAAGCCGCCATCGTTCCCCTGCCCTTTGCGGCAAGCTCGACTGCAATTTCCACCCGCTTCCCGGTCTGCTTTGCAATCAGCCCCTGCAAAGCCTCCAGGTGTGCCGGGTTGTCCATTGCCGACTTGTCAAACTCGTCCCGGTATACCAAAAGCAGCCTGCTCCCGCTCTCATCCACACTCGGTCTTGCAGTCTGCAGATAAAGCTTCAACGGACTTGCCGCAGAGGAAACAATGGCAGGCCACTTTTCCGCAACTGCCCTGAGCTCCTCTCCCAGAGCCTGTGGAAGCGCTGCCGCCTCCACAGGCTCCGGTTCTGCCCTCATCTGCTCCTTTGCAGCAGACGGTGTCCCTGCCTGTACCTGCTGCACAAAACTCCCGCTTGCAAGCTGCTCCTCCAGATGCCGTACGCGGTCTAAAAGCGCACTGTAATCCGTCTCCGTTTCCGGACGGCACAGACGGATTAACGTCACCTCAATCATGACCCTCTTCGCACTCGCATAACGGATCCGGTTCGTCAGGTCGGAGCAGATATTGATATACCGTATCAGCGTCTCCGGCTCATTTTCCTGCGCTTCCGCTAAAAACTCCTCCATCTGCTCCGACGCAATCTCCAGAAACTCCTCCGGCGCCTCCACTGACCTTGCAAGCAGAAGGTTTCGCAAATACCATGTAAAATCAACTACAAACTGCGCCAGATCCCGTCCCCGCATCACCGTCTCATCCAGCACACGCAGCGCGCCGCCGACATCGCCGGTACGGACCGCACGCAAAAGCCTGCCGAACACCTCCGTATCCACCGTGCCGAGAATCTCCAGCACATTATCATAGGTCAGCCGCTCTCCCGGATAAAACGCAATACACCGGTCAAGAAGGCTTAACGCATCACGCATCGCGCCGTCTGCCGCACGGGCAATATAACGGAGCGCCTTCTCCTCCGCCTCCGCCCCTTCTCTCTGCGTCAGATCCGTCAGCCGCTCTGTAATCTCCTCCACTGTAATCCTGGAAAAGTCATAGCGCTGACAGCGGGATAAAATCGTCACCGGAAGCTTATGTGCTTCCGTCGTCGCCAAAATAAAAATAACATAGGACGGCGGCTCCTCCAACGTCTTGAGCAGCGCATTGAACGCGCCCGTCGAGAGCATATGCACCTCGTCAATAATATATACCTTATAATGCCCCTCCGTCGGAGAATAACGTACCTCCTCCACAATCTCGCGGATGTTATCCACACCGTTATTGGAGGCTGCATCGATTTCAATCACATTCATCGAGGTGCCTGCCGCAATCGAGCGGCACATCGCGCACTCCCCGCAGGGATTCCCGTCTACAGGAGACTCGCAGTTGACCGCCCTTGCCAGTATCTTTGCAACGGTCGTCTTTCCGGTTCCCCGCGTCCCACAAAACAGATAGGCATGCGACATACGTGACGACTTCACCTGGTTGCGGAGCGTCGTCACGACCGGAACCTGTCCCTTGACCTCGTCAAACGTATCCGGCCGGAACTTTCTGTACAAAGCAGTATATGACATAATACCTCTTTCCTACTTTACCTCTACTTCCATCTTTACCGTCTTAAGCTGCGGAGCAACATCCTTTTCCTCTGTCAAATCCAGCACCGGATAGCCTGCCGCATTAAAATGCACACGACGGACCCCTGAAGAGCGAGGGGCACTGATTCCCGGTCTTGCATGATAAGTATTCCAGATATCCCCGTTTTCATCCGTCACATACGCATTATGTCCGGTTCCGTACTCCCCTGCCACCGAACGGGAGGTCAGAATCGGGAAATTGCTCTTCCTCCAGGACGCCGGATCCAGCAGATCCGTGCCGGCCTCCGCAGTGAAAAGCCCTACAACATAGGTCGAGTCTACTGCTGCGCTTGAAAATGTCAGGAAAATCTTCTCATCGGTAATCAGCGCAAACGGTCCCTCATCTACAAACGTATGGTTATTTGCCCATCCATACTCCGGCTTCGAAAGAAGCACCGGCTCGGTCGAAAGCTTCCACGGCTCCTCCGGATTCAGCTTTGCCATATAAAGCCATGCGCCCAGATCCACCGGCAGGAACTGTCTCTGTGACCAGACCGCATAATACTCTCCGCCGTATTCGAAACAGGTCATATCCAGGGTAATCGTCTTTCCTGCCTCACAAAGCTGGCTTCCGTCCGCGCGCACGACACGCTTCGGCTCACTCCAGTCTGCCGCGCACATCGGATTTCCTCCGCGCTTCAGCTTCATCACATGCGACTCCTCCCAGAAAAACTCTCCCGGCGTTGCAGCATGGAAGATATACAAATCCTCCCCGACCACATGAAACTCCGGCGCCCACAGAAGACCTCCGATATATGGATAGGTGCCGGAATCCAGCAAAAGTACCTCCTCTGCATTCACAAGACCCGGTATCGTATCGGCCTCCCGGATATACAGGGTATGGTTATTGTCTGCGTCATTCGTTGCAATAAAATAATACTTTCCGTTCCAGAAGCCGATGCACGGGTCTGCCCGGTTAAGCGCAATCGGGAAATCATAATGCGGCTGCTGTACTGTTCCTTCTACCTCATACACGCCCGGCTTTGTAAAGTCCACTGACGCCGTTTCCCATGCCACCTGCTTCACGGCGGTACTTCCGTCACTATAACGGGCAGTCGCTTTTACCGCAGACAGCTCCTCTGCGGAAGAAACGCAGATTCTCTCCGGCACCTCCATTGCCACGTTCACCGGAGTCGTAAGATGCACTAACAGCGTATTCCCGACCTCCTCGGAAACGTAAATCCGGTTTCCCGGAACACAGCCGGTAATGCCGGAAAGCTCCTCTGCGGATACTCCGCTCTCCCCGCCCTTTTCGTAAAAGCCCCGGTACTCTGCAAGCATTGCGGCAAGCCCGTCCGTCTTTTCCATCGAAGCGACCGGGCCTGCCTCTTCGTAAGAAATCAGGTCACGGCTTGTAAAAAGCACCAGCTCCTCCCCGGAAGCCTCCGCAGAGCCGTCCGCCTCTGTCCGTGCCGCAAGCACTGCAAAACCGCCATCCTCAAGCGCAAACAGATACGGCCTTTGCAGACTCTTTGCACACAACGTCCCGTCCGGATTCTCTGTTGCCTTTACAAACAGCACGCCCTGATTCCGGTTTAACGGCCAGAATGCTTCTCCGTCCTGACTGATTGCAAGATGCATGCTGTATGCCAGCTTTTCGGCATATACCTCATCCTCCAGCGGCTCTCTGGTATAACACAAAACAGCTATCTTTCCCATAACTACCTCCTTCAAAGCCATACGCCTTTCTTTCTATTGTAACAGTAATTTTCTTATTATGCAATGAAAAAGGAGCCTGAGTTTCCATATTTTATTTGCCGCTTTATCGGAACCGTTGCATGAAGCGCATCCACTTCTTACAAGCGGAAAAACTTTATAAAATGGGAAAACTCGAGAAGGGGGCTGATTTTTTTCCTGTTTCATGGTATACTGGAACAGAAAAAACAACAGGGAGGCTGTCATGTTCCGTTTATGGGCTAAAATCTGGAAAGAAAATCATTTGATAAAAGATATGGTTGTTGAAAACGACCGGACCGATATGACGCGTACCGGAAAAATCTTTGCCGCAATGGACACAATCTGCTATGAGTTCGACCTGTCCAAGCCAATCTGGCTGGAATCTACGGTTGCCGACTTTAAAAAGCACGACAAAACCCGCTTTTTGCAGGATAACTTTGTAGACCGGATTGACTTTGACTATCTGGAAATCCATGTCATTGAAGAGGACTAGGGAGGGCTGCCATCTGACCCTAGACGGCGTCCCAGCCCATAAATAAAAACATCCCCAGAACTTCAAAAATGCCAAGAATCAGAATGCCTATTTTTCCTGCCACACCCGGCTTTTTTATTTTTACCGGCAAAAGGAACCCCGTCCCCACAAGCACAAGGAGAACCGGGAAGCAAATGCTCCTTTTCCACAGACTGCAATCATAAAGCAGATAAACGACCGGCAGAAGAACCGCAATGGTTGTGACCGGCACACCCAGATAGCTTTTCCGCTTTTCCACAGTCTGCTTCTGCCGTTCCTCCTCCAGCACATTGAAATAGGCAAGACGTATCAGCGCGCACAAAGCAAAGAACGACGCCGCAACCCCCGCAAATATGCCCCGGCCGGAAATCAGATAAACAAAAATTCCCGGCAGAATGCCGAAGCTGACCAGGTCGCTCAGCGAGTCAATCTGAATCCCGAAGCTTTTCTCCTTTGCATCCCTCATCTTCGTGGCGGCTACCGCCCCGTCAAACATATCGCAGATACCTGCTGCCATCAGACAGAACGCCGCCGTCCAGTAATTTCCCCCGATTGCCTGCAGGATACCAAGGAAACCGGACAGCATCCCGCAGTAAGTAAGTATGACCGTATAGTCATAATAACCAAGCAATTTTTTTCTCATCCTCTTTCTCCTTCTTATGGTACCAGTCCGAACACAATACTATATGCCAGAATGCACCACGGTTTTCCCAAAATAATAATCCATATGAACTTTTTGCTGTTCATTTTCACAAGTCCGGAAAAATAGCACAGAAAATCATCCGGGAACAACGGAAGCAGAGTGGCAAGAAAAAGAAACCTTTCATAAGATTTTCCGGTTTTCAGCCGCCCGCTCCATTTGTCATACTGTTTTTGGGAAAACATCGCAAGAACAAGATCTATTCCATACTTCCTCGCCAGAAAATAGGCAATAATGGAACCGACGCTAATACCAATATAATTGCACAGAAAGCCCGTGAAGCTCCCGAAGGCAATCGCGCCCGCGGCGCACCCGAGATACCCGGGCAGTATCGGAACTACTACCTGTACCGCCTGAAACAAAATCAGTACCAACGGCGCGGCTATTCCAAAGCCCTTCATATATTCCTGCAGCGCCTCTGCAGAATCAAACCTCTGGCTGAACAGCTGTTTTAACAAAAATAAAAGAATTGCAACACCGATTGCTGCAAGCAGTATCTTCACCTTTTTATTCACATAGGCCTCCTTTTTCGCCACAAATTAAAATTGTAGCTTTATTGTAATCCTTTCTTCTTAAATAGGACTTGAATTATTCCTAAAATCCTCTCTAAAATATCCTTAAAGGTTTCTTAAGACAGTCCCCTGCAGGCTGCAGCTATCTGCGGCCTCCTTCCGCTCACACAAATGCAAATTCCCGCGGAATGGTCTTTTCTTCATAGAAAAAAGCCCTGTGCTGCCCCGGGCGGAGTAGTTTCACAAGGCTCTTTTCATGCAAAACCAAACAATTCCTTTTCTATTCGCTGTCACGCTTTAACAGCGCGCTCATTTCATCTACCATAGTATTAATCGTACCTGCCTGCGCAGCAACCTGTGCGGTATCATTTGCATTGCTTTCCACCATGGAATTGATGGCAGCAAACTTCTCATTCTCACTCCGGATACTTCCCGCAATCTCCTGATTTATCGACACCGTCTTTTTTATCACCTCGGACTGCTTGCTGTGTGCCTCGCCCATGGTGCCGATTGCATCAACCGAAACATTGAGTAACTCCGTCATATCCTGCATGCTTTGAAACACATTGGAAAAATACTCATTCTGGGTACCAAGCTTCGACGAATTTTCCTCAATCTGTGCCGTAATCTCTTTCACATTGTTCTGCACCCGCTGAATTACGATTCCCACTTCACGAAGCGACTCCTGCGTACTATTGGCAAGATTCCCGACCTCGATTGCAACAACCGAAAAGCCCTTCCCTGCTTCTCCTGCTCTCGCGGCTTCAATCGACGCATTTAACGCCAGCAGGTTGGTGGAGGAAGAGATATCGCTGATCAGCTTCAGCGTAACGCCGATTTCCTGTACTGCCTCAGACAGCTTCTGTGCCAGTCCCGTTGTTACCTTCATGGACTCGGACACTTCCCCGTTAATTGCATGCAAATCATTTAACAGCCGTTCATTCTCCATGGACTTATCCAGCAAATCCTTGGAAGCGGCTTCTACCTTTTTCACATTATCGGCAACCATGCCTTCCCATTCGCTTAATTCACTGAGATTCGCCATACTCTCGTCAGTTCTGGCACTAAGTATATTACTGCTCTCCGCCAGCTGCTCGCTGGTTGCGGCAAGCTCTTCCGCCGAAGCATTTCCGTTTTCTGAAATCCGGGAAAGCGACATTCCGGCAGTGTGCAGCTTTTCCGACAGCATCTGCACCGAATCCAGAACGCTCATCACCTGTTCATTGTTGCGTTCCATTTCATCCCTCTTGGCATTCACCAGAAAGATCTTAATCAGCCATGTAAACACGATGATAAACGCCAATGACAGAAGCACACATACAATACGTCCTACCACATTCGGAACAAACAGCGCATCCTTCACGGGAAGAAGCGTGTCACCGCTGATAAAGGAGGACACCACCAACGAAAGCGTAATCTCCGATGCGGTTGCAATGACCATCCTCACATCCAGAAAGAACGCCGTTGCTATGACAAACAGCAGCGCATATCCCCAGAATTCCGTGGACGGTATCATATAAAGAATAAAATTATACTGGGTAAACATAATTACCACAAGAAACACCTTTGCCGCCTTCAGCTTCTCCGGAACGACAAAACCATCCTGAAAGCCGGCACGTACAAAATAAATGCCGATGATCAGATACAATAAGCATGTAACATCAAAAATAAGCAGAGCTGTCCAGCTGACCGTCGGAAACAAACCCAGCAGCTTTTCCGTCGTATACAAAAGCCCGGCACACTGGCAGGCGCCCGGAACCAGAAGCAGAATCAGTACATAAACTTTATTTATATACTCATCTAATGCTGACCTGTATCCCTTTTTCACATTCTCCATGCGATATCCTCCTGGTGTACATGATAAAATCTCTACTATATCTTTTATATCCTTGAAAAAATTATACCATATTTATATTTTTTGTCAATTTACTATAACTTGAGTTTTCGCATTTTTGAATAACCCGGGAAAGTTCCGCAGGCTGTGTAGCAGCTTAGTTTTGCATTTCTATAAACCTTCAACAAAAAAACTGCCCGGAGGCAGTCCTTATCTTTCTTTAAAACCGTGCGCTCTGCTTTGAATATCCGCCACAATCGTTACCCTTACAGTTAACTCGGCCCCGGCTGCCTTACGGCACACGGAAGGTTTCGCTTAGTGCTGCTCCATTCCTGACCTGACACGGTTCACGAAGTCCCGTTGCGTAAGACCAGAACGTCAACATCACTTATAAGAGGCTGCATTGCAGCAAAATACCCGACACAGAACATCACCCCTGCTATAGCGGATTGCAGGTACAGGGCACCGCTGACTCCCCGGCTGCACGGTATTCTAAGTATACTTACTTTTCCGTTTTCTGTCAAGAGGTGCGCGCTAATTTTTTTCTTACAATTTATGTGCAATTTACTTGCCGGATCAGCTATCTCACCTGCTCCGGCGCAGTCTGTCTTTATAAATTTTGCAAAACATACAGGTGAATTCTATCTGTTTCTTTGCTATAGTAGAAACAAAATTCAAACAAGCGCTACTTCAGGTTGCGTTTATTTGAAAAAATTCTACTGTAAGATGGTAGAAAATAATCCTTCTTTTTTGTATAATTTTCTTATCAACCGGAAAGGAAAAAGGAACATGAGAAACAAAATGACACTAATAAAAGCAACTATGGAGCATATTCCCACATTAGTACAAATATCAAAGGACGCATTCGATAGTGATATCACCGTCGGCGCATCATCCAAGGGAGGTCCCCCGGAATATGATTCTATCGAATGGCACATCGAAATGATGCAGCAGGGACATCTGTTTACCGCCATGGAAAGAACTACTATTGTCGGCGGAAGCATTCTGTTCCGTGATGAAAGAAATGCTTCTTTTATGTACGTCGGAAGGATTTTTGTAAAGCCTGACTTATTCAGAAAAGGCTACGGTACCCGGATTATGGAACAAATCGAGGCTATGGATCCGGCCATTACTATGTGGTGTCTGGATACTCCCATATGGAACCAGAGAACCAACCGCTTTTATCAGAAGCTTGGATATATAGAAAAAAGCAGAGATGCTGAATTTATTTATTATCAGAAATCCATAGGCAGATAGGGAGGTCCTGCTTTGCAGCAGAAAAATTTTAAGGAACAATTTCCAAAGAACCCTAGACCTGAAATCACAGATTTACAGCTTTTCCGGAGGATGAGCTATATCGCTTATTTAAAGGCTTTGCCGGATATATCGCGCAAAACTATGATTTGAATCAAAGTTAAATTTTTAGAATATGCTTCGCTAGTATTTTGTGCGTCTATCTCTTATACTGTATTTGTACATGTACAGAAACAATAAAATTTAGGAGGATGCTAAAATGGATATAGGCAGTCAAATATTAAAATTGCGAAAGCAGCGCGGTATAACACAGGAGAAACTGGCAACGGAAATGGGAGTCTCCATTGCCGCAGTTTCAAAGTGGGAAACGGGCAATTCCATACCGGACATTGTAATGTTATGTGCCCTGGCAGACTTTTTTAAAGTCACTACAGAGGAACTGCTGGGAAGAGGAACTAAGGCAGAGCGCATTATTATCTGCGATGATGCGAAACTGATACGCGAGACGCTGCGCGATATCATCACAAAAAAAGGGTATCGAAATATCATACTGGCGGAAAACGGCAGACAGCTTTTGGATGTCATAGAGCAGGAGACAGCCTGTGAACCTTATGCCGTATTTCTGGATATCCATCTGCCGGATGCTGACGGGCTGGAGCTTTTACAGAAAATAAAGGCTCGAAACAAGGGAATCAAGGTTGTTATGGTAACGGCAGACAATTCTGAAAACGCCATAAACAAGGCGATTGAATCAGGCGCAGATGCGTATGTCACCAAGCCCTTTTTACCACAGCACATTGAGCTTGCACTCAACAAGGTATCCTAGAAGACATGCATTACAATTTCCTATGATAGCCGTTACGATATACGATACCATCCGCCAATTTGCCTACTGCTTTATCAGCGCAGCAAACGCTTCAGGATGAAAGGACGTAATTGCAATCTGTATTGTCGTTGCGATATTCAAAATCCAGTGACCTGTCATAATATAGGAAATAGGGGCCCCCTTATAATACCGGTAACAAATCCATATTGTTAAGGGGAGAAAGGATAAAAAACGATACGCTATAAACTTCACATCAAATATGGTAGGAATAAAACTGTGTTGTAAGGCATAGAAAAATGCAGGGAACAAAACAGCCTCCCATTTTGATGTGAAGCTATTTACTCCACAGCCTAAATAGATACCGTCCTCTGCTATTGTCGTTGTCAGCGGGAGCATAAAAATATTGAATATCGCAAGATAAGGAGGCACCGGCGCTATCATCATCGGAGCAAGGTATGGAAACTCGCCATAGCAAAGCCCTCCTGCCGCATACATTCCTCCGACACCTAACAACAGCATTATGATAATAAACAGAGCTCCTTTCAAGCTGCTCCCTTGCTTTTTTCCATAATGTATCAGTTCACGATAGGTTTTCTTCTCATGCTTACAAATAGCCCATAAAATACCAATAGTAATCACGTTAATTACAGATGCAAGCATGCTCCACCAATGCGTAAGCTCTGTTAAATTTCTCCGGGTAATCAGGCTGCAAAAGGAAAATGCAGTGAGAAACAGCAGACACCGCACCGGCAAAATAAACCATATTTTTTTATTACATTTCATTTGTAGTAGCCTCCTTGCTATCCGTACTATGTAAAAGCATGGTAACCGTGTCAGAAATAAATAAATCCCGTTCCGGTTTGGAATATAAATCGTATCCTAAAATTTCTTTCGTAATATCCTTTGCAAGAAACGCTACCTGCATAGCAGAAACAAGAAGAAATACAAGTAATCTTTTTGTTTCTTCCTTTTGCTTACTCCTGATTGCAAAAGCAAATCCCCTTTGTGTATAAACGGAATTACTGTCTGCTGAATAATTTTGCATATCACTTAAAATCGACCTGCCGGCAATCGCCTGATTTTCAAAAATGAAATCAAAGGTCTGGCTTGCCCAGGAGATTAAACGGGCTTTATCGGACAATCCATCCGCCTTTGTGAAATCTGTTATCTCCGATACAAATCCGGCTAACATTTTATTGATGGTTCTTTGGATACATTCTGTGATAAGATTTTCTTTGCTTCCAAAAAAATAATTGACAGAGCCCAATCCAATCCCAGCTCTTTCTGCAATCAGACGTGACGTGATTCTTTTGGTATCACCATTATACTCTTTCAGCAATTCCGTGGTAACTTCAATGATATGATTTTTGCTTTTTTCGTTATCTCCCATGGCGTTCCTCCTCTGAACATTGTTCACATATAGTATAGTGAACAATGTTCAGAAAGTCAAGGGTGTTTTATTAGTTTCAGATCTGAACCCGGAAGTTTCTGTATCATTGACGCCTGGAGAGTCCAGAACGCCGACATACAGCCAGTTATACACATCCCGCAATGCCGTCTATTACAAAATCCCCCTCATTCATACATTTTTCTATAGGTTTATTTGCCACAAATAACAAATAAGTGTATGATACTATCTAACGGTCTTTGGTATGCAAGGTAAAGGGACTATTACTTCCCAGAACTTGCATTACCTCCAGAAGAAGAAAAGCCGATTGGCATATGGGGACAGAGGCATTTGCGGTATCTGAAAGAGCATAAGCAGTTCGTTTATTTCAATTTGCTGACAAGCGACAGATTGAATGAATACCTTGCAAGCATAGATGAACAGGCAAAGGATATGTTTTCTCGACTGGTAAGGGAATACGCCGACAGACAGGGAGTGACGGAACAGTTAAAGGAAGAAAATCAGTTTTTATGGATTCAAAAAATGAATAATATTCGGGCTTGTGTGAGGGAATTTGTGGAGGAAGAGATTATTTGTGCATGATAAGGATAGTGACGCTTCTGTGTTAAAAAGAATATACGTTCTAAAAACTCATATTTTCGTGAGATTCTTGAGTTTTCGTAAATTGTATTATAAAGATGGATATAGCTGATCAGAGTATCACCCTGCTAGTTTTTGAAAGCACTGAAACAGCAGTATATATGAGTAGTGGTACTCAAAATAAGCCCCGCCGGAACCGGACTCTGGAAGACATATTCTTTTATCTGTTCAGACGGCCAGTTTAAGGCAGAGCTGACGGCAGGCCGGACGCTTTGTCCGGAACCAGAGCCTGACGCCCTCCTTTGCATACGAGAGTATGCCGGAGACGCCCTTTGCCAGCCGGTAATAGTAGAAACGTACTTTTTCCTTTATGGGGGCAGCTGTTTTTATGATAGAAACCTTAAGGGCGTTTGTTTCCGGCTTCATGGACAGGTGTGCCAGGAATGCCATGCATAAGGTGATGTAGAAATTTAAAGCGTTGATGGCCCTGAGTTTCCTCACCCGGAAATGTTCAAACCGGAACACCTGCTTCTTACAGCGGAAATATTCCTCAATACGCCATCTGGAAAAGTAGAGCCCTGCAATCCGGATGACATCTTCCCTGGAACGGATTTTTTTATTGGTAGCCAGCATCATGGGATGCTCCGTGATACCGTAAACGAGGACGAGGTAAATGTCGTTCCGGGAAGCGGTGATCTGTACTTTTACATGGGAAAGATAGGCCCCATGGCTTTTGCCTTTATAATAAAGCAGGGTTTTGATTTTACCCTTCCGCTGGTCCCGCAGCCGTGTTGCCGGAATCCATTTCCCATGAAAGAGAAGCTTCCGTTTTGCCGTAAGGCGGATGACACAATCCTGTCCCAGCCCGTGGAGTTCTAGGAACATCCTGTTGTCATCGTATCCCCTGTCCATGACGAAAGTGGCTTTCCCAAACAGGGCAGCAGCCCGTTGCATGGCTGAAAAGGTCACGTCATTGATGGACGTGAAATCCTTTTCCTTTGAGGAGTGGATTTCGGAAAATATACTGACGGGATGTCCATTGTCTGTGAGGGCGCAGGCTTCTGTCACATGATAGCCTTTTTCATAGACATTTTTTGTGTCCGTACTTCTGGAACCATCCCTGACAAGTCCGGGGGATTCAAATTTATATCCATCCGGTTTGATGATATCGCTGTCATCGATATGGATGACAGGCTCATCCGGAAGCCATCTGCGGATGGAAGAGAGATAGGATTTCAGGACCTTTGCAGGGGTCCCCTTATCCAGATGCCTGGCAAGGCGTTCCACGGAATTGACCTTTTTAGATTTTTCGCGGAGATGGTCCACGATGTCAGTCAGCAGGCATCTGCCGGAAGCGAGCATGCCGTAGGTCATGTCGGCAGCGAATTTACGTTCAGGTCTGGGAAGCCTTTTGGAAAATTTATTGGTAAAAGATAAAATTTCCCTTTTCAAAGTGTAGGTATTTGTAGTAGAATAAGTCATAAGGAGTCCTCCTTCTTTTTGTTTAGTATTATTTTGACTGGATACCTTAATTCTACTACAAAACAGGTAAGGATTCCTTATATTTTTGCTGTTTTTTGAAAGTCGTGGGTAACGGAATCCCATAACTGGCGTACTTGTGGATAAAACTACGAAAACTCAACCGTGAGATTATCTTGATGTATAGAGGAAAGTGTGATATGCTAATATGAGATAATAAAAGGTAGGGAAATATTATGCCTGTGTGTTATGATAAATTATGGAAATTATTAATAGACAGAAAAATGAAACGAACAGATTTAAAAGATATGGCAGGGATTAGTTTCAACGTTCTGGCGAAAATGGGAAAAGGAGAAACAGTATCATCGGAAAGTCTGTATAAAATATGTATGTCACCGAATTGTAATATAGGTGATATAATGGAATTTTCTGATGAGAAAATCAAGTAGAGATAATTTTTAAGATGATTGTGAGGAAGATATGAATATGAACATATATGTGAAAATCAAAGAACTTGCAGATAAATATGCATCAGAGCTTAAAAATCAAGTAGATGCTCGAATTGAGGAAATGAAAAGTGATGACACATCGCATTATTTGATATATAGAGTATTAGGGGTTACTAATGAAGAAGGAAATCTTATTGATTTATATCAGAATAAAGGACGATTCTTATATAAGTATGCAGGTGCGTTTTTGGAAGAAGCTGCTTGTATGTGCATAAAGCATAAGTATTCTGAAGCTGCAAAAGTAAGAATTCCCAATACACTAGGGAGCAGACCAAAGACCTTTGAAATTGATTGTTTGGTTAATGGAATGGCACATGAAATAAAATGGAGGGATGCAACAACAGATGGGGATCATATTACAAAAGAGCATACACGAGTTAAAGTTATAAATGAGAAAGGCTATACACCTATAAGAGTTATGTTCTATTATCCACAACGTTCGCAGGCAAAAAAAATTCAAGAAACTTTAGAAACGTTGTATAGGGGGATTGGCGGACAATATTATTATGGTGATGCTGCTTGGGAATATATAAAAGAATTGACAGACATTGATTTGCTGGATGTTCTTCAGAAAATTGCAGATTCAAGGAAGTGATAGTGAAATGGTAATACATGGAGATTGTTTGAACATTCTGAAACAGATAGATAGTAATTCGGTTGATATGATTTATTTAGACCCACCTTTTTTTACGCAGAAAATGCAATCTTTGAAAGATACACAAGGGACTGAATATTTTTTTGGAGACGTTTGGAATAGTCGAGAAGAATATTTGGATTATATGAAAGTACGTGTATATGAGTTAAAACGAGTTTTAAAAGATACAGGAAGTATATTTTTGCATTGTGATGAAAAGGCATCACATTATTTGAGAATAATATTAGATGATATTTTTGGAGAAGAAAATTTTAGAAGTGAGATTATATGGGCTTATAAGAGATGGTCTAATTCAAAAAAAGGATTATTGCCAGGACATCAAACAATTTTCTTTTATTCTAAAACAAATAACTATAAATTTAATATTATTTATACAGAGTATTCTCCAACTACTAATATTGACCAAATTCTTCAAGAGAGAGTGAGGGATAATAGAGGGAAAGCAATTTATAAGCATGATGACAATGGCGAAGTTATTTTATCAAAAGAGAAAAAGGGAGTACCAATGTCGGATGTTTGGGAGATTCCATTTTTAAACCCTAAAGCTAAAGAACGAGTTGGATATCCTACGCAAAAGCCTATTGAATTACTAGAAAGAATCATTCGTATTAGTACTGATGTAGGCGATACAGTGCTTGACCCTTTTTGCGGGAGTGGAACGACAATGGTCGCGGCTGAATTAGTTAATAGAAAAGGAATAGGAATTGATATTAGCCGGGATGCAGTAGAAATATCCGAAAACAGATTAAAAAATCCGCATAAAACAGAATCCAGATTACTGAAATTAGGTATTGAATCATATAAGACAAAAAGTGATGTTGATAGTGCCATTTTAAATCAATTGGATTGTGATGTGGTGCAAAGGAATAAGGGAATTGACGGATTTCTCAAAAAATATTATAAAAATGCGCCTGTGGCAGTAAAAATTCAAAAAGCAACAGAAAGTTTTAGTGAGGCAGTGGAATTGCTAAAAAATGCAGGAAAGAGAAAGAAATGTAGTGCAACAATTTTGATACGTACTCAAAATGACAATTTAACAAAGCATGTTGATATCCCATCAAATATGATTATAATTGATGATTATAAGATACAACTTGAACATGAATTAGAAGAAATATTTTTTGCTATATGTGTATCAGTTATGTAAACATATTAGATTAAGAATGTATGCTTTGTTTAGATTAGAAAGGAAGTGTATAGTGGAGTTTTTAGAATTTGTGAAGAAAAATGTTGAGAATATAGGTAAAACAACTTTAACAATTGCGGGTGGTTTATTTACTATTCTCTCAATAGTATTATCATTCATAACGTGGGAAGATGTGGGAATAACAAATATTTATGTGAAAATTTTAATTTTTTTATCAATTTTAGGTGTAGCATTGATTACGAGTATTTTATGGATATGCATAATAAAAAGAAATTATCTGATTTGGGATAATGGAGATGAAAAGATAAATATTTGTTATGCTGATATTATGAAATTGGGATTTCCTAAAAAAGATAAGACAAAGAAAATTGTAGTTATTCCTGTAAATACATGTTTCGATACTATTGTTGATGAAAACTTATCCTTATATGACAAACCGCTTGTATCACCTACAACAGTTCATGGATTATGGATAAAGAACATGATAAAACATGGATTCCAGATAAGCGATATAGATTCTGCAATAGATAACTATCTTTCACTAAAAGGTATTATGCCTATTAAAGAGTTGAGTGAACAAGAAAAGAAACGTGGAAAACGAAAATGCTTTGAAAATGGAACGATAGTTGTTGTCGAAGGAAAAAATGATATTGAGTTTTTTCTATTAGCATTATCAGAATTTGATGAAAACAATAAATCAAAGGCTTCAAAAGAAGAAATTATTAAATGTTTGAAAAAGCTATTGGAATTTTATGATATAAATGGACAGGGGTATCAAATGTATATAACATTGATGGGAACTGGCAGGTCAAGAGCGGGTTTAACGCATTATGACTCGCTTCAAATTACAAAATCAGTACTTTCATTGTATAATGAAAAAATACATGGAACTATTAACATAGTAGTTTATCAAAAAGATAGAAATAAAGTGTCTATCTTTGATTAAATATGAGAGGAGAAATATTATGTACAGAACAAGGACATATATTGCGGCTGATTGGTCAGGAGATTACGATGCGGTGGAACAGTTACATAAATGGAATAATAGTAAGTATTGGAGTTTATCTTTTACAGATGCTCATGATTTAATGCAAGCACGAGATAATAGTTTGAATTGTAGTATCAAATCTTCGCTGAATAAAAGATTAGATGCTTCTAAAACTTTCGTTTTGATTGTGGGTAATAATACAACAACAGTGCAAAGTGGAAGTTGTCAGTATTGTGGAAGTTACAATAGTTATACACACACATGTGGACGAGGCTATTCTGTTGATTATCGAAGTTACGTCGAGTATGAATGTGAGAAAGCTGTTAGAGATGGCTTGAAAATTGTTGTTTTATATAATGCAGCAACAGTAAATAAGTCTAAATGTCCAGATGCGGTAAAAAACGTTGGAACTCATACAGCCATGTGTTATTATGAAAATGGACAGTATTATTGGGATTATCAAGCGGTTAAAAATGCTATTGGATAAATTCTCATTAGTATTTGAATAAATAATATTTAGTTTTGTTTTCCTTAAAAATAAACGCCAAGGAGGAACCATGAAAGCGGAAATCAATCGACGGGTAGAGCTTGTACAGGTTCTGCTCTATCTTGCAAAGGAGCAGGAAACGACAGTACAATATCTTGAAAATAAAATTTATTCGAAAAGTATATCTGATTGGTTCGGGTCATATAAGAACCATGCGGCAGTGAAAATTACAAAGAAATTGATAACGGAGGATTACTTTTTTCATATCCGTCCATTGAAAGCAATTTTGAATCTGGAAAACATTTTGAAAGAGGACTCGCATAAGCTTAATTTATGGGCGCGGGAAACCGTAAGCTTTGCCGAAGAAAGCCGCCTTGATGATTTTTTCCATACGCAGGAAAGCTATTATAAAGGAATCCTTGCATATGTAAACTCCTGCGATTTCGATACATGGATTGCCTATATTGAAACCTATTTCAAAAGCAAACCTGATGAATTTCATCTAATTTTATGCCCCATTGCCGGGAACTATGGGTTTGGCATTTCACAGGGAGAAAAAAATATTGCTTACACTGTCCGCTGTATGCCACGCTATGATGAAACCGGCAGGCCAGACGGGAAATTTGATTTTTTTGCTATGGGAATCGCACACGAATATGCGCATTGCTTTGTAAACCCGATTGTTGAGAGGAACAAAGAGCTGCTAAAAAAACATATGCGTTTTTTCGAAGCCCACAAGAATATGCTTAACAGCTATAATACGGATTATGCTGTAATAAACGAATATTTTGTCAGAGCGTTTCAGATACGTTTTATGGAGGAAAACCGCATACTGTTTCCAAAGTTTGATATTTCCGTAGAACAGGAACGTCAGCGTAAAATCTTTATTTTTATTGATAACTTTGTGGAGCTGTTAAAGCAATTTGAACATAGCGGAGTGACCTTCTCGGAATTTTACACAAAGAACATAGAAAAAATCCTGAATGAACTAGAACAGATGTAATAAATACAACAGATAACTCTTTATGGGGCTGCGCAGAAAATGCAGCGTCAGCCCCTCCTTACCTCTTCCTACTTTGATAATTTCACGATCAGTTCCGTAATCGTTTCTACTGCATGATTCAGCTTACTTTCACTCATTGCGGCGATATAACGCTCCCGGTTCTGGTAGACCTCATTGACCGCGCTGAGCAGCGTCTCGTTTGTAACCTCCTCCTCCTTTAAGACATAAGAAAAGCCCTGCCGCTCAAACGATTCGGCATTGAGAATCTGGTCCCCGCGGCTTGCCGCTGCAGAAAGCGGGATTAAAATATTCGGCTTGCGCAGTGCCAGAAGCTCACAGATTGCGTTAGCCCCTGCCCGGGACACGATAAGGTCTGCCGCTGCAAACAAATCCTTCAGCTCCTTATCGATATACTCATACTGCACATAGCCTGCGCGTCCCGCAAACGCTTCATCGGTTTTTCCCTTTCCGCACAAATGAATAATCTGGAACTGCTGCAAAAGCGTCGGCAGCAAATCCCGCACTGCATTGTTCAGCGCTGCCGCTCCGGTGCTTCCGCCGATAATTAGCAGTACCGGCTTGTTAGCAGTAAAGCCGCAAAAGTCAAGCCCCTTAATCCGGTTGCCGGAAAACAGCTCCGCACGAATCGGGGAGCCGGTCAGAACCGCCTTATTCTTTGGAAGATACTCCAGAGTCTCCGGAAAATTGGCGCAGACCTTCGTTGCAGAAGGAATGGCAAGCTTATTGGCAAGCCCCGGCGTAATATCCGACTCATGGATAATGCACGGAATCTTCCTTTTTCTTGCTGCAAGCACAACCGGGACGGAAACAAAGCCGCCCTTGGAAAATACAATGCTCGGATTTATTTTTTTTAACAGCTTTTTCGCCTGAAAGTAGCCTTTGATGACCTTAAACGGGTCGGAAAAGTTCTTCGGGTCAAAATAACGACGGAGCTTCCCCGAGGAAATCCCGTAATACGGAATCCCCTGCCCGGCAATCAGCTCCTTTTCAATCCCGTCATAAGAGCCGATGTAAGAAATCTGATAGCCCGCTTCCTTTACCGAAGAAAACAGCGCAATATTCGGCGTTACATGTCCGGCAGTACCGCCGCCGGTAAATACAATATGTTTCATAAGGCGTTATGCCCTCCATTCCTTCAATGCCTTTGCTAACTGATCCGGGCAGGACGTAGGCTTAAAGCCGCACTTTATCCCTTCTAAACGGGCAATTACCTCTTCTGCAGGCATTCCCTCCACAAGACGCGCAATTCCCTGCAGATTCCCTTTGCATCCTCCGGTAAACCGGACATTCTTTATACAGCCGTCCTCTATATCAAAATCAATCGCACTTGAACAAACTCCGGATGTTTTATATCTCATAAGTATGCTCCTTTCTCTTGTCCGATACAGTCTTTTTCAAATTTCCGGCGAATCCTGCAGCATTCTGTTCCTTATCCCGGAATCCGCATTTCATTATACGGGATAATTTTCCAGAAATCAAGGAAAATCACAGAAAGTTCATTGACACATACGATGCAAAATTCCCGTTGCTCTATGGTATGCGCCTCCCGCCGGATTGTGCCTTACGACTGCTTGAATTTGCCGGTTGTCTCCCGGAAATCCTCCGAAAGAGCGGCAAACTGCCTGCTTTGCGTTATCAGCTCCTCTGCCGTCTGCGTCTGCTGCTTTGTGCTTTCCAATGCCTCTACGCCAGCCTCCTGACAAATTCGGATATTCTCATCAATCGAATGGAACATCTGCGTTATCATCCTCTGGTTTTCAATGAACTCCTGCAGCGACGCCTTTAATTCGCCGTTGACCTTTTCGGCATCTGCCACCGAGCCGTTGATTTTCATCAGCAGCTCCAGCACCTTCTGCGATGCGGATACATTCTTATCAAAGTCCTGTGACGCTCCTGCAATTACCTTTGCAATACTCTGAATCAGCGTCTGTATCCCGCTTACCTGGCTGCGGATATTCTCGGTTGCCTGTGCAGTATTTCCGGCAAGTACACGGATTTCCTCTGCGACAACCGCAAAGCCCTTCCCGGCCTCTCCGGCCCTTGCTGCCTCAATCGACGCATTCAGCGCCAGAAGGTTCGTCTGGGAGGAGATTCCCATAATCGTTGAAACAATTACTGTAATATTCTCCGACATTTCCTCCAGCCTGCCGATATCCTCATAGATGTTCCGGACATGCCCGCCGGAGATATCCGACGAGGTTTCTAACTCCTTTGCGCTCTGCACCGACTCGCCAAGATGTGAAATCATTGCAGCTATAGAGCCTTCCATCACCGTAAAGTTCGTCCGGAACAGGGAAACGCTCTCGTCAAACAGCTCCAGTCCCTTCTTCCGCTCCTCCATATCCTCTGCCTGGCTGTTGAGCGTATCGACAATCCGGTCCATCTGCTCATCTACCTTCCCGATTCCTGCAGTGATTTCCTCCGTTACCTTCTGAATTGAGCTGCCGAAGCCGTCCAGGTCCTGCTCTGCCTGCCCGCAGACAGAGAGCAGACCGCTCAGATTGCCCATCAGCTTATTAAACTCCATATAGAGCTCTTCGATTTCCTTCGTAGAGGATACAGCACTGCTCTGCCCGACGGAGCCGCTCTGAATCTGCTCTGTCAGTTTTACAATCGGTCTTGTCACGGTTTTTGCGAGAAGAACCACCACCCCGACTACCACCAGCACCGACGCAAGCAAAATCACGGCATAGGCGCGGAACAAAAGCGACGTCTGCTTCTGGATGACGCTGCTGCTGACCGCGGTAATCACGTACCAGCCGCAATCCTCAATCGGGTTGATATAAAAGGTCCTCGTCACGCCGTCGTAATCCTTCAGCGTAACAGACGTCTTCCCGCCCTTTACTGCCTGCGCAAGCTCCGCATAGGAAGCAATCCCGCCCGCATCAATGCTGACCGGCTCATCGTCCACATAGGCAAAGGCATCGCCCGGATGCGTCACTACGCCATAGGCGGAGTCTGCCAGAAAGCAATAGCTGTCCTCCGGAAGCGTCTGGCTCCCGACAATCTGGACAAGGGTATCGACAAAAATATCCGCTGCCAGCACACCCTTTACCGTACCTCCGTCCATAATCCGGACCGAAAGCGTAATAACAAGGCTTCCGGAATCATAATCCCGGTATGGCGTGGAAAATGCTACCCCGTCCGTGCCAAGCGCCTCCTGATACCAGCTCCGCTTTGTAAAATCTACGGAAGGGTCCGGTACATAGCCGGTACCGGACGCCATGACGTTTTCCTGCGACGTATAGTACAGGTCATAGATATACCCTTCCTCGTTATAGCCGTTTACAATTCCCGTAAGATACTCTGCCAGGAACTTCTGTTCATACTCCTTTGTTACCTCTATCATAGCTGCCTGATTTAAAAGAAGCTCCTGCTCCGCGGTAAGCCATGTCCGAATCTGGTTGGTTGTGTTTTCCGTGCTCACCCGGTAACTGTCAATGGACAGCTTCTCTACCTGGCCTGATGAAATATTATATGTAATCACCGCCATAATCATCATACAGACCAGCGTAACCGCCGAAATCGAAACAGCCAGCTTTCCTCTTAATGTTTTTACTGCCATGGTTCTCTCTCCTCTTAAGCTATTTTTGTCTAATTAATTTATGCACTACGACACATCATTATATCACAGAACACCGGGACTTGAAAAGAGTTTTCCTATCTGCTTTTGTTCGGAGTATATCCGGTATATTTTTTGAAGGTCCGGATAAAATTGGCGTAATCCTTAAACCCCGTGTTAAAACACGTATCGGTTACAGACTGACCTTGTGTAAGAAGGGATTGTGCAAGGTCAATCTTTTTTTCGAGAATATAGGTTTTCAGAGGGATACCAGTATACTGCTTAAATTTTTTGCCAATATAATCCTTATTGTAGCTGAGTTCGTTTCCGATATCGGCAAGAGTGAAGCTCTCAGTAATATTATCGTTTATATATTGTATTGTCTGCGTTATCAGCGGCGGCATAATATTAGCGGGTATGTTTTCTGATTCAATAAATTTCTGGCAGACAAAATAAAGCACCTGCATACAGTATGAATTGGCAAGTATGTCACTGCAAAAGGCGTCGCTGTCCAACGAACCTTTCAGTGAATCGAACAGAGCTAACAGAGTATGGATGTTGTCTTCAGGCAGAGTAACAACATTATTCTGTCCCGGGTTCCTTTTATCAAAAAAGGATATGAAATTGGTCTTATCTGTAGTCAGACTCTGCAAAAACCTGGTGGTAAGATTAAGGGTATAACGTTCATATAAACCGCCGTCCAGACTTACGGCAAGGTGATATTCCGTAGGGTTCATAATTGCTAAGGCACCTCTTCCGATATGAACACAGGAATGCTCGACAAGCATATTGATATCCCCCTGTAAAAGAAGGTATATTTCATAACCGTTGTGCTTGTGAAAGATGTTCTTGTAATTTTCCCCTATACGATGTTCAAGCAGAATACTTTCTTTTATTTCCTCATAAATGTAAGGCATATTGCTATTCTGTTGCTCCATAATAATCCCCTCCGCAGGAAAGTATAGCACGCAATAACTGAAAACGCAATATTATTGGATAAAAAAGCATAGAAATATGCGATAGCAGATGCTATTATAGTAATGTAATAGAAGTGATATGCAATTGATTTAACAATATTGGAATAAAACATAAGGAGGGTTGGCATGAAACCTCAAATGATACTTGAAGACACAATCCGTATCGGGTATTACAGCGATGAAACGTCCGCAGTAAAAATTGCCCTTAATAATCTGAAAAACGACCTGATAAAAATTACGGACGCAGATGTGCAGCTTATTGAGCTTTGCAAAGAAGAAAGTATCAAAGGAATTGATATTCTGGCCGCGACAAAAAATGTCAGGAAATTTGACTACTGCGGTACGTCTCCAGAGGAAGAAGAGATTCTTGAAGCATGGGAAGGCTACGTTATTAAGGAGTTTGGAGGAACTCTTTATATAAACGGAGCCGATAAGCGTGGTACAGTCTATGGAATCTATGAAATGTCAGCTTATTTCGGCGTGTCGCCCTGGTATTTCTTTGCCGATGTGCCTGTAAAGAAGAACGCCCGCATTATAATTCCGGACAGATTTTTCAGAGCCGACTATCCTTCGGTCCAGTACAGAGGTATCTTTTTAAATGACGAGGAAGAGCTGGAAGAATGGGCAGCAAAGCATACAGGCGACGGCACGATAGGTCCTGAACTGTATGAAAAAATATATGAACTGCTACTCCGGCTTAAGGGAAATTATCTGTGGCCTGCCATGCACGTCAATTATTTTCAGGAAAATCCAAAAAGCGCATGGCTTGCCAATGAAATGGGAATCGTCATCGGCACATCCCACTGTGATATGCTTATGCGGAGCAACCAGAACGAATGGACGCCCTGGCTTGCAAAGAAAGGCTACAAAAGCGATTACAACGCCGTTCATTCCGGGAAATTAAAAACCTCTGACGATAAAGAACACCAAGCGGTCTATTATGATTATTCGATACCTGGTAAGAACAGGGAAGTCATCAGGGAATACTGGCGCGAAAGCGTAGAAATGAATAAGGATTACGAGGTCTGTTATACCATCGGTATGAGAGGCGTTCACGATTACGGGTTTTCCACAAGGATGATAAATGAGGACGCCGCACTTACAGAGGAAGAAAAGCTTTCGGCAAAAATCAGGCTTTTAGAAACAATCATGGACGACCAGAGGCAGCTCATCAAAACGGAATGCGGCCTTTCATCAGCTTCGTGTGCCTTGCAGTCATTTATTCCATACAAGGAGGTTCTTGAGCTCTATAACGCAGGTCTTACTATCCCTGAAGACGTCACCCTTATATGGGTAAATGATAATTTCGGGCATATCCGGCGTTATCCGGATGAAAAGGAAAGAAAAAGAGCAGGCGGGCATGGATTGTATTTTCATGCCTCCTATTGGGGAACTACCGATATGAGCTATCTTTTCTTTAATACGATGCCGCTTTCGCATACGACAAATGAGCTTAGAAAGGCGTATGCAAACGGTATACGGAAGATGTGGGTCCTAAATGTAGGCGCGCTTAAGCCGCTTGAAATGGATATGGAGGCGTTTCTCACCTATGCATGGAACGCGGGCAAGGATACGCCTGTGACCTGTGATATCCACGCCTATACCGCACAGTGGTTTGATTCTTATTTTTCGGGCGGATATGGCGAAGAGCTTGCAGATTTATATGAGGAATACGCGCATCTGACAAATGTGAGGAAAATAGAGCATATGCAGCCTATGGTATTTATGCAGGCAGGCTACGGAGACGAAGCCGGGGCACGTCTGTGCAGGCTCGAAAGGGTATTTGCGCGCGCCAATGAAATCTATACCTGTCTTCCTGATAATGAAAAGGATGCGTTTTTCCAGATGTTTTTGTTTAAGGTGCATTCCTCCTATTATGTGAACCATGCCTTTTATTATGCCGACCGTAGCGTTCTTTCTTATGACAGGGGAAACGATATGGCTGCGGACCTTTACACGGAATATTCACGCAAAATGACACAGTATTTAAAAAAGATGCTACGATACTACAATGTGCATATGCAGGATGGGAAGTGGGAAAACATTCTGACTCCCGATTCTTTTCCGCCGCCGGGGATATGCTTTTATCCCGTATGCAGACCTTCAATTAAAAGAAGAACACTTGATGTAAAGGCGGTTCTGTGGGACGGGAGTGAAACCTCAAAGGAAGGAACTATTGTATTTTACAGCGGGGGCACCCGTCAGAAATGGTTTGAACTCGGCAATACATCTGCATCTGCCCTTTCGTTTGAAATAACAGGGACACCGGTATGGCTTACTCTATCGGAGGAAGCAGGAAAAATTAAGGAAGAGAAACGCATTTATATAAGTATTAACGATGAAACAGCATACACAGGGAAGGAGGCTGGATTAACAATCCGCCTCCTTGAAAAAGAACAGGAAATCCATCTAAAGGTCAGAGCGGAAGCCGGGTGTACGGACGGCGAATGCCTCCTGTCCCATATGGAAGCCGACGGGGCGGTATGTATTCCCGCGGAGACCTATAACGAATGCTGCGGCGCACCCGTATATTTACCGCCGCTTGAAAAAGCTGGCTGGTATAAGGTGTATGGTATGGGGCGGGAAGGCGGCAGCGTGATTATGGCATACAATCCTATGCTTTGTCCGCTCAGTGATACCTCTCTTACCGATAACCCTTCTATCATGTACGAATTTTCACTTTTCAGCGAAGGGAAATTTGAGCTTGAAATCACAAGGTTCCTTACGCTTGACTCCGCGGGCAGAGTCAGGTTTGGCATAGGGATTGACGACTTTGAGCCATTTATCATAGAATCGGAGACAAACGACGAATGGCGCGGAAACTGGCATGGCAGCGTTATGAATAACGGTGAGAAATTATATACCAGGCTCCCGTATCTGTCCGCAGGCAGGCATACCATGAAAGTGTATATGATTGATAATTATGTAACGCTCGATAAGCTTGTAATATACACGCAGAAAAAGCGCGAAACCTACTATGGGGCTGTTTCGGCACCTTCTATGGCAGATGAACCAGAGGTATGCTGGGAAACGCTTGATGACATCCGGGCCGGACTCTATTGCGAGGACGACACGGAACTGTTGCCTGCTATGGTATATGCTGATCAGGAATTCTGGAAGCATAACCGGATTTATATGAAAAACGACCTCGTTGCACAGCCCTATGTGGAAAACGGACGGTATGACAGCTATTACAAGACTGGAACTACAGAGGATATAACACTTCTGTTTGGCAATGGTGTCTTTGCCGAAAAGGACGGGAAGATTGCCATAGAGGCGGAATATGCGCTTGCAGGGAATGCAGACGCATATCTTACGCCTGACGCGACAGGTAAAATATATTGGAGACATGTGCACGCGCTGACCGACGGAGGCCGCGGTCTTGCAATGCAGGTGCCCGGTAAGCCTTATATGTGGAAAAACGCAAAGGATGCTCCGGGAATGCATTACCGTATCCATATTTCGGAGGAAGGCGAATATAACGTATGGCTCCTTATATTATATGAGAACCATATGTCGGACAGCTGTTATTTCGCGGTTGACGGAGAAGTGCTTCCGCAGAGCATGCAGTATAATAACGGTCAGTTATGCCATTATGCAACATTGCATCTGTATTTCTGGTGTCTGACAGGCAGGATACATTTCTCCGCGGGAGAACATACCTTTTCGATATATGCATGCGATACAGGACTTCAGATAGACCGGATTTATCTGAATAAGGGCGGGGAGCATCCGCCGCTTGATAACAACTGGGCGGTTTCGAATGATAGCTGAGAATCTCTCCCGGACGCTTCCCCATGGAACCGCAGCTGGGTGCTTTAACAGCTTCTGCTATCCCGACCTGAAATGAAACCTAAAAAATACTCCGGGCTTCGCCGGAAGAGCCCTTGTACTTTTCCCCTCTTTATGCTAAACTAGTTAATATCATTAAAAGGCAGAGGAGGGAATATGCCATGAAAAAACTCGGGATTATCGGCGCAATGGACGAAGAAGTTGCGCGCTTAAAGGAAAACATGAAAGACGCCCGCGTAACCGAACAGGCATCTCTGACATTTTATGAGGGAGAGCTGATGGGGCTGCCGGTTGTGGTTGTACGCTCCGGCATCGGCAAGGTAAATGCCGCCATCTGCGCCCAGCAGTTAATCGACCGCTTCGGGACAGACTGTATTATCAATACCGGAATCGCCGGTTCCCTGAATGCTCAGATTAACATCGGCGATATTGTACTTTCTACGGATGCCGTACAGCACGATATGGACGCCACGGCCTTTGGCTATGACGTCGGCGTAATTCCGCGGATGGATACCTCCGCGTTCGCAGCAGACGAGTTCCTGCGTGCGCTTGCCGCTTCGGTCTGCTATGAAGTAAATCCGGAGATTGCCGTACATACAGGACGCATTTTAACCGGCGACCAGTTTATTGCGGCAAAGGAAAAGAAAGAATGGCTGGTCTCCGCCTTTTCCGGCATATGCACCGAAATGGAGGGAGCTGCGATTGCGCAGACTGCCCATAACAACGGCGTTCCATTCCTGATTATCCGCGCCATCTCCGACAAGGCGGATGATTCTGCCAGCGAGGATTACCCGGTCTTTGAGGCAAAGGCAATCCGCCATACGGTAAATCTGGTCTGCGGTCTGGCAAAAAAGCTGGCAGCACAGCCGTAAGAGCTTCTATGCTGTACCTCTTACAAGCGGTACATCTTTCCTGCGGACAGGATCCTACCGCTTGTAAGAGAAGTTCGTAATGCCCCGGCGTCAAGCCTTTCCCACGCCAAAACCAAGATCCTCAATTTCTTCCATTGCCTTAGCTATTACCGCATCATCACCCTCTACCTCTACGGTTTTTGTGTTCAGGTCTACCTTGTGTGTGATACCCGCTGCTCCCAGTGCCTTTTCGATTCTTGCCACGCAGGCATCGCAGCGCATTCCTTCGATATTTAGTGTTGTCATTTCGTTTTCTTCCTTTCTGCTCAATATATTTATGGTTAATAACCCTTACCGCCAGTAAGGACTTCCCATCCTGGTTTTTTACGTAAAAGCCCTTTCCTTTCGGATTTTACAGCTTTTTCGTCCGCAGGCGCAGTGCATTTCCTACTACAAAGACGGAGCTTAACGACATCGCAAAGCCGCCTAACATCGGGTTTAACAAAAGCCCGTTGAACGGATAAAGCAGCCCCGCTGCAACCGGAATCCCGATACTGTTATAAAAGAATGCCCAGAACAGATTCTGCTTGATATTGCGTATCGTCAGCCGCCCGAGGCGAATCGCGCGCGCTACGTCCCGCAGGTCGGATTTTACAAGGACAATCGATGCCGATTCGATGGCAATATCGCTTCCGCTGCCGATTGCGGCGCCGCAGTCTGCCGCCGCAAGAGCCGGTGCGTCGTTGATACCGTCGCCTACCATCATAACCCGTTCGCCTGCCTCCTTACGCCCGGCTACTACCTTTGCTTTATCCTCCGGCAGCACCTCTGCAATGATTTCATCCACGCCTGCCTGTCTGCCGATTGCCTCTGCCGCCCGTTTGTTGTCGCCGGTCAGCATGCACACATGGACGCCCATCCGGCGCAGTGTAGCAATGGCTTCGGCGCTGGTTTCCTTGATGCGGTCAGAGATACCGAGAATACCTATGACCTCAGCCTGTATACCCTCTCCTGTCTCCGCTTCCTTCTGTGCCGTTTCCGTTCCCGCCGCTACTGCAAGCACCGTCTGCCCTGCTTCCGCAAACTTCTCTGCTAACGGCTCTGCTTCCGTCACGTCGATTCCGCATTCCTTCAGATAATGCAGGCTCCCGACATACACCGGCGTTCCCCGGTAACACGCATATACGCCCATGCCGGTTGCACTCCGGAAGTCCGTTGTGTCCGCAGAAATACTCCGGAACTCTTCTTCCGGAAATACCTCCGCCGCTGCTTCCCGCACCGCACGCGCAAGCGGATGCTCGCTGAAGCTTTCTGCGGCAGCCGCAAGACGCAGCAGCCGTTCCTCCTCACTTCCTGCCGGAAGCTCCCCGGCGGAAAAGTCCCTTTTCTCCGTGTCCTTTCCACAGACCGCAAGAGAGGCAGCTCTTGGCTTTCCTTCGGTAATCGTTCCCGTCTTATCAAGAATTACTGTACTGACACGGCTGACCGCCTCCAGTGCTTCCCCGCTTTTAATTAAAATTCCGTGGGAAGCACCAAGCCCGGTTCCAACCATAATCGCCGTCGGCGTTGCAAGCCCGAGAGCGCACGGACACGCAATCACAAGCACCGATACGAAAATCCGCAGCGCAAATGAAAAGTCCTTCATAAGAAGCAGCCATACAAGCCCTGCCACAAGCGCAATTACCATAACTGCCGGAACAAAATAGCCTGACACGATATCCGCCATTCTTGCAATCGGCGCCTTCTTCTCCTGCGCCTCCTCCATCAGCCGGACAATCCCTGCCAGTGTAGTTTCTTCCCCGGTACGTGTTACCTCGACCGTCAGCATTCCGTTATAATTCACCGAGCCGCCGATGACGCTGCTGCCCTCCGTCTTTTCCACAGGGATGCTTTCTCCCGTCAGCATGGACTCGTCTACGGCACTGCTTCCGGCAGTCACGATACCGTCCGCCGGTACTGCGCTTCCCGGCCGTACAATGACCTTATCCCCGATACAGAGTAACTCCGACGCAATCTCCTTTTCTCCTTCCTCAGTCAGCAGGATTGCCTTCTTCGGCGCAAGCGCAAGAAGCTTTGTAATTGCCTTAGAGGTCTTTCCCTTGCTCCGGCGCTCCATATACTTTCCGAGCATAATCAATGTAATGACTACCGCTGCGGACTCATAATACAGATGATGTACCGCCATGGCATCCACCCGCACAATTACCGTCTGCACGAGACTGTAGAGAAATGCTGCCGTCGTACCGACTGCCACCAGGGTATCCATATTCGGATTTCCGGAAAAAAGGGCCTTATAGCCTACAATGAAAAAGTTTCTGCCACAGTAGAGCACCGGAAGCGTCAGAAGCAGCTGCACCAGGGCAAACGCAAACGGAGCCTCTGCCGGTGACAGAAACGCCGGAAGCGGGAGCGGCTTCGGCAGCATATGTCCCATTGCCAGATACAGAAGCGGTACCGCAAACACTGCCGCAATAATCAGACGCCGCTTTTCTGCCGCGAGCTCCTTTACTTCCTTCTGCGCTTCTTCCTCGCGCCGTTTTGCACTGTCCACATACGGCGCAATCCCGAAACCTGCCTTCTCCACCTTTGCAATAATATCCCCGGACGCGGTCTGTGTTTCATCATAAATCACCGTAAGCCTTGCCGCCACCAGATTTACGCTTGCCTCTTTCATTCCCGGAAGCCTTCTTGTCACCCGTTCTACTGCAGCACTGCAGGCAGCGCAGGTCATTCCCTCGACCTTATAAACTTCCTTTTTCATAACGATTCCTCCTGTCTGCCGATTACCGAAATACTTTAACACACTCATATAACACGGTATTTCCTGTGAAGTAAAAAATAGTATACCCCGTTTTGCCTATAAAAAGTGTATGTATCCCTGAAAAGCCCCTTTTGCTTTATAGAAATTCTCTTTAACACACTGACGTGTCAAGGCATTTCCAGAGTAAAAATAAGGCGCTGCCCTTTTTTAAGGCCAGCACCTTGCTGTTTTCTCTATTGACCGCGCCAGCCTCAACCAACCCGCAGCTTAAACTTCTGAAGCGCCCTGGCATCTTCGGAATCAATCTTCTCCATGGAAGCGCCGAGCTCGCACATCTTCTGCGCAAACTTTTCATATCCGCGGTCGACATATTCGATATGCTCTACCGTCGTATAACCGTCTGCCATCAGACCAGCTACCACCAGAGCCGCGCCACAGCGCAAATCCAATGCCCGCACAGTCGCACCTGTCAGCTTTTCTACGCCTTCGACTACTGCGCTGTTTCCTTCTACCACACGGATGGAAGCGCCCATACGGGTCAGCTCATCCACATACATAAAGCGGTTTTCAAATATTGTCTCTGTTACAATACTGGTTCCCTCTGCAACCGAAAGCAGGGTCGCCATAACCTGCTGCATATCTGTCGGAAAGCCCGGATATGGAAGTGTCTTAATATTTGTGTGAACCAGACGCTTTGATGCTACGACACGAACCGCATCATCAAACTCCTCTACCTCTGCGCCGATTTCGACAAGCTTTGCCGTAATTGCCTCCAGATGCTTCGGAATTACATTCTTAATCAGGACATCACCCTTTGTTGCGGCTGCTGCCAGCATAAAGGTCCCTGCCTCAATCTGGTCCGGAATAATGGAATAGGTACTTCCATGCAGGGAAGCCACACCGGAAATACGGATAATATCCGTACCGGCACCTTTGATATTCGCCCCCATGCTGTTCAGGAAATTCGCTACCTCTACTACATGAGGCTCCTTCGCTGCATTCTCAAGAACCGTCTGTCCCTCTGCCATGCTTGCCGCCAGCATCATGTTAATTGTAGCACCGACACTGGAACAGTCAAAGTAAATATGTGTCCCGATTAACCGCTCTGCTTCTGCAATAATCATACCGTGCTGAATAACTACCTTTGCGCCAAGTGCCTCAAAGCCCTTGATATGCTGGTCGATTGGTCTGCTCCCGATGTTGCAGCCTCCCGGAAGCGGTACCTCGGCTCTTTTATATTTGCCTAATAAAGCGCCACACAGATAATAGGACGCCCTGATTTTTCTAAGATCATCATAGCTTGCGATACAGGTCGTAATACTGCCCCCGGTAATACGCGCCTCATGGACATTCGGACGCTCTACGATGGCGCCCAGGGCTCCGATTCCGTTTAATAAAATATCAATATCACTGATATCCGGAAGATTATGTATTCTTACCGGCGCATCTGCCATAACGGCTGCAGCCAGTACGCCAAGCGCCGCATTCTTCGCGCCGCCAATGGTAACTTCGCCGACTAACGGCTTTCCGCCCTTAATAATGTATTGTTCCATAACTCACCTCAGATTTAGGTCTATTCTTACTATTCTCGTTTTATTTATTTTTCTTATAACAATACTTCTATTTTTTGTTAAACCTGCATATAATTTCAATCCCATTTTTGTATAACTTTGCCTTCTTATGTTTGATTATACCACAAACTTTCGTTTTGTAAAGCACTTTTCTAAAACAGTAGATTTTTTCTCTACCTGTAGAATGATTATCTTCCTCTTTCTTCCTCCTGCCGCTCCAGCTTCTCCATAATCTCGGCTAACAGCGCGCCAATATCTTCCTGCGCGACATCCACTGTCACCTCCGCATAACGCTCGTAATACGGACGGCGTTCCTCAAACAGCATTTCTAAGGTCTGCCCTTCTTTTAACACCACGCCGCGTCTTTTCAAATCGCCAAGTCTCTTTCCCAGCTCCTGCAGCGGGACATGCAGATAAACTATCGTCCCGATTTCTGCAAAATGCCGCATGGCACGCTCTGAATAAACCGCGCTTCCGCCTGGCGCAATCACTGTCCGTTCTGCATTTACTCCCGCGTTTACTTCCTCTTCAATCTTTAAAAATGCCTCCTGCCCCTTCTCTGCAATGATTTCCCGCAGAAGCTTCCCCTCCCTCTCCTGAATCAGAAGGTCAGTATCCAGAAAACGATAATTGACTGCTTTCGCCAAAAGCACGCCGAGCGTACTTTTCCCCGAGCCCGGCATGCCAATCAAAATTATATTCCTCTGTTTCACTTTTTATTCCTCCTATTTCTCTCTTGTCTTTTTCCCAAAAATCTAGTATAGTATATATCATACGATAGAATATAGCTTGAAACGAAGGGAGAAGCTCTATGAATTTGCTGGAAATCGAACCACTCAGTGAACATACCGAACACAGAATCAAGCAGAATCTTAAGTTTAAGACCGGAAAGTTTGTATGGCGTGTTCAGTTTACTGCACCGCTGAATCCGAATACCGTAAACAGTGTAAACATGTTTGTTACCGACGCGGAAACTAATTCCGTCCTGCGTACTGCAATCCGGTACGATGCGGAAACCAATTCAGTAGAAATCGAACCGTTAGAGCCTTACAAAAAAAGCACGGCTTATATTCTCAACGTTACAAAAAATGTACGCTCCAAAGGCGGACAGAACTTAAAGGATGAAATTAAAATCAAGTTTACCGTATAATCCCGAAATCCTCTGCCGCAAGCTCCATAGCTCCTGCGGCAAGGAGATTACCGGCAGCAGCCATCGTAAGAATTGTTCCCTGGTTCCGGTAATCTGCATTCTCAATTGCTGCTTTTACCACTTTCATTGTTTCTGCCAGTCTTCTTTCCTTTTTCTCCGTCCGCACTACCTGTTCTATTTTCTGTTCCAGAATCCTTCTTCCCTCTCTGCCTATTTCATAATCATGGGCCCCTATGTATTCCAGCGCAAAGCACATCAGCTCCCCGCTGCTGTACTCCGGCAAATGAATCCGGTTATTAAACATCCGGTTGCATTCCGCATGACTGCGCAACAGCCGGTTTATTGCACCAGCATTATCTTCTAATACCACAGCGCACGGAATCCCGTCGCCGATAAAATCCAACAGCCCTGCAACACTTTCCCCGGTTAAGCTTCCTGCACCCTCTATCATCAGACAGCAATCCCGCAGCTGTTCACTTTTTTCCGAAAGCTGAAGCTGGTTTAGCTTCGCTGCGCTGATTTTTGCCACGCGCGGGCTGCTCATACAGGAAAGCTCATACAAAAGCTTCACAAGATAAGTGCCGAGCGTCGTTTTTCCACTCTGCTTTCCGCCGGTAATCACCAGACAATAACACCTCTTCTTCGCCGCAAGCAGCATTCCGAGCACCTGGATTACCTGCTTCCTCACACGCTCCACCCGGGCATAGCCGTGCAGTGCTTCTTCAAACACAACACCATTTGCGGACAGACAGAATGAAAGCTCTGCACTTAGCTCCGTCAGCGCTTCCTCCGGCTCCTCCCACACAGGCTCCGTTTCCGGCTCCTCGTTGACAGGCACAGATATAACCTCCTGTGCAGGCCCCCCTTCGCCCCCAGCTGCCTCCTCCGGCTCCTCTTCCGTCGGAAACAGGGAAATCTGCTCGTATACTGCCTCTCCTGTTGCAGTATCCTTCCCTGCCATCCAGACGCTCACCGGTCCGCCCATGTCACCTCCCATATCAGCCGCTGCCATTTCTTCCAATGCTTTCTGCAGGTTCTCTTTTCCCTGTTCAGACAGACCACCCTGAAAGAGGCTCGCCGTTTTTGCCTCTTCCGGCTCACAGACAATCTGCTCCCATTCTTCTGTCTTACTCTTACGCTCTGCCTCCTCCGCCGCTCCGCGTTCTTCCTCCTCAAAACGGCGCAGCTCTTCCTCCTGTGCTCCGTACCTCTGCTCTTCCAAACGATCCAGCTCTTCCTGTGCTACCCTGTGTTCCTCCTCTTCAAAACGGCGCAGCTCTTCCTCCTGCGCCCTGCGCGCCTCTTCCTCAAAACGATACCGTTCTTCCTCCTGCGCCCTGCGCGCCTCTTCTTCAAAACGCTTCTGTTCTTCTTCCTTCTGCCTGTTTCTGGTACGGATATCCTCTGCGGAAAGCTCTCCGCGATAGTATGCCTGCAGCGCCTTTGCGCGTTCTACATAAGTACCCTCGCCAAACCAGAGAATCAGGTCTGCACACTCTGCCATGCACTCCTGCTCCCTGCCTAGCTTATGATAAAGCTTTGCCAGCTCATACCCGTACTTTTCCGTATATTCTTCCGCCTTTAATGTCTGCAGAATCGGCAAAAGCTCCTCATCCGGACAATGCATCTGTCGCCCGATACGGTATTCATAAATATAATTTCTCGGGTCGCCCCCGGAAATTTTACAATATTCTTTTAAGTAAGCATCTGCTTCCTTTGGATTTTTTTCAGCAAGACAGACCTCCATCAGCTCCTCGAGCACACGCCAGGTTGCCTTTTTTTCATAAATGCGCAGCAAAAGCTCCTTCGCTGTCTCATATTCTCCACACTTACGATAGAGTGCAGCAAGAAGAAACAGGTCGGCACTGTCCTTTAAGCGCTCTCTGCGAAGCCCGTCCGCGGCAGCCTTTGCCTCCTCATACCTTCCATTTTCAAAAAGGGTTCTGATATCCTCCAGTTTTACAATCGCACGATAACGTTCCATTCCCATAATGCTACACCTCCGAAATATCCAGACTTGTCTGTTCAAACTGCAGCGGAATAAACTCTGCCGAGTCTGCCTCCACACGACTGCAATAATCTACAACTACCGTCTGCTGCCTGCCGTCAATCAGCTTCTGTCCAAGCACATAATTTACATCAAAACGTCCCGTGATTGCCGGTGTGGTTCCCCGCGCCGGTACAATCAGCTGGACATGGTTTGCACGCAGCAGCTCAAAAATCGGCTCCCAGATATACACATCCTTTGCCGCCCCGAACGGATTATCAATAAAGATAACCTTCCGCAGCCCCGCGGAATCTCCCCGCGGAGAATAAATACTGGAAATATAATTAATTATTGCAATCAGAAACTGGATATAGATGCCCTGGGACTGCCCGGTGCTGCCGACCGCCTCTTCATAACGCAGATGGCGGCTCTGCTCCTTCATGCGCTCCCGCTTATATAAAAGCAGGCGGATTGCATTCATATCCGTTACAATAACCGAGAACAGCCTCTTATACGACAGCGCCGTGCGGATATACTTCATACGCTCCGTCTGTGACGGAAGCTTATCCGTTTCCTGTATTACAGAGTCGATATAGCCCGCCATTCTCTCTTTGAAAAACTCCTCTTTTACATAGGGAATCTGTAATGAAATCATCGGAATCTGTTCGCCGTCCAATACAATTTTGGAGAGCTTCGGCAGACGCTCTAAGTCTGCCTTGATATTCAGACAGCGCTGCAGACACTGGCTTTCAAAATTCTCCTTCATGCTTTCGAGGTCCCCGAGACCGGCTTCAATCCGGCTCCGCTCCAGCTGTAAGCACGCAATGACCTCCTTGATACCGGAGACTACCTCCTCCGTCTCCCGGATGCCCTTCGGCATTGCCACGCTGCTTCCGATTTCCTCCGCAAGCGCCTGTGCCCCAAGCACCTGCAGGGTCTCCATCGTCTTCTGCCGGTTATGGTAAAACTCCTCCTGCCGCCTGAGAAGCTCTCTTGCAGACGCCGCATAGCGTTCCCTTTCCTCCTTATAGCACTCCGGAAGCCGGACATTATTTTCGAGTCTGCCGCAGTCCTTTGTCAGAGGTGCCATACCTTCAAACATACGGGCAATCTCATTGCGGATTACCATATAGCCGGAAAGCTCCTCCGAAAGCGCATCCTGCTGCTTTTTCAGCTCCTCTGCCTCTTTTTTCTTTTCCTCAATCTGTATACGGCGCTTTGCAAGAAACGCCTCCAGCTTTTCTCCCGTCAGCTCGACCGGACGGTACACCCCGTACTGCTCCGCGATTGCTGCCTCCGCCTGGCTGTTCTTTCCTTCCAGACGGAACAGCTTCTCCTGCAGCTCCCTGCACTTATGCTCCGTCTGCGCTGTCTGTGCAGAAAGCGCAGTAATCTCTTCTCCCAGCTTTGCCAGCTCCGCTTCGGAAGTTTCGTATACCTCATTTTTCTCATATAGTTCGGATAACTCCGCAATACTAAGGCCCTTTGTACGGATGTTCCTTAACAGCCGGTTCATCGCCGATACATAGGAATCCAGCAGGCGCTGTTTATCCTCCATAGAAGAAGACTCCGTATGAAGCGCTGCAATCTTTCCGTCAATCTGCACGGCAAGCTCGCCGATTTCGAGCGATACCTGCGCAGGCTCTCCCTCCATGTCATAAATGGCATAGCTCTCCCAGGTACGTCTAAGCTCCTCTGCCTGTGCATGCAGCCTGTCGACCTCCGCACTCTTTGCGGCATGCTCTGCCTCAAGGGCTTCCGCCATTCCCTTTGCTTCTTTTCGCCACTCCTGCAGCCGTTCTTTCTTTTCCGAAAGCTCACGGATTGCTTTCTCCTGCTCCTCTGTCTTTACGTTTAATTCTATAATAAGACGGCAGCACTGCAGCTCCCTTTCACAGTCTGCAAGCTCCCTCGCGCAGTCCTCCTCCTCGGCAGGAATCCGGCACAGACGTTCCGAAAGCGTTGAAAGCTTTTCATTTTCCTCCCGGAGCTTCTCCGAAAGTATCTCCTCCTTTGCGTCTGTAACTCCATATTCTTCCTTCTTGAAATGCATCTTCTCATAATACCGCTTCACAAAGCCGGTTAAAAACTCCTCGTCCTCCTCGTACGCTTCCAGAAGCGAGCGCAGACGGTTCCTCCCGTATTCCGCCTCCTCTTCGAGACGTGCCAGACGTACCAGCTCCTTCTGTCTGGCCTTTTCCTCCAGCAGCACTGCCTGGTTCCCTGCACAGAACAGCAGCTGCTCCCGGCGGAACAACTCCTTCCCGGCACGGAACGGCTCGCTGCGGAGCAACGGGACCATCTCCCCTGCCGGAACGCACTCCGCAAGCAGGGAGTCGTCAAGCGCCTCCGAAAAACCGTCGGTAATCACCGCAAACGGAAGCCCCGCAAACTGGCGCAGAAGCGCCTCCTGCTCCTCCGGGGTCTTATCCTGCAGGTACTCCGCTCCTGTAACCGCCTTCTTTTTATATCTCGTACAAATATATTCCTTTACGGCTTCTGCTGCCTCCGTAGAGGAAAACAGCTTCCCCGCTTCTATCTCCTGCCGCCTTTTTTTTGCAGCAGCGCCCTGCTCCAAAAGCCTTGCCTGCTCGGCATACGCTTCCCGGCAGCGCAGACGCACCGCTTCCCTTAAGGCGCGGTAATCCTTTTCCCTGTATGCTTCCGCTAACTTATCCGCACGCGCCTTTTCCGCTGAAAGCTGTTCCTGTTCCGCCAAAAGAAGCGCCGCCGCCTCACGGTAGTGCGACAGCTCCGTCTCGGCACGCTGTACCGCCGACAGCGCGTTCTCGCGCTCCCCTGCAAGCTGTTTTTTCTCTTCCGCCAGCAGCGCGCACCTTGCCGCCGTCTTTGCCTTTTTCGCCTCGCAGATATCTGCACGCTCCGGCGCTTCCTCGGCGAGCAGAAGCCCTATTGCATCCTTTTGCTCCCTCACCCTTGCACAAAGTGCGGAAAGCTCCTTTTTTGCCTGCTCCAGAAGCACCTCCGTTACCGCAGCCTCCCGTTCCACATCTCTTCCGGTATTTTCCGCAGTTCTATATTTTAACAGAACACCTGCCTTGACATGCTCCGCCTTTGCAAGTGCCTCTGAAAGCTCTTCCTCGTAACTCTCCTTTTTCTGCTTATACGCGCGCACCAGGGCAGAAATCTCCCCCTGCAGGCCGCTCTGCTCCGTCATTGCCTGGAGCGTTACTGCCATTTCGTCACGCTTTTTCTTTTCTTCCAGATAATCCAGATAATCATTGGCACATTCCTTGCGCACCAGCAACGCGGAAAGCGCCTCCTTCCGCTCCTTTTCCTGCTCTAACTCCGAAAGAAGCGCAGCCGCCTGTCCGGCATACTCCTCCGCCAGCTCACGGTCCTTGGAAAGCCCGCCCGCCAGAAGCTCTGCCTCATAGGTACGAAGCTCCTCTCCTGCCTTGCGTTCTGCCTCCCTTAAGCCGTCTGCCGCCTGCTTTCGTTCCTCCAGATAATGCTCTGCCGCATTATAAATACGGTTCAGCTGTGTCCTTGCTTCTCCCTGCTCCTTATAAACCGAGCCAAGGAACGCCACACGGGCAGAAAACTCCGCAAGCACCTCTTCCTGCCTGTCATAGCTCCGGATGGTATCCTTCTGCTTTGCAAGCTCCACCAGCCTGTCCTTCATATCAAGAAGGGTCTTTGACATCGTATCCTGTGTATCTGCAAACCCCGCCTTTCTGCGAAAGGAGGTTCCTAAAATTTCCTCAATCAGCAAATCCTCAACGACCTTACGCGCCGTTTTGTAATTCGTTTCAAAATAAGTACGGACATGTCCTTCCGTCTTATTAATCCCGCGGATAATTTCCCATTCGCTTTCATAAATGCCATAGCCGGCAATAAAGTCCTGATACTCTCCCTTGCGGTCAAATATCCGCACCATCAAAGAAGCATCCCGCTCCAGCTCCTTTAAATACCGGCGCAGGCCGCCGTAGGTAATCCGCTCCTTGTCCTTTACCAACGGAAGGTTACGGATGTCGTTTGCGTTATAATCACGATAAAAAATACAGTAATTGAAATACTCAATCGACGCGGTATCCTTCGTTTCTTCCTCTGTCTCTGCCGCCTTTCTTGCGCAAAAGCCCGTTGTCATGTACCGGAACCCGTCCCGGATATTCTCCTCGTCTAACTGCCATTCAATCAGGGAATGAATCGTCCTGCTGCCCTCGCCGCTCCGGAACAGCTTTTCCACCGGCTGCTTTTCATCCAGGGTACAATTCGGAAGCATATTCTGCAAAAGCAGCAGAAGCAATACGCTCTTTCCGCCGCCGTTTGCCAGGTCATACAGCATATTTCCGCAAAACGGCTTCATCACGAAGTCGTCGTATGCCTGTGTCCCGAAGTTATATTTTACGTTGTTCACACGAATACGGCTAATATGCGGCACCGTTTTCTCCTCCTTTGTTCCATTGCGTCTGCAGCTCATAAAGCCTGCCCTTTTCTTCCTCAAAATATCTCCGGATCAGGGCATGCATACGGCTGGTCGGATAATACCGTTCCTGCGCCTCGGTAAACAGCCCCTGGGAGACCAGAAAATTAAACACAAGCTTGATAAACCCGCTTTTGGAACTGCGCCCCGCGCGGATTCCCTGCGCCTCCTCGTTTGCAATGACCGGCAGCTCGTCCCACAGCAGCGCCAGTGCGGTAAAGCTCTGCTCCTCCGGCGTCTCGCTGGAAAACCGGTGCAACTTTGAAATCATCCCTGCCAGCGAACGGTTCACCGCCTCCATTAAATCCTCCGCCCTGATATACTCTGTATAGTTATAGGTGGCAGAATCCTGATAAAAGCATGCCGCCGCCTGATAAATCAAATAATAGCAAAGATACAGCTCCTTGTTTAAGCGCAGTCCCATCAGGCGCTTCAGGTCCTCATTCGAATAGCCGAACACACGGTTACGCTCCCCGACGGAAACATACAACGCATTGTTATATGCATAAACTCGCAGATTCAGCTTTTTTAACATCAGCTCTAAGGCGTCACTCACCTCACCCGATTCGTAATACGCCTCATACAGACCTGCATTCTTTCCGCCTTCTGCTTCCACCGGCTCTCCTGTCAGGAGCGCCGCTAAAAGCTCCGCAGCCTTTTCGAGATTCTTCTGTTCCATTGCTCTTCCCGCCTTCACCTTAGTTCATCCGCTCAAACACAATCTCCGTTGTCGTAAACACCGCATCCCGCTCCGGTCCTGCAATCCGGTGCAAAAGCTCCTCCGCCTCCGGCTCCATTACAAGCCGGAACTTAAGCCTTCCATACCTCTGCCCCGGCTGCTCCCGCAGCATTTCCGCAAGGATACCCTCGAGAAATGTCTCCTGCCTTTTCTGCACCTGCGCAAGATTATACTCCTTCTTCTGGCAGAGATGTACCAGAAAGGAATAGTAGTCACTGTTACGGAAAATGCCGTCAAAATACTTGATGACCAGCTTCCGGTTCAACTCCGACAACGTGACCCGCTCCGAAAGCAGCAGCTCGTCAAACAACGTCCTTGCGATTGCTGCATAGTTTCCGGAAATCCGTTCCTCTTCTATCTCATCCTCAAACAAATACGGAACCTCGTCCGTCCCCCCGGCAGGCTCCGCTGCTTCTCCTGACTCTGCGGGCGGGGAAAGCAGCCCGTCCGTCTGAAGCAGGGAAAAGTGCTTCTGCAGCCTTGGCAGCAGCAGCGGCTCGACCAGATGCGAAAGAAGCGACATATCCCCCGCCTCCTCCGCGGCCGCCACAAAGGCACGGAAATCAAACGCCCCGCGCAGCCTGCTATATTTATACTTCCGTATAATCTCATCTGCACGCAGCTGCAAATCCATACAATCCGAAAGCAAATCCCCGTGATTTGCCATTGCCCTCTTTAACTCGGTTTCCAACTGGTAGATACCGCGCAGCGCCCCGGCATCACGCTCCTCGGGAAGCGTTTCCTCCGCCTTTGCACGCGCCCGCTCCATCAGCTCCATATTATGGGCAAACAGCTTCTGCTCCTCCGAAAGCCACCGGAGGCCTGTCTGGTTAAACTCCTCTAACAGCTTAACCCCGTCAAAGACATTACTGCCTAATAATGCAAGCACTTCCTTCTTTTGCAGACGCAGACGGCTCACCTCGCTGTTAATCCGCCGGATAACGTCAATTCCGCCCTTAAAGTTTTTCGTATGTATCATCTTTTCCAAAAGAAGCTGCTGGATACTGATTTTACTCTCATCGCGGATTTCCTTCGTATCCAGATAAAACTCGATAGCATCCGCCGTAATGTTATACAACACCGCATTCCCTGAAAGAACGGAATCAATCAGCTTCATCCGCACGGCTGCCTTTGCCTTTTTCGCCGGGTCGAAATACTCCATTACAAAGGGCTTCCCGTCGTTTTTAAGCTTGTCAAAAATATAATCAATCAGCTCTTTTTCCTCTGCCTCCGGCAGAAGAAGACCAAAGTCCCTGGTAAGGACACCGGAAAGAAACGCATAAATCTCCGGATACTGGATGGCACGGTCGTTAAACTGGTTCTCCTCGATAAAATACCGGAGCACCGCTAACGTAATATAACCCATATCAAGAAATGCATACTTTCCTTCTTTAAACAGATGAAACGCGGTATTCTGAAGACAGAAAAACGGATAATACCGCCTCAGGTTCTGCATGCGGGCACTGTGAAAATCTATCATATCCTGCAGCATCTGATATGTACCGTCCATACCGCGCCTCCTCTTTTGTCTCCTCCTGTTAATGTTCCTTATAATATGCAAGCGTATCTGCCAGCTCCTTCGGAAGCTCGCCTCCGTCCTTCGTAAGCGCCCGATGTCTGAGCTCCGTCTCACGGATCTTTTTCGCACGCTCCCTCGTCTGCCTTGCCATTGCCTCTTCAAACGCCGGCTGCTGCAGCTTTGCGCGGATTTTGATATCAAACGGGCAGTAGGTTGCCAGGATTTCACGCGCGATTTTATTCAGCTTAAGTGCACCGTTAGACTCATACTTAATCCATACCTCATAATCCGTCGCATATACCTCACGGTAATTATTCTTACACTTTTGCAGCTGTGCCTTTACCTTTTCCTTCCGTTCCTCGGAAATGTCCCTGTTCTTTTTATAATACATCAGGTAGTCCGTGTACTCCGATGTCAGCGACTTAATCTGGATATTATTCCATGCGGCTCCCTGTATGGTACGGCAAAGCTCCCAACGGTAGCGCCCGCAGACGCGAACCATCAAATCCTCTATCGAAACCTCACTGAACAGCGGCAACAGAAATCTGCCCGGTGTATCCCTGCGGCGGCAGCTGATATCCTGCCATAAAATACTCTTGGTTCCCATTGTCGGAAGCAGGATAATATCCGGAAGAATCTCCGTCATCCGGTACTCCTTCTCAATACCAAGCTCCTTGTTCATGTATAAAAACTCGCGGTAAAACAGCGAATAATCCAGGCCCCGCAGCCAGTCCAGAGACTTTAACACCGTCTGTTTGGAAAGGAAAGCGCGGTCTATGTCACCCACTAAAAGCTCTTCGTAAAGGAACGGGACAAAGATACTTAACTGGCCGTTTACGAGACGATGGTTGTAGCGGAACAAGTTCTGTACCTCGTAGTGCAGCCGTTCGTCCATATTCTTAAACTTCTCTGCCTCTTCCTCTTCGGTAATCTCGCCGCTCTTTTTCAAATCACGCAGCATTTCCGAATATTCCTGGTCAAACTCGTTTTTGGACGGGTCCCTCTTTCCTTCATAAACCCAGGTCAGCCACTCGCGCACCGTGAAAATATGACACGCCATCTCCTCTGTGCTGACAGGCTCTGTCGTCAGCTTCTCTAACTCCAGCATCTGCGCACGCGTAATAAGCTTCTCATCCAAAAGTCCGAACTCCAGAAACATCCTGATTGCAACCGGGATTTCCTTCTCTGTTTTCCCGTATGCCTTCCGGAACGCTGCCTCATAAATGCGGTAAAAGCCGTCGGAAAGCTGCTTTCTGAGCCTGCGCACGATATCCTCGGTCGAAGACTTATCCTCCAGCTCTGCAAACGCCTTCACTAACGCTGCATATTCCGTCGCTTCCTCCTCCGCAATCCCGGTGTAAGCAAAAATCTGCTCCAGGGTGTTCTCACACGGCTCTTCCGAACTCACGGTCGTTTCCTCGTTCTGCTTCCTCGCCTCACGCCGCTTTTCATGCGCTGCAAACGGTACGCCCGCACACTTTTCAAACAGTGCGGCAAGCTTGCCGATTTCCTTCTCTGCCACCTCCTGAAGCGTGGCTGCGGCTTTCTTCGCATCCTCCGACTTTGCCGTATTTCCTAACGTGCAGAGAAAGAAAAACAGATTATCCGCACCGCCGTTAATCAGAACCGCTCCCTGCCGGCGTACAAAGCTGCCGACACTTATGCTCTCCTCCAGCAACGCCTGGAATATCGTTATCTGCTCCCTGATATGACGCATCGGAACTTTAATCGCACAGGAAAAATATGTCTTCTGAATCCCTGCCGGTATCTTGGCAGACTCCAAATAATAGTCCAGCCACTCCGGCGGGGCAGACGGAACGATGGTTTCCTTTCCTGCCTCCGGAAGAAGCTCGGCACGCAGCTCCTCCATCTTACACCATGCGCAATACTGGCGGTACAGCTCGGCAATCACATCCTGAAGCTGCTGTGCCTCCGAAAAATAGGCACCCTGCTTCGTATAAAGCTCCGTAATAAAATGTCCGAGGGATGCCGTTATCCTTCCGCAGTATTCATTGTTTGACTCCAGAATCAGCTCCAGGTCAGCCGGCTTTTTTACCGGAAATGCGTATACCGTCATATCCTCTAACGCAACACAGCTCAACAGCCGCTGCCCGGCATAAACATCCCACAAATCAAGGAAGTCCCCGCTTCCTGCAGCCAGCCGGACATTGGAATTGAACAATACTGCCTTTCCTTTTAATAATATAAAAATACCGTCCGGCTCCGTACCCTCTTCAAATAGTCTTTCCCCTTTCGGGATTTGATTCACTCCGCTTTTTTTAATCGTTACTGCCATTTTCATACTCCGTTTTTCAAATTTTTTCTAAAGACTAGTATACTCCTTTTCCGACATAAAAGAAAGCTATTTTTCAATCTTTCTGCCCTCTTAGGCGTAATTTCCCAAAGAAGTCCCGCAGCAGTCCGGCACACTCCTCCTCCATGACGCCGCATTCAAATTCCACCGTATGATTAAAGCCCGGCGTATTCAGCACATTAATGACCGAACCGGCACTGCCTGCCTTCGGATTCCTGCAGCCTGCCACAACCCGCGGAATACGCGCCTGCACGATTGCGCCCGCGCACATCGGGCAGGGCTCCAGCGTCACATAAAGCGTACAGTTCTCTAACCGCCAGTCCTGAAACAGACGGCTTCCTTTACGGATTACCGCAATTTCCGCATGGGCAAGGGTCGTTTTGTCCGTATTGCGCCGGTTATACCCTCTTGCCACAATCTTTCCCCCGCTGACCAAAACGCTTCCGATTGGAACCTCGCCGAGTGCCGCAGCCTTTTTTGCCTGCCGCAGTGCTTCCCGCATAAAACGGGCATCTTCCTCCTGCTGCCGCTTCTTCTCTTCCAAACGCTGTGCGTTTCTTTTCTCCTCTTTCTCCCGTTTCAGTGCCTGCCGCCTCAAAAAAGCGCGTTCCTTCGCTTCACGGTCCGCCTGCCTCTGACTGTTTTCCTGCTGCTCCATCTATCGCTCCTCTGTCTTATAATAGTCTCTCTGCTCCTCTGTCCAAAAACCGAGTCCCCGGTAAAGCCTCTCCGCCGGACGGTTCTTGGAAGATACCTGGAGCCGGAGGCGTTCCGCTCCTTTGTCTGCAAGCATACGGGCAGTTTCACGGAGCAGCCGCTTTGCAAGCCCCTGCCGCCGGAACTGTTCTTTCGTTTCCAGACCAAACAGATACCATTCCTCTCCTGCACCGGACGGCAGGACAAAGCATTCTGCCGCCTCCTCCCCGGAACGGAGCAGACGGCAGGAAAGCTGTCCGTCCGCCTCCTCAGAACAGGAAAAGAGTACCTCCTTTTCCGTTCCGGCGTCCCCTGCGCCGCTCCTCCCGGCATCCTCTGCAAGCGTCCCGGTATCGCAGCACAGCATATATTCCGAATATGCGGGTGAAAGCCGCACGCCGCACTCCCTTCCCCACGGGAAGCCGAAGCGCGGCTCCGCCACCGTATACACCTTTTCTATCAAAAACCGGCGGCACTCAGCAAGCGCCGCCGTAAACAGCGCCGGTAATATCTCCTTCTCCTCCGAAAATACTGCCACTGTAAACTCTGCCTCCTGCTCCGATGGAAAAAACACGGAAAGAACTCCCTGATACCTCCTTCTTGTCCCATAAAAAAAGAAACAATCCGCCTCCTGCAACGCATTCATCTCTTCCTCTAAAAAAAGCGAAGCAGACAAGCTGCCTCGGTTCTCGCACTCCCTTATCCTGTTCCGGAGTTTCTTACGTTCCCACAACGTCAATCGTTTTGCTGTTGTTACCATTTTCAAAAATCCCCTGCCTGAAACATCATATTTCTTCTGATTTCATCATAGCATAATCACAGTAAAAATACAACCGCCCCAAAATACTGGTTTTTTTCCGCTTAAATTTAACATTTCATTCAAAATTTTAAATTATTTCTTAAACTTCGGTTCCGCTTCTTGCAGTCACAATTTTTTTATGCTATTCTATACGCAGTTTTCATTGGTGCAATATGGAGAGGAGGTCTTATGATTCCGGAAAAACTAACCGTTTTCTTTAAAAAATTATATCTGCAGTTACGTCTTTTCGCTGCGGAATGTCTTTTACCTGCTTTTCTGCTGAATCTCTGCATCGAGGCTTTTTCGAGGGAATCCATTTTTTTGCCGTTTCTCTATCTGGTAAAGTCCCCTCTTATTTTTATATACAATATGTTTCTGATTTGCATTACGCTTTCCTTCTCGTTTCTTTTTAAAAGAAGAAGGTTCATACGCTTTATTATCAGCGTCCTTTGGATAACCATCGGTATTACGGATTTTGTCCTGCTGCAGTTCCGGACCACCCCGTTTACCGCAATCGACCTTTTGCTGTTAGATTCCGCCTTTTCCATTATGGGACATTATCTGTCTGTTTTCCAGATTATCCTGATTGCCGTCGCAATCGTTCTTGTCCTTATTCTTGGCGTTATCCTGTTCCGGAAAGCCAAAAAAGCAGTGTCCGGCACCTCCCTTTTTTATTCCGGGGTGCTCTGCCTGCTGTTCGTCCTTACAGGAGTTTTTTCCACGAAGCTTTTTGTCTCCTGCGGTATCCTGGAACGCAATTTCGGCAATCTGGCACAGGGCTTTCACACGAATGGTTTTCCGTACTGCTTCTTTTCGAGCATATTCAATACCGGCATTTCAAAGCCTGTGTCCTACTCGAAGGAGGAAATTGAGCGTATCGTTTCCTCGATTACCGGGACCCCGGTCCCGACCCCGACCGAGACCCCCGTACCTTCTGTCCCGCCGGTTGTTACGGATGTTCCCGACCAGTATCCGAATTTCATTTTTTTACAGCTGGAATCGTTTTTTGACCCGACGCAGATTCTCGGGGCGGAATACTCCTCTGACCCGGTGCCGAACTTCCGCCGCTTAAAGGAGACCTGTTCCTCCGGCTTTCTGACCGTTCCTTCGGTCGGAGCAGGTACGGCAAATACCGAGTTCGAGGTGCTGACCGGAATGAACCTTGACTTTTTCGGTCCGGGCGAATATCCATATAAAACCATATTAAAGGAAATGACCTGCGAAAGCCTTGCCTACAATCTCTCTGCCCTGGGGCTTTCCGCACATGCTATCCACAATAACGAAGGAACCTTTTACGAGCGTCATAAGGTATTTTCCCAGCTCGGCTTCCATACCTTTACCCCGATTGAGTATATGGGGACTTATGAAACAACGCCGCTCGGCTGGCCAAAGGACAAAATGCTGACAAACGAAATTCTAAAGACGCTCTCCTCTACGGAAGGGCAGGATTTCATTTACACGATTTCGGTGCAGGGGCACGGCGCCTATCCTGATTCAGAGCTTTTGGAGAACCCGCCGGTTTCCATCCGTTTACTGCCGGAGGAGCTTTCCGACCACGAATACGGCTTTCTCTATTTTGTAAACCAGCTCTATGAAATGGACCTGTTCTTAGGCGAGCTGACCGCAGCGCTGGAGGACTACGAGGAAGAGGTTGTCCTTGTCCTTTACGGCGACCACCTCCCGTCATTTCCATTTACGGAGGAGCTGATGGAAAGCGGTTCCCTTTACAAGACGGAATATATCATATGGAATAACCGGGACTCCTCTCCGCGTATTGAGCGGGATCTTGAAGCATATGCCCTTTCCGCGCATGTACTGGACTGCTACGATATCCATGAAGGGCTTTTTACCCGCTTCCACCAGACGCAGGAGACACTGGATACCTACCTTACCGACATGGAGCTGTTGGAATACGATGCACTTTACGGCCCGCGCGAAAGCTATGGCGGGGAACTTCCTTTTGCAGCAACCGACCTGCAGTTCGGCATCGACAAGATTAAAATCGAAAAGGTTCTTCTGCAGGGCTACCAGGACGACAGTGCTTTGCTTTATATCAGCGGAGAAAACTTTACGCCGTTCAGCATTGCCTATATAAACGATAAAAAATGTACGACAACCTACCTGAATCCCCAGCTGCTGTCCGTATCGGGATTTGACTCCTCCGAACCCCTGACGGTCTCCGTCGCACAGGTCGGAAGAGATTCCCACCCGCTTTCCTTTACCGAGCCTGTTACCGTTCCTGATACGGACGGAAAACAGCAGGAAGAATAAAAAATCATAAGCAAAGCAGCTTTTGTCTATGACACAGAGAGGATAACTATTGATGGTACGTTTATATGGTAAAGCATCTTACTAAAATAGTATTGCTTCATGGCGGGCCCGGGCAGCAGAAGCATTAAAAGGCTTCGCGCAAGAAGTGAATATGCTGTATTTTCTATAAATGTGGGCATAGCCAATTTATTAACCAACTACAGGGTGATTGTTATAATCTTAGTCACCCTGTATTTTATGTCCTTAAGGCTGTCGCAGTATGAATATACACAATTTCACTCTATATGAAAAAAGTAAAGGGAGGTAAACCGGTATGGTAAAACAAAAAAGACGATTGCAAAAGGGAGCCGAACTTATCCTGTCACTTACGCTCCCATCGTTTCTCTTGTTGGCTGGGTGCACCGCAAAAAAAGACCTGCCATTTTACCAGCTTGAAGTCAGCCCAAAATCTGTTTTGACTGTGGATGGTGTTCCGTATATTGAAGCCACTGATATAATCCGTTCCTACCCGTCTGCTACCGGACTTTTCTGGAAGTTTACTGGCAAGGTTGGCGAAGCCGTGGGCATATGCGGCGGTGATAACGCAGAGCACGGCGGCGGCTATGATGTCTGCCAGATTGAGGGAGATGAAGAGCACTGTTTTCTTTACGTCCGGCCAAACCATTTTGTCTTCGGGCCATATGATACATATTTCTTCGCCCGGGAGGACTCGCAAATGACGCTGCCATCTGCGGAAATGATATCTTCTATTGCAGTTGTTTATGAAAATGAGGAAAACGCTTCAGCCCAAGTAGACGACCCCGCAATGATTGCCGCCTTGCTGGAGATCTTTCATGGTGATAGCATTCAGGCGCCAGATGGCGGGGACTTGGCACGCGCCTCTCTGATTATGCACCATAAGGATTTTCCTTTTCTTCAGTGCGAGATTACATGCTACTATTCACCGGAAGAGGAACTATCCTATTGTAAAAATGAAAATCGTGAATCGTTCATTTTGCCCCCGGAATGGTTTGCTGCGATATGGCACTAAAAAATACAGAAACCTAAGTCAGAAATGAGTGGCTTTTTTCCATGATTTGTGATACACTGGACTTGTATACCAAATCACCACTTATTTTTAAGGAGGATTTTCCATGAAAAGAAAGATTCAGGTGCTTCTTTCCGTCCTCGGTGCGGCATTTCTGCTCGCTGCCTGCAATAACCAGAGGCCTGTAGACACCGATATCACCCCCACGTCCGCTACGGAACCGACCGTAACCGAGGCTCCGGATGCCACGACATCCCCTGCTCCGGAACTGACGAACACTCCGCTGTCGACGCCGACACCACTTCCTACGCCGACACCGCGGCCGGATATTACCGATGTCAGTCTGAAGGAGATTTACAAGGATTATTTTATGCTTGGTACAATCTATAATCCAGGGATGGAATCCGGTCTTGACGGCGAACTGGTAACAAAGCATTTCAATATTATTACGCCGGAGAACCTTATGAAGCCGGAGTATATGCAGCCGAAGGAAGGCACCTTTAACTTCGCCTCTTCCGACCGCATGATGCTCGTTGCAGATGTCTATGGCTTTAAGGTTGTCGGCCACACGCTTGCCTGGCACAATCAGTCCGGTACGTGGCTCGGCCGGAAGAATGCACAGGGACAGCCTGTGACCCGTGATGAGGCAATCGAGCAGTTAAAGAACCACATTTACGGCGTTGCCGGCCAGTACAAGGGACAGATTCACTCCTGGGACGTTTTGAACGAGGCGATTAACGACGGCGTAAAGCTTCCGTTAGACGGCGACTGGACCAAGTGCCTGCGTAAGACCCAGTGGCTTGATTCCATCGGTCCTGATTATGTTGCAATGGCATTCCAGTTTGCACATGAGGCAGACCCGGATGCGCTTCTTTACTACAACGACTATAACCTGAATATGCATGACAAGGCTGAGATTGTTGCTGCTATGGTAACCGACCTGCGTTCCCAGGGTGTCCCGATTCACGGCATCGGCATGCAGGGTCATTACAGCACCGACACTAACATCGGCTCTGTACGGAGCAGCTTAAAGATGTTCTCCCAGATTGAAGGAATTGTTGTTTCCGTAACCGAGTTAGACGTCGGGGTTCCGGGCTCCAATCATTCGCTTTCTTCCAAGAATGAAAAGAAGCAGGCGCTCTTTTATGCAAAGCTGTTCAGTCTCTACAAGGAGTATTCCGACCTGATTGAGCGTGTTACGTTCTGGGGCTACCGCGACGACACCAGCTGGAGAAGCGAAAACTGCCCGATGATTTTTGATAAGAATCTCGAGCCGAAGGAAGCCTTTTATGCGCTTATGGACCCGGAGGCTTATATTGAAGCTGCAGACCAGGACCCTACACCAGAGCCGCGTATGGCAGAAGCTTACCCTGGCACACCGGTCATCGATGGTCAGAAGGACCCTATCTGGTTGAAGGATGCCAGAGCCTATGTCATCGATACCCCGCTTTTTGCTTGGCAGGGTGCGAAGGGTACCGTGCGTCTCCTTTGGGATGAATGCTATGTTTACGCACTTTTCGAAGTGGAAGACAGCGTATTGAACGCTTCTTCGCCGAACAGCTATGAGCAGGACTCCATTGAGATTTTCCTTGATGAAGAAAACAAAAAGGAAGATTACTATACAGATGCAGCAGGCCAGTACCGCGTAAACTATAAAGGAGAGCTTTCCTTCGGTACGGTTCCGGCGGAGCGTGGCGTAGAGGCTGCTGCTTCCTTAACCGACAAGGGCTATATCGTAGAGATTGCAATTCCGCTCGTAGGGAATGCTTCCCAGGGTATGGTTTTCGGTTTTGACGCCCAGATTAACGACAGCAATGCGCAGGGCGCCCGCCAGAGCGTTATGAAGTTCAACGACCCGACGGATAATTCCTATGCCTCTACTGTTTTCTGGGGCGAGCTGACCCTCAAATAGTCTTTTGGATTGTATTACATAACATCTTAGAAAACATCCGCAGATTCGTTCGTGTTTCTGCGGATGCTTTTTTATAGAAACGTACCAAACTACATTTTGCCATACGGAATATGTGAATTTTTTCTTAATCCTTCATTTTTTTATAGCTTTTTTTTGGATTTCACGTTATACTATGAGAGAAATTGAACGAAACTACAATTACACCGGCACAGCCGGTATTTACGGAAAGGATTATAAGAATGAGACGTATGTTAGCAACTACAGCACTGGCAGCACTTTTACTGTCCTCTTTGACCGCCTGCTCCAAAGAAGGCGAAAACGGAAAGGAGCCTTCCGGCACCATTACTCCTACCGGCTCTGCCGGGCAGAACAATCCCGACGACCCGGAGACTTCCTTTGATTATGTCATTCTGGGCGGCTATTTTGTCCGTGACGACGCAAACTTTACCATCTACATCTCCGACAACGGCTGGCATGTAAACGGTGCCCTCTTCCAAAAGGGCAGCTCTTCTCCTTTGATTTTAACCGGACCGCTGACCTATACGGAGGGGCTGGACCTGACCTACTCGAAGGACGGCGAGGAACTTACGTTTACGTTTGCAAAGAACTCCATGGAGATTAAAGTAAACAAGGGTACTGCCTATACTGCCTTTGCAGGCACCTATACACGGACAGAGCAGACCCCGGCAGAGTCGCCTTCCGTTTCTCCGAAAAGCGGCTCTACACTGGAGCTGATTGGCCGTATTGCGGCAACGCACTATATGGCAAAAGCAGAGGGCATTCCGGAATGTACTGTCGATATCTCAACCGGTGCCTACGACAACGCCTATATGACAAAGTTTATTCTTGCCTATGCAGACCTGTTCCTTGCCGCAGAAGCACAGCCGGTTCCGGAAGCTTCGGCTGAATATCTCTGCTATGCTTTCCCGGAGGCAGAATTTAACAATCTTCTCCTTACTGCTACGGCAGGAACCTTCGGCGCAGACAGCTTTGACCCGGCAGACAGCGGTATTGTCTGCAAAAACAGCATCTACTACATTCCGTGCCGCGGAAACTATGCCGGCGGTCTTGCCACCAGCTATACAAATGCAGACCCGGATGTGATTTCCGGACATCTTCTGTTAGAGGCCGTGATTTCCAAGAAAGATGGCACCCGCTATGACATCGAGATGACGCTCAGCACTTCGGAAAATGCGGAAATCGGCACTTCCGGCATCCAGATGGATTCCGTCACCTACAGGATACTCGGGTAAACAGCAGGACGGATACAGAGTCCGGAACAGAAATCTGCACAAACTTACAAAAATTAAGAAATTTTTCTTTACAATCCGCATAGAATCGTGTATGCTATGATTGATGCGGCAGGAATGCCCTGCCGCATTTTTCTTTTGGGACAGGTGAGACCGCATATGTGGTCAATTCCTGACCGGTGGTATAGTCCACGAACTCCGAAAGGGAGCCGAACCGGTGAGACCTTTGTCAATTCCGGTACCGACGGTACAGTCCGGATGGGAAAAAGGAGGATATTTCTATGCAGACAAGCAAACCAAAAGACACATCTGTAACTATCACAACAACTGCCAGACTTACTCTCACCGCAATGTTTGGCGCACTCGCAGCAGTTCTCATGCTGTTTTCGTTCCCCATCTTCTTTACACTGCCCTTTATTAATCTGGATATTTCCGATGTTCCGGTCATTCTGGGCACATATATGCTCGGCCCGCTTTGGGGAATAGTGATTGCGTTTGTTAAAATTGCGCTGAACTTTGTACTGAACGGTACGACGACCGTAGGTATCGGTGAGCTGGCAAATCTCTTATTTACGCTCGCCTATATACTTCCGGCAGGTATCATCTACCGGTACAGGCGCACCAGACAGGGCGCTGTGCTCAGCCTGATTGCCGGCACACTGATTGCCTCTGCGGCGGCGGTCATTTTAGACTGGTTCGTGGTATTTCCTTTTTATATCAGCGTTTCGTCCAGCCTTACGATGGACGCTGTTATCGGAATGGCTTCCAAGGCAAACCCGATGGTAAGCGGTGCAGGCACCATGATGCTGCTCTCCGTATTTCCTGCAAACCTGCTGAAATACACGCTGGCATCCGTCATTACGTTCTTTGCCTATGCGCCGCTCCGGAAGCTGATTAACTGCTTCCATAAGGCGCGTTAAGCCCCTGCCTTCATCACATCGGCAAGCCTTGCAAACTCTGACAGCGTCAGCGTTTCCCCGCGCACCGTGGCAGGAAGTCCGCAGGCTGATAAAAAACCGGTGATTTCTTCCTTGGAATAATTTAATTCGGGTGAATTTGTCAGCCCGTTTACGAGCGTCTTCCTGCGCTGTGCAAAGGATGCCCGGATAATTTGAAACAAAAGCCTCTCATCCGCCACCTCTACCGGAGGCTTTTCATGCAGGGTCAGGCGGATGACCGCAGAGCCTACATTCGGGCGCGGCATAAAGCAGTTCGGCGGCACATTGGCAGCAAGATACGGCGCAGCATAATACTGCACGGCAAGAGACAGCGCACCGTAGTCCTTGCTGCCCGGCCCCGCCTGCATCCGGTCCGCGACCTCCTTCTGTACCATCACCGTAACCGAGGAGAGCGGCACCCCTGCCTCAAACAGTCCCATAATAATCGGCGTCGTGATATAATAGGGCAGATTTGCGACCACCTTCACCGGCCGCCCGCCATTTTCCTCCTGGATAAGCTGCTTTAAGTCCAGCTTCAGGACATCAGCATGAATCACTCTTACATTATCATACCCGGCAAGGGTATCCTCTGTTAAAATCGGAATCAGGTTCTTATCGACCTCCACTGCTATCACCTTTCCCGCACTCTCACAAAGATACTGCGTCATCGTCCCGATGCCCGGTCCGATTTCCAGCACACAGTCTTCTTTTGTAATCTCTGCCGCACGGATGATTTTCTCCAGCACATGGGAATCAATCAGGAAGTTCTGTCCGAATTTCTTTTGGAACATAAATCCGTATTTATTTAAAATTGCTATTGTTTCCTTTGGATTTCCTAAGACTGCCATTCTTTTCCTTTCTCCGGAAGACCGTATAATGCTCTTGCATTCCGCTCAGACACACGCTCCGTCTCCTCCACGGAAATACCGCGGAGCCGCGCGATTTCTTCTATCACATAGGTTAAAAGCGTAGAATCGTTCCGTTTTCCACGGAACGGCACCGGTGCCAGATACGGGCAGTCTGTTTCAATCACCAGCCGCTCCAGAGGCATCTTCTCCACGACCTCCTTTAACTTCCGCCCATTCTTAAAGGTCACAACACCGCCTACGCCGATATAAAATCCCATACCGGTATATTCCCTCGCCAGCTCCGCCGAACCGGAAAAGCAGTGAATCACGCCGCGCAGCTTCCCGCCCGACGCCTGATAATTACGGCGCATGATATTCAAGGTCTCCTCCGCAGCCTCCCTGGAATGAATCACGACCGGAAGGTCCTTTTCCAGTGCCAATGCAAGCTGCCGTTCAAACCAATATCTCTGCAGCTCCCTCGGCGCGGTATCCCAGTAATAGTCCAGACCGATTTCCCCGATGGCAACTATCCTTTCCCTGTCCGCAAGCCGGGACAGCTCCTCCATTCCCGCCTCGTCAAGCTCCGCCGAAGCGTCCGGATGCACGCCCACTGCCCCGTACAAAAACGGATACCGGGCGGCAAGCTCCACGGTGCGCCTTGAGGACGCCATATCCGCACCGATATTTACCGCTGTCCCTACACCGTTCTCCTGCAGGGAGGAAAGCACCGTATCCCGGTCCTCGTCAAACGCTTTGTCATCATAATGCGCATGTGTATCAAAAATCATAAATTTCCTCTCAAAGACTCCATAATAATCGCAAAGAACTCCCGGACATAATACTGGATCGTAACCGCAAAAAACTCCGTAGCGCCGAGACCCGATACCTGCCCGTATCCCATCTTTCCTGCAAGGCGTGTCGCACGGTACACATGAAAATCATTGGTTACAAGAACGACCTTTTCCGGGAGCCCGGCAGCTCCCTCCGCCATTCCGCCTGAGCTGGCAGCTGCCGCCGTCTCATATGCCGCAATCACCTCCGCGGAAAACTTCAGATTCTCCGCCGTGCTCGTCGAACGTTCCTCGGTCAGAATCCGCTCCTCGGCAATCCCCCGGCGCATCAGACCCCGCTTAATCGCTTCCGCCTCGGAAATGCTTTCCCCGTTTCCCTGTCCGCCGGATGCTACTGCCACTGCCTCCGGATGCTCTGACAGATACTCCGCTGCCGCGTTAATCCTGGCGTCCAGCACAAGCGTCGGCACCTCTCCCCGGACCTGCGCTCCTAAGATAATCACATAAGAGGCGTCTGCCTCCGGTGCCCTTCTGCCTGCAGAGAAAATAAGCGCCTCCCAGGAAAAGAATACCACAAGACACAGCCAGAATACAAGCGAAAGGCACACTGCCGCCCGCCGCAGGCACGCCAGTCTTCCCGTAAGCACCAGAAACAGACCCGCGGCTGCAACAAGAGCAATCAAAAGCGTCACCGGCCAGAACCACAAAAAGGAGGTCGCCTTGCCGGAGGCATACACAATCGCCGTCGTATAAAGGAACGCAAATACGGCATACAGCAAAAGCACTGCAAACGTAATCCACAAAAACACCTGCATTCCCTTACTCCTTTCCAACTGCTTCAGCCTCTTTCCGGCAAGGCCCCTTTTCTCCTCTAAAATCCGCTCCGGCAGCTCTGGTACGCGTCCTGCTGTTCTCTGTCCAATCCGCATATGGTATCCCTCCTTTGTATTCAGGTTTTTCTGATTTTACCTTACCATAAAGAGTTTAACCTTTTCTTTGCGAAGCCTTAACTTTATTTTAAATTTGTTTTCCCTTACGCTTTCTTTTACAGCTATGCAATTTCTGCCCCGGACGGCATCTTCTTTTCCGGCGTCATAAGTGCCAGTCCGCCGTTTTCGTCCTCAGCACACAATAGCATTCCTTCGGAAACGACGCCTGCCAGCGTTGCCGGCTTCAGATTCACCAGCACCATGACCTTCTTTCCTACCATTTCCTCCGCAGAATAGTGCTGTTTAATGCCGGATACAATCTGCTTTACCTGACTGCCGATTTTTACCTGCGAGCAAAGAAGCTTCTTCGACTTCTTTACCTCCTCGCAGGCGATAATCTCACCGACCTGGAACTGCAGCTTTGCAAAATCATCATAGGTAATTTCCGGCTTTGCCTCAATGTCAATCACTGCTTCCTCTGCTCCTTCGCCGCCCTCCGGCGCCGGAAGCCCCAGGCGCTTTGCTTCTGCCGCTGCCTCCGCTGCCGCCTCCGCACGCTGCTTTTCCTGAATGGCCGCAACCTTTTCCATAATCTCTTTTCCGTCCAGGCGCGCAAACAGGATTTCCGGCGTCTCCGTTACCTTTGTACCGGAACGATACAGACCATAGGAGGAAAGCTCCTCCTTCGTGCGCTCTGCCGCATTTAACTGGGCTAAAATCCTGTCTGCCGTCTCCGGAAGGAAGGACTTTAACAGCGTTGCACCGATACAGATGCTCTCCGTCAGGTGGTACAGCACCGTCGCCAGACGGTCCGTCTTTGTCTCATCCTTCGCCAGAGCCCACGGCATTGTTTCATCAATATATTTATTACAGCGCTTAAACAGCTGGAACACCGCGGAAATCGCATCCGCCACGCGGAGCTTTTCCATCCTTTCCTCCACAAGCCCCGGCGTCTCAAGCGCCAACGCCTTCAGCTCCTCGTCCACCGGCTCTGCCACGCCGCCGTCCCTCACTACACCGCCAAAATACTTGTTGCTCATGGAAACGGTACGGTTTACCAGATTGCCGAGCGTGTTTGCAAGGTCCGCGTTCAGACGCTCCACTAAAAGCTCCCAGGTAATTGTCCCGTCATTGTCAAACGGCATCTCATGCAGTACAAAATAGCGCAGCGCGTCCACGCCGAACAGCTCTGCAATATCGTCCGCATAAATCACATTCCCCTTCGACTTGCTCATCTTCTCGCCGCCCTGCAACAGCCACGGATGCCCGAAAATCTGCTTCGGGAGCGGCAGTTCCAGCGACATTAAGAAAATCGGCCAGTAAATCGTATGGAACCGGATAATATCCTTTCCGATCAGATGCAAATCCGCAGGCCAGAGCCTGCCAAACTGCTCCGTGGAAGCCCCGTCCGCATCATAGCCGATACCGGTAATATAGTTTGTCAGCGCATCCAGCCAGACATAAACAACATGCTTCGGGTCCTCCGCAACCGGGATACCCCAGCGGAAGGAGGTACGGGAAATACAAAGGTCCTGCAGACCCGGCAGCAGGAAATTATTCATCATCTCATTCTTGCGGCTGACCGGCTGAATAAACTCCGGATGGGTATTAATATACTCAATCAGACGGTCGGCATATTTGCTCATCTTAAAGAAATAAGCCTCCTCCTTCGCCGGCTGCACCTCACGGCCGCAGTCCGGGCACTTGCCGTCAACCAGCTGCGACGTGGTCCAGAAGGACTCACACGGCGTACAATACATCCCCTCGTATGCTCCCTTATAGATATCGCCCTTGTCATACATCTTCTTAAAAATCTTCTGCACCTGCTTCTCATGGTCCGCATCCGTCGTACGGATAAACTTATCATAGGAGGTCCCTACCAGATCCCAGATGCGCCTGATTTCCGCAGAAACCTTATCGACATACTCCTTCGGGCTCACACCGGCGGCCGCCGCCTTCTCCTCAATCTTCTGCCCGTGCTCATCCGTACCGGTCTGTAAAAACACATCATAGCCCTGGAACCTCTTATAGCGGGCAATACTGTCAGCAAGCACCGCCTCATAGGTATTCCCGATATGCGGCTTACCCGAGGTATACGCAATCGCTGTCGTAATGTAATACGGTCTTTTTGTCATTTCTCTTCTCCTTCTGCTTTAATTCTACTTTTTATTTATTTTACAGACGAAAAACTTTTTATAATATGAATTTAACATACAAACTCCCTTTTTAATAGTCCATATTGAAAATCATCGCCCCAGGTACCATCTTTTCGTTTTATATGCTCCCGTAAAACTGCTTCTCGCTTCATTCCTAGCTTTTCCATAACTTTGCTTGAACCAACATTTTCACTATCACAGCCTGCTATAATTTTCCTATCTGAGTAATAATCTGTCTGTTTTTATGTCTATTGACCCTTTATGTTCCAACATTTTATTTTCCCTTTTTCATCCTCCGGTCGCTCTTTACCGCCAGCATTGTCCCCACGCTCTGGAAAACCTGCACCAGCACAATCAGGATAATCACCGCAATCAGCATAACCAGATATTTATAACGGTAATAGCCATAGTTAATCGCGATTTTCCCGAGACCGCCGCCGCCGATAATGCCGCTCATCGCGGTATAGCCGAGCACCGTTGTAATCGCAATCGTCATATTGGAAATCAGGGACGGAATACTTTCCGGAATCATCACCTTTACAATAATCTGGAACGGGGAAGCGCCCATGCTCTGCGCCATCTCGATAATATTCGGATTCAGCTCCCGCAGGCTGCTCTCAACGAGCCGTGCCACAAACGGGAACGCCGCAATCACAAGCGGCACAATCGATGCCGTCGTGCCGACCCTCGTCCCGACCAGCAGCTTTGTCAGCGGGAATACCAGAATCATTAAAATCAAAAACGGAATCGAACGCAGCAGGTTGATGATTACATTCAGGACATACATTACACCCTTCGGAAGCGGCAGCACGCCGTCCTTTTCCCCGGCTACCAAAAGCACGCCGAGCGGAAGTCCGATTAAAATGGCAAATGCCGTCGCCAGTACCGTCACATAGGTCGTCTCCCAGAGCGCGAAGGGCATCTCGTCCTTTAAAATCGTAAGCGCTTCCCTGATTGCTTCCGCTGAAAACATCTTCTCAAGCATTTCCCTTCACCTCCGTAATAATGACGTTTTCCATCCCGTTCAGATACCGGACGGCACGCCCCACCGTCTCCTCCTCATCCGGAAGCCCGAGCAGCATATTGCCGTATACCTTGTCTCCGAGGCACCGGGTAGAAGCGTACAGGATATTTGCCGCAATCCTCTCATCGATTGCCATCTGCGTAATCAGCGGCGTTCCTGCCGCCAGTGCGCCGTTAAACACGACGCGGAGCACACGCTCGCCCGGATTCCCCGGTACAGCCTCCTCCGAGCCGTCCGGGAACACCAGACGCTTTGCCGCGTCGGAATGCGGCTCCGCAAACACGGCGGAAACCTCGCCCTCCTCCGCTACCATGCCCTCATCCAGAATCGCGACACGGTTACAGATTTCCTCCACCACGCTCATCTGATGCGTGATAATAATAATCGTAATCCCGAGCCGCCTGTTGATATCCCGGAGCAGCTCCAGAATATCATGCGTCGTTTTCGGGTCCAGCGCGCTGGTTGCCTCATCGCACAGAAGCACCTCCGGCTGCGTCGCAATCGCCCTAGCAATGGCAATCCGCTGCTGCTGCCCTCCGGAGAGCTGCGCCGGATACGCCTCCGCCTTATCCGGCAGCCCTACGATTTCAAGAAGCTCCGTGGCACGCTTTCTTGCCTCCGCCTTCTTCACTCCTGCAAGCTCCAATGGAAAACAGATATTCCGCAGACAGTTTTTCTGCATCAGGAGATTAAAATTCTGGAAAATCATCGTCACGTTCCGGCGGACCTTACGCAGCTCCGCCTTAGAAAGCGTACCGATATCCTTCCCGTCAATTAAAACCTCGCCCGCCGTCGGGCGCTCCAGCATATTGATACAGCGCACCAGCGTACTCTTCCCCGCGCCGCTCATTCCGATAATACCGTAAATATCCCCGTCATTTACGGTCAGGGAAATATCCTTCAACGCCTCTACCGTCCCGCCCGCGGTGCGGAACGTCTTTGACATATGTCTCAATTCAATCATATTTTGCACCGGACACCGGACAAACATTCCAGCGTTTTCCTTTCCTACTGCTCTTTTATTGCATCAAGAGAGGTCTGCTTTCCCCCGTAAATCCCCATCGGCTCTACATGGATTGCCGCCGCGGACACGATATGCGTCCCATTCTGTGCATTAAAATCATCCAGATAAGGCTTATGCTGGAAATAGTTTGCGTCCACCTCGCCGCTCTCCACCACATTGTTCGGCTGCACATAATCGGTATATTCGATAATATCCAGCACGATATTCTTCTCGGCAAGAATCTCCTTTGCCACCTTTAAAATCTCGGCATGCGGTGTCGGGGAGGCAGCAACGGAAATCTTGCTTCCTGCCAATGCCGCATAATCCACCGAAGCATCAAAGCCGTCGCCCGGCTCCTTTACCACGCTCACTACGGCGCCGCCGTAGGTTTCTGCGATGTAAGAGGCAACCCTTTCGCTCTCCAGTGCGGCTACCAGCGCCTTTATTTTATCGCTGCCCTCCGTACCCTCCTTTACTGCAAGAATGTTACTGTAAGCGGAAAAAGCACCCTCGATGGCAAGGGAATCCTCCACCGGATTGATGTCTGCGGAAATTGCATAGTTCGAATTGATAATCGCATAATCCACATCCTGCAGCACATTCGGAAGCTGCGCCGCCTCAACCTCGTTAAACGAAAGATTGTACGGGTTCTCACTGATATCCTTTGTGGTCGCGGTAATTCCCGCATCTTCCTTTAAGGTAATATACCCTAACTCCTCCAAAAGCAACAGGGCACGCGCCTCATTCGTCGCATCATTCGGCACAGCAACTGTAATCCCCTTACTTTTACCGCAGCCTGCCAGACAAGCAAGCGCCAATACTCCCGTCAATAAAACTGCCTTCCATTTTCTCATCTTAAAACTCTCCTTTTCTGAAATGATTTTCCCCCTGCTTCCGCACCCATTACGTGGCGGCTAAAAGGCGGACCCGCACAGCTTTCAGCATCCGGGAGCAAGCTCCCATGCTGAAATTCATGCTCACCTTTGCCTGCACGAAAAAAGTCCCGCCTTTAAGCCTGACTTAAAGACGGGACATAACGTTCCGTGGTACCACTTTAATTCATGTATTCCTCACGAAATACACCTCACTGACTGCTCGCTTCCGCTTTACAGCCGCACACGCTAACGGGTGTACCCGTCGCAGCCTAAAGAAACTCTCTCGGTGCGAAACTCCGGAACCATGTTCGATAAGTACCGGCTCCCCTGCTCTCAGCACACGCAGGGTTCTCTGTAAAGCCTTTCGTTACCTACTCTTTCCTTCACTGTCTTTTGCTATTCTGTGCAAATCATAGCACGACTTTCCGGATTTGTCAAATACTTTTTTCTGAAAATAAAATCTATTGCTATTGCGCATAGATTTTTGTATAATACAAAGTAATCCATTAACGAAAGGTGAGGCAAAAATGAACATAACCTACAAAACACAAAAGGATTTACCTTGTGAACAGCTGTATCAGCTATTTCTTGCTGTGGGCTGGGCGGCTGAAAATACGGTCACACCAGAAATATTAAACAATTTCAATGTAGGCTTCCTCCATTCCACCTTTGTTTTCTCTGCATGGGATGGCGAAAGGTTAGTCGGCTGTGTAAGAGTTCTGAGCGATTTAAAATTCCGCTCTGTCATATATGACCTGGCGGTCCTTCCGGATTATCAGGGAATGGGAATCGGGAAAACCTTAGTACAAAAATGTATCGCTGCCTGTCCGGATTCCGGATGGCTGGTACATACCGAGGATAAAGAAGAATTTTATAAAAAGGTCGGCTTTACCCTGATGGACGAGACCGTTCTTTCCAAAAAGGGTAAATGGTGCTAGCTCTGATTTATGGGAGCGGAAAGGAATATCGATGACAAAAAAATCACAACAAAAACTGATTATTATAGCGGGCTCTCCTTGTGTGGGGAAAACGACGGTGGCAGACAAGCTGTTTACCTCTTATGAAAACAGTGCTTTTTTTGATGGTGACTGGGCATGGTGCGTCAATCCTTTTTCATTGGATGATCCGAGATTGCGAAATGGTGACAAAACGATGTCCTTTGCATTGTCTACCTATTTGAATTCAGGGTTTGACTATGTGTTCTTCCCGTCTGTAGTTATGATATATCAAACAATTCGTGAGACAGTGTTGAAAGATATCACTGCAAAAGATTACTCTGTTTTGGGCTTTACCCTGACCTGCTCTGAGGATACCTTGCTGGAACGTCATAAAAACCGCGGGGATAAAAATGAATGTTCTTTTCACTGGCTTCATTTAGAGCCGTATCAAGGCGATTATGTAATTAACACGGATAATAAAAGTGTCCAGCAAATTGTTGAGGAAATGAAAGCTATGATAGATAAGGCAGGCACGGAGGAAAGATAATTCGAAGGCGGCTGCTAATAAGACCGTTTCCCAATTTATATCTAAAGAAGAACTGATTAAATCACCGCTTCCTCAGAATATCTCGCTCCAACCCTAATGCCTCAAATATCACGCCCTCCGTACTCTGGACTTCTTGTTCATTTATGATATCAGCAGATATCGTCTTGACCGACCATTTCCCTCCGTTCTGACCCTGCCTTCATTCGAAAGTTCAGAGAGAAGCACTCTTACTCTTGCAGAACTAAGCCCGACATACTCAGCTATATCCACCGCCTTGCTACCCCCTTCTTTTGTGAGGTAGTCAATGATTCGCTGTTTATTTTCGGCAGTCTTTGCTGCTTGTCCGTTTCTACTCGTTCTTTCTGCTTGTTTTTTCTGCTTGCTTTTTCTGCTTGTTTTTTCTGCTTGTTTTTTTATAAAAGAAAGCGTCAGAATCGTCCGGTCAGGATTAAACTGCTCCTCGACCTTTGGTGCTATCCAACCATAGGAATCCCATATGGCGAAAATATCTGGCACGCCGCTCCCGGCGCGCTCACCGATACCGATCATGTTAAACATCTTCATTAATGCCTTGTTTCTAGGATCGGAAATGCCTCCCTTTAACATCTGGTCTTTACCCGTCCGGATATATCCCGGATTCTCAATTATGATAGTATCCACATTTTTTCTGATAACGACTCCTCTCGGCACGAAAAAGTCCGTATTCACCAGACAGTTGGCAAGTGCCTCCCTCATTGCCTTGTGAACCGGCGTATCGTCAATGCGGGTGATTCCCTCCAGCTTGAAGGGGATTTTCAGGTCCTTCACCAGCTTGGAGTACACCCGGAAGAAAAAGTCGAACAGGTTTCCCGTCCAGTCGCCAGAACTTGATTGGAGCCTGTCTGTCCAGCGTATGGATGGATCGAGCATCTCACTGTAGTCAAGGAAATACTCCGGGTACTCATACAAAATACGGAACTCTTCACCAAACATCAGCAACCCCGCAGCAGTTGGATGAAGCTTCCTGTCGGTTTTCGCCCGTTTTGCGGCTCCGATCCGTTCAAGATACTCATCGTCCGTCAGTCCCTCCCAGACATGCTCCGAACGGTACGCCGTGTGACGGTTGCGGTAAGCATGGACAGTTTCCATGTTTAGGTCAGAAACCTCCATATCCTCAAGAAGCTTCATATCTGACGTTTCCTCGGTCTGGTCGCGGAGCATAGCCTTGATCTCTGCCTTTGTACAGTGGTAATCGCCCTCTCCGTTCCTGCGGAATGTGCCTCTCATCATATCGTTATTGATATAAACCGGCTTATCCTCCCGACCTGCCCCCGGCACCCGAATAGCAAGGATGACATCGCCATTTACCTCATAGGAATCCACATCATCATCGGTGAGCAGGTTGATGCTGACCTTCTGACTGTTATTGATTACATTCCAGAAATCCTTCCGCATCCTATCCATGTCTTTCAGCCCTGTCGTCGCAAAGCTGCCATCCTCTTTCTCCACCACCCCGAGAAGGATCATCCCGCCGTAGCAGTTCGCCATTGCGGAATAGGTATCCCATAGGCTGTTCGGAAGCCCTCCCTTGGCTTTCTTTACCTCCAGACGGTTGTTCTCCCGATATTCGTCAAATTTCCTGATATCAAAATCCATGTATTCTGTACTTCCTTCCTGATTGCCTCACATCTGCGGATTTGGGAAATAGTGTTTCCCAAATCTGCTCTTCACGGTCACAACCTTCGGTTACATTGTACTCTAAATTGGGAATAATATCAATGGATATAAAACATCTAATTTGTACGCAAAAAAGAACTTGGCTTCCTCCATTCCACCTTTGTTTTCTCTGCATGGGATGGCGAAAGGTTAGTCGGCTGTGTAAGAGTTCTGAGCGATTTAAAATTCCGCTCTGTCATATATGACCTGGCGGTCCTTCCGGATTATCAGGGAATGGGAATCGGGAAAACCTTAGTACAAAAATGTATCGCTGCCTGTCCGGATTCCGGATGGCTGGTACATACCGAGGATAAAGAAGAATTTTATAAAAAGGTCGGCTTTACCCTGATGGACGAAACCGTTCTTTCCAAGAAAGACAAATGGTGCTAGCTCTGAATTTAAGGTATTTACTTCCGGACACCTATTCCTTGATGCCGTTCTCCTTTAACCACGCAGCTACATCTTCCGGCAGACTGCTCCCTCCGGAGTAATGCACCGATAACGCCTCTCCCATTACTGCGTCCGGCGCCAGCTTTCCAATCGCGGTCAGGCTCTGCCCGAAACGTCCGCCTCCATGAGAGCAGAAAGGAATAATCGTTTTTCCGGTAAAATCATATTCTTCCAGAAAAGATGCAATCGGCATAGGGATGGATGCCCACCAATTCGGATAACCTAAAATAATCGTATCGTAGTCCTCCATGTTTTCCACATGGACGGCAAGCTCCGGACGTGCCTGCGCATTCTGATCCCGCTGCGCTTCATCCAGCACCGTGTTGTAATTGCTGGAATAAGGATGTACCAGTTCAATTTCAAATAAGTCTGCGCCTGTCTGTGCCTGAATTTCCTCTGCAATTCCTTTTGTATTTCCACCCCATGAGAAGAACGCAATCAAAACATTGCTGTTCGTACTATCTACACCCTGCACCCCTGCGCTGACAATACTGCCGTCGCCATTTACAGCATTTCTCACCAACCGGATCCCTATATTGAAGCTTCCCTTATCTTCTGCCATTGCCGCCCGATATGCACTCCGCATATTCTTAGCGAAATCGTTCCAGCCGCCTCCCCGGTATACCCGGAGCGTACCTGTTTTGACGCCGGTCGGATTCGTCTGCTCACTTGTAATGTAGGCTCCATAATAATCCCACACCCATTCGCCTACATTACCGTGCATATTATAAATTCCCCACGGATTCGGCGAAAAGCTGTCTACAGCAACCGTAGTCTGGCGGTACTTCCCCGGCTTCGTTGAAAGATTATCCTGCGAAAAATAATGATCTTCAATCTCATACGGGTAATGCCCGTAATAGTTCGCCTCCTCAGCGCTGATAGACGTCTCCGTGTAAAACGGCGTTTCTGTTCCCGCCCGGCAGGCATATTCCCACTCCGCCTCTGTCGGCAGCCGATATCCGTCCGCAGAACGATTCCAAGTTACTGTCTGTCCCTCTACTGTATAGACAGGCGTTAATCCTTCTTTTTCACTACGGGCATTACAATATCTGACTGCGTCCATCCATGAAACCATTTCAACGGGAAGGTTATCCCCGGAAAAGCTGCTCGGATTATTTCCGACCACCTCTGCATACTCTGCCTGCGTCACCTCATAAATACTCATATAAAAATCACTGACGGTTACGGTATGCCGGACTTCATCCTCCGAGCGCCAGTTCTCCGTTTCAGGACTCCCCATTTCAAAGGTTCCGCCTTGAATCAGACGGAAATTTTCTGGCGGCACAGTCAATGTACCTGTTACCTCCGGATTTTCGTCAGTCTTACTAATAGAATCTACCTTTTCCGTTATCTTGTTTTCGGTTATTTCATTTTCGGTATTTTTATTTTCGGTTACCTTATTTTCTGTTTCCATATTCTCTGTTTCCTTTAGATTTCCCCCACAGGCGCCTAATGTAAAAAGCATACTCATCACCAATAGAAAAGCACTAATTTTCTTCATCACCTTTCTCCTTCCTTTTTGGACCGGTTGCGGATAATTTCACTATTCCTTTTGCCATATAACAGGCTATAAAAACCCATAGCCCCATCATTGCCATGTACTGAAAAAGAACAAGCACCGCATTTTTCTCATAATCAATAAATGCAAATTCTACCTTCAGAAACAAATAAGAAATGATATCTGCCTGCCAGAAGCAAAACGCTCCATAGCCGGCAAGAAGCACGGAAAACAGACGCATACACCATGAAAGTAACCTATTTTTTCTGCCTCCGCACAGTTTACGGAACATACCGGTTACCATTCCCCAATGAAGCCCTAAATGGAGGCTCATCAATACAAAGCCCCAGTAGGAGCCCGAAAGGTGCATCACCCTTGCCCGTGCCATCCCGCCACGAACCGGCAGGGCAGCAAATACATAACGTGACATTACAATGCCACTGTAAACAAGACAAAGCATCACGGCAAAAACCGCAAAATTTGTCACTGTCCGTATCACCCGGAGCGGCCGGTATTTTCCTTTGAACAGATTTCCATACCAGCGGATGTTCAGGACGTTGTGGATAATAAACAACAAAAACAGCGTTACACCGAACCATTCGTGGAATTTCTCTCCTGTCACCTGATACGCCATCAGAAAGAGCAGCGCTGCTGTCATCAGAAGGTCCGTTAAAATTTTTATTTTTCTTATTAAACTCATCCGTACTGCCCCCTGATTTGCTTATTCTACCGATTTTATAATATCAATTGCACGAAAAGCTGCCGGAAAACCAATGTATGGCAGGCATTGTACCATAGCGGCATATAGCGTCTCCCGGCTGTTTCCGGCTTTCAGATTCCCAGCCACATGAGCCTTTATCTGGGCATCTGCACCCAAAGCCGCCAAAACTGCCAGCATAAGCAGCTCCCTTTCCTGTACATCCAGTACGCCGCGGGTATAAAAATCCCCAAAGCAAACCTCTGTCAAAAAGCGGGGCAGCGCTTCTCCGATCCCGTCCGGAAGCTTCCCATACTTTTCCTTGATCTCATTACCATATAAGGGAAACTGGACTGCAAGCCCTTTCTCATACCTCTCACTTTCTTTGATTCTGCCCTGTGCGGAGAGCGGCAGGGATATCCCGTTCTCCAGAAACACTTCATCAGCCACACTGACCGCATTCAATGTGCGTGGAAAGCCTATAAACGGGGCACACTGATAGATGGCCTCCCTGACTGCCAACGGCGGGTTTCCGGAATTTAACGCCGCCTGCACATGGGCTTTTAACTGCGGCAGTGTCTGCATTGTGGCAAGACAGACCACCGTCAGAAGCTCTCTGGTTTCTTTCTTCAAAATTCCCGTATCAAATACTTCACCAAATATAAACCGCTGCAAAATAATCATCAATTCCGGATCATTTCCACTCTCCATCATCGCCGGTTCCCCGCCAAACAATTCCCTATATACCTCTTTACATTTTTCTATCCGCTCCATACAATACCTCCTTACTGTGCCGTAATATTAAGTCCAAGACCATTTACCCAGTCTGCAATTTTATCACGGGAGCTTCCCCCGTTTAAACGTGTACCGGAAAGCCATGTGGCATCGCTTGTCAATGCTTCCAGATTGGTCGCACTGGAGCCGATTCCGCTGCCTCCTGAAGTGCAGAAAGGCACTATTGTTTTGCCGGAAAAATCGTAGCTTTCCATAAATGTGCTGACAATTCTCGGCGCCTCGCCCCACCAAATCGGATAACCAATAAACACGATACTGTACTGCTCCATATCCTCTACAGAACCGGAAATGGCAGGACGCGCCGAATCGTCATTCATCTCAATGCTAGAGCGGCTGTCGTCGTCATGGTAATCCAAATCCTCCTCCGTATAGGGCTGTTCCGGTATAATTTCATAAAGGTCAGCTGACAGACTGTCGGCAATCTTCTTTGCCACACCTTCTGTTGTGTTTGTCGCAGAAAAATATGCAACAAGAATATTCGTCTCCCCTGCTTCAGAGTTGTCTCCCGCCGGAGTATTGTCTGTTGATGGCTTATCCGTTATCGTCCCTGTTCCGGACGTTCCCTGTTCCGTGGATTCTTTTCCTCCTGCACAAGCCGCAAGGGAAGCAACCATCACAACGGTAAGTAACATGGCAATTCTTCTTTTCATAAGATTTCCTCCAAAAAAATGAGTGTAATGAAAACCTTTCGTTTTTCATTACACTCATTATAGCGTCACTTTTTAACCATATCAAATACTTGTTTTTTATCATTACCTATGCCCCGCAGGCATAGATTCTCTCCCATGGTCTATAAACTTTGCCACTGCAGGACTAAAGGGCATATTCTCCCCTTACACGGAAACCGAAATACTCGCTGTCTGCTCCGGCTGGCTTATCTCCCCTGTTTTCGTATAGATTACCGGCTTATTTCCCGTTGCCTCTGCGGAAGTCGTATTTTCCGGCGCAGTACCGGCAGACGCCTGATCCTCCGTCCCGGTAGTTTCCTTTAACAGCGTTTTGCCTTCCTCGCTGACGCTTACGATGTCTGTTTCCCTGTTTTCCTCCCTGCTCTTCTCTATCTTTTCCTCAAGCTCCTTACGTTCCTCCTTGCGCTTCTGGACAGCCCTTTCACGTTCTGCCTTTGCCTTTTCCCTGGCTGCCTCTACGTCCTCTTCCATGCCGCGTTCAGCCTCTGCCTGATACTCCTCCGACTTATCCGAAAATTCATTGACATACCCCATTGCCCTCTCCATCACCGCGGTATCCCCCCTGCGCCTTGCCTCCTTATACACCCGGAACGGGGTATTCAGCAGATTGATATTCGTTCTCGCCCCTACAAGCCCTTCCATCGTTTTTGTGTTCATAATACGGCCTCCTTTCTTACCTTCAATAATCGTTCCTGTTTCTCTTTTCGGCAATAAGAATTTACACCCTTAGCATTCTGCCTTAAACAGCCTGTTTCATGTCATGTACGGCATCGCTCAGCGGCACCAAAACAACAATCGCAAATATGCCGTTTTCAATTTCTATCTTCATCGTGCCGTTATATTTCTGTACTACATCACGGACATTCAGCAGACCGATGCCATGCTCCTCCGGATTTTCCTTACCTGTAACGCCGGTTTTCTGCTGTCCTGCCGTATCCGTACTGTTCCTTACCTCTAACAGAAAGAATTGTTTTACAGCCCTCGCCTGAATCCGGATAAAGGCCTGCGTCTCGCAATGCGGCTGATTATGCTGTAGTCTTTCACACGCTTCCACTGCATTGTCCAATATATTTCCAAACAATACGCATAAGTCGAACTCGTTGATACCACACAGCGGAGGTATCTGTACCTCTGCCTCCCATGTCATATTTTTTTCCTCCGCCAGCTTCCGTTTTTGGGACAAAAGCACATCTACAATCCGGTTCCCTGTCGCCTCCTCCGCCTGAAAACCGGCGCTGTCCTCCATATTCTTTAAATAGCCCTTTATTTTTTCCCATTCCTTATGTTCCAGCAGTCCCGACAAGGCAAGGATGTGGTTTTTTAAGTCATGCCTTACCCGCTCCGAACGGCGGTACTGCTCCTCCAGCATTTTATAAGCTGCTATCTGTTGATGATACTGGCTGCTTTTTTTCTGCTCCAGATAAATCCGGTTCATCCCAAAAACATAAACGCCCGCTGCAAACATAGATAAGCCTGACAAAACACAAAATCCTGCATGACTGAATATCTGGTCATAATAAAGGCTCCTGTCGCCCCCGCTCCTGACTAAAATCCCGTTACTTGCACCCCAGTTTGCTATATCAATTACGAGCGTAACTACAAGCAGCGGAACGGCTAATATGGCATACCACCTTTTTGTTTTACAGTAAAAAACGGAAGCAAAATAATTTGATGCCCAATAGAGCAGCATTATTGTTATTATCAGGCTGCTGTAGGTAATAAAGGCAGTCTCTAGCTCCCCTAAAAACGGAATTGTAATGCCTTTTACTATATGCAGCCAAAACAGGGTAACACACGAAAAAAGCGCTGTGCAGAAATTTTCTACCAGTGTTGTTATCGTAATCAGGATGGCAGCTGCCAGTATTTTTTTCTCCTTATCCCCCCGGAACAAAAGCAATACTATACCTATAAAAAGGATATGACCTGACAATGTCAGGACAATCGCCGGAAAAAAATCGCATTGAGATATCCCCTCCATGACTGCCGCGCCACATAAGAAGAGGAGAAAAAACAATGCTTCATTTCTCTTTGAAAGCTCTAAATAGTTCTTACAAAACCTTTTGACTATGCCGGAATATAGCAAACAGCATAGCATTGTTATAAAAACTCCTGAAAACCCCTGTATCATAAAATACCTCCGTTTTTTCTCATGTACTCCAGAGCCTCCCTGCAAAATTCTTCATATCTTCTTTTTGCTATCACAATCCTTATTCCATTATCAAGAATTACCTCCTGTTTGTTATAGGCATTCACATACTTCAGATTAATAAGATAGCTTTTGTGACACCGGAAAAATCCCTTTCCCCGCAGGCTCTCCTCCAAAACGCCAATCTGCTCATAATAGGCAACAACGTCCCCGGTTCCATGAATTTCAATCCTTCTTCCCTGTATCTCAAAATAATAAATGTCATCTAAAAACAGCTTCGTTTTCTGTCGCTCCCTGTTTACAAGGATAAACTCCTGGGAACGATGTTCTATCTTGAGGACAGCCCTTTGCAGCACCTGTTTCAATTTCTTCTCATCCACTGGCTTTACGAGATACCAGAACGCCTCGACGTCATACGCCTTCCATACATAGTCTCTGCTGGAGGATATAAAAATCAGGATTTTGTCAAATGCCTTCTCCCGGAACATCTGCGCCGTCCTCATTCCGTCTAAATCGCACATGAGAATATCCAGAAAAATAATATCAAAGCTTTCCTTCGACTGCAGCAATTCCCTTCCGCTATAAAACTGCCGTATCATACAGGGCACTTTCATTTCCTTTAGTATCTCCTTGATTTTTCCCGCTATATTGCAGCACTCCATAACCTCATCGTCACATACCGCTACGGACAGCATTGTACTCACCTGCCTTGCACAAATATATATTATATATCGGCAGAAACCTAAAACAACCTTTGCCGCTGTCATAAACGGGCATTTTAAGGGAATCAACGTAAAAGCAGCCTGATAAAAATCATTTTTACCCCTTCTACCTCTTGACTCTGCCGTTAGGGAATCGTGTATACTATACCTGACTTAGTTACAGGAGGTTAATTATTATGGATGATTTAGTTAAAATCAAGGACATGACTGCCAGATACCAGCTCTCTGCCCGCACGCTCCGTTACTATGAGGATATGGGACTGATAAAAAGTATCCGGAGTGACGACTATGCTTACAGGCTGTATGATGAAGCAAATATCAAACGGCTGGAACAGATTCTGATTTTACGCAAGCTCAATATCAGCATCAAGGATATCCGGCGTATCTTTGATGCCTCCGGTTCGGAGATTGTCTTAGAAGTCTTAGAAAAAAAGGCAGACGATATTGATGAGGAGATTTCCCTTCTGCATGAATTAAAGGAAATCGTTCTGGAATTTATCTGCCAGATTGAATCGGCTGATTTTGGCAAGGAAGCCGATGTAAGGCTTCTTTACAAAAAGGCAAAGGAAATTAAAACACAGCTGGTACATGCAAACTACAATGGCAATCCTGCAACGATACATCGTCTGCTCGAGGTCACGGAGAAGCTGGACCATAAAATACCCGATATTATGATTGTCAGGATACCTGCATTCCGGGCAGTAACCTCAGGTGCTATGAGCTTTGAGGAGCTTTTCGGCGGAGACTTCGAGCCTTGGCAGGAATCTCACAATCACTTCTTTCAACCTGTTCTTTTTGACGCTCCCGATTTTCTGTGTGAAAAGGGCGGAATGGTCGAATGGGTCTGGGCGCTTAAAGACGAAGTGACGGAAGCTGACACACACCCATATAAGGTTATAGAATATCCCGGAGGTCTGTATGCCGTCGCGGTCAGCGTAGACGGCGACGGGGAAAGTCACGACAAGGTGAGAAGCAAGATGGAAAAATGGCTGGAAGGCACAAACTTCATCCTTGACAACGGACGGGGCCTCATGGGACACATGATTTATGTAGACGACGAAATTAAAAAGGGACTCGGATACCATCAGATGAACCTCTACGCTCCGATAAAATTAAAGGAATAATGCTATTGCTGCTTTTATCGGGACTCTCCTAAAGTTTATGTAAACCTCCAAACTAATATAAGATAAGATTACCCAGTTTGGAGGTATTATTATGGCAAGAAAAAACGAAAGCCCACAAAAAAAGAACCTTGAGTGGGAACTTCAGAACGAGAGCCGACAGCATAACTGACAACAAAGCAGGAGTAAGCAGGCACAGAAAAAAGTTTAATAAAAATCTGATTGAACTATGAGTGTGTTTGTGGTATTCTGTTAGACATATAAATCGAAATTTATCCAATTGGATTGGAGGAGTAATCAAATGATTATTTTGATAACGGGAGCATCTCACACAGGAAAAACAGCACTTGCCCAAAAATTACTTGAGAAATATAAATATCCATATCTATCTATAGACCATTTAAAGATGGGGCTTATTCGTAGCGGAAACACTACACTTACCCCTGTGAGTGATGAGAAAGCATTAACGGATTATTTATGGCCGATTGTGTGTGAAATGATAAAAACAGCTATTGAGAATGAGCAGAATCTTATTGTTGAAGGATGTTATATTCCCTTTGAGTGGTCGAAAGATTTTGAATCTGAGTATTTAAAAAGCATAAAATATTATTGCTTAGTTATGAGTAATAAATATATTATGAATCACTTTTGTGATATAAAAAAGTATGCAAGTGTTGTGGAAAACAGAATGGATGATGCGTACTGTACGATAGAAACGGTACTCAGAGATAATGCAGAAATATTGGAACAGTGTCAGAATTACAAGGTTAATTATCTTCTTATTGATGATGAATATCAAGTTGACATTGAACTATAAATTGTAGTAAGGAAATGAAAATGCGCACAGAGACAGAAATGATATCTTTGATAAAAGATATTGCTTTTAAGGAAGAAAATATTCGGGCTGCATATATTGAAGGCTCCCGTACAAATCCAAATGCCCCAAGGGATATTTTTCAGGATTATGATATTGTGTATGTTGTAACAACTACAAAACCATTTCGTGAAGACAAGGAATGGATAAATCGTTTTGGAAAAATTTTGTATATGCATTATCCTGAGGATAATGTTTTTTATCCGTCGGATATAGAGAATTGTTATGGTTGGCAGATACAATTTGCAGATGGAAATAGGATAGACTTGCATGTATGTACCAAAGAAAATGCCCTTGCAAATCTTGAACTGTATCAGATACTGGTGGATAAGGACGGCATTATGCCATATCCACAGGAAACAACGGACAAAAGGTATTGGGTCAAAGAACCCACGGAAATTGAATTCCAGTGTACTTGTTCGAATTTTTGGTGGTGTTTGAATAATGTGGCGAAAGGATTATGGCGTAATGAACTTCCTTATGCTTTGGATATGATAAATTTCACCCTGAGACCGCAATTAAGGCGTCTATTAGAATGGAAAATCGGTATAGAAAATAATTTTTCTGTTAGTGCAGGAAAATCCGGTAAATATTTAAAAAAGTATCTAACTGAAGAAACGTATGGACAATATCTTACAACATATTCCATCGCAGAAATTGAATCAATATGGAATTCTGTTTTTGAAATGTGTGCTTTATTTCAAAACACAGCGGCAGAACTTAGCCAAAAGCAGAATTTTGTATACGATTTTGAGCAAGCGGAAAATAGCCTGCGTTTTTTACACCATGTAAGAAAGCTACCAGCTGATGCAAAAAAAATATATTCATAATTTAGTGCGAGAAATTCCAGTTTATACGCTTTTTCCATAAACTTCCCCTATTTTTCAGGGTTTATCACCCCTCATACCATGAACTGCTATGTATTTTCCCTTGTTTTTGCCCTTACCAGCCGAAACAAGGGAAAATTTTATCATTCCCCGACCACTTTATCCAAGAGCCTTGCGGAAGTCCGCTTTGCCTCCCTTATGGCGTGGGCATAGACATTCATGGTGGTACTGACATCAGAGTGACCTAACAGTTCCTGCACGTCTTTCGGCGCTGCCCCGTTTGACAGGAGATTGCTTGTATAAGTATGCCGGAGTGTGTAGAAATGAAAATCTTCCAGTTCCGGCAGTTTCTTTCGGGCAGTCCAGCAGGCGTTTTCCACTGTTGCAGGAAGTTCAAGACAGCCGTCTGACCGCAGGCAGACAAAGGAGATTTCCGTATAATCCGCAGGAACTTCCTGTATCCCGTCAAGGCAGTAATACTCATAATGTACCCTGTTCTTTTCCCTGACTTCTTTGTAATAATTCCTCTGGTATAGTTCCCCATACTGGAAACGGTTTTTATGCCGTGCCTTTTTTGCTGTTTTCAAAATATCAGCGAGGGTATCACAGAAGTCCACGACACGCACCTTTTTCCTCTTTGTCGGTCCAATTCCGTTTTGTGTCTTGAATTGTTGTATCGGACGCTTCTCCGCACTGTTAAATACTGTTCTTCAAGGTTGATGTCCTGCCAAGTCAGCCCTGCCACTTCCCCAAGCCTTAGACCAGTAAAATAAGCTATCTGAACAGGCAGGATTGCGTCTTTGCTCCTTTTGCCAAGCTGTGCCAGCAGTTTTTGGTACAGTTCGTAGGTCAGTGTCTTTACACTGCCATCTTCGGCGGTATCTTCGGCAAACAAATCCACATTTTCAGCCTTTTTCTTCATTACCACATACTGCATGGGATTGAATGTGATAAGCTGTTTGGGAAATACTGCAAAGCGGAATGACTGCTGTAACACCGCCGAAAAGGAACGGATATAATCCTTTGTGTAGCCTTTGGAAACAAAGTCTGCCTCCGTTCCCCCGAAAGTCAGCAAGTCCATGAACTGCTGCAAATGACCGGAAGTGATTGTTTTTAATCTGCGGTCACTGATCGGGTGCTGTTTCAGCCTGCCTATGGCTTGAAGATAATTGCCGACTGTACCGTTGCTGAGTGTGCCAACCTTCAATTCTTCCTCTGCCCAAATATCGAGCAGTTCCCCAAGCGTGATATTGTCAGCTTTTGCAATGAACTTCTTTTCTTCGTAATCTTCCATTGCCTGCCGCAACAGCTTTTCCGTCTCGCTCTTGCTTTCCGTACCCGTAAACTCTTTCTGTACCAAGTTGCCGCTTGCGTCCTCTACATAAAAGCGGTAGTACCATTTCTTTCCTTTTTTTCTTACAGAACCTTTTGCCA
>CAJTUB010000009.1 GCA_910579465.1 uncultured Lachnospiraceae bacterium | reverse complement strand
ATTGAATAATCCCGCGTTTCTTTGGGTTTCCAACGGATAACTCCTGATTATCCTTCAATTATTACTTTCTCTTTTCAGAAAAGTATTTTTATTGCTTTCCCTACTACGCTCAATATTACTAAATATAATGCAAATAAAATTACTAACTCCCCCTACCTTTAAATTATACCACCCCTCTCCCCAAAAGTCACTAGCCTTTTACAAAATATTCCAACAATATATCGCACATTTCGACATCATTCGACGCAGTGTCCCTTCCCCTTCTCTCCTCTCCCCTCTAATACGTCCCCTGCCCTGCTGCCTCAATCTCCCAGATGTTCTCTAAGAATACCTCCACGACCTCCGGGTCGAAGTGCGTGCCTGCGCCCTCTGCGATGATTTCCCGCGCCTTCTCGGACGGAAATTCGTCCTTATAGCTCCGCTTGGAGCGGAGCGCGTCGTATACGTCTGCGATTGCCATAATCCGCGCACACAAAGGGATTTCCTCTCCCTTTAAGCCGTTCGGGTAGCCGCTGCCGTTCCACTTCTCATGGTGGCAGTATGCCATGTCCCGCGCAATACACAGGTATTCGCTATCCTCCAGCTCGGCAAGAAGCTCTTCAATAATATCCGCCCCGAGCTTTGCGTGGGTCTGCATAACAGTAAACTCTTCCTCACTGAACTTTCCCGGCTTCATCAAAACCGAGTCCGGGATTGCAATCTTTCCGATATCATGGAGCGGCGCCGCCTCAGTCAGAATCGTTACATAAGTATCGGTCAGGAGGTCATGGTATGCCTCCTTCTTCTGCAGGGCACGCGCCACAATCCCCACATAGGCACTGGTGTGTTTGATATGAAGCCCGGTCACGCCGTCCCTTGCCTCTACCATATTCGCAAAGCTCGCAATAACAGAATGCTGGATATGCCGGATTTCCTTTGTCTTTTCTTCCACCTCTTTTTGCAGCTTTCTGCTATAGCTCCGCTCCTCCGTGACGTCTTTCAGGAGATAAATGCTTCCGTGCAATGAATGATTGTGAAGGATATCCCGTCTTGAGGCAAGGTAAATCCGGTCCCCAAGGCAAATCTCCTTCTGGCTTTCGGCACATTTCCTGATTTCCTCCAGGGCACCGGAATAGGTATCCGTCGCCAGTGCCGGGTACAGGCTCTGCGCCGGAGGATTGGTATATACCAGCTCATTTTCCGTACCGACTACGACCAGACCGTCCGAAAGGTTCTCTATCACATGGTCCTTTGCAAGATTCAGGGTTTCAAAAAAATTATTCCGCAATGTGGAGATTAAAAGAAGTGCACTGGAAATCACATAGCTCAGGGCTGTCGTATCATATCCCTGCGAGATTCCCAAAAGAAAAAGGACAAGCCCGATTGGCGGCAGCAATACAATCAAAAACAGCTGCAGCACCCGGCGCTTTTCCTCTGCATCCTTTACGGTTCTGTAACGGTACAGGACGATGGCAAGCACCGAAAAGGTACAGAACAAAAGAACTGCCATATAGAGCTTATAAACCGGTCCGTGACCGAGGACAAGGTGCGGGAAAATCCCTGTGGCATCATAGCCTACTTCCGTATAATACAGCGTATGATACTCACAGGTGAGCACCAGAATCAAAATCAGGGAATGCAGGGCAAGCATTATCCCCGGCAGGATGCGCGGCAGCCTGAACTTACAATAATCAGCAACAAATAAAAGCGTAATCATCGGAATGTAAGCCTTACCGACATAGCTCAGCCTGGTTCCGGCAAACGCCACCTCAGGCTGCACCGCACTGATTTCAAAGAGATAGCCGATGGAATTTAATAAGGTAGCCAGCAGAAGGAACAGCAGATGCGACTGCGGCCTTGACGGCCATTGGCGCAGCGTATACACCAGCTCGACAATCAGAAAGAAAATCCCGACATATTGCAGACAGATGCAAAAAATCCGCATTGCATTCCCTCCTTTCGTAAAAGCTTCCTCTCCTTATCCCTTTTTCACTTTACCATTTTATCGTTTATCTTCTTATACCCTTATCCGTTTTCTTTCCTGCTTCCTTTTACTGCTTCTGCACGACTTCTCCCTCTTTTTTATAGATACTGTGCGCAGGCACAAAACCGCGTACCGAGGAAAGCGGATAAATGTTGCTTTCCGGTCCGACGACCGTTCCCGGATTCAGTACGGAGCCGCAGCCTACCTCCACGCAGTCCCCGAGAACCGCCCCCATTTTCTTTAAGCCGGTAGGGTACTCTGCACCCTCCTCCTTTACCTTCACTAAGGTTTTGTCCGACTTTACGTTGGATACAATCGAGCCCGCCCCCATATGCGCGCGGTAGCCTAAAACCGAATCCCCTACATAATTGTAATGCGGCACCTGCACCTTATCAAACAAAATAACATTCTTAAGCTCGGTGGAATTTCCTACGACAACGCCTCTCCCAACAAACGCATTGCCTCGGATAAACGCACAGTGACGGAGCTCCGTCTCCGCCCCGATAATGGCAGGCCCCGTGACAGATGCTGTCGGCGCCACCTTTGCCGTCTTATGAATCCAGACATCCTCGCCCCTTTTTTCGTACTCGCTCCCCAGGGTTTCCCCATAGGAAAGAATAAAGTCATGGATAGCAGGCAGTACCTCCCATGCGTACTCTGCCTTCTCCAAAAGCTCCCTTGCCTCTGTTTTCGATAAGTCAAATAATTCCGTCGTCTTTAACATTGCCCGCTCCTTACTTGATTTTGAATTGTTTTATTCTATCTGTTGCTATTTTTTATTGATTTTATAGCCGGAAATCTTCTTACTAAAATCCCTTGACTGTTTATAACGCTTTGCAGGTACTGCCTCCGAACGGGCAGGCAACCATGCAAAGACCACATGCATTTTTTCTCCCATGTGTTTTTATATATAAGCTTCTTCTTTCGTTGCACAGCTTATAATCTATTATATCATTTCTTACTGAGCTGATATTCCATTGTACGTTATGTAATGCGTTATGCGGACAGGCATCCACACATTTTTTACAGTCTTCCGGACAATTACTATTTAAGATTTTGTTCCCATAGACAAATTGCTCATCAATTAAGACTGCGGACAGCCTTACCCTTGGTCCGTATTTTTTTGTAATAACAACATCATTTTTCCCAATCCAGCCCAATCCGGCATTTACTGCGGCAAACTTGAAAGAAAACGGGGCGGCCAGCTCTGTCTCGTTGTTTTGTGCCATAGGCGGAATATCGTATTTTATTCCGGCTTCCTCAAGCACCCTTTCCAGCTGTGCCAGAATGCTTTCCACTACCCTTTTGGCATCCTGAAGGTTCTTTTCAAATTTTTCTTCCGAATAGGTTTCGATGGTAAGCAGCTCCCCATGAGGAACTGCAAATACTAACGCAGATTTATAAGTGTCCGCATATGCACTGTACGCAATATCCGTAAATCCATAAATCACTCCCGGATATTCCGAAAACAAATCGCGAATCCTCTTTTCAACCATCATTGCTCTTCTCCATAACTACTTTTTATAATATCCTGCCACCTCCGAAAAGCGCCCACGCAGCACGCTCTGGTTATTTAAGCCCTTCACGCCGTCCGTCATACGGCGCACAAAGCTTTCCAGCTTTCCCATGTACTCCCCGCTCCCGATGCTTCCCTCTGCCACATAGGTCAGCCCCTTTTCCCAGCTTGCCGTCAGCTCCGCGTTGAGCAGGGAACGGATGGAGGCGTTTACGACCTCAAAAATAATCTCTCCCTGCAGCGTCGGCGTAATCATCTGCGTCTTTTTATTCAGGGCAAGGTACTCTATCTTTACCAGTTTATTCAGTATCTCCGCACGGGTTGCGCTCGTTCCGATTCCGCTGCCCTTAATCTGCGCGCGGAGCTCCTCGTCCTCGATAAGCTGGCCTGCGTTTTCCATTGCGAGAATCAGGGAGCCGGAATTGTAACGCTTTGGCGGCGCCGTTTCGCCTTCCCTGATAAAAAACATGGAAACCGGAAGCTTACTTCCCTTTTTCATGTCCTTTAATGCCTCTAACATCTCAGCGCCGCAGGCGGTCTCGGCTTCCCCTTCCTCGCCCTTCCCGGCACCTCCCTTTCCGGAAGCAGGCTCCGCCTCCTCCGGCGTCCCGTTCTTATCCGCGGCACCTGCCGGCTTTTTGTACAGTACAAGATAGCCCTCCTCCGCCAACACCTTAAAGGCAGCAAAAAAGAGCTCGCTTCCGATGCGCACGGTGAGCGACACCTTCCGGTAGAGTGCAGGCGGATAGAAGATGCTGAGAAACCTCTTTACAATCGCTGCATACACCCGCTTTGCAGTCATGGATACCGTGGAAAGCGCCGGTATGCCCTGCCCGGTCGGAATAATCGCATAATGGTCCGTAATCTGCTTGTCATTGACATAGCGGGTCTTTAAAAGCCCCTTGTAGCTGCCGCCCTGCAGGATGGCTGCCGCAAAGCCCGCCGCCGGGGAATAATTCTTCAGTCCGCTGATATTCTTTGAAATCTCCTTTGCCACCGCGCTCGAAAGCACCCGCGCATCGGTACGCGGATAGGAAACCAGCTTCTTTTCATAAAGCTCCTGCACAATCTTTAATGTCTCGTCCGGACTGATTTTAAAAAGCCTTGCACATTCGTTCTGAAGCTCTGCAAGGTTAAACAGAAGCGGCGGATTCTTTTTCTCCTGCTTCTTTTCTAACTGCTCTATCACGGCGGTCAGACCGTCCGCGGCACGCTGCGCGGTAATCTGCTTCTCCTTTTCGGTAAGCTCCTCAAACCCTGCCCCCGCGGATACATTCAGCTCGGAAACCAGCGCCATCGCATCTTCCTTTTTCCGGAAGCCGTTCTCCTTATAGAGCTTCGGCGAGCCCTCGTATTTTGAGCCCTGGACAGCGCGGAACTCGGCTTCAAAGGCGGACTCCCCGGCGGACAGCTTTGCCGTCACCCGGTAAAACGGGGTCTTTACAAAGCTGCGGATTTCCCGCTCCCTGCGGACTACCATGCCAAGGACACAGGTCATCACACGCCCGACGGAGATTGCCTGATGCTTCTCCGCCTTTAGAAACCCCTGCACCGCCGTACCGTACTTTAAGGTCAGGACGCGCGAAAAGTTAATCCCCATTAAATAATCCTCTTTTGCACGGAGATACGCCGCATCTCCCAGGGCATCATACGCGGACAGCGGCTTTGCCTCACGGATTCCGCGCAGAATCTCCTCCTCGGTCTGGGAGTCAATCCAGACCCGCCTGCGCTCCTTCTCCGCCGGAACCCCTGCCATCTGGTCCACGAGACGGTAGATATATTCTCCCTCCCGCCCGGAGTCGGTACAGACGTAAATGCAGTCGATGTCCTTTCTGCAAAGCAGCTCCTTTACAATCCCGAACTGCTTTTTCACATTCGGAATCACCTCGTACCGGAAGTCCTGCGGAAGAAACGGTATCGTTTCCAGACTCCACCGGCGCAGTGCCGGGTCATAGGCCTCCGGATAGCTCATCGTCACCAGATGCCCGACGCACCACGTCACGACTGCCTCCGGCGCCTCCATATATCCATCCTGCCGCGAAAACCGGTATGGCAGCGCCTTTGCAAACTCCTGCGCTACACTCGGCTTTTCGGCAATAAACAAACTTCTTCCCATGAACCGAATCTCCTGCTTTGTTCTCTTCTATTCCGCACTGGCGTCCTCTGTCGGCAGCTCACTCTCCTGCCCTGCAAAGTAGAAGTTCTTAAAATCGTACTTAAACACACGCGCCAGATAGCCCTTCCCTGCACCTGTATAGCTGCAGATCAGCTCCCGCTTACTGTCAAACTCACTATAGCTGAACCGCCCGGCGGTATCCGTTATCAGATGTCCCTCCGGTGTCAGCTGTGCACTCCCCACATAGCCCGAATAGGCGACCGGTACGGACTCCTGCAGGCTCCAGGTCCCGTTTGCCTCGTTCACAAGATAGGTGCAGAAGTAGGAAGAGGTCCCTGACTTTAACGTCGTGCCTAAATCGGACGCCATCGCGGAATAATCAAGCTCCGGACGGCTGTCGGTCCCGCCGATGTGATTGTCGTACAGGTCAATCAGGTACATGCCTAACGGCATCCCCTCCTCCTTCCTGTAGGTCACGGTGTTCGCCCCGAAAAAGGAAGCAAAGGTCCCGTCCTTCGCAAGCAGCTGGTACTCGTAGCCCGTTCCCGCGAACATCAAAGGCTCGCCGACAATGTAGTCCAACATCGGCACCCCATAAATATCCTTAATCTTAAAGACGGCAGACGCTTCCCTTGCCCCGAGAAGGATATCATTCTCCCCCATCACCTGTATGGAATTTAAGTTCAGCCATTCTAACGTATCGTCTATGTTCTTCCGGCATGCCGCCTTGTACTCCTTTAAATGCTCTCCCATGTTTAAGAGCTCCTTTACCTCGCCCGAAATCAGGTCAAGCGACAGCACACGGTCGTTTACGCCCTTTTCCTTTTCCCCGTTTTTGCTTGCCAGCACCAGAAGCCGCTTCTTTGCCTCGTCAATACAATAGTCGTTCCCGATGGTGTAGCCGTCTATCGCATACACGCGCTCCGCGCGTCCGAAGCGGTCAACCGCCGCTATCTGCGTATCGGAAATATTGTAATACATCCGTTCTCCGAAAAACAGGAAGCGCTTACAGCTGCCGGAAAGCAGCAGAATCTCTCCCCGCAGCATTCCGTCGTTGTCATAAAGCGTTACCGTCTCCTGCCCGCCGGTCTCATTCCCGAAATGGGCAAACAGGCCATCGGAAAGCTTTTCCCCGCTGATACCCCGTCTCATGTCGAGCTTATTCTTTACCACATTCGGAGACTCTGCCGCTGCAACATAAAAGGTACGGACACAGGAAGTTCCCTCTGCATCTGTCATCGTAAGCGCTACCCGGTTTCCGTCCTCTGCATTCAGACCAAGCAGAAGATACTCATGCGTCGTCGTATACTTCTCCTCCGAATAACAGTCTGCGGAAAACGTCGATACCTCGCTCCCCTGTGTACTGATACGATAGGACGTCTTCATCGGCGTCTCCGTTTTAAAGTAAACATAAAGAGAACGCGTATTCACCCCGTACGGATTATAAATCACCAACGGCGCATCCTGCGTATAGCTGCCCGTCTTTTTCAATGCCTCGATACGCTCATACACCTGCGTATGGCGCGCCGTATCATAGAGTCCCTCTCCGTCCGACAGCTTAGAAAAGTCCTCATAGACCTTCGGCGCCAGAATTTTGGAATCCGTAAGACGTGTATCATACTGGTCCTGATACTCCTTCAGCCTGGAACCACCCCCCTCGCCCTTTCCTTTATTCACCAGTAAAAACAAAAGCCCGCACAAAAAAATGCTGCTGAGAATCGTCATAATTAATAAAACCTTTACCGCCGTGTTTTTCACTCTGCCGTCCTCCTTGTATCATAATTCCCCTCTCTCTATTTTAACAATTTGCACCACAGTTTGCAACTATATCTCTACAAAAACCTTGCACTTCTTTCTCCGTTATTGTAAACTAGATAGAAAGAAGGGAGGCATGCTATTATGCTTACACCAAAGCAGCAGACCTATGAAAATCTGGCAGACAGCCTGATTGAAGCATTTAACCGCCGCGGAATCGAGGGCTACTATTTCCAGAGCCGGGATGAGGCGCGCGATACGGCGCTGCGCTTTCTGACGCCGGGCTGCAGCGTTTCCTGGGGCGGCTCCGTCTCCTGTACGGAAACCGGCTTACTGGATGCGCTCAAGAAGTCGGACTGTATCCTCTACGACCGCAGTACGGCAGCAACGCCGGAGGAGCAGCGCGAGCTTTATGCAAAGACCGTAACCGCAGATTACTATTTTATGAGCAGCAATGCCGTAACACTAAACGGAGAGCTGGTCAACATCGACGGCAACGGCAACCGTGTTGCCTGCCTGATTACCGGACCAAAGAATGTCATCCTGATTGTCGGCATGAATAAAATCGTCCCGGACGTAAAGTCCGCCGTCGACCGTGTGCGCAATGTCGCCGCACCGCCAAACGGCGTCCGCCTAGGCCTCACCACGCCCTGTGCAAAATACGGCTGCTGCCACGACTGCTATACGCCGGACTGTATGTGCTGTGAAATCGTTATTACACGCAAATCCAGAATCCCGGGCCGTATTAAGGTCATCCTGGTCGGCGAAGAGCTGGGCTATTAAAGAGATAGCAAAAAGGGGCTGCGCTTACAACAGCCCCTTTTTGAAAAAGAATCCCTGTTTTACTTCGGTATATACTTAGCCGCATTGGCTGCCGTCATAATATACACAAACGAAGTGCCGTTCACCCTGGCATAATAGTTATTGCTTACCGTCAAATCGCCCAGCTCCAGCGTTACTGTGCGGTCTTCCTTTACGGTATTGCCTTCCCCGTCCGCCACGTTTTCCGTATAGGATACCTTTACGGTAAGATACGGCTCCTCCAGTCCGTACGCTGCAAAATCCGTACAGCGGTACTCCTGTATCGTCCCTGCAATAAACTTTTCACAGTCTGCAAAGATGACAGGATATGTGACTGTACCGTCTTCTGCCGTCTGCGGCTCATACGCAATCGTCTCTTCCCCGCGCTTCGTTACCTCTACCTTCGTTATATTTTCCTGTGTCGTCTCCGGGAAGCCTTCTTCCTGCACCAGCTTCATCTCCGTCGTGGAAAACTGCTTATAGACGCTTTCCGCCACTACCCAGATATCACCGGTTTCCTCCTGCAAAAAATAATATCCCGTCGAATACGGCGCCTTTGCTCCTACGCGGAAGCGCTGCTCCGTCCCGTCCTCCAGCGTGATTGTAATAGAAATCAGCGGAGTCTCCAGCCCGTACTCTGAAAGCACAGCACTGTCTCCGGCAATCTTCGTCGTACTGGTCAGTTCACAAAGACTAAAGATAATGGTCTCTATCTTACTGTTCTTGGTCGGGAAATCCTCTGCGCCTTCCCGCACCCAGATATCCCCCTTCTCGCTTTCCGTTCTTACAAAACGGTATGAATTTTCTTCGTTCGTATAGCCGACTGCGGCAACATCACGCAGGGCAAAGGTCGTCACGGTAAGCTCTTCCCCGTTGATTCTGTTATCCTCTTCCTCCTGCCGCTTTGCTTCTTCCTCTGCCTTTTTCTCCCTGTACTGTCTCGCGGCATAATAGCCTCCGCCAAGTCCTGCCAGCAGAACGACAAGCACCAGAACCGTAATCCCTCTTTTCCGTTTCAGGCGTTTTAATCTTTTTATTCTCTCTTCTCTTTCTTCCATGTACGCCTCCTTGCTATCTGCGCTTTCTGTAAAGCATTACTGCAATGCCTCCTGCAAGCAAAAATACCGGAATCAAAATCACAAACATCACGGCAATGGCATTCGCCTGGGACGCCTTCACAACCAGTTTCTCGTCTTCCGTCAGGGAGATTGTGCGCACAGTAGAGATGGCTTCCGCTTCTGCCATATAATTGATGCTGTTCGTGAATATTGCGGCATTGATAAAATTATCCGTCGACAGATACTCATCGATGAAGATTGCCGGTGTCGAAAACAGCATTGCCTCTGACTTTGTATCTGTATTCTGCACATACAGTCCTACCGTAAACGGACCTTCCTTATCCCCGTCCTCTTTCGCCATCGTGCTGATATAGCCGGTCTTTAAATACGACTTCTCTGTCGTCGAAAGCAATATGGAAGAAGAAATCTTTGCCGGGTCCCCGGCAGTTACCGTCAGTGCTGAGGCAGACTGCATCGGAAGATACTCCATCCCGGCATAATTCTTCATAATTGCATGGTCTGTTACTATTCCTGGCAACAGGACATACGGAAGCTGCGGGAAGTAGTAATTCGGGTCTCCCTCCAGGACTACCCCTTCTCCCATGCTGACCCCGAAGCCGGAAAGCAGCCTGTTGAAATTCTCCATATCGCTCTGATACGCTGCTGCAATCAGGAAATCGCCGCCTGCTGCCGCATAGTCTTCCAATACCTTCAGTTCCGCCTCGGTATAGTCCTTCGTCGGAGCAGAGATATAAAGCACATCACAGTCCTCCGGAACTGCCTCTGACTTCATTACCTCAAAGGTATTATAATTTATATTCGCCTTGCGGAGCAGATTCAGTCCCTCAGTTCCAAGCGCCATCTCTCCATGCCCTGTTACTGCGTACAGATTGGTCTGCTTTTCACTGGTCACATACTGGATTGCCGCATTAATCTGCCCCTCTACATCGATTCCTGTTACTGTTTCCGTATACTGATAGGTATTCGGGTCAACCGAAAGCTCAAACAAAAGCATATCCTCATAGGAAATATACTTGCTCCGTCCGTTTGCCTTATTTACAACAATCAGGCTGTGCTGCATTACCTCTTCATTCGTATACTGCTCTGCAAACTTAGGGTTCATCAGCATATCCACGTTTTTAAATTCAATCTTCTTGCTTCCCTTCTGATACAGTTCAAAAATGGTCCCGAACCATGAAAGCGTTGCGTTTTCCTTTGTCAGATAATAAATATCCAGCTCATCCGAAAGACCGGAAAGAAGCGTCTCGGTCTCCTTCGTCAAGGAATACTTTCCGTCCGACGTCAGATCCTTCCGGATATCGACTGCCGAAACAATCAGATTGATTACAATGACTGCGACAATCACAAGGATACTGGTAACTGTCGTATATGCCCCGAAACGGAACCCTTTGGAACGGAAGGAGTCTCCGATTTTTTGAAAAAAGGACCGGGAGCCTTTGCTGTTCTGCTTTTCCATCATCTTCTCCTCCTCATTAACTGTACCGTCTTTTGCGTATGTTCTGATAAGTCAGGAAGCAAAAGACAAACGCGATGCTCAGATAATATACCGGCATTCTCAATTCAAACACTCCGGCAGTGGTCTCATTATAGACACGCAGCAGGGAAAACGCCCCGAATATCGTAGGAACTGTTCCCTCTAAAAGCGCCCCCTTCAACAAATACAGCGCCGTCAGCGCACACTCTCCGAGTGAAAAAATGATAAGCGCTGCCGTGGTATTCTTCAAAACACGCCATATCCAGATTGCAAGCAGCGCCCAGATTACGGAATAGGTAACCCATGCCGCCTTCGGCGTCGAAGGAATCAGTGCCGCAACACCATCGGCAAGACAGGTAAGCAGCACTACGATAAATGTCATTACCGCTGCAAACGCCTGGGATTCGGTTAAGCTTGAAATAAACAGCCCGATGGCAAGGTAGGCACAGCCAATCAGGAAAAATCCGAAAATCGCCGTATAGGACATCGGGAAATTCACTGCGCCGAAGCTTGAAAACAGCAGCGGATAAATACAGATAACCGCAATGGCAATGGCGATTAACGTAACAAGCGCAAGATACTTCCCGGCAACAATCTTCCAGATGGAAACCGGCGAGGTCAGCAAAAGCTGGTCCGTCTTCTGCCGGTTCTCCTCTGCAATAATCCGCATCGTAACCATCGGCACCAGCAGGGCAAAAATCAAGGTAACACTGGACAGGGCATAGCCGATAAACGCAAATCCCTCCAGAAAATTGTAAAGGTATACATAAAGTCCTACAAATGCAAGAAAAAATGCAAGGAACAGCCAGCCGATAACCGAATTGAAGTACGTGCGCAATTCCTTTTTATAAATCGCTATCATGTTCTGTCTCCTCCTCTCTTTCTTTTCCCTCTTCCGCCGGTACTCCCGGCTCCTCCGCTTCCTGGGTCTCATCCTCTGCCTCCGGGGACTCCTCCGGCTCCTCTGCTGCCAGGGTCTCTTCCGGCGCCTCTGTCGTTGCTTCCAGGAAAATGTCTTCTAATGTCTTCGTATGGCGTACCAGCTTCATAATCGGAAGCCCTGCCTTTACCATGGCAGAAAAAATCTCCTTCCGTATCTCCTGCCCGCTCTTTATCAGCACTGCGGCGTAGTCCTCCTGCTCGCTCTCCGCTCCGGAAATCTCCACAATCCCGGAAACACCTGCCAGCGCCTGCATCAGCTGCTCCCTGCTGCCGCATACCGAAAGCTCCAGTACCTCGCCTTCGTTTGCCTGCGCCTGCAGCTCCTCCGGGGTCCCCGAAAGCACGAGCCGCCCGTGGCTGATAATCATAATATGGTCACATACCGCACTGATTTCCTGCATAATGTGGGAGCTTAACAGCACTGTATGCTCCTTCGCCAGCTCCCGCATCAGCTCTCGGATTTCAATAATCTGTGCCGGGTCCAGCCCGACCGTAGGCTCATCCAGAATGATTACCTCCGGGTTCCCGACCAGTGCCTGCGCAATGCCGACACGCTGGCGGTAGCCCTTTGAAAGATGCTGGATCAGCCGGTCCCTTACCTCCTTAAGCTGCGCCTTTTCCATCACCCGTTCCATCTCTTTTTCCCGATCCTTTTTCGGTACCTTCTTCAACTCCGTGACGAAACGCAGATACTCGGTTACTGTCATATCCGGATAAACCGGCGGCTGCTCCGGCAGATACCCGATACTCTTTTTCGCCTGCTCCGGCTCCTCTAACATATCGTACCCGTTCACCAGAATCGTACCCGCGGTCGCCGATATGTAACCGGTCAGCATATTCATTGTTGTAGACTTCCCGGCGCCGTTCGGCCCCAGAAATCCCAGAATCTGTCCCTTTTCTACTTTAAAATCCAAGTGATCTACCGCAATATGATCCCCGTACTTTTTTACCAATCCGATGGCTTCAATCACTCCATGTTACCTCCTTTTCCTTGTTTCCCCGATATAATCCACTTTACAATATAACAGCGAAAACTTCTTGTTAATTTTGTGAAAAAAATGTGAATCAGGCTCTCGGGTCTTCTTCCATGACCAGACACTTTTCAATTCTGTCGAGCAGCTGTGCGGAATTCACCGGCTTTACCACATACCCCGATACACCGCTTAAAATTCCCTGTACTACCTTGTCCTTACGCCCGTCCATCGTCAGAATAATCACCGGAAGGGTCTTCAGCTTTTCCCGCTGCCGTATTGCCGTCAGGACAGCAAAGCCATCCATCACCGGCATCTGCAAATCCAGCAGAACCAAATCTATTTTTTCATTATCCAGAATCTTCAATCCGTTAATTCCGCTTGTGGTACTCTGAAACTCATATTGGGATTCCAGAATATTCTGAAGCTGCTTTAGTACAATTATGCTGTCATCAATTGCAAGTATCTTCTTCTGCACTGTTCTCTGCCTCCTGTCACTTTATTCTATACTATTCCCCAAATGTATCCCGGAAATATTCCACCGCCGTTTTAACTGCCTGCAGGATATGGTCAAAACCTCCTGCGACCGCCTCTGCATCCCCTTCTTTTGCCTGCTGCTCCTGCTCATACGCAAGCTCCGACAAAGCATCTGCTCCCAGGGTCTTTGCATCTCCCTTTACCGCATGTATCAGTATGGCATAATCCTTCATATTTCCCTCGGCAAGAAATGTCCGCAGCTGCTCCTCCCGCTCCTCCCAGAGCTCTGCAAATAAAAGCAGCGTCTCACGATAAACCTCCTCGTTCCCGTCAAAATTCTTTAAACCATCTGTATACGAAAAGCCCGCAAGCTCCGGCAGAGACATCTGCTCCGTTGAAGGCCCCGCCCCCGAAGCCTCCTGCAGCGGCGGCTCCATCCTGCTAAAAGCACGCTCAAAGCACATTGCCGTCCTCTGATATTCTGCCGAGAGCCGTGCAAACTTATCCCGCAGAAACGACAGGTTTCCCTCTTTTCCCATTTTTTCCTGCTCGTTGGCAATTTCGGCAAGCACCGGCATCCCAAGCATCTTCGCATCACCCTGAATCGAATGTGCCAGAATTGCATACGAGTCGGTATCCCCTGCGCGCAGATACTCCTGCAGCCGCTTCATACGCTCCTCGCGCAAGGTAAAAAACAGCTTCACCGTCTCATGGTACATTGCCTCGTCTCCGCCGAAGCTCTCCAGACTTCCTTTCATATCAATATGCTCCGCAGTCAAAAGCCTCCGGATTTCCTCCGGGGAATCTCCCTCCTGCCGCATTTCTGCCGTATCGCTCCCTGCCGGATACGCTCCCTCTCTTACCAGCTCCGTCGGAAGATGCTTTAACAGCGTCTTCTCTAACAAAACGCCGCTGACCGGCTTGCTGAGATAATCGTGAAAGCCCTTCTCCAGATAAAACCTTTTCGCTCCGGCTACCGCATTTGCCGTCAGCACGATTACAACGGAATCCTTACATGCGCCATCCTGCTGTTTCAGCAGTTCCAGTGTCTGGAGTCCGTCCATTTCCGGCATCATATGGTCCAGCAGAATAACATCATAATAGGTATTCTCGGTTTTTTTCAGGCATTCCCTGCCGCTGACCGCTTCATCTACCTGAACCAGCGTCCGCTTTAGCAGGCCTTTCACAACAACCCGGTTCATCACGTTATCATCCACGACCAGAATCTTTGCCCCGGGAGCGGTAAATATCTCATGCAGCGGCTCCTTCTTTGTCTCGGAGAGAAAGCTGTAAGTTCCAATCGGCGTAACATCGATGACCCGCTGCGGAATCCGCACCTTGAACTCCGAACCGATTCCGTACTCGCTCTCTACGGTAATCTCGCCGTGCATCAGCTCCAGAAGCTGTGCAGTAATGCTCATCCCAAGCCCGGTCCCCTCAATCCTGCTGTTCCGTTCCACATCCACCCTTCTGAACTTCTCGAAAATCACTTCCAGGTCTTCCTTACGGATGCCAATGCCGCTGTCCCGCACCGATATGATAAGCTCTCCCTGGTCCTCTGCAACCAGATTCCACTTTGCCTTCATCCAGACGCCGCCGCGTTCCGTATACTTTACCGCATTGCTCAGGATATTGCTTAAAATCTGCTTGATACGGAGTTCGTCGCCAAACAGCATTGCCGGGATGTCCTCTTCCACCTTTGCACGAAAGTCAAGCCCCTTTTCCTCCATTTTAATCGAAAACATTGCCACAACATCATGCAGCAGCGATGCAATACTATACTCTGCCTCCCGGATTTCCATCTTGTTTGACTCAATCTTGGAAAAATCCAGCAGGTCATTGATGAGCGCCATCAGAGTACGGCCCTCCGCCTCGATGTTCCCGGCATATTCCAAAACATTCGGATTTTTTGCTTCCCGTAGAATCAGCTCGCCCATACCGAGAATCGTATTAATCGGCGTCCTGATTTCATGGGACATATTCGCAAGAAAGCTGCTCTTTGCCCTGTTCGCCGCAAGCGCCGCATCCCGCAGCTCCTTTAGCTGCAGCTCCTTCTCCTTTGACTGTGTGATATCAATAAAGCACCTTGTCTTTCCCTTTACGCGGCTTCCTTCATATACCTCGGACTCCATGACCGAGTAATAGCGCCCACCGATACAAAAATCCCCGTCCTCTGTCGGAGCCAGCCCCTGCAGGACTCCGGAAATCTCCTTTAGCGGGACATCCTGGAAAATTTCCCTCACCCTGGCGTTCGTGTACACAATCTTCCCTTCCTCATCACATACGAGAATACCCTCCTCCATTGTCTCCAGCACTTCGTTTTTCGCATATTCCGCCACATCAAAAATCCGGAAGAAATAAAGAATCAGCACAAAGCAGCACGCCGTACAGAACATGCTGAACGGAATCAGGTCATAATCCTTGACCGGGGCCGCAAAGCGTACCGACCAGAAAATCAACGGCAGCAGCACCGCAATTCCAAAAAACAGGTATTTCTTATAATCCTCTTTCCTCTTTGCATCACGAATCCACGCCGCAACAATCACTCCGGCACACATTGTCATCGACGCCAGTGAAATCACCGTATGTATCACATAAATAATACCGATTTCCATATGAAGGACGGAAAAATGCTCTCTCACCTCCAGGGAATACTCCGTATAATGCAGGTGATGCAGCGGATTTGTAGCAACAAAGGTACAGGTAATGACAAAGGCAGAAATATACAACACGCGGAACCATGCCTTAAGCTTTACCCGGAACAGCTCGCTTGTAAAAAAGAAAGAGGCAATCACCGCACCGCTGTGCGCAAGGTATTCAAAGCGAACCGCCATCAAAGCCTCTTCAATCACCTGGCTTTTAATTTCAAACAGATAGGCAAGCTCATACAAAAACACCACAATTGTGTATACTAAAAGATAACTGCATAAAAGAGAATGTCTCTGCCTCACGACAAATATAATAAAGAAAAAGGAAACCATGACTGCCAGAAGCTGAAAACCGGTCACTAAAATATCCATTTGCTTAATATCCCCTTTGGAAATCGTTTCAATATGAGATAGTTTACCACTATTTTCTTTATTTTTCAATCCTATTCGATTTGAGTTTCCGCAGTTTTTGAATAACCCGGAAAGGTTCCACAGGCCGTGCAATAGCTTAGTTTTGCATTTTCCCAAAGGAGGCGCGGCCAGCGGCACCGGAATTCCGTTACAGACAAAAAAACAGAGAAAAACGTAATTTTAACCAATTACATTTTCTCTGTTTTCACCGGGCTTTTACTGCTTCCCCGCTTTACTTATCATCAACACTGTAATTCGGCGCTTCCTTTGTAATATGAATGTCATGCGGATGGCTCTCCTTTAAGGAGGCTGCGGAAATCTTCACAAAACGGGCAGTCTGCTTTAAGGTCTCGATATCCTTTGCCCCGCAGTAGCCCATACCGGAACGAAGTCCGCCGAGCATCTGGAAAATTGTATCCTCTGCCATACCCTTGTAGGCTACACGGCCTTCGACGCCTTCCGGAACAAGCTTTTTCGCGTCTGCCTGGAAATAGCGGTCCTTACTGCCGTTCTCCATTGCCGAAATAGAGCCCATGCCGCGGTATACCTTATACTTACGACCCTGATAAAGCTCAAAGGTTCCCGGACTCTCGTCACAGCCTGCAAAGATGCTTCCCATCATACATACATTCGCGCCTGCCGCAATCGCCTTCGTCAAATCGCCGGAATACTTGATGCCGCCGTCTGCGATAATCGGGATGTCATACTTCTTTGCTACCTCGTAGGCATCCATAATTGCCGTAATCTGCGGAACACCGATGCCCGCAACCACACGCGTCGTACAAATGGAACCAGGACCGATGCCGACCTTAACGCAGTCAACTCCTGCCTTAATCAAATCCTCTGTCGCTTCCCCGGTTGCTACGTTACCTGCAATAATCTGGAGCCCCGGATATGCATCATGTACCATCGTGACACAACGGAGTACATTCGCCGAATGGCCGTGTGCCGAATCAATTACAATCGCATCTACCTTTGCCTTGACCAGAGCATCTACACGCTCTAAGATATTCGCGGTCACGCCTACGCCTGCCGCGCAGAGAAGCCTTCCCTGCTCATCCTTTGCGGAAAGCGGATACTTAATCTGCTTTTCGATGTCCTTAATCGTAATCAGGCCCTTTAAATTTCCCTCTGCATCGACAATCGGCAGCTTTTCCTTTCTTGCCTTTGCGAGAATCTTCTTTGCTTCCTCTAACGTGACGCCCTCTCTCGCCGTTACAAGACCCTCGGACGTCATGCTCTCCTTAATCTTTTTCGAAAAATCCGTTTCAAACTTTAAATCACGGTTTGTAATAATGCCGACTAACTTTTTTCCCTCGGTAATCGGTACGCCGGAAATACGGTACTTTGCCATCAGCTCATCCGCATCCTGAAGCGTATGCTCCGGGGACAGAGAAAACGGGTCTGTAATCACGCCGTTTTCGGAACGCTTTACCTTATCTACTTCTTCTGCCTGTGCCTCAATACTCATATTCTTATGGATTACACCGATACCGCCCTGCCTTGCCATTGCAATTGCCATGCGGTGTTCCGTAACCGTATCCATGCCTGCGCTCATCAATGGAATATTGAGCTTAATGCTCTTTGTCAGGTGTGTCGTAATGTCCACCTGATTGGGAATCACTTCCGAATACGCCGGTACCAATAACACATCATCAAAGGTAATACCGTCACCGATAATCACGCCCATTTCTCTAATCCTCTCTTTCCGTAATATAATAGTTACCGCCAGCCGGTGGTTTCTGTATAGTATACTTTTTTTCCGGACGCTTGTCAAGCAGATTTTTTGGACGAATTTGAAGGGACCGTTGCGCTTTTGCAACAGTCCCTTCAAATTCGTCCAAAAATATAACAGCCGGTTTATTTACTTACTCAGCAGCGCCCTGTCGTTGGCAAATTCCGCGCCGCTTGCTTTTGTAAATGCCTCTAACAGCTCCTCAACCGTGAGCTTTTTCTTTTCCTCCCCGCGGATATCTAAAATAACCTGCCCCTCGTGCATCATAATCAAGCGGTTCCCATGGGCAATGGCATCCTTCATGTTATGGGTTACCATCATTGCGGTAAGGTGCCCCTCTTCGATAAACCGGTCGGAAAGTGCTAACACAGTAGCCGCCGTCTTCGGGTCAAGCGCCGCGGTATGCTCATCGAGCAGTAAAAGCTTCGGCCTTCGCATTGCCGCCATCAAAAGGGTCAGCGCCTGACGCTGTCCGCCGGACAAAAGACCGACCTTCGTGGATAACCTGTTTTCCAGTCCGAGGCCTAACGGCTTTAAAATTTCACGGAACTCCTCCCGCTCCTTTTTTGTAATTGCCCAGCGGAGCGTCCGCGGCTGCCCGCGTCTTGCCGCCAGCGCAAGATTCTCTTCAATCCACATATCGGCGGCGGTTCCCATCATCGGGTCCTGAAAAACCCGGCCCAGGTATTTGGCACGCTTATACTCCGGAAGATTGGTGATGTCGATGCCGTCCAGAAGAATCGCCCCGGCATCCGGGATATGAACGCCGGCAACCATATTTAACAGCGTAGACTTTCCGGCGCCGTTTCCGCCAATCAGCGTTACAAAGTCCCCGTCCTCCAGTACCAGGTTAATCCCGTTTAACGCCTTCTTTTCGTTAATCGTCCCCGGATGGAACGTCTTATAAACATCCTTAATTACCAGCATGCTTTGTCTCCCCCTTTCCGGTACGCCTCTTTTGCAGCAGCTGCTTTTTCCAATACGGTACACCAAGGAAGACTGCAACCACCAGCGCCGAGAACAGCTTCATGTCGTTTGCATTCAGGCCGAGGCTGAGGACAAGCGTGATTACTGCATAATAAATAATTCCGCCAAACACGACGCCTAACAGGCGGAGTGCAAAGTTTTTGAAAAGCTTCCCGAACACGACCTCCCCGATGATTACGGCAGCGAGTCCGATTACAATCGCACCGCGGCCCATATTGATATCGGCAAAGCCCTGATACTGTGTCAGCAGCGAGCCTGCCAGTGCTACAATACCGTTAGAGAGCATGAGTCCGAGTATTTTATTGCGCTCGGTATGGATTCCGTTGGTGCGTGCCATTGCCTGGTTGCAGCCGGTTGCCCGGAGGGAATGTCCAAGCTCCGTTCCGAAGAACCAGTAAAGAAGCGCAATCAGCAGCAACACAAAAATCCCCGCCACCAAAATAGACTTCGGGATTTTCCGCAGGGAAAGCAGCAGATTATATTTCATAACGGACAGCGGCATATTCGCACTTCCGCTCATAATTCTCAAATTGACTGAATACAACGCTAACTGTGTCAGGATACCGGCAAGAATTGCAGGGATTCCGAACTTTGTATGGAAAATGCCGGTCAGAAGCCCGGCAAGACATCCGGCAAGAAACGCAAGAAGCATCGAAAGACCGATGTTCATCCCGCTCGTCATACAGACAACCATTACGGCGCCGCCCGTACCAAACGAGCCGTCCACCGTCAGATCCGCAATATCTAAAATTTTATAAGTAATATACACTCCTATTGCCATAATGCCCCAGATGATTCCCTGGGCAGCAGCTCCCGGAAGGGAGGATATGAATGCACTCATCGTATACCTTTCCTCTCAAAAAAATACAGTAACAGCGCCATACCGTCCACATCAAACGGGGACAATCTTATGGCGCTGCGTCTGCTATTCATTCTTTTTCTGTCCGTCCGCTATTGCTCTTCCTCTTCGATTACCACTGCCACGTAATCCTCCGGAACCTCAACATTAAATTTCTCACAGCGTTCTGCGATATACTGCTTTGTCAGCTCCGTTGCATAGCCGATTTCCATCTCTGCCGGATTCTTTCCGTTTTCCAGAATCTCATATGCCTGCAGACCTGCTTCATAACCGATGCTGTAGTAATCGATGGAAAGCGTCGCTACGCCGCAGCCCTTACAGATACCTGCCTCACCTGCAACAATCGGAACCCCGGCAGGCGCCGCAACGCCGTCAACAATACCGGTACTATGTGCCATCATGTTATCTGTCGGAATATAAATGACATCGCTTGCCGCACAGGCTGCGGAAGTCACCATTGCCACATCATTGGTATCCGCACAGGTAAACTCCTCCGACTCGAGGCCAAGCTCCTTCAGATACTCTGCAACCTTCACTGCCTGATACTTGGAATTCGGTTCTGCGGAGCAGTAAAGGATACCGACCTTCTTTGCCTCCGGGAACAGCTCCTTAATCATGGCTGCCTGTCTGTCTAACGGTGCCAGGTCACTCGTACCGGTAACATTGATTCCGGTCTTCCCGGTCCAGTCGTCAATATCCATTGCAGTGGCATAATCCGTAATCGAGGTCGCTACAATCGGGATATCTGCCGTAGCTGCAAACGCAGACTGCAGGGAAGCGGTCGCATTTGCCATAATCAGGTCTACCTTATCGGATACAAACTGACCTACAATCACACCGCAGGTCGGGGAATCACCCGCTGCATTTTTCAAATCAAACGTAACCTTATCGCCGAGCTTTTCCTTCAGCGCATCCTGAAATCCCTTGGTTGCCGCATCTAAGGCGTCATGCTGCACCAGCTGGCAGATGCCTACCTTATATACCTTGTCATCCTTCTTGTCACATCCGGCAAAAGAAGCCGCCACGGTAGTGCAGGCAAGTGCAAGGGCAAGTACCTTCTTTAACTTCATCTCCTTATTCCTCCTGAAAAAGACTGCAGACTCTTTCTGTGTTGTCACGCGGTCCGCGCCTTTTACTATAACACTTTAAGCCGATGGCGTCAAGCAGTTTATATAACAAACCCCCTAATACTCGGACAGCTTTCTTGGCGCCTTCTGCTTAATATAGGAAATCATTTTTTCGTTCGGCTCGAAATAAATCAGCGTCTGCTTCTCTCCTGCGCATTCCACAATGCCGAACACCTTATGGTCCTTCTCCATAGAGGAGTAATCCAGAGTCTTAGAGGCATTCTGCTTGTACGAATCCAGCGCATGGGAATTTGCCGGCGCCATAATTGTCACATTTTCAAAGTCCAGACGGTATAAATGCTTTCTTTTCTCTCCCGCCATGATTTTATCAAAATCCAGCTGTCCGTCGCAAAAAATATACTCATAGACTACAGAAAGGCGCGGCAGGAACGTAAATGCACAGACAGCACCAATTACACCGAGCAGAATCAGCAGCATATTCAATCCGAGCACACCGACAATCAACAGTGCGGCTACCGCGGCAATGACGGCAAACTTAATCATCGTATCCTTTGTTGTTACCTTTTTTTTCACATTTGCTTCCGTGTATAAATTATTCATCTGTTCTACCTTTCCTCTGAAATACACAGATACCCCGGAGGCGCTATGCCCCCGAGGTTCTGTAATAAGAGTCTTTGCAGCGGACCGCAAGTCCTCCTGTGGTTCACTTTTACATCATGCCCATGCCCGGAGCACCGCCTGCCGGCATTGCCGGAGCATCCTCCTTAATATTGGCAACTGCGGACTCGGTGGTAAGGAACGTGGATGCGACGCTGGTTGCATTCTGCAGTGCGCTTCTTGTAACCTTTGCCGGGTCTAAGATACCATCCTTTACCATATCGACATACTCTTCGGTCAATGCATTAAAGCCGATGCCGACATTCTGCTCCTTTACCTTATTTACAATCACGGAGCCTTCCAGACCTGCGTTTGTTGCAATGCAGCGAAGCGGAGCTTCCAGTGCGGCAAGAATAATGTTCGCACCGGTTCTTTCATCTCCCTCTAACGTAGCTGCCAGCTTTGCAACCTCCTTAGAAGCATGGATATAAGCAGAACCGCCGCCTGCAATAATACCCTCCTCTACAGCTGCCTTTGTTGCCGCAAGCGCGTCCTCCATACGGAGCTTGTTTTCCTTCATCTCAGTCTCGGTAGCCGCACCTACGCGGATAACTGCTACGCCGCCTGCCAGCTTCGCGAGTCTTTCCTGAAGCTTTTCACGGTCAAACTCGGATGTGGTCTCTTCAATCTGTGCCTTAATCTGTGCAACCCGTGCCGCAATTTCTGCCTTGTCGCCCTCGCCGTCTACGATAATCGTATTTTCCTTCTGTACCTTGACAGACTTTGCACGGCCGAGCTGGTCCATCGTCGTATCCTTTAAGTCAAGACCGAGCTCGTCGGTAATTACCGTACCACCGGTCAGGATTGCGATATCCTGCAGCATTGCCTTTCTTCTGTCGCCATAGCCCGGAGCCTTTACGGCTGCCACTACGAACGTACCACGCAGCTTATTCAGTACAAGGGTCGTGAGCGCCTCGCCCTCGACGTCCTCTGCAATAATAAGGAGTCTCTGGCCCGACTGCACAATCTGCTCCAGCACCGGAAGGATATCCTGGATATTGGAAATCTTCTTATCGGTAATCAGGATGTAAGGATTGTCAAGCACTGCCTCCATCTTATCCATATCGGTTGCCATATAGGCGGAAATGTAGCCACGGTCAAACTGCATGCCTTCTACTACATCCAGCTCTGTCTTCATGGTCTTGGACTCCTCGATGGTAATAACGCCGTCCTTGGAAACCTTCTCCATTGCGTCGGCAACCATTTCGCCGACCATATCGTCACCTGCGGAAATTGCTGCAACCTTTGCTACCTGCTCCTTGCCGGTAATCGCGGAGCTCATCTTGGAAATTGCCTCAACTGCACAGTCCGTTGCCTTCTTCATACCCTTTCTCAGAATAATCGGGTTAGCGCCTGCTGCAAGGTTCTTCATGCCCTCGTTAATCATTGCCTGTGCCAGCACGGTTGCGGTCGTCGTACCGTCGCCTGCGACATCGTTGGTCTTTGTAGCTACTTCCTTTACGAGCTGTGCGCCCATATTCTCGAATGCATTCTCTAACTCGATTTCCTTTGCAATCGTAACGCCGTCATTCGTAATCAACGGTGCGCCGTAGGACTTATCCAGTACCACATTCCTTCCCTTCGGTCCAAGCGTTACCTTTACTGTATCTGCCAGCTTATTTACACCCTGCTCTAAAGCGGTTCTGGCCTCTGCGCCATACTTAATTTCCTTTGCCATGATAAAACCTCCGTTTTTTCTGAAATTCAACTATCACATTTCATTTTCTTAATTTAGTCTTCCACAACTGCTACGATATCGTTCTGCTTTACGATGATATACTCTTCCTCGTCAAGCTTTACTTCCGTACCTGCATACTTGGAGTAAATTACCTTATCCCCGACCTTGACCTGCATGGTAACCTCCTTACCGTCCACCACGCCGCCCGGTCCTACGGCGATTACCTCTGCCTGCTGCGGCTTTTCCTTTGCCTGACCCGGCAAAACGATTCCGGACTTCGTTGTTTCCTCAGCTACCAGCTGCTTTAATACCACCTTGTCACCTAACGGTACTAACTTCATAAATAATTCCTCCTTCTATTCCGGCGGTGCTTGTTTACCGCTTTCTGTCGCTTTTTGTTAGCACTCTTTCTATATGAGTGCTAACCGATATCCATATATTACATAGTTACGGAAAAAGTTGCAAGTTTTTCCGTCCCGAAAAAGGCTCTGATTTTTAGCAGTTTCTTATATATGCTCTTATATCCTCAATTATTCTTAATTATTCTCGATTATTCTACTCTGTCTCCGTGCTGTTCATTTTCAAAATCGCACGCGGCAGGGCATCCTTGGAGTTTTTCCACGGCTCATCCGCATACCGGTAATCAAACTTATCAATGAACCAGTCCAGGTCGTCACGCACCCGTTTCATATTTTCCAGATATACCTGGTTCAATGCTTCATAAAACTCCGGAAGCAGCTTCCCGGAAAGGCTGCACGGTGCCTTGTCATAGAGCAGGGCATAGTGCCTGCCGCAGAATCCCTTCGACTGTGCGAAGCAGTTCCGGAACTCTGTCTCCTTTTCATAAAGGTAAAATACCGTGGCAATATAACGCTCAAAGACCTGCTCCACCCGCTCGCAGATAAAGCAGGACTTGTCTAAGCGCTCCATATACGCCGCCGCAGGCGACGCCTCCTTTTTCCTGAACAGCCCGCCTCCTGCCGCCGACGTTTTGGAAAGCTTTTCTACTTCTTTTATCGTCCGGTCCATGTGTGTTTTCATAATCAGCGCAAGCCCCAGACGGTTCTGCTGCCGGTACAGCTCTTTGATATGTACTGCGCAAAAACCGGTGCGGTCTGTCACCATCCGCACATCATCCTCCATATAGCTCGGCCCCAGTGTATACTCGACAGACGCCTTCTCAAGCGCCTGGCGCATCGCACAGACCGGACATTCGCAATCCTTTTCAAATGCCTCGTTGACCGGTATCGTGTACAACTGCTCTTTCATAGGGTGTCCTCCACTTATAAAACTTATAAAAAGGGGACCGTGCTTCATGCGACAGCCCCCGGCTTCCTGCCCCACCGGGACGCGGTGCCATATCCCGTGAGACAAACGCTCTATTTTGTTTTAACTTGATTTTACTTAGACATTTCCGCAGCAGTCAGCTCCTTAATCTCCCTTGCCTTGTTCTTAATACGCTCTGACGCATTCCTTGAGGTCAATATCTTGGAAATCAGACGTCCGGCTTCATCATACTTCCCAATCCGTCTGGCAAGGTCCGCAAGCAGACAAAGCATCGTCATTTCATCCATACCGCAAATCGGATAATCCTCTTTTGACGTTGCTTCATTGAAGCCCTCATATGCAGTCTTTAAAAACTCCTGCTCCTGGCCGAAAAGCTCCTTCTTTTCTGCTTCCTTTTCACACTCTTCCTGCTTACCCCGCAGCAACCACGCGGTCTTTAGGCAGATATACGCTCTCTCGCTGACCTTGGAACGCTTTACGACTGCACTGGCTAACGAAAGACGGTGGTGCAGAATGGCGTCATCATAGCTGAATACTCCATCCGTCTTTATCGTCGCATGAAACTTCCGGGAAATCTGCTCCATCACAAGCTTTGACTGCGCGCTTGTCATGGTTGTAAAAAATCTGCTTAACGCTGCATAGCCGCATCTCGGGCAGACAATCGCATCATACTTCAACGGGTCAACTCCCTGATAGCGCGGACGCAGGTCAGAATCCGTACCAATCAGCTTCGCCTTCCCCGTACGCACCGTACTGGTTTTAAAATCCTCATTACAGACCGGGCAGGTATAGGTCTTATCAAATAAATACTCATCCTCCGTCTTTTCCTGCTTCTCTGCCTCAGGCTTTACCGGCTTTTTGGCTTTGGTTTCTACGTCCCCGTATACCTCCATATCATCAAGTCCGCCAAGACCCAGGTCTTCTAACCCTGACAATAAATTGCTCATAAATTCCTCCTCTGCGGCTCATCTCTCTGGATTCCTGTCCGTCAATAAGCTCTCCTTAAATCATACTATGCTTTTTCCCTTTTATCAAGCATTTTTTCAGAAAAACTTCCATACATTACACTAAACATAGCAATTCGAGGCATTTATGACTTCTCCCAAAGCACCAGAAAAAACATACCGCATCGTAAAGTACGGCCTGCTTCTCTTTACGCTTGCATTCCTTTTGATGGCCGGAAGCCGTTTCTTTGGCTCCGACGTTTCCGTTTCCGGTTCTGCCAAAAAGCTTCCGATCTACTGTGTAGATACAGACGAAAAAAAAGTGGCGCTCTCTTTTGATGCCGCCTGGGGAAATGAAGATACTGCCAATATCCTTGAAATCCTGAAAAAACATAACATCCATGTTACCTTTTTTATGACCGGCGAATGGGTCCGTAAATATCCGGACGACGTAAAGGCAATTGCCGCCGCAGGCCACGACCTCGCGAATCACAGCGAAAACCACAAGCAAATGTCCAGACTTTCTGCAGACCAGTGCCGCACTGAACTCCAAAAGGCGCATGACCGTGTAAAAGAGCTGACCGGCTTTGACATGACGCTGTTCCGCCCTCCTTACGGCGACTACAATAATACACTCGTCCAGACCGTAAACGACATGGGCTATCACTGCATCCAGTGGGATGTCGATAGTCTGGACTGGAAGGACTACGGTGCAGACTCCATTATCAATACCGTTGTCAATCACAAGCATCTGGGCAACGGTTCCATTATCCTGATGCATAACGGCGCAAAATACACGCCGGAGGCATTGGAAGCGGTCATCCTCGGACTTCAGGAAAAAGGCTACACCATTGTTCCGATTTCCGAGCTGATTTATAAGGAAAACTATGAAATGGACCACGAAGGACGACAGCACTTAAAAGAAGGCGCCGCGACACCGGGCGCCAGCTCCTCCCCTTCCGTTACACCGGTTGTACCGCAGACTCCTGCGGTACAACCGGAACACTGAGGCCCTTCTTTTTCTCCGGACCTTTTAACAAGGGCTCTTTTTGCCGATATGCTATGCAGGGACAGGGATATCCGCTTTGAACGGTTTCATTGCGGCGGAAAGCATCATCAGCGTCTTTCCCCGAGCATTGCCAGGCAGCTGTCCAGTCTCTCGTTCGCATAGCCTGCAAACAACTGCTCCATGGCACCCGGGTTATATTCTTCATAGTACGCATCAAACGCATCATAATAGGCTGTCCGGTCTTCATATCTAATATCAATCGGAGGATACCCTGCTTTCATCAGCTCCAGATTCACAAGCAGGCGCCCGGTTCTCCCGTTCCCGCCGGCAAACGGTCTGATTTTGTCAAATTCGATATGGAACCGGGCAAGCCTCGAAAGAATATGCCCTGTACTGCTTTGGTAGACATCTAACAGCTTCTCCATTTCAGAGGCTATCCGGTACGGCAGTGCCGGCTCTTCCCTGGCACCCGTACTCCATGCAAACTTCTTCCGGTAAACACCGCATTCTTCTTTCCTGTCTGCCAGCACCAGGGAATGAATCTGCTTAATAATACCTTCCGACAACGGCGTCTGCTCCCTCACCAGCTCCTGCACATAATCAAACGCCGCCTTATGCCCGACCGCCGCGATATGGTCTTTCAGCGGCTTCTGGCCAATCATCCGCCCGCACAGTACCATATTCGTCTCATACAAGGTCAGCGTATTTCCTCCTATGGCATTGGAATTATAGATATACTCTGCCGCAAACTCCCCGATCAGCTGTTCCCTTTCTGCCTCCGTCAGAGGAGCGAAAGAGTCCAGCTCAATCTTTTTCTGGTCAATCATTTCAAACAAGGACAGGGAGGTATTCTCCCTCTTGTCCGGAATCCTCCATTGCCCTGATGCCTGCCTTACCGTCATATACATTGCTCTGCGCCCCTTTTCATCTTCCATTTTCATTTCCAAGAAAACTTTCCAAGAAAACCTATACGCGATTACAAAAAACCTCTGCCCCGCCGTCGGAATAATGCAAGGCTTCTGCTACACCGTCCGTCAGATACCCTGCCGGTACGGCCTGTCAGCTTCCACATTGCATACGGACGACGGTCCGGAAAAAGCAGAGGTGAGAGGTCAGTATCCATAAAAACAAGCAGGATAGCGTTATTCTCAGCTTCCACATCCCCCTACAGATTACGTTACAGATTATACCACAAAAACAGATAAAATACAACAAAATATAACATTCTTTTCAATTTTTGTAATCATTTTCGCACAAGCAAAGGCGAATATACAGCTTTTTTGTCGAAAAACTAATTATAATGACGAAAATGGCTTCGCCTGGAACCATTCCGGCGAAGCCATAATACAGGGCACCCTTTCCGTGGCACGAACCCCTAAAAATTTTCTTTTTCTTTCCGATACAATTCAGAAAAATAGCTGTTACTTTCCAACAATTCCTCAAAAGTTCCGCTGCCAACAATCCTTCCATCCTGAAACACGACAATCCGGTCAAATCCTTTCACCGCAGTCAGCCGGTGGGCAATTGCAATTACAGTCGCATTTCCTACCTGCTCTACCACATTTTTCATCACAATGCTCTCGGTCAGATGGTCCATTGCCGATGTCGCTTCGTCTAAAACAACCAGCTCCGAATGGTCAAACCACAGCCTTGCCAGCGCCAGCCGCTGCTTCTCCCCGCCGGATAAGCAGGTTCCTTTTTCCCCGATTCTGGTTTCTATTCCGTTGTCCAGCGAAGCAAGCAAAGGCAGAAGCTGTGTACATTCCAGACCTTCCCGAACCAAAGACTCCGGAACCTCTTTATCAAACACCAGGTTTTCTCTGATTGTGCCGTCAAAAACAGGTGCGTCCTGTGATAAATAGGACACCTTTTCATACAGCGACTCCAATGAAAAATCCTTCAGCGGCGTGTCGTCAAAAAGGACGCTGCCCTCCTCATACTTAAGCAGTCCAAGCAGTATCTTTGCAAGGGTTGACTTCCCGGAGCCTGACTCTCCGACAAAGGCCACCTTTTCTCCTTTCCCTATTACAATGCTGACATGCTGAAGCACCTTTTTGTTTTCATAGGAGAAGGATAAGTCTTCCACACGGATTCCGTTGGAAAGCGCGGTAAAAACAGCACCCTCCTGAAGCTGCCAGTCCTCCTTTCGCTCCAGCAAATCCGTAAACCGTTTCCATGCCGTTCTGTTCAATTTGTATTGGACATAAATCACATTAAAGATTGCAATCGGCGTATAGGCATTATCAATCAATGTGATTAATGCGACTACGGAGCCGACAGACAACTGGCTGTTCTTCCACGCATACACCAGAATCCCGATATCCAGACAGGCAACCAACAGCGCAAACAATGTGAAAAACGCCTCATGTATCATGTTCATTTTTACCTTTGACGCCACAATGACCCGTTTGGCTTTGGATGCCTTCTTTATTTCGTCCGGAAACTGACGCTTCATACGGAATACCGGCATTTCCATGAAACCGCGCACAAGAAAATGGTTAAACTCCTCTTCGTTCGTTAAAATTTTTTCTTTTATCTGGTACAGTCCCTTTAACAGCAGGTTCGTCACAATAAATACGACAATGTATCCTCCCATCAAAAAATAAGTAATCTTCCTGTCTATCTTCCAGATAAAATACAAACTGAACAGCACTGTCGGAATCAGATTTCTCACAACGCAGAACCAGAAATCGTAGAGAACGCCCTTCCCTGCGTTAGCACCATTTTCAATCTGCTGTATCAGCTTGCCGGTTCCCAGCTTCTGATATTCCGAGTAATCCATTCTGCCTATCTTCCGTAATGCCAGCAGCTTGAAATCCAGATAAATCTCATTTCCCAGCTTTGCTGCCGGAAACTCGTCCAAATAGTTCATGCCGTAAGTTACAAACAGAATGGCACCATAAAACAGGATTGCGTAAATCGTTATCGTCCTGCCTGTCAATCCATCTACAATCCTTTGAAAATAGTCTGCCTTGTAATTTGACATAAATGCATTGAATAACCCGATTCCCAGATACGCAATTACCCAGTTCCGATTATTTTTCAAAATTTTTTTCATGTAACGCATTACTGTACTCCTTTTCTAATGTCAATCGTTCCATTCACCAGTACAGCTGCGACTGTCAGTACGTTCCATTTTCCTCAGCACAATCCACCGACAGTTTCTAACAACTGTACTGAGTAAATATCTCGGATATATTTCATAAAATGAATTCACCTCAATTCCTGTGTCCTGTCATCCCATCCATATTATAGCACACTATTTCTTCCCTGTAAACGGTGGGAGTTCCCCTTAAAACATGCAGAAGAGCCGGAAACAGTCAGCTTCCGGCTCTCTGGAGAAAGGTGTCCTTTTACTAAAAGAGGTTATCGTCTTCAAAATGCTCCATGATGTCCTCTACCCTGCAGTGCAGGAGATTACAAAGACGGTCAATCGTGTTGACTTCCACATTCTTATTATGCTTTAATCTGTTAATCTGGGCACGATTTATATTATAATGCGTATAAAGGTCATACTGTGTTACACCCTTTTGCTTCATAGTAGTCCACAGTCTGTCATATTTTATCATTTTTACTCCTATTCATTCAAAAAAAGGTACTTGTATTATTTTTATTATCCATGTAAAATTAACTATATAATAGTGTTCGCGTAACCACACTATTTAGTCTGCGAAAGGAGGTGAAAAAGATGTCTCTTGAAGATTTCAAAGATTGGTTTTTCGACGTATTGGACGATGGTGACAATGGGATTATGGCCGATATTGATGCCAATGAAAAAGCAAACTCATTCCAATTGCGCATGATTGATGGCAGTGTATTTGAAATCGTATGCCGGAAATTATAATGCTGACAGCGGGACAAGTGTCCTGAAAGCCCCGCAACGGCTTAACGGATACTCTCTTCTTTTGCACTGCAGGTTCTGTTTGTTTTCATCATAAAGGGATACATAAGAGTAGAATGTGGAACTTTTACACGGGATTACGTTCGACTAAAAAAGATTATCATCTTCAAAATGCTCTAAAATGTCTTCTACCCTGCAGTGCAGGAGATTACAGAGCCGGTCAATCGTGTTGATTTCCACATTCTTATTATGTTTCAGCCTGTTGATCTGAGAACGGTTTATATTGTAATGTGTGTAAAGGTCATACTGCGTTACACCTTTTTCTTTCATGGTGGTCCACAGCCTGTCATATTTTATCATTTTTTCTCCTGTTCACTCAAAAAACACTTGTATTATTTTTATTATCCATGTAAAATTAACTATATAATAGTGTTCGCGTAACCACACTATTCAGTACATGAAAGGAGTACGGGATTATGACACTGGAGGAATTTAAAGACTGGCTATTTGAGCTGCTGAATGACAGTGAAAGTGACCTTATCGCAGATATTGAAGCTGACGAAAAAACCAATACGTTCCGCTTACGCATGATTGACGGCAGCGTATTTGAAATTACCTGCCGGAAATTATAGGATACCGGCAACCGCCGGAGGACCGGAGAAGAAGGAAGCTTTTCAAAGGCCGCCCTTATCAAAGAAAGAATTGTATCCGATATAGAAAGTAATTGTACCTGCCGCAGACTGGCAAAAGCGCAGGGACAGCATTACGGCAGGAGAACCAATCCGGAAAAGGGGGCAGATAAAATGAAGATAAGCGATACCAGAACCACGGTCTTTCCGGCAGACCTTTGGCGCAAACAGTCCAAAAAAAGCACGACAGAAAACGCTGTTCCGAAAAAGGAAGCTTCCGTATCCCCTGATACGGATACGATAAGACAAAGGAACACCTCTGTTTTGGACCTTTATTACAGAATGCAGCAGACCAAAAGGGCTGCCAGGGAAGAATCCGATAACGTACAGCCGGAAGAAGCTGTCCGGGATAAATTCCCGGAGCAGGAAGAATCAGAAACAAAGACAGAGATTATTGTAAAACCAGACGGCTCCAGGGTTCTTGTTATTACCACAATGACAGGAGGTCTGGAGACGACGATGAGCCTTGAGATTGCAAAGCCGCAGGACGAGAGCTTCTGTCCAGACGACGCAGAAGCAGACAAAGCTTCTGAAATGCGTCAGGAGCCTTGTCCGTCTCCGGAGGCACCGCGCTCCTGACGCTTTGACACAATACATTAAATCATAGTTTAATATTATGCGGACTCCTGCGGCAGCGATACCTCCAACGTATCCTGCGGCATAGCCGTCACTCTTACCAGATCAATCAGCTTTTCTTTTACCTTCATAATCTCATAACAATATCCGTTTTCTGTTACTGGTGGATAGTCTGCCTCTTCCTCTGACGGTATCCGGTCAAGTCTGGAAACCAGAAAGCCGTTCAGGGTATCAGCCGCTTCTTTTGTAAAATCAAGACTTAATACTTCTCCAAGGTCTTCCAGTGGAGTAAAGCCCCGCACGAGCCATATGCCGTCCCCCTGCGGAAGAATTGCCTGCTCCTCCTCGTCATACTCGTCCTGAATATCTCCGACGATTTCCTCAAGCATATCTTCCATTGCTACCACCCCGGCGGTCTGGCCGTATTCGTCGATTACAATTGCCATATGCACCTTTTTTTCCTGCATATCCCGCAGCAGCACATTAATATTTTGGGTATCCGGCACAAAGTACGGTTCCCTTGCCACATCAGACAGGGACGTTTCCCGCAGCACCTCAGGCTCATTCCGGTGCTCCATGTAATACAAAATTAAATCCTTTAAATGCAGAATCCCGGTAATATCGTCGATGTCTTCCCGGTAAAGCGGAAATCTGGAATAGCTCTCCTGCAGACAGAACCCGAGCGCCTCTTCCATGCTCATTTCCTCCCGCACACCGACAATCTTTTTCCGTCTCGTCATAATGTCCCTTGCCGTTTTTTCGTCAAAGTCCATTACGTTGGTAATCATTTCCGCCTCTTCTGCCTCCAGCAGACCTAGCTCCTGGCCTTCTGCCACAATGGAAATAATCTCCTCTTCCGTTACGTTTTCTTCCATGTCCTTTGCACGCATCCCGAACAGCCGCGCCAGCCCTCCGGCCGCCTGCTCGGCAAGAAATGCAAACGGTGCAAACAGTATCATAAAAACACGGATAAAGCCGCTGACACGGACGGCAAAATGCTCTGCACACTGGTATGCAAGCTTTTTCGGCACCTTAATCGTAAGCAGCTCTGTCAGCCACAAAAGCACCGCCGTAAGCAGCACAAGGCAGACCGCAGTCCATACCCCGGAACCCCCGGACGGCAGGAACAGCTTCCGCAGCGCCGGCGCTATCCATTCCCGGACCAGCACCGCATATGTAATACCGCATAAAAACAATGGCACGGTCCGAAGAAAATCCAACACCGTGGTACAGCGTTTCCTGCGGTCCAGAATCCCTGCAATCCGCTTTGCGCCCTCTTCTCCTCCGGCAGCATGCTTCCGGACGATGCTCCCCGGCGTCGTATTCAGTGCGATCTCTGCCGCACAGGCAATTGCATGAATCACAAGCAGTCCCAGAATAACTATGACTCCTGCTATGGGATAATCCTGCATGAATGTAAAGTCCCCTTTCTCTCTTTTGTTATGTATCCAAGGCAAGGCTGACACAGAGAGCCTTGTTGATACGTTCTAACACATCCCGGTCCAAATGGCAGACTTTTTCTTTCAGCCTGACCTTGTCAATCGTACGTACCTGCTCCAATAATATCACGGAATCCCTCATAATATCATACTTATTTGCATTTATCTCCACATGCGTCGGCAGCTTTGCCTTATTCATCTTGGAGGTAATCGCGGCACAGATTACCGTCGGACTGTGCCTGTTCCCGATATCATTCTGTATAATCAGCACCGGCCGGATTCCACCCTGCTCCGAGCCTACTACCGGACGAAGGTCCGCATAAAAAATATCTCCACGTCGAATAACCATCTTAACACGCTCCGCTTTACTGTATAGCAACAGTATTCCCTGAAATTTCTTTCCTATACCAAACACTGTATGCTATATTGTATGCATCACACAAAATGCCGTGCGCCGACAGCTTCTCCCTTTTGATAATACACGCGCGGGATTCTCTTCCCTACATTACATACCATCTCATAATGGAACGAGTGGGACAATGTCCCGATTTCTTCTGCACGAATCCGCTCCTTGCCTTCGGTTCCCATCAGGGTTACGACATCCCCCCGCGCCACCTCCGGTACGTCCGTCACATCGAGCATCATCTGGTCCATACAGATGCGTCCTACAATCGGCACGCTCTTTCCGTGCAGCAGCACTCTGCCGCAGTTGGAAAGCGCCCTCGGATACCCGTCCCCGTAGCCGACCGGTATCGTTGCAATCCGTCTCGGCTCCTTTGTAACATAGGTTGCATTATAACCGATTCCTGTTCCTGCCGGAACCGTCTTTAAGAACGCGACATGAGACTTCAGCTCCATCGCCGGCTGCAACGCTATCTCCTGTACTACGGACTCCTCCGACGGATACATCCCGTACAGGCTGATACCAAGCCGCACCATATCCAGCTGGTACTCCGGCATCCTTAAGATTGCCGCGCTGTTTTCCGCATGACGCAAAAGCCCTGTCAGTCCCTGCCGCTCCAAAACGGAAAGAAACGAAAGAAACTTCTGATACTGCAGCTTCGTTGCCTCCGGGTCTGTCTCGTCGGCACGCGCAAAATGGGTATACACCCCGGTCGGCTGAATATGCGGGAGCTTCGCTGCCTCTGCCGCAAACACGGCAAATGACTCCTCTGCAGGGAAGCCGATTCTGCCCATTCCGGTATCTGCCTTAATATGTACCATGGCATCCCGTCCCATGCGCTGCGCCGCCTCACTGATTTCCTCCGCAGACTCCCGGTCACAGAGCGTCAGCGTAATTTCATTCTGAATTGCCTCCGGAAGCTGCTGCGGCGCCGTATAGCCGAGCGTCAGAACCGGCTTTTTTACTCCACATTTCCGCAGCTCCAGCGCCTCTTCAATGTTGGATACCGCAAACCAGTCCGCCTCCTCCTGTACGGCTTCTGCCACCGGCACTGCACCGTGCCCGTATGCATCGGCTTTTACCACTGCGGCAATTTTTACCCCGGGCTTCAGCCGTTTCTTTATTTCACATAGATTATGACGAACCGCATCCAGATTGATATCCGCCCTGACCCTGTAGTATTCCCTGACCTTTTGCAGTCCGCAGTCTGTCCTTCCGTCTGTTTCCATTTTATGCTACCTCGTTTTCCTTATAAAGCAATCTCACCGATGGCATGCAGAAGCTCCCGTACCATCAGAGACGCACATCCTGTCTTTAACACTGCCTTATCACCTGCCGCACCATGCAGGAATACGCCCAGCACTGCTGCCCAAAAAGGCTCCTTCCCTGCCGCTAACAGCGCCGCAATCACACCACAGAGCGCATCGCCGCTGCCTCCCGTTGCCATTCCGTTGTTTCCCGTCGTATTGATAAAAAGCTCCTGCCCCGATGCGACTAACGTCACCGCATCCTTTAATACAAACACAAGCCTGCTGTCCTTTGAAAGCTCCTCTGCCATCTGCAGGAAGTCCGCCGTAACTTCTCCCACAGGACGCGCAATCAGCCGCGAAAGCTCTCCCGGATGCGGCGTCAGCACTGCTCCCGCAGGCAGGCTTTTCTCCAGAAACGCTTTCCTTTCGATCAGCGTACTGTACTGCGCTTCGTCCATCTCCTCTGCAAGCAGATTCAGCGCATCCGCATCCCAGACCGAAGGCGGTGCAGACGTTCCCTGCCCTGAAAGCCTGCTGCAAAACGCTCTGGTCAGCCCCCTTGCGGCATGGCTCTTCCCGAGTCCCGGACCGATGACAACCGCATCCGCCCACTGCGAAAGCTCCTCTGCCAGTCCGGAGAAGTCACTGTCCACCCCGTAGACCGAAAGCATTGCCTCCGGAAGCTTCGTCTGTAAGATCTCCCGGTTACACTCCGGCGTTGCAATCCGTACCAGCCCCGCGCCCGTACGGTACGCGGCACATGCTGCAAAATAAGCGGCTCCTGCCATAGAAGGACTCCCGGCAGCAACCACGACCTTCCCGAACGTCCCTTTATTCGAATATGCCGGACGGGACGGTAGCAGACGTCCTGCTCCTTCCGGCGTAACCGAAAAGCCGGACCGCTTTTCCCATAAAAGGGACTTTGGAAAACCGATGTCCGCAACCCGTAGCTTTCCCGTATATTCCTTTCCGGGATACAAAAGATGACCGCACTTTGCCGCACCGAAGGTCACCGTTTCCACTGCATGCAACGCCACGCCGCAGACTGCCCCGGTATCTGCCGAGATGCCGGAGGCAATATCCACCGCCACTATTTTATGCTCTTCTGCCTCGATTCGTTCCAGAATCCCGGCATAGGTCTCCTTTACAGGCCCGGACAGACCGATTCCGAACAGGGCATCGACAAGGATATCATAGCCCCCGGTCTCCTGCATCCCGCAGACCGGAACCCCGAACGCCTCTGCCGTTTTCATCTGGTGCAGGAACTCCGGCGTTCCCTGTAACGTCCCTTCCCTGTACTTCTCTATCTCATTTAACAAAATTACCGCAGAAACCCCGGCTTCCTTCAACAGCCGCGCCACGGCTGCCCCGTCGCCGCCGTTATTCCCGGTGCCGCACAGTACGCCGACACGGCTCTGCCCTGTCACATACTCCAGTACGCACTCTGTCACCGCAAGCGCCGCACGCTCCATCAGCACAAGGGACGGAAGCCCCAGCTCCTCTATCGTAGAACGGTCTGCTTCCTTCATCCCCTTCGAGGAAAGAACCGGAAGCACCGCCGGCGCCTCCGGGAAACAGCTCTCTTCACAGGAGCTGCTGTCCTTTGCTGCCTTTCCCGTCCCCGCACCGCTGCCGTCCTCGCACACGGCATACGCCTGCGCATAGTCCGCGGTATCAGTAATCGATATCTGTATTACGGAAACTCCCTGCGCCTTTGCCTTTTCCTCTGCCCTCCCATGCAGCACTACATAGGGAAGGCCGCTCTCCTGCCGCAGCACCTCGATTTCCGCCGGGGCAATTCCCGCAAAGCCGCAGCCAAGTGCCTTTGCCACTGCTTCCTTTGCCGCAAAATTCCCCGCCGCACGGGCAGGGCGCGCCGCAATCAGCTCCCGCTCCCTTTCCGTATACACCCGCTCCAAAAAGGCAGGACGCTCTGCCGCTTTTTTTATTCTGGAAACCTCAATCAAATCCGTTCCGATTCCGGTTATCATTCCAATCCCCTCATTCCTCTGCTGCAGCACTTTCCATGCACGCTTCCGCGGCGAGCTGCTTCCCCAGCTCCTGCTCTCTCTTTTCCTGTGCCGCGCGGATATTATAGGAAAGGCGCATCAGGCTTTCAGTCAGATGCACATTCTCCACCACCACATCCTTTGGCAGCCGCAGCTCTGTCGGCGTAAAATTCCAGATTGCCTTGATACCCCAGGAAACCACATCGCTTGCAACCTGCGCCGCATGCTCCTTCGGAATGGTAAGCGCTGCAATCTCCGGCTTCTGCTTCAGTACATACTCCTTCAATCCGCTCATGGCACGGATTTTTACTCCTCCCGCCTCCTTGCCGATTAACTCCTGCTTAATATCAAATACTGCCTTTATCGCAAATCCGCGCCGTGCAAAATCCCCGTAATTGGCGATTGCCTGCCCTAAATTTCCGGCGCCGATAATCACAACCTTGTGCTCCTGGTCTAACCCGAGTATCTTCCCGATTTCCGTATACAGATGCTCGACATTATAGCCGTACCCCTGCTGTCCGAAGCCGCCGAAATTATTCAGGTCCTGACGGATCTGGGACGCTGTTACGTTCATCCGTTCGCTCAGCTCCTTGGACGAAATACGGACTACCTCCTGCTTTCTTAACTCTCCAAGATATCTGTAGTAACGCGGCAGGCGCTTAATTACCGCTGTCGAAATTACTTTTTGCATTTCTTTCTCCTCCTTGACAAAACATATCCGTCAAAACACACCCCCCGATAATATTATTATATTGCAATGATATATTTTTGTCAATTCGGAGGTCCTTCCCGTTTCTGGATTTTAACCGCCCTTATTCTACCTTCTGTATTTTTACCTGTCCGGAAAGCTGCTCTACCTCCTCCTTTGTTGCCAGCCCTGCCGAGAAGGCGCTTGCACTGCCCGACGCGATTCCGTTCCGGAACGCCTGCGGGGCACTGACCTTTCCATCATAGACGGCAAGGAAGCCTGCTACCATGGAATCGCCTGCACCGACCGGATTGACTACGGTTCCCTGCGGCGCCTCGCCAAACCAGACGCTTCCGTCCGCTGCCGCAAGCACAGCTCCTTCGCCTGCCATGGAAACAAGTACATTGGCAGCTCCCTCCTCCCGCAGCTTCTTTGCATACGGCAGTACCTCTTCCTTCGTCCGCAGCTCTGCTCCATAAAGCTCACCGAGCTCGTGATGGTTCGGTTTTACCAGAAAAGGACGGAACCGGATTACGCTGCGCAGCAGCTCCCCGGTCGCATCCACCACAATCCGCGGCGATTTCTCCTTCATCTGCTCCATAATCGACGCATACAGATTCTCCGGCATGGAGGCAGGCACCGTCCCGGCAAGCACCAGCGTATCCTCCGAGGTCAGCACGCCCAGCTTCTCTAAAAGTGCCTGAAGGCTTTTCTCATCATACGCAGGACCCGCGGCATTAATCTCTCCCTCGATACCGCCCCAGAGCTTTATATTGATACGCGTCATTCCGGACGGCAGCGTAACAAAATTCGTCCGCACACCTGCTTCATGTACCATACGGATTAACTCCTCGCCGGTAAAACCTGCGGCAAGCCCTAACGCTGTCGATTCCACGCCGAGATTTTTTAACATCCGGGAAACCATCAGCCCCTTCCCTCCCGCAATCATTGTCTCCTTGGACGAACGATTTACGCGCCCCGGCTGGAACTCCTCCACGGTAACATTATAATCCAGCGCAGGATTCAACGTCATTGTATAAATCATAAGCCACCTCCGAATTTTTATTCCTTATTACTCCACCTGTATTACTTGTGTTTCCGCATGTTACCTCCTATAAGGTCCCTTAAACAGACAACGGACAGTCCAAGGGACATAAAGCAGCAGACAACATGCGGAAACATAAGCTCTCCTACTACTATTCCCGACAAAGGATAAAACTATCCCGGACAAAGACTAAGGCTGCCACACGAAGCGGCAGCCCCTTTTCTTTTTATATTCTTTTTTCCGCCAGTTCGATTCGTATCAGGGAACGGCGCAGCGCCAGTTCTGCCCTTGCAATATTGATGGCAGCATCGCCGCTCTTTAAGCGGCGCTCTGCACGAATCTGTGCTTCTTTGGCGCGGTTTAAATCGATTTCCTCCGGCCACTCGCAGGACTCGGCAAGAATGGTAACGTGGTCCTGCATGACTTCTACAAAGCCGGAATGCAGCGCGGCTTCCCTGTCGCCGTCTGCAGTCCCCTTTATCTTCAGAACACCCGGCACCAAAATCGCGGTCAGCGGAATATGGCCCTTTAATACGCCCATCTCGCCTTCCGTGGTCCGAAGCTCTACCATTTCTACATCGCCATCGTAGAATATCCTGTCCGGAGAAATTATTTTTAAACGAAACAGTCTTCCTGTATCAGCCATGGATTCTCCTTTCCGCGCGTTCGTTCAAGTCTTTTCCGGTATTACTTGTGATTGACTCTTTCCAGAACGTCATCAATGTTACCCGCATTTAAGAAGAAACTCTCCGGAATATCGTCATGCTTACCCTCTAAAATCTCACGGAAGCCCTGAATCGTCTCGGAAATCGGCACATAGCGGCCCGGAAGTCCGGTAAACTGCTCTGCAACATGGAACGGCTGGGAAAGGAACCTCTGTACCTTTCTTGCTCTTGCTACCAGAAGCTTGTCGTCCTCGGAAAGCTCATCCATACCAAGAATTGCAATGATATCCTGCAGCTCCTTATACTTCTGCAGAATCTCCTGCACGCCGCGCGCCACATGATAATGCTCCTCGCCTACGATACGCGGGTCGAGAATACGGGATGTGGACTCAAGCGGGTCTACTGCCGGGTAAATACCAAGCTCTACAATCGCACGCGAAAGCACCGTTGTCGCATCCAGATGCGCAAACGTGGTCGCCGGAGCCGGGTCGGTCAGGTCGTCTGCCGGTACATAAACTGCCTGTACCGACGTAATGGAGCCGTTCTTGGTGGAGGTAATGCGCTCCTGCAGGGCACCCATCTCTGTCTGCAAGGTCGGCTGGTAACCTACTGCGGACGGCATACGTCCGAGCAGCGCCGACACCTCGGAGCCTGCCTGTGTAAAACGGAAAATATTATCGATAAAGAGTAAGACATCCTTTCCGGACTTATCACGGAAATACTCCGCCATCGTAAGACCGGTCAGACCGACTCTCATTCTCGCTCCCGGCGGCTCGTTCATCTGACCGAACACCATCGTGGTCTTCTCGATAACACCGGATTCAATCATTTCGTAGTACAGGTCATTTCCCTCACGGGTACGCTCACCTACGCCGGTGAATACGGAATAACCGCCATGCTCTGTTGCAATATTTGTAATCAGCTCCTGGATTAATACGGTCTTTCCTACGCCTGCGCCGCCGAACAGACCGATTTTACCACCCTTCTGATACGGGCAGAGAAGGTCAACAACCTTAATACCGGTCTCTAACATCTCGGTCTGGGTAGACTGCTCCTCAAACTCCGGCGCTTTTCTGTGAATCGGATAATACTCCACTCCTTCCGGTGCCGGCTTCTCATCAATCGGATTACCGAGTACGTTAAACATTCTTCCGAGTGTCTTTTCACCTACCGGAACTGAAATCGGCGCACCGGTCGCAAGCGCGTCCATGCCGCGCACCAGACCGTCCGTCGGTCCCATTGCAATACAGCGGACCGTATCGTCCCCGAGGTGCTGTGCAACCTCTGCCACCAGAACGCTGCCGTCCTGTCTGGTTACCTGAATCGCCTCGTATATCTCCGGAAGGTTTCCTTCCGTAAACTTAATATCCAAAACCGCACCGATAATCTGAGTGATTTTTCCAAGTTTATTTTGTGCCAACTTTTCCTTCACTCCTTTTCTGTAAAATTTTGTTCCTAACTAATCGCATTCGCGCCTGCAATAATCTCTGTCAGCTCCTGTGTAATCGAGCTCTGACGTGCCCTGTTGTACTTGAGAGCCAGGTCAGAAATCATCTCGTCCGCATTGTTCGTTGCCGAATCCATTGCCTGCATTCTCGCACCGTTTTCACTGGCAAGCGCCTGCACCAGACCACCGTAAATCAGACTGTTGACATACTTCGGAATAATCAGCTCAAAGGCTTCCTCCGCCTCCGGCTCATAATTCATCAATGTCAACGCATCTGCCGATGCCTCCTCTTCCTCTTCTGCTTCCTCAAAGGAAACCGGAAGCAGCCGGAGCAGTGTCGGCACATGGCTTACCGTATTCCGGAATACGGTATACGCAAGATAAATCTCATCGATTTTCCCTTCGGCAAAGTCGGAAAGCACCTGCTTGCCGATGGCGGATGCGTCGGAAAACAGCGGCTCGTTCATCACCTCGGAATAATCATGCTCGATGTGATAGCCCCGTCTTGCCAGACCGTCACGGCCCTTGCGTCCGATGGCATAAATCAGCGTATCCTCTTTCTTCATGCCGCTCCCTGTCACCAGCTTCATTACATTGGAGTTATAGCCTCCGGCAAGACCGCGGTTTGAGGTAATCACAATAATTCCCTTCTTCCCGCCGCCTGCGGCATCCAGATATGGATGCCTTATATTGCCGGACTTCTTTAACATTGACTTTACCGTCGCATACATCGCATTGAAATACGGCTGCGACTCCTCTGCACGCGCTTTTGCTTTCTGCAGCTTTACCGTGGCAACCAGCTTCATTGCCTTCGTAATCTGCCCTGTGCTTTGTATACTTTCCCTGCGCCGTTTTATGTCACGCATGGATGCCATATCGTATCACCTACACTTTCCTCGCGTTGCGCTTATTTGCAGAACTCTTTCTTATACTCTTCTATTACGGCAACCATGAGCTTCTCGATTTCCTCTGTCAGCTGCTTTTCGCTGCGGATGCGCTCCGGAAGCTCCGGATACTTGGTATCGATAAACTCAAAAAGACCACGTTCAAACTCCAGGATATCTTCTACTGCAACATCAAGCAGATACTTCTTTGTCGCTGCATAGATAATAATAACCTGGTACTCTACCGGCATCGGCTTATACTGCGGCTGCTTTAAGATTTCACGGATACGTTCGCCCTGCGCCAGCTTTTCCTTCGTGTCGGCATCCAGGTCGGAGCCGAACTGTGCGAAAGAAGCAAGCTCACGGTACTGTGCAAGGTCGATACGAATCGGACCCGCAATCTTCTTCATTGCCTTAATCTGTGCCGAGCCTCCTACACGGGATACGGAAAGTCCCGGGTTGACTGCCGGACGGAAACCGGAATTGAACATCTCGGTCTCCAGATAAATCTGACCGTCCGTAATGGAAATTACGTTAGTCGGAATATAAGCGGAAACATCGCCTGCCTGTGTCTCGATAATCGGGAGCGCAGTCAGGGAACCGCCGCCAAGCTTATCAGAAAGCCTTGCTGCACGCTCCAAAAGTCTGGAATGCAGATAAAAGACGTCGCCCGGATAAGCCTCACGTCCCGGCGGACGCTTTAAGAGCAGGGACAGGGTACGGTATGCGGTTGCATGCTTACTTAAATCGTCATACACAATCAGGACGTCCTGTCCTGCCTCCATCCACTCCTCGCCGATGGCACAGCCCGAATAAGGCGCGATGTACTGGAGCGGCGCCAGCTCACTTGCAGTTGCCGCAACAATGGTCGTATAGTCCATTGCGCCATGCTCCTCTAACGTAGCCACAATCGAAGCAACTGTGGACGCCTTCTGGCCGATGGCAACATAGATACACTTTACGTCCTGGCCCTTCTGGTTAATAATCGTATCAATTGCAATAGCGGTCTTACCGGTCTGTCTGTCTCCGATAATCAGCTCACGCTGTCCACGTCCGATCGGCACCATGGAATCGATTGCCTTAATACCGGTCTGGAGCGGGGTATCAACGGACTTTCTGGAAATAACGCCGGATGCCACACGCTCAATCTGACGGTACTTTTTCGTTTCAATCGGACCCTTGCCGTCAATCGGCTGTCCGAGTGCGTTTACAACACGGCCCGACAGCGCGTCGCCTACCGGCACCTCTACCACGCGGCCTGTTGTCTTTACGGTATCTCCCTCGCTGATATTGCCCATATCGCCCAGAAGTACCGCGCCTACATTATCTTCCTCGAGGTTCAGCACCATGCCGTAAACCTCTCCCGGAAACTCTAATAGTTCGCCCTGCATCGCCTTCTGCAGTCCGTGAATACGGGCGATGCCGTCTGCGACCTGAATTACCGTACCGACATCGGACACTTCAAGCTTTGTACTGTAATTCTTGATTTGTTCTTTAATGACGGAACTGATTTCCTCCGGTCTTAAATTCAAGGTAAAAGCACCTTCTTTCTAAAATGTTCTTATCAACTCCTGTGCCTGCCCCACAGACTATAGCATTTACGACAGGCTTCCTGCCATCCGGGCAAGCTTTGACTGGATGCTCGCATCCACCACTCTGTCACCGATGCGGATTTTCATGCCGCCAATCAGCGAAGCATCTACGGAATACTGCATCTCAAAGCTCTCATAGTCCGTCTGGGAAAGCAGCTTTTCCTCGATACGGCTCTTCTGCACTTCGGTAAGCTCCGTTGCCGAAACCACGCTTGCCACACCGATTTTCCGGTATTCCCTTACCTTATCAAGAAAATTCCGGAAAACCGCAGGAACTTCACAGCCTCTGCCCTTTTCCACGATAACGGTGAGAAGGCCCGTCAGCGCGTCGTCAAACCGTCCGCGGAATACCTGCTCTACGACGGAGAGTTTTTCTTCCCTGGTGATTTTCGGATGTGTCAGAAGCCCCAGAAAATCCGGATTCTCGGAAAAAGCAAGCTCTGCCGCCTTTACCTGCTCCGCCAGCACATCCACGCTGCCCTGTTCGATTGCCAGGGCAAACAATGCCTCACTGTATACGTCAGCCGCTAACTTCGCCATGTGTCATCACCCATTTCGTCCAGCGCCTCGTCAATCAACTGCGCCTGCTTTTCTTTGTCAAGAGAGGAAGCCACAAACTTTCCTGCCATCACGGCGGCAACCGCTACCATCTCCTGCTTTACCTCGTCCTTCATCTTGTTCTTTTCTAACTCGATTTCACGGCTCGCACGCTCCATAATCCGCGTTGCTTCCGCCTTTGCCTCGTTTACAATTTCATCCTCACGCTTCAACGCCTTTTTGCGTCCCTCGCTCAGAATCTCTTCCGCTTCCTTATCGGCTGCCTTTAACTTTGCATCGTACTCGGCCTTAAACTGCTCGGCATCCGCCTTTTCCTGCGCCGCCTCCTCCATTTCCTTTGCAATCTTTTCCCGGCGCTTATTTAACATATCCCGTGCCGGGTTAAACAAAAGATAGGAAAGCAGTACAAACATAAAGCCTACTGCCAGTAACAAAATCAAAGCATCCAGTAAAAGCTGCGGCGTGAGTCCGAAAATGTAACCTTCCATCTTAGGTTCCGCCTCTGCTTCCAAAAAAGCAAGGTTGGAACATACGGTCAACAATCCGTTCACGTTCCGGCCTCCTTTATGATTTTTTCGTCAATCCTCTCTATCAGAGCTTACCGAGCAGCGGATTTGCAAACAGAAGAATGATTGCTACCGCAAAACCATAAAGACCGGTCGTCTCGGCAACTGCCTGGCCAAGTAACATGGTAGACATGATGTTACCTCTTGCGCCCGGGTTTCTGCCGACTGCAGCTGCACCGTGTCCTGCTGCAATACCCTGACCAATACCAGGTCCGACACCGGCAATCATAGCAATCCCGGCACCGATTGCGGAACACGCCAAAATTAAACCTTCATTCGTAATCTGACTCATCATAAAAAAATCCTCCATTCAAAATAATCTTACTCTGCAATGCTTCTTATCCCTGTACTTCATCTTCAGGGAAATTCTGTGCAATAAATACCATGGTCAGCATACAGAACACATAGGCCTGTATTGCCCCCGAAAACACGTCGAAATAGACGTGCAGTACGCCGAACACCGGCCAGATGAACGCCTGCAAAAGCTTCGGCAGCAGTCCGTAAAGCAATCCCATCATTACCGTACCGGACAGAATATTACCGAACAGACGAAGCGACATGGAAAGCGGTGTCGCAACCTCGCCGATAATGTTAATCGGCGTAAGCAAAACCGGCTTGAACAGCTTCGTGACATGTCCTGCTTTTTCGTACTTAAACCCGTTGTAATGAATCATTACAAACGTAATCAGGGCAAGCGGCAGGGTCACGCCATAATCGGCAGTCGGCGGCCGTAAGCCGAACAGTCCGCTGATATTGCAGACAATCACAACCGTAAACAGCGTCCCGATGTAATTTGAAAAATGACTGCCACGTTTTCCCATGTTGGACTTTGTCAGGTTATCTACCGATTCCACGAGCAGTTCTATGACATTCAGAAACGGCCCGGGGACGGCTTCCGGATTGGCCTTTTTAATTGCACGGTTGGCAATCAGTGCAAAGACCGTCAGCGCGATAACAACGATTAAAAGACTGACATGAGTCGTCGTAATCCAAAGCGTCTGTCCGCCTACCTCAAAATGAAAATATCCGGTAATACCGATATCTACATCTCCGGTAAGAAAGACGCCTCGGGATACAATCCCAGTTCCCACTTTATCACACTCCTTTCCTTTATTCTACGCTTTTTCAGCGCGATTTACTTTTTCCCCGCCAGAGCGGGTTGTATTTATGAATGACCGGCCACAAAAAGGCGGACAGCTTCAGGGTAAGTATTCCTGCTACCGTCCCGAATAAACCATATAATTTTAAAAATCCTATGGCTGCCCCGATGACCGCTATCATAACTACCATACGAAAAAGCGACGAACGCTTCATATAGCCCGATGCCTGCTTTTCCGGATACTCCGTAGCAATCAGCACCGAACGGTACATATGGCATGCTAACAGCAGCGCTGTTACCATCCCTGCAAGGATTCCGATGGAATACCTTACATTTCCTCTAAGCAGAAGATTTCCCACCGCAGCCACTACTACCGACAGGAGCACAATTCCGATGCAGAGGTCGCATAACGTCTGCTTTACCTGCGCCTCCTGTTCCTCTCTCGTAAGCTCCGGCGTCTCTTCGATGTATTCCCCGTTTTCCCCGTACTCCTCGTCAAAATCATAACGCCAGCCTGTGGTATGCTCTTCTTTCTCTTTTTCCATTGCAAAGACTCCTTACCGTTCCTTTGTCTCTGTATCAGCCGGCTCTCCTGCTATACGTTCCGGCTTCTGCCGCCTTGCAGAACCATCCCCTTCCGTTCCTCCTTTTCCTGCCGCCTGCTGTCTGCCTTCTTCTTTTAACCGCTCGATATAGGCAAGCTCCGCATCCTCCCGCGCCTTATCCTTTGCATAAAACGGCTTTAAAAGGTAATATACGTTCCGGAACGCCGCAGCAATCCCGAGAACAAGAAACACAGGCAGCCAAAAAGAAGTACCGGCCTTTCTGTCGATAAAGCTCCCGGCAAAGACACAGAGAAAAATCGGAACCATCATACTGATGCCAAGCTGGGTAACCAGCAGAAGCGCTTTGATTACTTTTCCGTTCTGCTTCATATACTCTCTCCTGACTATGTTTTCCTGCCTGTCTGACCCTGCGCCTAAAAACGTTGTTACTATTTTACCACAAATTTCATCTTGTGTATAGTTTTTTATGTAGTTTTTTAAATTCTTGCAATAAAATGGGAAACATGCTATACTGTGGGAAGGGGGAATGCTTATGAATACTTCGATTCAGCTATACCGCAGGCGGCACATACCGCAGGAATGCATTTTACTAAAGGGAGACCGGATTCTTTCTCTGGAGGAGAGCCGTCTGATTACACGGTGGGACACGATAAATCCCCGGACAGACTTTGCCTCCGGCATTTCGGTATATGATTTTTCAAAGCACTGGAAGGTAACCAAGCTGCTCCGTGCAGACGGTTCTCTTCTGTACTGGTATTGTGACATTATGAAAATGCATATAGAAAAAGAGTCCTCCACCTACACGATGGAGGACCTGCTGATTGACGTGATTCTCTATCCGGACGGCTCCGTCCGCGTACTGGACTTAGACGAAGCCGCAGATGCCTTTGACGCCGGCCTGATTACCGGCACTGACCTTTCCATGGCACTCCGTTCCGCCAATGAGCTTCTGGGACTAATCCGGGACGGCGGCTTTGCTGCCTACCAGAAGCTGTTAGACAGCTATCAGGAGGAATAGCCCTGTCCGGCTTTTCCAGCGCCAAGCAGCTGTTTTTGTCCGCTTTCCAGGGTATTTTCACTTAATTTTATCCGTTTTTTCAGGATTATACGCTATGTACCCCTTCCGGTTCTATTCCTCCTCCAGCATCGCAACACGCCTTACATGACGCTCCACACCGGAGAACGGCGTATCCAGGAACTTGTCTACAATCATAATTGCAGGTCCCGGTCCGACTACCCTGCCGCCCATGGCAAGGATATTCGCATCGTTATGAAGTCTGGTTGCTTCTGCGCTGAACACATCATGGCAGAGCGCGGCACGGATTCCCTTTACCTTATTTGCCGCAATCGAAATACCGATTCCGGTACCGCAGATTAAGATTCCTCTCTCGCACTCCCCGTCCGCTACTGCATGCGCCACCTTCTTTCCATAAACCGGATAGTCTACCGGGTCCGTGGAATATGTGCCGAAGTCCTTGTACTCCAATCCTCTTTCGTCCAGATGCTTTTTTACCTCCTGCATCAGCTCATAGCCTGCAGAATCACAGCCTAATGCTATCATTTTACTTCTCCTCCTTTGAATTTACATGAATCATATGATATCCCGCTGCCTTTAACAAACGGTTCATAATCGCCGTTCCGAGCGGGTTATCTGCAAAGCTCTCTGAATAAATGACATTTGCGCCTGTCTCGTCAAAGCTGCGCAGGGTATCAAACAGGGCTGCCGCAATGGTATCCCCGTCCTGTCTTGTCCCGACACAGAAGACCATCCCGCCCTTATAAAGCCGTTTTGTCTCTTCCGTTGCCAGAATCCCTGTAATTTTCCCCTCTGCAGCATTCTTTACCGCCTCTGCGTTGATATAACGCACCACATCCTCACTCCGTCCCTCGATAATATATAACGGCGCCTTTGGTGCATAATGGCGGTACTTCATTCCCGGCGCCTTTGCCACAACCGGCTCCGCCAGACTGTGCTTTAACAGCGCCTCGTCAAACCGCACCTCGCCTAACACCTCCGCTAATGTCTCCGCCGTAATATACCCCGGACGCAGGATTACCGGCACCTCGCCGGTCAGGTCTACGATGGTGGACTCCAGTCCGATGCGGGAAGCGCCGCCGTCTACAATCATATCAATCCGCCCATCCAGATCTTCAATCACATGCTCCGCCTTTGTTGTACTCGGCCGCCCTGAAACATTTGCGCTCGGGGCTGCCACATAGACCCCGGACATCCGGATAAGCGCCGACGCAATCTCATCGGACGGCATCCGGACGGCAATTGTATTTAATCCGCCCGTTGTCGTTCTCGGCACCCTCGGGCTTTTCTTTAAAATCATCGTAAGCGGTCCCGGCCAGAACGCTTCTGCCAGGGCATATGCCGTCTCCGGCACCTCTGCGGCAAGCTCCTTCAGCGCGCCGGTATCTGCAATATGCACAATTAACGGATTGTCAGACGGCCGTCCCTTCGCGGCATAAATCCGTGCTGCTGCCGTGACATCAAATGCGTTGCCGCCCAGTCCGTATACCGTTTCTGTCGGAAAAGCGACCAGCTTTCCGCTCCGCAGATACTCCGCTGCCTTGGCAAGCTCGGACTCCTCAAACCGTTCCCTGTCAATTTTAACTATTTCCGTCTTCATCTGGGTTTTTCACCCTCCTTTCACCGCCTTCGCACTCTGCCTGCCGCCTACTGTCCCCCGTTCCCGGACAGATACCGCAGAATGCCAAGGTGCAGTGCTTCTGCTACTTTATTCTGATATTCCTCGGTAATGAGCAATGCCTCCTCCGAAGGACTGGAAAGGAAGCCGCACTCTGCAATTACAATCGTCCCCGGAGTTTTCCGCAGCATGTAGTAATCGGTATTCGCCTTCGGCTGTCTGGTATTGCCGTCCTGCAGCACCTCCGGAAATGCCTTCTGTAATATCTCCGCGAGCTTTTTGCTTTCTTCCGAACTTTTATAGTAAAAAACCTGGGCGCCCTTGCAGTCCGGCGAAGGATAGCTGTTCTGGTGGATGCTGACCACCAGGGAAGGCTCTGCCTCCGTAATGATACGGACACGCTCCCTCATATCATCACTCTTTTTATTCTTTGAGCTCTCCGGATAAAGCCCTGCATCTCCTGTCCGCGTCATTACTACACGGATATCGCTCTGCTCTAACAATGCCTGCAGGCGAACTGCAATTGCAAGATTTATCTCCTTTTCCAGCGTCCCTGCCGTCCCTACCTTCCCGGGGTCGACGCCTCCATGACCCGCATCAATCACTACCACGGTCTCTTTTTTGTCGTCCTTTTCCAAAAATACCGCTGCCAGCCGTTCTCCTGCCCCGCTTTTTGCAAACAGCAATCCCGAACAAAGCAGCAGCAACAGCAGGATATGCTTATACCTCCGCCACTGCGGCAACAGCTTTTTTCCGTTTTTCCATTCCTTTTTCATTCCGCACCTTATACTTCTGCTTTAAAGAAATATATGCGCGCTTTTATTCCGCAAGAACTTCCCAGTCAAACAACGCCCAGACCTCCGGCTTTTCAAAGCCGAGCCGCCACGCGGCCGCTCCCGCAAGGTCTGCAGCCTTGATATAAGAAAGCTTTTCCCGCAGGGAGTCTGCCTCCTCCAGCCAGATTTTATACGTTGCCTGTCCCTTCTCGTATTCTGCATAATACTGGCGCACGGTTTCATCCCACTCCGCCGTAACGCCGTTTCTTGAAAGCTCCGCTTCCGCAGCCTGCATTGCAAGTGCATCGGAGGTCAGCTTTTTTACGCCGTTTTCCTCTGTCTCCATCCATAATCTCGTATAAAACGGCACTGCCATAATGACCTGCTCCTTCGGCACCATCGTCAGTATATTGTCCACCGCCGCAGTCAGATATCCGTATGAAGCGACCGAACCTGCCGTTTCGGAACCTGCATAGTGCTCGTCATATGCCATAATTACCACATAATCCGCCACCTTCCCCTGCGACTTCCAGTCATAATACGCTGCACTGGCAGACGGCACATAGTCGTCAACCGACAGCACGATACCGTTGAGCCGGCATTCTACCGAAAGCTCCCGCAAAAACTGGATAAAGTGAGGACCTGTGGCAAGGGAAAGCATTTCAAAGTCTACATTCAGCCCGTCCAGGTCATACCGGAGCGCCTCGGCAATCAACGCATTGATTAACGTCTCTCTTGCCTTTGTAGAAGAAAGCACGGAAAACGAATCTACCGCTTTATCAAAATTATCTACCAGAGCCCAGACTTTTAGTCCGTTCTCTTTCGCTTTTTTTACATAGCCCTCGTCCGCAAGGGAAGAAATATTTCCTTCGTTATCCGTAATGCGGAACCAGGTCGGAGAAACTACCGTCATGGCTTCGTTTCCCTCCGTCAGCCCCGAAAGCCCCGCATTCGCCTGTGCATTCGTCACCTGATGCCATCCCAGCACCACTTTTTCTTCCGCCAGAATGTGCGTATACTCCGGCTCCCGGTAATCAGAAGCATATGGAGCATAATAAGTTTCGCTTAACTCCTTCTTCCTCACAAACCCGTAAATCCCGTCCTCTGTCATCACCTTTACAAAGTTCTTTCCTTCTTCCTTCCCGGCCTCTACATACCAGAGTCTTTTTTTCTCGGGCAGGTCGCATAAAACGCGGCTCTTGATATCCGCCGCCTCCCGTAGCACGGTCTCTTTTTTTACATCGAGCGCAAGCATGTCCTTTGCGCCGGTACGGATAAGCACCCGCGCCGGTTTCTCCAGAAATGTATAGGTCATATCCGAAAAAAGTGCCGCAAACTCCATCGACAGATACGGTGTACCCGCCTTTAAAATCACCGCAGGCGAAGCCAGCGCATGTTTGCTCTTATTGCTGTAGTACGCATCCTCCCCTAACGGGGCGCGGATAATCTCAGTCGGTGTCGTAAAAGAAAGCACCGCCTCATTTTCATCATAATAAAACTCTTTATTGATACGCGAAAGCACGGTCGCAAGATCAAGGTAAACCCCGCCTCCGGAGAGCAGCGCCTTCCCTTCATACTCCTCCTGCCAGAACATCACGTGCGCCTCACCCTCCGCTACCGGATAAACCTCCGCAGGGGTCACACGCTCCTTTCCCGGCGTATATTTTTTCACCAGTGCCGCACCAAGCAGCACCGCAATCAGGAGCAACGCCACAAATGCACCAATCACCGTAATTCCCGTCTTCTTCACAAACATTTCCTCTTTTCCGTAGATTCTGTTTTTAGTATATACAAGATACCGGAAATAATCAACCCCAATTTTCCTTGAGCCTCCGCATTTTTAACCGCCTTGAACGGGGCCGCCGCAGACATCTTTTTCGTGTCTTTTCCTTGTTTTGAGAGAACAGGAACGCCGCTTCCGTTTCTGCGGCGGCAAATCCAAAGGGTGCTGCCCTGTGCATTCCGGCACAGGAAGTAACTCCTGCTGCCGGGAACAAAGAGTCCGCCTGCGGACTTCCGCGCTGTGCACGGCCGCCTGCGACATCTTCCAGGTATAAGGGAGGCAGAACGTGATATGCAAAACACGCCTCCGGTCTGGCGGCATACACCGCCGGGCAGCAAATTGCAATCCGTCTGTCCGGGCAAGGGTCCGGGGCACGGTTACCGGAACAGCTTTTTCAGGAAACGCCCTGTTTTACGGTCCGGGTACAATACGTCACGAAACGGCGGAAGAACCCTTACCCTGTGAAGCCGCAGAGGAAGCTCCCCTGCCTCTCCTCCTGTCACAAGCGCCGTAATCCCATGCCGGAGCAGGCGCTCCGGCAGACGCCCGGCAAGCGCCTCCCAGTCGCACAGCCGCCACGGATACAGGTCCCCGAGAACAAAACGGCTGCCGCAGCGGAAGAACTCGTCCCGGAAGCGTTCAAAGGATACGCCGAAGTTAATTACCTGCACCGAAAAATCCCTCGCTGCACAGTCTCCAAGTACGGAAGGTGTACTTCCTGTGATATAACGGACCCCGCGCAGCGTAAACTCCTCCGGTACGGTCTTTTCCCTGCCGGACAGACTCCGGAAAAGCTTCTCAAAGACAAGCTGCCCCGATAAATCGATACAGACCGTTTTCCCACGTTCCCGCTCACTAAAATACCCGGCAAGCAGCGTACAAACGGCAGCAGTGTCCGCCCCCTCATGGGCGCCAATCACGCCGATAAGGCGGGCCCTGCCTCTTCCCTCGCGGTTTTCCTCCCTGTCCTTCCCGTTTTTCTGCACCCCGGAGCAAAGCTTCTGCAAATCCTCTTTCAGCTCTCCGACATTCCGGTAACGCCTCGCCGGATGCGGCTGCACACAGCGCCGGTAGATTTTCTCTAACTCCTTTCCCTTTTTATTTCCCTCTCCCAGCATAACCCCTATGACACACCCGATTCCATATACGTCCGAATACTCTCCCGCTTCCCCGCGGTATTGCTCCGGAGCCGCAAACCCGTCCGTGCCGAATACAACCCTGTGCCGGCCTTCCTTGCTTACGGCGCCGCCAAAGTCAATTAAAGAAATCCTGTCATCGTTTACTACGATATTTTCTGGTTTTACGTCCAGATAAAGGATACCTTTCTGATGCAGATATTCCATGATTTCACAAAGCTGAAGGGAATAATACGAAATAAAAGAAACCGGAAGGCATTTCTGCCTGATAAGAACTTCGTTTAAAGGCTCCCCGCCCATATCTTCCTCAATAATATAGGAAGCCGTATCGTCTTCCTCGATATCGTAAATGCAGGGGATTGCTGCATGATGCAGCTGCTTTAGAATGTGTGCTTCTTCCAGCCGTTCGTGGTAAAACGGTCTTTTTTTGCAGAGACGTTTAATCACGCGCCGCTCTTTCAATACCTTGTGTTCCGCAAGAAACACCTCGCCGCCGCTGCCGTTTGCAAGCAGCCGCACAATACGGTATTTCCCGAACAATAACCTGTCTTCCATCTTCTCCTTTCTGCCCGCCCGTGCGGACTGATTTGTCCTTTTGTCTGTTGTTTTTTGTGCCCGGTCTTCCGGATTGCCGGTGATTTCCCACCTGTCTTTATTATACTCCGTACCCCCTTCCCCTGCAAGCTTTTTCCTCTCTGCATATTTCACAAACTTCCGGAGGAAATTTGTGCGGTATCTACAACGCCAAACGTCCGGATTCCCGTTCCCTCCTTTATACAAACTTCACAATTTATGTTATTGACTTTCGTGCAGATTTCCTATATACTTTGTATAACATGAAAAAGGGGGTGCATACTCTATGACAATCGAACGTTTAAGTGATACACAGATTCGCTGTACACTGAATAAGCAGGATTTGCAGGAACGTCAATTACAACTGAGCGAATTGTTTTACGGCGGCGAAAAGGCAAAAGAGTTATTTCGTGATTTAATGCAGATGGCATCCTATGAATGTGGTTTTGATACCGAGGATTTACCTCTTATGATTGAAGCGATTCCAGTAGATGCTGACTGCCTTGTTCTTGTGGTTACCAAGGTAGAAGATTCTGACGAGCTGGATTCCAGATTTTCTAACTTCACCCCGTTTGCGGAAAAGAATGCCCCGTCTGAAAAGGCGGCAATTCCGGCGCTGGCAGACGAAATACTGAATTACCTTTCACAGTTCAAAGAGCTGTTAAACAAAAAGGCAAACGAGTCTTCTGCAAAAACAGAGGAAACAGACAACGTCGGACCGGACGCTCTCACTTCTCTTGTAAAGATGTATCAGTTTGATTCCCTGCAGACCGTCAGCCGCTTTGCCGCAGTCATTCTTCCTCACTACCACGGCAATGTCAGACTTTACAAGGACACGGCAGGCGGAAGCTACTACCTGCTTCTGAACATGCTGGAGCACACGGCAGAGGAGTTTAATAAGCTGTGCAACATCGCTTCTGAGTACGGGCGCTCCGTACCGGCAACGAATGCCTCACTGCTCTACTATCACGAACATTTCAACTACATTAACGAGGAACATATTTTAGAAACACTGGCAAAATTAAATTAAGATTATCATAGTTCTTGATTTATTAAATCAAAATTTAAGAGCAGGCTGTCATTCCAAATGGCAACCTGCTCTTCTTATTCTTCTTACAAGCGATAGAAAAACGTGACTAACTGTAAAAGGGAGAAGTACTGCCTTATTTTTGCATTTGTCCGAAGGACCGCGTCTTTAGCGCAACCGGAATCACCTCTTAGAACTGGTTAGGCGCGAGGACGCCACCGAGCGGCTTAACAGCTCTTAGGAGGAAGTCCGGCGGAGCGTTGCGCCTGCAAAATAAGGCAGTACTTCTCCCCTTTTACAGCAAAGAAATGTCTGCACTTAAAGCTGCTCTGTCTTTCCGCAGGTCACAAGGAAGCTCTGCGGCTTCTTCCCGGTCAGCGCGGCACTTCTGCCGTCCGGCTGGGAGGCGCCTACAAACACCTCATACTCTCCTGCGTTTAACATAAGCTTTGCCTCTTCGTCATAAAGTGCAAATGCTGTATCCTTCAGTACGATTTCCACGGTCGCACTCTTCCCGGCAGCCAGCTTTACCTTCTTTAAGCCTTTCAGCTGGTAATTCGGCGCCCCCGGAACTCCCTTTGCTTTTACATAAACCTGTACGGTTTCCGCACCGTCATAGCTGCCATGATTCGTTACCTCTGCCTTCACCATAATGCTGCCGTCCTTTGCAATCTCTTTCGCAGAAAGCTCTGCAGATACGGAAAAGTCCGTATAGCTGAGTCCGTAGCCGAACGGATACAAAGGCTCCTTCTCCATGTAACGGTAGGTCCTTCCCTTCATGCTGTAGTCCGTAAATACCGGAAGCTCCTCAGAGGTACGGTAGAACGTAACCGGAAGCTTTCCTTCCGGAGAAAACTCGCCGAACAGCATCTGCGCCACGGCACGGCCGCCCTGCGCGCCCGGATACCAGCCCTGCACAATCGCAGGAATATGCTCCTCTGCCCAAGGGAACGCCAGCGCACTGCCGGAGAGAAGCACGAGCACAACCGGCTTCCCGCTTGCGTAAATCTCCTGCAGCACCTCATTCTGCAGACCCGGAAGCTCCAGATTCGGCTTGTCGCCGCTGGCAAACTCATTACCCTGGTCGCCTTCCTCGCCCTCCAGACCTGCGTCCAGACCCATGACTGCAATCACGACATCTGACTCGTCGCACACCGCGCGTACCTCTGCAATACGGTCATTCTCAATTCCGAGTCCCTGCAGCTTCTTCCGGAAGAGATGGCATCCCTCGGAATAACGCACGGTAACCTCGTCGCCAAGGTACTCCTGGATTCCCTCCAGAACAGTGACATACTCAGACGCAGTTCCCTCGTAATTGCCGATTAACGCCTTGCGGTTATTTGCATTTGGCCCGATAACACCGACTGTCTTTAACTTCTTTTTATCAAGCGGCAGCGTCTGGTTCTCATTTTTAAGCAGACACAGCGTCTTCTTTGCCACGGAAAGATTGAACGCCTTCTGCTCCTTACTGTCTACCGCAGAATAGTCAATCGTATTGTACGGTACCTTTTCCGGCGCATCAAAAATACCGAGCCGCATCTTTGTCACATACAGACGCTCTACTGCACGCGTCAGTGTCTCCTCGCTTACGAGACCTTCCTTTACTGCCTCCAGCAGATAGGTATAAATGTGACCGCAGTTCAAATCACATCCGCTGTTCATGGCAAGTGCTACCGACTCAAGCGGCGTACTTGTCAACGCATGTCCCTCATGGAAATCCTTGATTGCCCAGCAGTCGCTCGTCACATGTCCGTCAAAGCCCCACTCGTCCCGGAGAATATCCTGCAGTAATGTCTTGCTGCCGCAGCACGCTTCCCCGTTGGTACGGTTATATGCGCCCATCACAGCTTCTACCTTTGCCTCCTGCACGCATGCCTTAAAGGCAGGCAGATACGTCTCATATAAATCCTGCTTTGAAACCTCGGCGTTAAAGCTGTGCCGGATATCCTCCGGACCGGAATGCACCGCAAAATGCTTTGCACAGGCAGCCACCTTTAAATACTTTTCATCCTTTCCCTGCATCCCTTCGATAAAACGAACACCGAGACGCGACGTCAGATACGGGTCCTCGCCATAGGTCTCATGGCCCCTGCCCCAGCGCGGGTCACGGAAAATATTCACGTTCGGCGCCCAGAACGTCAGGCCCTTGTAAATATCGGTGTCCCCGTACTTCTGCTGCATATTGAACTTGGCACGGCCCTCGGTCGAGACATGGTCACCAACCTCCTCCATCATCTCCTCATCAAATGCAGCTGCAAGACCGATTGCCTGCGGAAACACCGTCGCAACACCGGCTCTTGCCACGCCATGCAGCGCCTCATTCCACCAGTTATATGCTTTAATCCCGAGACGCTCGATTGCTGCGGCGCCATGCAGGGTCTGAAACACCTTTTCCTCCAATGTCATTTCGGCAACCAGTGCCTTTGCCCTCTCCTTAAATGAGAGCTCTTCATTCTGATATGTTTTCACAGGAAACCCCTTTCTTTTAGAAATTCATAATCCGGTAAAATGCTTCCTTCGGCTCATGGTTATCATCAAACAAAAGCGGCCAGTTCTTTCTTCCGAACACCGGGAAGTTATTTAACCAGGTAACATCATCCGCAGCTCCCCAGAACGTCACTGCATCGATATGCTTGTGATACTCACGGAATACCTTAAAGCACTGCTCATAGTAGTCCGCCTGCTTCTTTAACAGCTCCGGGTCAAGCGGCGAGAACTGCGGCTCCTTATCCTTATAAAGCGACACATCCATCTCGGAAATACGAAGCATCAGCCCCGTCGAAGCATACGCTTCAATCGAACGCTTTATCTCGTCAATCTCCGGCCGGTAAATCGAAACGTGAAACTGCATTCCCATACCGGAAATCGGAGCGCCCTCGGCTAACATCTCCTTTAACAGACGCACAATCTTTTCGCGCTTCTCCGGCACACACTCATTGTAATCATTGTAATACAGCGCTGTATTCGGAAGCACCTCCTTAATCACACGGAATACCTTCGGAATATAATCGTCTCCCAGGATAGCCTTCCATTTGGTGTCGCGCAGATAGGTATCGCTTTTATCCTCAATCGCCTCATTCACCGCGTCAAAGGTCGCAAGCTCGCCGAAGTGCTCCTTTACCTTCTCTACATGCGCCCGCAGCGTGGCAAGCAGCCCCTCCGCATCAGTATTCTCAAAAATGAAATCCGGAGTCTGGTTGTGCCATACAAAGGTATGCCCGTGCATTACCATGCCATTCTCTTTTGCAAAGGAAACAATCTTATCCGCACGGTCAAACGTATACTCTCCCGGCTTCCTGCAAAGGCTGGCATACTTCATCTCATTTCCGCAGGTAATGCTGTTAAAGTGCTTCTTTAACAGCTCGGCATGCGTATCCGGGAGACGCCATCCGATTTCGGTTCCAATCTTAAAATACGGTTTATACTTTTCTGCTAAGCTCTCTGTCTGCACCATCTTATTTCACCTTCCTTTGAATCATTAATACATCTTAATACTTTCATCTAACAGCACGCCAAAAAATGCATCCTTTGGATTTAAACCAGCGTCAAAGAGTACCGGATAATTTTTCTCCGGAACCTTCGTAACCATCTCGCCCGTCTCCTCGTCCTTCTCCTCCGTCGGCTGGTTCAGCGGGGAAACGTCATCCGTCAGGCCGCATATGGTGATATTGGCAATATCGTATGTCTTTGCATCCTCCACACGCACAAACCAGTTAAAAATGCTCTTATAACGCTTAGCTACTGCTGCCAGTATCTCCTCTTCGGTCCGGTCGTTATCATCCTTATTGTTTGCCTTCATATCAATTTCCAGCTCCGAAACATGAACCTCTACCCCGAACTCCGAGGCTGCCTTAAAGACATCGTCAAGTGCCATCATGTTCGGCGACTGGGACGACCAATGTCCCTGCACCGCAAATCCGTCAAGCAGACCTCTCTCCTTCAGCATCTTCACCAGCTCTACCGAAGAAAGGCGCAGTGTTGTCTCATGGAAGCCCTTTTCGCTGTAGAAAAGCTTCTGTGTACTGTCCGCATAGGTTCTTGCAAACTCGTATGCCTTTACAATATACTCTTCTCCCATTGTCTTGTACCAGTTGGAAGCGGTACGATACCGTTTCTCATGTCCCTCGGACGTTGCAATCGCCTCCTCCAGTACATCCCAGCACACAACCACACCCGGATACTCCGTGTTACAGTGCTCTATCACATCTTTTATGTAATTTTCCATACGTCTTGTCATTACATCCGCCGAAGCGAGTGTAACGGTGTCCTCTTCCCCTTCTTCCGGCTCCTCCGGTACGGAAAAATCAGGAGTAAAGAACCATGCCGGCGCCTCATGCGTAATCAGTGCCGAACCGCGCACCGTCATATTATTTTCCTGGGCAAACTGTAAAATAGCATCCGCACCCGAAAAATCAAGCACGGCTCTGTCCCTGTTCCCACTTGCTAACGTCGCCTCGTGGTCTAATATATGTCCAGGAGTCAATTCATTCATACAGGACAGGCTGTTAAACTGCTTCTTTATCATTGCCTGCTTCTTCTCGTCTTCTACATCCTCTTGCGTTACCGCAACCCCAAACTTAAAATAATCCTGGTATGCCTCACACAAGCTTGGGAGTTCTCCCGTTTCCCTATATTTTTCTATAAAATTCTTCCGGTTCGGGTCATCCGGCACCGGTGTCGGTGTCGCTGCCGGCGTTACTGTCGGCCTTGGCGTAATCGACGGCACCGGACCAACTTCCACTGTACCTGCGCATCCGCCGGACAGCAGTACCGCTGCGCCAGCCAGTATGCCAAACAGTATGCTTCTTTTCATCTGCCACACTCCTTTACAAAATCCCTTCTTTTAAAGCTTTGCCGGAGTTCAATATAAGGGGCGGTTGCCCGCCCCTTACAGAACTCTTATACACGCTTCTAACAGCGGTACTATTTACTTGTTGGATTCGTTGATTGCAGTGTTCCAGGAGTTCTGGATTTCTTCAATCTTCTCTGCCGGCGTCATTGACTGGAATGGATAGGTATAGAATAAAGCACCGGTATCCAGACCATAAATGAGTGCCATGTTCAGCGTCAGAGCTACGCCGTCTTCATAGAACTTTGAAACGGTCTCATCTACTGCTCTCTCATCGCGGAAAACCGGATAGTAGATGTTCTTCCAGTCGCCTTCCTCTTCATAACCCGGAGTCGGATTTGTCCAGAGGTTGTAAACAAATGCAATCTTGGAAGCGGTCTCTGCATCATAGCAGCTCGGGATAATTACTACGTTATCGTTGTAATAGGTATGATATCCGCCTTCATAACCATCCGGCTTCGGACAGCATACAAAACCGAAATCATCTTCCATGTCCTTCCACATCTGGCCGCCCATGTAAGTCTCATTGAACTGCATTGCAAACCAGCCATCAGCAAATGCCTGCTTGAACCAATCCCACTGAGCTCCCTCCGGTGCCGGCATCTCGTAGCCTGCATCACCAAGCTCCTTCAGGAAGTTAAGTGCGTCAAGAACCTCCTGGCTCTGGGAATTGTTCTCGTACTTCTCGGTCTCCTTGTTGTAGTTAACTAACTGGGTACCCGTAGAGGTAATAAACTGCTTACAGATATCCGGTCCGAAGTTTGCCATTGCATAAATATCCGTAACACCATCACCGTTCGTATCACGGGTCAGCTTTCCACAGAGTTCCTTAAACTTGGACCAGGTCCAATCGCCGCTTGCCTGCAGCTCGTACGGAAGCTCCGGATCAATACCTGCTTCTTCAAACATTCTCTTGTTCCAGAACAGACCACCTCTTGCCTCCGGTCTTCCTGCAGCCATACCATAAATGGAATCACCTTTTGTCAGGAGTCCGATCAAAGAATCATTCCACTTGTCTTCGGTGAAATCAAGCTCATCCAGCGTAGCCAGGTCATAGAAGAGACCATTGCTCATCGGCTTTGCTACGAAGCTCTGGTCAAGGATGAAGATCTGTGCTACCGGGTCACCTGCAAGAATGGAGTTCGTACAAGTATCGGTCATGTCGCCCCAGCCGGCAACTGCCTTCTGTGTTACCTTGAAGTTATACTTCTTCTGAATCGACTCACGGTAAGCAAGCGTAGCCTCCTCCTGTGCATTACTCGGCGGAGCCGGGGTCTCCGGAGACCAGTGGTCACCGATGATAACTTCAAATCCACCAAGATCTCTTGCCGGAATCTCCGTCGGGGTCGGTGTAGAAGTACCCTCCGGGGTTCCTGTGTTGCCGCCTTCAGGCGTAGGAGTGTTGGTTACATCACCACTCGTCTCCTTCGGTCCGCAGGCTGCCAGGCTTCCAAGAACCGTTGTTGCAGCAAGAAAAGCTGCAGCATACTTTTTAATTCTCATACCAAAATTCCTCCTTTTTTTGTTTGGGTTTGGCGCCCATTCGACATTATGTCGCTCCTCTTTTTATAGTAAATGCATTCGCATCATACTATCGTAAAACATCAAACACACTGCGTTTTTATCATTATACTACATTTTAACACAAAATGCTAGATATTTCTATGCTTTCTTTAAAAGTTTATTACATTTTAATACCTGTCTGGCTCAGACTCTCCACGAAGCCCTTCTGTGCAAACAGATACAGGAGAATCAACGGTGCAAGCGTCATCAGGATACCGGTCGAAATCTGCTGCTGCAGATATGCCTCAGACGCCATAAGACCTGCTCCCGTCTGCCTTACGAAATTGTCCAGACGTCCGGCAATGGAATTGAGTCCCTTTGTCAGAACCTCTACGTCTCCGAGAAACATCTTCGTGTAGAACGAGTCCGTCCACTGCCACACAAAGGCAAACAGGAAACAGGAGGTAATCATTGCCTTTGCATCCGGAAGCATAATGCGGACAAAGGTCTGGAAATTGCCGCAGCCGTCCACGTATGCCGCCTCTTCGAGCTCTTTCGGAATCCCGCGGAAGTACTGGCGGAGCATATAAATATACAGACCGCACTTTAATCCCATACAGGTTGCGCACATCATCAGATACGGCAGCATGGAGCCCTGCAGATTGATGGTCTTTCCGCCGCTGATGAGTCCGTAAATACCGAATACGTCAAAATAACGGAAGCTCAGATACAACGAACTCATAATCGTCTGCGGCGGTACGATAATCACAAGGATTACACACGCAAACCAGAACCTCTTAAGCGGGAACTTGAATCTGGCAAAGCCATAGCCTACCAGCGTACAGGCAGCTACCTGCAGGGCACTGACCAGCAGGGATATCCACAACGAGTTCCACATACACTTCCAATAACCGATGAGTTCATTAATCAGCCGGTAGTTTTCGAGCGTAAAATGCTGCGGAACGGAAATTACCGTTGCATCATACAGGTCCGCCTCCTTCATAAAGCTGACCGAAAGCTTATTAATCAGCGGCTGCAGAATCAAAAAGCATAAACCGAATAAAAGCAGGGCCCGGATGATACGGACGGTATAATCTCCTATTGTCCTTCGCAAAAGATAACCGTTTGTCTTTTTATTACGCTCCCAAAAATCTCTTCTTTTTTGCTTTTTTACTTTGCTTTTACTCATAATAATATACCACCTTCGATAGGATAGCAGCTACGATGCCTAGAATCACAATGACAATCCCGAAGTAGGCCCACGCCATGGCAGAACCAAGACCATAGTCCATCCCCGGATTGATTTTCTTTGTAATTATGTCCATGACCTTATTATCGGAGCGCATAAAGAAGTCGACTACTGTGTAAACTAAATTTACGAGTATCATGGAGCTTACCATCGGAAGCGTAATCTTCCAAAAGCTCTCCCATGCGGTACAGCCTTCAATCTTTGCCGCCTCATACATACTCGGCGACACGGTCTGCAGACCGGACAGGAAAATAACAATCTGAATACCGGAGGCCAGCGCGACGTCATAAACCGCCTCGATAATGTCAAATACCGGTTTCAGAATCTTCTGTCCGATACCAATCGCCTGCAGGATATCCTTTAGTGCATCGGTAATCCCCGGACCGGACGATTCCGCAATGACATCCTTGATTCCTGACATCAGGATATTATTCGTCTCCAGTCCGACCAGGACACCGGAAGAAAGAATTACCGGCAGGAAGAAAATTGCACGTACAAAGCTTCTTCCCTTAAATCGCTGGTTCAGCAGCAATGCGATAAAGAAACTGAATATCAGAATCGCCGGAACCTGGATCGCCATCGCCTTCAGCGTGTTAATCAGCTCGGCCTTATACTGCGCCTCAACAAAAAACGCCCTGTAATAGTTTGTTTCCTTCAACGTAGTGATAATGTTCATGTCGAAAGGGCTTTCTCCCTTCGGCGCATTTGCAACGATATTTACCCGGCAAAGACTCATGTAAAAGGATTCACACATCGGTTGCAGCAAAAACGCAACAAACCCGATGATAAACGGACAAATAAACAGATAGCCCGCAATCGCATTGCGTCTGCGTAAGTTTCTTGGTTTTTTTGCTTTCACTTAATTCCCTCTCCTTTCTACCAGATAGTCCCTCGCCGGAACCGTTAAGGTACCGTTCGTATAGGCTTCATTGTTGTAATTTACATAAACCACTGTTCCATCCTCATAGGTCGTAGCAGTAACTCCTGTTTCCAGTATGGAATGACCCGTAATGTACTGGTTGTTCAGTCCTGCCATCTCCTCCTTGTACCGGAGATAATACTCCTTTGCCCAGTCCTTCCAGCCGTCATAGTAAGCACCGAAGTAATGCATATACTCCGAATTCTGCAGGGAATCTGCATCTGACTTCATAAAGGCAAAGGAAAGACCTGCACCCGTCTCGGCACACTTCAATACGGAAGTCCATGCATTGCTGGAAAGATTGATTGCATCTCCGGTATAGTTCACAAGACCATGCAGCACAATCTCGTAAAACGGTACCGTATCGTCCAGGATTGCAGACGGCTTTCCTTCCAGGTCAACATTTGTGACAATGTCCACATACGGAAGCACATACTCATTTCCGGCAGAAACCATAATCTTCTTACCATCTGTCTTCAGCTTTGCCAGCGTCTCTGCCTGCAGCTTCATTACCTGCTCACGGGTCACGCTATGCTTCGGATTGTAGTCGGCACTGAGAAGGTAACCAATGTCTTCATAGCTGACACCTGCCTGATACTTCGCAGCCTCCTCGGCAAGTCCTTCCATCAATTCAATACAGACAGACGGACGGAGCAGATAATAGGAACCCATACGCGCCTCTTTATACTCTCCAAACCAGATAGCCGAGAACGGAGAATGCTCTATTACCTCCCTGCTGACATGCTTCGCAGCGTCACGGGAACGGAGAAAACCGTCCAGAAGATTACTGTTATTTGCAATCTCCACACTGCCGCTCAGGTATACGTCAACCCCGTTGCTATTTGCATAGTCCATTAACGCCTTCAGCGCCCTCTTTCCGCCCATGCCGCTCGTCAGGTCGATATTCTTCGCTATCGTATGGGAGACGCCCCCGTTCATCCAGCCGCTGTAACGCACGGACAGATTCTCATAGCCGTCGGCAAGCATCTCTGTCAGAATCTCCTGTGCCTCGGCAAAGGACGTAAGTACCTCCGGACGCTTTACCGGAAATCCAAGGACATGCTTTACGCGGTCAATTGCGCCAATCAGCTCTACTGCAACCGGCAGCTCGGTATCCGCCACCTTCTGAAGCTCCGGATACTTTTTCTGCAGATAGTCCCGGTAGGTCTCTGCCATATTTACATAATCCGTACCCTCTAAGAACGTATAGCTCTGTACGATTTTCCCTTCCGGAACGTCATCTTCAAAGGCAAGCACCGTACGGTCGGACTTTGCGGAAATATCCATCTTGTCGCTGTGAATAATTTCATAGGTGGCATACGCATAGTTATAGCTGTTCTGCCTGCCGCTTACGTCTGCCTGAATCATGGCAATTGTACCATACTCCTCCATCACGGTAAGAAAAGAACTGTCTCCATTTGCAATACCGTACACCGGCAGGGCGGAACGGGTCTCATCTACAAGCTCTGTCCTCTTCTTGCCGTAATCCCAGCCGTAAACATCTGCATAATACGCCGACTGCTCTGACTTTCCGTTGTTAAAGCGGATAAGTGCACCGGAACCTTCCGGAACAAACACATAACCCTCGTCCTCGGTGCCGCCTGCGCCGAAATAAGGAAGCAGGGAAATCTTTGTCAACGGATACTTCTCGTTATACTCAATCTCCTCGGTCGGAATCTCTACTACAAAACGGTTCCCGTCCAGACGGTAAACTACAGTCAGATTGATGATTACCTTGTCGTTGCTGCTGCTGGAAGCATAACGCTCTAAATCCGCGTAATAATCTTCCTCGGTATAGCCAACGGAAGCAAACATCCCTTCAATCTGGCGCATGATGAACTCCCTGCTGCTCGAGCTCTCACGGAGTACATAGACGCGCTCGGTCTCAAGATCCGGATACTTGCTCAGGAGATCGCTCTTATCATCCGTCGCCAACAGATTGTTGATATCATAACGGCGGTAATAGTCATCCAGCTTTTTCTGCTGCGACCTCTCCATCTTGTCGTAAAACTCTTTCATACGGGACTCCGGAACTGCTAACGGAATATAAAAGGTCTTACTCACCTTACCAATCGTATACAGTACACGGATTTCGTTCTCTGAAGCCTCAACCTCATAAATACCGTTCGCAACACTGAACTCATAACTGTTCAGTAATGCGTTGACAGCATTTACCGTGGTATACTCCAGAATCAATGTTGACTGCAGGCTCTTCTTTGCTGAAGAATTCGCCAGCGGATCATTTGCAGCCTCCGGCGGATTGGAATACCAGACCTTTCCGGTGTTCTTCTGCGTCAGAGTAAACTGGGTTGTCGCAGGGTCAAACTCAAACTTTAAGTCATCATTTTCCAATATGTATTCCTTGCCTTCGTGCAGTGATGCATCGTAGTTACGGACAGGAACTGCTTCCTGCTCCTCCTCCTTTGCACAGCCGCAAAGAGCACCTGCCAAAAGAAGGAACACTAACCATTTACCGATTCGTTTCACTTGTTTTTCCTCCTTTCGGTTAATACAGTCGGAACATGATTTCTTTGTAAACGGATACAAAGTACGCAATACCGTCACTAATCAAACTAAAGAACAGCATAAGCAGGAATACAATAACCATCATGCCCGCTACGGAAAAGATAATTGCAAGAATCGCTTTTCCGAGGGAATAGTCGTGAATCTGCATGATTGATACAAGAATCAGCAGACCGCTCCAAATCATGGCAAGACTGGAAAAATAGGTGATGAAGGTTCCTTCCTCTACCGTTACATAGTTACTTATAATTGTTACAATGTTGGTAATCAGGATATACGGTGTCAGCGCATACGCCGTCCCGATATAAATATCCGAAAAGCGTCCCTTTCCGTCAAACAGGGTCGTCAGACACCAGTTTGCCGCACAATAGACGATAACCAGCGCCAGGATACTGACAACCTCTCTCCAGATATTAAACTGCTCCCAGTAAACTTTTACAAACATAAAGCTTGTAAAACGATAGTAAAAGAGACGCGTTATAAATGTCAGAACCACCAGGACATGTGCAGCAGCCATGGAACCTCTTTTTTCATGGGTCAGGTCCCAGAAACCGTCGAACGGATGCGTAATTACGTATAAGGCATAGCGGAGTGATTTCAGCAGCCTCAGAGCTGCCTGCTTATTTGCCTTTACGGCTGAGTTCAAGTTCATGCTCATATTCTTCCCGCGCCTCCTTCCTTACTTTCTTAACTAATTTCACTACTGCAGGTACAACAATCAGGATAACCAGTATCACCATAACATAGCCCATGTTGTTTTCAATCCACTCCCTGCGGTAATACTTCCACGCACGGGAATAGTTCTGGCTGTCATACTTTATCTCGAAATACCTCATTGCCTCTGTGTAGTTCTTCTGCTGGAGATGCGCCCTTCCGATTCCGATATAGGCAAGCTCGTAACTGCCGCACATCTTTAACACATCGTTCCAGTACTCCGCGGACGTATCATAGTGACCGACCTTATACTCGTCAAGCGCATTCCGGATTAACGTACCAAACTCCGTGAGCTGGAATCTTGTAATTCCGCCTGAAGTAGAATCCAGTACAAACAGGTCGTTGCCCATATGGTCAAGAGCAACCGGCATCTGGAAATATCCTAACTTATTTCCCGGACCGCCGAACGCATACAAAAGATTTCCCTGCTCGTCATAACCGAAGATACGGCCTCTGACACGGTCTAACACATAATAGGTCTCATTGTCAAACGCGGTGACATCAATCAGACGGGACGGACCTTTCATACCGGCAAAATTATCCCACTGCTGGTCGCCGATCGGAGTCCATCCGCTAGGCGCATTTCGGATCAGGATATCAGTACCGAGCGAATTCAGCTTGCGGATTGGCTTTGCATCACCGCTCTCGACCGCCCACTCTTCAAATACGGAGGTCGTACAGTATACAAATCCGTTCCCGTCTATATAGAGGTTGTTGTACTCGGTCGGTACAAAGCTGTCCATCTGGTCACGCTGTGCCTGTGTAGAAAACAGCTTCATCAGATAATCCGACCACTCGAACACTACCTCATTCGCTCCGATATAGCCGATAAACTCACCGTCCGCTTCAAACTCCATAAAACCCTTGTTGACGTTTCTTACCAGGACAAACGCGCGGCCCGCACGGTCAGCTACAATCTTGGTCGGCAGAAAGCTTAAGGACTGGTCTACGGTTACGTCATCCGGCTGCGTAATAATCTTAACAAGATTCAAATCGTTATCAAGATGCACTACCCGGAAATTATCGGTGTCTGCAATGTAGAAATCGCCGTTTTGCGCTACAAAAACATCATTCGGCGTCTTAAACGTCGTAACCTCGGTGTCTCCCGTAAACTCTTTGATTTCACGGATTACCTTCATCTCGTTGCCCAGCACCTGGATTTCGACGATACGGTTATTCCCGCTGTCTACAACATAAATCCTGTCATCGCGGATATACATCCCCTGTGCCGCCTTAAACTCTCCGACACCAAGCATGGCTCCGGTGACAAAGGTCGTCGGACGGTATGCATCCGGAGACTCATACTCCAGACCCCAGTAGTCGTAATTATAGGTGTACGAATTGATTTCTGTCGCCTCGGCAACCCCTGCAGGACAAAAGGTAAGAACTACCGTCATACAAAGGAGAGCCACAGCAATTTTTCTTTTCAGCTTCATTCTTCTCTCCTCCTAATCTTTAATACCGGAACTTGCCATTGTCTCAAGGATGTTGCTCTCTGAGAAAATGAAGATACCAATCGGGACAATCATCATTACCAGTGTTACCGCAGCACCTGCACCGGCACGTGCAACACCGCCTGCTGTAATCTGCTGCAGTGCATACGGCAGCGTCTTTAATTCCTCGGAATAAATGTAGGTCGACTGCGGGTTATTCCAAAGACCCTGTACGGAGAAGATAATCAACGTCAGCCATGCCGGCTTTACATTTGGCATAACAATCTTCGTGAAAATTCCCCATTCCTTTGCGCCGTCAATCTTTGCTGCTTCCAGCAGTGCATCCGGGATTCCTTCCATGAACTGCTTCATAAGGAAGATTCCCATCGGTGCCGCAAACGCAGGGACAAACGCTGCAAGATAGCTGTCTACCCAGCCTATCTTCGCCATAATCAGGTAACTCGGAATCGACGTTACATAACCGTTGAACATAAGCGCCGTAGTAATCAGGGTAAAGAACTTTCTTCCGCCCGGGAAATCATACTTTGCAAGTACATACGCACCCATGGAAGCAATTAAAAGCTGTCCTACGGTACCTACCGCCGTAATAAATACGGTATTGAATATGTATCTTGTAAACGGAACCCAGGACTGGCTCATCGTAACAAACAAATCCGAGAAGTTATCCAGGGTAGGATTTCTTACAAGAATTGTCGGCGGAAACTTATAAATTTCGTCTAATGGCTTAAACGCCTGACATGTGGCATAAATCAACGGAAGTACCATGACCGAGCCAAACATAATCAAGACCAGATATACTCCGATATCGCCCGCGCGGGAACGATTCGGCTGTCTTCGTTTTATTATACTCATCGCTTCTCTCCTTCTCTTTTTTTGCATTACCTGTTAAACAGGCATACTTCTTTTTTGCTATGAAATCCGAATCAGTTCCCGACTCTGCGTAACAGTGCCTGAACCAATTTATTACAAAAAAGCATTGCAAGGAAGAGAATGGTTGCTACCGCGGAGGCATAACCCATTTCAAAACGGAGACTACCATAGTCTTTTAAGTGGGATACGACCGTATGTACCGCATAGTCGGTACTCGGGAATCCACACAGCAGCTCCGGAACATCGGCTACATTGAACGCAGCCGTAATGGAGTTAATTGCACCGAACAAAAGCATCGGCTTCATGCTTGGAAGTGTAATGTACCAAAGCTCCTGCCAACGGTTTTTCACACCATCCACATAGGCTGCCTCATACTGCGCACGGTCAACGCCCTGCAGACCTGCAACGAAGGCAAGGAAGCCGCTTCCCAGACTCATCCACAAAGAAACGATAACAACAACCGTCAGCATGTACTCCGGATTGGACAGCCACAGCACCGGGTCCATACCGAACTCCTGAATCAGGGAGTTTACCCATCCATATGCATCGTTTGAGAAAATCATCTGCCAGATGGTGAATGCAGCGCCGGAAATGGACGGAGCATAGAAGCACACAATGGCAATCGCCTTCAAATAACGCGGCAGCTCATTAATCAGCCATGCAAACAGGAATGATGCGATATAGCCTACCGGACCGATAATACCTGCAAGCACAAACGTATTCTTTACCGCAGTCAGGAACACATCATCCGCAAGAATCAGGTTCTTGTAGTTTGTTATCCCGATAAACTCCGCAGGCTCCAGCACGTTGTAGTAGGTGAAGCTTAATACGAGCGACATACAGATCGGAAGGATAAAGAACACCGTAAACAAAATCGCATAAGGCAGAATGAACAGGTAGCAGTTCTTTGACGCTTTAGCTTTTTTCCACGCAATCTGCATATTTCTCTTTTTCCTGCGAAAATACAATGATAAAATATTGCCCATGTCATCCTCCTTTCTAATCTACTTCCAGACCAAACTCAAGACGCTTCTTCTCAATCTCATCATTGATGGTAGTTGCATATTCAAGAAGTGTCTCACGCGGGTCCGCATGTGTGTTGATAATCTTACGGGAAGCATTGGTAACATGACGTCCCACATAATATCCGCCGGCAACCTCCGGAATCTCTACTGTATAGCTCCACTGCTCCTTCAGCACTTCCATCTCCTTCGCGCTCCATGCAAGCTCCTCGAAGGAAATCTTGTTTGCCGTCTGGTATCTTGCAGAAGAACCTAATACTGCCTCGAGCTCACGGCCGAAACGTGTCTGTGTTGTAGAATCGCCCCACCACTTCATGAACTCCCAGCACTTCTGCTTGAATTCATCAGTCGCATCATCCTGACGGAGCATCATACTACAAATTCCCCAGGAAGAACAGGAACGGTCGATTGTGCCGTCCTCCTGTACTGTACCAGGAATCAGTGCAAACTCCCAGAGACCACGGATTTCCGGAGCGGTTACAGCAAGCGTATTGTAGGTATCATAGTCCTGGATACCAATCGGCATCTCACCGGAACGGAAACGGTTTACGAAATCATACACCGTAGGCAGACCGTAGTGCGTATAGAATCTCGTATAAATCTCAAACGCCTTGATTCCTGCCTCGCCTGCAATCAGGGTCTCTGTCTGCTTCTCGTTATACATGCTGCCGCCGTTCTGGTACAACAATGCATAGAAAGTGGACAAATCCGGGCTGGCAGTTGTTCCGAACTTACGCTCTGTCGTCGGAACCGCAACCTGGAGGTTGTTCTGCTGCAGCGTCGGGAGCATGTCAATCAGTTCATCCCAGGTCTGCGGAGCTTCGATTCCGATACTCTTCATAATATCGTTACGGTAAAACATTACGTTATAAACCTGTGTCTGCGGAAGTCCGTACAGACCGCCATTGAACCAGTACGGCGCATAAGAACTGTCGCTGTACTGGGCATACAGCTCTTCCCAGCCCTCGAACTGCGTCAGGTCTTCTACTGCATTACGCAGTGCATAGTTGACCGGCTCACTCTGTCCCATGGAAATGGCAATATCCGGACCGGTGCCTGCAATCGTCGCACTCATTACCATCGCTGCCTGTACCAGTTTTACGTTGACCGGAATCCCGGTATCCGGAGTAAACGTATCGTCAATCATCGACTTCAATACGGTACTCTGGTCACGGCCGGTTGTAATCCATACGGTAATTGCTTCCTTGTCCTCGTAAACGTCACCGAGGGAATTGTAATCCACGGTAAAGGAAGCAATGAAAGAACGTACCTCATGTACCATCTTTGCCCAGAAGGAATTCTTTACCTTCTCCGGCTTCTGGTTCACACCGGTAATGGTAATGTAGTCGATATCAAGCGGCGACTCCGAAAGTGTATTAATCGAAGTACCGAGTGCACTGATATTCGTCTTAAAACCGCCAAACTGCTTGGTAATCTTGTCAGTTCTCTTAACAAACTTCTCTATCTGCTTTGCCAGTGTCTGAACCGTTGCAATTGCGCCGGACTTCTCACCGGTATAGGCAACATAGTCGTCAATCTGCTTATACAGACGCTTATACTCCAGATCCATTGCCTCGATTACTTCCGGATATACCTGATGAATCTTGTAATCACGGTATTTATCCGGCGTAGCGCCTGTCAATACAAGAATCGTACGGTACATCTCATTCAGACGTGTCACGGAATCCTGAAGCTCGCTTAAAATAGTTCCCATTTCACCAAGTGTAACTTCCATACGGAGGGTATGCTTTCCTGCCGTCAGATAAAAGTTATACGGTGTGCCTTCTGCATCAGTCAGCGTCACATTGCTCCACTGCGTATCATATGGGAACGAAACGGAGGACATTTCCGCAAACGGAACTTCTCCATCAATATAAACAATACGGTTTGAAACCATACCACGGTTATAACTCTGACGGGCCTTAACGGTAATGTTATAATAGCCATCCGCCGGTACTTCAAACTCCCAGTCAATCCACTGTCCCGCAATTCTCCACAAATTACCGCCGCCGTAGTTTATCTTGGTCGACGTTACGCTGTACGGAACCGTATTCGGCGAGGAACGGTCGGAACGTGCATACAGGGACGGTGCCGAACGTGCTATGGATGCCTCACCCTGTACCACCTGGATATAATCCTCTCCGCCGGAAACCTTCGGAGACGACGCGAGGTACTCAGCATAAGTAGCCTCTTCCTCTACCGCCTGTAAGGAAATCTTCCGGATAGCAATCGGCTCATTCACACCCTCCAAAGCAATCGTATTCGTTCCTTTTTCGAAATAATACTCATACGGCTTTGTCTCATATCCCATGTAATCGGAAAAATAAGCCGAACACCAGTCAGGTACCTCCACCTGCACCGGAGGACGGTCATTTCCCTGGTTATCGGTTATAATCGGGTCTCTGTCGGCCCAGCGTCTCGTAAACGTAAGCGCGTCGGTACCGGAAAACGGAAGTTCCCCGTTAATATAGAAGCCACGCTCCATGCTTACTCCTCTGGACTGCACCGGATAATATTCCATATATACACGATACATTCCGCTTTCCGGCACAGTTACCTTCCATGCGGTATATCCGTCATCCCCCTGGTAAAGAACCTTTGCCTCCCCTTCATAATTCGTTTTAAGCTCGGTTTCCTTTGCCGTAGCCGCATCATATGCGGTAAGGTCTACTACGACTTCATCCACCTGAGGCCTTGGCGAATCCGCATGTGCTTTCAAGTACATGGCATATGTATCATTACGGCCGAACTCTCCGGCAGTAACTTCCAGATTCGTCCCTTCATACTTTTCGCTGAAGCTTTTGTTACCGCCGCCCAGTACTTTGAGCAGTACAACCACAGCGATTACGGCAACTACCACTACAGCCGCAGTAAGGAATCTTTTCTTTCCTTTTGACATAGTCTTCTCCTTTCCTGTGCATATTCCTTTCGCACATCCGGTCTGCCGTAATGACAGACCAAAACCGTACACGGTTCCCGGAGCTGACGCTCTGCTGCGCCTTCTGCTCCCGGCAAATGTGTACCGGTTTTTCTTTGGTAAAAACTACCAAAGATTTTCTTTTTCCGTTTTTGTACATAATTACTAAAAACAACAGCAACAGAAAAAGAATTTTGTACCGTACGGCGCCATGTCAGCCGTCCCTTCCGGAAAAGTGCCCGTCAAAGCCCGCTCTTCCGGCTCCTGCCTGTCATACCGTCACGCTACAAAAGGTATAAATCCGACTGCTAAAAAACCGGCTCCTTACAACCTATAGTTAATTATATTATAATATTTGTGTAATTTCAAGTATAAAACGAACTTTTAGGGAAGTTTTTTGTGCATATTAACATCTTCCAGGGAAAGCTTGTCCCCTGTAATTTTTAATTTATTATTAATTTTGACATTTTGTTGCCGCAATAGCAGCCTTTTCTTTTGATTATTCGGCAAATTTCACAATAAGCCAGATGTAGCCGCGTTTTTTCAAAAAAGCTTTTCAAAAAGTATAAAAGGACGCTGTCTTTTTATGGAAACACAAAAACAGCACTGCATATTTTCTTTCCCAGCTATTGACCTTTTTCTAAAATGATGATATGATAGCCTTGAGAATTTGCTTTTGCAGATTGTCATCACTTTACTTTATATTTTGGAGGAGGATTCAAAATGAGAAAGAAGTTTAAAAGCTTACTCGCTGTTTCTGCTGCTGTATCTATGTTAGTAGCATTTGCAGCCTGTGGCGACAAAGAGACCAATGCTGACCCGTCGTCGACCCCGACGCCGACCGAGGCTGCAGCTACCCCGGAGCCGACCACTGCTCCGACCCCGACCGAGGCTCCGACGGAAGCTCCGACCCCGACCGAGGCTCCGAAACCGACGGAAGCTCTTACGGCTGACGGCAAGGTAATCATCCACAACATCACTGGTGAAGCTAAGAGAGATACTCTTTACTTCGGTCAGAGAGGCGGCGCCGCTATATGGTGGGGAACAATCGGCTGCAACAGCGACGGTTCCATTCAGGTTAACGGCCGTTCTGCTGCATGGCATGGTGTTTCCCTTGGTTTTACCGATGCCACCAACAAGTCCCACGACGTAATCGGTAAGGAAGTATACGTTTCCTTTGATTTCTATCAGGAAACCGGCGCACCGCTTAACTTTAACTGTACCTTAGAGGTAAAGAAGCAGGATGGCACCACCATGTGGCCGGAGCGTGTTCCTGTAGAAGCTCCGAGCGGTGAATGGGTACATGTCGAGGGCATGATTCCGGTATACGCTAACGCTACTTCTCCGGTTCTTAACTTCGAGACCTTCGGTGAGGGCGGCGAGACCGCAGAGTTCTTCCTTGACAACGTTGTTATTTCCTACGATCCGAACAGCTCGGTTGACCCGAACCCGGATTACGATATGCCTGCAAAGAAAGCCTTTGAGCCTGTTTCCCTTGATTTCTCGGGTGACGACACCTACTTCGTTGCAAGAGGTGATTCTGTTCCGACCATCGTAGACGGCGCAATGTATGTAGGCGGTCGTACTTCCAGCTGGAACGGCGCACAGGTTAAGCTCTCCGATTACGAACTTGCAGGCAAGACCATGACGGTTTCCTACAAGGCAAAGCACGACGAGGCTGGTCCTATCGAAATCAACGTTACCATGGAGGAAAGCGACGGCACCAATACTACATACAACCGTGTTGCAAGCTCTGGTGAGGTTGCTCCGGGCGAGTGGGTAACGGTTACCGGTACTTACACCATCTTAGAGACGACTACTGTTCCGACCCTCTACTTTGAGGCAACGGAGACCTCGTCCTTCTACATTGACGACGTAACCATTTCGGTTGAGTAATCCGATTGTTCTAAACCATGAAAAGAAGCTGTGCATTATGCACGGCTTCTTTTTTTGGGCTTGACAGACCGCCGATGCCTGTGTTATAATACGTCTACCAAAACAAAAAACGAAGAAGAGAAATAGTACGTAGCAGGAATATTTCAGAGAGAAGATGGCTGGTGAGAATCTTTATTGCACTGATACGGAAGCAGTCTCGGAGTTGCGGCCCGAACAGATTTCCTTAGTAGGCTCCGCCGGAGTTCCACCGTTATCAAAGGAAGCGGTATCGGAGAAATCCCGTACTGGCAGAGTGCAGAGCAATCTGAATTTAGGTGGTAACACGGACTGTACGTTCGCCCTAAGCTGATAAATTAATCAGCTTAGGGCTTTTTGTTTTGAGAAATTTTGCTTTCAAAAAACATCAGAAAGGAGAAAAGGCATGACAGCAAAAGAATTAAGAACAAGGTATGTAAACTTTTTTAAGGAAAGGGGGCATAAAGAAATCGCGTCGGCCTCCCTTCTTCCGGAAAATGACCCGACTGTTTTGTTTACCACCGCAGGAATGCACCCGCTCGTTCCCTATCTGCTCGGTGAAAAGCATCCGCTCGGAAGACGTCTGACCGATATCCAGAAATGCGTCCGGACAGATGATATTGACGAGGTAGGCGACAATTCCCATCTGACATTTTTAGAAATGCTCGGAAACTGGTCGCTCGGGGACTATTTCAAACAGGAATCCATTTCCATGAGCTTTGACTTCCTGACAAACCACCTCCACATTCCGCCGGACAGACTTGCCGTAACCGTATTTGAGGGCGACGATACGGTTCCTGCGGATACCGAGGCAGAAGGAATATGGCGCAGTCTTGGTCTGACAGAACAGCAGCTGTTCCGCTACGGAAGAGCCGAAAACTGGTGGGGGCCTGCCGGGCAGACCGGTCCCTGCGGACCGGATACGGAAATTTTTTATGATATGGGAAAGCCCTGCTGCGGACCGGACTGCGGCCCTGCCTGCAGCTGTGGAAAATACGTGGAAATCTGGAATAATGTCTTTATGCAGTTTAAGAAGGAAGCCGACGGCAGCTTTTCCGGGCTGAAGCAGAAAAACATCGATACGGGAATGGGCTTAGAGCGCATTCTGATGATATTAAACAAAAAGACAAATGTATATGAAACGGAACTCTTTCTTCCGGTTATGACAAAGCTGGAGGAAATTCTGACACAGCATGCTACTACCCTTCCGGAACGTGACAGACGGATTATATGCGACCACATCCGGGCGCTCTCCTTTCTTCTTGGCGACCCGAAAAAAATCAGCCCGTCCAATACGGAACAGGGCTATATCCTGCGAAGACTGCTCCGGAGAATCATCCGGCTGTTCAAAAAGGCAGGGATTAACGAAAATTATTTGTGCACGCTGTCGGAAGTAATTATCCTGCAGTATCAGGACACCTATCCGGAGCTGAAGGAAAACCGGGACTTCATTCTGGAACAGCTTCAAAAGGAATACCTTCTGTTTTCCAAAACCCTGGATGACGGCCTGAAGAAAGCAGACCGGTATTTAGAACAGCTTGGAACAGGCGGAACGCTGAGCGGGGAGCTTGCCTTTAAGCTTTATGACACCTATGGCTTCCCGATTGAATTTACACTCGAACTTGCCGGAGAAAAAGGCTGCCTCGTAGACATGGACGGCTTCCACAGAAAGTTTAAGGAGCATCAGGAAAAATCACGTCAGGGCGCCGCAGGCAAATTTGCAGGCGGGCTCGCCGACCATAACGAGCAGACTGCAAGGCTTCATACCGCAACGCACCTGTTGAACGGCGCCTTACGGAAGGTACTCGGGACAGAGGTATTCCAACGGGGCAGCAACATCACCTCCGAACGTCTGCGGTTTGACTTTTCCTTTGACCGGAAATTAACAACCGTGGAACTGGAACAGGTAGCTGCCATTGTGAACGAAGCAATTCAGAAAAACATCGACGTGGTTTTAGAAGAAATGACGCCCGAACAGGCTTACGAAGCCGGAGCTGTCGGCGTCTTTTCCGGCAAATACGGAGACATTGTAAAGGTCTACACCATCCCCGGATATTCAAAAGAAATCTGCGGCGGCCCGCATGCCGGAAACACAGGTGAACTCATCTCCTTCCGAATCCTGAAGGAAGAAGCCTCCTCGGCAGGCGTCCGGAGAATCAAAGCAGTCATCGGGGCGGAATAAGGAGCAGCGACTCCGGGCGTGGCGGCTTTTTACAAGCGGGAGCAACGCAATCTTGCTTGCAAATGCTTAAATTTTCTTGAATTTAAGCACCCTTTGAATAACCTTAAAATGTCCCAAAGGGGAGAACCTGTACGCTATCGGAATTTTGCATTTGTCCGAAGGACCGCGTCTTTCGCGCAACCGGAATCGCCTCTTAGCACCGCTTAGGCGCGAGGACGCTACCGAGCGGCTTAGCAGTGCTTAGAGGAAGTCCGGCGGAGCGTTGCGCATGCAAATTACGATAGCGTACAGGTTCTCCCCTTGGGACATATTGTGTTTCCGCCTTATTCGTAATCGACCACGTTTGCCCAGGACAGCAGCAGCTGCCGCTCCTCCGGCTTGCCCTTCACGGACTGCGAAGCCGCTACAATCGGGAGCCAGCGCTCGATATACTGCCTTGCGGTATCGCTCATCTTGCAGAACAGCTCCATATACTGCTTTGCCCCCTCGGTATCGCCTGCAAGACAGAACAAAAGGTAGGTCCTCGCCACGTCGGCAGAAGCATTTCCCTGCGTCGCATGCGCCCAGTCAATGATATACGCCTTACCGTCCTCGTCCGAAATAATGACGTTCGACGGATTAAAGTCCCCGTGGCACACCTTCGTATGCTTCGGCATCCCCTCCAGACGGGCATGCAGCTCATAGCGGGTCGTCGCATCCAGCTCCGCCTGTGAAATCTTACGGTTCATCTTATCCTTCAGCTTCGTGAGTCCCGGCGCACGCTTTTCATGCACCTGCATCTGGAGCTCTACCAGATACTTCAGATACTCCTCCTTCTTCTCCGGCTCCTCCTGCATCCGCTGCGCGAGCGTCCTTCCCTTGATATACTCGGAAACAATCGCCCACTTCCCGTCCGTCTTCGTGACCTCAAGAATCTTCGGAATCGGCAGCCCGGTCTCCTCCACACGCGCCTGATTAAGCGCCTCGTTCAATACGTCCGCCTTCGAATAATCCTCGTTAAACACCTTAATCACGCGGTTCCCGTCCTGATAAACGGTCTTTGTTGCCCTTACTGCAATCGCCTTATCCAGTTTCATTTGTCCTGCCTCCTTTACACCGTCTCCTGCCTGCCATAATAAGCATTCAGGTACATCTGCCTGATTTCGCTCATCAGCGGATATCTCGGATTCGCCCCGGTACACTGGTCGTCAAACGCCTGCTCGGTCATCTCGTCCAGTCTTGCAAGGAAATCCGCTTCATCCGGTACATACTCGCGAATGGTCTTTTGAATACCTACCTCTTCCTTCAGGGCATCGATGGCAGCAATGAGGTTCTTTAGCTTCTCACTGTCATCCTTCCCCTGAATCCCGAGGAAATCCGCCACCTCCGCGTAACGCGCAAGCGTATGCGGGTGGTCGTACTGGGAAAAGGTTCCCATCTTCACCGGCGTCTCACTCGCATTAAAGCGCAGCACCTCGTCAATCATCAGCGCATTGGCAACCCCGTGCGGCAGATGATGGAACGCGCCGAGCTTATGCGCCATGGAATGGCACACGCCGAGGAACGCGTTGGCAAACGCCATTCCCGCCATTGTTGCGGCATTCGCCATCTTCTCCCTTGCCTCCGGGTCGTTTGCACCGTTATGATAAGCCTTCGGCAGATATTTGAAAATAATTTTTAACGCGCCAAGCGCCAGCCCATCCGTATAGTCCGTCGCCATCATCGAAGCGTACGCCTCTAACGCGTGGGTCACCGCATCGATACCGGAAGCCGCCGTCAGCCCCTTCGGCGCGGTCATATGCAGGTCTGCATCGATAATCGCCATATGCGGAAGCAGCTCATAGTCCGCAAGCGGATACTTCACTCCGGTCGCCTCGTCCGTAATGACCGCAAACGGCGTCACCTCGGAGCCTGTGCCCGCGGAAGTCGGAATGGCAACGAAATATGCCTTCTCTCCCATCTTCGGGAAGGTGTAGATTCTCTTCCGGATATCGGCAAAACGCATTGCCATATCCATGAAATCCGCTTCCGGATGCTCGTAAAGCACCCACATAATCTTTGCCGCATCCATCGCGGAGCCGCCGCCAAGCGCGAGAATGACATCCGGCTCAAATGCCGCCATCTGCGCCGCGCCCGCCTTTGCACAGGCAAGCGTCGGGTCCGGCTCCACCTGATAGAACTCCGTATGGGTAATCCCCATCTCATCCAGCTTCTCGGTAATCGGTCTTGTATAGCCGTTCTGGTACAGGAACGTATCGGTCACGACAAACGCCCGTTTCTTTCCCATCACGGTCCCCAACTCATCTAACGCAACTGGCAGACACCCCTTCTTCATATAAATCTTCTGCGGAGTACGGAACCACAGCATATTCTCCCTTCTTTCTGCAACCGTTTTTATATTTAACAGGTGCTTTACCCCTACGTTCTCCGACACGGAATTGCCGCCCCAGGAGCCGCAGCCGAGTGTCAGGGAAGGCGCAAGCTTAAAGTTATAAAGGTCGCCGATGCCGCCGTGGGAGGACGGCGTATTCACGAGGATACGGCAGGTCTTCATGCGGCTGCCGAACGCCGCAAGCTTCTCCTGCTCCGTCACCGCATCCAGATAAATCGAGGCGGTATGGCCGTAGCCTCCGTCTGCTACCAGACGCTCTGCCTTCGAAAATGCCTCTTCGATATCCTTTGCACGGTACATCGCAAGCACCGGGGAAAGCTTCTCATGGGCAAACTCCTCGGAAAGCTCAACGCTCTCCACCTCGCCGATTAGAAGCTTTGTCCCCGCAGGCACCGTTACGCCCGCAAGCTCTGCAATCCGTTCCGCCCTCTGTCCGACAATCTTTGCATTTAACGCGCCGTTGATGATAATCGTCTTTCTTACCTTCTCTAACTCCGCGCCCTGCAGGAAATAGCAGCCGCGCGCTGCAAACTCCTCCCGCACCGCCCCGTATACCTTGTCCAGTACGATGACCGACTGCTCGGAAGCGCAAATCATGCCGTTATCAAAGGTCTTGGAATGGATAATCGAGCTGACCGCAAGCAGGATATCCGCCGTATCGTCGATAATCGCCGGCGTGTTTCCCGCGCCGACGCCAAGCGCCGGTTTGCCGCTCGAATACGCCGCCTTTACCATGCCCGGACCTCCGGTCGCAAGAATCATGTCGCATTCCTTCATTACGAGGTTCGTCATTTCAAGGGACGGCACGTCAATCCATGCAATAATATCCTCCGGCGCCCCTGCCGCTACTGCTGCCTCAAGTACCAGCCTTGCCGCCTCGATGGTGGAATTTTTCGCACGCGGGTGCGGGCTGATAATGATACCGTTTCTCGTTTTCAGGCAAAGCAACGTTTTAAAAATTGCCGTAGAGGTCGGGTTCGTCGTCGGAATTACCGCCGCAACGACGCCGACAGGCTCCGCAATCCTCCGGATGCCGAACGCCTTATCCTCCTCCACCACGCCGCAGGTCTTCGTCCCTTTATAGGCATTGTAGATATACTCCGCCGCATAGTGGTTCTTGATTACCTTATCCTCCACTACGCCCATCCCGGTCTCCTCGACCGCCAGCCTTGCAAGCGGGATTCTTGCCTTATCCGCAGCCGTCGCCACTGCAAGGAAAATCTTATCTACCTGCTCCTGCGTATAGCCTGCAAACCTTCTCTGGGCAGCCTTTACTCTCTCGATGGCAGCTCCCAGGGTCTCTATACTATCTACTACTTCATATTTTTTATTTTTCATTTCCAGCCTCCTGTCTCTTACACATCTTGTTTCCTTTCTGTTAAAAATTTAACATATTCTTATACGAATGTCAACAAAGAAAACACAGGATTTTCTGCCGGAATCTTCCTCCGCACCCTATTACAGCCTCTCTATCGCGCCTGATAGCGGATTCCGTCAAACCACGCGGTATTCCCGCTCTCTTTTCCACTTGCGGTTGCGTACATACCCAAGGTACAGCCGACAAAGCCGCCTGCCGACTCCGTACTTAAAAACTTCGTGGACAGCTCTGCTACCAGCACCTGCTCTCCTGCCCCGGCATCATACGAAAGCGACGCCGTCTGCCCTGCCTGCCGGATAGAAAACGTAATCTCCCCTGCGCTTACCTCCTGCTCCGCAAGGACGGACAGACCGGCATTCATCTCATTCTTCACCACGCGTACCTTCTTCTTTCCGTCAAACTGCCCGTAAAGAACCGCAACCGATGCATTCTCACTCTGCAGCAGCGCAAGCCCTGCTGCCTCTCCGTCCTGCCCCGGCACAAGCTTTACGGTCGTACTTGCCGTAAAATGATAGGAGGTCTGGCGGATTCCGAGATATGCCACCGGCTCGCACTCTGCAAGCGTATAAGGCAGGAGCTTCAGGCGGTACCCCTCGCCATCCTTTACCGCAGTTCCTTCCTCCGGGTTCCGCAGCATGACCATCGAAAACGGAATGCCGTTTGCGGCGATTCCGCTTGTTACCGGATTGCCGTCCTTCTCCTCCGCTCCCTTTTCCGTAAGCGGCACGGTTACAACGTCCTCCAGCATGCCGATTCCTGCATTAAAGACCGGCCAGCCGTCCTCCCAGGTCACCTTTGCAAGAAATGTCTCACGTCCCATATTCGTATGCCACTCACACGGTCTGGACGCAAGCATCACCGCATACCAGTTCCCTTCCTTGTCCGAAACCAGGTCCGCATGACCGACATAGCGGATCGGATAATCCTTTCCGAGATGCCGGTGGGTAAAGACCGGATTCATCAGATTACCTTCGTACGGCCCGTAGATTTCCTTACTTCTTGCAACGCAGACCGCATGCGCCGGACCTGTGCCGCCCTCGGCGTGCATAATATAGTACCAGCCGTCCTTTTTATAGAGATGCGGTCCCTCCGGCCACTCCGCCTTTCGCATCGCGCCGTTCCAGACAAGCTTATACTCGCCGAGAAGCCGCCAGTTCTCAAGGTCTACCTCCTGTATGTAAATATACCAGTCGCCGTTATGTCCTACGCCCTCCGGGTTCGGTCTTGTCCCGATGTAGTAGCACGTCCCGTCCTCGTCAAAAAACAGGCTCGGGTCGATGCCGTCGGCACCTGCCACATAGTGCGGCTCCGACCACGGTCCGGCAGGGTCCTTTGCCGTCACGATAAAGTTCCCCCTATGGCTTACGTTCGTCGTAATCATGTAGTAGGTTCCCTCATGGTAACGGATCGTCGGCGCAAAAATCCCTTGGGACAGCCTGCTCTTTCCGCACGGCACCTGCGAATTTCTGTCGAGTATATTCCCAATCTGGTGCCAGTGCTTTAAATCCTCACTCTCAAAAATCGGAACCCCCGGAAAATAGCAGAAGCTCGAATTGACAAGATAAAACTTATCCCCTACTGCGCAAATGGACGGGTCCGGATAGAACCCCGGTAAAATAGGATTTTTAATTTCCATAACTCTTCTCCTTGCTTTAAATTTAATATACATTTCCGGCTGATTTTTCTCTTTTCAGTCTATTTCAGTGTAGCACATTCCCGAAAAATGCGCAATCGGTTTTCCCTTAAGTTTCCGCATTTTTTGAATATCCTGAAAAAACTCCGCAGGCGGTACGATGGCTTAGTGCTGCGTATGCAAAACCAAGCTGCCATACAGCCTGCGGAACAAAAAGGGACCTACAAAATCCGTAAACCCGGTTACTGCTTTGCCGACTTTTTCACTGCCTCCCAGAGACCTTCGATATAGACAGCGCCTAATGCGCGGTCGTACAGGCCGTACCCCGGTCTTGCGGTCTCTCCCCAGATCATCCTGCCGTGGTCCGGACGGATGACGCCGTCAAAGCCCATTTCCTGCAGCGCCTTCACGATTTCATACATATCAAAGCTTCCCTCGGAGGAAAGATGCGCGCTTTCATGGAACTCGTCGTCCGTTTCAAACTTTACATTGCGGACGTGCGCAAAATGAATCCGCTCAGCAATCTCCGGATTGCGGATAATCTTTACGAGGTCGTTCTCCCTGCTGCTTCCGAGCGAGCCGGTGCAGAGCGTGAACCCGTGCAGCTTGCTCGGGTGGAGTGCTGCTACCTTTAAGAGCGCCTCCTCGCTTGTAACAATACGCGGCAGCCCGAAAATATCCCATGCCGGGTCGTCCGGATGTACTGCCATCTTGATTCCGTACTTTTCACAGGTCGGCATAATGCGCTCAATAAAATATCCGTAATTCTCCAGAAGCTGCTCGTGGGTCATGCCCTTGTACCTTTCAAACAGCTCCTTAATCTCAGCCCTGCGGTTCGGCTCCCAGCCCGGCATCACAAAGCCGCTGCTGCCCTGTTCAATCCGCGCGAACATCTCGTCCGGACTGATGCCCTCAATCATCTTCCCGTCATAAGCAAGCACGGTCGAGCCGTCCGCCAGCGGCTTTGCAAGGTCGGTCCTTGTCCAGTCGAACACCGGCATAAAGTTATAGCAGACAAGCCGGATTCCTGCCTTGCCGACACTCTCCAGGGAAACAATATAATTCTCGATTAACTTGTCCCTTGTCGGCGCGCCAAGCTTGATATCCTCGTGGATGTTGATGCTTTCCACGCCGAGAAGCTTTAAGCCTGCTGCCTCTACCTCCTCCTTCAGCTTTACTACCTCCTCGTACGGCCACGGCTCTCCTGCCGGAATATCATGCAGCGCCGAAATAACGCCGGTTACTCCCGGAATCTGGCGGATCTGCTGCAGCGTCACGCTGTCATTTTTGCTGCCGTACCAACGTAATGTCATGTCCATCTCGTTTTCCTCCTGAAACAAAGCTTTTTATAGTTTTTATGAAACAAATTAATAGATTTCCCTGCCGTGTAAGTCCGGAATCCCGGACTTGCGGTAAAAGTAGGAGTTTACGATATCCCTCCATTCCTTTGCATGCTCCGCCTGCATTTGAAAGCGCTTTTCCGCCCTCTCGTAGATTTCCTCCGGAATGTAGTCCTTTAAGCCACGGAACGTCTCCAGAAACTGTCCCGCCTGTGCCGCGCCCTCAAAGTGCGTATCGTAAATATGCTGTATCAGCGTCTTTCCGCTCTTTAATACCGCGTCATACCGGACATAATGGAAGAACAAAAGAAGCTCCTCCGGACACGTTGCCGCGTCTTCATAGCGCTTATAGTTTTCCTCACGATACTGCATTGTATACCCCGTTCCTTTTGAGGTACGGTCCACGCCGAGTCCGTGACAGTCCGCGCGGTGATAGGTTCCCCAGCGGTCATATTCATAGCCGTCCACGTTCGGGCCGTAATGATGCCCCGGATTTACCATCCAGCCGATGCCGAGCGGCGAGGTATACTTTTCATAGACCTCTCTCGAACAAAGCGCCATATCCGTCAGTGCCTTTACTGCCGCAGACTCCTTTGTTACCGTCATCCGAATCCATTCCTCCGCAATCTCCTTTGCGGTCAGGGAGGTCTGGAAGGCAAGCCTGCCGAAGCCGTACCAGTTCAGTCCGGCAAAATCATGCCCGGTCCAGTTCTCATCGTCCCCGGTATTCGTCACTGCCGCCATGCCGCAGGTCTGCTGCCCGTAGGTACGACCGCTCACGATATCTGCCACCGTGTCCTTCTCCGGCGCACAGTACGTCTTAAAATCAAGCACCTCTTTCCACATCGGCACGAGATAGCAGAAATGCCGCTGCTGTCCGGTATACTCCTGCGCCGCCTGCACCTCCAGAATCTGATTGGTACGCTCTAAGCCGCCAAGCAGCGGGGAAACAGGCTCCCTGATCTGGAAATCCATCGGACCGTTTTTAATCTGCAGCACGACATTGTCCGCAAACTGCCCGTCCAACGGCTTGAAATAGTCGTAACCTGCCCTTGCACGGTCGGTCTTTTTATCGCGCCAGTCCTGCGTACAGTTATAGACAAAGCAGCGCCAGATAATCGTCCCGCCATACGGCGCAACCGCCTCTGCAAGCATATTTGCGCCCTCCGCCTGCGTTCTGCCGTAGGTATGCGGGCCCGGTCTTCCCTCTGAGTCCGCCTTCACAAGAAAGCCGCCGAGATTCGGGACAGCCGTAAAAATGTACCTCATCGTTTCCTTCCACCATGCCCGCACCTCTTCGTTCAACGGGTCGGAGCAGGAAAGCCCGGCTAACTCCATCGGCGCCGCAAAGTTTAAGGAAAGGTACAGCGTCACCCCATACTCCGCAAACACCTCGGACATCCGGCGCAGCTCCTTCTCATAACGCGGGGTAATCAGCTCTGTCGCCGCGTTCTTTACGTTTACGTTATTAATCACCGCCGCGTTAATCCCTACGGACGCACAAAGCCTTGCATACGCCCTTGTCCGCTCGTTTACCACGACCTCGTTATCCACAAAAAAGAACGACCTGCCGGAATAGCCGCGCTCAATGCTTCCGTCCATGTTGTCCCAGTGGTTCATCATACGGAGCGGGTTGTCCGGAAGCACCTTCTTCTCCTTCCCGGCGGCGCTCCCCTCCGTAATCTCCGTGCGGATGACATCAAACGCCCCGTACAAAAGTCCCCGTCCGGTCCCGGCAGTAATATACAGTACCGTCTCATCCGAAACAATCCGGTAACCCTCACCATAGTCCTTCGCAAGCTCCGGCAGGAAAAGAAGCACCATCCCCTCTGCCTGTCCCGTCAGGCGCTTCAGGGCATCCACACCGGCTTCCCCGTCCGCCGGACAAAGCGATGCCGCTTCATAACAGGTCGGAAGCTCCGCCCCGAACAATTCCTTTCCCGCGCGGACAAGCTCCGCTGCCGCGGTCGCAGCCGTCTGCGGCAGCTGCTCCTTATCTCCCGTCGCAGTCACCACCGTAACCCTGCTCCATAAAGCCGGATTTGTAAGCGCTTTCATTTTATAAGAAAGCCATGCATCCGTATATGCCGCCATCGTGTTACCTCCTCCATTCTTTTGCTTTCAGTATACCCCATCGCGTCGCTTTTTGCAACGCAATTTTCCTTTCGAAAATAACTCATTGACATACGGCGTTCTGCTTGTTACAATAAAGATGGATTTGAATACTAATTTAACTATCTGATTCCTTTTCAATGTTACGTCAGGAGGTTTGTTTATGGCACAAAAAGCAAAAATTACAGTTCACCCATCTTTTTCCATCGGAGAAATCTCTCCGCGGCTTTTCAGCACGTTTCTCGAGCCTATCGGCACGATGGTAAACGGAACCATGTATAACCCGAAGCATCCGACCGCGAACGCGCAGGGCTTCCGGCAGGACTTCATCGACGCGCTCAAGGCTTCCGGCATGCCGGCATGTCGTCTTCCGGGCGGCAATTTTGTCTCCGGCTGGGAATGGAAGGACTCCATCGGCCCGAAGGAGGAACGGAAGGTTCATCTGGACCTGGCATGGTATCAGTACATCACGAACGAAGTCGGACACGACGAATACTTACAGTGGGCGGAGGCAGTAAATACCGAGCCGATGTATACGATTAACCTCGGCACCGGCGACATCAAGGACGCCCAGCATATTGTAGAGTACACCAACCACGAAAAGGGCACCTACTGGTCCGACCTGCGCCGTAAGAACGGCCACGAAACGCCTTACGGCGTCAAGACCTGGTATCTCGGAAACGAAATGGACGGTCCTTGGCAGATCGGCTCCTGGGACAGAAATCCGAAGGGCTACGGCATTCTTTGCAACGAGGTTTCCAAGGTGATGAAATGGACGGACCCGACGATTGAAACCGCGGTCTGCGCTTCCTCTTCCTTATGGATGGGACACTATCCGCAGTGGGAGGAAGAGGTTCTGCAGGAATGCTACGAAACCATCGACTATATTTCCATGCACCACTACCACGGCGCACCGCAGGGAGATTACAAAGCACTCCTTGGCGGCTCCTGCTATTATGAGGATTTTATCAATACGGAGGTTGCCCTCTGCGATCTGATTCAGGCAAAGATGCGCTCGCCGAAAAAGGTCATGCTCTCCTTTGACGAGTACGGCGCAATGGTACGTCCGAACGAGCCGCTGCATCCGGGCTACGGACCGCACAACATGGCAGCCTCGCACTTTGTCTTTAATCCGGACAGAAAATACATCCTGCACGACCCGGACAAAATGCCGGACCGCGCTTTCCCGGGCGGCGATATGCTCCATGCGCTCTCCATGGCTTCCATCCAGCTTGCCTTCTTACGGCACGCGGACCGCGTCAAAATCGGCTGCATGACCGGAGGACTTGGCGCGCTCTGCTCCTCGAACCACGACCATGTATGGAAGTCCGCGTCACATTATGTATTTATGCAGCTGCTGCAGTATGCGCGCGGTACCTCCCTGCAGACCGATACACAGTGCGAGACCTACGATATTCCGGGCTATGCCATAAACGACACATCGCAGTATGTGGAAAAGGAAGGCGTTCCTTATGTTGACTGCGCCGCTGCATGGGACGATGACAACAACACCCTGAACCTGTTCGTCATTAACCGGAATGCGGACGCTTCTTATCCGCTCGAGCTGGATGTCCGCGCCTTTGAAGGATATGAATTTAAAGAACAGCTGGAGCTTTACTCCAAAGACCTTGATGTGAAAAACAGCTACGAGCAGCCTGACCTGATTGTACCGGTCTCTACAACCGGCCAGGCCTTTGAAAACGGCATGCTCACGGCAGAAATCAAGCCGCTTTCCTGGAACGTATTCCGGTTCCGGAAGTAATAGATTTCATTTGCGGAAGGCAGCCACCATGAGGAGAGTAATGATAAAAGTTTAGTAATACAATGACGGTGCAGCCTAAGCTGCACCGTCACCGGCTGTCTCTCAAAGCAGAGTCCTGTCACAGACCTGCTGCAATCCCGGTTCTTTCTGAAATAAATCCCCTTGCCCTCCCCGACTTTGCGTATTATAGCGTTACGGGTTATTGAATTAACGATTCAATAACCGCCACAAATTCATCCTGTGACAAACCGCCGGCTATAATCTGAAAGCCGACATTGTGATACATAAACTGTGTATAGTAATAACCGTTATCGGAATGTGCTATTGCAACCTCTACATTGTTGATAACCGATTTTTCGTCTGCTTCTTCAAAAAGTATATGATGGTATAAGGGCAGGGAGTCCTTTTTGATTTCAATATTTACTGTTCTTGGAAAATCCTCGTCAGAGTTGAAGTAGTTAGAAACCGTGCCATCCCAATAGACCTCACCTGTGCCGCCATTCCTTCTATAAATGCCGAACTGCTGCTCTTCCCATTCCTTAATGTCATCGGGAACCGTCGGGAAAATATTGATACCGTAATATTCATTCAGTTCAGCTTTATCCATTACAACAAAATCATCGTCAAAAAGGCAAATGCTGTCTTCAATACAAATCTCATGGACGATTCTTTTATTGTTGACGACTATTTTATTGTTGGCAGCAGAATTCTCTTTTTCAAGACGACACAATTCTTGCTCTTGGAATTCAAGTTCGCTTTCAACGAATTTGTCCTTTCTGCCCGGATATAAGGCATTTTCTGCTGTTTTGCCGGACGGCGTCGTGTGAAACATTCCAGCCTGCCACATACCAAACCCCATCAGGGCAACAAGACATATACAGCACATCGGGGTTACTGTACAGGTAATGATTAATCTTTTTCTTTTTTGTCCGGCAGCATACCGTTCTCTGCGTTCAAGCAGGCTATTTACCATTTCATCACAAGTCTTCATAAATAAAGCCCTCCTTTTCAAGTTTTGATTTCAAAGACTGCTTCGCCCGGTAAAGGAGATTTTTGATTTGACGGTCATTCTTTTTTAAGATGATTGCTGCTTCTTGATTGGAAAATCCCTCAAAGAACACAAGCCAAAGGATTGTTCTGTAATCGGTTGCAAGTTCAGAAAGTGCCTTGTGGACTATGATTTTTCTTTCTTCCTTTATGTAGGATTGCTCAAGGCTTTCTTCCTCGCTCAAATAGTTTTCCATATCTTCTATAGGGCTATTAAGCATTTTTGAATTGTGCCTTATAAAATCAACCGCTACATTTCGCCCGATTGCGTATAGCCAGGACTTGAATGTACTTTTACCTGAATATTTTGGCTTCCTGGTTATCAGCCGGAAAAAGGTATCCTCCGTCAGCTCCTCGGCAATAAATATATTATTGACATAACCATTCAAATAAAGAATAAGACCATCCTTGTAATCTCCAACGATTTCAGCTATCCCTTTGTCATCACCATCAAGAAAACGGCGGTAGCTACCTGCACCGTTATCCATTGACTTTCTCCTTTCCAAAAGGGGTGTGTTTATCCCTTTCACCTATTAGTCGTATGAGGGCAGAAAAAGTCTCACACCTATATAACATTTTTTGTAGAATTGAATATTGTTTACCTTTAGGTAGCGATTATCCTGACAGACAATCAGCTGCCTTTTCTATTCACGGTAATGGAAAATTTGCTTTTGAAAGAACCGTTCTTTTCAGAAATTTGGAAATAGAATGTTGTTTGGCGGAGATTTATATGAACTTCATGTTTATGATGTATCGTTCCATTACAGACAACAACAATGAGAGCATGAATGAAAAATTATCCGTTTGGATTCCTGGGCATGGCAACGGCTTACAAGCAGCCGGAATATCCGCCTTACTGTATTCCCTTTACAGGAAAAGATACCCGCTTATAAGCCAGGGCTGCCCTTCGTGCGACAGCCCTCTTCTGAGGGCGTCAAAAGGCAGGGGCCTGTCACAGACCTGCTGCAATCCCGATTCTCTCTGAAATAAATCCCCTTGCCCTCCCTCGTCCGGAGCTGATACTGGTAGTAATTATAACTCATAACAATGCGCTTGTTTCCGTACCGGATATGCGCTGTGAAACGGGGAATTGAACCCCTGAGGTCATCCATGTCTCTGCCATGATTACGGGATTACGGCACCTTCTCTGCCGATGGAGATGTATCCTCTCTGCCGGACTACCATCGAAAAGAATCAAGAAAACAGTCCCTGCCTTTCTTTTATCATACCCTATAACAGCTCTGTTGTCCAGTTTAATTCCTGAATCAGCTCGTCACATTCTCGCAGCTCTTTTGACAGGGCATCCACCTTTTTCTGGAGGTCTGCTACCGGTACCGTACTCACAATCTTTATTTCCGAATGTGTCATACGGTGTGTCCTGTTGCTTGCATTATCCAGAAAATTTCTCATAATCTGGATTTTACTTTTCAGACAGTCCCTGCGGGCAAGAAGCTCCGTTATCGTCTTCCCGTCACGCACGGTCCTGCTGTTTGTCAGATTGATTCTTGCAATCAGCTCCTCCATCCTTCTGATAATCCGGTCCAGCTCCTCTAAAAGCTCCCCCGGCTCCTCCGAAGGCTTCTCGCCCTCCTGCACCTTGGAATTGTTATTCAGCCGGATGCCGAGCTCCGACAGCCTCTCCTGCAAATCTGCCCGTTCCGATAACGCTGTTGCCAGTTTCATTTTCTCATCCTCCTTAATCCTTAAAATATCAAAAAACTTGCATTCCCGCAGTAAAGAAATGATTCCCCACTTGTAAGAATGGGGACCGCGCTTCGCCTTATCCTACCCAAGCAGCCCACAGAGCGTCTCAAACACAAACCCTGCCGCCGCCTCCCTGACCTTATTCCTGCCAAGGTCGCCGAACCGCTTCGTCACCGCCGTAAGCGTCCCGTCTATAAAAAAGCCGAAGCAGACCGTCCCGACCGGCTTTTCCCTGGTGCCCCCGGCAGGGCCCGCAATCCCGGATATCCCGACGCCGACCTGCGCCTTCTGCGCCTTTGCGACGCCCTCCGCCATCTCACGGGCAACCTCCTCGCTGACGACGCCGTAAGTCTTTATCGTTTCCGGCTTCACCCCGAGATACCTCACCTTTGCTTCATCCGCATAGGTCACGACCCCCGCGTCAAACACCGCAGACGCGTTCGGCACATCCACCAGCCTGGCGCAGCACAGCCCGCCGGTACAGGACTCCGCAAAGGAAATCCGGAAGCCTTTTTCCTGCAAAAGCGCCACGAGCCGTTCCCCTTCTGTTTCCTTTTTCAGACCTTCCATTCCATCCGCTGCCTCCTTTTTGCCTCCCGCACCCCTTTTGTGCGTTAATTTCCGCATTCAATACTGATGCGGTTAAATACGTGCAGGATATCGTCGGTTACCATCGTTTCCTTTTCCTTTCCCGACTTATCCATTACGATTTTTCCTTTGTCCATCATCAGCAGGCGGCTTCCGTACTCCACCGCGTAACGGAGGTTATGCGTTACCATAATCGCAGTCAGCTTTTTCTCCTTTACCACCTGGTCCGTCAGCCGCATGATAATCTCCGCCGTATGGGGGTCCAGCGCTGCCGTATGCTCGTCTAAAATCAAAAAATCAAGCGGCGTAAGCGTTGCCATGACAAGGGAAACTGCCTGCCTCTGCCCGCCGGACAGTGCCCCGAGCTTTACGTTCATCTTGTCCTCCAGACCGAGTCCTAAGCCTGCCAGCTGCTCCTTATAATACCCTGCCCTTGCCTTGTTTACTCCGCCGGACAGCCCGAAGCGTTTTCCCTTGTGGTCCGCTAAAGACATATTTTCAAGAATCGTCATATTCGGGCAAGTCCCGAGCGCCGGGTTCTGATACACCCGCCCCATCCTCCGGTAGCGTTCGTACTCCTTCATCCGGTCAATGCTCTGGCCGTTAATCAGCACCTGCCCTTCGTCAATCGGAATACTGCCGCAGATAATATTCAGCATGGACGTCTTTCCGCTTCCGTTGCTGCCCACTACCGACACAAACTCGCCGTCCCCCACCGTCAGGTTAAAGTCGTCAAACAGGCACATCTGTGTTATCGTACCGGCATTGTATATTTTAGAAATGTGCCGCATCTCAAGCATTTGCCCTGCTGCCTCCCTTCTGACGGTTCCCGACTACAAGAATCACAAGGAACAATACTGCCGTTACCAGCTTCAACAGATTTGCCGGAAGCCCGAGGCTGATTGCAATCTGGATACAGATTTTATAAATCACGCTGCCTGCCACTGCCGCCGTAGTTCCCTTGACAAATCCCTCTTTTTTAAAAATCGTCGTACCGATAATTACCGTAGCCAGACCGAACACCATCTGCCCGGTTCCCATAGTTGCAGAAAAGCTGCGCTGCTCATGGCATACCAGACAGCCACAGAGCGCCACCAGGGCATTTGCAATAACAAGCCCCAGAATCTTTACCTTTCCCTTATCCTTTGCCAGAGAGGTCACTAACACTTCATTGTCGCCTGCTGCGCGCAAAAGAAGACCGTTCTTTGTTTTAAAGTACAAATCAAGCAGTATCTTGACAAGGAGCATCAGAAAGAATGAAACAATCAGCTTCCTCTGCAAAAGAGAAAGACTGCCAAACAGCGTTTTCACCGGCTCCGCGGTAAATATCGTATTCACATCCCGGCCAACCGCCAGATTGGAGCCTGCAATCTGCAGGTTAATGGAAAACAGCGCCGTCATTGTAATGATTCCGGCAAGAAGGTCCCGCACCTTGAAGCATACGTGAATCACCCCGGTCACAAGCCCTGCTAACGCCCCGGCCGCCAGCGCCGCCAGTAGCGTCAGGTAGGGATTGGCTCCCTTTACCAGAAGCAGCGCCGTCACCGCCGCACCGAGCGGGAAGCTCCCGTCCACGGTCAGGTCCGGAAAGTCCAGAATCTTATACGTAATATAGATGCCGTAGGACAGCAGGGCGTAAATAAAGCCCTGCGTCACGGTACTGATAATCAAATCAACCATAGTCTTACTCCAATGTCAGCTCCTGCGCCTTATTCTCCCTGGGCCTCGACTGCCTTTTCCGCAACATCCTCCGGAACCGTGATTCCCATTTCGGCGATTGCGCCAGAGTTAATATAGATGCCATACTCGGTAATCGTTTCATACGGAATCTCAGACGCCTTTGCCTCGCCCTTTAACACCTTCGCCGCCATTGCGCCGGTCTGGCGTCCGAGCTCATAATAATCGATTCCTGCCGCAGCCACGCAGCCCTTTACAACCTGCTCTATCTCACTTCCGTAAACCGGAATCCCCGCCTCGTTCGTCTTTTCCAGAACAGAGGCCAGCACACCTACTACATTATTATCGGTCAGATTGGAAAAACAGTCAACCTTTTTGCTGATTAACGTATCCGTTGCCTGTGTCACCTCGGACTGTGCCGTTACGCCGACCGCTTCAATCGTAAACCCATAAGCGCCCGCCTTTTCCTGATATTCCTTAATAGCAGATACGGAATTTGGCTCGCTCGTCGTATAAAGGATTCCGATGGTCTTTGCCTCCGGCTGGAGCTTGCGGATTAAATCAAGCTGCGCCTCTATCGGGAGCTTATCGGAGGTTCCGGTAATATTGCCCTTATCTAACTTTGCCTCCACCGGGTCGCTGATTGCGGTAAAAATTACCGGGATATCCTTATCCTCTGCTGCCGCAAAGCATGCGGTTGCCGCGTTGGTTGCAATACCGCACATTAAAGCTACATTATTCGCGGAAAAATTCTGCCCGATTTGTGTACAGATATTATCATCAAACCCCGCATTCTGATAATCCACGGTATAATCCGTGCCCTCCTTCAGTCCGGCGTCCTCCAGCCCCTTCAGAAAACCGTTACGGCAGTTATCAAGGGAAGAATGCTCCCCGTACTGGCTGATTCCGATGACCGGTATCTCTTTCTTTCCGCACGCTGCAGCCCCGAATACCATGACCGCAGCCGCAGCTGCACAAACTATTCTCTTTACTGTCTTCTTCATACTTTTCCTCCTGATTCTTCTTAACCTTCATTTCCTATTTGCATTTCCTGCGCTTCCGTGCAGGCCCGCGCTACGCGCTCCCCACTCACAAAAAAAGTCCCGCCCCATGTACGTCAGCCGTTACATGGGACAGGACTTGAAGCTCCTGCGGTGCCACCCATCTTGGTGATATTTCACCCTCTCTGCTCCGCACAAGCATGCGGACCGTACTGGTAACGGGCTACGTCCCCGTCGACTGCTACTTACCCCGGTACTGCCGGAATGTTCGGTCGCCCTCCTAAGTCCATTCCCCTGCGGTCCCACTGCTGCAATTCCACCGTCTGCAGCTCTCTGAAAGCTTCTCCGTCAGGCTACTACTCTTAGTCACTGGTTTGCTGTTTCTAATAAAGCTGATTTTAACACCTTACCGTTTAAATGTCAAGGGGCTTACTGAAATTTCCTGACCGTTCCTCTTTCCCATTCTCCTCCTGACCTGTACCTGGTCTTTGTACTGTCAGTCGCAACCGTCCAATATTGACCTTCCCTCATCGTCCTTACCACAATTTCTCCAGAAACAAAAAGCAACTTCCCATCACTGCCAAAACCTTCTATCCGCCGATGCTTGCTCCCATTCCTCCCTTGACGGATAAAACTCTGCCTTACCCTCCGCCTTCAGGCAGACATACTGTTCTTTATCCGCAATACATCCTATTACTGTTTCCTGTTCCCCGTTCCGGTAAAGTACCTCAAAATCCCAGCTCACCTTAAAGGAAGCGCTATAATCAGGCGAATATTCAAGAAGCTCCAGCTTCCCTATCCGTGCCGGACGCACAATAAAATTCTCTTCCTCCGGCGGAACCGGCGTATAAAGCGGGAATGCTACCCTGCTATGGATATCTTCAAACTCAACGCAAACATTATATCCCTTGTTCCCGGCTTCGTTATAACTCTCTTCCGTCCTGTCAAATATCAGAACTGTTATCCACGAAAAATCCTCCTCATCCAGATACGCCAACGGAAAGTTTTCCGTCAACAGGATATTCTGTTCTTTCACTCCAACCCACCTTACCGTCATGGCACCAAATTCCTGACTTATACTGTCCTCTGTCTTTCTTTCTGATTTTATGTCTTCTGGCGCTATACCAGCATCAAACAAGACCGACGCGGCCGCATCCGCCGTGATTTGTTCCGGCTCTGATAAATAGAACAGCATATGAAGTTCCGGCGTATCAACAAACTCCAATGTACCAAGCCCGTCATAGCATTCATGCGCCCAGAAACGCTGAAGCTTCCGACAGTTTTTCACGGAAAGGCTCCCTCCGGACATGGAATAGCCGACGTACTCTAATTCCGGGCAGCTTTCAATTACGGTCTGAGCAATGTAGCCTTCCCCGCTTCCGTACCTCTTTAACGACGGATGATTCCTTATCGTGACCTGATTTGCCTTTGCAATCGAAATACTCTCTAAGTTAGGAAAATATTCAAATCCCCTCAGCTCCCTGCTGTCACCATCCACCTCAACAGCGCTTGCTTCCAACTCACCTTCCCACGAAACTACTTTTACGGCTTCTCGCTCAGAATCTGACAAAAAGCCATCCCCATCTGCATCATACTTCAAACGAATCAACTTACAAAAATCTGAATTTCCAAAATAGGCTTCCTCAATCGGTATCTTAGTTTCTTCCTGCACAATTTTCTCCGTCACCGTAGGTCCTGTCGTCAGCTCCTTTGCCGTTTCCTCCGGATGATTACAGGCGCAGAACATTCCTGACAGAAATAAAATAAAACAAAAATAGTTTTTCATTCCACAATCCTTTCCTTTTGTATCCTGTCCTGTCCTGTTACTCCAGCTTCCCGCAGCCCTCTATCACGACCTCCTCTATCTTTGATAAGTCAAGGTCAATCCGCCGGAGCTCCGGACAGTTCCGCACTACCAGCCTTTTTAAGCCCGGCGCATCCCCGCCGATAACCTCTAAAGACGGATGGTTTTCCACAACCAGCGTTCCGGCATAACCGGGATACAAATCCGTAAGCTTCGGGAAATATTCCAGTCCGTCCAGCGTTTCCCCGGAAAACCGGAACAGCCCTTCAAAATTCAGAACCTGCACACTTTCCCGTTCTTTTAAGGATAAACCCTCTTTGGCGTCAATATTGTGAAAGCATTCAAGATAACGACGGAATATACCGCTCGAAAAATGTGCCACGTCAACCGGAATTGCTTCCTTGTCTGGTTCGGGCTCCTCTGAAAATTCCGTATCTTTCATGTAATCTTCCATTGAAAAAAATACTGCGCCATCCTTCCGTATAATGCAGGGGCAGCTCATCTCTTCCAATCCCCCGATTTTTTTCTCTGCTCCTCCATCCTGATACCAGAACTCTAACTCATACCTGAGCGTGAGCAGCGTTCTTTCTTCAGAATGATCTAACCAAAACACCTTACTGTTTTCCCCGATACGCAGCTTTATCTTTTCTGCTTCCGGCATTTCCTCCGCATAACACACTATACCATTTGATGTTTCATCTGACATAGGGTCAGGGTCATACGCGGAAAGAAGCCATTTCTTTTTTCCCTGTGAATCCTCCATGACATCCTTTACCTGCCCCTCCCCGAAATAGGGCGGATATCCCTTTCTATCCTCCTCCCAGGCAGAAACGGAAACCCCATAAAAATCTATCTCCTTCCCCACGAAATAATCCTTCCAGAACTCTTCCAAAAGGACGACCCCGTCCTCTGTCCGCTCCAGCCACTGTACCGGAAGCTCCTCATAAAATCCACTTCCACCCTTTTCCCCGGACAAAATGCGGGGCAGCTTTGTTCCCATACATACTACCAGTTCCCCGTCCAGAGCCCTCTTCCCAAACTGTCCTGACCCCGGCCGGTAAGTCTCCCCCCAATGCTCTTCCCAAAAGAAATCCGGCGCCGCCTTTGAGATATATACCAGATTTGAATTTATCCAATAGGAGAAAAGCGAACAGAACGCCGGACAGTTCTCAGCATAAAGAAAGCTCTCGCGCGCAAGACGCACTCCCCGGATGGACGGATGGTCCTTTATGATAATCTGTCCTGCCCTGCCTGCCGACAGGAATCTCAGGTTCGGAAAATAACCCAGTCCGTCTATTACCTGAAATCCGTCCTGTAGTTCTCCCTCCGGCAGAACATCCTTCGCCCAGCTGATTGTCAGCACAGCCTCCCGCTCGGTATCAGAAAGATACCCGTCCCCATCTGTATCATAATTTTCTGAAATCACCTTGCGGAAATCCGCACTCGTAAAATGCGCCTCATCAATCGGAATCCGTTCCCCCTCCGGGACCGGCGTCGGGGACGGTTTCCTTGTCGGGACTACGGTCGGATGATTTCCCGGCTCTTCCGTCACGGAAAGCGCCATCGTATTCTCCGGAGGCGCAGTCAGGCCAGGCGCCGGAGTCACCGTCATGTCGGCTTCCTGTTCCCGGTGGCAGGCGCAGAGTATGCCTGCAAAAAGATAAAAAACAAATCTTGTCAAAGCTTTCTTTTTTCTCATTTATTTCCTCTTATCCTCTTAATGCTTTTCATTTTTTCTTCTTTCCCATTCTCCTTCTGACCTGTACCTGATCTTTGTCCCGTCAGCCGAAATCGTCCAATACTGGTCCTCCTTCATCGTCCCCAGCACGATTTCTCCTTCCGAACTAATATCCAGTCTCTCCAGGGCAGGAAAATATTCAAAGCTGTCCAACGTTTCTCCGCTAAATTTTATGGAATCCGAAAAATCCATGACAGTTACCGCTTCCCGTTCCTCCAGGGACAAAGAGCTTCCGTAATCTAACACGTTATACTCTGCGTCAATATACGTTCTGAACACCCTGTTGGTAAAGGATTCCTTGTTAATCCGGACTTCCCCTTCCTTTAACGGAAATTCCATTCGTTACTTTCTTCTAAATTCTTCCGGGTATTGTACCCCTTAACCGTACCGTCCGGAATCATAAGTACATAATGGTTTCTTTCCGTCTGTGTCAATATGATTTCTTTTTCCGCTCCGCGGTATCCGATTTCAAGCCTCCATTTCACTTTAGCCACAGTTCCCCTCTTTGGCGAATACTTTAATACCTCGACCCTCTGTACCTCTGCCGGACGCACAAAAAAGTCTGCTTCCGCCGGTGCATTTTCCGCATACACCTCAAATGTCATGGAGGGATATCCCCATCCTTGGTCCACGATGACCTGATACCCCTGATTGCCTGCGTTGTCTGCCGTTCCTTCCGGCATCTTGGTAATCCCAAAGGAAAAGCAATCAACCACGTTGCCTGTCAGAAAATCGTTTATCTCCTCCGCACCTAACGGCGCTCTTACTTCACCCAGCCCCGTCCATTCCGTAAAATCATTAAACACATACTTTTCCAAGTCATAACCCATCGGGATAAGATTGCCGTCAGCATCCTTATAAAAATAATTCAAATATTCATCGTCTTCAAAGCTGACCGCAACCGTAGCCTCCAATGTCATATGGTGTGCACCGGAGTTATACGAAAATAGCAATTCCGCAGTCGTATCACCGGATATAGTTAAATCATCTATAGGGATACTGTAAAAAGAAAGTCTCTTTAACTTCGGACAATTTTCAACCGTGAGTGTACCAAGGAGACCTTCCTCTCCTCCTATCCATAAAAGAGACGGGTGATTACGCACTATCACTTTTTCTCCCTGACTAACACCTAACCCTTCCAAATTCGGAAAATATTCAAATCCATCCAGACATTCCCCGCTAAACTCCCATTCGTAATAATTAATATCAATTTTCTTTACCTCAGCTCGTTCCGTCTCGGAAAGATAGCCATCCTTATTTAAGTCATACTCTTTTGCAATTCGTTTCCGGAAGACCTCACTGGTAAAATGCTCCTCGTCAATCGGGAGTAGCTTTTCCTCCGGCATAGCAGTAACTGTCGGTACAAGTGTCGGCATCAATGACGGTTCCGGCGTCAAAGATACTGCCGGCACAGGCGTAATGCTAGTTGCCGGAGGGTCAATCCTTTCTTGACCTGTTTGGTTACAGGCACAAAACACTCCTGTAACCAAACAAAAAATAATACTATATTTCAGCTTCATATCATTCACCCGCTTTCAAAATTGCATTACCCTCAAAATCTATAATTCCCTCATTTGACACATTGGACCATAAATCACCATAGGCAAAATAATTTTTATAATTATTATACGTTCCGGAATCAGCCATTTGCGCATAGGCAGCAAAATTCCCTATATAATATCCGCTATACGCCGATGGTGCATTAACAAAATCAGCTACACTTCCAGTTTGATTGTAATATGCTCTCTGCAAAACCTTATTAGCTACCTCTTCTGCCGCCACATAACGTCTTGAGTGATATGTGGTATCATCAGCCCCGACACTATGTGTAATTCTGGAATATACTGTTCCACCATTAACCTCCCAGGTACTATGAGCAAATACATCTGTTACTAAATGTATTGCCATACCATATATAAACAACCTTCTATTTTCGTTCGTATCGGATGCGCCTGCAGCAGCTAATACCTCACTCCAATTCTTTCCGCCAATCTTTCCTCCCTTGAAGTCTTCATAAATCCTGTTATAATCGTTTTCCAACATATTATCATGAGATAAGCCTTCCACTACTCCGTTTGCCTGTGCCAATTGTGTTAAAAAGAGATAGTTTGCAATATAATTAGAATTATATAATGGTCTGTAATTATACGCCTCCAGATTACCCGCACTATCTTTAATCCTGAGGTCAAAGTCTCTCGCCCACAGGAATCCGTGATAAGGATTCACATCCATATTCTTGAATATCGAATCCCACGGATTCTTATAGATTATGCCTGATTCATCCGGGAAATTGCACGCGTACACCAAAATCTTCATTTGATTCGCAGTAAAACCCAGCCTCAATTCCTGATTCTTATATTCCACAAGATTTTTATGCCCTGTTCCAGCCCACATCCCCTCTACAACCTCCACCCCCGTAAAGGTCTCCACTGCCTTTTCATTTTCCGGTATGGTCTTTAATACCTCGCCCCAAAACTTTTCCTTCTGCTTCTCTTTTTTCTTTTGATTCTTTTCCGCTTTATCAATATGCTTCTCATAAAGCTTTTTAAACTTATCGTTTATCTCAAGCGCATACCCCAGGTCAATGACGCCATTTCCGTATTCGTCCGGGGAACCGTACAGGTTGGCACTGTAGTTTAACAGCATCCGTATGTAGTCCCCAGGCATGTCCGGGTTCCACTCCATCAGGACGGACGCCGCGCCTGCAATATGCGGCGCAGCCATACTCGTACCAGACACCCCCATAACACCACCGAAGATACCACTGGAGAGAATATCCTCCCCCGGCGCCATCAGCTCCAGTGCCTCCCCTCCGGCACTGCCTTCTGCCGCAAGCCCCTCCGCGGTGACGGAGCCGACTGCAATTACCTCATCATATGCCGCGGGATAGGCAACGGTCTCCCCGTTCCCTGCCGCCGCTACCAGAAGAATACCTGCCGCGGCGGCTCTCTCAACCGCTTCCTCCAGCTCCTTTACGTTCTTTGCAATCCCGAAGCTCATGTTGATGATGTCCACATCCTGTTCCACTGCCCAGTCGATTGCCTCCGCAATCCGTCCTGCCGGCGCTTCCAGGTTCCCATCCAGCACGCGCGCCGAGTAAAGCTCCACGCGCGGATTGATACCGGTAATTCCCTCATCATTGTCCAGTGCCGCAATAATTCCTGCAACTGCGGTCCCGTGCCCGCTCGGGTCCTCGTAAAGCACGTTACGTTCATCCTCCGTGATGAAGTTTTTCCGTACGGCAACCGGGAGGTCGGTACTGAAATTAATGCCGGAGTCAATGACTACAATCTTTATTTTCCTGCCGGATTCTTCCGCTTCTCCTGCATTTATGTTTCCCGTCTGTATCATCTGCAGGTTCCATGACTTTCCGTTCTGACTTCCATGATTTCCGTGGTTTACCTTGACCTTTATTTCCCTCTGCTTCTTGTCCTTAATTGTACTTCCGAAGCCACGGACAATATCCTGACTTTCTCCGGACGGGTTTCTTCCCGGGTTCCCTGCATCTGTATATGCTCCCGGCTTCCCGCCTGCCGTCCCGATGTCTCCTGTCCCAGCAGACCCTGATACATGCAAACCGCTCACACTGATACACAATGCCAGTAACAGTGCGGCGGTTCTTTGAAAATACCTTCTTTTTCTTTTGATGCTTTGAAGCCCTTTTTCCATAATGTTGCTCTCCTTTTGTATTTCATTTCTGCCTGCAACATCTTTCACCTGTACAGGTGTACCGTCTGCAGAGCATTTTTACTTCACATGGATATGCTTTAAAACCTTAAGACTTTAAAATGCTGCAGCGGCTCGGCATTTCTATAAATTAAAAAATTCCCGGCTGCAGCCAAAGCATTGCAGCCGGGATAATATCCTGAAGCCTGTTTTAAAGAAAATTTGTTTTCTTTTGCAGATTTCTCTTTTTTACTCCCACTTCTTACATTCCTTCTTACGGTTCTGTAAGTCGCTTTATCCTACTTTTTTATAATAACATTATTTTTATTTTTTGTCAATTTCTCCCTGTCACCTTAAATTTTTCATTTTTTCTTCTTACCCATTCTCCTTCTGAACTGTACCTGGTCTTTGTACTGTCAACCGCAACCGTCCAATATTGACCTTCGCTCATCGTCCTTACCACCATTTCTCCAGAAGCAAAAAGCAACTTTCCATCACTGCCAAAACCTTCTATCAGCCGATGCTTGTTCCCATTCCTCCCTTGACGGATAAAACTCTGCCTTATTCTCCACCTTCAGGCAGACATACTGTTCTTTATCCCCGATACATCCTATTACTATTTCCTGTTCCCCGTTCCGGTAAAGTACCTCAAAATCCCAGCTCACCTTAAAGGAAGCTCTATAATCAGGCGAATATTCAAGAACCTCCAGCTTCCTTATCCGTGCCGGACGCACAATAATTTTATCAAGTGCTTCTTTAAGTTATTGATGCAAACTTTTCAGCGCGGCCGGAAACGGGGCAGTAAGAAAGGGTGCAAAACGCTCCTGTGGACAGTTAGAAGCCGTTTTTGGGGGTAGGCAATATGAAACCTTACCCTGTGGATTTTCGCGTCTGCAACGCCTTAAAAATCAAGCCTTTTCAAGCCCTATTGCATAACATTCTATTCTGTTCTTTGGGAGATGTCGGGGGCGCGGGGGCAGAGCCACCGCAAAACCTATCGACAGCCGCCGCAGTAGTGCAGACGGAGCGGACGTAGAACCGGGATTGTTTTTCATAATTGGGTATGGTATAATTTCCCCCAGTGCAAACCGATAAATAGGAATTTGAAGGAGATATTTATGAACTTAAACAAAAAATTATTTATAGTAGGCATTATAGGCTCTGTTTTATGTTTTGCAGGTGATATACTTTTAGGTTGTTTTACGCCGTCAAAAGAATTTGGAAACCCAATTATATTTCCGCCATTTTCAGATGATTGGGCAAATTCAAGTCCGTATAGATTTGTCGTTGGTGGATTATTTGGGGTAATTGCCTTGCTTCTAATGTTTTGTGGTTTTTATGCTATATATCGAGAAATGATTACGAAAAAATGTAAATATTCAAAATTGTTTATTATCTGTGCTTTTGTTTTTGTTTCAGTCGGCACTTTATATCATTGCGTTTTTGCCATAACTGCTTATACTTATAACAAACTTTATAATTTACAAGTATTGGAAGCAAAGCTAATTTCGGAACAGCTGTTTTATGTTTTTATTGCTGTTGCATCATTAGCTGCCGTTGCCTTTGCTGGTTTGTCTGTATATTTGTTTTTTGTAACCATTACTGGAAAATTTAACAATAAAAAATGGTTGTCAATTTTTAACCCTTTATTGATAATGTTGGTGTTAATCATTTTGTCAAAAATTTTGCCTGCAAATAAAGTCATAAATGGTGTTTTCGCCTGGGGGCAACAAAGCCTAGCGTTATTTATTATATTTCTGATTTATTCTATCCGCTGCAATCATAATGAATTATACGATAATAAAAAAGAATAATGTTATTTATTATGATACCTTTTCCGATTTATCAGTCTAATAAAAATCCAAAACAGGGCGGCAGGGTGGTATTGATAATCCCGCCACTTTGTCTGTTATCGTTCCATATCCTGCTTTCTGTGGGGCTGTTGTTCCCGCTGTTCC
>CAJTUB010000008.1 GCA_910579465.1 uncultured Lachnospiraceae bacterium | reverse complement strand
GCCCTGATCATTATCATAGAAGATCTGAGTTTACAGACTTTTCTTCACACACTCGCAGCCCCCGTTTTTCAAATTTTTTTCATGTCGTCTCTCACTTCCACCCGAGTGCTTCATATGCCCGGTAAACATAGCCTGCGTTTTTCTTCCATTCATTTTCCGATGAATATCTCTTTTTCGTGCCGTCTGCCCCTATGGTCCAATACTGCTCTTCTGTCATGGTGCCTATTACTTCATCCTCTGTTTCCTTCTGATACACTACTTCCAAATCCCATTTGACCTTAAATGCAATTCCACGATTCGGCGAATATTCCAGAATATCAACCTTACTTATCTCCCCCGGACGCACAGAAATCTGCTCTTGCTCCGGCTGCTCTTCTGTATAAACAGGAAACGACCTTCTGCTATAGGCATTCTCCATCAAATCAATACAGACATTCCAACCCTTCCTTCCCTGTTCATCATAGCTGTCCTCTGTCTTCTCTAAAATCTGCACATCCATATACTCAAAATCTTCCTCGGTAAAAGAGTCTGCCAAAGAAAACCCTGCATGCGTAAATGAATCCTTTCTTTCCCCTTCCATCTTCACTTCACATATATCACATAAAGTAATTCCATCCTTTGTAAATGAAATCATATTTTCTTTATCCATATCCGTATAATGCTCATCTTTCGCTATTACCGCATCTGCGTCTAATATAAGCTTCCTTGCAGAAAAAGAATCGTCTGTACAAAAAATAAGCTCCGGTGTATTTCTAAACTCCCATGTGCCGGACACATCCTCCGTAGTACTTCTTACAGTATAGAAAAATTTTAAACCTTCACAATTCTTTATAGTTATAGTTTCAATCTTACTGTAAGAAAAAATAACTGACTCCAAGACCGGACAATCTTCAATCTCAAGTTCTGTAATCCCGATTTCTGTCCCGCCAAGCTGCTCTAAAGACGGATGCTTTTTTATACTGACTTCATTCAAACTGTTTAACTCTAACCGTCTAAGCTTTGGAAAATACTCCAATCCGTCTACACACTTTAATTCAACACCAAGGTTGTATAAATGCCAGGAACTCAAATCCATTTCCTCCACAGCTTCACGTTCCGTTTTTGAAAGCAGACCATCCCCATTCGTATCAAACTTTATCAAAATAAACTTTTGAAATGCTTCATCTGTAAAATGCTCCGCGTCAATCGGAACAAAGTCTTCTTCCGGAAAAACAACAGCCGTTACAGACGGCAGCTCTGTCAGTCCCGGTATCGGCGTCTCCGCCATCCCGGTGCCTGCCCCCTGGTTACAGGCACCGAATACGCCTGCAAATAAACATAGCAGCATTAAATTTAACTTATGCTTCATTTTCCCTCCTATGGTGTATAATAATCATATTTATTAAAATCATAATTTGAAGTATTATAATCCAAATCCCCCTTCTCAAAATAGCTTCTCAATGAAGCAAACAAAACAGGATCTGCTTTTTGTGCATATGGAGCAAAATTACCCAAATAATATCCGCTATAGGATGAGGCAGGATATACAAATTCATATAAACTTCCCATCTCTCCAAGATATGCCTTTGAAAGCACACTTTTAGCTGCTTCTCTTGCAGTCAGGTAACGCATAGGATAATATTGAACATCATCCGCTGTATCAGCCATTGGCTTTCCTGCCACCGGATGCTGAATTCTGGTCCAAAAACCCGTTTCTAATTGTTTCCAGGCGCTATGTGCATAAAGATCTGTGATTGAATGTATTGCAATACCATAAATAAATAATTTAACATTTTGAGGAGTCACTTTTATATTATCATCAATCCCCTTTAATACACTTTCCCATGTTTTACTTCCTAAATTCATTGCAGTAAAGTCTTCTCTCATTCTATCTATATCATTTTTAAACATATTGTCAGAATTACTATTAAACAGAAATTCCAAATTTGAAGTAAGTTCATTAATATCTTCTTGCTTTTCAAAACTTCCGGCGTTCCCATATATCCTTGCTAATTTTGTTAAAAATATATAATTTGCAATATAATTTGAGTTTCCAATTAAGATTCTTATATTATCTTTATTTCTCTCATTTGAACGTTGCCATAAAAATCCATGATACGGGTTCATATCCATATCATATAAACCAGAAGATTTATTATCCGGATACTTCGCTGCATAAACCAAAATTTTCATTTGTTCTGCTGTAAAACTCATTCTCAAATCTTGTACTCCGGCTGTAACAGCATATTCATGCTCCGTTCCATTCCACATTCCTTCAACTACATCTAATTCAATAAATGTCTCCACCGCTTTTTCATTCTCTGGTATTGCCTTTAATACCTCTCCCCAGAATTTTTCTTTTTGCTTTTCTCTTTTCTTTTTATCCTTTTCCTCTTTCTTTATGTGCTTTTCATAAAGCTTTTTAAACTTATCGTTAATCTCAACGGCATATCCCAGATCAAGCACCCCATTCCCATATTCATCTATGGAACCATACAGGTTTGCACTGTAATTCAGCAACATCCGTATATAATCTGCTGACATCTCAGGGTTCATTTCCATCAAAACAGAAGCAGCTCCTACCACATGTGGCGCCGCCATACTGGTTCCAGACATTCCAAAAACACCTCCGAAAATACCACTGGATAAAATATTTTCTCCCGGTGCCATCAATTCTAATTCCCTTCCTGAAGCACTGCTTTCTGCAGGAATACCTTCTGCTGTAATGGAACCTACTGCAATTACTTCGTCATATGCTGCCGGATAAGCAACTTCTGCCCCGTTTCCTGACGCTGCAATTAACAATATATCCGCTTCTGCAGCTTTCTCTATTATCATTTCTAGTTCTTTTATATTCTTTGCAATACCGAAGCTCATGTTGATAATATCCACATCCTGTTCAATCGCCCAGTCAATCGCTTCTACAATTCGTTCTACCGGCGCTTCTAAGTTCGCGTCCAGTACACGCGCTGAGTAAAGTTCTACATTCGGGTTGATACCTGTAATACCTTCTTCATTATCCAGCGCGGCAATAATACCAGCAACTGCAGTTCCATGTCCGCTTAAATCTTCATAAAGCACACTACATTCATCATCCGGTATAAAGTTTTTACGTACTATTGTCGGCAGGTCAGTACTGAAATTGATTCCGGAATCAATAATGGCAATCTTTATCTTCTTTTCAGAGTTCTCTGACTTTTCCAATACACCAGCCTGTATCATTTGTAAATTCCATGCCTTGCCATTTTGATTTTCCCGATTCCCGTAATTTACTTTAACCTTTACTTTTTTCTGCTTTTTCTCCTTCACTTTAACGCCAAATCCGTAAACTATATCCTGGCTTTCACAGGATTGCATGCTTTCTGAACCTTTTTCACCCTCTACTTTTCTTTCCAATAGCCACGATAAACTACCTGCATTGATGCACACTACTAGCAACAATACTACTATTCTTTGAAAATATTTTCTTTTGACACTTTTATGTTCTTTTTCCATACCCATAATTTTAAACTCCTTTTGATGCTCTGTCCTGGTTTTTTAGTTTCTACTTATGATTCAGGTAAAAGCTAAAAAATATCCCCGGCTACAGCTAAAGCATTTGCAACCGGGGTAAAATCCTGAATCTTAGAAAAAATCCACTTAACTTTACAGATCTCCTTTTTTACTCCCATCTTACCTTACTGCTTCATAAGTTCACTTTATCCTACTTTTTAACAATAGCATATCTTCCCTTTATTGTCAATAATTTCCTTATCCTTAAATTCTCTTATTCATTAAAAAAGCAGAAAGCGCATCCTCTTCAGATGCGCTTTCCGGGGTTGGGCTGTATTAAAAATACAGAGCAGCTCGTAGCGGAATCGAACCGCTGTTTTCGCCGTGAGAGGGCGACGTCTTGACCGCTTGACCAACGAGCCATAAACCTGTTTCTTCTTTTCCTGCTTTCACCGGATGGTGAGCAGCTCGTAGCGGAATCGAACCGCTGTTTTCGCCGTGAGAGGGCGACGTCTTAACCGCTTGACCAACGAGCCATAACTTGCAAAAACGATTATACAACACGTATCCCTAAATTGCAAGCTATTTTTTAATTTTCCTTGAAGTCCGACATTAATGTAAATTGTAATTACAATTTAAGTTTTCTACCTCTACATGGAAAACAGATCCATCAGCGACATCTGGTTGGATTCCGGGATATCCCCGAGCAGTCCTAAGTCGCCCATCTGGTCCGTAATCGTCTGGCTGACCTTGCACCGCGTCCGGAAATCATCCCTTGAAAGAAACGGACCGTCCTTTGCCGCCTCCTCAATCTGCTCTGCCGCCTTTTCCCCGACGCCCTCGATGCTGTCTAAGGACGCCATCAGCTTTCCGTCAATAATCTGGAACGCATGCGCCTTCACCCGGAAAATATCAATCGGGGTAAATTCAAAGCCTCTGGCGTACATCTCCTGCACAAGCTTCATGTTGCCGTAGGTGTCCTCGTCCTTCTGGGTAGCGGTCTTTGTCTCCATTTTCCGCTTTACCTCCTTCATATTCCGCTCTAATACCTCCCTGCCGAGACACATCATTTCATAGTTAAACGCCTTGGCACGGATGCCGAAGAATGCCGCATAGTAGGCAAGCGGATAATAAATCTTAAAGTAACCGACCCGGAACGCCATCATAACGTAGGCACAGGCATGTGCCTTCGGGAACATATACTTAATCTGCTTACAGGACCAGATATACCAGTCCGGAATCCCCTTTTCTATCATGGCATCCTCCATCTCCGGCGTCAGTCCCTTTCCCTTCCGCACGCTCTCCATGATTTTAAAGGCAAGACCGTTTTCAATGCCCTGATAAATCAAAAAGGTCATAATATCGTCCCTGGTACAAATCGCGTTGGAAAGCGTACACTTTCCCTCCTGGATGAGTACCTGCGTATTATTCGACCATACGTCCGTACCGTGCGAAAGCCCGGAAATCCGGATCATATCCGTAAAGTTCTTCGGCTTGGTATCGCGTAGCATCTGCATGACAAAATCGGTCCCGAGCTCCGGAAGCCCAAGCGACCCAAGGTCACAGCCGCCGATGTCCTCCGGCTTGATTCCAAGTGCTTCGGTCGAGGAAAACAGGGAAACTACCTTTTTATCATCGAGCGGTATCGTTTTTACATCAATTCCGGTCAGATCCTCCAGACGGCGGATCATCGTCGGGTCATCGTGTCCGAGGATGTCCAGCTTGAGCAGGTTGTGGTCAATGGAATGATAGTCAAAATGGGTCGTCACCGTCTTGGTCGTCATATCGTTTGCCGGACGCTGCACCGGCGTAAACTTATAAATCTCATGCCCGATCGGCAATACGATAATGCCGCCCGGATGCTGTCCGGTGGAACGCCTTACGCCGACACAGCCGGAGGAAATCCGCTCTATCTCCGCCTTCCGCATCGTGATTCCATGCTCCTCGTTGTATTTTAACACATAGCCGTACGCCGTTTTTTCCGCCAGGGTTGCAATGGTCCCCGCACGGAACGTCTGTCCCTTCCCGAAAATAACCTCGGTATAGTCGTGCGCCTTTGCCTGATACTCCCCGGAGAAATTCAAGTCAATATCCGGCTCCTTATCCCCGTAAAACCCGAGGAACGTTTCAAACGGGATGTCATGTCCGTCCTTGATTAGCTGCCTGCCGCACTTCGGGCAGACGCGGTCCGGCATATCGCAGCCCGAAAGACCGTTTCTCTGGCACTCCAGTACCTCCTCGGAATCAAAGTCCGAGAAAAAGCAGCCGGTGCAGTAATAATGTGCCGGAAGCGGATTGACCTCGGTAATTCCGGACATCGTAGCGACAAAGGAGGAGCCGACCGAGCCTCTGGAGCCGACCAGATACCCGTCCTCGTTTGACTTCCAGACAAGCTTCTGCGCAATGATATACATCACTGCAAAGCCGTTCTTGATAATGGAGTTAAGCTCATGCTCCAGACGGCTCTCCACAATCTCCGGAAGCTTCTCCCCGTACATGGAATGCGCCTTGTCGTAGCAAATCTTACGGAGGGTCTTATCCGAATCCTCGATGACCGGAGGACACTTGTCCGGATGGACCGGCGACACCCGTTCAATCATTGCCGCAATCCGTTCCGGATTGTCCAGGACGACCTCCCTTGCCTTTTCCTCCCCGAGATAGGAAAACTCCGCAAGCATCTCCTCCGTGGTACGGAAATAAAGAGGCGCCTGATTGTCCGCATCTGCAAAACCCTTGCAGGACATAATAATCCGCCGGTACACCTCGTCCTCCGGATTCAGGAAATGCACGTCGCAGGTGGCCGCCACCGGCTTTTGGTACTGCTCCCCGAGTGCAATGATTTTTTTATTGATGGCAATCAAATCCTCGTCTGACTTAATGTTCTCATGCTTCTCGTCCGCAATCATAAAGCGGTTGTTGCCAAGCGGCTGGATTTCATAGTAATCATAAAACTCGCACAGCCTCTCGATTTCATCGTGAGGGGACTCCCTTAAAATCGCCTGATACAGCTCTCCTGCCTCACAGGCAGAGCCAATCAGCAGCCCCTCCCTGTTTTCCAAAAACAGGCTTTTCGGGATACGCGGCCGCCTTGCAAAGTAGTCGATATGGGACAGGGAGACCAGACGGTACAGATTGACCCGCCCTGCCTCGTTCTGACAGAGGATAATGGCATGGTAGGTCGGCATCTTCTTAATCATTTCCGGCGTCGGCTTACAGATGTCGTTGACCTTATCAAGACGATCCGCGCCCCGCTCCTTTAACATGGAAAGGAATTTCACGAAAATATCTGCCGTTGCCTTTGCATCGTCCACGGCGCGGTGGTGGTTGTCTAACGATACGCCGAGCTCCCTCGCCACCACGTCCAGCTTAAACCTGCCGAGCCCCGGCAGAAGCGCTCTCGCAAGCCCGACCGTATCGATGACCGTATAGTCAAAGGGAAGTCCCTGCTGCTCCGCATTCGTGCGGATAAAGCCCGTATCAAAGGAAGCGTTGTGGGCAACGAGCGTACAGCCGTTACAAAACTCTAAAAACTGCGGCAGGATTTCCCCGATTTCCGGCGAATCCATGACCATGGCATCCCTGATTCCGGTCAGCTCCTCAATCCGCGGCGGAATCGGCACCTTCGGATTGACAAACGTGGAATAGCGGTCCGTAATCACGCCGTTTTCTACCTTTACCGCCCCGATTTCAATAATCTTATCCCGCTTTGCACCAAAGCCGGTCGTCTCAATATCAAATACGACAAAGCCGCTGTCAAGGGACTGCCCCTTACTGTCCCGCACCGGCTCTAACACATCATCGACCAGATAAGCCTCCACGCCGTAAATAATCTTAAAATCCTTGGCGCGCTGCATCTTCTCCTCGTCGTCCTTATAATCCTTCGGATTGATGGCATGGTTTGCCTCCGGGAATGCCTGCACTACGCCGTGGTCCGTAATTGCCACGGCAGGCATTCCCCACTCAAAGGCAGTCTTTACTAAAACCGCAGGGTCAACCACGGCGTCCATATCGCTCATTTTCGTATGGGCATGCAGCTCAATCCGCTTGCGCTCCGCGGTATCCATACGCTTCTTCGTGAAGTCCTTGATATTCTTCATGCCGTAAATGACACCGAGGGTAACCTCCTTTTCATAGGTGTCAAACAAAGCCTGTCCCTTTAATAAAACGAACCTTCCGGTCTTTAAATGCCCCCGCAGCTCGTCCGCTTCCTCCTTGCGTACAAATATCTTAGCGCCGATGGAGTCGGTAAAGTCCGTAATCTGGAACAGAAACAGAAGCTTTTCATTCCGCAGCTCCTTCTCCTCGAACTTAATCACCTTGCCGCGGATGACGCAGTCGCCGAAGCCGTCCTCAATTTCGGAAATCGGAACCAGCTCGCCGTCAAACGGCTTTCCGTAGAAAATATCCGGGTCGTCGGGCAGCCTTTTTTTCGGATTGTAATTGCTCCGTTCAAACTTTTTAAAATCGGCCTTTCCGGCCTTTTCCCTGCCCTTTTTCTCCTGCTCCTTCGTCTGCGCCTTTCCTCCCGCAGCCGCTCCGGCTACCTTTTTCCCGCTCTCTCCGGACGGGATATCTCCGGCTGTCACGGCATCTTTGCCCGCGCCGTCCGGCTTCTCCTTCCCGGAAGCCTCCTCCCCTTGCGGTTTCTCCTCTTTCTTTGCCGGCATTACGCCCATGCTGCGGAGCTTTTCCTCGGAAAAGAACTCATATACGGGCTGTTCCGGCACCGCCTCTTCTTCCGCCTGCTCCTCAAACTCAAGCACCACGCGGAGCGGCAGCTCGAAGCGCGCCGAAAAAAGCTCCTCGATGCAGCTTTTTACTTCCTCTCCGATATGTCTGCTGATAAATGTATCTTCCGTTTTGATATGAAGCTCATCCTCTGCCGCGGAAATCTCCGCACGCTGTAAAAAGCCGGAATAAAGCCGGCTCTTTGCGGAAAGCTCTTCATAAACTGATTCCCGGTAATGCTCCCAGACGGATTCTGTCGTATACTGCGCGGAAAGGCGGTAATGCTCCGCAATCACGGCATGCTTGTCCATACCGGAAAAAAACTGCTGGTTCAGTACCCCGGCTAACTGCTTTAAATGCCCGAAGGCTAGCAGCCGCTCGCTCAGAATATGTACCGCCACTTCTCCCGAACGGCGGGAAGCGGTCAGCTTTAACACCTCTGTTTCCGCAAACATCCGCTGAAGCTCCTGCGGCGCCTTCACCGAATCAAACACTTCAAACAGCTTCATATGCCTCAATCTCCTCTTTTAATGCCGAAAGCAGCTCGCTCTCCGGCACCTTACGGACAATTTCACCCTTCCGGAACACAAGGCCTTCCCCTGCGCCTCCCGCAATTCCTAAATCCGCTTCTCTTGCCTCGCCAGGACCATTCACCGCACAGCCCATCACCGCTACCTTAATCGGCAGGTCATACCCGGCCGCCATCGCCTCTACCTGCTCTGCCAGCCCGATTAAATCAATCCTCGTTCTGCCGCAGGTCGGACAGGACACCACCTCGATGCCGCCCTTCCGCAGACCGAGCGTGCGCAGAATCAGCTTTGCCGAAACGACCTCCTCCACCGGGGACGCCGTAAGGGAGACACGGACCGTATCGCCGATTCCCTCTGAAAGAATCAGACCGAGGCCGATAGACGACTTAATATTGCCGGAACGAAGCGTCCCTGCCTCCGTAATCCCGACATGAAGCGGATAGGACGTGCGCTCTGCAATCAGATGATGCGCTTTTACACACATCAGCACATCGGACGACTTGATGCTGATGACAATATCAGAAAACCCGAACTGCTCTAACATTTCCACCTTATCCAGAGCGCTCTCCACAAGCCCCTCCGCCGTAACGCCGCCGTATTTTTCAATCAGGGACTTTTCAAGGGAGCCGCTGTTGACGCCGACACGAATCGGAATATGACGGCTCTTTGCCGCCTCTGCAACCGCGCGTACCCGCTCCGGTGACCCGATATTGCCCGGATTGATGCGGATTTTATCGGCGCCGCATTCGATTGCCGCAAGTGCCAGACGGTAATCAAAATGAATGTCTGCCACAAGCGGAATCGTAATCTGCTTTTTTATCTCCCCTAACGCCTTTGCCGCCTCCATGTCCGGCACGGCACAGCGGACAATTTCACAGCCTGCCGCGGTAAGCTCTTTTATCTGTGCCACCGTCGCCTGCACATCCCCGGTCCTTGTATTTGTCATGGACTGAATCGCCACAGGTGCGCCGCCGCCAATTGTCACATTTCCAATCCGTATCTGTTTCGTCTGTTTCCGCTCCATCCCGCACACCTCCTACGAGAAGAATACATTCTTGATATCGTTAAACAGCAGGAATACCATTAAAAGCATCAGCAATATCATGCCGATAAAATGCACCATGCCCTCTTTTTCACGGTCGACCGGCTTTCCGCGCACAATCTCAATTACGCAGAACAGAAGCTTCCCTCCGTCCAGTGCCGGAATCGGCAGCAGGTTCATCACGCCGAGGTTCGCGCTGAGCAGCACCGTAATATAGAGGAGGTTCAATATCGTATCCTTGATACCGTACTCCACGGAAGCCTCATAGGTCTCGCCGATGGCGTCCACAATCGCTACGGCGCTCCCGATTTCGTTTGACTTCAAGCGTCCGGTTACGAGACGTCCCAGTCCTCTTGCCGTCTCCACAATCCAGTATTTAACCTCGGAAAAGGAGTAACGGAGCGTCTGGAATACCGTAGCGTCCTCCCTTGCCAGATTGTAGGCAAAGCCAAGCGAATACCCGGTTGAAACAAACTGCGGCGTAACCGAAAGCGTCGCCTCCGCACCGTTTCTTACATAGGTGACTTCAATCTCCGTTCCGCCAAGCGGCGTCCGGTCAAAATATGCCATCAAATCGCTGCCGGTGTTGATTTTCGTCCCCTCAATTGCCGTAATCACATCCCCGGCAAGCAGTCCGGCTTCTGCCATCGGATATCCTGCCGACACCTCTAACACCTCTGCCCTGCCGGTATCTGCACCCGAATAGGTAAACCCAAGCAGATACTTGTCGTACTTCTCCGGTACGACCGTAATCTTAACCTTCTCCCCGTTCCGCTTCACCGTAATCACGACCGGTTCTTCGGAAAGGGTATGGTAATCCAGATACCCCTGCACTTCCCTTCCCAGGGAAATGCCGGAATGGTTGATTTTCGTAATAATGTCTCCCGGAAGCAGCCCCGCCTCTGCCGCAGGCCCCTCTGCAGTAACACCGGTCACCTTTGCCGGGTCATAGCCCGCCATGCCGATAATAATCACGGAAAACAAAAAGGCAAGAATGAAGTTAAAGCCCGGTCCCGCAAACAGCACCGAAATACGCTGCCATACATTTTTCGCATAAAATGACTTTTCGCTCTCCGTCTTCTGGTCTTCATTTTCGCCAAGCATCATACAGGCGCCGCCGATTGGCAGAAGCCGCACCGAAAACTTCGTTCCGAACGCACGGAACCCACACAGCCTCGGCCCCATGCCGATGGAAAAATCCAGCACCTCAATTCCGTTGATACGGGCAAAAATAAAGTGTCCGAGCTCGTGTATCAGAATAATAATTCCGAAAATTAGAATTGCAACAACAATTTTCATACTGCCTCTTTTCTGCGCTTATCGCGCGAATGCTCCCTGATATAGAAATACGTTTCCGCCTCGGTAGAAAGAACCTCCTCCAAAGTCGGATTTTTGATTTTTTTATGCGCATCCATCGCGCGCTCCAAAATCTCCGTAATCTGAAGATACCCGATTTTACGTTCCAGAAAAAGCGAAACCGCCATCTCATTCGCCGCATTATAGACGGTCGGAAGGCTTCCGCCCTCCCGGAAAGCATCGTATGCCAGCGAAAGCGCCCGGAAGGTCGCCATATCCGGCCGGTAAAACTCAATTTTCTGCAGTTCAAAGAAATCCAGACGCTTCCCAGAAAGCGCCAGCCGGTCCGGATAGGTCATGGCATACTGTATCGGAAGCTTCATATCCGGTACGCCGAGCTGTGCCAGCACCGCGCCGTCATTGAACTGAATCATCGAATGGATAATGCTCTTTGGCTGTACAAGCACCTCAATCTGCTCCGGCGCAAGGGAAAAAAGCCATCCGGCTTCCATGACCTCTAACCCCTTGTTGACTAACGTAGAGGAATCGATTGTAATCTTTCTCCCCATACTCCAGTTCGGGTGCTGCAGCGCCTGTTCTACAGTGACAGAACCAAGCTCCTCCTTTGTTTTCCCGAAAAAAGGACCGCCCGATGCCGTCAGCAAAAGCTTCTCCACGGTCTGCTCCCCGGCTCCCTGCAGGCACTGGAATACCGCAGAATGCTCACTGTCGACCGGAAGCAGTCTTACGTTATACTCTTTCACCAACGGCATAATAATATGCCCCGCGGTGACAAGAGTTTCTTTATTTGCCAGTGCGATATCCTTTCCTGCCCGGATAGCTGCAACGGTCGGCAGAATCCCGACCATGCCGACGACCGCGTTTACCGTCATGTCCGCACTTTCTTCGCATGCACAGGCAGTCAGTCCTGCAATGCCGCATACCACTTCTGTAGAATCTATATTCCTCAGGTGTAGACGTTCCTGTAATTCCCTGGCATCCTTCTCTTCGGTCAGGCTGACTAACTTCGGACGGAACTCTGCAACCTGTTCCTCCAGCAGAGCTACATTGCGCCCCGCCGCCAGAGCCGTAACCTGGAACTCCTCCGGCCGTTCTCTCACAATATCCAACGTCTGTGTCCCGATAGAACCCGTGGAACCTAAGACTGCTAATTTCTTCATAGCAACGTCCTCCTTTACCTAAAAAGTCCATACCGTAAAAAGCCGTACCAGATAGTAGACTAACGGCGCCGTAAAAATAATACTGTCAAAGCGGTCCAGAATACCGCCATGCCCCGGAATCAGCTTCCCGTAATCCTTGATATTACAGTTCCGCTTCATCGCGGAGGCAGCCAGGTCCCCGACCTGTGAAATCACCGAGGCGGACATTCCAATGAGTCCGAACTGGATGACCGAAACAGAAGAAGCATCCGCCCAATGCCTGATACATGCCGCATAAATCCCTGCAATCAGTGCGGTTCCCACTACGCCGCCGATGCATCCCTCCAACGTCTTTTTCGGGCTCAGCTCCGGAAACGCCTTATGCTTTCCGAACAGCCTCCCCGCACAATAGGCGCAGGTGTCCGAGCCCCATGCCCCGATAAACACAAGCCAGAGCAGCATCTCGCCGCCCTCTGCCATACGGACACGGTATAAAAAGGAAAGCAGGACCGCCGCATAGACCCAGCCCGTATAGGAGGCAAATACCTCCCTCGCCGTAAGCTTCGGATAGCTGACAACATAAAGTGTCATAAAAATTAGCAGCACAAGCACAGGCAGGGCGTCTGCCGCCCCTGCTTTTCCGAAAAACAGCAGTGCATCCAGTACAAGGCACATCCCTAAGCCCGTATAAAACAGGATGCTTCTCTGCAGATGGAGCATCCTGTAAAACTCATATACGCCAAGCAGGGAAATCAGTGCGACGAACGACAAAAAGACCGGTCCCCCGAGGATTCCGGTTAAAATCACAATCGCCAGCAAAACAATTCCGCTTATCAGTCTTGTAATAAACATGGTTCCTCCATCAAACAGCGCGCTTTCCCGACCGGCCTATTTCTCATTTCCCAGCCCGCCAAACCGTCTGTTTCTGCTTCCGTAATATAAAATTGCCTCCTCCAGAGCCTTTTTATCAAAATCCGGCCACAAAATATCCGTAAAATAAAGCTCCGCATAAGCCGACTGCCACAAAAGAAAATTGGAAAGCCTCTGCTCCCCGCTTGTGCGGACAATCAGATCCGGGTCCGGAATCCCTGCTGTATCCAAGGCACCGCCCAACTCCTCCACCGTCATATCCTCCACGGACTTCCCTTCCGCCAAAAGCTTCGCCGCCGCCTTCTTTACGGCACGGAGTACCTCATCCCGTCCCCCGTAATTTAATGCTATCTGAAACTGAAGGCCGGTATTCCCCGAAGATACCTCCTCCAGATGTTGAATCGATGTTATCATATCCTCCGGCAATACCGAATAATCGCCGATAATCCGTACACGCATATTATTTTCCGTGCTCTGTTTGACCGCATCCTTTAAATAACTCCGCAGAATTTTCATCAGAGCATCAATCTCTTCCTTCGGGCGCGACCAGTTTTCCGTGGAAAAGGCATAAATCGTTAAATACTTTACCCCGCATTTCCACGCCGCTTCACAAATCTTCCGGACCGCCTTGCTTCCCTGGGTATGCCCTACATTCCGCGGCAGACCGCGCTTCTTTGCCCATCTGCCGTTCCCGTCCATAATAATCGCAATATGCTGCGGTACATGTTCCATTTCCTGTCCTCCGGTCCTTGATAACTTCCTCCCCTGCCGTTTCTGTGTCTGAACGGAATCCCCATCCGACATAAATTCAGGGGTGTGTCCCGATTCTCTTAAAAGCCTGCCCGGGACACCCCCTGTTTTGTATTTTATCCTGCTAAATGGTCAGAATCTCCGCAGACTTATCCTCTGCCATCTTATCCACCTCTGCAATAAACTTATCGGTCATCTTCTGGATTTCATCCTTAATATCCTGCTGCTCATCCTCTGACATCTCATTTGCCTTTCCTGCCTTCTTAATCACATCATTGGCATCGTGGCGTACATTCCGGATGGCAACCTTGGCATTCTCCGCCTTCTTCTTTACGTCCTTCACAAGCTCCTTACGCCGGTCCTCGGTCAGCTCCGGAAATACGAGACGGATCAGCTTGCCGTCATTACTCGGTGTCAGCCCCAGGTCGGATGCTAAAATCGCCTTCTCGATTTCTTTAATCATCTTTGCTTCCCATGGCTGAATCTGGATTACCCTTGCCTCCGGTACGGACACATTGGCAACCGCCTGGATGGAAGACGGAGTACCGTAATAGTCTACCCGTAACTTATCCAGAACATGCGGATTTGCACGTCCGGCACGGATAGTTGCATACTCCTCCTGTAATGCCTCCAGAGACTTCTGCATCTTTGCCTCAAACGGTTTTACTCTTTCATTCATTGCTCTTCTCTCCTCCTGCTTTATGGTGTAACAATGGTGCCGATTGGCTCACCTTGACCTGCCTTTACGATTCCGTTCTCCTCCCCTAACGAAAAGATAAACAGCGGAACCTTATGCTCCATACACATAACGGTTGCAGTCATATCCAGAATCTTTAACCTGCGCGCAAGAACCTCCTCAAAGGAAATCGTATCAAAGCGCTTTGCCGCCGGATTCTCCTTCGGGTCGCTGTCATACACGCCGTCCACCGCACGCGCCATCAGAACAACCTCGGCCTCCAGCTCGACTGCATAAAGCGCTGTTGGCGTATCGGTAGAAAACAGCGGATGCCCTGTCCCTCCTGCGAGGAATACGACCTTGCCTGCCTGTAATGCCTCCATTGCCTTATCCTTTGTAAACAGCTCCGTAAAGCTCCCGCACGCAAACGGCGTATACACCGCGGTCTCCATTCCGCAGAAACGGAAGATTTCGGAAACATAGATGCAATTCATTACCGTCGCAAGGGTCCCGATATGGTCTGCCTTAATGCGGTCAATCGTCTCGGAGCTCCTGCCGCGCCAGAAATTGCCGCCGCCGATTACGACTGCAACCTGGACCCCGGCATCTGTTAACTCCTTTACCTGTCTGCCTACCTTAACGCAGGTAGCCTCATCAAAGCCGGTTTTCTTCTCTCCGGCAAGTGCTTCACCGCTTAACTTTAACAATACTCTTTTATATCTCATAGCATCCTCATGTCTTACTCAAAAATATCATCAATATCAACTGCGGCATAAGACAGGGAACAGAAGCCCTCCAATACGGCGCCGTTGTTCATCTGTACGGACTTTGCCTTGACATTTCCTTTAATAATTGCAGTCGAATCAATTACAACCGGTCCCTTCACATCGATTTCACCCTTGACTGCCCCGGCAATGACTCCGGAGGAAGCTGCAATATCGCCGATAATCACGGTGCCGATACCAATCTTTACGCTGCCCTCGCTCGTAATATTCCCTTCCAGCCGGTCCGTATTGACATAAACCTCTACTGCCGTTGCATTTCCCTTCACCTTACCGGAAACAGTAAGCTTTCCGAGACACTCGATATCGCCGTTAATCGTTCCCATGACATCTAAGGAGCAGTCCGAAATAATGCTTCCGTTGATGGTCGTTCCCTTCGTAATGACAGTCACTCCGTCGGTATCCGGATTCGTGCGGTCAAGCCCATGCGGCTTTTCTTCGCTCTTTTCTTCCTCTGCCTCCGGCTCCGCGGACGCCCCCGCCAGCTCCGGCTCTTCCTGTACAGGTGCCTCTTCCGGTTCCTGCTCTTCTTCCACGGACTCGTCTTCCGTCAGGGAATCGTCCTCCATTAAGCTGTTCAGAAGCTCCATATCCACGTCATCCTGCTCTTCCCCGGAAACGACGGTGAATAAATCTTCCTTTGCCGCCCTCTCCTCGTTTTTTGCCTCATTTTCCTTTACATCCTTAAAAATACTCATGAAAACTCCTTTCTTTCTTTCCATATACTTAAGAACACCGGCGGCATTCTTTTTGTTTCTTCCATTCTGACGCTAACGGTATAAATATTTCTTTAACGTATCCCGGACCGCGCCCTTTCCTGCAATCATCTCACAAAACATCGTTTCAATCCGCCCAGAAAGCCCTGCCTCACACAAATCAACGGCAAACAGCGCCTTGTTGGAAAGTACGCTCCTTAACTGTCCGGTATAGCTGTCCGGATTGCCGAACTCTACGGTCTTTAACGCCTCCTGCACGCCTGCTGCAGTCGGATCCGGACTGATTTCCATCTGCTCCCCGTTATCATAGCGTCCCATAAGATAACGCAGCCAGCCTGCAATCGCAAGCGGAATATAAACCAAATCCGTAATCTTTAACGTATCGCTTGCCAGATATGCCTTCATTGTCTCACCAAAACGAATCGGCACCTTCAGACCGGTATCCGTCGCAATACGCTGCGGCATATCCGGAATAAACGGATTCGGAAGACGCTCCTCGATTACCTCTTTAATAAAGGCACGCGGGGAAAGAATCTTCGGGTCAACCACAACCGGCATCCCCTCATCGTATCCGATTTTTTCAATCAGCAGCTTTAACTCCTTATCGTCCATCTCGTCCGCAATCTTAGTATAGCCAAGAATACAGCCGTAAACGGCAAGCGCGGTATGAAGCGGATTCAGACAGGTCGTCACTTTCATACGCTCTGTATTGTTTACGGTATCGCGGTCGGTCATATAAACGCCCGCCTGCTCTAACTGAGGCCTGCCGTTCGGGAACTTGTCCTCAATTACAAGGTACTGCGGAATCTCCGCATTGACAAACGGCGCAATATAAGTGTTCCTTGAGGTAACTACCGGAGCCATATCTGCAACACCAAGCCCGCTTAAACAAGCTTCCACGCTCTCCGACGGACGCGGCGTAATCTTATCAATCATGGACCAAGGGAAGGATACCCTCTCTTCGTCGGAAAGATATGCCGTAAACTCTGCCGGGACAAATCCCCGCTTCTCCCACTCCTTTACAATCGTAAGCACGGAGCTTCGCAGCTTCTCACCGTTATGGCTGCAGTTATCCATGCTGACCAATGCAAGCTTATATGCGCCCGCCTGGTAGCGCTTCCATAAAAGTGACGCCACAACGCCCATCGCATGCACCGCCTCGTCCGGCCCCTTCTCCATATCAGCGGCAACTACCGGCAGAAGCACCCCGTTCATATCGGTCAGCGCATATCCCTTTTCCGTAATCGTAAAGCTTACCATCTGCAGGCCCGGATGCTCAAACGCCGCCGTAAGCCTTGCAAACTCCTCCGGGCGCTTCCTGTCGGCACAATATGCCCCGGCAATGCTTGCAACAACGGAATTAACCATACCGCCGTCCGGCTTCAACCCGACTAAAAGCGCCAGATTATCGAACGGACGGTAAATCTTGTCCACAATATCAAAATCAAATGTTTCGGCGGCAATGATACCGCTCTTTTGCAGACCTTTGTCCAAAAGGGTCTGCTGCAATACCGCAATAAACCCACGGAAAATGTTCCCGGCACCGAAATGTACCCAGACCGGATTCTCGGCTGTATATGCAGCTACTTCTGCCACGTCATATTCCGGCAGTGAAATTCCTGCTTTCGCGTAGCCGTCACGGTTGTGTAAACCTTCCATTGTTAAATTTAACATGATTCCTCCATAAATTAGGAAATTTATTAACTCTAAGCATTAGTATAACTTAGAGCTCCGAAAAAAGCAAGACTTTCTTGCGTTTCCACATTTTTTAAGCGCCCCTTAAAGTCCCGGCGCTGTACATAAAAGCACATACAAAATGTGGAAGCTTAAGAATGCTTTTCCTTCATAAACACATAGCTTCCGATTCCGACCGCAATCGTTAAGTTCAACGAGTCTACCGCCTCTGTCTGCGGAATGATAACACTCTGCCCGTAGGACGCAAACTCCGCCGGAAGCCCCGATGCCTCGTTGCCGAACACCAGCGAAAAAAGCTCCGGCTTTTCCACGTCGGAAAGCGCAAGGCTATGCGCTTCGTCCAGCATAAAGCAGAATATCCCGTGCGCAGGGAAGTCCCTCCGGTAGCTTTCAAAGCTGTCATAGTACCGGTGGCGCAGCCGGAACAGCGCGCCCATGGAAGCCCGGACCGCCTTCGGATGAAACGCATCCACCCCCGGCGAGATAATGGCAATATCATAAATCCCCATTGCCGCCGCGGTCCGGAGAATCGTCCCGAGGTTCCCCATATTGCCCGGATTCACCAGAACGATATGCGGCACATCTCCCTTCAGGCTCTCGGTATACTTCTCAAACACGCCGACGACAAAGCAGTTTTCCTTATCCGAAAGCCTTGCTATCGTCTTATCGGAAACCGTCACCGGAATCCCTGCCTTCCCGCACAGGGCGTCTACGGTCTCCCGGTCGGTAAAGGAGGAATGCACAAGCACCTCCTTCACCAGAGACGGCCGGCAGCTTAGCAGCTCAATCGTCGGAAACGCACCCAGGGTATAGGAATACCCCGCGTCCTTTTTATAGGGTTTTATCGGTTCCATCCTGCAATCCTCCGTTTATTCCTCCGGCTGTGCCTTACAGCTCCTTACCATACGCTCGAAATCGTCCAGAAGCTTCTCCTGAAGTTCTTTTTCCGTCAGGTCTGCCTTTAACAGCAGCTCGCAGGCGAACAGCTCGAACTCATCGATTTTCTTCCAATAGATGATACGGTGCATCCCGGCATTCCGGAACTCCGCCCGCCATTCAAACACCGGATGTCCTGCCCTTTCCACCGAAAACCCGTCGGCTGCGCCATGATGCTTTTCATACGCCCTTCGGATATTCTCCGGCGAATCATCACAGTCAAGCTCCGCGGCAATCCCGAAGTAAAGGTCGGCAACGTACACACCTGTCTCCTTACAGTAAGAATAGCCCTGATAGATTTCCCCCACATGATAATCCCCTTCATCCCTGTACCCTTCGCCCTGCGGCGCCTCAAAAGAAAATCTGTCGCCGGATAAGGCTTCTATCGTAACTTCCATCATACAGTATCCTCTCCCGGCCTGTCCGCCATTCCTTAAAAAAGCACGACAGGCTCTTTCTTTCTAACTATAAATATATTTTGCCACATTATTTTACCATCTCGACTTCGTCTCGATGAGGGCATTCGCACAAAGAGGTATTTTGTGCAGGCACAATGCCTCTTCGTGCTTATTTTACCACAAATTCCAGAAAGTAACAAGGAGAGCTCAAAGAGAAATTTTATTGCAGTTTCGGGCAGGGTTATGGAAAAGTGCGGTTTGAAGTTTGTGCAATATGGGGAATTTCAAAAGCTCGACGGGAGCTGTAAAATAAGAGCAATGGAATATGAGATGTAAACAGGGGCTGCCCTTCCTTTGGCAGCCCCCTTTCACTTCAATCATTCAATTATTTGACTTATACCGGATAGGCCTGATTCTTCGTGTCTGCGGCATTCACATCGACCTTCGTCTGCTGTGCCTGACGGTGCTTGAAGAACTCAATCGCTACCTGCGGGAACAGTGCATAGGAAAGAACATCCTCATCCTGCTGCTTCCATTCCTTGATTTCCTCCTCAAACTTTGCAAGCTGCGGAGCAATCTTATCCGCCGGACGGCAGGTAATCGGCTCGGTATCCCCGATTGCCTTCTTCTGTACCTCCGGATTGAACGGCTTGATGGTCTGGCCGAACTCACCGCCAAGTACCTTCTTGGACTCCTTCGTTATCATCTTATAGCGCTCGCCCTGCAGTACGTTCAATACAGCCTGCGTACCGACAATCTGGGAGGACGGGGTAACAAGCGGCGGCTCACCGAAGTCCTTACGCACCCTCGGGATTTCCTCCAGTACCTGGTAATACTTATCCTCCGCATGTGCCTCCTTTAACTGGGAAACAAGGTTGGAAAGCATACCGCCCGGCACCTGATAAAGCAGGGTCTTGATATTTACGCCCATTACCTTCGGATTCAGAAGGCCGCTCTTTAACGCCTCCTCCTGCATCGGACGGAAGTAATCCGCGATTTCTGCAAGCAGCGTCTGGTCCAGGCCGGTATCGTACTCGGTTCCCTTGAAGGTCTCCACCATTACCTCGGTTGCCGGCTGGCTCGTTCCCATGGAGAACGGGGACATGGCAGTATCGATGATATCGCAGCCTGCTTCTACCGCCTTTAAGTACGTCATGGACGCAACGCCGGACGTATAGTGGGTATGCAGCTGAATCGGAAGCTTTGTGCCCTCCTTCAGTGCCTTCACCAGACGGTCTGCCTCGTACGGTACTAAAAGTCCTGCCATATCCTTGATACACAGGGAATCCGCACCCATTTCCTCAATCTGCCTTGCAGTTTCTTTCCAGTAATCGAGCGTATACGCATCTCCGAGCGTATAGGACAGTGCAATCTGCGCATGACCTTTTTCCTTATTTGCCGCCTTTACTGCGGTCTGCAGATTCCGCAGGTCGTTAAAGCAGTCAAAAATACGGATAATATCAATTCCGTTTGCAATGGACTTCTGCACGAAATACTCTACAACATCATCGGAATAATGATTGTAGCCGAGGATATTCTGTCCGCGGAACAGCATCTGCAGCTTTGTGTTCTTAAAGCCTGCACGCAGCTTTCTCAAACGCTCCCACGGGTCTTCCTTCAGGAAACGGAGGGAAGCGTCGAAGGTAGCGCCGCCCCAGCACTCTACGGAATGGTAGCCTACCTTATCCATCTTATCAATAATCGGAAGCATCTGCTCCGTTGTCATACGCGTTGCAATCAGGGACTGATGTGCGTCACGCAGAATGGTCTCTGTAATCTTTACTGCCATCATAAACCTCCTTTATTCCACTGCTGCCCGTGCCGCATTCCGGCACACCGGACAGCCTGCTCTTATCATTCTCTTTATACACCGAAAATTGCCATAAACACACCGGCTGCTACCGCAGTACCGATGACACCGGCAACGTTCGGACCCATAGCATGCATCAGAAGGAAGTTTGTCGGGTCTGCCTCCGCACCCACCTTCTGGGACACACGGGCTGCCATCGGCACCGCCGATACACCGGCAGAACCAATCAGCGGATTTACCTTACCCTTCGTCGCCTTGCACATCAGCTTGCCAAACAGTACGCCTGCCGCCGTTCCGACAACAAAGGCTACAAGACCGAGACCGACAATCTTTAACGTATCCAGACGAAGGAATGCCTGTGCGCTTGTCGTCGCACCTACGGAAGTACCAAGTAAGATTACGACGATATACATCATTGCATTGGAGGCGGTCTCCTGAAGCTGCTTTACCACGCCCGACTCACGGAACAGGTTACCGAGCATTAAGCTGCCGATTAAGGCTGCCGTGTCCGGAAGCAGCAATACTACTACAATCGTTACAATAACCGGGAACAAAATCTTCTCTAACTTCGATACCGGACGGAGCTGCTCCATCTTAATCTTCCGCTCCTTCTCCGTAGTGAGCAGACGCATCACCGGAGGCTGGATAATCGGAACAAGCGACATATAGGAATACGCCGCTACCGCAATCGGTCCCATCAGCTGTGTCTGTCCGAGCTTCATGGCAAGGAAAATCGAGGTCGGACCGTCCGCGCCGCCGATAATGGAAATCGCCGCCGCGCCCTTGCCGTTAAAGCCTAAAAGAATCGCAAGCAGATACGCTCCGAAAATACCAATCTGGGCTGCCGCACCGAGCAAAAAGCTCTTCGGATTCGCAATCAACGGACCAAAGTCGGTCATTGCACCGACGCCCATGAAAATCAGACACGGAAGAATTGCCAGCTCATCCAGCTTGAAGAAATAGTGCAGCAGACCCCCTGCGCTCTCAACCGTCCTTGACGGGTCCACCGTTGCCAGGATTTCTGCAATCGGCTGGGTCAAAATCTCGCCTGCCACATTTGTGTACTCATTTCCTGTCAGATAACAAACCACTTCACCGGACGCATCATAATATGTTGTCACCGGCTCTGCCATAATCCCCGGGCAAAGATTTACCAACAGCATACCAAACGAAATCGGAACTAACAGAAGCGGTTCATATCCCTTTGCAATCGCCAGATAAAGGAAGAAAAGAGCAACCACAATCATAATATAGTTTCCCCAGTACAAATTAAAGAAACCTGTGCTCTCTAACAATCCCATCAGCGTTTCACCAATATTGCCCATGTGATATCCTCCTCTTAAGCTAGTTCAGCGTTACCATAACCTCACCGGATTCAACACTCGCACCTACTGAAACATTAATACTTGCAACGGTACCGTCCTGCGGGGCAACAATTTCATTTTCCATCTTCATTGCCTCTAAAATCAGGAGCACCTCTCCCTTCTTTACTGCTGCGCCGATATTTGCCTTCACTGCAAGAATCTTACCCGGCATCGGTGCATTCACCTTCACTGCACCTGCTGCGCCTGCCGCCGGGGCTGCTGCCTTCGGAGCCGGAGCCGCTGCTGCCTTCGGGGCCGGAGCCGGGGCTGCCGCGCGTACCGGAGCCGCTGCTGCTGCGCCTGTACCTTCTTCTACTGTTACATCATAAGCAGTTCCATTTACTGTAATCGTATAACTCTTCATAATTAACCTCCAGGATATTGTAAAATTTATGCGTTCTGCCAGCCGCTTTTCTTTGCCCTGCGGATGGAACGTACTACCAGACCGTTTGCTACTGCTGCCGCATTTCCGTTTGCTTCCTCGTAAGCATAGATTGCCGCGGTGATAACCGCCGCCAGGGCAAGGTCATCCGAAAGCTCCTCCTCCGCCTCTGCAATCTGTGCAACCGTATTCTCGATTGCCTGTCCCGGAAGAGACGCTGCCTCTTCCTTCTTCTCCTGCTTCGGCGTCCGCTTCCCCTCAATAATAGAAATAAACTTCAGCATCGAGATAATGAAACAGATAAAAAGCAGGGCGGCGAACACGACCAGAATGCCGATTACGGTATTGCCGAGAGCGCCGGGCAGCGCTTCCTTCACCCCGTCCCAGTAAGTGCTTAAAAATACAGATGTCATTTTCATCGTATCACCTCACTAAACAGTCCCGTGCTTTTTTGACGGACGTGCCTCTCTCTTTGTATACAGCATTTCCAATGCATATACCAGCTGCTGTCTTACTGCATCTGCAGAGATAATGCTGTCCACATAACCGCGCTTTGCTGCGGAGACCGCACTGCCCTGAAGGCTTTCATACTCTGCCGACTTTTCCTTTCTGACTGCCTCGCTCTCTCCTGCATACATAATCTGTGCTGCCAGGGAAGCATCCATCATACCGATTTTTGCATCCTCAAGCGCAAATACAAGGTCTGCACCGATATGCTTGGAGTTCATCGTAATGTACGCGCTTCCCATTGCCGCCCCGCAAATCAGGTTTACCTTCGGCACCGTTGCGGACGCAAACGCATTCGTAAGCCCTGCCGCTGCTGCTGCAACCGTCTTTTCCTCCTGCATGGCCGCTGCATAGCCGGTTACATTCGTAAACGTCACTACCGGAATCCCGAACGCGTCACAGAACGATACAAAGGACGCCGCCTTCTTACAGCCGTCCGCGGTAAGAGCCGTATCAAACGAAGCCGTCTTCTTGCCGTTTTCGTCCAGTACCGCGCTGCGGTTTGCTACCGCACCTACTGTCGTACCGTTCAGACGAAGAAAGCCCGTTACCATTTCCTTTGCGTACTCCGCCTTAAGTTCAAAGAAATTATTATCATCGGCAATATCAGCCAGCGCCACAGCCGGGTCGCAGATTTCCTCTGCAAATGCTGCCGTCGCCCTGTTCAGGTTATCCGTACAGTCAATTACGCAGTCCGTCTCGTTATTACTCGGCAGAAAGGATACCAGGGTACGGATAGAAGCAAGCACCTGTGCCTCATCTTCCCTTACTACATCTACCATGCCTGCTGCTGCCTGGAACTTCGCTGCGGACGTATCACATTTACCGGCAAAATTGCCCTCCACTGCGTTCGGGGAATTGACAAACAGTTTTGCGCCCTCCTCCGGCATAAACGTAAAGTCGCTCATTGCTGCGGAAACTGCACAGCCGCCGCCACAGGTACCGAACACAGCCGTAATCTGCGGAACCACGCCGGACGCCATGCTCTGCTTTAAGTAAACCTTTCCAAAACCTGCCAGTGCATCGGTTGCCTCCTGCAGACGCATTCCTGCACAATCTACAAGTCCGATAACCGGAGCTCCGACCTTTAACGCCAGATCATATATATTTACAATCTTGTTTGCATGCATTTCACCCATGGTGCCGTTCAGCACTTCCGCATCCTGACTGTAAACATAAACAAGGCTTCCGTCAATCAGACCGTACCCGGTAATTACACCATCGGACGGAGCTTCTGTCTGCGCCAGATTGAAATCCGTATTTCTCTTTGTTACAAGAGCACCGATTTCAACAAAGCTGCTCTCATCAAGCAAGCCCGCGATGCGGTCTCTTGCCGACAATTTTGCTGTACTACTCATCTTGCTGCCTCCATTTTATAGTATTTCTGTAGAATAAAACATAGGAAGGAGTACCAACTTTTCTTCCAAATTACGCCGATTATATTATAGCTCTAATGATGTCAAATTGCAAGCCTGTATTTATAAATTATTTCCAGTAATGCCGGAAGTAAGACAAAAACAAAAGGGGCTTCCGCAATAACTGCATTGGCCCCTTTTTTCCCGCAGAGTCCGGCTCTGCTGAACGTTTCCTTTTTAAATTTCGAATGGATTGATATCCAGCTTCCTGCAGATTCGTATTACGACATCGAACGATGCCCCGCCAATCCCTCTGGAAAGAATTGTCATTAACGTGCTATACGGAATATCTGCCTCTTCCGAAAACCGGCGGAAACTCGTGTATTTGTCAAGAATCCGGTTTCTCAGGGTCTGCTCCCGGCTCATTCAGGCTCTCCCACAACCGTGACCGCAACACCTCTCTCTTCCAGCGCCGTAATCTGGTCTGCCACACAGTCCCAATCCGTAATAACAGAATCAAAAACCTCTGCGTCACAGACCTTGACAAACGAATTGACGCCGACTTTTACACCCGGAATAAGCAGACACCGCTTCCGGCAGTTTTTAATCACGGTCCGCTGAAACGCCGCCGTTTCATCCGTGCCGTTACTCAGACCGAAGTCTGCTGTCAGCCCGCTCCCGGTAATAAAACAAAGGTCAAAATGTAACCGGCTGACAAATTCATTTGCCAGACTATCCACAAAAGAGCCGTTTTGACGCATTTTCCCTCCCGTAAGGTAGACTTCGATATTATCAAAGTCCCGGAGTTCCCTTCCAATATCTGCTGAATTTACGACTAAAGTATAACGGATATCCCGTGGCAAAAAGGAAAGCATAATATAGCCGATAGAACCGCTGGTCAGATAGACCGTGTCATTCTCCTGAATCATGGACGCAGCGGCACGTGAAATCTCCCTGTAATTTGTATAAACAGGCATACTTTCAAATTCCCGGTCCACCGGCGGTCTTACATTGACCTGCGAAACCAGAATGGCCCCGCCGTGGGTTCTCTTACATACCCCTCTCTGTTCTAACAGCCGCAAATCCCTGCGGGCAGACTCGTCAGATATACGGTATCTGTCCGTAATTTCTGCAATCGTAATCTTACCGTTTGTTTTAATGATTCCGGCAATTTCCTGATGGCGTTCTTCCATAAACATAGTTGCACCTCCGATTAAAGTTTTGTGAATAAGATTTTAGTTATCATTGCAAATCCGGATTTGATATCCTTATTATACAACATAAATAAAAACAAAACAACATATTCGGTAATCGGATTTGCGTATATTTTCACATAACCGCTTTTCAGCCACCCCCTACGGCCGGAAAACCTCCTTCTCCGTCACAAGGTAAATATCCCTGCCTGTCTTTTCCTCAAAATGCCGTTTCAATTCTAAATTCTTATCCCACTTTTTCTGTGGATAGCTTCCGTATCTGCGCTTTACATCTTCCATCCGTTCCTCAATGTCCAGCACGCCTTCCGCGCCTGCGAGGGAATCACACAGCTGAATCAACCTGTCATACTCATCCGGTACAATCGCTCCCAGCGCGTCCTGAATTATTTGCAGCTCCTCCCCGGTTGTATCAAACCTTCCGATATATTCATCAATCGTCAGGTTATGGAACGAATGGGTCAGACACACCCTCGCCACCTCGTCGTATCCGAGGGAGCGCATATACGAATAGCCGTCTGACACGTGACCCAAATGCCTTACACCGAATTTCCTTCCGATATCATGGAGCAAGCCAAGAATATATGCCTTGTCCGCATCCAGATCCCCGCAGCCCTGCGCAATCTTCTCCGCACAGTGGGCAGCAACCCGGCTGTGATTCCCCCAAGGCCCCGGATTACACGTTTCCGCTTCTCTTAAAAGCTCCTCTGCCTTTTCTCTCGTCGGTAACATAGTTTTTCTCCTTATTTTCTTTGACATTTTTACGGAATACTGTTATAATAACACCATTATTTTACAGACTCAGGAGGTCATTATGGCTCAGAATCCGATTGTTACATTTACCATGGAAAACGGGGAGCAGATCCGTGCAGAGCTTTACCCGGAAATCGCACCAAACACAGTGAAAAACTTCCTTTCCCTTGTCAATAAGGGTTTTTATAACGGACTGATTTTCCACCGTGTCATTAACGGCTTTATGATTCAGGGCGGCTGTCCTGACGGCACCGGCATGGGCGGTCCGGGCTACTCGATTCCGGGAGAATTTTCCGCCAACGGCTTTACAAACGATTTACGCCATACGGAAGGCGTTCTTTCGATGGCACGCGCACAGCATCCGGACTCTGCGGGCTCCCAGTTCTTCATTATGCACAAGACAAGCCCTCACTTAGACGGCTCCTACGCCGCTTTCGGCAAGGTAATCGAGGGCATGGATACGGTAAACCGGATTGCAGAGGTTCCGACGGACTGGAGCGACCGTCCATCCACACCTCAGGTAATGAAAACGGTAACCGCGGAAACCTTCGGTGTCACCTACGACGAACCGGAAACCGTGGAATAGCTTCCTGGCAAAACAAAAGAGACTGCTGCAAATACGGCTTCCATCAGGGAACGCACGGACCGGCATAGCCTTTCCGTCCAGGTATCCCTGCCAGGGAGCACCTGCTTTGCGACAGTCTCTCTTTAATTTTTAACTTCTGACCGGCATTACTTTTTCTCTACTTTTTCTACCTTAGCATCAGGCGCATTCTTCTTGATGCTTTCAATTCCATTTAAGCAGGAGGCCTTTGCCTTATAGCCTTCGCCTGTCGCAATAATCTGTCCGTTGGTTGCCTTTAAGCGGAAACGGTACTCGCCAGCCTTATCCTGATATACTTCGAACTTCGGATTCTTTACCGTAACTACCTCTTCTGCGGTCTGATCCTCTATCCCTGCAACCGGAGCGTTCTTTTTTACGCTTTCGATTCCGTTCTTGCAGGCAGACTCGGTTGTATAAACCTCACTGGTCGCAATCACTTCGCCGTTCCCTGCCTTCAGGTCAAACTTGATTCCGCTCGGAACTTCCTTGATTACAAACTTACCCATAACACATAATCCTCCTTAGCATAAAATAGCAATTCTTTATACCTCTTATCTTAGCATATTGTGACTCTACCGTCAAGCAATATCCACTTTTCTTCCGGCTTTACTAAAAGCTTGTAAAAAGCAATTCAAATTCTCTTTCCTTCTTACCTCCCTGCCACAGAAGACAAAAAATTTTTCATACTTTTCGTAATAATGATTGCAATGGCTTCTAAAAAACTATATAATATTTATCAGGTAGCAAAATGTAGCAAAATAGAAGAAAAGGGGAACGACAGAATGGATTTAAACTACTTCAAAGATAAGCTTTTTGATTTATTAAACGACAGCGAAGGATTAAAGATTGCCGACCTTAATGCAGACGAACAAAATAATCTGCTTACCGTCAAGACAGAGGACGGAAATATATTTGAAATTGCATTCCGACAGGTCGAAACAGGAGAGACCTGAACCTCTTAACCCCAGGATTCCTTACCTGGCTCTACTTCTTGCCCTATCTCTATATCATTTGGCTTTCATAAAATCAGACACTATTTTTGCACCATAAAAAACAAAGATTTCTATGGAAAGAAAACCCGGAAGCAGGACTTCGCTTCCGGGTTTTCTTTTCAAACTATCCCCTTTATTCCATTTCTTCTGTTTCTCCGATTACCTTACGAATGTCCGAAAGAGAAAAGCCTCTGCGGTAAAGGGCCGCTATGACCTTTTTCTTCTTCTCCTGCGTTGCCTGCTCCGGCTGGTATCCCTTTTTCCTCAGGTAAGCACGGATGGCAGACAGCTCAGGCAGCTCATACTCTGCCTCCCCACCTCCATTTTCCAGGGAATACTCCTTTTGCGCCTCCTTGATTGCCTCCGCAACAAGCTCCTTCTCAAAGCCCCTTTGCAGCATCTTCTGGCAGAGCTCCCGCTCACTGCACCGCGGCAGCAGGGACAATGCATACCCCTGCGCATAGGAAACATCATCGATATAGCGGAGCTCCTGCAGATACGAAAGCGTCTCCTCTACGACCTCCCCGGGATAACCGTCCGCAGTCAGCTTCTTTCGCATCTCCTGTGCAGTGTACCGCTTCCGGTTCAGTAAAAACAGGGAACGCCTTTTCGCACGCGGCAGAAGTACCTCCCGATTGAAACGGTCAAGTACAGCCTCATCTACTTCTTCTCCCTCTGCAATACCAGCGCTCCGCAGGTCCTTCCGGTAACAACGGCAGTAGGCCGCCCCGTCCAACAGAAGCGTAGCCTTATTTCCCTTTTCTTCCTGTAACTCCAATACCATATGTACCGCCCTGCCTGTCTGCAGGATACGCCTGTTGCTGCCTGTCCTGCTCACTTATTCCTTCTCTTCCTTACTCTTGTCTGCCTTGGCACCCGGCTTAGCTCCGTCTGCCTCTGCCCCGCCAGGAAGCTCGTTTACCTCACGTACCCTCCGGTCCACCTCGGAAAGAATGTCCGGATGCTCTCTTAAATACTGCTTTGCATTCTCCCTGCCCTGCCCGATTTTCTCATCGTTATAAGCAAACCATGCGCCGCTCTTCTGGATGATATTCTCCTCTACTGCAAGGTCAAGCACATCACCCTCCTTGGAGATACCCTGTCCGAACATAATATCAAACTCTGCCTCACGGAACGGCGGCGCTACCTTGTTCTTTACTACCTTGACCCTGGTCCGGCTGCCGACTACCTCCCCGCCTGCCTTTAAGGACTCGATGCGTCTGACATCCAGACGGACAGAGGCATAGAACTTAAGCGCGCGTCCGCCGGTCGTCGTCTCCGGATTACCGAACATAACGCCTACCTTTTCACGCAACTGGTTAATAAAAATAACGATACAATTGGACTTGCTGATGACCGCAGTCAGCTTCCGGAGCGCCTGGGACATCAGACGCGCCTGCAGGCCTACATGGGAGTCGCCCATATCTCCTTCAATCTCCGCCTTCGGCACAAGCGCCGCAACCGAGTCCACAATCACGATATCCACCGCACCGGAACGCACCATCGTCTCGGTAATCTCTAACGCCTGCTCCCCGTTGTCCGGCTGGGAAATGTAAAGATTATTGATGTCAACGCCGATGTTCGCCGCATAGACCGGGTCAAGGGCGTGCTCTGCGTCAATAAAGCCCGCAATACCGCCCCGCTTCTGCACCTCGGCTACCGCATGCAGGGCAACCGTCGTCTTACCGCTGGACTCCGGACCGTAAATCTCAATCACACGCCCCTTCGGGAAGCCGCCCAGACCAAGCGCAATATCAAGGCTGAGCGCCCCTGTCGGAACTGTCTCGATGTTCATATTCGACTTCGTGTCGCCAAGCTTCATCACGGAGCCCTTCCCGTACTGCTTCTCTATCTGCTGCAGGGCAGACTCCAGTGCCTTTATCTTCTCTGTATTTGCCATAAAAAAATACCTCCTCTGCTTTCACTTTTGCTTTTATCTTTCATTTTGCTTTGCTCTCGCTCATATGTTCGTGAACAAATGTTCTTTCTTAGATTATAATACAACGATATTGCGGTTTTGTCAACCGCTTTTCAAAAAAAGTTCCCAGAAATATAATTTAAAATACTCTGTTGAAATCATCGGGAAAAATGTTCTGAACAGAACAAAAGGACAATTTTATTATAGCATGGCTGCTTGGATTTGTAAATGGAAAATCCGCCCTGACCCCGGGATTTTTCAGCAGCCCGGTAAAATCCCGGAGACTGTAAAAACAGCGTAATTTACAAAGGCAGCTCCAGCTTTTGCCGTAATTCCTCAGCATTTTCCCCCGCCTTGGAACTTCCAGACTCTGCGCCTTTGTCATACCACGACAATGCCTGACGCGCATCCTTTTCCACACCGGTCCCATTTTCATAGCACACCCCGAGGTTATTCATGGCAGCTGCACTTCCAAGCTCAGCTGCCTTCCGGTACCACTCCACCTCCTGACGCGCATCCTTTTCCACACCGGTCCCATTTTTATAGCACACCCCGAGGTTATTCATAGCATCTGCATTTCCAAGCTCCGCTGCCCTCCGGTACCACTCCACCGCCTGATGTGCGTCTTTTTCCACACCGGTCCCGTTGTCATAGCACCACCCGAGGTTATTCATGGCAACCTCATTTCCCCGTTCTGCTGCCTTCCGATACCACTCCACCCCCTGACGCGCATCCTTTTCCACACCGGTTCCATTTTTATAGCACACCCCGAGGTTATTCATGGCAGCTGCATTTCCAAGCTCCGCTGCCCTCCGGTACCACTCCGCCTCCTGACGTGCATCCTCTTTTACACCGGTCCCGGTTCCATAGCACACCCCGAGATTATACATGGCTGCCGCATCTCCAAGCTCCGCTGCCCTCCGGTACCACTCCACCTCCTGACGTGCATCCTCTTTTACACCGGTCCCAGTTCCATAGCACAGTCCGAGGTTATTCATGGCAGCTGTATTCCCAAGCTCCGCTGCCCTCCGGTACCACTCCACTGCCTGACGCGCATCTGCTTTTACGCCGGTCCCGGTTTTATAGCACAAGCCGAGATTATACATGGCATCTGTATTTCCCTGTCCTGCTGCCTTCTGGTATTGCAAAAAATCCGCTCTTTCCTCCTCATGTATTTCCATTTTCAGACTGCTCCTTTCCGTCTGCCGTATCGCCCCGTATCTACCGGTTCTTTACCTCTTCCTTGTTTACGCTCATATCCCGGCAGGTCAGCCTTGTCATTCCCCCCTCGTTCCCAAACTCCTGCTGCATCCGGTAAGCAAAGGCAGTCGAACGGTGCTGTCCGCCGGTACAGCCGAACGCTACGACAAGCTGTGCCTTTCCCTCCTTTTCATACAGCGGAACGGAGAAGCGCAGCATTTCCCGGATGCGTATGTAAAGCCCCTCTGCCTGCTCCGTGGAAAACACGAAATCACGCACCTCCTGGTCAAGACCGGTCAGATTCCGCAGCCCCTCCTCATAAAACGGATTCGGCAGGCACCGCACGTCAAATACAAGGTCAGCTTCCGCCGGAATCCCGTACTTATAGCCAAAGGACAGAAAATGCACGGTCATCCCGTTATCCGCGTCCGCTTCCACAAGCTCCGCAATCTTTTTCCGCAGCGCCGACGTGGCAAGCGCCGACGTATCGATGATATAGTCCGCCGACTCCCGGACGGACCCCAGTACCCGGCGCTCCTCCCGGAGTGCGGAGGAAATGTCCGTCTGGTTCTCCAGATTCATTAACGGATGCAGGCGCCTGCTCTCCTTATACCGCTTAATCAGCACCGTATCCTCACAATCCAGGAACAGGACGCGCACCGGCACGCCGCTCCTCTTCACCGCCTCTAACGCCGAAAAAAAGCTGTCGGAAATATTCCGGCTGCGGATATCCAGCGTTACCGCAACCTTGCTGGGAAAATCCTTATTATGCTCCATCCAGTCCATAACAGAGGACAGAAGCTTCACCGGAAGATTATCCAGGCAGTAATACCCGAAATCCTCCAGATAATCCACTGCCTTTGACTTCCCGGCGCCGCTCATCCCCGTCACAATAAATAGCTTCATAGCCCCTCCGATTTCCCAATCTTAAAAATTCCGCAGTTTTGAACAAGTCTTGAATGTTCCGGTGACTGCACACTTTCTGATTTTTTCATCTGTCCGGTGAAGCGTTCGCGCTTGAAAAAATCAGACAGTGCGCAGGCGACGGAACTACAACACGCACACAAAATGCGGAAGCTTAAGATTTACTGATACATTGCCTTCGGTGCCACTACATTCGGATGATATCCGGCATCCTCCAGCGCCTTTAAGATTCTCCGCTTATGTTCTCCCCCGAATGCCTCAAGGGTAATCGTCAGCTCCACCGCGCTGTTGCGGTTGATGCTGACAAACTGGTTATGGTCGAGCCGGATGACATTGCCCTGGTTCTGTGCAACAATCGAAGCCACATGGACCAGCTCGCCCGGCTTATCCGGCAGCAGTACGGAAAACGTAAAAATACGCTCCCGCAGAATCAGTCCCTGCTGCACGACGGATGCCATCGTAATGACGTCCATATTGCCGCCGCTCATAATTGCAGCGACCTTCTTTCCCTGACACTTTAGCTGCTTTAATGCGGCAACTGTCAGAAGACCGGAATTTTCCACTACCATCTTATGATTTTCAATCATATCTAAGAAGCAGACAATCAGCTCCTTATCGGAAACCGTCATAATCTCGTCCACATTCTGCTGGATATACGGGAAAATCCTTGTGCCCGGCGTCTTCACCGCCGTACCGTCTGCAATCGTATCGACCGAAGGAAGCGTCAGTACCTCTCCCGCCGCAAGGGATGCCTTCATACAGCTTGCTCCCTCCGGCTCCACGCCGATTACCTTGATGTTCGGGTTCAGCAGCTTGGCAAGGGTGGAAACTCCCGCAAGCAGTCCGCCGCCGCCGACCGGGGCTAAAATAATATCTACGGTCGGAAGCTCCTTAAACAGCTCCATGGCAATGGTTCCCTGTCCGGTTGCAACCGTTTCATCGTCAAACGGATGAATAAACGTATAGCCCCGCTCCTCGGCAAGCTTTAACGCATACTCACAGGATTCGTCGTAGACATTCCCGTAAAGCACCACCTCGGCACCATACCCTTTGGTACGGTTTACCTTGATTAACGGCGTCGTCGTCGGCATTACAATGACTGCCTTACAGCCGTACTCCTGTGCCGCATAGGCAACACCCTGCGCATGATTTCCGGCAGATGCCGTAATCAGTCCGCGGGAGCGCTCCTCTTCGGTCAGGGTGCTGATTTTATAGTAAGCACCCCGGATTTTATATGCCCCTGTCACCTGCATATTCTCCGGCTTCAGGTAGACCTTATTGCCGGTCTGGTCCGAAAAGAACTTGCTGTATACAAGCTTCGTCGGCGCCGTGACACGCTTGACTGTTTCCACTGCTTCTTCAAACTGCTCCATTGTCATCATAACTGTTTTCCTCCATTTCTTTATTCGCGCGAAAGCAAAGTGAGGATAGTGCAAATAGATTTGCAAATCCGGCGCGGGAAACGCTTTAAGCAGCGTTTCCCTAAGTCATGCCTCGTGGCTTTCGCTACGGGGTATTTGACTCCCCGTCAAACAGGGCGTCCGTAAATGCCTTCGCATCAAACCTCTGTAAATCCTCTAACTGCTCCCCGACACAGATATACTTGACCGGAATGTTCATCTGCGCCTGGATTGCAACCGCAATTCCGCCCTTCGCCGTCCCGTCGAGCTTTGTCAGGATAATCCCGTCGATTTTCGCCGCCTCGTTAAACTCCTTTGCCTGTGCCAGCGCATTCTGCCCGGTCGTGCCGTCCAGAACGACCAGCGTCTCCCGGTAGGCGTCCGGATACTCCCTTGTAATCACGCGGTCAATCTTTTTCAGCTCCTCCATCAGATTCTTTTTGTTATGGAGCCTGCCTGCCGTATCGCAAAGCAACACATCGGTATCCCTTGCCTTTGCCGCTGTCAGCGCGTCAAACACCACGGCAGCCGGGTCTGCGCCTTCCTTCTGGGAAATGATGTCTACCCCGGCTCTGTGGCTCCATTCCGCCAGCTGCTCTGCCGCCGCCGCACGGAACGTATCCGCTGCCGCAAGCAGCACCTTTTTCCCTTCCTTTTTCAGCTGCCATGCCAGCTTCCCGATGGAGGTCGTCTTGCCGACGCCGTTTACACCAATCACGAGCACGACCGATTTACGCTGTTCAAACTCATATGCGTCCTCCGGCACATGCATCTGCCCGCAGATGCTCTCCTTTAACAGCTCCCTGCACTCTGCCGGATCCTTGATGCGGCGCTCCTTTACCTTTTCCTTTAAATCCGTGATGACTGCCTCCGTGGTCGTCATCCCGAGGTCCGCCATAATCAGGATTTCCTCCAGCTCCTCGTAAAACTCGTCGTCGATGCCGGAAAATCCGGAAAATAACGAATCAAACCCGCTTGCAATCTGCTTTCTCGTCTTGGAAAGCCCTGCCGCAAGCCTGCTAAAAAACCCTTTCTTTTCGCTCATCATGCCCTCCTGCATTTTCTATACTACGCGTCCAGCTTATCTTCAATCAGACTGACGGAAACCAACGTCGAGACTCCCTTTTCCTGCATCGTAATTCCGTACAGGGTATCTGCCGCCGCCATCGTACCGCGCCTGTGGGTAATAACAATAAACTGCGTATGCTTCGTTAGTTTATGTAAGTATCCCGCGTAACGCTTTACGTTGGAATCGTCAAGGGCCGCCTCGATTTCATCCAACAGACAGAACGGGGACGGCTTCAGGTTCTGGATGGCAAACAAAAGCGCAATGGCAGTCAGTGCCTTCTCGCCGCCCGAGAGCTGCATCATGTTCTGCAGCTTCTTTCCCGGCGGCTGTGCGTTAATATGGACGCCTGCCGTCAGGATATCCTCGTCCTCCTGCAGCGCAAGGCTTCCCTTTCCGCCGCCGAACAGTTCGCGGAATACCAGGTCAAACTGCTCCTGGATTTTTGCAAACTTTTCCTCGAACTGAATCCGCATCTTGCTGTCCAGTTCGGCTATCATGGAGCTTAGCGTCTCTCCCGCGGTCACGAGGTCGTTCCGCTGTGCGTCTAAAAACGTAAACCGTTCCATACAGTCGCGGTATTCCTCGATGGAATTTACATTTACCGCACCGAGCCCCCGGATTTTGTTTTTCAGCTCCTGAATTCTTTTCTTCGCCTGTACCAGATTATCAAAGCCCTCTTCCTTTAATGCAGCTGCCTCTGATAAGGTGATTTCATATTCCTCCCACATATAGGCGCACTGTGCCTCAATTTGTTCTTTTAATTTTTCTTTTTTATCGTTCAGACGGAACAGCTCCTTGTCTAACTCCGCCCTCCGTTCGTAAAGCGACTCCCGCTCCGCAAGGAACCCCTTGTGCTTTCCGCCCGTCTCCTCACGGCGTTTTGCGAGCTCCGCCGCCTTCTGCTCCATTGCGGCACAGGCCTCCTGCAGTGCTGCAATCTCCTCACGCGTCCTTCCAATCTCCGCTTCCTTTTCGGAAACTGCCGTCACGGCGCCTGCGCCGTCATCCTCCAGCCTTATTTCCTCTCCGGCAAGCTTTTCGATTTCCGCCTCCACACGCGCAATATTTTCCGCAAGGAAGCGGCTGTTCTGCTGTACGGTGCTTAACTCCAGGCGGAGGCTCTCGCCCTTTTCCAGCGCATAATGCTCGAGACGGCGTTCCTCCTCCAGATGATGGCCGCACTCCTCGATGCACTCCTCGCAATACTTGCTCTCCGCTGCATTCTCCTGCAGCGCCTGCTCCATCTTAGCGATATTTTCCGCAAGCTCCTTCTCCTGGGCTTCAATCTCCGCAAGCTCCTTCTGTATCTCCTCATAGGAGGACGTATGCTCCCTCGCCTGTGCCTGTACGCGCTCCAGCTCAAGGCTCGCGGTATTCTGCAGCAGGAACTCCTCCTGCAGTCCTGCCTTTGCCTTCTCTATGCGCTCCGTAAGCTCCTCTCTTTGCACGCGCAGCCCGTTCCGGCGTTCCTCTATCGAAGCAAGTGCCTCCTTCAGCTGCCCGGCTGCCTCCTGTGCCTCCTCTACCTCACGCTTCCGCCCGAGCAGGTTCCCGGCATTTTTATAGGCACCGCCCGAAATGGAGCCGCCCGGATTTAACTGCTCGCCCTCTAACGTAACAATCCGCAGGGTATAGCGGTATTTCTTTGCAATCCGCAGCGCGTTCTGGACCGTATCCGCCACGACAATACGTCCGAGCAGGAACGAAATCACGCCCGCAAAGCGCTTCTCCGTCCTTACGAGGTCCGCCGCGTAGCCGATGACGCCCGCCTCCGTCCGCACGTCCTCCTCCGTCCTGCCGCCTCTTTCCCGGATGGCGTCCAACGGAAGAAACGTCGCTCGTCCCGCTTTATTGCGCTTTAAAAAGTCAATCAGCCGCTTTGCGGTCTCCTCGGTATCGGTCACAATATTCTGTATGCTGCCGCCGAGCGCGGTCTCGATGGCAGTTTCGTACTTCTTTTCAACCTGGAAAATGTCCGCAACCACGCCGAGAATGCCGGGCTCCTTTTCCCGCTGCTCCATCACACGGCGGATTCCGTTTCCGTAGCCGTCGTACCGCTCCGCAATATTACGCAGGGATTCCGCCCTTGACTGCTCCCTCAGATACTCCCTCTGCTTTGTCTCATACTCCTCCCGGAGCCGGTTCAGTTCGCCGCGTATTCTGGAAAGCTCCTCTTCCTCCGCCTGGCTCTCTGCAAGCTGCACCGCAATCCTTCCGGAAATTTCCTCTAAGCGCTTTGATACCTCCTCTACCGCACCCTCTGCGGCAGATTTGTCGGTCTGGTTCTTTAGAATCCGCTGTGTCAGCGCGGACTTTTTCAGCTGGTTCTGTTCATGAATCGTCTGGTAGCGCTGCACATTGGTCTTAATTGTACCGCTCTCGCCGAGCAGACGGAAAATATCAGAGTTCCGGTTCTCGATTTCGTTGGTATCCCCGTTAATCCGCTCCCTGATTTCCTCCAGCTCACGGTCGCTCTCCTCTTTTGCATCCTCTAAGTTAAACAGCCTGCCGTCTACTTCAATTTTCTCTTTCTGGTAACGCTCGAGCTCCCTCTGCTTTTCTCCGCGTTCCTGCCCGACAACGCCCTTCCGCTCCTTATAATGGGACTCGCTCGCACGGATGGAGGAAATCTGCTCCTCCATCAGCTGGATGCTGTTCTCCCTTTGCTGAATCTGTATCAGGAGCGCCGTTTTCTGCTCCGCATTTCTCGCAATTTCCCCGGAAAGCGCCTCCGCATCCTGTTCCGAGCGTTCATATGCCTCCTTGCTCGCCTCGTAAGCGGCTTCCGTTTCCTTAAAATCGTTCCGGGCAATCGCTATTTTCTCCTCGATGGCACGCTCCGCTTCCTCCTGCCTTTCCTGCTCCAGCAAAAAGGAATTTACCTCCAGGTGCTTTAACTCTTCCTTCAGGCGCAGAAACTCCCTTGCGGCAGTCTGCTGCTTCTCCAGCGGTCCGAGCTGCTTTTCTATCTCGGAAAGAATATCCGTAATACGGGACAGATTCAGCTTCTCCTCCTCCAACTGCCGCTCTGCCGACGCCTTCCGTTTCTTGTACTTTACAATGCCGGCTGCCTCGTCAAACAGCTCCCTGCGCTCCTCCGGCTTTCCGCTTAAGATTTTATCAATCTGTCCCTGCCCGATAATCGAATACCCTTCTTTACCGATACCGGTATCAAAAAACAGCTCCTGCACATCCCGCAGGCGGCAGGTACTTCCGTTGATCAGATATTCGCTTTCTCCGGAACGGTACACCCTTCTTGCCACGGTGACCTCTTCAAACTCGACCGGCAGCACATGGTCGGCATTATCTAACGTAATCGCAACATAAGCATAGCCCTGCGGCTTTCTCAACTGCGTTCCCGAAAATATGACATCCTCCATACGGCTTCCGCGCAGCTGCTTTGCGCTCTGCTCGCCAAGCACCCAGCGCACCGCATCCGCCACGTTGCTCTTACCGGAACCGTTCGGCCCGACAATGCCGGTAATTCCGTCGTGGAACTCAAACACGATTTTATTGGCAAAGGACTTAAATCCCTGTACCTCTATGCTCTTTAAATACATAAGCCGTTCTCCCGTTCGTTATTCTCTCTCATCCCCGCGAAGCAGCAGAATACTCTGGTAGGCCGCCTCCTGCTCCGCCGCCTTTTTCGTTCTACCCTTTCCTCTGGCAAGCTCCCTTTCGTCCAGACACGCACACACAGTAAAGCATTTGGAATGCTCCGGCCCCTCCTCTGCCAGAAGCCGGTAGGAAAGCGTCCCCTTGTGCCCACTCTGTATCATCTCCTGTAAGATAGTCTTACTATCGCAAAAGAGCGTCCTCTTCTCTGCATCCGAAAGCACGGTCCGCTCCACAAACTCTTTTGCACTAGTAAATCCACCATCCAGATAAACGGCTCCGATAACCGCCTCAAAGGCATCCGAAAGAATGGAATCCCGTTCCCTGCCCCCGGTTCCTTCCTCTCCCTTGCCAAGCAGAAGAAACCTGCCAAGCTCCATCTCCCTCGCACACTGTGCCAGTGCCTGCTCGCAAACCAGGGCAGCACGGCGCTTTGTCAGCTCCCCCTCCGGCATCTGCGCATTCCCCCGGTACAGATACTCGCTCGATATCATTTCCAGCACGGCATCCCCCAGAAACTCAAGACGCTCATTGTTACGCTCCCGCTTCAGACGGTTCTCGTTTGCAAAGGAGCTGTGCGTCACCGCATGGCGCAGAAGCGTTCCTTCGCGGAACGAATAGCCCAGCTTTTTTTCCAATTCTCCCAAGTCCTGTGTCAGCAATCCGCTTCCTCCTTCCTGGAAATCCCTCTGGCACGCGGTCCGGATAAAGCCACCCCGCCGGTGCCTGATATAAAGTGAAGGGGTGTCTTGCGACACCCCGGTAACTATCGGTGCAAAACCTAGTGTACTAGCTCAATGCACTTTTTATCTGTTCCACCGCATCGGCAACCGTGACAATTCCCTCTGCCGCTTCATTTGCAATCTCAATGTCGAACTCCTCTTCAATTCCCATCAGAATCTGAAATACATCTAACGAATCAGCGCCAAGGTCATCTACAAACGTAGTATCCATTGTGATTTCCTCCGCGTCCACGTTCAACACCTCGCTGATTATTTTCTGTAATTTCTCAAATTCCATGCTACTGTCTCCTTTCATTTATTTTCATTTCCTTCAATACTGGTTCTGATTTTTTCACTGATGTTCTGTTCCTTAAACGCAATGCACTGCAAAACGGCATTTTTCATCTCCGCTTTCTTCGCACTGCCATGCACCTTTACTACCAGTCCCTTCAGCCCTAACATCGGCGCTCCGCCGTACTCTGCGGTATCCATGGACTTTAACGTCTTTTTCAGCGCCGGCTTTACGAGAAACGCCCCGACCTTACTGCGGAACGTACTCAGCATACCCTTCTTCACGGTGGAAAGCAGGGTAGAAGCCAGCCCTTCATAGAGCTTTAAAATAACGTTCCCGACAAATGCCTCACAGACAATGACATCTGCGGCACCGGACGGAATATCCCTTGCCTCGATGCTGCCGGTAAAATTGATTTCATTACAGTTCTTTAACAGCGGAAAGGTTCCCTTCACTAATGTATTTCCCTTTTCCTCCTCGGCGCCGATATTGACAATCGCGACACGCGGATTTTTGACGCCCATGACGTGCTCCATATAAACGGAACCCATCCTGGCAAACTGGACAAGATGTGACGGTCTTGCATCTACATTTGCACCGCAGTCAATTAACAGCGCTACACCGGTCTCAGTCGGAATCAGAGGTGCAAGCGGCGGTCTCTCGACCCCCGGCAGCCTGCCGATAATCAGCTGTGCCCCTACCAGGATAGCGCCTGTACTCCCTGCCGAAACGAACGCATCCGCCTCATTATTCTTTACCAGGTCCATTGCTTTTACTATAGAAGAATCTTTTTTACGCCGTATTGCCATCACCGGAGCCTCATCGTTTGTAATGACCTCCCCGGCATGCACTACCGTAATCCGCTCCTTGTCGTAAGTATATTTCTTTAACTCCTCCCGGATGATATCCTCTTTTCCAACCAGAACGGCATGGACGCGGCTATCCTCACAAACTGCCAGAACAGCCCCTTCTACTACCGCGGCAGGTGCATTGTCCCCGCCCATAGCATCTACGGCAACCCTGACCATCGTCTGCTGCTCCATCGATTACTCCTTTCACATCCATAACTCACTATACTAAATCTCTCTTTAAAAATCAACTACTATTTTCAAAAATTACTCTTTCCGGTAAAAGAACGAGCGGAACGACTTGTATCCCAGAACTGCAGGCTGGATAATCTGCTCGGTAGAACCGACAAACAGAAAGCCCTCCGGCGCCAGGGACGCATTAAACTTCTTGTAAATCTCCTCTTTTGCTTCCTCTGTAAAATAAATCATGACATTCCGGCAGACAATCATGTCGCATGCTGTCGGATAAGGGTCCTTTAACAGATTATGCTCCCTGAACTCCACGCACTTCTTCAGCTCGGCATTAATCTGATAATTGTGTTCGTTTACTTTGGTAAAATACTTCTTTAAGAAGCCGTCGGGAAGACCTTTGAGGCTCTTGTCATTATACAGCCCCATGCGGGCTTTGTCCAATACCTGTTTATCAATATCCGTTGCGATAATATGTATCTGGGAAAACGGCAGGAACTGATTCAACAGCATAACCAGCGAATACGGCTCATCGCCGGTGGAACAGGCAGCGCTCCAGATTTTCGGCGGGCGCTTCTTTTCCAGTATCACAGGCATGACATCCTTCTCTAACACCCTCCACAGCTCAGGATTCCGGTAAAACTCCGAAACATTGATGGTAAGATAATTGACAAACTCATCAAACATCGCCTTGCTTTCTTTTAACATCCGCACATAATCTTTATACGATGAAGCCTTCTGCTTATTGATTAAAGCGTCGATTCTGCGCTTCATCTGGCGTTCCTTATATGCATTCAGATCAATCTTTGTCAGTTGTAATACATCCTTTTTAAACTGTTCATAATTATCTTCCATACAAACCTCCTGGGAATGAAAACACCCTGACAGTTCCGGGTACGAAGCGCACCATGTTCCGTATCCGGTTCCATCCGTGCACTCCGTGACAAACTGCCAGGGCACTTTCCAATTATTTCAGCATACTTTCTGCATTATTCCGCATCGGTAACTTCTTCCTGCACACCGTCAGCAGCCTCTGCCTCTTCGGCAACCGGTGCCAGAAGCGCCTTAATGCTAAGGCTTATCTTTTTGTCGTTCAGATTAAAGTCAACAATCTTCGCTTCAATCTCCTGTCCGATTTTTAAGACATCTGCCGGCTTCTCCACATGCTCCCTTGCAATCTGGGAAACATGGAGCAGCGCGTCAACGCCCGGAACAAGCTCGATGAAAGCGCCGAAATCGGTCATTCTTGCCACCTTACCGGTCACGATGTTGCCGACTGCAAACTTCTCCTCTGCATCTGCCCACGGATTCTGGTCCGGGAACTTCATGCTGAGGGCAACCTTTTCTCCCTGGATATCCTTAATGAACGCCTTCACGGTATCGCCTACCTTGAATACCTTCTTCGGGCTCTCGATTCTGCCCCAGGACATCTCGGAGATATGAAGCAGACCGTCAACGCCGCCAAGGTCAATAAACGCACCGAAATCGGTTACATTCTTTACCTTGCCCTCTACTACGTCGCCAATCTGGATTCTCTCGAAAAGCTCCTTCTGAAGCTCCTGCTTCTTTGCCACAAGTAACTGCTTGCGGTCGCCGATAATCCTTCTTCTGCGCGGATTGAACTCACTGATGACAAATTCAATCTCCTGGTCCTTATACTTGCTCAGGTCTTTTTCGTAGGTGTCGGATACAAGGCTTGCCGGAATAAAGATTCTGGCTTCGTCGATGACAACGCTTAAGCCGCCTTCCAACACGGCAGAAACAGTTGCCTTCAGAACTTCCTTGTTGTTAAATGCCTCTTCGAGCCTCTTGTTGCCCTTCTCTGCAGCAAGTCTCTTATAGGTGAGAAGGACCTGTCCCTCACCGTCGTTTACCTTCAGGACCTTTGCCTGCATCGTGTCCCCTTCCTTGACTAACGTGGTCAGGTCCACATTCGGAGTATTGGTATATTCGCTTCTGGTAATAATACCGTCAGCCTTGTAGCCTATGTTCAAGACAATTTCGTCTTCTTTTACACGAATCACAGTGCCCTCGACTACCTCTCCGTTGTGTATTGTCTTTAAAGACTCCTCCAATAATTGGTCAAAACTCATTTCAGACATGATTTTCTGAACCTCCTTGATAATATTATTTGGGGTGGAAGCCCCCGCTGTAATACCTACGCAACGAAAAGATTTAAACTGACTTAAATCCAGGTCATCGAGTTTCTGTATATAGTAAGTATTTTCACATGCGTCCTTTGCGATTTCATACAACTTCCTTGTGTTGGAACTCTGCTTTCCGCCAATCACGATGACCGCCTCCGACCTGGCTGCCAGCTGTGCTGTTTCGGTCTGCCGTTCCTCTGTTGCATTGCATATCGTATTAAGAACAATTATATCATACCGCTTTTTTTTCAAAATTTCAACTAATTCTTGAAATTTCTTGTAATTAAATGTCGTCTGCGCTACGATACAAAGCTTGTCACCCTCGGAAAACCCTGCATTTACGGCATCTTCAGCAGAATTTAACACATAGGACTCTTTTTTTGCCCAGCTCCGGCTTGCGATGACCTCAGGATGGTTCTCATCCCCGATAATCACGATCTTTCTGCCTGCAAGACTCTGCTCCTCTGCTATTTTGTGAACCTTTTTCACGAAGGGACAGGTCGCATCCACGATTTCAAACCCGTATGCGGAAAGCTTTTCCTGTTCTTCCTTCGTTATGCCGTGGGAGCGTATCACTATTGTACCCTTTTCCACCGTTTCCCATTCGTCTTCCGGATATAAAATACGCACTCCTCTTTTTTCAAAGTCCTGCACCACCTCTTCATTGTGGATAATCGGACCATAGGTATATACTCTTTTCCCCTGCCGCAGCTGCTCCTCCACCGTATCTACCGCCCGTTTTGCGCCAAAGCAGAACCCGGCAGTCTTTGCAACGCTTACCTCCATCTTATCCTCCGCCTCTTTACCCGCATACCCTGCAGTACAGCTGGTAAAGCTCTTCTGTCACTTCTTCTATCGTCAGTCCGGAGGTGTCCACACAGACGGCGTCCTCCTCCTGCACAAGCGGCGCAAACTCACGGTGGGAGTCACGGTAATCCCGCTCCCTGATGCTCTCTTCGATTTCTGCCAGACTGCATCCGGTTCCCTTTGCTCTCTGCTCGTCATACCGGCGCTTTGCGCGCACCTCGACACTTGCAGTAAGAAAAATCTTTATGCCGGCATCCGGCAGGACATAGGAGCCGATATCCCTTCCGTCCATCACCACATTTTCCTTCGCGGCAAGCGCGCGCTGCAGCTCAACCATCTTCAGACGTACCTTTTTATTGACCGAGGACACGCTGGTCATATGGCTTACCTGCTCTGTACGGATAAAACCGTTTACGTTCTCCCCGTTTAACAGCACTGCCTGTTCTCCGTCCGTGTGGATTATTGTAACCTCTGCCGTATCGCAGGCTGCCTCCATCGCCGCAAAGTCATCCTCCGCAATGCCGCTCCGGATAAAGTGTAACGCCATGGCACGGTACATCGCCCCTGTATCTACATAAATATAACCGAGCCGTTTTGCAAGCGCCCTTGCCACTGTGCTTTTCCCGGCTCCCGCAGGTCCGTCAATCGCTATACTGAACTTTCCCATCTGTTTCCTTTCCCGTGCCCCTGCACGTCGGTTTTCTCTGAAAACTACTCCGTAAACTTACTCTGCCGCCGCCCTCCCGGCAAGATAACCGGTCGACCAGGCAATCTGCAGATTATAGCCGCCGGTCAGTGCATCCACGTCTAACACCTCGCCCGCAAAATAAAGCCCGGCTGTCTTCTTTGACTGCATCGTGGACGGGGTTACTTCGTTTACCGCGATGCCGCCCCGTGTAATCACTGCCTCCTGAAACCCGCCTGTCTTTTTTATATGCAGCCGCATGCCCTTTAATACGTCCACCAGGACAGCACGCTCCTGTTTTGTCACCGCATTCACCTGTTTTTCCTCCGGAATGCCGCACATTGTAATTATAACCCGTATCAGACGCTGTGGCAATAGCTTATCCAGCGCATTTCGAAACTGTTTGTTCTTTGCCTCTTCAAAATCCCTTAAAATTCTCGCATCCAGCTCCTCTTTCGACAGAGCCGGTTTCAAATCAAGCAAAAGCACGGTCTCCCCGTCCGAAAGCCGGTCCGTCACCGCACTGCTTGCGGAAAGTACCAGCGGCCCGCTGACACCGTCCGCGGTAAACAAAAGCTCCCCCATGTCATTGTACAGCTCCTTCTTTCCCTGCACGGCGCGAAGACGCACATTTTTTAGGGAAAGCCCCTCTAGCTCCTTTGCAAACGGCTCCGTAATCTTTAAGGACACAAGCGACGGAAAGCACTCCGTTATCGTATGCCCGCACAGCTTTGCAAACGTATAGCCGTCCCCGGTGGAGCCGGTAGACGCGTAAGAAAGCCCTCCGGTTGCCACAATACACGCATCGCAGAAAAGCTCCTCTCCGTTTTGCAAAAGAACACCGGTCACCCTTCCATTCTCCGCGCAGACCTTCGTAACAGCCGTATGAAACCTTACGGAAACCCCTGCCCGCTTCAGACGCCCTGCAAGCGCCTGGATGACATCAGAAGACTTATCCGAGACCGGAAACACACGCCCCCCGCGCTCTACCTTGACCGGCAGACCGCACTCTTCAAAAAAGCGGATCGTATCGTCATTGGAAAAGGAAGAGAGCGCACTGTATAAAAAACGCCGGTTCGTTACGACCTTCTGCAGCAGCTCCTCCGGCGCACAGGCATTTGTAAGATTGCATCTGCCCTTTCCCGTAATATAAAGCTTCTTTCCGAGCTTTTCGTTTTTTTCCAGCAAAAGCACGTCCGCTCCCTGCTCTGCCGCCGCAACGGCCGCCATCATGCCGGCAGCGCCGCCGCCGGTTACAATCACTTTCTTCATAAATTGCTCCTGTTTTATGTAAAAAATAAGTTCTGCAATGAAAAGTCAAATACCCCGCAGCGAAAGCTACGGGGCATGACTTAGCTTCTCTTTCGCTTGTCCGCCTCAGAGGGGCGGGGGATTTGACCCCACGGGCGCGCCCGGATAGTACAAATTGCACTATCCTCACTTTGCCTTCGCGCAAATAAAGCGGCGGATATCCCTTACCGGAAAGAGAAATTCACCGCTTGTAAGAACAGGAATGCTCCGTGAAAGCTGCTTCCTTTCTTACGCTTTTAACGTCTCATGTAGACAGAACCTTTCTCAAATTCAAAATGTCCGGAGACATAGCCCTCCCCGTCCACGGAAAACCCGACGCCGCTGCACTCCGTAACGTTATCCAGAATACTCTGGCCGAACGCATCGAGAATCAGAGCTTCGACGCTTGCACTCACCTTTGCCGCCGGCGGCGCTGAACCGTCAAAGTCTACAACAACTACGGTATCCTCTTTTATGATGTCATTTACTTTTACATAGATTGCATTATCTGCTAACGCAGCCACTACCGCTTCCGACACTACCGTTTCCGTGATTTCCTCCTCGGCAGGAACCAGTGCGGTAACTGCAGTAAGCTCGGCAAAATCACCGCTTACCGTGTAAATCGGCAGTTCTGACGTTTTAAAGGCCCCGACCGATACCTTCGGAGATACTATCCCGGAGCTGTCCGGTGTCGGCGTAATTGTAGGTACTTTATCTTCAGATGGTTTCTTACAGCCTGTAAACATACAAAGAACAAGAACAGTCACCAGAATTATTCCGCTCTTCCTTTTCATAACGGCTCCTTTCTGTAATGCTCCCTGCCTCTAAAACACTCCTTTTTACCAGATTCTCGTTTATCATAACAGCGAAGTATGTCATTTTCATGGTAAAACCATAAACCAAAGATTAAATTACAGTATTATTTTTTCTCCGCAATTACGTTTCTATTCTTCCAAATGTACTCGCAGAGTGAAATCACCGTCAGGGCAAGGGCAAGATAGATGAAAACCTGCTCCAGTATATCTGCCCAGTCAAACGGCAGCTGCACAATCAGAAGAATGCAGGCAATCATCTGTGACACCGTCTTAAACTTTCCCCAGTAGCTTGCCGCAATGACGACCCCGTTGTCGGAGGCTATCAGGCGGAAGCCGCTGATAATGAACTCCCTTGCAATAATGACAACCACAACCCATGCCGGCATATAGGAGAGCTCCACAAAGCAAATCAGTGCCGAACACACCAGAAGCTTATCTGCCAGCGGGTCCATAAACTTGCCGAAATTAGTGACAAGGTTATTCTTCCTTGCCAGATACCCGTCAAGCGCATCGGAAAGGCAGGCAATGATAAAAACCGCTGCTGCAAAGTAGTTCCCGTAAGAAATCCCAGGCACAAGCAGAAGTACCAGGAATACCGGAATCATTACAACCCGGAACAAAGTAATCTTATTAGGTAAATTCATAACTGCCTCCTATATCAGCTTCTTTTCTGTATTCACTCCCACAAGGTCATATCCCCTGGCTCCTGTTACCCTGACCCTTACAAACTCTCCCGATTCATAATGCTCCTCTGACTCCACAAACAGCTCCCCGTCAATGTTCGGCGCATCCATATAGGTCCGTGCCAGATACACGTTCTCCTGCTGGAGTTTTCCCTCAATCAATGCCATATAACGCTTACCGATACATTTCCTGGCATTTTCAAACGCAATTTCCTGCTGCAGCTCCATAAGCTCCTTCCGTCGGCGGCGCTTTTCCTTTGCCGGCACCTGCCCCTTCATTTTAGCTGCAGGCGTATTTTCTTCTTTGGAATACAGAAACACGCCCAGACGGTCAAACCGCATCTTCTCCACAAATGCAAGAAGCTCCTCGTGCTCTTCCTTTGTTTCTCCCGGAAACCCCGTAATCAGGGAGGTCCGGAGCACAATCCCCGGCAGCTCCTTCCGCAGCTTCCGGATTAACGCCGTCAGCTCCTTCTTACTGGTACGGCGCCCCATACGCCGGAGTACCGTATCGGCAGCATGCTGGACCGGCAGGTCCAGGTAACGGCAGATTTTCGGCTCTTCCTTCATTACCGTAATCAGCTCTTCGGTAATTTCCTCCGGATAACAGTACAACAAACGAATCCATTCAATTCCTTCTATGGTACAAAGCCCCCGTAAAAGCTCCGGCAGCATCTTCCTCCCGTACAAATCCACTCCGTACAGGGTCGTTTCCTGTGCAACCAGGATCAGCTCCCGCGCACCGTCCTTTGCTAACTGCCCTGCCTCTTCCAAAAGCCGTTCCATCGGAACACTGCGGTATTTTCCACGGATAGACGGAATAATACAGTACGTACAATACTTCTCACAGCCATCTCCGATTTTCAGATATGCCGTATAGCCGCAGGTCGTATTCACACGCTTTGCCGCCGGCAGCGGCAGATAGGAAAGCTCCTTGTAAACCTCGGACTTCTCTCCCTGCTCTGCCCTTTGCAGGGCAGCCGCAATCTCATCAAACGAAGCGGTGCCAAGTACGGCGTCTACCTCCGGAATCTCCGTCATAATCTCGCTGCGGTAGCGCTCCGCCAGACAGCCCGTCACCAGAAGCACACGGCATTTCCCGGCTTCCTTGTACCCGGCTGCCTCCAGAACCGCCTCAATACTCTCTTCTTTGGCATCGTGAATAAAGCAGCAGGTATTTACAACAATCGCCTCTGCTTCCGCCTCCTCATCGGTAAGCGTATGCCCCGCCTCCTTCAGAAGCCCCAGCATATACTCACTGTCAACCAGATTCTTGTCACAGCCAAGTGAAATAAAATAAACGCGCATACTGTCCCTTCCTATGTCTTTCCTTTTGTGCCTTTACTTCTGCAGCATAACACTCTCCATACAGTTCTTCATCAGCATCGCAATCGTCATCGGCCCTACGCCGCCCGGCACCGGGGTAATCGCTCCGGCTACCGGCTCCACCTCCGCAAATGCCACATCGCCGCAAAGCTTTCCGTCCGCGCCGCGGTGGATTCCCACGTCGATGACCGCAGCCCCCTCCTTCACATAGTCCGCAGTAACGAAACGCGGCTTGCCGATTGCCACAATCAGGATATCCGCACGCTTTGTAATCTCCTTCAGGTTCTTCGTCCTCGAATGGCACACCGTTACTGTCGCATTCTCACGGAGCATTAACATCGACATCGGCTTCCCGACAATATTGCTTCTGCCAAGAATAACGCATTCTTTTCCTTCGATTGCAATCCCGGTGCGCTTCAACAGCTCGATGACCCCTGCCGGTGTGCAGGAGACAAAGCCCTTTCTTCCGATACTTAAGTTTCCTACGTTGACCGGATGGAAGCCGTCTACATCCTTTAACGGAGAAATTGCAAGCAGTACCTCTTCCTCGTTGAAGTGTGCCGGAAGCGGAAGCTGCACCAGAATCCCGTTTACATCGTTCCGCCCGTTCAGCTCCCCGATTAAATCCAACAGCTCCTTCTGCGTGGTCTCCTCCGGCAGTTCATAGGAAAGCGAACGGATTCCGATATATTCGCAGGCCTTTTTCTTATTGCCGACATAAACCGTCGAGGCCGGGTCATTTCCGACCTGGATGACCGCAAGGGTAATCTCGGTCCCCTGCTTTTTGTATACCTCCGCCTGCTCCTTCAGTTCCTCTTTTATCTGTGCGGAAATTGCCTTTCCATCAATCCGAATCGCCATAAAATATTCCTCCGTTTTTCTGTTTTCTTTTCATTTTCTTTTAAGAACGCCGCTCCCTTACAGCAACGGCGCAAACACGCGGAGCACCACCTGCGCCAGACGCACCGGCAGCTTCTTGCGTGCCATCTCTCTTGTAATTAACCTGCTCTGCCCTATTGTCTCAACTGCATCTGCCTTGATTTTTTCAATTTCGCTGCAATGGCTTAAGAATACACCGCATTCAAAGTGCAGGTACAGGCTCCGGTAATCCAGGTTAATCGTTCCTACCGTTGCATAAATATCATCACACACAAACACCTTTGCATGGATAAAGCCCGGCAGATACCGGTACACCTTTACCCCGCTTTCAATCAGCTGGGGATAATAGGACTGCGTCAGCCAGAATACCATCTTCTTGTCAGGCTTGCCGGGCGTTACAATCCGGACATCCACACCCCGCTTTGCGGCAAGACAGAGCGCCGTCATCATCTCATTATCAACAATCAGGTATGGCGTAAAAATATACAGATACTCCCGCGCCGCTGCAATCATATTCAGATATACGTTCTCGCCGACAGTTTCCTTATCTAACGGAGAATCCCCATACGGCTGGATATAACCGTCCCCTTTAAAAATACCGGCGTGGTAAGCGTGCGGAAGCAGCTTCGAAAAATTCGTATCGGTCGGACGGACCGCATTCCAGACCGTCAGAAACATTGCTGTCAGATTGACAGCTGCCTCTCCCCGCACCATAATACCGGTATCCTTCCAATATCCGCATTTCTCTTTTTTATTAATATATTCATCTGCCAGATTGATGCCCCCGGTAAATGCAGTATGCCCGTCGACAACTAAAATCTTCCGGTGGTCGCGGTTGTTCATTACCAGGGAAAAAATCGGAATAAACTTATTAAAGGCTTCACAATGAATCCCGTACTGCTCCAGCGTGCGGTAATACTGATATGGCAGTACAAAAATGGAGCCGAGGTCGTCATAAATCATACGGACGTCTACGCCTGCCGCAGCCTTCTCTTTCAATATTTCGAGAATGGTGTCCCACATTTCTCCGGCTTCTACAATAAAATATTCCAAAAAAATAAAATGCTCCGCTTTTCTGAGCTCCTCCAGCAGCACCGGGAAATTTTCCTCTCCGCTCCGGAAGTAAGTCGCCGTACTGTCGTTCCAGACCGGGAACTTTGCATAATCTTTAATGTACCGGGCCTGTCCTGCCGCAGCCTTGTCTAAATCCTCCAGATGATGAAACACATCCTCATCCTGCTTGATAAAGGGAAGGAGCTGCTTCTCCGCACGGCTCAGCTTCTTCCGGAGCGCCTTTGACGGAAGCCAGCCGGAAAACAGCAGATACATCGTGCCGCCGAACAGCGGAAATACCAGAATCGCAATGACCCACGCAAGCTTATACGAAGGATTGTCCCTTGCATTGACAACCGCAAGCACCGCCAGAAAGCTGAGTACATTCAGGATGATTGAAATAACAGGAGAATACTCTGCCATCTGGGTCAGATAAAGCGCCAGCCAGCCAATCTGCAATGCAAGCAAAAGCCCTACAATCACAACCCGGTGCAATACCTTTTTCAAAATCTTTTTCAGCAGCTTTTTTAAAGTATCAAGAATCTTCATCTGTTTCTCCTTGCTTCTCCCCCATGAAAAGCATAAATCTAAATCTCTCCTTTATACACTATACCTAATTCTTCCTGATTTGTCAATGCGGAAAGCATTCCGCTTTCCGCATTCCATGTTACATATAATACTGTGCCTGTGCTTCCCACATCCTGTGATATATTCCGTCGGCATCCGATACCAGTTCTTCGTGGCTTCCGTTTTCCACAATCTCACCATCATCAAATACTACGATTTCATCACAAAACTTACAGCTGCTCATCCGGTGGGAAATGAAAATTGCGGTTTTGCTGGAAACCATATCATTAAACCTCCGGTAAATATCCTGTTCCGCCAAAGGGTCCAATGCACTGGTAGGCTCATCCAGTATAACAACCGGGGCATCCCGGTACAAAGCACGCGCCAATGCTATTTTCTGCTTCTCGCCTCCGGAAATCTCAATTCCTTCTTCGTCTCCGTCCTGCTGGTCCTTTAACAGTCTGCTTTCTATCCCGTGCTTCATCCGACTGACACGCTCATAGATTCCGGCTTCCTTAAGGCACTCCTTTACCCGTTCACTGTCATACTCCGGTCCCACCGCCACATTTTCCGCCACGGAAAAAGAAAATATCTTGTAGTCCTGAAATACAATAGAAAACAACCGGATATATTCGTCGTAATCATATTTACGGATATCAATGCCGTTTAACAGAATCTCTCCCCCGGTCGGGTCGTAAAGTCTGCACAAAAGCTTGATAAAGGTTGTTTTTCCTGCTCCGTTTGCACCCACAATCGCCAGCTTCTTTCCGGTTTTTAACCGGAAGGAAATGTTCTTTAAAATCATTCTGTCACTGTTCGGATAGTGAAAAGAAACATTTTTAAACTCCAGCTCATATTCATGGTCCAGACGCTGCTCCACCGGAATAGTTCCTTTATACTTTTCATTTGGAATCTCCATCAATTCTGAATAGCTTTTCAGGTAGGTACTGTGCATCTTAAGTCCAATCCAGATTCTGAACAGATTACTGATTTCATTCTGGAAAAAAATAATTGCTCCGCTGTACATTGCCACATCACCCACACTAATCATGCCGTATACCGCTTTCATACCCACAAAAAAGTTCGCAGCAAAAACAAAGAGATTCTGTGAAAGAAGTTCGCCTAAGGAAATTTTCAGACCGGCCCTGATTGCTTTTTTCTGCACCTGCTCAATCTTGTCTCGTTCCCGTGAGCCTTTTTTCTCAATCATATCCTGCATCTTAAAAATCCGGATATCCTTTCCTAGCGGATAATCACTAATCAAATTGAAAAACAACCAATAAATTCTTCCGCTTAAGATCTGTGCCTGAGAACTTTCATACTGTATTTTCCCCCGCTTTTCCTGGCATCTGCTATTTATGACTATGCTGGCGCATACGAGCAGCAATAGCATTACATAGCTTATATTTGAATTCAAAAAGGAATATAACACGCCCTCTCCCGTCGTATCGGAAGTCGTTAGCAGGCCGCTCATCGTAACCAGCGCAGCCACGCAGGAAAGAAAGGCGCCCAGCAAATTTACTACATTTTGAAGATATCCTCCCATTCCTTCCATAGCATCCGTGTTGCTGTCTGCCTTGGAAATCAGCTCCATGGTACTGTTTCTTTCCAGAATTTCATAGTCGAGCTGCATCGCCTTATATCCGATATCCCTGTTTTTCCGGTTAGAAACCAGATTCCATCTGATTTCCATCATATGCTCTAACGCATGTTCAATAAGACTGCTTACAAGAACACTTCCCACCATAAAAAGTGCCACCTTGTAAATGTCTGTTTTCTCTTTCCCCTCCAAAATCATATCTATGATTCTGGCACTGAGAATTATAGTGATAAACAGTTCCGCCCTCTTTAAAATCATATGTGAAATGCTGATTATAAGATAAGATGGAGAAAGCTTATGAATATAAGCAAGATTCTTTTTTACTTCACACAAATATTTCTTCATTGTCTACCCTGCCTCCTTCTTTATAATACTCACTCTGGACTGCAAACATCTCCGCATACTTTCCTTCCTTTTCCAGCAATTCCTCGTGAGTCCCGTCCTCTAAGATACGCCCCTGCTCCATAAACAAAATCCTGTCACAAAACTTTGTGCTGGCCAGCCTGTGAGAAATAAACAGTGCGGATTTATTCTTTGTTATCTTGTCATATTCCTGATACATCCGGCTTTCCGCAATAGGGTCCAGGGCCGCCGTAGGCTCATCCAGAATAAGCACCGGGGCATCTTTATAAATGCATCTGGCAAGCATCAGCTTTTGCACCATTCCGCCGGAAAGCTGAATCCCTTCCGGGTCCAGTGTCTGGGAAATACTCGTTAATTCTTTCTTATCCAAGGCCTCTACATCATTCCACAATCCTGCACGTTCCAAACAATTCCGGACCTTGGCAAAATCCGTCTCCTCGTCTGTCTTCCCGGAAATATTATTGGCAATGGATACCGGAAACGTAGTTACATCCTGAAAGATAGTTGCCAGTAAATCCTGATATTCATTGAGATTTAATTCCTCCAGAGGACAGCCGCCGATTAAAATTTCTCCGCCCGTGGGATGATAAAAACCACATAAAAGCTTTACAAGCGTCGTTTTTCCGGCTCCGTTATGTCCTACCAGCGCAATCCTCTCCCCCGGTCTTATGGTAAAGCTTACATCCTTTAAGATATCATTCTCACAGTCTTCATAACGAAAACTCACATGCCGGAACTCTATTTCAGGAAGCTTTCCCTCCTTCCACTCCTTCGGAACGCATTTCCCGTCCTCTCTCAGAAAGGTATTCGGATAATCAATCATCTTACGATACTGGCACAACATGTGATTTCCTTCTAACAGCTGCCCGATCTCATAACGGATACCGGTTAACCATCCGGATAGCCCTGTTATAACACTTAACCCCAGGGTAAATTCGGCAATCGAAATTCTTCCCTCAGTTACCTGCGTAATTAAAATCACATAGGCAAGGATATCCCTCGCTGCCACAAGAATCGTTGCCGCAGCCTTTGACACATATGCCCTGTTTAATCTTCCGGCAATCAATTCCCTATTCTTTCCTACCAGTCGGTCAAATCCTCTTTTAAACCAATCCGCCATATTGTAAATCCGGATATCTTTTCCGTTCGGCACTGACGTAGTCTGCTGCTTCAAATAGAAAAAACGGCCCCAGATACGGTACTGCTCATCCATTGTATTCGCAATATATTTCCGGGTATAGCTATCTAACACCGTGCTTACCACAAACATCCCGACAATCATAAACAAAATACGATAGTCAATAAAAGAAATGGTCAACGCATACAGTACAATCCCGAGAATATTGGAAATCACATATGGTGCATGGGCATACATCTGATTCACTCCCTTGCGATACATATGTACGGCATGAGTTGCCTTTAACAGCATCCTCTGCTTGGATGGAGATTCTACATTCTCATAATCTGCCTTCAGGCTTTTTCTCACCAGACGCATTAAAAATTCCCTGTTCTGGGTATTTTCATAATAGTACGAACTCCATTCGTCAATAAATCTGCTCATATAATAAAATACCAGATACAATAGCAATATTCCGCTGATTACCATCAGTAAATGTCTCTCAGTTCCGTAATTCGTAATACTTGCTACAATCGCGGAAAGTGTTACGGTCTGCAAAATCCTTCCTCCCAGATGAGTCACTATCGTTCCGAGTACACCCAGGCGCATCCAGCCACATTTTTTAAATAAAGTCTGATACATATACCTGACATTTCCAAACAAGGAATATCTCTTCATAATTTTCTCCTTTCAACACTTTGTTCCTTGTAAAATTCTTTCCTCTACATCTTAACACAAACCAAATAAAATATAAAAAAAGTGCACGAATTGAAATTTTTCGTGCACAAACGTAATCTATCCCATGAAACCTCACAATGGAAGCATAATTTCTGTTGCAAACACACCCGGCTCATTGGCTCTTTTAATAAAACCGCCATATTTATCCACCACAATATTGATTCGCTTTAACCCGTGGCCATGGTTCCCCCGTTTCTTTGAAACATATTCATCATCCAGCTTCCGAACTCTTTCATTGGTTGCATTGGTCACAAAAATGTATATCTGCTGCTTCCGGATACACATATAAATTCGCAAAAAGCGTTCTTCCTTTGCAGGAATCTTCTGACAGGACTCCACTGCATTATCAATCAGATTTCCCAGTAAAATGCATAAATCGATATCTGAAACTGTCAGACATTCCCCTATTTCAACCTTACAATGAATCTCAATCTGTTCCCTTTCCGCAAGTGACAGCTTACTGTTTAATATCGCATCCAGACTGACATTCCCCGTCTGATACTTTGTTTTGATGTCATCCAGACTTTCTCCTAAGTCTCTGATATATTTTCTGGCTTCCTCAATCTGACCCTCCTGCAGATGCGCACTCAGCTTCTGCAGGTGATTATGATAGTCGTGCCGCCATCCCCGCATGGTCATATAGATTTCATTGACCTCTGCCACCTGCTTTTCCATCGCCTTCCTCTGATATTCCAATATTCTTTTCTCGTACCGCCCAAACATTCGCGCCTTCTCCTTTATTTACAGTTTCACATTTCACACGATCCGACATAAAACTTCAGAAAGGCTTCATTTAAGCCCTTATACGCTCCTTTGCTGACATGGATATGTGTTTCATTTTCCAGAATACATTCTTCCCTTGTAATTTTATTTACATATTCCAAATTCACAATCGTAGAACGGTTCGCCTCCACAAAACGCCTTGTGTCCAGCTTCTTCCTCATACTTTGCAGGCTGTCCTTCCACTCAAAAACATCCGTTTTTGTCACCATATGAAGATAATGCCCGTATACCTCAACGTATAAGATATCCGACCGGAGCAGCCGGACGATTTCCCCCTGATATTTAAAAGAAACATAATCCTCGCTTCTGTACTTTAACTTTTCTAAGCAAACTGCCATCGCTTCTTCCAGTTTGTTTTGTTCCACCGGCTTCATAAGATACCGTACTGCTCCGATTTCATACCCTTCAAATACATAATCAGAAATCCCGGTAAGAAACAAAATCTGCACTTCCCTGTCGTATTTTCGTATTTTCTTTGCCAGCTCCATACCATTCATCTGCTTCATGCAAACATCAAGAAACAAAATATCAAACGTATCCGGCTGATTATATTTGATTAAATACTCTTCCGCACAGGTTACATGGGTCACAGAAACAGAGACGCCGCTCTGCCCGGACCAGCGCTCCAGCATTTTTCTTACATATTCCTGCTGCTCCGCTTCATCTTCCACCACTGCAATTCGTATCCGCATAATTTATAACTCCTCACGTTATTCTAAAAATAAAACGTCCGAAAGAGAGCAAGCTCTCCCCCGGACGCTAATTTTGTTCTTCTGCGCTACTTACAGCCTATATTACATGCCCATCTGCTTTGCAACCTCTGCTGCAAAGTCTTCCTGCTTCTTCTCAAGACCTTCGCCGGTCTCAAAACGGACAATGCTCTTAACGGCAAGGGTAATGCCGTTGTCCTTGGCTACCTGTGCTACATACTGGCCTACGGACTGCTTTCCGTCCTCTGCCCTTACATACACCTGGTCTAAGAGACAGATTTCCTTTAACTCCTTCTTGATACGTCCCTGAATCATGCCCTCAATTACCTTCTCCGGCTTCTGGGACTCCTTCGGGTCGTTCATAATCTGTGCCTTGATGATTTCCTTCTCATGTGCAAGATAATCTGCCTCAACCTCTGCCTCGCAAACATACTTCGGATTCATGGCAGCAACCTGCATTGCCACGTTCTTTGCACACTCCTTTGCAGCTGCGGAAACCTCGGAAGCCTCCATCTCAATCAGGACGCCGATTTTTCCACCACTGTGGATATAGGTCTCAATAAAACCATTCTCTGCCTTTACCTTTGCAAAACGGCGGATTTTCATATTCTCACCGATCACTGCAATCTGTGCTGCAAGCTCCTCTGCAACGGTCTTAGAGGTATCCTTTTTCCATTCTTCTGCAAGGAATGCATCAATGTCTCCTGCCTCGGAAACAAGTGCCTGAGCAACAACATCCTGAACATAACCGCGGAACTTCTCATTCTTTGCAACGAAGTCGGTCTCGGAATTGACCTCTACGATTGCTGCGGTCTTTCCGTCTTCACTGACCACTGTCTCACAAATGCCCTCGGCTGCAATCCTGCCTGCCTTCTTTGCTGCCTTTGCAAGACCCTTTTCTCTCAGATATTCTACTGCTTTATCCATATCGCCGTTTGTTTCGGAAAGAGCCTTCTTACAATCCATCATACCGGCGCTGGTCATTTCTCTTAATTCCTTTACCATAGATGCGGTAACTTCTGCCATTTTAGTCTGCCTCCTGTTGATTGAACTCTTATAATGCCTCGACTGCTTCTTCCGCAGCTTCCTCTGCCTCGGCCGCCGGTGCATCCGTAAACTGCTCGCCCTGGTTTGCTTCGATAACAGCATCTGCCATCTTTGCCACAATCAGCTTCACCGCTCTGATTGCATCATCATTGCCCGGAATGACATAATCTAACTCTTCCGGATCACAGTTCGTATCTGCAATACCAATCAACGGAATCGAAAGCGCATGTGCTTCCTGTACACAGATTCTTTCCTTCTTCGGGTCTACAATAAAGATTGCATCCGGAATCTGCTTCATTTCCTTAATGCCGCCTAAGTTCTTTTCAAGCTTTGCCCATTCCTTCTTTAACTCGATGACTTCCTTCTTCGGAAGAACCTCGAACGTCCCGTCCTCGCTCATCTTCTCGATTGCCTTTAATCTCGCAATTCTGGACTGGATGGTCTTAAAGTTGGTCAGCATACCGCCAAGCCATCTCTCATTTACATAGTACATACCGCAGCGCTCTGCCTCAGTCTTTACGGAATCCTGCGCCTGCTTTTTCGTGCCGACAAACAGAATCTTACCGCCGTTTGCAACGATGTCCTTAATTGCAAAGTAAGCCTCGTCCACCTTGCCTACCGACTTCTGCAGGTCAATGATGTAGATACCGTTTCTCTCGGTATAGATGTACTCTGCCATCTTTGGGTTCCATCTTCTGGTCTGGTGTCCGAAATGAACACCTGCCTCCAGCAGCTGCTTCATAGAAATAACGCTCATAATACTACCTCCATTTGGTTTTTCTTCTGTGTGTCTCAAAACCAGCACACCGCAGGCTGCGGCACCGTGCCGTGAATCCACACACATGCTTATTTCGGCATACGCCGACTGCATCGTCTGATAGTTTACCATAAGAAAAAGAAAAAAGCAAGCACTTTTTTCCTTTTACCTCGTTAAAATCCCTGCGATTTCCGCATAGCCTGCTCCCCGCGGTATCGTAAAGGTCCCGACGTTAATGGAATCCGTCAGCTTTTCCTGTCTCAGATAGCCTACAAACTCCTCTGCATCCGCTATTGCTCCGGCAGCTTTCAAAGCTCCCGCTACCTGCGTCGCTGTCATTCCACGCTCTACCCGCACGGTATAAGAGGATGACGGCGGCTTTACCGGCTGTGAGGTCGGCTTCTCCGTCGGTGCCTTTGTCGGCTCCGGGGTCGGCGTCTTCGTCGGTGCTTTTGTCGGCTCCGGCGTCGGCGTCTTCGTCGGTTCCGGGGTCGGTTTTTCTGTCGGTGCCTTCGTCGGTTCCGGGGTCGGCGTCTTCGTTGGCTTTCCGTCCCCTGTGACCGGGGTCGGCTGTCCCGGTGGAGACGGCTGTTCCGGAGGCTCCGGGGTCGGCTCTGGCGTTGCCTCCGGCGTTGCTTCGGGCGTCAGGGACGGTGTCTTTGTCAGCTGTTCGTTCTCTTTTAACTTATTGATATCCTCTGCGGTTACGCCGCTCTCTTTTGTGTAACCGAGCTCCTGCGCCCTGGCAATAATCTCGGCGTCCGTCATTGCCGCCGGTTCGTTTTTCGAAAACGCAAATGCACATAAAAGCGCCGTCACTACAATCCCGGTTCCCATCCCGCGCATATAGTATTTTCTTTTCATTAAAATCCATCCTTTATCTGCTATGCCCCATACAAATCAATTACCAGCTTCACTTCGCCCTGTCCCATGCCAAGCTCCCTGGAAATCTCCCGTACTGATTTTCCTTTTTTATGGAGCTCCAATATCTTACCCTTCGGCAAATCGATGTCTGTACCGTTCTCCTGCTCCGTGACTACGGTAAGCTCCGGCAGCACTGCGATATTATCCGGCGGCGCTGCCTTCCGTACTGTCTTCTTCTCCACAGGGGCCTTTTCTGCCGGTGTCTTCTCGGCAGTGGTCTTTGCTGCAGACTTCTTTGCAGCAGGCTTCTTTGTCTGGCGGACTGCTGGCAGCGGCTCTGTGACAGCTACGGCTTCCATGCTCTTTACAGCCTTCTCCGTCTCCGCCTGCAGCGACTCCCGTACCTTTCCGGCATCGGCAATCACCGTCTTTACTTCCTCTTTTGTCTCTGCCAGCATATTATACAAAAATACCACGTCGGAATTGTTTTTATCTAACCTCTCGAGTATCTGTTTGGAAAACTCGTCAACCGACATAATTTTTTCATTGGCAACCCGGCTTAAATAATCGTCGGTCTTTTCGATTACTTCTTCGGTCTTTTCGGATATAATCCGGTCTACCGTCTGACGCAGACGTTCCACTTCCTCTGGAGTAAGTTCTCTTTTTGCCATACGCCTGAACAGCTCATCATAATCCGTTTCCGGCGCAGCCTTTTCCGGCAGAAAGCAGCTGCCAACCAGCAGCAATACTCCTATCACGCTCATAATAACGGTAATCGGTTCCATGCTCTTCCTCTTTTCTGTAGCTACACGGTAATATCAAATGTACTTCCGCGCATTTTCATCCGCTGTTTCTCTTCCTTTTTTTCCTGCTCCTTCTTCTTTCCGGCAGAACCCCCGTAAGCTCCCTTTCCCCTCTCTCTTGCATCATACTTTTGTTCTTCGTTTTCCGTTTTATTCGAACGTACTGTCTGGGTCTCGTTTTGTCTTGCCTGCTGCTGCACCATACCTGCGATTGTCTGCTGCTGGTTTGCCGGATGCTGCATTTCCTGCTGTTTATACGTCCCTGCCTCCTGTGTCTTAGGAGCCATGGACACCATATCCAGTCTTGTAATCGGCATAACCTCTCCTCCTTTTCGCACACTCAGAATAATCCGGGAAAGAACTGGTGCTGTCTAGTATGCTTCAATCCTGATTTCCCCGCGGTCTTTGACAAACCTTGCACGTGCCAGCTCCGTCTTTACATAGTAAACTGCGCCGGAAATCGTAATCTTGCATCCGGAATATGCGGTCTGCGATACTTTAATCACGCCGTTACTCTCCATTCCGATATCATCCATCAGCTCATCCAGACGTTTGGTAATCTCCTCCGTCTCGGCATCAATCTTCTCAACCCGTTTCTGCGACTGCTTTAACAAAAGCAGTTTATCTACCGGAAGCTGCTCTCCCTGCTTCAGCTTTTTCGCAAGCATTACAATTGTCTGTCCTACCCTTTCCTTCTCCGTCTTCAGCTCCGCAAACTGTTTTTCCAGCTTGCGGTACTCCTCTGTAATTGCCGGGTCGACACCGACCTCGAGCAATGTAGTCGTACCCATATTGGAGCCTACCGTCTTTGCCTCGATTAACTGGCTGCATCTCGTGCTTCCGCCGGTAATAAAGCCTTTCTTTCCGTGCGCGATTACATCGGTCTTTGCAGATACCTGGCTGTGCATAATCGCCTCCGACTGCACATAACCGTACCGCGAAACAACCTCTGCACTCTCAATAAACTTTGAAATTATATTTCCTCCCGCAATCAGCTTGCCGCGGGACATTCCCTGGATACCGCGGATCAGGACAATCTGTCCGCCCGCTATAATCTCGGCTCCCTCTACTACGCCATGTATGATAATATCGCCCTTTGCCTCCACGCGGTAGCCGGTGCGCACATTTCCCCTGACCTCTACATTTCCCTCGCATACAATGTCCCCGGTCGAGGAATCGACATCCGCCGCCACCTCATAAGTGTCCGATACAAAAACCTTTCCATCCACAAGGCTGACGTGTCCGCTCACCTCGGAATACATCTTTAGTCCGTCCTCGGAAAGATGAATCCGGTTTGCATGATGCAGCACCAGATTATTGACCTTGGCAGGCTTTATCGGCTTCCCGCACACATCAATTCCCGGTCTTCCCTGTACCGCCGGCGTCAGCTCCGCCAGCAAATCCCCTGCCTTTACCGGGCAGATTGTATCCAGCTTATGGAAATCCACCGAACCGTCTTCAAACGTCTTCGGCTTCATCGTTAAATCCGTATTGAAAAAGTAGGTGATTTTCGCGCTGGTTCCCTCTAGCGGAAGCGTTGCCCTGGCAATTTCAATCGGCGTACAATACTCTCTTTCCTTATCCAGCTTTTCCAGCATCTCCTGGTCCACACCGTACTTTATACCGGCATATACCAAATCCGCAACCAGCTTTTCCTTCGTTATCATGCCGCCTCCGTCCGACGGCGGATATAGCACAAGCTCCGCACTCAGCCGGTCCGGACTTACGATAACGGAAGAAGATTCATTAATCGGATATATCTTTTCCATTGTCAGCCGGAGCTCTTCCTTTTTTGTCGTTTTCAGAAGCGCCTCCGAAAGCTGTTTTTTATCGTAATCAATGCGCCACTTATTCAAATAAGCGTCTATCATGGGAAATCGTACCGGAGTCCCGCCCTCGCCGGGAGGATACAGTACAAGCCACGTTCCGCTCTCTCTTATGCTGATTTGAAAATACCCGTTTACCTGTGCCATGTCTCGCTCCTTTATTGAATCCTTTCTAAAAAAACAACTCTATCTGATTTCCAAGCTTTAAGCGCAGCCTCTGGATTGCCTTTGTATGCAGCTGTGAAATCCTGGACTCGGAAACCTCCAGTACCTCACTGATTTCTTTTAACGTCAGCTCCTCGTAATAATACAACAGGATTACCTTTTTCTCCTTTTCGGTCAAGGCCTCCAGCGACTGCACCAGAAGCTCCTTCATTTCCTTCTGCTCTATCTGCTTTTCCGGCTGTGCATACTCCTCACTGTCGGAGGTCCCCACAATGCCGTTCTCGCTCCCCTGTTCCAGATACTCATCCAGGGAAACAATCCCTGCAGCCTTGGTCTGTGCCTGCCACTGGCCAAGCTCCTCGACGGAAATCTCAAGCTCTGCCGCAAGCTCCTCGTCCGAAGCAAACTGCCCGTTTGCCGCTTCCAGCTTCTGGTAGGCGGCATCCATCCGCTTCTGCTTCTGCCTGACGGTACGCGGCAGCCAATCCATGCGGCGCACCTGGTCCAGTACCGCTCCGCGGATGCGCAGGGATGCGTAGGTTTCAAACTTAACCCCTTTGTCAAAATCATACTTGTCAATCGCATCAATCAGTCCGAACATCCCATACCCTACCAGGTCATCATACTCAACATTGTATCCCAGATAAATGCTGAGCTTTCCTGCTACGATTTTGACAAGACCCGCATATTCAATTATAATCTGTTCGCGCAGTTCCGGAGTCTTATTCTTACTATACTCTTCCCATAACCTAAGCTTTTCCTCTGCACTCATAGGCGTCTCCTGTCTTCCTCTCCTTTATACCGTTCCCTGTCACTAAGAAATCCGGTTACTGCCTCTCTGCCGCCTCTTCCGGTGCGGCACCCTCTGCCTCCTGTATTTCTTCCTGCCCCTCCAGGGCCTCCTCTTCTGTTCCTGCAAGCTCCTCTGCCTCCAGTTCCCTGGCTGCAAGCTCCCTGCTTTCCCTCTGTCTCTGCTCCGCCGCTTCTTCTGCATCACGATTTATTTTAACGACTACCTTCTGTACGATTCTACCGATAATATAAAACAGAATCATCACAAGCAATACGATTTTTAACGTAGAAAACAGCGTTGCACGATGAAAGAGGCAGAAGACACATGCAATCATTGCCGCCGTCAGCGTAATCAACGGCGGTATATTCTTTCCCTCCATAACAGCCTCCTAAATCTTATAAACCGCCTTACCGACTGCCTTAATCAGTAATTCATCGGTCTCCGGATAAAACTCTATGGTACGTCCGTAGGAATTTCCGGTATCCTCTGCAACAATCGGAATACGGAGCGAAAAAAGCTTCGCCTTTACGGCCTCTACGTTCCGCGCCCCCACACGCAGCATTTCATTTTCACAGTTAAATGCAAACATCTGGGCCCCGCCTGCTATTTTTGCCTTGAGGCTCATACGGGAGGCCCCCGCCGCTACTACCTGGCGTATCATCTCATCGATGCCGGTATCGGCAAACTTTGCTTTATTCTCATTATTATTGATTTTTTTGCTGTCAGGCAGCATGACATGTACCAGCCCGGCAATTTTTTTATTTGAATCATACAAAACAACCCCGACACAGGAGCCGAGCCCTAACGTTGTAATTGCATCCGGTGCATGACAGCAGTTCATATCCGCCATGCCTACCTTTACCATATTTCCCATAATACCACCACCTATAATCCCAATGAAGTTAAAATTGCATTATAAGACTTTAGTGTTGGTATCAAAATGAAGAAGCCGTTTACCTGCGTTGCCTTCTCGCCAAACTCAGTCTGTATTAACAGTGCCTTGTCACCGATTTTCCCAAACTCAATTGCCGGTACGCTTAAAATCGCCCCTGCCATATCAATGGCAATATACGGTATGCTCGAATTGATATACATCCGCGTCAGATCCGACAAAGAAGAAAGGTAAGCACCGGTAATAATATTCCCGATTTCCTGCAGTGCGGAAGCCTCCATTTCGGAAAACTCCGCATCCAGCGGAACATCCTGCCCCATTAACATATTGACCATCGAATGCGCTGCGTCCCTCTCCATGACAAACATCATCATACCGTCGATATTTCCGCTTAAGGTCAGCAGAATACCTACAATAATATTCTCGGCGCCGCCTAAGATTTCGGGAAGCGCCTGGAAATCCAGTAAAGCAACCTTCGGAACCTTCATATCGACCTTAACCTGAAGCATCGAAGCAAGCGCGGTTGTCGCATTTCCTGCACCGATATTCCCGATTTCCCTCAAAACATCATATTGTACCCCATCCATAGAATCCAATTTCAGCTCTGCCATATCGTCCTCCCGGTTCAAACACACTAAGGAAGAAGCCGCCCGGGCCTCTTCCTTGGATACTTCTTCTAAGCTTCCTTTTCTTTTTCCTTTTCGACAATGATTTCTGAAATATTTAGCAGGGAAATCAAATTGTCGTTATGCTTTCCGATTCCGGCAAGATACTGTGACTTTTCGTCATTCGCATCATAACTTGACTTTTCCACGGAGTCATCGTCCAGGTTGACGACCTCCTTTACCTCATCTACAATAACGCCGACGAGCGACTGCTGCTCCAGCTTCAAAATCAGAATACGGGTCTTTCCGGTAAACTCATCCGGTTCCAGCTCAAACTTAAGCCGTAAGCTCATTACTGGAACAATCTCACCGCGCAGATTGATGACTCCCTTGAAATAATCCTGCGCCTTCGGCACACGGGTAATCCTCTGCATACGAACAATATTCTCAACATACTGGATATCGATGCCGTACTGTTCGTTTCCAAGCTTCACTACAATGTACTGCTTTATTTCCCTTGAAACATTTTCCACCATACCGGCACCTCCTAAACTATTGCATTTGCATCAAGAATCAGTGCGACCTCACCATCACCGAGAATCGTTGCGCCGCCAATCATCTTGTTATCATTTATGTATTTCCCGATAGACTTGATTACAATTTCCTGCTGGCCGATTAAATTATCTACTACAAGTCCTGCCAGTTTGTCTCCCTTTGCTACAATGACTACGGTCAGGCTCTCCGGACTGAAATCATCCTCCGGAACATCCAGCACGCTCCGCAGACGGATTAACGGGATGACATTCCCGCGCAGATGGATAACCTCCTTGGTCTGCACATACTTGATATCGGACAGGAGTACATCCTCAATCGTCTGGATACTGCCTAACGGAATTGCATACTTCTCATTTCCGAGTTCAACCATGAGCGCCTGGATAATCGCAAGCGTCAGCGGCAGCCGCACAATAAAGGTAGTTCCTGCACCAAGTACGGTCTTTGCCTCCACATCGCCGCCCAATGCTTCAATCTTGGACTTTACTACGTCAAGACCAACGCCCCGGCCGGATAAGTCGGAAATCTTCTCCGCGGTGGAAAAGCTCGGACGGAACAGCAAATCAATGGCTTCCTTCTCGGTCATCACGGCAGCCTGCTCCGCTGTAATCGTGCCCTTCTCGACCGCCTTCTTCTTTACCTTCTCGACATCGATGCCCTTACCGTCATCCCGTACCTCAATGACTACGTTATTTCCGTCCTGATATGCCTTCAGGAAAATCGAACCGACCTCCGGCTTTCCTGCCTGGATACGCTCCTGATTGGACTCAAGTCCGTGGTCAGCCGCATTTCTTAACATATGCATTAACGGGTCGCCGATTTCGTCGATTACGGTACGGTCAAGCTCCGTCTCCTCACCGGACATATACAGCTCCATTTTCTTGTCTAACTTCTTACTGATATCACGAATCATACGCGGGAAACGGCTCACTACATTTTCAATCGGCACCATCCGGGTCTTCATCACCGACTGGTGGAGGTTCGTCGTAATCCGCTCCAGATATTCAATCTGCTCGTTGAAGCCGCTCTCCCGGAGTCCCTCGATATCAGCAGTATTGATGGACACCAGCCCGTTCTTTGCAATAATCAGCTCGCTGACAAGATTCATCAGGTCGTCTAACTTATCGATATCCACACGGACAGAACGGTTTACGACCGGCTTGCTCGTCGTCTTCGGCTGTGCCGTCTCTGCTGCCGCAGGCGCCGTACCTGCCTTCTGTGCTGCAGCGTTCTGTGCCGCCGCAGGCGCTGCGCTGCTCTCCTCGGCTGCTGTCTGCTCTACTGTCTCCGGGGAAATTGCTTCTACACAGACGTTCTTGATTTCGAATACATTCTCTACCCTCTTCTTTACGGCTTCGGCATCGGACTCCGTAATCAGCACTACCGTAAAATCAAAGTCAAAATGCTCGTCTTCAATCTCCTGTACCTGCGGCTCGGAGCGGATTACCGTTCCTAACTCCTCTAATGCCTTAAATACCAGAAAGGCACGCGCTGCTTTCAATATACAGCTCTCCTGGATATACACGGTCAGGGTATAGGCGTTCAGCTTCTCGGAAAACGCCTTTGCCACTGCGCTCTTTTCATGGTCCGCCAGCTTGATTTCCTTCACGCCGTTTTCGGAAACCTGTACGGCAGCGGCAGCTGCTACAGGCGCAGCCGGTGCCTTCGGTGCTGCAGGCTCTCCTGTACTGCCGACTCCCTCGTTCAAGATATCATTTAAGGACTTTACGATGTCCTCATTGTCCTCTGTTCCTTCGTCACCTGAGTTTATAATGACGTCAAGGTACTGCTCCAGCGCATCCAGACCCTTGAACAGCACATCGACCAGCTTTGCCGACGCTTTCATCTTTCCGTTACGGATTTCGGAAAACACATTTTCCATGTTATGCGTAAGACGCTGCATCCTCTTATAGCCCATGGTTCCAGCCATGCCCTTCAGGGAATGTGCCGCACGGAAAATCTCATTAATGGTATCTACATTTTCCGGTTCCCGCTCCAAAACGAGAATCTGCTCGTTTAAGCTCTGCAAATGCTCTTTTGTCTCGTCAATAAATATTTCCAGATACTGGCTAACATCCATAATTATCGCACTCCTACGTTTTTGATAATCTCACCGGCTACTTCCTCCAACGGCAGCATCACATCCGCAAGGCCTTCTTCATGCAGTACCCGCGGCATTCCGTACACCGTACATGTGGAAGCCTCCTGTCCGATTACATAAATATTATGCTTGTCATTAAGTTGCTTGATTCCCGCAGTTCCGTCACCGCCCATACCAGTTAATACAACGCAGGTAATATCCTCATAATCCGAATCTAACAAAGACTCGTATGTGATATCCGCGCAGGGCTTTAATCCGTTTCTGGCAGGCTCGTTTGTCACACAAAGCACATACGAGGATGCTGTCCCCTTCTTAATCCTTAACTGCGAACCTCCTTTTGCAATATAGACCGTCCCTTTTTTCAGGCACTCTCCGTCGGCAGCCTCCTTCACGGTAATCTCGCTTAAGTCATTCAGACGCAGTGCCAGCGTTTCGGTAAATCCGGACGGCATATGCTGCACAATTACCATCGGGGCATCCAGATTCTTCGGAAGCTTCGGAACAACCTGCTGCAGTGCCTTCGGCCCGCCGGTAGAGCAGGCAAGCACAATCAGCTTGGAAGCATCTTTCCGCACCGCCTTGTGCGGTCTTCTGACTACCGGAGCTCTCGCGGAAACTACAGGCTTTGTTTCCACTCGCTCAAGCTTCGGCGGCACGGCGGTACTGCTCTTCCTTCCTTCGTCCCTGTCAGGACCTGCGGCGCCACCCTGCCTTCCTCCGCCCCCGTCCAGACCTGCGGCACAGACCAGGCAGTTCAGCACTTTATCATGGAAGACATTTGTCTTTGCCTCGACAAAGCTGTTCGGCTTCGTTACAAAGTCAAACGCTCCGAGCTCCAAAAGACGGATGGTCTCTGTCGCACCTTCCACTGCAATCGTACTGACGACTACTACCGTAAGCTTTAACTTCAGACGGTTAATCTCCTCCATAAACTCAATTCCGTTCATTTTCGGCATATTGATATCTAAAAGCACGATATCATACTGCCCCGGATTCCGGCTGATTTTGTCATAGGCTTCGAGTCCGTTGCCCGCCATATCGCAAACGATGAATCTATCATCTGAATTAATTATATCAGACAAAACTCTTCTCATAAGTGCAGAGTCATCAATAATTAAAATTTTTTTCTGTTTCATGTCACTCTCCTTTTTCCTCCGCCAGCCTCTGTCTCCGTTTCCGTTCCTCGAGAAAAATATAACGGATAATACTTTCCCGTTCTGCATTCGTAATGGACACAAACTGCACCCTGTGTTCATACACACCGGTATGATTCGGCACCGGAACTACAGTCAGCACCTTTGCAAATAAAAGCTGCACCTGCGGCGCTGTCTGCGCCGGAAACGCAATGTTCATTACAATGGTACTTCCTTCCTCCGTCTGATGCTCCGAATTAAACCGCACTCCGCCGCCGCTAAGGTCCAGCGTCACACCCGCAAAAAACTGTATTGGTGCGCTTTCTGCCGGCTCTTCCTCTTCTGTCTGTACCGGAGGCTCCTGCACATTATTCTTTTCCCTGAGCAGCTGCTCTAACGCCGCCTTCTCCGGCACATAAAATTCCATATCCAGAAGACACTCCATACGGTAATGCTGCCGTCTCTGCAGCCTTTCAAACTCCGACTGGAACTTAATGACCACCATCGGCAGCTTATCCTCATAATGTCTTGACACGACCTGCACCTGACACCGGTACAGGCCCTTATTGGTATAAAAGCAGACCTGGAACGCCTCTCCCGGCTCCATGACCATCAGGCGTCCTTCCTTCACCGGCATCTCGATAACTGCTTCGTCTTCCGACTGCTGGTACAGGAAACGGCTGACATAGACTGTTTCCTCAGAGGCCCCGATACGCCTGATTTTCTGCAGTTCCAGTCTGTTCCCCGTTTCAATCAGGTGACTCTTTCCCATTAATTCTCCTCTTTTCTGCTACGCGCCTTTTTTATCTTCGTCCGGATCAATTCAGAAAAAAGACCGGTAATTCCTCTCTTTACCTCCGGTTCCGGGTCGTCGCACAGCTTCGCTGCAATTGCCTGCATCGCCTTTGCCGCAGGCGACTGCGGGTACGCAAGCGTTACCGGCCGCTGCTGCATCACTGCCTTGGATACGGTATCATCCTGCGGTATCATCCCCATAAACTCCGGCTGGATATTTAAAAACTTATTTACAATCAGGCTCATCTTATCGTAAAGATTCCTGCCTTCTGCTTCATTCTTAATCCGGTTCGAAATCATTTTGATGCTTGTGCTTTCCCTTGAAAAATCGGCGCGCCGGTTCAGCGTTTTTAATAAAGCATATGCATCCGTAATCGACGTCGGTTCCGGTGTCGCCACTAAAAGTACCTCGGAGCTTGCTGCCACAAACTCAAGTACGGTATCCGCAATTCCTGCTCCGGTATCAATCAGGATAATATCTGCCACCGAATCCAGCTCCGCCAGCTTCTGCGTCAGGTAAATTACCTGCTCCCTTGACATACGCGCAAGCTCCTGAATCCCGGAACCGCCTGAAATAAAGCCGATGCCTTCCGGCCCCTCGGTAACAATCTCCGCTAACGTCTTCCCGCAGAACATCAGGTCCGCCAGATTAAACTGCGGTCTTATTCCTAACATGACTTCCACATTGGCAAGACCGAAGTCTGCGTCAAGCACAACGACACGTTTTCCGAGACGCTTCATCTGGACTGCCAGGTTTACCGCAATACTTGACTTCCCGACGCCGCCTTTTCCGCTCGTTACCGTAATCACACGGGCGAGCTGCTGCACCTGGTGCTCCTGTTGTCTGATCAGCCTCCTGAGCTGCTCTGCCTGATCCATCATTTTCCACCTCCCAAGAGCTGTCTTGCTACGTTCTGCGAGTCTATTTTACTGATATCATCCGGCACGTTCTGCCCGTTGGTAGCATAAGAAAGCGGAGCTCCGGTCAGCATCTTAATGTTAAAAATGTTTCCGATGGTATCCGTTTCATCCAGCTTTGTAAAAATCAGCCTGTATTCCGCAATTTCCGAATAAGCCTCCGCAATCTTTACGAGGTCGCGGTACTTTGTTGTCGCGCTTAACACAAGATATACTTCCCTTGCCTCTGCAGGCACGGAGCGGATCAGCCGCTCGATATCGTCCCTCTGCTCCCTGCTGCGGTGGGAACGTCCGGCAGTATCCACAAGAATTATATCGTACTTCTGCAGCTCCTCCTTCTGCTCGGCAAGCTCTGTCTCGCTGTATATGACATACAGCGGAATATTCATAATCTCCGCATAAGTGCGCAACTGGTCGACTGCCGCAATACGGTAGGTATCTGCGGCAAGCAGAGCCACCTTCGCCTTCTTCTGCTCTAACAGGCTGTAGGCAAGCTTTGCAATGGTTGTCGTCTTGCCGACGCCGGTCGGCCCGATAAAGAATATATAACGCGTCTTCCCGCTGACTACCTCCAATGTCTTTGTCTGCCCGAGCTTTAACACAATCTTCTGGTAAAAGTTCGCCAGTATCTTACTGACATCGGTCTCCTTCTTCAAAGAAGCCTCGATTTCGGTAATAATCTGGTTTACATACTGCTCATCTACCTCATTTTCAATGAGCTGATGGAAAATCAGGCGAAGAAAGGCAATATTCTTATCCGGAAGCTCGTTTTCCGGAGCCTCTGCCTTCTCCTTCGCCTCCTCGGACGCCTTTGCCTGCCCGAGCTCCTTAATCTGCTCCTCGAACAGCTTCTTCAAATTATCTAACTTCTGCTCGATTGCGCTGCCTCCGCCAGCCGTTCCCTTCTCATCAAACAACGGCTCCTGCACATGCGGTTCCTCCTGTCTGGACAGCACAGGACGCACCTCAGGTCTCTCGGCTGCGGGTTTCCGCGGAGCCGTCCGCTCATATACATCCGGCTCATCCACCGCTGCAGTCACTTCCCACGAAGAAGCCGCAAACATTTTCTTCAGAAACCCTTTCGGCTCTATCTTTCTGGACGCCATTTTTACGGCGTTCTCTCCCAGCTCCTTCTTTGCGCACGCCATTGCCTCTTCTTCTGTTTTTCCTTTAAAGGTTTTAATATTCATATTATTCGGTCACCATCCCAACTGATTGTAATTCAACATTGGATTCAATCTCATTATAGGAAATGACAATCAAATCCGGATAATAATCCTTCGTCAGACGCTTAAAATACATACGCACAATCGGTGAGGTTACAATAATCGGATTCTTGCCAAGGTTCTCTAACTTCTCTGCCTCCTCCTTGACCGACTTCATCAGCCGCTGTGTCCTCTCCGGCTCCAGTGTTATGTAAGCTCCCTGCTCCGTCTGCTTTACCGAATTCATAATCTCCTGCTCCGCTCTCGGGTCCAGTGTTACTACACTTGTTGTTTCGCCGCCCGGGAAATACTTGTTCGAAATTGCACGCTTGAGCGCCTGTCTGACATACTCGGTCAGCACGTCGGTGTCTCTTGTCGAAGGCGCATAGTCTGCAAGTGTCTCCAATATCGTTACCATATCACGGATTGCAATGCCCTCACGCAGCAGGTTCTGCAATACCTTCTGCACCTCGCCGATGCCAAGCAGCTTCGGTATCAGCTCGGTCACAAGTACCTGGTTTGCCTCCTGGATGTTGTTGATGAGCTCCTGTACCGCCTGTCTGGTCAGCAGTTCGTCCAGATGCGCCTTGATGACCTCGGTCAGATGCGTCGCAATAATTGACGGCGGGTCAACGACCGTATAGCCGTAGGACTCGGCACGCTCCCTCTGGCTTTCCGTAATCCAGATTGCCGGGAGGTGATACGACGGCTCAAACGTCGGAATACCGGTGATTTCCTCCTCCACATAGCCCGGATTCATCGCCATGTAGTGGTCGAACAGGATTTCCCCGTCACTTACCGCAATGCCCTTGATTTTAATGACATACTGGTTCGGGTTCAGCTGTATATTGTCACGCAGACGGATGGTCGGCACAACGCAGCCGAACTCTAAGGCAATCTGCCGCCGGATTAATACGACACGGTCTAACAGGTCGCCACCCTGGTTCACATCGGCAAGCGGTATGATACCATAACCGAACTCCAGCTCCACCTGGTCCGGCAGGATAATCTCCCGGACATTCTCCGGACGCCGGATTGGCAGATCCTCTTCCTCCTCCGCCTTTGCCTCTGCTTCAGTCTTAGCAATCTCAATCTTCGCCTGAATGTTGCGGCCTACCAGAATAAACACGACACCGTAGGAAAGAAAGACTAACGTCGGCAGCGTCGTGAAAATTCCGAGTACGGACAGCCCGGCGCCTACCATATAGAGTACCTTCGGCGTGGAAAACAGCTCCTTGAGCAGCAAATCGCCGACATCTGCTTCCTTGGATACCTTCGTTACCATAATACCGGTCGACAGGGAAATCAGAAGGGACGGAATCTGGCTTACCAGACCGTCACCAATGGTAATAATTGCGTACTTTTCGAGAGCCGCATTCATCTCCAGCCCTTCTCTTGTCACTCCCATTACAAGGCCGCCAATCAGGTTAATTGCAGTAATCAGAAGACCGACTGCGGCATCTCCCTTTACATACTTCGTAGCACCGTCCATGGAACCGAAGAACGCGGACTCCGCCTGAATCTTCTCACGGCGTACCTTTGCCTCTGCATCGGTAATCGCGCCGGTATTTAAGTCGGCATCAATTGCCATCTGCTTTCCTGGCATTGCATCCAGGGTAAAACGTGCCTGTACCTCGGATACACGCTCCGAACCTTTGTTGATTACCATGAACTGTACTAATACAAGAATAAAAAACACGATAATGCCGACGACCATATCACCGCCGCCGACGAAATCACCGAACGCCTCTACTACTTCACCGGCATAACCCCTGGTCAGGATATTTCTCGTGGAAGAAACGTTCAGGCTGATACGAAACACTGTCGTAAACAGCAGCAGCATCGGGAAGGTAGACATATTCAGCACTTCCTGGGAAAACATCGCATTAAACAAAACAATCAGCGCGATGGAAATATTGAGTGCCATTAATACATCCAGAAGTCCTGTCGGCAATGGAATAATCAGAAATATAATTGCCGCAAGGATATAAATTCCCAAAAACATATCCGTTTTTTTCACTGCCGTTCCTCCTCTCTACATGTTTTCTCTGCTGCTTTGGCTTTCTCTCTATGGAACCTCCGCATTCCGTTCCGCTATGCAGCGCCTCCGTGCTTTAAGCGGTAAACATACGCCAGCACCTCTGCGGTCATCTGGTAGAGCTCCTGCGGAATCTCACTGTCCAGATCCACGTTATAATACAGCATTCGCGCCAAAGGCTTATTTTCCACAATCGGAATATTATATTCCTTTGCCGCATCCTTTATCTTCTGCGCCACATAATCCGCACCCTTTGCAATCAGTACCGGCGCCTCTGCTACTTCTTTATCATATTTTATTGCACAGGCAAAATGCGTCGGGTTTGTAATCACGACATCTGCCTCAGGAAGCTTCTGCATCATACGGCGCTGGGACACCTCCCGCATCTTCGACTTGATTCTTCCCTTGACCTGCGGGTCACCTTCCTGCTTCTTGTACTCATCCTTTACTTCCTGCTTTGACATCCGCAAGTCCTTTTTATATTTAAACTTCTGGTAAATGTAGTCGGCAAGACCGACCACCAGGTAAACCGCGCTTATTTTTATCCCCAGGTTAATCACAAAGTTCCCGATATACATTACCGCCTGATTCAGACCGAAATCATACAGGGAAACGACTGCCCCTGCTGCCTCCTTTAAATCGGAGTAGGCAAGATAAAAAATGAGTGCAATCTTTATAATCGCCTTTATTAACTCGACAACCTTGTCTTTCGAAAAAATCCGCTTAAATCCCTTTAACGGATTGAACTTACTAAACTTCGGCTTTAACGGCTTTGTCGTTACCTCCCACTTTACCTGGGCAACGCTGACTGCAAAGGCGGCAACCACTGCGACCGCAAACACCGGCAGACAGATGAGAAGCACCTCCACCAGTCCGTCCCGCAAAAACGCCGACGCTATCGAGGGCGTGAAATCCTCGACCGAATATACATCAATTGCCTGATAGGTATCCAGATAGCACCTTAAAAAACGGGTCCCGATGTAGCCGACAGCCGCTTTCAGGATAACAAACAATGCTAACAGCATGACTGCGGTTGACAGCTCCTGGCTTTTGGCTACCTGGCCTTCTTTTCTGGCGTCGCTCAGCTTCTTCGGGGTCGCCTCTTCGGTCTTATCCGCCCCGTCCCCTTCGGCAAAGAACTGGAGCCTTATCGGGAATAAGAACAGGACATTTCCGTCTTCTTCTCTCCACATTCCCTTCACGCTCCTTCCACAGCTCCTCCGCTCAGCCTTCCGTCCCTCCGAGGTAAAAAAGGCTGTCCTTTAACATCGATATCATTTCCCGGAAAATTAAATCCGCAACGCCCGTAATCATCATAATCATAAGAACCAATACTGCGAGTCCCACAAATACCTTGAGCTGCATTCCGATAACAAACATATTCATCTGCGGCGCAACTCTTGCCAGAATCGCCAGAACCGTATTTACAACCAGCATACTTGCAAAAACAGGCAGTATAATACGGAAACCGATTACAAAATAATCCCCCATAAAACGCTTCATCAGCTCATAAATCCCCATATCAAGCGAAACCGCCCCGACCGGAAGCACTGTAAAGGAATCCGTAAGGGCACGCACCAGATACTGGTGCAGGTTAGTAGCAAACAGCATCAGCATGACCGCATAGGTATATAAATTACCGGTAATCGTCACCTGCGTGCTCGTAATCGGGTCATACTGGTTTACCATGGAAAACCCGATTTCCTGGTCGATAATCTGTCCGGCAAACGCAAGGATGTAATACGCTACATTTGCCATAAAGCCCATGATAATCCCGGCTAACATTTCAGATAACACAACCAGCGCATAGCCTATCGTTGTAGAATAAGTAACCTCCCTGTACGGAACGATATGAAATACCAGAATGGCAAGCGCAATTGCGATAATCGCCTTTACCCGCATCGGGATATTCCTTAAAGAAAACAGTGGCGCCGCTACCATAAATCCGCTGATTCTCACAAGTATCAGCAGAAAATACTCCAGATGATATAACGAAACCGTCACTGCTATCCGTTAATATAATACTGAAAATTAATGCACAGTTCCTTCATCAAATCTACCGCAAGGCCAAGAATCCAGTTCCCGGCAATAATCAGTACCAGAAACACTGCCAAAAGCTTCGGAACAAATGTGAGAGTCTGCTCCTGAATCGAAGTCACTGTCTGCAATATGCTTATTACAAGACCGACAACTAACGAAACCAACAGTAACGGTGCGGCAGCCTTGATTACCGTTACTACTGCAGAAACCAGAAGGTCAATCAGAACTGCTTCATCCACGGCTTACCGCCTCCTTTCCTTTAACCGCCGAATGTCTTAAAGGTACGCAGGACATTCTCAACTACAAGGTTCCAGCCGTCCGCCATAATAAACAGCAGAATCTTAAACGGCATTGAAATGGTTGTCGGCGGCAGCATCATCATACCCATTGCCATCAACGTCGAGGATACTACCATATCAATCACAATAAACGGAATATAAATCAAAAAGCCGATAATAAACGCAGCCCGCAGCTCACTGATAATAAAGGACGGGACCAGCACCCAGGTCGGAATGTCATCTGTCGTATCTACTGTCTCGATGCCTGCAATATCAATAAACATCGCCAGCTCCTGCGGTCTTGTCTCCAGAAGCATAAAATCACGGATTGGCGTAATACCGGCTTCCAGAGCCTCTTCCGCATTAATTTCGCCTGCGGAAAGCGGCTGCACCGCCTCCGTATTGATTCTGGATATCGTCGGGGACATGATAAACAGCGTCAGAAACAACGCCAAGCCAATCAGTACCTGATTTGGAGGCGTTGTCTGTGTGCCGAGTGCGGAACGCACGAAATGCAGCACAATCAATATCCGGGTGAACGAGGTCAGCATCATCAGAATCGACGGCAGCAGTGAAATCACTGTCAGAAGTAACAGCATCTGAAGCGTCGATACCAGGGAGCCATCCTCTTCGGCGCCGCTTGTCACGGTAAAGTCCAGCGGTCCGAGATTTCCGGACAAACCAAAGCCGTTCTCCGTCCCGCTCTCTGTCGCATATGCAATATGGGTTTCTGCACGACAAATAAAGGTCAACGCACACACTGCAAGAAAAATCCCGATATACAACGGAATCTTATTTAACTTTTTACTTTCCTGCATCTTCATGTTTATCAACCTTTGCTTTAAACTCAGATAAAATTTCTTTAAACGGCTTCGCAATACTCCTGCCGCTGTCTTCCTTTATCGTAATTTCCTCTGCCTTCATCTCGGCAATCAGACGGATACTGTCCTTCGTTACCGAAATTACAAAATACCGTGTACCAATCTGTACAAGCTGTAAAAAACGGCCCTGCGCCACCTGGTATGTTTCGAGCGGCTTAAAATTACTGTTCCTGCCGCGCTGTATCTGACGTCCGGCAATAAACCGGGTAGTCACGACACAGGCGACAAGAATCAATGCAAAAATAAGCACCAGTACCACCAGCTCGGCAATACTTTTCCCAAGTGTGTTTACTTTTGAAATCAAGGTCTGATTCCAGAAAGCTTCTGCCATAAAAACTCCTTTGCCAGCTTAGCCTATTGCCTTACGAACAGCCTCTAACACACGATCCTGTTGGAACGGCTTTACGATAAAATCCTTTGCACCTGCCTGGATGGACTCGATTACCATCGCCTGCTGTCCCATAGCGGAACACATGATTACATTTGCAGAAGGATCTTTTGCCTTAATCTCCTTTAATGCCTGAATTCCGTCTTTCTCCGGCATGGTAATGTCCATCATTACCAGATCCGGTTTCACTTCGGAATATTTATCGATTGCTACCTGTCCGTTCTCTGCTTCTCCGGCAATATTGTAACCGTTCTTGGTCAGAATATCCTTAATCATCATACGCATGAAAGCGGCATCATCGCAAATCAGAATGTTTTTAGCCATACTACCTCTCCAATCTTTAAATTTAAATTCACCGGACTAACTGTGCAGTGCTGCTACTTGATTACTTCGGTTACCTTAATACCGAAAGCTTCCTCAATCGTAACGACTTCCCCCTTAGCCACATACTTGCCGTTGACTAATACGTCAATCGGCTCACCTGCCAACCTGTTCAGTTCAACAATAGTTCCTGGTGCAAAATCCAGTATCTCCTTAATTGACTTACTGGTTCTGCCAAGTTCTACCGTAACCTCTAACGGAACATCTAACAGCAAATCGATATTCTCCGTCTGTAATAACGGACTCTGTACCGGCTGGAATGCCTGGAACTGTGCCGGTGAAATATTTACATCCTGTACCGGCGGCATCGCATACGGCATCATCATCTGCGGTTGCATCATCTGAGGCTGCATCATCTGCGGTTGCATCATTCCCTGCATCTGTCCCATTGCCATTGTATTTAAATCCTGCATCGGTGCCGCCGCCTGTTGCGGAACCGGTGCCGGTTGCGGTGCTGCTGTCTGCGCCGGAGCCGGCGAAGGTGCTGCCGGGGCCGGAGCCGGTGCGGAATTATCTGTATCACCATTAATGAACTTCTTATACAGACTCTTCGCAAACTCAATCGGATATAATTGCATCAATTCACTGTCAATTAAATTGCCGATTTCCATACGGAAGGACACCTTAACAAACTCATGGCTTAAAAACGCCCCTATGTCCTTCGCCTCTACCACGTCATTGAGGTCAATCAGACTTGCCGATGGCGGGCTGATATCAATCTTCATCTCAAACATGGTAGAAAGGGAAGTCGAGGAAGCTCCCATCATCTGGTTCATTGCCTCACTGATGGCACTCAGATGCAGGTCATTGAGCTCTCCTTCGGTATTGGAACCGTCGCCGCCCATCATAAGGTCAGCGATGATTTTAACATCCTTCTCCTGTAATATTAATATGTTTTTTCCATCCAGACCTTCCCTGTAGGAAATCTCAATGAAGACACAAGGTCTGGGGTACTGATTGGACAATTCTTTCCATTCACAGACAGAAACCTTCGGCGTTGAAATATTTACCCTCTGATTCACCAGCGCAAACAAGGTTGTCGCAGAGGAGCCGAGACTGATATTGGAAATCTCGCCGATTGCATCCTTCTCCTCCGGCGTCAGCAAATCATCCTTTGTATCCGACGCCTGCTCATCTTCCATGCCCATGCCGCCGAACAACGCATTGATTTCTTCTTGTGATAACATTCCGTCCATGTCCATGCCATTATTCCTCCCTCACGATAGTCGAGATTTTTACCGCATATGTGTCCGAGGATGAACCCGGCAAAGCCGTAAACTTCCATATATTTCCGACAAACACATTTAACTCGTCTTCCATCTTTGTATCTAATTTAATAATGTCACCCTTTTGCATATTAATATAATCATTCACTGAAATCGTGCTTCTTCCAAGCACTGCCCTTATCGGCACCTTGGCCTTTGCAATCGCAAGTTCAATGAACTCCCTGTAAACCTCCTCATCCCGCAGCCTTTCGGACGAATACCATGACTTCGTACTCAGCTTATTGATTACCGGCTTCAGACAATCATACGGAATACAGATATTTAACATTCCTTCCACGCTGCCAATTTTTACACTCAGCGTGACGAGCGCCACGGTTTCCTTCGGCGCTATCATCTGTGCAAACTGGCTGTTTGTCTCGATTCGCGTCAGACGGGGCATCAGCCCTACCACATTCTCCCACGGGTCGCGGAGGAGATTTGTGATAATTGTGAAAATCCGTTCAATAATGACCAGCTCGATTTCAGAAAACTCCCTCGGCTTGTCAAGCGGCATCCCAGGACCTCCGAGCATACGGTCTACAATGGAATATCCCAGGTTGTTGGCAAGCTCAATAATGATATTGCCCTCCAACGGCTTAAAATCCACAATGCCGAGCAGCACCGGATTGGACAGCGCATTCGTAAACTCGGAATAAATCACCGCCTCCGAATTGATAACCTCCACATTTACCGTCTTTCTTAAATAAGCCGGCAGATGGGTAGACAGCAATCTTCCGTAATGCTCAAAGATAATCTCCAAGGTACGCAGATGGTCTCTGGAAAACTTCGTAGGTCTATTAAAGTCATAGTTTTTCACCTGCTTTTCCGTCGTGCCTTTCACTTCTTCGGCATCTATTTCACCGCTTGAAAAAGCCGCAAGCAGGTCGTCTATTTCTTTTTGGGATAAAACGTCACCCATACCGAAACCTCCTACATAACAGACCAAATTCTTTGTCTACTAACATAATAACACATATTGTTCAAAAAATCATCAAAAATTTTAATTTACCGCAATTACACTTAACGTAACCTCGATAATACAATCTGACTGGAAGATTTCCTGTATCTTTTCGAGCGCATCCTTGTTGATATCCTCTGCGTATGTAGAAACCTCCGTTGCGGTATAATCCTTTAACACCTGTCCCACACCCGAAACAATCCTGTTTTCCTTGCTCTCAATCGTCGGCTGCACCGCCTTGTAGTCGTCATGCTTCTTATTTAAGGTAATGGTGATGCTTACCTGCGCAAGACTCGGCTTGTCATTGTTGGACTTTAAGTTAATCATCTTATCAGTAAATGTGTACTCGTCCTGATCCTCCAGTGCGACTTCGCCGTAATTCTTCCCGATTCCGGACTCCGTCTCAAGCTCCACTGCCGCTACGATTTTCTCAATCAGGGCATCTGTCCGCTTTGCCTTCGGAATCACGGTAAAAATGATTACCGCTGACAGCGTAAGGTTAATCAGCGTGACTGCCAGTATCACAATCGCAAGCATATTTCTTTTCATCTTCTTCTCCTCCTTTATAATGCACTCTGCCAGACATTATACTCTATCTTAAGCCTAACGGTCAATCGGCGTGTATATCCGGAATTCGATTCTACGGTTCCGCTTCCGCCCTTCCTCCGTGGCATTGGTATCCACCGGCTCCCGTTCTCCCTTTCCGGAGAAAAATACCTTTGCAGGATTCAGATTCTTTGCCTCAAGCAGATATTGTGCCGTTTCTATAGCACGTGCCGCGGAAAGATAGTCATTGTCGCGGTACGGACCGGACTTAATCGGAACATTGTCCGTATGTCCGATAATCTCTATCCCGAAATCATCATACTCCTTCAGGATATCCCCGATTTTCAGCAAAATCGGCTTTGCCTCCTCACGAAGCTGTGCAGAATTGGAAGGAAACAGAACATTTCCCTTTACATCTATTTTAACATAATTATACGCCTTGTCCATGCCAAATTCTACATCTTCTCCCAGATTATACTGGTTCACAAGCTCCTTGATCTCGTCATACACCGTACCGGCAGCCTCTTCCTTCTGGTCCTGCTTATACTGCTCTGCATTCTCAAGATCTTCTATCTTGCCTTCCAGCTCGGTCAGCTTATTCTTATAATATTCCAGAAGCTCCTCGGTATCTCCCTCGTAATCGAAAATATCGTTCTTGTCTTCGGTAGAATCCGACTTTTCTCCCATATTACTTGTGTATTCATTCAGATTATTCAGCTGGGTGGCGCCGTTCGCTATCAGATTACCGTCTCCGACAAAGGCCCCGCCCGCCTTGAAAATATTAAAGGTGTTGGCAAACGACTGCGCGATTGCATCGAACTTTGCCGGGTCTACGGAAGACATGGCAAAAAGCAGCACAAAAAAGCAAAGCAGCAGATTCATCAGGTCACTAAACGTCGCCATCCACGCCGGAGCGCCAGGTGCCGGGGCATCTTCCTTTTTCCTTCTCGCCATTACGCTTCACCGCCTCCCGAATTCAGGTTTTCTCTCTCTGAAGGGTCAATAAAGGACTTTAACTTTTCTTCGATAACACGCGGATTCTCTCCTGCCTGGATAGACAAAAGACCCTCCACGACAATCGTCTTTAACATAACCTCCGCCGCATTTTTTTCCTTCAGCTTTGCCGCGGTCGGAAGGCAAACCCAGTTTGCAAGCATGGAACCGTAGAACGTCGTAATCAGCGCAACCGCCATGTTCGGTCCTACGGAGCCGATATCCTGTAAGTCCTTAAGCATAAGTATCAGTCCGATCAGGGTACCGATCATACCCCAGGCAGGACCCATGGAAGCCAGATTCTCCCAGAATGAAATTACGGATTTATGTCTGCTTTCGGTACACTCTAACTCAGTCTCCAGTATCCTTCGCACGAACTCGGGGTCGGTACCGTCTACAATCAGCAGGATTCCCTTTTTCATAAACTCATCTTCAATGCTGCTGTTTGCCGCTTCCTCCAGTGCCAGAAGCCCTTCCTTACGCGCTACATTGGACAGCTCGATAATCTGCTTGATTTTTTCTGTTTCGTCATACTCTACCTTCTTTAACGAAATTCCGAAGGACTTCAGACCCTTTACAAAGTCGCCGATACTCGGGGACATAACAAGTGTCGCTGACAGCGCACCTCCGAACGTAATCAGTGCCGACGGTGCATGTAAGAACGACATCAATGCTTCTGCAGGCTTTTCCTGTCCGAATACCATACCGAAGATACAGAGTGCAATTCCGGCAATTACGCCTATTAATGTAGATAAATCCAATGTTATTCACCTTCCCATCAAAGTTCTCTTTTCTCTATCGCATAAAATGTATCAACTATTTATTCATTTATATTCATAATCTGACGAAAAATATCTCTCTTATATGATTTTACTAGATTTTCTATCTTTTGTCTACTTTCTTTTACAAATATTTTTTTCCCTGTCGTCAAGGTAATGACCGTATCGGGAACCTCTTCCACCATCTCAATCAATTCCGCATTCACAGAAATCTTTACATCGTTTAACTTTGTAATCTCAATCATACCAGCCCCCGCAAAAAGCCTGCAGGCCAGCAGGCGCCGCCGCGGGCAGCCCCTGCCGACCTTATTTCAGACTACTTTATCTCTTTAGATTAATCAGCTCTTCCAGTAACGTATCCGTTGTGGTAATAATACGGGAGTTTGCCTGGAAACCTCTCTGGGTGATTACCATATCGGTAAACTCCGTTGCAAGGTCTACGTTGGAGCTCTCCAGTACGCCCGGGTTAAACTTTCCGCCCGTTGCCGTAATATCCTCGCCGATACCGTCAAACTCACCGGAGTTCTGGGACTCGGCAAACAGGTTGTTACCCACTGCCTCCAGACCGGAATTATTCGGGAACTTTGCAATAACGACCTGCCCTAAAAGCTTCTGGTCGCCGTTGTCATACACGCCGTAAATCTTGCCTGCATTGTCAATCGTAACGCCGGACATCGCGCCTGCGGTACGTCCCTTTCCGAGCTTGTTCGGACTGCTGTCACCCTTATTTCCCTCAATGGTCGTCTTTCCGCTCTTTGCATACATCGTCAGTGCGGAAAAGTCCACATCGATATCCCGGAACGGATGCTCCCCGGTAATGCCGATGGAAAAGTTCAGGCTCTTAATTGCTTCGGTATCTGCACCGCCGCCGCCAGCACCGCCGTCTTCGCTGATACTTACCATCTTACCGGTAGCAGCGCTGAAGGTCAGAATCGGCGCATTACCGGTTACGGTAGGAACACCGGTCTTTTCATCTACGCCGGTTGCAGTAAAGGTATAAGAGCCAAGCGATACCTCCGTAATCGGACCCAGCTCGTAGGTCGGCTCCGTCGCGGTATCATCGACTACCTTTCTTACAAAAATCGACTGCCCGTTTGCATCCAGTACATCGGTAATTGCTACCGAATACTCCGACTTAATCAGGGAATCCGCCTGCTCGTTCTGCTTTACTAACATCTGTACGGTATAGCTCTGTCCGAGGTTATCATAAAACGTAAAATTGGTAACACGGCCCTTGCCTGAGATTTCCGTATCGTTGCTGTCAATGTTTCCTTCAAAATGCACTGCCGTGGTTGCCTCCGGCTCGGAATACAGATTCTCCGCACTCATGACATGTAACGGGGATACCGTATCCTGCTTAATCTTGGTCTTGTCGTCCGGGCTTACCTGCCAGCCCATAACACTGTAGCCGGTCGCGGTACAAAGCGTGCCGTTTGCATCTAACGTAAAGGAACCTGCCTTGGTAAAGTAGTTCTGCTTACCATTATTTACAATAAAGAAACCGTCGCCTTCAATCATTAAGTCGAACGGGTTATCGGTTCTCTGGGAACCGCCCACGGCATCCATTCTGGTCTTTACGGATGCAAAGTTCGCACCGAGACCAATCTGCTTCGGGTTCACACCCGCGCGTCCGGTCATCTCATCCGGGCCGGATGCTGCTGACGATGTCTGATACAATACATCGGAAAACGTTACCTGGCTTGACTTAAAGCCAATCGTATTTACATTGGCAATGTTATTACCGATAACGTCCATTCTTGACTGATGAACTTTCAAACCGGATACTCCGGAATAAAGTGCTCTTACCATATTGTTATGACCTCCTTCTTTGATTCCCCTTCTGTCATTCAGGGGAATACTGCCTCCTAATCAGGTCCGGCAGTTACGTAATAATTGCGCCGTCGATGTTGGTAAATACTTTGTCATCGCCTTCCCCTACCGCGGTAATAACCGTCCGGTTCGTTACGTTGACAATGAACGCCATATTGTCCACCATGACAAGCGAATCCCTGATTCCCTTCTGCGAAGCTTTGTCTACTCCGCCTGACAGACGCTCTCTCTGTTCCTCGGATAACTGGATGTTTCTGCTGGCAAGCCGTTCATTTGCGTGCTTTGAAAACCGAAGCCCGCCTGTCTGTGCCTGCTTTTCCTCTAATATCTGCCGGAACGAAAGTCCTGTCTCCCGGGAAACATGCGTCGTTTTACTTTTTCCGGTATTTTCCAGATACTGGCTCGTCATCTGTTCGATAGACGGATACCGGCTGTTCTGTAACTGATTCATAAGCTTCCCTTCTTTTCCTGTGCGCCGCCCTGCGCAATCCTCCTTGATTTTACTCCGTTTCTACGTTTTCCTTGTCTCCCTCACTGCCTTCCGGCTTCTTATCGCCGTCGTCCTTATCCTCATCCTTCGGCGGCTGCACCGGATTCTCTTCCAGGAACACATCGGTATCCTCTGTCGGCTTGGAATTAACGACATCAACCGTAATTACATTCTCCCTTGTCGTGTAATACGGGGCATTGTTAAACATAATCGAAATCGTATGTCTTCCCGGCTCTAACTGGTGGAATACATCCTGGTTAATCGTGTAGTAATCTCCGTTCTTTCTGACATACTCCGGATTGACAATCCTCTCTCCGTCGATAATCACTGCGATTTCGGTTGCCTTACCTTCTTCGATTCCCATGTCTACTGCAAAGGAAAAGTTTTTCGGTATGTCGCCATCGTATGCAAAATAATCCTCTGCCACCATAGGCATCTTCTTCTCCAGAAGATATCCGTCCTTGTATACCTGAACCAGATGCTCGGCATCATATACGGCGCCGTCTACCTCCAGATAAGCCTTGCCGCCGCTTACCGACACGCTGCTTACCGTACCCTCCTTAAAGGATAACGTCTTGTCTGCATTCTCCACGGAAACACATACATCTTTCCCGACTAAGGAAAGCAATTGTGAATTCTCGTTGGTCGAAGCCAGATTCTGCAACTGCTCGAGCTGTGAGAACTGTGCAAGCTGTGCGATATACTCGGTATCGGACGTCGGATTTAACGGATCCTGGTACTTCATCTGTGCAACCAGAAGCTGCAAAAATGCGTCCTTACCAAGCTCCCCGGTACCGGTCCGGTCCTTTGAGGTATTTTCTACTGCTTTCTTTTCTACCATTTTCCCGTCTTTTACGGGTTGAATCAATGCCATCGTTTTCCTCCTTTCTACGCCGAATAGTCTACGCTGCTATCGCCCATACGCAGAAAATCTGCCATCTGCGGTGCTACCTCGTCAGCCTCTTCTACACGGAATGCATTCCGGCGTCTCTGCCTTCCGGATTCTCCTTCATTGTTCTGCTTTGCGTTTCCGTCGCGTTCAAATCCGAACTCGGATACGGTAACCTCGATTGCCTCTACCTTAATGCCCTGGTTCTGTAAGGACTCCCGCAGGGACGCCATCTGGCTCTCGATTGCTTCCTTTGCCGTCTCGGTCTGCGTGGTGAACTGTGCGGTCATCATGCCTTCCTTTTCGGTAATGGTTAAGTGGACTCTTCCCAGATGCTCCGGATTCAGCTGAAGCTCCATATTCGTCTGCTCCGGCCGGATTACGATTTTAATCTGCTCCATAATCTGGTTCGCAATCTCCCTGATCTGGGATACGGCTTCTGCCGCTTCCTCACCGGTTCCTGCTGCGGCTGCGTTGGCAAGCGCATCAATAAACACATTTCTTACCTCTGCATCCGTTCCGGACGAAATCACCTTTGCAGTGCCCCGTTCCCTTGCGGCTGCCGTATGCTGTCCTTCTCCGGCAGTATCGGACTCTGTTTTCTCTCCGGTCTGTACTGCTGCTTTTTTCGTATCCGCACCTTCTGCAGAAACTTCAGGCTCTGCTTCTTTTGTTTCCTCCGGAAGCTCCTTCGCTGCCTCCGGGGTCTTTACCGTCTCCGTCGCAACGTCCTCTGGCTCTGTCACAGGCTCTGTTTCCTGCTGAAGAACCCCGGTCTCTTTCAGGACCTCCCTGCACTGCTCCGGCGTAATCCTGGAAGCATCAAACACCTGCTCCACAGCCTTCATCAGATCGGAAAAGTCATCAAACAGCTCCTCATTGGTCAGAAACTCCGTCGGCTCAGACACCTGGTTCAGATTCAGGAAAAGCTCCTGCAGGCTGCCTCTGTCAAGCAGGTCAGCATCGGTCAGGCCCAGCTCTTCCATCGCACCCGTCAGCTGCTCTTCGGTAATTCCAAGCGTTTCACAGATTACCTGCCGGAGCTGCACCATCAGTGTCGAAACTGCTTCCACCGCTTCTTCAAAATTCTCTGCGGTTTCCCTGTTCTGCACCATGGCAGGCTTTGTCTTACCCTCTCCGGAAAGCAGCTCTTTTGCCCGCTCGCTGACATTGTCAGAAACTGTCCGGGGCTCTTTCCTGCCGCTGGATGCCGGAGCTATGTCCTTTTCCTTTCCGCCTTTGGAGCTTGCCATAAAGTCTTCAAAGGAATTGCCGCCTGTCTTTGCCGGAGCCTCCGGTGTGGAAAAACCGGGAAGTACGGACCTTGGCGCCGGAAGCGGACTGCTTATTACTCCTTGTGCCGTCATTTTCTTCCTCCTTTCTTCGCTTATTTTTCTATAGAAACCCCTTAAGGGGATTTCCCGGATTAATCTGCCACAACCCAGCTCTCGAAACGTGCCTCATCCATTTCTTTCATCTTTCTTGTAATCTTTGCTGCAAACAGCGGGTCCATCTGTGCCAGAATATTCGAAACAGACTGTGTTTTCATACAATACAGCATCTTACATACAAAATCCAGATCGGCAGTCATGTTTTCAAATACGTCCGCGGCAGCGGAAGCCTTCATCTTCTCATAATATGCCGCCTTCTCCCGGATCGTCGCGTTATACGCTTCCTTCTGGACTGCCATCTCGAAAATACGCTCTGCGTTTTCCGGGGAAATGGTCTGATACCACTTGACATACTCTTCGATGGACGGCGCATTCTCTCCGAATACAATCTGCCGTTCAAACTCATAGACCCGGTCCTCAAAATCCGTCATCTGCTTCTCTAACTCCTTCAGGCGGTTGACCTGCGCAGTCAGAAGCGCAATTTCATCATCCTTATCCTCATTCTCTACGGTTAATTTATCGACTAAAACCTCTAATTCCTTAATACGCTTATTTGCCTCAACAATGTCCTTGTAAGCCAGGTTATTTTCCCAGGCCTTTTGTTCGTCCGAAACCTCCGGAAGAATTTTATTCACCACCGGAATGTCCTTTAACATCGGCCGCAGCGTCGTACCGATTCCTCCTACATCCAGATTAACCAACAGGGCAAAAATTGCTACCCAGATTACAATAATCAACAGAACAATAAGGATGGTCAGCAGTCCTCCGCCTTTCTTTTCACTGTTTTCGTCATTTTCCCTGTTTCTCTTTGCCATTATGCTTCCTCCGTATTGCTTCTGCCGTACTGAAAGCTTGTACGCTCATCTACTTCCTTCTGCTCTTCCGCATTCATTTCCTGTTTATACTCCTCAAAAGCATTCTCTCTCAGACGCTCCTGTGTCTTGCGCTCCGTCATGGAATCAATCAGACGCTCCTCTGCCGCCCTGACCGCCATCTCAGCCTTCCTGACATTCTGCTTCTGCCTCTGGATCCGCTCGTCGGTCGTATCTACTGCAATCTGGAGGGCATTCAGCTTTGGAACGAAAATAAAGTGGGACATCACTTCCCTCTGCTCTTCTATGTATGCCTCCCGCTTTTTCTGAAGTGCCAGAAGGCGCCCCTCTTCCTCGCTCAGACGCATTTTTGCCGCCGCATAGGCTGCCTTCGCCTGCTCTTCGAGCTTCTGCTTAATCTCAAAAAGGCTTTCCATGGAATATCGGAATTTCTTCATCACTTACACTCTCTTCCTGTCAGACCTGCACCGCTGCACACTGTTTCTGTCTCGCGTGTCTTCGCGGAGCGTTTCCGTTTCCTATGAAACAAAGATACTCTTTAACTGCTCTACCGTTTCCTCAAACGTAAACTTTTCATCTGTTTCCTGACACAAGAAACTGTTAATTGCCGCATGCTTCTCGATTGCATCATCAATTTCCGGATTCGAGCCCGCCTTATAGGCGCCGATGTTAATTAAATCCTCCGCATCGGTATAGGTCGCCAGGGTACTCTTTAACCTGCTGGCAAACTGCTTATGCTCCTTTGCCGCTACTGCGCTCATAACACGGGAAATGCTCTGCAGTACGTCGATTGCCGGATAATGGTTTTTATGTCCGAGCTTTCTGGAAAGAATAATGTGTCCGTCCAGAATACCGCGGGCCGTATCTGAAATCGGCTCGTTAAAATCATCGCCGTCTACCAGAACCGTATAAATCCCGGTAATCGAGCCTACTGCACCGTTTCCGGCGCGCTCTAAAAGCTTCGGCATCTCCGCATAAACGCTCGGCGGATACCCGCGGGACACCGGCGGCTCACCTGCCGCAAGCCCGATTTCTCTCTGGGCCATGGAAAAACGGGTCAGATTATCTAACATCAGCAGTACATCCTTCCCCTGGTCCCTGAAATACTCGGCAATCGCCGTTGCCGTCTGCGCCGCTTTCTTACGGACTAGCGCCGGCTTATCCGAAGTGGCAATTACTAATACAGAACGCCGCATTCCCTCTTCCCCGAGGTCATGCTCGATAAATTCCTTTACTTCCCGCCCGCGCTCTCCGATCAGCGCAATGACATTGATATCTGCCTTGGTGTTTCTTGCTATCATGCCCAGCAGGGTACTCTTTCCCACGCCGGAGCCGGCAAAGATACCGATACGCTGTCCCTTTCCTAACGTGAGAAGCCCGTCAATCGCCTTCACGCCAAGCGGAAGCACATCACGAATCAGTACGCGCTCCATCGGGTCAGGCGGTACGGCGTTGACCTCGTAGTAGGTATCTGTAACTAACTCGCCGCCGTCCAACGGTCTGCCAAGACCGTCTAACGCCATACCGAGCAGCTCGTCGCCGACCGGGACCTTGAGCGCCTCGGAGCAGGGTCTTACAATATCTCCGATGCCGATGCCCGAAACCTCTTCATAAGGCGTAAGCAGAATGCGGTTGTCACGGAACCCCACAACCTCCGCACGGATTTGTCTTGATTCGTCTGCCGAGGAAATCATGCAGACATCGCCTAACTTTGCCTCCGGTCCGAGGGATTCCACCGTCAGACCGACTACCTTTACGACCTTGCCGTATTTCTTTACATAAGACCGCTCACGCAGCCTCAGATAGTCTCCGGTTAAAAAAAACATGTCTTATGCCCTCTCCCGCAAACTTAACAGCCGGATGTCCTCTTTCAGCCCTTCCAGCTGTGTTCCTAAACTGCAATCTATAATACCGGAATCCGTCTCAATCAGGCATTCTCCCTTTTTCAGAAGAACGTCCTGTACGACATCCAGCGTAACTTCCCTGTCAAACACTCCACGCAGCGTCTCCGCTGACTTCCGGACTTCCTCAAAATCCTCCTTGGAAACCTTAACCAAAAACGAAGCGCTGTGATCCGCTTCGGATAACGCTTTGGAAACAAGATAGGTAACAATCCCCTTCCGTTCCTCTAAGAAAACTCCGGTCAGTCCGTCCAGAAGCTGGACTATGACCTCCGCCGCAAGGGGCTCCAGTTCCCTTGTTTTTTGTTCATACGCTGCGGAAAGCTCCTCTTCCTTTGCCGCAAACTCCTCCTGCAGCCTGGAAAGCTCCTGCTGCATCTCTGCCTGCCCCGCCTGATACCCTTCTCTTTTTGCTGCTTCAAAAACTTCCTGCTTCGCTGCCTCTGCAGCAAGCCTTGCCTCGGCGATTACCTGCTCCGCCTGGCTTTTTGCCTCTCCTAACATACGGTCTGCCTGCGCCTGCAGCTCCTGTTCCATTTCAAGCCGGAGCAGCTGGCGTTCCTGTTCGAGCCGCTCCTGTTCCTGTGCGGCTCTCTCCTCCGGAGAAAGCATCTCCTCCGGTCTCCCCGCTTCTCCTTCCGGCAGGCCGGTCAGCTCCGCAGGGAACTCCTCCTTTATTTCTTCCAGCGCGACCGCATGCAGTCCGCTCACAAACGGCGCTTCTGCTCCGCCGGATGCTGCCTGCACTCCTGCCATGCGGATAAGATTGATTGCTTCCGCACGCTCTGCCACGTCTACTAACCTCTTCTCCTCGCTGTAGCGCACGGAATATGCCTTAATCATATTAGACAACGATCTCGTCACCTCCGCCTCTGGAAATCACAATCTCGCCGGAATCCTCTAACTTTCTTATGATATTTACAATCTTCTGCTGTGCTTCCTCAACATCCTTCAAACGTACCGGACCCATAAAGTCCATATCGTCCTTAATCATAGCAACAAGACGCTTGGAGAGGTTGTTGAAAATAACGGTTTGTACTTCTTCGTTTGCACTCTTTAATGCCGTAGCCAGCTCATTATTCTCTACCTCACGCAGCACGCGCTGAATCGAACGGTCGTCGAGCGAGAGAATGTCCTCGAATACAAACATCTTTCTGCGGATTTCGTCTGCCAGCTCCGGCTCTTCGATTTCGAGGGTTTCCATAATGTGCTTTTCTGTGCCACGGTCTACGGTATTCAAAATCTCTACGATGGCATCCACACCACCGGCAATCGTGTAATCCTGGTTGACAAGAGATGCCAGCTTCCGCTCTAACACATGCTCTACGTCGCGGATGGTATCCGGCGACGTACGGTCCATCTGTGCAATACGCTTTGCTACATCCGCCTGCTTATCCGGAGACAAAGCCCCGACAATGGTAGCTGCCTGCCCGGCGGACAGATAGGACAAAATAAGTGCAATCGTCTGCGGATTTTCGTCCTGGATAAAGTTTAACAGCTGGCTCGGATCGGTCTTCCGTACAAACTCGAACGGACGCACCTGCAGGGAATCGGTAAGCTTTCCGATAATTTCCTTTGCCTTATCCGCACCAAACGACTTTTCCAGCAAATCATTCGCGTAGCCGACACCGCCCTCTGTAACGTACTGCTGTGCAAGGCAGACCTCGTAAAACTCATCTAAAACCTCATCCTTTAAGGAAGGCGGGATATTCTTCGTATTTGCAATCTCTAACGTAAGCTGCTCTACTTCATCTTCTTTCAGATATTTAAAGACCTTCGAGGACTTCTCTGGCCCGATAATAATGAACAAAACCGCAGCCTTTTGTATGCCCGATAATTCATTGCTTTTTGCCATATCATTTCCTCCCGTCTGGTTTAATAGTCTTCATTCAGCCATCCGCGGAGCAAAAGCGCCACGGACTCCGGATTCTCATCAAAGAACTTCTCAATCAGGACTCTCGTCTCCGACTTCTCGCCGAACTCTACATCATCAAGGGAAGCATTATTCCCGTGCTCAGCAAGAATCTCCGAGTAATTGAGCTCCGGCTCCACTTCGGAAACCTCCACCGGTGCCATTCCACGGAATACCACATATACAAGAAACGCAAGAATCAGCACTGCTAAAACAATTGTTAAGATAAACTCCCAGTTCACCGGCTCCTTCACCGTATCCATAAACTGATACTGTTCATAGGTCGTAATATGTATATTCTCCCGCGGAATGCCGGTTGCCTTTGCCACCATATCGTACAGGTCATCGGAAGGCGTTGTCTTTACCGGGTCACTGTTTAACAGCTTAAACTGCTCGTAGGTCATCTCCTCCGTTACAAGCCCCTCAGCCTCCAGCTGCTCCTTCGAGCGCTTGATGGTATGCGTTGCAACGACGCCGATTGACGAAGTATCCTTGTCTACGACGCCGGTCTCATAAATCTCGTTTGTAATCTGCTTATTATATACATGATCCGAAGACACGGAATCAACGGAGGAACTGCCCCCCAGGGTCCCTACCAGCATATAATCCGGCTCGTCATTGGAATCCGTCCCCGGAATATCGCCCTCTCCGTTTACTCCGCTCGCGGAATACGATTCATAATGGGAATAATACCCCTGCTCCATATCCGGATTGTCCGGATAAAGCCGCTCGGTATAAACTTCCCTTTTATCCATATTTATGGTAATGGAAGGCATTACCTCGGTCAGTTCATATTGACAGGCAAGAAATCCGGCATAAACGAGCCTTCTATACGACTCTGTTATCGTATCCTTATAAGCCATTATCTCATCCTGCGTCTTCTCCTTATCGTCAACCGGTCCGTCAAACAAAAGAACACCGTACTGGTTCACGATACGGATCTGCTCCGTGGAGGAATTGCCGAGCGCATAGGCAACAAGAACCGCAACTGATTCCGGCGTGTTCTCCTTGTCAAACTCATCGTTTACCGTCAGGAATACGCTTGCCGGCGTATCCTTCTTGGAAGACAATATGGTAGTAGAAGAATCCTGTGCGACATAATTGATTGTCACATTCTCGACTCCTACCATCTTCTTGATTTCTTTCTCCAGATTAGAGTTCAGATACAGGTGGGCTCTCTGAAGGCGTTCCCCGCTTGTCGTGCTGATACTCGTATTCAAAAGGTCATTGATACCAAACCCTGTCTTTTCCAAATCGCTCTGTGTCACCAGTACAAGTGCATCCGTCTGACGTTTCCGGTCTACCTCTACCGTAAGCTGGTCGTCTAACAGCCGGTGCTTAATCCCGTTGTCCTTTAAAAGCTGTACTACCCCTGTTGCTACATTTGTAGTTTCAAAGGTAGACAATGCTATGTATCTTGTTCTGTTCAAAAGCACAATCAAAATTGCAAGAGCCAGAACTACACCGGAAAAAACACTGACAATAATTGTTTTCTGCCTGCTTGTGTACTTATTCCATAATTCTAATAGCCGTTTCGGAAGCTGTTTTAACCTCTCCTGCATTGTTCCTGCTCCTTTGCAAAAATATCATTCGAAGCATACTAGAACTGCATCTGCATCAGTTCTTTGTAAGCCTCCAGTACACCGTTGCGGACTGCCACTGTATACTGTAAAGAAAGACTTGCTTTGTTCTGGGCAGCCAACAAATCCAGTGGATTATCATTTAGCCCGAGCATGTAGGACATCTGTGCTTCCTGTGCCTCATGTGAATAACGGTTCGTCTCCTCTAAAAGACCGATTGCCGACTGATACAATGCCTCAAATGCACCGCTCTCCTTCTTTTCCGTTACGGCTGCTGCCTGATAACCGGCCCCTAATTCCTGTATTCTGTTAATCGGCGCAATCAAACTCATCCTCTATCGTCCTTTCTACCTTTATTACTTACCGACCTCAAGGCATTTTAATGCCATATTCTTCGTTGCATTAAACGCTGTGACATTTGCCTCAAATGAGCGTGTCGCGTCAATTAAGTTGGTCATCTCCGTTACGGTATTGATGTTCGGCAACGTCACATAGCCGTCCGCATCTGCGTCCGGATGAGCCGGATCGTATACCATTTTCATCGGAGTAACATGGTCCTCTGCAATCCCTGCAATCTTAACCCCGTCACCAAGCGGGTCGGGACGGCGTGAAATCCCCGTCTGCATGGAGCGCAGAATCGAATCAAAATTCGAATCGTTCTTTTCGGCAAATACTACGGTCTGACGGCGGTATACCTCCCCGTTCTCGTCCCTTGTCGTATTTACGTTGGCAATATTCTGTGAAATAATATCCATTCTCGTCCGCTGCGCCGACATACCACTGGCGCTTACATTTAACGAACCCATCAAAGACATAAGCTTCTCCTTTCCGCGCAAATCACGTTACGCTTCCGTTCTTTTATCGCTGCAGCACGGAACGAATCCGTGAAAACTCCTGTGTCATGGAATCTAACAGGGCGTAAAACTTTATCTGGTTATCTGCAAGATATGCCTCTTCTGTATCAACATCCACATTATTTCCGTCTTTCCGGTAATCCAGAGTAGAATGATCCAAATATGTAGTAGCGCCGAGCTTCGACAAATCCAGATTCCTTACCTTCTTCGACAAGGCATCTCTTCCGGTCAGCTCCTTTGCCAGATAAGTCTCAAACGTCACATCACTCCGCTTAAAGTCCGGCGTATCCACATTGGCGAGGTTATTATCGATTACCTCGTTCCGCTTCCAGGCAGCATTTGCCGCCTTGTTAAGTACATTTACAAAACTAAACGCATCTGAACCTATCATTTGACACACTTCCTTTCAATACTATTATAGCTAAGTTTTGAAAAAACACAAGATACATTTGCGAATTTCATTAAAATTAGTCAAAAAATACTAGCAGTAGTGAGCAGGCAGTCTCCGACAGGCCGCATGAAACTATTGCGTGAACCGTCTCCGACGGCTCGCACCTCGTGCCGTCCCGGCACTCGGTCGCGGGCTCTTCTCTCCTTCATTTTTGCGTGAACCGTCTCCGACGGACCGCACCTCGTGCCGTCCCGGCACTCGGTCGCGGGCTCTTCTCTCCTTCATTTTTGCGTGAACCGTCTCCGACGGACCGCACCTCGTGCCGTCCCGGCACTCGGTCGCGGGCTCGTTCGCATACCTGTGACCCTGACACTTCGTGTCGGGTCATGCGGTATGCTCACTTCGCCTTCACGCAAAAATGGACTTCTGAGCGTCTCAAAAATCCATTTTTTTCCTGCCAGGAACTCCGTTCCCGGACCTGCAGTATTCTTTTCGTATGCCGTTTCCGGCAAAAACGGTCTACAGCTTCTTCAGCTCGTCAAATACAACGTCGTTCAGCACCTTGATGTAAGTTCCCTTCATGCCGGAGGAACGGGACTCAATCACGCCTGCACTCTCAAACTTACGCAGTGCATTTACAATCACGGAACGCGTAATTCCTACCCGGTCCGCAATCTTGCTTGCCACAAGGATACCCTCGTTTCCTTCCAGTTCATTGAAAATATGTGTAATTGCTTCCAGCTCGGAAAAAGAAAGCGTGCTGATTGCGGAACGTACAATCTGCACCTTCCGGTTCTCCTCCGCATTCTCCTCGTTGACCGAACGCATCATCTCCAGACCGACCACCGTGTTTCCGTACTCACTTAAAATAATATCATCTATGGAATACGACGAACCCTTTTTATAAACAAACAGGGTCCCAAGTCTCTCCCCTGCAATATCAATCGGAATAATAATCGCCTGATATTTCTCCACATCCGGGAACGCAAAGCCAAGTGTTTCGAGATTCACATTCTCCTTTGTGGAAAGAATATTCAGCAGACGTTCATTTAACATTGCATCAATATGCCCGCCTACCGCGTCTTTAATCAACTCGCCGATTGTTTCTACATCATTCCGGTTTTTGATTCCAAGAACCTTTCCCTTTTTACTGATTACCAGAATATTGGACTCCAAGACTTCGCCAAGTACCTGACAGATATCATTAAAGACTACTTTGTGCGAACTGTTATTATGCAAGAGCTTATTAATCTTCCTGGTCTTATCTAATAACTGTACACTCATGGTGACTCCTTTCCGGCAGACTTCTCCACCATTCATTATCTATTATTTTTCATTTTATCATATTCTTTTTCGAAAAACAAGTATAAATTTCCTTAAGTTTCCGCAATTTTTAATAATCCTGAAAGTCCGGCAAAGCGTAGCGCCTGCAAAATAAAACTACCACACGGCAGCCGGGATACCTACGCTTCCTTCTTTTTTGCCTGTTCCTCGACATAACCGCACTCCTCTGCGGCACAGACCAGCTTAGCGCCCTTTTCCAGCAAAACGCCTCCGCACTGCGGACACCGCTTTGCCGACGGCTTCTGCCAGGACATGAAGTCACACTCCGGATTTGCCTCACAGCCAAAGTAGCGCCTTCCCTTTTTCGTCTTGCGGACCACGACCTCCTTGCCGCACTTCGGGCACGACACGCCGATTTTTTCCAGATACGGCTTCGTGTTGCGGCACTCCGGGAAGCCCGGACATGCAAGGAACTTTCCGTGCGGACCGTATTTCACTACCATCTGTCTGCCGCAGACGTCACATACGACATCGCTTACCTCGTCTTCAATTTTGATATTCTCCAACTCGCTCTCGGCATTCTTTAACGACTCCTCAAGGTCCGGGTAAAAGTTCCGTAAAATCGTCTTCCAGAACACCTCGCCATTTTCCACCGCGTCTAAAAGTGCCTCCATCGTTGCCGTAAAATTCACATCGACAATCGCCGGAAATGCCTGCTTCATAATCCGGTTGACCGCCTCGCCAAGCTCCGTCACATACAGATTCTTGTTTTCCTTTATTACATACCTTCTGGCAAGAATTGTCGTAATGGTCGGGGCATAGGTACTCGGACGCCCGATTCCAAGCTCCTCTAACGTCTTTACAAGGGAAGCCTCCGTATAATGTGCCGGCGGCGCAGTAAAATGCTTTGCCGGAAATACCTCTTTTAACGCAATCTCCGAATCTTTTGTCAGGTCTTTTAATAGGCCGCCACGCAGCTCTTCCTCTTCCTCCTCTTCCGGACAGTATACTGCCAGGAAGCCTTCAAATACCAGCTCCGAAGCCGTGGCAGTGAACCGGTATCCGCCTCCGTCGAGCTTAACCGAAGCCGTCTCATACCTTGCCGCCTGCATTCTGCTTGCCACAAAGCGCTTCCAGATTAACTGGTAAAGCCTGAACTGGTCCCTGGAAAGGGAATCCTTTACGATGGCAGGCGTAAGCTCTACATACGTCGGCCTGATTGCCTCGTGGGCATCCTGGATCTTTTTGCCATCCGACTTCTTCTGGCCGGACTCTATAATAAACTCCTTGCCGTAATTCTCCCCGATAAACTGCTTTGCCGCCGCATCTGCTTCCTCCGAAACACGGATGGAGTCCGTACGCAGATAGGAAATCAGACCAATCGTGCCATGTCCCTTCACATCAACGCCCTCGTAAAGCTGCTGCGCCAGACGCATCGTCTTCTGGGTAGAGAAGTTTAATGCCTTGGACGCCTCCTGCTGCAGCGTACTCGTCGTAAACGGCGGCGCCGCCTGCCGCTTGCGCTCTCCTGTCTTAATTTCTGCCACCTTAAATTCTGCCTTTTCCACTGCAGCAAGAATCTTCTCCGCCTCTGCGCCGGAGCCTATTGTAATCTTATTCTTCGTATCCCCGTAGAACTTTGCGCGGAACGGCTTTTTTGCTCCCTTTACCGCAAAATCCGCCTCCATCGACCAGTATTCCTGCGGCACAAACGCGCTGATTTCCTCTTCCCTGTCACAGATAATGCGCAGTGCCACCGACTGCACACGGCCCGCGCTCAGTCCGCGCTTTACCTTTTCCCAGAGAAGCGGGCTGATCCGGTAGCCGATCATGCGGTCTAACATTCTTCTCGTCTGCTGCGCATCCACCAGATTCATGTCGATACCGCGCGCCTCCTTGATAGAATTGCGGATAGCATTCTTCGTGATTTCATTAAATGTAATACGGTTGACATCGGCGTCCTCGATTTTTAACGCCTGGGACAAATGCCAGCTGATTGCCTCTCCCTCACGGTCAGGGTCCGTTGCCAGATATACTTTATCTGCCTTTTTTACTTCTTTCCGCATCTTTGCCAGTACGTCGCCCTTTCCGCGAATTGTGATATACTTCGGCTCATAGTCGTTTTCCACGTCAATGCCCATGCGGCTTTTCGGGATATCTCTTACATGACCGTTGGAAGCAACCACTTCATAACTCGTTCCTAAAAACTTCTTAATGGTCTTTGCTTTTGCCGGTGATTCCACAATCAGTAAATTCTTTGCCATTCTACTTCCTTACCTTTCCGGAAGAAACCCGTTATTTTCTGACAGTCCATAATATGCCTGTCCGTACCTTTTGATGCAGCCGATCGTTTTGCATCAAACGCAAACTAGCATACACTATTTTTTCCTTTGATGCAAGTGTATTTTCCAAAAATTCATAATTTTCACTTTTTCTACAGCTTTCCCTTTCTTCTTTCCCACCGGAAATCCTATCAGCTCCCCGGAACTATCCTATGCAGGGCACAGTGCTTTTACTACTATACTTTTCTCTGCCATTCTTTTTTATTCCGGTATTTTCTATATGAAAGCTCCAAAAACAAGACCGCTGCCCTGGCAGATAACTTATCTGCCAGGGCAGCAGCCCCCTTAAGACAACACTCTCACATTTTCCAGAACCCGGTATCGTTATAAACAAAGTCAGCCTTCCTGCTTTCGGGAAACCCTTCCGCCGGATAGCCCTCCGGGACCAGCTCTATATATCCTGAACCCCCTGTCCGTCCGTCAACGCCCTCCTTGCTTAAGGTACAACGGGCAAAACGTAACATGTTTTTTATCATATAATTTCTGTAATATTCCTTTTCAAAGCCCTCCCCGTTATGGCTGGCGGAAGCATTTTCAAACACCGGCGCGTCTGCCAGAAAAAGCTCCCGGAGGCGCGGAAGGGATACATATCCGCCCTCCTTATCCTTAAAATACAGCCGCCAGGAAGGGTCAAGCATAATGCGCTTCCCCGATGGCAAAAGGCAGTCCACAACCACATGACAATCGTCAAACGGCTCCTCGTAAGGCATACAGGTAATATGCCGCGCCTTGATTCCGTTCAGACGCAGGAGGGAGGCAAGGAGAATCGCAAGCCCCCGGCAGTTACACTGGTTATTGTTTTCCTCACAGTACCCTATGAGGTCCTCAATCCTTCTTCCGGAGCTTAAACCGGCGGAGCCGTTATGCCCGAAATGGTCGCAGACAAAATCAAGAAGCCGGAATACGATTTCGTCCCCGGCGCCGTCCATGCCCTTTATGTATTTGGAATACTCATATTTTTCCAGCACAGGGGGAATATCGCCGCCTAAAACATATTCGTCAGGGATTCCATACTCCTTCCCTCTGTCATATCCTGCGTAGCGCTTCAGAAGGTCAATTCTTGCTTCCCCGGTTTCAGGTAGATATTGCTCCGCCGGCCTATATTGATAAGGCGCATCCTCCGGGATATCGTCAACCCTTTCATACTTTATAGGCGTCGTTTTCCCGTGCTGCGTATAAAACCCCTCCAGATTACCATCCGCATATCGGACGTGATACACCATGCGGTAATCTTCATCGTTGATTTCATAGCACAAATATCCGTCCTTTTCATAGACACAGTTTGGCTCAAAATTGTAATGACCGCTTAATTTACATGACATTTTCATTCTCAACGGAGTTTCATCAAAAATATGAATGGTTTCCCCCATCGCTTCCTTATACCATTTTCCAACCAGCCGTTTATCCATCCTGTCTTCCCTTTCTTATTCGTAGTCTGCTGCCTCTTCTAAGGAAGCGCTGATGAAATCATCGCTTCCTCAGAGCCTCCGGCGCGGGGCTGTCGCATGAAGAGCAGCCCCCGGCTTACAAGCAGTAGGAATATCTGCCTGACTGTAAAGAGAATACGGTTGTTTTATTTTTGCATTTGTCCGAAGGACCGCGTATTTAGCGGAACCGGAATCACCTCTTAGTACCGCTTAGGCGCGAGGACGCACCCGAGCGGCTTAGCGGTACTTGGAGGAAGTCTGGTGAAGCGTTGCGCATGCAAAATAAGGCAATCATATTCTCTTTACAGGAAAAGATACCCTCCGCTTGTAAGCCGAGGCTACGCTAATGCGACAGCCCCTAAATAAACCTCTCATATTTACAATCGTTCTTTCCGTAAACATATTCCTCGCCGCCGCACCCGTCCAGCACGATTTCCTCCTCCTGATACCGCTTCACGAACCAGCAGTGCCAGATGCACTTTTCTTTCATGTCAATGTCATCCATGCCGTATATTTCCTGCGGCATCTGATAGGCAAAGTCTGCGCGGCAGGCACAGAAGTCCTGCGAGTTATCCCGGTAATTCCTCAGCCGGAAAAACTGGCCGTAGGACCTCAGTCCCAGCTCAAACGGAACATTGTAGCTGCAGCCGCAATACACATTGTCATCCGCTTTCTTTATGGAATAAATATACTCCGTCCTTCCGGTACAGAGATTCACATAAAACGCATCCGGGGATACCGATACCTCGACGCCCTTCCGCCACTCCTCCAGGCACTTCCTGATACCGGCTTCCCTTACTGTATGCAGCCTGAACTCGCCGTGGTTTACCTGGAAGCTTTCCAGACATTCCATCCTTCCCAGCTGCTCCCTGTCAAACCTTTCTCCGATATGACGCTTATATTCCTCACAATTTCCCACGGTTTCCCGCTCTCCCTTTTCATTTAGAAAGGAATACACGTAGCATATGGAATTATCATGGCAGTTCTTTTCACACAGGGAGACCAGGTGCTTCGTATCCCCGTTTCCTTCATAGAGTCCCGCGCCAAGGACGGCATTATCCCGGAAATAATACCGGATTGCTATTTTCTCCGTCTCGACAATCTCCGAGGCTTTGTCCCTGTACACGCCGCAGGCAAATCTCACTCCCTCGTTTTCAAACGTAGTGACCTTAAGGAGCAGCTCGTCCGTAGGGATGCAGAACAACTTACTGATGGCAACAATCTTCCTGATATCCGGAATCACCTGGTCCAGCTCCCACTTTGATACGGTCTGCCTTGTCGTGTTCAACATCTCCCCGAACTGCTCCTGACTCATGCCGCGCGCTACCCTTATCTCCTGAATCTTATTTCCTAACGTCATACCGCTTCCCTCCATCTGTAGCTTATTTTATCACCACCGCCTGTAGTATTCAACCAACCACACATGGAACTTTGTCAACCGGCGTGCGACACCTCCCCTGCTTCCTTACCCTTCCGGAAAAAGCCCGTCCTGTCCGGACCTCCCGTAATATGCCTGTCCGTATCTTTTGATACAGCCATATTGGCAAAGCTTCTGGAGCACCACGGGCAGCCTGTCCGGGGAAAGCCCCGTTTCCTCCAAAAGCTCCTCGATATGCTTCGGTTCCGGACACAGGCAGTCATACACGCTCCTTTCCTCCGGGGTAAGCGTATTTTCCAAAGCCTCCTTTCCATTCCTCCTGCGTCGCTTTCCTTTCCTCTCCGCCAGGAGTCCTTCCAAATCCTCAAGGATGTCGTCTGCGGAAAGCACCGGCTTTGCCCCCTCCTTTAGCAGATAATTGCAGCCCTCGCTGACGACATCCGTAATTCTTCCCGGAACGGCATAAATGGTCTTTCCGTATTCCAGCCCGAAGGACACCGTAATCAGCGAACCGCTCTTCTTCTTTGCCTCCGTCACTAAAATCCCGTCCGAAAGCCCCGCAATAATCCGGTTCCTTTGCGGGAACAGGCAGCTAAGCGGCGGGGTTCCCGGCGGATACTCCGACAGAATCCCGCCTCCTGCGGACAAAATCCGCCCATAGGTCTGCCGGCTGCTTTCCGGATAGCAGACATCCACGCCGCAGCCAAGCACCGCATAGGTCCTTCCGCCTCCTGCAATCGCTCCCTCGTGTGCCTCCGTATCCACTCCGTAGGCTAAGCCCGATAAAATGCCGACGCCGTGTGCCGCAAGCGCCCGTGCAATCCCACGCGCCGCAGCGCCGCCGTACGGCGTGCACCGTCTCGCCCCGACAATTGCCAACTGCGGACTCTCCTCCGGCAGCGCACCGAGATAATACAGCCAGTGCGGGGCGTCATACAGGGAGCGCAGACGCTCCGGAAAGCCTTCCTCCTCCTCCGTCACAAAACGGATGCCCCTGCCCTCGATTGCCGCAAGCTCCTCTTTATGGTTTCTCTGCCGTACCTCCCTGACCCGCTCCATCTCCGCCGCGGTAACCGAAAGCCTCTGTGAAAGTCCGTGTAGCAGCCCGAAAAAGCGCTGCCATTCTTTCTCGCCTGCAAGCACCGCCTCCGCCGCGCTTCCAAAGTAATCCAGAACCGCCCTCTGCACTCCGGCGCCCAGGCGGAACGCCGCAAATGCGTTCCAGTAAATACGCTCCGCCCCCGTTTTTCCTGTTCGATTTTTCCCTTCCATTTTCCTCTATTCCCCCCAATATTTTCTATCCGGCTCACGGTACAGCAGCGCCTCCGCAAGCTGCGCCTCTTCTATCTTTTCCGTACCGGCAAGGTCGGCAATCGTGCGCGCGGTCTTTAGTATCCGGTGATAGGCACGCGCGCTGAAGGAGCATTTTTTGTACGCCTCCTCCATCCGTTCTGCCGCCTCCTTCTCCAGTCGGCAGTACCGCCGTACCTCCGCGCCTGAAAGCTCCGCGTTACAGACTGCCGCAAGTCCGCGGTAGCGTTCCCTCTGCCTGTTTCTTGCCGTCTCCACGCGCTTTCTTATCTCTGCCGAGCCCTCCTGCGGCGCCGCGCCCAAAAGGTCGCTGTACCGTACCGGCAGAAGCTCCAGGCAAAGGTCAAAACGCTCTGCAAGCGGCCTGCTGATTTTCCCGATATAACGCTTAATCTGCGCCTGCGAGCACCGGCATTTTGTCCGGTCCGGATAAAACCCGCAGGAGCACGGATTCATTGCCGCAATCAGGATACCGCCCGCAGGATAGGTATATGCCGCCTCGTAACGCGAAACCGTAATCCTCCGCTCCTCCAGTGGCTGCCGCAGAATCTCCATCGTCTCCCTGCGGAACTCCGGGAACTCATCCAGAAACAAGACGCCCCGGTGCGCCAGACTGACCAGCCCCGGTGCAGCCCTCCTTCCTCCTCCGGCAAGCGCGGACGGCGTAACGGTATGATGCGGTGCCTGGAACGGCGGCTCCGTAATCAGACGCCCTCCGGAAAGCAGTCCCGCCACGCTGTAGATTTTGGAGATTTCCAGTACCTCCTCAAAGGAGAGGGACGGAAGAATCGTCGGAAGCCTTTTCGCAAGCATTGTCTTTCCGGTTCCCGGCGGTCCTATCATCAGGACATTATGCCCTCCCGCTGCCGCAATCTCCAGCGCGCGCTTTGCCATCCGCTGCCCCTGCACCTCCGAAAAGTCCGGCTGCTCCCTTTCCGGCTCTCCTGCCGGGACACTCCCGATACACGGCAGAAGGTCGCCGTTCCCGTTTAACACGGCTGCAACCTCCCGTAACGACCTTACGCCGTACACAAGAATCCCCTGCACGGCAGCCGCCTCCCGTGCATTCTCCACGGGGACAAAGCACTGCAAAAAGCCCTCCTCTTTCGCACGGCAGACCGCGGGAAGCACGCCCGGTACCGGGTTGACGCCTCCGTCAAGGCAGAGCTCTCCTAAAAATATGCTGTTTTCCGCTGCTTTTTCTGAAATAAGACCGAACGCGGTCAAGACGGCTACCGCTATGGACAAATCGAATGCTGTCCCTTCCTTTCTGATATCCGCCGGTGAAAGATTTACGGTAATCCGCTTCACCGGCAGACGATAGCCGGAATTTTCGAGTGCAATCCGCACCCGTTCCTTTGCCTCCCTGGTTTCGCAGGCTGACGCCCCTACCATGGAAAAGCAGGGCAGGCCGTCCTTTACATCGGCTTCTGCCAGAATCAGTTCCGCGTCAATCCCAAGGACTGCCGCAGAATACGCCTTTCCGAACATAGTATCCTTTCCCTTGCGGAAGGCTTCTTCTCCACTTTTCCCGGACCTACTTGGAATCCAGAATCTTTTTAATCTCCTGCATAAAGGTATTGACATCCTTAAACTCACGGTAAACCGAAGCAAACCGCACATAAGCGACATCGTCCAGCTCCTTCAGCTTATCCATTACGACCTCGCCGATTCTGCTGCTTGAAATCTCCTTTTCCTCCAGTCCGAAAATATACGTTTCCACCTCATCGACCAGCGCGGTAATCTGGGAAACGGAAATCGGCCGCTTATGGCACGAGCGGAATACGCCCGACTCAATCTTCGCACGGTCGTACGGCTCCCTGATATTATCCTTCTTAATGACAACTAACGGAATCGTCTCTACCTTCTCGTAGGTCGTAAAACGCTTGCCGCATTCGTCACACTGCCTTCTTCTGCGGATGGCACTGCCCTCATCCGCCGGTCTGGAGTCAATTACCCTCGTATTTTCTCTTCCGCAAAACGGACACTTCATAGCTTCCCCCTTCTGCCACATGGTACGGCACACCGGGCTTACGGGACGTATCCCTCACCCCTGCCGGCTCCGGCATAGTTCTCTTACTGTTATTATAAAAAAAAGAGGAAAAAAATGTCAAGTATTCTTTCAAATTTCCTGACAGGCAGTATAAAACCTCTTCTCTTTCCTCCGGTCAGACCGTGACAGCTTCCTCCGGCTTTCCCGTCTCCGGGGCAATATAGCCCTTTTTCTCTAACGCCGCTCCGATTAAATCCAACGTCTCTCCGGAACCGGCGCGTACCGTATGATAATGATATCCCGATGTAATATGCATCAGCTCCGTGGACTTCCCGCTTTTGATTCCGTCAAGGAAGCGGGCAACATCATACAACGAGGAAATATTTAAGTCTGCCTTGATTTTCCCGTATACCCTGTGCCAGACAAACACATCGACTACCGTTCCGCCCAGACCCACGATGCAGGACAACTCATCCTCCGTCTGCCCGCTCGTATGGCGCAGCTTAAAGACCCGCTCTTCGTACGGGCCTTCCTCTATCCGGTAGCCGTAGTGCAGGGAACTCACCTCGTACCCTTCCGTCCGCAAAACGGCAATGTCCTTTACAATAATCTGTCTTGATACCCCGAGACGTTCTGCAAGCACCGTGCCGGACACCGGCTTTTGCTCCGCTATCAGCATCGCGGCAAGCTTCCTTCTCCGCTCCTCTGCCTTCATCTGCTTCCCCCTTCTATTATATCGCGTGGAGATTTTTCAGGGAAAGATCTAAAATCGGCGCGGAATGGGTCAGCGCACCACAGGAAATATAGTCAACCCCGATATTGACGAGCTGTTCCACATTTTCCCTCGTCACGTTGCCGCTGCATTCGGTTTCCGCCCTTCCTGCCGTAAGACGCACCGCCTCCTTCATCTCCTCAATGCTCATATTGTCCAGCATGATAATATCTGCGCCTGCCTCCAGCGCCTCTTTTAACATGGCGAGATTCTCGACCTCGACCTCAATCTTCCTGACAAACGGCGCATATTCCTTTGCCATCCGGACCGCCTCCTTCACGCCGCCCGCAGCGCCGATATGGTTGTCCTTTAACAAAATCCCGTCGCTTAAATTATATCTGTGATTACAGCCGCCGCCTGCCCTGACCGCATACTTTTCAAACAGACGCATATTCGGCGTCGTCTTTCTCGTATCGAGCAGCTTCGTCTTACTCCCCTTTAACAAATCGGCAATGGAACGCGTGTAAGTCGCAATTCCGCTCATTCGCTGTAAATAGTTTAACGCCGTCCGCTCCCCGGAAAGCAGCACCCGGATATCACCCCTCACAACACCGACCTTCTCTCCCTTTTTCACGCAGTCGCCATCCTGAAAGAAGAACTCCATCTCCGTCGCAGGGTCCAGAAGCTCAAATACGCGCCGGAACACGAAAAGTCCGGCAAGCACGCCGTCCTGTTTACAAAGCAGTTCCACCTCACCGAGACAATAGTCCGGCATTACAGAATTGGTCGTAATATCCTCGCTGGTAATATCCTCCTTTAACGCGCTTAAAATCAAATCGTCCGCATTTAACTTCATACTGATTTTATCCATGACTGTTCCTCTCCTTTTCAATCGCGGCAAGAACCGCCTGTCTGTACTCTGCTTCATAGCCGGAATATGCCGCCTTGTCCGCCAGACCTTCCGGCATACCCTCTGCTCTGGAATACTGCTCCGTAATCTGCCCCGCCGCACGCTTTGCAAATACAAGGCTCTCCAAAAGGGAATTGCTTGCAAGGCGGTTTCTGCCGTGTACACCGTTGCAGGCGGTTTCTCCTGCCGCATACAGCCGCTCCATCGACGTCTTGCTATATTCGTCCACGGCAATCCCGCCCATAAAATAGTGCTGGGACGGTACGACCGGGATACTCTCCTTTGTCACATCATACCCTTCCTCCAGGCAATGCCGGTAGATATTCGGGAAATGCGTCCTGATTTTCTCCTCCGGAATCGGGGCAAGGGAAAGCCATACATGCTCCGTCCCTTCCTTTTTCATTTCCCGGTAGATTGCCTCGGTCACCACATCCCGCGGCAGAAGCTCGTCTACGAACCGTTCTCCCTTCGAGTTCAACAGCAGCGCGCCCTCTCCCCGCACGGACTCGGAAATCAGGAAGCCGCGGCCCTGTTCCTTCTTATAAAGAGTGGTCGGGTGAATCTGTATGTAATCGATATTCTGCAGCCGGATGCCGTGGCGCAGCGCAACCGCAAGCGCATCCCCGGTCAGGTGCCGGTAATTGGTGGAATGCTCGTACAAGCCGCCGATGCCGCCCGTGGCAAGCACCGTATAATCCGCCTGGATGCAGGAATACTCCCCGGCGCTGTCGCGGCCGACAATCCCATAGCAGGTATTTTCCCGCTCGATGATGTCCACCATCGTATAATACTCCAGCATCGTCACATTCGGAAGCTCCTTTACCGCCGCCAGCAGATGGGACGTGATTTCCTTTCCCGTCTCATCCTCGTGAAACAGAATCCTCGGCTTGGAATGCGCTCCCTCCCTCGTATAGACAAACCCGTCCGCGTTCCGTTCAAAGCGGACGCCGTAGCCTACCAGCTCCTTGATTACGTCCTGTGACGAGCGGATCATCAGCTCAACGGACCTTGGATTGTTTTCATAGTGTCCCGCGCGCATCGTATCCTCATAATAGGAGTCATAGTCCGCCTCCTCCTTTAAAACACAGATTCCCCCCTGCGCCAGAAAGGAATCGCTCCGCTCAAAGCTGTCCTTGGACACCATCACGATATGTTTCTCTTTTGGCAGGTGCAGCGCGCAATACAGCCCTGCCACACCACAGCCTACAATTAAAATATCTGTTTTCATCGTCATTTTTGTCGTTATCCTTTACTATTTTGCAAGCTCCAGCATCCGTTCCAGAGGGAGCACGGCACGCCTGCACAGCGCCTCATCAAGCTCCACTGCATTTTCACCGGTCGTCAGCACATGCAGCAGCTTTTCCAAGGTATTCATCTTCATATCCTGACAGCACGCGCACCCGTCCGGAAAATAAAAGCTCTTATCCGGGTTATCCCCCCGCAGCCGGAAGGCTACCCCCTCCTCGGTGCAGACAATAAACTCCTTACAATCGCTTTCCTTTGCATAGCGGATAATATCCGCCGTACTGCCGACGGCATCGGCAAGCGCAAGCACCCCTTCCTCACATTCCGGATGGGCAAGCACCTGTGCCGCCGGGTGCTTTTTCCTTGCCTCCCGGATAAACCCTGCTGTCATTGCCTTATGTACCGGACAATACCCGTCGTTTAAAATCACATTCTTTTCCGGCACCTGTCCGGCAACGTATCTGCCAAGATTCCCGTCCGGGATAAAGTAAATATTCCGGTTCGGCAGCGCCCTTACGATTTTTACCGCATTCGAGGAGGTCACGCAGACGTCGCTGTAGCTTTTCAGCTCCGCGGTCGAATTGATATAGCATACGACGGCAAGGTCGTCATACTGCTCCCGGTACGCCCTGATTCGTTCCACCTTTGCCATATGCGCCATCGGACAGTCTGCCGCAGCATCCGGCATCAGCACGGTCTTCTCCGGATTCAAAAGCTTGACGCTCTCTCCCATAAAGGAAACGCCGCAGAACACAACCACATCGGCATTTGTCCCTGTTGCCGCCTTTGCAAGATAAAAGGAATCTCCCACATAGTCCGCAATCGCCTGAAGCTCGTCATTCACATAGTAATGGGCAAGAATCACGGCATTCTTTTCCTTTTTCTTCTGCCGGATTTCTTCCAAAATATCCTTTTCCATACACATCACAATTCACAATTACACTAGCGTGCAATCTCTCCTTTGTCAAAATGTAAGCCAAATTATAACATACCTGTTTACATCTGTCAACTTATCTGTAAACCTTCCGGCAAAAAAAGAGCGCAGCCACACACGGAACCACTACGCTCTTTACAACAGCCTCTTTGTTATTTGTTCCGCCGCAGGCAGAATGGAGAAAAAGATTACTGATTACAGCTTCAGCCATAAAGCGGGGCGGACGCCGCCGAGTACAGAGATGACCATACGACCAAACATGTTGAGGGAGCCGTCGCCGATGACGTACGCGGCATAGTCATCATTACTGCCCGGCGACCGGAGCCACCACCAATCCTCTCTGCCCTGGTACTTTGCTATTATTCTTGCACTGTCATCCCCGGAGTATTTTAAGACCTCCTCTATGCTTAACAGGAACACCCTATCAACCGTGTCTCTGCCACCCGGCGTCCCGTACTTCGGATTGTCCGCGTTCCTGTTTTCGGTCTGCACAATCCGCTCCTGCTCCTGGCTGCTGAACGTCTGGAGGAATGCCCCGTTCAGATACTTCCGCAAATCACAGGTTTCCCAAGTCACGCTTTCACGCTTACTATGATACCCCCGCTGTTCGAGGATTTCCTCCGTAAGCAGCATTGCCATGCCGTTCTTTACGTCCAGTACACGCCAGAGGTACTTGCCGAATTGGACGTTCCGCTGTCCGGATGTGAGACTGCAGGGCGCATCCTTTGAATTGTCAAATTTGTCAAATAACTCCTGATTCATGCGACGTTCCTCCTAAATCCATCGTAATGTACAATCCTCCTGACGGCTCCTGTTCCAATCAAAACCGTCTGCTCTTCTTTAAGGAAACCGCATGACGCATTTTTTGTCAAGCGTTTTCTGACAAAAAATACATTTTTAACCGGGCAGGGAAGAAGCATCTTCCCCTGCGCAAAAAAAGGGCTGTCACACGAAGCGCAGCCCCAAAAACCTTTCTAAAGCTTACATAGCCTGCCTGACAAGCCCCGATGCTTAAGAAGCTTTTCCTCTTACCTGATGATAAATGATAACATCAGTAAACAACATCCTTATCAAGCTCGAACGCGTAGTCAAATAAAATCGTTTCATCTATTTTTCTTTTTTCGGTCTCTCCATTCGGAATCCCCTCCCCAAACAAATGAACCTCTGTCTTCCCATCGACTATACGATACTCTACATCCAACGTATAGTTTTTATCTTCACTATATTCCATCATTATATCAATACGAACACTTGTTACTTTTTCGCTCCATTCCCGTAGAATCTCATTTCCTTTTTTTTCTGCCTTTTTCGATGCGCCGAAGTAACTATTCGCGCCATAAGTCAACACAGGATCTGCAACCCTTCCATCTGTACTTCTGGCTATGCCGATACGATAACATAATGTGTTATATTTATATAGTTCTATTCCTCCAAACACCACGAAAAGCAAAAGTGCTGCCACCAGAACGATAAAAAATACTCTTTTTTTCTTTTTCATGCCATTCCCTCCCTCATTTATATATCCGTACACCAACAGCTCACTTTTGCGCTGTATAGGTCGCTTGATTTTTTCACGCCAAAATAAACATACGGATATAACTGTCCCGAAACGAGGTCTAACGGACTTCCAACATCATTGGAACAATTAATATCCTCCACCGTGTATTTATGCCATGTGTCTTCAGCTGCGGAATAATACGCAACTATATAAGAGATTTTCTTCCCCGTAAAAAGATGATTTTTAATCTCCTCACTTGTTTTCATTCTTATTACTCTTTTCGTAGGGTCCATCTTCAATATCCCGGTATAGGTATAATTATCTGATAAATACATCGTTCTCTCGAAAGGCTCAACCGCAAGGTCATGATAGTCCCCAGGCACATAAGCTAAAGGATTGATTGACATTGCATTTTGCATGGCACAGTTCAATTCCGCCAAAAACTCCTCATCGGTTACTTTCAGATGTTCCAGCGGTAATGCCAGATAAACGCGCTCTCCGTCAGCTTCATAATACGGCTGCATTTTTTCATCCAGCAGATAGTAAATTTCCTCATCTCCGTAGTTGTATACATAGTATTCCTTCTCCTGCCGGACTTCTTCCTCTGCACAGGCAGTAGAAGCAGTTGCCAAAAACGGAGCTAAGAAAACCAAACACAGGGCAGCAATTCCGATAAACAGCTTTTTCTTCATAACAAAACCTCCTAAAAATTTTTTTACCAACACAGATGTTTTCCTTGTCTCATCCTCTAAGGAAGCGCTGATGAAATCATCGCTTCCTCAGAACCTCCGGCGGATGCGCACGGATTTGCAAGGGTGAATGTTGCTTTGCAACGCAAATCCGGCGCGGGAAACGCTTCAATCAGCGTTTCCCTAAGTACCCGTTACACTTTATTTTTCTGTTCTTCACCCTCCTCCATAGTAGAAAACTTCAGGTTTTCTTTTAATATTGAAATAAAATCCTCTACTACTTCCTTACCGACAAAAAAACTTTTCCCGGACATACCGATATTAGTAGAAACGAACCCTCCGCTATAAATGGCAATACGAATATTTTTATTTTCAAAAAGCTTATAATCTGCTGAAATACTGGCAAGCCTTTTTCCATATTCCTTATCTTTACAGAATTCAGCCACCCTGCCCGGAACTTCCGTTGGATTTGGATTATATGGCTTTGTTCCTTTCCCTGTCTGTCCATCGGATATTACTTTTCCCTGAAGAAACTCCGCCGGAAAATCCTCTGTCAAAAACATAGGAAGATCCTCCCCGGAAAAGAGAGTGTCCGTGAGCATCTGAGTAGAAATTCCACCCTCCGATACATATTTTGCATCGCCATCCTCATATAAATAGATACGATTCACCTCTAAATACTTTTCTAATTGACAGGCATCCGAAAACAAAGAATAGCTGTCAGTCGTATATGATATATTACAATACGCATAATACTCCCCTGTTTCATCAAATTGCACAGCTACTGCAAAATCCCTGCTTACACCCGCTATTTCATAAACACGAACCATTTTTTCGTGTTTCACATAGCGTTCTCCTTGCTCTTGTATGGGTATAATATAATGATTCACTAATTTATCTTCTGCCCCGGAAGCTTCAGCAGATGCACCAATCAGCTTTCCACTAGTATTTATATATTCAACCGGTTGTGTATCTTCCATTCCTTCCGCTGTATATACCCCGATCAGCTGTCCGGCCTCATTACTACATTCGCCTGCTGTCGATGTATAATTGATACCATCCAGATTAAGCCAGACATATTTTTCATAGATCTGCATCTCATCCCATCTTTTTATTAATTCTGTCGTTTTTTGCTTCGGCGGACGATCAGACGACACGATATCGTGTATCTTAACAACGCCTAAAGTAATCACGATTAGTATCGCTGTAACTATAGCTATTCTATATATCCAGACTTTTTTGTTGATTTATGGTACTCCTCTGACGAATCTAAGACAACTTTATCCAAACAAATCCCCCTTCGAGATAGCTTTTGAGTTTCTTTCTTACTACAAATATCCTTTCTCTGCTATTCTTTTTCTTCTATGGAAACTATATTATCTATAGCTTCCCTTTTATTTTATCATAGTTCTTCCTCATTACAATAAATCTCAGGAAAAACCTTCCAGATTTCGTACGACTTTTCCTGATGTTTTTCGACAAAATTTTCCTTTTTATAAAACATTTTACTGACAGACTTTGCAACCCACTCCCCTATATGCTATAATCTAACCACAGCTTGATAAATCGTTTTTACAGGAGGGGTATCATGGAATGTCCATATTGTAATCAGGAAATGCAGAAAGGAATTATCTCAGGAGACGGAAGAAGTAAGGTCTACTGGAAGGCAGGTGGTAAAAAAGCAAATCTCATGGATAAGTTAAGCGGCAGGGGAAAACTGGAGGCCGTGAACTATCCCCTTGCCGATTTTACGATTGAGGCAGATTATTGCGCTGCCTGCAAAAAAATTATTATTGAAACTGAAATTTCGGAATAAGAGGAGCACCGATCAGCTCCGGCGGCTCCAGGAAGTCCGGCGAAGCGTCCGCGTATGCAGACTACCTTCCTTTTTTGATTGACAGACAATTTTTCCCTGTCTGCGCATATAGTATTATAACACCATTATCCCATGCGAAGGGAGCTGCCTATGCGCCTTTGCGAACTACGCCAAAAGGAAGTCATCAACTGCCGCGACTGCGCGAGACTCGGCTTTGTCGGGGACATTGAATTTAACCTGACCACCGGCTGCCTAGAAAAGCTGATTGTTCCCGGCCCCTGTAAGCTGTTCGGGTTTTGGGGCGCGGAGCATGAATATGTCATTCCGTGGTGCTGCATCAAGCAAATCGGTCCTGACATCATTCTGGTTGACATCGACTGTAAGGCATGCCTGAAGGAAAGCCATAAATGCTGAGCACCGTTTCTCCTCCTGCCGCAGATACCATTTTATTTACTCCCTTTTCGGGAAAGTGTTCCAGATGCATAAATTTTGAAATATCATGTATATTTCTACGCGGATTACATAATATTCAACAATCTAACAGCCCTATAAACTGGAATTTGTCGTTCTATTTTCGTGGCAAATTCGTATAATAAAACGCTCTCGGCGCAGTGAACGAAATGCCCGCAACTCGCAACAATTCATCGAAATCGCCGTTTCTCCCGCTGTCCGACCACTCAAAATAGACACGGTAGAGTGTTTTGTAGTACTCCAATTCCTTGGTAAATTCAAGCGGAAGATTGTGTTCTCGGAGAATTTTCTCAGCAGTGGTAACGTCTTCCAAATACTGTTCCCGTGCAATGCAGCAACCTTCGGGAAAGTGGTGTGCGCCGAAATCCAAATCGTAAATTTGGTTTTCGAGGTAGAGCCGCACGGTTTTCTCGTCACATTCGGGATGTTCGTAAGCACGCTTCAAAACGTCATACGGGTCTTGCTCTAAATTGCGGTCAAATGGGTTATAGTATCGCCCACCAAGCTGATATGCCCAACGCATTTGCGGCATCTTATTCGCCAAACACGCACGTTTTAAGAACTCGTAAACCAATCCCATTAAGCTGTACGGCAAGTCCAAACCACCATGTCCTCTTAGTTCGGAATATCCGTCTTCATCGTAGAAATCGCAGCAAAATTGATATAAAATCTCGTCCGAATTTTCTTGCGGAACATTATTGCGGAAGTTCTCGGCAAATGTTGCGAGAACCTTATTTGCCTGCTTTTTCAAGCCCTTCGCCCACAGCGCAGAATATTCATTTATTCCTGCACGAAATTCATCGTAAATCATAGCTTTTTCCTCATTACAACCTTATCATTTTCATAAAAACCAATATATTATAAATTCCGATTTATATATTTATTATAAAATCTTTATCTGCCATTTCCAATGTATATTTTGAAGTTATTTCCCACTGGGTACACAATTCCGAAAAGGGAGTTTATTTACTTGTAATCCGGTTCACGTTTTTAATCAGTACCGAAATCGTGCCGTCCGGATTCGTGATAAACTCCACATGCTGCCTGTTGTGGTACTCCTCCATCGGAATGTTGATTTCGATTCCGCTGTCCGTCGTAAGATACTGCTTCTCAAACTTTTTTGTCGTCTTTTCGCTCTGGAGCCTGATTTCCTCCTTCGGCAGACGGTACTTTTCAAGCTTCTCCACAAACTCTTCCTTTACCTCCGGCGGGGCTTCCTGAAACACCTTTTCCGTAAGCTCCTCGACCCGGATAGCGCCGTCGTTTTTTGCACATTCTTCATGCAGGACGCTCTTTGCCTTCATCTTCTGCTCAAAATCGCCGTCATAATACTTCTTATGAATCTGCTCTACCGCCTTTGCCACAAGGTCAAGCTTTGTCTTCTGCGACAGCTTCGCATGGCACTGTAAAAACAGCTCCGAAAGGTAATTGACCTTTTCGCCGTTGACCGGGAACTTTTTTTCCACAAGACGCACCGAGCGGTCGGACAGGTCAATCAGCACTGCCTCCGCAAGCGTCCCGCCCGCAAGAGGAAGCGCCGCCGTCTGCCGCATCACCTCATTGATATTTTCATCCTGCTCGCCTAAGGAGGTATAATGCACATAAACCTCCTTATAATTCATTTTCAGGATAGCAAGATGGAGTCCGGACTGCAGCTGGAAGGTCACAAAAAATACGTCCCCCGCCGGTATCTCTATATTGGCGTTCAGAATCGTATAGAGCCTTCCCGCCAGCTCCTTGCTGACCGGAATCAGCGCCTCCTCCTCAAACTCCTTCAACAGCGCATAAACCTCCGAGTTTTCCGTATCGAACTCACACTGCTTCAGCTCGTCCCCGGAAAGCAGCCGGTAAATATGCGCCCGTAAAAAATCGTTCAAATCCGGAGAGGACTCTAACAGGCTGTCCGACAGCACCGGCATTCCGACGGAGGAGTCCAGAATGTGAAGCACCGCATTCCGGATGATAATATCGTCACGTTCCATTCCACTCTCCTTAAAATAATCCGGTAATCCTGCCGTCCTCGCTGACGTCAATCCGCTCTGCCGCCGGGTTTTTCGGAAGCCCCGGCATCGTCATAATCGTACCGGTAATGGCTACGACAAAGCCCGCGCCCGCGGAAATATACGCCTCACGGATATTGACGGTAAAGCCCTCCGGACGCCCGAGCTTCGTTTGGTCGTCAGACAGGGAATACTGGTTCTTTGCCATGCAGACAGGGACGTTTCCAAAGCCCATTGCCTCAATTTTCGCAATCGCCTTCTTTGCCGCCGGGTCATAGGTCACGCTGCCTGCGCCGTAAATCTCCTTTGCAATCGTTTCAATCTTTTCACAGATGGACAGCTCATCCGGATACAGCGGCGCAAAACGGCTTTCCTTCGTAGCAAGCGTAGCAAGCACCTTCTCGGCAAGCGCGATACCGCCCTCGCCGCCATGCTCCCAGACATCCGAAAGCGCGAACTCCGCGCCGCGGCTTTCACAGAACTCCCGCACATAGGCAAGCTCCGCCGGGGAATCCGTTATAAAACGGTTTAAGGTCACTACGACCGGTACATGATATTTCTGCAGATTCTCAATGTGCTTTTCCAGATTGACAATTCCCTTTTTCAGAGCCTCTATGTTCTCCGTTGCAAGCTCCGTCTTTGCCACGCCGCCGTTGTACTTTAGCGCGCGTACGGTTGCCACCAGAACGACCGCATCCGGCTTCAAGCCTGCCATACGGCACTTGATATCAAGGAACTTTTCCGCACCGAGGTCCGCACCGAAGCCTGCCTCCGTCACGACATAATCCGCAAGCTTTAACGCGGTCCTGGTGGCGCGTACACTGTTGCAGCCGTGCGCAATATTTGCAAACGGACCGCCGTGGACAATCGCCGGGGTATGCTCTAACGTCTGGATCAGGTTCGGACGGAGGGCATCCTTTAACAGAGCCGCCATTGCGCCGACTGCCTTTAACTGCTCCGCTGTCACCGGATTGCCGTCGTAATCATACGCTACGATAATCCGTCCGAGGCGCGCCTTCAAATCGTCCATATTTTCCGCCAGACAGAGGATTGCCATAATCTCGGAAGCCACCGTAATAATAAAATGGTCCTCCCGGACTACGCCGTCCGCCTTTTTCCCCATGCCGATAACGATATTGCGGAGGGCGCGGTCGTTCATATCCAGACACCTCTTCCAGATGACCTGCTTTGTGTCAATCCGGAGGGCGTTACCCTGCTGGATATGGTTGTCCAAAAGAGCCGCCAGCAGATTGTTCGCGGATGTAATTGCATGAAAGTCCCCGGTAAAATGAAGGTTTAAGTCCTCCATCGGCACCACCTGCGCATAGCCGCCGCCTGCAGCACCGCCCTTGATGCCGAAGCACGGACCGAGGGACGGCTCGCGCAGGGCAATAACCGCCTTTTTCCCAAGCCTTCCGAACGCCTGCCCGAGACCTACGGTCGTCGTCGTCTTTCCCTCGCCTGCGGGAGTCGGATTGATTGCGGTCACCAAAATCAGCTTACCGTCCGGGTTCCCCTTTACCCTTTCCCAAAGCTCATCCGTAAGCTTTGCCTTATACTTCCCGTAGAAATCAAGCTCGTCCTCCGTGATTCCTAACTGTGCCGCAACCTCCTTCACCGGCCGCAGCTCCGCCTCCTGTGCGATTTCAATATCTGTCTTCATTTTTCTCCTCCTTCTTTCCTGAACCTCCACATTTTATATGCAGTCCTGTTCCCCGGCAGCCTTCCTTTGCCGTTTGCGTTTCCGCATTTTATATTTAAGCCTGCCACGCCATAAGCTCCCTGAGACTCCGGATTTCCTTTGTCACCGGAATCTTCTGCGGATTTTCCTTTTGCTTTGGATTATACCAGCAGGTCGCGATTCCCGCCCTGCTTCCGCCGAGCATATCCGAGGTCAGCGAATCCCCGATAATCACGGCACGCTCCCGCATCTCTTCTCCTAAAACGGAAAACACCGCGTCAAAAAATTTCTTGTCCGGCTTTTGTGCGCCGATTTCCTCCGAAATAAACAGCCCCTTAAAAAAGCCGTCGATTCCTGCCTGCTTTAAACGTCCCCGCTGTGTCTCGGCAAAGCCGTTTGTCACAATATAGCAGCTTTTTTCCGCCGAAAGGGCAGAAAGGACCTCCCTTGCGTCCGGAAGCAGAAAGGCGCTGCCGTTTAACTGCTGCTGGTACAGCTCCTGCATCCTTGCGGCATCCGCCGTAACGCCGATTTTTTCAAAAAACTCCGCCATACGGCGCTTTTTCAGTTCCTCCTTTGTCAGCACGCCCTGCTCTAACTGCCGCCAGAGCGCTTCATTCAGCGTTCCATAGACCGTACAATACTCTGCCCGGAAAGGAATCCCCATCGCCTCCATCGACCTCTGCAGGGACGTCCGCATTGCCTTCCCGAAGTCAAACAGCGTATCATCCGCATCAAACAATAAAACGTCGTACTCCATCAGACATAATCTCCTATAAACTGCTCGAACTCTTCCGCCGTCATCAGTATCTTCCGCGGCTTTGTGCCGCCCTCCGGTCCTACCACGCCCGCCTCGGCGAGCTGGTCCATAATGCGCGCCGCACGGTTAAAGCCGACCTTATAGGCGCGTTGCAGCATCCCGATGGACGCCTTGTCCTTTTCGATAATCAGCCTGCCGGCATCTGCAAAATACTCATCGTACCCGCTCTGGCTCCCGGAGCCGCCCGCCTGTCCTCCCCCATTCGGCATATTGGCGATTTTCTCCGTAACCTCGTCGCTGTAGCTGACCCCGTCGCTCTGCGCCTTTAAAAAGTCGACAACAGCGCTTACCTCATGGTCGGACACAAACGCGCCCTGCACACGCACCGGCTTGGAATAGCCGGACGGGAAAAAGAGCATATCGCCCTTTCCTAACAGCTTTTCGGCGCCCGCGCTGTCCAGAATGGTACGCGAGTCAATCGCCGACGATACCGCAAAGGCAATCCGGGACGGGATATTCGCCTTAATCAGACCTGTAATGACGTTGACGGACGGACGCTGCGTCGCAATGACAAGATGCAGGCCTGCGGCACGTGCTAACTGCGCCAGACGGCAGATGGAATCCTCCACCTCTCCCGGCGCTACCATCATCAGGTCGGCAAGCTCGTCCACGATAATGACAATCTGCGGCAGACGCTTGTACTTCTCCTCCTCCAAGCCCTGTGCCGCCGCATCCGCAACACGTTCATTGTATCCCTTTAAGTCACGGACACCGAGCTCCGCAAACTTCTGATAACGCTCCGTCATTTCGACAACCGCCCAGTTCAATGCGGCGCTTGCCTTCTTCGGGTCGGTCACGACCGGAATCATCAGGTGCGGAATCCCGTTATAGACCGAAAGCTCCACGACCTTCGGGTCCACCATAATCAGCTTGACATCCGCCGGGTCAGCCTTATACAAAATACTCATAATCAGCGTATTGATGCAGACCGACTTACCGGAGCCGGTCGCTCCCGCAATCAAAAGGTGCGGCATCTTTGCAATATCCGTCACAACCGTCTGACCGCCGATATCCTTTCCTACCGCAAACGCTACCCTCGAAGCATGCGATGTAAACTCGCCCGACTCTAACAGCTCACGCAGCAGCACCGTTGAATTTTCCTTGTTCGGCACCTCGATTCCGACCGCCGCCTTTCCCGGAATCGGCGCCTCGATACGCACATCCGCCGCCGCCAGATTCAGCTTGATATCATCTGCAAGACTCGTAATACGGCTGACCTTTACCCCCTGCTCCGGCTGCAGCTCATAGCGCGTTACCGACGGGCCGCAGCTGACATTCGTAACGGTTACGCGCACCCCGAAGCTGTCAAGCGTACTCTGCAGCTTCTGCGCCGTCTCCCGTAAATCCTGCTCGGAAACGCCCTTTGAGCCCTTCGGCTTCGTCAGCAGGTCAATCGGCGGAACCACATACTTTTTGACCGGTTTCGTTTCCTCTATGATAAGCGGCTCTCCGGAAACATCCTTTACACTGTCCTTTGCCGTCTTTGTCTCTTTTGTCCCTTCCATTGCGGACTCGCCGGCTCCCCGTCCCGAGGCTTCCTTTTCCGTATCCTCTGCCTGACCGGCGCCATATGCTCCGCTGGTCCGCTCTGCATATGCTTCCTGCACCTCCTGCCGCTCCGTCTCCGCAGGCTCTGCTGCCGAAGACGCCGGACTGTCACGGAAAACATGTCCGCCCGAGGTCTGCCTGTCCTGTACGCCGAGCGCGGAAAGCTGCTCTGCTACAGTCGGCTCGCGGTGCACCGGTACAGTCTGCTCACGATATACCGGCACTGCCTGTTCCTGCTGCTGCGGCACGGTCTGCTCCACCGCCTTTGGCACGAACGGAAGCGGTTCTTTTACTACCGGCTCCTTCTGTAAAGGCTTCTCCTGTGCCGTCCACCGCCCTGCATAGGTAGTATCCCTGTACTCTCCGGTCTCCGGAGAAATTTCTATCATACGGAGCCCCTTATTCTGCTGTATGCGCTCCTCCTCATAGAGCGTGCTGACCTCGGACACCGTCTGCTTCGGCAACGTATACTGGGCGTTCAGCTCCGCGGTAAAATCCTTTTCCGGTATCCCGTTAATTGAAAAGCCCTTCTTCTCCTTCTCTCTCTCTTTCTTCGCAACAGGACGCTTCGGCACTACAGGTGCAGGAGGCTCCTGCACCTCCGGCAGCTCTGCCGCTTCTGCCATCCCAAGCTTTCTCTTTTCCTCTTCGGATAAAAGATAGGTCTTTGCACGGTGCTCCCCTAGCTCCTTCCGCTTCTCCTCAATCAGACGCGCCCTCTCCGCCTGTCTCTGTTCATAGGACTCCCTTCGCTCCATCGCATGCGCCTTATGTATCACATAACGCTCACTGCCCCGCTTTGCAATCCACGCAAACAACGCCTTTTTAGAAAACAGCATAAAGCAGACGAGAAATACCGCAATCACTACTACAAAAGAGCCTGCCCTGCCAAACAGCGGCTCAAACAAATAACAGATAAAGCCGCCGAAAATACCGCCGCCCTTTTTATAGTCTCTCGCAAGCGTATAATAGCTGCCAAGCGGAATCCCCGTGTTTTCCCCGTCCGGCTTCCACTGCTCCGGGGAATAGGACGTCAGAAGCTGGATAAACGCCGTCAGCATAAGCAGCATACCGAACACATACAGCATCTTCAGCGGAAGCGTCCGGTTGCCCCGGTTTGCAAGAAAAAACGCCATACCGAAAAACAAAATCACCGGAAATAAATACGCAAGAATGCCAAACAACCCGAACATTACGCCGTTAATGGCATTGCCGGCCGCACCGCCTAAATTGAAATGACTCAGAAACAGAAGCACGGACACTACCAGCGTAATCATCAGCGCAACTTCATTCTGAAGCTCCGTGGACGCCTGCGCCTTCTTTCCGTTTCTGCCCCTTGCCGCAGAAGTGCTTTTCTTTCTGGTTCCCGCAGAGCTCCTGCTCCCGCTTTTCGTTCCGGTCCCCGTCCGCCTTCCTGAAGTCCCCGCGGACGTAGTCCTCTTCGTTCCTGTTCCCTTGCTTCCGGCTGCCATTTCCTTTCTCTTCCTCCTCAAATCTATGCCAAAAGGCTGAACATTACCGCGAATGCGCCCATGGCAAAGCAGTAATATGCAAAATACTTAAACTTCTTTCCCCTTACAATCACAAGCATCGTTTTGATGCACACATAACCCACCAGTCCCGCAATCACGGTCCCCGTCAGATAGTTCATCAGTCCGGACGCCGAAAGCTGCTCCGGCGAAAAGTCGAGAAGCTCTAACACAAGCGCTCCGAGAATTGCCGGGATTGACATAATAAAGGAATACTTTACCGCAAACTCCCTCGAAAACCCGCACGCAAGGCACGCCGTAATCGTCGTACCGGAACGGGAAATCCCCGGGAACGTAGCTACGCCCTGCGCTACGCCTACCAGAGCCGCCTTTGGATAGGAGGCGTCCGCCGCCGTAAGCTTCCCGTCGGCAAGATGGTCCGAAACCAGAAGCTGCACGCCGTTTAACAACAGAAGAATCCCCGGCACAAGCAGCGTCGCGGAAGCAGCGCCGATAACATCCTTTAACAGAACCCCCATAATTCCCGTCGGTATCGTAGAGACAATCACCAGCATAACAAAACGGCGGTACGGCGTCGTAACTACCGGCTGCCACTTCTGCCGCTTTGCCAGACACAGATACACACTTTTGAAAAACCCGCCGATAATGGAAAAGCCCTCCTTCACCAGCTCAAAAATATCCTTGCGGAACGCTACAAACACCGCGGCTAACGTCCCTAAATGCAGCAGCACGTCGAATAAGAGCCCCGTCTCCGTCTCAAACCCGAGCACATGCTTAAAAATCGCCAGATGCCCCGAACTGCTGATGGGCAGAAACTCCGCCAGCCCCTGAATCAGCCCCAGAATAATCGCTTTTATCAGTTCCATTTTACTTCCTCTTTTCATTTCCTATCATTTCATTATATAAGAAATTCCGGAAAAACTCAACCCCTCCCGGTAAAAAAGAAGGGACCGCCGCATAAGATGCTAATCCCTTCTTCCATCCCGGACCCCGTCCTTATCAGGCGTCGTCCCTTTTGTTTTTATTGGCAAGATACCGTTTCATCAGTTCCGCATTCTCACCATTCCGCTGCAATAACTGATTGATAAGGATATTTACCATAATACGGTCATTTTCTACCGAATTCTCCTTATACTGCTCCGGGTTCCGGTTTACAGTTACATTTAATTCCCCCTGCTTAGACAAATCGATTTTATAAATACAATATCCTGTCCAGCTCCGGTGAATAAAGAGCGTATTATTCTCATAATACATAAACCACTTATCTTCCATTTCCTGCGGTCTATGTCCTTCTTTTATGTATTCTGTTTCGCTGTCGGTCAGGCTCCGTTCCATCACGAAGCTTTCTACCTGTTCCGGCATCTCTTCCGTCTTCCAATCCGTTTTTTTTACCATAGAGCTCCCTCTTTTCCTCCATTGACAACTGAGATATTATATATCATGGGGTACAAAATTTGATTTTACGACAATACGGGAACTCCCGCTGATAATCCATTCATGAATCCCCGTATCACCCGTCCGGAATACATATTCCGCATCTACGGGCAATCTGAAAAATGCGCGGTAAAGCTGATTAATCATACCGCCGTGGGTAACTACGGCTGCCGTACTGTTTTCATCATTTTCCGAAAGTAGCTTTGACAGCATAAACTCGGCTCTATATCTGAATTCAAGCATACTTTCCTGCTCGTAAAGAGCGGAATGTAATGGTACTTCAACCTGCGGATATTTTTCGACGACAACACTATGCTTTAATCCTGCAAGCAGACCGTTGTTAAACTCCATCAGGCGTTCGTCGGAGATAAGGGGTGCGCCGGTTTGTGAAGCCAGATGATGTGCCGTCTGCACAGCTCTTTTCAGCGTGCTGTGATAAATCTTTTCAACCTGATAGTTCTGACTGACATATCTGCCCATGGCTTCCGCCTGACGATGCCCGCGCCCGGTCAGTTCAAAATCGGCTCTGCCTTCATGTACCTTAAGAATATCCGCTTCGCTTTCACCGTGTCTTATGATTAACAGTTTCACAAAATCATTCCTCCGTCCTGTTTCGAATATTGCTTTTACCTGATAGAAGTACCCAAAACCCTTTCGTACTCCGTATCCCTGCATTTTATTCTGCCTTAAAAATTGCCTTGCAGAAATTGTAAATCCCACTTGTGATTGCCGGGTCACCGTGATCCGAGCCCGGAACTATCCACCAGAGGTGATTTACCTCATTCCGGCTTAAAATCGTGTGATAGCTCTGCGGGAAGGTTCCGACCACGCTGTCCTTATCGCCGCAGCAGATCATAAGGACATACGGACTTTCCACATCCTCCGCGAACTTTAACTCATCCTCTGCAAACTGCCCCGGATGCGTCGTTGCCCAGTCCTTACCCGGCGTCAGTCCCGGCGCAGGCGCAATCGCGCCGACATAGCCGAACAAATCCGGACGTAAAAAGCCGATGGCAAGCGACTCCCTTCCTCCCATGGAAAAGCCGATAATCGCCGTATTTTCCCTGCCCTCTGCCACCGAATAGTTCTCCTTTAAGAACGGCATCAGGTCATTGGTAAGGTCATTGACAAAATTATCATACGCCGCAATATTGTCAGCATCAATCGCCGTACATACGTCCTGCGTCTTGCTGGCATACATATACGGGAACACAAGAATCATATCCTTTGCTATCCCCTCTGCCATCATATTCCCGACCGTAATCCTAAGACCGCTGTTTCCGTCCCCGATCATGGATTTCTCATCTCCGAAAATACCGTGCAGCACATACAAAACCGGATATTCCTTGTCTTCGGTATATCCCTGCGGCAGCAGAACAATCACATTCCTGTTTTTTTCACAAGTTGTGGAATAATAACTGGTTTTCACCATCTTTCCGTACATCACATCAATCCGGTTCGTCTGATAGGCAGACGGACAAAAGGTCTCAATTTCAATATTCTCCATATTATTTCCTTTCCCAAAATCAAACCATGCATCAACCGCTGCCGCCTTGGTCGGCTCCGGTGTTGCTTCCTTCGTCGGCTCCGGTGTCGGCGTCTTTGTCGGTTCCGGTGTCGCTTCCTTCGTCGGCTCCGGCGTCGGTGCAACCTCTTCCTTCTTCGTACAGCCTGCTGCTACAGCAAGCAGTAACAATAAAACCACTGCCCTGCAGCCGCTCTTTAAAAAGCCTTTCCTTGTCTTCATCCTTTTCCTCCGCAAAATCGTATTTGGTACTATCATTATAGCCCACTCTCTCCCTTCCCGTCAACAAACCCATAGAAAAAACTTAAGTCTCCGCATTTTGTACCCCCTTTTGTGTTCCGCGGACCGTGCGGCAGCTTACGGGACTTTTTGGGGTTATTCAAAAAATACGGAAACCCAAGATAGAAAAAAGCATTGAATTTTTCTATGCAAAACGATATAATCAGAATAACGTATGGGTTTTTTTGCCTATACTAAGAGAATAAAAAAACGGAGGAACTCACATGACCATTTCTAAGACAGGCATGCTTCCGGCACTGGGCTGGAACTCATGGAACACATTTACCTGGGATATCAATGAAACCCTGATAAAAGAAATTGCGGACCTTTTTGTCTCAGAGGGCTATCAGGAAGCAGGCTACGAGTACATCGTCATCGACGACTGCTGGAGCCTGCGTGAACGCGATGAAAACGGAAATCTGGTTGCCGACCCGAAGAAGTTTCCGGGCGGCATGAAGGCACTTGCCGACTATATTCACGAAAAGGGCCTGAAGTTCGGCATGTATTCCTGTGCCGGAACGCACACCTGTGCAGGATATCCGGGCAGCTTCGAGCACGAATTCCAGGATGCCGCACAGTTTGCAGCATGGGGAATTGATTTCCTCAAGTATGACTACTGCTTTAAGCCGCGTCAGATAAACGGCGAGCTTCTTTACAAACGAATGGGAATTGCCTTAAAGAACTGCGGCAGGGACATCCTGTTTTCTGCCTGCAACTGGGGCGAGGATAATGTCTATCAGTGGATCCGGGAGTCCGGCGCCCATATGTACCGCTCTACCGGCGATATCCAGGACAACTGGGATTCCATTAAGAATCTTGCCCTTTCCCAGTTGGAAAAGGAATGCTATACCGGAAACTATTGCCATAATGACATCGATATGCTGGTGGTCGGCATGCACGGCGGCAGCAATAATGACTTTATCGGCAGTAAGGTCGGCGGCTGCACCGACACCGAATACAAGACCCATTTTTCCCTCTGGGCTCTGATGGGCTCCCCGCTTATGATTGGCTGTGATATCCGCAAAGCAAGCAAGGAAACAAAGGAGATTCTTTTAAACAAAGACCTGATTGCCATTAACCAGGACCCTGAATGCCGCGGTGCTTACCGGATTAAGCCGGAGCCGCAGTGGTTCCACGGCTATGATGCCTTTATGCTGGTCAAGCTCTTAGCCAACGGCGACCTTGCAATCGGCTTCTTCAACCTCGGCGAAGGAAACCGGGAGCTTCCGCTTCTGTTCTGGGATATGGGACTTCCGTATGCCTCCGGCACCGCGCTCTCTTTATATGACTGCTGGGAGCACAAGGACCTCGGCACCTTTACCGAACGCTTTGCGCCGACCGTTGCCGCGCATGACTGTCTCGTTGTCCGTGCAAAGGTCGTAAAGCGATGAATCCTTACTTCCGGGAAGCCGCCCGGCAGGCGGCTCCGGAACAGCCGGAGAACGGCGCACCGCAGGATCCATCTGTCTGCAGGGACTGCGGCGCCGCTCTTGCGGCAGACGACAAAGCAATTTACATGAAGCTGATTTCCCGGAACGCCACCTCTTTTCTCTGCATCGACTGTCTCGGAGCGCAGCTCGGCTGCGGAAGGGGACCGATAGAGGAACGAATCCGGTATTACAGGGAGTCCGGGAACTGCACGCTATTCCGATAAAACGGAAAAAGGGCTGTTACAAAATCGAGTAGGGGAGAGCCATCTTCCCCTACTCGCCGCGCCGCCGCGGATGCCCGTAAGGGCATAACTTCCTTTCCACGGCGTGTGTACTAAAAACCGCGGCGGATTTCTTTTTCCAGCAAAGTGAAATCCGCCGCTTGTAAGAATCCGCTGTACACCAGACTAGGATTCTTTTTTCTCCATCATCTCATAAATCTTCTTCATTGCCGCCTGAATTCCGCCCACCTCATCAATCAGACCTTCCTTTACCGCATCCTCTCCTACCAGGATTGTCCCAAGGTCCTTTGTAAGCTCCCCTTCCTTCAGCATCAGCTCCTCGATGCGCTCCTGCTTGACCTTGCTATGCGACTCGATGAAGCCGGTGATGCGGTCCTGGATTCTCCGGAAGTAGTCGTACGTCTGCGGTGCCCCGATGACCATGCCGCTCATACGGACCGGATGCACAATCATGGTCCCGGTCGGCACAATAAAGGAATAATCTGTCGATACCGCAAGCGGCACGCCGATAGAATGCCCGCCGCCAAGCACTAATGACACGGTCGGCTTACTGAGCGACGCAATCATCTCCGCAATCGCAAGACCGCTTTCCACATCTCCGCCGACTGTATTTAACAGAATCAGAAGTCCGCCAATGCTTTTGTCATCCTCGATGACCGCAAGCTGCGGCAGCACATGCTCATACTTTGTCGTCTTCACATTCTGCGCCAGACATTCATGTCCCTCGATTTCCCCGATAATGGAAAGCAGGTGTACCCGTTTCCCAGGCTCCTCTGCATTTAATACCGTCTGCCCGTACTCGGAAATCCTCTCATCCCTTTGCTTTGCCGCCTCACGCTGCTCCTTCTTCTCCTCGCCGGATTTATTTTCCTCATTATCCATACTGTTCCTGTTCCACCTTCCTTTTTGGAAACAGTATGCCCGGAACCGGGAGAATTTATTTATCCTCTGCGCCCGCGTTGTACTTCAGATTCAAAAAAGAAGCAAGATTATTTCGGAACATATAGTCATATTCCGGGTTGTTGCCTGCCAGAATCCGCGGACTTTTCCCATACCTTTCTATTAGCGGCGTAAGGTCCTGTTCCCGTACCTGCATCCGCTCAATCTTTCCGCTGACCAGTCCGAAGCAGAGATAGTAGTTTTTGCCGTTCTTTACCCGCTCCGTCTCGCTGAATACCCAGGCAATTCCCTCGTTTTCCAGTAAAATACAGCGCAGCTCATGGCTGAACGTCCACCGTCTTCCAATCCAGACATTGCCGATTTTCTCTGCCGCATTAAAATCGCTGTCAAGCTGCTCCTCCGTAACATCCGGACGGCTTTCCAGATAGCGCCTTACTCTCTTTCCGACGGAATCGGAAAGCTTCCTTCCCAGAATGAACAGGGCAAAGAGCAGAAAGAACAGCCCCAGGGCGGACATCCCGTAAATCGTCGTCATGGACTGCTTCTCTGCAAGCGCAGGAACCGAGCCGCGCAGAGCGGTAAGCGCGGAAGGTCCGAAGTACCAGAGTGCAGTCCCTCCAAGTACCAGACACATCAGAAGCACATAGCCTGTCCCCAGCCATTCCTTTATTGTCAGTTTCTTTATCATAGTGATTCCCTTCTCTTTCCGGCAGCGGTCTGAAAACGCCGCCTGTTCTGTCCTATTTGGAGATAACCTCTATACTGTTGTTCGTCCTCCTCCGGACAAGGGTCATAAAAAGCCCGATACCGTTACTCGTCTCAAAGGAAATCGCTTTGTCAGCTTTCTTCTTCAGCTCGTCGCTCTGATAGAAGAAATTAGCCACCCAGGAGCGATATCTGGTACGTACCCCGTTCACGTTGACCGTACCGGAAATCTCCTCCGTCTCAATCCTCTGAAGCTTCTCGGAATCCACGACCGTAACCGCGCCGAGTCCGGAAAACGCCGACCAGTAACGTTCTCCCACTACTCCGTAAAGCATCGTATCCTTGCACGGCTCGCGGAATACCCATTCGCTTGACCCCGTATTCAGGAAATCCTCCACAAAGGCATCCTGCTCGGCAGACGACGGCAGCTGCTTTTCCAGATTCTTTGCTATATTGGCAAGAATCTTATCCGGGTTGGAACGCTTCTTCTGGGAAAACCAGAACAGCAACGCTGTCAGCTCACCTAAAAACAGCCCGAGCGGCAGATGGAAGGAAAGAATCCCGCGGACAGGCATCTTTGCCAGAAGCCCGATTGCCGTCAGAATCACTGCACCGCCCGCTGCGGACAAATACGCAGACCTGCGTCCCCTGTTCATGCTGTAGTCGCACCAGCCTGCTACCCAGGACCACTGCGCGTTGACAACCTGTCCGAGCCTTCCGCCGGAAGCAGACGTCTTATACGGCTCTGCCTTTCCGCTCTTTAGCATCGAACGCAGACGGAACACAAAAATCAGCAGACTTAAAACTGCTGCCAGCATGATAACAAACAATTGCCCACGGGTAAACCCGTTTACACAGCCGTCCTCAATGGAGTACCATTCCATTTCCTTTCCCTGCGCCAAGGCAACGCACAGGTCCTCTAATACCCTGCCGTATTCATCGCAGTCGCCGAAATGCTCCGCATAATCCGAGCGGTTCTTGGTCCCGTCAATCCCTCCGTACCTGTCATAAAGCTCCAGTATCTTACTCTCTGCCAGTACGAGAAGAGCCTCCCTCCGCGCTTCTCCCTCGATAGGCTTTGGCGTACCGTCCACCAGCACCGGCTCCATATTCTTTTCCGCCCGCAGCTTTGCCCGGAGCTCTAAGTTACCCATCAGCCCGTTCAGGGCTCCTTTATTTTCAGCCGGGACTGTCACCGTGAGAAATGCCTCCTGCTCCGCATCATATACCACAAATCCCATCATCTTTGCCCTGTTCTCATCACCGGAATAATACTCCGCCACATAGGAGACAAGCGGATATGCCGCCTCATAGGATATGTACTTCCCCTCTGCCCCGGCAAATGTCTGACCTGCCTCAAGCGGCTTTGCCCCCTGCATCGCCTTTACAAATGAGGGAGCGCCGAACAACAAAAAGCCGACGCCAGCTATCAGCGCACACACTGTTGCTAAAATCTCTACTACCTTTTTCATTGGAACTCTCCTTTACATTTTATTTATTCGTATTATAACAAAAAGAAGCGAATTTTTCCACCCTGTTTTCTTTTCCGTATTCGTCTTTAGTATTTGTCCGGAGGATACACGCGGATTTGCCGCAGAATCTGCTGCTTCGCAGCGCAAATCCGGTGCGGGAAACGCTTTCACCAGCGTTTTCCTAAGTTACTCTACTGCCTTTAAAGACTCCGCCATATGGATTTTCCCAATCTGGCGCTTCATAAACAGATTGACGATAAATGCAAAGAGTATCGTACAGAGAAATGCAAGCCCATAGCTTAACGGCGTTACCTTCTTCTGAAACTCCAGCAAATCAATTACAATCATGTGCATGACAACACGATGGAACAGGGTGCCGAGGGGCAGCCCGATTACGCCCGCGATTACCGAAAGGACAAGGTTTTCCCGCAGGACGTAGCTCTCCGTCTCCCTTGGATAGAAGCCGAGCACCTGTACCGTGGCAATTTCACGGCTCCGCTCCGCCAGATTGATATTGGTCAGGTTGAAAATGACGATAAACGCTAACGCCCCGGAAAACGCCACAACCAGCCAGATAATATAATTCAGGCAAGAAAGTGCGCTGCTCACATTCTCCTTTGTCACTGCAAGTCTGGAAACTCCCTTGACCTTCTCCATGCCGGTCAGGGTCCTTGCCGTCTCTTCCTCATTCCCGTCTATGGAAAGCAAAAGCGTGTTGGCTTCCCATGCCCCGAACGCCTCTTCATAGGTCTCCTTCGATATCATAATAAAATTGTAAATATAATTGTCAAAAATACCGGTTATGGTTACGGTACAGCCCCGCATCTGCGCGTCACGGATTTCGACACGGTCTCCTACGGAAAGCTTCAGCTTTTCCGCCGCCTTGCTGTTCAAAATAGCCTCTCCCTTTTCCGGATAGGCAAGCGTTTTCTTTCCGCTGTAAAAGTTCCAGAACCCGGAGAGTCCTTCGGTCGTCCCATAGCTCATCAATGTAACCGAATTTAACGCCGGAACAGACGCTTCCCCTCCTGACAGCTCCACACGCTGCATCAATGCCGGAAAGCTTTTCTCCACCTCTCCTCTTTTCGCAATTTCCGCGGAAACATCCGCAAAGTCCTCTTCCGCAAACGAAACCTCCATATCGTAGGTCTGTACCTCTTCAAACTGGAGGGAGCCGACATGAATCATGGAATCCCGCACACCAAATGCCGTCACCACAAGACCGGCACAGCAGCTGATTCCGAACAGCATCATAAAAAGCCTGCGCTTATAGCGGAACATATTGCGCAATGTAATCTTCTGCAGGAACGAAAAACGCTTCCAAAGAAACGTAACCCGCTCCAGAAGAATCCGTTTCCCGTTCTTTGCCGCACGGGGACGTATCAGCTTTGCAGGAACGCTTCCAAGCTCCTTCCGGCAGGAAAGAAATGCACTGCCAAGGATTCCTGCAAGCGATACAGCCAGGGTAAGCCCGGCAAGCACCGGACTGAACAGGTACGAAAGCGGCGCAAAGTCATACATGACACGGTACGCATACCAGAACACCTGCGGCATCCCCCAGGTACAGACAAAAAATCCGGCAACCCAGCCAAGCAGTGTAGCGCTTCCGGCGTACAGCAGATACTTTGCCATAATCGTACCGTTTCCGAAGCCCAACGCCTTCAAAACCCCGATCTGGGTACGCTCCTCGTCTACCATTCTCGTCATGGTCGTCATACATACCAGAATTGCAATCAAAATAAAGAAGACCGGGAAGATATTGGCAATTCCGCTGATAATCGAAGTATCGTTTTTAAAGCTTACATAGCCTGCATTTTCAGAACGGGTCAGCACATAGCTTACCGGCTTGCGGATACCGGCTGCCGCTCCCTGCTCCGGTGTCAGACCATACCCTGACAGAAGCGCCTCATACCGTTTCCCGGCACGCTCCTCACATAGCCTTGTAACCTCTCCCTTGTACTGTTCAATTAACTTCTCATAGGCATTGCTGTAAATCTTCTCCCGTCCGGACAGCACCAGGTCAATTTCCGTGCAGAACTCTCCCGTAAAGCTCTCCTCCGGAAGATACAGATAGGAATAGATGACGCCGCTTCCGATTCCGGTCGTTCCCCTGTCCACGCCGATGTAAAGCGGAGAATCCACAAGACCCACAATGGTAAACTCCTCCCCGCCCAGTCCGGAAAATACGCTCTTTGCATTTTCTTCCGAAAGGCGGATTGTCTTCCCGAGATCCGCTTCACCAAAGCGCCTGTCGTCGGCAAGACATTCGTTTTCCGCCTCCGGCATTCTTCCCGCTGTCAGCGACGGCAGGTTGACCTGCTCCGGCAGTGCAAGCAGCGTAAACGGACGGTCATTTTCCTCATAATACAACAACGCATCCAGCGTTTTGGTTCCTTCTGCCAGACGGACGCCGGGAAGCGCCGCAAACTCTTCGGCGTCCTCCTTTGTAAACCCGAGCGTGCAATAAATACGGAAATCATAAAAATTCTGCTCTTCCAGAAACTTATCACAGGTATTTGCCATCGCATCCTTCGTCACCTTCAGCCCGGCAAAAAAACCTGCGCTGAGCGCCACAATCAGAAGCAATGCCATGTACCGCCCGAAAAAAGCACGTATCGTACGCCATGTCAATTTCAAAACAGATCCGTTTCCCATAATCACCACTCAATCTCGTCAATCGAAGTGACGTTCTCATTGATTTCATTGGACTGTATCTTTCCGCTCTTAATACGGATAATACGGTCTGCCATCGGTGCAATTGCCTGATTGTGCGTAATAATAATTACCGTCGTATTCTGCTCATGGCTCAAGTCATATAAAAGCTTTAATACCGCCTTGCCCGTCACATAATCGAGCGCACCGGTCGGCTCGTCGCAAAGCAGCAGCCGTGGGTTTTTCGCAAGGGCGCGCGCAATTGCCACACGCTGCTGCTCCCCGCCGGAAAGCTGTGCGGGAAAATTGTTCTCCCGCTCCGAAAGACCGACCATGGCAAGCGCCTTCCCTGCCGGAATCGGGTTTTTACAAAGCTGTGCCGCAATCTCTACATTTTCAAGAGCCGTCAGATTCGGAATGAGATTGTAAAACTGAAACACAAACCCTACATCATGGCGGCGGTAGTCAATCAGCTCCCGCTTTTTCAGGGAAGAAATCTCCCGTCCGTCAAACAGAATGCTCCCGCCCGTAACGGTATCCATCCCTCCGAGCATATTCAAAAGCGTTGTCTTTCCTGCACCGGAGGAGCCGAGAAGAATACAAAACTCTCCCTTGTCTACCGCAAAGCTGACCCCGGAAAGAGCATTGACCTGCGCATTCCCGCTGCCATAGCTCTTCGTAACATTGTGAAATTCGATATAATGCTCCGACATAATTGTTATCCTTTCCTTTTGCTTATTATACCATGCAACGCTCCGGCAAAAACTCGAAAACCTTCGGTTTTCTCGTTCGCGGATATTATACCATACGGACGGAACAATTATGTTTGCGCCCGGCTGTCTGCATTCCGTATCGCTTTTATTTCCCTCCTATGTAACAATCTTCTGTATCCAGATACCGCTTTTTATCATTACCAGCCCGATGATACACTTCCCGATTTCAATCAGCTGGCAGCACAGATATAACGGTACAATCGGCATTCCGGTAAAGCGGCTTAAACAGTACGCAAACGGAACGACAATAACCCAGGCGTAGCAGCTGTCAAACAATACCGTAACAAATGTCTTCCCGCCGGAACGAAGCGTAAAATAGCAGGCATTTGCAAAGGCACCGAGCGGCATACAGCAGGCAGAAACCCGGATAAACCATGTTGCCATGCCGCGGATTTCCTGACTTGTCTCATAAATCCGCGGAAAGAACGGTGCCACGCCCACCAGCATCACACCGAACAAAAGACAGAACGCAATGGAAAAGACCGTAAGCTTACGGTTGGCGTCCACCGCTTCTTCTGTCCTTCCGCCTCCGAGCATCTGCCCGATTATAATCCCGATTGCGCTACCCATCGCAACAAAGGATACATTAAACACATTTGTAATCGTAGAAGCAATGTTGACCGCGGATACGACATCATACCCCCGCACTGAATAGCACTGGTTCAGGACTGCCATACTGCCCGCCCAGAGCGTTTCGTTTAATAAAAGCGGCACACCCTTCTGCAAAATCCCAAGCACCAGTGTCTTCGGCACCCGGAAGCTCTTATACGCCCCCTCTATGAACCGGTACTTTTCCTTGTTCCGGTGCGTGGCGGCAATTACAATCCCCGCCTCCACAAAGCGGGAAATCACGGTGGCAACCGCAGCGCCTGCCGCACCCATCTTCGGGAAGCCGAGCAGGCCGAAAATCAGAAGCGCATTAAAGCACATATTGACACAGACCGCAACGATACCGGACTTCATCGGCAGCATCGTCTCGCCGGTTTCCCGGAGGGTTGCGGAATAGCACTGGGAAATGAAAAATGGGAAAAAGCCGACCAGCATAATCTGCAGATACTGCTTTGCATACCCGAAGCTCGCCTCAATCTCCTCCGGGGAGCCTTCTCCCTGCAAATAAAGCCATATCAGCTGATCACCCAGAAAAAGAAATACTAAAATCCCGGCAATCGTAAGCAGGCAGCAGCTGATTAACTTAAACCGGAACGTGTCCCGCACGCCCTTGTGGTCCCCGTTTCCGAAAAACTGCGCGCCGAAAATACCGGCGCCGGACACCGCTCCGAAAATCATCAGATTGAATACAAAAATCAGCTGGTTGACAATCGCAACACCGGTCATCTGCTCCGTGCCGACCCTGCCCACCATGATATTGTCTAACATACTTACAAAATTTGAAATCCCGTTCTGTATCATAATCGGCACCGCAATCGCAAGCGCCATCCGGTAAAATGCCTTATTCCCGATATACCTTTTCTTTAACCTGTGTAACATTTCAATTCTCCTGTTATCTTTTTCCTGCCATCCGGCAGGGCCTTTTTACTTCATAAGAACACGCCTTCACTCACTGACACAGCAGATAAATTCCTCCGAAGCGAAGAAAGGCTGCCGAACCCCGTCCGGCAGCCTTATCTCCTGCTTTTACAGCCTTACTCCTCTTCCTTTGCCGCATTCTTTCTCTTCCGCAGCATGATTCCAAGTAGAACCGCTCCAAAAGCCACTCCTGCCATCACAATAAACTGCAGTCCGTCCGTAAGTAACGCCTTTAAAAACTCCATCTCATTTACCGCCTTTCCGTACTCTTCGTAAATTTCCCGTCCGGTTCTCCAAAAGGCCCCCTTGCCTTTTATCTCCGGTGCGCAAGCTCCGTCATAACGTCGTCCCAGTTGAGACCGCATTCCACCATAAGCACAGACAGATGATACAAAAAGTCCGCAATTTCGTACTTTAACTCCTCTGCCTCCGGATTCTTGGCTGCAATGATAATCTCAGCCGCCTCTTCCCCGCACTTCTTTAAGATTTTATCGATTCCCTTTTCAAACAGATAGTTTGTATAGGAACCCTCCTTCGGATGTGCCTTCCGGTCTATAATCGTAGCATACAGCTCCTCTAATACCTCCTGCGGGGTAAGTCCCTCCCTGCTCTGCTCGGTCAGCCCGGTAAAGAAACAGCTCGTATGCCCTGTGTGGCAGGCTGGTCCGACCGGGTAAACCCTTGCCAGAATCGTATCCCTGTCACAGTCTAAGGCTAACGACTTCACATACTGGTAATTGCCGGAGGTCTCGCCCTTCAGCCAGAGCTCCTTCCGGCTGCGGGAATAATAAATCATACGCCCGTCTTCTATAGTCTTATTATACGACTCTTCATTCATATATGCAAGCATTAAAACTTCATTGCTGCGGTAGTCCTGCACGATAACCGGAACCAGCCCGTTTTCATCCTTTTTAAACTCCGAAAACGGCAGGGAGCTTTCCAGATGGTACATGTTGATGCCGCTGAATGTCAGGTTCTCCTTTACCCTGCGGATATCCTTGTTCTTATAATAATTGGTCGCCAGAGCCGATACCCCTTCCGTACTGAGCAGCTCCTCCACGGAGTTTCTGACCAGACTGTCGCGCACCATCACCGGAACCTCCAGTGTCTTTAAATAAGCAGTCATACGCGGTCCGAGCGTAACATGCTTGAACAGCAGTCCGCCTGCCCCCATGCCGCACGCCTTTGCCGCCCTTGCAGAAAGCGCCGCAAGCCCCTCCTCGGTATCCGCCTTCGCCGCATTCAGCTCTGCAATTATCTTTTCACTGCCGAAACGGTCTACGGACTCCCGGATGACTTCCCAGTCCTCCAGCCCGTCAATCGGAATCACAACCGCGGAAGCCCCGGTATAAAACGCCTTCTTTACATCCTCAAACCGCGCCACATGACAGCCGACATAATACGGCAGCGCCAGCTCCTGCGTCACACGCTTTATCATGTGGAAAAACTCTTCCTTGTACGCATCCCCGGAAATATAGCTGTAAAGGAACAGACCGTCCGCACCGTTTAAGAAGTAACGGTTGACTGCCTCCGCCACATTCTCTTCAAATTCACTCTCCGTATTGATATACGCAAATAACTTCTTTCGCATGCTCTCTCCTTTCCATACCTTCCCGGAAAACCGTTTCAGATACATGGCATTCCTCTCCGGGCGTTCCTTCCGTATCCCGGCAAACTAATGCTCAAAACGTGCGACCGCCTCAGCAAGATTTACCTTCTTTTCGTAAATCGCTTTGCCGATAATCGCGCCTGCGGCGCCGATTTCCTCCAGACGTACTAAATCCTCCATCGAAGAAACGCCGCCGGATGCAATAATCTCCATGCCGGTGCTGCAAATCATCTCTTTCGTGCATTCAAAATTCGGTCCGGAAAGCATACCGTCCCTTGCAATGTCGGTGTAAATTACCGTAGTGGCGCCAAGCTTTTTCATTTCCAGCGCAAACGAAACCGCCCTGTGGTCGCTCACCTTTTCCCAGCCCTCGACCGCCACCATGCCGTCCTTCGCATCAATGCCGATGACAATCCGCTCTGCGCCGAAGCGCTCTACTGCCTCTTTGATAAACTGTGGCTCTTTTACTGCCTTTGTACCTATGATAACACGATTCAGCCCTAATTTCAACTTCTGTTCGATATCTTCCATCGTGCGGATACCGCCGCCGATTTCCGTCCGGATGGAAACATTTGCAACAATTTCGGAAATTGCCGCCGCGTTCGCTGTATGCCCTAGAAGCGCCCCGTCCAGGTCCACAATATGTAAAAACGATGCGCCTGCCGCTTCAAACTCCTTTGCCACTGTATATGGCTTTTCCGCATATACGTTCACATCGGAAAATACACCCTGGCAGAGCCTTACGCACTGCCCGTTTTTTATATCAATTGCCGGATATAGCTTCATTGCTTCCTCCTATAACGTCCCTTTTGTCGATAATGTACCTGTCAGGCGCGGCTCTGCCGCCACTGCCGCATCTAACGCCCTTGCAAACGCCTTATATGCCGCCTCGATTAAATGATGATTATTCGTCCCTGCCATCTGCTTTAAATGCAGATTCATTCCCGCAGTATAGGAAATTGCATAGAAAAACTCCCGCACCATCTCGGTATCATAATAGCCGACCCGGTCGGATGTAAAAGTTATATCAAAATTTAAGTATGGGCGTCCGGACAAATCCACAGCGCAAAGCACCAGCGTCTCATCCATCGGGAGCAGGGAAGAGCCGTACCTTGCAATCCCCTCCTTCTCTCCCAGTGCCTCCCGGATTGCCTGTCCGAGTACAATTCCGGTATCCTCTATCGTATGGTGGCAGTCCACGTACAGGTCTCCTTTGACGGATAGGTTCAGATTAAAAAACCCGTGCCTTGCAAAGCTGTTCAGCATATGGTCCAGAAACCCGATACCGGTATCCACCTTTGCCGTCCCTGTCCCGTCCAGGTTCAGCTCACAGACAATCTGCGTTTCCTTTGTATTCCGTTCTACCTTTGCACTCCGCATCTTATTCTCCTCTCTTTAGGATTCCCTCCGGTGTCTCTACTTGACTTCCTTGCCGAAGCGCACCGCAATGGAATTGGCATGCGCCGTCAGCCCCTCCGCCTTTGCAAAATCGATAATGTCCTCGTGAATCGGCGCTAACGCCTCCCTGGAATAAGAAATAATGCTGGACTTCTTAATAAAGTCGTCCACCTCAAGCGGAGAAAAGAACTTCGCCGTACCATTCGTCGGCAGCACATGGTTCGGACCCGCAAAATAGTCTCCGAGCGGCTCGCTCGAATACTCCCCGATGAAAATGGCACCGGCATTCTTAATCTTCGTCATAACCGTAAACGCATCCTTCGTCAGAAGCTCCAGATGCTCGGACGCAATCTCATTTACCGTATCAATCGCATCCTCCATTGTATCCGCAAGCAGGATATAGCCGTAATTCTCCAACGACTTTTCCAGAATCCCTCTCCTGCCAAGCTGTGCCGCAAAGCGCTCCACCTCGGCGTTTACCTTTTCTGCCAGCTCCGCGCTCGTCGTAATCAGAATTGCCGAGGCAAGCTCGTCATGCTCCGCCTGGGACAGTAAATCCGCCGCCGCATAGGTCGGGTTTGCCGTCTCGTCCGCCAGCACAAGGATTTCACTCGGACCCGCCACCGAATCAATGCTCACATGCCCGTATACCGCCTTCTTTGCAAGTGCCACATAGATATTGCCCGGCCCCACAATCTTGTCTACCTTCGGAATGCTGCCGGTACCGTACGCAAGCGCGCCGATTGCCTGTGCGCCGCCTACCTTGTAAATCTCAGTCACTCCTGCCTCGTTTGCCGCAACCAGCGTACCCTCGTACACCCTGCCGTCCGCCCCCGGCGGCGTTACCATGACAATCCGCTCCACGCCTGCCACCCTGGCAGGAATGACGTTCATCAGTACGGAGGACGGGTAAGCAGCCTTCCCGCCCGGCACATACACGCCGACCGAGGCAATCGGGGTAATCTTCTGCCCCAGAATCGTACCGTCCGGCTGCGCGTCAAACCAGCTGTTTCTCCTCTGCTTTTCATGGTAGGCACAGATATTGACAAGCGCCTTGCGGATGACCTCTATCGTCCGTTCCGGAAGCCTTTCGTAAGCCTCCGCAATCTCCTCCGGCGTCACGCGGACAGTTTCCTTTGTCAGCTCCGCCTTATCGTACTTCCTGGTAAACTCAAACACCGCCGCATCGCCGCGCTCCCTTACCTCGTTTAAAATCTCTTCGACCCGTTCCGAATACTCCCGGTACTGGTTCGGGCTGCGCTTTAACAGATTCTCCAGAATATTCTTTTTCGTTTCCTGTGTCAGACGAACGATTCTCATACCTTTCCTCCTTCTGCTGCCGGACGCAGCACTTTATTCCACTATGCTCCGCAGATTGGAAATCAGCTCCGTAATACGTGCCTGCTCCATCTTCATGCTGACGCGGTTGACTACCATCCGCGCCGAAAGCGGGCATACCTCCTCTAAAACGACCAGCCCGTTTTCCTTTAAGGTGGAGCCGGTTTCCACGATATCCACAATCACATCGGAAAGCCCCACAATCGGCGCCAGCTCGATGGAGCCGTTCAGCTTGATAATCTCCGCGGTCTGGTGCTTCTGGTTCATAAAATACGCCTTTGCAATATTCGGGTACTTTGTCGCCACCCGGATCAGCTCCCCGTTTCCGAGAAGCGCCCCGGCAGACGCCGGTCCCGCCACGCACATCCGGCATTTTCCGATTCCGAGGTCGATGACCTCATAAAGCTCCCTGCCCTCCTCCAAAATCGTATCCTTTCCGACGATACCGATGTCTGCCGCACCGTACTCTACATAGGTCGGCACATCGTTTGCTTTTGCAAGGAAAAACTTAAGCTTCAGCTCCTCATTGGTAAAAATCAGCTTTCTGGAATCCTTATCCTTGATTTCCTCACAGGTCACCCCGGTCTGCTCTAACAGCTCTAACGCCTTTTTGGCAAGCCTGCCCTTGGCAAGCGCAATCGTAATATATTCCATGCTATTCTCCAATCCCGTCCGTCTGCTCTACGGAGCGCACTCCCTCCGGCGTTACCTCACAGACCCGGACAATCCCTCCGGTGCCGATGCGTTTCTCATACTCCTTCCAGTCCCTGCCGCTGCACCTTTCTTCTAACATTGCATACGTATCGTCCGCACGCAGCTCACAGACCAGCCGGATTGCCGCCTCCTCCGAGCCCTTTTCGTAAACCACCAGCGTCCGCTGCTTCTCCTCTGCCTGAATCAGCCCCTGTCTTGAAAGGCTGAGCAGCAGCGTATCCACATACAGCGCAATACCGATTGCCGGCGCCGGCTTTCCGAACTGCCCCGTCAGATGGTCATAGCGGCCGCCTGCCGCCACCGACTCACCGGTCTTGTAGGTCAGGGCGCGGAAATTGATTCCGGTATAGTACCCGTACTTTCCGAGCATACCGAGGTCATAGGAAATGTAGGGTGCTACGCCGTATGCCTCCAGATAACGGTGCAGCTCCGTCAGATAATCCAGTGCGGCGCACGCCTCTTTATTTTCCGTCATGCTGCGGATTTCCTTGAGCTTTTCCACACTTCCGAAAAACTCCGGGAGCTTTAACAGAAGCTCCTTTAGCTCCGGCTTCAGCTGCTTTCCGGCAAGCACCTGCTCCACGCTGAACAGGTTCTTATTTTCAATCAGCTCCCTTACCTCTAACGTCTCCTCCTCGGAAAAGCCCGCCTCCTTCGCCAGCGCCGCAAAAAATCCGACATGGCCGATTTCAATCTGGAACTCCTTTAAGCCGCCCGCCTTTAAGCACTCCGCCATCAGCGCAACCATCTCCGCATCCGCGGAAACGGAACCGTCGTTCACCAGCTCGGCACCAATCTGCGTCGTCTCCTTGAGCTTCCCGCGGTAGCCGCTGTTGTTCACAAAGGTATTACCGCGGTAGGACAGCCGGAGCGGAAAGCGCTCCTCCTTATAATACTTCGCCACGCACCGGGCAATCTGCGGCGTCATATCCGGACGCAGCACCAACGTATTCCCCTCGCGGTCGATAAACTTATACATATCCTTCGACGGAACGGTTCCCCGCTCCTTCCGGAAAATATCGAAATATTCAAACGTCGGAGTCACCACATCCCGGAAACCGAACCGGTGCAGGCAATGGCGCAGCTTCCCCTCCAGCTGCTGCTTTTTCTCGCACTCCGCATCGTGCAGGTCCCGGACTCCCTCCGGGGTATGTAATAATCTCTCCATACGTCCTCCTTTCCCGAAAACTCCCGTTACTTCCATCCGGCAGCTCTGTAAAAACATCTGCCGCTTACTTTCGCATAGTAACGTGATAGCTCTCTACCAAAATAATGTATCTATTTTACGCCACATACAGGAAAATGTCAATACTTTTCATTCTTGAATTTCCGCATTTCCATTTACCAGCGCTTCATATTTTTTTCGAATTTCTCGCCATATGCCTGCTTCAGTTCCTCCCCGGAGATGTTATAGCACAACAATACATCGTTATAATACATAAGGACATCCGCCAGCTCCTCGACAAGTTCTTTTCTTAAACCCTCATCGGCACAAGCCTTTGTTCCCCCGTGCTTTTTCACAATGTCGATGACCTCGCCAATCTCACCAAGCATCCAAAGCAGCTTGTTCTTCCCTGCTTCCGGGCAGACAGGCTCCCATTTGTCTTTATACTTATCCTGAAGCTTTCTTTGCATTTCCTGCATTTCATTGATACTAAAATCCGCCATGCCGGTTCCTCCGCAAATTTTATAAAGCTGCCGTACTCTGCTGAAAAAGGAAAAGCCGCCGCCGCTTTCCCGGCAACGGCCTTTCGGTCCGGCTTTTCATTCATAGGAAACGCTACGTCCATGCGTTTCTCCGCCTGTTTCTAGTCGTAATAACTCTTATACAGCTCCTTCAGCTTCTTTCCGTCGATGATGGAAATAGAAAGCTCATCATCTTCTCTCAGACTTACCAGAATCTTATTAAAGAAGCGTGCGCATTTCGTACCGTCCTCCGCGTCTGCAATCTTCTTCCCTTTGCCTGCCTTCTTGGAATAGAAGAGAGTCTCATCCTCTACCACATAGTAACATGTTGTACCATCCGGGGAAATTGCTGCTGACGTAACATCATCCGCAATCTTCTTCTCTTTTTTACCCTTGATGCAATAGAGTTCATCATCTTCATTAATATAATAAACATACTTCAGGCTGCCGTCTGCATAAATGGAATATGCCTCAGCATCCTCTTTCCCGACCAGAGTCTCCTTTCCACCCTTATCAAAATCCTCTACACGGATTACCTCTCCCAAAATATCTACATAGACCAGCTCCTCCCGGTTCTCCGCTATAATGCACTGCCTTACTGCAGAGGCAATCGTATTACCCTCCTGCTTCTTATCCAGATAAATCAACCGGCTCCCGGAAGCAAATACCTGCTCCTCAAAGGTCTCGACACCTGTAAAGGTTACTTCTACGCTGCCTCTTGCCATACGCTGGTCTCTTGTAATCTGCAGGGCCTCTGCCGGAAGTACAATGCCTCCGCTGAACTCATCGTTAGAAACCTTCTTTTTCTCGCCTGCCTTAACCGAAAGGTAGGTCTTTCCGTCATTTGTGAACAGAACCTCCGTACAATCCTCATTCACAAGTACATCTACATAAGATACGTCACTCGCAAGCTTTTCGGCATCCTTCTTTTTCTTCTTTGCATAAATCCGGTCATCATCTACATAGTAAAGATAAGCCGCCTTATCCGCAATTGCAAATACACGCTTTTCCTTTCCTACCTCTGTCGGCTTCTTGCCATCAATAGAATAATAGCCCTTAAAGTTGTCTCTCGCCTCGTAATCACCGACAAATGCAACCGTTTCCCCGTCCGGAGACAATACAACGCTGTCTGTAAGAACCTCTTCCGCAATTTCTTTCTTCTTGCCGTTCTTAGTATAATACAGATTCAGCGTACCAAAATCTCCCGATACATCCGTAAAATATGCAATCGTATCCCCGTATGCAGAAATCTGGAACTTCTTTACATCCTCAATACCGGTCTTAACTACCTTGCCCTTCTTAATCACAATCAGGGCATCATCCTCATTTACAAAGCAGGCAACGGTCCTGTCCTGGCTGTAAGTCGCATAAGAGGCGCTTTCCATACCGGTATCCAGAGCCTTCCCGTTTTCCATAACCGCTAATACAAGATCATCTGTCTCGTCAATCGCAATGACAGCGTTCTTTCCCGAAACAATATAATCCTTACCGCCGGAAAATACCGCTCTGAACAGGAGAATCAGCAGGAATACCGCCGCGATGACACCAACTGCCTTGCCGATATTCTTATTCGCCGGCTTCTTTTCCTTTTCTGCCTTTTTCTCTTTGACTTCTGCCGGAGCCTTCTTCTCCGCTTTCTTTTCTTCCTTCTCTTCCACCGCCGGAACCTCAGCTGCTTCTACGGTCTCTTCTGCCTTCTCCTCTACAGCTTCTGCCTCTGCTGCCTCCGGTTCTCCTGCAACTTGCGTCTCCCCGTCTTCCGTCACTGCTGCTGCAATCTCTTCCACCTCAGCCTGCACACTTTCCACTGCGGCAAGCTCCGTACCACAGTTCGTACAAAACTTGGCGCCGTCTGCACATTCCTTTCCGCACTTATTACAAACCATATTCTCCTCCATCTGCCGCCCCCACGGCGGCGTTTCATTGTTTTACTACTATGTTCGACAACAGCATTTTTGCATGCTATCTTTTATTTTATCTTATTTTCCTCTTTATGTCAAGAATTCAATTTTGGAGTTTTCCATGGCCTGAAATATATTTTATTCCTCTACAACGTCATACGGAATTGCAAGAAGGTATTCCCAGGACTCTCCTGTCCTTTTCTCATTTTCATCTAAAACAGTAAACTCTACACTTGCTTCAATGATTCCGACCCCTGCAGAGCTGACTTCCCTTGAAAATTTGTCATACACCTTTGTAAAGAAAATCTCCTCTCCCTTTTGCAATGTAGTATGCTCCTCCACATCTTGTCTGCCACCGCCGTCCACCTTTCCGGAAGGTTCTACCACTCCACCCATAAAAATCATATCTCCATGGGCAATCGTAATGCTCTCCTTCTCACCTGCATACCGCAGTACGGACGTTATCTCAAGAGCCGACGTACCATCCTGCAAATCCTGTAACCGGAAAAGCGTCTGCGGCACGGTTACAGTATACTCAAAATCTCCGAGCCGGACTGTTTTTCTTGCGCTGACCGGCAGCCAGGGATTTATTCCATCCAAACCCTCAACTGGCTTACTAAGTTCCGTCCGCCTATCGGCTAACATCTGGCTGAACCAGTTTTTTGGCGCTTCTGTCGGCGTCGGTGTCTCCGTTCCTGCCGGAGTCCCCGTTACGTTCTCCGCATTGCCTCCTTTGCTACAGGCTCCGGAGCACAGCATAACACTAAGCAAAAGCAGGCACATAACGCCCCTGAACCGCCCAGGAATTCTTTTTCGATTTTGTTGCTGCTGATACTGCCTCATTATTTTCTCCTCCTATACTCTTTCCTAAGCCATAAAGTCCTTCCGGAACCGGGTTACTTCTATTCCTCTACAACGTCATAAGGAATTGCAAGAAGATATCTCCAAAATTCCCCGGTTTCCTCTCTGTTTTCATCCAGAACATTAAAATCCACCTCCGCAGCAATCACTCCGGTACCTACAGACGCCGCTTCCTTTGAAAACTTGCTTCCTCCTATCACAGAGGACAATTCCTCCCCTTTCTTCAATGTAGCAACGCTCAATTCACTATATCCGCCTCCGCCGATTCCTTTATCGGAAGGATATAAAAGATATCCAATGGCAATGGTATGTCCATAGGAAATTTCGACGCTCTCCTTTTCTCCCACATACCGCAGGGTACACTCCATTTCAATCACAGCAGTACCATCCTCCAGTTCCTGCCGCCGGAAAAGCGTCTGCGGCACGGTTACGGTATACTCGAAATCTCCAAGCCGGACTGTTTTGCTTGCGCTGACCGGCAGTAAAGTATTCTCATTAATGAGCGGTCTGCTGAGTTCCGTCCGCCCGTCCTCTAACATCCGGACAATCCAGTTTTTTGGTTTTTCTGTCGGCGTCGGCGTCTCTGTTCCTGCCGGGGTCCCTGTCACTTTTTCTGTACTGTCACCTTTGCCACAGGCTCCGGAACACAGTAAAGCGCTAAGCAGAAGCATCCCTATAGTTCCCTTACATCTCCTAAAACTTTTGCGTACTTTTTGCTTCTGATAATAAGGTTTCATCGTTTTCTCCTCCTATAACTTTTTTATTAAATTATGGAACCCCTTCCAAACAGTAAACTACTCTGTAATTGCTGTTACATTTAACATTGTTGCGATATTACCATACTTTGCAAAACTTGAACTACACTTATTTCCCGGAGAATCTTCTATTCTTGCTTTTGCACTGTGAACTCCAAGCAAACTACAAGCACTCTGTCCACCATAATTCCCTTCATAGAAAAAAACCGGTCCACCGCTGTCACTATTTTGAGAGGTATAGGTCGCCAAAACATGGTCTGTTGATGTATACTCCCCCGGTGTATATGGAACATACGTATAATTGTAGGAATAAATCGTCCCCTGCTGCAGCCCGCTTGCGATTCCGTACATCAGTATACTGGTATTCTGCGGATATTCATAGGTTGAGGCAGAAAAGCACTGATAGCCCATAATCATGTTGGTCGGGTTTGCTGCCCCGTTCGACTCAATAAAGGCAGCGTCCGCATAGGTATTCGGGTAATAACCAGACTGCTTCACTGTACCGATGACCGTCCCGTTATAGCTGACCTGCTGTCCGATACTCGGGCAGAAATGCCCGGCAGTCACATAGCCCTTTTTCCCGTTCCGTGTCGCGCAAAAGCCCAAGGTAGCGTTTTTCCCTCTGTCAACATTATGCAGAGCGTAGCCGCCCTTCATATCCGGCTGCGAATCGTCCTCCTGATATTCAATGACCTCGTCTGTGGTCTGGAACACGATACAACCGGTATCTACCAGCTTCCGGATTTCTGCCTCTGCGTCCCCTTCGGCACCGCGCAGTTTGATTACAACACAGTTATTCATAATGTCAGTATACATACTACTGATGTTTATACCCCTATCCCGCAATTCTCCAAGATTCTCATTCATAACAGACATAACACGGTTTAACTCATCATACGAGTACCGGCACGCCTTTATCATAATCTCCGGATTAACCGTATACTCCTGAACCTGGGCGCGTTTGGTATCGATATTGCCGGTCAGTAAAACAACCAGCTCCCCGTTATCAGCCAGGTATGCGCCCCCGAAGCATTCATCATATACTGCCGCTTGGGAGGTGCTCCGGCTCCGGGAGCGAAAGCCGTCCAACAGCTGGTTATACTGCCGTACACTTTCTGCCTGTGTCCTGTAAAACTCCTCTGTCTTCCCATCTGGAAGCATTGTTGGAATATCTGCCGCCTCCTGCGCATATGCAGTAGAGACGCCTGCAAAGAAAAATGACATAGAAACGACTAGAAATACGATTAGAACTTTTAACTTTTTTTCCATAGTTTCCTCCGATCCCTGCCAGAAAGGGTTCCATAACAAAACCCTTATTCTGTTTTCAAGGTACCCTGAAAATACTTTTACCCAAGAACTACAATCTCTGTATTCTATTTGTATCTTATCATGTAAGGAAAATTTTGTCAAATTCTTTGTACCTTAAATTTCTTGTGCAAGCCGGGAGCAGCATCCAGCCATCCCTCCCTTGTAGCTTTACGGCTTGGATTAAGTTACTGCATTTTTTATTCCCTTGCACAACTGACAATTATATTCATAAAATGAAAAAAAGACTCTGCTCTATTCTGAAAGGAATATGAAAAATGAATAATATTCAACATAGATTTTGCTGCAATTGCTGCCGCAGAGGACCTGCCGGTCCCCAGGGTAAGCCTGGACCGCAAGGGCCAATGGGTCCTCAGGGTGAACCCGGTCCCCAGGGCGAGCCTGGACCGCAAGGACCAATGGGTCCCGGCGTGCAGCCGTCCTATTTTAATGCTGTTATGCAGGGAGGCTTCCAGGATGTCGCCCCGGATGATGATGTCCGTTTTCTGCTTGCATTTCAGTCCGGCGATTTTTCCTTTATACCCAATACGGCGGAGATTATCGTAAACACAGAAGGTGTCTACCGGATCGATTACTCCTTACTAATCCGTCCTGCTTCCGGATTACTGAATGTTTCCTACGCCGTAGCTATTAACGGCGTAGAAAATCCGCTGTCATTTTTCGGAGTTTATTCCAACGAACTTGCAAATACGGAACGCACGGAATTGACGGGCATGTTCATCACCTCAATTACCGCAGGCTCAACCGTTACGCTGCGCAACAAGTCCTCTAGCAAGGATTATCTGGCTGGAACAGGAATTGATAATCAGGCTGTTAATCATGCCGCTATTCTATTACAGCGGATTGCTTAATCTCCAATCGCTTTATCACCTGGCGCTCAAACAGGCACTCAAACAGTGTTGTCCAATAGCATCAAGTTCAAGTTTGCGGATGAGTTCCGCAAACTTGCTGAGTATGTCGAGTATTTCCGGCATTCTATCGCATGTCTATGTGACAGAGATGAGTCTCCGCAGGAATAATGCTTTAAGATTCCAAGTATCCTGTAGACACCAAAACCTTGTTTTTTCACGATTCCCTTATTTCCAAATCCTTCTGCAGCCCGTTCAGATACGGTACAAAAATCCCGTTTACCTTCGGCAGGAAAAACCCGGCTTCCGTTTCCTCAAAGCGGAAGCTCTTCCTGCCGCCGTTTAAGGACCTTTCGTAGAACTCCTTCAGCTTCTCAAAGCGCAGATAATAATACAATTCCTTCTGCGTATAGGAGACCAGCAGGAACGCAACTCCCTGCTGCCGTTCGAACTCCTCCATGAAAGCCATCTGGTGCGGATGCACGTTCTGCATCGGGAACGTATCCCCGGCGCACTCCTTGGCATCGAAGCAGACCGGGACCCCCTGTACCGCGCCGATATAGTCCACGGTACTTTTTTTATCAAAATAGGCAAGCGTAATATGTCTTGAGCGCTTCTCAATTTCAATCGGCGTAATCGGCGTCGGCACCTTCTGGATTAAGGCAAGCCCCAGCTCACGGTATCTCTCGTTTGTCAGGTTAATCAGCTCCTCAAACGCCGAGCCGCGCAGTCCTCTCGAATTCCACTCGCCCATATTTCCTCCTTTCCAGGCAGACAGCCCTGAACATCCGTATATCTGAACGACGTTCCAAAAGTCCCGGCTGCCGCGCAGCAGGAGACAACGGTACATGCAAAATGCAAGAACTCAGACAGACAGCTCCTCCGTATACACGCCAAGCTCTCTTGCAACCCTTTCAAACAGTGCAGGCACCGGAGCAAAAAACTCCTTTCCTGCAAGCTGCGGACAGGCATCCATTTCCTCCGGAAACGCAAGATACGCCGCATGAAGCAGATGATGCTTCAGACTGAACCTCTCCCGCATGGCACGGTTTGTCCCGGCATCCCCGTATTTCCCGTCGCCAAGCAGCGGATGTCCCGCTGCGGCAAGCTGTGCCCTGATCTGATGCGTCTTTCCCGTAATCAGATGCACCCGGAGCAGCGTATACTGTCCTGTCCTGCTTATCGGCATATATTCCGTGACCACGGGGGCAGCCTCCTCCGACTCTCTGGTCCTCGTCACCGTCACCCGGTTCGTTTTCTCATCCTTTGCCAGAAAGTCCTCTATCCTGCCGCCCTGCTCCACCCTGCCGCAGACGATACAGTAATACTCCTTGCAAAGACTCCGCTCCTTTAGGAGACGTGAGAGCGTCTGCAACCCGGCGAGGCTTTTTCCTGCGGTCAGGATCCCGCTCGTATTCCGGTCCAGACGGTTACATACCGCCGGACGGAAGGTCTGCAGCTCCGCTTCGGTAAGCGCTCCCTTCTCTAACAGGTAGGAAATCAGCCATTCATTTGCCGAAACATCGGAAGCCTCCGCCTTCTGTGATAAAACCCCCGCAGGCTTATTGAGCAGCAGGATGTCTTCATCCTCATAAAGCACCTGGAGCGCTGTAAACGCTTTTGCACGTCCGTTTTCATTATCCGTCCGCTGCCCTGTCCTGCTCTGGAAGGAAAGAATCGTTTCCTCCGACAAAAACAGGCAGACCTCGTCCGCTTCGGTAAGCTGCTCCGAGCCGTCCGCCTTTTTCCCGTTTAACGTAATATTTTTCTTCCGCAGCATCTTGTGAAGAAACCCCTGCGGCGCCGTATCCAGATACTTGGCAAGCAGCTTTAAAAGCCTCTGCCCGGCTTCGTTTTTCGTTACCGTAATCTTTCTCATGTCCGTTTGTCCCTGCCTTTACCCTCTATACCGAGAGCGAGCGAAGGAAATCCAGAAGCTCCTGCCGCTCTTCCTGCCGCTCTTCCTTCGTCCTTTTCACTTCCGAAACCTTCTTTAACTTTGCAAAGAACTCCTCTTCCTCCCCGCACAGCACGAACTTTCCAGGAATCGCCCGCTTCTTTAAGGCATCCGAAAGGTATTCCTTCATCTTCGGAAGCTTCTCATTCTTTCTTGCGCCAAGACCGATATACTCGTTATCCGTCAGCACCAGAAACGCCAGCCCCATCACCCGCTCGCCTGATGTAAATACATAGTCGGAAAGCAGGACGGCGCCCTCCGGCAGCTGCTCCCTTACCCTTTCATACAGCGCCTCCTCCGGCGTCCGGAACGGAAGCAGGACAATCCATGACGTCAGATACCGTGCCATCGGCAGCACAAACAGCACTGCTATAATTGTAAACACATTTGCTTTCTCAAACTTATTCAGCAAAAGTCCCAGTATAAAAATCGCCACACCGATGGCAATCATAAGCAACGCCCCGAAAAGCATCCTTTTCTTCTGTGACCTCACATAGCCGTATTCGCATTTTTCCTTCCGCTTCATTCCGCTCTCCTTTTACCAGACAATCTCCCCGTAGCTTCCGATGTAATAATCCGCAAGCCGCTTCTTTTCCTCCCGGTAGCCCTCCGAAAATGCGTCCTCGACGCCGCATACCGTCATGCCTGCCGCCTTTCCTGCACGGATTCCCTCGGAAATGTCCTCAAACACCAGACAATCCGCCGGCGCCGTTTTCAGGCATTCCGCCACAAACAGGTAAATATCCGGCGCAGGCTTCCCATGCTCTACCTCGCATGACGTATGTATCTCGTCAAAATAAGGCAGAAGCCCGCGGCACTCTAACACCGCAGCCGCAAGCTCCTTGGAATTGCTTGTTGCGATTCCGGTCCGGATGTCCCGCTCCTTCAGCTTTTTCAGAAAATCCAGCACGCCGGGCTTTAACGTAACCTCCGTGCGGTACTTCTCCATTGCCATCCGGTTCCAGTCCGACTTAATCTGTTCCGTACTGTCCGGAATCGAAAATTCCTGCTTGAAATAATCCGCCGTTTCGGAAAAGCTCATACCCGAAATCTTCTTCTGTAAATCAGGCGGCAGCGCAATCCCGAACCTTCCGAGATATTCGACATCGATTGCCTCCCACATCCACATAGAATCGACTACCGTTCCGTCGAGGTCAAAAATAACCGCCTTTTTATTTGTCAACATCGCTTTTCATCTCTCCTTCCGGCATTCCGGCGTCTGCCATTAAGCAGGAAACCTCCTCTTTGGTCAGCTCCCGGTACGCTCCGGGCGAAAGACTTCTATCCAGCCTTACACCGCCCACTGCCATACGCTTTAAATACAGTACCTCGTTTCCTGTAGCGGCAAACATCCGTTTTACCTGATGGAACTTCCCCTCCTGCAGCGTAACTGCGGCAGCAACTCCTCCGTCCGGTAGAAACTCCTCTGCCTCCTCAGGGGTCAGTTTTCTTAACGCCGCCGGAAGCGCCGTCAGTTCCCCATCTACCCTCATGCCGGAGGCAAACAGGGCAATGTCTTCCTCGGTAATCTCCCTTGCGAGCTTTGCAAAATAAAGCTTATCCACATGGCTTTTCGGCGACAGCATCCGGTGCGAAAGCGCCCCGTCGTCCGTAATCAACAAAAGCCCCTCCGTATCCTTATCGAGCCTTCCCACCGGGAACAGGTTCCTCCGCTTCCGGTCCGCTTCTGAGAGAAGCCCGACTACGGTTTTGTCCGACCGGTCCTGCGTTGCCGAAACCGTTCCGGCAGGCTTATTCAACATATAATAAACATACTTATGGAACACAAGCGCCTGTCCGTCCAGCGTCACGCAGACAGTATCCTCGTTTACCTGCTCCGCAATTACCGTTTTTACTTCGCCGTCCACACAGACCCTGCCGCCCTGTATGACCTCCCTCGCTTTCGAACGCGTCATTCCGGTCAGCTCCGCCAGAAGCTTATCTAACCGCATGCTTTCCTCCTTACATCATCCGCCACCCCGGCAGATATTTATTCTTGATTTCACCGTGGGAAGCCTTCCCCCAGCCGAGCGGATACCCGTCTGCACATACCAGGACAAAGCCGTCCGCAACCGACTGCTTCGCAGAAATCGTTTCACACTTCAGATAACGGATTACCTCCTCCGACTCTGCGGAAAGATGATAGCAATTTCCATATTCTTCCGCCTTTAAGGCGCAGGCAAGCGCCTGGCTCGGTTCAAACCGGTTCTTTTTCATTTCCCCAAGCAAAAGCCCCGAACGCAGAACCCGGAGCCCCGAAAGGTCCGGCAGCCCCTCCGGCAGATAGTAAAGCCGCTCCTCCCTCGCAATCATCCGGTGGAACGAAAGCGGAAGCTTTAAGCCGCCAAGAAACTCCTCAGCCTCCCTCGAAAGCTTTGCTGCCCGCACACACGCTGCAGACTGCGGCGCCTCCTCTGCCTTTTCCGACTTCTGTAACAGCGCCACGAAATGTCCTTCGCCCTCCATCCGGTGCGGCCAGATGCGGATTGCCTTCCGGATGTCCTCCGGTCCGTTCCCCCACTCCGGTCTTGCCGGGGCAAAGCCCTCGTAGGAAAGCTGCGGTTCTGCCATTGAAAGCTCCGGATACTCCCGCAGTAAAAATGCCAGCATTCCTTCGTCCTCCTCCGGGGAAAACGTGCAGGTCGAATAAAGCAGCATCCCGCCCGGCCGCAGCATCTTTACTGCAAACGGCAGAATCTCCCGCTGCAGCTTCTGATAGTATTCCACGCCGTACTGCTCCCAGTTTTTCATAATTGCCGGACTCTTCCGGAACATTCCTTCGCCGGAGCAGGGCGCATCCACGAGTATCTTGTCAAAATACCCGGCAAACCGCTCTGAAAGCCTTGCCGGGGTTTCGCTGAGCACGACTGCGTTTTTCGTCCCGAACAGCTCGAGATTCTTTAACAGCGCCTTTGCGCGCGAATTGCTGATATCATTGGAAACCAGTACGCCCTCCCCGCAAAGCCTTGCGGCAAGCTCGGTACTTTTCCCGCCCGGCGCCGCGCACAAATCCAGCACCCTCTCTCCCGGCCGGACCGGAAGCACCGCCGCCGGTGTCATTGCACTCGGCTCCTGGATATAATAAAGCCCCGCAAAGTAATACGGATGCTTTGCCGGCTGCACCGCATCCGCGTCATAAAAAAATCCGTTGTGAATCCACGGAATCCTCCGCACCGGCACCGGCGCAATTTTTTCAAACTCTTCTGCCGGAAGCTTCATCGTGTTGACGCGCAGTCCGGCGGCGTGCTCTGCGGCAAATCCCTGTGCAAAGGCTTCATACTCCTCTGCGAGCATCTCCCGCATTCTTTTCTCAAACTTTTCCGGCAACCGTATCGTCATACCGTCCTCCTGTCCGTCCCGTGCCAAAGGCTACCGCAGACTCTGCGCGCGATAGCCTTCCGCTATGACATCCAGATCCTTGCCGAAATGCTCGAGCTTCGACAAATCGGCCTCCTGATACACCCGGAAAAACTCATCCTGTATTTTTACAACTTCCTTTTTATTTGCTATTTTGTACAGATTCTGGATATTCGTCAGAATATCCGCTACCAGCACCGCCTTCCGGTTAAACGAATTCTGGGCATCCATGATTTCATCCCGCACCGATGCCATCTCTTTATCTAACGTCACGATTGCCTCCGCTGCATTGTGAAGACGCTGTCTTAAATTCTCCGGCATATTCTTCTTATACTTGTACTGCAGGGAATGCTCAATCGTAGCCCAGAAGTTCATCGCAAGCGTCCGGATCTGCATCTCTATCTGCAGACGCTTCGGCCCGCGCAGGGTCTCCACCGTATAATAGGCAATAATGTGATAACTGCGGTAGCCGCTGTCCTTTACATTGACCAGATAATCCTTCTCCTCTTTTACCTGCATATCCGCACGATTCCGGATAATATCCACTACCCTGTAAATATCCTCAGTAAACTGGCAGATCACACGGATTCCCGCAATATCTTCAATATACTGCTCGAATTCACCGAACTCAATCCCCTTCTTCTGGCACTTTTCCAGAATACTGGAAATGGACTTTACCCGTCCCTTTACCTGTTCAATCGGTGAATAGCTGCCGCTTTTGCGGTATGCGTCAATCAGATGCTCAAACTTGACAACCACCTCGTCTACCGCAAGCGCATAAGGCTCAAGCAGCTCCCTCCAAAGCTGAATTTCCATTTTCCTTCTCCTCCAAACTCCGCCGTCTATGTTCTCCGGCCTTCCTTACTCCTCCGTCCCGAAAATAAACCCGTGCAACACCTCAATATTTTTCGGCCATTTTACCTGGATTACCTCGCTTTTTCCGACAAATACATCTTCAAAGGTCCCCGCTACCGGAATCCGCAGGGTATCCAGACTTAACATACGGTTCTCTACCACCGTCTGCAGCAATTCCTGCATATCCGCCTTTGACACATCCGTCCTTACCCTCGGCAGACAGTCATTCATAATACTGAGCAGGGTAAAAATATTACTGTCCTTATATTGCTCAAAAAGCTTCGACAATACCAGCCGCTGGCGTTCGGTACGCCCGAAATCGCTGTGTGTGCCGTTTGCCGTCGGGACATAGCGTACACGGCAATAGCCGAGCACCTGGTTCCCGTTCATCCTCTGTGTCCCCGCTACCACATTCCGGTAAGCCGGATTGGTAATATAGCGCGTCGTCCTCAAATACTCCGCTTCCTCTGCCGTCAGGGTGAGCTCGACGCCGCCCAGCCGGTCAATAATCCATTCAAAATCGTCAAACCCGACCTTGACATAGCCATCGATTTTAACCTGGAAGTTCAGCTCGATTGTCTCAATCAGAAGCTTTGTCCCGCCAAAGCTGTATGCGGCATTTAACTTATTATCCGCATAGCCTGGAATCTGCACATACATATCTCTCATCAGCGAGGTCATATGCATCTTCTTTTCCTTGGAATTGATGGAAAATATAATCATGGTATCGGAACGGCTTCCGCCAAAATACTCCAGTGCTTCCTCGCCGATTAAAAGGATATTATAGCAGTAATCCTCCTTGCGCGGCTTGACTGTCGGCGTAGGTCCCTCCGTAGCGCCCGGTGTCAGCGGATTATCTACAGAGCCGGTCGGCTGCGGAAGCTCCGGGGTCAACGTCGGCTGCGGATACGGCGTAATATCTTCCCTGACAACATTCCTGTCAATATACTCTGCAATCAATCCGTAGATAATCTTTCTTCCCGGCTTCGTCCCGATGAGCAGTCCGCAGACCAGGCAGAGCGAGCACACCGAAATCATCGTAATACGGCACCAGAGCGGAATCCTTGTCCACAGGTTCTTCTTTTTCTTCGGTTCCGTTTTTCCTTTTGCTTCCTTTTTGTTCTTCGGTTCCTTTTTCTTCTTCCCGTTCTGCACGTCCTGCACCGGTTCCTCCGGCCCGAGGCTTGCCGCCATCTGTGCCGCAAGGGCTTCGTCGATTCCCTGCAGAACCATATCTTCCTCGGATGCCTGCGACGGAGCCGCAAACTCCTCTTCCCCGAAGTCAAAATCAAACTGCAGCACCGGAAGCTCCTCGTCCGTTTCCTGCCCTGCAGCACCTTCCTCGGATGCCTTCTCTTCGACAGCCGGAGCAGAAGAAGCCTCGTCTAAATCCGGTGCTACGCCTACTGTTGCACGCGGAATCATTACCTCTCCGGTTTCTTCATCGGTTTCAAATTCATCGAATATAGACTGTCCTTCCTCTTTCATGGCTTCTCACCTTTTCTCCTTCTATCCTTACTCCAAAGCCTTCCAAAACAGCTCCCTGTTCGTTTTCCAGTCCACAACCAGAGGGCTGGTGACACTCCCGACAGCTTTTGGTTCTTCATATGTTCCCTTTGCAGGCAGCTGATGCTGCTCCATTGTCTTAATCCCGTTGCTGTATACTGCATAAATGAGATTTTCAAGCGTCTTTTCGGTAATATCAGTTTCTATATATCCAAGCGCTTCTTTCAGTATCTTTGCCCATTTTGTAACACCTGCCGACTTATAACGCTCAAACAGGTTCTTTAATACCATACGCTGCCGTTCCGTCCGCCCGTAATCGTGCTTTGTCCCGTTACAGTTTGCCACATACCGCACGCGGCAGTAGCCAAGCGTCTGGTTTCCGTTCAGCACCTGCGTCCCGCTTTTTACATTCCGGTATTCCTTTTTGGAAATATAATTATGCGTATTCAGGTAACGCGCTTCTTCCTCCGTTAAAGTTACCTCTGCCCCTCCGAGCAAATCAATTATCTTCTCAAAACTGTCAAAGCCGACCTTGGCATAGCCATCCGGCCATACGCCGAGCTTCTCGTACAAAATCTCATACAGGCCCCTTACCCCGAGCCTTGCATATACCGCGTTGATTTTGCACGGATTCATCCCGTCCGGCTCCACATAGGTATCACGCAGAATAGAGGTTACCGAAATCCTTTTGGCAGCAGCATCCACCGTAACCAGTAAAATGGCGTCGGTCCTTCCCTTCCCGGCAGAAGAGCCGATTGCCTCCTCTCCTAACAGCAGGATATGATACAGCTCCTTCTGATTTTCCGGAGTCTTCTCCCCCTGTTCTTCCTTTCCACCCTGATTTTCCGTCCCATTGTTATTTTCTTTCCCGGCAGGAGGCTTTGTATCCCCTGCAACATAGTTTACCGCCCCGTGCAGATACCCTGCTACTGCCTTCGATGTCAGTCTTTTGCCAGCCGACGTGTAAAAAAGGAACAACAGGGCCGCTGCCGTTACTGCCACAAATGCGGCAACACCCAGTACGAGGGTCTCCAGCGTTTTCTTCTTTTTTTTCTTCTTCATAAACTCTCTCCAAAGAATATCACGATATCCTGCCATCTGCAAGTATTTTCTCCAACAGCCGGTAAATCCGCAGTGCCGAAGCGATGTTCAGCTTCTCCTCCGGCGTGTGGACGTCCCGCATCTCCGGACCAATCGCTATCATATCCAGTCCCGGAAGCTTTTCCGCAAAAATCCCGCACTCAAGCCCTGCATGAATCACGGCAGTCTCCGGGCGCTTCCCGGTCAGGGAGAGGTACGCCTCGGAATAAATCTCCCGGAGCTTCGACTCTTCGTTGTATTCCCATGCCGGATATTCCCCGGACACCTTCCAGTCTCCGCCCAGAAAATCAATCAGATATGCAAGCTTTTCCTTTAAAAAGGACAGATAGCTTTTTTTGCTGCTGCGCAACGCCCAGCAGAGCGAAACCTCCTGCGCTCCCGTACGGCAGACGCCGAGATTTAAGGAACTCTCCACCAGACCCGGAATCTCTGCGCTCCTTACCTGTACCCCGTCCGGTGCATGCAGAAAAAGACAAAGCAGCTTTTCAAAAGAAACCGGATGCAGCACTGCTACTTCCTCCGCCGTCTCCTCCTGCACCGAAAACCGCAGAAGAACCTCGGGCTCCGCCGCACGAAGCTCTGCCATCAGACCGGCAGCAGTCTCCTCCGCCTTCTTCCTGTCCTCATCCTGCAGCCCCTCCGGGAACAAAAGAAGCGCCTCTGCCTCTCTCGGAATCGCATTATCCTTCTGTCCTCCCGAAAAATCCGCCAGCAAAAACGGAACCTGCTCTCTTAAGGTAAACAGATATCTTGCCAGAAGCAGGATAGCGTTCGTCCTGTTTTTATCGATTTCCACGCCGGAATGGCCCCCGGCAAGACCGCACGCCGTTACCTTTACCGTCGTTCCTGCCGCCGGAATCCGCTTTAACGGAAGCTTCCCCGTCATCCGCGCTCCACCGGCACATCCACAGAGTACCACATTCTCTTCCTCGGAGTCAAGGTTAATCATATATTTTCCGGAAAACGCCGATGCTTCCAGTGCCTTTGCCCCGTTCATCCCGGTCTCCTCATCCGTTGTAAGCACAATTTCCAGTGCCGGATGCTGCAGCGTTTCATCAGAAAGCAATGCCATACAATACGCCACTGCAATTCCGTCATCCCCGCCAAGCGTCGTCTTATCTGCAAACAGCCATTCGCCGTCTGTCAAAAGCCTTATGCCGTCCTTTAAAAAGTCATGGGCAGAATCCGCTTCCTTTGCACAGACCATATCCATATGCCCCTGCAGAATCACCGTCCCGGACGCCTCATACCCCGGAGTGGCAGCCTGATAACAGATGATGTTATCCGCGGCATCCCGGATATAACGTATGTTCCGTTCCTTTAAAAAATTCTCCAGATAATCCGCAATCCCCCCGGTATTCCCGGAGCCGTGCGGAATTGCCGACAATTCCGAAAAATAATACAGTACGTTTTTGTAATCGATTGCTTCCAGTTCTGCAAGCATCTGTTCTGCCTCCTAATTCTTAAAGCTGTGAATCGGCGCCGGAATCCTGCCGCTCCGTTTGATAAACGCGTCACAGGAAAAAGGATTGACCGGCATAATCGGCGCATAGCCGAGTAATCCGCCAAATTCCACGATGTCGCCTACCGTCTTTCCGATGACCGGAATCAGACGTACCGCCGTTGTCTTTGCATTAATCATGCCAATTGCCATTTCATCCGCAATAATCCCGGACACTGTTGCCGCCGTAGTATCCCCCGGAATTGCAATCATATCCAGACCTACCGAGCAGACACAGGTCATCGCCTCTAACTTTTCCAACGTAAGCGCACCCGCCTGTACGGCGTCAATCATTCCCTGGTCCTCGCTGACCGGGATAAATGCGCCGCTCAGCCCTCCCACATAGGAGGAAGCCATGACGCCGCCCTTCTTTACCTGGTCATTTAACAGGGCAAGCGCCGCAGTCGTCCCAGGCGCACCCGGAAACTCCAGACCGATTTCCTGCAAAATCTCCGCAACGGAATCGCCGACTGCCGGCGTCGGTGCAAGCGATAAATCCACGATACCAAACGGAACGCCGAGCGCCTTTGACGCCTCGGAAGCCACAAGCTGACCCACACGGGTAATTTTGAACGCCGTCTTTTTAATCGTTTCGCAAAGTGTGCCGAAATCTGCCCCCCGGACTGCGGAAAGCGCCGTTTTCACAACGCCCGGACCACTGACGCCTACGTTGATAATGGCGTCCGCCTCGGTCACGCCGTGGAAGGCGCCCGCCATAAACGGGTTGTCGTCCGGTGCGTTACAGAATACAACCAGCTTGGCACAGCCGAGCGAGTCCCTTTCCTTCGTCGCCTCCGCGGTCTTTACCACGATTTCCCCCATCAGACGCACGGCATCCATATTGATGCCGGTCCGCGTGGAGCCGACATTGACGGAGGAACAGACGCGCTCCGTTTCCGAAAGCGCCTGCGGAATCGACTCGATTAACAGCCTGTCCGCTTCCGTCATGCCCTTGCAGACTAACGCCGAATAGCCGCCGAGAAAGTTGACGCCGACGGTCTTTGCCGCACGGTCAAGGTTCTTGGCAATCGCAGCAAAATCCTCCGGGCTTCTGCAGGCAGAAGCGCCCACCAGCGCAGCCGGCGTAACGGAAATCCGCTTATTTACAATCGGAATCCCGAACTCCTTTTCCAGACTCTCTCCGACTGCTACGAGATTTTTTGCCTTTGTTGTTATTTTTTCATAAATTTTACGGTTTAATTCCTCTAAATTACTGTCAATGCAATCTAACAGACTGATTCCGAGCGTAATCGTGCGCACATCCAGATTTTCCTTTTCAATCATCTGGTTGGTTTCTATCACTTCATGGATATTAATCATGCTTTTTCCCTTTCTTCCTTTCAAATCCGCCGCCTTCTCCGGGGCGTTTTACTGCGCTCAGATACGGTGCATCATCGCAAAGATATCCTCATGCTGCGCCTTTATGATAACCCCGATTTCCTTGCCGAGCTCCGCAAGCTCCTCTGCAATCTGGTGAAACTCCTTCTTCGCACTGTTGGCGTCCACCACCATCATCATATTAAAGTAATCCTGTACAATGGTCTGGGAAATATCGAGGATGTTTACCCCGTTTTCCGCAAGATGCGTACATACCTTTGCAATAATGCCGACACGGTCCTTTCCTACTACCGTTATAATTGTTTTCTTCATTGTTGATTCCTCCTGCTGTCTTTTTTACTTACGCGAACAATTTTATTTCTTCTTCTCCGATACTTACCATTCTGGACGGCACATCCCTGTTTGCCACAAACAGCTCCGGCATCAGAAGCTCCTTTTCCTTCACTGCGTTCTGCAGCTCAAGCCGGACCGTCTCATACGCAAGCTCCGGAAGATTATTTTCCTTGCTTAAATGCGCCAGTATCACATAACGCAGCTGCGGGTGCAGCAGCTCACAGACAAGCTTTGCCGCGGCGTCGTTGGAAAGATGCCCCCGCTCGCCAAGAATACGCTGCTTCAGATAATACGGATAGGTGCCTACCATCAGCATATTGACGTCGTGGTTTGCCTCCAGATACAGAATCTGTGCGTCGGCAAGCGCCGTAACCGTGCGCTCATCATAGGTGCCGAGGTCGGTTGCAAGCGCCGCCTTACAGCCGTCCGCCTCAAACGTATAGCATACCGGCTTTCCGGCATCGTGCGAGATAGGGAACGGCGTCACGGTAATCCCGCCAAACAAAAGCTGCTCTCCCGGAGTTACCTCATGCAGCTGCTCCTCCGGAATCCGCCCTATATTTGTCCTGCCCTTCAGCATCCCGCACAGCGTTTCCGCCGTCGCATACAGCGGTATCCCGTACCGCCTCGCAAGGACGCCGATTCCCTGGATATGGTCGGAATGCTCATGCGTAATCAGAATCCCGTCCAACGTCTCCGGCGCCGTCCCGAACGAAAACAGTGCCTGCTCAATCCTCTTTGCGCTGATTCCGGCATCCACCAGAAGCTGCGTCCCTCCGTGTCCGATATAAACACAATTCCCGCTGCTCCCGCTGGCAATTGCACATACTTTCACAAAAACCCTTCTTTCTTTTGTTCTTTCCCTGTACGAACATTATTCTTTCCAATATAACTCAATCAAATCTCCCTGTGCAAGCGGCTGCATGAAATTTGTCGCAGTCCCGTTGACCCGCACTACCGCCTCGCGCCCGTTCGACTCTGCCAGGGAAAACGGAACGACATCCAGCACATCCACCAGCAGATAAGAGCTTTTTCCCTTTAACACCGTCTGCTGGTTATTGACAAGCACGGTCAGCTCCGTCGCCGCAGGCGCCTCCATCCCGCCCGGAGCAGAAGACTGCGGCACGCTTCCTGCCGGGGCATCCGCTCCCTGCTCCTCTCCCGCGGCAGCCTCCTCCTCCGCCGGGGAAGGCTCCTCCTCCTGATACTGCTCCGGATGATAGAGCTGTTCTTCGATATCCATGTTGATTACAAAGTTTTCGTATATCTTCTCCTCCGGCCCTGCCGGGACATGGTTTACATAAACCCTGCCCTGCGGCACAATATCCAAAAACGCAAGCACCTGCTCCAATGTATAATATTCCATCGAAACAACCGCGTCCCCTTCTTTGATTTCGTAATACTCCGAAACCATTTCCCCGTTTACCTGCATATAGCGGGGACAGATGACCTTGCTTCCGTTCACCATAAATGCTAACGTCTGCTTAAACTCCGGAAGCCTCCCGACGGTACAGGAGCCGGGCGCCCCCGTGGTCGACGCTTCTATCGTAATCTCGTCATTCTGTACAATCGGCGCATTGATGCCTGACGGCTTCCCGTTCAGGAAAATCACCGCAGCCTCGCCGGGCTCTCCCCTCACCATACGCGTTTCGCCGTTGACGGTAAAAATCAGCTCCTGCCCTCGCTCCGGAAACAGCTTCTCGTTCGGGTAACCGCACTGCAGCGCCGCGTCCACAATCGTTAATTTTCCGTTATTATAAAGCTTTACCCGCTCCTCATTGACACGCACAAAGATAAAGCTGTTTCTCTGTTCATAGTAGTTCAGGCAGATACCGATTGGCGTAACTAAAAGCGGGTCCTTCTTGATTCCCTCCTGCAAAAACGTAACCGAAGACAGTACCTCTATCCCGCGCAGCGCCACACGCTCCTTTGGCAGCTTCAGCTCCTCCGCCAGACGCTCCGTAAAGCCGGTAATCTTGCCGCCACCGCCGACGACAAACACCGCGCTCACCGGCTTCCCGCCGTTTAATGCGATAATCTGTGCCGCTACCTCCTTCGTAATCTGGCGGATGCCGTCCGCCACATCGGAAAGAATCTCCTCACGCTCTGCCTTCTGCTTCAGTCCCATAATATCCTTGTATGTAATGGTCTTCTTTTTGCCGGAAGCCTCCAGTTTGATTTTCTCCGCCTGTTTGAAGTCCACGAGATGCTTTCTTGCAATGATTTCCGTCAGCATATCCCCTGCCATCGGTATCATGCCGTATGCAATCACGCTCCCGTCCTTCGTAATACAGATATCGGACGTTCCTGCCCCGACATCTACAAGCGCAATGTTCAGCATCCGGAAATTTTCCGGAATCGCCACCTGCATTGCCGCAATCGGCTCAAGCGTAAGGTTCTCCACCTGTAAGCCTGCCTTCTGGACTGCGGAATACAGCCCGTCGATAACCTCGTCCGGCAGAAAGGTCGCCAGCACCTCGGCGCCTGCCTTAAGTGCCTTATGCTCCTCCAGATTCGTAATCATAAAGCCGTTCAGGTAATAATGCATCACCGTATAGGCGACACAGAAGAAATGATGCTCCTCGTTCTTTGTCTCCTCCCGCATCTTTTTATGCGCATTCTCTACCCCGAGCATCTCTAACGAATGAATGATTTCCGCATCAATGACCGTCTCCTCGTCAAATGTAAGCTCCGCAGAGGCAGACGCCGTATGCAACACACGTCCTGCCGCCGCAATACAGACATCGTTTAACTTCCTGCCGGTCTGCTGCTCTAACTCCTTCCGGACCTTCGTAATCGTCGCCGCCACGCTGCCGATATCATGGATCTGACCGTCCAACATCGCCCGCGTCTCATGCAGCTTCGTACACTGTGCCACCACCGTAAACCCTCCGGCGGTCTTATAGCCCACGGTTCCCACAATGCTTCTGGTCCCGATGTCAAGTCCGAATACCATTTTATCCGGATACATCTGATTGCTCACTGTGCCACCTCCTCTCTCTGATGCTTCCTGATCTGCTCCATAATATGCCGTTCACAATCCTCCGGCGCCGAATCGTTATACAGTACAAAGTCGCACTGCTTAAAAAACAACGCCTCAGATGCCTGCTGTCCCATAATGGAATCTATCTTTTCGTCGGTATAGCCCCTGTTTCTTTTCAGGCGTTCCCGTCTGACCTTCTCCGGTGCATACACATACCAGAGCTCGTCACAGATTTCCTGATAACCTGCCTCCAGTAAAAGTGCTGCCTCAATCAAAACATAGCCGTCAAACCCGGCTGTCCGGAGCGCCGCGAGGCGCTCCTCCACCGCCTCCCGCACCTTCGGATGCACACAGGCATTCAGCTCTTCGACCCGTCCGGCTCCAAACGCCGCTTCGTACAAGCGTCCGCGGTGAATCGTACCGTCCGCATCCCGGATTTCTTCGCCAAACAGCTCCAGAAGCTCCTGGTAGGCACTTCCCCCCGGCTCCATCAGCTCATGTGCAATCACATCACAATGAAGATACTCCATCCGGATGTTTTTTTCAATTATGCTGACTACCGTTGATTTTCCGGCTCCCACGCCGCCTGTGATTCCGATTACCTTCATCGTTCTCCCTCGATTCTGCGTGCCCTGTCTTCCTGTATCCGGCCATTCTGCTACTTAGTTTCATACCAGTCACTTCCGACGCTGACACTTACCTCCAAAGGCACGGAAAGCTCTGCTGCCGCCATCATTTCCTCCCGCAGCATGCGCATTACATACTCCGTTTCCTTCTGCGGCGTCTCTACCAGCAGCTCATCGTGTACCTGCAGTACAAGTTTTGCCTTACTGTTATCCTGCTTCAGCCGTCCGGCTACACGAATCATCGCAATTTTCATAATATCCGCCGCCGTCCCCTGCACCGGGGAATTCATCGCAATCCGCTCCCCGAAGGAACGCTGCATGAAATTGGATGAAGCAATTTCCGGTACGGGACGCCTTCTGCCAAAGAAGGTTGCAACATACCCTTTGGTTTTTGCCTCCTCCACTAACGAATCCAGATAATGCTTAATATCCGGGTAGGTTTCAAAGTAACGGGCAATATATTCTTCTGCTTCCTTCCTCGAAATGTTCAAATCCTGTCCCAGACCAAAGGAGCTGATCCCGTATACAATACCGAAGTTTACCGCCTTGGCATTGCTCCGCTGCGCGGCGGTTACTTCCTCATACGGCGTATGGAACACCTGGGACGCCGTAAGCCGGTGTATGTCCTCCGCCTCATTATAAGCACGGATTAACTGCAAATCGCCGGACAGATGCGCTAAAATCCGCAGCTCAATCTGGGAATAATCCGCATCCACAAAAACACAGCCCGCAGACGGCACAAAAGCCTTACGGATTTTCCGGCCGAGCTCCATACGCACCGGAATATTCTGCAAATTCGGCTCTGCACTGCTTAAACGCCCCGTCGCCGTAATCATCTGGTTAAACTTCGAATGAATCCTGCCGTCCTCCGCAATAAACGCCCCGAGACCGTCTGCATAGGTGGACTTCAGCTTTGCAAGCTGGCGGTACTCCAGAATCTTTTCTACAATCGGATCCTCGCTCCGCAGCTTTTCCAAAATATCTGCCGAGGTGGAATACCCCGTTTTTGTTTTCTTTCCGAACGGCAGCTTCAGCTTTTCAAATAAAATCACGCCGAGCTGCTTTGGCGAATTGATATTGAACGACTCGCCCGCCAGCTCATAAATTTCCTGCTCCAGACGACTGATTCCCTCGCTTAACAGTCCGGAATACTCCACAAGAAACGAAGGATTTACCGCCATACCGTCCTGCTCCATCCGGTACAGCACCGGCACCAGCGGAAGCTCCACCGTGCGGTAAAGCTCTTCCATGCCCGTCTCCTTTAGTTCCGCCATAAGCACCGGATATGCCAGCTGCGCGCAGAGGGCTTCATAGGCTGCCTTCTGCCTTTGCGCCTGACAAGAAGCCGCCTCATCCGCTCCGGGCTCCCCGAAAAGGCTGAGCTGCTCCGGCTCCTTTGGCGCGGCAAGCGTCTCCGCCGAAGGCAGTACCGCCTTTAAATAATCTCTTGCAATATCATCATAGGTATAGCTGTTTTTGAGGGGGTTCAGCAGATACGCACAAAGCGCTGCATCCCCGTAACAGGCGGCGTCCTCCGAAAGCAGCATGCCGCACCGCTCCTTTAATCCTACCGTAACAGGCACCGCCGCCCTCCTGCAGACTTCATGCAGAAGCCTTACCCTGCCCCGGCCCGCCTTTGTGGCGCTCTCCGACGCATCCTCCGGCTCTTTTAACGGCTCCTCCCCGTATTTATCCTCAAAGCATGCAAACACGCTCTCCGTCAGACAGCAGCATATCCCCTTTACCGAAAGCAGCAGCTCTGCGCCGCAAGGGGCAAAGCCGACCGGCTCTCCCGGCAAAATCCCGGCAAGCATCTGCTCTGCCTCCGGAAGAAGGGAAAGCACCTGCGGTTCTTTCTCAAACAGTACATCCTCGTTTTTCCGCCCCTGCTCCGGAGAAAAATGTCTGGACAGCAGCGACTTGAACTCCAGCTCCTTGCACAGCCGGTACGCCTCGTCCGTAAAAATATTCCCGAAGCGCGCTGCCTCGTAGGAAAACTCCGGCTCCCAGTCGGTCTTTATCGTCGCTAACGTCTTACTGAGCCGCGCAAGCTCCGCATGCTCCCGCAGGGACTCCCTTGCCTTCTTCGGTTCCACCTCGTCGACATGGGCAATCGCTTCCTCCACACTCGGGAAGCTGCTTAAAATCTTTGCCGCGGTCTTTTCCCCGATGCCCGGAACGCCCGGGATATTATCGGAGGCGTCTCCCATCAGTCCTTTCAAGTCAATAATCTGCGCCGGCGTCACCCCGTACTTCTCTACGACCTGCTCCGGCGTATAGTCCTCGATTTCCGTACCGGTACGCTTCGTCTTCGGGATGCGCACAAGAATATCCTCTGCCGCAAGCTGCAGCAAATCCCTGTCCCCCGACACAAGGGAAACCGTCTTCCCGTCTTCTTTTCCGCGTACTGCTAAGGCTCCCAGAATATCATCCGCCTCAAACCCCGGACACGAAACCGTCAGAACGCCCATGGCAGAAAGCATCTCCTTTAGCAGAGGCACCTGCTCCCGCAGCTCCTCCGGCATCCCCTTCCGCGTTCCTTTATATTCCGGATACATCTCATGCCGGAACGTCGGATGCTTTACATCAAACGCCACTGCAAGATAGTCCGGCTTTTCCTCATCTGCTATTTTAATCAGAATATTTAAAAATCCGAGCACCCCGTTCGTATGTCTCCCGTCTGTCGTCGTCAGGTCGGGAAGACCGTAAAACGCCCGGTTGACAATGCTGTTTCCGTCAATCAGCACCAGCTTTTCTTTCATTACGGCGACTCCTTTCCGGTTATTTCCGTCCGCTCTATACTCCGTAAAAAGCGTTCGTCCGCCTCGTCCCGTTTTTCTACCGCCGTAGCGCCGTTCATAAACAGCAGCAGGAAAATCAACGACACTAAAAGCATCCGTCTGCGCGCACAGGAACGCTTCTTTCGTAGCCCTTCCAGATAGCATTCCTCCATTTTATGATTTAATTCCGCGGTATAGTTATCCGACAAATCCGTCCCGTCGTCTAACTGCTTCATTGCCGTCACCAGAGAGTAAAATACCTCCATCTCTTCCCGGCATTCCTTACAGTTCTCCATATGCTCTAAAAAGGCATCCGCTTCTTCCGTATCCAGCTGCCCGTTAATAAACGGCGTAATCAGCTCCTGTGCTCTTTTACAATCCATACCGTTTCTTCCCCCTGCCGCTCAGAGTGTCATCTGCATTCCCTCACCACCGCCGACACGATATCAATTTAGTATACCATTTTTTCCTCCAAAAAGCAAGAACCCGTGCGCTTGAGTTTCCACACTGGATTTCGACAGGTTCTTTGGCTTTCACAAAACAGAAAAAGGGAGCCGCTTCGTTTCTATTTTGTAACAGCCCCCTTAAGACAATATGAGAGCAGGAATATTCCCGCAAGACCATAGGATATGTTACTCTGCTGTACCTTCTACATTTGCCAAAACTCAATATCGTTATAAACGAAGTCTGCTTTCCTATTTTCAGAAAACTTTTCTGTCGGATAGTCTCTCGGAATCAATTCTATATACCTTGAAGTCTCTGTCCGTCCGTCAACGCCCTCCTTGCTTAAAGTACAGTCGCCATGTAGGGTCAAACATCATACGTTTTCCGGATGACAAAAGACAATCCACAACCATATGGCAGTCGTCAAACGGGGCTTCATATGGAAGGCAGGTGATATGCTGCGCTTTTATTCCGTTCAGACGCAAAAGGGAAGCCAGAAGAATCGAAAGCCCCCGGCAATTAGATTTGTAATCGTTTTTTTCACAGAACTCTATGAGATCTGTAATCTTTCTTCCAGAGCCTGCGCCACCAAAACCGCTGTGCCCGAAATGATCGCAGACAAAATCGAGAAGCTGGCGGATTGAGCATTTGCTTTGTTGCAACACACAAGAACTTTTTTATAACCAAAATTTTCAGCCTTTTTTAGTACAAGAAACAACATCTGACAGGCATAACCTTTTTTGCGCTCTGATGGTCGGACACTGTAGCCAATTTGACCGTTATATTTCAGCAAAAAGCCAGAAAGTTCGTGTCTCAAATCTATCATTCCAATAAGTTTACCATCGTAAATACGAATACCAAGATATGTAGCAGACGGAATCCAACCAAGACATTTAAATCTCCCCTCAAAGTCTAGCCAATCATCATAGCTAGACACACTATTTAAACCAGAACACCCATAAAAACCCTCGCCGTTTTTCAGCATTTCTTCACGGAATTCCATTACTTGCGATTCATGCTCTTTTGTTGGAGTTATTAATATCAAATTATTCATGTTCTTACGCATTCGTCATCCCAAACCTGCACTTCTATATAATGATATTGTTTTTGAATATTGGTCATAAATTCCTCTGTAGTACCATTATAATCATACATCACCTTTAAAAGCATATCCTTTGTAAGCATAGTAAACCCACTATGCTTTTTAAGGGAAGCCATACTATCACCATATGTAAAACTAATATGGTTAGAAGAAATACTATTTAGCGGTATCTTTGTAACAATTCCATTATCAAACCAATCGTTCAGATAAGCACTTCCTTGTAGAACAAACGAAAGAGGGTGTTCCTGCAAAGGTTTACCGCCGAGTTCTACAAATCGTGCGTATAATAGCTTGTCCATTTGCAAGCGCCTTGGATAATAATTCTCAAAATCTGCAAATCTGTAGAACGCAGTAGTATCCTTGTTCTGTCCAGCCATTTTATATGCCAGCGCAAACGCCTCGTCTTTTGGCAAGCGCATGATGTTCAGCAAAGGCGTGCAACTAGGGTGACAGTAATTAACAATATATAAATCATCAATCGTCATAGACAACTCCTTAAACTTCCATAAATTTAATTTTACTGGTCGACAAAACGAAGTTTATTTATGTCGTGGATATTCGGGCAGCAAATCAATCAATTTAATTGTCCGTCCTTCTTTATATACGGATAACGCACACGGCAAACGCATCGTCTGGCTTTAATCCCACCAGCAATAATAGACAGAAGCCTCGTCGCTGAAAAGATTGGCTGCCGGAACTAATTCGCCATTGCTGCCGATAATGAAACTCTGCTCTGCTAAATCAGTAACTTCCCCGATATCGTCCGGAAATATATCCTTCGGTTCCTGAAAGATTTGTTTTACCTCAGAAAGTGATAACTTACTAAAAATAATCAAAGTATCCGCATAGATAAACGACTCGCTATTCACTTCCTCGAATCCATATACCTCCACAAAAACTTTTGCATTTGCATCTGCGTTCAGCAGATTCCCGATTAAGGCAATATACCCTTGCTTTCCGTCCAGCTCTTCATAGGAAAAGGATGTGAAACTATCTTCCGGGTCCAGGAAATCCTGATAGGAAAACCAGTATGTCCTTTCATAGTTTTTGTCCGCTTTGTTCGATTTTAATACTGCTAAAATTGTTTCTTTTTGCTTACGAAGCATCGCTTTCTCCTTAAAACTTCTGCCTTTCCGTATCCTCACGCTGCCAGACAGAACGGGAATTACCTGCCTGTTTCCTCTGTTTCCGCATAATAAATAAGCTGCAATGCGCGGAAGGTAATATCACAGTTCCTTCTCCTTGCCGACTTCCAGTCCGTTTCCAGCTGTAAACCGCCGTACGGCCCCCAGTTCCGGAACGTCCCGTCCACTGAAATCTCACAAACCCCGTCCGCATTGACCGCTGCCTTAATGCTCTCTACGATTTCCCAAAGCTTCGGACTGTAACAAATGACGCCGCATCTTGCAAGCCATATCAGGTATTCCATATGATACTCCGGCACCCCGTCTGTCTCATAGACAAATGTAAGCCCCTGCGAAGGAAAGCCTCCTGTTGTTGCAAGCACATGCCCTGCCCAGGTAGACGCGGTCAGCCCTACAAGCTCCGGCCGGTCCCTGCGCATCAGCGTTTCAACAGAATCTGCCAGCATGCGGCTGGCATCCTCTGTTCTCCATGCGGCAGTATGCGCTAAAATATCCAAATGATACCGGCAGGGCCATTTTTCATACTCATGGAATACCCGTATCCCGCTCTTTCCAAGAGGACGCGATACGTCCAAAATGGAATCCACCTCCAATACCCGCCGGAAGGAATCCAGCGATAACTGAATCTGCGGGGCAATATCGATAAAATCTTCAAAGCCTGCACGGGCAATACAGGCACAGCGGAAAAGATTACTTCCGTTTGCCGCGTACTTAAACTCGTCCCCGGGCTCCCCTGCATTCCGGTAGCACGGGTCGGTAAACGGAAGCTCTTTGAACGCAAGCATGGCTCTCTTTAACACGTCTGTTTCCTTCCGCACTCCCTTTTCGGCAAGATATTTTATGCCTGTCTCCTGATTTTCATAGCGTCCGGCATTTTTATTGGAACCGTGATACCCGTTTCCTAACCAGCCGTTTTCCTTTTGACATGCAATAATCGACCGGATAATTTTTTCCGATAAAATCAGCTCCTGCAGCCTATCCTCCTCTTCCCTGCTGATTTCATGCAGGATTTCCTTTTTTACACGGCAAATAATCGACGGATTCGCATTTTCCAACAGGAACGAAATCATCCTCTGCATGTCCTTCATTGCATCGCCCCCCAACGTTTCTAAATATTCCATCACAATAATCCGCATCCTTCAGCCACCGCCTGTCCTACATACCTGACTGCATTCCGGATTGTAACTATTATACTTCACTTTCAATCCGTTGCCAATCCTATTCTTCTTTTCATGCTCCAGAATTTGTGGTAAAGTCACATACCCCGCAGCAAAAGTCACGGGGCATGACTTAGCTTCTCTTTCGCTTGTCCACCCCAGAGATGTTGGATAGTGCAGAGGGGCGACAAACAAATACAAATAAAAAAGGGACTTCCTCAATCCTTAAAAGGCTATGACAGTAACAGTTATAGTCTTTTTTCATGTGGTAATTACCGTATGAAATGAACTCCTATTCCCACAAGCGGAGAGATACCCAACAATGATATTCCACAATCCAAACTCCCAACAAGTAACGAGAAAAAATCATATATAAGCACCGAAACTAATCAATCATATCAATCAATTCATATCACAGGAGGGCAAAGACCATGAATAAAAAGCAGGAACAACAGATTTTGGACTATTACAGTACCGCCGACAAATATATCCGTAGCAAGACACACTCCAATGCGCATCAGACTGTATTTACGAAAGAAAACGATAAATACCAGTGGCTTGTGTTGGAGCAGAAAAGCCAGTGTGAAGTTGAGGTAAGGCAGACCGACAATCATGGAACAATCACAGCGAGGGATAATTACGAACTGACAAGAAATCTCCCTAAGTGCGTG
>CAJTUB010000007.1:139110-209633 GCA_910579465.1 uncultured Lachnospiraceae bacterium | reverse complement strand
CGCCGCCCGGAAAGCCCGCTTTCCAGGGCGGCGGACTCTTCGTGCAGGGTAAAACCGGCGAAAGCCGGTGCAGGCGAGGAAGCGAACCCGAAGGGGAGGTTCCTCGCCTGCGTTCCGGTCTCAGAGATAGAGGGAATCCGGGCGAAAGCCGGTGCAGGCGAGGAAGCGCCCGAAAGGGAGATTCCACGGCTGCGTTCCGGTCTCGGCTTTCCGCAGTTTTTGAATAACCCGGAAAAATTCCGCAAGGCTGTGAAAGCTTAAGATTTTTTCCTTGACATACTATAAGTATATGATAATATAAGGGTATCCGAATGCTTACCGGAAGGGAAACTATTATGAAAAAGGCGGGGATGAGGGAGATTTATGTTACAATGTAAAACAGGACAAAATCGGAGTAGGACAGACTGCTATTGAAAGAGTGAATACCAGGAGGAATGTAAATGGGAAAGATACGAAAGAAAGGGAGACATATTGTCATTTTCTGTCTTTTGGCAGGTGTGTTCTGTGCCTGTCAGGAAGGAAAGGGAGCCAATACCGGGGGGACGCCGGTCCTGCCGGATGGTACGGGAAACCCGCTGTCTACGCCGGAGCCAACGAAAGAGACAGTAACCCCGCCGCCAGAGGCAACCGTGCCGGCAGGGAAGGAGGGGGACTTTTCCGCCATGACGGAGAAGGAACTCTGTGCCGAAGCCTGCGCTTCGTTACAGTTAGAACAGACGGAGTGGGACGGATTCCTTTTAAAGCGGACGGAGAAGGAGGCTTTTGTACTGCTGGTGCCGGAATATGCAAAGGCTGATAAAGCCGGTTCCGTTGCGGATATCAGCATGAAGACGCAGGACTGCGTATATCTGCTTGCGATGGAGCAAAGAGGCGGGGAGCTTCATAAGACGGCGCTTACGGAGTATGGTGTCTCACAGATAGGGATATATGGCGCGGGAGAGGAGACCTTTGCCGGTATCGTGTACCGGGAGCAGTTTGCGGGCTGGGAGGAATATGGCATGAAATGGTATTGCTTTGCTGGGGACGGAAGTGCTATCAGGGTTTACGGTAAGGCAGAGAAGGAAGATGTATATACCTATTGGAAGAATCGTAAACCGGTACTCCTGACCGACGGCACCTTGGAGCTTTATGGACGGAAGCAGGAGAGCGGTAGCTTTGACAAACTGGTACAGGAGCCTGAGTTAAAGGGCTGGGACACTTATACAAGTTATGTTGCGGCATATCATTGGGAAAAGGAACAGGGACTCCCGGTTTCCGATTGGTTGAAGGACTATGTGCCATATGAGGCAGGAGACGGGCTGTCCGGTCCGGAGTTAATCCGGGAGGTTTTCCGCGCGGAAAAGGAAGGGGAACTGCCGGAACCGCTCTATTTCAGTACCGGTTATGCCGGTGCGGTGGTAACCGGATACATTGCCTTGGAAGAGGAAATTTATTTTGCAATTAAAAAATTTGGCGAAGCACATCAGGCAGGATTTCAGTCTTTGTGTATCGGAAGCCTGAATGAAGAAGGTAAATTCCTGCAGTGCGGCCTATATCCGGGCGACAGTGCGCAGACAGCATTCCTGCAAACAGGAACGGAAGCCTGTATTTTGTATTGTACGGAAACAGAATACACCGGGCTTCTTTCTGCCGGAGGCGGGCTCCTGCAGCTGAAGGATGGCATTCTGACACAGAAATGGCCGGTTACGGAGGCAGGGGAACCTGACGTGAAATATTGGGAAAAGCGTACGGCAAGGATAAGGGACGGGAGGATGGAGATTTATACGGTTGAGTATAATCAGGTCAGCGGCTCTGACACGGTGACAGGATATGAACGGAAATTAGAAGAGGTAAAATCCTTTGATTGAGTATTACAGGCAACAGGGCTGTCGCACGGAGCGCGACAGCCTCATTTGTTTTGCTGATATCGGTGTTTTCAGCGAAGCTGGGTTCAAGAACATTTAGTTCCGGTCTCAAATTCTATTTTTCATGTTCCCTCATCCCCGCGTAGGGCTTCAATGCCTCGACAACCGCAGTAAACTCTGCCGTATCCCGTACAGGGTCAAATACCGGCTGGTTCATTTCATTTAACTGGTACTGGCATTCATTCTCCGGGTCATTGTAACGGACTCCCCCGAACTCCATGCCGCGGAACAAAAGACAGGTATAGGTCTTTGCCGGGTCGTAGGCGGTATCCCACCAGATGGAAAGCTTTTGCGCTTCCTGCAGGCAGGAAACTGCCGTAGTATACTGCTTTTCCTGCATATAGCACCATGCCATGCTCAGCTGTGTCCTGCCGACAAGCTGCGTGCAAAAGCCATAGTTCCGGTCTTCAAAAACAATATCCAGAATGGCAAGATATTTTTTCAGGATTTCGAGATATTCCTGATTTGTGTAAGGGGTGCAGCCGTTTTCCAGCCGTCGGTTGTTAAAGCACATCTCAGAGTACAGATTTGAAGAGACTGTCAGAAGCAGTTCGTTCTGTAACAGCCGGAAACGCTCGGTTCCGGTATAAATGGTGGCTAAAAGCGTTTGTGCGGAAAGGAAGCGCTCCGGCATTTTTTTCGCAAGGGCGGCAGCCTTTTCCTTTTCTCCGGTTCTGGAATAGGTGTAGCACAAATGCTGGATTGCAGAATACCGCACCTCATCGTCGGTAGAATCCGAAAGAATCCGCTCTCCGAGAGAAATGACCTCCTGTCTCAGTTGCGTCTGCCTGTCCTTGTTTTCCTCCTCGTCGGCTTCACGGAAGCTGCAGGACATCAGCGCCGCCATGATTTTATGACTGTTCGGGAATTCTCGCAGGGCCTCCCGCAAAATAACGGCGCCTTCGGCATAATACCCGGAGAACTGCTCCTTTTCCGCCATTTTTATCAGCTCTGAAATACGCAGCTCCTTTTGCGTAATGTCGATTCCCAGAAGTACATCCGCACTGACCTCGAAAAGATTGGCGAGTACCGGGAGCTGTGAAATATCCGGGGCGGTCCTGCCGCATTCCCATTGCGACACGGCACGCGAGGTAATCCCTAAATATTCGGCAAGCTGTTCCTGGGTAATATCTTTTTCACGGCGGAGCCGCTTGATTGTAGTGCCGATAGATATAGTTGACATAATACAATACCTCCAAAATAGTATTCAAAAGCGCTTTTGTAATTCTTATTGTACCATTTTTTTCGGAATCCTCCACGAAGTATTTCTGTATTACAGGTATCGCGCCGCTTTGAAAAGAAAAGCTGCAGTTCTGAAAATCAAGGTATTTTCGAGCTTTTTTGCGGTTAAAGTGGTATAATTAGGTCAGTTAGTGTTTAACACAGGAGGCAAATGAAAATAATTATGGATGAAATCACGCTCTGTAGTATGACGAGGGAATTGTGTCACAGGTTTTTCAGGGATTTTGAGAATGACCCGGCTGTTTTTTGCAATGCAGAACGACAGGCAGAAGGGGAAGGGCTATGGGACGATAGCAGAGCGGCTTGCCGTCGATTATGCGTTTGAGGTACCGGGAATGGAGGCAGTCAACGCAGATACTTTGTTGAAAAACGAAAGAAGCCGTCGTGTGCTGGAGAAAGCAGGCTTTCAATGTGTCGGCAGGGAGGAAAGCTTCTGGTATTACCAGAAGAGGAAAAACGGCTGACATTCCCGGCAGAAAAGATAATTTTTTCTCCTATTTTTCCATGTCTGTAAAAAATTTACAAAAAACCTCTTGCAAAAAATGAAAAAGATGCTATAATGAGGAATGTAAAATATTTACAAAAAAAGTAAAAATCAGGAGAAAGGAAAAGAAGAAGAGAAAATGGAAAAGATTCGTGTTCTTACAGTAGATGACAATGTTCGGATCTTGGAACTTTATGATGAACTTTTGAAGAATGATTCCGCGGTAGAGCATGTCGGAAAAGCGGAGGATGGCATCGAGGCTGTCAAAAAAATTAAGGAATTGCAGCCTGATGTAGTGCTGCTTGACATTATTATGCCGAAACTGGACGGAATCGGTGTACTGGAGCAGATACGCAAGGATACGGAACTGAAGCAGCCTCATGTGATTGTAGTGACCGCAATCGGTCAGGAACGTGTAACGGAGAGTGTATTTGCGCTTGGCGCAAGCTATTACATTATGAAGCCGTTTGACAGTGCGGTTATTATGCAGAGGATTCATCAGGTCATGGGAATCAGCAGCATCTGTAACCTGGAGCACAACCGTCTGCTCGGACAAGATGTCAAAATCCAGAATGTCAATCATCTGGAAATGGATGTGACGGATATCATACATGAAATCGGTGTTCCGGCGCATATTAAAGGATATCAGTATTTGCGTGATGCCATTATGATGTCAGTGGACAATTCCGAAATGTTAAATTCGATTACAAAAATGCTTTACCCTTCTATTGCAAAACGCCACAAGACGACGCCGAGCCGGGTGGAGCGTGCAATCCGGCACGCGATTGAGGTGGCATGGAGCAGAGGAAAGACCGATACGATAGACGCGCTGTTCGGCTATACGGTAGCCGGGGGAAAGGGAAAACCGACCAATTCGGAGTTTGTGGCACTGATTGCCGACAAAATCCGTCTGGAGTACAAGCTGCGGACACAGTAAAAGCAGAAAATAAAAAACAAAAAACGATTCCGAGAAAGTGCTTTTCAAACAAGGAAAAATATGGTATACTGAATCTACGCAAGTTAGTTACTATACGTGAGGAGGAGAACCGTGAAAAATATATTATTTGTTGCTTCTGAAAGCGTTCCCTTTATTAAAACCGGCGGTCTTGCCGATGTAGTGGGAGCTCTGCCAAAGTATCTGGACAAAGAGCGATATGATGTACGTGTTATGATTCCGAAGTATCTGGCGATTCCGGCGAAGTTTAAGGAGAAGATGCAGTATAAGACGCATTTCTATATGGAGCTTGCATGGCGCCGCCAGTATGTCGGTGTTCTGGAAACGGTAGTAGACGGAGTCACCTTTTACTTCATTGATAACGAGTATTATTTTGCCGGTGACAAGCCTTATGGAAATATTTACGAAGATATCGAAAAGTTTGCTTTCTTCTGCCGTGCCGCATTGTCGGCACTGCCGCAGATAGGCTTCCGTCCGGACCTGATCCACTGTAACGACTGGCAGACAGGTCTGATTCCGGTATATCTGCATGACAGCTTTGAACAGGGTGATTTTTACCGCGGCATTAAGACGGTAATGACGATTCACAACCTGAAGTTCCAGGGAATCTGGGACAAGAAGACAGTACAGGATATTACAGGGCTTGACCGGTACTATTTTTCACCGGATAAGCTGGAGGCTTACGGGGATGCGAACTACTTAAAGGGCGGTATCGTTTATGCGGATTATATTACCACGGTAAGCGAGACCTATGCCGGTGAGATTAAGAGCGCATTTTACGGAGAAGGACTGGACGGCCTGATGCGTGCCCGTTCGAACTGCCTGTGTGGTATCGTAAACGGGATTGATTACGAGGAATATAATCCGGAAACCGACCCGTATCTTATCCAGAATTATAATGCGCAGAACTTCCGGAAGGAAAAGGTAAAGAATAAGCTTGCCCTGCAGGAAGAGCTTGCGTTGGAGCAGGACGAAAAGCGGTTTATGATCGGGATTGTGTCCCGTTTGACCGACCAGAAGGGTTTTGACTTGGTACAGTGCGTGCTCGAGGAGCTTTGCGATACGGATACGCAGCTTGTCATCCTTGGAACCGGCGACCCGAAGTATGAGAATTTGTTCCGCCATTATGAGTGGAAGTATCACGGACGGGTTTCGGCGAATATTTATTATAATAACGAGAGGGCACACAGGATTTATGCCGCTTCGGATGCGTTTCTTATGCCTTCCCTGTTTGAACCGTGTGGTTTAAGCCAGTTAATCAGCCTCCGCTACGGGACAGTCCCGATTGTCAGGGAGACCGGCGGACTGAGGGATACGGTGGTACCATACAATGAATATGAGAGTACCGGTACCGGTTTTGGTTTTTCCAATTATAATGCACATGAAATGCTTTCCATGGTGCGTTATGCAAAGCATATTTATTACAATAAAAAGAGAGAGTGGAATAAGATGGTAGACCGTGGAATGGCAGAAGACTTTTCGTGGGCGACCTCGGCAAAGAAGTATGAGGATTTATACCGGAATATGCTCGGAGAATAGAACGGACGGGGCTGTCGCTTGATGCGCGGCCCCTTTTGTCGGATGAAATGGAATCCGGATGATTAAGAGTAGAAGGAGAAGGTTATGAAGCTAGGAGAATTGCTGGAGCAATTATTTGCGGAGCATTCCGTAATACGGATTCAGGGGGAAAAAGAGGCTGAGGTAACGGCGCTGGTTTACGATTCGAGAAAGGCTGTACCGTCCGGCTCCGCTTTTTTTTGTATCAGCGGAGCTGTATACGACGGACACGAATATGCAGAGACTGCTGCTGTGGCAGGCGCTTCCGTGATTGTGGCGGAGCGGGAGGTGGCGCTTCCGGAAGGAGTGACGCTTGTGCTTGTTCAGGATACCAGAAGGGCGCTTGCCTATATGTCGGCGGCATGGTTCGGGTATCCGGCAAGGAAGCTTACGACCATCGGGATTACCGGCACAAAGGGAAAGACGACGACGGCGTACATGGTACACCATATCTTAGAGTCGGTCGGCATCAAGGCAGGTCTTGTAGGAACGGTGGAAATCAAAAACGGAGCAGAAACAGTGGCTGCGGACCATACGACGCCGGAGTCCTATCTATTACAGAAATATCTCCGGGAAATGGTGGAGAACGGGTGCCGGGCGGTCGTAATGGAGGTGTCCTCGCAGGGGTTGAAGCTCTCCCGTGTTGCCGGTATTTTGTTTGATTATGGTATTTTTACGAATCTTGAGCCGGACCATATCGGTCCGGGGGAGCATGCAGACTTTGAGGAATATGCCGCCTGTAAGGCAAGCCTGTTCCGGCAGTGCCGTTACGGAATCCTGAACGCGGACGACCCGTATAGGGAGCGGATGCTGCAGGGGCATACCTGCGAGGTAATGACCTATGGCTGCGGAGAGGGAGCGGACCTGCGTGCGGCGGATATCGACCTGCACCGGACGGACGGGAAGCTGATGGTTTCCTACCGTACGGAGGGGGCACTTGAGGCGGGATTTTCCGTCCCGATACCGGGGATGTTTTCGGTGTATAATTCGTTGACGGCGGTTGCCATCTGCATGCGGCAGGGGGTTCCGGTGGAGGTAATGAAACGGGCCCTCTCCGAAGTACAGGTAAGAGGAAGGCTGGAAACGGTAGAGGTTTCCCCGAAGTTTTCATTGATGATTGATTATGCGCATAATGCGATGAGTTTAAAGAGCCTGCTTGTGGCGCTGCGGGAGTATGGGCCGAAGCGTCTGGTCTGTCTGTTTGGCTGCGGCGGGAACCGCTCCCGGAGCCGCCGGTTCGAGATGGGAGAGATTTCTTCCCGCTACGCGGACCTGACGATTGTTACGTCAGATAATCCGCGGTTTGAGGAGCCGGAAGCAATTATAGAGGATATTCTGACCGGCGTGAAAAAGGCAGACGGCGGGAGCGTCACGATAGCGGACAGGAAAGAGGCAATCCGCTATGCGATTGTCAATGCAAAAGAGGACGATGTGATTGTGCTTGCCGGGAAGGGACACGAGGATTATCAGGAAATCCGCGGGGTAAAGTATCCGATGGATGACAGGAAGCTGGTCCGTGAGGTTGTGGAGGAGCTGACAGAGGAGGAGCGGGCGCGTCTCGGAATCCTGTAACAGAGAAGGACGTGCGGTTCCCCGGAATCCGGGGATCCGGACAAGAAGGAGGAAACGGGACATCATGCGGTATGCCGATGTAATTGTAGACATTTCGCTGGAAAAACTGGATAAAACGTATCAGTATGCCATTCCGGATGCCCTTCTTGCGGAGGCGGTTGCCGGAGCCAAGGTAAAGGTGCCGTTTGGCGGAGGCGGGCGGATGGTAGAGGGCTATATTATCGATACGTCGGATACGCCCGTGTTTGACCCGGCACGCACCAAAGAGATTGCATCCGTAGTGCAGGGAGCAGTTTCCCTGGAACGGCGGTTTATTGCCCTTGCCTACTGGATGAAGGAGCATTTTGGCGGAACGATGAATGAAGCGTTAAAGACGGTGCTTCCGGTCAAGCAGGCAGTCAGGGAGGTAAAGAAACGGACGCTGGTGCCTGTGGCAGATGAGGCACGGTTTACGGAGTATTATAACGAGGCAGTGGAACGGAAGTTTACCGCGCGTGTCAGACTGTTAGAGGAACTGCGCGGGAAGGCGGAGGCAGATTACAGGGAGGTGCTCCAGAAGCTCCGGATTTCCGCCGCAACGGTGGAAGCGGTCTGCCGCGACGGGATTTTTTCCATGCAGGAGGAAACCTGCTACCGCAATACTGCAACAGGAGTACGGTCAGAGAAGCGTCCGCAGTTAAATGAGGAGCAGAAGGCAGCCGTAGAGGCAGTCTGGCAGGACTACAGGGAAGGAAAGCGGGGAACGTATCTTTTGTTCGGGGTAACCGGAAGCGGCAAAACCGAGGTGTACCTTGAGCTGATTGAACGGGTCATCCGGGAGGGAAAGCAGGCAATTATGCTGATACCGGAGATTTCCCTTACGTTTCAGACCGTGCGTCGGTTTTATGAGCGTTTCGGTGAGCGCGTTTCGGTACTGCATTCGAGACTTTCCGCCGGAGAGCGGTACGACCAGTATCTGCGTGCCGTGAACGGGGAAATCGACGTGATGATCGGGCCGCGTTCGGCGTTGTTTACGCCGTTTGAGCGGCTTGGCCTGATTATGATTGACGAGGAGCAGGAGGGCGCATATAAGAGCGAGGGGACGCCGCGGTATCATGCAAGGGAGACGGCAGAATATCTTGCCTCCCTGACCGGAGCCTCCCTGCTGTTAGGCTCCGCGACCCCGTCCTTAGAGGCGTATTCCCGTGCAGAGAGCGGGCAGTACCGGCTGCTTACCCTGACAAAGCGTGCCAAGGAGGCGCAGATGCCGCAGGTGGAGATTGTGGACCTGCGGGAAGAGCTGCGTGCCGGGAACCGTTCCATCTTCAGCAGAAAATTAAAGGAACAGATGAAAGAACGACTTGCCAAAGGGGAGCAGGTTATGTTATTTTTAAATAGACGGGGATATGCGGGTACGGTTTCCTGCCGTGCCTGCGGCGAAGGGATGAAATGTCCTCATTGCGATGTTTCGCTTACGTTCCATAAGGGCGGGACGCTTTTGTGCCATTATTGCGGCTATGAAACGAAGCAGCCGAAGCTCTGTCCGGCGTGCGGTTCGAAGTATATCGGACTGTTCGGGACCGGGACGCAGAAGGTAGAGGAGGCAGTGCTGCGGGAGTTTCCGGAGGTAAAGGTGCTGCGCATGGATGCCGATACCACGAAGCAGAAGGGCGGGCATGATAAGATTATTGAGGAGTTTTCCAAAGGAGAGGCACAGGTTTTAATCGGTACGCAGATGATTGTCAAGGGACATGATTTTCCGCGGGTAACGCTGGTCGGCATTATTGCCGCAGACCTGTCGCTTTATGCCGGGGATTACCGTGCGGCGGAGCGGACGTTCTGCCTGCTTGCACAGGCTGCGGGCAGGGCAGGAAGGGACCGGCTTCCGGGCGAGGTAGTAATCCAGACCTACCAGCCGGAGCATTACAGCATTACGGCGGCGGCAGCCGGGGACTATCCTGCGTTTTACCGGCAGGAGATGGCATACCGTCGGCTGCTCCGGTATCCTCCGGCGGCGCATATCCTGGCGGTACTGGTACAGGCGGAGGAACAGGAGGCTGCCCTGCAGGGTGCAAAGAGGCTCTCTGTTTCGCTTTCCCGGATGCTTTTCCCGGAGGAAAAAACGGGGACGCTGATCGGACCGGCTCCGGCAGGTCTTGCAAAGGCGAACGATTTGTACCGGTATATCATTTATGTAAAATCGCCTGACTACGAACGCCTGATGCAGTTTTGCCGGGCTGCGGCAGAGGAAAAGAAGTTGACAGAGGCTGCAGTGAAATGTAATATACAATTTGATTTTAATCCATGCAACGGTTATTGATAACAGGAGGATAAGACAATGGCGTTAAGAAGAATAAGAACATTGGGAGACCCGGTATTGCAGAAGGTTGCCAAGCCGGTAACGGAGGTAAATGATAAAGTAAGGGCGCTGGTACAGGATATGTTAGAGACGATGTATGCGGCAAACGGCGTAGGACTTGCGGCGCCGCAGGTCGGCGTTCTGAAGCGGATTGTCGTCATTGATGTGACAGCGGAGGGCAACCAGCCGATTGTGATGCTGAATCCGGAAATTATTGCTACGTCGGGAAGCCAGACCGGGGATGAGGGCTGCTTAAGCGTCCCGGGAAAGGCGGGAACCGTTACCAGACCGAACGAGGTTACGGTGCGTGCCCTGAACCTTAAGATGGAGCCGTATGAAATTAAGGGGACAGAGCTTCTGGCGCGCGCGTTCTGCCATGAAATTGACCATCTGGACGGCATTGTCTACGTGGAAAAGGTAGAGGGAAAGCTGCATGATGCCGGAGCGTCAGAAGAATAGGAGGAAGCATATGAGAGCAGTCTTTATGGGAACGCCGGATATTGCGGCGGAAGTATTGAAGAGCCTGCTGCAGTCGGGAAAGCATGAGCTTCTGGCGGTGGTGACACAGCCGGATCGTCCGAAAGGACGCGGGAAGGAGCTTGCCGCCTCTCCGGTTAAGCTTCTGGCAGAGGAGTATCATATACCGGTGCTCCAGCCGGAAAAGGTAAAGGCACCGGAATCAGTGGCACAGCTGAGGGAGCTGGCGCCGGAGGTCATTTTAGTGGCGGCATTCGGCCAGATTCTGTCGGAGGAGATTCTTACGCTTCCAAGGTACGGCTGTATCAATGTGCATGCCTCCCTGCTTCCGGAGTACCGGGGCGCTGCGCCGATCCAGCAGGCGATTCTTGACGGGAAGAAGAAAACCGGTATTACGATTATGCGGATGGACGAGGGCATTGATACCGGGGATATGCTGTGTAAGGAGGAGGTCGTGATTACGGATGCGGATACCGGACAGAGCCTCCACGATAAGCTGGCGGCAGCCGCAGGACCGCTGCTGCTTTCCGCACTGTCCCAGGTAGAAGAGGGAACGGCAGTTTATGTGCCGCAGGAGCATGAAGCAGCTACCTATACAAAAATGCTCCGTAAGGAACAGGGAAGGCTGGACTTTACCGCTCCGGCGGAAGTCCTGGAACGTACAATCCGCGGACTAAGTCTGTGGCCAAGTGCGTATACTTACTGGCAGGGGAAGACATTGAAGTTTTGGAAGGCGTCAGTTTCTTACGACAGGTTTGAGGCTTGTCCGTGCGGGACGTTAGTTTCGGTAAAGGACGGGATGCTTTGGATTATGACCGGAAACGGCATTTTAAAGGTGCAGGAGCTGCAGCCGGAGGGAAAACGCCGTATGACGGCAGAGGAGTTTTTACGCGGGTATCCGCTTGTGCCGGGGCTGGTATTCGGCAGTTAAGCCCGAAGACATTAGCGGTATCCGGGTCACAAGTGAAAAGAAACGGAGGGTGTTACATTGTATTATGACTGGACTTATGTTTTAATTCTTATCGGGCTGGCGCTTTCCCTTTGGGCTTCCGCAGGGATGAAGAATGCCTATTCCAAGTATTCCCAGGTGGCTTCCAGCCGCGGGATTACGGCGGCGGAAGCGGCAGAGCGGATTTTGTACGGCGCGGGAATTACCGATGTGAGAATCGAGAGGGTAGAAGGAGATTTGACGGACCACTATGATTCGGCTGCTAAGACGCTGCGGCTTTCGGATACGGTGTACCAGAGTACGTCGATTGCGGCAATCGGGGTGGCGGCGCATGAGTGCGGGCACGCCATCCAGGACAGCGAGTCCTATGTGCCGCTCCGGCTGCGGCATTTTCTGGTGCCAATCGTAAATTTCGGGAACCAGCTTTCCATGCCGCTCTTTATTCTCGGGCTGGTGCTCGGTCTGTACAACAGCCTGGTTCCGATCGGTATCTTTTTGTTTTCCTTTGTGGTCGTGTTCCATATTGTCACCCTGCCGGTAGAGTTTAACGCGTCCGCCCGTGCGGTTGCGATTCTCGGGGACAGTGGTATGGTCGGCAGTACGGAGCTGCCGAAGGTGAAAAAGGTATTGCGTGCGGCAGCTTATACGTATCTTGCCGCTACAGCCGCGTCAACCCTGCAGCTGTTACGGCTGCTTCTGATTGCACGCAGAAGGAGAGATTAGGAATGGCTGCGGAAGAAAGGGGCTTCCTGACTGCAAGGGAGGCGGCAGTGAAAATGCTGCTTGCCGTATGCAAAGATGGGCAGTTTTCCCATGAAGCAAAAGAAAAATATCTTGTCAGGATAGAGGAGAAGCGGGAAAGGGCACTTGCGACAAGGCTGTTTTCGGGATGTCTGGAGCGGATGACAGAGTTAGACTATATCATTGACCGGTTTTCGAAAACGCCGGTCCGTAAGATGAAGCCCGCGGTGGCGGCAATTTTGCGGATCACCGTGTACCAGCTCCGGTTTATGGACAAGATACCGGCAGGCGCTGCCTGCAACGAGGCGGTGAAGCTGACAAAAAAGCTTGGCTTTTCCGGGCTTTCCGGATTTGTCAACGGAGTAGCAAGGGCGGTTGCAAGGACAGGGACCATTGCGTATCCAAAGGCGGAGGAAAACCTGACGGAGTTTCTTTCCGTCCGTTATTCGATGCCGACGACATTTGTAGAACAAATAACGGAGCAGTACGGGACGGAGACAGCAGAAAAAATATTTGCAGCGTTCTTAGAGGAGGAAACATCGGTATCGGTGCGCTGTATGACACATACGACAGGAGTAGAAGAATTGGCCGGGGTATTTCAAAAAGCAGGCATCCGGACGGAAAAAGGCATGTATTCCCCGGAGGCGCTGCGGCTGTCTGGAATTGATTCGCCGGAAGCGCTGCCGCTTTTTCACGAGGGCGCATTTTATATTCAGGACGAGAGTTCCATGCAGGCGGTTTTTGCTGCCGGGCTTTCCGGCGGGGAGCGCGTATTGGACCTTTGCGCGGCGCCGGGCGGGAAATCGGTGCTGGCGGCGGATATTTTATGTTCGTCCGGCGGCGGAACCGTAGAGGCAAGAGACTGTACTGCCGCGAAGACGGCGCTGCTTGAGGAGAATAAAGCGAGATGCCGCCTGCCGGGTATTACTGTGCGCTGTCTGGACGCGACGGTTTACCGGGAGGAGGATGCGGAGGGCTATGACGTCGTGCTGGCGGACGTACCCTGCTCCGGTCTTGGCATTCTCGGAAAGAAGCCGGATATTAAGCTGTTTATGACAAGGGAACGGGAAAAGGAGCTTTGTATCCTGCAAAGAAAGATTCTGGCGAACGCCGTCCGGTATGTAAAGAAGGGCGGAGTATTAATTTTTTCCACCTGCACATTAAACAAGGAAGAGAACATGGGCGGCTTTTATTTTTTGAAGGAATGTGGAATGCAGCCGGAGAGCTTAGAGCCGTTTCTCTCCGAAAAGCTTTGGACAGATACGACAAAGGACGGATATCTCCAGCTGCTGCCGGGAGTCCATGGAACAGACGGCTTTTTCTTAGCAAGGTTCCGGAAGCCGTCCTGACGAAGAAGCCAGACAGGAGGCAGGGAAACGCCGGAAAGTGAGATTTCCTGAAGATGGAGGGAGAAAGGGAAGAGATGGAAGAAGGAAAAACAGAAGAGTCAGAAAAGAAAGATATAAAATCCTATACGCTGCCGGAGCTTACGAAGGAGCTTGAGGGGCTTGGCGAGAAAAGATTCCGGGCGGCACAGATTTTTGACTGGCTGCATAAACGGCAGGTAACGGACTTTTCCTGCATGACAAACCTGCCGGAGACACTTAGGAATCGTCTCAGGGAGGTTTATTCGCTTGTTGTTCTGCGGGAGGTAAAACGCCTTTCTTCCGCACAGGATGAAACCGTAAAGTTTCTGTTTGCACTGCCGGACGATAAGGTAATCGAGAGCGTGTTTATGAAATATAAGCACGGGAACTCTGTCTGTATTTCCTCCCAGGCAGGATGCCGGATGGGCTGCCGGTTCTGTGCGTCGACGCTCGGGGGACTGGAACGGAACCTACTTCCTTCGGAAATGCTGGAGCAGATTTACCGGATTCAGGAGCTGACCGGGGAGAGGGTGTCGCATGTCGTTGTTATGGGAACCGGTGAGCCGATGGATAACTATGACAATCTGGTACGCTTTCTGCGGCTTCTGACCGCAGAGCAGGGGCAGGGAATGAGCATCCGCAACATTACCGTGTCCACCTGCGGAATCGTGGAAAACATACGGCGTTTTGCGGAGGAAGGGCTTCCGGTTACGCTGGCGCTGTCCCTGCATGCGCCGGATGATACGGTAAGGCGGCGGCTGATGCCGGTGGCAAACCGCTATCCGCTTTCGGAGGTGCTTGCTGCCTGTGACGATTATTTTGAAAAGACGGGGCGCCGGATTACCTATGAGTATAGTCTTGTGGCAGAGGAAAATGATACAAAGGAAGAAGCGGAAAAGCTCGGGAGGCTTTTACATGGAAGAAATTGCCATGTAAATTTGATTCCCGTAAACCCTGTAAAAGAGCGGGCTTACAGGCAGTCAAGTTTTAAAAATGTTTTAAATTTCAGAAAAACACTTGAAAAATATAATATAAATGTTACTATTAGAAGAGAGTTGGGTGCAGATATCGGAGCGGCGTGCGGACAGTTAAGAAAGAGTCATCTGGATTCCGTTTCCGGTATGGAAAGCAGGGAAGGGGCAGGATACGAGTAGTATCGGAGGAGGTGAGTGCCTTGAAGTCGTATTCGATTACGGATACGGGAAAAACGCGGGAGGTCAATCAGGATTACATATACAGCAGTGATGAACCAGTCGGTTCCCTGCCGAATCTATATATTACCGCAGACGGTATGGGGGGCTATAATGCAGGGGATTACGCTTCCCGGTGCTGTGTGGAGGAGTTTGTTGCCCAGGTAAAACGAAGCGGACAGCCGACAGTAATCAGTACCATGAAGGAGGCGCTTGCAGCAGCAAATGCCTCTGTGGCAGCGCATGCGGCGGAAAATTCCGAGCTGAGCGGTATGGGGACGACATTTGTCGCCGCTACGGTATTTCCGGACAGAATCTATGTTGTGAACGTCGGGGACAGCAGGCTTTATATGATTGGAAATGAAATGAAGCAGATTACAGTGGATCATTCCTATGTGGAAGAGATGATACGCAAAGGAGAACTCCTGAGAAAAGATGCAAGAATCCATCCGAAGAAAAATGTGATTACGCGGGCAGTCGGCGTAGAGGCGGCGGTCGAAGCAGATTATTACGAGGTAATGACGGAAGAGGATTCCAGCTTTCTTCTGTTGTGTACGGACGGTCTGACGAACATGGTGGAGGATGAAGAAATCCGGCATATTGTAATGAAGAGCGCAGACGCGCCGGAGGAGGCACTGCACCGGCTGGTACAGCGCGCCAATGAATGCGGTGGAAAAGACAATATATCGGCAGTGATTATTGAAATCAGGCAGGATAGGAATTAGAAAGGTGAGATTTTATGGTAAAACCGGGAATGTTTATCAGTGACAGGTATGAAATTATTGAAAAAGTCGGGTCAGGCGGAATGGCGGATGTTTACCGCGCGAAATGTCACCGGCTGAACCGCTATGTAGCGATTAAAATTTTAAAACCGGAGTTTTCTGCTGATAAGAATCTGGTGACAAAGTTCCGTGCAGAGGCGCAGTCTGCCGCGGGTCTTTCCCATCCGAATATCGTAAGCGTATACGATGTCGGGGACGACGGCGATTTGCACTATATCGTGATGGAGCTGGTAGAGGGGATTACCTTAAAAAAGTTTATTGAAAAAAAGGGAAGGCTGGAAATCAAAGAGGCAATCGGGATTGCAATCCAGATTTCACAGGGACTTGAAGCGGCGCATGACAATCATATCGTCCACAGGGACATCAAGCCGCAGAATATTATTATTTCCCGCGAAGGCAAGGTAAAGGTGGCAGACTTCGGGATAGCCAAGGCAGTAACGACCAACACGGTGACGCAGAATGCGGTCGGCTCAGTGCATTATCTTTCCCCGGAGCAGGCAAGGGGCGGCTACAGCGACGAAAAGAGCGACATTTATTCCCTTGGCGTCACGATGTACGAGATGCTGAGCGGAAAGGTTCCGTTTGCAGGGGACAATACGGTCTCGGTAGCGCTTTCCCATATCCAGTATGAGCCGGTGCCGGTCAAGGAGGTAAATCCTGCCGTGCCTTACAGCGTGGATAAGATTGTGCAGAAGTGTATGCAGAAGCGCCCGGAGAACCGCTATTTATCCGCATCTGATTTAATCGTGGACCTGAAGCGCTCCGTAATGAATCCGGAAGGGGACTTTGTCCAGATTTCCGCAGGCGTTGTGTCGGATTCCCCGACGAAAAATATGACACAGGACGAACTTGCCGTTATTAAAAGTGCCGCGAAGTCCCCGGTGACGAGGTTTGACGCAAACCAGCAGGCGAATGCCAAGCTTTTGCGCGAGGAAGAGGAGGAGTTAGACGGGGCAGACCCGAAATGGGATAAGGCAATGGTGTTTGTTGTTGTAGGCGTTGCCATTGCATGTATGATTGCAATTTTCTTCGTCGTATCCAAGTTTGTCAATATGTTCGGTACGGAGAAGGTTACGCCGTCGCCGGGAATTTCCCCGACAAAGTTCCAGGGGACGCCGACGCTTTCCCCGACGCCGTTCAGCACGCTTCCGACGGTTCCTATGCCGAAGGTAGTCGGGCGGACGAAGGAGGATGCGAAGGAGCTTTTATTGAGGCTGTCTGACCGTTTTACAATTCTGGACGGGGATACCGACTACAGCGATATCTATCCTGAGGGCATGGTAATCAACCAGTATCCGTTGGACGGTGCTGATATTGCGCTCGACGGTGAAATCAGGCTGGTCATCAGTGCCGGACCGGAGATGCTCAGGGTGCCGAACTATGCCCTTTGGAATTATGAGGATGCCAGAGTAGAGGCAATGAATGATTTTAAGGTACGGATTGAATTTGAAAACAGTCCGACGATTGAAAATAACCGCGTTATCCGGACGGTGCCGGAGCGCAATGAGCTGCTTGCCAAGGGAGGCGAGCTTGTGCTGGTAGTCAGCCGTGGCGAGAAGGTAGAGACAGTGCCGAATCTTCTCGGAAAGACACTGGAGGGGGCGACCCTGGCGCTGAGGGAAAGGGAGTTTGAGATAGGGGAGGTTACCCAGGAGAGTTCTACGACCTATGATGCCGGTCTGGTGTTCTACCAGAGCGAGTCCGAAGGAAATATGCTTCCGGTTGGTACCAAAATTGATATCTGGGTAAGCACCGGTCTTGTATCGCCGACGCCATCGCCGACACCGTCACCTACGCCGACGCCTACTCCGACTCCGGGACCGTCGCCGACGCCTACCCCGGAGCCTAAGCCACAGTGGGAGGTATCGTTTGCGCTTCCATATAACCCGCTGAATCCGGGCGATATTACATGGGTGTACTTTGAACTCCAGACGTCCACCGGGGTATATTCTTTATATGAGAATGATGCGATGTCTTTTGATGAGCTGCAGGTTTCTTCCATGTCCTTTTCCGTGGACAAGGATAAGCTGAGCGGAGTAGCGGACGGGGATACAAAGGGCGTATGGGTTTATGTCAATGGAACCCCGGCAATGTATTGTAATGCAACGATTACAGAAAAAGTGGCGCAATGACGGGAAAGATAACAAAGGGCATTGCAGGATTTTACTATGTGCACGGAGAAGACGGCAGTATTTATGAATGCAGGGCAAAGGGAAGCTTCCGCAAAGACGGGATAAAGCCGTTAGTCGGGGATAATGTCCGGATCTGTGTACTGGACGAGGAGAAGAAAACCGGGAATCTTGAGGAGATACTGCAAAGGGCTAACGAGCTGGTCCGTCCGGCTGCGGCAAACATCAGCCAGGCGCTGGTTGTCTTTGCAGCGGCAAAGCCGGCTCCGAATTTTGACCTGCTGGACCGTTTCCTGATTTATATGGAGCAGAAGCAGATACCGGCGTTGGCAGGCTTCAATAAATGCGAGCTCGTGACGGAGCAGCAGAAAGAGAAAATAGAGGAGATTTATACCCGGGCGGGATATCCGGTACAGTTTTTTTCCGTAAAGGAGCAGACCGGACTCACGCAGCTAAAGGCAGTTCTGCACGGGAAAACGACGGTTCTTGCAGGACCGTCCGGCGTAGGAAAGTCAAGCCTGATTAATTTTCTTTGTCCGGCAGCAGCAATGGAGACTGGCGATGTCAGCCGCAAAATTGAACGGGGAAGGCATACGACCCGGCATGCGGAATTGTTTGTTTCGGACAGGGAAACCTATGTAATGGACACCCCGGGATTTTCTACACTGTATGTCAATGAGATACTTCCGCAGGAGCTGTGGAGGTATTATCCGGAAATGAGGCAGGCGGCGGCAGAATGTCGTTTTGCCGGATGCAGTCATAGGACAGAGCCGGACTGCGGCGTAAAGGAAGCGGTTTCCTGCGGAAAGATTGCAGAAGAGAGGTATGAGAGCTATCGCAGGCTTTATGCCGAGTTAAGCAGTATAAAGCGATATTAAAAGAGAAGTGCGCGGCACGGGAAAGTGAGCAGGAGATATGTTTAAATTAGCACCGTCTATTTTGGCAGCAGATTTTGCGCGGCTGGGAGAGCAGATCCGTATGGTGGAAGAAGCAGGAGCCGATGAACTTCATATCGACGTGATGGATGGCATTTTTGTTCCGAGCATATCATTCGGAATGCCGGTCATCCGTTCTATCCGGGAGGTAAGCGGGCTGTTCTTTGATGTTCACCTTATGATTACGGAGCCCGTGCGCTACCTTGAGGAGTTTGTAAAGGCGGGGGCGGACGGAATTACAGTACATGCGGAGGCATGTAAAGATTTAAAGAAAACAGTAGAAAAGATAAGGGAGCTTGGCGTCAGGGCAGGCGTTTCCATAAAGCCGGAGACCCCGGTTTCCGCCCTGCAGGAAGTGGAGTCCCTGATGGAGCGGGTGCTGGTAATGACCGTGAATCCGGGATTTGGCGGACAGAAGCTGATTCCCGCATGTGTGGAAAAGGTAAGGGAGCTGAGATTACATAGGGAGAAGACCTTGGGAGGCTATGATATCCAGGTAGACGGAGGAATCGGTCTTACCAATGTAAAAGCAGTTGCGGAAGCAGGAGCAGAAGTTTTTGTTGCGGGAACGGCGGTGTTCCGCGGGGATATTTTGCAGAATGTGAAAGCATTTAAGGAGGAAGTCGGGCTTGCAGATTAAGGAAATGCAGTTGGGAAAAACAATAGAGATCCATGTGGACCGTGAAGGCTACCACTATCGCTTTGTGAGCAAGGTAGAAGCCGTCACCTCAAATTCAGTAGCCGTTTCGCGGATTGCTGCAAAAAACCGGAGCTTCCATTTTGAAGAAGAGGATAACATTGTGCTGATTTACCGCAGTGGGGAACGCATGTGGAAGTGGGAATATGTAAAGGGCGGGCTTGCAATGCTGGACGGCATCGCGGTGCATACGTTTACCTCCCAGGCAGAGGGGACGATATACAACCGCAGGGAGTCGTTCCGTGTGCCAATCGGGGAACGGTGTCCGATGCGGCGTATCGTGAAAGAAGAGGGGGAAAACGGGGAAATCATTGAGAATGAAATAGGGTTTGAAGCCCTTGTAGCTGACCTGAGTGTGACCGGAGCAGGTCTGTATACAAACGAGACGCTGGAGCTTAAGACCGAAATTGTGTTTGAGATTCCGACCCGGGACGGCGTGTTGAGGTGCCGGGGAACCATTATCAGGAGCTCCGAGGTTTATGACAAGCCGTACCATCATTTTTACGGCTGTACGTTTACCGTAGTAAAGAGAGGTCTCGAACGGTATCTTGTCGAGCGGCAGAGAAAGATGCTCCAGAAGCAGAGAGGCGGCTGAGGAGGTACAGGCTATGACAGCAATTTTAGCATGCGGTGGTACGTTGACTGCCGCATTTTTGCGGGAATCCGTGGCAAAGGAAAAGGGAGCCGTACTGTATGCGGTGGATGGAGGTCTTGCGGTGTTCGAACAGGCGGGGCTTGTGCCGGATTATCTGGTAGGGGATTTTGATACCGCGCCCGGGGAGCTGGTAGGGCGGTATGAGGCAAGGTGTACGACCATACGGCACCAGCCGGAAAAGGACGCCACCGACACGGAGCTTGCGATAGACCATGCGCTTGCCTCCGGCGCAGACCGGATTGTGCTTCTGGGAGCGGCGGGAAGCCGTCTGGACCATACGTTTGCCAACGTGCATATGCTCTACCGCGTGCTTTTGCAGGGCGCTACGGCAGAGCTGGTCAATGAAAATAACCGGATTACGCTGCATGACAAGCCGTTTTCGAGGGAGAAAAAAGAGCTGTTCGGGACATATCTGTCCTTTCTTCCGTTCTTCGGGGAGGTCACAGGAGTGACGCTGTCCGGAGTAAAATATCCGCTTACAGATAAGACGCTGACGGCGGGAAGCAGCCTTGCCATCAGCAACGAGGCAACAGGGGAGCATATCGGGGTATCGTTTTCGGACGGATATCTTTTGATGATAGAAGCAAGGGATTAGAGGGAATCCAGAGATTTACTTTTGTGCCTTGCTGTGATATACTGTGGACAACCACTATAAAATCTGGAAAACCAAGAAAATTCAAAGGAGATTACGATAAAATGAAACTAGGCATCGTAGGACTTCCGAATGTCGGAAAAAGCACCTTATTTAACTCTTTGACAAAGGCAGGAGCGGAGTCTGCAAACTATCCGTTCTGTACGATTGACCCGAACATCGGAATCGTTCCGGTGCCGGATGAAAGACTGGATGTATTAGGAAAGATGTACGCATCGGAGCGTATTGTTCCGGCAGTGGTAGAGTTCGTGGACATTGCGGGGCTTGTCAAGGGAGCGTCGAAGGGAGAGGGACTCGGCAACCAGTTTCTTGCAAATATCAGGGAGGTTGACGCGATTGTCCATGTCGTGCGCTGTTTTGAGGATACGAATATTATCCACGTGGACGGTTCGGTCAATCCGCTGCGTGATATCGAAACGATTAATTACGAGCTGATTTTTTCCGACCTGGAGGTGTTAGAGCGCCGTCTATCCAGAGTAACCCGCGGGGCGAGAAATGACAAGGCGTTAGCGAAGGAAGAGGACCTTATCAAGCGCCTGATGAAGCATCTGGAGGACGGTCATATGGCAAGGACCTTTGCACGGCTGGACGAGGAGGAAAGCGCCCTGGTAGAAACCTACAATCTCCTGACCGGAAAGCCGGTTATCTATGCCGCCAATGTAAAGGAGGACGACCTTGCGGATGATGCCGCTTCCAATCAGTATGTGGCAGAGGTAAGGGAGTTTGTGAAAAAGGAAAATGAGGCGGAGCAGTCGCTCTGTTCGGAAGTGTTTGTAATCTGCGCACAGATTGAGCAGGAGATTGCCGAGCTTGATGACGAGGAAAAGAAGATGTTTTTAGAGGAGCTGGGACTGTCGGAGTCCGGGCTTGAAAAGCTGATTCAGGCAAGCTACCGGATTCTCGGGCTCATCAGCTATCTGACCGCAGGGCCGAAGGAAACAAGGGCATGGACCATTACCGAAGGGACGAAGGCGCCGCAGGCGGCGGGAAAGATTCATTCGGACTTTGAACGCGGGTTTATCCGTGCGGAAATCGTGAGTTACCGGAACCTGGTCGAGTGCGGCAGCTTTAATGCGGCAAAGGAAAAGGGACTGGTGCGTTCGGAGGGAAAGGACTATGTGATGCAGGACGATGATGTCGTGCTGTTCCGGTTTAATGTGTAAACTGCCTGTTTTTACAGGCGTGGGCGTTTCGCCGGTAATCGGAGAAAGGAGGGGATTCCGGAATGACACTGGAAACGGGAACAGTTTATTTTTTTGAACAGGGAATGGCAGAGATACCGGAGGCAGTGTCTTTGTTCGGATTCCCTGTTTCTCTTTATGGAATCTGTATGGCGCTTGCCGCAGTGGCAGGTGTATCTGTCACGCTGCGGGAAGCAAGGAAGAGAAAGCTGGAGCGGGAGCTTGTGCTGACGCTGCTGTGGATTACAATTTTAACCGCTCTGTTCGGGGCAAGGGTTTATTATGCGGTGTTCCAGTGGCATCCGTTTTCCGGAAATCCGTTTTTGGTATTTGATTTCAGAAGCGGAGGCCTTGCCTATTTCGGCGCGTTGTTCGGAGTCTGGCCTGCGGCAAAATGGTACTGTCACAGAAAAGAGGCGGATTTTGAGAAGGCGGCCGATGTGCTTTGTGTCGGTGCGGCGGTAGCCGCTATCCCGGTATGGCTTGGCTGTGCATTTATGCGGGAGCCGGTCGGTCGGTTTTCCGAAGGAATCTTCTCCGTCCGCATCGGAACCGAATATCTGCCGCGGGAAGCAGACAGCGCCCTGCTGGAAGAGCTGCTAAGCAAGACATATAAAATAAATGACGAATTATGTATCTCGATGCATCCGGTGGCGCTCTACGGGGTGCTTTCTGCTCTTCTTATCCTGTTTATCCTTTGGATTACAAAGCGCTTCAGGAAGCAGGACGGCGATTTGTTCCAGATGTATCTGTTCTTAAATGCGGTTTCCTGTCTTGTGCTGGAATACTTCCGTGCAAGCCGGTGCCGTATCTGGGGAACGGAGATTCCGATTAACAGTTTGGTAGCAGTGGTTATCCTTTTGGTACTTGCAGCGGTAAAAATCAGATTCCGGCAGGGGCAAAGGAACAGGAGGCACGGGTAAAAACCATACTTTTCTGTATGTTGCGCACTGCCTTGTGTCCCGGGGAATTTCTTGTTGTTAAACAAATATCGTTGTTTTTGGTCTAAAAGCAGATATTGTAAATGTAGCAGGAATATTTCATCAGTCAGAGAACTACTAAAGAAAGGTGTAAGCAAGGAAACTTGTATTTTTACAGAAGTTATTGCTGTACGAAAGGTCAGGAGAATACGATGACAGACGAAAAACAGACCGAAGCAGGTGCGGGCAGAAGCCGTAATGGAAGCAGAAAACGGCATGTCCGCATCGTTTTTCTGATAGCGGCAGTGCTTCTGACTGCGGTAGCTGCAGGCTGCTCACGGAAGCCGCCGGAGGAGCCAGTAAAGCCGACAGCCGTACCGGCTGTGGAAGTCCTGCCGGAATTGACGGGGATGCCGGAAGCAGCGCCAACACCGGAGGAAACCCCGACACCGGAGGCAACTCCAATGCCGGAGGTAACGCTAACGCCGGAAGCTCCCCCTGCGACGGAGCCTGCAAAAGTCCCTTCGGACACCGGCACGGCATTTATCCCGTCGGGCACCGGTGGACGTGTGACCTTTACCGGAATGACGGTAGATGTCTCTGCGGCACGGGTTGGCGATACGGTACGGTTCGGGAGCTATGAGCAGGACAATGATACCGGGAACGGGGCGGAAGCCATTGAGTGGTATGTGCTGGATAAGCAGGACGGAAATCTTTTACTGCTCAGCAGATACGCACTGGACTGTAAAAGGTATCACGAGGAGCACGAAGACGTCACCTGGGAGACGTGTACGCTGCGTGACTGGCTGAATGGTACGTTCTTTACAACGGCGTTCGGTACGGAAGAGCAGGGATGTATCGTGACGACAAGGGTAAAAAACGAGGATAACCCGGAATGGGGAACCGGAGGCGGGAACGATACGGAGGATAAGGTATTTCTTTTAAGTATCAGGGAGACGGAGAGGTACTTTTCTTCTGACTCCGGCGTAAAAGACCCGGCACGCCGTGTAAAGCTGACGGCATATGCAAAAGCGCAGGGGGGACATTCCTATTGTGATGCGGAGCATGACTCGTTTTATACGCCGGAATACGACGGGAACGGCTGGTGGTGGCTGCGCTCGCCGGGTTCTGACGGGCTCTGCGCCGCGGGCGTAGGCGAAACCGGCACGGTCTGGCGCGGCAGTAATTATATACTCTGTGACAACCATGTCGTGCGTCCTGCCCTGTGGTTAAATGTGGAGGAGTAGTCTGCACGATGCCACGGTGCAACGCAGCAAGCTTTTTATTAAGAGCTATAAAAACAGGAAGAGGAAAAGAGAAAACCAGATGCCCGCTACCGACAGTTATGCCGGTAACGGGCATGCTTACATACAGCGGAAGGAAATGGTGATTTTATCAGTGCTTCCTCAAATTGCCGTACAGCTGGACTTTTGAGATTACTTGAAAATATGGGAACTTAAGGAAGGTTTTGATTGAAAAAATAAGAAGGAGGCTGTATAATAAAAGCAGAAGAACGAGGAAAGGGAGGAGAAAGAAGGATGCTTACGACTATGGAGGAAAAGAAGGCGTTCGTGCAAAAGTTTAATGTGTTTGACGATATGTTCTTCGAGGTAGTAGCAAAAGACAGGGAGGCAGTAGAGGATATTCTCAGGGTTATCCTGCATGACCCGGCGCTGGTGGTTGAGCGGTTGCTTACACAGGATTCCATAAAGAATCTGTACGGACGTTCTGTGCGGCTGGATGCACTCTGTATCACAGGAGACGGACGTTCTGTTAATGTCGAGGTACAGAAGGCTGACGATGATAATCATGTAAAGCGGGTACGCTATAATGCGTCCTGTATTACGGCAAATGTGGCAGAACCGGGAGAGTATTTTGAGAATATCAGTGATGTTTATATCGTGTATATTTCAAAATCTGATATTTTTAAAAGGAAACGCCGTACATACTATGTAGAGAGATGTTTTTATGATGAAAAGGAGATAGTTCCGGTCGAGGATGGCGAACACATTATATATGTGAATGCCAGTAATGATATTGAGGCAGAGGATGCTGATATTGCGGAGCTGATGGAATTTTTTAAATATAGCCATGGACAGAATGAAAAGTTTAAAAGGTTGACAGACCGGGTATATGAATTAAAAAACGATACGACGGAGGTGTTGATTATGTGCAAAACCGTAGAGGAGTATATGGCAGATTATATTGCAGAGGAAATTGCAAAAGGTGAAAGAATCTACAAGGAAAAAGGCAGGGAAGAAGGTAGGAAAGAAGGCAGGGAAGAAGGTAGGAAAGAAGGCAGAAGAGAAGGAAGGAAAGAAGGAAGGGAAGAAGGCAGGGAAGAAGGCAGGGAGGCAGGTGTGAGGACAACAATTTGCGGACTTGTTTACGATGGCATACTTTCTGCAGCAGTTGGCGCAGAGAGGTTGAATGTTTCCGTCCCGGAGCTTTACAGGATGATGAGAGAACTCGGATATCAGGACTCCGAGCCGGTGTAAAAGCAGTATTTGAAGGAAGGACAGCTTGTCATAGGACGGGCTGTTTTTTTTATGCACACGCCGCGGAAAGGAAGTTATGCCCTTACGGGCATCCGGCGCACGATGTCCGGGGGACATCGGTTTTGCGCGGACCGGAGCGGAGCGTAGACCGGCGCGGCGAGTAGGGAGAAAATCCTCCCTACTCGATTTTATTTTATTTTAGGACTTGAAAAAGTGGAGAAAATGGAGTAGAATGGTAGCATAAGTGGAGTGAAGTGGAGGAAAATGGTTTAAAGTGGAGCGAAAGGCGGTGAGGCTCATGTTCATGGGAGAGTACGACCATACGCTGGACCCGAAGGGGCGTATGATTGTTCCGGCGAAGTTCCGTGAGGAGCTGGGGGAACGCTTTATCCTGACCATGGGTCTGGACGGCTGTCTTTTCGCGTATCCGGTGGAGGAATGGGAGCAGTTTGTCGAGGGTCTGAAGAAGCTTCCGGGGAATAAGGAAGCCAGACAGCTGCAGCGCCACTTTATGGCGGGAGCCGCAGAGGTAGAGGTGGACAAGCAGGGGCGTTTTCTGATACCGGGGAAACTGAGGGAGCAGGCAGGTCTGACGAAGGACATCGTCCTGGTCGGCGTTCTTTCGAAGATTGAGCTTTGGAGCAAGGAGCGCTGGGAGCAGAACTGCTGCTATGATAACATGGATGAAATTGCAGAGCATATGGCAGAATTTGGACTGAACTTTTAAGAAAGGCCGGGTGATTCCTTGGCAGAAACAGGCGGACAGGAAATCGGGTTCCGGCACAAGCCGGTACTGCTTCATGAGGTGATTGAAGCGTTAAATATACGGCAGGACGGCATTTATGTGGACGGGACGCTCGGCGGGGCGGGACATGCCTGCGAGGTGTGCAGGAGGCTTTCTGGCGGCCGCTTTATCGGCATTGACCGTGATGCGGATGCACTCCGTGCCGCATCGGAACGGCTGAAGGAGTTTCCGTTTGCCAGTGTTGTGCGGAGTAATTACAGTGAGATGAAGGAGGTACTTGCCTCGCTCGGGATAGAGAAGGTGAGCGGTATTTTACTGGATCTTGGTGTCTCCTCCTATCAGTTAGATACACCGGAACGGGGCTTTTCCTATATGGAGGAGGACGCGCCGCTTGACATGCGGATGGACCGCCGGATGGAGACGACGGCGCGGGATATCGTGAACGGCTACAGCGAGGCAGAGCTGTTCCGGATTATCCGTGACTACGGGGAGGACCCCTTTGCGAAGAACATAGCGAAGCATATTGTCAGGTGCAGGGAGAAAAAGGAGCTTGTGACCTGCGGGGATTTGAACGAGGCAATCCGGGCGGCGATTCCGATGAAGGTACAAAAGACGCTGGGGCATCCGTCAAAGCGTACGTTCCAGGCGGTGCGGATTGAGCTGAACGGGGAGCTTAAGGCGCTGCAGGAGACGTTAGACGGGCTGATTGATTTATTAGAGGAAAACGGGAGACTTTGCATTATTACGTTTCATTCCCTTGAGGACCGTATCGTGAAGTCCGGCTTTAAGAAGCGGGAGAATCCGTGCGAGTGTCCGCCGGGGTTCCCGGTCTGTGTCTGCGGAAAGCAGTCTGCCGGGAGGGTGATTACGAAAAAGCCGGTGCTGCCGGGAAAGGAAGAGTGCGAGGAGAACAAAAGAGCAAGAAGTGCGAAGCTGCGGGTGTTCGAACGCAGTTATAAGTAAACGCATGAAATAAATGTGTTTACTATAAGTGATGCGCATAGATGCACATAGGAAATATGCCGCTTTGCGGCGTGCATCTGGCGCAGGAAACAAATGAAATGCAGGCATTTGATTTGTTTCCTATAAGTAAAGGAGGAAACGGCATGGATGCGAGAGAGAAATATTATAAAAGAGAGTATCCGGTAGACGGAACTGCCGCAAGAAAGCTGCAGGTGCTTCCGGATTATGAAAGAGAACAGGTTTCGCGTCCAAGAGTTGCGGAACGTCCCGTCAAGGCACCGGGGGTAAGCCATGGAATTGATTTTGTTTCTATGGTACTTTTGGCTGTAGCTATGGTAATTACGCTTTATATCTGCTATAATTATCTTAAGGTACAGGGAAACATCGTACAGTTTGAGCGTGATATCGCGGTATTAAGCGGTCAGTTAGATACGCTTATCGCGGAAAACACGGCGTTAGAGGATGGTCTGAACGAGGAAATCGACTGGGAGAGCGTGTACCTGACAGCAGTTGGAGAACTTGGCATGGTATATCCGAACCACAATGAGATTATTACATATCAGCCGACGGAAAACGGTTATGTAATCCAGTACAAGGATATTCCGGAGTAGGAGCGTTTCGATGGAACAGAGCGGAAAAAAGAGAAAAAAACGGAAGAGAATGACAGGCAAAATGCAGGCGGTACTATGGGTCGTATTTTGCCTGTTTCTTGTCGGCGTCCTTGTCGTTATGGTAAGAGTCGCCGTAATAGGAAGCAATACTTCCTATGCCAAGGCGGCGCTGTCCCAGAAGGTAGGGAATGGTAAGGTACTAAAGTACAAGCGGGGGGAAATCCTTGACCGCAACGGTACGATACTTGCAAAGAGCGATAAGGTATACCATATGATTCTGGATGCGCGTCTGCTTATGAACAACGAGAAATATTTAGAGCCGACGATACGGGCGTTGAGCAAGGTTTACGGTTATTCGCAGGAGGAGCTGCGCAGCTTGATAAAAGAGCGGAAGGATAGCGCCTACTACCGCCTCAGAAAGAACATGACCTACGAGGAAATGGTGGCACTTTCGGAATATGAGAAGAACCTTCCGAAAACGGCAGACGGAAAGCCCCATGAGGACAAGGGTCTGATTAGCGGGATTACGTTTGAAGAGGAGTATCTGAGGAACTATCCGTTCGGGGAGCTTGCCTCCCACGTCGTCGGGTTTGCGAAGGCAGACGGGGAAGGAACGTACGGAATCGAACAGGAATACAATGAGCTGCTGACCGGGACGGACGGCAGGATTTACAGCTACTATGACGGGGAGCTGGCGGTACAGGAGGAGAAAATCCCTGCGCAGGACGGAAAGGTGATTGTGTCTACGATTGACGCAAACCTCCAACGGATTGTGCAAAAGAATACGGAAGAATTTTTGAACGACATCGGGGCAAAGAATGTCGGCGTGCTGATGATGGAGACAAACAGCGGCGAGGTGCTTGCCATGCAGTCCAATTACAGCTACGACTTAAATGCGCCGCGGAGTCTGGAAAAGTGGTATACCGAAGAGGAAATCGCAGCAATGGATAACGACGCCTATCTTGCCGCCCTGTATAAGATATGGAGAAATTTCTGTGTCAGCGATTCCTATGAGCCGGGCTCTACCTTTAAGCCGTTTACGGTAGCCGCTGCCTTGGAGGAGGCAGTGATAACGACAGAGGAAAAGTTTCTCTGTGACGGCGGTGAGCAGGTAGCAGACTATTTTATTTCCTGCCATAACGAATGGGGACACGGGCTGATCAATGCGGCACAGAGTATTATGTATTCCTGCAACGATGCGCTGATGGAAATTGCAAAAAGAGAAGGAAGAGGCGTTTTTTCAAGATACCAGAGGCGGTTTTTGTTCGGAAAGCTGACCGGGATTGACCTTCCGGGCGAGGTGCCGGGGATTCTGATGAAGGAGGAGCAGCTGAATGACACGGAGCTTGCGACGAGCAGCTTCGGCATGTCGTTCAATACGACGATGGTCCAGTTAGGCGCTGCATTTTCCTCTATGGTAAACGGCGGGATTTATTATGAACCGCATGTCGTAAAGGAAATCCGGAATGCAGACGGCGTTGTGTTAGAGAAGATAGCGCCAAGGGCGGTGTGCAATACGGTATCGAAGGAGACCTCGGAGTTTTTGCGCGACGCGTTTTATTTTACCGTAGAAGAGGGAACTGCAAAGGCGGCGAAGGTAGACGGGTATCTGATTGGCGGGAAAACAGGGACTGCACAGAAGCTGCCGCGGAGCGAGGGAAAATATCTCGTGTCCTTTATCGGCTGTATCCCGGCAGACAATCCGCAGGTCATGATTTATGTCGTAATTGATGAGGCTGCCGATGAGGAGCTGCAGGACAGGGCGTCGATTGCGTCCGGCCTGGCGGCGGATATTCTGGAGGAGTGCCTGCCGTACTTAAAGATTTATCCGGACAAGGAAATCGAGTATCCTGATTTCTGCATCGACAAAGAGGATGTGGAGATGCAGACGGGAGAAATCGGAGACACCGGCGTTGTCTATGACCCGGAAAAGAACGAAGGAAATATGCAGGCAATACCGGATGGCATGGAATAAAGAAAAACGGCATAGGATGATAAAAACAGTTGTCGGAGTAAAATGAAGCAGATTTCAACAAAGCAAAGAAAGACGGCGCTGTTTGTCATCAGCGTATTTCTGCTCGCGGCAGCCGGTCTTTGCGGGCGGCTCTGGTATCTTATGGTGTTCCATTCCGCCGAATATGCAGCACAGGCGCAGGAGCTGCATGAGAGGGAACGCAGTATCAAGGCGGCGCGCGGAATTATTTATGACCGGAACGGTGTGATTCTGGCAGACAACAAGCCGGTCTGCACTGTTTCGGTAATTCACAGCCAGATTACGGAGCCGGAGCGGGTAATTTCAGTGCTGTGCGAGGTGTTGGAGCTTCCCGAGGAAACCGTACGGAAGCGCGTGGAGAAGGTTTCCTCCATCGAGCGGGTAAAGGCGAATGTGCCGAAGGAAACCGCGGACTATTTAAGGAGCTTTGAGCTGGACGGCGTTATGGTGGATGAGGATTATAAACGGTATTATCCTTTCGGGGACCTTGCGTCAAGGGTCATCGGCTTTACGGGCGGGGATAACCAGGGAATTATCGGTCTTGAAGTAAAGTATGACTCGATGCTTTCCGGGATTCCCGGAAAGATTCTGACACTTACGACCGCACACGGGACAGAGATTGAGAACGCCGCGGAAAACCGTGTCGAGCCGGTCGCCGGAAATTCGCTTACCATCAGCCTGGACATCAATATCCAGCGCTATGCGGAGCAGGCGGCAAAAAAGGTGCTGGAGGCGAAGAGTGCCAACCATGTCAGCCTGATTGTAATGAATCCGCAGAACGGGGAAATCTATGCGATGGTGAATGTGCCGGAGTTTGACTTAAATGACCCGTATACCTTAAATGTGGAATACGCGGCAAAGACGGGCGGCGTGACGCCGGACAGTGAAAAAAAGAACGAGTTGTTAAACCAGATGTGGCGGAATCCCTGTATCAGCGACACCTATGAGCCGGGTTCCACCTTTAAAATCGTAACGGCGACCGCAGCCTTTGAAAAGGGTGTGGTTTCGCTGACCGACCGGTTTTTCTGTCCGGGCTTTAAAATCGTAGAGGACCGGACGATTCACTGCCATAAGGTAGCCGGGCACGGAAGTGAGACGTTTGTGGACGGCATTAAAAACTCCTGCAATCCGGTGTTTATGGAAATCGGGGCAAGGGTCGGCGTAGAAGGGATGTACGAGGTGTTTGAGAGGCTCGGTCTGATGAGAAAGACCGGAATCGACCTGCCGGGTGAGGCAAATTCCATTATGCACAAAACCGAGAACATCAAGGCCGTGGAGCTGGCAACGATTTCGTTCGGACAGTCCTTCCAGATTACGCCGATGCAGCTGCTTTCTGCAGTGAGCTGTGTGATTAACGGCGGCAACCGGATTACGCCGCATTTTGCAATTTATGCGCAGAATACCGAGGAAAATACGGTAAAGACGTACCGCTACGAAGGAGAAACAGACGTAATTTCCAAAGAAACCAGTGAAACCATGAAGATGCTGTTGGAGGCGGTTGTGCATGAGGGAACCGGAAAAAGAGCATATCTGCCGGGCCTGCGTATCGGCGGAAAGACGGCAACCTCCGAAAAACTTCCAAGAAGCTCGAATAATTATATTTCTTCCTTTATCGGGTTTGCACCGGCAGAAAATCCGCAGGTGCTTGCACTTGTCCTGATTGACGAGCCGGAGGGAATTTATTACGGCGGCACGATTGCGGCGCCGGTCATCGCGGAGGTATTCGAGTCCGTGCTTCCGTATCTCGGGATAGAGCCGGTGTATTCCGAGGATGAAAAGAAGTTAGACGGTGTCGGGACATTTCCTGTACCGGATCTGACCGGAATGACGAAAAAGGACGTAGAGAAGCTGTTAAAGTCGTATGAGTTCGGCGACATCTACTACACGGGAGAGGGCGAAACAGTCTCGGAGCAGTTCCCGTTAGCAGGGGAGGAAGTAAATAAAAAGAGCAGCTTGATTCTGTATATGAAATAGCATATAATGAGAAATGGGAAGTTTTTTAACGGAAGGAATCATATCATGGAGTTTCAAGGTAAAAAGGTAACGGTGGCAGGCGCGGGTATCAGCGGCATTGCGGCGGCGGAGCTGCTTGCCGGCGCAGGAGCAGCCGTGACATTGTATGACGGCAATGCCGCACTGTCAGAGCAGGAGGTGCGTGCAAAGCTTGGCGCAGACTTTAACGGCAGCTTTGTATCCGGTGAGTTTACGAAAGAGCTGCTGCAGAATACGGAGGTGCTGGTAATCAGCCCGGGGATTCCGACGGACCTGCCATTTGTGGCAGAGCTTTTGGGGCGCGGGGTCCCGGTCATCGGTGAAATCGAGCTTGCCTATTTGTTTGCAAAGGGAAAGCTGGTTGCCATTACGGGAACAAACGGAAAGACAACGACGACGGCGCTGACCGGGGCGATTATGCGTACCTTTTATAAAAATGTTTTAGTCGTCGGCAACATCGGCACACCGTATACCGCCCTGGTCCATACGACGGACGAGGAGACGGTGACGGTAGCGGAAATCAGCAGCTTCCAGTTAGAGACAGTGGCTTCGTTCCGGCCGGATGTGGCAATGATTTTAAATATTACCCCGGACCATTTAAACCGTCATCATACGATGGAGAACTATATTGCGGCGAAGGAAGGGATTGCGGCGAACCAGACGGAGCAGGATGTCTGCATCCTGAATTACGAGGACGAACGCCTGCGCGCCTTTGGTGCAGGGCTGAAAAGCCGTGTGATTTACTTTTCAAGCGCAAGGGTTCTGACGGAGGGGCTTTTTCTGGAGGACGGTGTGATTTACTATGCCCATGCGGGGAATAAGGAGCGCATCTGCGGGACGGAGGAGCTGAATATTATCGGCAGGCACAACCATGAAAATGCAATGGCGGCTATTGCGGCAGGGCTTGTGCTCGGCGTGCCGTTGCCTCTGATTCATCAGGCGCTGTGTGAGTTTAAGGCGGTAGAGCACCGGATTGAATATGTGGCGACCAAACGCGGGGTACGGTATTATAACGACTCCAAGGGGACGAATCCCGACGCGGCAATCCAGGGCATCCGTGCCATGGCAGGCAATACCCTGTTAATTGCGGGGGGCTATGACAAGGGCTCGGATTATGACGAATGGATTGAGGCGTTTGACGGGAAGGTGGGCTATCTTGTGCTGATAGGCCAGACGAAGGAAAAGATTGCCGAGGCAGCAGGAAGGCACGGGCTTAAGAATGTTGTCCTATGTGACAGCTTTTCAGAGGCAATGGAGTTTTGCACTGCGCACGCAAAAGAAGGCGATGCAGTGCTGCTTTCCCCGGCGTGTGCAAGCTGGGGAATGTTTCAGAACTATGAGGAGCGCGGGCGTATCTTTAAGGAGTATGTCAATGCGCTGCAGGAGGAGTAGCAGAAAACTGGAATTAGCAGGAGGCGGAAAGGATGGCAAAGCCGTCGGTAAGGAAAACAGAATACAAACCGCAGACCTATTATGATTACAGCCTGCTTTTTATTACACTGATTCTGGTATGCATCGGTCTGGTTATGATTTACAGCACCAGTTCGTATTACGCAGTCAAGCAGAAGTTCGGGGATGCCGCTTACTTTTTCAAGCGGCAGCTGGTTTCTGCGGTTATCGGTACGGTTGTAATGGTTATAGTGTCAAAGATAGACTACTTTTTCTACATAAAGGGAATCGGCAAAAAGTATAAGCTCAACCTTCTGTTTCTTGCCTATCTTGTCTGTATTGCCCTGCAGGTCTACGTACTTTTCTTCGGTGAAGAGGTAAAGGGTGCAAAACGATGGATTAAGATTCCCGTGCTCGGCACGTTCCAGCCTTCGGAGCTGACAAAAATCTGCATTATCCTGCTTGTGGCATATATCGTCTATTCGGCGCCCAAAAGGCTGGATACGGTATTCGGCTTTATCAGGGTTCTGATTTATGTTGCCCCGTTGCTCGGGCTGGTTGCCGCGGAGAACTTAAGTACCGCGATTATTATTGCGGGCATTACGTTCATTGTCTGCTTTGTTGTGGCAAGGAGAAAAGGGTACTTTTTTATCGCAGGGATTCTGGCAGTCGCCGCGGTCACATGTTACATTTTTCTGGGTGAGGCATTCCGCGGGGAGCGCTTCGATGCCTGGCTGAACGTGGAGACGCATCCGAAGGGATACCAGATTCTGCAGGGGCTCTATGCCATTGCCTCCGGCGGATTGTGGGGAAAGGGACTTGGACAGAGCATGCAGAAGCTCGGCTTTATCCCGGAGTCCCACAATGACATTATTTTTTCCGTCATCTGTGAGGAGCTCGGAATTGTCGGGGCGCTTGCGATTATCCTGCTTTATGTGCTGCTCTTATGGCGGCTGTTTGTCGTAGCAGTCAATGCAAGGGATTTGTTCGGCTCGCTGATCTGCGTCGGAATTATGGTACATATTGCAATGCAGGTATTAATCAATATTGCTGTTGTAACGAATACGATACCCTCGACCGGCGTGCCGCTTCCGTTTATCAGCTACGGAGGTACTTCGCTGGTTGTACTGATGGCGGAAATGGGAATTGCACTCAGCGTGTCCAACCGGATTGAATACGAACGATAGGTAACTTTTGCCATACTGATGCATATTATGACATTAAGCGGAAAGTCGGAGAGATGTCATGGCGTATGCAAAAGTAATCGGCGGCAACAAAATAGAAGGCGAAGCGGTGCTGCAGGGCTCAAAAAATGCCGCGCTTCCGATGATTGCGGCAAGCGTGCTCTGCCGTGGCGGAGTGAGGCTGGAGAACTGTCCTGATATTTCCGATGTCAGGGAGCTTCTTTCCGTGCTTTCCCGGACCGGAGCGGTCTGCAGCCTTTTGGACGGCGTACTGACGATAGACGCATCGGAGGCGGTTCCGTTTTCGATTGACCGGGAACAGGCAAAAAAGACCCGCGGGGGCGTATTGTTTCTCGGGGCGTTCCTGGGACGGTTCCATGAGGCGTGGATTGCGTATCCGGGCGGCTGTGTTATCGGGGCGCGTCCGATTGACATGCATTGTGCCGTGCTGCGGAAGCTGCATGTGGAGTTAGAAGAAACAGATGAGGGCGTGTACGGGAAGGGACGTCCCGAAGGCGAGAGAATAGAGCTTCCTTATCCGAGTGTCGGAGCGACCGAGAATGCTGTGTTAGCAGCAGTCTGTGCAAGAGGGCGGACCGAGCTTTTCGGAGCCGCGACCGAGCCGGAGGTATCAGAGCTCTGCCGGTTTTTAAATAAGGCAGGAGCAAAGATTCGCGGCGTCGGTACAAACTATCTGGTAATCGACGGAGTAGCGGAGCTGCACGGGGTGACGTACCGGCTGACCGGTGACAGAATTGCCGCCGGGACCTATATGACGGCTGCGGCAATGACCGGAGGGGAAGTGGTACTCCGGGAAACGGAAGGGGTCTGCATGGACGGGATTCTTCCGGTACTCCGGATGGCAGGAACAACCATCCGGCAGGAAAAGAACCTTCTGGTTGCGACCGGCAATGACCGGGTGCTGGCGGTGCCGTATATCAGGACTGCGCCGTTTCCGGCATTTCCGACCGATATGCAGTCCCAGATATTAGCTCTGGCTTCCAGGGCAGACGGGGACAGCGTAATCTGCGAGACGGTGTTTGAATCGCGGTTTGCGGTAGTGCCGGAGCTGCGTAAGATGGGAGCTGAGGTGCTGTGCGACGGGCAGTATGCGGTAGTCCACGGGGTACGGCAGCTATACGGGGCTACCGTAAGGGCAACGGACCTGCGGGGCGGGGCTGCACTGCTGTTAGCGGGACTTGCGGCAGAGGGGGAAACGTTTGTTTACGGGGATGAGTATATTGCCAGAGGATACGAGGATATCTACGGACTGTTAAAGAGCCTCGGAGCGGACATTGTAAGGGTGGAAGAGTCCTGACGAATGAAATATGGAGAATTGAGATGAAAAATCAGAAAAAGAAGACGGGCGGCATAAAGAAAGGTTCTGTCTGTCTGCTTGTAGTGCTGTTTGCCGCTGCCGTTTTTGTATTGGTTTTTGCAAGCGTTTACCGGCTGGAGGAAATTAGCGTCGAGGGTCTGACCTATTATACAAAGGAAGAGTTCCTGTCGAAGATAGCAGGCGGGGCAGTAAGGAAAAATACGGTGCTGTTCCGTTTACAGGATTTCCTCGGAGGGAAAAAAAGGATTCCGTATATCGAAACCTATGATGTGACGGCAAACGGGAAAAACGGGATTCACATTCAGGTTTATGAAAAAATCCTGGCAGGCTGTGTCAAGGTAATGGGGCAGTACCTGTATTTTGACAAGGACGGATATGTGACGGAGTCCTCAAGGGAGCAGCTTCCCGGCGTGCCTTTGGTAAAGGGCCTGGAGTTTGACCGGATTCTCTTATACGAAAAGCTTGACATTCAGGGGGACGGGCTGTATACGGTCATTTTAAATATTACAAAGCTGCTGAAGGAATATGGGATTCCGGCGCAGACCATTTCCTTTAATGCCAGAGGAGAGGCAGAGCTTACGGTCGGGACGCTGACTGTGGAACTTGGGAAACGTGCCGCGTATGATATTCCGATGCAGAAGCTTTCAGACATTTTACCAACGGTAGAGGGACGGAGCCTTTTGATTGATTTATCCCGTTATAACGGCGGTGAGGAGGACATTATAGCGAAACCGAAACAAGAATAAAAAAAGTTGAAAAAATGCTTGCTAAATTTTAGGTTTCAATATATTATATAGGATAGGGGACAGGGTGGCATCAGGAAAAGCACACAACATCTGGTTTTTGGAGGTTGTAATAGATAAAGGAGGAGCAGCTTTGCTTGAAATTATGAATGACAGTGCGGAAGTAGCCGCAAAGATACTGGTAATCGGAGTCGGCGGCGCTGGCAATAACGCAGTAAACAGAATGATAGAGGAGAACATCGGCGGCGTGGAGTTTGTCTGTGTCAATACGGACAAGCAGCATTTAAAGAACTGTAAGGCACCGCAGTGTATCCAGATCGGAGAAAAACTGACAAAGGGTCTCGGCGCAGGCGCAAAGCCGGAAATCGGAGAAAAGGCAGCCGAGGAGAACATAGAAGAGCTGACACAGATTATCCAGGGGGCAGACATGGTGTTTGTTACCTGTGGTATGGGCGGCGGCACCGGTACGGGCGCAGCACCGGTCGTTGCCGGTATTGCGAAGGGAATGGGAATTTTAACGGTCGGCATCGTGACGAAGCCGTTTACGTTTGAGCATAAGGTTCGTATGAGCAATGCAATTTCCGGTATCGAGAAGCTCAAGCAGAACGTGGATTCCCTGATTGTTGTGCCGAACGACAAGCTTTTGGAAATCGTAGACCGCCGGACCTCTATGCCGGAGGCTCTGAAAAAGGCAGACGAGGTGCTGCAGCAGGGCGTGCAGGGCATTACCGACCTCATTAATCTTCCGGCGCTGATTAACCTTGACTTTGCAGATGTACAGACCGTAATGCAGGATAAGGGAGTGGCACATATCGGCATCGGCGTCGGTTCCGGTGAGCAGAAGTGTCTGGATGCCGTACATAAGGCTGTATCGAGCCCGCTGTTAGAGACAAAGATCCAGGGCGCAAGCCATGTGATATTGAACGTATCCGGAGATGTCAGCCTGATTGAAGTAAACGAAGCGGCAACCGAGGTACAGATGCTGGCAGGAGAAAATGCCAACATTATTTTCGGCGCAATGTATGACGAGACGATGCAGGACCAGGCGGTGATTACAGTCATTGCAACCGGTCTGCAGGAAAAGGAGTACACTACGTTGGCAGGCGGCAACCGTTTTGCAGGTAACCATGCGCCGAATGGACAGGCTCCGCAGGGAGTGAAGACACCGGGCGTATCCGTTCCGAGCTTTTTAAACCGCGGCTATACGCCGAATGCAAATACCGGCGCACAGACCGAGCGCAGTACAATGGAGCAGTTTGACTATAAGTTTGACCCGAACGCGGGCCGCCCGAAGCAGGCACAGCCGTACAAGCCTGCCGGCACTGCAGCTCCATATACGACCTCCCGCACGAATGCCATGTTCGGAAAGCCGGCGGAGAATCCTGCTGTGGATACCGGAAAGGATGAGATTAAGATTCCGCCGTTTATCCAGAACTACTCGGCGAAGAAGAAGTAAATATTATTATTACGAGAGGGGCTGTCTGCAGGCAGTCCTGATTTTATTACGGCAATACATTATTAATCTTGAGTTTCCGCATTTTTTAGCGTACTGTCGCCGGGACCAAAGGCATATGCAAAATGCGGAAACGGAGGATTACTGATTTACGGAGGAATACATATGTCATATACAAACTGGGCGTTCAAGGTGTTTTTTGACGGAAGCTTTTTCGGACACAGCGGCAGGGACCATGCAGGGAAGGAAGTCAGCGTAGGGAAGTGGTTTACATGGGCAGGAACGGAATGGTTTGTTCCTGCGGTTTATGTGTGCGGAAAGGGATTTGTCGTGGATTTCTGCATGAGGGTGGACAGAGGAAGGCTTCAGGCGTTTCTTGATAAGTGGAAGCCGGGCGGAGAAGAGGAAGCAGGGTGGTATTCCAGAGAACGGCAGATGGAGATTGACAGGGACAATCCGTTGTGCCTTGACTTTGCCCCGCGGCTTATTGTAAACGGGAAGGAGTTTCATTCTGCCCATGGCTGCGGTACGGCTTATAATCCCTGTCTGCCGGAGGAAAACGGGGACGATGCCAAAATGGTCATGGAGCATTATGCTCTGGATACCGCATATGGCTGGATGGTCTGGCGTTATTCGTTCCCTAAGAAAACGAGGCGGCGTCCGGAGCCGGAGACGGTTTCCGTTACGCTGGAAGCACGGCCGGTACCTGTTCCGGGACCACATTTCCACGTGGCAGCTCCGGGAGATACGTTCCAATTCGCTTTTCCGGAGAACGGGACAGACTATACGCTGACCGTACAGGAGTATGAGCGGAAGGATATGGAGACAAAGTGGCCCGGAAATGGCGGATGGGAGTACCCGACACAGTATCATGTGATGACCTATACCGTTTCCCCGGAGTTTCCCGGTGAGCTTACCGTGACCGACTGTATGGAAAGCGACCGGCCAAAGGAGAAGCGCCCGAAGAAATATAATCCCGTGGCGGCAGCCGCTGTGGCAATTATCGGCGGTGCAGACGGTCCGACTGCAATTTTATTTGGCGGTGAAGGACAGGGGAAACCGAGAATAGCCTGTTCTGCGCTGCATTTTGAACCGGTGGAGGAGGTAGAGTGGCGCATGGTGTTCCATGAGACAAACTTTGACGATATCACAGTAAGATTGATTTGAATAAGGACTTATTCCAGGGGCTGCGCTTCGTGCGCCAGCCCCTTTTTTCGATGCAATCCTTTCTGTTTTGCGGCCATATTTCGGGGGGAAGCGCCCTTGGAGCGCAGTACATCGCAGTGACTGCTGCTTTTTGTCGAAGCAAACAGCTTTCTGCGATAAATAAATGGGAATATTTTCCATAAATTTACAAAAAACGGAAAACGCGTGTTGTATAATAGACAAGGAAAACAAAGGAGGTGGAATGCGGTTAAACTTTATCTTGACAGTTACATAGCGGCGAGCTTCTGGCTGCATTTGTTATGTCTGATGTTGACCGGTGCAATCGGAAGAAGCCGGTATAAGAAAGTAAGAAAGTGTAGAATTGCCGCAGTTTCTGCACTTTGCGCACTGTTGGATGCGGTACTGCTGGCGGCTTTCGGCTTCCGATTCGCAGGAGCGATGACGGCGGCGGCGTTAGCAGAACTTTTGCTTGCCTCGTGGCTTGCGTTCGGAAGGGCGCGGGTGATACAAAACAGTATTGTGCTGTTTTTTGTAACGGCGGCACTGGGCGCTATCTTCCGTATTCTGCCGTTCCAAAATATCGGATTATTCTGCTGTGTCGGGAGCCTTGCGCTTCCGCTGCTTGCAACAGGTTTTTCTGCTTTGACGGCAGCAAGGCAGACGAGGGAGACGCTTTTTCCGGCAGCGCTTTGCCGGAACGGAGAAGAACAGAAGCTGTCCGCCCTGATGGACACCGGAAACCGGCTCAGGCTGTATGGATACCGGATGCCGGTGGTCGTTGTGGAGGAAAAGTACATCATAGACTGGATAAGGGAGGCGGAACGGACAGAGCCTCAGAAGTTAGTATTTCTGCCCTATAAAGGAGTCGGCGGGGCGGGACTTCTGCATGGAATCCGACTGCATTGTACGCTTTGGTGTGAGGGAAACGGGACAATCGGCGGAGAGGTGGCTGCAGTGGCAGCAGGAGAGGGTCTGTTTACCGGCTGCGAGTACCAGATGCTATTGCAGCCGGAGGTATTAAAGCTTCCGGCAGAACAAGAAAAACGGTGGGAAGACGGTCAGAGGCAAAAAGGAAAAACAGTGGTTTGTGTAAAGGATACACAGGAAGGAGAAAAGAATGTTGTTTAAAGTTTCGATACCAAATCGTTTTCAGTTTCGGATGATACCGAACCTGACGGCGCTTTTGCTTGGAAAATACGGAGAAATCCATTACATTGGCGGGACCGAGGTGCTGCCTGCCCCTTATACGCCGGAGGAAGAGGCTGAAATCATTGCGGCGCTTTCCGGCGAGGACGCGGAAGGAGCAAAGTCGGATTTAGTAGAACATAATCTGCGGCTTGTCGTTTATATTGCGAAGAAGTTTGATAATACGGGGGTCGGCGTGGAGGATTTGATTTCCATCGGGACCATCGGATTGATTAAAGCCATCAATACCTTTAATCCGGAGAAAAATATCAAACTGGCAACGTATGCTTCCCGGTGTATCGAAAATGAAATTCTGATGTACCTGCGCAGAAACAGCAGGCAGAAGTTAGAGGTATCCATCGATGAACCGCTTAATGTGGATTGGGACGGAAATGAGCTGCTGCTTTCCGATATTCTGGGAACCGAGGAGGATGAGGTCTACCGGGGCATGGAGGAGGAAGCCGACCGGAACTCTCTGTTGCAGGCACTTTCCTGTCTGAATGAGCGGGAACGCCTGATTATCAATCTGCGCTACGGTCTCGAAAACGGAGACGGAAACGAACATACACAGAAAGAAGTAGCCGATTTGCTCGGCATATCCCAGTCCTATATTTCGAGGCTGGAAAAAAAGATTATGAAACGGCTGCGAAAAGAAATGACAGCATGACAGAAGGTGACAAAAGCTTTCAGTATAAAGTCCGGCGCCATGGCACATCCTTAGAATAGCAAAGTGATACGGAAGGTTTTCCTGCACTTTGCCAGTACAGGAGGAATGTGCCATGGCGCTTTATAAGGTAGAAATCTGCGGTGTAAATACGGCGAAGCTGCCGCTGTTAAGCAATGAAGAGAAGGAAGAGCTGTTTTCTCGTATCAAACAGGGAGATGCCCTTGCAAGAGAGCAGTATATCAGGGGGAATTTGAGACTGGTACTCAGTATTATCCAACGCTTTTCCGGCAATAACGAAAACGTGGATGATTTGTTCCAGATTGGCTGTATCGGGTTAATGAAGGCAATCGACAATTTTGACGTTACCCAGGGAGTAAAGTTTTCTACTTATGCGGTTCCGATGATTATCGGCGAAATCAGGCGGTATCTGCGGGATAATAACTCCATCCGTGTCAGCCGTTCCCTGCGGGATGCTGCCTATAAAGCAATTTATGCAAAGGAAATGCTGACAAAGGAGCTGAACCGGGACCCTACGATTGCAGAGATTTCCGAGAGGACAGGCTTAAAGCCGGAGGAAATCCACGAGGCATTTGATGCGATACAGACCCCGGTTTCCCTGTATGAGCCGGTGTATAAGGAGGGCGGGGACGCGCTGTATGTCATGGACCAGGTGTGTGACAAAAAGAACGGGGAAGATGCGTGGGTAGAGGAAATTTCCCTGAAGGAAGCAATGAAACGTCTGCCGGAGCGGGAAAAAATGATTATCGACCTGCGGTTTTTCCACGGAAAGACCCAGATGGAGGTGGCGGAGGAAATCCACATCTCCCAGGCACAGGTTTCCAGACTGGAAAAGAATGCATTAAAGAGTATGAAGAATTATCTGTCGGACCGGAAGAAAGAGAAGTAACAAAAGGTCATGTCACCGTTCCTTTTTCGGAGAATATATTGTAGTGTAATCTGTCGAAAAAGGGTGATGATATGAAAACAGAGATTCTCTGGATTGTAATTCCGGTGCTTGCGCTCCTTTTGCTGATAGCACCTTTTCTATATTACAAAATCAGAAAGAGATATGCAAAGAAAAAAACTGCGGAGCGGAGTACGGCACAAAAGGCGGAAGAGCTGAACCAGGACCTTTTGCCCTTCGGCTTTTTGTATGATGAGAAGCAGGATAAGATTTATTCGGCGATGAATCCGTGGCAGAGGGAGCTCGGATACTGTAAGCTGTATGATGATGCCGCCCTTACAATGAATATGGCGATTCAGTGTGAGCCGGTTTATTTTTTCTACGACAACCGCCGGTGGATGATTGAGTTCTGGAAGGGCCAGTACGGGATGACCACGGGCGGTGAGGTCGGCATTTATGTAACGGACAAAGAGGACATTTCAATTCCGGGAGTGTTTGAAGGTCCGTTTTTTGAATGTGTAAAAGACGAGGAGCGGATTCCGATGCAGTTTTTGCTGTACCGGAAAAATAAACTTCTGATAGAACGTGATGGGCTTCACTGGTGGCTGACCGGCTTTGACGTAGGAAGATTTACGAAGCCGTGGCAGCTGTCCATGGACATCCGCCTGACCTTTCCGAACCGTGGAATGCTGTCCGCCTTTGTGCACGGGCTGCAGCATGCAGGATATCGGAGGGGCGACTATGCGGTTTACCGGAACACGGTCCGCGTCCTGTTTGAAACGCCGAAGACAAAGCAGCCTTACCGGAAATGCAGGTTCTGGTTTTCTGCCGTGCAGTGGCTGAATCGTTTTTACTGCTTTTTGTTCCGTGCCGTCACAAGGGATTATATCAAGACGATAGATAAGATTGATTATCTGCGCTTTCTGTTTCCGTTACTCTACCGGATGCTGACAAGACTGGTAAAGCCGGAAAAGATGAGAAAGCTTTACCGGAGCATTCTGCCGGAGGACAACGGCTGCCGGGAGGTGGGGCAATGAGCACCTCGGGACGGCTGACAAAATTGTACGGGCAGGCAGAGCATATCTGCTATAACAGGGGAGACCGGTTTATTATAATGAGCGACTGTCACAGGGGAGTGGGAAATGTCGGAGACAATTTTTTAGAGAACAGGCATATTTACACCGCGGCGCTGCAGTATTACTGGCAGAGGGATTTCACGTATCTGGAGCTTGGGGACGGGGATGAACTTTGGGAAAATAAAAATATGCAGGATATTATCCGGGTGCACAGTGACGTATTTGAATTGTTATCAAGGTTTTATAAAGCGGGAAAACTTTATATGCTGTACGGGAACCATGACATCCAGAAGAAAAAGGAGAAGTTTTTAAGAAAGCACTGCGGGACGTTTGAGTGCCATGTGTCAGGGGAGCAGAAGGAACTGTTTCCGGGGCTTGTGGTACGGGAGGGACTGATTCTTGAGGAATGTGAATCGAGGCGGCAGCTTTTTCTTGTGCATGGGCATCAGGGCGATTTGCTGAATGATACATTCTGGCGGGTCGGCCGCTTTCTGGTACGCCATTTGTGGAGAACCTTAGAGCTGCTTGGCATGGAAAATCCGATTGGCGCGCTGGGAGGCGGAAAGAAGAGGAGCAAGGCGGAAAAACGCCTGATGGAATGGGCAAATACCAACCGGCAGCCGATGGTTGCCGGGCACACGCACCGGCCGCGCTTTCCGGCAGATGCAGACAGCTATTATTTTAACGACGGAAGCTGCGTGCATCCGTATGCAGTGACCGGAATCGAGCTGGAAAACGGGATGATACGGCTCGTCAAATGGAGTATGATGACAAAGCCGGACAGCACGATTTATATCGGGCGCAAGGTAGTCGCCGAGGCGGAGCTTGCCCTTTTTGATGAGTAAAAAGCGGAAACCCGGGGCGGAGGTTCTTGACAGTTCGGGGACAAAGTGCTAAGATAGACAAGGTTTGGAAAACCGGTGGAAATTTTGTAAATACAGAGAGAAAAAAGTATCCGGGAGGTAATGGCATGCTTTTCTTATTGTTTGCTCTTTGGCTGATATTTAACGGAAAAATCACATTGGAAATTATAATATTTGGTATTGTATTGTCCCTGGCAGTTTATTTGTTCTGCTGGAGGTTTCTGGAATACAGTCCGAAGAAGGAACTGTATGCTCTGCGTCTTCTGCCGCAGGGCATCGGTTACCTTTTTCTGCTGATTTCGGAGGTCATAAAGGCAAACTGTAGTGTCATCTGTCTGATTGTCTCCCCGAAGTATGAGCCGGAGCCGGTGTTAGTTACCTTCCGGACGGACTTAAAGACGGACCTTGCAAGGGCAGTTCTGGCAAACTCGATTACGCTGACGCCCGGTACGATTACGGTAGAGCTTACGGAGGATGAATTCAGGGTACACTGTCTGGATAAGGAGATGGCAGAGGGACTCAGCGATTCGGTGTTTGTCCGGCGGCTGAGAAAGATGGAAAAAACGGCAGGAAAGTAAAGGAGGCTACATATGGAAACGGCATATTCCGTCTTGTTTATGGGCGCGATGATTGGCTTTGCACTTTGCATTTTTGCCTGTCTGGTACGTGCGGTTAAGGGTCCGAGAACGATGGACCGTATTCTGGCAATCAATATGATCGGGACGCTTACGGTCGTTATCATTGCGCTGATGTCCCTGTATCTGGAGGAAAGCTTTCTGCTCGATGTGGACCTGATTTATGCCATGCTGAGCTTTCTTGCCGTGGTGGTACTGACGAAGGTATATATGGGAGTCCACCGGGAGGAAGAAAACGGGCAGGAAGGGCAGAAGGACAAGCATGAGGAACAGAAGACAAAGGAGGAACAGTAATGGAATGGCTTCGTTTTATCGTGGTTGCACTTTTTCTTACAGCCGCGCTCGGGATGGCGGTAATTTCCGTGGCGGGTGTATTTAAGTTTAAATTCATTCTGAACCGTATGCATGCGGCGGCTATCTGCGATTCTTTTGTACTGCTGCTTGCCATGACAGGAGTTGCAGTGGCATACGGCTTTTGCGCGGCGACGCTCAAGGTGGTGCTGATCGTGCTTCTGGTCTGGGTGGCAAGCCCGGTATCCGGTCATATGATTGCGCGTCTGGAGGTAACGACGGACAAGCATCTTTCCGAGGAATGTGAGGTGCGGGAATAATGGAGATTCTGGAGTATATTTTACTTTCGCTTCTGGTGGTTTGTGCGGTTTCGGTGGCACTTTCCAAAAACCTTCTGACATCTATTGTTATTTTTATGTCATACAGCGTCATTATGTCGGTCATCTGGATGATTTTAGAGTCGCCTGACCTCGCCATTACCGAGGCTGCAGTCGGCGCAGGGGTAACGAGCGTGCTGTTTTATATTACACTGAAGAAAATCCATGCAATGAAGGGAGAAGAGGACGATGAAGCCGAGGAGTGATTATGAGCGTTCCCTGTGGCGGCGTCTGGTGCGTTTTGTAGACGGAGAAATGCCGGAGGCTGCAAAACTGCATGCCGGGGAGTCCGGAAGGAACGGTACGGGAAAGAAGAGTACGGGCTCCGGAGCAGAACCGCTTCCGGAGCAGGAAGATAAGAGGGAAAGACACCGCCGGCTTGAACGGGCGCATGAAAAGGAAGCGGCGTCCATGCTGGAGAGGTACAGGAACTGGCCGAAGGAGCATGGCGTCCGGATTTTCGGACGTCTGTATGCGGTGGCGGCGGTGATGCTCTGCCTGATTATTATTGTGACGCTGTTAGTGACGGTGTCCTATCTGCCGGAGTTCGGACAGTCCGATAACCCGAATAACAATGAGGTTGTGGAGCGGTATAATGCGCACGGTCTGGAGGAGACCGGGGCAACCAATGCCGTCGCGGGTATGATACTGGATTACCGTGCCTTTGATACGCTCGGAGAGTCCCATGTGCTGTTTATTGCGGCGTGCTGCGTGATGATACTGTTGCGGCTGGACGATACGAAGGACAGGAAGCGTGCCGAGGAGGAGAACGACCGTCTTTACGAACCGAAAAACGACAAAATACTTCAGCTTGCGGCAAAAATACTTGTACCTGTGATTATCCTGTTCGGGATTTTTGTTATTCTGAACGGGCATCTTTCTCCCGGCGGCGGATTCTCCGGCGGCGCGATTATCGGCGCCGGACTGATTTTGTATGTCAATGCATTTGGCTTTGAAAAGGCAGGGCGGATTATGAACCGGAAGAATTATGCGGTTATTTCCGTGGTTCCGCTCCTGTTTTATGCGGTGGCAAAGAGCTATTCGTTCTATACCGGTGCAAATCATCTGGAAAGCGGCATTCCGAAGGGGGTTCCGGGAGCGATTCTTTCCGGGGGACTGATTCTGCCGTTAAATATCTGTGTCGGCATTGTGGTTGCCTGCACGATGTATCATTTCTATACGTTGTTCCGTAAGGGAGGAATGTAGGATGCTAAAGAATTTATTTGCAAATTATTACGAGGCGGTTTCCATTATTTTGTTCGGTATCGGCTTTACGACGCTTTTGTTAAACCGGAACATGATTAAAAAGATTATGGGACTGAATATCATGGACACTGCAATCTATCTGTTTCTGGCGGCAAAGGGATATATTTTCGGAAGAAAGGTGCCGATTGTTTCCGGAGATGTGCCGGAGCCGGAGAACTATATCAATCCGATACCGAGCGGTCTGGTGCTGACCGGTATCGTTGTGTCCGTGAGCGTTACGGCAATTATGCTTTCCCTGACAATCCGTCTGTACCGGAGATACCGGACACTCGATATTGATGAAATTACGCGTCTGATTAAGGAGGAAAAATAATGGAATTTGTTCGTAACCTTCCGTTTATTTGTATCGTTTCCGCGTTAAGCACCGGCGTAATTTCCTCCGTATTAAAGCCACGGGTAGCGAAGCTGCTTTCGTTTCTGTTAATTTCGGGAAGCTGTATTGCGTCTGTCCTGGTGCTTGCCTATACCATGCAGACGGGGGAGGCGTTTGTTTACAGCATGGGTCATTTTCCTGCCCCGTGGGGGAATGAAATCCGTGCAGGTGTCATGGAAGGCGTCATGGCACTGTTCTTTTCCGTGATTATGCTGCTGTCTTTGCTTGGCGGCGAGAAGTATTTAAAGGTAGATATTGAGGCTTCGAAACAGAATCTTTATTTCGTCCTGGTAGATTTGCTGTTAAGCTCCCTTCTGGCGCTTGTCTATACGAACGATTTGTTTACTGCTTATGTATTTGTGGAAATCAATACGATTGCGGCAGGCGGTCTGATTATGGTGCGGAGCAACGGGCATTCCATGCTTGCGGCGACCAAGTACATGATTATGAGCCTGCTCGGCTCAGGACTTTTGCTTATCGGTATTTCGCTCCAGTACGACCTGACCGGACACCTGCTTATGAGTAACATACAACAGGCGGTCGGGGAGCTGGCGGCGCAGGGAGAGTATGCGATGCCGCTTACGGTAATTATCGGCTTAATCAGTGTCGGAATTGCCATAAAAAGCGCGCTGTTTCCGTTCCATGCGTGGCTGCCGGACGCCTACGGCTATTCGACGGCATCCTCCGCAGCAATTCTTTCCAGTCTCGTGTCCAAGGCGTACCTTTTTCTTCTGATTAAGATTATTTATCGTGTCATCGGGACAGAGGTATTCTGGGACAGCAAGATTACAAACGTCTTTTTTGTGCTTGGTGTGGCAGGCATGCTGTTCGGCTCGGTCAGCGCAAATAAGGAAACCGATATGCGGCGTATGATTGCGTTTTCTTCCGTTGCGCAGATTGGCTATATTTATATGGGACTCGGCTTCGGGACACAGCTCGGCGTAACGGCGGCGGTATTCCATATCTTTTCCCATGCGGCGACGAAGTCCATGCTGTTTGTGGCGTGCCGCGGGCTGTCCGAGGTGTCGGGCAACTGGAAGGAGTTTTCGGAGCTGAAAGGCTCAGGCTACCGGAATAAAATTGCAGGGGCAGCGTTTACGGTCGGCGCCCTGTCCATGGTCGGCGTGCCATTGTTTGCCGGCTTTATCTCAAAGCTGTTCCTGACCTCTGCGGCACTTGAGACAGTGTCCTTAAAGATGGCAATTGCCCTGATTATTTTGGCAATCAGTACGGTGCTAAATGCGCTTTACTTTATCCGTGCGGTGATTTCGATTTATACGCCGCGCAATGAAAAGTACCAGGACAGCACCTTCCGTCCGGGCATTACGTTCTGTGCCGGGATGGTCTGCTTCATTTTCATTAATTTTGCGCTCGGTCTGGCCTCCAATCCGCTGATAAAGGCGATTGAACAGGGTCTTAGGATGTTTTCGTAACGAAGGAGGCAAAGAATGGGACAACAAATTTTATTGCTGATTCAGATATTGTTTCCGGTGGCGGCGGGCTGTCTTTTCTTTACGGCTCCGTTCCGGAAGGGCCGGAGGGCAGGTACGGTTTTTTTGTTTACAGTGCTTTTGCTTGAGGCGGGTTTTGCCGGAGCCGGGGCGGCTATGGATACGACAAGCGTAGAACTGTTCTGCATCACGCCGGAAATCAGGCTTATTTTGTGTAATGACGGGCTTTCCGGGTTATTCTGCGTGCTTTCTTCCCTTGTGTTTCTGGCGGTCGGCGTTTATTCTTCCGGCTATTTTGCCGGGACGGAAAAAAAGGAACGCTTTTACGGCTTTTACCTGATTACGCTCGGGGTACTGCAGGGCGTCGGCATGGCAGGGAATCTGGTATCCTTTTATCTGTTTTATGAGTGGATGACGTTTATGACGGTTCCGTTCGTGCTGCATACCCGTACCGGGGAGTCGGTACGGGCAGCGCGGAAGTATCTGTTTTACTCGGTAACCGGAGCAACCCTGGTGTTAGCGGGGATTTTCCTGCTTGCCGGAAATGCGGAGGGGCTGCGGTTCGGGGCTGGTACGCTGAATCCGGAGGTGAAGGAAGGGCAGGTATTTGCGGCGGCAGTGCTTCTGATTCTCGGCTTCGGGACAAAGGCGGGGATGTTCCCGCTGCACGGCTGGCTCCCGACGGCACATCCGGCGGCGCCGACGCCCGCATCCGCGGTGCTTTCCGGCATTATCACGAAGTCCGGTGTGCTGGGGCTGATCCGCAGTCTTTACGGGATTATCGGAACGGAGTTCCTGGTCGGAACGCCGGTACAGATATTGTTTCTGACGCTGTCGTTAGTGACGGTATTGATGGGTTCCATGCTTGCATACAAAGAAAAGGTGCTGAAGAAAAGGCTGGCGTATTCCACGGTCAGTCAGGTTTCCTATATTTTGTTCGGGCTGGCGTTAATGACGCCGGAGGGCTTTTCTGCGGCGTTGCTTCATCTGGTGTTTCATTCGGTTATAAAAAGCGCACTGTTTTTGTTCGCCGGTATTATAATTCACAAGACCGGAAAGGAGCGGGCAAACGAGCTGCGTGGCCTCGGAAAGCAGCTGCCGGTCACCTTTTTGTGCTTTACCTTTGCAGCGCTTGCGCTTGTCGGGATACCGCCTGCCTCGGGCTTTGTCAGCAAGTGGTATCTGGCGCTTGGAGCACTTTCGGCGCCGGTCAGTTTCTTTTCTTATCTGGGTCCTGCCGTGCTGCTTGTCAGCGCGCTTCTGACCGCAGGGTATCTCTTTATGATTCCGGCAGACGGTTTTTTCCCGGGAAGAGAGTATTCCCCGGAGCGTCCGGAGTTAAAGGAGGCCTCGCCGTCCATGCTGCTGCCTCTTGCGGTGTTTTCTGCGGCGGCGGTGCTGTTCGGGATGTTTTCATCACCGTTCTGTGAGCTTGTAACAAAAATCGGAACGGAGATTTTACGGCTGTGATAACAACGGCGGAAAGGAGAAAAGTATGCGTGATTATTGGATGGTACTTCCGATTTTATTCCCGATTCTTTTTGGTGCCTGTATCCCGCTGTTTCATTTTGAAAAGGCGGCGGCACGCAGGCTGTATGTCGGCAGTGTAACCCTGCTGAATACGGCACTTGTGTTTGTCATTTTATTTGTCATCCGCCCGCAGGGCTACCTTATGCTGTTAAATATGGCAGGAAAGCTTTCAATTTCGTTCCATACGGACGGCGCGGGCTGTGTGTTCGGCGCCCTGGTTGCGGTGCTCTGGCCGATTGCTACCTGCTATGCCTTTGAGTATATGAAGCATGAGGGAAAGGAAAATGCCTTTTTTACCTTTTATACGATGACATACGGAATTACGATGGGAATTGCGTTTGCAGGAAACCTGATGACGCTGTATTTGTTTTATGAGCTGCTTACCTTTGTCACGCTGCCGCTTGTGATGCACGGCATGCGCAGGAAGGGAGTATTCGCAGGCAGACGGTATGTGGTCTATTCGGTAGGCGGTGCGGCGTTTGCCTTTATCGGAATTGCATTTATCCTGACCTTTGGCGACAGCATCGACTTTGTTTACGGCGGCGTGCTGAACCAGACCTATACCGACGTGCAGGTGAAGCTTCTGCGTGCAGCCTATGTGCTGACAACCTTCGGCTTTGGCGTAAAGGCGGCAATTTTCCCGCTGCACCGCTGGCTGCCGACGGCTTCCGTGGCGCCGACGCCGGTGACGGCGCTGCTGCATGCGGCTGCGGTCGTGAACGCAGGAGCGTTTGCCATTATGCGCATTACCTATTTCAGCTTTGGTGCGGATTTTCTGCGGGGGAGCATGGCACAATATATTATTATGGCGGCGTCGCTGGTTACAATTCTCTACGGCTCCGCAATGGCGCTCAAGGAGCAGCACCTGAAACGGCGGCTGGCGTATTCGACGATAAGTAATCTATCCTATATTATTTTCGGGGCCTCTTTAATGACTCCGGCAGGACTGACCGGAGCGCTGACGCATATGGTAGTACACAGCGTCGTAAAGATTACGTTGTTTTTCTGTGCCGGTGCGGTGCTTTATAAGACCGGACAGGAGTATGTCCAGGATTTGCGCGGGATGGGACGGCGGATGCCGGTGACGTTTGCCTGCTTTACGCTCGCTTCCGCGGCATTGACCGGAGTCCCGCCGCTTCCGGGCTTTTTAAGCAAATGGAATCTTGCGGAGGCGGCGTTAGAAGCCGAAAAGCCGATGGAACTGGCAGGGGCTGCGGTTCTTCTGGTTTCCTCGGTGCTGACGGCGGTGTATCTGTTTTCAGCAGTTTTTAAGGCATGCTTTCCGGCAAAGGAGCTGCCGGAGCCTGCGGCAGAACGCTGTGAAGCCAATGCTTATATGACGGTTCCGCTGATTCTTTTGTGTGTTCTTATGGTATTGCTCGGCGTTTTTGCAAGACCTTTGACCAATGTACTGACTACGGTTGCGAAGGGAGGCGGCATTTTATGAACGGAATTATGGCAGTCCGGTTTGCGGCAGACGGGTTCCGCATATTTTATGCACTGTTAGCTGCTTTCCTGTGGCTGATGACCGGGCTTTTTTCGATACAGTATTTTAAGGGGCATTCCCACAAGGGACGTTATGTCTGCTTTACGGTTCTGACGTTTTTTGCGGTAGAGGGCGTATTTTTTGCGGCGGATCTGCTGACGCTGTTTCTCTTTTTTGAACTGATGTCCTTTACTTCCTATGTGTGGGTCGTGCAGGAGGAAACCCCGGCGGCGGTCCGTGCGTCCAAAACCTATTTGGCCGTGGCGGTCATCGGCGGCCTGTCCATGCTGATGGGGCTGTTTCTGCTGCAGCATGCGTTCGGCTCACTGGAAATCTCCGGCTTGCGGAGCTATGCGGAGCAGTTTCTGGACGGAGAGGGCGGGAATTTCGGAAACCGCAGGAATTATCTGTATACCGCGGCAGCGCTTCTTACCGTCGGTTTTGCAGGAAAGGCAGGTGTGTTTCCGCTCCATATCTGGCTTCCGAAGGCGCATCCGGCAGCTCCGGCGCCTGCCTCCGCACTTCTTTCCGGGATGCTGACGAAGTGCGGTGTTTTCGGTATGCTGCTTGTAAACTGCTATCTGCTTTCCGGCGATGCGGCATGGGGCAGGGTGATTTTTGTGCTGGGACTGGTTACGATGCTCATCGGTGCGGTTTCGGCGTTGTTTTCGGTGGACATCAAACGGATTCTTGCCTGCTCGTCAGTATCCCAGATCGGGTTTATTACGCTCGGCGCCGGGATGGTCAGTATGACAGGAGGCGAGGGTCCTGCGCTTTACGGGACCGTGTATCATATGGTGAACCATTCCCTGTTAAAGCTGGTTTTGTTTATGGCGGCAGGCGTGGTGTATATCCATACGCATTCCCTTGACTTAAACCAGGTACGCGGCTTCGGGAGGAAGCACCCTGTACTCGGGGCGGCAGTCCTTTCCGGCGTGCTCGGACTTGCGGGTATCCCGGGCTTAAACGGCTATATCAGCAAAACGCTGCTGCACGAAAGTATTGTGGAGCAGATTGCACATCTGGAAGCAGCGGGAGCGGCTTCGGAGCTTTCCCTGTTCCGGATGGCAGAGGTTTTGTTTTTAATTGCAGGCGGGCTGACGCTTGCCTATATGCTGAAGCTTTTTATTGCTATTTTCATAGAGCACGGGGAGGGAGAGCAGCATACGGTGGCAAGGAGCATGACGCCGCTCTCAGGGATTGCGGTCTGCGGCTCTGCAGTCCTTTTACTGGTACTTGGCCTTACGCCGGACCGGCTTTTTGCCGAAATCGGCGGTGTAGCAGAAGCCTTTTTCAATCCGTATTCCGGCGGAAGGGGCGTGAAGCTTTCCGGCATTGCCTGGCTCTCGGCTGAAAATTTAAAGGGGGCGGCGATTTCCGCTGCCATCGGTATTCTGGTCTATGTGGTCGTGGTACGTTTTCTTTTGATGAAGAAGGAGGAGGACGGAAGGCGGATTTATGTGAACCGGATTCCTTCCTGGCTTGATCTGGAGGATGCCGTCTACCGTCCGGTGCTGCTCTATTTCCTTCCGTTTGTCTGCGCGTTTTTCTGCCGGCTTTTTGACCGCCTTGTAGACGGCGCGGCGGCGCTCTTAAACCATACGGTACTTGCGCCGCGGAAGAAACGGCTGTCTGTCTGGGTCGGAACCAGGTTTACCCATATGCTCGGAACGGCAATGGATATGCTGGTGCTTCTGTTAAATAAGACGCTGTTCCACAAGCATCCGATTAAAAAGTCGTTTGTATCGGTGTTTGCGGTAAGCGAGCTGGAGGCAAGGCAGACGTTTTCCCTGATTACAGGAAGTGTGTCCTTCGGACTGCTGCTTGCGGCAACCGGACTTGCGATTACGCTGCTTTACCTGCTTTTCTAAGAGGCGCGGCTGTTACACAAAGCGCAGCGCGGAGCCGCTGCTTTCGTGTGACAGCCTGGCACGAAAGGCTAAAAAGTTTGGAAAACTATTGAAACTACGCTTTAAATTTGGTATGATAAGAGGACAGGGAGGAGGAAAGGCGCCTTTTGGCACAGAGTTGTTTGCGTATGAGGAGTAGTTTACTTACAGAAAGGTATGGATTGACATGGCAGGAATAGTATCTGCTGAGCATATTAACCCGTTTTTAGTGTCAGCAAAGAGGATTCTGGATCAGGTGTGCGGTATCCAGATAGAAGTAGGACACATTTCGAAGGATAACATAGTAATCGACGGAGAACCTATGTTTATTATGCTTGGTATTACCGGAGAGCTGACCGGACAGGTTTGCATTGTGTTTGATTTTGATGTGGCAAAGGACATTGCGTCCCGTATGATGATGGGAATGCCGGTGACGGAGATTGACGATATGGCAAAGAGCGCATTAAGCGAGCTCGGGAACATGATTATGGGAAACGCTGCAACACTGCTTTCCAACAATAAAGTCATGATTGACATTACGCCGCCGACACTGGCGACAGGGAAAGCGAAGCTTGCTTCCCCGAATATGACCTCGATTAAGGTGCCGCTTTTGTATGGAGATAATAAGGAAATCAGGATGTTTTTCCTGTTAAAGCTGGCATAACAGATACAGCGGACAGGCAGGAGTCCTTTTTACAGAGTGCCTGTATCGGTGCGGCCGTGCAGCCAGCTTTATGCGCGGGGCACATTCTCAAAAGAGAAAGGTGACGCAGCTGCATCACCTCTTTTTTTGAAAAAAAGAAAACGGAAGTAGGAGAGAATCAGATGAGTAAGGTAAAGGTAAAAAATTATGAGTATCAGGGAAAGAAGTCAAAGGACAAGGGCGTTCCGAATAAAAAGCTCCGGAATATCCTGATCGGAGGCGGTGCCTTTGTAATTCTGCTGCTGGTTGTCCTGGTCTTTGTCGAGTCCACCCTTGAGAATAAAATCATCATAAGAAACCGCTCGACGCATACGATTACATCCCTTCGGATCTGGTACGAGGATAATGACGGAACAATGACAGAGGTCATGGACTTTGGTAAGGTACCGGCGAAGAAGAAAGTGACCGAATCCGCAGAGAAGCTGAAGCTTTCTGATATTTCCGGCGAGGCATGGCTTACGGTGCAGATTGCGTTTGAGGACGGCGGCGAGGCACTTTTGCAGACCGGGCAGTTCTTAAACGGGTTCCATGGCAGGGTCAGCCTTGAAGTGTCGGATACGAAGGATGAAGAGCTGATGCTTCATCTGCAGGCAGGAGAGGGATTGTTTAATTCGACTGCGACAACAAATTGTGACGATGTTTATTATATTAATCCGAAGGATGGTTACATTGAGTAGAGAAAATTGCGCCTGATCCGGCGCAGGAAGGGGAAAAGGATGATTACATTATTAAAAAACGGCGCTTATGTGGTAAACGGCTCGGAAGTAATCGAGGATACCGCAGAGGCAGCACAGAAGCTTTCTGCTGTGTATGGCAGCGTTGTGCCGGCAGAGGAGGCAAGGAAGGCGACGCTTTCTTACGGGATTTTGGAGGCGCATAATACGTCCGGCTCGATGGACAAGCTGAAAATCAAGTTTGACAAGCTGACCTCCCATGACATTACCTTTGTGGGGATTATCCAGACGGCAAGAGCCAGCGGACTGACCGAGTTCCCGGTGCCGTATGTACTGACGAACTGCCATAACAGCCTTTGTGCGGTAGGCGGTACGATTAACGAGGATGACCATATGTTTGGTCTTTCCTGTGCAAAGCGTTACGGTGGTATTTACGTTCCGCCGCATCAGGCAGTCATCCACCAGTTTGCAAGGGAAATGCTTGCAGGCGGCGGAAAGATGATTCTCGGCTCGGACAGCCATACCAGATACGGGGCGCTTGGCACCATGGCGGTGGGCGAGGGCGGCCCGGAGCTTGTAAAGCAGCTGTTGAATAAAACCTACGATATCAATATGCCGAAGGTAGTCGGCGTACACCTGACAGGAAAGCCGGGAAAGGGCGTCGGACCGCAGGATATTGCGCTTGCCATTATCGGCGCCGTATTTGCGAACGGCTATGTAAACAATAAAGTGATGGAGTTCTTCGGGGAAGGTGTCCGAAGCTTAAGCGTGGACTACCGTATCGGCATCGACGTTATGACGACGGAGACTACCTGTCTTTCTTCCATCTGGGAAACCGACTCCGCGGTAGAGGAGTTTTATGTGAAGCACGGAAGAAAAGAGGACTACAAGGAGTTAAAGCTTGCCCCGGTTGTCTATTATGACGGCTTAATCGAGGTAGCGCTTGACAAAATCCGTCCGATGATTGCAATGCCGTTCCATCCGAGCAACGTCTATACGATTGCAGAGTTAAAGGAAAATCTGGAGGATATCCTTGCAGAAGTGGAAAAGAAGGCGTTAGTAAGCCTTGACAACAATAAGGTGACCTATAAGCTGCGTGACAAAATCCGCAACGGCAGGCTCTATATCGAGCAGGGTGTTATTGCCGGCTGTGCAGGCGGCGGTTTTGAGAATATCTGCGATGCGGCGGATATTTTAAAGGATAAGTTTATCGGCAACGACGAGTTCTCCTTGAGCGTGTATCCGGCAAGCCAGCCGATTTTCATGGAGTTGGTAAGGAATGGAAGGGCGGCAGAGCTGATGCGTACAGGTGCTACGCTTCGTACGGCATTCTGCGGACCTTGCTTCGGCGCAGGCGACGTTCCGGCGAACAACGGGCTCAGTATCCGTCATTCGACCCGGAATTTCCCGAATCGTGAGGGCTCCAAGGTAACAAACGGACAGATTGCCTCCGTGGCATTGATGGACGCGCGTTCCATTGCGGCAACTGCGGCAAACAAGGGATATTTAACCGGCGCAGATGAGCTGGATGTGGTATTTACAAAGCCGGCATATTATTTTGACGCTTCGATTTATGAGAACAGGGTATATTTCGGCGCAGGAAAGCCGGATAAGAATGCGGAGGTCAAGTTCGGTCCGGGCATTGTAGACTGGCCGGCAATGTCTGCCCTGACAGACGATATGCTCTTAAAGGTGGTTTCCGTCATCCATGACCCGGTGACGACGACCGACGAGCTGATTCCGTCCGGCGAGACATCCTCTTACCGCTCGAATCCGCTCGGGCTTGCCGAGTTTACGCTTTCGAGAAAGGACCCGCTGTACGTCGGACGTGCAAAGGAGGTCCAGAAGGCGGAGAAGGAGAGGATTGCAGGCGGCAGCCTGGACGAAATCCGGAAGGTCAATGCAGAGGTAGCAGAGGCCTTTGAGAAGGTAGCAAAGCAGATGGAAGTAAATCCGGAGGCAACGGAAATCGGAAGCGTGATTTACGCGACAAAGCCGGGTGACGGCTCTGCCCGTGAGCAGGCGGCAAGCTGCCAGAAGGTGCTTGGCGGTCTTGCCAATATTGCGAAGGAGTATGCGACAAAGCGTTACCGTAGCAATCTTATCAACTGGGGAATGCTGCCGTTCCTGATTGACGGAGAGCTTCCGTTCCAGAACGGGGATTACATTTTCTTAAAGGACATCCGGACTGCAGTTGCGGAGAAAAAGCCGGAGATTACCGCTTATGTGGTAGGAGAAAAGCTACAGCCGTTTACGGTCCGGCTGGGCGAGCTGACAGATGATGAGCGTGAGATTATTGCAAAGGGTTGTCTGATTAACTATTATCGCGGATAGCAGCGGAGGTATTGCAAATGGGGGACAGAAAACGAAGCTTCAGGGCGCTTGGCGCAGCAGCTATAATGGCACTAGGACTTGGGGGGATACTTTCCGCCTGTAACGGAAGCAAACCGGTGGAAAATCCGGAGGGTACATTGCCGCCTTCTTCCGTGACGCCGGGGCAGGAGGCGGACGTAACGCCGGGACAGCAGGAGGGCGCTACCGTGACACCGGCGCCGACAAAAAAGCCTGATGCGACTCCGACCTCCGGGGTGAAGAATCCTGCCGTCGTGAGCTACCCTACACTGTACGCTGATATTCCGGACCTTGATATTATCCGCGTCGGCGAGGACTACTATATGACGAGTACGACGATGAACCTGTGTCCGGGGGTTCCGGTGATGAAGTCGAAGGACCTTGTGCACTGGCAGATTGTAAACTATGTGTATGATGTGCTCGAGGAGGACGATTACGGGCGTCTGGAAAACGGGCAGGATATGTATGCGCGCGGCTCCTGGGCAGCATCACTGCGCTATGACGAAGCGTCAGGGCTGTTTTATGTAGGCTTTATGAGCAATAACCACGGGTTTTATATCTATACGACCGATGATATCGAGAACGGAACGTGGAAGAAATACCATACGAACGCATGGTACCATGATCCGGGGCTTTTTCTGGAGGACGGAAAGCTGTATGTGCTTTCCGCAAGCGGCGGGAGCTGTACGCTTCAGGAGCTTATGCTCGATGATGCGACTGGTACGGTAAAGCAGGCCGGTCCGTCAAGGAAGCTCTTTTCCGCCTCCGGGTGGTCTCTGTGGGAGGGCGCCCACGTCTATAAGATTGACGGGTATTATTATGTCTGTATTATTGCATCCCCGACGGACCGGTGGATGCGGACACAGCTCTGCTACCGTTCCGAAGACCTGCTTACCGGTGACTGGGAGGAAAAGGTCATCTATCAGGGAGGCTCCGGCGGGGTTTCTGCCGGTCTGGCACAGGGTGGTCTCGTGCAGACGCAGTTCGGGGACTGGTACGGCTTTTTGTTCCAGGACCGCGGCGGCATCGGACGGGTTCCGTCGATTGTTGCGGTAGAGTGGCAGGACGGCTGGCCGGTGATGGGAACCTATGCCCTGAACGGGAAGTTTTTTGCAAGCGAATCGTCGATGGCGATGCGGATTAACCTTCCGGACAGCAAGGAAGAAAGCTACTTCGTAGGTGACGATACGTTTGATTATGCCGAGGGTGAGAAGCTGAAGCCGGTATGGCAGTGGAACCACAATCCTGTGGACAGCTGCTGGTCGGTCACGGAGCAGCCGGGCTTCTTAACGCTTACAACGGACAGAGTCGTCGGAAACATCTATGAAGCACACAATTCCCTGACCCAGAGAACTGTGGGACCGCGCTGCGAAACGGAAACGAAGCTTTCCGTGGCAGGCTTAAAGAGCGGGGATTATGCCGGAATCTGCGCAATGTCTGACCAATACGGCATGATTGGCGTCTATTGTGACGAAAACGGAGACAAGTATCTGTTCCAGGCAGACGGTAAGTTTAAAACTGCTTTTGAGAGCATGAATGCGGAAACGGAGGAGCCTCTTTCGGAGGATGCGCAGGTATGGTTAAAGATTTCTTATGACTTTGGCGCGAGCCGCGCGGTGTTCTCTTACAGCCTTGACGGTGAGAACTGGACGGACTTCGGAAAGCAATTTGCATTAGGCTTTTCTACCTCTACGACGTTTATGGGAACCAGAAGCTGGCTGTTCTGCTATGCGACGAAGGAAGCCGGAGGGACTGCAGCGTTTGATTATTATAAGGTACGCTGACCCTTTCAGGATACGCTGAAAACAGAAAAACGGGAAAATATGAAAAATTTAGAAAAAATGCTTGCATTTTCATTGGATTGGTGCTATACTGACCCATGGTAGCATGAAGGTTGAGGCAAAGAGTGGACGAAAGTCCACTCTTTCTTTATCGTATAGGATGCAGGAAAAGGAGGTCTTATGGCAAAGAGAGACGACTATGAGCAAAAAACAGAGCGGCTGCTTCTTCCGATTATGGAACGGACCGGATTCGAGCTGGTAGATGTGGAGTATGTAAAAGAGGGGAGCAATTATTATCTGCGTGCCTATATTGATAAGGAGGGCGGCATTACAATTGACGATTGTGAGCTGGTCAGCAGGGAGTTAAGTGATTTACTGGATGCAGAGGACTTTATTCCGGAGGCGTATTATCTGGAGGTAAGCTCGCCGGGGCTTGGCAGACAGTTAAAGAAGGAGAAGGATTTTGCCCGGAGCATCGGGGAAGAGGTAGAGGTAAAATTGTATCAGCCGATGGATAAGAAAAAAGAGTTCGAGGGTACGCTGGAAAGCTTTGATGAAAAAAACATTGTACTCCGCTGTTCGGAAACAGAAACGCTTACGATTCCGAGAGAGCGCATTGCAGTGATAAAGCTGGCAATTCATTTTTAAAAGAGGTCTGAAGAGATAAAGGAGGATAATTATGGACGCAAGAGAACTGATTGAGGCATTGAATCAGCTGGAAAAGGAGAAAGGCATCAGCAAGGACATTTTGCTCGAGGCAATCGAAAATTCCCTGATTGCAGCATGTAAGAATAATTTCGGCAAAGCGGATAACATTAAGGTGACAGTGGACCGGAATACCGGCGAGGTTGTCGTATTAGCTGAGAAAAGGGTTGTGGAAGAGGTTGAGGACCCGGTTGAGGAGATTTCCGTTGCAGAAGCGGCAATTAAGTTCCCGACGGCAAAGTATGAGGTCGGCGATACGGTAAATATCGAGGTAACGCCGAAGAACTTCGGACGTATTGCGGCACAGAAGGCAAAGCAGGTCGTGGTGCAGAAAATCCGTGAGGAGGAGCGCCGTGCCATCTTCAACCAGTATTACGAGAAGGAAAAGGAGGTCGTGACCGGCGTAGTGCAGAGACAGCACGGCGGCAACATCAACATAAATCTCGGAAGATGCGAGGCAATTCTGTTAGAGGGCGAGCAGACCCGCGGCGAGGTATACCGTCCGAACGACCGCATCAAGGTGTATGTGATGGAGGTAAAGGAGTCGACCAAGGGTCCGCGTATTACGGTATCCCGCTCGCATCCGGAGCTGGTAAAGCGCCTGTTTGAGTCAGAGGTAACCGAAATCAGGGACGGCGTCGTGGAAATCAAAGCGATTTCCCGTGATGCGGGTTCGAGAACCAAAATGGCGGTCAAGTCAAACGATTCTAACGTAGACCCGATTGGCGCCTGTGTCGGCGTAAACGGCTCCCGGATTAACGCCGTGGTAGACGAACTGCGCGGCGAAAAGATTGATATTGTCCACTGGAGCGATGTTCCGGAGGAGTTAATTGAAAATGCGTTAAGTCCGGCAAAGGTAGTTTCGGTAGAGATTGATGCCAAGGAACGGATTGCGCAGGTGCTTGTTCCGGATTACCAGCTTTCCCTTGCCATCGGCAGGGAGGGACAGAATGCAAGGCTGGCGGCAAGGCTGACCGGATATAAAATCGACATCAAGTCGGAGTCCCAGGTGAAAAAGAAGCAAAAGAGCAAGGAGCAGGATACGGGCAGCTATTATGATGAGATGGGCAACTGGATAGGTGAAATATAGAGGAAAGGGATTGGTTGGATGAAGAAAATTCCGCTTCGTAAATGTACCGGTTGCGGTGAAATGAAGGCAAAAAAAGAGATGATTCGTGTATTAAAAACGCCGGAGGACACTATAGTATTAGATACGACAGGGAAAAAGAACGGACGAGGTGCTTATCTCTGCAATCAGACAGAGTGTTTAAAAAAAGCCAGAAAAAGCAAAGGACTGGAACGTTCCTTGCAATGTGCTATTCCGACTGAGGTATATGAGGAATTGGAAAAGGAGCTGATAGCAAGTGGTACAGGAGAATGAAAAGAATAAGGATACTGTATCAAAAAAGATATACTCCTATATCGGGCTGGCGCAAAAGGCAGGAAAGTTAGCCGCAGGCGAATTTTTGACGGAGAAAGCAATCAAGGAAGGACGGGCAAAGCTGATTCTGATTTCGGAGGAGGCTTCTGCAAACACCCGGAAAAAGTTTATTGACAGCGGTACTTATTATTCCGTACCGGTTTACCTGCTTGGCAGCAAGGAGGAGCTCGGACACGCAATGGGAAAGGAATTCCGTGCATCCGCAGCGGTACTGGAGGAAGGCCTGGCAGCCGCGATTATAAAGCAGCTGGCATATTTGGAACATGAGGATCAACGACGGAGGTAAGAATACATGGCAAAAATGAGGGTAAGTGAACTTGCAAAGGAATTAGATATCCAGAGTAAGGACATTATAAACTATCTGGGCGAATATAACTTTGAAATCAAAAGCCATTCCAGCAATCTGGATGAACGGCAGATTTCCATGATTCGCGGCAGATTCGGCGATTTGGCGAAGTTAGAGAACGCCGGAAAGGAAGAAGCGGAGAAGAAGCCGGCAAAGAAGACCGAGAGCAAGGCAAAGGCAACTTCCACGGCAGAGAAAAAGCCGGCGAAAAAGGAAGAGAAGAAAGCAGAAAAGCGGGAAGAAAAGAAAGAAGAAGTAACACAGGAAAAAATAAAGGAAAAGAAAGAAGAAAAAATAGGAGAGAAAGTGGAAGAAAAGGTACAGGAAAAAGTACAGGAGAAGGTACAGGAAACCGTTACGCCTCCGGCGCCGGAAGAAAAGAAAGAGGAGCGTGTCCACATTAACATTTTAGGAAATGTTTTTGCGCAGCAGGCAGAACAGAAAGCCGCGAAGGCACAGAGGATGCAGCAGAACCAGCAGACGGCGCCGAGAAACGGCGACCGTCCACAGGGAGAGCGCAGATATGGAGACCGCCCGCAGGGAGGACGTCCACAGGGCGACCGTCCGCAGGGAGAGCGCAGATACGGAGACCGCCCGCAGGGAGGACGTCCACAGGGCGACCGTCCGCAGGGAGAGCGCAGATACGGAGACCGCCCGCAGGGGAACCGTCCACAGGGCGACCGTCCGCAGGGAGAGCGCAGATACGGAGACCGCCCGCAGGGAGGACGTCCACAGGGCGACCGTCCGCAGGGAGAGCGCAGATACGGAGACCGCCCGCAGGGGAACCGTCCACAGGGCGACCGTCCGCAGGGAGAGCGCAGATATGGGGACCGCCCGCAGGGAGGACGTCCGCAGGGAGGCTTTTCCAAGGACCGTTTCTTTGATAAGGATTCGGATAAGGATTCCGTACAGAGGAAGCCGGTATCCCGTCCGAGAAATGACGGGAAGAGCGGTGCAAACAGCAGCATTAAGGCAGACTTTGCAAACGAGCTGACGAAGGAACAGAGAGTGGCGGCATTCAGTCACAGGGACCGTGATAAGGAAAGAGAAAAGAAGAAGGACCGTGAGACGGATGAAGCAGCATTAGAGAAGATGTTAAAGAAGAAGGACCCGAACCGTAAGGGCGCCTTCATTAAGCCGGAGGTCGTAAAGAAAGAGGAAGAGGAAATCAAGTCCATTATTATCCCGGAGGTGCTGACGGTAAAAGAGCTTGCGGATAAGCTCAAGCAGCCGGCGCCTGCACTGGTGAAGAAGCTCTTTCTTGCGGGCAAGATGGTATCCATTAACCAGGAGATTTCCTTTGAGGAAGCCGAGGAAATTGCATTAGAGTATGACTGTATCGTTGAAAAGAAGGTAACGGTCAATGTTGTCGAGGAGCTTTTAAAGGAAACGGAGGAAGACAAGAGTCTTTTGAAGAAGCGTCCGCCGGTTGTCTGCGTCATGGGTCATGTCGACCACGGTAAGACGTCCCTGCTGGATGCAATCCGTGAGGCGAATGTAACTGCAAAGGAGGCAGGCGGTATTACCCAGCATATCGGCGCCTATATGGTGGAGGTCAACGGCGAGAAGATTACATTCCTTGATACGCCGGGACATGAGGCGTTTACCTCGATGCGTATGCGCGGTGCAAAGTCTACCGATATTGCAATTCTTGTCGTTGCAGCCGACGACGGCGTTATGCCGCAGACGGTAGAGGCAATCAACCATGCAAAGGCGGCAGGGATTCCGATTATTGTTGCGGTAAACAAGATGGATAAGCCGAGCGCCAATATCGAGCGTGTAAAGCAGGAGCTTACCGAGCATGAGCTTGTTGCGGAAGACTGGGGCGGTGATACGATTTTCGTTCCGGTATCCGCCCATACGAAGGAAGGAATTACCCAGCTTTTAGAGATGGTTCTCCTGACTGCGGAAATGTGCGAGCTGGGGGCAAATCCGGACAGAAAGGCAAGAGGTATTGTCATCGAGGCACAGCTTGATAAGGGTAAGGGTCCGGTTGCGACGATTCTGGTACAGAAGGGTACGCTCCATGTGGGCGATATTGTAGCAATCGGCTCTGCATACGGTAAGGTGCGCGCCATGATGGACGACAAGGGACGCAGGGTAAAGGAAGCCACTCCGTCCACCCCGGTTGAGATTCTCGGTCTGAACGAGGTGCCGAATGCCGGTGAAATCTTTATGGTAACGGAGAATGAGAAGGAAGCAAGAAATATTGCGGAAGCGTTTATTTCGCAGGGCAAGGAGCGCCTGATTGCGGATACGAAGGCAAAGCTTTCCTTAGACGGCCTGTTCTCCCAGATTCAGGCGGGTAATATCAAGGAACTGAACCTGATTGTAAAGGCGGATGTGCAGGGCTCCGTAGAGGCAGTGAAGCAGAGCCTGTTAAAGCTGAGCAACGAAGAGGTGGCAATCCGCATCATCCACAGCGGCGTCGGCGCGATCAACGAGTCCGATGTAAGCCTTGCAAGCGCCTCCAATGCCATTATCATCGGCTTCAATATCCGGCCGGACAATATGGCAAAGGAAATGGCAGACCGTGAGAAGGTAGATGTAAGACTGTACCGTGTCATTTACAATGCGATTGAAGATGTGGAGGCTGCAATGAAGGGTCTGTTAGACCCGGTATTTGAGGAAAGGGTAATCGGTCATGCCGAGGTGCGTCAGGTATTCAAGGCATCCGGTCTTGGTATGATTGCCGGCTCCTATGTGTTGGACGGCAAGATTGTCCGTGGCAGCAAGGCGCGTATCTCCCGTGAGGGCACGCAGATTTTCGAGGGTGACCTGGCGTCCTTAAAGCGCTTTAAGGACGATGTCAAGGAAGTGGCAGCCGGCTACGAGTGCGGTCTTGTATTTGAAAAGTTTAACGATTTAAAGGAGCTTGACCAGATTGAGTTTTATGTAATGGAAGAGGTACCGAGATAATGAGAAAAAACAGTGTAAAAAATACACGGATTAATGCTGAGGTGCAAAGAGAGCTCAGCACCCTGATCCGCGAGGAGTGCAAGGATCCGCGGATTCACCCGATGACTTCGGTGGTTGCGGCGGAGGTTGCGCCGGATTTAAAAACAGCGAAAATTTATGTCAGCGTCCTCGGAGACGAGGAGGCGGTGCAAAATACGCTGCGGGGTCTGAAAAGCGCGGCATCCCATCTCCGCTCCAAGCTTGCGAAGTCGTTAAATTTAAGAAATACGCCGGAGCTTATCTTTGTCGGGGACCGTTCCATTGCTTACGGGGTATCCATGTCAAAGCTGATTGACGACGTAACGGCACAGCTGCCGGACCGGAGTAAGGAAGAAGGAGAGGAATAGGCAGAGAAAAGCATAGGAAGGGGTTCGTATGTTAAATTTATTGGAACTGGTAAGGAAAGCAGGGAGCGTCGCCATCGCGGGACACCGTCGTCCGGACGGTGACTGCGTCGGCGCGTGTCTCGGACTTTACAATTATCTGATAAGAGAGACCGGCGGCAAAGCACAGATTGACGTTTATCTGAAGGAGATTCCGGAAGCTGTTTCCTTTTTAAAAAATACAGAAAAAGCGTCAGGAGAGGCAGCGCCGGAAAAGGTGTACGACTTGTTCATTGCGCTGGACTGCGGCAGCATAGACCGGCTGGGCTTTACGGAGGCTATGTTTCAGAGAGCGGCAGTTACCGTAAGCATCGACCATCACATCAGCAATACAAAATTCGCACAGTACAACCATGTGGAGCCGGAAGCAAGCTCTACCTGTGAGGTTTTGTACGGTCTTCTGGAAAAAGAAAAAATAGAGGCGGATGCCGCGGAATGCCTTTACCTCGGGATTGTGCATGATACCGGCGTATTTAAGCATTCTAATACTTCGAAAAAGACGATGGAGATTGCAGGAGCTCTTCTGGAGACCGGGATTTCCCCGTCAAAAATTATTGATGATTCGTTTTACCGGAAGACCTATCTGCAGAATCAGATTCTCGGAAGGTGTCTGTTAGAGAGCATTCTTTTGCTGGACGGAAAGGTGATTTTTTCTTTTGTTTCACAGAAAATCATGCAGCTTTACGGCGCGGTTCCGTCGGATTTGGACGGGATTATCGACCAGCTGCGCGTGACGGAGGGGGTGGAGGCTGCCATTCTTGTCCGGGAGGAGAGCGCGCAGTGCTACAAGGTCAGCATGCGTTCCAATGGTAAGGTGGATGTCAGCAAAATCTGCTGTATGTTTGGCGGAGGCGGTCACAGAATGGCGGCGGGCTGTACGATGAACGGCTCCATCCATGACGTGGCAAATAATCTTTCCTTACAAATCGAGCATCAGATTACTTCCTATACAGAACAATAAGGAGCAGTCAATGGACGGAATTATCAATGTCTATAAAGAGGCAGGCTATACCTCCCATGATGTCGTAGCGAAGCTGCGCGGGATTTTGCGGGAGAGGAAAATCGGCCACACCGGAACACTGGACCCGCAGGCCGTCGGGGTTCTTCCCGTCTGCATCGGTAAGGCGACAAAGCTTTGCGAGCTGCTTTTAGAAAAGGAAAAAACCTACGAAGCGGTCATGCTGTTAGGCGTGACGACCGATACCGAGGACATGACCGGGACGGTGTTGTGCCGGAGCAGCGTGCGGGCAGACGAGGCTGCCGTGCGGCGTGCGGCAGAGAGGTTTACCGGAGTCTACGGACAGGTGCCGCCGATGTATTCGGCGCTTAAGGTAGACGGAAAGCGTCTTTACGAGCTGGCACGGGACGGGAAGGAAGTGGAGCGCAAGCCCCGCGAGGTAGAAATTTTTGAAAATGAACCGGTAGACTTCCAGTACAGGGAGGACGGCTTTGTCGAAAGTGTGAGGCTCCGCATCCGCTGCTCCAAAGGAACCTATATCCGCAGCCTTCTGCGGGATATGGGAGAATTTCTAGGCTGCGGCGCCTGCATGAAGTCGTTAGTCCGCACACAGGCAGGGGAGTTTTTCCTTTCCGATGCGGTGACGCTGTCCCAGGTCGAGGCGGCAAGGGATGAAAACCGTCTGCAGGAGCTGGTTCTTCCAATTGAAAAGATGTTATCCAGGTATCCGGCGGCAGAGATACTGCCGGAGTTTGAACGGTATCTGTATAACGGAAACCTGCTGGAGCTGCAGATGCTGCAGCCGGCTCCGGACGCAGCGGATGGCAGGGTGCGGCTTTATGATACGAAAGGAGTCCTGGTCGGGCTGTATCGCTTTGACACGGGAGAGAATCGGCTGCGGCCGGACAAAATGTTTTTGCCGTAAAACGGCCGAAGGAAGGTGGAGCCGGTGATTCGGAGAAAGGAAAAATCAGAGCGTTTGCCGGGTGAGACAGCAGTCACCATCGGAAAGTTTGACGGCGTACATATCGGGCACCGGAGGCTTTTTGATGCGGTGCTTGCGGAAAAGAAAAACGGATATCAGGCCTGTGTGCTTTCTTTTTGGACAAAATCCGGGGAAGGAAAAAATGTAATTTATACAAGAGCGGAGCAGGAGCTTTTATGCGCGTCCCTTGGAATCGACGTTCTGGCAGAGTATACGCTTGACGAGGCGCTTCGCAGCCTGTCCGCGGAGCAGTTTGTAGCGGAGGTGCTCTGTAAGGAGCTGAATGCGAAGGTGATTGTGACGGGAGAGGACTTCCGGTTCGGAAGGGACAGGAGGGGGGATACTGCACTTTTGCGCAGCCTTAGCAGCGTACACGGCTACCGGACGATAAGTATTCCGAAGGTGGAAAACGGTGGAACGCGAATCAGCAGTACGAAAATCAGGGAGCTTTTGACTGTGGGAGCCATGGAGGAGGCAAATGCGCTTCTGGGACAACCTTATTTTATATACGCCGAGGTAGTGCATGGACGGCAGCTTGGAAGGACGTTTGGCTTTCCGACAATCAATATGCTGCCGCCGCCGGAAAAGCTGCTTCCGGCCTATGGTGTCTATGTCACGCAGACAAGGCTTGGAGATGTCTGGTACTCCGGCATTACCAACATAGGCCTAAGACCAACGGTGGATTCCGGGGAGCGGGTCAGCGTGGAAACACATCTGGCGGGATATGAGGGAAATCTCTATGGAAAGACGTTAGAAACAAGGTTTTTAAGCTTCTTACGCCCGGAGCAAAGGTTTGAAAGTACGGAGGCTTTAAAACAGGCAATTCAAAAAGATATGAAAAAACTCTTTTAATATCAGGTAAAATATGGCATAATAGAAAGTATACGGAGTAAAACAGAAGAGGAGGTCAGGCATGGGAATGCAGGTAGTTATGGCGCTTGCCGCAGGATTAGGACTGTTTTTATACGGTATGAAGCTGATGAGTGAGGGGTTGGAGAAGGCTGCAGGCGCAAGGCTTCGTAAAATCCTCGAGATGGTGACAAAGAACCGTTTCTTAGGGATGCTCATGGGTATTTTATTCACCGCGGTCATTCAGTCCTCCAGTGCCACCACGGTTCTGGTGGTCAGCTTTGTAAACGCTGGTCTGATGGACCTGATGCAGGCAGCAGGCGTTATTTTAGGTGCCAATATCGGTACGACCGTTACGGCACAGCTGATTGCATTTAACCTAAGCGATGTCGCACCATTTTTCTTAATCGGCGGCGTCGTGATGGTAATGTTCTTTAAACAGCCGATGATTAAGCGTATCGGTGAGGTCATCTTAGGCTTCGGTATGCTGTTTTTCGGCATGAGCGTTATGTCGGGGGGGATGGAGACCTTAAAGGAGTCCGAGACAATTGTCAATATTCTGTCCTCTTTAACGCATCCGCTTCTTGCGGTCGGCGTCGGATTTCTCGTAACTGCGGTGCTGCAAAGCTCTTCCGCGACGGTTGGTATTGTCCTTTTGATGGCCTCGCAGGGATTGATTCCGCTTGGCATCTGCTTTTATATTATTCTTGGCTGTAACATGGGCTCCTGTGTGTCTGCCCTGCTCGCCAGCATCGGCGGAAAGAAAATGGCAAAGCGTGCCGCACATATCCATTTTATCGTAAATATTATCGGTTCTGCCGTCATTATGCTGGTGCTCTGCTTCCTGCATGACGAGATTCTGGAGCTGATTACCGGAATTTCCAGTGCCATGGGCTTAAAGGATGTCTATGTGGACGGCATCAATGCCAAAATCGCCCGTGACGTTGCAAATACGCATTTGATTTTTAAGGTATTCCAGGTACTTGTCTGCTTCCCGCTTGTAAAGCCGATTGTGAAATTAACCTATCTGCTTGTGCCGGGTGACGACAAGAAGCCAGACAATATGCATCTGGAGTACATCGGTGAAAACAGTGTGTTTTCTACCACAGCCGCAGTGCCGAATATTATCAGTGAGACGACGCGTATGGCGGGAATTGCCATCAATAACCTTTCAAAAGGAATCGATGTGCTGTTTACCAAGAACCCTGATATCATAGAAGAGATTTATAAAACCGAGGAATCGGTCAACTTTTTAAACGAGCAGATTACCAATTATCTGGTAAAGGCAAACCAGCTTTCGCTTCCGGTAGAGGACCGGAAGCTGCTCGGCGGTCTGTTCCATGTCGTAAACGATATCGAGCGTATCGGCGACCATGCGGAGAATATGGCAGACGCCGCCAAGCAGCTGAGCGAGGACGGCCTCAGCATCAGCAAGGACGCCGAGAACCAGATCCGGGAGATGTTCGGGAAGGCAAGGACGCTGCTCCGGTACTCCTTAGAGGCATTTGAAAAGAATAATGAGGAGCATCTGCGGGACATCCTTTCGCTCGAGGATGAAATCGACGAGCTGGAGCGAGCCTTACAGCAGAGCCATGTGGAACGTCTGACCCGCGGTGAGTGCGATGCGGAAACCGGAATGATTTTTACCGACGTCGTATCCAACATCGAGCGTGTGGCAGACCATGCGACGAATATTGCGTTCTCCATTATGTCCGATGACGTACAGAAGCCGGAGCTGAAAAAGTCTTAGCTTTGCGTGAAAAAGGACAAGCAAAATAAGAAGGAAAAAGAAAAGCCCAGGGACGGCAGAAGGAATCAGGCAGTCCTTGGGCTTTTATCGTAGGAAATACTGCGCCACGGCAGAGTTCTAATGCACCGGGGCATTTGTTTATAGTGATACGCTCAAAATGAGAAAGCTGTGAAAAAGTATAAAATAAAAATAAAAAATAGATTGACAAAGGAGGAAGAAAAAGGTATTATTTTAGTATAAATTGGCAAACCTGTGGAAACGCAGGGACGCAAAGTTGGGAGTCTAAGAAGATGTGGGAGGTACATTTTTAAGATAGTCCGGCTGCAAGGTGTTACTTTGCAGCCGTTTTTTTCTGCTTTGAAAAGGACAAAACAGAGAGCAGACAAAAGAAATAAAAAGAACAGAAGACAGAAGGAGAAGCAGTAAATGAAAAAGGGGACAAAACATTATTTTGAATTGGGGAAAACAGCAAAGAAGCTTGCGGCAGCAGCAATCGCATCGCTGGTAATCGGCTGCACCGCACCGGCAGGAGGCGGCAGAGACTTTGTCGTGTATGCAGGTACGGACACGGAAGCCATAGTGAAGGAAGCAGAACCGGGGATAACGCCGGAGGCGGCGAGTACACCGAGTCCGGAGCCAATGCCGGAGCCGATAAGTACGCCAAGTTTGACGCCGACGGAGGAACCGACAAGTGAGCCGGGTTTGACGCCTACGGTGGAGGCAACGAGTACACCGATACCTACGGTAGAACCGGCGAGTGAACCGAGTTTGATGCCAACGCCGGAGCCGACAGGTACGCCGAGTTTGACGCCGATGGTGGAACCGACGAGTGAGCCAAGTCCGACGCCTACGGTGGAGGCAACGAGTACACCGATACCGACGGTAGAACCGAGTTTGATGCCAACGCCGGAGCCGACAGGTACGCCGAGTTTGACGCCGATGGTGGAACCGACAAGTGAGCCGAGTTTAACGCCAACGGCAGAGCCGACGAGTGAGCCAAGTTTGACGCCAGAGCCGACAAGTACCCCGACACCGACGGTAGAACCGAGTTTGATGCCAACGACAGAGCCGACAGGTACGCCGAGTTTGACGCCGACGGAGGAACCGACAAGTGAGCCGAGTTTAACGCCAACGGCAGAGCCGACGAGTGAGCCAAGTCCGACACCAGAGCCGACAAGTACCCCGACACCAACACTGGAGCCGGTGAAAAAGGAAATAGTGTTAACTGTATCGACACAGGGAAGCGATACGGTTTATTTGCAATGGAATCCTATCGGAAGTAAAGCCGGATACGAGGTACAGGTAAATGGGGAAACTGTGGACTGTGTCAGTGGCAGTGCATTTCAGTATACGGTTCCGGACAGCTACACGGAATATCAGTATCAGGTTAGCAGTATAGAGACAGAAGAAGAACACAGCATCTGGAGTAATGCGGTTTCTTTTACGAATAGAAGGAAAGTGAGCGGGACGATTTCCACCGATACGGTATGGGGGGAAGGAACCGGCTCTTACGAAGTGACGGGGTCTGTTACGATTGCACAAGGAAAGACACTGTATATTAAGCCGGGGACAATACTGCGGATAGCTTCGGGGGCTAGTTTTTATGTCAGTGGAAATTTCGTTTTAGAAGGGGAAGAAGGCAGGGAGGTTATTATGACTTCCATGGGGGACGTGGAGTATGGAGGAATGGAAAATGGGAGTAAATATTGGGGAGGGATAAGTGTATATGAAGGGGGAAGATTTACTGCGGAGTATGTGGAGGTGAGGAATGTAAAAGGCAGGAGCAGCTATGAACCGGGCCTTACGGTATACGGGAGTGCGCGGCTTTCCCGCTGTGTGCT
>CAJTUB010000007.1:0-139010 GCA_910579465.1 uncultured Lachnospiraceae bacterium | reverse complement strand
CGGTACATGGAACGGGTTTATCGTATATGCAGGGGGGAGCCTTACCGCGGAGTATGTGGAGATGAGGAATGTAAAAGGCAGGAGCGGCTATGAACCGGGCCTTACGGTATACGGGAGTGCGCGGCTTTCCCGCTGTGTGCTGGACGGGAGGGCTTCCGCTTACGGGATGCTCCGGACGGAGGCGAAGGGTGACGTGAGGCTGGAGGGGAGCACCCTCCTCGCATCGGGGGAGTACGCCGTGAGGGCATACGGGAGCACGGAGCTCCTGGACAGCACCGTGACGGGGGGAAACAGCGGTGTCCACGTAAACCAGGGCGGGGAGGCCTCCTTCACCATGACCGGGTGCACGGTCACGGGAACCTCCTATTACGGGCTGTACATCTCCGGTCTCGGGACGGGGGGATTCTCCGTGGAAGGGAACACCTTCACGGGATGCGGCTCCTACCCGGTCTGTGTGAACCTGGGGGGTGTGACGGGAAGACAGATGGACGGGATACGCGGGAACACCTGCAGCGGGCATACCGGTGCGGACATCCCTTACCTTGAGGGTTCACTCAATAAGGAACTGGTACTGCCGGAAGGGATTTATGCGACAGGGAACATCTCCGTATACGGGGGCGGATGCCTGACCGTGCCGGCCGGGAGCGTGCTTCTGAGGGAGGCCGGGACGAACTTTTTGGTTTCGGACGGGGGGAGCCTTATCCTGTCGGGGACAGAAGGGAAGCCGGTGGTCCTTACCTCATACGGCGATGCGGAATACGCGGAAGGGCTTACCGTCAGGAAAAGCGGTACATGGAACGGGTTTATCGTATATGCAGGGGGGAGCCTTACCGCGGAGTATATGGAGATGAGGAATGTAAAAGGCAGGAGCGGCTATGAACCGGGCCTTACGGTATCCGGGAGTGCGCGGCTTTCCCGTTGTGTGCTGGACGGGAGAGCCTCCGGTTATGGGATGCTCCGGACGGAGGCGAAGGGTGACGTGAGGCTGGAAGGGTGTACCCTCCTCGCGTCGGGGGAGTACGCCGTGATGTCGTACGGGAGCACGGAGCTCCTGGACAGCACCATCACGGGGGGAAGGTACGGTGTCAGCGTAAGCCAGGGCGGGGATGCCTCCTTCACCATGTCAGGATGCACGGTGACGGGGACCACCTATTACGGGCTGTATGTATACAATCTTGGGACAGGGGTATTCTCTGTGAATGGGAATACCTTTATGGAATCCGGTTCCTACCCTGTTTTCCTTAACATCGGCGCCCTGCGCACCGGAGAAGAGTTAGAGGGCATCCGGGAGAATCAGTTTATCGGCAGTAAGTATTCCAACGGGGTTCTTTTGTATGGAACACTGGCAAATAGTATTGTCTTGCCGGAGGATACCTACTTTTGCGAATCTATTACGATTCCGTATGGGAAAACATTTCAGCTTTCTCCGGGAGCTAAGCTGCTGTTCCGTCCGAATTATGGCATCTCCCTAAGCGGCACCCTGCAGGCGCTCGGTACGGAGGAAAAGAAGATTGTTTTCTCCTATGCGGGGGACCCGTCCTATGTCGGAGCAGAGGAAGGAAGCAGTACGATAGAATATTGGAGCGGAATCCGTATTAATGACGGCGGTAAGCTGCAGGCAAGCGACTGTGTATTCCGTTATGCCGATACGATTTTGAATGCGTATGGTATGGTATCGGTTTTAAACTCCATGTTTGTCGGGGCGAAAAGATATGCGGTGCTGGTTTCTAACTTGAACGACATTTCGGTGAATTACTGCCGTTTTGCAGGAAATGCCTGCGCCGTAAAAAATACGAGCGACCTTTATGCAATTAATGCGTCGAATAACTACTGGGGCAGTATCAGCGGACCAAAGCGCCAGGTAAAAACCGGGACCTTCCTTGGGATGGATTCCTACCAGTGGGAGGGAGAAGGCGACAGGATAGAGGGTAAGGTAGAATATATGCCTTTCCTGGGAGAAGAGCTGCGTGCGGCGGTATACTTCGGAAGCGTAGAGGGCGCCTATGCCCCGACCGGCAATTATTCGGGCAGCTATGTTGATTTATCGTATCCGTACGGCAAGAATGAATTTCAGCTTGTGAGGACATATAATTCCCAAAATGACAAGGAGGACAGCGTATTCGGTAAGGGCTGGAACCTGAATTATGCTTGTAGGGCGTATCCTTCGGAGGATTACAAAAATGAGCATATTTTCCTTGTAGAGCTGCCGGGCGGCGGGATTGATAACTATATTACGATGGATGAAAAAAGCTTCTGGGCTAAGAGTTCGAGAAATACCCTGACCCGGACGGCGGACGGCGGCTATCTTCTGACAATGCCGGACCAGACGAAGTATTATTACAATGCGGCAGGCTATCTTGTAAGGGAAGAGGACGCTTACGGCAATGCGGTTACGATTACCGTGGATGCAAAGGGAAGACCGATACAGATTACAGACGCGCTTGGCAGAAAAACCATGCTGACCTATCAAAGCGGGCGTCTTACCGGGATAAAGGATTATGCCGGAAGGACTGTGACCTATGAATATGACGGCGACAGGCTGGCAAAGGCAACGGCGGCAGACGGGACGGTATATTTTTACGAGTATACCGGAGCTGTATCGGGGAAGCGGTTGTGTGCGGTAAAGAATGCAAAGGGGCAGACCGTTGCAGGAATCACCTATGAGCTGAGAGGGATGCGCTGGACGGTAGAGAGCGTAACCGATGCGGCAGGGAATACGCGCACCTATTCTTACGATGAAGCAAAGCGGAGTACGACCATTACGAATACCGACGGGACAACGGAAACGCAGTATTACGACGCTGCCTACAATATCGTCGGCATTGTGGACGGCTCCGGCAATCTGCAGACCTTCAGCTATTTCCAGGATAATAACCTGAGTAACTACAATGAGCTGAAGGCAAGCAGGGATGAGGCAGGGAATATTACCAGCTACGAGCGGGATATCAGGGGAAATACAACGAAAATCACCTATCCGGATAACGGGATAGAAACCTTCCAGTACGACAGCCGGAATAACTGTATCTACCACAAGGACCCGGCTGGCGTCGTGACGCATTACATTTATGATGAAAGCGGCGTATTTCTGTGTTCGGTGATTGTGGAGCTTGATAAAAATGTAAGCTACAGCCAATACGGAGAGAATGACGCATCCAAGTTTGCAGTGACAAGCTATACCTATGTCACAAACACGGAGGAATGCAGCCTCAAGGGGCTGATAAAGACCGTGACGAATCCGGAGGGCGGTAAAACGACCTATACCTACAATGCTTCCGGGTACCAGACCGGCATCCGGAATGCAAAGGGCTATAAGACGGAAATGACCTATGATACGCTGGGACGGGTGCTCACGGTAACAACGCCGGAGGGAAGAACGACCGAATACGCGTATGACGCGGCAGGAAATATTCTCCGGAAAAAGGATGCAAACGGCGGCATTACAGGGGCGGTTTACAACGAGCTGCTGCAGAAGGTCAAAGAGTATACGGCAAACGGTTCCGAAGCAGAGGCGTATACCTATACCTATGATGCGGCAGGGAATCTCCTTAGCCAGACCGACCCTCTGGGAAACCGTACGGTCTATACCTATGACTGCATGGGACGTCTTTTGAAGGAAGAGCTGCCGGGCGGCGCGGTTTATACCTATACCTATGATGCGGACGGAAGAATGCTTACGGCACGCAGAAAGGCGCCGGGGGCAGGGGAAGAGCTTCTGCGGGAGTATGCCTATACGCTTTCCGGAAAATACCATAAAACGACCGAGACCGTGTACTTTACGGATACGGAAGCAGCGGAAACCGTATTTACCTACGATTATAAAAACCGCCTTATCGAGCAGAAGAACCCGGACGGCGGCGTACTCAGCTGGAGCTATGCCACGGACGGGACGCTGTCCTTGCAGAAGGACGCCTTAGGCAATACGACATATTATACCTATGATGCGCTGAAAAACCGTACCGGTGTCTGGACTCCGTTTGAAGCAGACCGCTATACCTACACCGGAACGGAGTACGACCGGCTCGGAAATGCGCTGCGCTATACGCGGAGTGCGGCAGGCACCACGGCAAAGAGGATACCGTCAGGACAGCTGATTACGGTAACCTGTACTTATGATGCGCTGGGAAATCTTTTGTCCAGGACAGATGCAGCAGGAACCGTCTCGTACTGCTATGATAAGGACGGAAGATGTCTTTCCGAAACAAGGACGCTTTCCGGAACCCAGAGTATGCAGACGGAGTATACCTATGCATCCGGGGAAAAGCCGGTAATGGCAAAGCGCCTGGTAGAAAATGCGTCCCTGTATACGCTGGAAAATACCGGCTTTATGGAGCTTGAAACAGTCTACGGATACGACAGGGCGGAGAACCTTATCTGGGAAGCCGCGCCGGACGGAACGGTAACGTCGTACCAATACGATGCAAAGGGACAGTGCATCCGTAAGACCGTGACGGCAAAGGATAAGCTTGTAACATGGACCTCCTATGCGTATGATGCAAACGGGAATGTGACAAAGGAAACGCAGTCCTATGAAGGGGAAAATGCAGCCGAAAGAGTCACCGAATCAGTCTATGACAGCTTTGGACGTCTGGAAAAGAAAATTGACGCAGAAAAAGGAACGACGCTGTATGCCTACGACCGGGCAGACAGGCAGGTAAAGACGGTGCTTCCGGCATCTTACCGCGAGGGGCTTTCCATTGATGCAATGGAGCATCTTGAAACAGAGTATGATACCTGTGGACGCGAGGTCAGATGCATCGAGGTAACGCAGGGGAAAAACCAGACCATGGTGCGGACCGTAACTGCACAATACGGCTATGACCGTAACGGAAACCGTACGATGGAATGCGACGCGTTCGGAAATGCGACTATCTATCGTTACAACCCGCAGGGCAGCTGTATCTCGTATATCACGCCGGAGACGGACAAGGCGGGAAAAGCATTTACGGTTTCCTATACCTATGACGCGTTAGGCAGGAAGCTGACGGAAACGACGGCGCTCGGCGGCAGGACAAGCTATACCTATGATGGGGCGGACCGGTTGCTTTCCGTGACGAAGGGCGGGGCAGCAGAGACCTATACCTATGACGGCATGGGAAATGTCCTGACAAAGACGGAGAGTACCGGAAGGGTAACAACGTATACCTATAATTCCCTGGGAAAGATAACCTCCTGTGAGGTTTCCGGGGACGACACCATCGATTCCTATCGGGAAACCTATCAGTATCATACTTCGGGACTGTTGGCATGCAGGGAAAATTCCATGGGCACATGCCAGAGCTATGTCTATGACGGGCATTCCAATCCGGTGATGTCCGTCCTGTTCCGCACAGGCGGCACGGAGCATCGTACAGAGCGGTATACCTATGATGCGTTTGGAAACATGCTTTCCAAAACCGATGCGGAAGGAAACGTCACCAGGTATTCCTACGACCTTTCAGGCCGCAGATGCTCGGAAACAGTGACGGTTTCCCTGAAAGAGCTGACAAAGACTACGGAATACGATGCGAACGGTCTTGTTCTTTCAGAAACGGATGTATTCGGAAATAAAACAAGGTATCGTTACGATGCGTTCGGACGGCTGTGTTATGTCATGAATCCGGACGGTACAGTCGCGGCACATTACACGTATGACGCGGCGGGACAGAAAATTTCCGCTACGGACGGCGAAGGCCACAAAACCGTTTATGAATATGACAGGGACGGCAGGGTGGTTTCAGTGACCGACGCGGCAGGCGGAGTAACGAAAAAGACCTATGACGTTCTTGGCAACGTGCTTTCCGATCAGGACGCGAACGGAAACAAAAAGACGTATACCTATGACAGTGAGGGCAGACTGCTTAGTGTAACGTCTGCGGACGGGACAAAGGTCGTCTATACCTACGATACGGCAGGAAATCTCCTGACGCAGACCGACGGGAACAAAAACCGCACGTCATATGCCTACAACAAGGCAGGGCTTGTCATCTCAAAGACCGAGGGAAGCGGCGACGCTGCCGTGACGCAGCACTATACCTATTTCGGTAACGGGGAAGTAGCAACTGCAACGGATTATGCCGGGACGGTGACGTCCTATACCTACGATTCCGCGGGAAATCTGGTAGAGGAGACTTCGGTTTCCGGAAGCCGGAGCAGTACCTATACCTATGTCTACGATAAGGCAAACCGTCTGGTTTCGTTTACGGACGGGAGCGGTACGACCTCCTATGCCTATGATGCCCTCGGGCGTATCACGGAAAAGCGTGCGCCGGGCTTTGTCACAGTGACCTTCGGCTACGATATGACCGCCGGATGTGAAGCCGGGTTCCATTACGAGACGGAGACGGGCGAGGCTGGGACCGTGAAGCGGTGGTACGATACGGCAGGCCGTCTTGTCAGGGTACAGTCCGGAGACTCCGTAGCAGAGATTGCGTACTATATGGACGGGGCAAGAAAGAGCGTGACCTATGGGGACGGCGCCAAGGAGAGCTATACCTTCGACGGCTGCCACCGGGTGACGTCTGTTAAGAATACCCTTGCGGACGGCAGCGTGCAGGACGAGTTTTTGTATACCTATGATGCCGCCGGGAACCTGAAGACAAAGACCGAACAATCGGGAGGCACAGAGCGCGGCACGACGGCATATACCTATGACAGCCTGAACCGTTTGGCTAGCGTTGCGTACCCGGACGGACGCACTATTTCTTACACCTATGACGGTGCAGGGAACCGCAGGACAATGACGGAAACCGTACTGGCTGCGGCTTCGGACGGCACACCGAAAAACGTTACTGTGGAAACCGTCTACACCTATAACAGCCGGAACCAGCTTGTCAGGACAGCGGAGACGGAAGCAGGGAAGAAGCGCTCGGAAACCGTTTATACCTATGATGCGAACGGCAACCGCCTGACGGAGACGAAGACGCAGTACGACAGTAACGGGAACGGCGACGGGGGAACCACGGTGCTTTCTGCCTCCTACGACCTGCACAACCAGATGGTTTCCGCAAGGACGGCAGAAACGTCCGTCAGAAATACCTACAATGCGCAGGGCTTCCGTGTGGCGAAGGAGGTTACCACAGACGGCGTGACTGCGACGTCCCGCTTCCTTTACGACGGGGAGCACGTTATCATGGAGGCAGACGGGGACGGCGCCTTGACCGCAAGGAATGTGTACGGCGGGCCGCTTCTGTTCCGGGAGGTATACAGTGAAGCCGGTGCAGGGGATGTAGACGGAAATCCGGAGAAGGTGACCTATTCCTATCTCTACAATGCCCACGGCGACGTGGTGACGCTCCTTTCCGGAGGGGAGGCTGTGGCAACATATTCCTATGATGCGTTCGGCAATCTTACCGGACAGACCGGCGAAGCAGATAATTCCGTCCTTTATGCCGGTTACCAGTATGACGTGGAGACGGGTCTTTATTACCTGAACGCTCGTATGTACGACCCGGTAACAGCGCGCTTCCTGCAGGCAGACACCTATGCCGGGAGCCAGTCCGACCCGCTGAGCCTGAACCTTTACACCTACTGCATGAACAACCCGGAGCGCTACATCGACCCGAGCGGCCATATTGCCATCGAGCTGGCGGTTATCGTGATTTCAGCCGTGGTGGCAGGAATGGCAGTCGAGGCAGGGATACAGAAGTTCATCGAGAAGAAGGTCTGCATCGACTATAACCGCATCGTCGGGGAAGGGCTTTTTTCCGGCGCAGTTTCCGCGATTTCCTTCGGCACGGGGAACCTCCTGAAATGCACCATCGGTCCGCTTGCGGCAAAGAACGCCCTTTCAACAGGGACAGGGCTGACGGCGAAGACGCTTGCCGCCGCCCTAATTGCCAACGCAGCGGGAGGGGCAGCCTCCGAAGCCGCGGAGGAGATGGCACATCAGTTCTTTGTGGAAGGCAGGACATTCTCCCAGATAGACTACCGCCAGATAGGGATTTCTGCTGCACTCGGCACCGTTGTTTCCGCAGGAAGCACCCTCGCAGGAGCAGGGATTGACCGGCTGAAAGCGAAGAGAGCGGCGAAGGCGGTAGGAGGAATTGTCGGGAATGCGGAGGATGCGCTACCGGCAAGGATGCAGCTGCAATACTTTGCGGGAGAGGCAGATGGAAGTGGAAAACGGGGAAAGGTTTGGGATTACTCAAACGGCTTTAATCGGGAACTGTCGAACTTTAATTCTGGCTATGAGATTAAATCACTGACAGAGAAGGATTTATATTTAGTACAGCTTCATTCTGGAAAAGAAGTGGGTGATGGTCGCAGTTTGCGATATTGGACAACATTTGATGAAATGAATGGAATTAGTACAATTGATGACTATATGGATAAAATGGCATTGCTTAGTGAATGGGGGCCAAGGGATAATGTTTCCATAGCCAAAGTTCCGGCTGGAACTAAGGTAAAATATGTGATAGGTACTGCAAAAGATATTGCAAAAGATACTCTTAATAATATAGAATATCGACCAGGAGGTGGATTTCAGTTATTATTTGAACAGTTTGATGAAGACTGGATTATAAGAACTCAAAAATTATCAAAATAAGAAAGGAAAAGCAGGATGGATAAATTTGAAATATTAAAAGAAAAGTTAAATGATATGAGGGACTATATTATGGAAATGGATGTAAAGGGCGAAAATGCAAAGGTGTTTTTAAAAGATGTGTATAAAGGTTATATAGAACGTTTGATTTCTGCAATTGATAAAAGGTCACTTCTTCCATCTAATGGTACTGCTATACTTGGATTGCTTAGAGGACTTTCCGATTACGATGAACTTTGCTCTGATGAAAAGTTATGTGAAATGGCAGTAGATGCAGATAATTATTTTTGTAATGAGTGTGTTAAATAACGTTTTATTTTTAATAGAAAATAGAACGGATAAAACCGGAATTTTAGCGGTGTTTTTACCTTCCTTGCACAGCAGATGGTTTTACAAGGAAGGTAGCGGTGTCAGTCAGGAACACTTACAACGCCCATGGCGACGTGGTGACACTCCTTTCCGGAGGGGAGGTCATAGCAACATACTCCTATGATGCGTTCGGCAACCTGACCGGACAGACCGGAGAAGCGGACAATTCCGTCCTTTATGCCGGTTATCAGTATGACGTGGAGACGGACCTGTATTATCTGAACGCGCGTATGTACGACCCGGTAACGGCGCGTTTCCTGCAGGCGGATACCTATGCCGGGAGCCAGTCTGACCCGCTGAACTTAAACCTTTATACCTACTGCATGAACAATCCGGAGCGCTACATCGACCCGAGCGGTCATATTGCCATCGAGCTGGCGGTTATCGTGATTTCAGCCGTGGTGGCAGGAATGGCAGTCGAGGCAGGGATACAGAAGTTCATCGAGAAGAAGGTCTGCATCGACTATAACCGCATCGTCGGGGAAGGGCTTTTTTCCGGCGCAGTTTCCGCGATTTCCTTCGGCACGGGGAACCTCCTGAAATGCACCATCGGTCCGCTTGCGGCAAAGAACGCCCTTTCAACAGGGACAGGGCTGACGGCGAAGACGCTTGCCGCCGCCCTAATTGCCAACGCAGCGGGAGGGGCAGCCTCCGAAGCCGCGGAGGAGATGGCACATCAGTTCTTTGTGGAAGGCAGGACATTCTCCCAGATAGACTACCGCCAGATAGGGATTTCTGCTGCACTCGGCACCGTTGTTTCCGCAGGAAGCACACTGGCAGGAGCAGGAATTGACCGGCTGAAGGCAAAGAGGGCGGCAGGAGGAATCGTCGGAAATGCGGAGGATATGCTACCGGCAAGGATGCAGCTGCAATACTTTGCGGGAGAGGCAATAGAGGGTGGTAATAATACTAAAGATATTTATAGAGCAGTTGGTGTGGATGAGTATTATGATATAATGTTAACTAAGCAATTTAGAGGAATAGAAGGAAAGACTTTAGCTGCCAAAGAGTTTGGAAATGATTTTGTTGAAACTTTGGAATTCGCTAATAAATCTATTAATAGAGATAAAGCGGCAATAATAAAGGTTACAATTCCTGAAAACATATATCATATGAACTTAGATTCTTCTATTTTTAATTCAGGTACACCAGTTGTCGAGCCGGATATGTTAAGGCTTTTTAATGATAATATTATTAATATTGAGCATTTTTATTAAAGGAGGTCAATTATAATGCAATTAGAATGCGATGTAGAAGCATTGTTTCAATTTATTGGTAGTAGAAAAAATAACATATATCAAGGGTATAGACCAGCTCATATGGTTAAAGAGGGGTATTTGACAACCGGGGTACATTATTACTACAATATAGAAAAAGAAGATAGCGAGCTAAAGGGGACAATAACTTTTATATCTCCTGAAAGTTATCCATCTTGCTTATGGATTGGAAAAAAAATAGAGATGTATGAAGGAAGTCAGATAATAGGTTATGCAACAGTTTTACAGATATTTAATAATGTTTTAGAAAAAAAGTAATTTTATAAAAGGCTAATGGAGAGTTTTTGCAAGGACGGAAGGGACTTTTGTCAGGAATATTTACAATGTGCAGGGCTTCCGTGTGGAGAAGGAATTTACTGTAGACGGCATGAATGCAGTATCCCGTTTCCTTTCCGGTGGGGAGGTCATAGCAACATATTCCTATGATGCGTTCGGCAATCTTACCGGACAGACCGGAGAAGCGGACAATTCTGTCCTTTATGCCGGGAGCCAGTCTGACCCGCTGAGCCTGAACCTTTACACCTACTGCATGAACAACCCGGAGCGCTACATCGACCCGAGCGGCCATATTGCCATCAAGCTGGCGGTTATCGTGATTTTGATAGAAAATCTGTATTTTCAGACATTTTTTCAGAGTCTCCTTTATATGTTGCCTGACAAACGAAAAAGTGGTCATTGATAATAGTTTTCAATATAATGTACCCATTCTTCATAAATTTCTTTTTTAGACTTATCGAAGCATTTTTCATAATTTTCTGATTTGATAAGTTTTAACACCTTATCCCAGCCATATGTTTTATCCAAATATTCAATATATGTATGTGCAAAAGTATATCCATCACAATTTGAAAAGGTAAGTGGATTATTTGAATTTGTGTCATTGTATGCTGGTATTGTAAAATATTCTAAGTTTGCCTTATAAAATGGTTCTCCGTTGCTTAAATATAATGCCATTCCTTCCGTAAGCCACAAAGCTACATTTTGATTAATTAACCTGTTGTGCTAGATAAAATAAAAAACTTCAACAAAATGTGTTATCCTATTTGTAGCGATACAAATTTCGAAAGGAGGCATCATTATGTTGAAGTTTCAAGATAATAATACCACAACTATCGCAACTTTTGAAGATTTTATTTTAATAGTTTATGTCATTATTGATGAACTATATCACCGTTTCGCACCACCAGAGGTTGCCAGGAGACGCCACGTTTTGGATGCCAGACTGTCTGACCCTGAAATCATCACCATCAGCATTTGCGGCGAACTGGCCGGCATCGACTCGGAAAACGCATGGTATTCCTTTGTAAAACGGAATTACCGCCATCTTTTTCCAACCCTCTGCAGCCGGAGCCGTTTCAACAGAACAAGGCGAGCATTGCTCCAGACAACGGAACTGCTGCGGCAAAAAATTCCCTGTCTTTTTCAGATTCCAGGCAGCCGGTATTTTGTGGCAGACAGCTTTCCGCTTGCCGTCTGTAAGTTTGGCCGGGCACGCTACTGCCGTTCCTTCCGTGGATATGGCGCGGATTATGGAAAGTGTCCTTCAAAAAAAGAAACTTATTTCGGCTACAAAGTACATGCGCTGGTCACCCTGGAAGGATATATTGCTGCATTCGAAGTCACGTCAGCATCCGTCGATGACCGGAAAGGCCTGCGGGACCTTGTGGAATCACAGGCAGGGATCGTAGTCCTTGGTGACAAAGGCTATGCCGGTGAAACACTCATGCAGGATATGGCCAGCCAGGGAGTCTGTCTCATGGCACTGAAACGATCGAACAGTAAAACGGACTGGCCAAAGCCGGTACGCCGGTTGATATTCAAACAACGGCGGCGGGTGGAAACCGTATTTTCACAGCTGAATGGGCAGTTAAATGCAGAAAGAGTGCTTGCAAAAAGTTTCCAGGGACTTTGTACCCGGCTTTCAAACAAGATCCTGGCATATAACCTTTGTCTGGCATTAAACAGTATTTTTAATGAAACCTGTGAACTTGCAAAAATAAAGCAGTTAATTTTCTAAGCTGTTAAAAACAAATATTTTTATAGCACAGGGATTTTGTGCGCTTTTATAAGGAAATCAACCATTTTAAAACGAATTAGCACAACAGGTTAATTACACTGACATATGCATGTACAATTTCATGCAATACGGCATATTTATTATTATCATAATCGTGTACTTTTCCTAGATTTGCCGGGGATGTTAATATAACATTTGTTCCGATATTATCGCCAATATACCAATCAAGCCCTAACAATGGTGCTATATAGCCATATTTCTTTGTTTGCATTGTATTTTGATAATCATAAATATAAACATTAACATTTTGCTTTTCACTGAAGCCTAACTTTTTTGCAATGGAAGCCGTTTCAGCATTCACATATGCAAAAACGTCTCTGGCAGCATCTTTTTCCGTTTCATAATATACATTTATCCAGTCACCGCTTAACACATTCATATCTTTTGTTTTTAAATTCCATGTCGGAATAAAATTGATAATAATACCAACCAGCAAGAAGCTGATTCCTGTTAAAATAATCAAAATGCGCTTTTTTGTTTTTGTATTCATATGAAAGCCTCCTTTTTATTCAATGTATAAAATCAGCGTATAGAAGGGAAGTTACGGTGGTCATTAATTTATATGACTTTAGTCATTTTTTTGTTGGCATCGTTTGTTGAAGGTTTATGTAATTAGCATCAAATGAAAATGAAATAAAGCATATAAAATAAATTGGGCTAAAACCAATTGACAAAATAATAAGAAAAGGGTATTATTTTAGAACAAATTGACCTTTTGCGGAAACGCAGGGGCACAGAAGGAGAGGAAGTATATGAAAAAGAACTACAGTAAAAAATTATCATCAGTTATCCTTTGTATGGCTTTGGTTGCAGCTATGGCGTTATTTACGGCTGGTTGTAAGGACAGTGGCGGCAACGGTACGCCTACCGGCGCAGGGACAAAAGACAATACAGAAGATATTGAAAAAGCCACTCAGCTTGGCGAGGGCAGCACGAAATTCACTTTTTCTGTAGTGGATAAAGAAGGCAATGAAACATTGTTTGAAATCCATACGGACCAGGAGACGGTAGGGAAGGCGCTGCTGGAGCTTGATCTGATTGCCGGGGAGGAGAGTGCCTATGGTCTTTTTGTAAAAACAGTTAACGGCATAACCGCCGATTATGACAAGGACGGCGTATACTGGGCATTTTATATCAACGATGAATATGCGCAGACAGGCGTGGATTCTACCACAATAACAGAGGGGGATAGCTACTCCTTCCGGGTAGAATGAACAGGAAGCTTATTATCAGGGAAATTGCTATTTTCGGGATGCTTGGAACGGTCATGTATGCTTCAAAGCTTATTATGGAGATGTTCCCTAATGTGCATCTGCTTGGCGTATTTACAGTCGCGTTTACAGTGGTCTATCGAAAAAAAGCGTTATACCCGATTTATACTTATGTGATTTTAAATGGTATTTTCTGCGGCTTTGCTACCTGGTGGATTCCCTATTTATACATATGGACGGTTCTCTGGGGCGCTGTGATGCTGCTTCCTAAGAGGCTCCCGAAAAGGCTGCAGCCTTTCGTGTATATGGCAGTCTGCGCAGCACATGGCTTTTTATTCGGGACATTGTATGCTCCGGCACAGGCAATTATCTTCGGATTAAGCTTTAAGGGAATGATTGCCTGGATTATCGCGGGGCTGCCGTGGGACTGCATCCATGGCGTCAGCAATTTTTTTTGCGGAGTGCTGATTCTGCCGATTGTTTCAGCATTGCGGTTTGCGGAAAGGAATATCAGGTAAAACTCCTGTCAGGCATTTTTGAAAATGTCCTGAAGTGTTTGAAAAGACAGAAAGTAGAAGAGAAGCAGGATTGTCGCGGGAAAGATGCGGCAGTCCTGTTTTTTTGTCATACATTTCTTCAGGACGGAATAGATTGTAATGTAAGTACAAGCCGGACAGTATGTGCCGGGAGTAAAAGGGCGGACCTGACCGTCGAGTATGTGGCAGATAGGAGGTTTTTTCAATGAGTGAATGGGAAGAGATTAACAGAGGAAAAAGCTTTATTTCTGATTTAGGGGAGGCAAGGGCTGTAACAATGGAAGGAAATGAGTGCCATCTGGGACGTTATGCAGCGTGGATGCCGACCGGGGAGGATAAACACCAGGTGGTGGAGGTGAGCGACAGCATCGAGCAGCTTATGGTAAAATACAAGGTTCCGCAGGAACGGATTTATGTAGTGTCACCGGCTTAGAAGGGGAGGATGCTATGGAGATGAAATTGGATGAACTGCTGGCGTCCATCAGCCTGTCCGTGCAGCAGGCAGGACAAATCGTTGACAGGGATGCGGCGGACGTATTTTTGAAACTGGCGGCTTCCACAATAGAAATGACGGCGGAGAAAGGAGGGAGCAGAGAAATACCGGTGGCGGCGCTGATGCATCATAAGCCTCTTTTACTGGACGAGGTCAGTATCCGCATGAATGCCTCATTAAGACTGGAAAACGGCAGCGTTTATGTAGAAACAATGCCTTCCGTAGCGGAAGGGGACAGCGGGTCTGAGACAAATGCCGCAGAAAAGCAGGCAGAAATCGTGCTGACCTATAAAAGCAACGAGCCGTCAGAGGGAATTGCCCGTATTACCAATGATTTGAACCGGAACCTGTAGCGGACATCATCGGAGCAGGATAGCGGAACTATGTCACATCAGGCGGTGGAGCGGCGTGCTGCCCGGAGAAACCGCCATAACCGGAAAAGCAGTGCAGAAAAGAGGGAGACATGAGCGAAACAGAAAAATTATTGGAAGAGAAAAAGGAACTTGCCGGAGCAGAGAAGGAACTTACCGGGGCAGAGAAGGAAATTGTCGGAGCAAATGAGGGGGAGTTTAATTCCCTGGCAGCCACGTTTACGGATCTGCCCCTCGGGCTTTTAATCTGCCAGCCGATTATCGAGGTGGCAAAGGGGCAGGCGGCTTTATGCAATGTATATCTGGAAACCTTAATGAAGTTAGCGTATACGGAAGATTCCACAAAGGAGAACCGCAAGACCAATATCATCAGCTTTGAGTATGATAAGGTGGTAGTCGATAAGGTAACGGGTCAGGTCGGGCTTAAGAAATATAAAATCAATGCGCCGCTGTTATCCTTGGTACCTGTCCCTGCGTTTACAATGGAAGAGGCTACCGTGGCATTTACGATGGAAGTAAACCAGATGTCAAATAATGTAGATACCAATGAATCGGAGCTTACCAGTGATGTAAAGCTCAGCTTCTGGGGACAGACGGCGCAGATTGGCGGCAGGGTAGCGGCAAAGTCGGAGCATACGAGACAGACCGACAGCCACGCAAAGTATGAGCTGCATGCGCGTGCCGTACAGCAGGCGCCTGCGGAGGGCATGGCAAAGCTTACCGACCTGCTGGCTTCCACGATTGAACCAATTGAGCTTACGAACTAAGACAGCCGAGGGTAAACTATGAGATTATTGAGAATCTTATATGGAAAATATCCGGTATGGACAATTGAAGGTGGTGACATTACGCCTGATTTCAAGACAAACTGCCGCGGCTTTGCCCATGCTGGGAAGCTGATGTATTTCATTTCCGTTCTGACTGCCGGAGAATTAAAGGCAAGCAATATTCTCCGGGCAGGAGGCGGGCCGCAGGTCAGGGATAACCGGAGCGGGGTTCCGAACGGAGACGGGGTATATTTCCGTTTTGTACGAAAAAAAAGCACAGTGATAAATGATATATCTCATATCTTAACAGGAGGGGTAGGGGGTGCGGCAGGAGTCCTGTATTATATGCAGAACGAAAAGGCAGTCGGAAAGTCCTTTACCACAATGAGCAGCACGGATGTAAAGTACGGAATCCCGGAACCAAGGAGCAGGGATTTAGAAGAAATTGCAAAATATGTGAAGGATACCCCCGTGAATAAAACGGAAATTGCTTTTTATCAGAGAGTGGAGTTAAGGGATATTTCACGTATCTATATCAAGAAAAAAGAGATACTCGGAAAAAGGTCGGAATTATATGAAAATCTGTACCATTATGCAGATGCGGAACACAAAGGTATCAGAAGAGTAACTTCAGTAACATTAGCTGCATTGAAAGAAGTGCTGGATGCTGCGATGAAAAAAAGCGGTTATCAGTATGTGAAGAAAGAAGAGGGCGAATACGGTGTTGAAGGAGAAAAGGTGTGGTATCTGTATCAAAGAGAAGGTGTCGGTATCCCTGCCGCCAGTTCTTCTGCCTCTGGTTCCTCTGCTTCCAGTGCCTCTTCCGCCAGTGCCAGTGCTTCCAGTGCCAGTACCTCTTCCGCCGGTACGCCTGCCGCGCCCCTGCCGCCGACAGGGTAGTCAGGAGGATGATTTTTCCAAATATAAACCGGAATTGTAAAAAACTACTTGACACATCCCGTATTATCTGTTACACTACCACCTGTAAAGAAAAAAGCTTTACAGGTGGTGCTTTTGTATGGAAGAAGTAAGTGAGCTTTTGGAGCTTGCCATGCTGTATGATTTTTACGGAGAGCTTTTAAAGGAGCATAACAAGCAGGTGTTTGAGGACTATATCCTGAATGATTTTTCCCTTTCGGAGATTGCAGATACCGAGGGGATTACAAGGCAGGGGGTACACGACATCGTAAAGCGGTGCAGTAAGCAGTTAAGAGGGTATGAAGCAAAGCTCCATCTGGTAGAGAAGTTTAATAAGACGAAGGAATGTGTGGAACGGATCCAGGAGCTTTTACAGAAGAGCTATGCAACAGGGAATCCGGCTTTGATAAAGGAAGCGCAGGGGTTGACCGAGGAGATTCTGAACGGGTTGTAAGGAGGATGTATGGCATTTGACAGTCTTTCGGAGAAGCTGCAGGGCATATTTAAGAGCCTGCGCGGCAAGGGCAGGCTGAGCGAGGCGGATGTAAAGGCGGCGCTCAAGGAAGTAAAGATGGCGTTACTTGAGGCGGACGTAAATTTCCGTGTAGTGAAGAATTTTGTAAAGACCGTAGAGGAGCGCGCGATAGGACAGGATGTGCTGAACAGCCTGACACCGGGGCAGATGGTAATTAAAATCGTAAATGAAGAAATGGTGACGTTACTCGGCTCCGAGACGACCGAGCTTACCTTTCTTCCGGGCAGTGAGATTACCGTCATTATGATGTGCGGCCTGCAGGGTGCCGGTAAAACGACGATGGCGGCAAAGCTTGCGGGACAGTTCAAGGGCAAGGGGAAGCGTCCGCTGCTCGTCGCCTGTGATATCTACCGTCCGGCGGCAATCGAGCAGCTGATAATCAATGGCGAAAAGACCGGGGTTCCGGTGTTTTCCATGGGAGATAAGAACAACCCGGTGGACATTGCCAAGGCGGCAATGGAGCATGCAAGGAAGAATAACAACAACGTCGTTTTGATTGATACTGCCGGGCGTCTCCATATCGACGAGGCGATGATGGAGGAGTTAAAAAAGATAAAAGAGGTACTTTCCGTTACCCATACCCTGTTGACCGTCGATGCGATGACCGGTCAGGATGCGGTGAATGTGGCGGAGACGTTTGAGAAGGAAATCGGGATTACCGGCGTGATTCTTACGAAGCTCGACGGCGATACCAGGGGCGGTGCGGCGCTTTCCATCCGTGCCGTGACCGGACGGCCGATTTTGTATACCGGTACGGGCGAAAAGCTGACGGATGTGGAGCAGTTCCATCCGGACCGTATGGCGTCCCGTATTCTCGGAATGGGCGATATCCTTACATTAATTGATAAAGCGCAGGCAGAGTTTGACGAGAGCAAGGCAAAGGAAATGGAGCGGAAGCTGAAGAAGGCGGAGTTCGATTTCAATGATTTGCTGGAGCAGACCGAGCAGATGAAGAAGATGGGCGGCATCAGCCAGATTATGAGTATGCTGCCGGGGATGGGGAGCCAGTTGAAGGGCGTCGAGCTGAACGACGATATGTTCAAGGGCATGGTTGCGATTATCCAGTCCATGACAAAGGAGGAGCGTGCTAATCCGGCACTGTTAAATCCTTCGAGAAAGCGCAGGATTGCAGAGGGAGCCGGGGTGGATATTTCTGAGGTCAACCGTCTGGTAAAGCAGGTGGAGGGACAGAAGAAGATGATGAAGCAGCTTTCCGGTATGATGGGAGGCAAGGGACGGCGCGGTTTCAAGATGCCGTTCGGGTTTTAGTTCCGGTTACAAGAAGCATTTGCTTTCTGTAATATACATGGATAAATATCAAGGAGGTGAAATTAAAATGGCAGTAAAGATCAGATTGAAGAGAATGGGTCAGAAGAAGGCACCTTTCTATAGAATCGTTGTAGCAGATTCCAGATCTCCGCGTGACGGAAAGTTCATCGATGAGATCGGGACCTATGATCCGACCAAGGAGCCGAGCGTTTTCAATGTAAACGAAGAGGCTGCAAAGAAGTGGCTTGCTGACGGCGCACAGCCGACCGAGACCGTTGCAAAGATATTGAAGAAGGCCGGTATCGAAAAGTAGCAGGAGTATGCGGGCAGGGCAGCCGCCAGAACCGGAAAGGCAAGGTGTGCAGTAATGAAAGAGTTAGTGAAAGTTATTGCTATGGCACTTGTAGATCATCCGGATGCAGTCGAGGTAACCGAAAAGGAGACCGACAAGTCGATTGTTGTCGAATTGCGTGTGGCACCGGAGGACATGGGAAAGGTAATCGGCAAACAGGGCCGTATTGCAAAAGCCATTCGCACCGTTGTGAAATCCGCAGCAGCCGGAGATGACAAAAAGGTAGTCGTTGAGATACTACAATAATGCCAGCGCAGAGGGCTGCTTAGTCTGATAGGACGGGAATACCGGCCGTCGGGTTAAGCAGCCCTTTGAGGTTCCCGGCAAAAGAAATGAACCTTAGGAGGACGGAATGGAAAAAGAAGAAATGCTTCGTGTCGGCGTTGTAACGACAACGCACGGGGTACACGGGGAGGTAAAGGTCTTTCCTACGACCGAGGATGCAAAGCGTTTTAAGAGCCTGAAAAGGGTGTATCTGGACCTGGGAAAAGAGCTGCTTCCGGTTACCGTGGAAAGCGTAAAGTTTTTTAAGCAGATGGTAATCGTGAAGTTTGCGGAGGTCGGCAGCGTGGAGCAGGCCGCCCTCTACAGGAACAAGGATATCCTGATTGAACGGGACGACGCCCTGCCGCTTGCAGAGAATGAGTTCTATATCTGTGACCTGGTCGGGCTTTCTGTCGTCACCGATACCGGGGAGAGCCTCGGCGTTTTAACCGAGGTGCTTAAGACCGGGGCGAACGATGTGTTTGAGGTTACGCTGCCGGATAAGAAAACCGTACTCATTCCCTATATCGAGGACTGCGTAAAGGAGATTTCACTGGAGGAAGGCAGGGTTCTGGTACATTTGTTACCGGGTCTGCTTTAGGGGAATTTACAGTCTCCGGCAGGAAGACCGGAGCTTGGAAGGACGGAAGGCATGAATTTCTATGTTATGACATTATTCCCCGCCATGGTTGCAGAGGGACTGAATACGAGCATTATCGGACGCGCTGTGGAAAAGGGCCTGCTTTCGATTACCGCAGTGGATATCCGGGACTTTTCCGAGGATAAACATAAGCGGGTGGATGATTATCCTTACGGCGGCGGCGCCGGTATGGTGATGGCGCCGGGACCGGTGGTGCGTGCCTGCGAGCATGTGAAGGGACTGATTCCTGCGGAACGCCGGGAAAGGACAAGGGTAATTTACCTTACGCCGCAGGGGAAGGTGTTCAACCAGAAAAAGGCGGAGGAATGGGCAAAAGAAGAGGATTTGATTTTCCTTTGCGGTCATTATGAGGGGATTGATGAGAGGGCGTTAGAGCTGGTCGTGACGGAGACGGCTTCCGCGGGGGATTATGTGCTGACCGGCGGCGAGCTTCCGGCAATGCTGATGATTGATGCGGTTTCGCGCCTGATACCCGGGGTGCTGAACAACGAGGTTTCTGCCGAGTTTGAAAGCTTTCAGGACAATCTGCTCGAATATCCGCAGTACACAAGACCGGAGGATTACAACGGACATCGTGTACCGGAGGTGCTGCTTTCCGGGCACCATGCGAATATTGAACGGTGGCGCAGGGAGCAGTCCATCCGAAGGACGCTTAAAATGCGGCCGGACCTGCTTGCGCATGCGGCGCTTTCCGAAAAGGAGCGGCAGTTTCTGCAGACGCTTTTGCAACGGGAAACGGAGCCGTAGCCGTGCGGCTTCCGGAACATAGGGCGGGAGGTAAAAGAGAAACTCAAAGAAAAAGGGTTTTCAATCTGTCTGAAAAATGATATAATGAAAAAAATGCATATTGTGGAGGAATTGTGATGAGCGAACAAAGGAAAGGCGCAAGTTATACTTCAGATTATTTTATTGCGAACCGGATTTTATTCCGTTGTTATTCCGTCACCGTCATTGTATTAATTGTTGCGTATGCAGTCGAGCTGGCAAAGGGGGCCCGGACGCCGGGGTATTATGCAGTTTTTCTTGCATTTTCCCTGCTTCCGTTAATTGCATCGTTTTTGCTGTACCAGCAAAAAAAGGACAGTATTTATTTGAAATTTGTAATTGTGTGCGGCTACGGCGCGCTCTATACCTTTGTCCTTTTTACGACAGTAGCTCCGGAAGCGTTTGTCTATGCGATTCCGCTGCTTGTGGCATGTGCTGTGTATGCCGATAAAAAGTTTATCTGGGGACTTGGCGCCGGAGTAGTCGTGATTAATCTTACAGAGATTATCTACGGCTTTGCTACGGAGAGGCTGACAACAGACAATATGGCAAGCATCGAAATCCGTCTTGCCGTGATTATTCTTGCTGTGATTTATCTTGCCATGGTAGCGGCAGGCATTATGACGATGGGCAAGAACCAGGTAGAAGAGGCGCGTAAGGCAAAGGAACGCTCCGACGAGCTGTTGGGAAGGATTATGTCCGTATCCGACAGCATGGTAGGGCTGACGGATACCGTAGCGGAACAGATGGAAGGGCTCCACGAGTCGCTTTCCAAGACGATGCTGTCCATGCAGGAGGTAAACAGCGGGACCGGCGATACGGTAGATGCGGTACAGCGCCAGATGGAAAAGACAGAGCAGATCCAGCAGTATGTTGCTAACGTAGAAGGGGCCTCCACGGTAATCGGCAAGGATATCCTGACGGCAAGGGACGAGATTATTAAGGGACATAGAACGGTAGAGCAGCTGGTTTCCCAGGTAAAGCGGACGAATGCGGCAAGCGACAAGGTGTCGCTCGAGTTGGAGAGTCTCGGCGCTTATGCCCAGCAGATGGAGCGCATTATCAGCGTAATCGAGGGCGTTACAAAGCAGACCGGGCTTCTTTCCCTGAATGCGAGCATCGAGGCGGCAAGAGCCGGTGAGGCAGGAAAGGGCTTTGCCGTAGTTGCTTCGGAGATTTCCGGTCTTGCCGGACAGACAAGCGGAGCGACAATTGAGATTACGGAAATTATCAACAATCTTTCCAGGGAGCTGAATACGCTGATTTCTGTGATTCAGGAGCTGAGTGAAAGCAACCGCGTCCAGGGCGAGACGGTATTGCTGACCGCCGACAGCTTCAAGGCAATCGAACACGCTTCGGCAGACATCGGCAGTCAGGCAGAGCAGCTGACGACGGCGGTGAAGGAGCTGGCAGCCGCAAATACCGAGATTGTAGAAAGCATCCAGACAATTTCTGCAATTACCGAGGAAGTGACTGCACATTCAAACGAAACCTACAATATCAGCGAGAAGAATGATAAGACCGCTTCCGAAATGGATACGCTGATTAAGGAGCTAGAGGGGCTTGCACAGAAGCTGAAGAAGGAAAGCATAGTATAAGAAGCAATTTTTTTACAAAAAACACTTGCGTCCTGTCAGAATTTGTGTTATAATTCCCGATTGTGAGAGATGTTCCGCTGTACCGGGAGCTGGTAGTAAGAATGTCTTAATTTTTAAGGAGGTCACAAAATGAACGAGATTATTAAGAACATCGAGGCAGCCCAGCTGAAGGCTGAGGTTACGGACTTTAACGTAGGCGATACCGTCAAGGTACATGCGAAGGTAAAGGAAGGTAACCGTGAGCGTATCCAGGTATTTGAGGGAACCGTCTTAAAGAGACAGAACGGCGGAGCAAGAGAAACCTTTACGGTGAGAAAGACATCCAACGGCGTTGGTGTGGAAAAGACCTGGCCGTTACATTCCCCGATTGTTGAGAAGATTGAAGTAGTCAGACGCGGTAAGGTCCGCAGGGCAAAGCTTACGTATCTTCGTCAGAGAGTCGGCAAGAGGGCTAAGGTAAAAGAAATCCTTAAATAAGTCAGCGAAAAGGGACAATGTGTATTGTCCCTTTTTTTCTAAGTGAAAGGGTACGAGAATGGCAGGATATGATTTTGATTTGAACGACAACCGGAGAAGCAGGAAAATCAAAAAGAACATCATCCGGCTTGCCGTGTTACTGGCAGAAACGGCAGCAGTGATTCTGTTTGCCTTCTTTTTTGTGCGGTTTGCATTCGAACGGACGCTGGTGCCCGGGGATTCCATGGCGCCGACATTAGAGGCGGATATGCCGATTATGATTAATCATCTGTCCTATCTGCGCGGCGGTCCGGATCGGTTTGATGTGATTGTGTTTGAACAGGAGGGGGAAGAACACAGCTATTATCATGTAAAAAGGGTCATCGGACTTCCGGGGGAAACGGTTCAGATTGTAGACGGAATTGTATATATTAATGATGCCCCGTTAAAGGAAATTGTGAAGGACCTGCCGAAAATGCACCTTTCCGGGCTTGCAACGGAACCGCTTGTACTGGATGAGGATGAATATTTTGTGTTAGGGGATAATCGGAATAAGAGCGAGGACAGCCGCTTTGCCAATATCGGCAATGTGACGAAGTCACAGATTGTCGGGAAGGCTTGGCTTATGTTAGACCCGTTCAATATTGTTTCCCAGATGAATCTGGAGAAAAAAGAGTAACGGGATGGATTCGGGCGCAGCAGATACCGTGCTGTCGGAAAGAGGAAGGGAAGAATGGAGAACGAAAATCTGGCAAAAACCAACATTAACTGGTATCCGGGGCATATGAACAAGGCAAGGCGCCAGATGCAGGAGGAGTTAAAGCTGGTGGACGTCATTGTGGAGCTGGTGGATGCGCGCATTCCATACAGTTCAAAAAATCCGGATATCGATAAGCTTGCCGGAAGCAAGCCACGGGTGCTTCTGCTAAATAAGGCAGACCTTGCGGACGAGGGAAGAACAAAGGAATATAAGGCATATTATGAGAAAAAGGGATATCATGTGCTTGCAGTGAACGCAAAGACCGGCACCGGGATGAAGAGCGTTCTCGGTGTGATTAAGGAAGCCTGCAAGGAGAAACGGGAACGTGACTTAAAGCGCGGAATTATCGGACGACCGCTCCGGGCCATGGTTGCCGGTATCCCGAATGTCGGCAAGTCTACCTTTATCAATTCCTTTGCGGGAAAAAGCTGTGCACTGACCGGAAATAAGCCGGGTGTGACAAAGGGCAAGCAGTGGATTCGTTTAAATAAGGAGCTGGAGCTTTTAGACACACCGGGGATTTTGTGGCCGAAGTTTGAAGACCAGCAGGTCGGGCTGCGGATTGCGTGGATTGGCTCTATCAATGAGAATATACTGGATTCCAGGGAGCTTGCGGTGACGCTGCTTTCGTACCTTTATGGGAACTATCCTGGCGTCATTGCGGCAAAGTACGGTATAGAGGAATGCGCAGACGGCAACGAGGCTTTAGAGCGTATTGCAAGAAAGCGTGCCTGCTTAAAGAAGGGCGGTGAGGCAGACATCGACCGTGCCGCAGGGTTTCTGATGGATGACTTCCGTGCCGGGAAAATCGGCAGAATTACGTTAGAACGGGCGCAGGAGACAGAGGAATAGCGAAAAGAGTACGGAAAACGTAAACGAGCCGGAAGCAGGAAAGGAGCCGTAAAATGAGGCAGGGCTTTCGGAGGACGTAATAAAAATAACAGGAGGGGCGTGGAGACCGCAAGAAAAGAACCGGCGGAAGCGCCGGAAAACGACGAAAAGGATACCAGGGAATATGGCGGAAAAAATGGAAACGATTAAGGCGGCTCTGCAGGAAGCCGCACCGGAGCATTTAGAAGAAGTGATGCTTCGTTACCGGGACGATACGAGAAGCGGCGTGCAGAGGCTGGTTGCACAGGCAGAAAAGAGAAAAGAGAAGTTTCTTGCGGAATGTGAGCGAATCGACGGAATGCTTGCCTTTGAGCGCAAATACGGGGAATACCGGATTGTCTGCGGCATCGACGAGGCAGGCAGGGGACCGCTTGCCGGGCCTGTCGTGGCAGCTGCGGTGGCGCTGCCTGCGGACTGCCGGATTTTGTATTTGAATGATTCCAAGCAGCTTTCCGAAAAAAGACGGGAGGAGCTGTTTCCGGAGATTCTCGATAAGGCGGTAGGCTACGGCATCGGCTGTGTCTCCCATACGGTAATCGATGAAATCAATATTTTGCAGGCAACCTATCAGGCAATGCGGGATGCGGTCAAAAAGCTTGCCGCCACCTGCGGCGCGCCGGATGTCCTGTTAAACGATGCGGTGACAATTCCGGGCATCCAGGAGCTGTTTCCGGAGCGGAAGGAGCCGATACGCCAGGTGCCGATTATCAAAGGAGATGCGAAGTCTCTTTCCATTGCGGCAGCAAGCGTTCTGGCGAAGGTAACCAGGGACCATATGATGACCGAGTTTGACAAGGTCTATCCGGGATACGGCTTTGCTGGGAATAAGGGCTACGGTTCTGCAGAACATATTGAAAAGCTGAAAAAGGACGGACCTTGTCCGATTCACAGACGGAGCTTTTTAAAGGGGATTCTGGGGGAGGAGAAGCCAAGGTGATACGGGGCTTCTCTATGGCAGGATGGCACAGGAGGAGGTGGCAGCTTTGGAGGAAGAAAAGGGCAAAATCGCGGTAGCGCTGGAATACAATCCGTCGGAGCCTGCGCCGAAGATTGTGGCATCCGGCAGGGGCTACGTTGCGGAAAAGATAATTGAGCGTGCAGAGGAGGAAAACATACCGCTCCACAAGGATGATAAGCTGGCAGGTACGCTGTCCAAGCTGGAAATCGGCGACGCCATACCGCCGGAGCTGTACGAGGTCGTGGCGGAGGTCCTGCTTTTTGTGGATAAGGCGGATAAAATAAAGGGGAAGGTCAAAAAAGTAACATAATATACTATGATAATTTGCAGCGCAAATCCGGTGCGGGAAACGCTTTCATCCGCGTTTCCTTAAGGAAGGGGGAGAACGGGAACTGGGAGAAAAAGAAGGAACAGGAATAGAAGCCGGGAGCCGCAGGAAACGGAACCTGCGGAGCGTCGGCAGCGAGAAGGAAGCCGCCGTACGGGACTACTTACAAAAAAACGGATACGAAATCCTGTGCACGAATTTTTTTTCACGGCACGGGGAAATTGATATTATTGCGAAAAAAGACGGTTATCTTATTTTTATCGAGGTCAAATACCGCTCAGGCAGCGCGTTCGGCGCGCCGGAGGAGGCGGTCACACTGACGAAGCAGCGGCAAGGTATTATCTGTACCGGAACGGGCTTTCCTTTTCCACGCCGTGCCGGTTTGATGTCGTGGGCGTAGCCGGGGAGGAAATCAGGGTAACGGAGAATGCGTTCTGGCTATAGCTTTGGCATTCTCCTGTGACTTTAATCCGGGGCTGTATAGTAGCTCCCGGAACAGGTACACGAAATGTAGACGCTCAAGGAAATGTCTCTGGCTTTAGCCGGAGTTTGAAAAGGAGGTCGGCGGAGGATGGATAAGGCGTTACAGGAATTGAACGGGGCGGAAATGGCAGTATCGGATACGGAGGTTCCGTTTTTATATTTCCGCCGTCTGGCAGCACAGGGCGGAGTAAGGCACGGCTGCTCCACGAGGGCAGGCGGTGTCAGCAGCGGCTGTTTTTCTTCCATGAACCTTGGCTTCGGGCGCGGGGATTCGGAAGAAAATGTGCGGGAGAACTACCGGCGTATTTGCGGCGCTATCGGCATCCGTGTAGAAAATGTGGTGCTTCCGGATCAGGTGCACGAGCTGACCGTACGAAGGGCATCGAAGGCTGACTGCGGGAAGGGGCTTTTTTACCCGAGGGATTATAAAGGCGTGGATGCACAGATTACAAACGAGCCGGAGGTCGCGCTTGCCGTGTTCGGAGCAGACTGTGTCCCGGTATTTTTCTATGATCCGGAGGCGCGTGCCATCGGAACGGCACATGCAGGCTGGCGCGGCACCATTGGGCGGATTGCTGGACGGACCGTGGCTGCCATGCAGAAGGAGTTCGGCTGCCGCCCGGAGACAATTCAGGCGTATATCGGCGTATCCGTCTGCGGGGACTGCTATACGGTAGGCGGCGGGACGGCACAGCGCTTTTTGCAGGAGTTTCCGGCTGCTATTCGTCCGGACGGTGACACGGAGGGCACATGGAAGTTAGACTTGTGGAAGGTAAACCAGATGATTTTAGAGGAAGCCGGTCTGAAAAGGGAGCATATTATTACCGGAGGCGTTTGTACCATGTGTCACCCGGATATTCTGTTTTCCCATCGTGTCGCAGGAGACGCGCGCGGGAATATGGCAGGATTTCTTATGCTGACGGAGGAGATAAGGAGTAAGAACTATGGCACAGAAACGGCACGAGCATAAAATTAAAGAGGTAGTACCGGGCAGCATTGCAGACGAGCTTGAAATCGAAGCGGGTGATGTGCTGCTTTCCATCAATGAACAGCCGGTCCGGGATGTGTTTGACTACCGGTATCTTTCCGAGGACGAGGAAGTGACGCTGCTCATCCGGAAGCCTTCCGGGGAGGAGTGGGAGCTGGAAATTGAAAAGGACGCCCAGGAGGATTTGGGGCTTGTCTTTGAAGAGGGGCTGATGGATTCCTATCGTTCCTGCAGGAATAAGTGCATATTCTGCTTTATCGACCAGATGCCGCCCGGCATGAGGGAAACGCTATATTTTAAGGATGATGATGCAAGACTTTCGTTTTTACAGGGAAACTATATTACGTTGACCAATCTTTCTGAGGAGGATATGGAACGTATTTTGTTTTATAAGCTTTCGCCGATTAACATCTCGGTGCATACCACGAACCCGGAGCTGCGCTGTAAGATGCTCAATAACCGGTTTGCGGGAGAGGCACTGGAAAAGATAAAACGGTTTTACGATGCCGGACTTGAAATGAACGGTCAGATTGTACTCTGTAAGGGACATAACGACGGGGATGAGTTAGAGCGTACGATTGAAGACCTGACCGCGTATCTGCCGTTGCTGCAGAGCGTGTCGGTCGTTCCGGTCGGAATGACAAGGTACCGGGAGGGTCTGGCAAAGCTGGAACCGTTTGGAAAAGAGGATGCCGTCCGGGTACTGGAGACGGTTTCCAAATGGCAGGAGAAGATATATCAGCGCTTTGGCACGAGAATGCTTCATGCCAGCGACGAATGGTATCTTCTTGCGGGACTGCCGTTTCCGCCGGAGGACGCCTACGAGGGCTATCCGCAGATAGAAAACGGCGTCGGCATGGTACGTTCGCTGACGGAGGAGGTCGATGCGTTTCTCTCGGAATGCGAGGGAGACAGCCGTCAAAGGAAGCTTACCCTTGCCACGGGAGTGCTTGCGGCGCCGGTCATCCGGGAGCAGGTGGCAAAAATCCAAAGAAAATACCCGCAGATTGAGGCGGAGGTAGTCCCGGTGGTCAATCACTTTTTCGGGGAGCAGATTACGGTCGCAGGGCTTCTGACCGGAACGGACATTATCGGACAGCTGAAAGGAAAAGAGCTCGGAGATTATCTTTTGCTGCCGGAGGTGCTGTTAAAAAGCGGCGAGGACGTATTATTGGACGATTTGCATATTTCTGACATTGAAAAGGCTTTACAAACCAGGGTTCGTATTGTAAAATCAGAGGGAGAGGCACTGGTGCGTGCCGTGATTGAATAGCCAGAGAAGAAAAACCTGAGTTTTCATATTGGAGCAGCCTCAGAAATTTTCCCGGCAGACAACCGGGAAAATGAAAAGGGAAAAGAACAGAAAGTGTGGAAACTCAAAAGAAGAAAGGAACCTTATCCAGAAATGAGTAATCCGATTGTAGCAATCGTGGGACGCCCGAATGTGGGCAAGTCCACGTTATTTAACGCCCTTGCGGGGGAGCGTATTTCAATAGTAAAGGACTATCCGGGCGTGACGCGCGACCGCATCTATGCGGATATTACCTGGCTGAATTATAAGTTCACACTGATTGATACCGGCGGCATTGAGCCGGAGACAAAGGATAAGATGCTTACCTATATGCGGCAGCAGGCACAGATTGCCATTGACACCGCCGATGTCATTATTTTTCTGACGGATGTCAGGCAGGGGCTTGTGGACGCGGATTTCAAGGTGGCGGATATGCTGCGCCGTTCCGGAAAGCCGGTCGTCCTGACGGTAAATAAGGTCGATGACTTTGAGAAGCTTCTGCCAGAGGTCTATGAGTTTTATAATCTTGGCATCGGCGACCCGATCGGGGTATCCGGCGCGTCCATGCTTGGCTTCGGCGAGCTTTTAGATGCGGTGACCGCCTATTTTCCGGAGCCGTCCGAAGAGGAAGAGGAGGACGAGCTGCCAAAGGTTGCGATTGTCGGCAAGCCGAATGTCGGGAAGTCCTCTATTATCAATAAGCTGACCGGGGAAAACCGTGTGATTGTGTCCGATATTGCGGGCACGACAAGGGATGCAATCGATACGCTGGTCCGTTATGAAGAAAAGGACTACATTTTTATCGATACGGCAGGGCTCCGCAAAAGAAACAAAATCAAGGAAGAGCTGGAGCGGTTCAGCATTATCCGTACGGTCAGTGCAATCGAGCGCGCCGACGTCGTTGTCGTTGTCATTGACGCGACCGAAGGTGTGACCGAGCAGGACGCGAAGATTGCCGGCATTGCCCATGAGCGCGGCAAGGGAATTATCATTGCGGTCAACAAGTGGGATGCGGTAGAGGATAAAGACGACAAGACGATTTACCGGCAGACGGAGCGCATCCGTGAGATTCTCTCGTTTATCCCGTATGCGGAAATCCTGTTTATTTCCGCAGTAACCGGACAGCGTATCCCGAAGCTGTTCGAGCGGATTGACCGGGTTATCCAGAGCAGGACGCTCCGGATTGCAACAGGCGTGTTAAACGAGATTCTGATGGAGGCGGTGTCGTTACAGCAGCCGCCGTCGGACAAGGGAAAGCGTTTAAAGATTTTCTTTATGACGCAGGTGGCAATCGGGCCGCCGACCTTTGTTATTTTTGTCAACAATAAAGAGCTGATGCATTTTTCGTACCAGCGTTACATTGAGAACAAGGTGCGTGAAACGTTTGGCTTTACCGGAACGTCCTTAAAGTTTATTATCAGGGAGCGTTCGGAAACAAAGTAAATTGGAAACGGCAGGATAGGTACTATGATTTGGCGGATTATCATTTGTCTTTTAGCAGGCTATGGCTTCGGTTGTATTTCGACCGGTTACATTGTAGGAATGCGGCAGCACGTCGATATCCGGAAGTGCGGGAGCGGCAATGTCGGGACGACGAACGCGCTTCGCACGCTCGGAAAAAAGGCGGCGCTGATTACGCTGCTTGGCGATGTGATTAAGTGTGTAATTCCGGTATTGCTGATAAAGTATGTCGTGTTCCCGGAGTATTCTTATACGGAGCTTCTCGGGCTTTATACGGCACTCGGCGTCGTACTCGGACACAATTTCCCGTTCTACCTGCATTTTAAGGGCGGAAAGGGAATTGCAGTCTTAGTCGGTACAATTCTGACGTTTGACTGGAGGATTTTTGTCATCTGTGTCCTGAGCTTTGTTGTCGTCGTGCTGATTACCCGTTATGTATCGGTCGGCTCCCTGCTTATGGAGGTGGAGTTTGTTCTCTTTGTCGCAGTGACAAGGCAGGGCGACTGGCATATGCTGTGTCTCAGCGCGGTCTTTGCGCTTTTGGCATTTTATACACACCGGGAAAATATCAAACGGCTTTTTGCCGGAACTGAGAATAAAATCGGGAAAAAGGCACCGATACCCGAGCAGGAGAACGAAAAGGAAGAAAAACAGAACGGTTAAGAAAAGCAGGAAAGGATGCCGCATGCAGAAGGCGGCCAAGGTAGAAGGTATGAAAAAGGTTACGGTATTGTGTGCAGGTACGTGGGGCGTGTCCCTTACGATATTGCTTGCCGGAAACGGACATCAGGTCAGTCTCTGGTCAAAGTTTAAGGAGGAAACAGAGCCTCTTCTTTCTGACCGGACCGTAGTAAGGAACCTGCCGGGAGCGGTATTTCCGGAGGGCGTGAAAATAACCAACGACATTGCAGAAGCGTTAGAGGAGGATACGGACCTGATTGTAATGTCGGCGGCTTCGCCGGCAGTACGCGAGGTGGCAAAGGCAGCTGCACCGTATGTAAAGGAAGGAACCATTATTGTGAATGCCTCCAAGGGAATCGAAAACGGTACGCTGTATACGATGACGGATATTATTTCGCAGGAAATTCCGCAGGCAAGGGTGGCGGTTCTTTCCGGTCCGAGCCACGCGGAGGAGGTATGCAGACAGATTCCGACGACGGTTGTGGTAGGAGCAGCGGTGAAGGAGACGGCGCTGTTTGTACAGGATATCTTTATGAATAAATACTTCCGTGTTTATACGAGTCCGGATGTGATGGGAATCGAGCTGGGCGGCTCCTTGAAGAATGTCATTGCGCTGGCGGCAGGAATTATCGACGGTCTCGGCTTTGGGGATAATACAAAGGCGGCGCTGATTACCCGTGGTATTGTGGAGATTGCAAGGCTCGGCGAAGCAATGGGCGCACAGTATGAGACGTTTGCGGGGCTTTCCGGCATCGGTGACCTGATTGTCACCTGTACGAGCAGCCACAGCAGAAACCACAATGCCGGCTATCTGCTCGGAAAAGGACGTACAATAGAGGAAGCCAAAAAGGAGGTCGGGCAGGTCATCGAGGGCGTCAATTCCGCGCAGGCGGCGCTTGCGCTTGCACGGAAGTACCAGATTGAGATGCCAATTGTGGAGCAGGTCAACGAGGTGCTGTTCCACGGAAAGTCAGCGAAGGATGCCCTTGCGGATTTACTGGTCCGTGACAGGGCAAGCGAATATAGTTCCTTAAGTTGGGAATAATCTGCTCCCCCTTTTGCATATACTGTAATCAGCATATGCAAGGGGGAATTTCTATGGAAACGTTTGATTTATACAAAGATATGAAGCTGCGTACCGGCGGCGAAATCTACATAGGCGTGGTAGGTCCGGTCAGAACCGGGAAATCCACTTTTATCAAACATTTCATGGATGAAATCGTACTTCCCGTTATCAGCGGGGAGGCAGAAAAAGTACGGGCAGTGGACGAACTGCCGCAGTCGGCGCAGGGGCGTACGATTATGACGACCGAGCCGAAGTTCATTCCGAAGGAGGCCGCCAATATCGAGTTTGCGGACGGGACGAACGTAAAGCTCCGCCTGATTGACTGTGTCGGCTATATGGTAGAGGGCGCGGCAGGCCACATGGAGGGCGAAAAGGAGCGGATGGTAAAGACGCCCTGGTCCGATATGGAGATTCCGTTTACAAAGGCGGCGGAAATCGGGACGGGGAAGGTAATCAAGGAGCATTCCACCGTAGGCGTGCTGGTGACGGCGGACGGTACGTTCGGCGAGCTGACAAGAGAGAACTATGCGGCGCCAGAGGAGCGTACCATTAACGAGCTGAAGCGTCTCGGAAAGCCGTTTGTCGTGCTGTTAAATTCCGCAAGACCGCGTGCGGCGGAGACCGAGGCACTGGCAAAGGAGCTGGCAGAGCAGTACGATGTAACGGTGCTCCCGACGGACTGCACGAAGCTTGGCAGGGCAGAGCTTCTTCATATCCTGGAGGAGCTTCTGGCAGCGTTCCCGGTAACCGAGATGGTATTCCATCTGCCAAAGTGGGTGGAGCTTCTGGATAACACGCATGAAATCAAAAAAGAGGCAATGGAAAATGCAAAGGAGCTTCTGCTCCGCGGCAGGAGAATGCGGGATGTCAGGGAACAGAAGGAATTTCCGCCCGGCGTTTACTTTAACAGGGTTGCTCCGGTGGCAATACATATGGAAAACGGCAGGGTGGAGTACAGCATGGAGCCGAAAAAGGAGTATTATTACCATATGTTAAGCGACCTGATGGGGTGTGAGGTCAACGGGGAATACCGCTTCTATCAGGTGTTAAGGGAACTGGCAAAACGGCGCGGCGAATATGAAAAGGTAGCGTCGGCATGTGAGGAAGTGGTAAACAAGGGCTACGGCGTGGTGCTGCCGGAGGCCTCCCAGCTGAAGCTTTCCGCACCGGAGCTGATTAAGCAGGGCGGAAAATATGGCGTGAAAATCCGTGCGACGGCGCCGTCGATTCATATGATACAGGCGGATATCGTGACGGAGATTGCACCGATTGTAGGAAGCGAAGAACAGGCAAAAGATTTGATTTCATATATGAAAGAGCAGGACGAAAACGGGGATGACGGAATCCGTACCGCAAATATTTTCGGAAAAACGGTAGATAAGCTGGTCGAAGAGGGTGTGACGGCAAAAATCGGAAATATCAATGAGGAATGCCAGACAAAACTACAGGAGTCGATTGAAAAGATTATCAACGACAGCAACGGAGGCGTCATCTGCTTTATTATTTAGGGAAACGCTGATAGAAGCGTTTCCCGCACCGGATTTGCGCTGCGAAGCAGCAAATTCCGGAGCAAATCCGTGTGCATCCGCCGGAGGCTCTTAAGGAAGCGGTGATTTCATCAGCGCTTCCTTAAAGTGGGGTTCTTGGCAAAAGTAACAAAAAGTGAAAAGAAAGTGAAAAAAATTTTTGCCACAATATTGACAAAAACAGGTAAGCTTGCTATAATCAGTTATGTAACAAATTTAATAATTATGTAACATTTCGATAGAGATTGCTTGTGGAGGTACATTTGATGAAGGTTAAGTCGAAGGTTTCCGTGGCAGTGCTGTTAGGTGCCATGGTTTCTTCTCTGGGAACGGTCGGGACAGCGCAGGCTGCAGTAGTAACTGGTGGTAAGGCGCTTGGCGGTTTTTCTGTTGTATCCAGTGACTTTTTTGTGAATGCAGCGGAAAAAAGTACAGAAGATACAGATGCGGCAGAGCTCTTTTCTAAGGTGGAGGTACCGGAAGGGATTGCATTTGCTGATGTCACCACTTCTTTAAACGTCAGGACCGGTCCGAGTACGAATTATTCCCGCATCGGGCAGCTCGGCAGAAATGCTTACTGTATCGTAGAGTCCGTAGAGAATGGCTGGGCGAAGATTACATCCGGTAAGGTAAGCGGCTACTGTATTACGGATTACCTTATTATGGGTGACGAAGCGAAGGCGCTTGCAGAAAGCCTCGGGACGGTAACAGCTACCGTAAAGAGCGATGTCCAGGTGCTCAATGTACGTTCCGCACCGGATACAACCGAAGATAATATTATCGCAAAGGTCAGCAGCGGAGAGAGCTTTAAGGTCGTAAAGGAGCTGGTAATCAGCAAAAACGACCCGGAAGCAAAGACCTTCGTACAGATTGAGTGGAACAGTGATGCTGAGGAAAATATGAAAGCGTATGTCTGTGCAGAGTATGTGACGGTTGCCTACAAGTATAAGCCGGCAGTCGAGAGCAGCAGCTACGGCGACGGTGTTTCCCAGCTCCGTACCAATATGATTGATTTTGCAATGAAGTACCTCGGCACGCCGTATGTCTGGGGCGGAAACAGCCTGTCAAGAGGAGTGGACTGCTCCGGCTTTGTAAAGCAGGTATTTTCGAACTTCGGCTACGGATACAATATGCCGCGTGTTTCGAGGGATATGGCAAATACCTACAAGAAGGTTTCTGCTTCGGAAGCAAAGGCAGGCGACCTGGTATTCTACCATAACTTAAGAACCGGTGTGGTTGACCATGTAGCCATCTATATCGGCAATGGCAAGATTATCCATGCCAATAACGGCGTGGAAATCTCCAACGTAAACTACCGTACCGTCTATAAGTACGCAAGAGTGATCTGGGATTGATAAAAAGAAAAGAATTTTACAGTTAAAAAAGTATCCCCTGCGGGCCTTTGAAGATGGGCGGCGCAGGGGATTTCAGCTTTCATTTGTTTTTTAGCGTCTCTGTCTACATGAAAAGGGGCGGTGTCCGTCCCGCTTTAAGGTTCCAGCTGTAATCAGCGTTTCCTTAAAAAAAATGGAAACCCGGGAAGAAAAGAATCCCTTGACTTTTTTTACCACTGCCGCTATACTTTATCTTGTATAAAAAGATAGAATAATGAGGGAACCTATGGAATATGTTGTGTTGGCAGGAATCCTTCTGGCGCTCCTGATTGCCAAGGGATGTTATGATTCGGTAAATTATAAGGCAAAGGTGCGGCGGCAGCTTCGCAATCAGTTCGGGACTGTTTCCGAGGAGAGCTACTCCGAGGAAAAGCTATTGTCTTTAAAGAGCTATTTTGAAGCGGTGCGCCGCCCTGCTTATGATATCGACGATATTACGTGGAACGATTTAGAGCTGGACGAGCTGTTTATGGTGTTAAACCAGACCGTAAGCGCGGTCGGTGAGGAGTATCTGTATGCCATGCTCCGGCAGCCGGAGTTTGACCCGGAGGAAATGAAGGAGCGGGAACGTCTGATTTCCTTTTTCCAGACGGACGAGGAGAGCCGGATTGCCGTACAGGAGGCGCTGTACCAGATTGGAAAAAGCAAGCGGCATTCGGTCTATGCCTGTATGCGCTATATGTCCCGGATTAAGCGGGAATCGAACGTACCGCATTATCTTGCGATTGCGGCACTTGCCGCTTCTGTGGCGTCCGCCTTTTTCTTTCCTGCCGTGGGTGTGGTTGCGGTCTGCGGGGTAGTGATTTACAACCTTGTCAGCTATCTGAAACGGAAGCCGGAGTTGGAGGCGTATCTTGCTACTATTACGTATCTGATCCGCCTTTTATACGCCAGCGAGAAGCTTGCAAAGTCGGAGATTCCGGAGATTTCCGTTTACGCCGGGCGCATGAAGGAGCTGAACCGCCATTTTGCTTCGTTTAAACGGAATTTCTGGATTATCGGAAGCAAAAAGCCTACGGGGGATATGTTCGAGCTGCTGATGATGTATTTCCGTATGCTGCTGCATCTGGATCTGATTAAGTTTAATTCGATGCTAAAGGTGTATGACCGTTATTCCGGGGAACTGACGCAGCTCTATCAGGCGGCAGGCTATCTGGACGCGCTCTGCGCGGCAGCCTCGTTCCGGGCGCTGTTAGGAAAGGGACGGTATTGCGTGCCGGAGCTTTCCGCAGGGACGACGCCGTTTTATGAAGCAGAGGAGTTGTATCATCCGCTTCTGGAAGCGCCGGTGAGCAATACGATCCGGGCAAAACGGAGCGTCCTGCTGACCGGCTCGAACGCGTCTGGAAAGTCCACCTTTTTAAAGGCGACGGCAATCAACGCCCTGCTTGCCCAGACAATTCATACGGCGGCGGCAAAGAGCTACCGGGCGGCTTATTTCCAGATTCTTTCCTCTATGGCGCTGCGCGACAATATGAAGGGCAATGAAAGCTATTTTATCGTGGAAATCAAGTCCTTAAAGCGGATGTTTGAGGCGGCGAAGGCTCCGGTCTGTACGCTCTGCTTTGTGGACGAGGTGCTGCGCGGCACTAATACGTTAGAGCGGATTGCCGCGTCCAGGGAGGTGCTTGCGGGGCTTGCAGGCGGACGGACGCTCTGCTTTGCGGCAACCCATGACATTGAGCTGACGTACTTGTTAGAGCCGCTTTGCGGGAACTATCATTTTGAAGAGACGGTAACGGACGATGCCGTTACCTTTGATTATATTTTAAGGGAAGGACGGGCAACCTCACGGAACGCAATCCGGCTGCTTGGGATGCTCGGCTATCCGGCAGAGGTAATTGAACGTGCCGAGGCTTCGGCAGAGCATTTTTTGGCAACGGGGGAATGGAAATGATGAAGGTAACGATGTATACGGACGGAGCGGCAAGAGGAAACCCGGACGGACCGGGCGGCTACGGGACCGTGCTTTCGTTTGTGGATAAAAACGGAACCGAGCATCTGCGGGAGTATTCCGGAGGCTATAAAAAAACGACAAACAACCGGATGGAGCTGATGGCTGCCATTGCAGGCTTTGAGGCGCTGACAAAGCCCTGCGAGGTGGCGGTATATTCCGATTCCCAGTATCTTGTCAAGGCGTTTAACGAGGGATGGCTTGCCGGCTGGATCAAAAAGGGCTGGCGGCGCGGAAAAAACGAGGCGGTGAAAAATGTAGACCTCTGGAAGCGCCTGCTTACGGCAATGGAGCCTCATACGGCGGAGTTTTTCTGGGTCAAGGGGCATAACGGACACCCGCAGAACGAGCGGTGCGATACGCTTGCAACGACCGCCGCCGACGGAGAAAACCTTCGCGTGGACGAAGGATTGGAGGAACAGAATGGATAAGGCAGTCTATGAGAAGGCGACGCCGATGATGCAGCACTACCTGGAAATGAAGGAGGCATACGGCGACTGCATCTTGTTTTACCGGCTTGGGGATTTTTACGAGATGTTTTTTGAGGATGCCGTAACGGTGTCAAAGGAGTTAGAGCTGACCCTGACCGGGAAAAGCTGCGGGTTGGAGGAGCGCGCCCCGATGTGCGGCGTTCCGTTCCATGCGGCGGAAACCTATATTAACCGTCTGGTCGGAAAGGGCTACCGTGTGGCAATCTGCGAGCAGGTGGAGGATCCGAAGCTTGCCAAGGGGATTGTAAAGCGAGAGGTCATCCGTGTCGTGACGCCGGGAACCAATTTAAACCCGCAGAGCCTTGACGAAGGAAAAAATAATTACCTGATGGGGATCTATTACAGCGGGGATACGTTCGGGATTGCGGCGGTGGACGTAACGACAGGGGACTACTATGTGACCGAGGTCGACGAAGCAAGGAAGGCATCCGACGAGCTGACAAAGTTTACCCCGTCGGAGCTTGTCTGCAACGGAGCCTTTTTTATGAGCGGCGTGGATACCGAGGACTGCAAAAACCGGATGCGGACTGCCATAGAGTCCTTGGACGAGCGGTTTTTTGACGCCTCGGCGTGTGAGCGCGCCCTGATGTCCCATTTTAAGGTCGGGACGCTTGCCGGGCTCGGGCTTTCCGATTTTCCGGCAGGGACCATTGCAGCAGGGGCAGTGATGCAGTACCTGAAGGAGACCCAGAAGTCCTCTATGGAGCATATTACCCGGATTCAGACCTATGTGACCGGAAAGTATATGATTTTGGACAGCAGTACGAGAAGAAACCTTGAGCTGACCGAGACGCTGCGGGAAAAGCAGAAGCGCGGCTCGCTGCTCTGGGTACTGGATAAAACGAAAACCGCAATGGGCGCAAGGCTTCTGCGCAGCTGTATCGAGCAGCCGTTACTGGAGCGGGAGGAAATCAACGAACGGCTTGCCGCCGTGGAGGAGCTGAAGGAGAACGGCATTACAAGGGCGGAGCTGCGGGAATACCTGAATGCGGTGTATGACTTAGAGCGGCTCTTAAGCCGTGTCACCTACCGTTCCGCCAACCCTCGGGATTTGCTTGCGTTCCAGTCCTCTCTTGCCATGCTTCCGCCCATCCGGGTGCTGCTTGGCGATTTGGAAGCGCCGTTATTGAAAACAATTTACGAGGAGCTGGACCCGCTGACGGACCTGAGCGGGCTGATTGAAGACTCCATTGACCCGGACGCGCCGCTTGCCGTCAAGGAGGGCAGCATTATCAAGGGCGGCTATAACGAAGAGGTGGACCGCCTGCGCCTTGCAAAGACCGAGGGAAAGGGATGGCTCGCCGAGGTCGAGGAGCGGGAGCGGGAGGCGACCGGAATCAAGAACCTGAAGGTCAAGTTTAACCGTGTGTTCGGCTATTATTTTGAGGTGACAAAGTCGTACCAGCATCTTGTTCCGCCGTCCTGGATACGGAAGCAGACGCTGACGAATGCCGAGCGCTATACGACCGAGGAGCTAAAGAAGCTGGAGGAGGATATTTTAGGCGCGGAGGACAAGCTTTTTTCCCTCGAATATTCGCTCTTTGCGGAAATCCGGGAGGCAGTGGCGGCAGAGGTCGTGCGTATCAAGCAGACCGCGAAGGCGGTCGCATGGCTGGATTTGTTCGCCTCGCTTGCAGCCGTGGCAGAGAAAAACCGCTACGTCCGTCCGGAAATTGACAAAAACGGCGTAATCCGGATTACCGGCGGAAGACACCCTGTCGTCGAGCAGATGATTCCGAACGATATGTTTGTCAAAAATGATACCTGTCTTGATAATAACGAAAACCGGATTTCCATTATTACCGGACCGAATATGGCAGGAAAGTCAACCTATATGCGCCAGACGGCGCTGATTGTGCTGATGGCACAGATTGGGAGCTTTGTTCCGGCGGAGAGCGCGCAAATCGGCATCTGCGACCGGATTTTTACGAGAGTAGGGGCTTCCGACGACCTGGCTTCAGGGCAGAGTACCTTTATGGTGGAAATGACCGAGGTAGCCAATATCCTGCGGAACGCGACCAGAAACAGCCTGCTGATTCTGGATGAAATCGGCAGGGGGACGAGCACCTTTGACGGTCTTTCCATTGCATGGGCGGTCGTGGAGCACATTGCAGACCCGAAGCGGATTGGCGCAAAGTCTCTGTTTGCGACCCATTACCACGAGCTGACGGAGCTAGAGGGAAAGTTAGACGCCGTACATAACTATTGCATCGCCGTAAAAGAGCAGGGAGAGGATATTGTCTTTTTGAGGAAGATTATTCCGGGCGGCGCGGATAAAAGCTATGGAATCCAGGTGGCAAAGCTTGCCGGTGTACCGGGCGAGGTGCTTATGCGGGCGCGGGAGATTGCAGACGAGCTTGCCGAGCGGGATATTACCAAAAATGCGGCGCAGATAGAGATAAAGCAGGCGGTAAGGCTGCGCAGGGAAAAGGCACAGAAGGAGACAGTAAACGGTCAGCTGACGATGTTCGGGACCGAGGAATCGGAGGATGCGGCTGTCCTAAAGACGCTGGCGGAGCTGAATCTTTCGGTAATGACGCCGATTGACGCGCTGAATCTTCTGTATCGTTTACAGGAGCAGGCAAAGGAGAAAATGAAATAACCGACAAAGGTTCAGCAGAAACCTGGAACCACACACAGTCCGGACAGAAGGGAGCGGCAGTCATGGGAAGGATAGCGCTATTAGACAAGGATACGATTGATAAAATTGCGGCAGGCGAAGTCGTGGAGCGCCCTTCCTCTGTCGTAAAGGAGCTGACCGAAAACGCCATCGACGCCGGCGCTACCATGATTACGGTGGAGCTGAAGGAGGGCGGGAACGGCTTCATCCGCATTACCGACAACGGCTCGGGCATTGCCGCGGAGGAGGTACGGACTGCCTTTCTGCGCCATTCCACCAGTAAAATCCGTACCGTAGAGGACCTGCTGACAGCGGGAAGCCTTGGCTTCCGCGGTGAGGCGCTCTCGAGCATCGCCGCCGTGGCGCAGGTCGAGCTGATTACAAAGACGAAGGACTCCTTTACCGGAAGCCGCTACTGCATCGAGGGCGGCGCGGAAGGGACGCTTGAGGAGGCAGGCTGTCCGGACGGCACTACGTTTTTAGTGCGGAATCTGTTTTATAACGTACCGGCAAGGCGCAAGTTTCTGAAGTCCGCCATGACGGAAGCAGGGTACTGCTCCGAGCTGATGCAGCGGATGGCGCTCAGCCGCCCGGAAATTGCCTATAAGTTTATTAACAGCGGAAAAATTGTGCTGCAGACCTCCGGAAACGGCAATTTAAAGGAGGTCATTTACCAGATTTACGGGCGTGAGGTCGCCGCAAATCTTTTGGAGGTGTCCCACCTTGACGAAAGCGCAGGGATAAAGGTATCCGGCTTTCTCGGAAAGCCCGTGGTTTCAAGGGGAAACCGGAACTATGAGAACTATTTTATTAACGGGCGCTACATTAAAAGCAGTATCATCAGCAAGGCAATCGAGGAAGCGTACCGCCCCTATATGATGCAGCATAAGTACCCGTTTACGGCACTCCATATTTTCATGGATACCGCCATGCTTGACGTCAATGTCCATCCGACAAAGCTGGAGGTCCGTTTTTCGGACGGGGAGGCCGTCTATTACGCGGTCTATCATGCGGTAAAGGAGGCTCTTTCCGGGAAAAATATGATTCCGCAGGTCGGTTTCGGAAAAGAAACAAAGGCGGCCAGCGCCCCGCCGGTCAAAAGAGAAGAGCGGCCGGAGCAGTTTGAGACGGCAAGGCTCAGACAGCAGGAGAAGGAAACGGCAAGGCCCGGACAGCAGACAAAGGAGAAAGAGACGGGAAAACCGGCGGTACAGACATCACCTGCTACTACAGCCGTCACAGGACAGGGCAGAGAGTCTTTGTTGAGGGAAGCTCCAGCGCCTTATCATATGGAAAACAGACAGCATTCTACAAATGTCGCATCAGATAAAATCGAAGTAACAGGGGTGCTGGAGAGAAACGCAGAAAAACCGCAGAATTTCAATGGTTTGCAGATTCTACAGCAGTCAGAAAAAGGGCGGATTTTAGAAGAAAAAGAGGCAGAAGGAGCAGTCCTTTCCTCTGCGGTAACACCTCTGATGACACCTCCGGAGAAAGAAAAGGTGCAGAAGCAAACGCCGCCGGAACCAGGGACGGAAACGGAAATAGAAAAAACGGAAAACCGGAAGGAGACGCCGGAACAGATGGAGCTTCCGGATTTGCTTCGGGAGAAAAATAAAAAGGAGTACCGTATTATCGGACAGCTGTTTTCTACCTACTGGCTGATTGAAATGGAGGGGCAGCTTTTTATGATTGACCAGCATGCCGCCCACGAAAAGATTTTATTTGAACAGACGATGAAGCGTGTCCGGGAAAAGGAGATGCTGACCCAGCAGCTTGCACCGCCGTATGTGGCGACGCTCTCCATCCGGGAGGATGAGGTGCTGAAGGAGCAGGCGGAGGTACTCCGCCGCCTCGGCTTTGAGTTTGAACCTTTCGGCGGCAGGGATTACAAGGTAAGCGGCGTACCGGCGGATTTGTGCGGTCTGACCGGCGGGGAGCTTTTTGTACAGCTGCTTGACGAGCTGGTAGAGGAACGGCTCCACGGCAGTCCGGAGCTTTTGGTGGAAAAGGTGGCTTCCATGTCCTGTAAGGCGGCAGTCAAGGGAAACCAGACGCTTTCCTTACCGGAGGCAGAGGCAATGATTGACCTATTATTTACCTTAGATAATCCGTACCATTGCCCGCACGGGCGTCCGACGACGATTTCCATGTCAAGGCAGGAGATAGAGAAGAAATTCAAGCGGATTGTGTAGAATGGGCTTGCGCCTAACCAGCTCTAAGAGGAGATTCCGGCTCCGCTAAAAACGCGGTTCTTCGGACAGATGCAAAAATAAGATGCTGCACAGTTTGCGGAACTTTTAAAGGTGGTTCAAAAAATGCGGAAACCCAAATTGTTTAAATAAGAAAGTGAAAAAATAGTACAGGAAGGGGCGAGGCAAGGACGATGGAGGCGACAGGAAGGCTGCCATTATTGATATTGACAGGCCCTACGGCGGCAGGCAAGACAAATCTGTCCATCCGGCTGGCAAAGGCGGTAAACGGTGAGATTATTTCGGCGGATTCCATGCAGGTGTACCGCCGTATGGATATCGGGACCGCAAAAATAAAAAAAGAAGAAATGTGCGGCGTCCCGCACCATCTGATTGATATTTGCGAGCCACAGGAGGAGTATCATGTCGTACGGTTTGCCGCGGATGCCAGACGTCTCATCCGGGAGATTACGGACCGGGGTCATGTTCCGGTTCTGGTCGGCGGCACCGGGTTTTATATCCAGGCAGTGCTGTATGACATCGATTTTACGGAAACCACGGAGGATACGGCATACCGGGAGGAGCTTTCGGAATATGCCGCGCAGTACGGCGCCGAAGCGTTACATGCAAGACTTGCGGAGGTGGATCCTGCTTCGGCGGAGGCAATCCACGCCAACAATGTAAAGCGGGTTATCCGCGCGCTGGAGTTTTACCGGCAGACCGGGACGCCGATTTCCGCCCACAACGAGGAACAGCGGAAAAAAGAGTCTGCATATAACAGCGCTTATTTTGTGCTGACGGAGGAGCGTTCCGTGCTGTACCGGCGGATTGAGAGGCGGATTGACAAAATGATAGCGGAAGGGCTTGTGGAGGAGGTCCGGGCGCTTATGGCGGAGGGCTGTACGGCAGGGATGGTTTCGATGCAGGGGCTCGGCTATAAGGAAATCCTTGCTTATCTGAACGGGGAGTGTACGCTTGCGGAGGCGGTTTCCGTCTTAAAGCGCGACACAAGGCACTTTGCCAAGCGGCAGCTGACCTGGTTTAAACGGGAACGGGACGTGCTCTGGTTTGATAAGGGCACCTATGCCGACGAGGACGCGATTCTTGCGGCAATGCTAGCAGAAGCAAAAGACAGGGGAATTTTATTCAAAAACAAGGAAACAGAAAGAAGGAATTTTTTATGAGAATCCGGAGAGCGGAAAACAGGGATATGGACGGAATTAATGCGCTTTTGCGCCAGGTGCTTATGGTGCATCACAATGGCAGGCCGGATTTGTTCAAGGCGGACGTAAAGAAATATACCGATGAGGAGCTTGCGGCAATTCTTTCCGATGATACAAAGCCTGTGTTTGTGGCAGTGGATGAAGAGGAGAAGGTACTTGGCTATGCGTTCTGCGTGTTCTGCCAGCACAAAAACAACAATATCCTGACCGACATCCGGACTCTGTATATCGACGATTTGTGCGTAGACGAACAGGCGCGCGGCGCCCACATCGGGACACGGCTTTATGAGTATGTGACGGCGTTTGCAAGGGAGCAGGGCTGCTATAACCTGACCTTAAATGTCTGGAGCTGTAATGAAAGCGCAATGAAATTCTATGAAAAGTGCGGGCTTTTGCCGCAGAAGGTCGGCATGGAGAGGATACTATAGAAAGAAGGTTCTATAATGTTAGGAAAAGGAAATACAGCAGAGGTGTTTGATTATGGGGATGGAAAGGTATTGAAGCTGTTCCTTTCGGGATATCCGAAAGAATATGCAATGCTGGAGTTCAAGAATGCGATAGAAGTATTCCGGCTCGGTCTTCCGGTACCAAAGCCTTACGAAATGGTTGTTTCGAAACAACGGGATGGCATTGTTTACGAAAAAATAGAGGGAAGAATACTGGCAGATATTTTTAATGAGGACAAAGGAGACAAGAATATAATTTTACGGGATTTTGCTTGTCTTCACCGGAAGTGGCTCAACCTTCATTCCGGAAACGTATTGTCTTACAAAGTATTTTTGAAAACCGTAGGAAAAGAAGCATCAGACGAAAGTATTTTGACCGGGATTGATGCCCTGCCAGATGGGGATTATCTGCTTCATGGAGACTTCCATCTAGAAAACATATTGATAACACCGGATACGTCGCCTGTTGTTATTGATTTTATGAATGTCTGCCGTGGTCCTGCGCTTTATGATATTGCAAGAACTTATTTTCTTTTAAGCCGGCGGGACTATTCCACTGCTGATTTGTATTTAAAAGAAATGGGCACGGAAAAAGAGGCGATTACCCCGTATCTGAAGTTTGTTCCATATCTTTAGGCTGGAGAAAGCTTGTAGCTTGTATAAGCTATTCCGGCAGCCTGATTTTAATATTAAGGAGGTACGCCTATGCGACGGAAGGACAGGGAAATCACAGACCCGGAACAGATAGAACGCCTGCTTGCGCGGGCGCGGATTCTGCGGGTGGCGTTCTGCGACGGGAACAGGGCGCCTTATCTTGTGCCGGTAAATTACGGCTACGTCTGCCGGGAAGGACGTTATACCCTGTATTTTCACGGTGCAAGGGCAGGGAGAAAATATGAGCTTTCTAAGTCCTCCCCCGTGGTCGGATTTGAACTGGATGCAGACTACAGCCTGATTGCAGGAGACTCTGCCTGCAGATATTCGGCAGTCTACCAGAGTATTGTCGGGACCGGAACGCTTTCGCTGGTTGAGAATGATGAGGAAAGGGTGCTGGGGCTTTCTGCGGTTATGAAGCAGGCAACCGGAAGGGCGGACTGGGACTTTGAGGCAGAGGGAAAAAACGCGGTGGCAGTTTTCCGGCTTAACGTAGAGGAAATGACCTGTAAGGCGCACCGGACTGCTTAGCAGCTTATAATGTTTACATAAAAAATATATGGAGAATAACAGGAGAACGTAACATGAACGATTATTTAAAGCTGATGTATAAGGACTGTAATATCGACGAGAAGGTGCTTTTCTTCTGCACCGGAATCGAGGAGGGCTTAAAGGAACGGTTTGCAGAGCTGGACGAGGTCGCAGAGTATAACCAGATGAAGGTGCTTTCGGCAATGCGGAAGAATAAGGTGTCAGATGCCCATTTTAACGATTCGACCGGATATGGGTATGACGATATCGGCAGGGATACGCTGGAGGCGGTGTATGCGTCGGTGTTCCATACGGAAAGTGCGCTGGTGCGCCCGAATCTGGTTTCCGGCACGCATGCGCTCTCGGTAGCGCTCTCGGCGAATGTCCGTCCGGGAGATGAGATCCTTTCCCCGGTCGGAAAGCCGTACGATACGTTAGAGGGCGTTATTGGTATCCGGGAATGCAAGGGTTCCCTAGCAGAGTATGGCGTCACCTATGCACAGGTGGATTTAAAGAAAAACGGGATGATTGATTTTGACGGGGTAAAGGCGGCAATCAACGAAAAAACCAGATTAGTCACAATCCAGCGTTCCAAAGGCTACCAGACCAGACCGACGCTTTCTGCGGGGGCAATCGGCGTGCTGATTTCCTTCATTAAAAATATCAAGCCGGATATTATCTGTATGGTAGATAACTGCTACGGCGAATTTGTCGAGGTCATCGAGCCGACGGATGTCGGCGCGGACCTTTGTGTCGGTTCCCTGATTAAAAATCCGGGCGGCGGACTTGCTCCAATCGGCGGCTATATTGTCGGGAAAGAGGAATATGTTGAGAATTGTGCCTGCCGTCTGACGGCGCCGGGCTTAGGAAAAGAGGTCGGTGCAAGCCTCGGACTGAACCGCGCGTTCTTCCAGGGGCTGTTCCTTGCGCCGACGGTTGTGGCAGGCGCCTTAAAGGGAGCCATTTTTGCGGCAAACGTATATGAACGGCTTGGCTTTCCGGTGCTTCCGAACGGAAAAGAGCCGCGCTATGATATTATTCAGGCAGTTACCTTAAAAAGCAGGGCGGCAATGCTTGCATTCTGCCACGGAATCCAGGAGGCGGCGCCGGTAGACAGCTATGTGGTGCCGGAGCCGTGGGCAATGCCGGGCTACCACGACGAGGTCGTGATGGCGGCAGGCGCCTTTATCCAGGGCTCCTCCATTGAGCTTTCCGCAGACGGGCCGGTGGCAGAGCCGTATGCGGTTTATTTCCAGGGCGGTCTCACCTGGTATCATGCAAAGTTCGGGATTATCAATTCCGTACAAAAACTATTTGAACAGGGACTTGTTTTGTGTTAGAATAGTTTTGTGTCAAACTAGAAAGCGGAGAAGAAAAGAGGGGGATTTTTATGGCTGGTAGAACCGGAAAAACATGGGTTTTGCTGTTGCTTATGCTGTGCGGTGTTGTAATCGGCAGCTTTTTGGGTCATTTGGCAAAGGATGTATCGTGGCTGTCCTGGCTGGATTACGGGATGACGTTCGGCATCGGAAACGGTGAAAACGGCGCGTTTTTCCTGAATCTCGGCGTCGTTACGTTTACCCTCGGTCTTTCGATTAAGATTTCGATTGCGAGCATTCTTGGTGTTGTCATTGCCTTTTTTGTCTACAGAAGACTTTGATTCCGGCGCCTTCCGCAGGAAGGAGGCATATGGAACCTTATTTTACTCAAAAGGAGCTCCCGGTCTCTGAACGCCCCTACGAAAAGTGTGAGCGTCTCGGACCGGAGGCTTTGTCTGACGCGGAACTTCTGGCGGTTATTATCCGTTCCGGCACAAAGAAGGAACGTGCCGTCGACCTGGCCATCCGTATCCTGAACCGTCCGGGGCAGAAGAAGGGACTCGCGGCTCTCAATTATTATTCCCAGAAAGAACTACGGAAAATCAAAGGAATCGGCAGGGTAAAGGCTGTCCAGCTCTGCTGTGTTTCGGAGCTTGCAAAACGGATGCACGCGGCGGCGTTTGAAACAGGTATGGCATTTACAACGCCGCAGATGATTGCGGATGCGTACATGGAACGGCTCCGGCACTGCCGCACGGAGGAAATCCTCCTGTTAATGCTGGATACGAAGGGACGGAAAATCGCGGATGCCGTTATTTCCCGCGGAACGGTAAACAGCGCGGTATTAGAGCCAAGGGAGATTTTGACGACTGCGCTGCGGTACGAGGCAGTGTTTCTTGTAGTGCTGCACAATCATCCGAGCGGTATTCCGACACCAAGCGAGGCGGATATCCTGGTGACAAGACGGCTTGCCGCGGCGTGCGAGGTCGTCGGAATCCTGCTCCGTGACCATATCGTCATCGGAAATCAATGCTATCTGAGCATGAAGGAACGGGGCTTTCTGGAGTAATGTCAAAATATAGGACAAATATATGATTGAAATAACTAGGAAAAAGTGGTACACTATGATAGAATATAGAATAACTACGTGAAGGGAGACTACGGAATTGTCGTCAAAGGTTTTTGCAATAGATTTCGGTACGAGTGTACTCAAGATTTACAAGAAAAATGAAGGCGTTATTTTTGATGAAAAGAATGTTGTAGCAATCTGCGAGGGCGTCGTAAACGCAATCGGGAACGAGGCATTTGAAATGTACGGGAGGACCCCGGATAACTTTCAGGTCACGTTTCCGGTAAAATACGGCGTTGTCGCAGACTTTGGAAATATGCTGGCACTTTTAAACTCTGCGTTTGCTTCTCTTGCGGACAAGCACGGCAAGTTTTACGGCGCGGAGTTTATTGTTGCGGTTCCGAGCGATATCAGCGAAGTGGAGTGCCGTGCGTTTTACGACCTGCTCTGGAGTTCCTCCGCAAAGCCGAAAAAGGATAAGGTGCGCGCCGTGCATAAGCCGGTCGCAAACGCAATCGGTGCAGGGCTTGAGGTTATGACGGCAAACGGGATTATGGTCGTAGATATCGGCGCAGAGACGACAGAGATTGCGGTCATGGCATTGGGCGGTATCGTCAACAGCAAGATGGTCGGCATCGGCGGGAACCGTCTGGACGAAAGCATCATCACCAGCGTAAAAAAGAGATACAATTTAATCATCGGCAATAAGACGGCGGAGCTGATTAAGAAGGAGCTTTCCTGCGCGCTGCCGCCAAAAGAGGTAAAGACGCTCCGCGTTTACGGCCGTGATGTAATGACCGGGCTCCCGACAGAGGCAGAGGTGGATTCGGCATTTGTCTATGAGTCCATCGAGGAGCATCTGCATTCCATCGTCGACGCAGTCAAGATGATTTTAGAAAAGACTCCGCCGGAGATTGCTTCGGATATCCTGGATACCGGCATTTACCTGACCGGCGGCTCTGCGAAGATTAAGGACCTGGATAAGCTGTTTGCAAGGGAAACGGAGCTTGACATCCATGTCTGCGAAAACTCCGCGAATACGGTAGTCGTCGGGCTCGGAAAGATTCTCGAGCACAGCAGGTACAGTGATTTAAGGCTGACTTTGGACAAGATGACAAACGGAGGTTGATGCTGCATGAAACGCCGCAGGCGAAAAAAGCGGGTTGCGATTGAGTTCAATCCGAAGTATTTATGGATTCTCTGTATTGTCCTTTGCATCGTGCTTATGTTCGTTTCCTACCGCTTTCCGGAGCGCTTTTCCGGGGTAAAGACCGCGGCAGGCAATGTCATTTCCCCGATGCAGCGCGGCATCAACAGTATCGGACGGAGTATTTCCGAACGCCTGCAGGCGTTCCGGGATGTCCGGACGCTGCGGAAGGAAAACGAGCTTCTCAAGGAAAAAATCGAGGAGCTGACGGCAGCCAACCAGCAGCTTACCCAGGAAAAATACGAGCTGGACGGACTCAGACGCCTGTACGAGCTGGATGCAAAGTATATTGATTATCATAAGGTAGCCGCAAGAATCATTGCCAGTGACACAAATAACTGGTTTTATAACTTTATTGTCGATAAGGGAAGCGAGGACGGTATTACCGCGGGTATGAATGTACTGGCGGGCGGTCTTGTAGGGATTGTTTCCGAGACAGGAAAGAACTGGGCAAGAGTCCGCTCCATTATCGACGACGACAGCAATGTGAGCGGAATGTCCATAGAGACCCAGGATACCTGTATCGTATCGGGGGATTTGAAGCTGATGAGGGACAAAGGAGTCATCCGGATTGAGATGATTTCGATGGATGCAAACTTTAAGGAAAACTCCGAAATCGTCACCTCCCACATCAGCGATAAGTATCTGCAGGGGATTCTGGTCGGCTATATCCGTGAAATCAAAGTGGATTCCAGTAATATGACGAAGACGGCATATCTGATGCCGGCAGTAGACTTTGAACGTCTGGATGAAGTATTGATTATTACGGAATTAAAAGAAGCCTATGACTTTGAATAGATTTGCCGGAAAGGAACGTAGGTTGTGATTCGTATCGTAATTGTGTTGTTACAGCTTTTGCTTTGTTTTCTTCTGCAAAGCGCAGTGATGCCGGCATTTTCGATGGCAGGCGTCGTTCCGGATTTGCTGCTGGTACTGGTGATTACGGAGGCGTACACCAGGGGACGCGTGGCAGGAATGCTGACCGGCTTTGCAGCAGGGCTTCTGACAGATGCCTGTTTCGGGGACCTGGTCGGGCTGTGTGCCCTGTTTTACCTGTGCATCGGCTATGCGGCCGGCTTTTCCAGAAAGATTTATGATGAGCGGGACTATATGGTTCCGATGTGCATGATGGTAGCAGGAGAGTTTTTGTATTCCTTTGCCTATTATGTGGCGCGCTTTCTTCTGCGCAGCAGAACCGAGTTCGGATATTATTTTATCCACCTGATTCTTCCGCGCATGGTGTATACCGTTCTTGCGGCAGCGCTTCTGTACCCGCTGTTCCATGGACTGCACCGGCTGATTTTCAGATTTGAGCAAAAGGAGGATTAGTTTTGTTCTATTTTATTTTCACTAAACTCAAAGAGTGGCTGTCCTCCCGTATGCTGCCGATTGCCCTGTTCTATATCACATTGGCAGGTATCCTGATTTTCCAGCTGTACCGGATTCAGATTCTTGAAGCGGAGCAGACCGTAAAAGAGCAGGAGTATAAGCTGGTCCGGGAACGGAAGACGAACAGTACCAGAGGCCTGATTTATGATAAAAAGGGCAGGGTGCTTGCCTATAACGAGCTTTCCTATTCCGTTATTCTGGAGGACAGCCCGTTACTGAATACAAACACCAAGAAAAATGCCATGCTCTATAAGCTGATTCAGATTCTGAAGCGGGAGGACGTGGAGCTAGAGCCGGAGTTTTATATTGCGCAGGGAGAGTCCGGCATTCTGGAGTATACGGTAGAGGGAACCGCACGGCTCCGTTTTATTAAAAATGCGCTCGGCAAGCAGTCGATTGACAATCTGACCGAGGAAGAGCGGGAGATGAGTGCGGAGGAGCTGTTTGCCCTGCTCCGTTACGGAAATAAAAAGTTCGGCGCAATGTACGGCATCTCGGATGAGTATACGTTAGAGGACGCCCTGCAGATTATGTCTGTCCGCTACGCGATTTTTACGCTCTGGCCGAAGTATTCCCAGATTACCATGGCAACCGGTATTTCCGATACGCTGATTGCGGCGTTACGGGAAAACAGTGCGGAGCTTCCGGGAATCTCCATTATCATGCAGACGAAGCGCGTGTATAACTACAGTGAATATTTTGCGCATATCATCGGCTATACCGGCAAAATCAACGAGGAAGAGCTGGAAGCATACAATGCGGACGAAGAGGTCTTTACCGCAACGGATTTCATCGGAAAGACCGGACTCGAAAAGTCTTACGAGGATGTACTGAACGGAGAAAAGGGCATTGAAAAGCTGACTCTGGATGAAAATTACCGTATTGTCAATACGGAGGTGCTGTCAGAGCCGCAGACGGGAAATAACCTTTATCTGACGATTGATGCGGAGGTACAGAAGGCCTACTATCATCTGCTGGAAAAGGAGCTTGCAAAGATTCTTCTGGAGCAGATGACAGACGAGCTGGACTACGGAACAAAGGGCGAGTCTGCGGACAATATCCTGATACCGGTTTACGAGGTATACGACGCGCTGTTTTCCAATAACGTACTGGATGTCCGCCGGATTTTTGATAAAGCTGCGCCGGAGAACGCAGTACAGAATGAGCTGACCGTACACCAGAAGTTCCAGACAAAGTTCCGGACTGTATCGGACCGTCTTGCAGCCTGTCTTGCCTATGGCAGCAAAACGACCAATGCCGACGTCTCGGAAGAAATGGCAGAGTATCTGGATTATATTTATTCCAAGGTAACCTCGGCAGCCGCCGGGATTCTTCCTGCTGCCAACATCGATAAAACAGATGCAGTGTATCTGGGCTACCGGAACGGTGAGGTGAGCTTAAGCGAGTTTTTTACCTACGCCATCAACCGGAACTGGATGGATTTGGAGCGGTTAGGGATTACCGATTATTATGTAACCGATGAAATCTACGGGATTCTGCTTCAGAAGATTGCAGCGCTTTTGGACGAGGATGCAGTGTTTGCCAAGAAGCTCCTGCGCAATATGATTTTCCAGAAGGAGCTTTCCGGACGGGAGATTTGTCTTTTGTTGTTTGACCAGTCGGTTTTAAGCTACAGCGAAGCGGATTACCGTGCATTAAGCAACGGTTCCGTATCTGCCTATACGTTTATCCGGGAAAAGATTGAAAAGGTTGAAATTACCCCGGCACAGCTTGCCCTGGACCCGTGCAGCGGTTCCCTGGTGATTACCGATGTAAATGACGGCAGCGTGATTGCGATGGTAACATATCCAAGCTATGATAATAACAAGCTTGCAAACAAAATTGACTGGGAATATTATTCCAAGCTTTTACAGGATAAGTCGAATCCGCTTTCGAGCCGTGTCACGAACTCAAAGACAACGACCGGTTCTACCTTTAAAATGATTACAAGCTTTGCAGGATATGGCGAAAATGTACTTGGCATTTATGAGAAAATTGAAGACCTGGGAGAGTTTACCAAGGTCGTTCCTTCTCCGAAATGCTGGTATTATCCGAGAAATCATGGCTGGGTTGACGTGCCGCGGGCGCTGTACCACTCCTGCAATTATTTCTATTTTGAAGTGGGATACCGTCTGGCGGAGGATTTTAACGGACAGTACAGCGACTCCCTCGGAATTGCAAGGCTGACCAAGTACGCCGAGAAGTTCGGATTCGGTGCAAAATCCGGAATCGAAGTGGCGGAGCTGGAGCCGCAGATTACAAAGACAGACGTCGTCCGCGGAGCAATCGGTTACGGACACAGCTTTACCCCGTCGCAGATTGCACGGTATGTCACAACGCTTGCCAACCGCGGCACCTGCTACAACCTGACGTTAATCGACCAGGTTACGAACCGGAGCGACGAGCTTGTAGAGGACCATGCTGCGACGGTGCTCAACCAGATTACGGAGTTTTCCGGAGCAGAGTGGGAGCAGGTACAGAAGGGAATGCATCTGGTATTAAACAGCAGCGATTCCACGGGGCGCCAGTATAACCAGCTTGGCTTTGATGCCGCAGGAAAGTCCGGTACGGCACAGGTGTCTGATACCAAGCCGAGCCATGTACTGTTTATCTCCTACGCGCCGTACCAGAATCCGGAGATTGCGGTCACGGTAGTAATTCCGAACGGCTATGCTTCCGGTAACGCGGTAGATTTCGGATATGTCGTTTATGACTATTATTATCATCCGGACACCTATGATATATTGTATGATAAGATTGCAGAGGACTAATCGGAGGAGAGAAGTATGGGTAATGCGGTAGTAATTAAAGGAACTACTTACGGCTTTTCTGTTTTTATCGATGAGCAGGCGGACTTTACGACAATCTGTACGGAACTGGGGGAAAAGTTCCGGGAGTCATCAAAGTTTTTCGGAGATGCCAGAATGGCAATTTCCTTTGACGGAAAGCCGTTAGACGACGGGCAGCAGAGGAAGCTCTTAGACATTATTGCTGAAAATTCCGAGGTTCATATCGTTTGTGTCATCGAACACAATACGGAGACCGAGGAGATGCACCGGCGCTCCCTGGAGGAAAAGCTGCAGGCATTGGAGGGGACAACCGGTCAGTTTTACAAAGGAAATCTGCGTTCCGGGCAGGTGCTTGAGACAGAAACAAGTATTATCATTATCGGTGATGTAAACCAGGGGGCAACGATTACATCAAAAAGCAATATTATTGTACTTGGCTCACTGCTCGGCAATGTCTATGCAGGCGCCGGGGGAAATGAGAATGCGTTTGTCATGGCACTTGAGTTAGACCCGGTACAGATACGGATTGCAGATACCATTGCAAGGGCACCGGACAAGACGGGAAAGATGCTCTGGAAGCGTGAGAAGGAGAAGCCGAAGGAGCCGAAAATCGCATTCCGGTCAGGAGAAAATATATTTATTGAACCGGTTTCCAGAACGGTCTTAAATGATATAAAATTATAAAAATCGGAGGATATGAACGAATGGGCGAAGTAATTGTAGTAACATCAGGGAAGGGAGGTGTCGGCAAAACCACTACAACAGCAAATGTCGGCACCGGTCTTGCAAAATTAGAGAAGAAGGTCGTATTGATCGATACAGATATCGGACTCAGGAATCTGGACGTTGTTATGGGACTGGAAAACCGGATTGTTTACAATCTGGTGGATGTAATCGAAGGAACCTGTAAAATCAATCAGGCGTTTATCAAGGTAAAGGGATATAATAATTTTTATCTGCTTCCTTCTGCCCAGACACGGGACAAGACGGCGGTTACACCGGAGCAGATGAAAAAGCTGACCGACCAGTTAAAAGAAGAGTTTGACTATGTTATCATCGACTGCCCGGCAGGTATCGAGCAGGGCTTCCATAATGCGATTGCCGGAGCTGACCGTGCGCTTGTCGTAACGACCCCTGAGGTTTCCGCAGTGCGCGACGCCGACCGTATCATCGGGCTGTTGGAGGCAAACGAGATTAAGCAGATTCACCTGATTGTCAACCGTCTGCGTATGGATATGGTAAAGCGCGGGGATATGATGTCAAGTGAGGACGTTGTTGAAATTCTTGCAATTCCGTTAATTGGCGTAGTTCCGGACGACGAAAACATCGTAATTTCCACGAACCAGGGAACACCGCTCGTAGGAAACAACACACTTGCCGGAAAGGCATATATGAACATTTGCAGACGTGTAAACGGTGAAGAGGTTGCACTCCTTGAGCTAGATGGGAAGGTAGGCCTGTTCAGTCGTCTTTTCAGGAAGAATTAACGGAGGGTAAAGCATGAGTTTATTTGATTTTTTCGGTAAAAGTAAGACATCAGGTTCTGTCGCAAAGGACCGCCTGAAATTGGTGCTGGTATCAGACCGTGCCGGCTGCTCTCCGGAGATTATGGAACAGATGAAAAATGATATCATTGCAGTGATTTCAAAGTATATTGAAATCGATATGCAGGGACTGGATATCCAGATTAAGCAGACACAGTCGGATACGGATAATGGTACGGTTCCCGCCATTTTCGCCAATATTCCGATTAAGGATATGCGTTCAAAGAATTAAAGAAGGTGTTTCATGTTTAAGCTATGGGAACGGTACGATTTGAAAAAGTACCGTTGGTCAATTTTACTGATGATTGTTACGCTCTGTACCGCCGGTATTTATGTGCTGGCAAAGGTACAGGGTGAAGAAGAGATTGACATGGTTCCGAGGCAGATCAAGGGGATGACCGCCGGAATTTTGCTGGCAGTATTTGTATCGATGTTCGACTATCACTTTGTCTGCAAGTTTGCGGCACTGATGTATCTGGTAAATTTTGCGCTGCTATTTGCGGTAAAGTATGTGGGACGCCTGCAGGTTGTCCGTGGAGGCGTAGCCCGCTGGATCGGCATTCCGAACGGTGAGAATCCGCGCTTTGAGTTCCAGGTATCGGAGCTTACGAAGGTGGTTCTTATCATCTGTCTTGCAACACTGTTTGACCGGCTGATGTATAAAATAAAACAGGTCTATGTGCTGCTTTTAGCAGTTATTATGCTTGCGCCTGCAGTCGGTCTGGTATTTCTGCAGCCGGATTTGTCCACGACAATTGTAATCTGTGTCAGCCTTGTTGTCATTATTTTTGCATCGGAACTTACCTATAAGCTGCTTCTGCCAATTGTAGCAATCGCGATACCTGTTGCGGCGGGACTGTTCTGGTATATCCAGCAGGATTTTCAGGTGCTGCTCTCGACGAGCCAGCAGTCAAGAGTCCTGTCAATTCTGCATCCCGACGTGTATACGGATGCGATATACCAGCAGGAAAATTCCGTGACCGCAATCGCCTCCGGAGGGCTTACCGGTAAGCTGTTTTCCGGGGAGGAGGCGCTCGGGGCAAAGAACATTCCCGTAGTGGAAAGCGACTTTATCTTTTCCGGAATGGCAGAGGCGTTCGGTTTTTTAGGCGCCTGCCTGATTATTATCCTGATTTTACTGCTTTCGTTCCAATGCTTTTTAACGGCAAAAAAGGCACCCGACTATCTCGGACGTCTGCTGGCGCTCGGGTTCGGGACCATTTATATTTTTCAGGCATTTGTTAATATCGGTGTTGTTACGATGCTGCTTCCGAATACGGGAATACCGCTTCCGTTTGTCAGCTACGGCTTAAGCTCGCTGCTGTGTAATATGCTTGGCATCGGCGTTGTACTCAACATCGGGATTGTAAAAAAGAAACCGCGGGGGCAGATTGACCTTGAATTTGCCGCGACTCCGAAGAAAGGAGAATTATGAATATCGGGTTGATTGCACATGATGCAAAAAAGAAACTGATGCAGAATTTCTGTATCGCATATAAAGGCATCTTAAGCCACCATACTTTATATGCAACCGGTACGACCGGGCGGCTTGTGGAAGAAGCTGCAAACCTTTCCGTTCATAAATACCTCGCCGGACACCTTGGAGGAGAACAGCAGCTCGGGGCGCAGATTGAACACAATGAAATCGATATGGTGATTTTTCTGCGGGACCCGCTGACTCCGAAGTCCCATGAACCAGATGTCAATAATGTCGTAATTTTATGTGATACGCATAACATTCCGCTGGCAACCAACCTTGCCACAGCGGAGCTGCTTGTAAAGGGACTGGAGCGCGGAGACCTGGACTGGCGCGAGCTTTACAAAAATTGATTTTTATACTATTTACAAATGGAGTGAGTGGAATGAAACGTAGGAAAAGGATTGCAGGAACCATACTTTTGCTTCTGGTTCTTTTTTGTACCAGCTGCGGCAGGCGGCAGACAGAGGCAGAGTTTTTTCCTTTCGCCTTTGCCGAAGCAGCTTTTTCGGAAGCTTATACTGCAGCAGACGACAGAAATGCAGATTTTCTGCAGGGACGCGCTGCCGGGGTCTGTATTCCTTCCCTTAAGGATGCAGAAGAGAATCTGTCTTACGGCGCTTACGCGCTGTATGATGTGTCGGAACATAAGCTGTTAGAAGAATATGGAATCCAGAAAACGATTTATCCGGCAAGCACGACAAAGCTTATGACGGCGCTGCTTACCTATAAAAGATGCAATCTGGACGAGCCTGTAACCATAAGCCACAACGCTTCCCATCTTGGCGTGGAGGGAGCTACACTGTTCGGTTTTTCAGAGGGAGATAAGACAACCGTAAGGGATTTGCTTTCTATAATGCTTGTTTTCAGCGGGAACGATGCGGCGATTGCCCTTGCGGAGCATGTTGCCGGTTCCGTAGAAGGCTTTGCAGAGCTGATGAATGAGGAGGCCGGGCGTCTTGGCGCAGTAGATACCCATTTTGTCAATCCGCACGGACTGGATAATATGGAACAGTATACAACCGCATACGATATCTATCTGATTTTTAACGAACTGCTTTCGTATCCGGAATTTCTTTCAACGGTTTCCATGTCGCCCTGTACGATTGTCTATACGGATGCCGAAGGAAATCAAAAAGAGACTACATGGACAAATACCAATCACTTTCAGAATAAAACCTATCCGCTTCCGGAGGGAATTGAGCTGATTGGAGGAAAGACAGGAACTACGCCGTTAGCGGGGTACTGCAATATTATTTATTTCAAAGACCGAAACGGGACTCCTTATATTGCAGAGGTATTCCGGGCGTCTTCCTATGATAATCTTTATGGAAAATTAACGGAGCTGATGGAGTCCGTAACTATACAGACTGACAAATAAAATGAAACCAGGGAAAGAGGTGGTCTGCTGCCGTGGCGAAAGATAAAAAAATCGTAAAATTCCGCACAAGGCGGGAGGTCAACATCGGACTTATTGTTGCATTTGCCGTTCTGGTTCTGCTGATTATCAATATTTACCGCTATTTTACGGTGCCGCATCTTTCGCTGTATAAGGTACAGGAGGGAAGCTCCGGCAGCGAGGCACAGGCCGTGGCGATGATTCTCCGCACGGAAACCGCCTACCGTACGGAGCAGGCGGGCTACTTAAACTATTATTACCGTGAGGGGGCAAGGGTTTCCAAGGGGACAAAGGTGTATTCCCTGAGCGATTCGTCCTCCCTGCAGAACCTGCTGGCAGCAAATGAAGAAAATTCCCTGCTTTCAGTCAATGATATCGGCCGTTTGAAAAGTGATATACGCACGTTCTTTATGGGATATTCCGATTCGGAATTTTCCGAAACCTATCCGTTCAAGGAAGAGTTTCTTTCCGACTATCTGCGTTACCGTGATGTTTCCAGACTGGATGTGCCGACGGCAGACATAGCAGGAGACCTCGTGACGGTCGTTGCACCGCAGAGCGGCTCCGTTACTTATTTTTCAGATATTTATGACGGCTATACCAGGGAACAGCTGACCGGGGAAGAGTTCTCCAAGGAAAACCGCGCTGTTCCGGAACGCAACAAACCGTCCGGACTTTCTGCCATCGGCAGCTTTGCCTATAAGCTGGTAACGGAAGATACCTGGCAGCTTGTCATAAAGCCGGACGAGGACAGCCTGAAACGGCTGCGGGGAGAGGATACCGTAACCTTTCGTATTCCGGGAGACCCGGTAGTCTATGAGAAGCCCTATGAGCTTCTGACCTTAAGCGGCGGACAGTATCTGCTTGTGGAGATGGACCGCTACGGGACGGAATACCTGAAGGAGCGTTTTTTAGATATTTCGCTTGAATTTCATGTGGAAAAGGGTTTGAAAATACCGGGGACTTCTATTGTAGAAAAAGAGGTTTACCAGATACCGGAGCGTTTTGTGACGGCAGGAGGTCTAGGAAATGAAAACAGCACCGGCATTATGATTGAACGCTTTGACGAGGCGTCCGGGGAAGTAAAGCCGGATTATCAGGTGATTCATCCGCTGTTTTTTGAAAACGGCTATTATTATGTTGCTTCGGAAGCGTTTGACTCCGGCATCTATCTTAATTCCGCAGGGGCTGACGCAGAGCCGGAGCGGGCAATGATGCACTCCTTTCTGACCAATCTGGAAGGGGTTTATAACATGAACCGGGGCTATGCCGTATTCCGGCGGATTGAACGGATTACCGACGTAGATGACTATATTTTAGTGCGTTCCGGTCTTGCCGGAGGCGTATCGCTTTACGACCACATTGTGCTGGATGTTTCCGCAGTGACTAAGGATATTATTATGATAGAAGGAGAATGACAAAATGCAGGAATCATGTGACGCAGGCAGTATGAAAGAAGCCGTTTCCAGAGTACAGGAGAATATCCTTGCCGCCTGTCAGCGTGCCGGGAGAAACCCGGAGGAGGTAACGTTAATTGCCGTCAGTAAGACGATGCCCGTTGCTGCAATCAGGGAGGCAATGGCATGTGGTCTTTCCGAGTTCGGGGAAAACCGTCCGCAGGAGCTTCGGGATAAGCAGGCGGAGATAACCGGGCCGCTCCGCTGGCATATGATTGGAACGCTGCAGACAAATAAATTAAAATACGTTGTAGGAAAAACGGTGCTGATTCATTCCGTGGATTCCCTTCATCTTGCAGAGGCAATTGAGGAGGAATCCAAAAAGCGCGGCGTTGTTTCCGAGATTTTGCTGGAGGTCAATATTGCCGGAGAGGCTTCCAAGCATGGAATTGCACCAGAGGAGCTGGAAGGTCTTGTAAGAAAGGTGGCAGGACTTCCCAATCTGAAGCTCCGGGGCCTGATGACAGTGGCACCTTATACCGGGGTTCCGGAAGAAAACCGCCCTTATTTTCGAAAAATGAAACAATTAGTGGTTGACATCAATTCCAAAAACATTGATAATGTATATATGGATAAGCTGTCTATGGGCATGACCGGGGACTATGAGATTGCAGTGGAAGAGGGCGCAACCTTAGTCCGCGTCGGCACCGGTATTTTCGGCCAGCGGGTTTATCCATCAAAGGAATAAAAGGAGATAGTTGTATGGGTAACTTTTTAGAGCGTATTCTGAATAGAATGAATGTGATGGACGAGGACGATTTCGATGATTTTGACGATTTCGACTCGGAAGCGCCTGTACGCAGAGAGAAAAAGAAAACAGAGCGTTTCAATCAGACAGCGGTGGTAGAAGAGCCACAGGCACTCCGCAGGGAACAGCCAAGACTTGCCGCTGCTCCGGCAAAAACAGGAAAGCCGCAGAAGACCGAAGATGAAAAGTTTGATTACGATTATTCTGAAAGCAGAAGGGAACGCTCACCGCGTACGGAACGTGCCCAGGCACCCGGTCGCGTCGTTCCGCTTCGTTCTGTTTCCGCATCCAGGATGTTAGAGGTCAGCATTATGAAGCCGACCCGTTTTGACGATTCGCAGGATATCTGTGATATGCTGGTAAATGAGCGCGCCACGGTAGTCAATTTAGAGGGACTTGATCTGGCGTTAGCGCAGCGTATTATGGACTTTATTTCCGGCGCCGTATATTCCCTGAACGGAAAGATTCATCAGATTTCCAACCTGATTTTTATTATCTCGCCGGAGAGCGTCGACATCTCGGGAGATTATCTCTCTTATGTGGAACAGAACGGTTTTGAAGTACCTACGTTAAACCAGTAAGTGTGGCAGGCATGGATGAGCTTCTGTTAAAAAAGAGAATTGCCGAGCTGAAAAAGCGGGCTGAATTTACGTATACTGCCGAGTTTACGGATTTTCTGACGCTGAGTGAGGCAGAGACTGCAAAGTCCGTATTAAGCGGTACAAACCACCTGTTTTATGGCGGTTTTGCCGGTGCAGAACGTCAGATGCTGTGCATTGCGCCGGACACCATGGAAATTACGCCGGAGCTGTTTCCGGTCTGCGGGATGCGGATTACGCCCAAAAGTATCCGGTTTGCCGAGGAGCTGACTCATCGTGATGTGCTGGGGAGTGTACTCGGGCTCGGTCTGGAGCGCTCCGTCATCGGGGACATCTATCTGAAGGAGAAGGAAGCATATCTGCTCTGTGCAGAACGGATTGCCCCCTTTTTGTCCGAACATCTGGTGCAGATCCGTCATACCGGTGTTATCTGCCGGATTTCCACAGCAGAGGCAGAGGAGTTCGGGCATGATTTCCGGCTTGTGACAAAAACAGTTGCGGCAAACCGGATTGATGCGGTTGCAGCAGCAGCGTTCGGCATCTCAAGAAGCAGCAGTGCCTCAGCCGTTTCCAGTGGCAGGGTGTTCATTAACGGACGTGAGACAACGTCGCCTTCCACAGCAGTAAAAGAGGGCGATGTGATTTCATTCCGCGGACTTGGCAAGGCACGGTTGAAGGAAATCGGCGGACTGACAAAAAAGGGACGCATCCAGGTTGCGTTGGAACGGTACCAATAGAGAAAGGAATAACTATGATTACACCGGTTGAAATTCAAAATAAAGTATTTAAGTCAGGCGGTCTTGGCTATGACAAAAGGGACGTTGACAATTTCATGCAGCAGATTCTTGAGAACTATGAAGAGCTCTACCGTGAGAAAATGGAGATGAAGGACCGCATCAACGTGTTAAATGAGGGACTGCAGTATTATAAAACAATTGAAAAGACATTGCAGAAGGCACTGGTACTGGCAGAGCGTACCGCGGAGGAGACGAAAGGGAATGCCGTAAAGAATGCCCAGATTATTGAGCAGGAGGCAGTTTCCAAGGCAAATGTCATTTTACAGGATGCCAGAAGGGAGCTGGAGCAGATCCGCAGGCAGGCAACCGAGCTGGTCCGCCAGTACGATATGTATAAAGCAAAGTTTAAAAGCCTTGCGGCGGCACAGACCGAGCTGTTAGACAGCCAGAGCTTTTCTATCCGGTTAGAGGAGCTTTCCATGTTCGAGGCCTCCACGGACTCCGTTGAGATACCGGCAGGCGTCTATCACGATGCCAGCGAGGAGAAGCTGAAGGAGAACCCGCTGAACGCGTTAGAGGATGAAGAGATTGAAATTATAAATTTAGAGGAGTAACCAGAGGATTTCATATGAAGGAACTCATTGTACATGATGCGGGGAATGCACCGCTTTACCGGATTTTATTGGAAGAGACGTTTGACGGTCTTGTGCCGCTTTTACATTCACTGGACGTTTCAGGAAGAAAGCTCTGCCTTGTCAGTGATTCCACCGTAGGAGAGCTTTATGGAAATGAAGTAAGTAATCTTTTGAAGAACGCGGGCTTTTCCGTTGTTTCCTTTGCCTTTCCTGCAGGGGAAGCCTCCAAGAACCTTACCACAGTGGAACAGCTTTACGATTTTCTGATTACACATTCGTTTGACCGGAATGATGTTTTATTGGCACTTGGCGGAGGCGTGACCGGGGACCTGACCGGGTTTGCAGCCGCCACCTATTTACGCGGCATCCGTTTTGTCGGCATCCCTACCTCGCTTCTTTCCATGGTAGATTCCTCCATCGGAGGAAAGACCGGTGTCGATTTTAAAGCCTATAAGAATATGGTCGGTGCATTTTATCAGCCGTCTGCGGTCTATATCAATGTAAACGCATTAAAAACACTTCCGCCGCGTGAGTTCCTTGCCGGAATGGGAGAAGTGGTAAAGCATGCGTTTATCCGGGACGCAGGCTATTATACGTTTTTAAAAGAACACAGGGAAGCAATCCTTGGAAAAAATGCAGAGCTGCTTTGTTCGATGATTTATCAAAGCCTCTGCATTAAAAAGGCAGTCGTAGAGCGTGACCCGAAGGAGAAGGGAGAGCGTGCCCTGTTGAACTTCGGCCATACCGTCGGTCATGCGGTGGAGAAGCTGTCTGACTTTTCCCTGCTGCATGGAGAGTGTGTTTCTGCGGGTATGATTGCCGCAGCAGAGGTTTCCGTGCTGCGCGGGACACTTTCTGCAGAGGATTCCCGTAAGGTACGGGAGTTATTGACTGCTTACGGAATGCAGACAAAGGTTCCTGTGCCGGAAAAAGAAGAGTTTCTTTCCGTATGCCACCGGGACAAGAAAGCGGACGGTTCCAGAATTAAGTTTGTCCTTCTGGACGCAATCGGCAATGCACTAATTGACTCCGGGGTGTCCGACGAAGAGATCTGGGCAGCCGTTCAGGCAATTCTATAAGACAGGGGAGCTTTTTACTATGGAGCGAAAGATATTTTTACGAAACAGTCTGCTGCATCTTGCATTACTGGTAGTCCTGCTTGTGGCAGACCAGCTGACAAAGCTATGGGCAAGAACCGCACTCAAGGACGCCCCGTTGATTTTATGGAAAAACGTGTTTTCCTTCCGGCTTGTCTACAATACAGGCGGCCCGTGGGGCTTACTTGGAAAGCATACAATTCTTTTGACAATCCTTTCCTTTGTTATTCTTGCCGTTGTCATCCTGGCGTATCTTAAGCTGCCGCGTGTGCCGCGGATGCGCCTGTTGCGTATTTGTATTCTTCTTATCACGGCAGGAGCTTTCGGGAATATGATTGACCGCATTGTAGCCGGCAGGGTTACGGATTTGTTTTCGTTTGACCTGATTCAGTTTCCTGTCTTTAATGTGGCAGATATCTGTGTCGTCTGCGGCTGTATTTTTGCCTGCTTTCTACTGATTTTTTATTATAAGGACGAGGATTTTAGCAAATGGAAGAAATCAAATTCATAGCACAGGAACAGGATGCCGGACTTCGCCTTGATAAAGCAATCGCTGTGAATTACCCAAAAGTATCGCGCTCTTATGTGCAGAAGATTATTGAAAGCGGCGGGGCATGGCTGAACCACAATACCGGCCGCTGTAAGGATATGGTAAAGGAGGGGGACTTAATTGAGGTCCTGATTCCGTCACCTGAGGGACTTGCGGTAGATGCAGAAGACATTCCGTTAAACATTGTTTATGAGGATGAGGATATTATTGTCGTGGACAAGCCAAAGGGACTTGTGATCCATCCGGCAGCAGGCCATGATGCGGGAACCCTTGTCAACGGTCTGCTTTATCACTGCAACGGCTCACTTTCCGGAATCAACGGGATTTTAAGACCCGGGATTGTACACCGGATTGACAAGAATACGACGGGAATTATCGTTGCCTGTAAAAATGATATCGCGCACCGGAGCCTTGCAGAGCAGTTTAAGGAGCATTCCATTACAAGACAGTACAATGCGCTTGTTTACGGTACGTTTGAGGAGCCGGAGGGCAGGATTGAAACACTGATCAGCCGACATCCTGAGGAACGGATGAAAATGGCAGTCAATCCGGTGAAAGGGAAGTTTGCGGCAACGAATTACCGGGTACTCGAACAGTTCGGGACGAAATACTCGCATATTGCATGCAGGCTCGAAACAGGAAGGACACACCAGATTCGTGTGCATATGTCCAGTATCGGACATCCGCTGTTAGGAGATACCATGTACGGACCGAAAAAGGACCCGTTCCATTTAACCGGTCAGACCCTGCATGCCGGAGTGCTTGGCTTTATTCATCCGACGAAGGGCGAGTATATGGAGTTTTCTTCGGAGCTGCCGGAGTATTTTACTGAGTTAATCAGGAAGCTCCGGGCAACCTGCGGCTAGAAAACCAGATAACACAGGAGCATGGAAACAAAACCGGAGCTCCGTTCCGGAATCAGAAAAGGGAGTGGTAGTACGGCATGAAACGAAACGCAGTAATGGAGCTGATGCAATGGAGGGAGCAGAATTGTCCGCTTCCGTTTTTGATTACGGGTACAAAAGGGACCGGGAAAACCTATCTTGCCATTGAGTTTGCGACGGCATATTATCCGCAGTACCTGTATGTAAACTTTGAACTGAATACTGCAGCGGCGCAGTTTTTTTGTGATAAAATTCTTTCCGGGCGTTCTGCTACAGAAACGATTTCAGATTATTTCCAGCTCGAGGAGGTATTTCTTTCCGGTCTCGTTGTTATTTTAGACGAGATTTCTTTTTGTCCGCCTCTTTTCAAATCCCTGACACACTGCAGCTTTCTTCCGGTCATAGCAATTTCCGGACTTTTGCCGGCACAGGAAATGCAGGAGCATTTTCATGTATGCCGGCTGTTTCCGTTGCGTTTTGACGAATTCCTGGATGCGGTCGGAAACGACTGGTATGTCGACATGATTCAAGGGCATTTTCTGACCTTTGAACCGGTTCCGGATATCGTACATCAGGAGCTGCTCGCTCTTTTTGAAGAATATCTGGTCGTCGGCGGGATGCCTGCAGCGGTCAACGAATACATTTCCTCCAAATCCATTTATAATGTCGGCGAGGTACATTGTATGATAAAAAACCGGATGCGCTCGGTAATCGAGACGACTTATGACGAAAAGGAGGCAGGAAAGGCAGCCCAGGTCATCGATGTAGTGCCGGAGCAGTTAAAACGGGAAAACAAGAAATTCCGCTTTAATTCGATTCGGAAGGGCGTTACCTATTCCCTTTACCGTGACAGCCTTTTCGATCTGGAGCAGGGCGGTATGGTACTGCGTCTGAACGAGCAGAACCATGAAACACACTTTAAGCTATATCTGCCCGATGTCGGGATGCTTTCCTCGGCATTTGCCGGAGAGGACACGGAAGAAATCCGGAAAGCACTGTTGGAAAACTATGTTATGCAGACCTTATCCGTCAGCGGGACGTTTCAGCTCAGCTTCTGGGAATCGGAGGCACAGGCAAAAGTGGATTTTATTCTGAAAGGAGAAGGCTATGAGACTCCTGTAGAGCTTAGAATTTCCAAGGGTGGGAGAGGGAAGAGCATTGCTTCCTACCGTACCTCACATCACTGTAAAGAGGAGGATAGCTATTACCGATTCGGCTTTGAAAACTTTCATTCTACGTCTGTCATAAAGCAGCTTCCATATTACGCAGTTTTTTGTATAAAATAATTTTTTTGTCAAATAATGAAATTAATGCTTGCATTTTCAATTCTAATATGGTAGAATTAACTTACACCGCAATCCTAGAACAGATTGTACGGACCTTGTGAGAGAATCCGACATCCCTTACAAGTGTAGAAAGGTGTAGAGGGGTTGAATTCATGAGTGATATTCGATTACATGAAGGCGAATTAAACATCATGGAACTGCTTTGGTCCAATAAGGTGTTAGCCGCCAAGGATATTTCAAAAATAATTAAAGAATACGTCGGTTGGGAAAAAAATACTACATATACTGTGATTAACCGTCTGATTGAGAAGGGGGCGGTACGCAGAGAAGACCCGGGCTTTATCTGCCGGGCACTGATTTCCAAACGAACCGTACAAAATATTGAAACCAAAGCATTGCTGGATAAGGTATACAACGGCTCCTTAAACAATTTCCTGGTGGAATATTTGAAAAATCAGCTGCTGTCACCGTCCGATGTCATGGAATTGGAGCGCATCGTAAGTGATTATAAGATATAAGATGTGACTGATTCTGTTACTTTTATGAATTATGCTAATTACCTTTTTCACGCAGTGTAACTGCATTTTTTGCACTGCGTCGTCTTTCTTCCTCAATATCTGCGTAGTGCTTACGGGTAGTATTTACATCCTTGTGACCGAGGACATCGGCTACTAAATATATGTCACCGGTTTCTTTGTAAAGTTCTGTACCGTAAGTACTTCGCAACTTGTGGGGAGTAATTTTTTTTGCTGTTGTAACAGTCTTTGCGTATTTCTTCACTAAAACTTCCACATTTCTTACACTAATCCGCTGCATCCGGTTGGAAAGGAAAAAGGCATTTTCATGGCCTTCCTTCGGAATCAGGTTTTTCCGTTCCTCAGAATAGGAAAGCAGTGCCTCCCGTACCTCATCCCCGAAATAAACGAACGATTCATAGCCGCCTTTGCGGACAATATTGATACGGTCGCTGGAAAAATCGATATCCTTGATATCAATACCGACACACTCTGAAACACGGATTCCTGTGCCCAGTAAGAGAGTGGTAATTGCCAGATCCCGTACTTTGCTTGCCTCATGGCGTACCTGCTGCTGCTTGGTAAGACGTGCGCCGCTTTCCACGACATCCAAAAAGTCGGCGGCCTCGTTCGGCTCAAAGCGGATAATATTTTTCTCATGGATTTTCGGCATCGTTACCTGCAAGGTCGGATTTTCCGCAATCATACGGTTGGAATGAAAGTACCGGTAAAACGTCCGCAGAGACGCCAGCTTTCGTTTGATTCCGCGCTCATTGTTCGTAATTTCTTTTCCCTCTTTGTTGATGTAAAGCTTCAGATACTCCAGATATTCTTCAATATCCATCGGCTGCAGCTTTGTCAATAAGTCAAACTCAATTTCCTTTAACGGTTTTCCCTGATACATCGGATTTGTCGCAGAAATATACTCAAAAAACACATGCAGGTCAAACGCATACGCAATTCGTGTACGCGATGCGGTCACCTGCTCGATGCCGCGGAAAAAGGTTGCTACATATGGCGGCAAATCGGAAATCAGTTCCCGAAGACGCTTTGTATTCTGGATATTCATTTGCTCGTGATAGGTACGTTGTTCCATAGGGAAACACCTCCGGGATAGTAGATTAGCCGATATCGCAAATTGCGCTAAACCATAGTTTAACGCAATTTGCGTAATGGATTATCAGAAAAACTGCGGATTACTTAAATTCCTTCAACATATTCTTAATTGCCGCGTAATCACGCTTTGATATCAGATACTTGTAACTGTAAATAATAAAACCGTCTACCTGATCTGTTTTTCTTGCATACTGAATCATATTGCGTAACACATTAGCGTCTTTATACCATGCGTCGCCTTCGGTCTTGATTCCTGCCTTATAAGCGCCGATGCCTACATACAGTTTTACATCCGGATTCACGGCCGCTTTAATAAAACGATTTAAAATATCATTATAAGGATACACAGTATGGTCATTGCTCCAATAAAGCTGCGGACACAGATAATCGATATAACCATCATAGCCAAGCCAGGTTTCAAAGTCCACGTAATATTTGTCGTCCGCCTTTAAAGCGTCCATAAAGCCACCAGGACTGATGCCGAATACGACGTCAGGATTGATTTGCTTTACTGCGGCATAAACATCGCGTACCAGGCAGTTGACATTCTCGCGTCTCCAGTCAGCAATGGAAAGGTAGGTTTCCTTTTTTGCAATCTGAGCCTTTTTATATGCTTCATATTCCGGTGCATCAAAATTCTTTGTGAAATTTTTACCAAGCGCCGGATAGAAATAATCGTCAAAGTGAATACCGTCAACATCATAGTTTTTCACAATTTCCCGGATACCGTTGACCAAAAGCGTCTGTACCTCCTTGGACGACGGATTATAATACAGCTTCCCGTCATACGTCAGCACATTGCGGTCATTGCTCTTGTCGCTGTCGGTCCGGTAAATTCTTGCCGGATTATCCTTACTTAAATCATTAACATTCGTAGATGAAGAAGTAATCCGGTAAGGATTCAGCCATGCATGGAACTCAAGACCACGCACATGCGCCTCTTCTACCATGATTTCCAACGGGTCAAATCCCGGGTCCTTTCCCTGCGTACCGGAAATGTAACGCGACCACGGAAAATAAGCGGACTCGTACATTGCATCGCCAAACGGGCGTACATGAACGACTACTGCATTCATATTCATAGCACTGGCTTCATTAAACATCGTTTCTACCTGTGCCTGAAACTCCTTTTTCGTGTAGCCTGTCGTCTTAAAATCCAGATATGCAATCCAGACTGCACGGAACTCTTCTGTTTCCTTTACCTCGCCGAAGCGCCGGATAATCACATGATTATTTCCTGCGGCATCTGTTGCCATAAAGGTATATTTTCCTTCTGAAAGGAGAAGCTCCTTCTGGTTCGTAAAGGCCTGTGCTTTCTTCCAGACCGGGTCGGAAGGCGATGCATATGCCCCCTCCACATAGCGGAGGCTGATGCTGTCACACTGGTCATCCTTTGCCTGAACGAATACCTGATACGAATCATTTACCTTCTTTGAGGTCACTGTAATCACCGGAGCCTCTGTATCAACATTGGCTACCTTGAAAACAAGAAGCGCTTCCTCTCCGTCCTCGTTGACAGCCAGAACGGAAACATAACCGTTTTGTACGACCGAAAACGAATAGGTTCCGTCGGCATTCTTTTTGGCATCAAACGTATTTTCTTCGTATTTTGTGAAGTAAGAGCTCTTTGCTACTCTTGCATACGTATACTTTAACACGGTTATCTCCGAAGAGCTTGTCACGGACAGCGTAACAGGCATGGAGGAAACCTGCGTTTCCGCGTCATACTCTGCCTTGATATGGAGAGAGGCTGCATTTGCCTGCTCTGCCCTGTTTCCGAAAAAGAACAGTCCGGCGAAAAACATGAATGCACAAAAGGAAAGCATTCTTTTTATTTGATTTTTCTTCATAAAACATTCTCCTATCATCTTAACATTTTTCTGAATAGACCACATTCAAATTCTTTATCGTCTGGTCGGATACTGCCTGAAAATCTCATTCACCGCATCGAAAATAGCCTTTGCCGCCTTCTTCTGGTATGCGGTATCCCTGATTTTCTGAAAATCACTGTCATTGGTGATAAAGCCACACTCAATCAACACGGCAGGAACCGTATTTTCATGTATCACGACGAACTTTGCCGTCGCAAGACCACGGTTTCTGGTCCCCCATTCCGAAACCAGCTGCTTCAGCACGGTATTCGCCAGTATGGAGCTTTTCAGCCCGGCAGAATTCGGCTGGTTGTTCGAGGTAGAATAATACACGCTTGTCCCTGCCACCGACGCATTGGAATGCGCGTTTACATGAAAGCTGATAAAGAAATCCGCTCCGACCGACTTTGCAAATGCTGCACGGTTCTCCAGTGAAATCTTGGTATCCGTCGTACGGGTATAATATACCTTTATGTCGGAATTTTTAAAATATTCCGGCGCATATACGTTTACCACATTAAAATTAACATTTTTCTCGTACACACTTCCCCGCAGCGTCCCCGGGTCGATTCCTCCGTGCCCTGCATCGAGTACGATGATTTTATCGTAAATTTCCGGCGGGTCTGCAATCTTTACCGCAAGGTAGCCGCCACAGACAACGTAGGAATACCCCTGTATCTTTGTCGTGTAAAAGGTAAGGATGGTACTGTCGTCCGACGCCCGGTAAGAAACGGTATAATTCTTTAATGCAGATACCGGATTGTATACCTGCTGCTCCTTTAAGAACGCGGTATGGTTCCCTGGAATACGGATGGTAAAGCGCCGGTTAGTATACTCATCATTGTCGGTCAGCTCCTGCTCCGTAACCCCCTCCGGCAGACGGATTACAAAATGCTCCCTTGAAAATACTGCTGCAGGCAACAATGCCGCCGACGTATTTTCTCCTGCCATGATATCAGTCCAGTCCGGTGCTGGTATCACATTGTTAAACTTTATATAATCCTCATACATCCCGAGCGTATCCGTAAAATGAATCACACAGCCGTCCGGTGCATCATAAGAATAATACTGTAAATCCGTCGTTTTGAAAATGGTTATTTTGAAATTATTTTCACCAAACAGGTAGCAATAGTTCAAATAGGCATTTTCCGTATTATAATAAGCTTTTTCTCCGAAAGGGTTCCTGCATTTCGGAATTTCAATTTCAATCACGTCATACTTATCTGTTATTCTGACATCGCGCAGGTCAATGCCACGCAGATAAAGTGCATCAGAATGCAGGCAGGAATAAGCAACCACCGACTCCGGAACCTTATACCCGAGGGCTGTAAAATGCTCGATTACCTGCGGATAGGTCTGATACGAAAACAGCTCTTCCCCATAAGATGCAGTATCCGGAATCACTGTACCGGACACTCCGGTTCCTCCCGGAACATTCTCTACACTGCCATTCCCTGTACCGCTTATCTGCAGCACGCCCGTCTGTCCGTCATAAGAAGTCTCAAAACCAAGCGCGTCTGCGGCAAACTGCGCCGGCAGATATACCTTTGCCTTTGACGAACCCTGCGGTGTAATCAGACGTGGAACCGTACTGAGCAGATACGGCGTTTCATTAATATAGGCTACAGGACTTTCCAGCACAAAACGAAGAAGCGTATCTCCTCTTTTTAACAAAATCAATCCGCTTCCTTCGCTGTAGGAATAAGAAGCCAGACCGGTTTCTTCAAAGAAATCCTCTGCCGCAAACAGCGCACATCCGTCAAATACATACCCGGGCGCCTCACTGCTGGTTACAATACGGCCATTTAATGAAAAGGAAGGTGTGAGCCCCTGATAGTTTACCTGACGGTTCCCATCGTAAATTACATTCGGACGCTGGATAGAAGAAGTACAGGCAACGCTATCCCATGTGTAGGAAAACCCGAACGACTCCGCAACAAAACGTGTCGGAACATACAGGTACTTCTCCGTACCGCCCTGAAACGAATACAGTACCGGTGCATTTGGCAGGAGCTTCTGTACCCCGTTTACATACGCCTTTTTATCTCCTAATGTCATACGAATTGTATAAGGACCATACCGAAGGGAAAACTCCGTTGCTCCATCGGTATAATCGGACGAAACGCCAAGCCCCTCTTCAAATATTTCCTTGCAGGGACCAAGCGCAGAACCGTCACTTAATACCAGACCCGGATAAGACATCGGTACCTTCTTCCCGTCTACATAATAGATTACCTGTGTACCGGTATAATCATAAGTATCCTTTGTTACATAATTATGTACCCGCAATGCGGCAGCCTCTGCGGCAGACAATTCCCTGAAAAGGGAAGCACCCATAAAGAAGCAGAACGATATTGCCGCCCCGAAAACCGTCCTGCGAAAGACCCTGTTTCTATGCAACTCTTTTGTTTTCCGTGTCAAAAAAACGACCACCTTTCCCAAAAAAACCATTGACAGTTCATTCGTACGGACTTTATTGTAAAAAAGAAAAGTGTTATAAGTGTGTCAAATGGGAAAAAGGGTAAAAAACTTGTCAAAAAACGCAGGATATGGTATAGTTAGTATGCATTTTGCCCTATACTCCCGTATATACGGAAAACACTGGAAAGGACTGCAGACATGAAACTACAGCAATTATTAAGCTACACACGGAAAGCCGTGGATGATTACCAGATGATACAGCCGGGAGATAAAATTGCAGTCGGTATTTCCGGGGGAAAAGACTCCCTTGCACTGCTTTATGCGCTTGCTGGTCTCCGCCGCTTTTATCCGAAGCCTTTTACACTTTATGCAATTACGGTGGACCTTGGCTTTGGTACATTTGACTTAAGCGGAATTGAGAAACTTTGTGCGGAACTGGAGGTTCCATATTATATACAGAAGACTGAAATCGGAGATGTGATTTTCAACATCCGGAAAGAAAGCAATCCCTGCTCTCTTTGTGCAAAGCTGAGAAAAGGGGCATTTAACGATAAGGCAAAGGAGTTAGGCTGCAACAAATCCGCCTATGCCCACCATAAGGACGACGTAGTGGAAACCATGCTTCTGTCCCTACTCTACGAAGGCCGTTATAGCTGCTTCTCTCCTGTCACCTATCTGGACCGTTCGGATATTACACTGATACGTCCGCTGATCTATGTGGAGGAAGCAGATATCGTCGGATTCCAGAAGAAATACGACCTGCCGGTCCAGAAGAACCCATGTCCGGCTGACGGCTATACCAGACGTGCCTATGCAAAAGAACTGGTAACACGTCTGAACAAAGAAAACAAAGGAGCAAAAGAACGGCTGTTCCATGCCATAACCGACGGGACTCTCCCGGCATGGCGGAAAGCGGACGGGAGTTCCAAACAGGCTACGGCGCTTTCTTTACGTAATATTGAATAATAAGATAAGTATCCGGATAAATCGTATCGCTTTCCAGGTGGTTAATCCGCCGGATGTCGTCTATAAAGTCAGGAATACTTTCTTTTTCTTTGCAGTAAAAGCGTTCCGCAATTTTCCAAAGCGAATCATTCTCCGCTACACGGACGGAAACTATCCGCCGCTCGTAGGAAATGCCGCTCTCTGCCTTTGCTTTTACCGAAGGCACAACCAGATAAAGACATGGCGACACTAATGATGCAAACAGTATGACTGCAAACAGGCGCTGTAAACGAAGCCTGTTTCTTCTCTTACGTCTTGCGGCAGAAATTTCCCTGAACGAACGGTACTCCATATCATACTTTCTTTCGTACTCTCTTTCCATAACATCTACCTCCTGATTTCAAAAAACAGAACATACATTCCGAACATCTGTTTACAATATACCATGCGAACATTCGTTTGTCAATAGATAAAACAAGTTTTTTCGAACAAAAGTTTGACAAACGGGCGTTCTGTATGCTATACTGAATCTGAAAATATGATATTACACTCTGAGGAGGTATTTTATGAGCTACGGGAAAATCACAGGAAAGCAGCAGGAAATATTAGATTTTATGAAGGAACAGATTTTAAATAAGGGATATCCCCCGGCAGTACGGGAAATTTGTGAGGCAGTAAAGCTGAAGTCTACCTCTTCCGTTCATGCCCATCTGGAAAGTCTGGAAAAGAACGGATACATCCGCCGCGACCCTGCAAAGCCGCGTGCCATCGAGATTGTAGACGATAATTTTAATATTACGCGCCGCGAGATGTCCTACATCCCGGTCATCGGCACCGTTACCGCAGGACAGCCGATTCTTGCAGTAGAAAATATAGAGTCCTACTTCCCTATCCCGGTAGACTATCTTCCGAATGCTGAGACCTTTATGCTGCATGTAAAAGGAGAAAGTATGGTAAATGCCGGCATTTTTGACGGCGACCAGATTCTTGTCAAGAAGCAGAATTATGCCAAAAACGGGGATTTTGTCGTTGCTCTGATTGAGGATTCCGTTACGGTAAAGACCTTTTATAAAGAGGACGGCTACTACCGCCTGCAGCCGGAAAATGACACGATGAACCCGATTATCGTAAACGAAGTCGAGATTCTCGGGAAGGTAATCGGACTGTTCCGGATATTCTGATTTGAAAAACGAAAAGAGCCAGGAGCCTTTTCCGGATAATACACGACAGGGCTGTTGCAAAAAGCACAGCCCCGTTGATTCCGTACTATTTTCCTGCATTACCAGCTGGTATCCTCATATCCGTACGCCTTCAGGTCATACCCGATAATTACCCTGCGGTCTACACACCAGTCTTCATGTTCCTCCTGATTACAAAAGGTTACTCTCCACGCCTGTTTTCCTAAAGGAATGTTTTTCTTTCCCAAAAACATTGTCCATTCCAAAACAGGAATCACAAATTCCCCGTTTCTTTTCCCGTCCAGATCCCTGAGCCTTTCCTCGTTATACGCACCATAATGATCTAAATATACATAAACATGTTTATTCTCAAAGTCACGGCTATAGCGCTGTCGTTCTATCTGCAATTCCTCATATAAAACTGCCCGGATAATCACATCCTCTGCCGTATATCCGTACTCCGCTTCCGGCTTCTCCTTATAATCCACGACCGCATCCATACTGTCCCAGCCGCGTAATACCTTCTGATTATCATCCTTTACAACAAACTGCACCGAGCGCGTCCCGTCATCATTCTGAAAAACTACATGCCATATGTACTTTGTTCCGTTGTATTTCTTGTCCAATAGCGTTTCCAGCTCAATCGTCTGAAACTCCGCCCTACGGACACTCCAGGACTGCCATTCATCAAACCCCTCCGCGAAATACTGCTGTCCTTCCGCCAATACGGCTTCGATTGCGGCTTCGCCTGTCATTGCCGGTTCATAGCCTTTGCAGCCGCATAACATTGCGATAAGAAACAGAGCAGAAACGAAAAAAGCATTTTTCATAGGAACCTCCCCTTCCTTTTTATAAAACCAAAGCGCCGCCTGCTCCAAGTAAACACAGACAGCGCTTATTCGTTATTCCATATCCCTTACAGGCTCTCCGGCTCCACAATTTTTCCGTCTCTCCAGATACGCTCTAAATCATAAAACAGACGGTCCTCCTTGGAGAAAATGTGTATCACGACATCGTTGAAGTCCATCAGAATCCAGCCCGAGGAGCGGATTCCCTCCACCCGCGCAGGATGAATGTCCTGCTTTGCAAGTTCGTCCGTCACCTGGTCTACCATCGCCTCCACCTGTGAGGAATTGGTGCCGTTTGCAATTACGAAATAGTCTGCAATTACGGAAATATCCCCGATATCAATGATTTTGATATCCTCTGCCTTCTTATCGTCCAGTGCCTTATAAGCAATTTTTACAATCTCATCTGCCCGTTTTGCCATCTTTACTGCCTCCTCATTTTTTTCTTATATTCTTCATAGGTCTCTACCGTAGTAAAATCGATTTCCTGCCCCTTTGCAGACAAATAGCTTACCGTGTTTTCCAAGGCAAGAAACACTGCCCTGTCAAGGTCGGAAAAGGCAATTTTCCGTATTTCGTCCAGAACCGGCGTCGTCGGCTGGGTCCGGAACGGTTCCAGATAATCCGCAAGAAACACTATCTTTTCATAGTCTGTCATGCCCGGACGGCCTGTCGTATGGTAACGGATAGCGGAAAGTATTTCTCCGTCAGTAATAAAATAGCGTTCCTTTGCATAATATGCTCCCAGCTTTGCATGCAGCAAAAAGCCGTTTCTTCGTTCGACCTCCGTTACCAGAAGAGAACACCGTTCACATTCGGCAAGCAGCGCCTCATCGGTATAGGCCTTGGCACAGTCATGCAGAATCCCCGCAAGAAGCGCCTTCTCCGGAGCAAGACCGCGCGCGGCGGCATAGGCTGCCGCAAGGTGTGCTACCGCGACAGTATGAAGATACCTCTTTCTCGGAAGAATCCGCTGCATCTCTGCATCAAGCTCATCGTAAGTAACTTTTGAAAACAGCTGGTTCTCCATCAGATACCGGTAGACCTCTTCCGGCAAAAAGGATCTTATGCGCTCTGCCTTTCCGGTAAAAAACGCCTTGCGGATTTCCTTTGAGGAAACCGGATAATCAGAAAGCTGTACGATACCGACCTCGGCTCCCGGAACCGCCTTCCGCAGCGCCTCTGCCGCCTGGTTTATCGTTTCTTTCCCGATTCCTGCACGCCCTGCACCCAAAAGCGCCGCCAGCTCAAGAATCCGCTCCGGCTGCCTCCAGTTCAAAAAATTCACCAGGGAATCGCCGCCGACGATAAAGTAAAACCGGCAGTCCGGATACTCCTTTGTCAGAAGCTCCAGTGTATCTGCCGTATAGGTAAGTCCCTCCCGCAGAAGCTCAAAATCGGAAACGACAAACCTTTCGTTTGTTTTTGCCGCAAGCTTTACCATGGCAAGACGGTGCTTCTCCGGAAGGATGGCAAAATGCGGCTTATGAGGCGGGAGCTTTGATGGCATCAGCCATACCTCCGTAAGCCCGTACTGCTCCATTGCTGCCTCGCCAAGCGCCAGATGCCCGTTATGGACCGGGTTAAACGTCCCGCCGAGAATGCCGATTTTCTTCATTTCATACTCCGTTCTGCCGTCAGAGGCGGCATGCATCCTGCAAGATTTATTCGCGCGAAGGCTAAGTCATGGCCCCGTAGCTTTCGCTGCGGGGTATCTGACTATGGAAGAACTATTTTTCTCTTTTCCGGCTGTCTTGCCTCACGGTAAAGCACAAGCTTCTTTCCGATTACCTGCACGACCTCCGCATCGGTATGTCCGGCAATCGTAAAAGCAAGCTCCTTCGGGTCCTCCATACAGTTTTTTAACACGGAAATCTTAATCAGTTCCCTTGCCTCTAAGGCCTCCTCCACGCTTTCAAAATACTCCGTGGTCAGTCCGCCCTTCCCGATCTGGAACACCGGGTCAAGGTTCATGGCAAGTCCCTTTAAATATGCTCTTTGTTTTGTCGTCATAGTATCCTCACTTACTTATAATAATCAAATTGCAGTCCGTACATACGCACCGTATCGCCGTCCTGTATGCCAAGTGCTTCCAGCTCGTCCAGAATGCCGTTGTTTTTTAAAAAGTTCTGGAAAAACTCAAACCCTTTTTCGGAATCGATATTCGTATAGCCAAGCATCTTTTCAATCCGCGGGCCCTCTACAATATAAAGCTTTTCCTCTTCGGAATATTCCACGGTAAACGGCTCGTCCGGAAGGGTCAGCGTATCCAGTGAAAACTCCCGTTCAAATACAACCGGCTCCTCTTTCGTCTCCTGCAGTAGCCCGGAAACCGCGTACAAAAGCTCCTTCACGCCCTTGCCGCTGACGGCTGAAATGGAATAAACCGGAATATCAAACGCCTCACGCAGACGCGAAACTACATCTTCTGCTTCCTCCGGAAGCATGACATCGGTTTTATTTGCCGCAATAATCTGCGGCTTCTTTGCAAGTGCCTCATTGTAGGCAGCAAGCTCCGCGTTGATGGTCCGGATATCCTCTACCGGATCCCGCCCTTCGGTGGAAGCTGCATCGACAATATGAATCATCACACGGGTACGCTCCACATGGCGTAAAAACTCGTGGCCGAGTCCGATTCCTTCCGAGGCGCCCTCAATCAGTCCCGGAATATCTGCAATTACGAAGCCGTTTCCATCCACCATATCCACAACGCCAAGATTCGGATTCAACGTAGTGAAATGATAGTTTGCAATCTTCGGCTTTGCATTGGTTACACGGGACAAAAAGGTCGATTTCCCGACATTCGGGAAGCCAATCAGACCGACATCCGCAATGACCTTCAGCTCCAGAATGACGTTCAGCTCCTGCGCATCCTGCCCCGGCTGCGCGTACTTCGGCACCTGCATGGTCGCAGTGGCGTAATGCTGGTTTCCTTTGCCACCCCTGCCGCCCTTTAAAATCACCTCGCGGCGGTTTCCGTGCGACATATCGGTAATCACCTTCCCGGATTCCTTTTCCCGGATTACGGTACCCTCCGGCACCTTTAATATCTTGTCCGCCCCGTTGCGTCCGGTACAGTGGTTCGTGCCTCCGTTCTGACCGTCTTCCGCACAATGCTTCCGGATAAAGCGGTAATCCGACAACGTATTTAACCCGTCGTCCACTTCAAAAATAATATCGCCGCCCTTTCCGCCGTCGCCGCCGTTCGGACCGCCTGCCGCAACAAAAAGCTCACGCCGGAAGGATACGCTTCCATCTCCGCCTTTTCCGGAACGGATATAAATTTCTGCTCTGTCTGCAAACATCGTTTTCACCTCCTATGACAAAATAAACCCTAAATTCATTACAAAAAGAATTCAGGGTTTATCGTGTTTCATTCAAATAAATCGGAACCTACTTTGCATCAACCGGATATACGGAAGCCTGCTTCTTGTCGCGTCCCTTTCTCTCAAATCTTAAAACACCGTCCACCAGTGCATATAATGTGTCATCGCCGCCGCGGCCGACATTAATGCCCGGATGAATCTTGGTGCCACGCTGTCTGTAAAGAATATTACCGGCAAGAACAAACTGACCATCCGCACGCTTTGCGCCAAGACGCTTCGATTCGGAATCTCTGCCGTTCTTCGTGGAACCTACACCCTTTTTATGAGCGAAAAACTGAAGGTTCATCTTAAACATGACCTATACCTCCTTATGAATTCTGAACTACAATACATAAATACTTCTCTCCGTACTCCTCCTGAATATTCTTAAGCCCTAAGAAAAGGGAGCGAAGCAAAAGCGACGCTTCAGGACTGACTGCGGAAGTAATCTTAAATTCGACCATTCCCTTTTTCTCGTCCGTATCATAAGCAAATACATCCGTGGTAAGCGCATGCACCGAATTCATAGTGTTAATCACCAGAGCCGATACTGCGGCACAGATAATATCCCTGCCATGCTTTGCATAGCCTGCATGTCCCTCGGAACGAAAACCGGTAATGGACGCTTCACTGGCCTTTGGCCCGGTTTCTTTCGTATAAAATGTAACGGTAATCATACGATATAAAAACTAAGCGTTGATTTTTTCAATCTTAACCTTGGTATAAGGCTGTCTGTGACCGTTCTTCTTATGGTATCCGGACTTTCTCTTATACCGGTAAACAATAACCTTCTTTGCCTTTCCTTCCTCTACTACGGTAGCGGAAACGGTAGCTCCGGCAACGGTAGGATTTCCTACCGACAAAGAACCGTTATTTACGGCAAGCACACGGTCAAACGTTACTGCATTGCCAGCCTCAACACCGAGTTTCTCAACCTTAATCACGTCGCCCTCGGCAACTTTGTACTGTTTACCACCTGTTGCAATGATTGCGTACATATGGCACCTCCTGTTTACAATACTCGCCAGCTTTGGTGTCTGCTTCCGGAAAACGGGCAGAGCTTGAACCTCGCTGTGCGGCACACTAAAATAGTTTAGCATGGTTTTTATAGGATGTCAAGCCGTTTCTTACAAAATTTTCATTTTACGAGGTCATATCCCATATTGCAAATGGTGGCTCCCTTATGTTATACTATATCACAACATATTTTTCTAAACCAAAAATTAAAAACGGAGGTGTCTTATGGCAGACGTACATAAGAAAGGGTTGAATGCCGATTTGGTCTGGGAGGATTTGGGGAACTGCTGCAGAAGCGAGGCGCTCTGTGGTCAATGTCAGGGAGAAGCCTGTACCATAGGCTTTGCGAAACAATGTATTGAAAACTACCGGAAAGAGCCCAAAAAAGAAGTTCCGGACGGTATGGAGCATATTCCGATTTCCGATTTCAAAGTTTTTGAAGAAGAAGAGCTGGAAATTGCTATCGCACACATTCTGAAGGAATGTAAGGACTGCAAGGAAGACCATACAGAAAACTGTATCATCAACATAATCCGTAACTGCTATGAGGTCGGTTTATTCGGAGATTTACATCCTTATGAGGGAAGCGCGCTGCAATATCTGATGTATCTGCAGGCTAATTTCCCGGAAAAGGCTGTGCGGATTGCCGATATCTACAAGAATCTTCCGGCAAATTAGCCTGTTCCCTGAAACCAGAAACAACCTATAGATAAGAAAGCCAGCGGGGCTGACGCAGAAAGCGCAACCCCGTTGTTCCTGTAATCCTGTAATTTACGGCGTTTTTGCAGACCCGGATGCTCTCTTACAGGAGCGTCCTCCGGAGCTCCTCCGGACTCTGCGGGTGCAGATAAGCAGGCGCAATATCCAATACGGTCTTGCAGCCATACTGCCCTTCCTTTGCCAGACGGTATACCGCCCTTGCATAAGCGGTCAGTACGCTTGCGGTAAATTCCGGATTGGAATCCAGCTGCAGCCGGTACTCGATGACATGACGGTTTTCCCCATCCTTCCCGGTCGTCCCGCAGCGGAATACCATGCCGCCGTGCGGAATGCCGCTGTGGTCGCGCTTTAACTCTTCCTCTGTAATAAAATGCACCGTTGTATCGTAATCTGCGAAATAATTCGGCATTGTCACAATTGCCTGTTCAATGGCTGCAAGGTCTGCCCCCTCTTCGGCTACGACAAAGCATTCCCGCAGATGCTTTTCCCTCGTGGAAAGCTCCGGATTCTCCCCGGCGCGGACACTCGCAAGGGCGCTCTCCACCGGAATCGTGTACTGCTTTGCGTCCTTTACGCCCGGAATCCTCCTGACTGCGTCGGAATGCCCCTGGCTCACACCCTTGCCCCAGAAGGTGTAATCCTTGCCGTTCGGAAGAATTGCCTGTCCGTAGCAGCGGTTTAACGAAAACATTCCAGGGTCCCAGCCGACCGAAATCATGCTGACCTTCTTTGCCTCCCTGCTTGCCGCATCGACTGCGGCAAAATGCTCCGGAATGCGGGCATGCGTATCAAAGCTGTCAATGACATTAAAATGTCTGGCAAGCTCCGGCGTCTGTACCGGCAGGTCGTTTGCGCTTCCGCCGCACAGAATCATAACGTCAATCTGCTCCTTCATTTTTACCGCATCCTCCATGGCGTACACCGGAACCCCGGTACGCGTCTTTACATCTGCCGGATTGCGTCTCGTAAAAAGAGCCGTCAGCTCACAGTCCCCTGCTGCACTTACTGCGTTTTCCACTCCGCGGCCAAGATTGCCGTAGCCTGCAATTGCTATTCTGATACTCATGTCTGTATTCCTCCGAAAAAAAGATGAACTAATTATATTCCTGCGAAAAATGATTGTCAATCCTTTTTGCCTGAGTTTCTGCATTTTGTGAATAAAATGTTACCCACCCACATAAGCAGTCTTAGCTCCGCAAGGAGCGGGACTGGAGCCCGTAAGGGCGACGAGTGCGCATGGGGTGGGGTGCTGTGAATAGTAACAATAAAATACGGAAACTCAGGTTCTTAGCCGGTTGACATGCTCCGCCGCCCGTGCTATAATCCAATTATAGACCATGTGGTCTGTTTTTGTTTGGAGGTACACCAATGAAACAGGAAGAAAAAAACAGGCTGGCACGACAGCGGATTCTTACCGCAGCTATGGAGGAGTTTTCAGAAAACGGCTATGAAAATGCGTCACTCAATGTGGTTTGCGCAAAGCATTCCATTTCAAAAGGGATGCTTTATCACTATTTCAAGGATAAGAAGGAGCTTTACCTCCTATGTGTCAAGGAATGCTTCGACGCATTAGCCTCCTGTTTAAAAGATGCCTCAGAGCCCATCTCCGGGACACCGGAGCAGCAGCTGAAGCGCTATTTTGACGCAAGGCTTCTGTTCTTTGCGGAAAATCCGCTTTATCAGGGGATTTTCACGGATGCCGCCCTTACGCCTCCGTCCTCCCTCCGCAATGAAATTGCAGCCTGCCGCAACGACTTCGATGCGCTAAATCTCTCTATCCTGACCGGACTGTTAAGCGGACAGAAGCTGCGCAAAGGGCTGACGGTTGCCGTGATTGTAGAGGATTTTAAGCTTTACATGGACTTTTTTAATACACGTTTTCCCGTTATGTCCGGGGGAGAAAAACCGACCAAAGAGCTTCTTTGCAGGCATGAAGAAATGTGCCGCCGCCAGCTGGAAATCCTTCTGCACGGCGTATTGGAAAAGCCATAAGGAGCCGCATTATGACGGTCTGTAAAACTGTATTCTATTACATAAAGAAAGGATATCTGCCATGAACAAAAAAACGATACTGCGTCACTGCTCCCTTCTGGTATTCACCGGAATACTTCTTTTTGCCGCCTGCTCAGGCAAAGATACCACGCTGCCTGCAAACGATGCTATAACGCCGTCCGGGATGCCGGGAAGCGTTCCCCCTCTGCCGTCGGAAACGCCGGATGAGGTTACGCCCCTGCCGTCCGCAACACCCATCCCGGAGCTTCCGGAGCCTTCTGCCGAAGCTCCCACAAAGCTGCCGGACCTTCCGGAAGTCCTTACAACAGAAGATATTCAGAACCGTTTCCTTGAAGCAATGACCGGCCTGGAGCCGGAGGTGGTTCTTAACGTCGACGGGATGACCTGGACCTGGGGAATCGAAATTGACCTGAAAAACATTTATCATGCGGTTTTAGCGAAATATCCGGAGCTAAAATATACCTATGACGTTGCGGTATCAGTGGAAGACACTACGGCTGTGTGCCGGTTTTCCTATATGCCGTACAAAACAGGCGCCTATGCGTCCGGTACTCCTGCCGGGAGCCATACCATCGCCTCCCTGTATGATGCAAAGGTTATGGCACAAAGTATGATAAACGGGATTGAACGACTTCCGGTTGCAATTACAGAGTCGGCATTAAATATTAACGATGTCAGCAGGGCATTGCTGCAGGCAGGCTATGGCTGGATTGTCTTTACGCTCAATGCGGACGGAACGGAACTCATCGCTTCGCCAGCCCTCGGAAAAACCCTGTCCGAATGCACGGACGCCATCAATGAAAGCTTTGCATTGTGCAGCAGTCTGCTTCCGGAGCTGACTAAAAGCACGATGACGACGCGGGAAAAAGTAGAAGCCCTCTATTCCTATATTACCAAAAATGTATCCTATGACTTCCGCTATTATACCGACCGCAGCAGCATGCCATATGAATCCACGGTAGCTCTGGGCGCGCTGCAAAACGGTACCGCCATCTGCGGCGGATACAGCCATGCCTTTGAAATGCTTTTAACGATGTCCGGTATCGAAAACTATACGGTTTCCGGTACATACAACGGAGAGCATCATATGTGGAACTATCTGGTGCTGGACGGAACCGGCTATTACTGTGACGCAACGGCAGACCGCGGCGGCATGAACAGACACTTCATGCTGACGGAAGAAGAACTGGACGCCTGCGGCGGATATTCCTGGGACAAGGAATTTTTCAAAGCCATACCAAAGTAGTCCTTGAATCAGGAAAATATTTCATGCAGTGGCTTTTTTACCTTTTTTCTCGTCAGCTCCACAAGCTTTAAACCAGTCATGTCAACGACCGTTACCGGCACCCGGTCCTCTGTGGCAAGCTCCCGCAGAAGCTGTAACAGCCGCTCGTTATAAGCTTCCTTTTCCATATTGATAAAGTCAATCAGAATCATTCCTGACAGATTCCGGAGGCGGATTTGCTGCATACATGCTCTTGCCGCCTCCTCATTAATTTTGTAAAACATCTCATCGCCTGTTTTTTTACCGTTAATCGCCTTACCGGTATTGACATCAATTACCGTAAGCGTTTCGGTCGGTTCGATGACAATCGAAGCACCGGACTTCAGCCAGACGGTTTTCGAAAGCGCCTCCTCCTTTATCTTCTGCAGGGAATACAGCGCCCCGAGGGACAGCGTTTCATCTGTATACAGTCTGAGCTTTTTCACATCCTCCGGCTGGAACAGCTCTGTATATTCGGCAAGCCTTGCAAACACCTCCGCGTCGTCGGTCACTACCTCGGAAAGCTCCTGCTCCGGAAGGTCCCGCAGCAAATCGATATACCACGGAAAGCTTTGGTACACCAGGCTCCCTCTCTGCTTATGAATGCCGGTTTCACAGACGGTCCGGTAAAACGATACCAGCCGCTCTTCCTCTGCTTTTAACTGAAAATCCGACACTTGTAGAGCGTTTGTGCGCACGATTAGTCCGTAATTCTCATTTTCACAATTAGAAAACAGTGTTTTCAGCCGACTGACATCCTCCGGCTTCGTAATTTTATGTGAAATCTTCACACCTCTGGTATCATGCAGCAGCACCAGATATTTCCCTGTAAACTGCAGCTTTCCGCTGACGGAGGGCTGTTTTGTCTTAATTCCCTCACGCTGTACCTGTACCAGAACATAATCTCCCTGACAGAGCCTGTTCTGGTTTGCATGCGGCCCGAACAAATAGGAGGTCTTCTCCCTTAGCGAGCAATAGCACATACAGCCGCCTTCAATTTCAATAAATGCCGCCTCGATATTTGGCACCACATTCATTACATGACCGAGATAAATATTGCCGAGCCGGGACGGCGTACCCTCCGGCTCGGCATACAGCTCCACCGGCTTGCCCTCCCCGTTAAACACGACCGAAAACACAAACGAATCCCGCTTCGTAATCACTAACCTGTACATCTTTCTTCATTCCTCCCCTGTTTCTGGCTACAGCCTCTCAAAATCCGGCGCCGTCCCCCCATACAGGTCAAAGCGGTGAATCTGCCATGCATACGGGTTATATTCCGTGTCGCAGGCGTGGCAGAACGCCTCTGTCAGAAGCTCCGGCCGGATATTATTGGCACTGCCGGCGGAAAGCCGCATGGCAAGCGTCCTTCCGTTTTCATACCGCTCCGCACGGGAACGCACCTCCGTCTGATAGCTCTCTGTCACCACATCCGGCGGACGCACTGCCCCTGTATTGGAAAGAAGCTCCTCCCTGTCCCGGCCGATGCCGTAAAGGAACTGTTTCACGTCCATCTCCTGCTCCTCTCCGGACTTTTTCATCTTTTTTAACACCGGAATGCGCTCCTGCCCGCAGAAAGCCTGAAATTCCCTGTAAAACGCCTCCCCGTCAAGCGGAAACGCATAACCGTCCTTCAGTGAAACAAGATAGTCGGCTGCTGCAATCAGGGACATTGCGGCTTCCCGCTTCCTGCCGTTTTCCGGTTCCGGAAGCACCCGGCAGCCCGTTACGGAAAAGCCCTCCGTCATTGCCGCGTCCAGACGTTCTGTAACCTCCTTTGGTGTAAAGGCTCCATACAGCTCCATATCCATATATTCGGAATCGCTTGTAAGCCCGACGCCAAGCGGCAGCGCAAACGACATAATCTGGTGCGGATGATACCCTTTCGAATATACGATATCCAACTCCGCACGGCGAACCGCCTTCTGGAAATACCGCAGCACATCCAGATGCCCTACAAACTTGACCGCTCCGTATTTTGCAAAGCGTACCCTGACATTCATCGTTTTATTTCCTCCTTAACAGTCGGCAAGCAGACACTCCTTTGACGCCACTTCCCCTGATTCGTTGCGCGGTTCATAGCATACGCCGCCGTGGAACTGCTTTGCCCCACAGCCGGCACAGCCCTTCCTGCAGTTCGGCGTAATCTCCTCCCGCCTGCTCTTTTCGTACTCACGGTATAGAAAATTCTTTGTAATTCCGGCATCGATAAAATCCCACGGAAACAGCTCGTCCTTTGCACGCTCCCTGGAGGTATAAAACTCCAGGGAAAGCCCGGTCTTTTCAAACTGCTTCTGCCAGATATCCCCGCGGAAAAACTCCGACCACGAATCGAACATACAGCCGTCCCGGTAGGCTCCCTCGAGCAGCGCGGCACAGCGCCTGTCTCCTCTGGCAAATACACCCTCTAACATAGTCACATCCGTATCGTGCCAGTTATATTTCATGCTCTTTGCATTTAACTGCTCCTTCATTGCTGCGGACAAAAGCTTCCGCTTTGCCGTAAACTCTTCTGCGGTATCCATGCGGACCCACTGGAACGGCGTAAACGGCTTCGGCACAAAAAATGACGTACTCGTCGTAATCTGTACCTTTCCGTGGCGTTCGGACTTTGGTATGGTATCATAGTATACCTTTGCAATCTCGTTGGAAAGCTCTGCTATCTGGCGGATATCTTCCTCTCCCTCCGTCGGAAGCCCGAGCATGAAATACAGCTTTACCTTGTTCCAGCCGCCCCGGAACGCCTCCGCTGCCCCGCTTAAAATATCCTCCTTTGTCAGCCCCTTATTGATGACGTTGCGCATCCGCTGGCTTCCTGCCTCCGGCGCAAAGGTAAGGCTGGACTTTGTAATATCCTGTACCTTACTCATCACATCCAGCGCAAACGCATCAATCCGCAGGGAAGGCAGGGAAATGTTCACGCCCTCCTTCTGGAACGTATCAATCAGGAAATAGACCAGCTCCTTCAGGCAGGAATAGTCGCTCGAGCTCAGCGAGGAAAGCGAAATCTCCTCCTGTCCGGTCGAACGGAGCATCGTTACTGCAAGACGCTTCAGATACTCCACATCACGCTCCCTGATCGGACGGTAGAGCATCCCCGCCTGACAGAACCGGCAGCCCCGGATACAGCCACGCTGGATTTCAAGGACAACGCGGTCCTGAATCACACGCAGGTACGGCACAAGCGGCTTTTCCTGATAAAAGGTATCGGAAAGCGACATCTCGACCTGCTTACGGATGATACGCTTTGCATGGGGATTGACCGGCTCAAAGGAAGCAAGCGTCCCATCCTCATGGTAGGAAACCTCATAGAACTGCGGCACATACATCCCCTCTATCCCTGCAATCTCCTCTAAAAACTCCTTCCGGCTGCCGCCGCGCCTTTTATGCTCCTTGTATTTGTCCAGAATTTCATAATAGACGGTCTCGCCCTCGCCCAGATAGAAAAAGTCAAAAAACTCCGCAAGCGGCTCCGGATTGTAGGCGCAGGGCCCCCCGCCGACGACAATCGGGTCCTCCTCCCCGCGCTCTGCGGCGTGAAGCGGAATCCCGGCAAGGTCAAGAATCTGCAGTACGTTCGTATAGCACATTTCATACTGCAAGGTAATCCCGAGGAAATCAAACTCCTTTAATGGCTCCTGGCTCTCCAAGGCAAACAGCGGAATCTTCTTTTCCCGCAGAATCTTGTCCAAATCCGGCCACGGGGAATACACCCGTTCACAATACGTATCCTCCCTCCGGTTAAACATATCATATAATATCTGGATTCCGAGGTGCGACATCCCGACCTCGTACACATCCGGAAAACACATACAAAAGCGGATATCGACCTCCCTCGGATTTTTCATCACCATATTCACTTCCCCGCCGATATACCGCGCCGGCTTGTCCACCGAAAGCAGGATTTCATCGGAAAGCGCCAGCTTACGCACAAACGTCTGTTTCCCTGACATAAACAGCCTCCTTAAAAACAGCTTACTAAACGCTTACCAGTATAACATATTTTACCGGTTCCGTAAAGAATCCATAAAAACCTCCTGAAACAAAAAAACAGCCCGGCTACTACCTTAACGTAATAACCGGGCGCACCCGACACCTTGATATGCGGTCTGCAAGCTTGACGAATCGTCTTTTAGTTACTGTATCCCGCCTGGCTGCTCTGATTCCTACAAACACCAGCTCCTGTATTCATAGAGGCGACTGGCTTTCCGTTCTCATATATTGTATCACTTGGATCTATTATATCACATACAATGAAAATATACAATAATCTGAATTGTCTCTCAAGTAAGTGCAGGCAGTCAAACATTATAGTTGAAATTATCTGCCGCTTGGGCTATACTGGAACCATAGTATTATGACAGTGTTATTCTATCTTGAACCAAAAGGAGGAAAGGATATGCCGTGGTGTCCGAATTGTAAAACGGAATATCGGGAAGGAATTACGCATTGTGCGGATTGTAAGGCGGAGCTGGTTGCTGATTTAAGTGCCGTAAAGGTAGACAGCAGTGAGGCGACCGCTTTACTGGCTAAGATTGACGGCAGTCAGCCGGAGTTTGCAAAAAAGCTGGCCGACTTTCTGGAATATTCCGGTGTTCCGGTAAACGTTGCGGAGCCGGATGAGGAAGGTCTGATTGCCGTATATACTACACCGGAAGCTTACCGGGACGCAAAGCGTCATTTTCAGGCATTCTATTCTGTAGAGGCAGAGAACGCGTTCCTTTCCGGTGAGGAAACACCGGAGCAGGAGCTCTTTGCAGAGGAAGAAGAGGCGGATGCAGGAGAAGATACCGAAGAGCTTCCAGAGGAAAAGGACGTATTCCGCCATGAAAAAAGCTATGTCAGCGCAGTCTCCCGCTACGATGACTACCGTTCCTCGGGCTTTACCTTTATCAGCTTTGGTATTTTGGGTACGGGCTTTGCCTTGCTGAACCTGCTTGATATCGTGCCTCTGTTTAATGTATTCTCTGCCGCAGTTATTTTTGTCATGTTTACGGCATTCCTTGTCATGGGCATCTTCTCTTTTGCAAAGGCAGGCAAGCTGAAAGAAGACGCAGTAAAGGAAAAGGCGCTCACCACAGAGGTAAAGAAGTGGCTTGAGGAAAACATCTCCGAGGATACCCTGCACACCTACGATACCAAAACGGGTACCGATGGCAAAAGCGAAGAGCTGCTCTATTTAAACCGCCTCGACCGTATCCGTGAGACGATGCTTGCGGAATTTCCGGACCTGAACTCTTCGTTTGCCGAACAGCTGATTGAAGACTTTTACAGCACGCACTTTGATTAACGTCAAAGTGCGTTGCTTTTGCCCTCCCAGAAAGCCTCAGATATCCTCGAACAGCTCTTTGATTTCATCCGGTGACAGCTTATTGAGGAAGGTTTCTCCTTCCTCGATAACTGCATGGAACAAATCCTGCTTCTTTTTCTGCAGACGGAATATTTTTTCCTCAATCGTTCCCTTCGTCAGAAGTCTTATAATGTGGACTGTCTTTTCCTGCCCGATGCGGTGCGCGCGGTCCGACGCCTGCTCCTCCACGGCAGGATTCCACCACGGGTCAAAATGAATCACCGTATCGGCGCCGGTCAGGTTCAGTCCGGTGCCGCCTGCTTTTAAGGAAATCAGGAACAAATCCCCTTCTCCCGCATTAAACCGCTTTACATACTCCTGCCGGTCGGCAGGCTTTGTCGCACCGTTCAAATAAAAGTAAGAAAACTCTGCTTCCGTCAGAGAGTCCTTTAATATTTCCAGCATCGAGGTAAACTGGGAAAATACAAGGACACGGTGGCCGTTTTTTTTAAGCTCATCCATAATCTGTAAGAAAAGCGACGCCTTTCCGCTGCCGCCTCCGTAATTTTCCAAAAACATCCCCGGATGGCAACAAATCTGACGGAGCCTCGTCAAAGCCGCAAGAATCTGCATCCGGCTCTTTTCTGTGCCAAGACGCAGGATATCCTCGGCAATATCCTGTCTCGCCTGTCTTACATAAGAAAGATACAAAAGCCTCTGCTCTTCCGTCAGGTCGGTGACCAGCTTGGTTTCAATTTTTTCCGAAAGCTCGGACAGCACATCCTCTTTCATGCGCCGCAGCAAAAACGGCTTAATCCGGCGGTTCAGCTGCTGCAGCTGTTCCGTATGCCCCATCATTGCCGGACGTTCATAGCGTTTGGCAAAGCGCGCATAGCTGAACAGATAGCCCGGCATAATAAAATCAAAAATCGACCAGAGCTCGGATAAGGAATTTTCAATCGGCGTACCGGTCATGGCAAACCGTGTCTTAGCGAAAAGCTCCTTTACCGAACGGGCATTTCCTGTCATGGCATTCTTAATATACTGCGCCTCGTCAATAAAAACCGTATGAAACCGTTTTCTTCTGTATATCTCCAAATCCCTGCGGAGCAGCGGATACGAGGTAATACAAAGATCCCATTCCGCCGAATGCCGGAGAAGCTCCCTGCGCTCTTCCGGCGCTCCCTGGACTACCCTGACACGGAACTGCGGCGCATAGGTTTCCACCTCGTCAAGCCAGTTATAAAGCAGAGAGGTCGGGCAGACCACCAGGAACGGCACCTCGGAAAAGCTTTCCTCCTTCAATACGGAAGCCATATAGGTAATTGCCTGCAGCGTCTTTCCAAGTCCCATATCGTCCGCAAGCACTCCGCCGAACCCGTTATCCGACAGCATTCTGAGCCAGGAAAATCCGGTTTTCTGATACTCCCTCAGTTCGGCATGTATCGTATCCGGCACCGCATACTCCTGCTTTCCGGGAGAAAGCAGACGCCTGGTAAGTGCCTGGAAATTTTTGTCCTTTTTAACCTCAAACCCCATCTCCTGCGGCAGAAAATCCAGATAAGCCGCAAAGTTTTTCGGCACCTTCAAATCTCCGTTTTTGTCAAAATCACGATAGGAAAGATTCATGCTTTCCAGTAAATCAGCGGTTTTCATAAAGGACTCGTCCGTCAGGTCAAGAAAACTGCCGTCCGATAAACGGTGGTACTTCTTTTTCTGGCGGTAGGAATAAAAAACCGCGCGCAGCTCTTCCTTAGAAACGCTATCATATTGAAATTCAATCTTAAGTAAATCCTCTCCGGAGGGAATTTCTATCCCGAGCTGCACGTTCGTATGCCTCTTTGTCCGCATTCTCGTAAAGTCGTCAGAGGAATAAAGCACGGCATGCTCCGCCAGAAGCGAAATTCCTTCGGTAATCAGTGCATAAATGTCTTCCTCATTTTTCATAAGATAAAAGCCGTTGTGCGGCTCAAACCCATAGCGTTCCAAAAGAGCATCCAACTGTGCTTCCTGCTCCTTTTCGCGCACCAGAATCGTTCCGCCAAGCGCCGGGGTCTCAAAGGAATTGAACTCATATTCACCATAGACATAATACACCGTCGCCCGCACTGCGGAATGAAACAAATCAAAATACACCTTTGCAGAAAACGGAAGGGTGACATATCTTGCATGTACCTCCTCCGGCACTTCTACCTGAAGCGTTTCATGTATCACCGGAAGCACATACTCCAGAAAGGCATTCTCATAGTCGTCTTCAAAGACAAGCGGCGCCTTGTCATCGCCCAGAGTAGAATAAAACGGCAGATATGTTTTCATAAAGCGCTCTTCCGGCAGATACAGCACATTATCCCGCAGTAAAAGAGAACCGTCTGCCGCAATCGGGATGACATGCTCCTGCTCCTTATAATTCATGCTGACAGAGCCTTCCTGCATAAAAATATCATACTCAATCGGTGGATTTCCCTGCACAAAACGTACATTGTCCAGTTCCGTTTCCGACAGCTTCAGGATAAACGGGAGATTCCGGCACAGCTTCAGAACCCTGGTCAGAAGATTCCGGTTTAAAACAATTTTAGACTTCTGGAACAGCTTCATACTATTTTTTCCGTCGACAAGCTCCAGAACCTCGGCATAAGAAACCAGCTCCTGCAGAAGCTGCACGGAGGCATGGTCAAACTCACTTTCCTCCGGAACATAGCAAAACTCCTTTCCAAGCGCAATCGTTTCGTTTTTCTTATATTCCGTAAGAAAACGCTTTAATCTTTGTACACGGTATAGTTTCGTGCTTCCGACACGAAGCGACAGATACACCGGGTCGTTTTCTTCCCGCAAAAGCGCCGGAACCTCGATGCAGGGCTCCACGCGGTATATTTCCTTCTTATACTGCTGTTCCTGGGCGTTGATAAAATACCGGACTATCTTGTGGACGCGCATGTCCTTCGGCATCACAAGATGAATCCCCTGTTCTTCCTGCTCCTGATACTGCAGCAAATGCAGCAGCGCCGCTACCGTATGCTTACAGGCGCCCTTCTGCATATACAGCACAGGACAGTTGCAGGAAAATTCAATATCGTGTTCCTTCGTTTCTTCTATCGTAACATGGTACTTCTGCTTTCCCTGGACGGTAAAGCTGTAAATCTTCCGGTCTTTGGAGCAGGCGGCATGAAGCACGCGTTTTTCCTTGAAATAGGCAAGCCCGCGCTGAAACACCGCTTCGTCGGCGGCAAGAATCTGAATTTTTCTTCTGCTTAATCGTATCATCGGCAGCCCCTCTCAAAAACACAGTAACCATGTAGTATCCAGGAAGGCAGATGACTCTGCCTTCCGGCAAAGTCAAACGCCTTCCCCCAAAGTATACCATATTTCCGGGATTTTTTCTACTGGATTTCTCCCTGAGCTCTGCATTTTTGAGTCACCCGAAAAAAGTTCCGCCGGCGGTATCGCATCTTATTTTGCATTTGTCCAAAGGAGTGCTGTGCCTGCTACGGTGTATTTACAATGCCGATAAATAACGGCAGTCCCACCTCCGAAGTAATGACAAACAAAAACGGCCGGTTCAGGATAACGTCGATATTAATTCCTTACAAAAAGTATTATACTCATTATATAACTTTTTCAACATTTCATCTATCCTATCATCATATATTGGTTTCACTTTATTTTTTATAATTATTTTCAATAAACCTTCTGCTAATTTATTGATTTCCATTATTAAAAAATCAAATCTTGGATATTGTTCCTGAGAAATGTACTTTTTCTTAAATAAATAGTCAATTCGTTCTTTCATTAACTTACTATGCTCCAAGATACAAAAAGAAATTCTAGTATCAATACGAATTTCTTTCCTTCCTTGTTCATTCTCAATCAAATATGGAAAAATTGAAATACCATATATCATCGGCTTTTCAGTGAGCAGATTCGCATATTTGTAACTTGTATTTTCTCCCATAATAAACTCTCTTAACCCGGAAATTATTATAGAGATACAAAATTTCATATTAACATTATTATTAATTACATACTTATAACGAACTATTTTATCACTTGTAACTATTTCTTCTGACAGTTCTTCATAAGACAATTCGCTTATAAACGGTTTGCTTTGCTTTCCATATCCCATAATTTTATACTTTTTGGCATAATTATCATATCCAAAAAATAAATTATAGTGTTGATAATGTTCTTTTTTATAACTTGATCTTTCAGGAACGAAAAACTCATCTAATGCAATATTAACATAATAACCATGACTTATATTCCACTGTATATACTCATGAATATTAGTAAAAAGATCAGATATTTCATATATTGTATCATAAATAGTTTCAAGATAATTAGAAAACCAATTGTAGCTATTGTCATAATTTTTCCTTGGAATCACAAAATAATCTAACAAAATTCCCTTGCATGGATCACTTGTATTATATGCTAATTGAATCAAATTCATTTTTTTCCAAATATAAAATGTATTAAACCCAAAATCAAAATGAATCCCTATTTTTAAATCAAAATCTTCCCATTCTTTTGGTATCTTTCTATTTGTAAAATTAATCCATTCTTTTCCGTCCATCGAAACAAAGCAACTTATACTATTATTTTTACGATAAAATTTAATATATCTAAAAATTTTAGTATTATATCCATACATCTCTTTTTTCACAAACAATCCATATTGATTCCAACGAATCCCGAAGTTTTTATCTTGCAACAAACATTCTTCTTGCAAATCATCAAACAAAAAAATGTCCATGTATCGATTATTATCCATTTCTTTAAAATATTCAATGTAAATCTCAATTTCTTCTTCACACTTACAAGACTTCCATAAAACTGTGGCAGAATCATCCATCTCCTCCTTTTGAGAAATTAGTATTCTATTATTTTTTTCTTCTACTATTGTATTTTGGGTAGTTTGACACCATTTGTCTTTATTTTTGTCTATAATTATAATCGACGCCAATTCTTTGCTTTCAATAATTGCACACGGATATGCTTGATGAATGCACGTTATAATACTTGGTTTTGATGATAACGGCAATTCCATCATTTCTTCTTTTCTCAAAATGATTCTCCTCCTTAAGAACAATTTCAAATTCAAATACTACTGTTTATCTTTCATATACAACAAATTCCTATCAAACTACACCAATTTGTAATAATAAATTTTTGCACCAGTTATCCTTTAGCGAATCAATTACTGGAATATTACATATCTTTGTAACTTGATATATATATTTCCCTTTCTTACCTTGACTTAACGGGCAATCCTTCGCAGATCGATTTACTGGAGAAATTACAATACTCTTAACTTTATTATTTGTCATCGACTCTAAAAACATTATTGTCCTCTTTACATATTCTGTAGTATCATAATAGTTTACACATAATACAAACACATCAGGCAACGTTCCCAACAAAAAATTTATTTGCTTTATTGTGTAGTTTTTTATATTTTCATATACATTTTGCAAAATTACAGATTGGCATCCTACAATTATTATATCTTTGTTCTTCACATCAATTCTATGAAGCATCTCATTTAAGGTAACAATTGTGGAATACCCATCTTCTCCCAAATTCGAATGAAAACCAAACGAGAACAAATCATCTGCACCAAACAAAAGTGATGTTGGCTCTGTTCCTAAAAACCCAACATCATATCCTTTTTTACGTAATAAGCGTCTCATTGATAATTGAATAAAAAATTTACCTTGTGACGAACTTGTACCAAATACTCCTACAATTGGCGTTGAAATAGGGAATAATTTACCATAATTCTCATAAGGGCTCAATATTCTAATTCTTGTTGGACAAAAATAAGTATTTTTATCAACATCAATATATTTATCTATCTCCTCAAAAGAATAAATTATAATATTATTTTCTACACATTGAGCGTAAATTTTCTTTAATGAATTAAGTACATTGACACTCAAATATTCTGAAATAATATGACCAATCACAAGAACTTCGAATTTGGAAAAATCCATTTTCAAATAATCTTCAATCACAATACCTCGCTTCTCATTTCTGATCAGTTCAAATACATCCCTGCCTATATTGCCCTGTTGCCGCATATCATATACCGCAATCAAATTAACTATCGCCTCTTCGGAAAAACGTACAATTGAATGCATTTCTTTTCCCCAAAATAGAAGTGCACACTTCTTCCCTGTCAACTTATTTTTCCATTCTTCCATCATCAAATACTCTTGATCAATAACTTTTTCTTTACAACCCTTTTTATCCCCAAAATCATTTAAATAATCCTGCCGTTTTTTTAATGGCTGATATTTTGTTAAAAATATACCTGTCACATGTGCACAAGCATAACTATCGCCACTTCTGACAATTCTTCCATTACCTTCTGCTGATAATACTGGCTGATTATTTCCTTTCGCACAAAAATTAACTACATTATGTGACACATACCGAATATCATCAATGCGATGACATTCTTCTCCTGTTGTAACTCCTATTACCGATTCAAACGCAGCAGGATAAGTAATTCCACCATTATTGCTATATGCTGAAACAATAACAGTTCCTTTTTCATCAATTTTTTTACATAATTCATCAAGTTGGTCAATTTTTCTATAATCATCAACTAAAGAAATCCCAAAACTAAGATTAACAAACTTACAAGACACATTATCAATTATATACTGAAGCGCAAACAGTATATCTTCAATAATAACATCTGGATTTGCAAGTTTTATAACCAGACACGACACATTAGGAACATGCTGAAATATAATGCCTACTACCCCTGTACCATGATTCTTTTCATCGAAATAATCCGAAACTATGGAATATGATTTTCCCCTTCTTACAATACCCAATCCTTCAATTTTGTAGCAAATATTACTGTTTGTTTGATTGGTAAATCCGGTATCTACGACCACAACATCAACTAAATACATTATTTTTTACTCCTCGTATAACTCTGCCTGCTTAGAAAAAAAAGAATAAAACAATTCATGCCTCGAATATAACTCATCAAATGTACCGGTTTCAGCAATCTTTCCTTTGTCAATTACTATAATTTTATTAGCTTTCCTAGTACTTGCCATTCGATGTGTAATAAAAATAGTTGTTTGTTCAACATTTTCAAAAAGAGTATCGTAATACTTCTTTTCTGCTATCGGATCAAGAGCCGCAGTTGATTCATCTAATACGAGAATATCCGCATCTTTATATAAGCCACGCACGGTAGCTAGTTTTTGGCACTCTCCTCCTGACAGTTCTATTCCATCTTCACACAATTCTTTGGAATACCATGTATCAATTCCTTTTTCCAAAGGTTCTAAAACATGAACCAGATCATATTGTAAGAATAATTTATGCAGTCTTTCCTTGTCAGTCTCTTTATCAAAAGTTATATTCTCCCTTATAGAAAAGGCATGAAGAAAATAATCCTGAAATACCGACGATAATCTCGTGTAGTAATCTTTTACAGGTATATCTCTGATATTCTTTCCCTTATAACAGATATCTCCCGAATAATTATCATACAAATGAAGCATTGTTTTTACCAAAGTCGATTTTCCGGCTCCATTTTCACCGACAATGGCAACCTTTTCTCCCTTGTTTATTTTCAAGCAGATATCATCCAGCGCATATCCGACAGCATTTTCATATTGATAGCTTACATGATTCATTTGAAGTAATGGCTCTTCCTCTCCTGAGTCTTCTCCTTCCTGAATCTTCTCTTTCAGTCTTTTTTCTTTCTCTTCCTCTTTTGTCTGCATAAACTCATAATAAAATACATAGTAATTCAATATATCTTTTATCCAGTTTTTTGCCCATCCGATTTGCTTGACAGCTTCAACCAAAAGCATGACTGCACCTACATATGCAAAAAAGTCTGCAATATTGACCTCCCCGCAATTGTATTTGATAATTGCAAAGAGATAAACAATGATTGCTTCAATAGTAGAAAAAAGTAATGAAATAAGAGTAAATTGAACCGATACCCTGCCTTGATCTATCCTCCTGTTATTTTCTTTTTTCCTGTCTGCCAGATAACGATGAATCAGACCATCTTTCATCTTAAAAAGCCGGACTTCTTTTCCGTATTTCATTTCAGTTAACACTTTCTCGTCATAGTCAGATTTCTTCTGAAGTGCTATAACCTGATCCTCAATCGCATACTTCTTTTCATCAAATTTCTCTTCAATACGCATTTCTATCAAAATAAGAAGCAACAAAAAAACAAAAAGCAATATGTGAATTCTACTAACAATATAGATTGCTGGCAGCAATATTATAACTGCAGAAAGCAGACTTCCGCAAACAGCATCTGTTATTGTCTGAAATACCCAGGAAGAATTTACAGCCTGTTTGATTTTTTGAAAATGTTCAGGCGAATCCCAGCTATCATATGAGATACGCATAGCCTTTTGTTGTATTCTCAATGTTGCAATGTTATTTGCCCTATATCCGGTTGCCGTACTATACAAAGAGGCTGCCTTATGACTGATTTCCACAAGACATAAGATAACAGAATAGGCAAGAATATAAAACAAAATTATCCTATTTCCCTTCGCCGACACCAGACAATCAATGAGCAACGCAGGAAAAAAGGTAGAAAGCACAGTTGCAAGTCCGGATAAAACAGTAGAAACAGAAATAGCAATAAAATTACCCGGAGCTACCCTTATGCTTTCTTTCAGCAGACTACTAAGTAATCTTCTCCTTTTCATTCCTTTCCTCCTTATTAAGTGTATAACCATACATCAAAAAGTTTATACACTACCTTTTAAAAGCTTTAAATTATCATTTACACGCATACAAATCTTTTTGGGAAGAATACATCTCATAATACAAACCTTTCTTTTTCATCAAATCATCATGGGTTCCATTTTCGACGATTTGTCCTTTGTCAAAAACAAGTATATTATCACACAGTTTACAACTTGCCAGCCTGTGAGACACCAAAAAAAGCGTCCTGTCACAAAATCTCGTTTTTACTTCTTCATAAAACCTGATTTCCCCGTCTGGAGATAATGCAGCCGTAGGTTCGTCAAGTATAACAACCGGTGCCTTATGAAAGAGCACACGCATAATTGCTATTTTTTGCGCTTCCCCGCCAGAAACGTCATGTCCCTCTCCGTATTCTGCAGATAAATAATCATCCAAAGAAACGCCATCTATCTCTAATCCATCAAAAGAAATGTCCTTATTCATTTCTGATAACATGGAAATATTATCTCCCAGTGTATATGCATACACATTGAAGTCCTGCAATACCGCTGAAAACATTGAATACCATTCATCACAATGATATTCTGTTTTATCACGGCAATCCAAGGTTATTACTCCTTCAGGAACCTCATATAAACCTAAAAGAAGCTTAATAAATGTGGTTTTTCCGCTACCATTTTTTCCAACAATACCATATTTTTTCCCTGCATCAAATGTCACAGAAATCCCCCTCAAGGTTTCACTCTGCGAGTTTGGATATGTAAATTTCATATTACTGATTTTTATCTTCTGAAAACGGGTAATCTGTTCTTTCATCTCAAACTTATTGCATATTGAAGCATTCATCAGCTCAAAATAGCAATTTACATATTTTACGGATTCACCAAGTTTTACAATAAGCTTTGCGTTATCGTTTACGGCAGAAAAACATGCAATTACAGCAACAATCAACGATGTAAAATCTTCTATGGAAACCCTGCCGACCGAACACAACCATACAATATAAGCAATCAGCAAAAAGCGTTGTAACATATCATATAATCCGAGTAAAAAGTAAACTAAAAATATTCTTTTGCTTTTATTTTTCTGTATCGCCGACAGTTCATTTATATATTTTTCCGCTATATTCGATACATAGTCGTACAATCCAAATAAACGAATTTCTTTTCCAAATTGCTTCCATGTCAGTTTATCCCTGGAATACACCATCTTCATATTTACTTCTTTGTATTTTTCATAGCAATCATAATCATATTTCACACGAAAATACTCGCATGCCGTATTAATCAGCACCGAAATAAGCATTACTATTGAAATCCACCAGCTCAGATAGTGGAATACATAGGAAACAGAAATGATAAAAACAATATTAGAGAAACACATTACTACATTATCAATCATCATAGCAATGTTTCCCTTTTGCAAGCCTTCTTTCGCAAGCTCAAATTTCTTACGTGCCTCGTACTTCTCAAAATCAGCAAATTTAGAAACACAGTTTGCTTCATATAAATCTGCACTTAAGCAAGTTTTTACTAATAAGCTATTCTTTTCTTTATAATGCTCTGATATAATTCGGGCACAATTCAAGATTCCGAGAACCCCGAGATAAAGAACAATATTCAGAATCAATACGTGGGTAGCACCTTCATTTAATCCGACAAATAACCTTTTAGGAAAAAGAATCTGAATTACTTTAATTCCCAAAGAAACTATCTCCGTCACAAAAAATGGAATGAAATAAAACCGATTGATTCTGCATACCCGGTGAAAAAGATGAACTATATTTCCCATTACTATCTCCTAAATCCTGCAACATATCTATTTCACTATTAATTACGGAATTGACTTATTTTATTTGTTGACAATTCTGCCCTTTGGATGAAAGTCCAAAGGGCAGAATTGCACACCATACCTAAAACATAAGTATTCTCTAAGGATTCTGCAATACAAATTATTTTGATGATGGCGTGCATTCATCTTTGTAACCATTACATGGTCTCGGACCAGCAAAAACAACCTTATTAACTTTTGTCTTCTGGTTCTTCTTAATACTAATCTTCCTCATAATATTCACCTCCTCATATAAATTAACCATAAAAATATCCCACAATTACAGGATATCAATACAGTCCATTCAGTTTTCAATAAGAGATACTAATTTACTAACTGACATATTCTCCAGACTTAATAATGAATAATCCAGAAACTCCTTCGAAAGATTTTCTTCCAAATCACATATAAGCATCATATAAATCAATGAATCCATTCCATAATCAGTAAAAGGTGTATTTTCATCAATTTCATCTTGAATAATAATTCCATATTCCTTTAAGCACTCAATTACAATCTGTTTTATATCCACTTATTAAATCACCTCAATCTTATTTGATGCAACAAACATAGCAAGTAATCCATCTAATTTATTATCTCTGGAATCTAAAATACACAATTTTTCTCCATTTATCAATTCTTGCATAGGACATACCCCTTTAAAGCAAAGTGGACTAACCGGACAATTCTCACATCTTTCAAAAAATTTAAATGCTATTCCAACCCAGTTTTCTTCACAAGAATTGCAATAAACAATCTTCCCATAACTATTCAAATAACCAAGTTCCGTTTCTTCAGATAATACATCACATTTATATACTTTTCCACAAGTATCTATTGTATATTTACCACATTTCATAGCAGGACAAATAAATCCGCCTGGTTCAAGTGAATAATAATTTGTATCATAATTTATTGTCCCATCATTAATACTGGCAAGATTATTTTCAAGTTCATTAATTTGTCTTCCATTTAAAATCTGGTTTTTCATCTGATTAATTCGCTCTCCACCTGAATCTACAACGCTTCTGAAGTATAAGGCAAATCTCCTGTCATCTCCAAAGGCATTCGATAAGTTTCTATATATTTTCTGATAATTTCCCATCATATCACGTGTGAAATTAGTTCTTATATTAACCTTTATCTTAGCGGAATGAAATTTTTTTATATTGAGAAGATTTTGATATATTTTGTTATATGTACCCTCCCCATTTGTCAACACCCTTAATTTATCATGATATTCAGGCAAACCATCCAAAGTAACAAAAAAAATAGTAACTCCGACATTAACCAGCCTGTTTACCACTTTTTCTGATAAAAGGTATCCATTAGTTGTTATTGAGCTTTTATATATCTTACCAACGTTTTTACAAATATCCTTTATTTTAGATGATAAATTAATAATTGCATCTACATTCATTAATGGTTCTCCACCAAACCAATTAACATCTACAACCTGATAATTTATAATATTATGTTTAATAAACCTAAAGATGTTGTCTTGCATTTCAATAGATAAGTCTTCATCTTCAAAGTCTAAACAACAATATTTACACCTAAAGTTACATCGCTTTGTCGTATGAATTACCAAACGTAGAACCCCATCATTTACTGTTTTAGCACATAAAACATTTCTTTTGCTTATTTCATCAATTTCGTCTTGTACAAGAATTCCTTTATCAATCAATATTTCACGAAATTCAGGATTAATCCCTGAAACATCCTCACTTTGAAGTATATCAAAAATTACGTTGTGTTCTTTTGTAATCTCACAAATGCTTCTCGTGCCTTGCATAGTATTATATATATACCTTCGGTCATTTACTGTAAAAAAGTAGTTAAACATTGAATACTTATAATTCATTTTACTCCTCCCTTTTACATCAAGTTTCAATATACAAATGCGCTATCTCACTCTTTCCCAAAAATGCATATAATGTTTATTGCCTTATTATTACATAAATGTAAAATAATGTCAAGTCCTAAATTTCTACATTTTTAAACATATCTACTCATATTCATGGAATATCTCTGACCACACAATTCTATTTACCAATCCTCCACTTGTAAAAAGGGACCACACTTTGAGTGACAGTCCCCTTTATTTCTACCAATAATATCTCCTTGAGCTCCGCATTTTGTGCATCTGACATTCTGGAAGTCTGAAGGACCGCTGCGCCTGCTACGGCGTATTTACGATGCCGGTAAATAACGGCAGTCCCACCTCCGAAGTAATGACAAACAAAAACGGCCGGTTTACGATAAAGTCAATATTATCTGTTAACGGCATACCGTCCTTCGTCAGATCCAGCTTTGTATAAGCCGCCGCCGAGCAGCCCTTCTCATCGATTTGCACCCTTACCGCATGCTGCGCACCGGAAATCCGTTCTTCCCCTGTATCTCTTATAAGAGGGGAAAAATCTGCCGCCCTGCCATCAAAGATTTCCGTTACGCCGAGCTTTTTCAGACCTTCGATCAGATCCGTTTCCGAACTGATATCAAACTTCGGCACGACAAACCGAACCGAAAGTCGTTTCTGGTTCTCCCATACGCCGTCGGAAAGCAAAAACTCCATTGCCTCCGGCTCCGAAAGCAGCTCCTCCGGCGTCATACCCTCATCCGGCAGGATAAACCACATTTTGCAGCCGCCCCGTAACCCCTTCTGTACCGCAGAAAAGGTATCTCCCCAGTAATAGGTATCATCTTCCTTCTGGCCCATAAAATCACAGGTAACCTCTCCGGCAGGCGCATAAAAGGTTCCCTGCTCCGTTTTCTCTTTCGGGAAACCGCTCCACCATTCCGCCTGAAAAAAGACCGTGGAAACCAGGGAAAGCAAGGTTGGCTGGTCCAGATGCAGCCCGTCAATACTGTCACGGAGCAGTCCGCCGGTCTGCTGGTTCATCCATTCCCTTAACGCCTTGTCAATGCTTTCGGAGCCCATTCTGCCGCAATAAGAGGACGCATAATAAGTCTCTGCCAGTGTCTCCAGTGTTTCCTTATGAAAGCGGATGTCCCGGTTCAGCCACAGGGAATTGGCAAGCACGCTGGTCATCCACCCGTCGTCGCAGTAGCACGCATTCCAGACCGCCGATGCGTTTTCGCGCAGCGTTTCGATATCGGGTATGCCAAGCAGCCCCAGTATCTGCGCACGGCTTGTTCCATCCGTAAGCTCTGCCAGCATACTGAGCGCCATATAGACATTAACCGGGGAATAGGCGCAGTTCTCTCCCGGTCTTTCCGAAAGAAACTCCCGGATACTCTCCGCAAAAAATCCATCCGGCGCCATGCCTTCATCGTACCCGGACAGCTGTGCCTCCCTGCTGTCCAGCCAATCCTCCAACTCCTTAGAATAAGACTGGCTCTCCGGATACGGACACATCGTCGGATACTCCGCCTCCGCGATTGCATACGCATGTAACAAAAGCCGCCCTCTCCCAAAGAACAGACCGATGCCGAGAGAAAGCACCAGCACGGCAGCCACTGCCGGAAGGAACGCCCTCCTTTTGAAAAACGGCTTCTTTTTCCCTTCCCTTGCCCGGCCTATCAGTTTGTCGTCCACCATCCCCACCGCATCTAAAATATCCTCCGGCTTTACCCGTTTCATTAAAATCCCTCCTTGTCCAGATGCTCCCGCAACGCCTTCCTGCTATGATACAGCATGGATTTTACCTTGCTTTGGCTGAAGCCTGTCCGTTTTGCAATCGAAGAAACGGAATCGGCATACCAGTAGCGGCATAAAAATACCCTCTGCTTTTCTTCCGGCAGCGACAGAAGAAAGTCATTTACCGTGCGGGCAAGCTCGGAAAGCTCCCAGTCCCGCTCCACGGTACGCTCCGCCGGAACGCATTCCGTAAGCTCCGAAAGCAGATATGCCATTTCGCCGCCGCCCCGCTTTTTTGCCGTATAGCGCCGCCACCGGTCAATGGATACCCGCCTTGTAAGCTTCCCCAGAAATGTAGAGAGGGCAAAGGGCCTGTGCGGCGGCATGCTGTTCCAGGCATCGAGCCAGGTATCGTTCACGCTTTCATTTGCGTCCTCGCGGTTCTTTAAAATCCCGAATGCAATCGAATAGCAGTAATTTTCATACTTTGCCGCAGTTTCCCTGATTGCCGTCTCGGAACGCTCCCAGTACAGCGCCACGATTTGTTCATCCTCCATCGTTATCCCTCCGTAAATTTGTCGTTCACCCATCTACTCGCAAAGCAACCCCTCCGGTTGCAAAAAATCCTAAAAAAGTTTCGGCATTTTTAATCAATCTTAAAAGTCCCTCCCATTTATGCCAAAACAGACGCATCCTGTCTGACATTTGCAGAGCTTATTGTCACATCATCAGAATGGTCTGTTTGGATAAAAAGAGGAACAATTTAACGGAAACCAAAGGCAGATGCCGTGGAAATGATAATTATAAGCTGACTTCATCCTGTCAGCCCCGCCTAATCAAAGTAATTGAATGGGAAAAAACGGAATACATCGGCTTCGTAATAGCTGGCATTCCCGCTCCCGTCCTCCGTGAGCCTGTGGTATTTTGTATAGGAATACAGAACCGCCCTATATGCAACCGTGCCGCCATCCTTATATACGAACTTAACAGGAATACAGGAAACCACGAGCATTACAAGAATAACAAGAAGCAGAATCCGTTTCCTCTTAGCTTTACGTTCCATTCCATCACCTCCAAATATGTCTTAGCACATGATACACCTGCGCTGCCTTTTTTTATTATATCACGGCACAGGCAAAAAAACAAAAACCTCTTGAATTTTCCCTGAAATCGTATTAGAATAAAGCGGCATGTACTTGAGTTTCCACATTGAACGTCCCGGCCGTACAGCCGCCGGGACATAGAGATACATACAAAATGCGGAAATTCAAGGCATATAAGGAGGCAGAACATATGAATCTTAAACCAAAGATATTTAGTGCATTAAAGAATTACTCCGGAAAACAGTTTTTCCTGGACATGAAGGCAGGCATTATCGTCGCGGTCATTGCGCTTCCGCTCTCGATTGCCTTTGCGCTCGGCTGCGGGGTTTCCGCGGAAAAGGGAATCTACTCCGCCGTAATCTCCGGACTTTTCGTAGCGCTGCTCGGCGGCAGCCGCGTCCAGATTACCGGACCGACCGGAGCATTTATCGTAATCACGCAGTCGGTGATTGCCGGCTATGGCACCCAGGGACTGATTGTTTCTACCATGATGGCAGGGATTCTCCTGGTTCTTATGGGCATCTTCCGGCTCGGAAGGCTGATTAAATTTATCCCGTCCCCGATTACCATCGGCTTTACGGGCGGTATTGCAATCACGATTGCCACCCTTGAAATCAAGGACTTTTTCGGGTTCCAGATTGCGTCCATGCCGACCTCCTTTCTGGGGAAATGGCAGACCTACTTCCAGCACATCGGCGAGCTCAATCCGACGGCGCTTGTCCTCGGTCTTTGCAGCATCGCGGTGCTGATTGTCTGGCCGAAGCTCAGTAAGACCATCCCGGGCTCCTTTGTGGTACTGGTGGCAGGCACCGCGGCAGCCTATTTCCTGAAGCTTGACGTAGCATTACTTGGTGATATCCCGAAGACGCTTTCGCTTGCCAAAATTGAAGGTCTTTCCTTTGATATGATTTTCTCGCTGATGTCCCCGGCATTTACGATTGCAGTTCTGGTTGCGATGCAGGCGCTGCTGTCCGCGGTCGTGACCGACGATATCATACATAGCAAGCACAATCCGAACGCGGAGCTGGTTGCCCAGGGAACCGCCAATTTTGTACTCGGACTGTTCGGCTGTATTCCGGCAACCGGCGGCGTGGCACGTTCCATTGCCAATGCCAAAAACGGCGGCAGGACCCCGGTCGCGCTCCTGTTCCACAGCGCGACGCTGCTCGCCATGCTGCTGTTCGGAATGCCGCTCATCCGTCTGGTGCCGCGCTGTGTCCTTGCGGCGATTCTTTTAACGGTATCCTACAACATGTTTAATGTAAAGGCATTCCTTGCCTACCGCAAGGCGCCGAAGTCCGACGCAGCCGTCCTGATTACCTCCTGCGTCCTGACCTTTGCCTTTGACCTGGTGCTTGCCATCGAGGCAGGCATCGTGCTTTCCTGCGTTCTGTTTATGAAGCGTATGTCCGACGTTACAAATGTTTCCAGCTGGAGATACTTACAGGACGCTCTTCCGGAGGAGGAAAACGACCCGGAGCGCCTCGCTCTGAAGGTTGTGCCGGAAGGCACGGAGGTCTTTGAGGTAAGCGGCCCGATGTTCTTCGGTGCCGTCGATAAGCTTCTCCGTTTAAAGCACCGGGCAATGAAAGCCGAGACACGCGTCGTGGTAATCCGGATGCGGAGCGTTCCCGCTATCGATGCGACCGCCATGAACACGCTGCGCGACGTCACGAAGGACCTGATGAACTCGGATATCTCGGTTATTTTCTCCCACGTCCTTTCACAGCCGCGCTCCCTGATGGAGAAAAACGGCTTTCTTGACATGGTGGGGAAAGAAAACTTCTGCGAAAACATTGACGCCGCCTTAGAGCGCGCCAGACAACTGGGAAACGCTGACTAATATGAAGCGCGTCCCCTTCTTACAACAATTCTGATTTATTCCTGCGGAAAAAGCAGCCGCTTTACCGCGGCTCCCGAGAAGAAGTCCCGGAGCGCGCGGGAAAAATAGAATTTATAGTCTACCGGTACGACCGCTTCTGCTGTCCGTACCGGTATTGTTTTGATGCAGTCCTTTCCGACCTTTACCAGAAGCCTCCCGACCTCGGTTCCCTGTTCGACCGGCGCCGGAAGGGACGATTTGGTAAGCTCCGGGACAAAGGAAATCTGCTCCTCCCCGGACAGTAACAGTCTGGTTTCGAGAAGCTCCGCAAGCTCCTCTTCCCCGTAGCAGAGCGCCACGCTCTCCTTCTGTCCCTCTATGACCGGAAGCTCCGGAAGCTCCGGCAGACGACTTTTCTCCGTAAGCAGCGGCTTTTTCTCAAAGCCCTTGATGCCGTATTCCATCAGCTTTCCCGTATCGCTCCATTTATAATTTTTGTTCGGGGGCCAGCCGCACGCCAGCACGACGCTGACTAACAGCCGGTCGTCCCTTTTTACCGCACCGACAAAGCAATACCCTGCCTTTCCGGTAAAGCCGGTCTTTACGCCGATTGCCCCGTCCATCATCGTCAGGAACCGGTTCTTATTGGAAACGGTAAACCCACGCCCCTTCGTCAGCTCCGTAAAGGAATAGGACGCCGTATTAGTAATCTCGATAAACTCCTCCTGCTTTACCGCATAGGCGGCAATTTTCGCCAGATCTGCCGCGTTAGTGCCGTGTCCGTCAGCATCCAGTCCGTTCGGCGTCACAAAGTTCGCGGAATACGCGCCGAGCGCCTTTGCCTTTGCGTTCATCATGGCAGCGAACCCCTCCACGCTTCCGCCGACATGCTCCGCGAGCGCCACTGCCGTATCGTTATGGGACTCTAACATCAGGGAATAGCACAAATCCTTTACATAATACTGTTCACCTGTGTTCATATTCAGCTGCACATCCGGCTGCATCGCCGCATTCTTAGACACGGTAACGATTTCGTCCGGCTCGCTGTTTTCCAGTATGACAAGCAGCGTCATGATTTTTGTCGTGCTTGCCATCGGAAGCACCTCGTAGCCGTTCTTTTCATAAAGAACCCTGCCGGCTTCCGCGTCATAAAGCAGCGCCGAATAGGCATGCAGCTCATAGGGCTCTGGGAGACTGCCGTCCCCTACGGTCAATACTACCTCATCTTCATTTTCCTCTTCTGCTGCCGCCTCCGTCTCTGTCAGGCTTTCTATGGAGATTTCCTCTGCCGCCGCTCCCTGACAGGGATACAGACAGGAAAGCAGAAAAAAGAAACACATCAGAAGATGCGTTCCTTTTGTTTTCAGGGTTATGATAACGTCTTTCATGGCCGCCACCGCAAAGCATTCTCAAGAAAGAATATGCCGTGCCCGCGGCAAATAGGACTAAAAGGACTAAATTTGAAGGGAGAGCTGCATTTCCTCCTCTGCCTCCAGCTTAAAATCCTCTACCTTTTCCGGATTGATGACCGGCAGGTCATCCAGAGAAACCAGACCGAAGCTCCGCAGAAACTCCTCCGTCGTCCCGAACAGAATCGGGCGTCCCGGCGCCTCCATACGCCCCACCTCCTGAATCAAATTATACTCTACCAGCTTATTGACCGCATGGTCGCAGGAAACACCGCGGATTGCCTCAATTTCCTGCCTCGTAATCGGCTGCTTATAGGCGACAATCGAAAGTGTCTCTAACAATACCTCCGTCAGAACATGCTTCTTCGGGACATGCGCAATCTTAATAATGGACTCGTACATAGACGCCTTTGTACACATCTGGAACGAACCGTCCAGCTCGATAATCTGGATTCCGCGGTCGTCCGCCTCGTAACGGTCCATCATATTCCGGAGCACCCTACGCACCGTATCCACATCATGCTCCAATGCCGCCGCAAGGCGGTCTGCCTCGACTGCCTCGCCAAGCGTAAATAAAATTGCCTCCAGCTGTGCTTCTAACTCCTGTAGCTCCATTGCTTCTCCTCCGGCTTAAAAATCCGAATCCTCAAAATCGATAATATCGTCTGCAAGATACTCGATTTCAATATCGTCAAAAATTTCTTCCTGTACTACATGCATTCTTCCGAGCTTCATCAGCTCAAGTATACATAAAAAAGTTACGACAACATCCATCTTGTCATGCTGCTTCAGTAAAAGCGCCCGGAACGGAAAACGGCGCTCGCGCAGCGCGTATTCCTGAATCTCATGCATTTTCCCGGACATACTGACCTCTTCCCGCTCAATCCTGCCAAACCGGCTCCGCACCGGGTCGATTTTATCCTCCTGCTTTTTCATCACCGACTCAAAAATCGAATGGAGCTTCTGGAGCGTCAGGTCGGACAACAGCTCCTTCGTATCGACCGGCTCCTTATACTCCGCAATCTCCGGCGGCAGCGTGCCTGCCTTAAAAAGCACCCTTCCCGCGTCAAGCTGACGGTCGGAAAGCTCCAAGGAGGCGTATTTATACATCTTATACTCTAACAGCCGTTCGACTAACTCTAACCGCGGGTCTGCCGCCGCCTCCTCCGTCTCTGGCTCCTCCTGCGGCAGAAGCATCTTTGACTTGATGTTAAGCAGGGTTGCCGCCATCACCAGAAACTCGCTCATAACCTCCATGTCCTGCTCTTTCATCTGGCGGATATAGTCCATATACTGCTCCGTAATCTCCGCAATCGGAATATCATAGATGTTAATTTTATTTTTCTCAATAAGGTGCAACAGCAAATCCAGCGGCCCCTCGAACTTTTCTAACGTAACGGACAGACTCATAGCGGGTTCCTCGATTTCGTAGTAATCACACAGTATTCAATCCGGTTAAACAGGCGTGCCGGCAGAAAATGCGAGCCGATTCCCGCACTTACGACAAGTGTCGAATTATTAATCTGATAACAACCCCTCGTGTAGTCCGGAAAATAAAGCTGCGGTGAAATAATCCCCCCGACAAAGGGCAGCCGGATAATCCCGCCGTGATTGTGCCCGGATACCGTAAGGGCGGCATGCCCTGCATAGTCCGGAAAGAAGTCCGGGATATGCGCCAGAAGCACGGTCTGCTCCGGTCTTCTGAGCCCGAGCTCCCGGAACGCTTCCCCGGGCAGCCTCCGCCGTACCCTTTTGCACAGATACTCCGGCTTCAATGTCAGACCTGCAAAATCGACATTCTTCCCCTGTAGAACAAGGGAAACGACCTCGTTATCGGGAAACAGAATCCCGGCTTCCCTGATTTCTTCCGCATAAGCATTATACTGCTCCGGAAATCCTGCACGCAATATCTCCTCGTGATTCCCGAGCGAATATACGACCGGCGCGATACTCCGCAGCCGCTTTAAAAAAGCCGGTACACGGTCGTTGCCCCTTTTCCCGTACTTGCTTATCATATCTCCCGCCAGCAGAATCACGTCCGGGCGTTCTCCCGCAAGCCTCCGGAATACCCTCTCATTGCTGCAGATGAACGGATTGCAGTGCAAATCAGAAAGAAGCAGGAACCGCAGTCCCGAAAGCTCCTCCGGCACCGTGACCTCGTAGTCCCGCCGCACCGGTACACCGTGCTCGAAGCATTCATATACCGCCGCCAAACAGGCAGAAGCCGCCAGCCCTGACACTACCTTACTGCTTATCTTCATCCGCATCACCTCTTTTGCCGTACTTTTTCTGTCATTACCTTTATCATCATACTTTGTTTTCGTTCTGCTGTCAATCCCCGTTCTGCTTTGATTCTGTCCCGTCCGCCTTTTTTTCATCTGCTTTTTTCCCGTCCGGCTCCTTCTGCTGTTCCGGCTCCTTTCCCTGCTCCTGTCCGCCCTTCTCCTCCGTCTCCGGCGTCCGGAAGCCGTTTCCGTCATCACGGAAGAACAGGTCCTTACAGCGCAGGAGGCTTGAGAAAAACGTAACCTTTTCTACATCCTCCGTACAGACAATCGGCACACTGCCAAGCTTTTTCCCGTTTAAGCGGTAGCAGTATTCCCCTACGACGTCTCCCGCCTTTAACGGCGCCTTGATACCCTTGATAAACTCGGCGCTCCGTTCCACGGCACTCAGGTCCTCCCCGCCGGTAAAGACATGATAAAACGGCTCCTGTAAGCGCACCGGCACCGTTTCTTTCTGTCCCTGTGCTACCTTAATCTCCGTCGGCGAAAAGTCTGCCCCGTCGTCATGGTATACCGTGCATTTTGCAAAGCCGTAATCCAACAGCGCTGCCGCCTCACGGAATCTGGTCTTGGTATCCGGCGCAGCAAGCACAACCGCGACAAGCTTAATCCCGTTCCGCTCTGCCGTCGCGGACAGGCAGTATTTGGCAGCGTCCGTCGAGCCTGTCTTCAGCCCGGTAATCCCGCTGTACTGTTTAATCAGCTTATTCGTGTTGGAAAGCCCGAACTCACTCGAACCGCGCTTGGTTGTATGTATAATCGTATCCATCCAGGTCGTCGTATACTTTGTTACCGAAGGATGGTGCTTCATCAGCTCGCGGGACATCAGCGCAACATCCCTTGCACTGGAGACATGGCCGTCCACATCCAGACCGCAGCAGTTTAAAAAAGTCGTGTTTTTCATGCCGAGCTCCGCGGCACGCTTGTTCATCATCTCCACAAACGCAGTCTCTGAGCCTGCAAGATGCTCTGCCATCGCAACACTGGCGTCATTTGCACTGGCAATGCTGATACACTTTATCATGGTATCCACGTCCTGTGTTTCGTAAGGCTCCAGATATACCTGGGAGCCTCCCATCGACGCCGCATGCTCGCTCACGGTCACGGAATCGGTCAGCTTGATTTTCCCGGAATCTAACGCTTCAAAAATTAAAAGCAGCGTCATAATTTTCGTTACGCTGGCAATCGGACGTGACATATCTGCGTTTTTTTCTGCAATGACTGCGCCGCTCTCGATTTCCATTAAGATAACGGACTCCGAGCTTACGGAAATCTCCTCTGCAAGTGCGGTATACGGACGGAATGCAGAAAGCAGGACTGCCTCTGCAAAAAGGAAAACGGCAAGCGCCCCGGCCGCCGCACGGTATACCGGTATCCCTCTTCCCGTTTTCTTTCGTTTTGCGAAGAATCGCTCTTTCATATGGTTTCTCCGGAATAGCATGTTTTATAACAGCATATTCACCTGTTTTAAAACTATGACTTATCTACCACACCTAAAATATGCGGCAACGGCGCGCAGGCTTCCGTACTGATACGGACTGCGCCTTTTAGCCGCGCGGCTCCTGCCTTAAGCTTTCCGGCATCGCCCGAATACAGCACGGCAAGCGTGTCCCCGGAAGAAACCCTTGCCCCGGTTTTCTTCCGGAATACGATACCGGCGGTCAGGTCGATTTCACTCTCCTTCGTCTCCCGTCCGCCGCCGAGCATAAACGAGGCAAGACCGATTTCCTCGGTAAGCATCTCCGACACATAGCCGTCCGTCTCCGCCGTGAGCTCACAGGAATACGCCGCCTCCGGGAAGCGGTCCGGCTCGTATACATAGCGCTCGTCGCCTCCCTGCGCCTTGATAAACTCTGCAAACTTATTTAGTGCCGCTCCGGTTTCGATACTCTTACGCAAAAGCTCCTCCGCCTCCGGAAGCTCCTTAACACGCCCTGTGCCAAGCAGCATATAGGAGGCAAGCGTCATGCAGGCTTCGTTTACATCCTCTGGCGCCCTGCCGTTTAACGCCGCGATTGCCTCCTTAACCTCGAGAATATTGCCGACCGCAAGCCCGAGCGGCTGGTTCATATCGGAAATCACGGCATAGGTCTTCCGCCCGGCGCCGTTCCCGATGTCCACCATCCGTTCCGCCAGCCGCCTTGCATCCTCATAGGTCTTCATAAACGCGCCGCTCCCTGCCTTTACGTCCAGCACAATGACATCCGAGCCTGCCGCCAGCTTCTTGCTCATAATGCTTGCAGCAATCAGGGAAAGCTCGTCAACCGTCGCGGTCACGTCGCGTAGCGCATAAAGCTTCTTATCCGCCGGGGCGAGCTCCGCCGTCTGCCCGATAATAGCAAGCTTCATCCGGTTCACGTTGGAAATAAACTGCTCATTCGATATGGAAACGGAAAAGCCCGGAAAGCTCTCCAGCTTGTCAATCGTGCCTCCGGTATGACCGAGTCCCCTGCCGGACATCTTTGCCACCGGGACGCCGAGGGACGCCACCATCGGTCCGAGAACCAGCGAGGTCTTGTCCCCCACGCCGCCGGTACTGTGCTTGTCGGCAGTCTTTCCGTGGATTGCCGACAAATCCAGCATCTCCCCGCTCTCTGCCATCGCCATCGTAAGCGAAAGCGTCTCCTTTTCGTCCATTCCGCAAAAGCAGACCGCCATTAAAAACGCAGACATCTGATAATCCGGAATCTCGCCGTTTGTATAGCCTGCGACCAAAAAACGGATTTCCTCATCCGACAGGGCAAGCCCGTGCTTCTTTTTCATAATCAAATCGTACATCCGCATCATTTACCGCCGGGCAGACTCTGTCCCGGCTCTTCACTTCCTTTCCTTTCATAGTGGCACCATCTTTCTCTTGTCTTTATTATATTTAATTTCCCCGGAAATTTCAACCTGCACTTCCCTTCTTGAGTTTTCGCATTTTTTAAACCGCTTTAAGAAGTTCCATGGATTGTACGGTATCTTATTTTTGCATTTGTCCGAAGGACCGCCTCCTTAACGGAACCGGAATCACCTCATAGAGCTGATTAGGCGCGAGGACGCTACCGAGCGGCTTAACAGCTCTTGGAGGAAGTCCAGTGCAGTGTTGCGCATGCAAAACTAAGCTGCTGCACAGCCTGCAGAACACAAAAGATTATGTAAAATGCGGAAACTTAAGGAAGCGAGTATTGACACTCCCCCGCACAAGTTCTATAATGTTCTTTGAATGCAAAGGACAATCCCTTTGGGATGTCCGGAAAGGATTGTATATGAGCTTTACACGTATCAGAGAGGTGATTTCACCGGAAGAATTAAAAGACTTGTATCCGCTTTCCAAAGAGGCGGCAAAAGCAAAGGCTGACCGCGATGCCGAGATGAAACGGATTATTGCGGGAGAGTCCGATAAATTTATGGTTATCGTGGGACCATGCTCCGCCGATAACGAACCTGCGGTGTTAGACTATATCAGCCGCCTTGCAAATGTTCAGGAAAAGGTAGCGGATAAGCTTTTTTTAGTACCGCGTATCTATACCAACAAGCCGCGTACCACCGGCGAGGGCTATAAGGGGATTGCCCACCAGCCGAATCCGGAAAAGGCGCCGGATATGCAGGAGGGGCTGATTGCGGTGCGGAAAATGCATCTGCATGCCATCGAGCAGACCCATCTGACCCCGGCAGATGAAATGCTCTATCCGGAAAACTGGCCGTATCTGGACGACCTTCTCTCCTACGTTGCCGTCGGCGCACGCTCCGTAGAGGACCAGCAGCACCGTCTTACCATCAGCGGCATGGACGTCCCGGCAGGAATGAAAAACCCGACCAGCGGCGACTTCTCGGTGATGTTGAACTCCGTTACCGCGGCACAGCATGCCCATACCTTCCTCTTCCGCCAGTGGGAGGTGGAAACAACCGGCAACCCGTACGCGCACACGATTTTACGCGGCGCCGTAAACAAGCACGGGCAGAGCCTTCCGAATTATCATTATGAGGACTTAATCCGTCTTCTTTCGATGTATGCGGAGCGCCCGCATTTAAAAAATCCTGCGGTTATCGTAGACGCAAACCACAACAATTCCAATAAGCAGTTTGCGGAGCAGCCGCGCATTGTCTCCGAGATTCTGCACAGCCGGAAGGTAAATCCGGACATTGCCGCCTTTGTCAAGGGCGTTATGATTGAAAGCTATATTGAAGAGGGCTGCCAGAAAATCGGCGAGCATATTTACGGCAAATCCATTACTGACCCGTGTCTCGGCTGGAACGATACAGAGCAACTGCTCTATGAGATTGCCGGACGGGTATAGCCGCAAGGCATCATGCTCTCGGATGTGCCTGCCGGTACAGCTCCGGTATACTCTGCGTCTGCTTCTGGTAGTTCATTGCCGCAGACAGGCGCTTCGTGCCAAGTAACTGATGGACTCCCGCATAGGACGCCCCGTTGCTCATTAAATGCGTAATCATGGAATTGCGCAGAACGCGGGGCGTAATGTTCGGGAGTCCCGCTTTTTCGGCATACATGGTAATCCGCTTGAAAAATCCCTGTCTGGTCATCATTCCTCCCGCCCTGTTATAAAAAACAAGCTCCGGGTCGGAGTCCGGCACGGCAAGCACCGGTCTCGCATCCTTCAGATATGCTTCCAGTCTTTCGCAGGCGGTCTTCCCTAAAGGAAGCACCCGCTCCTCCCCCTGTTCCCGGACGCAAAGGAGCCGGTACTGAAGCTGCAGCTGCGACATCGTAAGCTTTAAAAGAGAATTCAGCCGGATTCCGGTTGCATACAAAACCTCCAGCATCGCACGGTCACGCATCCCCTTCGGCCCGGACAAATCCGGCATCTCAAACAGGCGCTCCAGCTCTTCCACCGAAATAATCTCCTGTACCGCCTGCTCTGCCTTCGGCGCCTTCAGACGCTCCGCCGGGTCTTCCTTAATATAGCCGCGCTTTGCCAGATAGTCAAAAAAGGTATGGATGCTCGATACCAGGCGTACAACAGAAGCCGCCTTTAAACCTCTGCGTTCTGTCTGCAGAATAAAGGAATTTAACTGCGTTTCCGTCACCTGCGCAAAAGACGGGATTCCGTTTTCACGCATGTAGGAAACAAGCCGCTGCAAATCCGAACGGTACGCTAACAGCGTATTTTCCGAAACCTGCTTTTTTTCCCTGCGGTAATTGCAAAACTCGTCAATTATGGTTTCCATACATGCATCCCCTTTCGTTCTTTTATTGCGGCTTCCTTTTCAGCTCCTGATAGGCAAAAATCCCGGCAACCGTTTTGCCGTCCGTGATTTTTCCTTCCATCACCATACGGACCAGTTCCTCCAAGGAAAAACGCTCTATCGTAATGTATTCATTCTCATCCAATTCTATGTTGGCATAGCCTGTAATCGTACAGTAAAAAATACTGACCCTCTCGTTATTATACGCAGGAGACGGCTGAATCACCAAAAGAGGCTCTGCTTTCCCGCAAAGCGCGCCGGTTTCCTCCTTAAGCTCCCGGACTGCCGCAGCCTCCGGCTTCTCTCCCGGATTGATGCCGCCTGCCGGCAGCTCTAAAATCTCCGCCTCTGCGCCGGGACGCCACTGCCGTATCATCACAATGCTGCCGTCTGCGTCTTCCGCTACCATCGCGGCGGCTCCGTTATGGGCAATAAAATCCCAGTAAGCCGTATTGCCGTTTGCAAAAGACATCGTGTCCCGGTACAGGGAAATCCAGGTTCCCTTGCACATAAGCGTCCGCTCCTGTCGTTTTATTTTTTCCATCTCATACTCCTCTCTGCCTTTCTGAACCCGTCCGGTTCCCTTCGTCCGGCTTCCTTCTTTTCCTGACCGCCTATTCCATCTATTTTTTCATGGACTTCACCTTGTCAAACGTCGCAATACAGGCTTCCATTACCGCACTGCGGAAGCCGCTCTCCTCTAATGCACGGATACCCTCGATCGTCGTCCCGCCCGGCGTACAGACATTGTCCTTTAGCTTTCCCGGATGCTCCCCTGTCTCTAGCACCATCTTTGCCGCACCAAGTACGGTCTGTGCAGTCATTTTATAGGCAGTCTCCCGCGGAATTCCGCAAAGGACCGCAGCGTCCGCCATTGCCTCAATAAACACATAGACAAATGCCGAGGAGCTGCCGGAAGCCGGAATTGCCGCATCCTGCAAGGACTCCGGAAGCTCCACATAGCTTCCGAAGGAATCAAAAAAGTCTCCGATAGCAGACCTTTCCTCTGCCGTAAAGCCCGCCTCCTCATCAAAAGTAACCGCGGACATCCCCTCCCCTACCATCGCAGGGGTATTCGGCATAACGCGGATAACCTTAATCTGCCCGCCAAGCACCTCTTTTATGTAAGAAATTGTAATCCCGGCGGCAATCGTAATCACAATCGCGCCGTCCTTCAGCTTTCCTTTTATCTCTGCCAGCACCGTATCATAAACATACGGCTTTATGGCAAGCACAATCATATCCGAAGCCATTACAAGCTCCGCGTTCCCCGGCTGGTAAACAGCTCCCGTGGCGGCGGCACGCGCCTTCTCTGCCTCACCCATACAGGTAAAGCATACATTCTCCTCGCCAAAGACCTTAACCGCACCACACAACATCGGATACCCCATATTACCTGCGCCAATCACACCGATTCTCATCACACTCGTCCTTTCCTCTGCCGCCTGTCCGGCGGCGTTCTCTTACCCCTATTATATCGGTATCATAAAACCGTGTCAAGGATACAGGAAACTGAAGTACAGGAAACACGGCGAAGAGCTAAGATTCCGGATTCAACCAGAAAGCGGGGCGGACGCCCCCATCTCCATTGCCGACACCGTAGCCACTCATGCGGAGGTAGCCGTCGCCGTAGACGCCCGCGGCACGGTTATCACGACCCGGCGACCGGAGCCACCACCACCCGATCCCGGCACTGTTGACATATGCGTCCTGTGCCTCGGCATATGCCGTCACCTTGGCGCGGCGCGCAGGGTCATCTATCTCCAGGTCTGGGTCGAAATAACGCATTGCTTCCCCGATACTAAGCAGGAATACCTTATCCTCCGTAGTTTCCCCCTCCGTGCCGTATTCCGGGTTATCCCCGTTCTTTACCTTCGCCGTCGCGATACGTCCCTGTTCAGCCTTGCTGAACACGGTCGTGCAGAACGTACTGTTCAGCCAGCTCCGCAGCGTACACGTCTCCCAGGTCACATCTACCCATTCTTCATTGTAAGGCTTTGCATCCAACACATATTTACTTAACAGCAGGAGCTTCCCGTCCTGCTTATCCAGTACGAGCCACTCGATGGCTTCCGCGCCGTTGCTTGTATCGTTGTCCTGCTCATAGCTTCCGAACCTTACCGTATCGCCGACGTTGGCTTTGGAGATTTCTACCGTGTTTCCGGTAAAGGTCACGCTCCCGCCGGTACCGGACGGGGTAAATGCCGTACCAGACGGGGTCGGCTCCGGGGTAGAGACAGGCGACGCGGATTCCGGATTCAACCAGAAAGCGGGGCGGACACTGCCACCTTCACGGTCGATTCTGCTACCACTCACGACGTAGCTGCTGTTGATGTTGATGAACGCGGCATTGCGACCAGAAATACCAGGCGACCGGAGCCACCACCACCCGTTCCCTTCGTTGTTGGCAGATGCGCCCTGCGCCTTGGCATACGCCGTTACCTTGGTACAGCGCGCAGAGAATGAATCAAAGTAACTCTTTGCTTCCCTGATACTAAGAAGGAACACCTTGTCCTCCGTATCGTTTCCACCTCTGGTTCTCCAATATTTCGTGTTATCCTCGTTCCTTACCTTCGTCGTCTCGATTCTTTCCTGCTCCACCGTGCTGAAGGCAGTCGTGTAGAACGTACTGTTCAGCCAGTCCCTTAAGGTACACGTCTCCCAGGTCACTTTTACAGATTCTTCATTGTACTTTTTACATTCCAGCGCATTCTTACTGAGCAACAAAAGCTTTCCGTCCTGCTTATCCAGTATGAGCCACTCGATGGCTTCCGCGCCGTTGCTTGTATCGTTATCCTGCTCATAGCTTCCGAACCGTACCGTATCGCCTACCCCGGCTTCGGAAATTTCTACTATGTTTCCGGTAAAGGTCACATACCCGCCAGTGCCGGACGGGGTAAATGCCGTACCGGTCGGTACTCCGTCCTCCTCCGACGGCTTTTCTGAGCAGCCTGCCGCCATGACGGTAAAAAGCATTGCCATAATCAGCAAAGCTATGCGAAGCTGCCGCCTTTTGATGATATCCTGCTGCTTTTTCCTGTTGTATTTCATGGTGTCTCCTCTCTCTTTAGCAGGGCATTCTCCCCTGCTCCCTTTATCGTAACATGAGGTTTTTATGCCGTCAATCCCCGCAGTGATAATTTCAGACTATTTTTCCAGCGGTCTTAAATGTCCCGGAATACGGCATACAAAATGCAAAACCGCGCGTATAAAAACAGGGCTGCCACTCCGACAGAGAACGTTTCTCCATCGGGCGGCACCCCCGGAATATCTATTTATGAAGATTGGGACGCGCCTTTGTCAACGTTTCCCTGTTACCGCGGCAGACTATTTCTGCCATACCTTAATGTCATTCCCGTCCAGCCACTTGCTGGTGCGAGTAAGCCCGGAAAGGGCACTGACATCCTCAATCCGGTTCCGCTCCAATGCCAGCGTGGTAAGCTCCGTAAGTCCCGCGAGACTGTCAACCTCCGTAATTTCATTGTCGCTCAGGGACAGCCAGTTAAGCCTCGTGAGCCCCGAAAGGACGCTGATATCCGTCAGCTGATTACCGGCTAACAGCAGCACCTGGAGCTTTTTCAGCTCCGACAGGCTTTCAATGTCGGTCAGCCCGTTATCGCATAAGCTTAATTCCGTAAGCCCGGTAAGCCCTGACAGGAAGCTGATGTCGGTCAGCCCGTTTCCCATCAGATACAGACAGGTAAGATTCGTAAGACCGGAAAGACTGCTGAAATCCGCCTGTTCGTTATGGCTGAGAAGCAGCCTTTTCAGATTCGTAAGCTTTGAAAGGCCGCTGATATCCGTCAGTGCATTATCATTAAGATCCAGTACGGTAAGGCTCGTAAAACCGGAAAGCGCATTGGTATCGGTCATTCCGTTCCCGCTTAAATGCAGCTCGTTAAGCTTCGTAAGACCGGACAGCACGGAAAGGTCCGCCGGCTTATTATAGCTCAGCTCCAGACTTGTAAGCGCCGGAAGCCTTGAAAGGCTGCTGATATCCGTCAGCCCGTTAAAGCTCAGGTCCAGTGTCGTAAGCTTTGTAAGCTCCGGCAGCCCCGAAAGCTTAAGCTCCTTGTTCCTGCTCAAATCCAGCAGGGTAAGCTCCGTAAGACCGGACAGCTCTTTCAAATCAAGCCCCCGGTTCCCGCTAAGCTTCAGCTCCTTAAGATTTTTAAGGCTGGAAACCCCGTCTGCGGTAAAGAGTTGGTTCTGGCTGACATCCAATGAAGTAAGGCCAAGAAGCTGCCCTAAGCCGCCCGCGCCGGTAAGCTCATTTTCACTTACATCTAAGGTCGTAAGCGCCGGAAAATGCGATACTGCAAGGCTTTTGACATCCGTAAGCAGATTCCCGCTCAGATTCAACGATGTAAGGTTTTCAAGCGGCGGGAGGGCTCCGAGATCGGCAGTCGTAAGCCCGTTGTTGCTTAAATCAAGGGTAGTAAGGGAGGTAAGTCCCTCCAACGTACCAAGCTCCAATTTCCGGAACACGGACGCCCCGTTATCGGAAAGCTTCAGTGTCGTAAGCCCTGTAAGCCCTGCCAATGCACTGACATCCGTAATCCCGGCGCCGGACAAATCCAGCTCCGTAATATGCTTCACATCTTCCCAGGTAAGCGGACGGTCCGTAATTCCGGTTATATGCCGCATTGCCTCCTCCAGCGCGCTATCCTTCCAGTCGATGATATCCTGAACGGACGTTTCCTTCTTTGGATTGCTTAAGAAACCAATCCCCACACCAAGAAAGACGACTGCGGCGGCGATAATAATCCAAAAGGCTGGTTTTTTGTAATGTAACACCGATGTTATCCTCCTTTTCACACTCACCTCGCCGAACGCTAACGGGCATACCGCCAGCATCCTGCGCGGGATACTGCAGTTAATCAGTGCCGTGGAATAGGATTTCCTGCTTTCTGTCCCAAGCTCCTTTATCACCCTTTCGTCGCAGGCGAGCTCGATATCGCGGCAGAGCAGAGAATAGGAAACCCACAAAAGCGGATGGAACCAGTACACGGAAAGCAGCAGAAAGCCGAGCGGCTTCCAGATATGGTCGCCGCACTTCAGATGCGCCGTCTCATGTGCCAGTACATAAACCCTGTCCGCTTCGTTTAAATCGGAGGGCAGATAAATCCGCGGCCGGAAAATGCCGAGGATAAACGGGCTTCCGATACCGTCACAAAGCCGGACATTCCCCGTAAGCGGGACGGACTCCTTTACCCTGCGGGCAATCCTCCGGTAGCTGAGGGCGCCGTAAAGCAGCATTCCTGCCAGACCGGCAAGCCAGACGACGGACACCGCTTCCAGAACGGAAAACGAATGCGTCCTATTGCCGTCCTTCCCTGCGGCACTACTCCCGTCCGCGCCCGCTGCATTCCCGCCGCTTTGCGCAGGCGTCCCCTGCACCCCGTCTGTTTTCCCAAAAGCGTCCGGCACTTCTGACGCCGGGGGCTGCTCCGTAAAGCTGCCGGAGCCCCCGGGCAGCGTTTCCTTCCCGGCAGGGAACCCGGAAGAAAACAGCTCCGGCGCTACCGGCTCCGCGGTCCGGAGCAGGCTGAACCTGCTTTCAAAGGAAAACGGACACAGCAGCCGGATACCGACTAACAGCCACAGTGCGGTAAAGAAAGCCTTCGGCGCCCTGCGGAACAGCAGGCGCAGCGCCAGGACCGCCAGGACAAGCCAGCCTGCGTTAATGCTCCTGTTGAGAAGCGTTAAAAAAAGTTCTCCTGTCATACTTCCTCCTCATACTCTGCCACCATGCGGCGCAGCTCCTTAACCTCCTCCGGCGATAATCTTCCCTTCCTCGCGGTAAATGCGGCAAGAAATGCCGGAAGGGAGCCGTCAAAGGTCTCCTGTACAAACATCTCGCTCTGCATCGAATAAAACTCCGCCCTTGACATCACAGCGGAAACAATGCTGTTATCATTTTTAAAAATCCCCTTCTCACAAAGCCGCCGCAGCACCGTATAGGTAGTTGACTTCTTCCAGTTCAGCCTTTCCTCCGCAAGCCTTACGACTTCGCGCGAATGCACCGGCTCATGCTCCCAGATAATATCCGCAAACTGCGACTCTACCGTACCTAATTGGATTTCTGACATGACATTACTCCTTTTTCTTATTCCTTACTCCCCTACGTTGGTTTACTACATGTAGATTATCTTTAGTTTACATTATGTAGACACATTTGTCAACTATCTTTACAAAAGTTTTTATATACTAATTTCACGCTCTTCCTGCTGCCCCAAAAAATGAAATAAAAAGTCCCGGAGCCTCTTTTACAAAGCTCCGGGAACCCGGGTTTCCTTCTTTTTGTTTCTATTTGCTTTCCTCTGTATCCTTAATAAAGCGCTCAATGCGGTCTAGACCCTTTTTAATCTGCTCCATGGAAATCGCATAGGACAGACGGATATGGTCGTCAAAGCCGAAGTCCGCACACGGGATTACCGCGGTCATATAATCCTCGATTAAAACCTCCGCCAGCCTGCCAACACTTCCGATTTTCTCCCCCTTATAGGTCCTCGGAAGAAGACTGCTGACATCGACAAAGATATAAAATGCCCCCAACGGCCTTATTGCATCTACCAGCTCCATCTTGCTGATACGCTCATACATATAGTCCCGGCGTCTGTCAAACTCCTTGTTCATTGCAACTACCGTATCCTGCGGACCTAAAAGCGCCTCTACGGTCGCCTTCTGCGCAATGGAATTCGGATTGGAGGTCTGATGGCTCTGTACACTGCCCATCAGCTTTGCAATCTCAGCAGAAGAGCCCGTATAGCCGATTCTCCAGCCGGTCATGGCATAGCTCTTTGCCACGCCGCTGCAGGTAATCGTTCTCTTATAAATCTCCTCGTTAAGCGACGCAATGCTGACCGCCTCATTTCCTTCATAAATCAGGTTCTCATACATCTCGTCCGCAACACAGTAGATATCCTTTTCCACAATCACCTTTGCCAGAGCCTCCAGCTCTTCCCTGGTATAAATCATGCCGGTCGGATTGTTCGGCGTATTCAGTACAAATGCTTTCGTCTTTTCCGTGCAGGCAGCTGCAAGCTGCTCTGCGGTTATCTTATAGCTCTGCTCCTTGCCGCAGCGTACAATCACCGGCACGCCGTCCGCAAGACGAACGATTTCCGGATAGCTGAGCCAGTACGGAGACGGAATAATAACCTCATCTCCCGGATTCAGGATTGCAGAAAATACATTGGTTAAGGAATGCTTTCCTCCGTTACTTACCACAATCTGCGCCGGCTCGTAATGCAGTCTGTTAAACTGCTCAAACTTTTTGCAGATTGCCTGCTTTAACTCCATTGTCCCGGAGGCCGGGGTATATTTTGTAAAGCCGGCATGAATTGCATTGACGGCTGCTTCGCAAATGTTGTCCGGCGTATTAAAATCCGGCTCTCCTGCGCCAAAACCGACTACATCAAGTCCTTTTGCCCTCAGCTCGTTTGCCTTTGCGGTGATGGCAAGCGTGGACGAAGGCTTTACTGCCTGTGCTTTCTTTGATAACGTAAGCGACATAGTTTCTTCCTCTCCTTCTTTCAACCGTCCATAATGTATTATTGTATACAACCGAACAGAGATTTCTTTCCTATTGTAATATATCATATATAAAAATGCAAGCTTTTTTTCCCTGTTTTTCTGCAAAAAGAAGCCGTCACACAGTCTTTTCTATGTAACGGCTTCTTTTCCTTCTTACTTCGCGTAGTCTGTGACTCTTGTTTCACGCACTACGTTAATCTTAATCTGACCCGGATACTCCAGCTCAGATTCAATCTTTTTCGATAAGTCACGGGCAAGCAGTACCAGATCGTCGTCGGAAACCTGTTCCGGTACGACCATAACTCGTACTTCTCTTCCTGCCTGGATTGCAAAGGACTTATCTACCCCCTTAAAGCTGTTGGCAATATCTTCTAACTGTTTCAATCTGTTGGTGTACGCGTCAAGCGTCTCACGTCTTGCGCCCGGACGGGCAGCGGAAATCGTATCGGCAGCCTGTACAATGCAGGCAACCAGAGTCTGCGGCTCGACATCACCGTGGTGCGCCTCTACCGCATTGATTACATTTGCGGACTCCTTGTACTTACGGCACAAATCAACGCCAATCTGTACATGGGTCCCCTCCATTTCATGATCCACGGACTTTCCGATATCATGCAGCAGGCCCGCACGCTTTGCAAGCCTTGTGTCTACGCCGATTTCTCCGGCAAGAAGCCCGGATAAAATCGCAACTTCAATGGAATGCTTTAATGCATTTTGACCGTAGCTTGTACGGAACTTCATACGACCAAGGAGCTTAATCAGCTCCGGATGGATACCATGCACGCCTACTTCCAGGGCTGCCGATTCGCCTTCCTCGCGGATCAGGGTATCCACTTCCTTTTGCGCTTTCTCTACCATTTCTTCTATCCGTGCCGGATGAATGCGGCCGTCAATAATCAGCTTCTCCAGTGCGATTCTTGCAACCTCTCTCCGGATCGGATCGAATCCGGAAAGCACTACGGCTTCCGGCGTGTCGTCAATGATAAGTTCTACGCCTGTCAAGGTTTCGAGTGTACGGATATTACGGCCTTCACGTCCGATAATACGTCCCTTCATTTCGTCATTCGGCAGCGGAACAACCGAAATGGTAGACTCTGCCACATGGTCCGCCGCGCATTTCTGAATAGCGGTAACGACATACTCTTTTGCCTTTTTCTCCGCTTCCTCCCTTGCACGGTTGTCCATCTCCTTAATCAGAATGGCAGTTTCATGCTTTACATCGTCCTCAACAGATTTAATAAGATATTCCTTTGCTTGTTCGGAGGTTAATCCGGAAATTTTCTCAAGCTCATGCAACTGCTTCTGATGAAACTCTTCTACTTCGTTTCTGAGTTTCTCCAGCTCAGCTTCCTTTGCATTCAGCCTGCCTTCCCTTTTTTCCAATGCACTGGCTTTCTTATCAATGGCTTCTTCCTTTGATAAGACACGCTGCTCGTAGCGGTGCAAATCAGAACGCTGCTCTTTCGCTTCCTTCTCCAGTTCGTTCTGGGTTTTCAGCTTCTCTTCCTTGATTTCGAGCAGTGCTTCCTTCTTCATGGCTTCTGCCGCTTTTAATGCCTCATTTTTTATGTCCCTTGCCATGCTCTCTGCAGAACCGATTTTCGATTCCACGAATTTCTTGCGGTAACCGATCGCGAGAAACCAGCAGGCAAGTCCAACTACAACCGCAGTCAGAACGATTGCAATAATAAGCACAACCAAATCTACTTGCACGGAAACACCTCCTTTATTCAATTTTCATTGTACATAACACAACATAATAATTTTATACTTTTTTAAAACTTATGTCAAGTATAACCGACCGAGTTTCCGCATTTTTTTTGGCTGAAGTGAAAAGTTTAATTCCACTTCAGCCATTTTTTAACGATTCGGAACGTCCCGGCAGCTATACCTGTTTTCCGATATAATAAAAGCCCTTGCACTCACAGAGCTTTACCTGCACGAACTGCCCGACCAGGGAAGCGTCGCCCGGAAAATGCACGAGAAGGTTATTTCCGAGGCGCCCGGTCAGAAGCGACGGCTCCTGCTCGTTCTGCTCCTCCACCAACACCTCTGCCGTCGTTCCGGTGTGCTTCCCGGCCTGTCCTGCCGACTGCTCCGACAGAAGCGCCAGAAGCCGGTTGAACCGCTCCTTTGCCACAGCCTCCGGCACCTGGTCCTCCATTGCCGCCGCAGGCGTCCCGGTCCGTCTGGAATATAAAAACGTATAGGCAGAATCAAAGCCCGCACGTCTTACTACATCAAGCGTATCAAGGAAATCCTCCTCGGTTTCGCCCGGAAACCCCACGATAATGTCCGTCGTCAGTGAAATATCCGGCATGGCGGTCCTTATCCGGTCCACTAACGCCAGATAGTCTTCCTTGCCATATCTCCGGTTCATCCGGGAAAGGATTTCCGTACTGCCGGACTGCATCGGAAGATGCAGATGCCTGCAGACCTTCCGGGACTGCCGCATCACCTCAATCAATTCGTCCGACAAATCCTTCGGATGGGACGTCATAAAACGGATTCTGCGGATTCCCTCCACCTCTTCTACCCTTTTCAGCAGCTCCGCAAAGCTAACCGGGTCATCAAGCGTCTTTCCGTAGGAGTTCACATTCTGCCCCAACAGCATGACCTCGACAATGCCCTCCCCTGCCAGCTTTGTTATCTCGGCAAGGATATCCTCCGGCCTTCTGGAGCGCTCCCTTCCCCTGACGTACGGCACAATACAATAGCTGCAGAAATTATTACAGCCGTACATGATGTTGACGCCTGCCTTAAAGCGGTACTTATGCTCGCTCGGAAGCTCCTCTACAATCTTCTCCGTACCGTCCCAGATTTCCACGACCCGCTTTTCTCCCGATACGAGACGCCAGAGAAGCTCTGCCAGCATATATATGTTATGTGTGCCGAACACGATATCTACAAAACGATAGCTCTTTTTAATCTTCTCAAGGACATGCGGCTCCTGCATCATACAGCCGCAGAGCGCAATCCGCATCTCCAGGTTCTTCGACTTTAAGTTTCCGAGGTAGCCGATGCGCCCGTAGACCTTCGTATTTGCATTTTCCCGCACCGTGCATGTATTGTACAGCACGAAATCCGCCTGCTCGGAGGACTCCGGCACATAGCCTGCCGCCTCCAGAATCCCGGCAAGCTTCTCCGAATCCTTTGCATTCATCTGACAGCCGAACGTCTCGATATGATACGTCAGGCTCCTCCCGAGCGCTGCGCTCCGTTCCTCGTTGTGCCTGCGCAAAAGCTCCATAAAATAATACTGACGCTCCGGCTCGTCTGCCGGAGCGGGTCTTTGTTCCTTTTCTGTCTGCATCGTGTTCCTCTTCGTATCCTCTCTGTTCCTACTCTCTGACCTGTCCCTGTCCGAAAATAATATACTTCGTCGTCGTCAGCGCTTCTAACCCCATCGGCCCCCTTGCATGGAGCTTCTGGGTGCTGATGCCGATTTCCGCCCCGAACCCGAACTCCTCGCCGTCAGTAAAGCGTGTTGATGCGTTGACATAAACCGCCGCTGCATCAATCTCCTCCAGAAAGCGCATTGCCGTATCGTAATTTTCGGTAATCACTGCCTCGGAATGCCCGGTATTGTACCGGTTAATGTGTGCGATTGCCTCCTCCGTGGAATCCACGGTCTTAACCGAAATCAGACGGTCAAGGTACTCCTTCCCGAAATCCTCCTCGGTCGCCTCCTCACACTGAGGACAGACCGCCCTTGCACGGGCGTCGGCACGGATTACGATATCCTTCGCCGTCAGGCGTGCCACAAGCTGCGGGAAAAACTCCTCTAATACAGCAGAATGGATTACAAGGGACTCACAGGCATTGCATACGCCGAGCCGCTGCGTCTTCGCATTGTCAATAATATTTAACGCCATAGCAAAATCCGCATCCTTATCTACATAAATATGACAGTTCCCGGTGCCGGTCTCAATGACCGGGACGGTACTGTTCTTTACAACACTCGCTATCAGCCCTGCGCCGCCCCGCGGAATCAAAACGTCAATATACTGGTTCAGCCGCATAAACGCCGTGGCTGTTTCCCGGCTCGTATCGGTCAGAAGCTGCACCGCGTCCGCAGAAATGCCGCAGGAAGCAAGCGCATCACGGAGCACGGAAACAATCGCGGTATTGGAATGGATGGCATCGCTCCCGCCGCGCAGGATTACCGCATTCCCGGTTTTAAAGCAAAGCCCGAAGGCGTCCGAGGTTACGTTCGGCCGGGACTCGTAAATGATTCCCACACAGCCGAGCGGCACGCGCTTCTTTCCGATTAACAGCCCGTTCGGGCGCTTCTCCATCGAAAGCACGCTCCCGACCGGGTCCGGCAGCGCGGCAACCTTGCGGAGCCCCTCTGCCATAGCCTCAATCCGCGCAACAGTCAGGGTAAGGCGGTCCAAAAGCCCCTCCGACATCCCTTTTTCCTTAGCAGCATCCGTATCCTTACGATTTTCCGCAAGAATCTCCTCCGCATGAAGGCAAAGCGCCTCCGCGACGGCATGCAGCGCCTCCGTTTTCTTTTTCTGTCCCAGCAGCCCCAGCTCCGTCTTTGCCTTTCTGGCACGCTGTCCGATGACCTCCAGTGTCTCCATAAAAATCCCCCTTGCTCAGCTGATTTAGCGTTAATTATAGCGCAACAAAGATAAAAACTCAAGCTCAGTTTTTTATATTCCTGTGCGGCTTCGTCACGGTTCCGTCCGGCTCGAGAATCGAAACATTCTCGAGGGTCGCCCGGAGATTGTTCCGGAAGGATTTGATATACTCCTTCCGGAGCGCGTCCTGCTCCGCCTTCTCCTCCCCGGTAAGCCCCTCGTTTTTGGACTTATGGTACAGCTCGTTGATTCTTGCAACCTTTTCTTCCATTGTCATGGCGCATCATTCCTCCTTTCCGGATATGTAATTCGTCAGGTGGAAATGCGGCACCTTATGGGCAAGCACCAGCGTCCCGACCGGCTCCCCGTTTAACACGTCACGGATATTCGCAATCCGGTTTCCATTAGTAATTACCATATCGGCGCCGGAATCCGCGGCAATCCTTGCCGCCGAAAGCTTTGTCTTCATGCCGCCGGTCCCGAACGAGGTACCCGCGCCCTTTCCCATCGTGATATACTCCTCTGTCAGCTCCGGTACCAGGCTGATAAACTCCGCCTTCTCGTTCTTTCGCGGGTCATCGCTGTAAAGCCCGTCGATGTCCGAGAGCAGAATTAACAGGTCCGCATGAATCAGCGCCGCTACAATCGCCGAAAGCGTGTCATTTTCCCCGAGTCCGAGCTCCTTAATCTCTTCGGTGGAAATCGTATCGTTTTCGTTGACAATCGGAATCACGCCCATTTCATTGAGCTTTTCAAAGGTATTCCTTGCGTTCTGGCGGCTGATGTCATTTATCATAATATACTTTGTCAAAAGAATCTGCGCCGTCAGCTGATGATACTCCGAAAAAAGCTTCTGGTAAATTGTCATAAGGCTCGCCTGTCCGACCGCGGCACACGCCTGCTTCCCGGAAATATCCGCCGGCCTTTCCTTTAAGCCAAGCATCTTCCTGCCTACCGCAACCGCGCCGGAGGAAACCAGCACTACTTCCTTTCCGCTGTTCCTTAAATCCGTCAGGAGCCGTACCAGCTGCTCCATCTTCTCCAGGTCCAGATTCCCGGTCTCCGCATGGGTCAGGGAGGATGAGCCGATTTTTATTACAATTCTCTTTTTCTCTTTTATCGCTTGTCTGTGGTCCATTTCATTTCTATCCTTTCTCCGGAGCAGCTGTAGTTCCCCGCTTAAAGCCTGCCGGCACGGTAACGCTCCGCTATTTTTTCATACACCCGGATGCCGTCCACGGCGGCAGACATAATGCCTCCGGCATAGCCCGCTCCCTCTCCGCACGGGTAAAGCCCTGCGATGGCAGACTCCAGTCCTTCGTTCCGCTCAATTCTCACCGGGGAGGACGTTCTTGCCTCTACGCCGAGCAGGACTGCCTCCTCATCGGCAAAGCCCGGAATTTTCCGGTCAAACGCCCCAATCCCGTCAAGCAGCGCCTCCGTGATAAAACCCGGAAGACACCCTTCCAGGGAGGAGAGCTGGTACGCTCCCCTTGTATCCGGAACGATATGACCTATTGTAACAGATGGCCTGTGATTTAACAAGTCCCCGTAGAGCTGGAGCGGAATTTTCCCGCCGCCCGCACGATAGGCGGCACGCTCCATTCTCCGCTGGAACTCCACGCCCGCAAGCACGTCGTCTGCCTCACCTCCGAAGTCCTCCGGCATTACGTTCACCACCAGCGCGCTGTTTGCATTCCGTCCCGCCCGGTCGTGGTTGCTCATCCCGTTCACCGTAAGTCCTCCTGCCTCCGAGGACGCGTTCACGACAAACCCGCCTGGACACATACAGAACGAATACACACTCCGCCCGTTTGCTGCCGTATGCGTCAGCTTATAGTCTGCTGCCGGAAGCTCCTCTGCCGCCATGCCGTACTGTGCGCGGTTAATCAGCTCCTGCTCGTGTTCGATGCGGACGCCTGCCGCGAACGCCTTTCTCGTCATCGGTACGCCACGCTCCCTTAGCATGGCAAACGTATCCCTTGCACTGTGCCCGACAGCCAGCACAAACACTTCGCAGGGCAGAAATTCCTCTCCGGCATATACGCCCTTCAGCCGCCCGCCTTCCGCCACGAAATCCGTTACCTTCGTATGGAACCGTACCTCGCAGCCGAGCCGCTGCAGCTCCTTGCGCATATTGACAATGACCTCCCTCAGACGGTCGGTCCCGATATGGGGCTTATGCAGGTACGCAATCTCCTCCGGCGCGCCAAAGTTTACAAAGGTCTCTAACACCGAACGGATTCTTCCGGTCGTCTCCTTTACCATCGTATTCAGCTTCCCGTCGGAAAACGTCCCTGCGCCGCCCTCACCGAACTGCACGTTCGTATCCGGCAGCAGCGTCCCGTCCCGCCAGAACCGCTCCACCGCCTCTACGCGCTCATCTACCGGTCCCCCGCGCTCCAAAAGCACCGGCGCATATCCGGCAAGTGCCAGACGGTACGCGCAGAACAAGCCTGCCGGACCGGCGCCTGCAATAACCGGACGGTGCTTTAATGTTTCCGTCCCCGAGGGCGCATGGCTGTAGCAAACACGCTCCGCCCGCACTACCATCTGCGGCTTTGCGCGCCGCAGCACCTTTTCTTCCAGCGCGCGGGAGGAAAGAACTACCTCGCACACATAGGAATAGTGGATATCCTCCTTTTTCCTGGCGTCCAGCGAACGCTTTACCGGACGGCATTCCACAATCTCCTCCTCCCGCACGGCAAGCACCCTGGCCGCCTGCGAAAGCAACTCCTCTTTTCTATGATGAAGCTTTAATTTCAGCTGTTGAATCCGAAGCATATCTTCCTCCGATTTCTCTCCCGGCTGCCGCGCCGCTGCTCCATGCCCATTGCAGGTTGTAGCCTCCGCAGGTGCCGTCAATGTCCGTAAGCTCTCCTGTAAAAAACAATCCCCTGACAAGCCTTGACTCCATCCGCTCCGTCAGCTCCGTAAGCGGTACGCCGCCCACGCATGCCTGTGCCTGTTCAAAGCCGTTGGTATCCGTAATCCTCACGGTAAAATGCTTCAGCCTTTCCGCTATCCTTGCCGCATCCTCCCCGGTAAGCATCCCGGCTGTTTTCTCCGGCGGAATCCCGCAAAGGGTCAGCACGACGTAGTTCAGCTTATGGTTGCACAGCCCGCACAGTGCTTCCTCCGCCGTGTTGTCCCTCATCCGGAGGAACCGCCGCATCAGCTCCTCAAAAAGCTCCGCCTCCTCTGCCGCAGGGAATAAGTCAAGCTCCGCCCGGACCGTCCGTTTCTCCGCCAGCGCAACAGACACGTACCGGCTCAGCTGCATCACCGGGATTCCCGAAATCCCGTAGGACGCAAACAAAAGCTCTCCATGCTCCGTATAGCACTCCGTCCCGTGCTCCGTCTCAATATGTAGCCGCACTGTCCCTTCCGTCCGGACACCGGCAAGCGTTTTAAAAAAACGCCCTTCTGCCTTCAACTGTACGATTGCCGGAAGCGGCAGAAGCACCGTATGCCCGAAGGACTCTGCCAGAGGATAGCCGCTTCCGTCAGAGCCATGTACCGGGGAAGCCTTTCCGCCCGTGGCAAGCACCAGGCTTTTCCCGGAATAGCGCTCCCCTTCTGTTTCCACAAAAAACAAGCCGTCCTCCGTCTTACCGGCGTGTAACACCTTCCTTCCGGTCACACACCGTACCGAAAGGCGCTCTGCCTCCCGGCATAACGCCTCTGCGACCGAAGCCGCCTGCTCCGAATTCGGATAATAATATCCGTTCCGCTCCTTCGGATAAATGCCGATTTCCCGGAAGAACGCAAGCGTATCGGACAGCCCGAAGGAACGCAAAACCGGCTCCGCAAGCGGGGAATTGCTTCCCCGGAAATACGAAGCCTGCCAGTCTTTATTTGTAAAATTGCACTTTCCGTTGCCGGTTGCATAGATTTTTTTACAGAGCTTCTCCTTCTGCTCCAGCACCAGCACGCGGCACCCTGCCCTTGCCGCAAAAACAGCCGCGGTCATTCCGGACGCCCCGCCGCCCGCCACAACGGCGTCAAACACCTCTTTTGTCATAATGCTCTCCTTTTTAAGTTTCCGCATGCTTAAGTATCTTACGTCCCTGACGCCGTACTGTCGCGTAATTTTTCATGCGCAGCGCTCCGCCGGACTTCTTCTAAGTACCGCTAAGCCGCTCGGGAGCGACGGCACGGCGTCAGGGACTTTCAAGGCTCCCAAAGCATGCAAAAACTCCGGTTCTTTTAGCTGGAGAAGCTCTCCAACAGGGAATACAGCTCCTCCCGGTCCTTGACATAAATCCCTTTAATCAGGGAAAGCCGCACGTCCTCTGATAAATCCACCGCCGGAATATGCGTATACTCGAACACGGACTTCATATCACTGTAATAAACAATTACCATACCATCCGATATATTTACATAATATTTATATGGAACCTTGTTTACGTTATAGGTCTTCCGGAGAACGACCTTATTTTCGGAAAAGGAAACTACCTCATAGGCCTGCAGCCCTGCTTCATATTCCGCCAGGGAAAGGTTGTCCATATAATGGTTGATATACTCCGTCAGCTCTTCCCTTGTCATTCCGATTAAAAAGCCCGGTGCGGTCTTTACCTCCGAATTTAAAAGTCCCGTCGTTAAATCATAGGTTTCCTCAATATAAGAGACGGTCGGAAGCACCGTGTTCTTCGGGGCAAGCCCGGTCTCAAGCGTATCATTATCCGGCTTTTGCGCAAGCTCCTGCTGTCTTTTTTCTTCCTCTTTCTGTGCCAGCTCGTTTAACAACGCCTTATTTTCCTCGCTGACGCGGATTAACTCCGTATAAATACTGTTCTCCTGTTTCTGCGCCTTCCGGTTAAAGTCCCGCAAAGCGGTTTTATAGCTTGCATAATAACAGATGCAGAACAACACGCTGATTGCCGTAAATCCTGTGGCATACCAAATTATCTTCTTCACGAAAACACCTCCTGATACGAAGTGTTTCCGCAAAGAAGAAAACTATACCAGAAATCTACATTAAATGAAACTTTTTCGCCAGATGCACCAGATACACGCCCTTCGGCATATCGCGGAGCTCCTTCTCATCCACTGCGCGGAACGCCACCATCATCAGGAAATAAACGATAGCTGCAAGCCCGATCGCCGTCAGAAGCGAAACTGCATTATGCTTTGTCAGGAAAAACATTCCCCGGTAAAGAAACAGGGCGATGATTGACATAAATGCAGCACAGAGCCCGGTCCGCAGAAAGGTTTTGTCAAGCTCCTGCACATAGCCAAGCTCCCGCCGCAGCGTAATCCAGTTCAACACGCTGATGATGAACGGGAATACCATATTGCCGATGACAAGAGAATACACGCCTAGCGGCGTAAACAAAAGCAGAAGCAGGTCGAGCACCAGATAAATGGCAAGCGAAATCACGCCGTGAAACACCGGCACACGCATCCGGTTTACACCCTGCAGGATACTGTTCGTCGCCGTGGAATAGGCAAAAAACACAATCGACGCAGCACCCAGATGCATCATTTTCGACGTCATCTCAAGGGCTTCGCCGGTGTCCCCGAACACAAACTGCATAATCGGGGCGGCAAGCACCGCCATCCCTGCCGCACAAGGCATCGCAATCATCATATTCAGCTTGACCGCCTGCGCAATCCGGTCCCTTAGCAGCCTGCCATCCCTGGAAGTATGCGCCTGCACAATACTTGGGATAATCGCCATCCCGATTGCCGAGGCGACCGCAATCGGCACATTCGTCATCAGACGGTATTTGCTCGAATACCGTCCGAACAGCGTCCGGCGTACCAGCGCTTCGATTCCCTTACTGTCAAATACCTGGTTCAAAAGAACGCTGTCTAAAAAGCTGCTGACAGAATACACGGTCTGGTTCAGGATAATCGGAATCGTTGTCATAAGCAGAATCTTCAAAAGAAACGCTTTGTCCTCATAAGCCCCTACCCTGTCCTTTCGCAGCCTCCGCTTTAAATACGGGTAATAGATACCGAAAATAAACAAAAGGAACAGAAGCGCCGTTACCGCACCACAGAGCGTCCCGAGCGTCCCGCCTGCCGCACCGTAGGCGGAAATCTTCGGCGAAGCGCTGAAATGGCTGATTAAAAGCTTTGCTGCAACAACGCTCACCACCGCGTTGACCACCTGCTCTAAAATCTGGGAAATCGACGTCGGTATCACCGTATGCTTTCCCTGGAAGAAACCGCGTATTACACCCGTCACTGAAAAAACAAAAATGGTCGGCGCAAGCACCTTTAACGGAATCGCCGTACTTACGTCTGCCTCCTTAAAAACCGTCTTTGCAATGAAATCCGCTCCACAGAACAAAAGCAGGGAGGCAAACAGCCCGACCGCCATTGCAAAAACCAGACCTACCTGCAATAAGTGAAAAGAGTTTCCGTATTCTTTTTTGTCTTCCCGCTCTGAAATCAGCTTGGAAATTGCTGTCGGAATACTGTATGTAGACAGCAGCAATGCAATATTGTATACCTCATACGCATTGGAGTACGCCCCAAGCCCGTCGTCCCCGATAATCCTTGCCAGGGGAATACGGTAAATCAGGCCAATTACACGGACAATCACAGATGCCGCCGCAAGGATAATTCCCTGCGTAATAAAATTTGCTTTTCTCTCTTTCACTGACATAATCAAACCCCGTTTACCGATATATTTTTAACGCATCCATAACCTCTCTTTGTTTGTTCTCCATAACCGCGCGCTCCGCTTCTTCCATGTGGTCAAACCCGCACAGATGCAGGACGCTGTGTGCCGTCAGAAAGCCAAGTTCGCGCGGAACGGAATGTCCGAAGCTCTCTGCCTGGGCAAGCACCCGCTCCACGGAAATTACGATATCCCCCAGAAGCAGCTCCCCCGTATCCGGATGAAACACCTCCGGCTGGTTTTCCTCCAGCGTATCAAAATCCGCCGGAGTGCTGTATTCCGCTAACGGAAACGAAAGTACGTCCGTAGGCGCATCAATCCCGCGGCTCTCCTTATTGATTTCACGTATCGAAGCATCATCCGTAAGCAAAACGTTGACCTCCGCCTCATAGGGGCACCCCGCCTCCTCCAAGGTTTCATTAATCACGCTCTCTATCAATGCCTTATAATCAAATGAAAACGGAATCTTCGTTTCTTCTTCTACGTAAATCGTCAAAACATATCCTCCTTTATCAGCTCCGCCATCGTATTCCGGATAACAGAAAGGTCCTTTACCGTCAGACCGCTCCCGCTTAAGTCTTCTTTGGCAATCCGGAGCCCGAGCGACTTGTCAATTACCTTTACCACCAGAAGCTTCCCCTGCTGCGTCTTTCTCAGGTGCTCGCACATACCGCATACGCTGTCGGTCAGAAGCAGCACCGCCGCTTCCTTAGAATCCGGCTTCTCTCCTTTTATCGTATGTGTCAGAAGAATCTGCCGCAACGCCGCCGGGAAATCCTTCTGCTCTGCAATGGCAAGCGTATTTTCCAGCGTATTTGCGCCCTTTAATCTTCCGATTTCATGGTAATAGCCGGCGGTCTGTACCAGAAGGGAATCCGCTCCCTCTATATGCTCGGCAATCTGCCCCGCAAGCAGTGCGACACGGCGTGCATGAAGAAATGCCGAAGGATACTCCCCGGAAAGCCTTGCAAGTAACGGCGCATCCTCTGCACAAAGAAGTCCGAGACGCTCCCGGTCTTCCTTTTGTAAAACAGACTTCTGTAAGAATTCCTGTGCTGCCGGAACTGCTCTGCCGGACTGCTCCTGTACTCCTGCTTCCTCTCTTTCCACGTCCTCTGCTCCTGCTGCCAGCTCCTCTAAAAAGGAGGCACATTCCTGCCGCATCTTTTCTGTCGCGTCACTGCATAAAAGCTTTGAGAACAGGAACGATACCAGAACCACACCGGTATAGACCCCGGCAAGCAGGAAAATATCCCCGCTCAAAATCTCCTGCTTTAAGACAAAGAAAAATACAATCCTGACGCTTACAATCACTGCGGCAACCGAAATAATCACGTTGACCGCATCGCTCCACTTCTTCACATAAAACATGACGATACCTAACAAAAGCAGGCACAGTACCTGCATCACCACTGCCTCGGCAGACGGCTCCGGCTGCGTGCTTCCAATCAGGAAGAGGAAAAAATAATTTAACAGCAGTCCGTAACGCACACCAAAGGCGCAGAGAAGCAGGATTCCCCCGAAACACCAGAACGGCAGCCAGAGCGGCCGGTCAAACAAAAGCATCACAGCATAGGAAATCAGATACAACAGCGGAGTCAGCCAGAACAGCACCCCTTCCGTGAGCCTCGGCTCAAAGAAAAACGCATAGGCCTCCGCACAAAGCGCAAGCACTACGGTAAAGATATAATACCAGACAGACACGGTCTGTCCTCTTTCACATAATACCGGGACAAGCATGCCCCCGCCGATGGTAAGCGCCGACATCATCAGGTGCCAGAGCAGCGTCCGGTACCGGTAGGACAGACGCCCTGCCATATTCATGTTATTTTCTTGCAAAGAAAGAATCCCCCTTTTTCTTCACCGCATGTCCGGTTTTTGTGCCTGCGGCTGTTTTCTCCCGCTTTGCAGCGGTTCTCTTTTCGTAATTGTCATATGCCTGTACGATTTTCTGTACCAGAGGATGACGTACCACGTCCTGTGACGTCAGCCTGCAGATTCCGATATCATCAATACTTTTTAACACGCGGAGCGCAACGTCAAGCCCCGATACCGCACCGCCCGGCAGGTCCTTCTGCGTCATATCGCCGGTAATAATCACCTTGGAGCCGAAGCCGATACGGGTCAGGAACATCTTCATCTGTGCCGGGGTCGTATTCTGTGCCTCATCCAGTATAATAAACGCATTATCCAAAGTCCTTCCGCGCATATAGGCAAGCGGAGCTACTTCAATCAGCCCTTTTTCCATATTCCGCGTAAAACTGTCCGCCCCCATAATCTGATACAGCGCATCATACAAAGGCCGCAGATACGGGTCGACCTTGCTCTGCAAATCACCCGGCAGAAAGCCTAACTTCTCTCCTGCCTCGATAGCAGGGCGGGTCAGGATAATGCGGCTTACCTCGTCATTTTTAAACGCCGTAATCCCCATTGCCATGGCAAGGTAGGTCTTACCGGTCCCGGCAGGACCGACACCGAATACAATCATCTTTTTCCGGATTAAATCCACATACTGCTTCTGTCCGAGCGTCTTCGGCTTAATCGGCTTTCCCTGTATCGTATGACAAATCAGCTCTTTGTCAATCTCCGTAAGACTCGCCTCCTGCGCCTTTGGCAAAAGGGAAATCGCATAAGAAACATTCTGCTCCGTAATCGCGTTGCCGCGTTCAGACAAAAGACAGAGCTGGTCTATTACGCGTTTTGCCTGCTCCGCAGCCTCCGCATCTCCAAGGATTTTCAATTTATCATTGCGAATAATCAGCGTTACGCCAAGACTTTTCTCTATCAGCTTTGCATAAGAATCAAACTGCCCGAAAATATTCCTGCTATGTTCCGCCGGCAGTTCCATCATCATTTCCACTATACTCATTTGAACTCTGCTGCCTCCACTCTTCTTCCTGTACCGCAACCTGTTCCCACGCAGCGGACAAAAGTATCAGTTTTCCTTCCGTATCCACCTTATCTTTTCCAACGGTTGTAGAAACCTCTACGGACAGCACCGTCGTCTGGTGCTCCTCAAGATAGGATAAATAACGCTGCAATGCCTGGTCTGCCAGTGCCTTTGCCTCCTCCTCGGTATAATCGCGCGTCGCCGGGATATATTCCGAGGTCACTACCTTCCGTGTCCGGAACGGCAACGGAAAATGCTCATGCAGTGACAAAACGCTATCCTCTGCTATTATAGCATAATTCGTATAGGAATGACTAGGCATATGCGAAAATATTTTTTTATTTCCAAAATAAAACGCATATCCCGTTTTTTTCCTGCCGGTAAATTCCTTTTCCACGACCTTGCGGGAAAAGCTGTGGGAATATAGTTTTACATTTTTTAAGAGAATATCCGCATCAGCCGCAACCGGATAGCGGTTGACCAGCGTCTCGTTATCGCCGATGACCGAAACGATTCCGCTTACAAGGATGTCCCCCTTTTTCACCACATCCCCGATTTTTACCATCGGAGTCCCGCTGCGGCACACAAGGCTTTCCACAATCCCGTCCGCGGTTGCCACAAGATGCACCGGCACACTTTCTTCCTTCTGCATCAGCGGCATATCCGTCTCCGCAAGCCGCAGGAAAAGCTTTGTCCCACGGAGCTCCGCCGACACCCAGCCGATGTCCGGATAATCGATACGCAGCTGTCGTTCGATTTCGGTGCAGTCCACATCCTCCCGCCGCATCCCGCATACAATCTGATTGGTACGCAGATACGAAAGCATCTCCTCCTCCGTATGTACAAACCCGCCGCTTACGGAAATATCCCAGACAAACCGCGACAAAAGCCACATCAGCCAGAGGCAATAGGCCCCTCCGGCAAAAAATACCACCCGGCTGCGGTACTTTTTTAGAAGGAACGGCATACCGATGCGCTTTCTGATATATGGAATACAGTGCGACTTTTTTGCAATCCCGCGAATCCGCAGATAGTCCCGCAGCTTCATCTTTGCCACATAGACCGTCCCCCGCTCCGTCACATGGGACGCCACATCATAAAGCGGTATCTTGCGGCTGCGGCACACGTTAAAAAACCGCTCCGGAGAGCTTCCCCGCAACTCCACAAAGACTATTCCCTTGAAAAAATCAAACAATTGCTTCATCTATGCTCACCCTCTAATGATAGGATACGCCGATAATATTACCGACAATTCTCAGTTCCTCCGGCAGAAAATACTCCAGACGCAGATATTCGCCTTCGACACACAATTCATAGTGCTTTGTCTTCAGACGGATTCTGCCGGACGTATATTCCGTGACCGAAGTAAAATTCCGCACCAGCATGCAATGCCTGCCTGCAAGATACACCATCATCTCCCCTGCAACATCGCCGGTCAGGGAGACGGACTCCGTCAGACGTTCAAAAAAGGCAGCATACTCCTTCTTCTCCCGTTTTTCCGCCCGTTTCACCTCTATGTAAAGCTCTTTGTGCGCCTTCCGCTTCCCGCGCCGGTGCACCTTATACTTTGCCATGCTGCCCTCCGCTAAAGCTTCCCTTACTTATCAATATATTCTCCCGGAAACGTAAAATGCCCCTTAATCCAAAGATTAAGGGGCTTTTCGCACATTATTTATACTTGCGCTTACGAGCAGCTTCGGACTTCTTCTTCCGTCTTACGCTCGGCTTCTCGTAATGCTCTCTTTTGCGAATCTCCTGCTGAATGCCAGCCTTTGCGCAGTTTCTCTTGAATCTGCGGAGAGCGCTGTCGAGGGATTCATTCTCTTTTACGATAACATTCGACATTTTCTCACCTAACCTCCCTCCAGTTGTGTATTGTGCCTATATACAACTGTTTGGGTATTTTATAGCACTAAATTGATTATATCATAAAATTTCCATTCGTCAACTGTAAATTTGCAATTACGAAAAAATTTTTTCCATAAAATCTCTCTCCCCTTTGAATCACCTTCCGGGAGCCACGCCAGTCCCCGCCGCATTCCAGTCTTACCTGTTTCAGCATAGGTGAAATACCCCGATTTCTTTATAATGCTCCAGCTTATAATCAATCAGGCAGAGACTTCCCTGCAGCTCCTCTATCTTCTGCTGGATACGCTGTTTGTGCTTCTGCAGTATTTCCTTTCTTGCTTCGGCACCATCCTCCTTCAAAAGACACAGCTCCACAAACTTTCGTATTTCTTCCACCGGCATATTACTTCTTTTTAAGCAGCAGATAAGGTCCAAAAAACAAATGTCTTCCTCACTGTATTGCCTTACCCCTGACGCCGTATGATGAATTTGCGGAGTCAGTCCTATTTTATCATAATACCGCAGCGTCGAAACCGAAAAATGCGTCCGCTCCGATGCCTGTTTGATACTATAATAGACCTTGTCCTTTTCTTCTCTTTTCTCCATGCTTTTCTTATCCTTCCGATTTTTTAAATTATTTTAATTTTCCTCTTGCCCTAAAGTATACTTTAGCATTTATAATCATTTTTGTAAATAATCCATCAGCAAAAGGAGGTCTCTATGAACCATATGAATTTACCAGACAGCATTACCCTGAATAACGGAAAAAGCATGCCAATCCTCGGTCTTGGTGTATTCCAGTCTGCGGAAAAAACCTATGACGCAGTCCGTTGTGCGCTGGAGCTTGGATACCGTCATATCGATACCGCTTCGCTATATGGCAACGAAAAACAGGTCGGACAGGCGGTACGAGACAGCGGCATCCCACGCTCCGAAATCTTTGTTACGACAAAAATATGGAACAGTGAACAGCGCTCCCACCGTCAGAAGGAAGCATTCTGGGCAAGCATGGAGCGCCTGAATCTCGATTACATTGATTTATATCTGCTCCACTGGCCGGTGCCGGAATCATTCCATGAAAGCTGGGCCGTACTCGAAGAGCTTTATGACGGAAAAAATCTGAAATCCATCGGCGTCTCCAATTTCCTGGAGCATCATATCGATGAGTTAATGACAACGGCAAAGGTCAAACCCGCTGTAGACCAGGTTGAAGTACATCCTTACAATACCAAATACGAGCTCCGCCAGTATTTAATGGAACATCAGATTGCCTGTGAGGCGTTAAGTCCTCTTGGCAGAGATAACAAAGAACTGATTACTGACCCGCGGATTGCAGAAATCGGCCAAAAATACGGAAAAACGGTCGCCCAGGTCATCTTGCGCTGGGATGTCCAGAACGGAATCATCACAATTCCAAAATCCGTTCATCCTGACCGTATCCGACAAAACTCGGAAATTTTCGATTTTGAACTGACTGCGGAGGAGATGCTTCTGATTGAACAAATGAACCGGAACCAGCTGCATGAAGACCCGGAAACCTTCTGCAATTTCTATTAAATTTATTAAACCGGAAGTCATAAAGGCAACCGCAATAAAAACCATAGGGCTCCCTCCGTACTAGGCCTTTGCAGGGAGCCCTGTACTTTTTCCATATGCTTTCCCTCTGCTACTTTAGCTTCCCGCACCCCTCTATCACGACCTCCTCTAGCTTTGATAAATCAAGGTCAATCACGCACTGATACAGCCCTTCCCGGAATTACGCCAGTACTTTTCCGAGCGCCCTGCAGGCGTCCAGCGTCTCTTCATCCGGCGCCCCGTCGCTGGTTACGCTATCACACACAAGGACTGCACCTGCCTTCCGGCAGGTTTCCTCCCAGCTCCGCATCCATTCTCCGGCGCCCCAGCCATAAGAACCGAACAGCCCGATTCTTTTACCGTCCAGCTTTCCTTCCACGGAATCAAACATAGGCTGGAATTCACCCTCTTCCAGCACTTCTTCGCCCATAGCCGGGCAGCCGAAGGCAGCTGCATCATAGGAATCCATCCGGGAAGCGTCAAATTCCGAAGCCGTAAACAGCTCCGCCTCTGTCCCGCCTGCCTTTGCACCCTCCATAACCGCCTCTGCCATTGCCTGCGTGTTCCCGGTCCCGCTCCAATAAACTACTACTATTTTTCCCATCATATCTCCTGCCTTTCTATTCAAATATTTCTTTATCAATATTTCTTCCCCGTCAGGCAGCTTCTTATTTATATAAATTCCCCTCATGCTCCGGCGTTATGACTTATGGACTACCTTCCGGTAGTCATAAATCACTCCGCCCTCGCAGCTTTCATGTACAAAATATTCAAATCCCCTGCGCACAAGCTCCCCATCGGGCACCTCCCGCTTCACTTCATCGTCGCCGTTGCAGCAGACAAGGACCCCGCCGTCCTT
>CAJTUB010000006.1:86539-327233 GCA_910579465.1 uncultured Lachnospiraceae bacterium | reverse complement strand
AGCACACGGCTGTTAACCGTGGGGTTGTTGGTTCGAGCCCAACTCGGGGAGTTTTATGATGTGGCATAATTTCCCGGTCACATCATATATTATACTATAGGAGGCGGGGAATTCCTGCAAAATAGGGCGACATAGCCAAGTGGTAAGGCGTGGGTCTGCAACACCCTGATTCATCGGTTCAAATCCGATTGTCGCCTTTAGAAAACACTCTGATTTCTCAACGGAAGTCAGAGTGTTTTGCTTTTTAACGAAGTTAAGTTCAATGCAGAGGAAAGCAGCGTTCCTTACATCATTCCGTGATTTCTTCTATATTGGCACCAAAGACTGTCAGCAGCTCTATTATGTCCTTGTCAGATGTGTCTGCTTTGGAATTATCATAGAAAACAAAGCGGCCTGTTGCGGAAACTGCGCCATTTTCGCCTTTGAGAAAGGTAACGGCTGCAGGGACAGCATTCTCGTAAGTATACAAATAAATCTCATTTTCCTTCATTCCGTCATAGACAAATATACGTTCTGCAATACAAATACTGGAAGCAGCAAGTGCATTATTCCCGCCAAAACGGGCGTTTATCTGGGTAAATACAGAGGAAAATGCTTTGGACTTTAAACTTTCCTCTAAGGAAGGAGATAAGTTCTCAAGGTCAGTTTCTGCAAAATCTAACAGGGAACTTAGAAAGGCAGCCTTGGGAAACCGAATCCGGTAGACTGCGGCAGGCTGTGAAAAATCTCCCTGCCCTGCCTCCTGTAAAATAGAGCGTAGTTCTGCATCACCCGTGAACAGAGAGATAAATTCGTCGTTGCCTGCCATTTCTTTCATTATGGAAATTGCTTCAAGACCACGTTCATAAAGCGATATTTCTTTTTCTTCCTTTTCCTTTGGATTGCTGCATGCGCCTGACAGCATGAGCGCAAATGCAAGAAAGAGAATAGAAGCGGTTTTAAAAGGCTGTTTCATTGAAAAGGTCCCCCTTGTTTGTTGTACCTTCCACGCCGGATAGAGGGGAGGTCTGTTTTGTTTATTTCTGAATAAAATGATATACAAATCAGAAAGTCGCTGTAAGCAACAGGCCTACAGCGACTTTTCTTTATGAGTTTCTGACCTTTCGCCTGCCATGCGTACTCTTGTCAATGGCGGGTACGGTTCTCTTTGATAAATCTGTCCGCGGACGGAAGAGAAAGAGTATCCCGCAGGCAGCACAGATTCCGATGGAGTCAATCAGGACATCGGCCGGGCTGCCGGAGCGTCCCGGCACAAAAACCTGGTGAAACTCATCCAGTGATGCGCAGACAACGCTCAGAAAAAATGTGAGCAGAAGAATTTTGTAAAAGGTACTTTTCCGGGAGCTTTTTGCAGCGCCTGTTAAAAATCGAATCCAGAGCGGGAAAAAAATACCAAGGGTCAGGAAAAAGTATTCCGTCATATGTGCAGCCTTGCGCACTCCGAAGTGAATGGAATCTGCGCGTGCCCAGAGCTCCAGCTCGGTCAGACCGAGAGAAAGCAGGCGGTTTGCGGAACGGAGAACCGTGCCGCACAGACGCAGGCTGAGTGAACCTGAGGTCTCGCCATCCTGGGCGGAAAACCCGAAAATAAGAAACAAAATCAACAGGGCAGGCAGTACCGAAAAATAACGGACAAATTTCTTCATAAAACCTCACATACCTCATAAAGCGGGAAAACAGTTTCATAATTATTTAAAAAATACCTGCAGCGCATGGTAAAGGTGAAGCTGCCATGCTTTCATGTCATGTACGCCGCCCGGAATGGTAAAGAAATCATAATTCTTGCCGGAAACTAACTGCGGGCAGGAAGCCAGCGCATTCTTCATAATTTCGTCGTGCTCCGGGAAGGCAATGTCCTTATCGCCGTTGCAGCAGAGCATGTAGTCCAGGCATAAGCCCTTTGCATCAGCGTCCTTTAACGTATTCTGAATCCGGACAACCTCCTTCGCACGGTCGCCGTTCGGACCACAGCAGCCGGAGAACGGACCATACCAGGAGAATAAGTCAAAATTGTTGTAAAAGCCTGCACGGTAAGTTGTCATGGAACCGAGGGAAAGTCCGGCAATTGCACGGTGACGGCGGGTTGCCACTAAGTTTTCTTCGGAAACATTACCGCCTGCATAGGTGGAATATTTGCTCTCTACGGCAGGAATTAAATCACGGCGCAGCTCAGAGCGGAAGTTCTCGGTCACATATTCGGCATCGTTGTCCAGCCCTTCCCCGCGGTAGTAGGTAGGAGTGACAATCAGACAAGGCTCGCAGACCTTCTGCTCTATCATGTTGTCCAGAATCGTAACGGTATCCGGGAACATTTTGAACCACCAGTCTTCATTTACGCCGCCGCCGTGCAGCAGGTATAAAACGTTGTACTGCTTATCCGGCGTATAGCCGTAAGGCAGATAGATGTAAGCACCCTTCTTTAATGGCTTGCTTTCCGGGGTGTCATAGGTCTCCGTGTCGTAATAGAAGCGTTCCACGGTTCCCTGTAAGGACGGGGTCTGCAGCATGGCAGCAGGCATTTCATAAACGTATTTCATACAGAGATACTCCTTTCTTTGTGGTAACAAGATATCTTTATTATGCCACAAAATGTCAGGGAATACAAGAAAAAGGGGCCTGTATTTCTGTATTTTTTATTGATTTTATAGCGGAAAATCTTCTTATAAGTCCCCGTAAATGTTTATAACATCTTGCAGGAATGGCTTAAAATCAAGGTTTTCCGCTAATCAAGGGATATTTCCCGTCTCTCTTGCCTCTTCAAATCCCGCCATGCGTTGATTGCTTCATGGCGCAGGACAATTTTACAGAATGCATTGAATGCATATTCGATATGCTCCATGAACTGTTCAGAATATCTCATTTTCATTATAGACCAGACCTCATTCCTTGCAATTAGAAAAATGCAAAAAGGATAAAATACTGATAGGGCAAAAATATAAACACCAAAATTCTAATACCGCTACACCTACCCATGTTGGGCTATTCGCTTTGAACAATCCGAGCATCGGAGCAATCAGACAAGATATAAAAAACGCCCCATGTATCATAAGCAGATATTTTAACCATTGGTCTGCTTTCGTCCTTGATGTCACTGTCAATCCTGCAAAAAATGTAGCTAATGACATGACAGCATAGCCTAACAGGTCATAGTTGAATAGCAATCCGCACTGCTGAAAATCAAGAAGTATGGCAGCTTGCTGTGTTAATTCATTTAGTCGAACAGTCGTTAGCTGTGCAAAATATACTAATAATATGATAGCTGTATATATTGCGGAAAAAGCTATTGAAACATAGCCCGCTAATTTTGTTTCTTTTTCGGCAAAATAAGCATATCCGCACATCATTAGCACAAAGCTAAATGCAATGAACATAGAAGAAAAATAACTGCCATAATCAAAACCAAATAACATGGACAGGGCAAAGCAGATTACTGCAATTAAATTTGCAATAGAGCTATACACACCTATTTTCTTATTCATCAATCTGTACCACCCCTTCAAAAAGAAAATCAACCAATTTACCGATATATGCGGCTCTGTCCTCGGTTTTTGTAAAATCATATCCAAATAATTGTTTTATTGTTCCACTTCCTAAAAATGCCACCTGCATTGCAGCAGTAAGAATAAATACAAACATAGATTTATCTTCATTTGATATACCATTCATAAACAACAGCGAAAACCCCTGTTGAGTGAGTACAGAATTGCAATTTCCAGTATAATTTTGGAAATCCCCCAAAATAGAAACACGTGAAATTGCAGAATGTTCAAACAAAAAATTAAAAACATAAGTAGCGCAAGCCGTTAAGCGCTCTTTATCTGTTTCATATTGCTTTGTCATATGAAATTCTTTAACTACTTTTCCGATAATGCGCTGCACACATTCCGTTATCAATTTTTCTTTACTTCCAAAGTGATAGTTGATTAAACCTAATCCAACATTTGCTTTTGTGGCAATCATACGGGCAGTAATGTCTTTAATGTTGCCATTATATTGTTCAATCAATTCCGTTGTGACTTCAATAATGCGACTTTTTACATTAACATTTTTGTTCATAGCAAATCCTCCTTGAACATTGTTCAAGAATATTATATTGAACAATGTTCAAAAAGTCAATGGTTTTTTGAATTTAACCAATTTACTCAATTTTTACCTTTCCGAAAAAAGGTATAGCGTAAGTGAGAATTATTTGGGCTAACTGATAGAACTGTGCAGACATACCCTGAAATCACATTACGGCTCACAAAAGTTTCTGTTTTTCCTTATCCATGTTGGGCATTTCCAAAACTTTCCCGTAGTAGGACATAAGGAAAACTTTTTGAAGAATTTCTCTCAAATGGAACTGGTGGCATGAAAGGAGTGATCGCAAAAGCTATTACCCTGTTCGACCAAACAGGGGCAGATATGGACAAGGCTTGCCTTGCTACTTTTCTTGCAGAAAGTTTATTCGCTCCTACTATTCTGTTACAGGACTATATCACTTTTGAGGAAATAAGCGATTTTGAAGTACGGGCGACAATCAGTTACAAAGGACAAACGGCGAGCGGTATCTTTAACTTTAATGAACAGTATGAAATGATTTCTTTTACCACAAATGACAGAGCCGTTGCAGGAACGGACGGAAGTATGGAATATGTACCGTGGTCTGCAATTTGTAATGATTATCAGCTTTCCTCAAACGGCATTAAATATCCTACGAAATTTCAGGCTGTTTGGAATTATCCCGACGGGGATTTTGTTTTCTTTGATGGTGTTATCAGTGAGATATCTTATGGATATAAACAATAGCTGTCAAAAAGGCTAGACGTATCTTTAGACTATTTTATTATTTTTTTGAGAGGTCACCGGAAGACTCCGGGGTGTCAGACTTCTTTCTTTTCATACAATAATCGACACACATTCCTGTAATGCCGTAGGAAGCCTCTGCTAGTACAATACCGGCAAGTACATCTGCAATGACGTGCTGTCTTGTGGTAACCGTAGAAATGAAAACGAGAATTGCAAAAAAGCAGGACAGGGCCCGGTAGCTCTTCGGGATGTGTGCCTGCTTTCTGACTCCGATGTAACACAGCCAGCTGACGAGGCAGTGGATGGAAGGAAACAGATTGTCTGACGCATCTGCACGGTACAGCCACAGCATAAGCTGCTCTGAAATTCCGTTTCCGGCAATCTCCGGACGCGGCATCGTGGTCGGGAATACGACATAGAAAAAGAGGCAGACAAGCTTTGCAAGAATATCTGCCGCATAAAAGCGCAGAGCCTGTTCCTTCTGCGTGTGTCCGGCTAAAATGTAGTTTGCTATCCAGAAAATATAGCAGCCGAAATAAATGAGAACAGTCCACGGAACGAGCGGTATGAGTTGGTCCAGCTCTGTTTCCATATTCAGATGGGGCTTGTCGGCAGCGAGGAGCCGTGAGCCCCAGTAGACGGAAAAGTTAATAACGACTACCAGAACAAGCGGAAGTCTTGTATAGGAAGGAATCCACTTATCCAGAAAAGACAGAAGGGTGTTTCCGGACTTTCTTTTGTTTTGCGGTTGTTCAGGCTTAATTTCCATGGCTTCCTCCCTGCAGGCAGCTGCCGATTCTGCTTCCTATGGAAACTTCGGTTTCTATTCCGGTATCCATTGTTTTCCCGAAGCTCTCTTCCAGGGCAACGCTGCCCTTTCTGGCAAAGAGAATAATCGTGGAGCCTCCGAATTCAAAGTACCCCTTTTCCTCGCCCTTTGCTGCCATATCCTGGCTGTGAGTATTTCTGATTTTCCCAACTAACAGGGCGCCGACCTCCATCTGTACGATGATACCCATATGCTCCGAGCGCAGAATCGTGTATTCCCTGCTGTTTTCCGCATAAACCGGAAAATGCTCGCATGCCGTCGGGCGTACACAATGCAGGATGCCATCAATTCTTCTCCGGCGGAGAACCGTACCGGAGTCCACATAGGCGTAGTGGTGGTAATGGTATGGAGCCAGCCGGAAAATCATGCAGAAGCCGTCCTCGTAGCTTTTGGCAAGTGCCTTATCACGCAGGATGCTGCGGGTGCTGTAGCTTAAATTCTTTACGGTAAAGCGGCTGTCCGGACCGATTTTATAAACGCTTAAATAGCCGTCGCAAGGGCTGATAAGGTCAGACTCTGCATAATCTGCGGCAGCTCCGGTGCGTTTTCTTGTGAAAAAGTCGTTGAATGAAGTATAGTCCCGCTTTTCGTATAATTCCATATTAATGTGATATTTTTTGATATAATGTCCAATCATCGGCCGGGAAAAACGGGAATTAAGGAAAACAGAGCCTGCTTTGGAAACGCACGGCAGAGTAAGTGCTTTCAGAAAAAATCTTCCGGTTCGTGTCTGATACAGAAACCGGATTCCGGTATCCTCCTGTTTCATTTTACGAATCCCCCTGTCATAAGAATAAGCAGCTCCAAAAGTCCGAGCAGCGCCATGATGATTTTCCCCGGAAGATGAGGCTTTCTTATCCTTATCGGCAGCAAAAACAAAAGCGCCATCCCGAAGAGCAGACATAAAAAGGAAACCGGGCCGCACTTCTGGAACTTAAGCGCCAGAAGATAGACCGCCGGTAAGAATAAGGCGGCGGTTGTCACCGGCAGACCCTGATAGGTGGAACGCTCCGTGCTTTCCTGCTCCTGCCGTTTTTCCTCGCATACGTTAAAGTAAGAGAGGCGGACCAGGGCACAGAGGACATAGAGTGCCGCAATGGCAAAGCTCAGATTGCTTTTTTCCTCAAACTGATATACGAACAGGGCCGGCAGCAGACCGAAGCAAAGCAGGTCACTCAGGGAATCAATCTGGATTCCGAACTTCCGCTCCTCCGGCGTCCTCTTTTTGGTGGATGCGATTTTTCCGTCAAACATATCGCAAATCCCGGCGGTCATCAGGCAGATAACCGCATCGTAATATTTTCCCTTCAGTACAAAGGTGATACCGGCAAACCCTAGAAGCATGCCAAGGTAGGTCAATACTACCGTATAATTATAATAACCAAGTAATCCTGACTTTTCTTTCATTACAACCGTCTCCTAAATAGAACTAAAGAATAAACTGTAAGCTAAAATGCACCATGGTTTTCCAAGAAAAATAATGATAGCAAACTTCCGGAGGCTCATCTTTGTCAGTCCGGAAAAGTAGCAAAAAAAGTCATCCGGAAACAGCGGCAGTACCATTCCTGCAAACAGAAGCAGAGTGTAGGACTTGCTTTTCCCGGCCCATGCAGAATACTTTTCATACTTTTCTTTTGAAAATAAATTCCGGACCAGCGCTGTTCCGTATTTTTTTGCCAGTAAAAAGGCGATAATCGAACCTGCCGATATCCCCAGATAGTTACACCAGAACCCGCCCATGCTTCCAAATAATACCGCGCCTGCCGCACAGCCCAGAAAACCGGGCAGTACCGGAACAATAACCTGGACTGCCTGAAACGCAATCAGAATGACCGGTCCGAATATCCCGTAGCTTTTAATATAAGCCTGCAGGGTTTCTACTGAACTGAATTTTCCATCCAGATACGCCTTTATAAAAACGGCGGCAAGAAGAAGGCATCCGAGAGTCAGGGCGATTGTCATTATTTTTTTCCATCGATTGATTTTCTTTTGTTCCAAGTCGCCTGAATCTGTCGGCTCCATCCTTCTGCACCCCTCACTTTCCTGAAAAATGTGAAAACACACTGTATTAACTATAGTATGAATCTGCGGATTTGTCAATATAAGAAAGCTTTTTTCGAATTTCGGCGAAAAGCTGCAGAGCTTGATTTTAGCGGCTTTATGTGCCATTCGTCCTATTCATACGAAAATTTTAACATTTGAATTGCAAGATATGACAATTCGTGGTAAGATAAAACTGGAAGCCTATTGAAAGGAAGCGATAGAATGTTAGCAGAGGCAATGGTGGAGCTGGGGAAAAAGCGTTCCACAATCAGGGAAATTTTTGAATACGGGAATCAGAGGGCAAAGGTGGTCGGCAGAGAGAATATTTTTGATTTCAGCATCGGGAACCCGAATGTTCCGGCACCGGAGATTGTAACAAAGACCCTTCTTGATATTATTACAAAGGAGAATCCTGCGGTACTGCACGGATATACCAGCGCACAGGGAGCAGATTTTGTGCGTGAGGAGATTTCAGTCTCTGTCAACCGCAGGTTCGGGACGAATTTTACAAAGGACAATTTCTATATGACGGTGGGTGCTGCCGCGGCAATCAGCATCTGTTTTAAGGCACTGACCGTTCCGGGGGACGAGTTCATTGTATTTGCGCCGTTTTTCCCGGAATACGCCTGCTTTATTGAAAAGGGGGCGGGCGCAAAGTGTGTGACGATTCCGGCAGATACGCAGACGTTCCAGATTAATTTCGAAGAGCTTGAGAAGCGGCTGAATGAGCATACGAAGGGAGTTGTCATAAACTCGCCGAATAATCCGTCCGGCGCGGTATACTCCGAAGAGACGATTCTCCGGCTGGCAAAGCTTTTGTCAGAGAAGGAGGCGGAATACGGCCATGCAATTTATCTGATTTCGGACGAGCCGTATCGTGAGATTGCATATGACGGCATAGAGATTCCGTATGTGACGAAGTATTATAAGAATACGTTTGTATGCTATTCCTACAGTAAGTCCCTTTCCCTTCCGGGAGAGCGTATCGGCTATATTGTCGTACCGCCTGAAATGGAGGACTGGCAGGATGCCTATGCGGCGGTCTGCGGCGCGGGACGTATCCTTGGCTATGTGAATGCGCCGAGCCTGTTCCAGCGTGTAGCAGCAGTCTGTGCGGCAGAGACCTCGGATATTTCGGTTTACCGGAAAAACCGCGATCTGCTGTATGAGGGACTGACCTCGTACGGGTATCACGTTGTTAAGCCGCAGGGGGCATTTTATCTGTTCCCGCAGGCATTAGAGGCGGACGAGAAGGCGTTTTGCGAGAGGGCAAAGAAGTATGACCTTTTGCTGGTGCCGGGAACGGATTTCGGATGTCCTGGTTTTTTGCGGGTTTCGTACTGTGTTACGACGGCGCAGGTGGAGCGGGCACTCCCGCTGTTTGAAAAGCTGGCAGGGGAGTATGGAAAGTAATCTGTCGGGAGAAGCATACATGGAGGAGAAAAATCGTATGGAACGTGGTACTGCGTTGAAACGATTGTTACAAGTAATCAGCAGAAAGAAAGTATATATCCAGATGCATAATTATCCTGACCAGGATGCGATTGCCAGTGCGTTCGGATTGCAGGAGCTTCTGCGTTATAAGGGATACGAGGCGACCATCTGCTATCAGGGGGAAATTGATAAGGTAAATACGATAGCAATGGTAGAGGCATTGGAAATCGAGCTTTATGATGTGGATGAGCTTACGATGGAAGAGGACGATGAAATCCTTATCGTAGACGGACAGAAAGGGAATGTCAATCTGCAGGAGCTGATTGCAAAGGAGATTGCCTGTATCGACCATCATCCGAAGCAGCAGACCGGCAGCTACCGGTTTTACGATATCCGTAAAGTCGGTGCCTGTGCATCAATTATTGCGGAGTATTTCATTGAGAATGAAATTCCGGTGAGCGAGAAGGCGGCAACGGCACTGGTGTACGGGATTAAGATGGATACGGCAAATCTGATGCGCCAGACGACGGTGCTTGATGTGGATATGTTCTGCCATATGTATAAGCAGGCAAACTTTGAGATGCTCCGGTTGTTTGAGGGAAGCTCCCTGCAGTTAAAGGACTTAAATGCTTACCGGCAGGCGCTTGCAAATCTGAAGGTCTGCGGGAATAACATAGGCTTTGCAAATGTAGGGGCGGGCTGTACCGAGGCAATGATGGGGACTCTTTCGGATTTCATTATGTCGTTAGAGGAGGTCAGGGTTTCGGTTGTGTATTCGTACCGGGTAGGCGGCTTGAAAATATCACTGCGCAGTGAAACGCAGGATCTGGATGTCAGTACGATTATACGGGCAGCGCTTTCCGGGTATCCGGGCGGCGGCGGCGGTCATTCCGGGATGGCAGCGGGCTTTGTTCCGGGCCTGACGGAGAGGCAGGCGACGGAGTTAGAGTGTATTCTGACAAACCGGATTGTCGCTTTGGTTGCAGAGTGTGATGAAAAGCTTGCGTGTGGGAAATAATACCGTGATGGAAGGAGAAAAACAATGGAATTAACAACAATAAGAGAATTGTACCGCAGCCGTGAGGCATATCTGGGAAAGAAGGTCAGCGTAGGCGGCTGGGTCAGAAGTGTCAGGGATTCTAAGGCATTTGGCTTTATCGTATTAAATGATGGTACTTTTTTTGAAACGCTTCAGGTCGTATACCATGATACCATGGAGAATTTTGCAGAGATTTCCAAGCTGAATGTCGGTTCTGCAATTCTTGTGACCGGGGAGCTGGTGGCGACACCGGACGCAAAGCAGCCGTTTGAGATTCAGGCGGAGGAGATTACGGTCGAGGGAGCCTCGACGCCGGATTATCCGTTGCAGAAGAAGCGCCATACGCTTGAGTTTCTGCGTACCATGACCCATTTAAGACCGCGCACGAACACGTTTCAGGCGGTATTCCGCGTGCGTTCCCTGATTGCCTATGCCATCCATAAGTATTTCCAGGAGAGGGACTTTGTCTATGTGCATACACCGCTGATTACCGGAAGTGACTGCGAGGGTGCAGGCGAGATGTTCCGCGTAACGACGATGGACATGGAGAATGTGCCGAAGAATCAGGACGGCAGCGTAGACTATACGAAGGATTTCTTCGGGAAGTCCACGAACCTTACCGTGAGCGGGCAGTTGAACGGAGAGACCTATGCAATGGCATTCCGTAATATCTATACCTTCGGACCGACATTCCGTGCCGAGAATTCCAACACGACCCGCCATGCCGCAGAGTTCTGGATGATTGAGCCGGAAATCGCATTTGCGGACCTGCAGGATGATATGGCGTTAGCCGAGGGCATGATTAAGTATATTATTTCTTATGTGCTGGAGCATGCACCGGAGGAGATGGCGTTCTTCAACAATTTTGTGGATAAGGGACTGTCAGAGCGTCTCAACCATGTGCTGCATTCCGAGTTCGGTCATGTGACCTATACGGAAGCAGTTGAAATTCTGGAAAAGAATAACGATAAGTTTGATTATAAGGTCAGCTGGGGCTGTGATTTACAGACCGAGCATGAGCGTTACCTTACCGAGCAGGTGTTTAAGAAGCCGGTATTTGTAACAGATTATCCAAAAGAAATCAAAGCATTCTATATGAAGCTGAATCCGGACGGGAAGACGGTTGCAGCAATGGACCTTCTGGTGCCGGGCATCGGCGAGATTATCGGCGGAAGCCAGAGGGAGGATGACTATAACAAGCTCCGTGCCAGAATGGAAGAGATGAAGCTGGACCCGGAGGATTATGATTTTTATCTGGATTTGCGTAAATATGGCTCTGCAAGGCATGCCGGCTTCGGACTCGGCTTTGAGCGCTGTGTGATGTATCTGACCGGTATCGGTAACATCCGTGATGTAATACCGTTCCCGAGAACAGTAGGAACCTGCGACTTATAAGCAAAAGAGGAGGAAGGTTATGAAGCCAGAAGCGGTATTCCCTAACATCAAAAAAGCAAAGCTCCCGTTTTTGACGCCCGCAGTCGGACTAAACAAAGAGCAGTGTCCGATTGTGAGGGAGTCCGGGTACTGCCTTCCCCAGTTAATTTATTGCGTAGAGGGTGAGGGAGTCCTGGAGACGGAAGGAAAAGTATTCCCGATTGATACAGGAAGTATTTTTTTCCTTCCGGCGAAGCGCGAGCACCGGTATCATGGAAAAGGGAAATGGGTGACAAGCTGGATTCATCTGGCAGGCGACGCGATGGAGCAGACGTTGGAGTGTCTGGGGCTGAAGGATGCGGCAGTGGTAAGCGGAATGGATACAGTCCGCTATGAGCGGATTCTGCGCCAGATTCTGACCGAGCTCAAAGTGGACCGCCTGCAGGGCATGGAGAGAAGCTCTGTCCATGTGTACGAGCTGCTGATGGAGTTCTGTCTGCTGCAGCACGAGCAGCTGCAGCCGCAGAGCAAGGGAATGCGGAGGCTTCTGCCGCTGTTAGACTATATCGACGACCATATTACGGAGCAGATGACCCTGCCGGAGCTTGCAGAGGTAATCGGCGTAACGCCGCAGCATTTGTGCCGTACCTTTAAAGAGGCGCTTTCCATGCGTCCCTTTGAATATATTACCAGGCGCAGGATACAGATTTCGAAGCGTTATCTTTCGGACCGCAGCATTAAGATTGCCGCGGTAGGACAGATGGTAGGTATCCGGGATGTGTCCTATTACTGTTACAATTTTAAGAGACTGGAGGGCATTACGCCGAACGAGTTCCGTGCTCAGAATCTTTAGGGGACAGGAGGGGAGACGGGAGGAAATCAATGGATTTCAGAAAAAGGCTGATTGTTGCTTTTATGATAATGACGCTGTTTCCGATGATTTTGCTGACGAGCCTTGCGTTTGTCATTGTAAAATATCAGGCGGCAGTGATGCAGCAGACCTATGATACTGAGGTAGATACCTTGCAGGCATTACAGAATCCGGTGCAGGTGTTAAACCGGCTGACCCGCGGCATTTTTAACGAGTTAAAAACGGTGACAAAGGAAGAGCCGGATTGTATGACAGATATTTCGTATCTGCAGGAATTAAATGAAAGGCTTGGAGAGCGGCAGGCTTTTCTGGTTGTGCAGAAAAACGGCGTTTCTGTTTATTGCGGAAACGAAGCAATTTATAAGAAGATAGAGGATACGCTTCCGGCGTATGGCTCCTATAGTGCAAATGTAGACGGCGGCCTTTATATTAACGGCAGGATTCCCTACCTCGTAAAGCAGCATGATTTTTTGTTTTCGGACAGGCAGCCCGGCAGCGCCTATATTGTTTCGGATGTCAATACATTAATGCCGCAGACAAAGGATTCCATTATGCAGGCAATCGGTTCGATTCTGATTGTACTGTTTGTTACCGGAATGCTACTGATTGTCTGGCTTTATAAGGGAGTCTTAAAACCGATTAACAAGTTAAAGGAAGCGACGAAGCGGGTGAAGGAGGGAGACTTGAACTTCCGGCTTGAAAAGACCGGGGAGGATGAAATCGGGGAGCTGAGTACGGATTTTGAGGAAATGCGCGCGCATCTGAAGGCGGAGATTGATACGAGGGTCCAGTATGAGGAGGACCTGCGGAGCCTGATTGGAAATATATCACATGATTTAAAGACGCCGCTGACAACGATTAAGGGCTATGTCGAAGGAATGATGGACGGGGTTGCGGATACGCCGGAGAAGCAGGAGAAGTATCTGCGTACGATACGGAGCAAGGCGGAAGATATGACCCGCATGGTAGAGGAGCTGTCGCTGTATATGCGGATTGACTGTAAGTCTTATCCGTATTACTTTGAAAAGGTAAAGCTTACGGACTTCTTTGCCGACTGTATCGAAGAGGACGAGCCGGAGCTGGAACAGAGGCATGTCGAGATTTCGTTGGAAAGTCATCTCGTTGGAGATGACGAGGTATATGCCGACCGGGAGCAGCTAAAGCGCATTACGATGAATATTATCGGAAACGCAGTAAAATACTTATCGAAAGAGAGCGGAAAGATAACGATAACGCTTTTGGAGGAGCCGGCATATGTCCGGACGGAAATCAGCGATACGGGCGCAGGAATTGCAGAAAAGGATTTACCGCATATTTTCGAGCGTTTTTACAGAGGGGATACCTCCAGAAATACAAAGACAGGCGGTTCGGGTCTGGGGCTTGCCATTGTAAAGCAGATTGTAGAGGACCATGGCGGCAGCGTTTCGGTAAGGAGTAAAAAGGGGGAAGGAACCGTGATTTCGTTTACCTTGCTGAAGGTGCGGAAGGACGGCAGAGAGCAGGCGGTGCCGAAAATAAACCGGGAGCTGCTTGGAATCAAGGGATAATGCTTTTTCAGAATGTGTGAAAAGGAGAAGGTATGGCAAAGATTCTGATTGTTGAGGATGAAACGGCAATTGCCGAGCTGGAGCGGGATTATCTGGAGCTTTCCGGCTATACGGTAACGATTGCCGGGGACGGCGAGGAAGGGAAGCGTGCGGCCCTGGAGGAAGACTATGACCTGGTGATTCTGGATTTGATGCTTCCGGGGTGCGACGGCTTTGAAATCTGTAAGGCAATCCGGGAAGCAAAGGACATTCCGGTGCTGATGGTGTCCGCGAAAAAGGATGAGGTGGACAAAATCCGCGGGCTCGGGTTAGGAGCGGATGACTATATGACAAAGCCGTTCAGTCCGAGCGAGATGGTCGCCAGGGTAAAGGCGCATCTGCAGCGCTACGAGCGGCTGGTCGGCAGCGGCGTCCGCGCGAACAAGATTATAGAAACAAGAGGGCTGCGCATTGACAAGACAGCAAGGCGGGTGTTTGTAAACGGGGAGGAGAAGCAGTTTACGACAAAGGAGTTTGACCTTCTGACGTATCTTGCCGAGAATCCGAACCGGGTCTCCTCCAAGGAGGAGCTGTTCCGCGCCATCTGGGACATGGACTCGGTTGGCGATATCGCAACCGTTACCGTGCATATCAAGAAGGTGCGTGAGAAGATTGAAACGGATACCTCCAACCCGCAGTATATCGAGACGATATGGGGCGTGGGCTACCGGTTTAAGGCGTAGCGTAGCTTGAATTTCCGCATATTCTAAGCGTCTTTTATGTTTTTGAGATTGTGCGCATCTGATTTTTGCATGCGCGGCGCTCCGCCGGACTTCCTCTAAGAGCTGTTAAGCCGCTCGGGAGCGTCCTCGCGCCTAACCAGCTCTAAGAGGTGATTCCGGTTTCGCTAAAGACGCGGTCCTTCGGACAAATGCAAAAATCAGATGCGCACAATCTCCGGAATATAGAAGATGTATAAGATGCGGAAATTCAAGGAAGCCGCTGCCGGAGGTGGTTTAAGAGAATGGAGGAGATGCGGGGGATGTTGATACAGGAAACAATACAGGGAGTACCTCTGCAGTTTGAGACCGACAGCTCGCTTTTTTCACCGGCGGCAGTGGACCGGGGGACGCTTGCGATGCTTTCCGCTGTCGAGTTTCAGCCGGAGGACGTGGTGCTGGATCTGGGCTGCGGGTATGGCGTGGTCGGGATTCTGGCAGCGAAAAAGACCGGCGCGGAGCGTGTGACGATGTGTGACTGCGAGGAGACCGCGGTGCTTCTGTCACAGCGGAATGCGGAAAAAAACGGAGTCCCTGGGATTACGATATTGCAAAGCAACGGGTTTGAAAAGATTATGCGGCAGGATTTTACGCTGATTCTTTCAAATCCGCCGTACCACACGGATTTTTCGGTGGCAAAGCACTTTATTGAAGAGGGATACCGTCATCTTGCCGAAGGCGGCAGGATGGTTATGGTAACAAAACGGCTGGACTGGTACAAAAACAAGCTGACGTCCGTGTTCGGCGGAGTCCGGGTGCAGGAAAGGGACGGATACTTTGTGTTTTGTGCCGAGAAGCGGAAACGCCCGGTAAAAAAGGAAAAGCCGGTCAGGACAATGTCAAAGAAGCTGGAACGCAGGTATGCAGGCAAAAAGAAAGGAGTCAGAAAATGAATCAAGAGGGGATTGTAGTGGTAAAGGAAGAAAAGAGGTCTTTGTTCGGGCGGCTGTTCCGTCTGGTAATGTTCGGGATAGCGGTATACGGCACAGTGGCGGCAGTGGCAAAGGCGATGCTCCGTCTTGCCAACCGTCTGGAGGAGGAGAATGACGGGAATGAAAAGAAACGTTACCTCAATTTTATGAACGGCAGAAATATCCGCTTTGCGGGCGAAAAGGTTTCCAGAGTGGAAATTAACGCGGCAGCAGGCGGTGTCGAGCTGGACCTGACGGAAGCAGAGCTTGCGCCGGAAACGACGGTATTTGTGCGTGCATTTATGAGCGGGGTAGTAGTAAAGGTTCCGCCGTTAGTGCGTGTGGAAGTGAAGACAACCGATGTGATGAGCGGGTTTGTCAATCTGACGCCGAATTATGAGCGTAAGGACCTCCCGGTCATCTGTCTGACTGCACAGAGCATTATGAGTGGAATCCGCGTAGAGATGAAGACAGACGAGAAGTAACAGAAGGATAGAAAGGATAAAGAGATAAGCAGATGAAGCTGCTGTTTAAGCAAAGATTGTTTTCGTGGTTTGACAGCTACGATATCTATGATGAAGCCGGCAATACCGTGTATGAGGTAAAAGGGCAGCTCTCGTGGGGGCACTGCCTGAAAATCTTTGATACTGCCGGAACAGAGGTAGGAACCGTAAAGGAACGGGTTTTCACGTTGCTGCCAAGGTTTGAGATTTATCTGGGCAGCAGCTATGCCGGCTCCATCAGTAAGGAGTTTTCGTTTTTTAAACCGAAATATAATATTGACTGCAACGGCTGGCATATCGAGGGCGACTTTTTTGAATGGGATTATTCGATTCTTGCGCCTGACGGACGCAATGCAGCCACGATTTCAAAGCAGCTGCTTCACTGGACGGATACCTATGTGATAGAGGTAGCCGAGCCGCAGGACGCCCTATGTGCCCTGATGTTCGTCCTGGCGGTTGATGCGGAAAAGTGCTCATAGCTCCTTTAGCATCCGCAGCATTCCATCCGCAAATTTTTGTGCTTCCGTTTGGTCGATTTCGATATCGTCTCCGGACGCATAGCTTTGTAACGCGAGGGAAATCAGGGGGTGGTATTGCGAAGGAAGGCTTTGCAGCGCCCATTCCCCGCCCTGCTTTTTTGAAACAATCAGGTCATTTTTGAGAAAAGCCGCCACCCTGCATAAGTTCAGAATCACATAGACAGGATTTTCCGTAATCTCTTCTTTCGCATTCTCAATATCAAACCAGATGCTGTCGATGTAAGCATTCCTTGGTACATCGGCAAATACGTCGTCGATTTCCGCGCCGTACAGTACCATGCCGTAATTTTTTATGATTGTAAAGTGCGCCGCCAGGTCCTTGTCTACCCCGTTCATTTTCCGGATATAATCTGCCGGGTTGTCAAGAAACCATTGCAGATGTGCGTTTGAGAAATGTAACGTAAAAGGGGTCGGATAGCGGAAGTCCCGGCAGTCCTTTTCCATGACAATGCTCAATTCGATTCCTTTGGCTGGCGCCGCTGCATTTAGTTCTACGATATCGTTCATAAACTGCAATTTCTGCTGGTCTGTTATCTGCTCCCGGACGACAACAATCAGGTCAATATCGCTTTTTACCGGATGGAAGCACCCCATAGCCATGGAGCCGTGCAAATAGACACCGGTAAGATTTTCCTTGAATATCTGTCTGCTTTTTTCTACGATTGCATCTAAGACGTTCTGATACAGCATACTAAGTCTCCTTAAATTTTGTCAGGTTTATCACAATATCCTTTTTGTTATGTAACTATATATCGTAATTCATAGTGTACTATATTTTTCTTAACAGGTCAATCAGCCAGAAAAAAGGGATTGACATTTCCTTAACTATCGCATATAATACTGCACGGAAACAGAAATGTTTTCGCACCGACCCGGAGGAGGTTCCGACGGGGAGGCAGGAAAATAATTCTGAATACAGGGGATACGCTCCCGGTAACGAAGAAAGAGAGGCAGAACATGAAAAAAAGAACAGTAGTATTGGCAGTATTGGCAACCATGGTATTGCTTATTTCGGCATTTGCAGGATGCGGGAAAAAGGGCAGTACGGAACCGACGAAGGCGCCGGATACAACGCTGACACCGACGACAGAGGCGGAGAAGCCGACCGGTACGCCGACGAATCCACCGGCGGAAAAGCTTACGATTCCGGTTGCAGCACTGAAAGGTCCGACAGCGCTCGGTATGCTGAAGCTGATGGAGGACGCTGCGGCAGGCACGACGGCAAATAATTATGAGTTTACGGTGGCAGGTGCAGCGGATGAGATTACGGCAGGCATCTTAAAGGGCGAGCTTCCGCTTGCGGCAGTACCGTGTAATCTGGCGTCCGTGCTGTATAATAAGTCCCAAGGCGGCGTGACGATGCTTGGCATCAATACCCTCGGGGTGCTCTACATTGTGGAAACCGGCGATACGATTCAGAGCGTCGCGGATTTAAAGGGAAAGACCATTTATTCCACCGGCAAGGGAACGACGCCGGAGTATACGCTCGTGCAGCTGTTAAAGTCCGCAGGGCTTGACCCGGAGAAGGACGTTACGATAGAGTTTAAATCCGAGGCAACCGAGGTGGCAGCGCTTCTTTCCAATGCAGAGGACGCAGTAGCAATGCTTCCGCAGCCGTATGTAACCACGGTACTTAACAGTAACGAAAAGGTGCGGATTGCCCTTGATGTTACAAAGGAATGGGAGAAGCTGAACGACAATTCGACCGTAGTCACCGGCGTGGTTGTGGCAAATACAAAGTTTTTAAATGAAAACCGCGAAGCAGTAGAAGCGTTTATGGAGGAATACGCAGTCTCTGCGGCATATACGGTAGAGCATGTGGAGGAAGCGGCGGCACTGTCCGAGAAGTTTGATATCTTCAAGGCGGCCATTGCAAAGAAGGCGATTCCGTATTGTAACATTGTCTTTATCGAAGGCGATGAAATGCAGAGCAAGGCGGGTGCTTATTTACAGGTACTGTATGAGCAGAATCCGGCGGCAGTCGGCGGCGCAATGCCGGAGGAGGGCTTTTACTTTAAGCGGTAGTGTACTGACCGGAAAATAGAAAAGAAGCTAACGGGGGCTGTTGCAGACAGGAAGCGCAGCCCCCTTTCTTATAAGCGGCGCATTGCCTTTAACGGCAGACACCGATACGGAAGGAGGCAGGGAGGACGATGTATCAGATAGGAGAGCTGTCGGAGCTGACCGGCGTGAAGGCAGGAACCATCCGCTTTTATGAGAAGAGCGGTTTTCTGGAAGCAGTAGAGCGTCTTCCGAACCGTTACCGGGTTTATAACGGGCATCATGTGTATCAGGTCAGGGTCTGCAGGCTGGTATTCGGGGGCTTTGTAAACCGGAGGCTCAGGAGGGCAAGCCTGAAGGTAATTGAAGCGGCAAGGAGCTGGGACCCGGATGCTTATGAGGAGGCAGCGCGGGGCTATCTGAAGGAAATACAGGAGGAGAGCGAGGAAACGCAAAGTGTCATCCGTTTTGCACTGGCCTATGCGAAGGGGAAGGAGGAGCCGGAGCTGCCGGAGGTGCTTTACACGAAAAAGCAGGCGGCAGAGCTGGTGAGGGTGACAGAGGAGTCTATCCGGAACTGGGAGCGCAACGGGCTGCTTTTGCCGTTGCCGCCGTATCAGAAAAGATTGTATCCGCAGGCAGCGGTGAACCGGATGTATCTGATTCGTCTGCTGCTGGATACCGGCTATAGCATTATGACGATTTTCCGTTTCCTTCAAAGCATGGATTCCGGCGAGTATGCAGATGCAGAGAAGCTTCTGATAGAGCCGGAGGAGGGAGAGGATTTACAAAGCAAGGCAGATTACTATCTGCAGGCACTGGCAGAGCTGCGGCAGAAGGCAGAGGCGTTATACGGGATGCTTGCGGAAATGAAAAAATAGAAACCTTACATCTGTACACCACCTTTTGAATTTGGGATAAAATGAATCTGACCCAATTTGAAAGGTGGTATTTTTATGCGATTGTTTATGAAAAATAATATTTTCAGGAATTACAAATTTATGTTAAAGACAATATGCAAGGCGTCCCCGTCACGGGTATGGCTGAACATATTCTTTACCGTAATAAACAATTTATTTTCCATATTCTACAATGTGCTCTTTTTTGCGTATTTTATGGATGCGGTGGAAAAAGGAAAAAGCATTGCTGCAATCAGTAAGGTATTGCTTGTGTTCATTTTAATTAACATCGTATTTGAGCTGTTAAACTCCTATTACCAGCAGGCGTATCTTCCGAAAAATGATGTGAAGCTTTCGTTGTTTTTAAGAAATATGATTTATAAGAAAATCATGTCGGTTGACATGGAATGCTTTGATAACCCGGAATATTACGACAATGTAACCTTTGCGTTAAATGACTTGTTTTACAGGGTGGACAGTATCTTAAATAACATAGCCTGGTTTATTTCCCATTTCTGCTGCGTGATTGTGCTGATTGGGTATTTTGCGCAGATTGATTTTACGATTGTAATGATATCGCTTATTTCGGTATTGACAGGCTTGTTTTTTGAACCGCTTGTGAATAAGTACAGATACCGCTATACCGATGAAAGTTTAAAATATCAACGGAAATATGATTATGTGAAAAGGATTTCCATTCAGGCAGAATGCGCGCAGGAGTTAAGAACCACGAATGTGAAAAACGTCCTGCATAAAATGCTTGACGATGCGTTTCGGGGATTAAAAAAGCTTCTGAAAAAGTATTACAGGAAAATAACAATGCTTGACAGCGTCCAGGTTTTTTTCGGATTCGGGGTTGTGTCCTGTGTGACAACGCTCCTTTCGATACACAGAATCGTCGTTGATAAAACGGTAACGATTGCAATGTTCCTGCCCCTGATGGGGGCGATCGCGCAGTTTACCTGGAGGGCATCCTCGGTGATAGAGTGTTTTACCGGTATTTTAAATGACAATATCTACTTAAACAAATTTATCGAATTTTACCGGTATGAATCGAAGGTGGTATCGCGCAAAGAGGAAATGGTGGACGCGTCCTTTGGCGGAATTAAGATAGAGCATCTCTATTTCAAATACAACGAAAAGGATGAGTATACCCTGAGAGATATCTGCATGGAAATCCAGCCGAAACAAAAGATTGCATTGGTCGGGTATAACGGAGCCGGAAAATCGACCCTGATTCACCTGCTTTTGCGCCTGTACGACCCGGACCGGGGCAGCATCACCTATAATGGTAAGAATATTTGTGATTACAATGTAAAGAACTACCGCGGCAAATACGGGATTGTTTTTCAGGACATCAACGTGTATGCAGCAACCATCGGTGAGAATATCGCGATGGATACGGAAACGTATCCGGAGGAAGAAATGCAAAGGGTCATGGCTTCCCTTCATCTGAAGGAAAAGATAAACCATTACGAGGGCGGGTTTCAGACGCAGCTGACCCATGAATTGTCCGATTCGGGCGAGATGCTTTCCATTGGTCAGTGCCAGTGCCTGGCACTTGCCAGAATCTTTATCAATCCGGAGAAGCAGCTCTACATTCTGGATGAGCCTACCAGCGCACTTGACCCGGTTGCAGAAGAAGAAATTTTTGAAACGATTAACAGTTATCTGGCAGATAAGACCGTGATTTATATCTCCCATAGATTTTCGGCATCTAAAATAGCGGACAAGATTTATTTTATGGAAAAGGGACAGATTGTCGAGCAGGGGACGCATGAAGGACTGCTCCTCCAGGGCGGAAAATATGCAGCCATGTTTCATTTGCAGGCAAAATATTACAGGGATGATGCGGAATAAATAAAGCGTACTTGAGTTTTCGTAGTTTTAAATCATCTTAGAGGCTTCGGCTGTAGCCGGGACACAAAGGTATATGCAAATTGCGAAAATTCAAGATGAAATGTAAGGAGAGTGTGGCATGAAAAAAGTAATACGTAATAATCTGTATATGTTGAAGCTGTTTTTCAGGGCGGTCCCGTTGTATTCTGCCGACTATGCGCTGGTGATTGCAGCCAGAAGTGTATTGTTCAATACCATAGGAAACGTTCTGTTCATACAGTATATTGTCAGGCAGGTAGAAGTTGCAATTACCCATCCGGGGGAAACACAGAAAACCCTGACACAGCTGATTGTCGTGACGTGCGTATATTATGGGCTGGTGCTTCTGTTCAATACTGTCATCGAGGGAGTTTTTAATAACAGTCTGAAAAAAGACGCGGAAATCAAGGTCAATCATGTTTTTACAAAGATGATGTTTGAAAAATCCGGCTCCATTGCGCTTGGCTGCTATGACGACCAGAAGTATTATAATGATTTGGTTGTTGCCAACAGGGAATCGAACGACAGGGCATGGAACACCTACCGGAATTTCGTCAATTTGCTTGAAAATTTCCTGGTGCTGCTTTCGCTGTTTTATATTATCAGCTCCCTGGATTTTGTTGTTTTTGTACTGGCGGTCGTAATTAACGTGCTCTCCTTTTTATATCAGATTAAGCTGAATAAAATAAACGGTGAAATTTATAACAAAGCGATGCCCTGTCAGAAAGAAATCGACTATGCAAACCGTATGTTTTTCTTAAAGCAAAATGCGAAAGACATCAGGATGACGAATATCGGAAGGGTTTTGCTTGATAAATTGACCTCTTCTTCAAAAAAGCTTGGCGATATTCATGCTGCTTACGGGGTAAAAAAGACGATGGTCTGCGCCGGCGATAACCTGATGAAGAAAATCCTCGGGGATTTTGCGACATTATTTTATCTTGCCTATATGGTGCTTGTGAAGGGTGCCTATTCCTTTGACGTGATGGCTGCCTTGTGGAATGCCTACGGCACGATAAAAGGGAACATGAATAACTTTGTCCATTCGGTTAAGGAAGCGCATAATAACAGCATCTACATTGAGAAGTTCCTTCATTTCATGGAAATGGAAAACAGTATCGTATCGGAGAAGGGGCTGCAAAGCAATGCCGGTATGCCGGTCACGATTGAGTTTGTCGATGTGTCGTTCTCCTATGACGGGGAACACAAAATTTTAGACGGATTGAATTTCAAAATCAAGGCGAATGAAAAGGTAGCAATTGTCGGCTGCAACGGCGCCGGAAAGAGTACGCTGGTCAAGCTTTTGTTGAGACTGTACGAGCCTGACAGCGGTAAAATTCTGGTCAACGGAATGGATATCCGGGACTATGATGTGGAGTTCTACCGGAAGAACCTGTGCAGCATATTGGTGCAAAACTTCCAGCTGTTTGCGCTGTCACTGTATGAAAATGTCAAAATGGACCTTGTTGACAAACAAGCGGAAGGCGCTGACCTGGACAGGGCGCTTGCGATGGCCGGGCTGGGGGATGTGGTGGGGCGCCTGCCTGTGCAGGGAGACAGCGCGTATTCCAGGGAATTTAATGACGACGGCATAGTATTCTCAGGGGGACAAAAACAAAAGCTGGCACTGGCAAGGGTGTTGTTCAGTGATAAAAGAATGGTAATTCTGGATGAGCCGTCGAGTGCGTTGGACCCGAAGGCGGAAAGTGAATTTAATGAGCTGGTATTCCATATGCTGCCGGAGAGGACGCTTGTGATTATTTCCCACAGGCTGTCGACAACAAAAATGGCGGACCGGATTCTTCTGATTCAAAACGGGAGGGTGGCGGAAGACGGTTCGCATGAAGAGCTAATGAGAACAAACGGCATCTATGCCAATATGTTTGAAATGCAGTCGAGGAGGTATCGATAGTGAGTGAAGAAGCACAGAAGTATATCGTGATTCAGGGCGCAAAAGAAAATAACTTAAAAAATATCAGTCTGAGGATACCAAGAAATCAGATTACCGCGGTGGTCGGGGTTTCGGGCTCGGGGAAGTCCTCCCTTATCATCGATATCTTACAGAAGGAAAGCATGCGGCAGCTTTTTGATACGATGGGGGGACCGAATCAGGTGAAAAAGCCTCTGGTGGACAGTATTGAGGGACTGTCCCCGGTGATTTATATTGACCAGCACATCAAGAACCGGAATCCCCGGTCGACCGTCGGGACGGCAACGGAAATCCTTAAGCTTATCCGGCTTCTGTTTGCCCAGGCAGGGGTGCGGAAATGCAGCCATTGCGGAAATAAAATACCGCCGTTCATCTCAGGGTATGAGAATGACGCTGACTGGTCCGAGGACGGGAACGATTTGTTTGAGCTGTTAAGGGATTCCTGTCCTGCCTGCGGACAGGAAATCAGAAAATTCCGGATGTCCGATTTCTCTTATAATAATCCGAATGGCGCGTGCCCGAAATGTCATGGTATCGGCGAGATTTACAGCGTGAACCAAAGCGTCACGATTGACGAGGAGCTGTCGGTGTCTGGCGGGGCTTTGAAAAGCTGGGGGAAAAGCGAACTCAAGATTTATGTTCCTATCATTCTTGCGGCAGGGAACTACTATGGATTTTCGTTTGATCCGGATGAAAAAATAAAGAAGCTTTCACCGGAAGCAAAAGCATTTCTCTATTACGGAAATGATGATCCGCGTTTTACGAAATATTATCCCGGCGTGGCAAGACCGGAGGAGAAGAACTGCTGGTTCGTGGGATTCATAAACGATATGGAAATCAAATATGAGAAATACCTGGATAATGAGGACTGGACAGAGCGTTTTGGCAGGTTCATGGCACGGACAGAGTGCCCGGAATGCAATGGCAGCAGGTTGTCAAGGGAGCTTGAAGCAGTGAAGGTGAACGGGGTATCGCTGAATCAGCTGATGCGGTATTCCCTCAGGGAAATAAAAAACTGGATATCGGATTACAAGGAATCCGGTAAAAGCCGTATCGAGTATCAGCTTGTCGGGGAAGTGGTGGAATTTATCATAGGAAGGCTGAATGAGCTGCTCGGGTTAGGGCTGGGGTATTTATCGCTGTCGAGGTCCGTTGTTTCCCTTTCGTTCGGGGAGCATCAGAGACTGCGTGTGGCGAATATTCTGGGCTCCAATTTGACGGAAATGATTTATATCTTTGATGAGCCGACCATAGGCCTGCATCCTGCCGACAATGACAGGATTATGAATGCCATTCGCGTATTAAAAGAGAAGGGCAACACGGTCATTATCATAGAGCATGACGTGGACTTTATCAGAAACGCAGATTATATCGTGGAAATCGGCCCGGAAGCAGGCACGAACGGCGGACAACTGCTGTTTGCCGGAACGATGGAGGAGCTTTTAAGGTCAGAAAAGTCCATTATGAAACACTATTTGCTGAAAACGTATGAGCCTTTGAAGGAAACGGATTACATCCGGGGGGACTGCATCAAGGTAAGAAATGCCAGGAAACATAACCTGAAGGACATCAGCGTCAGGATAGCGTTAAATAAAATTAACGTAATCACGGGCGTTTCCGGAAGCGGAAAATCCTCCCTGATTTTTGACGTACTCGTAGAGGCGCTTACAAACTATTATAAGAAGGGCGTCAAGGACGAAAGCATCGAAGGGTATGAGAAGCTCGATCATGTCATTTGTATGTCCCAGAAGCCGTTAAGTAAGGGAGCAAGGTCGAACATAGCGACCTATACGGATATTTACACGGATATCCGGAAGGTGTTTGAACGACAGCCGGAGGCCGGAAGGCTGGGACTGGATAAGAAGGATTTCTCGTTTAACGTCAGGGGCGGACGGTGTGAGCACTGTGAAGGACAGGGAACGGTTGAATTAAACATGGTATTGATGCCGACGATGGAGGTCCGGTGTCCGGTATGTAAGGGGAAGCGTTTTCATAAAAACGTTCTGGAGGTGAAATACAAGGACAGGAGCATCACGGATATCTTAAACACCACCTGTGATGACGCGTTGCCTTTCTTCCGCGACGTGCCCGGTATATACAGGGTTTTGAAGGCAATGAGTGATATCGGACTGGGCTATCTGACCATCGGACATCCGCTCAATCAATTGTCCGGAGGAGAATGCCAGAGAATCCGGCTTGTCAGGGAGCTTTCCCGGAATAAAAGGGGCAGGAACCTGTATGTGCTCGATGAACCTACTACGGGGCTACATCCGCGGGATATCGAAAAATTAGTCCGGATTATGAAGGGCCTGAAGCAAAACGGCCATACGCTGGTCGTGATAGAGCATAATCTTGACCTTATGCTGGAGGCGGACCACATCATTGACCTGGGAAGCGGCGGAGGCGAGGAAGGCGGCAGGCTGGTTTATCAGGGAAGCGTCGGCGGCTTGTCAAAAAATCCGGAGTCGCGTACGGGCGGCTGCATCAGGGAATATATTTCGCAACAACCCCTTTGACGTCTTTAGCCGCGCGAAAGCAAAGTGAGGGGGCTGCCGCTTCGTGCGACACCCCCTTAGCAAAATTTTTAATGCTTATTATCCGCAGGCAGCGAAAATGAAATAGGTATGTTATTTTTCTGTATCTTCCTTTAAGGCAGCCCTTGCGGCGATTTCCCTTTCCTGGACCTCCGGCGGAGCCTGTTCGTATCTTGCAAAGGAATAGGAGTAGGTGCCGTTTCCGCCTGTCATGGAACGCAGATCCGTGTTGTAATCATAAAGCTCCAGATACGGAACATCCGCCAGGATTTCCTGATAACCGTTGTTGTCCGGACTCATGGAAAGGATACGTCCGCGCCGTTTGTTCAGGTCTCCCATGATGTCACCGGTGTAGCCATCCGGAACAAGCACCTTCAGCGAGGCAATCGGCTCTAACAGGACCGGCTTTGCCTCCAGAAAGCCTTTTTTGAATGCCTGTATGGCAGCAATCTTAAATGCCAGTTCGGACGAGTCTACCGTATGGTAGGAGCCGTCGTATAATACGGCTTTTACGCCGACGACCGGATAAGCCGCCAAAGGACCGGAAAGAACAGCCTCCTGAATGCCCTTTTCTACGGCAGGAAAATAGTTTTTCGGCACGGAGCCGCCGACAACGCACTGGTCGAATACATACGGAGCGTCCAGATTCCCGGACGGTTCAAAGGTCATTTTTACATGACCGTACTGACCGTGACCGCCCGACTGTTTTTTGTATTTATACTCCACGTCGGATTTTTTAAGGATAGTCTCACGGAAAGCAATCCTTGGCTTTTGCAGCTCGATTTCTACCTTGTAGCGCTCAAGGAGCTTGGAAGCAACGATTTCTAAGTGCTGGTCGCCCATACCATATAAAAGTGTCTGGCTGTTTGCAGTATCGTTCTCGATTCTCAGGGTAAGGTCCTCGGACATTAATTTCTGCAGTGCCTGGGAAACCTTATCATCGTCGCCTTTTTTCTTTACGGTATAGCGTTTGTAGGTGTACGGGGTGGAAAGTGCGGTACGGATGTAGAGAATGGGATTTTTTTGTGTAGAGAGGGAATCGGTGGTGGCCACGGAGGCAAGCTTTGCAAGAGCGCCGATGTCGCCCGCGTGCAGTTCCTTGGTTTCTTCCGGTTTGTTACCCCGCATGACATAAAGCTTGCTGATTTTTTCCTCCACGCCCTTGTGGTGGTTATATAAAACATCGTCGGTTTTTAATACTCCCGAATTTACTTTAATCAGGGAATACTTTCCGATAAACGGATCTGCAATCGTTTTCCAGACATAAGCGGATTTTGGCTTTGAAAAATCATAATCCGCATGGAAAATCTCGTTTGAATTGGCATTGATGCCGTTGCAACTGCGTTTTTCCGGGCTTGGCAGGTACTTTATGATATCGACGAGCAGGGTGAAAATGCCGCGTGCCATGGTATTAGAGCCCATCATGACAGGGATGATGGTGCCGTTTGCAACGTTGACGCGGAGTGCCTGTCGGATTTCGTTTTCGGAAAATTCCTCGCCGCTAAAGTAGCGTTCCAGAAATTCCTCACTGGTTTCTGCGATTGCTTCCATGAGTGCGGTTCTGCAGATGCCGAGGTTTTCCCTGGAATAATCCGGAACCTCCATCGGGTCTATGGTTCCGTGTGCGTTCCAGCGTTTTGCACGCTGCTGTAATACGTTGACATAGCCGACAAATTCCTTGTTTTCCCGTACAGGGATGTGGAACGGTGCAATGTGTTTCCCGTACATATTCTGTAAATCCTCTACAACCTGACGGTAGCTTGCATTATCGGAATCCATGTTCGTTACGAATACCATACGCGGCAGCTTGTATTTTTCACAAAGCTCCCATGCCTTTTTGGTGCCTGTTTCCACGCCGTTTTTACCGGATACCACGATGATGGCGGCATCTGCCACGGATACGGCTTCTTCCGCTTCCCCGACGAAATCAAACAGTCCCGGGGTATCCAAAATATTGATTTTGGTGTCTTCCCAAAGAATCGGAACGACGGAGGTATTGATGGAAAAATGACGTTTGATTTCTTCCTTGTCATAGTCGCTGATGGTATTACCGTCCTCGACCCTGCCCATGCGCGTTGTCATTTTTGCCAGATACGCCATGGCTTCCACGAGACTTGTTTTTCCGCATCCGCTGTGTCCGAGCAGGGCGACATTCCTAATCTTGTCTGTAGTGTAAATCTCCATAACAGCCTTCCTTTCTGCATAAGCTTTTGATTTGTTATACCCATTCGCATAAGCCTGCCTGCTGGTGCTTGCATGGTATAAGCACGATTCGCATCTTCCCTTATGGTCGGATGCGAATCGTCACGGATATTATGGATACAGTATACCATAAATGGGGAGAAAATGCAATTGGTGGAAGCTCAAGAAGCTTTGTTCTGCTTGAGAAATCAGTTTCTATCTGCTATACTTAACGGTATGAATAATTTTTCTGCAGAAGCAGGATGGAGCAAAAGAAGCGCCTGTGTGTGGGAAAGACGACCGGAAGGAGAGGCAGACTGTGGACAAACCGGGTAAAAAAAAGAACTATGTGTGGATAAAAGCGGTGGCAGCGGCAGCGTTCTGGCTGCTGCTCTGGCAGCTTGCGGTAATGCGCATGGAGAATACGATTCTGGTAGTCTCTCCTGTAGAAACCGTAAAAACGCTGTGGAAGTTGCTGAAAACGGCGGTGTTTTGGAAAACGGTCGGCACCTCCTTTGTTAAAATCGCGCTTGGTTTTTTTCTTGCAGTCGGCGCAGGCATATTTTTTGCAGTGGCAGCCTCGCTTTCCGGGCTGGTGCGGGCGCTGTTGAACCCGCTGTTGCGTCTGATAAAGGCGGTGCCGGTGGCGTCGTTTATTATTCTGGCGCTGTTCTGGCTTTCCACCTCGCGGAATCTTTCTGTGCTGATTTCGTTTCTGATGGTGCTTCCGGTGATTTATACGAACGTGCTGCAGGGGATTGCGTCTACGGAGCCGGAGCTGTTGGAAATGGCGCGGGTGTTCCGGATTCCGTTCGGAAAGCGGCTGCGCTATATTTATATTCCGGCGGTGCTGCCTTACTTTGTTTCCGCCTGCTCCGTGGGGCTTGGCTTTTGCTTTAAGTCAGGCATCGCAGCGGAGGTAATCGGTCTGCCGCAGAATTCCATCGGCGCGCAGCTGTACGAGGCAAAGCTTTATTTGATGACGGCGGAGCTGTTTGCGTGGACGGCGGTTATCGTTATGGTCAGCGTGGTTTTTGAAAAGCTGGTAATGCTTTTGGTGAGGCTGCTTGCGGGGGCGCTGACCGGAACGCTGCGAAAGCAAGGAGCAGGGCAGGAGGAGGCTGTCTTGGAAGCGGGAATCCTGTTGCCCGAGGAGGGAGATGCCGGGGAAACGGGAATCCTGCTGCCGGAAGAGGGAGATACCGGGGAAGCGGGAATCCTGTTGCCTGAGGCAAGAATAGATATGGTACGGAAATCCGGTATGTCTGCGGACCCAAGGGAGGAAATCCTGGCAGAGAGGGAAGAGGAGATAGGCAGGGAAGGAGACCGTGGCGCGGCGGCTGTGCTGCCGGATACCGGGACGCCGGAGGAGTATGGTCTGTTTGACGTGACAAAACGGTTTGATGATAAAACAGTATTGGAGCAGTTTACCCTGAGACTCCGGCAGGGCGAGACCGTGGCGCTGATGGGAGCCTCCGGCTGCGGGAAGAGTACCGCAGGAAAGCTGTTCCTCGGGCTTTTGGAGGCGGACGGGGGAACGGTAAGACGGCCGGAGCGGATGGGTGCGGTCTTTCAGGAGGACCGTCTGTGCAAGGAGTTCGACGCGGTAACGAATATCGCGATGGTAACGGGAAACCGCAGGGAGGCGGAGGAAGCGCTGGCGGCAGTAGGGCTTTCCGGAATCAGGGGGAGGCAGGCGGCGGCACTGTCCGGCGGGATGAAGCGGCGGGTTGCGATTTTGCGGGCGCTGCTCTCCGAGGCGGAGGTACTGGTGCTTGACGAGCCGTTTACCGGGCTGGATGCCGCGGGAAAGCAGAAGGTAGTGCGGTATGTAAAGGAGAAGCTTCAAGGGCGGAGCGCGTTACTCATTACCCATAGTAAGGACGAAGCGGCAGCCCTTGCGGACAGGATTGTGCCGTTGGAGCAGGATGGAAACGGAAAGAGGTGACAGACATTGAGGATAGAGCTTCCGGAGAAGGTAAAACGGATTATTGCCGTATTACAACGGAACGGGTATGAGGCGTATGCGGTAGGCGGCTGTGTGCGGGATGCGATGCTTGGCAGAAAGCCGCAGGACTGGGATATTACGACGTCGGCGCTGCCGGGACAGGTTAAGGCTCTGTTTTCCCGTACCGTTGATACCGGAATCCAGCACGGAACCGTGACGGTGCTGCTTGACAGGGAAGGGTTCGAGGTGACGACCTACCGTGTGGATGGCAAATACAAGGACGGGAGACATCCGTCGGAGGTCTCCTTTACAGCAAGTCTTACAGAGGATTTGAAACGGCGTGATTTTACCGTCAATGCGATGGCATATAACGAAACGGACGGGCTGGTTGATTTATTTGACGGTGCAGGGGACTTAACGCGCGGCGTCATCCGGTGTGTCGGCAATGCTGTGGAACGGTTTTCCGAGGATGCGCTGCGGATTCTGCGCGCGTTCCGTTTTTCTGCGCAGCTGGATTTTTCCATTGAAGAGGAAACCCTGCGGGCGGCGTCGGAGCTTGCAGGGAGCCTGCAAAAAATCAGTGCGGAGCGGATTTATGCCGAGCTGACGAAGCTGCTGGTCTCCGGGCATCCGGAGCGGCTTTTGGACGCATACCGGAGCGGGATTACCGCGGTTATCCTGCCGGAGCTTGACCGGATGTGTGCAACGCCGCAGAACCACGCGGCGCATTATGCCGGTGTCGGCGTGCATTCCCTTGATGTGGTCCGCTTTGCAGTCCGCGATTTCCCGTATGCGGGTCCGGATGGGTTTTCCGCGGAGGAGTTCCGGTGGCTGCGTCTGGCGGCATTGTTTCACGATATCGGGAAGCCGGACTGCCGCACGACGGACGAAGCAGGAACAGACCACTTTCACGGTCATGCGCTGCGCGGGGCGGAGCTGGTAAAGGGGGTGCTCCGCCGTCTTAAGGCGGATAATGCTACAACGGATACGGTTTCGCGTCTGGTCCGGTGGCACGATTATCCCTTTGTACCGGAGGAACGCGCCCTGCGCCGTGCCATGTATAAAATCGGCGTGGATATTTTTCCGTTGCTGCTCGGACTCCGCCATGCAGACCTTTCTGCCCATGCGGAGCCCTACCGGACGGACGGACCGGAAAATCTGCGGAAGGTGTGGGAGGCGTTTCTTGCGGTCAGAAGCCGTGCGGAATGCGTTTCCCTGAAAGACCTTGCCGTAAACGGGAGCGATTTGATTGCGGCAGGCTTCCAGCCGGGAAAAGAGCTTGGAAATGTGCTTTCACAGCTGCTCCTGCTTGTAATCGAGGAGCCGGGGAAAAATACAAAGGAGGAGCTTCTGCGTCTGGCAAGGGAGAAGCTGGGAAGCAAAGGAGCGCCGTAAGTCCGGTGCGGGATTATCGCACCGGACTTACGGCGGCTCCAAATAGGGTGGATTCTTACATCAGAAAGGGCTGCGTTTTCTGCACCGGATTTGCGCTGCGAAGTAGCAGCCTCTGCGGCAAATCGGTGTGCATTTGCCGGCGGCTCTTAAGGAAGTGGTGGTTTCATCAGTTCTTCCTTAGAACTGTTCCAGCCACTGCTTCATCAGCGTCTCGACCGTGGTGGTGTCCTTCTCTGTCCAGAAGTTATGGCTGATGGTGATGCTGTATACGACAGCGCCTTCAATCACATAGCCGGTCAGGAAAGTCTGGCCGATCTGGTCGGCATTGTTCTTGACCAGAATCAAGGCGTTGTTGCCACTCTTGGTAACATATTCGTATGTCTGGAATGCCTCCTTGTTGAAAATCGAGTCAATCTCTCCCGTGAAGTCATAAGGATAGCTGGTAGTATAGACCTCGGCTTCCTGGTATATTTCAAAATGCTCGATTTCTTTCTCTGTGTTAATCTTGCGTGCAAACTGGTAGGCTACATGGGTCAGATTTCCGTCCCTGTCCCCGTATACGGCGACAACAGGCTTTCTCCACAGCTCGCCTGCATCCAGCATGGTTTCGCGGAGTCCGGCATAGCCGATATAGTCGATAGCGTCCTTTTCGGATGCGAAGTTTTCCTTGACGAAGCCGCGCGGGATTTCATCGTTGGCAGGGAAAATGCCATTTGCTGCCTCTTCCATGAACTGGGCCTTTACCTGCTGTACCTCTCCGGTCAGTTCTTCTTCCGAAACATGGTCTACTATATACTCCAGCTTGTAGCGGTTCCTGCCGTCGGAATCCTTCTCATCTAAGATGGAAACGTTCAGCCTTGACGCTGCATAGGCAACGCTGCCGCCGATAAGGCACAGGGCAAGGGCTGCGGCTGCCCATTTCAGGGCACCTCCTGCCGGGCGTTCCAGCCGGAAGAGCTTCTGTGCCCTTTTCGCTTTCTGCGGCTGAAGCTCTACAAGCTCCTCGTCCAGATAGTTCATTGCGGCAAGAAGGTCCTTTCCTTCCAGACCGGTCGTTTTCTTTTCAAATTCATTTTGTTTTTTCATAGAATACCCTCCTTTTTTAAGTCGTCCTATAGCCGGTTTCTCAGCCGGAACAGAATACTTTTCACCTTGCTTTCCCGGTAGCCTGTCGCGTCTGCCAGTTCGCGGATGGATTCCCCGTACCAGTAGCGCCGGATAAAAAGCTGGCGTTTTTCCTCCGTCTGTTTTTTCAGAAACTCTGCAATCAGCGCGCCCAGCTCCTGCTGTCCGAGCTCTGCAGAGACGTCCGGCACACATTGCTCCAGCTCGGCGGAAAGCTCTACCACAACCGCGTTCCGCTTTGCCGCACGGTTCCACTCTACTTTGTTTAAAGCAAAGTTTCTGCAGATTTTTGCCGCGTAAGCAAATAGAAATTCCGGACAATTCGGCGGAATGCTGTTCCAGACGGCAAGGTAAGTATCGTTCAGGCACTCCTTGGCATCCTCCTCCGGGAGAATCCGTTCTGCCAGCAGTCTGAGACGTGTTCCGTATTTATGTTCCAGTTCGTTGATGCCCTGCTCGTTTCTGCTGCGCAGCAGTGCAAGAATTTCTTCGTCTTCCATCCTGTTTCCTCCTTTCACTATTATAAACAGAAAACCATACGATTTGGTTGCACAGATAAATTTTTTTCCCTGAAAAACCGACACATGATTTTGACCCACGCTACATAGTATGTAAAGAACATACCTGTCAGGGCTGTAAGCGTGCAGTACCGGCATGAGGAGTCGGAGGAGATATTGTGGAGGAAAAAGGCACTGAATTTTTTGAAAAATATGAAATTGACGTAACCGGTACCGTCAGGACACGCGGTGCATACAGAATAGAAACCGGGCAGGGGCCGAAGCTGCTTTTACCGTACGGCGGAAGTGAACAGCGTGCGGTCTTTGAACAGAAGATTCTCCGCAGGCTGCAGGAGTGTGGCTTTGCGGTAGATAGCTATGTAGAAAATAAAGAAGGAAAGTATGTAACGCAGGACGAGTACGGGGAGTCCTTTTTGCTTAAGGACTGGTATTACGGGGAGGAGTGTAATGTCAGGAAAACGGAACAGGTGCTTGCGGCGGTACGGAATCTTGCAGGGCTTCACAAGTGTCTGTCAGGAATCGGGGTTTCGGAGGAGGAGCTGCCGGGTGCGGTACAGAAGAGCCTTCCGGAGCTGTTTGAAAAGCGGAACCGGGAGCTGCGGCGGGTGCGTACTTTTATCAGGGAAAAACGCAGAAAGGCATATTTTGAAACCGTCTACCTGAATATTTTTCCGGAATTTTATGAAAAGGCGGAGGCGGCACTTGAAAAAGCAAAACGCGACGGCTGTGCGGCGACGTCAGATACTGCAAAAAAGGAAGGAAGGGTCTGTCATGGAATGTATACCCATCACAATTTGCTGCTGCTGCCGGACGGCTCCTTTGCAACGGTAAATTTTGACAAGGCATGCATCGGGGTGCAGATAGCCGACTTTTATCTCTTTTTCCGGAAGCTTATGGAAAAGACAGGCTGGGACCGGCAGCTGGCAGAGGAAATGCTTTCGGCATACGGGGAGGTGCGCCCGGTAGAAAAGGGGGAGTGGCAGATTTTTTACCTGCTGCTGTCCTACCCGGAAAAGTTCTGGAAGATTACAAACAGCTATTATAACGGGAAAAAGTCATGGATTCCGCAGAAAACAACAGAAAAGCTTCTGGCGGTCAAGGAACAGGAGAGGGAAAAGCAGACGCTGTTAGAACAGGTAGTCTGCCGGCTGTGCTAAGGAAGCGCTGATTAAATCAGCGCTTCCTTAGAGCCTCCGGCGGATGCGCACGGATTTGCAGGGGTGAATGTTGCTTCGCAACGCAAATCCGGCGCGGGAAACGCTTTCATCAGCGTTTCCCTAAATTTTAAGGAAATTTAACTTGAATCAGGGCGCGTTTTTCGCTATAATATCCTCATAGGGCTATATGCCGAAAGGAGTTTACATGAAAAGTGAAAAGCGCGTTCTTTTATTGTTGGCATCGTCGGCAGCGGTGATTATCCTTGTGACGGTGCTGACACTTTTTTCGGGGAAAGAATCGCCCGCAGGACCCGGGAACGGAAAGGCAACCGTCAGACCGACGGCGCCTGTACCGACCGGAAAGGCTGCGGAGCATAGCATATTAGCGATGGTAAAGGAAGTAGATACGGCAGAGGGGACGATTACGCTGTATCACTTGGAGGCAGGAGGGGAAATTACGCTGACCTACGGGACGGCGGCGGATATCCGCAGCAAGTACGGGAATCTTTCCTATGCGGCTTCGCTTGTGTTCGGGGACATTGTACGGGTAGAATATGACACGGACAAGCAGTTAGTCCGTATGCAGGAGTCTTCCGAGCACTGGGAGATGCACGGGGTGGAGGAATTTTCCATAACGGATTCTGTTTTAACGGTAAATAATACAAATTATAAAATAACAGAGAATACGATTGCATACTGCGAAGGGGAAAAAATCGAAAACGGAGAAGTAAAGAGCATCGACCGTGTCAATCTGTGCGGTCTGGGTTCCGAGGTTCTGAGTATCTGCGTAACAAAGGGGCATGGTTCGATAAAGTTAGTCAACTGCGGCGAGTTCCAGGGCGCCGAGGTGACCTTCGGGGATGAGCGCCATGTGTTAGAGGGAGAGCCGTCCTATTTAATCAGGGAAGGAAAGCATACGGTTTCGGTGTCGGGGGAGGACAAGAAGGCTGCCGCCCAGATTACTGTGGCACGGAACGAGCAGCTTGTCATTGACCTGTACGAATACGGCGGTGCACCGGCAGAGACAGCGGAGGTCCGTTTTCATATCTCGCCGTTTTCCGCGCGCCTGCGGATTGACGGTAAGCTGACCGACTATTATGAGCAGGACCTGACGCTGACCTACGGCGAGCATGAAATCGAGGCGGAGCTTGGTGGCTATGTGACATACAAGGGGATTCTGCCGGTTTCAAAGCCGTACCACACGATTAAAATCAGCCTGACGGAGCGGAAGACGCCGGAGGGCGGGGACGGCAGCGGCGGAGAGGATGGGAAAACCGGAGACGGGAACGGAGGAACGGGAGACGGGCAGACCGGGAATGGAGACACCGAGCCGGGACAGACCGGAACCGGAGACGGTGAGGGCAGCAGTGCGGAGCGCCGTTATGTCGCCATCGGGGAGGCGGCAGGCTATACCTATGACGAAAATCATAGTACCTTTATTTTAGTACCGGAGGGAGCCGTAGTCCTGATTGACGGAATTAGTCTCGGCACAGCACCGGTTGAGTTTGAGAAAATTCTCGGAACCTACACTATAACGCTCCGGAAGCAGGAAAATGAGAAAAAGTATACAGTTACGGTAGAGGACGACGGGGAAGATGTTTATTGGAAGTTTCCAATGGAATAAAGAATGGAATAAAAAACAGGAAGCAGAGAGGGAAAGAGATGAAATACCGGTATGTGTTGCTTGATTTGGATGGTACGGTGACGAACCCGAAGGAGGGGATTACGAGAAGCTTTGCCTATGCGCTGGAAGAGCTCGGGATAAAGACAGAAGACAGGGATACGCTGTGTAAGGTAATCGGTCCGCCGTTAATGCAGTCTTTTCAGGAGTTTTACGGTTTTACGAAGGAGCAGGCGCTCCGCGGCACGGCAAAGTACAGGGAGCGCTACGAAAGGCTTGGCTGGGCAGAGAATGAAGTATACGAGGGAATGGAGGAAGCGCTTGCCACGCTTTCGGAGCAGGGTGCGAAGCTGATTCTTGCCACCTCGAAGCCGGAGCGTTTTGCTGTGCGGATTATGGAGCATTTTGGCCTGGACAGGTATTTTACGGCGCTTTGCGGAGCCGACGACTATGCGCAGAACCGCAGCACAAAGGAGGAGGTGGTCCGTTACGCACTGGAGCAGAATGGAATTACGGATATGTCAGAGGTAATTATGGTAGGCGACCGGAAGTATGATGTAGCCGGAGCGGCTGCCCTGGGGATAAAGACAATCGGGGTGTTATATGGGTTCGGGGACGAAGCAGAGCTGCGGGAGGCAGGTGCGTTGCATCTGGTAAGAACCCCGCGGGAGCTTGCGGAGTATCTTATTTCGGTTTCTTAAAAAGGAGGAAGCTATGGACAAATCAACAAAAGCAGTTTTAAAAGGAGTCGGCGTGGCGGCAGCGGCTGTGGCGGTTCTTATCCTGATTTTCCAGTCGTTTTATACGATTAAGGAACAGGAGCAGGCAGTCGTAACGACATTCGGCGTTCCAAGTGCGGTAAGCGAGCCGGGACTTCATGTGAAGATTCCGTTTGTGCAGAAGGTAACCAAGGTAGATACCACGATTAAGGGGTTTGCCATCGGCTATGACGAAACCACCAATATATCAAGGGAAGACGAGGCTCTTATGATTACCTCGGATTATAACTTCGTTAATGTAGATTTTTATGTGGAGTATAAGGTGTCCGACCCGATTAAGGCGCTGTACGCGTCAGAGAAGCCGGTCAGCATCTTAAAAAACATGGCGCAGGCCTGTATCCGTTCGGTGGTAGGACGCGCTCCGGTGGATAGTGTGATTACGACCGGAAAGGGCGAAATCCAGGCGGCAATTAAGGAGCGTATTATTGCGGAGCTGGCGATGCGGGACATCGGTATTCAGCTGATTAATATTACCATTCAGGATGCGGAGCCGCCGACGGAAGAGGTTATGGAGGCGTTTAAGGCAGTAGAAACGGCAAAGCAGGGAAAGGAAACTGCAATCAATAACGCGAACAAATACCGTAACGAAAAGCTTCCGGGTGCAGAGGCACAGATTGACAGGATATTAAAGGAAGCCGAAGCCGGGAAAGAGGCGCGCATCAACAATGCAGAGGGCCAGGCGGCGCGGTTTAATGCACTGTATGAGGAGTATATCAAGTATCCGTTGATTACAAAGCAGCGGATGTATTATGAAACAATGGAGGAGCTGCTTCCGGACCTGAAGCTGATTATTGACGGCGGAAACGGTTCCATCCAGAAGTTTCTGCCGTTAGAGCCTCTGACAGCGGATACCGGGACAGGAACGACAGCCGGGACCGTGACGGAGTAGAGGAAAGGAGAAAAGCAATGGAAGAAAAATTAGAGAGATTTCCGAAGAAGCCGAAAACGGGAAAATGGATTGTGCTCGGAGTCCTGGTTGTTGTGCTGCTTCTGCTTTCCAACACCTGTTTTGTAGTTACGGAGCAGAATGAGTACAAGCTGATAAAGCAGTTTGGAAAGATAGAGCGGGTGATTTCCGAACCGGGAATCAGTTTTAAGGTGCCGTTTATCCAGACAGTTGACAAAGTACCGAAAGAAATGTTAGTATATGACTTAAGACCATCTGATGTTATTACGATGGACAAAAAGACGATGGTGTGTGACAGCTATGTGCTCTGGAGGATTTCCGACCCACAGGTGTTTGTCCAGACCCTGAATTCCAAGACTTATGCGGAGGACCGTATTAATACGACAGTATACAATGCGATGAAAAATGTAATTTCCAGCATGCAGCAGTCAGAGGTAATCAGCGGCAGGGACGGCGCCCTGAGCGAAAGGATACAGACAAACATCGGGAATTCGATGGAGCAGTACGGAATCGAGCTGATTTCCGTGGAGACAAAGCATCTTGATTTGCCGAGCGACAATAAAAGTGCGGTTTACGAGCGGATGATTTCCGAACGGAATAACATTGCGGCGCAGTACACTGCGGAGGGCGAGGCGGAGGCTACCAAAATCCGCACGCAGACGGACAATGAAATTACAGTCAGCCTTTCCAAAGCCGAGTCGGAAGCAGAGCGGATTATTGCAGAGGGAGAAGCCGAGTACATGAGGATTCTCTCCGGGGTATATGCCGATGAGTCACGGAGTGAGTTTTATACCTTTGTGCGTTCTTTGGACGCGGCAAAGCAGTCGTTAATCGGAAAGAACAAGACAGTAATTCTTTCGGAGGATTCTCCGATGGCGCAGATTTTTAACTCTCTGCAATAAAAATGACTACAATGGAGGAAGCCCTGGATGATTTCGGCATATCTTTTGGTACTGGAGGGGGAAGAGGAGAAAAATAAGTTTGAACGGCTGTTTCATACGTATTATCAGAGTATGCTGAAGGAGGCGTATCTTGTTACAGGCTCTTATGAGGAATCAGAGGAGATTGTGCAGGAGGTATTTTTTAAGGTAACTGAGATTATTGATAAGTTTCCAAAGAGAGCCTGCAAAAGAGAGCATTCCCTTTTAATTGTTATGACAAAAAATAAAGCAATTGACCTTCTGCGGAAAAAAGGGAGGCGTCTGAAGTCCCTGCGGAAGAAGGGGGAGTCGCTGGAGTTTCCGGATGAAAATAATCCGGAGAAGGATTACATCCGGAAGGAGACGGAGTTAAGGATTCTTGCTCTTGTGGAGGAGTTGCCAAAGGGCTACCGCGACGCGTTAGTGTTACATATTGCAGATGGCTGGAAGGCAAGGGACATTGCAGAGTTTTTGGAAATCAGCGTTCATGTGGCAGAAATGCGTCTGGTTCGCGGAAAAGAAATATTGAAAAAGCGTATTGCGGAAGAAATGAAAGATAGTCTTCCGAGGAATTATCAGAATAAGGGAAGGGATAATTATGAACAAACAATGGGAAATGGAGTTTGATATCGCATTAGAGGGGGCGCTCTGCCTGTACCGGGACAAGATGTTAAAGGAGGCGGAGCCGCAGACAGGAGAGCATTTTCCTGTTTCAAGGGAGTTTTACCGCAAGATGGAAGCATTAAGCGGCGTTACCTTTGCCATGCAGCAAAGGAGGAGGAGCTGTGTACGGAAGAAGGCGCTCTGGAAGGGAGTGCTTAAGGTTGCCGTTGCGGCACTGTTTGTCTTTGCAATTGCAAAAGCGGGCGCGTTTCCGATGCTGCCGTCGGACAAGGTAGCCGCTTCTCCGGGCCAGTATGCGCTGGAGTGGTTTGAGGATCATGTACGCATCGTATATAATCCGATGGGTGAAGAGGAGCTTGCAAAGACGGATACCAGGCGCCCGGAGGAGTTTGTGCTGGGGTATCTTCCGGAAGGACTTTCGGAGGAGGACAGGCTGGTATATCCCGGATTTTGCGTTTATGTGTACCGGAACGAGGAAAGGACTACAACGCTCTCCTTTGCTGTACGTTATCGTAACGGGAAAACTCTGAGCGGAGGAGTTTCTTCCACTTCAACCTCCATAGACAATGAGCATATGACGTTTACGATGGTTTGCGAGGACGGGCGGGAGATTGTCTGGGCGCAGCCGGTGGGGCTTGAAAACCAGAAAGGCAGTATGTTGCTATGGACGCAGAACAATTGTGAGCTTTCTCTGGGCCTGATGACGGACGAGGACATCGATATTTTTGAAATTTACCGCGCTGTTACCGTGAAAAAGGAAGAAAAATAAAAAAAATTAAAATTTTTTGTAAAATGACGTGAGGAATCGCCTCTGAATTTCGTTATATATATAGGACGGTATGTTTTGCCCAGTACAGGGACAAGCAGGACAGGATTCCGTTACTAATTAGGAAAGCAGGCGATAACATGAAGAAGTGCTTGAAAAAGGTGATGGTATGTGTGGCAGCGGCAGCGCTGGCACTGGGAGGAGTCGGAGCGATGCCGGCGGCAGCAGCTGCGCAGACAGTGTCGCCACTGTATGATAATAGGGTGCAAGTGATTGCAAACCTGTATATTGAAGGAGGTACAGTTTATTTTTCTGCATGGGCTCAATCCTTGGAGAAGATTACCTCTGCTACAATGCGGGTAAATTGTGAAAAGACGACATATGACGGAGAGTTCATAAGGCGCAAGCCTGCCGTGAATACTTCCACCCTATTGCCGGTAATCGCCAGCGGGACGATGAATGCAGAGGCGGGATATGTGTATACGGTCTATGCGACTGCAGACATTACCTTTGCAGACGGAACAAAGGAAAGCTATACCGATATAATCTCTCAAAACTATTAATGGGGCAGGCAGCAGAAGGATTATAATATAGAGCAAGCGGAGGCAGAGGCCATTTTCCCTGGATGGCACCCTGCCTCTTGCAGTTTTTGAAAAAAAGAAGTAAAATATAGAAAGAGAAGCAATATTATGGAGGAAAGGCGGGAAGCGTATGCATATTACATTAACCGGAAACTTAGGGAGCGGGAAGTCCACCTTGGGAAAGATTTTAGAAGCAGAGTATGGTTATGAAATTTTTTCCACCGGGAAGGTGATACGTCAGATTGCCGCGGAACACGGCGTCAGCGTTTTGGAAATGAATAAAATGATGGAGAAGGACCATAAATATGACCATATGATTGACGATACGACTGCGCGTATTTCCAGGGAGCAGAAGGAGAAGAAGCTTTTGTTTGACTCCCGTCTTGCGTGGAATTTTGTGGAGGACTCCTTTAAGGTGTTTTTGTCGGTCAGTCTTTCCGTGGCGGCGGCGCGCGTGATGGCGGATGCAAGCCGTGGTGAGGTAGAGACCTATGCTTCCTTAGAAGAGTGCAAGGAAAGCTTAAAGGAGCGTGCAGCGACAGAGGACCGCCGGTATAAGGAGCTTTATGGAATTGAATATTTCAATTATGCAAATTATAATCTTGTACTGGACTCCAGCGATTGTGCGCCTGCGCTTCTGGCAGAGATTCTGACCAAGGAAGCGGCAGCCTATGAAGAAAAAAGAGCAAGAGGAGAAAAGGCCGGAACGAAGTTGATTTTAGACAAAAACCGCCCGGCAGAGGACTTTGCAAAGGAGCGTGCAGAGGGCAGGGTAAGCATGCAGACCATCTGCGGGACCGAGTTTCTTGTAATTGAATTATAGAAATCAAATTGAATTGCAATAACTGGCACGGCTGTCAGTAATGTAATAACATACCGTAAAATACGCCGGGACATACTGAGACCAAGAAATTGGGACAGACAGGAGTGTGGCGGTATGGAAAAATCGGTGTTTTTTCAGGAGCGGTATGTACGTCTATATAAAGCTGCAGGGGTCGTGGCAGGAGTCTATCTGGCATTCCGCTATGCCCTGCCGCTGTTCGCGCCCTTTGTTGCAGCATACCTGCTGGCAGGGATAGTGCGTCCCGTGGCGTTGTTTCTGCGGCGGAGGTGTCGTATTCCGATGAGTGTCGGAGGTACGGTGACGTTGCTTTTGCTGCTTGCCACAGTTGGCACAGGAGTGTTTTTTCTTGGAAAGCTGTTGCTGCGGCAGGTTGTTTTGTTTATAGAAAACTATGCGGGCTACCGGGATTCTTTTCTTAGCGCAGCAGACCGGCTGTGCCGGTGTGCTGACGGGTGGTTTTCGCTGGAGCAGGGAACGATGGGAGAGTTGCTGCAAACAGGGCTTTCCCGTATTGGTGAAAATGTTAACCAGAAGGTACTGCCGGAGGTGTCAAAGCAGTCCCTTGTGATACTGCGTGCGATTGCCTGCGGTGTTGCAGGCTGCATTATTACATTTGTAGCGACCGTGCTGCTGCTCAGTGACAAGGAGAAGTATGCGAAGGCGTATCAGAACAGTGCGTTTTACAAGGAGGTACAGAAGATTCTCGGACGGCTTTCTTCTGCCGGGGTAGCGTATCTGAAAACACAGTGCATCCTGATTCTTCTTGTGACAATAATCTGCACCGTTGCATTTCTTTTTGTAAAGAGGGAATACGCATTTCTTCTGGGAATCGGCGTGGCAGTGCTGGATGCTTTCCCGGTACTTGGCTCCGGGCTTGTGCTGATGCCGTGGGCGGTGATTTGTCTTTTAAAGGGACAGTACCTGCAAATGGGAGTGCTTATTGTTGCGTACCTTTGCTGTCTGTTTGTGCGGGAAGGCTTAGAGCCGAAGCTGCTTGGCAGCCGGATTGGCATTCCGCCGTTATATACGCTGATGGCGGTTTATATCGGCGTGGAGCTGTTCGGGATTCTGGGGGTGGTACTCGGGCCGTTCGGTCTGGTGCTGATTCGTTCGATGCTGTAAAGGAAGCAACGGCGTAAGGCTGCGAATGCTTAAAAACGTTCTGCGGGGAGCGGAAGGAGAATAGTATGACAGGATTTCTTGTAAAACGATTTGTTAAGGACCATGAGGCGGTACAGAAGCCCGAGGTGCGTGCTGCTTACGGGAAGCTTTCCGGAGCAGTAGGAATTTTTTGTAATCTGATTTTGTTTGGCGTAAAGTTTTTGCTTGGTACGCTGAGTGCCTCTGTGGCGATTACGGCGGATGCGGTCAATAATCTTTCGGATGCGTCGTCAGGGCTTATCAGTCTGTTCGGGTTTAAAATGGCAAGCCGCCCTGCAGATGAGGAGCATCCTTACGGACATGCAAGGTATGAGTATCTGGCGGGGCTTACGGTGTCGGTGATGATTCTGGTAATCGGGGTAGAGCTGCTGAAGGGCAGTGTCCATAAGGTGCTGCATCCGGAGCCGGTGGAGTTTGGTGTCGTTTCGGTGCTTGTGCTGGTGGCGGCGATTCTGGTAAAGCTCTGGCTCGCATTTTTTAACCGGAACCTCGGAAAGAAGATTCATTCCCAGACCCTGCTTACGACCGCGGCGGACAGCCGTAACGATGTCATATCGACCTCAGCCGTGCTGCTTGCAGCGGTCTTGTCCTACATGACGGAGATTGAACTGGACGGGTATATGGGGGTTCTGGTGGCGTTGTTCATTTTATACAGCGGCGTAGGGCTCATCCGCGATACGCTGGACCCGCTGCTCGGAAAAGCGCCGGACGCCGGAGAGGTGGAGGCAATACAGCAGAAAATCATGGAATATCCCGGGGTGCTTGGCACACATGATTTGATGATACATGATTATGGCCCGGGGCGGCAGTTTGCAAGTGTACATGTGGAAGTCGCGGCAGAGGAAGATGTGATAAAAAGCCACGATGTGATAGATAACATAGAACGTGATTTATATGAAGAGATGAACCTTCACCTTGTGGTGCATATGGACCCGATTATTACAAAGGATGCTGCGGTAGGGGATTTGCGAAGATGGCTTTCGTCGGAGGTAAAGAAGGTGAATCCGGAACTGACCATCCATGACCTGCGTTTTGTGCAGGGAACCACGCATTCGAATCTGATTTTTGACTGCCTTGTGCCGCGTGGCTTGAAAGAAAGCGATACGGAAATCAAGGAGGCAATCGGGGAGCTGGTAAAGGAAACCTATCCGGACTATTACTGTGTTATCACGGTTGACCATAGCTATGCCGCTGTGGCAAAATAAGGAGGAGTGAAGGGGGCTGTGCAGATAGAAAGCGCAGCCCCCTTCTTGCAAGCGGCAAATGGCTCTGATGTACTGTCAAAGGATTCGCCGCCTTATTTTTATTCGGAAAATATGTATTGATTTTTGCCGGAGTGCTTTGCCTTGTATAATGCTTCATCTGCTTTCGCATAGAGCGCCTCTAATGTTCTTCCGTTCCCCGGATAAAGGCTGATTCCGACACTTCCACTTAATTTCACCTGTAAGTTTTTTGCAACGTCGGATACGATACGGAGGATATCCTGTGCTTTTTTCTCTATTTGATTGATTTCCATTACATTGCGCAGAAATATAAAAAACTCATCTCCGCCGATTCGTCCTACGATATCGCTGTCCCGGAAGGAATTTTTCAATTCGCCTGCCAGCTTAATTAAAAACTCATCGCCTGCCTGATGTCCGAAGGTATCGTTTAATGCTTTAAAGTTATCAACATCCAGCATAAATAGAACATGCAGCTGGTCACTTTCGTGCTGAAGAACCTGTTTGATTGCTTCCATTGCGGTTTCCCGGTTTAATACCTTTGTCATCTGGTCTAATTTTGCGGCATTTATAATTTTCTGTTCTTCCTGTTTACTTTCATTGATATCTTTTACGGAAAGCATTACACACAAATGGCCGCTGTCCACATCCGTCAAGAAATGCACCTCATTGTGTACCCATCTTGTGGAGCCGTCTGATAGCCCGCGTTCATATTCATATGACAGGCTGCTTCTGCCGCTTGCATAGATATCCCTCAGCTTAGCAGGTACAAAATTATGATAGAAGTCTACAGCTTCATTTTTCTGGTCTACGATAGAATCCACGGCGTAGCGGCATATTTCTTCTACAGTCTGGCACGCCTGTAAGGTGCCCTCTGCGATATTCTGGCGTCTTTGCTTAATAATACGCCAATCATCTACATCAATGTAGCAGACAGCATAGGTATCTTCCGGTAAATCAAACAGGTATCTGAACTCCTGCTGGTAACGCTGACGGGCAAGATATTCCGTTGTAATATCTTTTGTAATTCCCAAAATACCAATAATTTCATCTTGTTCATTTCGTACCAGGTACTTTGAGGTTGAGCCATACCTGGGATGTCCGTTGTCGTCCGTAATTGGCTCTACATAATGAAATAAATCTTTCCGGGTAGTTAAAATTTTTTGGTCATCTGTTTCATAACGCTTTGCAAGCTGCTGCCCCGAAAAGATTTCGCTGTCTGTATGACCTATGATTTCATCCGCAGATGCTTTACCTGCCATTTTTACAAATGGCATAGAAACTGCCTGATATACTAAATTAGTATCCTTTAAAAAAATCATATCATTTGAGTTTTTCAGTATTAATTTGAATGCCAGCTCCATCAGTTCTTTTTTCAAAATATCACCCTCCTAAATTTCGTTTCATTATTATTCTAATCAAAAAACGTCCTTTCCCAGACAGGTATCCAGAGACGTAATCAGATAAAATAGTTACTTTTGTAACGACAAAACGACAGCCTGCGCTGTAAAGGTTCTATTGCAGCCACCCATAACTGTCAAGTATTTTCTGATATTTTTTTCACAATAATTATATCACGATTTCCTTTATTAGTCAATTAGATATATACTTTAAGTTCCCTGAGTTTTTGCATTTTTTGAGCCACCTTAAAAAATTCCGCAGGACGACCGTGACCGGAGCAGAAAGGAGCCGGAAAAATGCGGAAATCCAAGTTAAGTTCTGATTGACAAATGCGCCTTTTTCGGTTATGATACACATAAGCTTTCCGGTTTTGCCGGAATAACGTGACGAGGAAGAGGAATAGTACATCAGGGCAGTCTTTACAGAGAAGGAGGATGCGGCTTTGCCGCAGGCTGAGAGCCTCCCGGAGAAGCGGATGGAACCGGCCTCGGAGTCCCGCGTGAGGAGCGCGGCGCAGGCTCTGCGATATCGGAGGAACACGGTAGGATGCCGAGAGAGAGAGCCGGTTAAGACCGGCTAAGAAGGGTGGTACCGCCGGATGATTCGGTCCCTTCTACGGGTTCCCGTAGAAGGGACCTTTTTTCGCTTCCCGGGAAAGCCTGCTGCGTCCATGCAGGGAGGTGTATTCCGGCGAAGTAAACCGCTCCGCGGGAATGTGTCCGTGGACCCGGATTATAATGCAGAAAGAGAGGATTTCGTATGGCAAATGACAAGAAAATGGTAGAGGCGATTACCTCGATGGAGGAGGATTTCGCACAGTGGTACACGGATATCGTGAAAAAGGCGGAGTTAGTGGAGTATTCCGGAATCAAGGGCTGCATGATTATCCGCCCGGCAGGCTATGCCATCTGGGAGCTGATACAGAAGGAGTTAGACCGCCGCTTTAAGGAAACCGGCGTGGAGAATGTCTATATGCCGATGTTCATCCCGGAGAGTTTGCTGAATAAGGAAAAGGAGCATGTAGAGGGCTTTGCACCGGAGGTGGCATGGGTGACCCACGGCGGTGGGGAGCAGTTACAGGAGCGCATGTGCGTGCGCCCGACCTCCGAGACGCTGTTCTGTGATTTTTATGCAAGGATTATCGGCTCTTACCGTGACTTGCCGAAGGTATATAACCAGTGGTGCTCGGTAGTCCGTTGGGAAAAGACGACCAGACCGTTCCTGCGTTCCATGGAGTTTTTATGGCAGGAAGGGCATACCGCGCACGCGACTGCCGAGGAGGCAGAGGAGAGAACCATCCAGATGCTGAATCTGTATGCGGATTTCTGCGAGGAGGTGCTTGCAATCCCGATGGTGCGCGGCAGAAAGACCGACAAGGAAAAGTTTGCGGGCGCCGAGGCGACCTACACCATCGAGGCGCTGATGCACGACGGGAAGGCGCTGCAGTCCGGCACGAGCCATAACTTCGGCAGCGGCTTTGCAAAGGCATTTGATATCCGGTATACGGATAAGGAGAATAAGCTGCAATATGTACACCAGACCTCATGGGGCATGACGACCCGCTTAATCGGCGCGGTAATCATGGTACACGGCGACAACAGCGGACTGGTGCTTCCTCCGGCGATTGCCCCGGTGCAGGCGGTGGTGATTCCGGTGCGCCAGGACAAGGAGGGCGTGCTTGATAAGGCATATGAGCTGGGAGCTATGTTAAAGGACTTCCGCGTCAAGGTGGACGATTCCGACCGCTCTCCGGGCTGGAAGTTTGCAGAGCATGAGATGCGCGGCGTGCCGCTCCGTATCGAAATCGGCCCGAAGGACATTGCGGCGGGACAGGCTGTGATTGCAAGGCGTGATACCGGTGAAAAGATAACCGTATCGTTAAACGGGCTGGCAGCAAAGACAGGCGAGCTTCTTTCGGCGATGCAGAAGGAGATGCTGGAACGCGCAAGGGAGCATCGCGACCAGCACACCTATACCGCGGCCAGCATGGAAGAACTGCTTGATATTGCGGAGCATAAGTCCGGCTTTATCAAGGCAATGTGGTGCGGCGACGTTGCCTGCGAGGAGGCGTTAAAGGAGAAGGCAGGCGTCACCTCCCGGTGCATGCCGTTTGCGCAGGAGGAGGTCGCAAAGACCTGCGTCTGCTGCGGGAAGCCTGCAAAGGCGCTTGTCTACTGGGGGAAGGCGTACTAAGGAAGCGCTGGTTAAATCAGTGCTTCCTCAGAGCCTCCGGCGGATGCACACGGATTTGCCGCAGAATCTGCTGCTTCGCAGCGCAAATCCGGTGCGGGAAACGCTTTCATCAGAGTTTCCCGAAGCTTGACAAAAGGCGGCTTTCGTGCTAATATGAAAAAATGCCGGCAGGCTTTTGCCTGCTAGCGCTTTACTTTAAAAAAGGAGAGAGAGTATGAAAAAGAAAATTGCATTTTTGTTAACGGCTGTGTTATGTCTGTCTGCGTTTGCAGGCTGCGGCAGCAAGAAGACCGACCTTGAGTATATCAAGGATAATGGCAAGATGATAATGGGAATTACGCTGTATGAGCCGATGAATTACTATGATGAGAATGGTGAGCTGACCGGCTTTGAGACGGAGTTTGCAAAGGCTGTCTGCGAAAAGCTCGGCGTAGAGGCGAAGTTCCAGGTTATCGACTGGAAGCAGAAGGAGACGGAGTTGAAGTCCAAGGCAATCGACTGCATCTGGAACGGACTTACCGTATCGGAGGACCGGAAAGAGAATATGGCATTTTCTACTGCATATGTCAGCAACCGTCAGGTAGCGATTATCCGCAAGGCGGATGCAGGGAAGTATACCACGGCAGAGAGCATGGCAGGCGCAAAGATGATTGCAGAGAGCGGCTCCGCAGGTGAGACTGCAATCCAGGCAGACGCAACGCTTTCCAAGAACGATTACATAGCCGCAGCGGCACAGAAGGATGCCCTTCTTGAGATTAAGGCAGGTACTTCGGATGTTGCAGTATTGGATTACATCATGGCAAAGGCAGTAATCAGGGATGATACCGATTACAGCGACCTGATGATTGTGGAAGAGATACAGCTGACGCCGGAGGAATATGCAATCGGCTTCCGTTTAGAGGATAAGGAGCTGCTTGCAGAGGTGAACAAGATTATTGACGAGCTTGTAGAGGACGGTACGCTTGCCGGGTTAGCAGCAAAGTATGACATGTCCGAGAATCTGGCATTTAAGTAAGGGATTCCGCAAAGGAGAAGGTAGGCTATGTCATTTATTGACGTTACGATGCAGCTGTTAGGCGGCTTTAAGACGACGATGCTGATTTTTGCGGTAACGCTTCTCGGGGCGGTTCCGCTTGGTCTTGTCATCACGTTTGGTTCTATGTCAAAGCTTAAGCCGCTCCGTTTCCTGACGAGGACGTTCGTATGGATTATCCGCGGAACGCCGTTAATGCTGCAGGTCATTCTTGTGTTTTACGGTCCGGGACTGATGTTCGGCGCAAGGGCACTGCCACGGGAGGTGGCAGTGCTTCTGGCGTTTATTATCAATTATGCGGCGTATTTTTCGGAAATCTACCGCGGGGGAATTGAAAGCATTCCGGCAGGGCAGTATGAAGCGGGACTGGTGCTTGGCATGACAAAGCGCCAGATTTTCTTTAAGGTAGTGCTGTTCCAGGTGATTAAGCGGATTGTGCCGCCGATGGGGAATGAAATTATTACACTGGTGAAGGATACCTCCCTTGCCCGGGTTATTTCCGTTACGGAGCTTGTCATGGCGGCGCAGGATATTGTTGCGGTGAAGGGAATTATCTGGCCGACGTTTTATATCGGCGTATTCTATCTGTTGGTTTCCGGTATATTGACCCTGCTGTTTAACCGGATTGAAAAGAAACTGGATTATTATAAAGGATAGCAAAATGGCGGTATTGGAAGTTAAAAACATTCGAAAAAGCTTTGACGGCGAAGAGGTTTTAAAGGGAATTGATTTTTCCATGGAAAAGGGAGAGGTGCTGGCAATTATCGGTTCTTCGGGAAGCGGGAAAACGACGCTGTTGCGTTGTCTGAATTTTCTGCTGGAGCCGGACGAAGGGCAGATACTCGTAAACGGCGCCTGCATTTTTGATGCGGAGAATACGCAGAAGATTAAGGAAAAGGAACTCCGTGAAAAGCGTCTGCATTTCGGGCTTGTATTCCAGTCCTTCCACCTGTTCCCGCAGTATAATGTCCTGCAGAACGTAACTCTTGCGGCAGAGCTTCAGAGAAAAGAGGAGCTGAAGGAGCGCGGTGCGTCCAAACAGGAGAAAAAGGAAGTGCTTGCGGCAGTGAACGTACAGGCAGAGCAGCTGCTCCAGCAGGTAGGGCTTTTGGAAAAGAAGCAGGCATACCCGTGCGAGCTTTCCGGCGGCCAGCAGCAGCGTGTCGCGATTGCAAGGGCGTTGGCGTTAAATCCGGATATTCTCTGCTTTGACGAGCCGACCAGCGCCCTGGACCCGGCACTGACCGGTGAGGTGCTGCGTGTCATCCGTGGCTTGAAGTCTTCGGAGCGCACGATGATTGTCGTGACCCATGAAATGGAGTTTGCAAGAAGGGTAGCCGACCGGGTGATTTATATGGCGGACGGTGTGATTGAAGAATACGGTGAGCCGGAGCAGATTTTTGCAAACCCGCAGAGCCCGAAGCTGAAAGCATTTTTACAGAACGCAGGAGAGGGTCTGTAAAAGAAGGAAATACAAATGGAAAAAGAAGAGCGTAGTGCAAAAATAAAGCTTTCCCTGGCAATGCTGGTATTTGGCTCTATCGGGGTATTCCGGCGGTATATCCCGCTCTCCTCTTCCTGGATGGCATTCACAAGGGGAAGCATCGGGACGGTGTTTTTACTGCTTGTCGTACTCTGCTCCGGGAAGCGGGTGGAGAAGGCTGCGGTAAAGCGGAATCTTCTGCCGCTGTTGATTTCCGGGACGGCAATCGGCATTAACTGGATTCTGCTGTTCGAGGCGTACCGTTATACGACAGTAGCGGCAGCGACGCTGTGCTACTATATGGCGCCGGTGCTTGTCATCGTGTGTTCGCCTTTTGTATTAAAGGAGAAACTGACGGCAAGAAAGGTTATCTGTGTAGCAGGAGCGCTTGCCGGGATGCTGCTGGTATCCGGCATTTTCCAGAGAGATACTTCCGGTGGCATGAATGCGAAAGGAATTGCATGCGGCCTTGGCGCGGCGGCATTTTATGCCACGGTCATGCTGACGAATAAATTTTTTAAGAAGATTTCCGCGTATGACAGTACAATTCTGCAGCTTGGGGTTGCAGCGCTCATCGTGCTTCCCTATGCGCTTGCGGTGGATGGTACAGGGGAGTTTTCCGCGTTGACTCTTCCGCAGGGACTATTGCTGTTAGTCGTAGGGACGATACATACAGGAGCGGCGTACTGGCTGTACTTCGGAAGCATGCAACGGCTGAGCAGTCAGACCGTTGCGGTATACAGCTACATTGACCCGGCATTTGCCGTAGTGCTGTCCCTTGTACTTTTACGGGAGAAAACCGGGCTGTCCGGAGTCTTCGGGGCGGTATTGATTCTCGGCTCCACGCTGTTCAGTGAATGGAAGGGAAAGCGGCGGTCTTAAGAACAGAAGAGGTCTGTAAGGCTTTCTTACTGCATAAGGTGTAGTAAGGAAGCCTTTGTCTTTGGGGGGCCATGAAACAAATAAAGTGGAGTGAACTGCTGATTTCAATCGGAATCGCAGAGCTGACGGGTATCTTATCCGCAGTATTGTCAGGAAATTCGCGGGGGTTTTACGAAGAGCTGGTACAGCCGCCGCTTGCACCACCCGGAATCGTATTTCCGGTTGTCTGGACAGTGCTGTATGCCTTAATGGGAGTTTCCGCCTATCTGATAGAGCAGAGCGGCGATGGGGTTAAAAAACAGGGAGCACAGCGTGTCTATGCAGCGCAGCTGTTTGTCAATTTCTTATGGAGCATTGTATTTTTCCGGTTTGAGCGTATCGGTCTGTCGGTGCTTTTGATATTGCTCCTGATTGCGCTTGTCGTACTTATGATTTACAGGTTTTACAAAATAAAGCCTCTTGCCGCTTATCTCAATCTTCCATATCTTCTCTGGCTCTTGTTTGCTGCCTACCTGAATATCGGCGTTTTTGTTTTGAATTGAAGCAGTGTTATCCTGACTGCCGCGCGTTTGTGCGGCAGTTTTGTTTATACATTTTGTATTCCCCTTATGTCCTGGAGACCGTGCAGCATCGTGATTTTGCATGCGCAACGCTCCGCCGGACTTCCTCTAAGAGCTGTTAAGCCGCTCGGTGGCGTCCTCGCGCCTAACCAGCTCTACGAGGCGATTCCGGCTCCGCTAAAACCGCGCTCCTTCGGACAAATGCAAAATTACGATGTTGCACGGTCTCCGGGACTTTTCGTGACAGCTGAAAAATGCGAAAACCCAATGCAGCAGGGTCTTGTAATTGGTACGGGACTCATGTTACAATAGGCTTGGAAAAGAAAAAGGAGGTATGTAAGTGTTTAAAACCAACAGAACGATTCTTCTTGTAAAGGTCAGGGAATCGATTGCATCTGTGCTGCCGATTACATTGATTGTTTTTTTGCTGTGTTTTACGATTATTCCGATTCCGACCGATTTGCTGATGACGTTTGTGTTTGGCGTTATTCTGCTGATTATCGGGATGGGGATGTTTACGCTTGGTGCGGACCTTTCCATGACCCCGGCAGGGGAACATATTGGTTCGGCAGTCACAAAGTCCAGAAAGCTTTGGTTTATTATTTTGATGTGCTTTCTGGTAGGGGCAATTGTGACGATTTCCGAGCCGGATTTACAGGTGCTTGCAGAGCAGGTGCCCAATATTCCGAACGAGGTTATCGTATTTTCGGTTGCCGGAGGGGTCGGGCTGTTTCTGGTGATTGCGATGCTCCGTATTCTTTTTAAATGGAAGCTGTCCTATCTGCTGATTTTCTTTTATGCCGTCGTATTTGTACTGGCACAGTTTATCCCGAAGGAGTTTCTGGCAGTAGCGTTTGATTCGGGCGGCGTGACGACGGGGCCGATGACGGTTCCGTTTATTATGGCATTAGGTGTCGGTATTGCCTCCATCCGAAGCGACAGCAACGCCGAAAACGACAGCTTTGGTCTGGTAGCGCTCTGCTCGGTCGGACCGATTCTTGCGGTGATGCTGCTTGGCATGTTGTTCCAGGCAGGAGGCGGAACCTATACGCCGACGGAAATCCCGACGGTAGAAACGTCAAGGGATTTATGGCGTTTGTTTTCCTCGGAGATTCCGGCATACATAGCAGAGGTCGCAAAGGCACTTCTTCCGATTATTGCGTTTTTTGCTTTGTTCCAGATTTTTAATCTGAAGTTAAAAAAGGAGAATATATACCGTATCAGTGTCGGGTTTCTTTATACGTTTCTCGGGCTGGTATTGTTTCTGTGCGGCGCGAATGTCGGCTTTATGACGGTGGGAAACTACATCGGCAGACAGCTGGGGGCGCTTGCTTATAACTGGATTGTGATTCCGGTTGGTATGGTTATCGGTTATTTTATTGTAGAAGCGGAACCGGCAGTGCATGTGCTGAATAAGCAGGTGTATGAAATGACCTCAGGTTCCATTCCGCCGAAGGCACTGAGCCGGAGCCTTTCGATTGGCGTGGCGTTTTCTGTGGGGCTTTCGATGCTGCGTATTATCGCAGGGCTTCCGATTATGTATTTTCTGGTGCCGGGGTATCTGGCAGCCATTTTATTATCCTTTTTTGTACCGCCGATTTTTACGGCAATTGCATTTGACTCCGGCGGGGTCGCTTCCGGTCCGATGACTGCAACCTTTCTGCTTCCGATGTCCATCGGTGTGTGTACGGCGGCAGGCGGCGATGTGGTTTCCAATGCATTCGGAGTTGTGGCAATGGTTGCCATGACGCCGTTAATCACGATTCAGCTGCTTGGTCTTGTGTATAAGCTGAAGGCACGCAGGAGCCAGACTGACGCGGTGAAGGAAGAGATTTTTGTGGATAATGAAATCTTTGAAATGGAGGGAAACGATGAGCAGCTATAATATGGTACTGGTGATATTGAAGCGGAACTACGAAAAGGAATATGTGAAATTTTTCCGGCAGAACGGCATTACCCGGCTGACATCCATGCTTGGCAACGGAACCGCCAGCAAGAGCATACTCGACTATCTGGGGATTGAGAATAATGAGAAGGTAGTGCTACAGGCTATTGCTGCCGCCGGAAATGTAGAATCGTTGTTTTCCGGTCTGATAAGCCGTATGGGAATTAACCTGCCGGGAACCGGAATCGCGATGTCAATCCCGGTAGAGAGCATTGCAGGAACCTCAAGCATGAAATATTTGACGGAAGGCCAGGAAACCACAGCATCGGAGGAAGTGAAAATGAAAGAGGCAGTCTATTCTTTGATTATGATAATTTCGGAAAAGGGGCGTTCGGATATGGTGATGGACGCCGCAAGGGAGGCAGGCGCCAAGGGAGGCACGGTAGTGCATGCGAAGGGAACCGGGCGGGAGTCGGAGGCGAAGTTCTTCGGCGTTTCCATTACCCCGGAAAAGGAAATGATTTATATCGCAGCGAGGAAGTCGGATAAAGGAGACATTATGCGTGCCATTATGGAAAAGGCAGGCCCGCATACGGAAGCAAAGGCGGTCGTCTTTTCCCTTCCGGTGGAGGATATTGCGGGGCTGACCGCTCTGACGGAGGAGAAGGCAGGGGAGTAGGCGGCAGCGGTCCGCTACTTGCCGGACGGCTTGCGGGGCGGCTCCTGTTCTGTGTCAAGGAAGCACGCCCGTTTCAATGCCGTGTCTCCGTAGCGGCTGCGGATCTGGTCGACAGCCGCGTTCAGCTTTGAGAGCTTTTCCCGTCTTCCGGAGTCAAACAGGTCATACTGGAAGCAGTCATCCTCCGTGACATGACCGGTGCCGACGCCGAGCAGGCGGATGGGCGAGCCGTCCCAGAGCTCGTAGAACAGCCTTCTGGCGGCAGCGTAAAGCTGCTCGGTTGTATTGTCCGGGGCGTAAAGCTGGAGCTGTCTGCTCCGGCTGTGAAAGTCAGAATCTTTAATGGTAACGGAAACCATCGAAATATAGGCGCGGTCCGCACGGATTCGCGCCCCTGTTTTTTCACAGAGGGCAAGAAGCACCCGTTCTGCGGCAGCGCCGTTCGTCAGGTCGGCGGGCAGGGTAGTAGAATTGCTGTAACACTTCTGGGCGGCGTGCTCTGCCGTGACAGGGCTCGCGTCGATTCCGTTCGCAAGGTCGTGGATAAAGCTGCCCTGCTTCTTCAGGTGCGCCGTAAGGACGGAGGCTTCGGTGCAGGCAAGCTCGCCGACCGTGCGGATGCCTAAGGCGTGGAGGCGCTCTGCGGTGGAGCGTCCTACATAAAGCAAATCGTCTACCCGGAGGGGCCAGAGCTTTGTCCGGATTTCCTCCGGGAACAGGGTGTGCACACGGTCCGGCTTTTTAAAGTCAGAGGCAATCTTGGCAAGCAGACGGTTGGAGGAGACGCCGATATTGACCGTAAAGCCAAGCTCCTCCCGGATAAGGTCCTTCAGCTGATGCGCAAAATCAACCAAAGAGCCATACAGCCCTTCGGTGCCGGTCATGTCACAGAACGCCTCGTCGATGCTGAACTGCTCTACGACAGGAGCGTACCGGCGCAAAAGAGCGAGGAAGGCGCGGGAACGGCTGACATACAGCGGGAAATCCGGCTTTACGACAAGAAGACCGGGACATTTCTGTACTGCCTTTACGACCGGCTCCCCGGTGGCAATGCCATACTGCTTTGCCGGAATGGACTTCGCCAGCACGATGCCGTGGCGCGTGTCAATATCGCCGCCGATAATGGCAGGGACGGTGCGCAGGTCGGTCTGTTCCCCGAGGTCATGCAGACGGCGGTGTGCCTCCCAGCTTAAATAGGCGGAATTGACATCGATATGATAAATGACCGGCGCTGCCATGGCGTGCCTCCTTTCTCTGAAATACGGAAATCCCTTCGATATAAAAAGAACAAATGTTTGCATTTATTATAGCAGGAAATCGATGAACAGGCAAGAGGGAAAATCTTCTTGAACGATTTGGGAAAGGTTCCGCAAGCTGCTACATTGCCTGCGGGACATAAAAGGGTACGCAAAATGCGGAAATTCAAGGGAATAGTTTTCCTTTTTTTACACATACTGTAGCTGATACACGGGTATCATGCAGAAAAGAAACGGAGGCAGAACTATGGCAGTAGATTTTAAGACAAGTGAAACCAAGGAAAATCTGATGCGGGCATTCGCGGGAGAAAGCCAGGCAAGGAACCGCTATACCTTTGCGGCGGAGCAGGCAAAGCAGCAGAAGCTTCATGTAGTAGAGGCAGTGTTTACCTATACGGCAAATCAGGAAAAGGCACATGCCAAGGTATTTTATGACCATCTTTCCGAGCTGTCGGGTGAAACCATCCAAATCGACGGAGGCTATCCGATTGATATCAGTAGCAGTATTACTGAACTGCTTCGGATGGCACAGCATAATGAATATGAAGAACACGACGATGTGTATCAGGCATTTGCCCAGAAGGCAAGGGATGAGGGCTTTCAGAAGGTGGCGGCATCCTTCCAGATGATTGCGCAGATTGAGAAAATGCATGGAGACCGTTTCGGAAAGCTGGCACAGCTGTTAGAAGAAAATAAGCTGTTTATTTCGGATGTGAAGACCGGCTGGATTTGTTTAAACTGCGGACATATCTATGAAGGAGAGCAGGTGCCGGAAAAATGTCCGGTCTGTGACCATGACAGAGGCTACTTCGTTCGTCTGGAGTTTTCTCCTTATGTCGGGAAGTGTTGCTGCGAAAAGTAGAAGCTTCCCCCGGTTTGTCATGTCAGTGATGGGATTTGCAATGACGGTACAGAAAGCTCAGGAAAGAAAGGAAATAATTGACAAAAAAGGAAAACTATGTTATTCTGAAAGCGTAGGATAAAGCAGACTTACGGAACCGTAAGGATGTAAGATGTGGGAGTAAAAAGAAAAATCTGCAAAGGAAAACGGGTTTTTTTTAGACAGGGAAGTTTACCCCCGGCTGCAATGCTTTGGCTGCAGCCGGGGGTGTTTATTTATAGGAAATGTTGCGTGAGCAAGTTAAGTTATATTCCAGTAAAAATGCTTTGCGGGTGGAAGCTATCGTAAGAAAAATAAAATACAAAAAGGAGGCAACGTTATGGAAAAAAAGCATCAAGGCTTCAAAAGAAAAAGAAAGTATTTTCAAAGAATTGCCGCATTGCTGTTCGCAGTGTGTATTAGTGTGAGCGGCCTGCCTGTACCGGGATATGCCGGGACGGCAGGCGGGAAGCCGGAGGAGTATACAGATGCAGGAAACCTGCAAGGCGGCCCGTCGGAGGAAAGTCAGGATATTGTCCGCGGTTTCGGAAGTAAAATCAAGGACAAGAAGCAGAAGGAAATAAAGGTCAGGGTAAACCAAGGGAATCCGGGAGACCGGGACGGGAAGTCATGGAACCTGCAGATGATACAGGCGGGAAACGTAAATGCAGGGGAAGCGGAAGGCCCCGGCAGGAAAATAAAGGTTGCGGTCATTGACTCCGGCATTAACTTTAACACCGATCTTCCGGTTGCCGCACGGAAAAACTTCATCCCGGGGGAGGAACGAAGTGTGCTCTATGAGGACATGAGCGGGCACGGGACCGCGGTTGCAGGGATTATCGCCGCACTGGACAATGACGAGGGGATTACCGGCATCAATCCGCGCGTAGAGCTTTACTCGGCGCGCGTGCTGGATGAAAACTTGGAAGCACCGGCGGGACGGATTGCGGGGGCAATCGACTGGGCGGTAGGGCAGGACGTGGACATCATCAACATGAGCTTCGGGATTGCGAAGAACGTGCCGGAGCTGGAGGCTGCGGTCGAAAGAGCCGCCGCGGCAGGCATCCTTCTGGTAGCTGCGGCAGGGAACGGGGAGACCGTTGCCTATCCCGCGGCATATGACGAGGTAATCGCAGTCGGTTCCGTCACGGTGGAGGGGCTTGCGGCAGAAGACAGTGCCGGAGGGGAGGCACTGGAGCTGATGGCGCCGGGCGAGGATATTCTCTCCAGTGGTATCTTCGGCGGCATTATCGGCGTGTCCGGCACAAGCATGGCGGCGCCGCACGTGGCAGGGGCGGCATCCGTCCTGATGGAGAGGAACCCGGAAATGCCTGCGGACTACATACGGATGCTCTTAAACTACAGCGCGAACCTGTACGGCTCCCCGGACGAGTACGGGAACGGGGTACTTGACCTGGGGTATGCGCTTGAGATAAACGATAAGTTTAAAAAGCTCTATGAGAAGCATATCGATAAAGCGGAAAAGAATAAAAAGAAAAAAGAGAAACAGGAGGAAAAGTTCTGGGGTGAGGTTTTAAAGACAATCCCGGAAAATGAAAAAGCGGTGGAGACCTTCCCGGGGACGGAGGTCGTAGAAGGGCTGTGGCTGAAGGACCATTGGAAACATGACGGGAAACTGCACGAGGATTTTGTGATTACCGGCGTGGAAGGGAGCCAGGTCATCAGCTTTACCGGGGAGCAGATGAAAATCCTCAAATACGCGTGCGGGTATCCGGACGCTACCAAGGGAGGACTTAATGCGGAAGGGAAGCCGTACCACGGACACCTGTGGCAGTACAAGGTATATCCTGTCAATGGAGAGAATCAGTATATCGCTGTTGCCGAAGCGAATTATGTGGCAAATTATATCCTGCTGACCAGGATTGCCGATGTGTTCGGAAGCGTCCCATCCTTTGCGGGAAACAATACGCAGCTGGTAAAAAGCGCGCTGGAGGCTTTATTTCAAGAGGCGGAAGCTTATATGTATGCGGGCGACCTTACCCATATGCGCGGGGATTTCGGTTCGGTGACAAAGCTGGGGGAGAGGACATGGCAGCAGGTGTTCGGCGACATGGGCGGGACGGTCGAGGTGACCCCTGAAAATGTCAAATTCTTCATTTACGGTATGGCGCTCCATTCCATCACCGATACCTATGCGCACAGTACATTTTCCAAAAAGGGGATGCAGTGGGGGCGGGTAGGTCATAATGATGATGATTTTTCCATAAGCTGCGACAATGACGCCTATATCCCGGAACGCTGGGCTGCGGCACAGTATGCGGCGAACAGCGTCCTGACAAAGCTGGACTGTGGGTTAAAGGGGGATCTGCTGGACTTTTACACGACCAATGCCTCCCTGTATGGTCCGTTCTATCTGGGGAACCTGTCGGCGTATGCCCAGATGGCGGATGCGGTACAGTATCCGTGGGCAAAGGGGCTGCTGAAGTCGGGTGACCTGTGGTTCAACGTACAGGATGAGACGAAAATAAAGTATGATGGTAAATTTGAAAACGGTTCGGTATCGCATAAGACCAGACCGGTGTTAAAGGCAAGCGAATACTGACAGAAGGAGGGGACAGGATGAGGAACTTATTAGAAAAAGCAGGCTGTATGGTATTCTTCTGCCTGTTGGCAGGACTGCTCTGTGCCTGCCGCCGGGAGCAGGAGGCGACCCCGGCAGGGGCCACGGGAACCGGGACGCCCGTCCCGGACGTAACCATGACCGGGCTTCCGGGGCATACGGGGGTTCCTTCCGTGACAGCAGGTCCGGGGACACTTACGCCACTCCCGACGGGGGAGCCAGACCCGACGCCGACAGAGGAGCCGGAGGAAGGGAGGATTCCGATTGATGAGGCGCATTTCACAAGCGCGGTGTTCCGGGAGACGATTGCAAGGAACTATGATACGGATTCGGACGGGTTCCTTTCCCGCAGGGAACGGGAAGCCGTGACTGAGATAGAGATTGACGGAAGAGACTACGAGAACCGGTATACTATATTTGATGAGGAATGTCTGGACGGGTTTGAATATTTCCCGAATTTAACCGGCATAAACATTTCTTTTACCTATGCCGGGCAGGTGGTAATCCGGGACCACCCGTCCCTGCAGCACTTTGGTGGTACGGAGGGCGGGATTGAGACGCTTCAAATCGAAAACTGCCCGGCATTAGAAAGGGTAGGGTTTTATATCTATGATATTAGCTCCATTTCGGTTTCCGGTGCGCCGAAGGCATTCTTTTCTCAGGGGGATAACTGTAGTATCCGTTCCATGACCTTTGATGCGGATATGACACTCTGGTTACTGGATTCGCGTTTCGGCTTTGGTTCCATGACATACAAAGCCTGTGAGGACGGTTCGCTTGTCTATGAATACAGTGATTATGGGGAAACCCTTTCCGGGGAGGTAATTAAAACGACGAAGCAGAACCCGGTGGAGTTTACGAACCGGAGGGAGCCGCAGGCCCCTTTTTCGGAGGAGTACTGGACCGAATGTCTGGAGAACTGTGAGTTTGATGAGCTGGAGCGTTTTACTGTCCGGGTATCGGAACCGGAGGAGGAGGCGTATAACGAAAAGGGACAGAGGGCATGGGAGGTCCGTGTGGGCTATACAAGGAGCTGGAAAAGCAGGGAGCAGGAGACCGGGGAGGAGGTCTTCGTGGTCTATGCGGAGGAGATGCCGGTACGGGAGCAGTTCGTGTTCCGCCCTGCGGACATCCACATGAGGGAGGCTCTGCAATATTCCCCGAACCGCGGGGTACGGATTATTACGGAGTGGGACCTGGCACTGGTGTACCGGAACGGGGAGGAGGAGCAGGAAATCGGCGTGCTGCGGGAGCATGAGCACTACTGTACGATTGCGGCGGATGGGACAATGAAGGCGATTCTGTCCTATGAGAGATGGGACAGGCCGGAATGGTAGGGAGTCTTGAAAAGTGAAGGATACTGCCTTTTTGGTCTCTTGGCAGGTACAGGGGATAATGAGCTGCCGGGAGTTCCAAGGGCGTATAAAAAATACCGGAGCTTAAGGGAGCAGGGCTGTTGCAAAATAGAAATGCGCGGCAGCTCCGGGCGTGGCGGCTTCCTGCAAGCGGCAGACATTTCTTTGCTTTAAAAGGGAGAAGTACAGCCTTATTTTGCATGCGCAACGCTCCGCCGGACTTCCTCTAAGAGCTTTTAAGCCGCTCGGTGGTGTTCTCGCGCCTAAACAGCTCTAAGAGGTGATTCCGGTTGCGCTAAAGACGCGGTCCTTCGGACAAATGCAAAAATAAAGCTGTACTTCTCCCTTTTACGGTTAGTCGTGTTTTTCTATCGCTTGTAAGAAGCCGCCATGCCTGGAGCCGCTGCTCTTTGTGCAACAGCCCTTGTCTCCAAACCGTACATAAAAATACGAAAACTCAAGGTATCAGGGGGTTGCCAAGCCCCCTTTTCTTCTGTTATAATGAATGGGGTAAAGGATAAAAGTCCTGTCGTGTCCCGGCAGGATTTTTTTTTGGAAACCGGAGGGATGGGGACAGCTTTGAAAAAATACGCGCAGGAGGAAGAGAAATGAAACTTATTTATGATGTGGAGGACCGAATGGGCTTTGGAAAGCTTGTCGTTTTCGCGGTCCAGCAGCTTCTTGCCATTATGGCGGCGACGCTTGTGGTTCCGATGATTGTCGGGAATGAAATGAAGTCGGAGGCAGCATTGTTCGGCGCGGGTGTCGGCACCCTGGTATACGTTGCGTTTACGAAAAAAAAGAGTCCGGTGTTTCTTGGCTCTTCGTTTGCGTTTCTCGGCTCCATGGCGGCGGCATTTGCCGGAGGGGTGTCGATGGAGGTGGGATATCTCGGCCTGATTCTCGGTGCTGTTTTTGCGGGTCTTGTTTATGTGGCGATTGCGGCGGTCGTGAAGGTAGTCGGCGTGGAGTGGATTAATAAGCTGATGCCGGCGGTTGTTATCGGACCGACGGTTGCGATTATCGGACTTTCCTTGGCAGGGAATGCAATCGGCGACCTGACCTCGGGAGAGGTGTTCCGCACGGAAGCAAAGGAGGTGCTGTGCCCTGCCTGTGAGACAGTGCTTGACGCGGCGACGGAAAGCGTACAGCTCGCTTCTCCTCTTGTGACGATTTTCTGCGGGCTGGTAACGCTGCTTGTGACGATTCTCTGCTCTGTCTATGGAAAAAAGACATTAAAGCTGATTCCGTTTATCATGGGTATTCTGGCAGGCTATGTGACCGCGGCGGTGCTTACCGGCATCGGGAATGCGGCAGGGGTGAATGCGCTGAAGGTAATGAGCTTTGAGCCGCTGACCGGGCTGGTAAAGAATGCGGAGGGAGCGTTTGCCATTACGCCGTCCACCTTCTTTTCCGTACCGGAGTTTACGTTTTTGACGGCACTTGGCGGCTTTAAGGAAATTACCGGTTCCTATATCGGGACGATAGCAGTAGCATATATCCCGGTGGCATTTGTCGTATTTGCGGAGCATATTGCCGACCATAAGAATATCTCTTCTATTATTGAGCGTGATCTGCTGAAAGAGCCGGGCTTAAGCCGTACGCTGCTTGGCGACGGCGTCGGTTCTATTGCGGGAGCAATCTTCGGTGGCTGCCCGAACACGACCTACGGCGAATCGGTCGGCTGTGTGGCGATTACGAAAAACGCTTCGGTAATTACGATTATTGCGGCAGCAATCGGAGCGATGCTGATTTCCTTCCTCAGTCCGTTTGTGGCATTTGTTAATTCCATTCCGTCCTGTGTCATGGGCGGCGTCTGTATGGCATTGTACGGCTTTATTGCGGTCAGCGGTCTGAAAATGCTGCAGCAGGTGGATTTAGGCGAGGACAGGAATCTCTTTGTCGTATCCACGATTCTGATTGCCGGAATCGGCGGACTTTCCGTGTCCTTTGGCAAGATTGAGCTGACCTCGGTTGCCTGCGCCCTGCTGCTCGGGATTTTTGTAAACTGGATGCTGTCGCGGAAGAAGCCGGAGACAAAAGAGTGATGGCAGCGCGCTTTTTGCCTTAATTGCTGGCAGAAAAATGAAAAATTGAAAAAATCAGGATACCGGAAACAGCAGACGGAAGTTGAATATTTTTCTTCAATTGACACACAATAGTCATGTAAAAAAGTAGGATACAATTGTGAAAGAGCTGTATAGTCAACGGAGGTATCTTTAGATGAAAGCAACAGGAATTGTAAGGCGGATAGACGATCTCGGCAGAGTAGTGGTGCCGAAGGAAATCAGAAGAACTTTAAGAATCAGGGAGGGAGACCCGTTGGAGATTTTTACCGACCGTGAGGGCGAAATTATCTTAAAAAAGTATTCCCCGATCGGTGAGCTTGGAATTTTCGCAAAGCAGTTCGCGGAGTCTATGGCACAGACGACGGGACATATTGCGGTAATTTCCGATAGAGACCAGTTTATTGCAATGGCAGGAACCGCAAAGAAGGATTTGCTGGCGAAGCCAATCAGCCGTGAGCTGGAAAACTTAATGACGGACCGGGAAAGCATTGTTGCGGTGAAGGGAGAAAAGGGCTATATCCCGGTCGGCTTAGAGGAAGACGAGTATGAGCAGCAGGTGATTGCGCCGATTATCAGTGAGGGCGACGTCATAGGAGCCGTGATGATTCTTTCCAAGGATAAGAAGGAACGGATGAGCAACATGGAACTTAAGATTGCAGGAACAGCTGCTGCATTTCTCGGAAGGCAGATGGAGCAGTAGGAGAAAAGATACACGCGCGAGCGGATTCTTTATTTTAAACGGCGGATATCTCTTTGATAGAAGGGATTACCCGCCGTTTGTCTGCTTTTTGGAAAACACTATGCCGTGTCAGCGTGTAAAGGTACGCCTCTATGAAGAAAAAAACGCTCTTTGGGATAAAAAATGCGGAGGCGTACGGGGCAAAACCAGGGGAAAATGGCTTCAAAGGCGGATTTTTTCAATATATTTCAAGGAAATGGTGAAGAACGCTTGACAAATGCGGCAAATGAGTTTATAAATAGAAGTGTGAGTGCTAACCGGTGAATGCGATGCAGTACCATGAGGCACCGTTTGTCCGGGGCGAATCGATGCCTGCGGATAGAACTAATACTTTTCGAGGAGGGAAATTTTACATGAACAAGGCAGAATTAGTAGCCGCTATGGCAGAGAACGCAGGATTATCCAAGAAGGATTCCGAGAAGGCGTTAGCCGCTTTCGTAAGCGTAGTAACCGAAGAATTAAAGAAGGGCGAGAAGGTTCAGCTGGTAGGCTTTGGTACGTTTGAAGTAGCGGAGAGACCGGAGAGAACCGGAAGAAATCCGCAGACCAAGAAGGCAATCAAGATTCCGGCATCCAAGGCTCCGAAGTTTAAGGCTGGTAAGGCATTAAAGGATACGGTTAACGCATAGTTCAATGTAGTTGAATTTTGCCAAATGAAATTTTAGGACCGCCTTGTGCGGTCCTTTTCTCTGTGCAGCTTTGGCTTACAAGCGGGAACGTCCTCGCGCCCAAGCAACACTAAGAGGTGATTCCGCTTCCGCTAAATGTAAGTCCTTCGGATAAATGCAAAAATAAGGGGGCGCCTGGCTATGGGCGCACCTGCACGGAAAAGAGAGAAGGTAAGGAGAAGAAGAGTATGAGATTAGACAAGTTTTTAAAGGTTTCCCGTCTGATTAAGCGCAGGACGGTTGCCAACGAGGCCTGTGATGCAGGACGTGTCCGGATTAACGGGAAACCGGCGAAGGCGTCTGCGAACGTAAAGGTCGGGGATGTGATAGAAATCGGCTTCGGCGGGAAGGAAGTGCGCGCAGAGGTGCTGTCTATCCAGGAAACAACGCGGAAGGATGAGGCAAAAGAACTGTTCCGTTATTTGTAATGTAATGTCATAAGCGGCGCCCGGCAGACATATGTTTTAAGGAAACGGTGCTGTGAGGCGTTTGCATGGAACAAAAACAGGAAGTGGGGACACATAAACTGACCCTTGCGGGGCGGAAGACGCTTGCCCTGGCCGGAGTAAAAGAGGTAATTTCCTTTGACGCAAAAGAGGTCGTGCTGGATACGACGCAGGGCGTTCTTATGCTGCGTGGCGATGAAATGAATGTGACAAGGCTTTTGGTGGAAAAAGGGGAGATGGATCTGGAAGGGCGGATTGACAGTCTGGTTTATACCGAACGCGGAAAAGGGAAACGGCGTGAGGAATCGTTTGCGAAGCGCCTGTTCGGTTAGGGGACAGACTGCCTATGAATTATGAAATTGCGGGAGAGGTTCGTTTTTTTCTTGCAGCCGTTCTGCTTGGCGCGGCGGCAGCAATGGCATATGACGTTATCCGGGTCTGGCGGAGATTCCACCGGCAGACATTATTTGTGGTTTCCGTACAGGACTTTATTTTCTGGTTTATCCTCGGAATCCTGGGGTTTCGTCTGATTTATTATTACAATGCGGGAACGCTCCGTTTCTTTGCCCTTGGAGGTATTTTTCTGGGCGCCTGCATTTATGTCTGGACATTAGGGAGAGTTTTTGTAAAATATTGCTTAAAATTGTTGCTATTTTTGACATTTCCTATCCGAAAGGGATTGAATTTTTTGCAAAAAAAGAGTAAACTTATAAAGAAGGGGTTCCGGGAACGGAAAAAGCACGGAAGGAAGGATGCACTTGCGGAAGAAACACAAAAATAGAGGTCTTATATCATCGTGCATGACGGTGCTGTTCGGTAAGTCGGGACTGCGGCTCCTGCTGCTGGTAGTGCTTGTGCTGTGCGTTGTGCTCGGGCATAACAGGAATGAGGCGGCAGGGAAGGAGAAAGAGCTGGCAAGGCAGAAGGCGGTTTACGAGGAGCGTCTTTTGCAGGAGGAGGAACGTCAGAAGCTGTTAGAGCAGGAGAATGCCTACCGGCAGACAAAGCAGTATATTGAAGAGCTGGCACGGGAGAAGATGGGTCTGGTGAAGCCGGATGAAATCATACTCCGGCAGGGAGAGCCGGAGCAGTAAGTGCTTTGGAACAGGAAATAAGTCGAGATTGTCAGGATTCGGGTCCGCGTAAGGATTTCGGGTCCTTTTTTGTCGTACAGTTTTGCGGGAGGGTTCCGGTTTCGACAGATGAAGCCCGGACTTTGTGCTAGAATCCTAGAAAAAGAGGACAAGCAGGAGGCTGGCGGAAAGTATTATGTGGCGAAAAAGAACAGCAGGAAAATGGTTACGGTATCTCGGACTGGTCAGCGGTGCAACCGCATTTTGTGTCGGACTGATCGGCTGCCTGTGGAGAAGCTCCACAATAAAGTATATCTGGCTTGCGGTGTTGACGGCAGGCTTTGTTTTTCTGTTTATCTGGGCAGGGGAGCAGGCGCTGTGGACGCTGCTGCGTTCGGGCAGGGAGGACATGGTGCGTGCCGATATCAGAAGTCATACGAAAAAGCGTCTGCTGGAGGCAGCAGCGTCGTTCGAGGTGCTTTCGGGTGTTTTTGACGGTACGGCATCGGAGGAGGCAGAAGGCTTCCAGAGCTTTGCGGCAGCCCTGCCGGAAGTAGTCTGCGCAGATTGTAGCCGGTGCGGGGAATGCTGGGGAGAGCATCTGGAGGAAAGCTGTGCGGCGGCATATGCCATGTATGAAGAGGCGATGGAGGGACGGGTGCCGAAGTTTGCGGAGGTGGAATACCGGTTCGCAGGCTGCCCGCGTGCTGCCAGGATTACGGAGGAATATGCCATGCTGCCGTTAAGGGAGCAGGCAGAGCAGATGGCGCGCCGCCGTACCGAGGAGGGCCGTGCTGCCATGGTAACGCAGCTCCGTGTTGTCTCAGATATGCTCAAGGAGTATTCGGAGGAATTGTACGAAACGACGATGGGGGACGGAAGGCTGGAGGAGCAGCTTGCAGCGGAGCTGCGCCGCATCGGGATTTTTGCGGAACAGATTGCCGTGATGAAGCGGAAGGGACGCGGTCTTCGGATACGGATGCAGGCGTATTGCAGGAACGGGCAGAGCATCCCGGTACGCCGTGCCGCGCAGCGTATCGGAATGATGTTCGGGTGCCCTCTGGTAAGCGGCGGGGAATCGGAGCGCTTTTTCGGAGAAAAGGTCGGGGAGTTTACCTTTGAGGAGGAGCCGGGGTATCTCGTGCTGACCGGAGTGGCAAGAGCTGCAAAGCACGAGGAGGTGCTTTCCGGGGACAGCTTTTCCTTTCTTTATCCGGAGAGCGGGGAAACCGTGCTGCTTTTATCGGACGGAATGGGGAGCGGTGAGCAGGCAAGCCGTGACAGCGAGGCGGTTATCGGGCTGTTAGAGAAGCTCCTTTCGGCAGGCTTTGACGAAAAAACGGCAGTGCGGCTGATTAATTCCGTCCTGCTGCTCCGGACGGAGGGAAAGAGCTATTCGACCGTGGATATCAGCGTCATTAACCCATATGCAGGAACCTGTGAGTTTATCAAGCTCGGCGCGGCAGGAACCTTTATTAAGCGTGAAAACTGGATTGAAAGCGTGGCGTCGGAAACGCTTCCGGTAGGAATGTTCGGGGAAGCGGATTATGATACAAAGGAAAAGAAGCTGTATGACGGGGATTATGTGATTATGATGAGCGACGGCGTATCGGAGGTGCTCGGGGAGCATATAGAGGAGGTACTGTTCCTGACCGGGAAGAAAAAGACGGACCGGACGCCGCAGTGCGTGGCAGGCGAGGTATTGAAGGCGGCACTCGAGCTCTGCGAATATAAGCCGAAGGATGACATGACCGTATTAGTAGCAGAGCTGGTAAAAAAGCAGCTGCCGTATTACCTGAATACCCCGCCAAGGCTCACGCCGGGCGTCTAGTGTACTGACCGGTTCATATTTCGCTAAATTGCTGCCTAAATTTCCATCTGTTGCGTTGGCTGAAAATGAACCGGTCAGTACACTAGTGCGGCGCAGAATGTAGAAATTCAGGGATGAAAGGAGACTTGCCTTTTTTTGGCGAGTGGTGTAGAATAGACGAAGAAGGAAAAGAAAGGAAATAGTACCGGAGGAGCGGGATGCAGGAGACGTTGACGAAGAAGGCAGAGCGGTTTATCAGGGAACAAGGGCTCATAGCGGAAGGAGAGCGCGTACTGGCGGGGCTTTCCGGCGGAGCGGACTCGGTATGCCTTACTGCGGTTTTGTGCGAGCTTTCCGGACTCCTTTCGTTTGAAGTCGGCGCATTTCATGTCAATCACGGAATCCGTGGGAGCGCGGCGGACGAAGATGAGGCGTTTTCCGAGGCGCTTTGCAAAAGTTTCGGGATTCCTTTCTTTGCGGTACACGAGGATGTGCCGCAGTATGCAAAAGAGCATCGTACCGGGCTTGAGGAGGCAGGGCGGGAACTCCGTTATCTTGCGGCAGAACGCCTTGCGGCGGAGATGGGATATGATAAAATTGCTCTGGCACACCAGCAGAATGATGTGGCAGAAACTTTTTTGTTTCATTTATTCCGGGGGAGCTCAGTGCCGGGGCTTGCTTCGATACCGGCAAGGCGCGGGAATATTATACGGCCGCTTTTGTTCTGCGGCAGGGAGGAAATCGAAGCGTATCTGGAGGAAAAGGGGCTGTTGTACTGTACGGATGCCACCAATCAGGAGACAGGGTATACAAGAAATAAAATCAGGCACTGCATTCTTTCCTATGCAAAGGAGCATATCAATCCGGGTGCGGTCCGGCATACAGCAGAGACGGCAGCAGAGCTTGGCAGGCTGAAGGAGTATCTGCTTGCAGAGGCGGAGGCGCTCTGTGCACAGGCGGCGGAGGTATCCGGGGAGTTCAGGCTTCCGGTTGCCGTATTGGAAAAAAGGCACCGTGTCCTGCAGGAAGAGGCAATTCATTTACTGCTGGTAAGGGCAGCGGGAAGTGCAAAGGATATTACACGGGCACATGTTGAGGCAGTAAGAGGGCTTTGCTTTTCACAGAGCGGGAAGCAGGTTTCGCTGCCGTACGGGCTGACTGCATGCAGAAGCTTTGCAGAGCTTTGCATAAGAAAAGCAGGCGCGGGAGGGACGGATGCCTGCCCAAAAGAGTATTTTGTGGAGGTTCCCGGAGAATATTTCGTCGGAGCTGCGGGAGAAACCATAGTTTTTCGATGTTTTCCTTACAAAAAAAATACAGAAATTCCAAAAAATGAGTATACGAAATGGTTTGATTATGGTAAAATAAAGGGTACGCTCCGTCTGCGGGCACGCAGGGAGGGCGACCGCATCGGGATGAAGCAGGGCAGTAAGTCAGTGAAGGCTCTGTTTACGGAAAAGAAAATAGCAAGAGAGGAACGCGGAAGGCTTCTGCTTCTGGCGGATGACGAGCAGGTACTCTGGATACCCGGGCTGCGTTCCTGTGACAATTACCGGATAGATGAGACGACAAAAACAGTTTTGGAGGTACGAATGAACGGAGGAAAGGAAAATGAAGGATGAAGTGAAGGAACTGATTCCGGAGGCGGAGATAGCGAAGCGGGTCCGTGAATTGGGAGAACAAATCAGCCGGGACTATGCGGGAAAAGAGATTCATGTGATTTGTATACTAAAGGGCGGCGTGTTTTTTATGTGCGAGCTGGTAAAGCATATTACTGTACCGGTGACACATGATTTTATGTCGGTATCCAGCTACGGGGACGGGACAGTAAGCTCCGGCAGGATTAAAATTGTAAAGGACCTGGATGATTCCATCCAAGAGAAGGACATCCTGATTGTAGAGGATATCGTTGATTCAGGACGGACGCTCCATCATCTTTTGCAGCTGCTCCGGGCAAGGAATCCGAAAAGCATCCGGCTGTGCACGCTTTTGGATAAGCCGGAGCGCCGCGAGGTGGAAGTCCCGGTGGACTATACAGGCTTCTCCATACCCGATTTGTTTGTGGTAGGATACGGACTGGATTATGCGCAGCACTACCGCAATCTGCCGTATGTCGGCGTAGTGGAGGTATAGCCGCCCGCAAAAAGTATTATGAAACAGAAAGTGAGGATTTCGTTTTGAAAAAATCCATGAGAGGTTTTGGTTTTTATATTGTCAGCATATTGCTGATTATTCTGCTTGCCACCTATGTGTCGGAAATACTGCAGAATAACAGTGAGAAATATGGTTTAAAGAATTATTACGAGGACCTGGATTCCGAGCGGATTGCGGGAGTCTCCCTTTATCCGAACGAGGAAACGCCGACAGGAAAAGCGCGTGTCGTATTAACCGATGGCAGTGTGAAGACGTTCCATGTGACGGATGTTTCGATTATCGAGCAGGCTGCACTGGGCAAAGGCATTGAGGTTTATGTCAATGAGGTAACGAAGCCGAACTGGTTTCTGACCGGGGTGCTGCCGTATCTTCTGGGCTTCGGCGTGATTTTCCTGATGTTTTCGTTCTTTACGAACCAGTCGTCGGGCGGCGGTAGTAATAAAATGATGAATTTCGGAAAAAGCCGTGCACGGATGACGTTAAACGGGAATACTACATTTAAGGATGTAGCGGGTCTGATTGAAGAGAAAGAGGAGCTTCGTGAAATCGTCGATTTTCTGTCCGACCCGGGAAAGTTTACGAAGGTCGGCGCGAGGATTCCGAAGGGAGTTTTACTGGAGGGACCTCCGGGAACCGGTAAGACCCTTCTTGCAAAGGCGGTTGCAGGAGAGGCGCAGGTGCCGTTTTTCTCTATTTCCGGTTCGGACTTTGTGGAAATGTTCGTTGGTGTCGGCGCATCCCGTGTGCGTGATTTGTTCGCAGAGGCAAAGAAGAATGCCCCTTGTATTATTTTTATCGATGAGATTGACGCGGTGGCAAGAAGACGAGGCACCGGCATGGGCGGCGGACATGATGAGCGTGAGCAGACCTTGAACCAGATGCTTGTAGAAATGGACGGTTTTGGCGTAAACGAGGGAATTATCGTGATGGCGGCGACAAACCGCGTGGACATTCTGGACCCTGCGATTCTGCGTCCGGGACGTTTTGACAGAAAGGTACTGGTCGGCAGGCCGGATGTACGCGGCAGAGAGGAAATTTTAAAGGTACACGCCAAGGGGAAGCCGTTAGCAGAGGATGTCAATCTGACACAGCTTGCGCAGACTACGGCAGGCCTGACCGGCGCGGACCTGGAGAACCTGCTGAATGAGGCTGCAATTTCCGCGGCAAAGGACGGCAGAAGCTTTATTGTAGAAGAGGATGTAAAGAAGTCCTTTATTAAGGTAGGAATCGGTACGGAGAAAAAGAGCCGTATTATTTCCGAAAAGGAGAAAAAGATTACGGCATACCATGAGGCGGGGCATGCGATTTTGTTCCATGTACTGCCGGATGTCGGTCCTGTTTATGCGGTGTCCGTGATTCCGACCGGAAACGGTGCAGCAGGCTATACGATGCCGCTCCCGGAGCGGGATGAAATGTTCCTGACAAAAGGCAGGATGCGTCAGGATATTATCGTAAGCCTTGGAGGACGAATTGCCGAAGAGCTGATTTTTGATGATATTACAACAGGGGCTTCCCAGGATATCAAGCATGCGACTGCGGTTGCCAGAAGTATGGTGACGCGTTACGGCTTTTCCGGTGAAATCGGCATGGTAAACTACGAAACCGATGACGGAGAAGTATTTATCGGCCGCGATTTGGCGCATACCCGTTCTTACAGCGAGAATATTGCCAATTCGATTGACGCGGAGGTCCGCCGTATTATTGATGAATGTTATGCAGAGGCGAAACGGCTTCTGACGGAATATGCGAATGTACTGCATTCCTGTGCGGCGCTTCTGATTGAGAAGGAACGTATCGGCAGGGAGGAATTTGAAGCATTATTTGTATAGGTCAAAAATAAAAGCAGTTTGACGGGCTTTTTTGGACAGTTTTATGTAACTTATGGGAATAAGAACAGGGTCATACGGCAAATACTACAAAAAAAGCTTTTAAAAGGGGAAATGTTTGTGCACACTTCCGGCAGATATGGTGCTATAATAACACTCGTAAACCCCAATACATTATATAGTTTTTGCTACACCCCATAAGTAACAAAATACCTTCTCCGAAAAGCCCGGTGACAACGTCATCGGGCTTTTCACCTTATCATATTTAAGACCAAGAGAGGAAGTTATGGACAAGGAGATAAGAGCATTATTCGCAGACGGTACAGGTGAATACAGAATCCCGGCAGAACCTGCGGCGGGTGATACCGTAAAGCTCCGGTTCCGGGCGGAAAAGGACAGTATAAAGGAAGTGTTTGTTTGTATCGGCGGCCAGCGGGTAGAGTTATCCCAGGAGACGACAAAGGGCCGGTTTGTTTATTATGCTGCGGAATATACTTTAGGAAAAGAGCCGGTGCTGTATTATTTTGAAGTCCGGCTGGGTGAAGAGACCTGGTATTATGACCGGCGAGGCGCGATGCGGGAATGGAAAGAGGAATATGCGTTCCGTATAACCCCGGGCTTTTCCGTGCCGGACTGGGCAAAGGGCGCGGTGATGTACCAGATATTTACCGACCGGTTCTGTAACGGGACGGAGGCAAATGATGTAAAGGACAGGGAATACTGTTATATTGAAAAGCCGGTATGTGAGGTCAGGGAATGGAGCAGACCTCCGCAGTCGATGGATGTCAGGGATTTTTACGGCGGGGACCTGCAGGGGGTCTGGAAGAAGTTGGACTATCTGCAGGAGCTTGGCGTGGAGGTAATTTATTTTAACCCGTTGTTTGTTTCACCGTCGAACCATAAATATGACAGTCAGGATTATGATTACATTGACCCGCACTATGCGATTATTCTGTGCGACAAGGGGAACTGCCTTCCGGAAGGGGAGACGGACAATTCCCGTGCCACAAAGTATATCAGCCGCATCAGTGCAAGGGAGAATTTAGATGCCAGTAATGCATATTTTGCGTCGTTGGTGGAGGAAATCCACCGCCGGGGAATGCGTGTGATTCTGGACGGCGTATTCAACCACTGCGGCTCGTTTCATAAGTGGCTGGACAGGGAGCGTATCTATGAGAGTGCGCCGGGCTATGCAAAGGGAGCCTATGTTTCAAAGCACAGCCCTTACCGCGATTTTTTTGAATTTACCAGCGAGACATGGCCGTACAATCCGAATTACTCAGGCTGGTGGGGGCATGACACGCTTCCGAAGCTGAACTATGAAGCGTCGGAGGAGCTTTGCAGCTATATTCTGGGAATCGCCAAAAAGTGGATTGCGCCGCCGTATTGTGTGGACGGCTGGCGGTTAGACGTAGCGGCAGACCTCGGGCATTCGGAGAAGTTCAACCATTTATTCTGGAAGCGGTTCCGGCAGAGCGTAAAGGAGGAAAATCCGGAGACGCTGATCCTTGCCGAGCATTACGGAAGTGCCAGGGCGTGGCTGGATGGGAGCGAGTGGGATTCCGTTATGAATTATGATGCATTTATGGAGCCGTTGACGTGGTTTTTTACAGGAATGGAGAAGCACAGTGATGAATACCGCGGGGACCTGGTCGGGAATGCGGGGGCGTTTGCCGATGCCATGCGGTATCATATGGCACAGTTTCAGACGAGTTCACTGCAGGCGGCAATGAATGAGCTGTCAAACCATGACCATTCCCGTTTCCTGACGAGAACGAACGGGAAGGTAGGACGGCTGGATCACCTCGGCTCTGAGGCAGCATCTACAGGCGTGCGGCGTTCTCTCTTTATGGCAGCAGTGGCTGTCCAGATGACGTGGGTCGGTTCGCCGACCGTGTATTACGGGGATGAGGCAGGCGTATGCGGGTTTACGGACCCGGATAACCGCCGTACTTATCCGTGGGGGCATGAGGACAAGGAGTTGATACGGGTACACCGGGAGCTGATACGGATTCATCGTTCCTATCCGGCACTTCGGACGGGTTCATTAAAGATGCTGCATCTGGAGCAGGATGTGATTTCTTACGGCCGTTTTGATGCACAGGACAGTATTATCGTGGCGGTCAACCGTGGGGAACAGGAAAAGTGGTTTGAAATACCGGTCTGGGAGACTGGTATCCCGGAGGACGGGTTTGTTGTATCGCTATGCAGGACAGGACGGGAAGGCTTTACATGCGAAGCAGTGATTACCCAGGTACGGGACGGCATGCTGGCAGCGGTGCTGCCGCCGGAAAGCTCGTTTATCTGGAAAAATCTGCTGCCGCTCTAGGATAAAAAACAAAGCGTTCTGACAGGAAATCAGAACGCTCTGCGATGTACAAGGGTGGAGCTATTTTGCATTATTCTTCAAGAATCCGAGGATGGAAAGAATAATGCCGATCAGGCAGAGGATACCGACCAGGGAAGTGACGATACCAAGTACCCACCCGATGACAGGAACTCCGGCAAGCAGGCCGGTAACAACACCTAAAACAGCCGGGACAAGGATAAAAATTACAATAGAAATAACCAAGTCCTTTACTGTTTTTACAGAGTTAAATTTGTCCAGGATATTCATTTGTAAAGCCTCCTTTAATTATCATTACCAAATATTATAGCAGGTCAGGAAGAAAAAGGGAAGAGTATTTTGAAATTTCCTGCCGAAACAGGAAAACAGAGGAAGGAAAGGACGGGAGAGGAACGGCGATGGCAGAAAAGAAACCAAAGAAGAGAACGACAAAAAAGCAAAGCAGGGAGCAGAAGCAGGCGCATGCCAGACGTATCCTGGAGCTTTTGGACCGGGAATATACGACGGAATACCGGTGCTATCTGAACCATGAAAACGCATGGCAGCTCTTGTTTGCCACGATTTTAAGCGCCCAGTGTACCGATGCGCGGGTGAACATCGTGACGGCGGATTTGTTCCAGAAGTACGATAGTATAGAGGCCTTTGCAAAGGCAGAGCTGAAAGAACTGGAGGAGGATATCCGTCCTACCGGCTTTTTTCATAATAAGGCGAAAAACCTGATCGGCTGTGCTAAAATGCTGTCGGAGGAGTATGGCGGCGAGGTGCCGGATTCCCTGGAGTCGCTGACAAGGCTGCCGGGCGTGGGACGGAAAACCGCCAATGTCATTCGCGGCAATATCTATCATCAGCCGAGCATCGTGGTGGACACGCATGTAAAACGGATTTCGAAGAAGCTCGGATTTACGGAAAGCGACGACCCGGTGAAGATAGAGTTTGAGCTGATGGAGCTTTTGCCGGAGGACCACTGGATTTTATATAACATTCATATTATACGGCTGGGGCGTACAGTTTGCACGGCGCGTTCCCCGAAGTGTACGGAGTGCTTTTTGCGGAAGGAATGTCCTTCCTGTGCGGCAGAGAAAGGAAAAGGAAACTGACGATGCGGTTTACGGCAATTGATATTGAAACAACCGGGCTTTCGCCGAAGAAGGAAAAAATCATTGAAATCGGCGCGGTAAGATACGAGGACGGGGTACAGACGGCAGAGTTTTCTACCCTGGTACACCCGCAGAATGCAGGACTGCCGGAGCGGATTACCGCATTGACAGGGATTACAGAGGAGATGCTAAAGGATGCACCGCATGAGGCGGAGGCAATGCACGCGCTGTTGCGTTTTTTAGACGGAGAACAGATTCTGCTCGGACATAACATACCGTTTGATTATAGCTTTTTAAAGGCAGCGGCAGAACGTCTGGGGGAAGCGTTTGCATATCAGGGAATCGATACCCTGGCTTTGGCAAGGCAGTGCAGGCCGGAGCTGCAGAGCAGGACACTGTCGGCAATGTGTGAGGAATATGCAATTACAACTGAATGCGCCCACCGTGCCGAGGAGGACGCCGTAGCGGCGGCAAAGCTGTACTTTCATCTGTGGGAACGGTTTTCGGAAACGCACGGGGAGTATTTTCTCCCAAAGCCGTTGGAATACCGTCCGAAAAAGACGGAACCGGCTACAGCGCGGCAGCGCAGCTATCTGAAGGCACTGATTGCCGCCCATGGGCTTTCCCTTGCGCCGGATTATGAGATATTGACAAAAAGCGAAGCCTCCCGGCTGATTGATAAGCTCCTGTCAAAATATGGACGGAGCATATAGAGCGGAATCACTCGGATATGGCACGGTCTGCGGGGCAGGAGCCGTCCCAGGGCTACGGGGAGCCGGTCCGTTCCAGTATTCGGTCCAGGTCCCTCAGGATGGACGGCTTCATCAGAGTGGAAAGCTGTTCTGCAGATTCCCGCAGCGCGGAGATTTTTTGAAGCTCGCCGTTTTTCTCATAAAGCGAGGCAAGCAGGGTATAGGTGCCTGCAATGTCCGAGCCGATACTGACGGCATAGGACAGGACCGTAACCGCGTCCTTTGGCTCTCCGGCTGAAACTAACAACGTACCCCACTTCTGCAGGGAGCGTATCAACGTCGTGAAGTTCTGGTCGCAGGCGGTAAGCGGCTCAAGGTTTGCGGTGCCGTAGGTAAGGCGCAGGTCCGTGTTCGAAATGCCGGACAGATTCAGGATTCTGCTTTTGGAAAGCGCACAGATGGTGTATTCCGTGTCAGCCAGTTCCTCTGAAAGCGGGGCGCTGTATTCCGGCAAAAGGGAATAGACGCCCTCCTGTACCGGTTCCGAAGGCGCCGGAGCATTGTCTCCGGCATCAGGGATTACAGGAAGTTCCTGTGCTTCCGGAGACAGACGTACCGGTTCGCCCGGACCTGGAGTAAAGTAGCGGAATGGGAGCGAAGCATACGGAATCGCAAGGTAGTCCAGGGAGGAAATGTCCTTTCTGGGAACGAACTGCGACTCCCGTTCCTTACGCCAGAACTCTTCAGAAGCCCTTTTTGTATTTTTCTGGCGGGACTTGCCAAAATGCATAAAAACCAGTATAATAAGTGTCAAACCAAATAGAACAAGCATTTTATCACAACCTTTCAAGAAAAGAGGTGTATTTATGTATAACAAAAAAACAAAAAAGATTATTGCGGCAGTAATTGCCGGAATTCTGATACTGACAATGATTATTCCGTTATTTGCTTCCATGCTCCGGTAAAGGAAGTATCCGTATGAGGAAGCGTAAAGTACCGCTTCCTCATACGGATTTGCTGCAGAATATGCTGTTTCGCGGCGTAAATCCGGTGAGGGAACCCGGGTCTGCCTTGTGTTCATTTATAAAATAATTTTGTATACTCCGTTTGTGTATCTGCGATATGATATACAAAAACCACTTCTCCTATTTTTTTGTAAATTGCAACATGCTTTTCACAAACAACCATCCGGTATCCCATTTCATTTAACCATGAATCCGGTGTCAGCGAGCCCGATTCCGGAAATAATTCCAGTCGTTCTACTGTAGTTAAAATGCTGTCGCTCACTTTTAAGGCAGTTTCTGCGCCAAACTGGATTAAGTAGTAATCTTCAATCTGTTTCAAGTCATCCCAGGCAGTAGGAAGAAGCTCAACCCTATAGGACATTGATTCTTTCCTTTAAACGCTTTCTGGCTTCCGGAATGGAGACCGTTTCCTTGCCTTCGATACGTTCCTGTTCTGCCTGTAAAACCTTTGCCCGGAGTTCCAGAATTTGCTCTCTTCTCTCAAAAGCATCAATATTCATTACGACCAGATCGCCCTCGCCGTTTTTGGTGATATAAATCGGCTCTTTCGTGTTTTTTGCTAAGTCCGAGATTGCGCTATATTCATTTCTTAACGCTGCGGATGCTTTTATTATCATTGCAATCACCTCCGTATCATTTTTGCGATATAATTATATCATGTTTTTTTTATGCTGTAAATAATATTCGGTTAGAGACATTATTAGAATACGATTCTTGCTTGACAAAACTGCGGGACTGTGTTTATAATGAGACTAGAAAGATAATATGTGCTTGCGCATCGCAGACACGAAGAAACCCCGTAGGTGCTAGCTACGGGGTTTTTTGGCTAATTGTCGATTTCGTCTCCCTCTAGCCATCTGCAGAAGTAGTTACATATCCTGCCGGTTTTTCAATCATACTACGGTATTTTCCGCGGGTAGGGATTTCGTTTGACAAAGAGGGAGAAAAAGGAATTGTAATAAATCATTACATCATATAGTAAAGGGAAAGGCGTTGGTTCCGGAGGGCGTATGGCGAAGAAGCTTCTGGGATGGTTTCTTTTGGGCGGTATGGTTCTCTTTCTGGCTGTCATGGCAGCGGGAAGTGTGATTAAGATAAATTGCAGCGGGAGGATTGCTCCCGGCGTACAGCTGTTTGGAGAGGACCTTTCCGGAATGAGTCTGGCAGAAGCAAAAGCGGCAGTAGCAGGAAGCGCGCCGGAGGTCCGGCTTGAGCTGGTTTGTTCGATTCTGCCTGAAATGCGTGCGGAAGCAGAAGAAAAAATACGGCAGGCAGGATATGACACAGGAGAGGAGATTTCCATAAAAATCATTGGGAACGAATGGCGTCTGACTGCAAAAGTACCTATGATAACAATGCTTACGGAGGAAACTATGGAACGGCTGGCTGCCTGCAGCGAGGAAGTGACGATGTGGGAATGGCTTTATGCGGCAGTGTTCAAGCGTCCGTTTTCTATCCGGCAGGCGGAAGCAGAATTTGTGTGGGAGGAAAGCTGCTTTTCGGAGCTGCTTTCTATCTGTGCAGAGCTGCTGGGACGCGAAAAACGGGAGGCAGCGGTTGAATGGAACAACGGGACGATTCTTGTCAGGGAGAGTCGGACCGGCTTCCGGATTGATACCGGAAAAGCAACGGAGGAAGCAAACGCTGTCTTTGCACAGGTACTTGAAAAAATAAGGCGCGCACCGGCAAAGGGGCTCGTCGTGCGGATATCGCTTGACGGCACGGCCATGATGCCCGGACTTTCTACGGCAAAGGCGCAAAAATGTAATACAAAGATTGCGGAATTTACGACATGGTACCAGGGAGCCGGGAGCGGAAGGGCACAGAATATAGCGGCAGGAGCGGCTCATCTGAACCAGTGTGTGATTTTGCCGCAGGAGGAGTTTTCCACTGCAGAGGCGCTGATGCCTTTTACAGAGGGAAACGGCTATACCGCGGGCGGTACTTATGTAAACGGGACGCTTTCAGAAAGTATCGGCGGCGGTGTGTGCCAGCTTTCCACCACATTATACAATGCCCTGCTCCGGACGAGGCTTACGATTACCGAGCGGTATGCCCATTCGATGCCGGTAGGCTATATACCGCCGGGGCAGGATGCCGCCATTGCAGGGGATTATAAGGATTTGAAGTTTAAAAACACGACAGATGCGCCGGTACTTCTGCTTTGCGAGGCAACCGGAGAGGAGGTAAGGGTTACATTGTACGGAAGCGCGGAGGCGCTACGTCCGAACGTGAAAATGGAAAGCGTCATTGTGGAAGAAAATGAAAACGGAATGACAGTAGAGGTGTACCGTCTGGAACAGGCGGAGGGAGAAGCACCCCTGCGGGAGCTGGTCAGCCTGAATAAATACCATTACATGAAGAAGGAAAACAGATAACAGGAGCGGCAAAAAACTTTGTAAAAATTTTTCCACTTTGCTCTAAAGTTTCTTTTTGGCACATCCGATATAGTAGGTGTAAGGACAAAACACTTGTCCGGCAGGGCGTCTGAAAGACTTCCCTGTAAGGCAGAAACTCAAATCCTAGGTGAGTTCCCTGCCAAGACAAACAACCAAAAAGCAAAAGTGACCCGAAAGGATTCGGGGAACTTCATCCCTCATAGCGAGAGGATGGAATCAATATAAGGAGGTAGATTTTATGAGTATGGTAGTTCAACACAACATGCAGGCAATGAATGCCAACAGACAGTTAGGTATCGCAACAGGTGCATTAAGCAAGTCCACTGAGAAGCTTTCTTCCGGTTACAGAATCAACCGTGCAGCAGATGATGCAGCAGGTCTTGCAATTTCCGAGAAGATGAGAAGCCAGATCAGAGGTCTGAATCAGGCTTCCACCAATGCACAGGACGGTATTTCTCTTATCCAGACCGCTGAGGGTGCTCTGAATGAGTCCCACTCCATTCTTCAGAGAATGAGAGAGCTTGCTGTACAGGCAGCCAACGGAACCGAGACCGATGAGGACCGTTCCAACCTTCAGGACGAGGTTGCTCAGCTTCAGGAAGAGTTAGACCGTATCGCTGAGACCACCGAGTTCAACACCATGAAGCTGTTAGACGGCTCCTTCAGCGGCAATGCAGCAGGCAAGACCGGTTCTGGTCCGAAGTATGGCGCATATGACGGTGAGCTTGGCGCATTCATCACCTCTGATGTAATAGGTGTTACAGTAGCAACCAACACCAATGCAACAGCAGGCGGTGAGTCCGCAGTCTGGGATGCAGCTGGTACGACATTAACCCTGAATCTTGCTGAGAATAAGACCTATTCCCAGAATGAGATTGATGCGCTCATTAAGAACGCAAAGCAGGAGGACTCTACTGCAACCAATGCTCCGGCAAATGTTACTGTAAAGTTTGCAAACGGCGTTTATACGGCAGCTGCTGATACCACTGGCCAGGCAACTGTTGCAGGCGTAAAGGCAGAGAAGAAGGATCAGGCAATCACGGACTTCGCTACCTTAGGTGTAGGTGCTGACAAGATCAGCATTACTGCAAATAAGTACGGCGCAGACATGAACATCAAGATTGATATTACATTCGATGCAGAAGAGGGCAAGGAAGAGGCAACGGTAGCTACCGCACCGGTATATGATATGACCGGAGCGGATATTGCCGGAGCTATCACAACGAATGCATCTTATGAGTTAAAGCTTCAGACCGGTAAGGAGTATACCGCACAGGACATCGAGGCTATTCTTAAGGAAGCAGGACTTGATGTTTCCGTTGAGCTGAGCGGCGCTACCCCGGATGAGCCGAACACCATTATGATGACGAGCACGGGCGCAGGTAAGACTACGGTTACCTTAGCAGGCGGTGCAGGTCTTGGTGATGAGGATGCATTCTTTGGTCAGCCGAAGTATGACACCGATTCCGCAACTGGCGGCATGAAGCTGCAGGTTGGTGCAAATGAGGGTCAGACCATCAGCTTCAACATTAACAACATGGGCGCTACCGCTCTTGGTGTAAATGGCACGAATGTACGCGTTGATGAGCAGGATAAGGCTTCTGGTTCTATCTCTGCTATTGACAAGGCAATCAGCAAGGTTTCCAAGCAGCGTTCCGCACTCGGTGCTGTTCAGAACCGTCTGGAGCACACCATTGCAAACCTCGATACCGCAGCTGAGAACCTGCAGACTGCAGAGTCTCGTATCCGTGATATCGACATGGCTGAGGAAATGGTTGAGTACAGCAAGAACAACATTCTGTCTCAGGCATCCCAGTCCATGCTGGCTCAGGCTAATCAGTCTAACCAGGGCGTTCTTTCCTTACTTGGCTAATTGCCTCGCAGGGTAACGCATACGCATAATATGCTTTTTCTAAGGGGGCGCGCACCTAGGAGTGCGCCCCCTTTTTCCGTGCAGGCAAAGTGAGCATTTTTGGCAGTTTTGGGAGCTTGCTTCCAAAAACTGCCGAAGATGCGAACGCGCCGAGACCTGCGCAGCTATGCTGCGAGGGCAGTGGGAGAAGCGCAAGCGTGCCTGCACGGAAAAACAAGATGCGAACGCGCCGAGACATGCGCAGATTTTTCTTGCCTTTTTTAAAAAATCATGTTATCCTAAACTAAAGCATATTTTCTTTTTTTCAGATACAGGGCTTCTTCCCTGTATTCTCTATCCAGGTCTTAACAGGCGGTAAAGAGCTATAGCAGTATTAGCGCATTATAGCGTCCGGACTCTTTCCATGCCCGTTTCTTTTAGAAAATTCATGCTTTCCTATTCACTTTTTTCAGCAGGAGTTTTCTAAAAGACAAAAGAAACTCCTGACTACTTACACAACAGGAGGATTCATGGGAGACAGACAGGAAAAGAAAAACAGCCGGAACGGCAAAGACAGCCCAGGCATGAATGCCGGGCAGAAAAGGCTGCTCCAGTGGCATCCTGCATTTTTTGCAGGACTTCAAATCGAACTGTCGGAAGAAGCGGAGTATCTTTCCTTTGAGAGTGAGCATATGCTCAGCTCCCGGCCGATGCAGTTGGACATTCTTGTCATTAAAAAGGACAGGGAACGGCAGATAAGAAAGAACATCGGGCAGATTTTCCGTACTTATAACATCGTGGAATACAAAAGTCCGGATGACTCCCTGACAATTGATGATTTTTACAAGGTGTACGGCTATACCTGCTTTTACAAGGCAGACACAGGGAAGACCAACGAAATTAGGGCGGAAGAGCTTACGATTTCCCTTGTGTGCAGCCGATATCCGCGGGAACTGATGCGGTATCTCACGCAGGAGGAGCACCGTTTCATTGAACAGAAGGAAGACGGGATATACTACATCCACGGCGGGATGTTCCCGGTACAGATTATTGTGACAAAGCAGCTCTCGGAGGAAAGCAACCTCTGGCTGAAGAGCCTGACCAATGATTTGGGGTCAGACAGGGCTGTAGGACGGCTTCTTCATGCATATGAGAAGCATCGTACAGAAGGACTATATCAGTCGGTGATGGATGTCGTCGTCCGCGCCAACGAGGAAAGGTTTATGGTGAGTGATATGAGCGATATGTGTCAAGCGTTAGATGAAATACTGGACAAAAGGGCGGCAATACTGGCGGAGGAAAGACTTCCGAAGTTGGTGGAGGAAAGACTTCCGAAGCTAGCAGAGGAAAAGGCTGCCATACTGGCGGAGCAAAAGCTGCTTGAACTGATAAGGAAAAAAATCAGGAAGGGAAAGTCCATGGCACAGATAGCGGATGAGCTGGAGGAAAAAGAGGAGTCAATTCTTCCGCTGTATAACCGACTGAAGGAAGAGGAAGGTCTTTGAAGACAGGACAGTATATGGAAGGAGAATTTGGCATGAACGGCAGTACACGTCCGGTAGTAAGCATTTCGATGTTAGTATCCAATGGCCGGAGGGATACTATTGAAAGGTGTATGGAATCGCTGGTTCCGCTTCGGAAGGCAGTACCCAGTGAGCTGATTCTTGTGGATACCGGCTGTACTGACGGTTCTATTGAAATAGCAGCAGGCTATGCGGACAAGGTGGTAAGGTTTACCTGGTGCAATGATTTTTCGGCGGCACGGAATGCCGGGCTTTGTGAATGTACCGGGGAGTGGTTTTTATATCTGGATGATGACGAATGGTTTGAGGATGTAACGGAGTTAATTGAGTTTTTTCGGGGGCAGGAGCGGAAGCATTGTGATGCGTTGTGGTACCTGCAGCGGAATTATACGGACCTTGAGGGAACAGGCTATACAGATACCTATGTAGGAAGAGTGGTAAGGCTGACACAGGAGACAAGGTTTCATGGAAAAATTCACGAGTGGCTGGAGCCTGTGCCGCGGATGATTAAGAAAACAAATGCGTATGTACATCATTACGGCTATATTTATAAAAGCGAAGAGGAACGGCAGAAGCATCTGCTGCGGAATTTGGGTTTAGAAGAGGAAGCGGTCAGGGAGAATCCGGATGATATCCGTATGTGCTGCCAGCTGGTGCAGGAGTACCGCGCAGCAAAGCGTTATGACGATGCCCGGAGACTTTGCAGGACAACATTGAAAACGACAAAATATCCTGTGGAAAATTCGTTTGTGCAGGCTCTGCTGCTGGTTCTTCCAAAGATTGATACCGAGCAGGAGAATTATTCGCAGGCAGTGGAAGAGTTTGAGCGGCTGGAACGGGAAGAGGTATTGCTGCATCAGACAAAGCTCGGGCTTTTTTTTGAGAAAGCGTGGGCGCTTGAAAAGCTGGGACAGAAGGAAAAAATGTTCCAGGCGTGTAAAAATTATCTGGAAGAATATGAAACAGCACCAAAGGCGGGAGCTCCGGCAGAGCTGCCAGTCATGGATTTTGCGCATTATTGTTCCCGGTTTTGCAGACAGAAGGTAGTAAAGCTTGGAATCAGGGGAGTTTTGAAAAATGAGGATTATGCGCCGGCGGAGTATTTTTTTGAAAAGGCTGACTGGACATATGAGAAAGGAACTACAGCAGAGTTTGTGCCTGCCCTGTTGCAGTGCTACATAAAAAGCGGTAATGCGGCGTTGCTGACAAAGAATCTGCCGCGTATTTTAGAGATAGAGGAATTGCGGATACCGGTATCTGCAGCACTTTTCTCAGCCTATGAGCAATATCCTGAAAAGAGGGCTGCGCTTACTGCGGACCTGGAGCCGTTAGGTCTCCGCAGTGGAAATTTTGCGTTTTTTCATCTGGTTTTTACAGAAACAAGGGGAATTACGACGCAACAGGATGTAATGGACTATTATGAAAAGAGTGACCGGAAGTACGATGCCGAGGTTGCAGCGCTGCTGTTTCAAAATGCAGAGCTGTTTCCGATGGTACTGGAGACACTTTCTTTGGAGCTTTATATGGAAAGTGTGGCTCTGCTTCTCAGGGAAATGGATAGAACGGCGGTAGAAGAGCTCTGGCAGAGGCTTCCGGAGGTTGCAGAGTGTTATTCGGAAGAGAAAAAGGGCTTTTGGCGGTATGCCGTGATGGCGGCGGCAGAAAAGCGCCTGGTACTGGCATCAGAGAGTGCCGGAGGAGCGAAAAATGCCGGACAAGATAGTATGCCGGAGCAGGACGCAGGACTACGGAGGGTGCTGGACGATTATATTGCGGCAGTAAAGCAGTATTGCGAGGCACTGTATCGTCCGGAGCTTCTTACTGCGGCAGGCACAGCGGTACTTCCTGCTAATATCCGTTTTGCCTATGCCATGGAGCAGGCGTTTACGGCAGAAGATAATATGGCAGCCTGGGGAGATGGAATGAAACAGGCTGCAAAGGAATATCCGGCAATGCTTCCGGTCGTCCGGGGCCTGTTAGCAGAGAGGAAAAGGGCGGAGGCAGCAGCGGGAGCGAAGGAGAGCCAGACAGTGCCTGCGGATAGTGCAAGAAAGGAGCTGTTGGCGTTGGCAGGTCAGCTGAAGGGAATGGTGAAAACGCTTTTTTCAGAAGGAAAGGCAGAGGAGGCAAAGGCGATTCTTTCCGAGCTTGCCACAATGCTGCCGGAGGATGAGGAAGTAAAGGCATTACTGAAAAACAGCGTTACAATGGGGAAGAAAGAGTAAGGCATTCAGAACGGAAGGAAAGAGAAGGCTATGGCAAAGATTACGATAATAACCATGGCGCACAATCCGGGAAGATATATTTTTCCCTGTGTTGACAGCGTATTGGAACAGACATTTTGCGACTTTGAGTATGTAATTGTAGATAACGCATCTTCCGACGGGACAAAGGAAGTATTAGAGGAGTATGCGGCAAAGGACAAAAGGGTAAGACTGTACCGGAATGAAGAAAATAATATCGGTGTGATTGAGGCGGTAAACGCTTATGTAGCAACAGAGTATTTTATGGTTCTGGACCATGACGATTATCTGGAGCCAAACGCAGCAGAGGTACTTTATGAGGCTGCAGTAAAAGATAATCTGGATATTGTATTTGGGAGATGCGGGCTGATAAATGCAAAGGATGAGTCGCTCGGAGAGGCTGGGATAAACCGGAACATTTCCTTTGATGAAAAGGAATTGGTACAATATTTTGATATACTGTACTGGCAGCTGAGGACACACTGGGGAAAAATAATCCGAACCAGTCTGATGCAGTATGTTGATAAGGTTACCTTAAAAAAGATTGAGGCGTCCGGATACGCCTGGGATACGGTAATTATCCTGAGCATAGCATTTGCTGCAAAGCGTATGGGAACAGTAGACAAGATACTGCATCATTACCGACTTCATGGGAATACAGACAGCCGTACCTATAACAGAAACCGTTTTTTGTCAGATTGGGTGGTGCTTGATATGGCGAGAGGGCTGCTTTCCGGACGGGACGGTCTTACGCTGAAAAATGAGGTTTATCTGTTCCGGGTGTATCAGAATGCCATTTCGGATACGATGCAGCTGGCAGTAAAAAGTGACCGTACAGCAGAAGAGAAATGCGAAGTAATGGAAGAAATTATTCTCAAAGAGCAGACCGTGCAGATGTACGGCATATTAAAGCAGTTTGCGCCGGAAGAGAAAAGGGCATTTACGGATAGGTTCGGAAAGGCAATTGCGCTGCTATATGCCGGGGAGGGGGCAGCAGAGAACGGCAGCAGGCTTATCCTGACATGGATTCGCCTTCTTTATGGAAAAGAAGCTTTGCAGGAGCAGGAGTTTGCAGTGCTGTGTGCGAAGCATAAGGCGGTGCTTCTATTGCTTTGTATCGGACAGGAGCAGGAGGCGTATCAGGAGATGAAGCAGGAGGTGTTCTGCGAGGAGTGTCCGGAGCTGTTTCTTGCAGTTGCTTTGGAGCAGGAGAAAAATGTAAAGAAAATGGCGCAGATTGTCTATTCTGTTGCAAAGAAGCGGCCGGATATCTATAAAAAGATTGGCAATGTAATGACTGTTCTGACCGGACAGAATCTGCTTCTGCCCGACGCAGAGGCGTCTGTCTGGGAGGAAAATCCGGACATCGTTGCCGCAGTGTGTGCCGAGGAATATCTGGAGGCGGAAGAGCTTTGCCTGGAACGTCTAAAAATGGAGCAATGGCAGAAAAGCGGGGGGATTTTGGAACTGGCGGTTTCGCTTGCCGCTATTTTAGAGGAAGCAGAACTGTTTGTACTGTTAAAGAAATGCAGCTGTGAGTATCTGCTTCGTGAAGGAAAAACAGAGGAAGCAAAAGCTGTGCTGGCAGATCTGGAGGAAATGTGTCCGGATGACGAAGAGGTACAGGCGTTAAAAAGTTCTTTTACGGCCGGTTAAGGCTTCGGACTGGCAAAAGAGAAAATGCGAAATGCGTTAAACGGAGGGATATTAATGCCGGATAAAATAGCAGTGACACGTTCTTCTATGCCTGCATACGAAGAGTATTGTGAAGAGATTAAAGAAATGTGGGACAGCCGGTGGCTTACCAATATGGGCACAAAACATAAAAAGTTCCAGGAGGAACTGAAAGAGTTTCTCGGAGTGGAAGCAATTGATTTGTTTACCAACGGACATATGGCGCTAGAGCTTTCCCTGCAGGCATTGAATGTAGCGGGAGAGGTAATAACTACACCGTTTACCTTTGCCTCTACGACACATGCGATTGTCCGGAACAGACTGGAGCCGGTGTTTTGCGATATATCGCCGGAAGACTTTACCATCGATGCTTCACAGATAGAAAGCCTGATTACAGAAAAGACCTGCGCGATTGTACCGGTGCATGTGTATGGAAATGTCTGCAATGTAGAGGAAATAGGGCGGATTGCGCAAAAATACCATTTAAAGGTTATCTACGATGCGGCACATGCCTTTGGTGTAACCTATCAGGGAAAGGGAATCGGCTCCTATGGTGATGTTTCCTGCTTCAGCTTCCATGCGAGCAAGGTCTTTCATTCTATTGAGGGAGGGGCAGCAAGCTTCCGGGACCCGGAGCTTGGTCTGGATTTATACCGTTTAAAGAACTTCGGTATCCGCGGGCCGGAGATTGTGGACGGCGTAGGAGCAAACGCAAAAATGAATGAGTTCTGCGCAGCAATGGGAATCTGCAATTTACGGCATATCCGGGAAGAGATTGCTAAGCGGAAATCAGTTGTAGAACGGTATCGCAGCTATCTGGAAGGGGTTGCAGGAATACACCTGAATCCGGTACAGGAGGGTGTAGAAACGAATTATGCTTATTTTCCGGCAGTGTTTGAAGCGGAGCAATTCGGAGCAGACCGGGACGAGGTGTTTCAGCGTTTAGCGGAAAGTGGAATTATGGCAAGAAAATATTTCTATCCGCTGACGAGTCTGTTTGACTGCTTCCAAGGGAAGTATGATACAGCGCAGACGCCGGTTGCGGTACATATTGCAAGGAGTGTGCTGACACTTCCTCTTTATGCGGAATTAAGCCTGGAGGACGTAGACCGGATTTGTGAAATCGTATTGCAATGCAGAAGGTAGCGGCAGCCGGGGAAGTTGGCAGGCGGCCCATAAGAGAAGGGAGTCCCGGATGAAGAGAGAAAATATTGTATTGGTAAATGCCCACTGGAGCAATCATGGAGATGAAGCGGCAGTGCTGGCAGTCATAGAAGAAATATGGAATTGGAAACCCGATGCCCGCGTGTCCGTGATTATAAAGGACAAGAAAAAGGTAAAGGAAAGTATTATTGTAAAAAAACGTCCGGTCCGGTGCATTGCAAATCAGTTTCTTCCGAACCCTGCGGACTATGTAGTACAATTACTTTCCAAAGGAAGGATAGGCAGGAATCCTGCCATGAAACGCTTTTTAGCCCTGTTAGGAAAGGCAGATTTTATTATCTATGCGCCCGGCGGCTCCGTAATCAATGACCGCTTCTGGTGGAGGAAGCAGCTGGAGTATATGCTTCCGCTGTGGTATGCAAGGCTTTATAGGAAACCGCTTTATATAGCGTCTCCATCGATAGGCCCGTTTGAGGCAAAGTACAAAATCCGGAACTTTCTCAGGAGGAGATTATTTTCCGGGATTCCATATCTTTTTGTACGGGAACGGATGTCATATGAGTTTCTGAAGGAAATAGGGGCAGCAGGAAACGCCAGGGTTACGATTGACTCTGCGTTCTGTTCGGAGGTGGACACGAAAGCACAGGAGGAGCTTTTCTATGCAGAGGAGTCCTTGTCTGCATTTATGGAACGCTATCCGAAGGTAGTCGGGGTAACGATAACGGAGCTTGACTGGAATGTAAAGTATAAAGATAAAAATATGGCACAGGAAATCCGGAATGCCATGCAGGGCTTTTTGGAGTTTTTGCAGCGGTCCGGGTATGGCGTCATATTGATTCCGCAATTATTTGAAAATCAGGATGACAGCAGCCTTCTGGAAACGTACCGGGGCGGAAAGGAAACTGTATTCATTTTAAATCAGGCATACTCTTCGGACTTTCAGCAATATCTGATTTCCCGGTTATATCTGGTTGTCGGAATGCGGTATCATTCCAATATTTTTTCTGCCAAAATGGGAGTACCGTTTCTACCGGTAATCTATGAAGAAAAAATGGAATCCTTTGTCCGGGAGGCAGAGCTGTTGAACTATGCGGTGTATGTGGAGGAAATCAGCGCAGCCTCTTTGGAGGAGCATTTCCGGCGTATTGTGGATGAGCAGGATGCCTATAGGGAAATACTCCGCAGGAAAAGGGCAGAATGGGCGAAAAGAGCAGAGATTACAAAGAAAAGCCTGAAGGAGTTTTTGCAGAAAACCAGGAAGTCGAAATTTTTATAACAAGAGGAGATAGAAGATGGAACGCGAAGAAAAGTATTTAGCATTTTTGAAAGAGGATGAGGAAAAAAATCATGGTCTTATCGTGAATCAGCTGAAGGAAGTAGAGGCGGTAATGGAAGAACCGGCATTGACAGAAGGGTTCCGGAAGGGGTATCTGACAAACCTGCTGACTTTTGCCACAAGACATTCTGCATTTTATAAAAGATATGAAAACTTTAAGAGCATAGAGGACTTTCCGCTTGTAAACAAGGAAATCCTGCGGGAAAACTGGAATGAGGTGCTGGTTCCTGAGTTTAAAGGCAGAGAGGATAATAAGGAAAAGAGAACGAGTGGTTCAACGGGAACTCCGTTTGTTGTTTTGTGGGACCGCAGGAAGCATTCCAGGATGATTGCAGATATCAAGTATTTTGCAAAAATGGGAGGCTGTGAGTCGCATGAGAGGATTGTATGTCTGGTAGTGAATGATAAGGTAGTACCCCCGGCAGAGAAAATGGAAAGAGATAATGTCTATACGATACAGTGCGGATATTTTGATGATGCATCCATAGAAAAGCTGTTGAAGGAGGTAGAATCCTATCAGCCTAAAATGGTAATAGCATACAGTTCCATGTGGGACGCAATTGCCAATTTTATTTATGAAGGCAAGGCTGGAAACTGTGCATTAAAGCTGTCATCCATAATGGCAGAGGCGGAAGGGCTGAAGGAGCGTACAAGGAAGATTCTGGAGGACTATTTTCAATGTCCGGTCCACTCAAGATATGGAAATGAGGAATGCGGGACAATGGCGCAGGAAGACGGAAGCGGGTACGGGCATCGTGTAAATAATGCCAGTTATTATATCGAGGTGCTCGATATGGAACAGGATGTACCGGCAAAGGAAGGTGAAATCGGAAGAGTTGTGATAACGGATTTATTTAACTATGCGTTTCCTATGATCCGGTATGAAAACGGTGACCTCGCTATTAAAAAAAGCTTAAGTGATGGAAGAGTTTACTTAAGTGATGTGGTGGGAAGAAAAGTAGACATGCTGTATACGACAGATGGGAGAATGGTGAACTGGTTAAGAAGCCTGATTTTTATGAAGCGCTTTCTGGATATTAAGCAGTTTCAGATTATACAGGAAACAGAGACAAAATTTGTGTGGGTCTTAAATACCGAAAATCATAGCTACGAAGAGATAATTGTAAAGGAATCAAAGGAAGTATTCGGTGAAGACAGCCAGTATGAATTCCGCTATGTCAATGAAATACCTAAGATGAGAAGCGGAAAGACACAAATGACAATTTGTAAGCTTAAGAAATAAAGGGGATAAAACCGGTATGCAAAAGGTATTATTGTTATGCACAAGTCATAATGATCTTGGATTAGTGCGGGCGTTGCGGAAGCTGGGCTATTATATTATAGCGACCGGAAACAGGGAAAACTCTCCGGGTGAAAAATGGGCAGACAAGTATATTAAGGCGGATTACTCGGATAAGGAGCTGATTTTGTCCATTGCGCAGGAAGAGAAGATAGATGCGGTCTGTCAGTGCTGTAACGATTTCGGAGTGTATACGGCAGCGTATGTGGCAGAGAAGCTTGGCCTGCCGGGCTATGACTCGTACGAAACAACGCTGTTGCTGCACAACAAGGACAGGTTTAAGTGCTTTGCAAGACAGGAGGGAATCCAGACTCCGCTTTCGGAGTCCTTTCTTGAGAAGGAGGCGGCATTCCGCGCACTGGAGCGGGCGGAATATCCTATTATAGTCAAGCCTGTGGATGCCAGTGCAGGAAACGGAATCAATAAGGCATGCAACGAGGAGGAAGCATGCCGGGCAGTCGAGGAGGCTTTTGATAAATCCAGAGCCGGAAGAATTATTATAGAGCCGTATATAGAAGGTTCACAGCACGGCTTCTGTACCTTTTTAGTCAACCAAAAGGTAGTGTGTTTCTGCAGCAATAACGAATATTCGGTTTTGAATCCTTACAGGGTCGAGATTGACACATATCCTGCGGACGGGTGGCAGGAGGCGGCGACACTCCTGATAGCGCAGATTGAGAAAATCGCGGAGACCCTGAAGCTGAAGGATGGGATTTTTCATCTGCAATACATTATGAAAGACGGTGTGCCGTGGATTATCGAGGTGATGCGGCGGGTGTTAGGAAATATGTATTCCGTTCCGGCAAATATGTTAAACGGCATTGACTGGGACTACTGGGAGGCAAGGGCAAAGTGCGGGCTGGACTGCGGCGGAATCCCGCGGACGGCTGTCCAGGAGGGCTTTTTTGCGTATAAAACGATAATGGCAGAGAAAAACGGAACGATCGGTGAAATCGTAGTTCCAAAGGAGTATCAGAGCTATATCTTTTATCAGTTTATGCTGCTTAAAGCAGGAGACCGGATAACGGATTACAAAAAGGAACCGGTCGGCTTTTTATTTATGATGTTTTCAAGCGCAGAGGAAATGAAACGGGTACTGGTAACGGAATACAGGCGTGATTTGGTAAAAATGGTCTGAAAAGGAGGCTGCATGAACGAAAAAGGTGAGGTTTGTCTGGGAGTAGCAGGCGCCGGACGGGCAACAGAATTACATATGAATGCGTTAAAGAGATTCAGCGGAGTGCCGGTTTGCTATAAGCGTATTGTGGCAAGAAGACCGGAGCAGGTAAATGCTGCGAAGGTAAAGTATGGCTTTGCAGAAGCCTCGCTGGAGTTTCAGGACTTATTAGACGACCCGGAAATTGATGTAATCGATATTTGCACACCGCCTTATCTGCATGAAAAGATGATAGAAGAGGCGATGCTGGCGGGGAAGCATGTAATTTGTGAAAAGCCGCTGAGCGGATATTTCGGGAAGGAAACAGACCAAAAGCCGATAGGACTTCATGTACCGAAGGCGGTTATGTATGAGGAGCTTCTGGCTTCTCTTGACCGGTTGCGCGGCATTGTGAAAGCTTCCGGGAAGAAGTTTATGTATGCTGAGAATTTTGTATATGCCCCGGCGATTGTAAAGGCGGGGGAAATTATAAGGAAAAAGAAAAGCAGAATCCTGTTTGCAAAGGGAGAGGAGAGCTTAAAGGGTTCCAGCTCGCCGGTCGCAGGAGAATGGGATAAAACGGGCGGAGGAACCTTTATCAGAACCGGTGCCCATCCGCTGTCGGCAATTTTGTGGATGAAACGAATCGAGGCGGAAGCAAGGGGAGAGGAAATCACCGTATCGAGCGTGTTTGCCGATATGGAAACGGTTACGAAGGGATTATCCGAATATGAACACAGGCATATTGCTGCGAATCCGCTGGATGTAGAGGATTGCGGTACAGTTCTTCTGCAGTTTTCGGATAAATCGAGGGCAGTTGTCATTGCAACCGATACCTTGCTTGGCGGAAGTAAAAATTATGTGGAGTTTTATTGTAATGATGCGGTAATTAACTGTAAGCTTACAATGTCTGATTTAATGGATACTTATTTTTTGGATGAGGAGCGGCTGGAGGATGTCTACTTGTCGGAGATGCTTCCATCAAAAACGGGCTGGAATCATCCGTTTCTGGAGGATGAAATTATCCGGGGCTATACGGATGAAATGCGGGACTTTATTGAATCCGTGTATTTTGACAGGGAACCGAGGTCAGGCTTTGAGCTTGCATATGATACAATCAAAATTATATATGCTGCGTATAAATCGGCGGAAGCCGGAAGCGTAGTCAGGTTTTAGAGGAATACGGCGGGAAACGGAGAAAGAATCCGGAAAGAGGAGAGGTATGGCATTGAGGTATTCAGAAGAACGTAATATACAGATGATAGTGTATTTAATGAAACAATACGGAATACATAATGTGATTGTCTGCCCGGGAGCGGGAAATATCACATTTGTTGCGACGATACAGACAGATCCGTTTTTTCACCTCTGGTCTGTGATTGATGAACGCTCTGCCGTATATATGGCATGCGGGCTGGCGCAGGAAACAGGAGAGCCGGTCTGCGTGAGTGTTACCTGTAATGCTGCGGTAAGAAATGCGATTCCGGGAATGACCGAAGCATATTACAGAAATCTCCCTATCCTGCTTTGTTCCTTCAGCTATAATTTTAATAATATCGGAAATTACTGGCCGCAGGTATTAGATGAGAGCGTCTGGCCAAACGATGCGCAGAAGTTTACGGTCGGGATTCCTACGATTCTTAATCCGGAAGAAGAGTGGAAGGCAGGGGTAAATTTGAATCGTGCCTTATGCCATCTGTTGCACCAGAATGGCGGACCGGTTCATATTGTTTGCGAGACGCGGTTTAATAAAAATTATAGGGAAGGAGTGCTGCCGGAGGCTCCGGTAATCGAGGTATGCACGCAAGGGGATTCCCTCCCTGCACTTTCGGGTGGCCCGGTTGGGATTTATGCGGGGAATCATAAGAAATGGAGCGATGTTTTAACAGAAGAGGTTGACCGGTTTTGCGAATTATATGATGCGGTTGTTATTTGTGACAATACCAGTAATTATCATGGGAAATACGGGATAAATCCTTCCATCGTATGGAACCAGCAGAAGGTGGAGCCGGAAATGAAACGGTTTGATGTAATTATTCATATTGGCAGCATTTCCGGCTCTTATATTATACCGAAGGCAAACCGTGTATGGCGCGTGGACCGTGACGGTGCGATAAGGGATGCATTTATGAAGCTGAGCCATGTATTTGAGATGGAAGAGGCAGAGTTTTTCCGGGCATACAATGAAAAGGCGATGACAAAACCGGTGGGGGAAATGAAATTTTACGGAAAATGGAGTAATGCAGTCCATGAGCTGCGTAAAAGGGTTCCGAAGCTGCCGCTTTCCAATGCATGGATTGCACAACAGTCATCCATGCTGTTGCCGGAGGGCTCCGCAGTTTATTTTGCAATCCTGAATACGCTGCGGTGCTGGAACTTATTTGAACTGGCTCCGGGGGTAGATGGATATTCCAATACAGGTGCCTTTGGAATTGACGGAGGCCTGTCTACTTTAATGGGAATGAGTTTTGCAAATCCTGAAAAGCTCTATTTTGGAATATTCGGGGATTTGGGATTCTTTTATGACATGAACGCTCTTGGAAACCGGCACTTAAATCATAATGTCCGTATTCTGGTAGTGAATAACGGAATCGGAACAGAGTTTAAAACTTACAAGCATTTTGCGGAAGAGTTGGGAGATGAAGTAGATTCGTTTATTGCCGCACAGGGGCATTTCAATTCTCCGGTTTTATTAAAGCATTATGCGCAGGATTTAGGAATGGAGTATTTTTCGGCAGCATCAAAGGAAGAGTTTTTAAAGGTATATTCCTCCTTTTTTTCTGCTCAGGCAAGAGAAAAGCCGTTGCTTTTTGAAGTTTTTACAAAGAGCAGCGATGAGACAGAGGCATTGAAGAGAATGTATAATATATTGTAATATCAAAAGGAACCGGGCTTTGTGCAGCGGTTCTTTTTTGCTGTATAGGGAGGTTCATTTCAGGGGATTTACTAAGGATAACGATTTTGGTGTGAGAGATTTTTGCAAAGTGCCGGGCATTTCGTATAACAAAAATTAGAAATATTGAAAAATGATACAGAAATATCGGAAAACAATATAAATGTCCGAAATGGATACTAATAAATCAGATTATGATATCATTTCTTTCAAGGGGCATTGCTATGATAAAAATACATCTATCAAAACTTCTTGGAGAACGGCGTATGACACAGAAAAGATTGTCAGAGCTGACCGGAATAAGACGGAATACCATCAATGAATGGTACCATGAGATTGTTGTCAGTTTGAAAGTGGAGCATATAGACCGGATATGTGAAGTCCTGGATTGTTCTGTTGACGAACTGATAGAGTATATTCCGGACAGGGTACCAAAGACAGGAAAGCATTTGATAATTGAAGAGCATGGGAACCGGAAGACAAGAAAGGGGTAGTGACCAAGGTCACCCCCCTTTTTTACTTCATAGGAAATATTATGTCGGTGTATTAAAGCGCATTCCCATATAGCAAAAATGCTCTGCAGGAAGTATAAATCAGCTTACGAAAGGAGCCATACATTGAAAAAATTAGGATTCGGGTTTCTGCGACCGCCGCTCTTAAATAAAAACGATTCGATGAGCTTTGACAAAGAGCAGCTTTGTAAAATGGTAGATATCTTTTTAGAACGTGGCTTTACTTACTTTGATACGGCATATGCGTATCATCGTTCTAAAAATGAGGAGCTGTTGCGGGAGGTTCTGGTAGAACGCCATCCGCGGGACAGGTTTACAGTTGCGACGAAACTGCCGACAGCATTTTTAAAAAAGGAAGAGGATTTGGAGCGCATTTTTGCCGAGCAGCTTACAAAATGCGGAGTGGAATACTTTGACTATTATCTGCTGCATTGTCTGAATGTGGATAATTATGCGATTGCACAGAGACTCCATGCGTTTGATTTTGTTATGCAGAAGAAAAAGGAAGGAAAGGTAAAGACGTTCGGCTTTTCCTATCACGACAATGCGGAGCTGTTAGATAAAATCCTTACAGAGCATCCGGAGGTGGAGTTTGTCCAGCTGCAGATAAATTACCTTGACTGGGAGGACAAAAACATTCAGTCGCGCGCCTGCTATGAGACTGCCGTAAAGCACGGGAAGCAGGTGATTGTCATGGAGCCGGTTAAGGGCGGGACTCTTGCCAACGTGCCGCCTGCGGCAGAAAAGCGGATGAAGGAATACCGTCCGGACCGTTCTGTCCCGTCCTGGGCAATCCGCTTTGCCGCGGGGCATGAGAATGTGTTTATGGTACTCAGTGGGATGAGTAATATGGAACAGCTTCTGGATAATACCGGCTATATGGAGAACTTTGAGCCACTGAGTAAGGAAGAGCTGGATATCGTGATGTACGCACGCGACATTATACAAAAGGAAACGGTGATTCCTTGTACGGCATGCCGTTATTGTGTTGACGGCTGTCCGAAGAACATACCGATTCCGGACTATTTTGCCCTCTATAATGCGGAAAAGCGGGAAAAACCGCGGAAGTTTACGGTGCAGGGCATCTATTATGAGAATTTGACGGCTGCGCATGGCAAGGCGTCGGATTGTATCGGTTGTAAGCAATGTGAACGGCATTGTCCGCAGCATATTGAGATTACAAAGCATTTGAAAGAGGTTGCGGCGGTTTTTGAAACAAAGTAAAAACCAAAAGAAGATGGAATATAAATTTATAGAGACTGTAACAGCTCCTGTAAAGCCGTAGCTGGTTTTTCACAGGAGCTGTTAAGGAATAAGAAACATGCGGAATCATTCGACGTTTTCATAATGGGTCCACATTCTTATGATTTTGATTTTTCCTTGATAGGAGACACCGTCCTCTATGAATGGACGTTCCTCTACCTGGTAAACAAGGCGGTGTTGAAGGTTAAGTCTTCTTGAAAGGATTCCGTCCAGTTTCCCGACCAGCTTTTCGTATTGGGGAGGATTTTTATAAGGATTCTCCCGGATTAAATCAATCAGCTTCTTTGCCCTTTCGGAGAGGTTCGCATTTTTTAACTTCCCGATGTCTTTCAGGGCCTGTTTTGTATAATAAATCTTATACATTTACCATATTACCTTTTCCTCCGGGGTGCAATCGTCAATTGGTTCCTGTGCTCCGTCCAAAATGGATTTTGTCATTCCGGGGATGGAATCCAAATATAAGGTTTCTTGTATTGCACGCCAATCTTCCTCTGATATAAGCACGGCACTTGTTTTTTTCCCGACAATAAGTGCGGGTTCGTGGTACAAACTGACAGACTCTACCAGATTATAGAGGTCCTTTCTTGCGTTCGTAATATTAATTGTCGACATAAAAATCTCCTAAATGTTAGTATTAAGTATGCTTGTTAGTTTTAGTAGTATTTTGTTTACGTTCAATTTAATTGCTATTTAAGGTCTTGTTTGGCTTCATTTTTGAATCTGCGTTTAAGTCTGTGTTGTTAATAGATTATCTTTTGGTTCCTTTGTTGAGTTTCCCGTTCATTCTTAGCTGTAATTTCATTTTGAGTATACGCTTATTTGTGATAAATTTAATCATCTTCTGAATGACGAGATTTATATGTCATTTCTATTATAGCGTACGTTTTCGCGTACGTCAATCCCCCAAATAAAATTTTAAATCTTATCAGGCTTACTAGGCAGAGACTTCTGCTGTCAAGGAGAGCCTTACAGCCAGGTGGTGTTTTCACGCTTATAAAAAGAGGACGGTGTTTTTAGGCATGTCTTTTCTTTGCAAGCTTAAGAAAAACTTTTGTTGAAGTATTGGGGAAATTGTGTATAATGATATTTGTGGAATTTGTTTTTAAACAAGCCGGACAAGCCTCTTTTCTTTTTTGAAGAAAAGGAAGGCAGGCAGAAGGAGCATAGAAGAAATGAATTTTTTACTGGATATTGTTCGTGGTATTGTAATCGGGGTTGCTAATATTATTCCGGGTGTCAGCGGCGGTACGATGATGGTAACGATGGGGATTTATGATAAGCTGCTCGGTTCGATTACGGGGCTGTTTAAGCAGTTTAAAAAGAGCATAAAGACGCTGCTTCCGTATTTTATCGGTATGGCAGTCGGAATCGGTGCCTTTTCGTTTTTGCTGACCAAGGTGCTGTTAGTGAAGTTCCCTCTGCCGACGGCGTTTGCGTTTATCGGGCTGATTGCCGGCGGGATTCCGGTTCTTTTAAAAAGGGTAAAGGGTGCAAGGGCAGCAAAAAAGACAGGTGCAGGGGGCGGCTTTCTTTCGTGTGCTGTTGTATTTGCGCTGTTTTTTGCGCTGATTATCGGGATGCAGTTTTTAGGAGAGGGCGTCGAAAGGGTAGTTACCCCGTCGGTGCTTAACGCGTTGATTATGTTGGTAATGGGGGTACTTGCGGCTGCGGCAATGGTAGTTCCGGGCGTCAGCGGCTCGCTGCTTTTGCTTGCCTTTGGTTATTATAACCCGGTGACAGGGGCGGTGACGGAGTTTATTTCTGCGGTGTTTGACTGGAACCTTCCGGTTCTTTTGGAGAAGACTGCAATTTTGTTTCCGTTCGGAATCGGAGTGCTGCTTGGTATTTTCTTTGTGGCAAAGCTGATTGAATGGCTGTTGGCGCGCTATGAGAGGCTGACCTACTGCGGCATTTTAGGTCTGGTGGCAGCGTCTCCGGTGCCGGTGTTTTTAAATGCCTGGGGAGGAAGCGCCGGTGTCGTTGTGATTCTGGCAAGTGCCGTTACCTTTGGTGCTGGTTTTGCAGTGGCTTATTTTATGGGGAGAGAGTAAAATGAAAAAGAAAAAAGCGGTGTTTATGACAGTGCTGCTGCTTGCGGCAACAGGATTTACTGCCCTGATTGCAGCGGTAGCCGGGCGGAAGGAAAAAAGTCCCGGTCTGCTTTGTGTAACCTCCTTTTATCCGGTGTATCTTCTGGCAGAATCCGTTGCGGAGGGCGCAGAGGCAGTAGAGGTAGTGAATCTGACGGAAAATCACGGCGGCTGTATCCATGACTATACACTGACGACACAGGATATGCGTCTGCTTTCGGAGGCGGAGTTGCTTTTGCTGAACGGGGGCGGAATGGAGCTGTTTTTGTCGAAAGTCGCAGAGGATTATAAAAATCTTATGATTGTAGACACCTCAGAGGGGTATAATTTTTTAGAAGGCGTCATGCATGTGCATGACGCAGAGGATGGGAACGGAGCACATCCGGAGGAGACCGGGCAGGACGGTCATTCCCACGCCCTGAACGCCCACCTGTGGCTTGATATCGACGGGTATCTGTTCCAGCTTTCTAAAATCGAGGAGGCGTTTGTGGCGGCAGACCCGGCGCAGGAGGCGCTTTACCGGAGAAACGCAGAGGCCTGCAGGCAGGCGCTTGCGGCGCTGCGGGAGGAGTATGACGAAGGAAGGCGTCTGCTGTCCGGCAGGGAAACGGTCGTATTTCACGAGGGCTTTGTTTATTTGTTCCGTATGCTTGGAGTCGGGACCGTCCATTGCCTTGCGATGGACTCCGATACGCAGATTTCTGCGGGAGAGGCAGCGGAGATTGTGGAGGAATGCAGGCGGCACGGAGTTACGAGGCTGTTTGCGGAGGCGGATTATGAAAAGACCGTTGCCGATACGTTTGCGGCGGAGACAGGCGCCGCCGTGTCCGTGCTGGATGCAGTGACGGGCGGCAGGGAACCGGAGGCTGCGTCAGGGGGTGTTCTGCCTGCGGGGATTGCACTTTATTGTGCAGTGATGCGGAGGAATTTAGAGACGATAAAGCAGGCATATGAGCTGCAGTAAGGAGGAAGTATGTTCGGCAGTCGGGAAAAGAAAAAACGGAACAGGGAGCTGAAAAGGCGCGCCGGACATCTTTCGGAGCGCTCTGCCTGCGGGCTGCATTGTATTAAAATGACGGATATCGGGGTGTATGCGGGCAAGACTCCGATTATCGAGCACGTCAACGTACATATTCATTGTGGAAAGCTGACGGCGGTAATCGGACGGAACGGCGCGGGCAAGTCTACGCTGATTAAGGCGATTCTCGGCGAGGTGCCGCACGAGGGGACGATTGAGTTCCGCGATATGAAGGAAAATAAGGTAAAGAAGCTCCGTATCGGCTATGTGCCGCAGCACCTGAACGTAAAGAGGGATGCGCCGGTCAGCGTGTATGATTTGTTTGCGAGCTGTATCAGCAATGTGCCGGTGTTTTTGTGCCGGAAAAGGGCGCTGTATGATAAGATTCTGAGCCGTCTTGCGTTGTTTGAGGCGGAAAATCTGATTGACAAGCGGCTTGGCGATTTGTCAGGCGGAGAGCTGCAGCGTGTGCTGCTTTCGATTGCCTGTACGCCGGTTCCGAATCTTTTACTGTTAGACGAGCCGATATCGGGAATTGACCGGAAGGGAATGGAGCTTTTTTATCGTATTATCCATGGTCTGAAGGAGAAGTACGACCTTTCGGTGATTCTGGTTTCGCACGACCTGGCATTAGTAAAGGAGTATGCTGATTCGGTGATTCTGCTTGATAAGTCGGTATTGTGCGAGGGGACGCCGGAGGAGGTCATGGAGAGCAAGGAGTTCCATGAGGTGTTCGGCTAGGCGGTATGGATGACCGGGATGCCGCCGGACAGGAGGAATGGCGCAGGGCGCCCAGGCGTGGCTTTGAAGGAAAGCAGAGAAAGGAGGAGCGCAGGATGGAGTTTTTGCAGTATGGCTTTATGAAGAATGCACTGGCGGCAATCGGTATTATTACGCCTTTGTTCGGGATACTGGGGACGATGATTGTGAATAACCGAATGGCGTTTTTTTCGGATGCGTTAGGGCATTCGGCACTTACCGGCATGGCGCTCGGCGTGCTGCTCGGACTTACCGGGACCGACCTCCCGATGCTGCTGTTTGCCCTGGCATTTGCGCTGCTGCTCAGCCATGTGAAACGGAAAACCTCCGCTTCGACGGATACGATTATTTCCGTATTTTCTTCCCTCGGAACGGCGGCGGGTCTTGTTATTTTGTCAAGGGGCGGGAACTTTTCAAAGTATTCGGCGCTGTTAGTCGGCGATATTTTAAGCATTACAAGGACGGAGATTTTTTATCTGCTGGGTGCGTTTGCCGTAACCCTGCTTTTCTGGCTGTTTTGCTTTAATAAGCTGCATGCCTGCAGCGTCAACCAGAGTCTGGCAAAAAGCAAGGGGATACCGGTCCGGCTGATTGAGGATATGTTTGCGGTGCTGATTGCGGTGATTGTCATGCTTTCGATTAAGTGGGTCGGCATCCTGATTATCAATGCCCTGCTGATTCTGCCTGCGGCGGGAGCGGCAAACTTGTCCTCCAATATGCGGGAGTATCATTTATTTTCCGTTATCATTTCCACCGCGTCGGGGATTCTTGGTCTGGTGCTCTCGTACTATCTGAATGCGGCAGCGGGGCCGACCATTGTAATTGTTGCGGCAGTATTTTTTGCGGCTACGTTTTTTGCGAGACCGTTTTTCCGCTCTTAGAAGACGGCACAGTTTCCGGAGAGGTAAGCGCTCCGGAAGGGATGGCGGATTGCATCCGTAGGATTCCACTAAAAAAGGGAGGTACTTATGAAAGAGAAAGACATTTATAAAAGAATTTTAGTCAACTTTCTTTTGACGCTGGTAGGCGTGGTTTTGTTTGCACTTTTTATCGGAGATGTACTGCGCTTTTTCCTGCCCTTTGTGATTGGCTTTGTGATTGCGGCGATTGCAAATCCGATGGTGCGTTTTCTGGAGAAGCGGGTAAAGGTAAAACGGAAATACGGCTCTGCGATTATTATTATTTTTGTTTTGGCGGTTGTCATCGGGCTTTTGTACTTAACCTGTTATATCTTAATCCGCGAGCTGATTAATTTTGCCGGGGATATTCCGGAGCTTCTGGAAAAGGCGCAGCAATTGATTGAGGAGCTGTCGCAAAAGCTGTATGGCGTGTATGAAAGACTTCCTGAACAGATGCAGAATGTGCTGAACAATCTGTCGACAAGTCTGGAGGACTGGCTGGAAAAGGCAATGTCGGATTTCAAGATGCCGTCGATCAGCGTGGCGGGCGGTTATGTCGGCAGCATTATTGAGGGAATTTTGATTGCGATTATTACAATACTGGCGGCATACTTTTTTATTGCCGACCGTGATAAGCTTGTGGAGCTGGTAAAGAAAATCACACCGGAGACCCTGCAGGAGTATTACAGTCTGGTGGTACACAATATCAAGTCCGCAGTCGGCGGATACTTTAAGGCACAGTTCAAAATCATGTTAGTAATTATTGTGATTTTGTTTATCGGGTTTGAAATACTTGGCGTCGATTATTCGTTTTTGCTGGCATTGCTGGTGGCATTTCTTGACATGCTCCCGGTGCTCGGGACAGGGACGGTAATCGGGCCGTGGGTTGTTGTAGACGTTCTGACGGGAAATTATGTGGAGGCAATCGTCCTGACGGTACTCTATCTGGTGTGCCAGCTGGTTAAGCAGTTCCTTCAGCCGAAGATGGTAGGCGACAGCATCGGGATGGACCCTTTGGCGACGCTGCTGTTTATGTTTATCGGCTATCGCTTTGGCGGCATTCTCGGTATGATTATCGGGATTCCGGTAGGAATGGTTCTCGTGAATTTTTACCGTATCGGCGTGTTTGAGCGTCTGATCCGCGGTTTTAAGATTCTTGCGAACAGTATTAACGAGTATCGGAAGTATTAGAGAGGAGGCGCGGCGTGTCGCGGCAGGAAGGGATTTCCGCCGGGGAGCTCGCAGAGCTTCTGGAGCGGTACCGAATCGGGAAAAAGCCGTTGGCGGCGCTGCTTGGATGGGGCGCTACCACGGTGATGCGCTATATGGAGGGAGGCTGTCCGGCGGGGGAGTACGCAGAGCATTTGAAAAGGATTTATCAGGAGCCATCATACTATCTGGAATTTCTGGAGGAGCATCAGGAGCGCCTGACTCCTGTTGCGTATAGAAAGAGCAGGGAGGCGGTGTTACAGTACCTGGCTTCCTCGGGACTCTGGTGCGGGGCGCAATATCTCATCGGGTATACTGGTGCGGATATTTCGCCGTTCCGGATTGTAATGACGTTGTTTTATGCACAGGCATTTTCCCTGGGACTCGGAAACAATGTCTTATTTTCAGAGGAGTGTGACCTGGACAGGGGGGGGGAGGTTCCTTATGCCGGGCTGTATGAACAGCTGAGGCAGAACACCGGGAGGCGGTCCTTTGAGGCAGGAGGTCTGCTGGCCCCGGAGGAGGAGTTTTTTCTTGGCGCGGCCTATGAGATGCTTTTGTGGTATGGTCCGGCAGAGCTGAAGGCGGTGTTTGCCGCAGAGCGGCGTTACATCAGAACAGGACGGACCGGAACCGGCGGCAGGAAAATGAAAAACGAGGCGGTTGCGGCATATTTCAGGAAAATTGTGCAGAACTATAAAATCAGCAGACCGGAGGAGTTTCACAGGTATTTTGCGGAACGTACCGGAAGAAAGCGGAGAAAGACAGGGAGTCCGGAACGGGAGTCGGGGCTGTAAGCGTAATGGAAGTTCCTCCAGATACCGCTAAGCTGTCGGGGGCGTCCCCGTGCCTGAACGGTACTTGGAGGTGATTCCGATTTTGCTAAAAACGCGGTTCTTCGGACAAATGTAAAAATGCTTCAGGTTCAGCTTTTTCTCATGGAAGCTCGTTTTCTTAAGGTCGGGTCCAGTATCTTTTTGCGGATACGCAGCGACTTCGGCGTAATCTCTAAAAGCTCGTCGGTATCGATAAATTCAATTGCCTGTTCCAGACTTAAGATACGCGGCGGCGAGAGGCGGAGCGCTTCGTCTGCGGAGGAGGAACGGGTATTGGTAAGCTGCTTTCTCTTGCAGACGTTGACTTCGATGTCCTCCGGCTTTCCGGTCTGGCCGATGACCATGCCTGCATAGACCTTTTCGCCCGCGCCGAGGAACAGTACGCCGCGCTCCTGCGCGTTATACAGACCATAGGTGATTGCTTCGCCGGTCTCAAATGCAATCAGGCTTCCCTGCTTGCGGTACTGGATGTCGCCCTTGTACGGGGCATAGTCGTCAAACAGGGTATTGAGAATCCCGTTTCCCTTTGTATCGGTCATAAATTCGCCGCGGTAGCCAATCAGCCCTCTGGACGGAATGGAAAATTCCAGACGGGTATAGCCGCCGCCTGCGGTAGACATGCCGAGCAGCTCGCCCTTCCGGCTGCTGAGCTTTTCAATTACCGTACCGGAAAATTCCTCTGGCACGTCAATGACGGCGTGCTCCATCGGTTCCAGCTTTTTCCCGTTTTCATCAAACTTATAAAGCACTTCCGGCTTGCTGACCGCAAATTCATAGCCTTCGCGGCGCATATTTTCAATGAGTACGGACAGATGAAGCTCCCCTCTGCCGGATACCTTGAAGCTTTCGGTCGTGTCCGTTTCTTCTACGCGGAGGCTGACATCGGTATTCAATTCACGAAGCAGGCGGTCGCGCAGATGTCTTGAGGTAACGAATTTACCTTCCTGTCCGGCAAACGGGGAATCGTTTACGATAAAGTGCATCGCAAGGGTCGGCTCTGAAATTTTCTGGAACGGAATCGGCTGCGGATTTTCCGGGGAGCAGAGGGTATCGCCGATATGGATATCGGTAATGCCGGAGATGGCAACAATGGAACCGACACCGGCCTCTGTTACCTCTATCTTTTTTAAGCCGTCAAATTCATAAAGCTTGCTCACTTTTACCTTCCGGCATTTTTCAGGGTCATGGGCATTTACCACTACGACCTCCTGGTTTACGCGGATAATGCCGTTATCGACCTTTCCGACGCCGATGCGGCCGACATATTCGTTATAGTCTATGGTACTGATTAACAGCTGTGTACCTGCCTCCGGGTCGCCCTCCGGCGCCGGGATATATTCCAAAATGGTTTCAAACAAAGGCTCCATGCTTTCCGGCTTTTCGTCCAGCTCTAAGATGGCAACGCCGGTCTTTGCGGAAGCAAAGACAAACGGACAGTCCAGCTGCTCGTCGGAGGCATCCAAATCAATGAAAAGCTCTAATACCTCGTCGATGACTTCCTTCGGACGCGCTTCCGGGCGGTCAATTTTATTGATGCAGACAATGACCGGAAGGTTCAGCTCCAGCGCCTTTTTTAATACGAATTTGGTCTGCGGCATTGCGCCCTCAAAGGCATCTACCACAAGGATGACGCCGTTTACCATCTTCAGGACGCGCTCCACCTCGCCGCCGAAATCGGCATGTCCCGGAGTATCAATGATGTTAATCTTAGTATCCTTATAATAAACGGCGGTATTTTTGGATAAAATGGTAATGCCGCGTTCGCGCTCAAGGTCGTTAGAGTCCATAACACGTTCCTGAACTGCCTGATTCTGGCGGAAAACGCCGCTTTGCTTTAATAGTTCATCTACGAGTGTCGTCTTGCCGTGGTCGACATGTGCAATGATTGCAATGTTTCGTATGTTTTCTTTCTTTGTAATCATACTGAATCCTTTCTATTGCGCCGCAGGAAGTCGACGAAGCATGTCCGTCAGGGAAATGTGCTATTTGCGGCACTACTTTCCTAAGTATAGCATAATTTTTAATTTTAGCAAGAAAAAAATGCCTGGGGTTCCGCATTTTTTGAGCTGTATCTTATTTTGCACATGCCCGGAGGAGTTATGCTTTGCGGAATACAAAAGCCGGAGCTTTTTCGGCTTTCGTTTAAAAAAATTTGGAAACTTGCAAAAAACCCTTGAAAATGTTGGGAAAATATGGTAAAATTTACTTCTTGGAGGGGGTGAGAGACAAGATATTTGTCGCAGAATGTCGGATTTTGCGATTGATTTTACAAAAAATGTAAAAAATTAACTTCTGAAAAAGGAATAAGAGACATAAAAATATAATGCGGGCAGAAAAACTGTACCGGAAAAACAGGAGAAAAACGAAGGGAGTCATACGAAATGACAGATAAGGTCTTTGAAAACAACCAGGTGAGTATTGTAGGAGAGGTAATCAGTGAGTTTGTGTACAGCCACGAGGTATTTGGAGAAAGCTTCTATATGGTAGAGCTTTCGGTGAACCGTCTGAGCGATTCCAACGATGTGATACCGATTATGGTATCCGAGCGTCTGCTGGATGTCACCAAAAGCTATATAGGAGCATATGCACATATCATTGGACAGTTCCGCTCTTATAACCGCCATGAAGAGAGCAGAAACCGGCTGGTGCTTTCCGTGTTTGCACGGGAAATCCGTCTGGAGGAAGAACCGGACGAGAGCGTGAAGCCGAATTACATTTTTTTGGACGGGTTTGTCTGCAAACAGCCGATTTACCGCAAGACGCCGCTCGGCAGGGAAATTGCAGACGTACTTCTGGCAGTGAACCGTCCGTACGGAAAGTCCGATTACATTCCGTGCATCTGCTGGGGCAGAAACGCCCGCTTTGCAGACAGCTTTTCCGTCGGCGGCCATGTGCAGCTCTGGGGCAGAATCCAGAGCAGAGAGTACCAGAAAAAGCTGTCCGAGACAGAATTTGAAAAGCGTATTGCTTATGAGGTATCGGTAAGCAAGTTAGAATATTTTGAGGAATAAGGCTAAGGGGCTGCGTGCAAAGCGCGGCCCCTTTTTTATGCACACGCCGCGGAAAGGAAGTTATGCCCTTACGGGCATCCGCGGCGGCGCGGCGAGTAGGGAGAAAATCTTCCCTACTCGATTAGGCGGAGGAGAGCTGTTACTGTAATGGGAAAGACCTTGCCGTAGTTATAAGCGCAATGTTTTGCGGTCTCTTTTTAGTGCGTGTTGCGTCAGAGCAGATGCGGGAGTCAGAAGTTCAGCATTTCATTGTAGGAAACGAGCGTGACATTTCCCATTTTTGCTGCGTTGTCGATACAGCCCTTTGTAAAGCCGGTTTTGGCAAAAAGGTAAAAATGCTTCTTCTTATAGTGGAACAGTCCGCTGCGTGCTACAAGGGTTTCAAGCACGTTAAGGTCAACCTTTTCGTTTGTCCATTTGCATTCGGCAAACAAAGCGGCATTTTTATCGGCACCCATAATGTCAATTTCCTCCTGACATCTGGTATTAGGATTTGTGCCCCACCAACGGCCGATGTCGCTGAAGGTAACGGCACATTTGCCATTGAGCAGCAGTTTCCAAAGATACTGTCTGCAAATATCTTCGAACACGCTTCCCATGTAAGAGGAGAGTTCAGGAGCAATACGCTGGTATGCCAGCCCGGCTGCGCCACGGGAAATAATCGAAGCATTTTCCGGTACAAAACGATACCAGAAGCGGAACATATTATCCTCAATCGAGTAAATGGTCTTACGGGTAGCTTTTTCACCGTAGGGGGATTCTTTTTTTATGATGCCCAGTGTAATCAGATTCTTAATATAGGTCGCGCATGCGCTGCTGTCCTCGTCTATTTTGTTTGAGATTTCATTCATTCTGGAGGAACCTGCTGCAATTGCTGTAATTATTGCATTGTAAATGGCAGGCTCGCGCACTTCCTGCTTTAAGAGGTTGTTCGGCTCTTCAAAAATGGGGGAGGCAGGGTTAAGGTGCGTATTTTTTATGTTTTCTTCGATGGAAAGACTATCATCAAACTGCATGAGATATTGGGGTGTCCCCCCGACAATGCCGTATGCGAGCGCTTTATTTTCATTTGACAGTTTTTTAAAATAACGGCAGGCCTCGAAAAATTCAAAAGGCTTTATTTTAAGCTGCGCTGTCCGTCTTCCATACAGGGGAGCTTTATACGCAAGTACATGGTCTTCCATGTAAGACATCGAAGAACCGCAAAGAATCAAAAACAGCCGGGAGCTGTCCTTGTGCTTGTCGATAAGAAACTGGAGCGTAGAGGCAAGACCTTTTGATGCACGGGCAACATAAGGATATTCGTCAATGACGAAAACAATCCTTTTTGCTTCTGCTAACTCAAAAATATGTCCAAGTGCAGCCTGGAAGGTCGGAAAGGAGGCACCGGATGCGATTTCTGCAGAATATTCCATGATGCACCTTGAGAGGTTATCAAGATTCTGCTTTTCGTTGCTCTCAAGACCGGTAAAGAATATGGTGTCTTTCCCCTTTGTAAACTCGTTGATAAGGGCAGTTTTCCCTATGCGGCGGCGGCCGTAAATGACAGCAAATTCAAATTTATCAGAACAATAGAGCTTGTTTAATGTATGAAGCTCGGCTTCCCTGCCTATGAACATGGCATTCCCTCCATAGAAAATGATGCAGTATATGATTTACTTTATTATAGGGCAGTTTTACAGAGGAGTCAATAGCTTTTTTAAGATTTACTTATTTATGATTTAGTAATCTGCAGCAGCCCCTCAAAGATCATATTTTTTACGCCGCTTTTCAGCTTCCTCATAGACCTGATCGTCTGACCTTGCGGAGATAATAATGACTTTCATTATATTTTCGACAATTTCAACCTTATAGACGACTCTTATTCCGACCCTTTTAAACTTGATTTTCATAAATCCCGATAAGGCTGTTCCTGATGGATTATAGATAAATTGTAATTTGATTTTCACGTTTCCCGGAACAGAGGGCGGGATATAAAATGTGGAAACTTGACTTGGATTATCCTGCACAGTATAATGGTTTCGTATGAAAGGAATCATTTGCAGGACAGGATGCTGGTGTTTGGATGAACAGGGACAAGCTGAGCTATACAAGGGCTTTAATTGAATATGTGGAAGCGCATCTGTCAGAGGATATCCGTGCGGAGTCCCTGGCAGGGGCAGGGTTTGTGTCGCGTGCCAAGCTGTACAGGGATTTTTACAACATAGCGGGGCATTCTATTAAGGAATATATCAGGAAAAGGCGGCTTTCCAACGCGCTTGCATTAGTAAAGGGGTCGGATTTTCCGTTGGCGGATATCGCATATATGTGCGGCTATTCCTCGCAGCAGGAGTTTTGCCGGCTGGTGCGCCAGAAGCTCCATATGACGCCTATGGAATATAAGAAAAGCGACAGGTTTTATTTTTTTCCGCCCTGCCGGGGAACCGGCGTATTTGACGTATCGGTGGAGAGGGTTATGCTTCCGGAGTTTTCCTGCTTTTCTTTTTATGCCGCAAAGCTGAAGGGCATTGAAGATTGTGCAATCAAGGCGTTCTTCGACAGGGTGCCCGGTTATACGGGCAGAATATTCGGACGCAACGGGAGGCAGAGGAAAAATAAATTTTGCTATGAGCTGTATCTGCCGGCAGGAGAGGGATGGGCAGGGCAGCTGGAAGGAATATTTGAGACCGGCAGACGGCGGGACCCGTATACCGGTCTGTTTGCCATGACGACCGTGGAGAATCAGGAGGAGCTGATTAATGCCGCATGGGTTTATTTAGACAAAGGATGGCTGACGTACAGTATGTATCAATATGGGGAGGACGGTTATTTTGAGGAATATCTCCTCCGCGACGGGAAGCCCTGCAGGCTCCGGCTCTATTTGTCCGTTATGCCGGAAGAGGATTATCCCCGGATCAGGCTGGCGGTTCTGGAGCAGAGGACGGTATTGGTCGCAGAGAAAAGGGGAGGCAATGCAGAGCAAAAGGCGGCATGGGCCATACTGGAGCATGTGGCGGAATATGCTCCCGGCGGTTTAAAGGATATCGATGAATTTTACGTCCGGCAGCTGCCGGACAGCTTTACCTATGGTATTTTTGAAGAGGGGGTAATGGCAGGCAGGGGGGAAGGGAAAATGAAAAGAAAGGAGCTTCCTGGGGGAATCTATCTTATCCTGGAGGGAGAGGCGGCAGGCGCTTATGACATCTTTCAGGAGATTATCGTTTCCTTTGCAGAAGAAAACGGTCTGTATATTGACGAGGAGGAGATTTTCGGGATTTATTATACAGAGTACGGCTTCAGGAATACAAGACTCAGACTGCTTGCCCCGGTCCATAATATGAGACAAAATGATAAGAAATAAACGCGCGGAAGTGCTATAATTTTGAATACCGGAGCATAGAGCGCTGTATGAAATGCGGAAGCCAAAGTAAAACGCTTATTGCCGCAAAGGGCAGAAAGGAAGGAAAAATGAAAAGCACAGCAGAGGGTTTGAAGGAAGCGAAAGAGGAAGTGAAGGGGTATCGGCCTAAGATGCCTGAAATTATTGAAATGGCAGAGAGTATTTGTTCCATGAAGGTGAAGGAGATGTTAAAGGAAGCGGGTGCTGAGTATATGTTCGTGCAGAAGGAGGCGTTCCATATGGTAGGCAGAAGGCGCGTGACGCCGGATGGAGGCGGCGCGTGGGGCGTTGCAAGGGCAGATGGGACGATAGAGAAGATGGAGGCACTGGGAACAGGAAAACCGTTCTGCGGCCTGTGCTTCGGCTTCGGGGCGGACGGCAGTAATGATAACATGGTAGCCGTGGAATATGAAGGGGAGCTGGAGGGTCTGGAGTCCTTTTCCTATCCGCCGCACAGATGGCTGGTGTATGTGCTTTCCGGAAAGGTTTCCGAGGACCTGCTTGGCAATGCCTGGTGGTATATCAATAACAAATTATTGGACGAGCTGGAGATAAAAAAGGATAATCTCCCTACGATGGAGGCCTATCTGGAGTGGGACAATGAGAATGACAGATGCAGCGTTGAAATCTGCATACCGTATGTGGAGAGGTAACCGGACAGCCCCATAAGCAAGGCTAATAAGTCGTATGAATATTTTTTGCCCGATACCTACTAGGAAAAGGAAAAAAAGTGTGCTATGATAGAGGTATCTTCCGCGGACGGGTAAGTCTGCGGTCAGGACACAAAGCAGACAGGAGGATATGACGATGGATTATAAGAAGGCCGGAGTGGATATTGAAGCCGGATACAAGGCAGTGGAACTGATGAAAGAGCATGTGAAGGGTACGATGCGTCCGGAGGTGCTGAACGGTCTGGGAGGTTTTTCGGGTGCGTTTGCGCTGGACCGTTTTATGACAATGAAGCAGCCGACTTTGCTTTCCGGTACAGACGGTGTCGGAACGAAGCTAAAGCTGGCGTTTTTGTTGGACAAGCATGATACCATCGGTATTGATTGTGTTGCGATGTGTGTAAATGATGTGGCATGTGCCGGCGGTGAGCCGTTATTTTTCCTTGATTATGTTGCCTGCGGAAAGAATGTTCCGGAGAAGATTGCAACGATTGTAAGCGGTGTGGCTGAGGGCTGCAAGCAGGCGGGAGCCGCGTTAATCGGCGGCGAGACCGCAGAGATGCCGGGCTTTTACCCGGAGGAGGAGTATGACCTCGCGGGCTTTGCGGTTGGTATCGTAGACCGTGCGGAAATGATTACCGGGGAGAATGTGAAGGCAGGCGACGTGCTGGTTGGGATTGCGTCCTCTGGTATCCACAGCAACGGCTATTCGCTGGTCCGCAAGGTGTTCCCGATGGAGCGCGGACCACTGGAGGTTTATTATGAGTCGCTTGGCATGACGTTAGGGGAGAAGCTGCTGACCCCGACGAAGATTTATGTGAAGGCGCTTGCCTCGTTAAAGAATCACGGCGTTGTAGTAAAGGCATGCAGCCATGTGACCGGCGGCGGTTTTTATGAGAATATCCCGAGGATGCTTCCGGAGGGCATCCGCGTAAAGGTACGGAAGAATGCCTACGAGGTTCCGACTATTTTCCGGATGCTTGCAAAGGACGGTAATATCGAGGAGCAGATGATGTATAATACCTACAATATGGGAATCGGTATGGTAATCGCGGTAGACAAGGCAGACGCGGATAAGGCGGTTTCTGCGTTAAAGGCAGCGGGCGAGGAGGCTTATATCCTCGGCGAAGCGGAAAACGGCGAGAAGGGAATCGATATTCTGTAGCATTCTGTAGGAAAGAGCAGACAGGGCAGAACGCCTTTGAATTACTGCGGTGAAAGGAAGGAGCCTATGGCAAGGATTGTAGTGCTGGTCTCCGGCGGAGGCACAAATTTGCAGGCAATTATGGATAAGATTGATGGCGGCGCAGTTACGAACGTAACGATTGCGGCGGTAATCAGCAACAAGGCAGATGCTTACGCCCTGGAGCGTGCCAGAGGGAAGGGGATTGCGGCGGAGTGTATTTCCCCGAAGAGCTTTGCGTCACGGGAAGAGTTTAATGCGGCGCTGCTTGCAGGAGTTTCCAAGTATGAGCCGGATTTCATTGTACTGGCAGGGTATCTCGTGATTTTGCCGGAATGTCTGATTCAGGCATATCCGCGCCGGATTTTAAATATTCATCCGTCGCTGATTCCGTCCTTTTGCGGGGCGGGATACTACGGACTTCATGTCCATGAGGCAGTGCTTGCCAGAGGGAATAAGGTAACCGGCGCCACCGTGCATTTTGTGGACGAGGGGACCGACACCGGTCCGATTCTGTTGCAGAAGGCAGTGGAGGTAAAGCTGGGAGATACGCCGGAGGTACTGCAGCGCAGGGTAATGGAGGAGGCGGAATGGGAGATTCTGCCTGCCGCCCTTCATGCAGTCGCAAACGGAAAGGTAGTCTGGAAGGACGGGCAGGCATTTGTAGCCGGATAAGAAAGGGCAGTACGCCGTAGGAACCGCGAAAGAGGCTCCGCGGCGTAATTGTGATAAGTGTATGTGTACTAGTGTACTGACACATTGATAAATAGACAAACCTGCTTGGCTATTCGCCCATCTGCCGCGTTGGATTTTCTAGCTGTAGCCACCGCTACACCGTCGAAAATCCGCCTTGCAGATGAACGAATATCCGGCGCAGTTTTATCAAATATCAACGTGTCAGTACACTAGCGGCATAAGAAATAGAAAATGGAGGAACGTGGAATGAAGGTACTGATTGTAGGCGGCGGCGGAAGAGAGCATGCGATTGCGTGGAAGATATCCCGGAGTAAGAGGGTGGATAAGCTGTACTGCGCACCGGGAAATGCCGGGATTGCGGAGCTTGCGGAGTGTGTGCCGATTGGCGTGACGGAGACGGAAAGGCTTGCGGAGTTTGCAGCGCAGGAAAAGATTGACCTGACTGTCATCGGCCCGGATGATTCGTTAGGCGCCGGGGTGGTGGATGCGTTTGAGGCAAAGGGACTCCGTGTGTTCGGCCCGAGAAAGAATGCGGCGATTATTGAAGGTTCCAAGGCATTTTCCAAGGATTTAATGAAAAAGTACCATATTCCGACGGCGGCGTACGAGGTGTTTGATAACGCAGAGGCAGCCATAGAATATTTAAAGACAAGCCCGTTTCCGACGGTACTGAAGGCAGACGGGCTGGCGTTAGGAAAGGGCGTCCTGATTTGCAACAGCTACGATGAGGCGGTGGCAGGTGTAAGGGCGATTATGGAGGAGAAGCAGTTCGGCAGCGCCGGGGACAAGCTGGTGATTGAAGAGTTTATAACCGGACCGGAGGTTTCCGTGCTTGCATTCTGCGACGGAACCCATATTAAGACAATGACAAGCGCACAGGACCATAAGCGTGCCAAGGACGGCGACGAAGGCTTAAATACCGGCGGTATGGGGACGTTTTCCCCGACTCCGTTTTACACGGAGGAAGTCGACGCGTTCTGTAAAAAATATATCTATCAGCCGACGATGGATGCGATGAAGGCGGAGGGCAGGCCGTTTACCGGCGTGCTGTTTGTCGGTCTGATGCTGACCCCGGCCGGGCCGAGGGTGTTAGAGTACAATGCGCGGTTCGGCGACCCGGAGACGCAGGTTGTGCTGCCGCGTATGGAAAATGATATTGTGGATGTGTTCGAGGCCTGCATCGACGGGAAGCTGGATACCATTGACTTAAAATTTGCGGACAATGCGGCAGTCTGTGTCGTGCTTGCCTCCGACGGGTATCCGGAGCATTACGAGAAGGGCTTCCCGATTACGGGACTGGAAGCCTTTCAGGAGAAGGACGGCTATTATGTATTCCACGCAGGGACGAAGCTTGCGGATGGCAAGGTCGTGACAAACGGCGGCCGTGTGCTCGGCGTAGTGGCGGTCGGAGACGATTTAAAGAAAGCCCGCGCCAATGCCTATGCGGCGACGGAGTGGATTTCGTTTGCAAACAAGTATAAGAGAAATGACATCGGCAAGGCGATTGATGCGGTACAGTAAAGGGGCTGCCGGGAAGAAAAGGACGGCCCTGTCCTGCAGAGGCAGAGCCGATTCAAACACAGGTAGAATCTTAATCCCGGATTCAACGAACAGGTTATGGAAATGCGGGAAGGAATGCCCTACTATAGTCTTAGGAGGTGCATGCGTATGAAGATTGGCGCTGTGATTATGAAAAGAAGAAAGGCTCTCGGCTATACCCAGCAGAATTTAGCAGATAAGCTGCATGTATCGTTTCAGGCTGTTTCGAAATGGGAGAACGGGACAACCTGCCCAGAGGTAGACCTGCTTCCGTGCATTGCGGCGGTGCTAGGAACCAGCATAGATACCCTGCTAGGCTATCGGTCGGCAGTGACAGCGGATTATGAGGAGCGCTATAAAGCGGAAGGCTACTACTGGGGGCTGAATCCCAGCTCTATGTGCTATGAGATTATGAAGCTGAGACCTCCGGTAAGACCGTTAAAGCTTCTGGATATCGGCTGTGGAGAAGGGAAGGATGCGGTATTTTTTGCCAAAAACGGTTATATTGTTTCGGCATTTGATATCGCGGAAGCAGGACTGGAAAAGGGGAAGATGCTCGCGGAGCAGTGTGGAACGTATGTCGACTTTTTTAAAGCGGATATTACGGATTACCGGCTGGAGGATACGTATGATATTATTTTCAGCAGCGGGATATTCCATTTTATTAAGCCGGAGGTACGGGAGGAGCTGCTTGATAATCTGAAGGCACATACCAATGAAAATGGGCTTCATGCAATCAATGTTTTTGTCCGGAAGCCGTTTATTAAGAGTAAAACAGAGCACAGGTTTATATGGAAATCAGGAGAACTTTTTCTGCATTATCACGACTGGTATTTTCATATGATGAAGGAAACCATATTTGACTGTAACAGCGGCGGCGTCCCTCATCAACATTGTATGGATACGATGATTGCAGAAAAAGGAGATAAGGAGACAAAGAAATGAATGCACAGAATCCGGAACCAATCCGAACAGGTAAGGTAAGAGAAATTTATGATAACGGTGATACCATGATTATGGTTGCGACTGACCGTATCAGCTGCTTTGATGTGATTTTGAATAACGAGGTGCACAGGAAGGGTGCGGTTCTGACCCAGATGTCAAAGTTCTGGTTTGATATGACCGAAGATATTGTGCCGAATCATATGATTTCTACAGATACAAAGGATATGCCTGCGTTTTTCAGACAGGAGCGCTTTACTGGTAATACGATGCTGTGCAGAAAGCTTACGATGTTTCCTGTCGAGTGTATTGTCCGCGGCTACCTTACGGGAAGCGGCTGGGCAAACTACCAGGAGGACGGCACGGTCTGCGGGATTGCGCTTCCGGAGGGTCTGCGGGAGTCGGACAGGCTGCCGGAGCCGGTTTATACGCCTTCGACAAAGGCAGAGCTGGGAGAGCATGATATTTATATTTCCTATGAGCAGAGCAAAGGGCATCTGGAGAACTATTTTCCAGGGAAGGGCAGTGAGTATGCGAAGAAGCTGAAGGAGTATTCCATTGCGTTGTATCAGAAATGTGCGGAATATGCCCTGACAAGAGGAATCATTATTGCGGATGCCAAGTTTGAGTTTGGTCTGGACGAAGAAGGAAGGATTGTGTTGGGAGATGAGCTGATGACGCCGGACAGCTCCCGCTTCTGGCCGGCAGAGGGCTATGAGCCGGGACACGGACAGCCTTCGTTCGATAAGCAGTTTGCAAGGGACTGGCTGAAAGCAAACCCGGACAATGACTGGACGCTGCCGGAGGAAATCGTGGAAAAGACGATAAAAAAATATTTGCAGGGTTATGAAATGCTGACGGGGAAGAAGCTGGGATAAGAGAATATTTTTCTTGACTTCCGGACAAACCTGTGATAAGATAGCACTATTCATAGAAAAAGGCTGAGAAGGAAAAGAGTAGATATCCGAAACGGTACAGAGAGAAGATGGCGGTGCAAATCTTTGCGGGAAGGATAGCGAAGCAGTTCCGGAGCTTTGAACCGAACGGCAGAGTGCCAAGTAGGCTTCAACGGGATTCCGCCGTTACAGGGAAACGATATCGGAGAGCTTTCCCGTATCGGCAGAGTGCAGGATTTCCCTGAAATTAGGTGGTAACACGGACAGAATGTTCGCCCTAAACCGAGATATCGGTTTGGGGCGTTTTTTATTTCAATGCAAAAGGAGACAGTATGAAAAGCGGAAAGGTTTCGGATACGGTATTGCGCCGTTCCGTTTTGGCGGAAGTACAAAAAGTGAACCAGGGAACCGGCATACCGCTTGTCGGCGGAGGAGCAGGAGCGCTTCCGCTGTATCATGCCGCGGGAGGGCTTGCACGAGCCGGACAGGATGACGGGAGAGCGGCTGCGGACATGCCGGTAATGCCGGTACAGGAGCAGGAGAAAGGCGCCTCCGGGGTGTTTAGCGCCATGCAGACCGTATGCGGAGAAGGAGCTGCTACGGCGTATCTGGCGGCGGTGCGCGCGGCAAACAGTCTGGCGGCAAAGGCAGCGAGGCCGCAGTATGCTTCGGCAGCACTTACGGTGCCGGAGACGATGGACGAGAGAGAGCTCCGCAGGATGTATGCGCAGTGTTGTGACTATCTGCAGAGGAAGCAGATTAAGATTACCAGTGGACATACGGCAGTCAGTGCAGTGGTGTCGGAGCCGGTGGTTTCGCTCCATATGTCAGGAGCCGTGCCGGAGGGGACGGCAGGCTGCCCGGACAGGCAGGAGGACTATACCGGGCTCGACGTGGTAATGACAAAGTATTGCGGTCTGGGCGGTACGGCGCTTTTGGCAGGGCACTTCCGGGAGGAGCTGGAACAGCGTTATCCGCAGCGGTTTATTGCCCATGCCGCAGAGCTTTTTACAGAAGCAGAGGGAAACGAGGAGGCATATCTTGCGGCGGCAGAAGGTGCGGTATACCTTCATGCGGCGGCAGAGGGCGGCATTTTCGGAGCGCTCTGGGAGCTGGCGGAGTACGCGGAATGCGGTCTGGAAATCGAGCTGCGTGCCATTCCGGTTTTGCAGGAAACGGTGGAGGTCTGTGAGTATTTTGATGTGAATCCGTACCAGCTCCGGTGTGAAGGCTGCTTTTTGTTTCTGACGGAGCGCGGAAACAGGCTTTGTGAGCGGCTGGCGGAGAGGGAAATTCCTGCGGCGGTGATTGGAAGGACCGTGCCGGGACTGGACCGTGCCGTACGGAACGGGGAAGAGGTGCGGTATCTGGAACCAAACCGTGTGGAGGAATACGAGCGGGTCATGGCACAGAGGCGCGGGAAAGGGTCAGCACAGGGAGCGCTGTAACCGGCGTTGTCCCGTAGAAAATACAGGTATATGCCGGGCGGGCAGAAAAAAAGAAGGAGAATGAAGGCATGCGGGAAGAGATTTTAAAGACATTGGATAAAAACAGCAAGATTCAGGAAAGCGATCTGGCAAAGATGCTTGGAATGACAGAAACGGAAGTACATGAGGAGATTAAGCGTCTGGAGGAGGAGCATGTCATCTGCGGCTATCCGACGCTGATTAACTGGGATGCGACGACCGAGGAGCGGGTGACGGCGTTAATTGAGGTAAAGGTGACACCGCAGCGTGGGCAGGGCTTTGATAAAATTGCAGAGCGGATTTATCGTTATGATGAGGTAGAGTCGGTGTATCTGATGTCCGGCGGCTTTGACCTGACCGTGATTATCGAAGGAAAAAGTATGCGCGAGGTGGCAAATTTTGTTTCCTCAAAGCTTGCGCCGATGGAGGCAGTGTTAAGTACGGCAACCCATTTTGTATTAAAAAAATATAAAGAGCACGGGCTTCCGCTTGTTGCGGAGGGCAGCTCGGATGAAAGGATGCTGGTGACGCCGTGAGAAATCCGTTAAATGAAAAGGTACAGGTAATGAAGCCGTCCGGAATCCGGAAGTTTTTTGATATTGTAAGCGAGATGAAGGATGCGATTTCCCTCGGTGTGGGAGAACCGGACTTTGAAACGCCGTGGCACATCCGCGAGGAGGCAATTTATTCCTTGGAGAAGGGGAGAACCGTGTATACCTCGAATGCCGGGTTAAAGGAGTTAAAGGAGGAAATCTGCCGCTATTTAAAGCGTCGTTATGCACTGGACTATCCGGATAAGGACGTTCTGGTTACGATAGGCGGCAGTGAGGCAATTGATGCGGCGTTGCGTACGATGGTAGACCCGGGGGATGAGGTACTGATTCCGGAGCCGTGCTATGTGTCCTATGTTCCGTGTGTCAGTCTGGCAGGCGGCGTTCCGGTGACGATTGCGTTAAAGGAGGAAAACGAGTTCCGTTTAACGAAGCAGGAACTTTTAGATGCCATTACCGATAAGACGAAGATTTTGATTATGCCGTTCCCGAACAATCCGACCGGAGCGATCATGGAGGAAAAGGACCTGCGGGAAATTGCGCAGGTGGTGGAAGAAAAGGACCTGTTCGTAATTTCCGATGAAATCTATTCGGAGCTTACCTACGGGCGGAACCATGTTTCGATTGCCTCCATGCCGGGAATGAAGGAGCGCACGATTGTCATTAACGGCTTTTCCAAGTCCTATGCAATGACCGGCTGGCGGCTGGGTTATGCGGTAGGACCGGAAGAGATTATCCGGCAGATGATAAAGGTACATCAGTTTGCAATTATGTGTGCGCCGACCACGAGCCAGTATGCGGCGGTGGAAGCACTGAAAAACGGGGACCAGGATGTCGGGATGATGCGCGATGCGTATGACAAGCGGAGGAGGTTTCTGGTGGCAAGGCTGCGGGAAATGGGACTGGAGTGCTTTGAACCGTACGGGGCGTTTTATGTGTTCCCAAGTATCAAGGGACTCGGTATGACCTCGGACGAGTTTGCAGCAAAGCTTCTGGAGGAAGAGAAGCTTGCGATTGTGCCGGGAACTGCGTTCGGAGACTGCGGCGAGGGTTTTCTCAGGATTTCCTACGCATACTCCATCGAACAGCTGAAGACCGCCTTAGACCGTATGGAGCGCTTTATTGAGCGCCACAGGGCATAGAGGAGGCGGAGCAGAGCTGTCGCAAATGCGGCGGCGTCACATATCCTAATAGAAAAGAAAATGGCAGAAGCTGCCGCGCGAATGAGAACTTACCCGGAAGGGTTGTTACATAAGTGCAGCAGCTTTTTCAGGTGCAGTATGGCAATTTGCAGCGAAGCGGTTACATCGGACGCATACAAAGGCTTTGGGGTGTCATACCGGGGAAACGATGAAGAAGTGCGGGCTCTTTTAAATGCCTCTTGTATCAGACGTGTGTCGGAGGGACTGGCATTTGCATACTTTTACTATCCGGAGGAACTGCAGGGAGGCAGGGAGTATCCCTTCGGGATTATGCAGAAATGCTACGGTCTGCTTTCGGAACAGGAGCTTGCGGCATCGGGAATCTTACAGCTTCGGGAAAGTCCGTACACGAATCTTTATGGAAGAGGGGTTCTGATTGGTTTTCTCGATACGGGGGATGGTGTTATTTTAATGTCAGCCGGGCGCTGGAATAGGACAATCCGGAAGGGACATAGATATAACAGGAAGGAACAAAGTAAAGCGGGGAAAAGAGCCATGCTTACGCTGGAAGAATTGCGGGAATGCCGGGAGGCTCCGGTCGAAACAGCGGACAGGGAAGCTGCTGCGGATTTGACAAGGCTCCGGACTGACCCGGCGCTGTCTGCCGTGAGGCGGGCGCAGGAGTATCTCTCCCGGACAGAAAATCCCTATCTTGGGAAGGTCGGGGACTATGTTGTGAAATTCCAGTATGCGGATACGGACAGGGAGTTTTCCGACTGTATGCAGGAATATATCGAAAAGAAAGCAGAGCTTTTGTGATAAGGAACCCCGGAGGAGTGCAGGTGAAAGTAAAACGAACATACAGGGTAGGAATGTATCTCCGCCTGTCCAGGGAGGATGCCGCGAAGGATACCTTCTGCAGTCATCCGGAGAGCAGCAGCATTGCGTCCCAGAGGGAGGTTATCCGCTCCTTTCTAAGAGAGCATGATGATATGGAGCTGTATGATATCTATGTGGACGACGGCTATTCCGGAATGAATCCTGACCGGCCGGAATTGAAAAGGATGATGGCGGATGTGGAGGCAGGGAACCTGAACTGTATCATAGTCAGGGACTTATCCAGATTAAGCAGGGATTATATCGAAGCCGGACGGTTGATTCAGAAGACCTTTCCGGCTTTTCAAGTGCGCTTTATTGCCATTACGGACGGGTTTGATTCCCTGACGGCAGATGGGAATGAGACCTTTTTTCTGCTCCCGGTCAGGAACTTTATAAATGACGCCTATTGCCGGGACATTTCGGAAAGGGTAAGGAGCCATCAGCGCATAAAGCGTGAAAACGGAGCGTTTATCGGAGCATTTGCCGTGTACGGATACTGTAAGGACAGTACGGATAAAAACCGGCTGCTGCCGGATGCGTACCCGGCGCAGATTGTACGGAAAATATTTGCATGGAAGCTGGACGGCATGAGTGCTCCTGCCATTGCGGATAAGCTTAACGCACAGGGGGTTCTCTCGCCGATGGAGTATAAAAAGTCGAAGGGAGAACGGTTTTCCACGGGCTTTCTGACAGGAGCAAAGCCGATGTGGTCTGCGGTTGCCGTAAAACGTATTTTGCAGAATGAGATTTATACCGGGGTAATGGTACAGGGAAAAAGCAGGAAGATAAGCTGTAAAATACCGCGCTGCGAGGCAATGCCGAAGGAGAAATGGGTCCGGAGGGCAGGCACCCATCCTGCGATTATCTCCGCCGGGGACTACGAAGCGGTACAAAGGCTGCTGCAGACGGAGTGCCGTGCGGTAAAGGGGGAGACGAAGGCGCATCCCTTTTCGGGGCTTCTCTTCTGCGGCAGCTGCGGGGAAGCTATGGTACGGCGGGTAAACCGGTACAGAGGAAAGGAAAAGGTCTGCTTTATCTGTTCCCGCAACAACGGAGGACGGGGGTGCAGCAGGCACACTATCCCGGAAGAGGAGCTGTATGACACGGTTTTTCTGGGACTGCAGAGCCAGCTGGCACTGTTTCTTGAAAGGGAGCAGGTATGGGGGCGGCTTTCCCGGACAGAGGCTGCCTCCGGGGAAGCCGCATGTCTGGAGGGGGAGCTTGTAAGGCTTCGCAAGGAGCAGAAGCAGTACCTGTCCCTGCGGAGCGGACTTTATGAGGACTTAAAGGGGGGCGTGATTACCAGAGAGGACTTTCAGACGTTCCGGCGGCTGTATGAAACAAAATACCGGACTGCGGAGGACAAAATCAAAAAGCAGGAGGCGGCGCTGCACCGCCTTCTGGCGGCAAGGGAGACGAAAGGCACGGAGCTTAAACATCTGAAGGAGGAGCTTACGCTGGAGGCGCTGGACCGGAGCGTGCTGATTTCGTTCATCGAATGCGTCCGGGTCTATGAGGATAAGAGGATTGTAATCCGGTTCCGTTACCGGGATAGGTTTCAGGAGGCAGTAATGTCGGAAATCCGTGCGGACAGCAGGGGAAAGGAGACGGTTTAAATGGCAGGGACTTCCGGAAAGAACAGGGCAGTGCAGGAGGAAACGAAGAAAACGTATTCTGTGGCAATCTACGGACGCCTTTCCGTGGACAGCCATAATGAAAAAAACGAGTCCATAGAGACACAGCTTGCGATATGCGAGGCCTATGTTAAGCGGCAGACCGACATGGTGCTTTTCCAGTGCTATACGGACCTTGGCAGGACGGGGACTGATTTTGAACGGCCCGGGTTTTGCCGGATGATGGCGGACGTGCGGCAGGAGAAAGTAAACTGTGTTATTGTGAAGGACTTTTCACGGTTTGGCAGGAACCATATCGAAACGGGAAATTATCTGCAGAAGATATTTCCGTTTCTGGGAGTCCGCTTTATCGCAGTCGAGGAGCGGTTTGATTCCCTGTATGCTGACAGTGACGAAACCGGCATCAATCTGAAGCATCTTGCCAATGAGATGTATGCAAGGGATATCGCGGCAAGGATGAGAGTGGTAAGGGCGTTGCAGCAGGAGAGGGGCAGCTATACGGGCGGAAGCGCGCCGTACGGCTACCGGGTGGAACGGGCAGACGGCATCCGGAGGCTGGTTGTGTCAGAGCCGGAGGCAGAAATTGTAAGGGAAATATACCGGCTGTACCGGGAGGGGAGCAGCCTGAAAGCGATTACAGGCTGGCTGTACGGACATAAGGTACACCGTCCGGCGGATTGCCATACCTATGGGCACTCCTATTGTGAGGAGGGGGAGGAGCTGGCGGAGTGGAGCCGGGCTTCTATTAAAATGATTTTGTCGAACCCTGTATATGCAGGGCATCTGGTGCAGGGAAGGAGCAGCGGACGGGACGGTGCCCGGCGGGAGCGGCATGCCGTCCCTCCGGAGGATGTTTCCGTAAGGGAGCATGCCCATGAGGCGATTGTGGCGGAGGAGGTGTTTCTGGAAGCCGCCGTAAGGCTGGAACAGCAGTCCGTTGCCTGTAACCGCCGTGGATTTTCCAAAAGAGTACCTGCAGAGGAGGATATCTTTGGGCAGCTGCTCTATTGCGGGGAGTGCGGAGCCGCGATGGCACGGTGCAGCAGCAGTAAGGAGCTTGGCTCAAGGGACAGGGTGCGCACTTATGCCTATTACTGCCGGCATTCCGGCCGCGCAGAGGGGCGCGTATGCGGTAAAAAGTATATTACAAAGGAAACGCTGACGGAGCTTGTAAGGGCGGCGATATCCAGGGAATGCGCGCTGTCAGGTATCAGGGAAGAGGAACTTGCTAAAGCCTGTAGCACTGCTGCCGGACGGCGGAAAAAGGAAATGGAGCGCTACAGCGCCAGACTGGAAAAGGAAACCGGAGGACTGGAGAGAAAGGCAGGGGAGGAATACCTGCGCTACCGCAGCGGAGAAATCAGCAGGGATGCGTTTTGCGTATGGAAGGAGAAAAACCGGGAACAAATCCGTCTGCGGAGGGAAAAACAGGAAGAGTACCGCCGCAGGCAGAAGGAAATTGATGCGGGGGCAGAACAGCAAAGCGTTTTTTTGGGCTCCTTTCTGAAGGAGGGAAAGCGGCCGGAGCCGGACAGGGAGTTACTGCATGTCCTGTTTGAGCGGATTGAGGTGTTTCCGGAAAAGCGTCTTGAATTCCGGTTCCGGTTCCGGGAGAAGACCGTTCTGCACAGAAGGGAGGGAGAAGATACATGAAAAGGAAGCCGGTTGCAGCCATCTATATGAGACTGTCAAAGGAAGATGAGGACAGGAAGGAGGAGAGCGGCAGCATTACGATGCAGCGCTGCCTGCTGACCCGGTATGCGGAACGCTATCTGACAGACTATGACCTGACAGAGTTTGCAGACGACGGCTATTCCGGCACCAATCTGAACCGGCCCGGTGTGACGGCACTGTTAGAGCAGGTCAGGGAGCGGGCAGTGGACTGTATTCTGGTAAAGGATTTTTCAAGGTTTTCCAGAGACTATATTGAACTGGGGAGCTATCTCGGCAAGGTATTTCCGTTATCCGGGGTGCGTTTTATTTCTGTAGGAGACCGGTATGACAGTCTGGAGCAGGAGTGCGATGCCTTGGGAACCTGCTTTAAGACTCTTCTGTACGACATGTATAGTAAGGATTTGTCGGTCAAGGTAAAGACGTCCCTGAGGGCAGGAAAAGAAAGAGGGCGCTATATGGGAAGCCATGCGCCCTTCGGCTATCGGAAGGCTCCTGATGACCGGCACCGGCTGCTGGTGGAGGAGGACGAGGCGGAGGTTGTGCGGCGGATTTTTGCCATGAAACTGGAGGGGCAGAGCTCCTGTGAAATCGCAAAGAGATTCAACGGGGAAGGGGTAAAGACACCGGCACAGTTCCGGATGGAAAAAGGAAGTCTTGCGGCAGAGCCGAAGGGCGGGAGATTCTTCTGGAGCGCACCGGGCGTTTGTAAAATCGTAAGCAACCCCGTTTATACCGGGGATATGATATACGGAAAATACGAAAGGAGCATGGCAGACGGCAGGAGCCGCGTAAAGCCGGAGGACGAGTGGGGCATCTGCCGGAACCACCATGCGCCTTTAATTGGGCGTGCTCTCTTTGCGGCAGTACAGAGCGGAAGGAGGAAAGGAAAGACAGAAAGAATAGAAAGAACAGAAAGAACAGGGAGAACGGACGGAAGGGATGCGTTTGCCGGAAAGCTTGTCTGCGGCAGCTGCGGACGCACCCTGCAAAAGAAGCACGGATTGAATCCGTATTATTTCTGTCCGCTTGCGTCTGTTGCCGGAGAGAGGGGCTGTATCCGGAGGGCAAATGCCATGTTTTTAGAGCAGGTGCTGTTGTTCCGGCTGCAGGAGAAGCTGCCGGGGGCTTTAAAGCTGACTATGGGGATTACAGAGACGTGGATAGAGAAGGTTGTGGTACGGAGGGAAGAGGAGGTGGAAGTAATCTGGAGAGAAAAGACTCCTTTTTTCTGACAGGATATGACATAATTATTACTACAGATGCATAGTAAAACGGAAAGTATTCTACACTTTGTTGGTAAAATAGGAAATAAGAAAACGATTTTTTATAAGAAACGGGGGGAAGTGCATGGGGACAGAGGAAAAGAAGGACGGCGGTACGACGGAGCGCTCCTTTGTGAGAAGTACATATTATCCGGGAAAGCTGCTTCGTGCAAGTGATTTTGTAAGAGAGCAGGAATACGGCAAAGGCAGGCTGGAGTTTGTGAACCGGAAGTTTTATGGCAGGGGTATCATAGAGGGCCTGCGGGTACGGACAGGACAGGAGGGCAGCCTTTTTCTTTCCTGTGGGAGCGCCTTAGACCCCCGTGGAAGAATTATCGTAGTGCCTGAGGACAGGCAGGTGGAGCCGGAAGAAATCGAAGGGCTTCATCCGGAAGCCATGCGGGATTTTATCCTTGCAATCCGGTATGCAGAGCGTACCGCAGAGACCGAGCCTGCGGTGTTGGAGGAAAACAGCAGAAGACCCTCTGAAATAGAAGAAACCTATGTGTTAAAGGCAGTAGAAGAGGCAGAGTTCCGGAGATTCCAGGAAGAGAGTGCAGAGAGAGAGGATATTCTGACCGGGGAAAGGCTTCTGTACGAAAGCGAAGCAGTGACGCTGGCAGTCCGGTTTCCGAAGGCAATTCCTACAGACAGCGTATTTAAGCTCCGTATGCGGCTTTGCGCAGAGAGAGAGGACAGTGTCCGCATCGGATGGCGTGGTATCGCAAAGCTGCAGGGCGCCAGGCTTTTACAGTCAGGAGAATCCTGTTTTGCACTGGAGGAAGAGCAGGCAGTCTGCTCGGGCAGTCTGCAGAAGGAATGGGAAATCTGCACGGAAGAGAACAGGGAGCTGCCGGTCATGGTGGAAATCAGCCATCTGGAAATTATCACGGAGCATGCGGGGAGCGTGGAGGTTCCGCCGTGCCAGTTTACGATAGATACGGCTGCCGCCTATGAACAAACGGTAAAAAGATGTCTTCAGGAGAGGGAGAAGCCGGAACCGGAGGCGGAATGGCTTCCGATTGCCAGACTGGGGCTGAAGCAAGGCTCCGGAGAAAATAAATATACATTTTTCCTGCGGGAAGAGGATGGTATACGCAGCCTTACCGTCCGCCCCGGCGAGGAGGAGCTTCTGCGGCGGATTGCAGAGGAGAACGGGATTCTTGACCTTTGGTGGAGAAAGCTTCTGCCGGAGCGGCAGCTTCCTCCGCTGCCGGACAGGCCGCTTCCTCCTGTGCCGCCCCCGGGCGGGGCTGTCCCCGTACCGTGGGAGGGGTTTCTGACGGAGGCACAGGTCCGCGGGCTGCTGGGCGCAGACCGGGAGGAGCGTATCCGGCGGGGCGTTGCCGTGATTCCGGTTCCGAAGCATTATAGAAAGAAGCAGGTTCTGTTTTCGGAAGAGATTTCCCACGGGTTTCCGGGAGAAGAGGTGCTGCTTTTGTGCAGCAGGGTCCGGGAAGAGCCGTCCTATCTCTATTGGAAGCGGGGGGAAAAGCAGTACCGGGTTTTCTATGGTGAAGAGGGATTGTTCCCGGAAGGGAAAGAGGGTCTTGAGGTGGGACGGCAGGCAGTGATGCAGAACGTGGAGACAGGAACCTTCCGGATTGCCCTGACACTTGCAGGCAGGAGGCGGAAAAACCGCAGCAGGGAGGTTGCCATCTCATGGACAGCAATAAAGATTTTTTAGGCAGCGAAATCCTGCAGACGGGAAAATGCCTTTTGGAGCTGTTCCGGAACAGCCTCTGCCCGGAGTTTATACGGGATAAGGATTTAATCCTGTTTGCAGCCCCCTGGGAGGAGGCGGATTACCGGGTAGGACTTTATCTGTACGATATCAGGGACCATTCCGCAATGGCAACGTCGGAGGTGGCGCTGGACGATTCGGAGAGACGGTTCCCGCCTAAGGCGGTGGAGCTTTCCTATCTGGTTTTCTGCAATGAAACGCACCGCTTCGGCGGGGTGCAGAGGGAGCAGATACAGGCACTATTAAGTGAAATCGTCCGTACCGTATATGACAATCCGTTTCTGGAACGGGAGAGCGGGGAAACGCTCCAGATATGCTTTCAGCAGGAGAGCGTGGAGTTCAAAATCCGGCTCTGGGGAAGCTTTCAAAGACCGCTGCAGCCAGCCGTTTATTTACAGGCAGTTCCCGTGCTGATAGAGTCCGGAAGGAAACGCAGGGTAAGCAGTGTACGCGAACGAAGCTACGAGATGGAAAGGAAATAAGGGAGGAAAGAAAGATGCAGCCGCTTATGATTCAGGGAACGCTGTTAAAATGCAGCTTTGGAAATGCACCTGTGCCAATTATGGTTCTTCCGGACAAAAAGGTAAACTCCATGCTTCCGGTGGCGGTAAAGTCCGACCACATACCGCTTTTGAATATTCTCCCCTTCGGGATGTGTTCGAATCCCGCCAATCCCATGGTAATCGCAGCAACTGCTGCGGCTATGGGGGTATTAACCCCGATGCCCTGCATTCCCTGTACTACGCAGGAATGGAGCGGAGCCTGTGAAAAGGTAAAAATAAAAGGGAAACCGGCGCTTCATATGGGTTCCGAACTAAAGTGCCTTTACGGTGGAAGCATACGGGCAGTGGCGCCGTTACAGCCCAGAGTGCTTTTATAGAGAAAAATAAAGTTACAGCCGCCAGGAGCGGCGGAAAGGAGAGCTATGGCAGAATATTTATCACCCGGCGTCTATGTGGAAGAGTTTGACTCCGGCATCAAGGCAATGGAAGGTGTAGGCACCAGTACGGCAGGCTTTGTCGGGATGGCAAAGAAGGGACCGGTCAGGGGGCTGCCGGTACTGGTTACGAGTATGGCGGATTATCAGAGGCGTTTCGGAGGCTATCTTCCGGAACGGATTTACGGGGACAAGAGGTTCCTTCCCTACGCTGTAGAGCAGTTTTTCAACAATGGAGGTTCCTCCTGCTATGTAATGAGAGTATGCGGCGCAGAAGGAGAGGACGGAGCGCCTGGTCCGGCTTCGGGCAGACTCTGGGGCGAAAAGGAGGAGGACGCATTCCTTACGTTGACGGCAGAGAATCCCGGTGCATGGGGAAATGCAATTCAGGCGGGCTTTACGCTGGCGGCAAAGAACCGGACCAGGGTGAAGGGAAAGGGAGCGGATGACACAGGCATGCAGTACGAACTGGAGGATGCCTCCGCCTTTCAGGAGCAGGACCTTGTCTGTCTGCGTCAGGCAAAGAAGGACAGTCCGTTCTGTTTCGGACTGGTAAAGGAAGTAAACGGAAACAGTCTTACCTTAGAATGGCAGGGGGAAAACGCCGCGGGGCTGGAGTTTCAGGAAGAGGGCAAGGGAGGAGAAAATGCAGAGAATGACAATACAGGGGATAATACAGAGAAAGCGTCTCCGGGAGTATTCCTGTATCTTGCAGAATGGAACCTGAGCATTCAGGACGATACCGCATCTGAACAGTATGAGGGCATCTCTTTTAATCCCAACCGTAGTAATTATATAAAAAATCTTCTCGAAAAATCCCGGCTTGTCAAGGTGAAGCTGGAGCCGGAGAAGCTGAAAGCCAATATGGAGATTCTGGAAAAGTCCCAGCTTGCTGAGGCAGGAGCGTCCGGAGGGCAGGTAGAGCACCTCAGTGTGAAGTTTGAGGAGGAAAGCGAGGAATTGTTTTTCGGCATGCAGCTTGCGGGCGGAAGCGACGGAGAGATAAAGCCGGACGTGACGGATGTTTCCATGTATCTGGGACGTGACGGCGCGCCGGATGAGAGAACCGGGCTGGCGGCGTTCCAGACGCTTTCGGACGTGAGTATTATGGCGATTCCGGGAATTACGGATAAAGCATTGCAGAGCGCGCTTGTAACCCATTGTGAAAACAGTAAGGACCGTTTTGCCATTCTGGACATGCCTTTTGATAAAAAGGAAATACCGGAGCTGCAGGGGTTCCGCGGGAATGTGGATTCGAGCTATGCGGCGATGTATCATCCATGGCTGCAGTGCTATGACCCTCTGGCAAAGAAAAATGTCTTTCTGCCGCCGTCAGGAGCCATGGCGGGCATCTACGGGCGCACGGATAATACGAGAGGGGTACATAAGGCGCCGGCGAACGAAGTCGTGCGGAGCTGCACAGGACTTTCCGTCAATTACAACGAGGCAGAGCAGGCGAAGCTGAATCCGAAAGGAATTAACCTGATCAGGGCAATTCCGGGGCAGGGAATCCGGGTATGGGGCGCCAGAACCTGCTCCAGCGACGGAAACTGGAAGTATATCAATGTCAGAAGGCTTTTTATCTTTCTGGAAAGCTCTATCCGGGCAAATACGAACTGGGCGGTATTTGAGCCGAACGATGAAATGCTGTGGTCAAGGGTAGAGGGAACCATTCGCGTATTCCTGACAACACAGTGGAGAAACGGTGCCCTGGCGGGCACTACGGCAGATGAGGCGTTCTTTATTAACATCGGGAAGAGTACCATGACCGAGGATGATATCTTAAACGGAAGGCTGATTTGCGTGATAGGAGTAGCACCGGTAAGACCTGCGGAGTTTGTTGTATTCCGCATTACGCAGAAGATGGAAAATGCACAGTAAGGAGGGATTCATAGATGGCAATGGTATATCCGTTTAAAAAGTACAATTACAATGTTACCATTGACGGCAAGGCAGTCGGTGGATTTTCCGAGGTCAGCGCGCCGGATATCTCGTCGGACCCGATTGAGTACCGGGAGGGCAATTTTTCCGTCAATACGGTCGGAAAGCAGCCGGGTTTGATAAAGTATGGAAATATTACGTTAAAATGGGGCATGACGAGCTCCACGGATTTGTATAAGTGGATGAAGGAGGTAGAGGGCGGCACGATTAACCGGAAGACCGTGGTAATCAGCCTTCAGGATGATAAGCATGCGGAAATTGCAAAATGGACCGTAACCTCCGCATGGCCGACAAAGTATACGGCGCCGGACTTCAACGCAACCAGCAACGAGGTGGCAGTAGAGACGTTAGAGCTCGCCCATGAGGGTGTGACACGGGATAAGTAGTAAGGAGGCGGCAGTATGTTTTTGCAGACAGAGCACGAGTTCACGCTTCCGAAGGGCTATGCGGATGCGGAGGGAAATCTTCACCGCAAAGGCGTGATGCGGCTTGCCACGGCGTTAGATGAAATTGAAGCAGAAAGAGCCTCCAGGGCAAGGGGAAACGCCGATTTGCTGCCGGTTATGCTGCTCTCCCGGGTCGTAGTACGTCTGGAGGGCGTCGCATGTATTACCCCTGAGGTAATCGGAGGGCTTTTTACCGCAGATTTCGCCTTTCTGCAGAATATGTATGAAACCATTAATACGGCGGAGGAGGCTGTGATTCAGGTACAGTGCCCTCATTGCGGAAAGGACTTTACCGATACCTTAAATTTTGCTTTGGGGGAATGACGGTCACCGGCCGGGAGGAACTGTTTCAGGAAATCTCTTTTATCGGATATTATTTTCACTGGACAGAAGAGCAGGTGCTTAAACTGCCCTGTCTGTCCAGAAGAAGGTATTGTGATGAAATCAACCGAATTAACAGAAAGGTCAACGGGGAGAAAAGCTTGTTTTCCCCTTGACGGAGCATGCAGGAGGAGTAAGTCATGTCACAGTCGTCATTACCCAAAATAGAGCCTATACCCGGTTATCGTTTTACTGTTTTTTTAAATGATATTGTTATGGGCTTTCAAAAGGTTTCGGGAATCAGCCGGGAAGTGGAAACGGAAACCTACCATGAGGGCGGTCTGAATACCAGCATACATATTTTCCCAAAGTTTTGCAGCAAGGAAAGGATTCTGCGTCTGGAGAAGGGAACCTGTAAGGGAATAGAGCATCCGTTCTGTTTTATCGGGGACAAGCTGGAGGGACCGCTAAATCTGATTGTCATGGACCATGTCGGAAACCCGCTGAAAAGCTATCTGTTTACGGGACTGATTCTCAGGACGTGGGAGGTGGGAGAGCTGAGTGCGGAGCAGAACAGTATTCTGACGGACCGCTTTGAGGTAAGCTATGAGAATTTTACCATAGGAAAGGTATAGTAAGAGAAAAGAGCCGGAAGAAAGCAGGGATGCGGATGAAAACACAGGTAAAGGGCGTAACCCCGGCGCCGCGCGTACCAATGGAATATGCCTTTTTCAAGAATGGAAGGATGTCAGGCGGGCGGCCGGAGGGCGGCAGGGAAAAAGAGAAAATAAACAGTCTGCTGGCGTCCCTTGTAAAACAGGAAGTAAAGAAGCAGCTGAAGGAACAGCAGGACTATTACAAGTCCCGCCCGTCGTTTGCAGTAAGGCAGATGGAGCAGCTGTTCGGGCAGGGCAGCTTTGAGCGGGTGCTTTTGCCTGCAGTTTCCGGGCAGGTCTATGAGCAGCTCGAGGAGCGTATCCGCCTGGAATGGCTCAGGAAAGGCAGGTGAGAGGTCTGGCAGAATATCAGAAGGCATGTATCGGTCCGTATGTCAACGGACATATGGACTTAAAGGGCAGGTTTTATGTACCTTTCAACCCGGCAGAGATATCGATTGAGGAAGCAGTCGGGGTATCGGATGTATTTCAAATGAACGGAAGAATAAGGCAGAACCAGATGAAACGCGGGCATCATGCGGGGTTTCAGTATCCCGTGGAGAAATCTTCGCTTTGGCGTGAGAAGAGCCTGACGACACTTAGTGTAAGCCTTTTTTTTAATACGCTGAACGATTTGTATCAAAAGAGCTATGAGGATGTGAGGGAGGAAATCCGCAAGCTGTATCCCTATACTAATACGACGGAAAAGACAGGGAAGGCTGCGGCAAAGACAAATAAGGCACAGCAGATTTATTTTTTCTGGGGTTCTATTGCAGTGGCAGGAATCCTGAAGCAGATGAGTGTAAAGTACACAATGTTTGCCCCGGACGGGAAGCCGGTCCGGGCGCAGGCGGACATTTCCATCGAGGGGTTTTATGTGGGGGAGGAAACTGGCACGGCAGGCGGGACGGCAGGAAGCGGCACAAAGGATAAGAATGCGGCAGGCAGTAAAGGCTTTGCACCGGATATGGAACCCTGCAACTGGCGGAACTATTATCAGGGCGGTCCGAACCCGAGGCTCTGAGACACACGGAAGGAGACGGAAAGGAGAATGACGTGGGAAAGATAAGCGGAAAAAGTCTGGCGGAGAAATATGATAATTTTCAGGCGCCCTGCGTCAAGGTGCTTGCCGATGGAAAAGAGATTCTGACCGGAGACGGCGTTTATCTGGAAAGAACCGAAATCATTTCTTCCGTAGGAATGGAACCGGATATGGCGGTGCTGCTCTTCCGGGCAGGAAAGCGTTCCAAGCGGGATTTTGCCGAAGCGGAGAAGTATTGGAAGGTAGGGCAGAAAATGGAGGTACAGGCAGGCTATGGCGACACCGTTTCCCGGATTTTCCTGGGGTATCTGCACGAGGTGGAGGCGGTGGATGTTCTGCAGGATTTTGTGGAATATACGTTGGTTTGTCTGGATGTGAAGGGAATGATGAAAAAGAACAGTATTTTCCGGACGTCCGGGAATGGAAATACGCAGCAGATGTTAAATGATATTTTAGGAACGGAATGCTATGGAGCATGGATAGAGGAAAAAACGGTGGATGCTCTGCCAAAGGAACCGGCTCCGGAGCACATCATAAAAGGGGAAACGCATTACGAGTGGCTGTGCAATCTGGCGGCACGTCTGAATTATGAATTTTTCTGCGGCAGGGGGAAGACGGTGTTCCAGCGGGCGCAAAAGGCGGGGGCGCAGACCGTGGAGCTGACCGGGGAGTACGGGCTTCTGGAGGTACGGGGAGTCGTTACAATGGCAGAACAGACCGGCAGCATACAGGTATGCGGATATAACAGAAGGGATGAAAAGGTCCTGGGTACGGCGGAATGGCCCGGTGTCTCCGGCCCCTTCGGTGGAAAGATGAAGCAGGCGCTTTCGGGCTGCACGCTGACTCTTTTGGATATGGAGCTGGAGACGGAGGAGCAGGCAGGGAAGCTTGCCGGGGCGCAGATGAAGCGGGCAGCGGCAAAGGGCAGTTATATGAGGGCAGTAACAGCCGGCATACCGGAGCTGCAGCCGGGAATTTGTGCAGAGATTACCGACGGGAGTGTGACAAGCCTGTCAGGCAGGATTTATGTGGAGGAAGCGCGTCATCTGCTGGATGAGAGAGGATACAGGACCGCCATAAGGGGCGCGCGGTTATAGGCTGCGGCGTGGAACAGAAGGAGGGAGACGCATGATTTCGGATTATCCGGGTTACGGGACATTTTCCGGCAGACAGGAGAGCCGCCGCACGGTCTGTGATATGTGGGGGACGGTATTGGCCGCCTCGGACCGCACGGAAGCGGGAAATGTGAGAGTAAAGGTAAAGGTGCTGAAGGACAAGATGGACACGTTTGATAATGTCCCTGTGCTTACCGGCTATGGAGGCGACGATTACGGAGCCTTCGTGCTGCCGGAAGAGGGGGATATTGTGCGGCTTGCCTTTCCGGGAGGGGACTTCCGGCATCCGGTCGTTACGGGCTGCCGTTTCCCGGAGAGCAGTCAGTTTGTAAAAGAGATGTGCCAGAAGGAAGCAGTGAAAAAGGCATTCCGGGCAAAAAACGGGAGCGGTGTTGTATTTTCCGGAGACAAGGGAAAAGAGAACATAGAGGTTTCCGGCTCCGAACATATGGAATGGAAGTTAAATGAGGAGAAGCAGCAGCTTTCGTTCGGGGACAGGGAACAGAAGAATTATATGACGCTGGACAAGAAGAATAAAAGCGTCCAGGTAACATCACAGTCCTCACTCCGGCTGGAATGCGGAAAAAGCAGTCTGGAGCTGAAAAAGGACGGTACAATCGTGCTGCAATGCGAGAAGCTGACGGTAGAAGCAAAAACCGTAGAGATTCACGGAAAAAGCAAGGTAAAGGTTCATGGGCAGGAGCTGGCACTGGAAGGTAAAACAGGCGTCTCCGTTACCGGAAAGGGGCAGGTCAAGGTGGACAGCAAGGGCACCTTAAAGCTGTCCGGAGCCATGATTCATTTAAACTGAGAGGAGCAGGCGAAGATGGCAGAGGGATGGAGGTTTCCTTTCGGGATATCGAAGGAGAATGGAAAGGTGGAAACGAGCAGGGAGGATGAAAATATCAGGCAGTCCGTGAAAATTATTCTGCTGACCGAGCCGGGCGAGCGAAGGGCTCATCCGGAGTTCGGCACGAAGCTTCACCAGTTTCTATTTGAAACTATGGACAGCCAGACAAAGGAAATGATTTGCCGCGAGGTACGCCATGCCCTGCAGATGTGGGAGAAGCGCATTGAGGATATCCGGGTAGAGGCGCAGATGGCGCCGGAAGGACAGGGAGGGCTTCACATTATTGTTACCTACCGCATCGCGGGCAGGGAGGAAGAGGACCGGGCAGAGGTCACGCTGTAGGAGGAGCTTGTGATAGAAGACGTATACTGGAGAACAAAGATAAAGAAGCTGGCGCTTGCCTATGAAACAGGCTGGGAATACATGCCTGAAAGCGAGGAAGCAGGCAGTGTGCTTACGGACATTTTTATGGAGATGATAAAAAGAAACCAGGAGCGCCTCGGGAGAGTCTGGGAAAAGCAGGAGCAGATGTTTTTAAAGGCTGTACCGGAGCCCGGAGAGGTCTCTGGCAGACGAAAAGGTGCTCTGCTTGTAACGGCATCCAAAGAAGAGGATGGAAAATGGATGGAGGAGGGAACGCTGGTGTCTATGTTCCGGGAGGAAGGAGTGCCGCTCCGCTTCCGGACGGTCTGTTCCCTAAAGCTTACATCGGCAAGGCTCCGGTATGCGGTTTATTGCCGCGGGCTGTACGCGTGGCTCTCCTATGAAGCGGAAGAAGGGGAGCAGGCGCCGGTGCCTCTGTTTCAGGCAGTCGGCAAGGAGCTTGCCCATCCGGTCTTTTTGTGGCGCTTTCCGGGACTGTGCGACGGGCGGAAGGAGGTCTGCTTTCAGGCAGATTTCGGAGGAGCGGTTCCCACGGCTGTGGCGCTTCCCGGAAGCTGGACGGTAAGTGACGGGGAAACCGTGGTTCCTCTGGAATGGCAGCAGACGGAAGATGGCTTTTTTCTAAAGGGACAGACGCCGGAATTTGCGGCGAACCTGAAAGGGGAGCCGTACGAAATCAAACTGGAGCTTTCTGCCGAGGAGGAGCTGCCGGAGGAATGGCTGGAAGCCTTGTATGGAGGTCTTTTCCTGACAGAAGAGCCTGGGGAAGCAGAAGCAGACGTTTGCCTGACGGATGATTGCGCGGGCAGCGGGGAAAGGCTGCTTCCGTTCGGCAGCTCACCGGAGGAGGCATCCTGCTGCTACCTTTCGTGTGACAGGATTATGGCAGGAGGAGAAAACGAGCTTGTACTCCGCTTCCGGGAGAGCTTCTTAAAGGAAGAACGGCTTCCGGAGCCGCCGCCGGAGGAATACAAAAAGCTGTATAAAAAGTATCCGTGGCTGCAGGTAATGGAGACGGTACAGGAGTGGAAGCCGGAGGAAACGAAATGGGAATATTTTAACGGAACGCTGTGGCGTATCCTGCCGGGAAGCGAGGAGTGGCAGACGTTCTGCGGGACAGAGGAGGCAGGAGAGAGGACGTACCGCTGGATGCGTCCTGCGGATATGGAGCCCTGTATGGTAGAGGGCGAAGAGCATTTCTATCTCCGTCTGCGGTTAAGCCGTGTAAGCAATGCCTATGCCGCCTATTACCGCAAGACGGTTCCCGTATTGGAGGACATCCGGTTTTCGGCAGGAGAACGCCGGATGGCTTCCGTGGGGGAGCTGCTTCCCGACCGTGCAAGGGCAAGGGAGGAAAGGATGTATCTTGGCTTTACGGGCAATATCACTCCGGAGAACTGCTGGTATACGGGAGAAGGGGTCTGTTCCTTTGAAAGCAGACAGATAAAAGGGGAGAGGGTTCTCTTTGGAAAGGAGGCGTTCTGGGTGGAATGGACAGAGAGGGAAGCAAAGGAGCTGTCCTGTCTGGCAGCAAATTACGTTCCAATCCGGCAGGCTTCGGAGGAAGGGGACGAGGAGGAAGAGCTGCAAATCGATGCGGGAACGGAAGTTTACGCGGAGCCGCGGGATATGGGAATTTTAGATGCCGTATGCCCGTCGGAGGTCCGTTATGACGGGGCAGGAGTACCCATCCGGCAGAAAAGGGAGGCAGCAGAGCATTACTTTATGCATTTCGGGAGAATGCTGACGCCTATGGATATGGAGCTTATGCTGCAGGAGAGATATCCGTTTCTCAAGGTAGACTCCTGTATCTTCCGGCAGAAGGAGAAGCTGCTTAGCATAGAGCTTGCGCTTTGGGATGAGAAGGAGACCTCCCGGCTGCCGGAGGTGCCGGTAAAAGAAGTACAGGAAAAGCTCCCGGAAATCAAAGAATGGCTGGAAACGGTGGTATCAGGACAGGGTGCGCTCTGGCTGCGGGATTGTCGTATCAGCTGCCGTCTGCGGGAGACGGAAGAAAGGAAGAAAGGGTAAGCGGCATGCCGGAACAGGGAAAAGAGATATCGTTAGATGACAGCAGCTATGAAGAAATTTACGAAAGGGCAATGGAGAGGCTCCGGCTTCAGGCGCCGTGGTGGACACATACGGAGGTGTCCGATCCCGGAATTATGCTGTTGGAAATGTGGGCAATTCTTTCCGATATGCAGAGCTTTTACATAGACCAGATACAGGAGAGCCATTACAGAAAGTACCTGAAGCTTTTAGGAATCTGTCCGGATGAGGGGGAAGCTGCCCGGACCTGGATTTTTTTTGACAACGTGGAGGAGGACTGCATCGTACCGGAAGGCACGAAGCTTCTGAGCGACCGGATGGTATTTGAGACAGAGGAGGAGCAGCGGCTTACGAAAAACTGTCTGACCGGCTTTTATCTGGCGGACGGGATTAACCGGATGGATACGATGCGGCTGTTCCGGAAAAGCCGTTTTGAGCTGCAGGAGGGCGGGGAGGAGCTGTTTTCCTTTGCCCTGCAGGAGCCCTTACTACCCGGCAGGGAGTTCAGCTTTTTCGTGCTGTTAGATGAAAAGGAAGCACGGAATGCGGCAGGAGCGGACTTTTTTATGGCAAAGCTGGCATGGGAATACAGGACAGAGGGCGGCTGGCGCGAGGCGCAGGTTGTGAAGGACGAGAGCAGAGGCTTGCTGTTCAGCGGTATCGTCTGCCTTAAGACGGCTCACGCTATGGCTGCAGGCGAAGCGGGGTATGAAATCAGGTGCAGGATCAGGGAGGGCGCCTATGACATTATGCCCGTGCTGTATAAAATCTGTCTGAACCAGGTCAGGGCAGTCCAGAAGAATACGCTCTGCCGTGAGGAGGAGTTTATTTTTACAAGGGACTGCCATAAGGGTGAGCTGAAAAGCTACCTTGCCAGAACCGGAAGGCTCCGGATTCTGAAGGAATTGACGGAACAGGCAGAAGGGGAGGAGGCGGACGGGGCGCTTTGGGAAGATATTTCAGAGAGCCCGGAGGTGTTCGTAGAGCCGCCGATAACAGCGGAGCACAAGGAAAGAGTTGTATTTTTTTCAGGAGAGGGACATGTAAAGGTTGTGTGCAGCGTTGCCGGGAGCGCTCCGGAGGATTTTGTGCGGGACGTCACAGGAATTGCGGCACAGGAGCTTTTACTCCCGCGGACAACGCTTGTCCGCTCTTCCGTGCAGCTGATGATAAAGCAGGAAAAAGCAGGAAGGGCGTTGTACCGCGCCTGCCGCCAGACAGAGCCGGAGGAGCACAGATATGAGAATGCCTGGCACTGGAAGGAAGAGGAGACCACGATTGTTTTAGGAGACGGCAGACATGGGGAAATCCCCGCTGCCGCAGAGGACGGGCTGTGTATTACCTCACTGGTGCTTTGTGAAGGAAAAAAGGGCAATGTGCCGGTGGGCGGGATTACACATTGGGAACGGCCGGAACTGTTTCCGCACATTACCTGCACAAACCGTCTGCCGGGCAGAGGCGGAAGGGAGCGCATGCGGCCCTCCCGGCAGTTTGAGGAGGCAGGGAAGGAGCTTTTACGCCAGAACAGGATGGTGACTGCGGAGGACAGCGGGAAGCTGGCGGCGGAGATACCGGGACTTCTGATTGAAAAAGCAGCCGCAGAGTGGAGAGACGGTATGCTGGTCGTAACGATTTTTCCGAAGCAAAGGATAAAAAATCCGTATTGCAGGAAGCGGTATCAGGCTCTGGCAGAGGAATATCTGGAGCAGTACCGGCTGGCAGGCACCGGACTGCGGATTGAGATTCAGAATTAAGGAGGGTTCGGATGACGACACATTGCCTTTCTGATAAAAGGATGCTGCGCTGCGGCAGACAGGAGGGATTCCGGTACACAAAGCAGGGGCTGGATGTAAGTTCGGAAACTGTTCCCGGAATCTTTGTAAGCAGGATTTATGACAGCGGGAGGGAGGGAACGGAATGGAACCATATTTGTCTCGATATCGGAAAGACTGCCGTACTGGAGGTATATGTCTGGATTTTTGATACGATTGACGAGGATGCGGAGAGGCTCTGTGGAGAAGACATCAGGGTGTGGTTTGAACAGCAGAAGGAGCATACAAAGTATTATTCCAACTACCGGAACATGCTTCTGTATGGACACGGGAAGGGACGCTATGCGAGAGTAGCCGTAAAAATCCTGCCGGTCCGGGGAATGGACATCACGTTCCGGGGGTATGACCTGTCCTTTCCGAAGGAAAGCTTTGACGAATATCTTCCGTCCATCTACCGGAACAACCTTCCGCTGGAACGGTTCCTTGCAGTACAGCAGAATATTTATCTGGAGCTGGAGCAGTCGGTTGACGGGCTGGCGGAAAAAATGGACTATGAACTGTGTAGCAGGAATCATGCTATCAGTCTTGCAAGGTGGCTGGGCTGGGGAGAGATGGCATATAAGGTAAAAAAGGATATTTTAGAAGAGCTGTTGCAGGCAGGAATTTCCCTGGCAGGAAAAAAGGGAACCTGCGATTATTATATCCGGATGACGAAAATCCTGACAGGGAAAAAGGCGGTCATGCTGGAAGAGCCGGAAAGCTGCAGGGCGGTTGTACTGTTGCTTGAAAGACCTGAGAACGGGAGGGAGAAAAATTTAGTGTGGCTGAAAAGAAATGTGCCCATCGGGATTGACATTGACTTTATTATACTGCACAAAACAGACAGGCTGGACATGCAGTATTTTCTGGACAGGACAGCCTGTCTGTCGGACGAGGAGTCCGTACTTACAGAAGATGGCTGTCCGCTAGAATGTCTGAGGCTGTTGTAAGAAAGGAGGGAGCGTATGGAGGAGGGCTTTTGCTCCCCGGAGGAGCATATGCAGGAGTATACGGAGCTTTTTCTGCTGCTGCAAAAGGAGGAAGACAAGGTCAGGCTTTTTTCGGAAAAGAGCAGGCAGCTGGAGGAAAGAGAGCGGCACACGGAGCAGTTCATTCCGGCAATCTATCTGCGGGAGTGCTGTGCGCTGACGCAGCAGGAGTATTGGCTCATAATGTTTCTGTTCTGCTGTGAGATGGAGGAAAGACTGCGTACAGGGTACAGAAATCAATATCAGGAATACCTCCCCTGCCCGCAGGAACTCCTGCAGCTGTTTTCGCCGGTATGCCCTGTTGATTTTCTGTTTGCCGCACAGCTTTACAAAAGGGAGGGCGTATGGAAGGAGCTTTTGGAGCTGCCGCGGGAGGAAGAAGAAGGGCAGGCAGGGTATCTCCGGCAGCCTTTGCGCATAACGCCTCTGGTATTTTATTTTCTGCTGACCGGAGGACTACCGGCGGAAGAATGGTATACGGTTTATCTGGCAGAGGAAGAGCCGCCGGAGAAGCTTTATCCCCTGCATGAAAGGGAATATGAGAAGCTTTGCCGGTATCTGGAGGCGGAGGAGCCGCTGCGGATTCTTTTGTATGGCAGCAGAGGAAGCGGCAGTCATACCCTTTTGCGGCGTGCAGGCCGGGAGCTTTGCACAAATATCCTGCTGGTAACGCCGGGAGAGCTGCTTTCTGCATCGGATGCCGTCCGGCTCCGTCTCCGGCAGTCGCTGCGTCTGATGGTCCGGCTCTTAAGACCGGTGGTTCTCATAGAGCCTGTAAGGCAGGCGCCGGAGCCGTCTCCTTCTGCAACGGAGCAATGGGAGAGGCTGCGCGGGCAACTGCTTATGGATTCCCTTGGAAGCCATTTGTGCTTTCTGGCGCAGACAAAAGAGCAGGCTGCGCTGGTAAGGGAGGAGGCCGATGTTGAGATTCTCCTGACAGAGACGCTTTCCAGGGAAGAAAAGGAGTTGGTATTAAATGACTGGATTGCCCCGGAGGAGCGCAGACAGTGGCAGACAGAGCTTTTCCAAGAAGGGCGGCCGAATATCGGCGCATTGAGAAAGCAGCAGAGGAGCATTGCGCTGCAGGCATGGGCAAAGGGCTGTTCCCCTGCCGATCGGGAGGTATGGCCGGACAGGCTCTGGGAGGGGCAGGAGGCTTCAAGGTTCGGGAGGCTGATAGAAGATAAATATGAGCCGGAAGCGATTATTCTTCCGGAGGACTGTAAACGGCAGCTGGAAACGGTGCTGCGGCTGGCAAGGGTCTGGAAGGGACGGAAGGGGCTGCAGCTGTTGTTCCACGGAGATTCCGGAACCGGAAAGACTATGGCAGCCTCGGTGCTGGCGGGGCAGTTACAGCTCCCTCTGTTTAAGGTGGATTTGTCGCGCGTCATGGACAAATATATCGGAGAAACGGAAAAGCATATTGATGAAATCTTCCGTGTGGCACGGCAGGAACACTATATTCTCTTTTTTGACGAGGCGGATGCACTGTTTGCAAAGCGGACCGCCGTCAAGGACTCCCATGACAGATACGCGAACGTCTCCGCTGCCTATTTGCTTCAGAGAATGGAGGAATACGACGGAATTTTAATACTTGCCACGAATCTCAAGGACCATTTTGACGATGCCTTTGTAAGACGGATTCGTTTTGTTATAAAGTTCCGCAGCCCGGACAGGGAAGGAAGGGAGCGATTGTGGAGAAAGGCGTTGGAGGGAGAGCCGCCCGTAGCGCAGGAGGTGGACTTTGGAGCACTGGCAGCGGCAGCAGAGCTGAGTCCGGCGAGAATCTGCGCGGCAGCGCAGGTAGCAAGGCTGCTTGCCTCCTGCGATGAAAATATACAGGTTACAAAAGAGCATCTCCGGGAGGCATTGGAGATGGAGGCAGGAAAGGATGAAACGACAATAAAAGGGTTTTGAGCAAAATCAAAGCAAGGGGGAATGGCATGAGAAAAAATTATATTATGATGATGAGAGAACTCCGGGAGGACCACGACTTAAGGCAGAAAGAGGTGGCAGCATACCTGAAAATCGACCAGAGGGTATACTCCCGTTATGAAACAGGAAAAAACGCGCTTCCGATAGAAAAGGCAATATCGCTGTGTGAGTTCTATCACGTTTCCGCAGATTATTTTCTGGGACTGGATACGGTAAAGCGGAGACGGTAAAGAGAAGCATGGAAAGGAGGAAAACGGTATGGATATGGCGGCACAGTACAAAAAGAAAGCACCCGTTGCTACTACTGTTACGGCGGTGCAGCGACAGGAAAAGGCACGGAGGGTAAACCGGACCGGTATGCCGGACCGCCTGAAAAGCAGTATTGAGAGTATGTCAGGCTATAATCTGGACCCGGTCAGGGTACATTACAATTCCTCTGAACCGGCAAAGCTGCAGGCGCTGGCATATACACAGGGAACGGACATCCATGTCGCGCCGGGGCAGGAGCGTCACCTCCCCCATGAGGCATGGCATGTAGTACAGCAGATGCAGGGGCGGGTCCGCCCGACCATGCGGATTAAGGGCGTCGGCGTCAACGGTAGTCCGGCGCTCGAGCACGAGGCGGACGTCATGGGCAGAAGGGCAGTACAGGGGGTTTTCCTGCATGGTCCTGTAAAGGCGCGCCCGGTGAAGGGGGAGTGTGTGCAGGCGGCTTTGCCTGCATTACCCGGAGGAGCAAACTGGGGGACTATTTATCAGGGAATTGCTGCTGCTACTGTATTTGAGGGGTCGAGAACGATTCAGGATTCGCAAAATCTGATAGGGGTTTTGGATACTCCTGCACACGACGATGCCTATTATAGAGCAACATTAGAAGGAGACGGGCTGCGTAGATTAGCTTATGATATAAAGCAGGTAAAAGGGCGTGTAAAAACTGCAAGAACAAGAAGAAATCCGTTCAGGTTAGGTAATGTTGGTATTCTAAGGGCTGCCCAAGGCCTTATCAATAACAAAGTCAGAGAAATAGAAAATCAAGAATACGGTGCTGGAGGAGTGGCAAATTATATCAATCGGGAAAGAGATACGCATTTTATCAGGGTGAAGGCACGTGCCAGAAGGAGGCTCCAAAGGATACAGGGAAAAGATAATGTTTATCTGGGAACATATTTTAACCCTACAGGCGGAAGAATTTTTACATTGGGTGGGAGCAATGCCTTTTACAGAAAGGTGAAAGAAAACTTCCGAAAAATAGAAAATCATTTGGATGATGTAGGATACAAAAACAATTATTCTGAATTGCCAGATGTTTATGCTTATGTGTATCCGGGAGGAAAGCGGTGGAGAAATACAATGGTAGGCGGAGCAAATGTGAGAGGAACACATATCAAGTCAAGAGTGCAACATGGAGTAGAAACCGGATTGCAAATTCGGCTGAGCAGTGTTTATAGAAGAGCACCGAAAAGGGGCAGGGATTCCCAATTTGGTGTCATCATACATGAGGCATCACATTTGATTCTTGGGACAAAGGACCACGCCTATGGGGGGGCTATTTATCGTTTGGATAGAAAACGGGCGATAGAGAACGCAGATACCTATGAGTACGCGGCAGAGGATGCGTAGGAAGCACGCATTCCCTTAACACCAGCTCCATTTCTCCGTGCCGGAAGCCCTTTATTTCCGGGAAAATGACCGGTTGCCTTTCCGGGCATTTCTTTAACACAAGAGGGCATTAATTTTACGGAGGATTCCTTCCGGAACGCGGACGGGAGCACAAGAATCCTCGCGCTATGGGACCAGACGATAGAGGAGGGGACGGAGGAAGGAGAAGAGGGAGAAGGAGAAGCTTCCGGGGAAGCGGAAGGCGGCGGGTCTGCGGAGTCTCTTGCCTTTTATGGCAGGGAGTTTAGCCGGGAGCAGATTGACGCGGCACTGCAGTCGGAAAATCCGTATGAGACGCTTCCTTCAAGGGATACGAACGGGCATGGGAGCGCGCTCGTGCGTGCGGCAGCGGGGAGCGAGCTCCGCCAGGACGGCAGGGCAGCGGCAGGAGAGAACCCGGAACGGCGGCAGAATCCGGGAGAGGAGTACGGCGGAGCAGCGCCGCTTGCCTCCATTGCGGTAGTGAAGCTGAAACAGGCAAAGCCGCATCTCCGGAATTTTTACCAGATACCGGAGGAGGCGTTCTGCTGCGCGGAGGAGGATATCATTTATGGTGCGGAGTGGCTTCTTTCCGTTGCAGAAAGAGAAAGGCTCCCGCTGGTATTGTGTATTGCGCTGGGAAGCAATCAAGGAAACCATACAGGGAGAACCGTGCTGTCCCGCTATCTGGACGGAATCGCGCAGATACCGGGCGTATGTGTGACAACCGCAGCAGGAAATGAGGGAGGGCGCGGACATCACTTTTCCGGGCAGCTTGTTTCCGGAAGCTCCGAAGAGGTGGAAATCAGCGTAGGAGAAGGGGTAAAGGGGTTCACAGTGGAGCTCTGGGCTGCGGAGCCGGATTTGTTTACCATCGAAATTGTCTCGCCTGCAGGAGAACTAATCCCGCGGATTCCGGGACGCCTCAATTATATCAGGAGGTACACGCTTTACTTTGAAGGAGGGACGATTGATATCCAGTCCAATCTTTATGACCAGCAGGTCGGGACGCAGGGAATCCTGATCCGGTTTGCGGGGACCCCCGCCGGAATCTGGCGTATCAGGGTGTATGCGGAAGGGGAATTTTCAGGCGCTTACAATATGTGGCTTCCGATTACACCATTTTTAAGTGCGGAAACGGTGTTTCTAAAGCCCGACCCTTATGTGTTGGTCTGCGACCCGGGGGCGGCAAGGGAGGTACTGACGTTTACGGCGTATGATGTCATAAGGGGCGCCCTGTATCCGTCAGCCTCATACGGGTATACAGCCGATGACAGGATAAAGCCGGACCTTGCGGCGCCGCAGGGAGAGGAGCTGTATGCAGGAACCGGCATGGCAGCGGCGTTCGGCGCAGGAAGCGCCGCCCTGCTGTTTGAATCGGCAATCAAACGGGCAGATTTTGTTATTCTGGATACCTCGGTCATCAAACGGGTATTTATTGCAGGAGCCAAACGGGACGGGATGGAATATCCGAACCGTGGCTGGGGCTACGGGAAGCTTGACGTGTACGGGGTATTTATCCGTATGCCGGGAAGATAAAAGGAAAACAGCCGGACAGAAGGAAGCTTCCTTGTCCGGCTGATAATTTATCGGATGATTCAGACTGTGAATTAGGATAAGTAATCTTCTACTACATCCCGGAAATGACATGGATATACCTGGGCACGGTTTAAAAGTCCCAGCAGTTCAGTTACTTTTTCAAGATTGGTAGTAATACCATGAATGCAGTCAAGCCTGGTACATCCATTGACATCATGGACATAGAGCTCAATACCATATGCAAGAAACGATAAAGAATCCTCTGTATTCAGGATATGGGTAAACGAGCGGTATTCATATTTCGTATCGTTTAGCATACAAGCCAGGGACATGGGGCAGGCACCTCCTTCTTTTATTCTTATCCTGATACTCATTATACGGGAACGTTCTAACAATTATTGGACAAAGTCCCGTTTTTTCTTCATTAACAGCGCGACAGTAGGTTCTGCCCAGCTGTAGTCAATCATATATTCATCATTAAATTCGTGAATGGCAGAGATATTGCCGTCTAAAAAACGGTAATAATCACAGTCCAGCATGGAAGAATTAATAGCGTTCTGATTACGGTTGCAGACCAGCAGGGACTCGATGCCTGCCTGCTTTAAGGTCTTTTTCAAATCGCGGAGAACCACATAAAAATAAGAGCGTACCGTGGAATCATAACAGCGCTCTTCCCAGAGTGCGGTAATAATCTGTTCGGAGGAAACGGCGCCGCTGCGCCGGTCGACAAAAAAGGCAAGCAATTCCTTACATTTCTGGCGGGGAAACGTAAGGAGCGTACCGTTGACAAAAATATCAAAGTGGCCAAAGGTGCGTACAAGGATATGGATTCTTTTCTGGGAACAAAGCAGCTTTGCACGCTCTAAGGCTTCAAGGATGTCTGAAAAATTGTAAGGCTTGGTGATATAAGAAAGCGCACGCCGGCGGAATGCGGAAAGAGCATGCTGTTCACTGGCGGTTGCAAAGAAAATCAGAATATCAGGGTTGATTTCGTAAAGGCGGTCTGCAAGCGTAATGCCATCCTGGACAGGCATAATGATATCGAGAACAGCTGCATCGAGCGGATGTACCAGGGCAAAACGGAAAGCGTCTTCCGCATTGGAAAAGCTTCCTGCAACAGTCACATCCGGCACCATGGAGCAGAATCCGGTAATGAGCCGCAAAGAAGCCAAGTCGTCATCAACCAAAATAATCTTCATAAAGCCTCCCCTGTTTCAGTTTACTGAACTACCAAAAAATACTATCAGATATAGCATATAGGCTGTAAAAGAAAAAGTCAAGTATTGATAGAGGAAAAATTCTCCTGTAGACAGGGGGAACGTAAAAATGCAGAATTGCAGGGCGGATTGACACTTGCTTTTTGCGGAAAAGGAGACTACAATAGAAGCGACATAGAAGAAGGAGGGCGCACATGTCACTTGGAAAGGCGTTTCTGCGTCTGCTGCCGAAAAAGCAGATACAGATTGGAAAAACAAGCGAAGAGCTGGAGGGGATTCCTCCGGAGTATTTTAAGGCAGAGGATACGGTCCGTGTCGTTGCAGAGCGGACAAAGGACTGTGAATATCCGGTACTTATGCGGGAAATTCCGCCGACCAGGATGATCTGCCCGACCTGCCGGGAGACAACACTTTCCGGATTATCGCACTGTGACAAGTGTGGAAGCATATTGATAAAAGGTGAGTAAGCGAGGAAGCATATGAAAAACTGGGAAAAAAATTTAAGGGAAACGGCGCCGTATGTACCGGGAGAGCAGCCGGACCTTTCCGACATGATTAAGCTGAACACAAATGAAAATCCATATCCTCCGGCGCCGGGAGTCCGACGTGTGTTAGAGGAGCTGCAGACCGCGAAGCTGGCGTTGTATCCGGACCCGGAGGCGAAGCAGCTGGTAGAGGAATTGTCCGCACAGTACCGGATTGCACCGGAGCAGATTTTTGTCGGCGTCGGTTCGGATGATGTGCTTGGTATGATTTTTCTGACCTGCTTCGGTTCGGAAAAGCCGGTATTGTTTCCGGACATTACCTATTCGTTTTATGATGTATGGGCAAAGCTGTTCCGGATTCCGTATCAGATGCTGCCGGTGAAGGAGGACTTCCGTATTTGTAAGGAGGATTATTACCGGGAGAACGGCGGCATTGTGCTTGCGAACCCGAACGCGCCGACCTCCATCGGGGAAGGGCTTGATTTCATTGAAGATATTATAAAGCATAATCCGGATTCGGTTGTCGTTGTAGATGAGGCTTATGTGGATTTTGGCGGTGTGTCTGCGCTCCCGCTGTTAGAGAAGTATGATAATCTTTTGGTGGTGCAGACCTTTTCGAAGTCCCGTTCCATGGCGGGAATGCGGATTGGTTTTGCCTTTGGCAGCAGACGCCTGATTTCTGCCATTTACGGTGTGCGTAATTCCTATAATTCCTATACGATGAATTATCCGTCCATTGTCTGCGGTGTGGCAGCGTTAAAGGACCGCGCTTATTTTGAGGAGTGTACCGGGAGGGTAATCCGCACGAGGGAGCGGGTGAAGAAGGAGCTGCGGGAGCTCGGCTTTTCGTTCCCGGACTCCCGGACCAATTTCCTGTTTGTGACCCATGAGAGGGTACCGGCGGCAGAGCTGTTTGCCATGCTGCGCGAAAAGCGTATTTTTGTGCGTTATTTTAAAACGCCGCGGATTGACAATTATCTCAGAATCACAATCGGAACCGACGCGCAGATGGACCGTCTGTCAGAGGTACTGCGGGAGTATCTGCGGGCGGAATAGCAAATAGAAGCGGCAGGCAGAAGGAAAAGGAAAGAATATGACACAGACAGGGCAGAAGGTCAATTATCAGAAGAAGCTGGAGGAAATCCTTGCAGCGCAGCAGAAGGAGGGAAGGGTTCCCAGCCTTTTGCTGCACAGCTGCTGTGCACCGTGCAGCAGCTATGTGCTCGAATACCTCTCGGAATATTTTGAAATTACCGTATTGTATTATAATCCGAATATTTCTCCGGCATCCGAATACGAGGCGCGCGTGGCGGAGCAGAAGCGTCTGATTGCAGAGCTGCCTGTAAAGCACCCGGTTTCGTTTCTGGAAGGAGCCTATGAGCCGGAGCGTTTTTACCGCGTGGTAGCGGGACGGGAGGACTGTCCCGAGGGAGGGGAGCGCTGTACGGTCTGCTATGAGCTGCGGCTGCGTGAGGCAGCAGAAACGGCTGCGAGGCTTGGCTTTGCGTTTTTTACGACGACGCTTTCCATCAGCCCGTTAAAAAATGCGGAAAAGCTGAATGCAATTGGCAGGGCATTATCGGAGGAATATCAGGTTTCGTATCTGTATTCTGATTTTAAAAAGAGAAACGGCTACCGGCGCTCTGTGGAGCTGTCGGCGCAGTATCACCTTTACCGGCAGAATTACTGCGGCTGTGTCTTTTCAAAGGAGGAGCAGCGGAAACGGCAGGCGGAACAGGAGGACGGAATGCATGAAATTAAATGAAACGAAAACCGGCGGAATAGTTACGGTAAAGCAGATGGAGCTTCCGTCGGCAACGATGATGCGCTTAAAGGCGCTTGGCATGACAAACGGAACAAGGGTAAAGATACTGAACAGGAAGAAGTCCGGCTCCATGATTGTATCAGTCAGAGGGACAAGGCTTGCCTTAGGGAACCGGATTACGGAGGCAATTCTGGTAGGAGGTGAGGAATAGTGGACAAGGAAGAGCTTTGCGTTGCCTTTATCGGAAATCCGAACTGCGGAAAGACGACCTTATTTAACGCCTATACGGGAGCCAATCTGAAGGTGGCAAACTGGCCAGGGGTGACGGTGGAGAAAAAAGAGGGCGCCATGCGCTATCATAAGCATTGCTTTAAGGTAGTGGATTTGCCGGGAATCTACAGCCTGACCTCCTATACATTAGAGGAAAAGCTGTCGAGGCAGTTTATTCTGGGGGATGATGTGGACGTTATTATTGATGTGGCAGACGCCTCGGCACTGGAACGGAACCTCTATCTGACGTTACAGATTATCGAGCTGGGAAAGCCTGTGGTGCTGGCACTGAATATGATGGATATCGTGGAGGAGCGGGGCATGGAAATCGACCTGCACCGTCTGCCGGAAATGCTTGGTATTCCGGTGATTCCCGTTTCTGCAAGAAAGCGGACAGGGCTTGATATTTTAATGCATGCTGTCGCACACCATAAGGAAAAGAGGGTCGGTGTAATCGAGCACCACCATGAGGAGCAGGAGGCAAAAAGCCGCCACGCCCATAAGCACCATGAGGAATATGCGGTCGTATACTCGGATGAGATAGAGGATAAAATCGACCGCATTATCCAGCGGCTGAAGCAGAGTGGAAAGGAGCTTCCGAATTACCGCTGGTATGCGATTAAGCTGTTAGAGAAGGATGAGGAGATTACAAGACAGATGGCGGTGGATCTTTCTGATATTGTAACCCGCAGCTATGAGGACGACATTATCTGCCAGAAGTATGATTTTATTGAAGAAATCATTGAAGAATGTCTTGTACATAAAGAAAAGAAGGCTGCTCTTACGGATAAGGCAGATGCACTGCTTATCCACCGTATTTTCGGAATCCCGATGTTTTTGTGCATTATGGCAATGGTCTTTTTCCTGACCTTTGCCGTAGGGGACTTTCTGGCGGGCGGTCTGGAGGAGGTGCTTGCCGCGTTCACCGGGGCCGTGAGCGGTGTGCTCGAACGTGCCGGGGTAGTGCCCGCGGTACACTCGTTGGTGGTTGACGGTGTAATTGCGGGGGTCGGCGGCATCCTGACCTTCCTTCCGAATATTTTTATCCTGTTCCTGGCGCTCGCTTTTTTAGAGGACAGCGGCTATATGGCGCGGGTTGCCTATGTCATGGATGACCTGATGGGAAAGCTTGGTCTTTCCGGGCGTGCGTTTATTCCGATGATTCTGGGCTTTGGCTGTACGGTGCCTGCGATTATGGCATCCCGGACACTGGAAAACGAAGCGGACCGCAGACGGGCAATTTTAGTAACGCCGTTTATGTCTTGCAGTGCAAGGCTTCCGATTTACGTCCTGTTTTCACAGCTCTTTTTCGGGAGGAACGCGGTCCTTGCCGTGGACGGACCTGCCGGGAGGATTCCGGCGATGGTGGTTGCGTTTTCCCTGTATCTGCTTGGGCTGCTTGTGGCGGTTGCCACTGCGTTTGTGCTCGGGAAGCTGCAGGGCAAAAAGGAACAGAGCTATGCACTGCTAATCGAGCTGCCGGAGTATAAGACGCCGAATGCCAGGACGATTGCGATTTATGTATGGGAAAAGGTAAAGGATTATCTTACGAAGGCAGGAACTACGATTTTTCTTGCATCCGTCCTGATCTGGATGCTGCTTCATTTCGGGGCAGGCGGCTTTACGACAGAAATGAGTGAAAGCTTCGGCGCAATGCTCGGAAAGCTTCTTGCGCCTGTGTTTGCACCGGCGGGCTTCGGAATCTGGCAGCTTGTGCTGGCGCTGATTTCCGGATTGGCGGCAAAGGAGGTAGTCGTATCGAGCTGCAGCGTCTTGTTCGGAATTTCCAATATCAATTCGGCGGCAGGCATGGCTTCCTTTGCTGGCTCTCTGGCAGCCTGCGGCTTTGGTGCGGCAAACGCATACGCGTTTATGGCATTCTGCCTTTTGTATACGCCGTGCGTGGCGACCATCGGCGTAATGCGGCGCGAATTAAAGTCGCGGAAGCTGACCGCGGCTGCGGTGCTGGCACAGCTTGTGATTGCCTGGCTTGTGGCAGTGCTGCTGTATCAGGTGCTTTCCCTGTAAAAATACTCCTTTTTGGGAATTGCGTACCTACATAAAAATGAATAGACGTGCGAAAAGACCTCTGCTGTACGACGACTTTTTTCCTTTTGCCGTCGTGCGGCAGATGGTTCGTTTTCGTTTACTTTTTTAGCTTCCCATAGCTTCAATTTTTTCCTCTATTTGTTCTTTGATAAAATCAATTCGGTCAAATACTGTTGGTTTGAAATAGCCGGAAACCGCTACTACCAATTCCTTTTTGGGATTGATATAAATAACATTTCCACTATTGCCGATAGCCGCATAACTTCCCTCATTTTCATCAATAATCCACCACAAATAACCATACTTCATATCACGAAACTTTTTGCCGCAACGCAGTCTGACTGCGGTACTTTCTTCAAGCCATTTTTCAGAAACAATACGCTTGTTATTAAAAACACCCTTCTTCAGACAGAGCAATCCTATCTTTGACATTTCATCAGCAGACAAACAAAGACCATATCCGGCAGCCCCGACTCCCTTATCGTCTGAAAACCATAGGTTTCCTTTAGGGGCCTTTCCTACTGTGAAAGCCTTGTGTGCTTTGGCATCGGGAGCAATATATATTTTTCGTGGTGCAATCGTCAACGGCTCAAAGAGATACTTATTTGCAAAAGCTACCGTTGTCATTTTGCTTACCGTTGCAATAATACCTGTAAGAATATGAATACCCAGGGTAGAGTATTGAAATTCTCCCGTCATGCCGCGCCTGCCGCCCAAAAAATCCAAAGCGGCAATGCTCCAATCCTCCTGTACGCATATTCTTGACCAAGGCTCTGATTTATACTTATAGGGTGCGGTCATTGTCAGAAGATTTTTCAGTGTGACTTTTTGAATTGTCTTTTCTCCCCGTTTGATTTTGTAATCGGGAAAATAATCTAACACATAATTGTCTACGCTGCCAATCAATCCTTGTTCAATGGCAATGCCAATCAATAAAGAAACAATGCTTTTCGTAACAGACATCGTATGTACGGTATCATCTGCTTTGTAGCCATTCCATATATCGTTAATAATTTCCTTACCGTTTTGAATTACTGTCACTTGACAGATATTCGACTGGTTATTTGCAACATAACTGTGAAATTCTGATAAATTTATCATTTTTACTCCTTATCCAATTTTATTATAAATCTTCCTCTACAAATTCTGATTTGCCGCCTTGCTAATCAGTCCTGTGTTTTTGCTTCAAACCTTTTGTTTTCCCTACAAAGTGTAGTTTCCGTTTAATTCCTGGATAGTATCTTTTTAACAGGATAATAAACTTCGGTTATATTATCTTTTGCATCTGCAATCTGTGACGGGTCTGTCACATAGATTTCAAATAGGGCAGTTGTATTTTGATACCCTTCTTTTTCCGCCCATTCTATTTGTTTGGCATAAACCGGGGAAAGTTCAGAGTATGCTCCTCGTACAACAGTTTTTAAGCATAATCCGGGGCAAAAATCTCTTGTGCCTGTGACATATTCCTGTATGGGGATAGCAAACTCTGTATCTAAGCCAGAAAGAGAATATTCCGCACTATGAAAAAGCACCATCGGATTCCCACACATTGTCAGTTTATCGACTGCTATTCTTTTGAACAGTTTTCCGTAACACTTGCTGTATTCAGCGGGATAGTCATTTACCTGCACATTCTTTCTAATAGATAAAAGGTACATCTGCGGCACATCTACAAGGTGGACATCAATATCTTCCATATATGACATAACGGATTTTCCCTGCTGAATCGTAGCGATATCATTTTCCAGCTGCGCTAAAATATGATTGAAGCTGTGCACCTTTTTTTCTATTTCTTTTCTCTTTTGAATAAATGCCATGTATAGGTTATCGTTCTCTGCTTCTTCTGAATGCAATGCCGCCTTAATCTCCTCCAAAGAAAATGAATACGCTTTTAACCGATTGATAAATAGCATTTTTTCAAGCTGCTCAATAGCATAATAGCGATAGCCATTTTCGGGGTTGACCTCGCTCGGCTCAAGTAAACCTATTTCGGCATAATAGCGAAGCGTCTTTGTTGATACCTTGCATATATTTGAAAATTCACCAATAGATAACACTGAAAATCACCTCCTTTTCTTTCTTGAAGTATATACTTTGCCGTAAGGGTAAAGTCAACGGCATTTTCTGTTGACGGCTTTCTACATAAAATCTTAACGCTATAAGAAATGTAAATCAACATCTAAAGACCAGTACCACAATACGACTTCAAGGCTTTCAGGGAAGCAATCAAAGCGGTGCATTACCTTGCGTAGATGTTTTTTACAGCCTTTTTGTATAATTTGCATCAATGCGGTGAAACTATACTTGCGAAGATAGCCTGGATTTAAAGGTGGAAACCCGGGTGAGAAAGAAGTTGCGGGGCGATGAAGGATTGCCGGCGCTTATTTTGTGAAGAAAGGCGTGGAAGACATGATGAAAAAGACAGAAGACACAACGAAAAGGAAAGGAATGTATCTCGTTGCAACCTTTGGCGCAGTTATGCTGATTGCGCTGTCAGCGCTTGCAGTGGGAATGCTGCGGCCGAAAGAGAATAAGCCGCCGGAAAAGATTGATTTGAATTCGACACCGACGCCGGGACTGCCGACGCCGACGGTTACGGCATCGTTAGAGGGTGATAACAAGCCGGTGACTGTGCCGACAACGGCTCCGACGGCTCCGCCTGTGAGCGGACAGACTTCCGGAACGGGTCAGGAAAATCCGGGAAAGGATAACAAGCCGCAGGGACAGACAGGACAGCCGACGCCGCCCGGACAGGGAGGTTTACAGGTAGGCGGGACACAGGAGCCGGACGAGGGCGATACGCCGGTAAATAATCCGGACGGTGTCATCAAGGGGCTGAATTTCTCCGCGGAAACAGGGATGATGTGGCCGATTACCGGGGATGCACTGATTGCGTTCAGCCCGGACCATGCGATTTACCACAAGACACTGGATTCCTACCGTACCAGTAACTATGTCCTGCTTGGCGGAGAGGTAGGCGCCCATGTCAGCGCTGCGGCAGACGGCGTGGTAACTGCAGTCAGCGAGGAGCTGAAAACGGGAACTACGGTTACGATGCAGGTGTCGGCAGACCATGAGATTGTATACGGAATGCTTTCCAATGTGACTGTAAAGGAAGGAGATTTCGTGAATGCGGGAACCGTATTTGCTACGGTTGCAGAGCCTACGAGATACTTCCTTGAAGACGGCAGCGGTCTTTACCTCCAGGTACTGGAAAATGACGTGGCAGTAAATCCGATGCTGTATCTGCGTTAAATTTTCCGGCATATGATTTGGGACAGGAACAAAAAGAAATTGACGCCATATGTTAAAGGTATGCAGGGAGCAGTAATACGGCTGCTCCCGTTCAGGTCGGCAGTGTGGTACATATTTCAAAGTTAAAATATGCAGTCGGTATGTTTTACTGGGAAATATGTTGCACGAGCATGGTAAGATACAAGTTTTGCCGACTGCTTGAGCATAGATGGACTGCCGCGCGGGACGACCGCACGGCAGTTTTTTTATTTGTGCGATATTTGATTTCAGGGGTTAAGTTTTCTCCGTGTTCTGCCGATATTACATATGGGTGAGTCTGCCATTAAGGAGGTGCAGTATGAAAAATACAGGAAAAAGAAGGTTAGGGATTCTGGCAGTTTTGTTTGCGGCAGCAGCAGTTCTGTTTTGCTTTCACGGCAGGGAAGCGGAAGCGGCAAAGGCAGCACCGAAGCAGCTGGCGTCCGTGACAGCGGTTTATACAGGAGATACTGTTCTGGTAGGACGCTCCATTGACCTGAAAAAGCTGACCGTAATGGGTCTGTATACAGACGGGACATATGAGAAGGTAAAGGATTATGCGCTTTCGACGTATGTGGTGACGCAGGCCGGGCGGAATCCGATTGTCCTGACGAGCGGCGGAGTGAGCACTACGTTTTATGTAAACGGAAAGAAGGTCCAGTACCTGACCGCTTCCTATACAAAGGGAACAGTGACCGTCGGGGAGCAGTTTAACCGGGATGATTTACTCGTTTATGTTTTTTACAGCGACGGGACGAATGAGAAGGTAACGGATTATATCCTGAGCGGCACTCTGGTAAGCAAGGTCGGGCCGAATGAGTTTACGGTTTTTTACGAGGATAAGTCAGTAAAGTTTTCAATTACCGGAACGGCGGAGCGGAAGCCGCGGAGTATTTATGCCGTTTACAGTGGCGGGCCGGTGATTGTGGGAAATGCACCGAAACGGGATGATTTTTATGTAACGGTGTTTTATAACGATAATACGACAGAGCAGACGAAGGCGTTTGAGCTTACGCCGACCGTAATCGGCAAAGAAGGAGAGAATACGGTAGTCGTCAGCTTCGGCGGAGTCTCCCAGGAAGTTAAGATTATGGGACTGGCAAAGACCGTAGCGAGCATTACCGCGGAATATAAAGGGCTTCCGGTGGTAATCGGAAAGACGATTGCTTCGGAGGATATTAAGGTAACGGCAACCTTTAATGACGGAAGCAAGGATACGGTGACGAATTTTACGCTTTCCAGTTCGGTTGTTTATAAAATCGGGGATAACCTGATTACCGTATTCTGCGGAAGTGCGGTTGCTTATATCAATGTGCGCGGCGTTGAGGCGGAAATCATTGATTACAGTAACAGTATCGAGAAGCTGATACGAAAAGGGAACCGTTATGCAATGGTTCAGATTGCGCTCAACGGGAAGGTCGACCCGAAGCAGCTGCAGGTTGTGGAAGTGGAGGATGAGCTTGTAGAGAAGGCAGTGCGTCGTATTGTAAGGACCGATAAGTATATAGCATTTGAGGTTATGTCGGATGACCCTGAGATGGATAAGTATCTTCCGATGACGATGAAGGTTTCCGTGCCGGTCGGCTACGACAGGGAAAACTTTTCCGTGTTCTATACGCCGAACAAGAAGACCATTATGGCAGAGATGAACGGTGAGTTCTTAAAGGACGGAATGTATGAGTTTAAGATGTTCCAGCCGGGGACTTATATTATTGCGGACTGTACAGAGCAGATTTATGTAGAGACGCTGGAGCTGGAGAAGACAGAGATGACCCTGCGGGTAGGGCGCAGTGCTTCCCTGGACCCGGTCATTTATCCGTATACGGCTACCGATAAAAGAGTAAGCTATTCTTCCTCCCGCCCGTACATTGTGTCGGTATCGAAGGAAGGAACGCTGGAGGCGTTGCAGCCGGGAACTGCCATTATTACGGTAGAGGCGCAGGACGGCAGTGGTAAGCGGTGCCGGATGATAGTTACTGTAAAGGAATAAGGATTTTAACAGAATAATTACTTTAAATAAAACAGGCACAAGGTCCCTCCCTTCTGTTGATACTGCACAACAGTTGAAAGATACAGAAAGGAAGCCTTGTGCCTGTCTTTTATACTATACTAGTTTGCCATTGCGCACAGCTCTGAAAGCATCTTTGGAAGTTCTGTCTCCATTGCTTCATTGCTGAACTGACACGTTCCGACCTTCTTGTGACCGCCGCCGTTGTACTTGAGCATCAGGCTGCCGACATCAATCGTGCAGGTACGGTTTAAGATGCTGTAGCCAACTGCCGCCGAGCAGCCCTGTCCGCCGCGCCCGCTGACAATCCATGCGGAGATATTCTGCTCCGGATACATGCTGTAAATCATAAAGCGGTTGCCGGTGTAAATCGGCTCTACACCTCTTAAATCAGTGATAATAACATTTCCCTCTACGCGGGTGTGGGCAGTTACCATTTCCTTGAACTTCGCAGTCTGTTCATTGTATACTGCAACACGTTCCTGGACATCCGGCGAGGCGAGGATTTCCTCCGTGCTTTTGACGCGGCAGTCTTCAAGCAGCTTTTCCATCAGCTGGTAGTTCGAGATGGAAAACTCTCTCCAGCGGCCGAGCCCTGTCCGCGGGTCCATCAGAAAGCCGATGAGAATCCAGCCGGTCGGGTTCATGACCTCATCGACCGTGAGGTTCCCGGAGTCGACCTTGTCAACCGCCTCCATAATCTCAGTAAACTGTGGGAAACGCTCTGCGCCGCCGTAATATTCATAGATGATTCTGGCGCAGGATGGCGTGATACGGCTTTCCCCCTTGTATTTTCCTTGTAACTGTAAGCGCTCATGCTCGCTGGAATGATGGTCGAACCAGAGACCGCAGCCTTCCACATACGGTACGTTTGCAAGACAGTCGTTTTCACTGACCTCCACAAGACCGTCCTGAAGATCCTTCGGGTGTGCGAACTTCCAGCTGTCGATAATTCCTGCCTCTAACAGCAGGGCACCGCACACCAAACCGTCAAAATCGGAACGTGTAACTAATCTCACTGATCTTTCCTCCTTATTATTCATGTATGTTCAAAAAATCATTTCATTCAAATTATAACATTTTTATTGAAATTTGTATAGATTGAGTTGAAAAAGTTTCTGACAAAAACGGGGCTGCCGCACTTCGTGCGAAAGCCCCGCGTCTGAGTACACAGATAACTTATTTCTCCAGCTTCTTTACAAAGGTATAGATGCTGTCTACTGCGTGGTCGATGCCTAAATAGCTGCTGTCGATGGACAGGTGGTAATTCGTGGCAAGCCCCCACTTCTCACCGGAGTGATAGTTATAATAGTTGGCACGCCGCTTGTCATTTTTGAGAATGGTTTCCTCGGCACGGTTCTTCTCGACCCCGTCGATGGTTATGGCGCGCTCGATACGGAACGGCATCGCCGCATGGATAAAAATGTGAACGACGTTGTTCAGGTCTTTTAAGACATAATCGGCGCAGCGTCCGATGATAACGCACGGCCCTTCCTCCGCCACCTTGCGGATTACGTTGGACTGTGCCAGGTAAATCCGGTCGTCCAGGGAAAGATTGGAGAAGCCGAGCTCCTGATTGCCGTAGGAGCTCATACCCATGGCAATCGAGTACAAAAGACTGTTGGTTGCTTTCTTTTCTGCGTTCTCGAAAACCGATTCCGCGAATCCGCTTTCTTTTGCGGCACGCGTAATCAGCTCGTTATCGTAATAGGGAATGCCGAACCTTGCAGCGAGCTTTTCGCCGATTTCCCTGCCTCCGCTGCCGTACTGCCTGCTGATGGTGATTACTTTATTCATAAAAAGCCTCCTTTCTGACCTTCCAGAGATAGCAAATGTACAGAACTCTTTACTAAAATTATACACAATTCCGCTGGAAAAATCAAGCGTGGAGGAGGGTGGAGAAATATTTAGGCGTTCCTTACCAAAAACGGCGAGGGTGATTTAGTGGTCATGGACATTGAAACCTACAACCCTCATAGCAAGCCGTCCGGGAGAGGGTGCAGTGTAAAGTAGATATGCAGGTTTGTGTGCCGTTCTAAGGAATGCAGTGCTTCCTTGATATAGCTCCAGGAGCCGGTCATGGTATCCGGCACTCCGTTTACAACGTCTGTGTTTAGAAAATCAATGAACAGCCATTCCTTGCCAATAAATTTTTCATAAAACTGGTCGGCGTAGCTTTGCTTCAGATTTTCGTCTAAATTCATTACATCATACAACGCATGGTCCAGATTGCACGACATAAAATACATCTCGTATGCAATGCCCCTGATTTCACGGACGGTAAGCAAATGGTCCATGACAGCCCGCTTCTGGTAGTTCCGGCGTTTGACGCGCTCCGCGTCTTTACAAAGTATGTTAGTCGTTGTGTAAACAAAGTCGTGTTCCGTTCCGGCTCCGATTGCCGTTTCAGGAATATAGGCGCCATCCATGTCGAAAATCTGGATAATCTGATAGATATCTGATTTGTTCAATTTTTTGTCTTTCATAAACCCCACGACAATTTCATAGATACGGTCCTCCACGTTGCTTTTTGTAGTCGTGAGGTCGCTTGAAATATCGCCTTTTGCGAACTTAAACTCAATATTCCGGTTCCGTTTATAGATTGCCTTGAATATCTTTTCAAGAGCGCTCTTGTCTGATTTTCCTTCTACAATAAATAGAATCGTTTTCTTTTCTTCTGCCATGGGAACGCCTCCTAATTATTGTAATTCTGCAATTTCTGTTCAAACTCAGGAGAGAAAGACAGATTGACCTTATCCTGATTCCCCCTGCCTGCCTTTCTAAACGCATAGCCCATTGCAATCAGGTCGTCCTCGTCGTATAAAGCCTCTTTCTGCCCTCCGACCGTGATTGCCCGGATATAAAAGTCTCTTTTGTTATTATTCTTTTCGATTCCGGCCAGTCTGATATACCGGTTATCCGGGTTCACTGTAGAGCAGACTATATTTTTGGCATCCAGCTTTTCTAAAACACGGAGATTGTGTGAAGTAAAAATGAGCTGGCCCTTCATCTCGTTATTCATCAAGCCCAGTAATTCTCCGAGCAAATATTCAAAAATGCCGGAATCCATTTCGTCTACAACTAAACATACCCCCGGATGATTGAAAACTGCAATCAGGTAATTTAAGATGGAAATGATTCTTTTTATTCCCTCTGATTCATACCGGATAGGAAAACATTTGCCATCCCGGTTGGAATATATTTCAACCTGTATTACCTTTGTCCCGTCCGGTTTTTCGGTTTCCATTTTCTTTTCCAGTCCGATCTGAAGATTGGGAACGATTGAGCGGATGGCAATGTTAATCGCATCAATCGCCAGGCAGACCTGTTCATAATTGTCTTCGGCGATTTCTGTGGGGCCGGAGATTTTTAACGGAATACATTCCTGGGTGATGGATGTCTTTGTCTCCCGGTGCACATTAATCGGAATTATCTGGTTACGGTTTATCGTTCCCAGCTGGTTCACCTTAATCACATTCAGGTCGACCAGACCAAACTGCATAATCCCCCTTATAACATCCTGGAAGGCAGCAGTTTCTTCGCCTTCCGCCAGCTCCTTTACTGCTTTAAAAACCAGCGTGTTAAAAAAAACAGAACTAAACTGCTGCGCACAAATAAGGGCTAAATTCTGCATGGATGCTAAGAAGGGAATCCCGTTCAGATGCTTCATATGCTCTGATACAATAGACATGCTTCGCTGCTCCAGCAAATCCGTATTGCTATAGCAGGGATTCTCAAACTCCAAATCCCGCTCCGATTTCCAGGACGCCCCCCTTGTCCAATACGTAAGCTTCTCTTTATAAATCTCTATTTTCTTTTTTTCGTCATTTGCCCTGATATAGACGACATAATTGACTTTATATTTCGACGGTCCCTGTTCAATAAAAAAATCTGTCGTGATAGAGGACGGATTCTCCCGGGAAAGAAGCCCGGCATATGCCTCATAAGGTACGGCAAAGCCTCTTATAATGTATTGAAGGATATCCAGTGCTTCTACCAGTGCGGTTTTCCCGGAGCCATTCTGTCCATAGATTCCCACAATATCCGTTTTGTCAATGACTCCCCTGCTGTTAATGCTGCCATAATTCATATAAGAAACCTCGCCGTAATTGACATTCTTAAAATTACGAAGCTCTGAACGCATAATACGAACATTATATTTATTTTCCATGGTGTACCTCTGTTAAAATAGTCTGTGTTACCGGTCTGGTTATTCGCGCGAAGGCAAAGTGAGGATAGTGAAAATGTATTTGCACTATATTATATAATGAAACCGACATTTTGTCCATAGATTTTATTGGATTTGCACACTCTTACAATAATGTTTATTTGCAATCCGACAATTTGTATATTTGGAACAAAAAGAAAATATATGTATTCTTTCAGAGGGAGTCATACGCTTATTTTTTCCAATTACTCAATTACTATTCACAGACGGGGGCAGACAAAATCCCTCTAAGGAAGTGCTGGCTTAATCAGCGCTTCCCCAGAACCTCCGGTGTGGGGCTGTACTTCGTGCAACAGCCCCACAAAAACCCATAAAAATCCCTAATTGGCAGAAATTTATCCCGTTTTTGTTAAAATAGCAGAAGCCAAAAAGAAGAAAATGGTGTAAAATGAGAGTATCAGCCAGCGCGCAGCAGGCAGAAGGAGGCATAAGTATGGCAGAATCGGAAGAGGAAAAGAAGCAGAGGGACGACAGAGGTAATGACAGCGCAGCAGGAGGACTGACGGCAGGGTGCCTGCCGGACCCGTACCGTTTCCTTGACGGGAGCTATGTGGAAACGCCGGAGGACTGGAGGAGACGCACAGAGGAGCTGAGGCGGCTTTATCAGGCGTCCATGTACGGGGTATGGCGTGACGGGACAGAAGAGAAGGCGGAGTACCAGCTGGAAGGCGGCAGCGTAAGGATTACGATTGTACGCGGGGAGAGAAGTGCTTCCTTTACGGCGTCGGTGCTGGTGCCGGATGCGGCGCTTTGTGAGAGACCGGCGGGAGGCTGGCCGGTCATTGTCGGGATGCATGGACACATCCAGGAGCAGCTGGCAGCCGAAAACGGCTATGCATCGGTGATTCTGGATACCCATGAGATTGCTTCTGACGATAACAAGCATATAGGAGCCTTTTACGAGCTGTATCCGTACGGCAGGGAGCCGGAGGAACAGACCGGTGTGCTGATGGCGTGGGCGTGGGGCGCCTCAAAGGTGCTGGACGTACTGGAGGCGGGGCTTGGGAAGGAGCTTTGTATCAGCGCGGAAGATTCCATTGTGACGGGAGTGTCCCGCTGGGGTAAGGCAGCGGCGGTCTGCGGCGCGTTTGATACGAGGTTTAAGCTGACGGCGCCGTCCTGCTCAGGAGCCGGGGGACTTGCACTTTACCGCTATACCTCGGAGGGAAGGACTTATGACTTTTCGACGAAGGGAGGCCCGGAAGCCTATACCTACGGGCAGAACGAGCCGCTCGGAAGCCTGCAGGCAGAGGGCGAGCAGGGCTGGTTTAACGACCGCTTCTTAAGCTTTTCCAATGTGGGGGAGCTTCCGGTGGAGCAGTATATGCTAGCTGCCCTGTGTGGGGAGAAAGGCAGGTATCTGTTTATCATTGCCTCCTGCATCCATGAGGACTGGGTCAATGCCCCGTCCATGTACCTGTGCTATAAAGCGGCACGCTCCGTTTACAGCTTCCTGGGTCTTTCGGAGCATATTGCAGTGAATATCCATAAGGAAGGGCATGCGGTCATCGAGGAGGATATGCGTTATCTCATGGATTACTTTAACTTCCATGTGTATGGAAAGGAGCCGGGGCTTGCCCTGTCTGCCCTGACGTCCTCCGTTTTTGAGGAGGAAGCAAATTATGACCCGTTGTTCGGCCATTTTTCTGAGGACTGGCACAGGCCGGGAGACGATTTATAGGAACCCTAAGAAATACTTAAGAAATTTTTAAGTGCTAATCCTGCTATAATATGATAAAATATGCATATGGACGTAAGATAGCCTACGGTGAGGAAAGGAGTTTTGTAAATGAAAAGAGAGAGAAGGAGGAAGCGCGGAGTTCATGGAGAAAGAGCCGGAAAAGATTATTGAGCTGGTGAATGTGAGAAAAGTTTACCGTATGGGAAACGAAAAGATTTACGCAGTAGATGACGTCAGCTTTGATATAAAAAAAGGAGAATTTTGTTGTCTGCTCGGAACTTCCGGTTCTGGTAAGTCAACCTTGTTGAACCTGATGGCAGGAATCGAAAAAGCCACCTCCGGAAAGATTATTATCAAGGGAAAGAATATCATTAAGATGAATGAAAACAATCTGGCGAGGTTCCGGCAGCGGTATCTGGGATTTGTCTTTCAGGCGTATAACCTGATAAATTCCATGACAGCTACGGAGAACGTGGAGTTCCCACTGGTGTTTAAAAAGTACCGCCCGAAGAGAAGACGGAAGTTAGCCAGGGAGATGCTAATTAAGGTAGGGCTTCAGAACAGATTGTCCCATAAGCCGAAGGAGATGAGCGGCGGCCAGCAGCAGCGTGTCGGAATCGCAAGGGCGTTTGTGGCAAAGCCGGAGATTGTATTTGCCGACGAGCCGACCGGAAACCTTGATACAAGGACAACGATTGAGGTTATGGAGCTGATTAAGCAGATGGCGCGTGACAATAACCAGACGATTGTAATGGTTACGCATGACCGGAGCCTTGCGGCGTATGCCGATAAGATTATACATATATTAGACGGTAAGGTACAAAGCATTGAGGTGACAGAGCGGGATAAGCAGGAGAATATGCAGGCACATCTGAAGGAGGTTTCCAAGAGGCTTCTTTTGGAGCGGGGCGGCGAGATAGCGGCAGAAGCTCCGGAAGAGGCAGAGAAGGAAAGCGCTGCGGCAGAACTGCAGGAGGAACCAGAAACGGAAGATACCGGAGCCGGGAAGGAAGGCAGGGCGGAGCCTGACAGCAAAGCGCCGGAGCCGGCCGGAGGAAATGCAACTGACAATAGAGAATAGAAAGGAAAAGGAAGATGAAGAAAAAGTTCTTGGCAGTCATAATGACTGCGGTAATGTTGCTGGGGATAGGAGGAAGCTTACAGGCGGCAGCGCAGGCAGAAGCGGCAGCATCCTACTCCAATCTCGTAGTAAGTGAGGAAGCAAGTACAGAGATTCCGCTGCTTCCGGGACAGACGCGTGTGGTAGAGCTTCCGGTACGCGCCGTGACAGAGTATATCTATAACCCGAAGTTTTCGGCGGAATTACCGGACAATGCGCCGTTTGAAATCGGGAAGATAGAGGTTTACCGGATGGTAAACGGTGAAAAGGCGCCGAACCTGAGGGATATTGCCCAGGCGAGCGACTCCATTCTTTCGTTTACCATTAAGACAAAGGAAACGGCGAAAATCGGAAGGTATGAGTTTATCATCCGCTATGAGGACCACTGGTATGATGGTTCGGTAATTACCGAGGGCTCAAAGGACTACGAGCAGCGGATTACGCTGACCGGTGTCGTTACGGAGGAGAAGCTTCCGGCAGAGCTTGCCATTAGCGGGTTAAGCATATCAGATGAGTTAAAGCCGGGCGGAAGTGCGGATATTTCCTTTACCGTTACCAATACGGGTGAAATCGAGGCAAAGAACGTATGCCTTTCGGGCGATTATTCCGGCGGCACGCTGCTTCCGGGGTACACGGATTATACGAGGAAGTTAGGAGACATGAAGCAGGGGGATTCAAAAAAGGTTTCCCTGAGGGTCAAGGTACTGGACGGGGTGACGTCGCCGGTTGTGACGCTGCCGCTTAAGATTACCTATAAGGATAACGAGGGTACGGCGTATACGGCAGATGCCAATAATATGCTTTATCTTGAAATTAAGCTGCCGGAGCAGCAGACACAGACGCCGGAGAGCGGCACGCTTTTAGTGAACAATGTAAGACAGACGCCGGAACAGCCGAAGGCAGGCGAAAAGGTTTCGGTTACCTTTGACATGCAGAACACCGGAACGAAGGATTTTACCGAGACAAAGCTTTACATAACCTATACGCCGGGCACCGGGTTTGAGCCGGTCAATGCGGAGCCGTATCAGTATGTCGGAACCGTAAAGGCAGGGCAGAAGAAGACGGTTACGGTGCAGGTCATTGCAGGAAAGGACATTCCGGCGGGCATGAATACGCTCGGAGTGAATTACACATATCTGAACAGCAACAACGAAAAGCTTTCCGAGAATGTGTCCCTGTATGTCCTGAATGTGCAGAAGAAGGAGGATACTCTTGGGAACAGTAAGCCGAAGCTGATGGTTTCCGACTTTTCTACAAACGTAGAACAGATAAAGACAGGCGAGGAGTTCGATTTTACATTTGAGGTATACAATACCCACAGTGAAACGGCTGCAAAGAATATCAAGGTAACCGTAACAAGCGAAACCTTTTCCGTCACCAAGGGAAGCAACAGCTTCTTCGTACAGGAGGTCGGACCGGGTGAGAAGGTGCCGCTTACGATTAACTTAAAGGCAAGTGCGGCTGCAACGACGGGCAGCTATCCGATCAGCATCCAGATGGAGTATGAGTATGAGGGAATGCCGGTGACCGAAACGAATAACGGCGTTGTCGTAACCGAGACCAAGATGCTTCTGATTAAGGAAAATCTGCGTGTTTCGGTAGAGAATGTCAGCGCAGGCGGCTGGAACACCCCGTATGTAAACCAGACAACGCAGCTTTCGTTCTCGGTTTATAATATGGGAAAATCTACCCTGAACAATGTGTATTTTACTCTGGAAGGTGACTTTTCCGTAGCAAACGGAGATTCTTACTATTATGGTAGTCTGCAGGCGGGAATGCCGGATTATGTCGAAATGGATATTATTCCGTTAGTGGCAGGGGAAGCAAAAGGAATACTGACGATTCACATGGAGGACAGCAACGGGGACGAAGTAACCTCTGAGTCTGAAATCAGCGCGTTTATTATGGAAATGGGCGGTGATACTCCGCTCGGTCCGGATGACCCGTATGATCCGGGTGATGTTCCGGTCGGACCGGTTGACCCGGTGGAGGAGCCGGCGGAGCCGATTGTCTCCATTCCGGTTTTCGTAGCGATTCTGGTTGTGGCATTCCTCGTGTCCTTATTTGTGGCAAGAGGTGTCCGGATTGCCCTTTATAAGAAAAAGCTCAGAAAAGAAGAGTAAGCAGGAGCAGAATAAAGCAGACACGCACCTCCACGGTGCGGGAAAGGTGGAATTATGGCAGTAGCAAGAGATGTCGAAATTATAGGCGGGGGAGGTATAATGATAGACAACAGCTTTAACGGCGGCTATATGGGAGGTATGGACGGCAACGGTATGGGAGAGATCGGTACGGGCCAGGTGTCAAAGGCGGATGAGCTGATGGGCTCCTGGGTATTTGTCGGCGGCGTCACCGCAGGGGTTCTGGTACTCGGCGTGCTGGCAGGGCTTCTTTTGGCAAAGCTTAAGATAAAAAAAGGAATTGATTTGTATGAGGATTAGTGATTTAATGAAACTGGCATTCCGGAATCTGTTCCGGCGGAAGGCGCGGACCGCGCTTACCGTTATCGGTGTGGTTATCGGTACGATTTCCATTGTCGTTATGGTGTCCATCGGAATCGGGGTAAACCAGAGCTTTGATGAGACGATTATGCAGAGCGGCAGCATGACGATTATCCGGGTACAGAAGTACGGTTCGATTTATGACGACGATGGGAACTGGATTGGCAGCAAGGAACAGGTGCTGAACGATTCGGTTGTGGAACAGATCAGAGGAGTCGAGCATGTAAAGGCAGTCACGCCGGTTATCAATAAGTATATCCGGCTTGAGAGCGGGAAGTATAGCAACGGCTGCAATCTGTACGCGATGGACTGCGAGGTGTTCGAGGCGTTTGAGTTCCCGGCTCTGCAGTATGGAAGCTACCCGACGAAGGAACATCCGGCTACGATTGTTTTAAGTCCGGAAAGTATGCAGCGTTTCTACTATTACAGTGGGAGAAAGCATGAAGAAAAGGACATTGACCCGTTGACGGATAAGGTGAAGATGAAGTTCCAGGAGTACCAGACGCACCCGCGGAAGAAGGCGTTTGAGCTGATGTTCACCGATGTTGCCATGATGGAGCAGACGGATAATTGGGAATACAGCTATAACATTTATATGGACCTTGATTACTTCCGGGAAATCTGGACACAGTATGCAAACACGCTGACGCTGGAGGACCGCAAGAAGGCGGTAGCCTCGATTGAGACCTATGAGGAAATCAAAATCAATGTCGACAATGTCAAGAATGTATCCCAGGTACAGGATGATATTGAAAAGCTTGGATATGCGACCTACAGCGAAATGCAGTACCTGGAGCCGTTAAAGGAAACGTCGCGGATGCTGCAGATGGTATTGGGTGCAATCGGAAGTATTGCGATGGTTGTATCGGCAATCAATATTGCCAATACGATGGTCATGTCGATTTACGAGCGTACAAAGGAAATCGGTATTATGAAGGTGTTGGGCTGTCTTGTACGGGATATCAAGCGGCAGTTCCTGTTAGAAGCGGGGTTAATCGGTCTGCTTGGCGGAATTGTCGGCATTATTTTCAGCTATGTGCTGTCCCACCTGATTAATAAGTACGGTTCCGGTATTATGGGCTCCATTGTAGGGACCGAAACTACAGGTGCGCTTTCCGTGATTCCATTCTGGCTTCCGTTTGCTGCTGCGGCGTTCGGTATGCTGGTCGGTATTCTGTCCGGCTACTTCCCGGCGAGAAGGGCAACGCGGATTCGTGCAATTGAGGCAATGAGGACAGAAGGATAACGGATGAAACGTAATGATGTCATACTGCTCTTCGGAGTGCTGGCTGCCGCACTTCTGCTCTGGGTGTTCCGTCCGGGGCAGAGGACGGAGGACGGCGTATGGGTGCTCGTCAGGATAAAGGGAGCAGAGTACGGAAGATATGCTCTTTCAGAAGACCGTACAGAAGAGCTGCCGGGAGTGCTTGGAACGAACCGATTTGTCATAAAGGACGGGACGGTCTGGATGGAAGAGGCAGTATGTCCGGATAAATACTGCATCAGGCAGGGAGTAATCTCAAAAGCAGGACAGCAGATTATCTGTCTTCCAAACAGTATTATCATTGAAATTATCGGCGGAGAGGAGACCGGTCTGGATGCGATTGTATCGTAGCGAAAGGACAAGGCGGGTTGTGCTGTGCGGCGTCCTGACGGCGGCAGCCATGGTGTTAGCCTACGTGGAATCCCTGATTCCGCTTTCCGTCGGGGTTCCGGGGGTAAAGCCCGGACTTGCAAATATTGTATCGCTTTGCGCGCTATATACGCTGGGGGCAGGAACTGCTTTCGGCGTACTGATAGCGCGTATTGTGTTAAGTACGCTTACGTTCCGTAGCATGAGCGCGCTGCTGTATAGTCTTGCAGGGGGGATTTTGTCGTTTGGCGTGATGTGGCTGTGTAAACGCAGTAAGAAATTTGGAATTGCAGGAGTCGGGATTGCAGGCGGCGTGACGCATAACCTCGGTCAGCTTCTGGTTGCGTCGCTTCTGCTCGGCAGGGCACTGACTGCTTGGCTGCCGATCCTGCTGCTTGCAGGGGCGGTGGCGGGAACGGTCGTAGGAGCCGCCGCCGCCGTAACGGTAAAGCATCTGAAGAAGGTGCTACGGTAGTTTCCTGATCGTATGTGGATCCTTTCGCTTCCGGACAGTTTCGTTTTCCTCTGGAACTGCGGGAGGCTTTGGAGCCCCGGAAGCTTCCGGGGCTTTTGAACTGTCCGGAATATCAGAACTGTCCGGAAACTCCGGGACTTTTGAAACCTCCGGCGTGGCAGGGACGTCCGGAACTTCCGGGACAGTTGAGACCTCCGGAGCTTCCGGACCTCCGGTAAGCTCCGGAGGGGCCGGTGTCGGTTCCTCCTCTGCAGACGGATTTGGAAGGATATGAATGACACAGGTCTTAGATATTCCACTTGTAGAGGTTATCGTGACCTCTGCCGTGCCGGGCGCAAGGGCAGTCAATGTGCCGTCTACATCCGCATGCAGAAGGGTTTCGTCGTTTACAGTAAAGGTAAGGTGGTCTGTTGCGTTAAGAGGGAGCATCAGAACAGCCGGTAAATAGTGTTCCCCTACCAGAAGGGTCCGTTCGACAGCGCTTAAGAACAGCTGTCTGGCCGGAACCTTTTTTATGTCAAAGGAAACTGCAGTTTTGTTGTTCCGGTAGTCAATCGCATAAACAGTGTAGGTGCCTTCCTGCTCTGCGGTAAAGGTATAGGAGGTGTCGGAGGTAAGCTCTGCACCCGCGGAAAGAAACGCGTCTATGGTGTGCGTCCCCTCAAGGTAGCGCACGCGCTTTACGCCGCTTTCGCTGTCTTCCGGATGTATTGTTACCGTAAATGTACCGTCTTCGTTCAGGACATAGGAAGCGGACAGCGAAGGAGGTGTAGTATCATCCTTTACAGTATAGACCAGACAGGTCTCGTTTCCGGCATAGTCGCTGATATAAAAGGTATAGGTTCCTGCCTTTTTCAGATGCAGTACCGGCTCAGTCAGTGTCTGTCCGACGGTACCGTGGCAGAAGTAGGACGCCGTGCGGGTTCCTATGGCATAGGAGATTACACGGATACCGCTTCCTCCAAGATCCTCCGGATTTAATTCTACAGAGATAGTATCCTCATAATAGGTGGTAACCGGACGGAGCGTCGGGGCAATCCGGTCAGAGACCAGTAAGTCCGCCGCGGCCAGTGCCTTTGCGGCATCAGGAATGCCGGGATAGCGGACAAAGCCGGTCAGGGAATCCAACGGCTTTAAGGTCTGGATTAAAATCTCTTTTATATTCTGCGGATAAAGCGAATCCCCGCAGGCGTACAAAAGTGCAGCTACGCCTGACACAACCGGAGCCGCCATCGAGCTTCCGGAAAGGTAATGGTATCCTCCGCCGACGGTGGTGCTGTAGATATCCTGTCCCGGAGCGGCAAGGTCTACCGTGGAAACGCCGTAGTTCGAATCCGGCGCAAGCTTCCCGTACTGTGTGACGAAGGTCACGGAAATCATATTGTCCAACTCATAGGAGGCCGGGTAAAGCGGAGCGGCATTGTTGTTGCTGCCGTTGTTTCCGGCTGCAACGACAAAAAGCATATCCGACTCGCGCATGATGGTCTCCAGCGCCTTGCTGTAAACGGAAGTGCCCCAGCTCATGTTGCAGATATCGGCGCCGGCAGCTTCCGCATACTTGATTGCCTTTACCGCATTGGCAACGGAACCGGAGGTCTTTGCGCCGCCATGTACCTTCAGGGGCAGGATGCGGATGTCGATGCCTGCAGCGACACCAAGAATGTCCCCGGCGGCTGCAATAATACCGGCACAGTGTGTCCCGTGATTGTCATTGTCCTCAGGGTCCGCACTGATAGTACCGAGGTCGGAAACGGAGTAATGGCATACGGTATTGTCATTGTGGTAAAAGTCCCAGCCGTAAACATCATCAACATAGCCGTTGCCATCGTCGTCGATTCCGTTTAACGGAATCTCACCCTCATTCACCCAGAGGTGTCCTGAAAGCGCCGGATGGGTAATATCCACTCCGGTATCAATTACCGCTACGATAACGGTCCGGTTCGGAGAAAGCTTTTCAAGCTGTTCATAGGCCTCCGGCAGATTGATGTCGACATCGGCAAGCGAAGTGCGGGCAATCGGGAGGTCGTTGATGTAGTAGACGTAATCGCCGTTATTATGTAAAGCCCATTGTGTATCAAAGTAAGGCGGCGCTTCAAGCGCACACGGAACAATGGGAGAATTCTGCTCTGCAACACGGACCGCAGGGTCGGCATTGAGAACGCCTAACTGGGAATCTATGCGTTCCGGGAAAGAGCTCTGGCAGATGGATACATCGTCAATATGCTCTGTAAGTGTAAGCTCCGGGCAAAGCACAGACAAACGGCGTGCCGATTCCTCAGATGAAATGCAATCCTCCCACAGAATAATCAGTTCACTGTTCTGGTCAGAAGTAAAAAAGGTGCTTCGGAACAGGATACCTGAAAGCAGCAGGAGGGGCAGGAGGAAGAGCAGTCGTTCCAGCGTTTTTAATCTTATGTAAGAAAGCGGTTTAAAAAAACTGCGCATGATTTGCCTCTTTCTAGAATGTCCGATAAGGGTAACAATCTTAGACTAGACGCAGAACATGGCAGTTTTGTGGCAAAATCATTACATATTATTAACAATAATTGTTAAAGAGCATACCGCTGTAAATAGAGGTCGTATACGGGCTGGTCTTCTGCATAACCGGAGCGGTCGGGTCAGGGTAAACGACCAGTTTTTTGTCGACATACTTCATCGGATTTAGAATAATGGTCTCAAGCCGCGACTTTAACGCATTCAGGAAGGAAGCCTCCTGCCGGAAAACGAACTCCGCATCACCGGAACGCGCTGCCTGTGCAGCCTTTTCGGAATCCAGAAGCAGATAGCCCTCTTCGTCCGAGGTAATGCCGACAGAGGTAAGCGCGGAATAGTGGGAGCCTACCAGATGGGCCAGACTCCGCAGCAAAAGTGCCGAGCTTTTATTCTCCTGCACGGACTTTTGACCTGCTTCGATCAGATGATTATAGCTGTTTGTGAACTCTGCAAGGACTTCATAAACGGCAGTCTGGTCGGCAACGGGACGGATGGTGACCGGCTCTTTGGTGACAGAATGGAACGAAAGCCGCATCATATCAGAAAAAATGGCGGTATTCTCCGGAGACTCATACGGAACACCATTCACGGTATAGTGTGCGTTCCCTGCCGGAGAAGCAATCTGGTTTAAGCCGAATGCTTCTACCAGGCCCTTTTCAGCGATATCCGGCATATGGGTATCCTCCAGGGAAAAGGAGCTTTTCCCGAAGGTGCCGACTCTCTTGGCGGATAAGTCCATACGGCTTATTCCGAGCTCCCGGTGGAAGGATACCTGTGCCTCTAAGCCGATTCCGGTCTGGTTGATAAAGCTGGCAAGCTTTGTCTGCAGGTCGAAGGCAGAAGAGTCCGGGGCTACGTTAAAACGAAAGGAATAATTGTCATAGCCGAGTGAGACGGTAAAGCTGTAGCTTCCTGCCGGCAGCGGGGTCTCATCCGAAGGGAGACAGAGACCGAGGTTCGTCTGGCCGGTTGCAAGGGAGGATACTTCAACTTCAAAGGAAGTATCCGGTGCAAACTCGGACAAATCCATCCGGTGCAGCAGGGAAGCGCTGACTGTCTCTGAATGGCTGGAAACAAGCCCTGCGGTGTGCAGCAGGGGCGTATCCTGTAATTTATGCGTAGTATCTTTTAACAGGAGGGCACTCTCTTTAATCGAGAGGGCAGATGCCTGTTTGCTTTCGGAAAGTTCGATTTTATACAGAGGTTCGGAGGCAGACAATTTGACAATATTTTTGTAAATGTCGCGTAACTCGCGCCGCTTGTGCGCGGAATAATGAGGTGTGCGGGAAACATAGTCCTGCATATAGTAATTGTATACGTTCAGCATAAGCAAGCCTCCTTTCTTACTTATTGCTTCTTCCGGCGCCCCGTAGTATCCGCACGGAACGGCAGAGGCTGTCGGGAAAAGACAAAAATCTCCATATATATTATATACCCGCAGACCATATTTTGTAAAGTATTTTAAGGTTATTTTGCGGCTAAGACTTGAAAAAGATGGGAAGAATTGATATGATGAAGAAGTGTTAGAAAGATAAACAAAGGGGGCGGTACTATGTGTGGTATAGCCGGATATGTAGATTATAAAAGGGCAGAGGCGCACCGGGAAGAATTACGGAAGATGACGGAAGTGATTGTTCACCGCGGACCGGATTCGGTCGGCTATTATGAAGATGAGGCAGTGGGACTCGGATTCCGGAGGTTGAGCATTATCGGCATCACGAACGGGCAGCAGCCGATTCTGAATGAAACGGGCAGTATGGTTCTGACCTTTAATGGTGAGATATATAATTATGCTTCTATCCGCGAGGAGCTGCGGGAAAAGGGACACGTTTTTACGACAGACAGCGATTCTGAGGTTATTTTACATGGCTTTGAAGAGTATGGACAGGAAATTCTGGCGCGGCTGCGCGGAATGTACTGTTTTGTTATCTGGGACATAAAGAAAAAGAGTTTGTTTGCGGCACGGGACGGTTTCGGGATTAAGCCGTTTTATTATACGAGGCCGTCGGAGGAGGAGCTGGTTTTTGGTTCGGAAATCAAGTCGATTTTACAGCATTCCTCGGTAAAGAAGGAGTTAAACGAGGAGGCGATTTACAGCTATCTTTCCTTCCAGTTTTCCGCACGCAGTGAGAGCTTTTTCAAAGGGATTTTTGAGCTTATGCCGGGACACTTTCTCACATACTCGAGAGAGGAAGGGGCATGCGTTAAGGAGTATTGGGACCCGAAGTTTGCGGCAGAGAAGGAGCTTACCTTAGAAGAGGCGGTAAAGCAGATTGAAGAGGTGTTTGAGGATTCGGTCAGGGTCCACCTGACGGCGGATACAGAGGTCGGAAGCTTCTTATCGGGCGGCATCGATTCAAGCTATGTCGTAAGTACGGCAAAGTGCCCGAAGACGTTTACGGTCGGTTTTTCAGACGGCGGCTACAGCGAGATTGCCTATGCAAAGGAGCTGGCAGAGATTCTCGGCGTGGAGAATTACAGCAAGGTAATTACCCCGGAGGAGTATTGGGACGCGATTCCTACGGTGCAGTACCATATGGACGAGCCGGTGGCAGACCCTTCGGCAGTGGCACTGTATTTCGTGAGCCGTCTGGCAAGCGACTATGTAAAGGTTGTCTGCTCCGGAGAGGGCGCGGACGAGTTGTTCGGAGGCTATAACGTGTACCAGACAGTCATTGCCTCGCGGGCGGTGGCGTGGATTCCGAAGCCGCTCCGCCGGGCACTGGCCGGTTTGCTTCGGCGCATTCCGCTGCGCTTTAAAGGGAAGGAGTACCTGATCCGTTCAGGTACGCCGCTCTCAGAGCGTTATATCGGTAATGCCTATATTTTCCGGGAAAAGGAAATCGACCGTCTGCTTGTCAACCCGGCAGGGCGCAAAAAAACGAGCGAGCTGACCGCGCCGTATTATGAGCGGGCGAAGAGCCTCGACGATGTCCAGAAGATGCAGTATATCGATATGAAGTTCTGGCTGCGCGGGGATATTCTGCGGAAGGCGGACCGGATGAGCATGGCAAATTCGCTGGAGCTGCGGGTGCCGTTCCTGGATTATGAGGTAATGAAGGTGGCGGGAAAGCTTCCGCTTGCCTTAAAGGTGGACAAAAATACGACGAAGAAGGCGCTCCGCATCGCGGCAAGGAAAAATACGCCGCAGGCTTCGACCGAGCGGAGGAAGCTGGGCTTCCCGGTGCCGGTGCGTGTCTGGCTGCGTGAGGAGCAGTATTATAACCGCGTGAAGGAGGTCCTGCTCCGCCCGTACATGAAGAGGTATTTTAAGGAGGAAGCGATGCTCGCATTGCTGGATGCACATTACAGCGGGAAAAAGGATTATTCCAGAAAAATCTGGTGCCTGTACTGCTTTGGCATCTGGTATAAGGAGTTTTTTGAAGATTGAGGTTTGGTATTTTGTATCCCGGAGGGGTGTCGTTTTGTGCGACAAATCCTTTCCGGGATTTTTTCATATCAGCAAAAATTTTTCACCAATTTCGTTTTCTTTTAATAGGTGATGGAAATGGAGGAGGGTGATGGCGTTTTCTGCCCTGTAAGGAAATCCGGATGCATGAGTTATGCGTAGCATAGTTGTCGTGAGTGATATTACGGGGAGATAAGCCAGAACGGGGAGATTATCTGTCGGAATGTCGAACAATGTCGTTTTTTATAGGAATGGCAAGAAAAAATATTTAGATTTTAATTGGATTTATGGCGTAAGATCTAAAGATATGGTATAATTTGGTTGTATACATAAAAACTGATTTAATAACGAGGGAAGGGGAAAAGTAAGATGAAGCAGTGATTTAATCGGCACTTCTCTGGAAAGAAAATATAAGGGGCAATAGAATATGATTTTTATTATTATCAGTGGGTCATTAAAAAAATTTATCAGAGGGATAAGAGTAGTATTATTGAGGAGGATGCGTATGAAAAGATTTCAAAGAATAATTGCAGGAGTGCTGCTTGTTGTCATGTTGGTTGGAACTATAGGGATAATCGACCTTACTATGACGGAAAAGGAGGATACAAAAAGAGCGGAGACAGAGATAGTACATGGTTATGGAAATGTAATTACCCAAAAAGAGAAGAAAAATAATAAAATCAAGAAAAATCAAGGGAATCAAAAAAGTAAACCGTGGAATCAACAGATGATACAGATAAAATCAAATGTTGAACCTGAAAAAAGAATTAAAGTAGCGATTCTTGATTCCGGAATTAATTTTTCTACAGATCTCAATGTTATAATGAGAAAAAATTTTATTCAGGGGGATGACTGTAGTGTTTTATACGAAGACCTTACCGGGCATGGAACCGCAATCGCAGGTATTATAGCAGCATTGGATAATGAGGAGGGCATTACAGGAATAAATCCATATGTTGAACTTTATTCCGCTCGTGTATTGGATGCGAGGCTTGAGGCGCCAGTAAATCGAATTGTAGAGGCAATCGATTGGGCGATTGAGCAAAAGGTTGATATCATTAACATGAGTTTTGGAATCCAAAATAATATAGCAGAATTAGAACAGGCCATTGAGCGTGCTGATGCGGCAGGAATTTTAATGATTGCAGCTGTTGGAAATGGAGAGGAAATTGCTTATCCGGCCGCATATGATGAGGTTATGGCAGTTGGTTCCCTGACTGCCGAAGGTATTCCCGCAGAAAATAGTGCAAACGGAGAGGCGCTGGAGATTATGGCTCCGGGAGAAAATATCTTGTCTACTGGCATCTTTGGAGGAGTTTTAGGAGTTTCGGGTACAAGTTTTGCTGTTCCGCATGTTGTAGGCGCAGCTTCTGTTTTGATGGAAAAGAATCCGGAAATGCCAGCTTCCTATGTACGTGCGTTACTTGATTACAGCGCAAATTTATATGGCTCGAAAGATATGTATGGAAACGGTATTGTTGATTTGGAGTATGCACTTTATATTAATGAAAAGTTTAAAAGGTTATATAAAGAGCATATGAAAAAGGTTGAGAAAAACCAAAAAGAGAAACAGATGAATAAATTTTGGGGTGAAGTCTTGAAAGTAATTCCTGAAAATGAAAAAGCAGTAGAAATTTTTTCCGGCTTGGAAAGTGTTGAGGGATTATGGAAAAACGGCGATTCAAATGTAGGTCATTATGACTTAATCAATGATGGTGCATTACAAATGCAGATAAATTCCCAGAATCAGGTAAGCTTTTCCAATGAGCAGCTTACAATCTTAACTTATGCATCTAAGTTTACAGATGATAATGTACAATTAAAAGATATGGATAAGAATCCATATCATGGATTCTTTCAACAGAGGCTTAGTGAAAACGGAACAGAGCTTTCACAGCCGCTGCTATCTAATTACATTGCCAATTATATTTTTTTGACTAAAGTTGCGATGGCAGGTGGAAATGTAGCACAGGTTTCTTACAGTGCAATGTATTCAAGTGACCGGACGAGAATTATAAATGATATTTCTACAAACGGAGTGGGAGGCATGACGTGGCAACAAGTGTTTGGCCAAATGAATACGGACTGTAATACGAGCATTTCAAATACACCACAAAATATCAAACTGTTTCTATATGGAATTGCTATGCATTGTGCTACAGATATATTTGCGCATAGTGCATGGGCAGAGCAGGAAAATGAAGGTTGGAGCCGGGTAAGGCATAAAAAGAATGATTCCTATAATGCTGATAATCCAGATTATCTTCCAATGCGGTTTAGTGCAGCACAAGCAGTTGCAAAAAATGTTTTAGTAAAAGCATATTATGGAAACGAAGGATATGTTACGGATTTTTTGCTTTCAGGAATATATTATGGAGATTTTTATCTAAGAAACTTTTCTGAAAATGTACGATTAGCTGATTCAGTCAGATATAATAATGCAAAAGCTAATTTTGACAAGGCGGATCTGGACTGTCATGTATCGGACTATGACAGGATTCAATAAAATATTGCATAAGCTGCAGAGATAGGAGGGATTTTATGAACAGAATAAAATATGGAATTATGGTTCTGCTTCTGATGTTATGTGCCGGTGCTTGTCAGGAAAAGCCGGAAGAACCTGTAGAGAATCAGGGAACCACCGCTCCAACGCTGACTTCATTGCCGGGAATAAGCCAGAAACCAAGCTCTGACCCGGAGGAGGATTTGATTTTAATTGATGAGGAGCATTTTGGAGGAAAGAATTTTTGCGCATTTCTCCGCAGCAATTATGACTTAAATCAGGATGGTTCTCTTTCTGAAATGGAACGGAGGGCGGTAAAGGAGATAGACTATTGCAGGGGGACACGGCATGAGGTAAAGGATTATGACTTTTCTTTGGGACCGGAGGAACTAAAAGGCTTTGAATTGTTCCCGAAGCTGGAGGAGGTTTGGATTGATTATGCGGACAGGGTAGTTATCCGCGGGGCACAGCTTTTAAAGAGCTTTGGCTCGGGAGAGGGCTGCATCCGGGAGGCGGTTTTGGAGGATTGTCCGAACCTGGAGACGATTTTCTATACGGAATCCTCGGGGAATCTGTCCGTGCGAAATTGTGAAAAGCTTTATTCTTATCGCAATGAGTTTCTGGAAGGAACATTGTCTTTTTCCCAGACGCCTGATTTGCATATTGAAGGAGCAGTGCATGATGTGGATATTACTTTGGATGCGGATGCGTTTTTAAGCTGTTTTGATATGCGGCGTCTTGACGCCGTAACACTTGAAAGATGTGAAGAAGAACAGTTACTTTTACGGATTCCGCCTTTAGAAACGCAGATCAGATGGAACGGGGTCAAAGAGGATTTTATTACCCTTGCAGAAGGATTCCCATTGCTTTATATAGGAGAAGAAGCATTTCAGGAGATGTACTCTTTTGAAAGGTTTGACAAGATAGAGGATATTTATGATGATAAAGGGAGAAAGGGGTATAATATCTGTGTTACATATCAGGGAAAGCGTGAGAGTAAGGAGGCATTTTCGCTTTATGTGGACGGAGTACCGGAAATAGAGAAGCTCTATCTTCGCCCGGAAAAGGCGGAAGAGGTAGAATTATACGGGTATTCGCCAAATAAAGGTGTGCTGTTTTGTACAAAATGGAACCTGTCCCTGTGCTACCGTACCGGAGAAGAGGATATTGTTCTGGGAACCCTTAAAAATAAACAAAAGCAGATATGGTTCATTGATGGAGAGGGGAAACCTCATTTTTATGAGTCAAGGAAAGACGCGTTGGAGGATAACGGAATCCGGAGCGCATATTAAGAAAATGCTTTCATCAGCGCTTCCATAGGAATATCTTCTGCCGCTCCCGGCATAGGATATTAGAAAAGATAAGGTGCGATACCTGTCCGGCGGGGCATAGCCGGAACGGTATCGCTTTTTGTGACGTATGCAGTATGGTATTGCAGTAAAGAATGTATCGGTGCGGACGGAACCGACGATGGAGCCGCTCCGGAAGGACAAAGATGACGTATGGGACAGACGGCAGGAGAGCAGACTGAATGTCGGGGAAGCGGTCCGGTTAAAGCATCTGGGAGAGAACTGGCTTTATGTGATTTCGGACACGACAGCAGGGTACGCGGCAGCAGACGGTTTCCTGCTCTGTACGAAGGCAGAGTATGAAAGCCGGAGGTCGCTTTTCAAAAAGGAACACAGGGTTGTTTTAAAGGGCGGCAGGAGCGAGCAGGGAAAGTATTTCCGGATCGGCACCATCCTGCCGCCGGAGACGGAAATGTTTGAAGAAGAATTATATGGAAAGGAATGCAGGCACAGGAGGGAGAAGCTGCAGGAAACAGGCAGGGAGCAGCCGGAGACGCCGGTGATTATCCATGGGCGGCTGCCGTTTTCGGAACGCCAGCTTCTGCTGCAGATGGAACGGATGCTTGGGATTCCTTACAGCTGGGGGGATGAACGTGCGGACGGGATGGACTGCTCCTCCACGGTGCGCGCGTTCTACGCCTGCTTCGGTCTGGCTCTGCCGCGCAATTCTTCGGAACAGAAAAGCTTCGGCGAAACGCTTGCCGCGGAAGGGAAGGCGGTCTTTTACCAGATAGAGCGGATGGAGGCAGAGCAAAAGGAGGAAGTCCTTTCCGCACTTGGCGTCGGGGCTATCCTGCACATGCCGGGGCATGTCATGCTGTATGCCGGTAAGGAAAACGGGGAGTACCGGATTTTCCATAATTGTGATACCTATACGGAACAGGACGGTACGGAGCATATCGTCAGGCAGTGTGTGATCAGCGGGTTTCTGCCCAAAATGGACGGGACCTATTTTGACTATCTGACGGCGGCATGGGTGCCGCTGTTTGACAGATAGTTTCCCCATATGCTATAATCAAACCGGTTTCTGACAGGAAGCAAAGGGCGAAGACGGTCTTATTGTAAGACACGGATGCCCTTATTTTTGGAGGTAGAGGATGGAAACACGGGTTGCAGTGATGAGCGTTATTGTGGAAAACAGTGATACGGTGGAGAAGCTGAACCTGATTTTGCATGAATATGGCGAATATATTATAGGGAGAATGGGGATTCCCTATCGCGAGAAGAATATCAATATTATCAGTATTGCGTTAGATGCCCCGCAGGATACGATTTCCGCACTGGCGGGCAAGGTAGGGAAGCTGAAGGGAATCAGCGTAAAGACTGCCTTTTCGAACTATCCGGGAAAGGAGCAGCCGCATGAAACTAAAGATAGCAATTTGCGATGACGATACGTCCCAGCGGGCGTATCTTTCGGAGATAGTTTTTTCGTGGGCGAAAAGGAACCGTCATCTTGCCGAGGTGAAGCAGTATGTGGACGCAAAGGCGTTTCTGTTTGACTATGCGGAGGAAAAGGATTTTGACATCCTGCTTCTGGACATTGAAATGCCCGGAATGAACGGGATTGAGCTTGCGAAGGAGGTCAGATGTGAGAATGCGGCGGTGCAGATTGTTTTTATTACCGGCTATTACGAATATTTCAGCGACGGCTTTGACGTATCGGCGCTGCATTATCTGATAAAGCCTGCCGATGAAAGAAAGCTCTGCGCGGTGCTCGACAAGGCGGCGGACCATCTTGCCTACCGCCAGCGCTCCGTGCTGCTTTCTACCGCCGACGGCGATATCAAGGTGTCCCTGGCGGATATTGTATATATAGAATCCGAGAATGTATATGTCATTGTGCATACGGTACATGGGAGCTACCGTATGCGGATGACACTGGGCAAATTTGCCGGACAGCTGGACGAGACATTTTTTAAGGTACACCGCTCCTTTGTCGTGGGATTGAAGTATGTGAAAAAAATTACGCGCAGTGAGGTTACGATGATAAACGGCGATACGGTTCCAATCAGCCGCGGACTGTACGATGAGGTTCATGCCGCGCTGATCCGGTATTTATAAGGAGGCTGCGATGCTGCTTGACAAGCTTGTGAAAAAAAGGGTTGCATCCTTTGAAAAGGAAATCCTGCAAAAATACTATACCGAGGTTGAAACCATGTATGCCAAGATGCGGGGCTGGCGGCATGACTACCGGCACCACATCCAGACGATGAAGGTGCATGCGGCAAACGGGGAATACGAGGAAATTGTAAGGTATCTCGATATGCTGGATGAGGACCTGACGAACGTGGAAACGGTGGTTAAGACGGGCAACCGGATGACGGACGCCATTTTAAACAGCAAGCTTTCGCTTGCGGCAGAGAGGGGAATCCGCGTAAAGGCGGAAACCAAAATCCCGGTGGCGCTTAGCGTATCGGAGCTGGATTTGTGCATTATTATCGGCAACCTGTTAGATAACGCGATAGAGGCGTGTATGGAGCTTCCGCAGGAGGAGCGCCTGATCCGCATCTACATGGAAATGAAGGGAAATTATCTCTACCTTGCGCTGACGAATACGGCAGGCGGTAAGAAAAAGCAGAGCTTCCATACCACGAAGGGAGAGGGACACGGCTTCGGGATTGCACGCGCCGACGCAATCGTAAAAAAGTACGGCGGCTATATCACAAGAGCCTCCGAGGACGAGGCATTTTCTACGGAAGTCCTGCTTCCCCAATAGGGTTTTCTGGTAACTTTAAAAAGATGTGCAGCTGACATCAGATTTTCGACATTTGACATCAAAGCACGTCTTTTTTCTTTTTCTATGCTATAGTGGAGGCAAAGGAGGAGATGTGATGAAGGACAAAAAGAAACAAAATGGAAAAAATACGGAAGGAGACGTGAAGGACAAGCGGAAGTATACGAAAACCGGCTGCTTTGTCTGGGGCTTGAAAAAGCTGTGGCGGCTTGACAAAAGCTTTATTTTTTTTGTTCTCGCCTCTGTTCCTGTAGCAGTGCTGCTTCCGTTGGCAGAGTCTTACTTTCCTAAGAAGCTGATTGACGGTATCAGTACAGGTGCTTCGTTTCCGGAGATTGTACCTCTGATTCTTGTCTTTATGTTCGGACTTCTCGCCTTAGACGGGCTGAAAGGCTGGATTGAGGCGAAATGCCAGGGGAGACGTTATTATCCTACGAACGTGTATCAGGCAGAGATAAAGCGGATGGAATGGTATCAGACGGATTATGAGAATACCGAGAAACAGGATTTCCAAAAAATCAGGGGCTATGCCTCAGGAGATGCCGGCAGCGGGAATTGTTCTATGGAGTTTTTATGGATGCCTTTAGAACAGGTGCTTGTCCATGCCGTGGGGATTGTTACCTATGCCTCGCTCCTGTTTGTACTGAATCCGGTGATACTTCTTGCCGTAGCGGTTGTCTCCGTGCTATCGTATTTTACGACCCGTTGGCAGTCCGTATATTATGAAAAGAATAAACAGAAATGGGAAAAGGAAATCCGGAAAGAGGGTTATCTCGGAGAGCTTTCCGAGGACTTTTCAAGGGCAAAGGATATCAAGCTTTACGGACTTGAGGGATGGCTGGAAAAGCTGATGCGGGACTATCAGGGCTATATCCTGATGTGGAACAGGCGCTGCAGCCTGCGCGGTTTGTGGGCTTCGGTTCTGGCGGGAGTGATGACGCTTTTGCAGAACGGCGTCGCATACGTTGTATTAATCGGGATTCTGCTTGAGGGCGGGATTACCGTGGGCGACTTTGTCTTTTATTTCGGTCTGGTCGGTAGTATCGCGGGGTTTTTACAGGGAATCATCGGCGATATCGCGGCACTCAACACCCGTGCCGAAAAGATTGGGTATTACCGGGAATTTTACGAATATCCGAACCGCTTCAATCACGGAGAGGGCTGTGCGCTGCCTGCGGCGCCGGTTACGATAGAGCTCCGGGATGTCTGGTACCGGTATGACGGCGCCGGGGACTACACCTTAAAGGGGGTCAGCCTTGTCATTCAGGGCGGGGAGAGCCTTGCGCTTGTGGGCATGAACGGCGCCGGAAAGACGACGTTGGTGAAGCTGATTTGCGGACTGTACACGCCGGAAAAGGGGGAGATTTTAGTAGGCGGCAGGAGAATCGACGAATATAATATCGAGGAATATTATTCGCTGATTTCAGCGGTTTTCCAGGAAATCCGGACGATTGCGTTTACCTGCTTTGAGTTTGTGGCAAGCGCGGACTTAGGGCGCCCTACGGCAAGGGAGGATGCCGTGGCTGCGATGAAGGCAGCGGGGATTTATGAAAAAATAGAGAGGCTCTCCAATGGAATGGATACGCATCTGAGGAAGGGGATTTATGACGACGGCGTGGACCTCTCCGGCGGGGAAATGCAGAAGCTTGTGCTGGCACGCGCCATTTATAAGAACGGGGCGGTTCTTGTGCTTGACGAGCCTACGGCGGCGCTGGACCCGGTAGCTGAAAATAATCTGTATCTGCAGTACAGGACGCTCACGGCAGGGAAAACCTCAATTTATATTTCCCACCGCTTTGCTTCGACACGGTTCTGCGACCGTATCATTCTGCTGGAGGACGGCGTTATTACGGAGAGCGGGAGCCATGAGGAGCTGATGGAAAAGAACGGGCGGTATGCCTATATGTTCGGGGTACAGAGCAAATACTACAAGGAGGGCGAGGTCCATGCGTAAGGAAAATGCAACAAAAAGGGCGCTGAAAATGTATCATGCGTACAATCCGAAATACTTTCCGCTTAGCTTTCTGCTGATTGTGTTCGAGAGTCTTTCTCCCTATTTCAATCTTTGGATGTCCTCTGAAATTATTACCGCGCTCTATGAAGGACGGGAAAAACGGGAGCTGTATCTTCTGGTGCTCATTACCCTGCTTGGAAATTTTTTATTGCAGGGGTTCGAAGCTGCATTGGGCAGGAGTGTCAGGACGGCATTGGAGGCATTGAGAAACAACGAGACGGTGGCCTTTTACCAAAAAACGCTGTCATTGGATTATGACAAAATGGAAGATCCGGAAATCCGCCAGCTCCGGCGGAGGATTCACGAAAATAAAGCGATTAACAGTTACGGCGTGGAACATATGAGGTATAATGTCGAGGCGGTGCTGCGATGGAGCATCAACATTATATTTTCCGTCGTGCTGCTTGCGGAAATGTTCTCCCGGATTACAAAGGTTCCTTTTCACTGGCTGAGTCTGGGACTTTTTGCGGCAATGATAGCTTTTTCTGTAGTTACTGTCATTTTTCAGTACCGCGGCGGGAAGAGGATTTCGGATGTCTGGAGAGGGGCAAGTGATCTGATGATGCGTGAGAACCAGATTTTAAGCGGTATTTGGAACGTATACGGGATGGATAACCGTATCTACCGTCAGCAGGACATTATAGATCCGATGCGGGAAAAAATGTCCAGGGAGCATTTAGAGGTTTTTTCCAAGGTAAATAAAAAGAACTTTTTTCTGACAAGGCCGCAGGTGGCAGCGTCCAGACTTTCAGAGATGTGTACCTATCTGATTATCTGCTTTTATTGTACGCTTGGCGTCTTTCCGGTGGGAAGCATTATTAAATATATCGGTTATCTCGGAAGAATGACACGAAGTATAGGAAACCTCTTTTTTGTACGGAATAACCTGCGGAATAACGAGCAATTCCTGGAAACCTATCTGGAGTTTTTTGATATTAAAAATGACATGTACCAGGGAAGCCTTGCGGTGGAAAAACGCAGCGACAAGAAGTTTGATATCGAGTTTAAGAACGTCAGCTTCCGGTATGCGGGAAGTGAGGAGGATGCGTTAAAGAACATCAGCTTAAGCCTTAAGGTCGGCGAGCGCCTTGCCGTCGTAGGGAAGAACGGAAGCGGGAAAACCACGTTTATCAAGCTTCTGTGCCGTCTGTATGACCCGTCGGAGGGTGAAATCCGGATGAATGATTTCAACATCCGTAAGTATGACTACCGCCAGTACCTTGACATTTTTTCGGTTGTTTTCCAGGATTATAATCTCCTTGCCGTTCCTCTTGGCAATAATGTGGCGTCCGGCGCCGTATGGGACAGGGAGAAGGCGGAGCGGGTCCTGGATGAGGTAGGCTTTGGCAAACGGTATGAAGAGATGCCGAAGGGCTTAGAGACGCCGCTCTATAAAAACTTCGATGAGGACGGGGTGAACATTTCGGGCGGGGAGGCGCAGAAAATCGCGCTGGCGCGGGCATTGTACCGGGATGCGCCGTTTATCATCCTGGACGAGCCGACCGCTGCGCTGGACCCGGTAGCCGAGGCGGAAATCTATGCACGCTTTAACGAGATTGTCGGAGACAAGACCGCCATTTATATCAGCCACCGCCTGTCCTCCTGCCGCTTCTGCGACAAGATTGCGGTGTTCGACAATGGTAGAATTGTACAGGTAGGCACCCACGAGGAGCTGCTCGCGGACGAAAAGGGAGTGTACAGCGAGCTCTGGCACGCGCAGGCGCAGTATTATACGTAAATAAAAATTTGAAGCTCCACAGTTTTGCATCACTGTTAAGGTTCCCGGCACAGCCTGTTCCGCCGGGATGTTTCAGAATGGTGTGAAAACGGTGGAGCTTCAAAAGTTTGCGAAAAAAGCAGTTGCCAAAAAAGGAAACCTATGCTATAATGGAAAACTGTGATATGCAAAACACAAATTTTTCCTTGCTCTTTTGTGACGGAAAGGGCCGGAGACCAGAAGGAGGTGCACGCAACTATGAATCAGTATGAATTAGCCTTAGTTGTAAATGCAAAAGTCGAGGATGACGTAAAGAATGCTGTGGTTGAAGCAGTAAAGGAGCTCATTACCAAGTTCGGCGGAAACATTACCAACGTAGAAGATGCCGGTAAGAAGAGACTCGCATACGAAATCCAGAAGATGAAGGAAGGTTACTATTACTTCATTCAGTTCGATGCTGATGCAACAGTTCCGGCGGAGATTGAATCCAGAATCCGCATTATGGAAAATGTCATCAGATTCTTATGCATTCGACGGGACGAGGAGTAAAGGAGGACATCCTTATGAACAAAGTCATTTTAATTGGCAGATTGACCAGAGACCCGGAAATCAGATATTCGCAGGGCGCAAGCTCTACTGCAGTCGGTACGTTCAGTATTGCAGTGGACAGGCGTTTTAAGCGCGACGGTGAGCCGGATGCGGACTTTTTTAACTGCACTGCGTTTGGAAAGCAGGCAGAGTTTGTGGAGCGTTACCTGAAAAAAGGAACGAAGATGGTTGTTGTAGGCAGAGTGCAGAACGACAACTACACAAACAAAGAGGGACAGAAGGTTTACAGCACGCGGATTATGGTAGATGAATTAGAGTTTGCCGAGAGTAAGAATGCGGCGGCAGGTGGCGAAGGACAGGAGTACCGTCCGAGCGCAAGACCGGAGCCGAGCGCGGCAGGCGACGGATTTATGAATATCCCTGACGGTATCGACGAAGAGCTTCCGTTTAATTAGACGAAAGCACAAATAAGAAGCGGCTGATGCCGCAGAATTGAATAAGGAGGCAGAACCATGACAGAAAGACCGGATAAGGCGGATCTTGGAACCAAGAGACGCGTCGTTCGCAGGAGAAAGAAGGTTTGCGCATTCTGTGCAGACAAGAACCATACAGGCATTGATTACAAGGATGTAAATAAGTTAAAGCGCTATGTTTCCGAGAGAGGTAAGATTCTTCCAAGAAGAATTACCGGAAACTGCGCAAAGCATCAGAGGGCATTAACCGTTGCTGTAAAGCGCGCCCGTCACGTTGCACTGATGCCGTACACACTGGACTAAGTCCCGGAAATCAGGAGCCTTTGGGTCAGGAGTGTGGCTTTACACAGGACTGGCACAGAAAGAATAAGAGAGTTTGCAGGGGCTGTCGCATGAAGCGCAGCCCCTTTTTACAAGCAGCAGATATCTTTCTTTGTTATCAAGGGAAGAAATGCTGCTTTCATTTTTCTTTACAGAAATTATCGTACTGCGCGGGGGCACATAAACACATTTTTTCAGGTTTGTTCTAATTATGATTTTAAATGAATATACATAAAATAGCTTGATTTTTTTTTGTGATATGCTATAATAATGAAAGGAGATTACTTCGTGAATTACGAACAAGTAACCACACACAAAGGAGGACAAGCCATGATAATAATGGATATTAAGATTGACAATCTGTACGCATTTAAAAAGTTTCATATGAATATGTCGTATCCGAAAAAAATAGTAGATTCTACGATAGAAGGAGAATTTCTGAAGGACAGGTCCAATTTCCGTTACAAGAAGGTAAATATTATTATGGGTGGAAATGCAACTGGTAAGACGTCCCTGGGAAAGATTCTTATGATGTTTGCAAATTATTTTAAAGACGGGAGCTATAACAGGTTTACCAGTATAATAGGTGACAATAGAAAAGATGCTATGCTGAAAATAGATTTTGTGACAGATAAAAATATTCTGTACCGTTTTGAAATGTCGACCGGGGCTAAGCCGGATGGGGAATATTCGGAGGAGGATGTTGACATTCATATACACTATACGCCAATCGGAGTAAGGGAAAATTATGAGACATGTGCACAAAGACTGGATGAGGATAAGGGTGAGGAAGAAGCATATGAAAGGATTAATACGAGGGGATGGTACTTTTCTTACCCGCAGGATGCCTGGAAAAGTAAGACATATATTCCAATCGAAAGTAATAAAAAATATCTGTATATACTGGAGCAGATTTTAAAAACGCTGGATCCGTCCATAAAAGAAGTGATAAGGGTGAAAGAGTTAAAAAATACATATGCAATTATCTTAGAAAACTGCTCCGCAATTATTAAGGACGGTATTGTAGCAAATGGAGAGGTGTTATCAAGCGGGACAAAAGCAGGACTGGATATCTCCTATATTATTGCCTCGCTTGTATCTGACCAGCATGATTTATATTACTGCGACGAGTTGTTTCCCTATATTAATAGTGACGTGGAGAAGGCTTGCTTGTCCATTATTATTGATAAAATTACAGAAAGGAAACAGTTGTTTTTTACGACGCATAACACGGATGTGCTGGATATGCAGCTGCCAAAGCATTCTTTTTCCTTTTTGAAAAAGGATGTTAAAGATGTTGAAATGCCGATAAAGTGCATCTACGCGGCACAATATTTAAAACGCAATACGGATTCATTAAAGCATGCCGTGGAAAATGATTTGTTTTGTACTGCGCCTGAGTTGCATAGATTGTATGATATTGCCGGGGTATAGCAGAAAGGGGTATACTTATGAGGAGGAAAGCAACCTATCATTATTATGTAGAAGGGGAGGATGAAAAAAGTCTATTAGAGGCGCTGAAAAGAGATTTGTGTTGTATTGAAAGCGGGAAGGTCGATAAGGTGAATGTTATTCAGACCAGATTTACTATTGCAAGAATCCGGCCTTTAAAGCCAGGCACGATCGTTGTTCTTATTTACGACACGGATGTTGATACGAACATTGATATTTTACAGTATAATGTTGATTTCTTGAAAAAACAGAAGGGGATTCCATGTGTAATATGTATCCCACAGGTAAAAAACTTAGAGGATGAGTTACAGGATGCATGTGAAATAAAATATGCCAGAGAATTAACAAAAAGCAGTACAAAGACAGATTACAAGAGAGATATCATCAGCTGTTCAAATTTAGGGAAGAGGCTGCAGGAATGCAAGTTTGATATTTCTAAGCTGTGGAATAAAGTGCCGGATAATAAGTTTAAAAGGTTTGGTAATGATGCAGATAAGATAAAAATAATAGACAAGTGATAATCGTATATAGAAAAAGACCGGTTTTCGAATCTCTTGGCAGTTTTGACTGCTAAGGGATTTTTTATTTCTTCAGGCATAAAACGTCAACGACTATTAACAATTAACGATAATTAACCGATATACAAAGTAATAATATAAAAGACAGATATAGAAGTGAAAAGGAGTTCAATAAATCTATCAAGGAGGAAAAGAGCATGGCAATGGAGATTACGGGCAATTATGGTAGCTACGCCGCGCAAGGTACGGCAGGAAGCAGTGCCACAAGCGGAACAGGGAAAAAGGGAACGGAAAAGACAGCGGAAAAAGCGGCAGAAGGAGCAGGCAGCAGTAAAACCAAAAGCACGGCGGAGTATGCGAAAGAGCTGGCAAAGCTGGTTCCAAGCGTAGAGTTTAAGGTTGGAACGACGTTTTCATCGGCAAAAAGCGGAAGGACATTGACGGTCAATCCTCAGCTTTTGGAGAAAATGCAGAATGACCCGGAGACGGAAAAGGAAATGAAGGAGCTGATAAAGGGCGCTGAACTGGCGGTGAAGAGGCTGGACAGTGCAATGAATGCCATTGGCTGGTCGGTTGTATTTAAGCATGATTATATTGACGAAAATGGAAAGTATCAACAGATTTGTCTTGTCAGAAATGATTTTATGCTAAATATGAGCGATAAGCTCCGGGAGGAACGGCGGAAAAATTTCGAAAAGCTGCTGGAAAGGTCAAAAGAAAAGGCGGCAGAAAGGAAGGAAGAATTACAGGAGGTGTTAGAAGAAAAACGGACCGGAAAAGAAGATAGAAAGGTGCTTCCGGATGAGGTAACACAGCTTTTTAATGAAAAAACCGCGGCATCGAAGGATGGTATGGTTTATCTGTATGATACGGATATCAGGACCATCCTGGAAGCAGACAAAGAGGAGGATGCGGAGAAGCCTGCGGCAAAGGAGGCAGTAAGGCCCGGTGCAAATTTAGATTTGCTGGTATGAAGAAAGTGGAAAGCAAAGTGCTGAGGCAGAAGGAATCATTGTAAGGGAGAGCGGCTCCGGAAATGCATGTAGTTGGTTTCTGTAACCGCTTTTTCTGCCTGTCCGCTTCGTGGAATTTTCTTGACGAATTTTACATGATATGGTATTCTAATTTATAAGCAAATGAAGTATGAAGAAATGTAAAAACAGGAATTTGTAATAAAATGAAGTAAGGAGGGGCAATATGAAGAAATGGATTCAAAAACTTGGAAAACGGGAAAAAGCAGGACTGCTTGCAGGGACAGCAGCCGTAGTCATTGCGGTTGTAGCTGTCTTTTTTTTAATTTTCTCCCGCAAAGAGGAAGCATACCGCAATATCCGTGTCAGTGAAGTGCGCGGTGTAGCGAAGGTAAATCGTGAAGGAATGGAAGGGTTGGAGCTTTTCGAGAATATGAACCTGTTTTCCGGAGACGAGATTGTGACGGAAAAGGGCGCGCAGCTGACACTGCGTCTGGACGAAGATAAGTATGTCCTGGTAGACGAGGATTCCAAGCTGACGCTTCATGCAACAGGGACGGCGGCAGACAGCAAGACGACGCTCCGGCTGGAATATGGTGCAGTATTTTCCGATATTAAAAATAAGCTTTCGGAAAAGTCGAGCTATGAGGTAGTGACGCCGGCCTCGACAATGTCAGTCCGGGGAACCCAGGTAGAGGTAGTATGTGCCCGGTTATATGATGAGAGCGGCAAAGAGTGTGGAACATCAGTAAAGATTTTAACTTATGAGGGAACTGTATCGATAGCACCGGCAGGTTCTGACGAAGTAAGGAGCCTGGAGGCAGGTAAGTGGGAAGAGATTGCCCGGACCGCAGAAGGGAACAGCAGGTTTGAGGGGGAAGCAAAAGAAATTACAGCAGAGGATTTCAGGGATTATAGTGCGCAGTATCTGAAGGAAAGTCTTACGAGCAGTGAAAAGCCGATGACAGAGGAGCAGAAGCAGATTGCGCTGCGTCTGGAAGGGCTGGCAAAGGAGCATCTGGGTGAGACTGTACCGACGCCGGATGTAGAGCCGAGTAAGGAGCCGACGCCAAGTCCGGAGCCGACATTAGAGCTGGATAAGGAGCCGACGCCGAGTACAGTACCGAGTCTGGAACCAAGTAAGGAGCCGACGCCGAGTGCAGTACCGACATTGACGCCGGATAAGGAGCCGACACCAAGTCCGATACCGACACCAAGTCCGGAGCCGACACTGAGTCTGATACCGACACCGAGTCCGGAGCCGACACCGAGTCCGATACCGACACCAAGTCCGGAGCCGACACCGACGTTGAGTCCGACGCCGAGTCCGATACCGACGCCAAGTCCGAGTCCGATGCCGACACCAAGTCCGGAGCCGACACCGAGCCCGATGCCGACGCCGAGTCCGATACCGACACCGACGTTGAGTCCGACGCCGAGTCCGATGCCGACGCCGAGTCCGATACCGACACCAAGTCCGGAGCCGACACCGACGTTGAGTCCGACGCCGAGTCCGATACCGACACCAAGTCCGGAGCCGACACCGAGTCCGATACCGACGTTGAGCCCGACACCGACGTTGAGTCCGACGCCGAGTCCGATGCCGACGCCAAGCCCGGAGCCGACACCAAGTCCGATACCGAGCCCGACACCGAGCCTGACGCAGTATACGGTGAATTACTATCTGCCGTTGATTCCGGATCAGCTTGCGTCTTCGTATTTCCTGAACTGTGAGAACGGACCGGCGGCAATTACTTTAGATGCAGGCGGAAAGACAGGCAGCAGCCTGAATTCCTTTGTGACAGACGGAAGGCAAAAAAATACGCAGATTTTTGCGGATAATCAGGATATTACGGAAGACCTGAAGAATGCGGCAAAGTGGCATGTAGAAGGTGCAGGTGAGCTTCAGGGGAGACTTCAGGGCGCGGTTATAAAGTGTCATGGCTGGTATGACCAGTACGGAAATTTCTGGTCGCTGACACCGGATTCCGAGCAGAAGATTTCAGACAAGAGTAACCTGAAGGGAACGACATTAAATCTTTATGCAGTTTATTCTATTGAAGTGCCTGCAGATGCGGATACGACAGATTTTGCCGGGCAGACGGTGGAATGTAAGGTTCTTCATCTGGCAGTAGACGAATATGACGGAGAAGGAAACTTCCTGGAGAGCAAGAGGTATTCCCTGAGCCTGCCGTCCGGGTGCCAGATAGAATATGGGCAGGCAGAGCATTATAAGCTTTCCTGGGAAACAGAATACGGGCTTCCTTTGGATGGAAAGACGATTACAATAAATTCTGGAAGGAATGCTTATTCCCTGCATATAGAGAAGATTTGGAATTAACAGCTTTATAAGGGGTATATCAGTTGAAAAAAAAGAAGTGGATGTCGGCTGTGTTTCTGGCAGTGGTCATTGCGATGGTTGTCGGACTGGGCTCTTCCGATGTAAAAGCAATGCAGCTGCTGGAACGCACCGTAGCAGATTTGCTGTATGCGAGGGAACGCACCGTAAGCAGCAGGATTAAGATTATTGCCATCGATGAAAAGGCAGAGCAGGAATACGGCTACTTTACGGAATGGAACCGGCAGTATGCAGCAGATTTGGTTGCAGCGCTGAATCAGCCGGGGATGAAACCGGCAGTAATCGGATTCGATGTTAACTACATTTCCGAGAGAGACCCGGAAGGCGACGCAGCCTTTGTCCGCGCAGCGGCAGAGGCAGGAAATGTAGTTACGGCGTCGCAGGCAGTGTTCAGGGCGAGGGTATACGAGGAAAATGGAGAGCAGGTAAGGGATAACCTCTATGTGGAGGAGTTCATTTATCCTTATGAAGCGTTGCGGAAGGTGACCCGTTACGGGTTTTCCGACCGTTTTCAGGATGTAGATGACTTTGTGCGTTTCAGCCTTCTTTCCGCGCAGCATGATGGGGAAACGATGTATAACTTTTCCTATGAGGTTTATAGGACCTATTGTGATGCGCAGGGAATAGAGCCGTATGTTCCGGATGTGGACGGGGCAGGACTGTTCGGAATCCGTTATGTTGCGAAGCCGGATCATTATGACCGTTATTCCTGGGCGGACGTAGTATCCGGAAAGATTCCGCCGGAATATTTTAAGGATGCAATCGTGCTTGTGGGCGCGTATGCGGCAGGGATGCAGGACCAGTATTCTGTTCCGGTTTCCAGAAATTCAAAGATGTACGGAGTAGAGATTCACGCCAACATTATCGATTCCCTCTGCAGGGAGGAGTCCTATCACATGGCACAGGAGTGGGCTGTGATTCTCGTGAATGTCATACTCTGTACGGCGTATTTTTTCCTGCTCCGGAAGGCGGGGCTGATTGTCAGTATTTTAAGCGGGCTGGGAGCCATCGGCGCTTATCTGGGAGGCGCATTGCTTCTGTATGAAAAAGGAATCTATGTCTACCCGGCTGCTTTTGTTATCAGTATCTTGCTGATGCTTGTCGTACATATGGTAAGCCGTTATATGGCAGAATGGATGAGCAAACGGCGGATATTGAAGGAGTTTAAGAAGTATGTAGCACCGCAGGTGCTGGACCAGATGCGGCGTGACGGAGAGCTTTCGATTAAGCTTGGCGGAGAATCCAGGGAGATTGCAGTCCTGTTTGTGGATATCCGTGGCTTTACAGCGCTTTCGGAGGTGCTGAGCCCGGAGCAGGTGGTAGAAATGCTGAATGAGTATCTGGCGCTTACGACAGAGGCAATCTTTGCAAATGGCGGGACGTTAGATAAGTTTATCGGCGACGCGACGATGGCAGTCTTTAATGCACCGATTGCTTTGCCGGATTATGAGGCAAAGGCAGTACAGGCTGCGCTTGATATTGTGCATGGAGCCAGGAAGGTCAATGTGCGGATTAAAGAAAAAATCGGCAGGGAGGTTTCGTTTGGCGTAGGAGTCCACTGCGGTAAAGCAGTCGTTGGCAATATCGGTTGTGAAACGAGAATGGATTATACAGCAATCGGCGATACAGTAAATACAGCGTCACGTCTGGAAGGAAAGGCACTGGGCGGACAGGTGGTAATTAGTGAGGAGCTGCGGAAGCGTCTGGAAGGGCGGATTCTGACGGAGCCTCTCGGGGGAATGGTATTGAAAGGAAAGGCAGAGCCGATGGAGGTGCACTCCGTCCTTGGATTTGCCACAGAAAAAGAGGCGGAAGAAAGTTCCGGCCAGAGGCAGTAGGAGGTGACAGGTTCCTTGGATGTAAATGAAATTTTGGAGATGAGCATTGCCCTTACATCAGAGCATGACTACAATAAAATTTTTGAAAAGATTATTAAGTGTGCGATGGAACTGACGAACTGCGAAGGCGGAACGCTCTATTTGTACCGGGAAAATCATCTTGAATTTATGATTATGCGGAATGTAAATAAAGAAGTGGAGCGCCGCGGCGGGACGGTTTCTCCGCTTGCGCTGGATGAGAGCAAGGTATGTGCCTACAGCGCAATTCACCGGACGTTAGTGAATGTGCCGGACGTTTATGCAGAGAATACGGCATTTGATTTTTCGGGGCCGAAGACCTATGATAAAATGTTCGGGTATTATACGAAATCCATGCTGGCGTTTCCTCTGATTAACCATGAGGAGAAGCTGATTGGTGTGGTGCAGCTTTTAAATGCAAGAGACCAGGAGGGCAATTTTATTTCCTTTACGCCGGAGCATGAAATGTTACTTCGTGCGGTGGCTTCGATGGCGGCGGTGTCGCTTTCGAATATGCAGTATATTAAGCAGATTAAACAGCTTCTGCATTCGATTATCATGGTCTTTACCAATGCGATTGATGCGAGAACGCCATATAACTATTATCATTCCAAGAATGTGCATGATTTTGTTGTCATGTTTATGGATTACAGCAATGCGTTATTTGCCGAAGGAAAGGGAACTCTTTTTTTTGATGCGGAGCGCAGGGAGGAGCTGGAGATTACCGCATTGATGCACGATATCGGGAAGCTGGTAACGCCTCTTGAGGTCATTAACAAGGAAACGAGGCTGGCAGGAAGGCTTTCGCTGGTTCTGGCGAGATTTAAGTATATCAGCGCATTAAAGCGGATTGCGTATCTGGAAGGCAACTGCACAAAGGAAGAGTACGAGAAGGAAGCGGCGTATCTGGAGGAAGCAGACCGGGTCGTAACACAGATTAACGGGATTGACTTCCTGGATGATGCAAAGGAAGCGTGGGTGAGAGAGCTCGCAGAGAAGTCCTATAAGGAAACGGACGGGACCATATGTCCGTATTTGACCGGAGAAGAGAAGGCATGCCTTCTGATTAAGAAAGGGACCCTGACAGAGAAGGAGCGTGAAACCATGAAGCAGCATGTGGTGTATACGGAGCGCTTTCTTTCTGCCATGGATTTTGATGAACATTACAAGAATGTCCGTACCTGGGCAGGCAGGCACCATGAGCTGCTGGACGGCTCCGGCTATCCGGACGGGCTGACCGGGGATGCGCTTCCGGTCGAAGTGCGTCTGCTCACGATTGCAGATATCTTTGATGCGCTTACGAGCGATGACAGACCTTACCGGAAGCCGCATTCCCGGGAGACGGCACTGGAGATTCTGGGACACATGGCGGAAGACGGACAGATTGATGCAGAGGTTTTAAAGGTGTTCAGGGAGGCAGTCAGGCAGATGGCAGAGGAACAGGTGCGTTAAGGATTGCTTTGGAAAGAAAGGATAAGGTCAATGCAGGGATTCTATATGATACCGGATTACCGGAACTTGGAGGAGTCAGGGAAACTTGCGCAGGAGCAGGGGCTTTGCTTTGAATATAATGATTTTTTTTCTCCGGCAGTGCTGGATGATGAGAGCGTGATGAAAGAGCGCATCGGGACCTATTGCGGTTTGAAGCGGGAGCGTGCAAGGGATACGATGCACGGCGCCTTTTTTGATGTCACCGTATTCAGCTCGGATGCAAAAATCCGGGAGATTTCCCTGCTGCGGATGCGCCAGTCCATGCAGATTGCAGAGGAGCTGGGGCTGCGTGCAGTTATTTTTCATGGAAATTATCTGCCTTTTCTGCGGGGGGCGTCGTATGATACAACTTGGTTAAAGTATACCGAGGAGGCGGTGCGGAGTCTTTTGGAGGAGTTCCACGGACCGGAGATTTATATGGAAAATATGTTTGAGGATTCGCCGGAGCTGCTCGGGGTTCTGGCGGAGCGGCTGCAGGGCGCAAAACGGTTCGGCGTGTGTCTGGATTATTCCCATGCGGCGCTGACTTCCGGAAATCTGGAGCCGTGGTTTGTCCGGCTGTCGCCGTATATCCGCCATATGCATGTCAATGACCATTGCTTTGAGGGAGACGCCCATCTGGTTCCGGGTGAAGGGAAGACAGACTGGGAAGAGTACCGGAGACTGAAAGAAACCTACGCGCCGGAGGCAACGGTGCTGTTTGAGGTCTCCGGAATAGAGGCTGCAAGGTGTTCGGTGGAGTTTTTCCGGAGCCAGGGCCTTACAGGCTGTGCCGGAAAGGAAAACAATGAAAAAAGCAGCAAATGAAATTACAGTAAAGCAGGTAAAAATACAGGATGGGTTTTGGTCTGAACTCCAGAACCGTATGATTGACGTGGTCATTCCGTTTCAGGAAAGGGTGCTGAAGGATGAGGTTCCGGATGTGCCAAAGAGCCACGCGATTGAAAATTTCCGTATTGCGGCAGGGCTGGCAGAGGGCGAATTTTACGGAATGGTGTTTCAGGACAGCGATGTTGCGAAGTGGCTGGAGGGTGTGGCATATTCCCTGGCAGTAAGGCCGGATGCCGGACTGGAGCAAAGAGCGGATGAAATTATTGAAATTATCGGAAAGGCGCAGCAGCCGGATGGTTATCTGGATACCTATTTCATTATTAAGGAGCCGGAGCACCGCTGGCAGAATCTGCAGGAATGCCATGAGCTGTACTGTGCAGGACATATGATGGAAGCGGCAGCAGCCTATTATCAGTCTACGGGAAAGGAGAAGCTGCTTCATATAACAGAGAGGCTGGCAGACCATATTATCAGCCGGTTCGGGGAAGGAAAGGAACGCGGCGTGCCCGGACATCAGGAGGTAGAGCTTGGGCTGATGAAGCTCTATCAGGTAACAGGAAAAGAAAAGTACAAGCAGATGGCGCGCTTTTTCCTTGAGGAGAGAGGAAAGAATCCGGATTATTTTTATGAAGAAAAGGTAAAAAGGGGCTGGCAGCACTGGGGACAGTACAGCCTGCAGCCGGTAGACAACACCTACAACCAGGCGCATAAGCCGGTGTATGAGCAGGACAAGGCGGTGGGGCATTCCGTGCGGGCTGTTTATATGTATACGGCAATGGCGGCGCTTGCGGGTGCAGACGGGGACAGGAGGCTTTACGATGCCTGCCTGACGCTCTGGAATAATATTGTCCGGCAGAGAATGTATATTACCGGCGGCATTGGCTCGACAGCCGAGGGAGAAGCCTTTTCCCTTGATTATGACCTGCCGAACGATATGGCATATGCCGAGACCTGCGCTTCGATTGCGATGGTGTTCTTTGCAAAGAGAATGTTGGAAATAGAGCCGGATGGAAGCTATGCGGATATTATGGAGAGGGAATTATACAATAGCACGATTAGCGGAATCCAGCTGGACGGCAAGCGTTATTTTTATGTAAATCCTCTTGAGGTAAATCCGGGGGTTTCCGGAAAGGTATCCGGCTACAGGCATGTTCTTCCGGAACGGCCCGGCTGGTATGAGTGTGCCTGCTGTCCTCCAAATCTTGTGCGGCTGGTGACGTCTCTCGGCGCCTATGCCTGGAGTGAGAGCGGGGATACGATATATTCCCATTTGTTTATCGGGCAGAGGGCTGAGCTTGAAAAGGCAGATATTATAGTAGAGAGCAGCTACCCGTGGGAGGGAAGGGTCTCCTACCGTGTGATGCCAAAGACGGAGGGAAGCTTTGTACTGGCGGTGCATATTCCTGCTTATGTGAAAATCGAAGATGAGGAAACGGTAGTCACTGTCAATGGAGAACCGGTTGCGTTAAAGGACAGTCTGAGAAAAGGATATCTTTATCTGGAGAGAAGATGGGAGGAAAATGACAGGGTAGAGATAAGATTTGCTATGCCGGTCAGGAAGCTCTTTGCAAATCAGAAGGTCAGGGAGGACGCAGGATGCGTTGCAATTATGCGCGGACCTGTCGTGTATTGCTTTGAAGGAACTGATAACGGAGAGGATATCCAGGCACTCCGGATTCCAAGGCAGATGCAGGCGGAGACGCTGCTTTGCAGGGAAGGCGTTTTAAAAGGGAACGTACTTTTAAAAATAAACGGCTTCCGGATGAAGACAGGTAGCGACGAGCTTTACAGCGAGGAACGTCCGCAGAAGGAAGAAACGGTGCTGACAGCGGTTCCGTATTATGCATGGGCTAACCGCGGGGAAAACCAGATGAGAGTCTGGATGCTGGAGGAAGTGTAATGCATGGAGTGAGGTCCTTCGGATAAATGTAAAAGAAATGGAAAAGGTAAGAATCCGGTCACACCGGGAGCCGCCGCATTTCATGCGGCAGCCCGGTGTGGCTGTTTTATTATGCCGGTTTTTTTATCTGGTTCAGCTGCTCATTCAGTGCCAGAAGCTGTTCCTTTGTAAACTCTGCGCCGGTCATACCTAACAGCCCTGTGAGCCGGAGGACGGTAAAACCGCCCATCATCTGCATCATGGCTTCATTGACTTCAAATCCGGCTACCTTACCGCCGCCGAGTTTCTTTGTTACCTGTCCCATAAAGCTTGCAAAGAGTGTACGTCCGGTTTCGCTTTTCAGGATATCATCTACTTTATCGTTCAAGGAGAAATACCCTTCCGGAGTGGTAATATCAAACCAGTTAAGAATAGCTCCCTTTTCCTTCAGGCGGTAATCCTCGTGAAAGGTTTCGGTTTTGTGCAGCAGGCTCTCATCCTTGTATTCGCCTGCTACCGCCATAAGCTTTGTCGTGCCCTCGTTCGGGACCTCAAAGTAGAAGAAAGGCACACCGGTCTCCTGCCTGCGCTGTTTTCCAAGACTTCTGCCGTTGGCAAACAGCTCCACCTCCGGCTGGTTGGAGTACACGGTAATCTTAGTTACCGGCTCAGTGCGGTAGAGATAGCGTTTGCCGCAGAGATGGACAAACGGTTCGTCCGAAAGCCATGCCTTGTAAGCGTAGAAGGAATCCTTTTTATATTTACGGTCAAAGGTGACAAGCCCCTTGTGGTTCTGGCCGTTTTCCCCGCCCTCATTTCGTGCGTCGGCGCCGAAGTCAAACATATTCCAGACATGGGTTGCCCAGAGATAAGGTCTTGCGGCAATCTGCTTTATCAGCTCCTCATGGTAGTACGCCTGATATTCCTCGGTATAATCGCCCTGTACCGGATTGGAGGAGTGCCAGTTTAACGCCTCGCAGCCGTATTCGCTGATGCCAATCGGAGTATCCGGAAACTCCGCATGGAAGCGGTCAAACCAGGGGCCGTTCATAGAGGTGTCGCCGCCGTACCAGCCGAAGTAGTGGTTGTAGGAAACGACATCCGGAATCCGTACATACGGGTCGTGGATATCGCACATGGAGACGCAGGCGATGGCAGTGAGCCTCGTCTTATCCAGCTCGTGCACCAGATTATTCAATTCCCTGTGATTTTCCGTCATAGCGTCTTTATCGGTGATGGACATAGTGATTTCATTAGAAAGTCCCCATACGACAATCGAAGGATGGTTGTAGTTCTGGATGATTAACTCCTTCATCTGTGAGATGGTGTTTTCATTGCCGTTGCGCAGATGACTGGAGATATACGGAATTTCTGCCCAGACGACAAGGCCCCGCTCGTCGCACAGGTCATAAAAATACTGGTCGTGCTGGTAGTGTGCAAGGCGGATGGTAGTTGCCCCGAGCTCGCAGATAAGCGCCATATCCTCCTCGTGATGCGCGGGAAGAAGGGCGTTTCCGACATCCTGCCGGTCCTGGTGCCGGGAGACGCCGCGCAGGGGATAGCTTTTGCCGTTTAAGAAAAAGCCCTTTTCCGGGTCAATCGAAAAGGTACGGCAGCCGAACCGGGTGCGGATATTGTCGACAGTCGTTTCCCCGTCCAGAAGGAGTGCCTCTGCGGTGTAAAGGTAAGGGTCCTTTCTGCCGTTCCAGAGGTGCGCATCGGGGAGAAAAAGCGTTGCCTTGGTGTCGGCGGCAGAGCCCTTGCTTTCCGCCGCAACCTTGCCTTCCGCGTCCAGCAGGCGGATGCAGAGGGTATGCCGTGCCTCCGCGCCGGTCAGGAAAACCTCTACCTCGACGGAGGCATCGCTTCCCTGCAGCTTCGGCGTTACCATAATGCCGGGACCGCCGTAATAGTCCAGATCAAAGTGAGCCTTGTTGACGGCAATCAGAGTTACATTACGGTACAGACCGCCGTAAAAGGTAAAGTCCGCCATCTGCGGGTATACATGGTCGTTTTCAGCATTGTCCACGGCAACGACAAGCAGGTTTTTCTCCTGTAAGCTTTCTGTTATGTTGACACGGAAAGCGGAGTAACCGCCGTCATGGCATGCAAGCTTTTTGCCATTGACATAGACCTCGGCGGAGGAGTTTGCTCCGCCAAACTCCAGATAGTATAAATCTGCTTCCGGCAGGTCCGCCTTGTCAAACTGCTTTACATAATAGCAGGTGCCGCGGTAGTAGTCGTTGCCGCCGTCCTGACCGTCGATGTTGTTCCAGGTGTGCGGCAGGTTTACAAAATCCCATTTCTCAGGGAAGGAGTCCGGAATCCCGGCAGCGCTTTTGGAGAATGCCCACTTCCGGTTAAAATTGATTTGTTTTCTCATAGTGTTTCCTTTCTTAGCTAAGTTTCCGCAGTTTGCGTTCCAGTTTATATTTCAGGTATGCACGCTTTATTCCTGCGGCTCTTCATGCTTTTTCTTTAAAAAGGCGACATTCGCCTCCACCTGCTTTTTATGCAGCGGATACCAGAACCACAGAACTGCAGACAGGAGTCCGAAGCCAATCGCGGGTACAAGGGTTGAAATATTAAAGATACCGTTTACAACAGATGGCTCAAAAGCAGTTTCGTCCGTATAGCCGATGGCGGAAATCAAGGCGCCCGAAAGTCCCGCGGAGGCAGCCTGTCCGAGTTTTCTTGCAAAGGAATACAGTGCATAGACGGAGCCGTCCTCACGGATGCCGTTTTTTATCTCGGAATAGTCAATAACGTCAGTAATCAGTGCCCAGGAAACCATAGTAAAGATTCCGAGCCCGAGCCAGCTGACCGCCTGGAATGCTACATAAACCCATACGTTATCGGGCCTTAAGAAGAAAAGAATCACGCAGACCGCGGCGGCAAGGAGGTTGGAAGCGACGCTGACCTCCGCCTTCCCAAATCTTCTGGCAAGCGGCTTTGCAAATGCCGCGGCAAGGAGCATGCCGCCCAGCATAATAATCGTGGAAGCCGTCTGCGCTGTCGGACTTTTATAAAAGTTCGGATAAACATAGTTTGCCATGGACTGCATTGTCAGCTGCGCCAGCAGCATGACGACGGAGGCGGCAACAATGGAAATCAGTGCGCGGTTTTTTAAAGCATTTTGAAACATAACCGCAAGGCTGTTGTCTTTCTGTGCCTTTTCGTTTACCTCCGGCTTTACGCGTTCCGTCGTCAGGGCATAGCATAACAGGTAGCAGAGGACGGAAAGAATGGAAAATACACCTGCGATAAGAGTGAAACGTCCTCCGTTTAAAACGGCATTTCCATCAATTTTGTCATAGGCAATCATAGGGATTCCGGCGCCGACCAGTACGCCGGCAAGGGCGCCTCCCATGGAACGGAAGGTGGAAAGCGACTGCCTGTCGCCCGGCTCTGACGAAATCGCGGATGCCATGGAGCCATACGGGATATTGATGGCAGTATAGAAGATGGAGCCCCACAGGATGTAAGTGACAAACAGATAAGCAATCTTAAATGCTGTCGGCATTCCTGCCAGACTGCTTTGGTAAATCAGGAAGGAGGAGATGGCAACCGGGGCACACATCCTCCTTATCCACGGCTTGAACTTGCCCGCAGGCGTGCTTCTGCTCCGGTCACAGATACGTCCCATTGTAACGTCGGTAAAGGCGTCCACAAACCTTGCAATCATCATCACGATGCCGACAATATAGCCGTCGATTCCCATGATATCCGTGTAGAATTTCATAAGGAAGCTGGAGGACAGGATAAAGGTAAAGTCATTCCCGAAATCGCCGAACAGATATCCGATTTTATCGCGGAGGTCAAACGGTCGTATTGTTTTACTGTCTTTCATAGCGCTGCCCCTTTCAAAAGTTCTTGTCCATTTACGATTCACAGCCCTCCACCCACATGCGAAAAATCAGCCAGTAAAGCTGTCTGTCGCTGTTTTGCAGCTTTCTGTTTTGCTTATGTGGGTGGAGTGACTGTTTCCCTATGTGGCTGTGAAGCGTAACTTTTTCATACAGTATGCGGATATTTTACGTTACACATGCATGGAACAAAAAAGTTTTAAAAGTTTCCAATTGAAAAGGGAATGTTGAAAAGGGAATGGAAGAAGTATAGAAAAAGAGCCGTCGCATAAACTATGCGGCAGCTCTTTGAAATTCTTTGAAAGAGATTAGCCTTGTAAGAGGGAAAGTACACCCTGTGTCGACTGGTTTGCCTGTGCCAGCATGGACTGGGAAGCTTGGGACAGGATGTTGTACTTGCTGTATTCCACCATCTCGGTTGCCATATCGACATCGCGGATACGGGACTCTGCGGTCTGCAGGTTCTCTGCGGAGGTATCCAGGTTTGCGATGGTATGCTCTAAGCGGTTCTGAACGGCACCAAGCATGGAACGCTGCTTGGAAACCCGGCGGATTGCTTCGTCAATGGCGCCGATACAGGAGGACGCGCGGTCCTGCGTGTCTACGCGGACATTGTTGCCGCTGATGCCCAGTGCGGAAGCGCTCATATCGCTGATGCTGAAGCTCATGGTCTGGCCTTCGTTTGCACCAACCTGTAAGGTCATGCCGCCGGAGGAAGCAACAGTGTCATAATTGCTCTGGTTCAGGAAAGCATCATCATCACCGAGTCCTGTACCGCCTGTTAAGCTGACCAGCTTGCTCGTATTGGAGTCCGTTACGAAGAGGGTATTCGGTTCGTCGGTACCCGGAGCGTCTGTACCGCTTAATTCCACGCGTACATTCAGTCCTGCGGTTGCCAGAAGGTCTTCGATGTCCTCTGCCGTATATTCTTTGCCGGACTGTAAGTGAAGCTCGTAGCCCGAAGGGGTCTCCACTGCATCGGCAACGTCTCCGCCTGCCATATCGTAAACCGGAGCCGTGGAAAGAACGGCTTCTTCCTTGCCGGCATCTGCATCGAACATGAACTTGATATCAATATTGTAATCGGCACCGTACTTGTTGGAAGTAATTTTTATTGTATCGGCACCGACAAAGTTTGCAGTTACAAGGGTTTCCTCTGCTGAAGCCTTGGTACCGGCAACGGTAGAAGTGGTTTTGCCGACATTGGCAGCCGTAGCTGTGTAAACGCCGGTTGCAAGCTTTACGGTGACATTGGCAGGGGAGTTTGTTGCGGTGGAATCCTCCTGCTTTGCGTTCTTAATCAGGTTGTCGATGTCTGCCTGCGTATAGGTCTTGTTCTCTGCAAGGCTGATGGTCAGGATTTTGCCGGTAGCGTCCCAGATAGCAGACTCGCCGCCTGCAGTTGCATTGACATTATTATCAATCTGAACACCTGCAACGTCCGAAGTAATGAAGAAGCCGAACTTTCCGTCATACTGTCCGTACTTCGGTCCTGCCGAGGTGGTAGAGGTATTCGTACCGTCAAAGGAGCCGTCAAGAAGCTTCATCGTATTGAACTCGGTCGTCTCAGCAATACGGTCCAGCTCATCCTGCAGCTGCTCAATTTCGTCCTGGATATTGTCGCGGTCGTCATCGGTCTCGGTGCCGTTGGCTGCCTGTACCGCAAGCTCACGCATTCTCTGCAAAATACTATGGGATTCGTTTAATGCACCCTCTGCGGTCTGGATTAAAGAAATGCCGTCCTCCGCGTTGGTGGAAGCCTGTGTAAGACCACGAATCTGGGAACGCATCTTTTCGGAAATAGCAAGACCGGCTGCGTCATCGGCAGCGCGGTTAATGCGGTAACCCGAAGAAAGCTTTTCTGTAGATTTCGCCTGACTCTTAGAAACGGTGCCAAGCATACGATTGGCGTTCATCGCCTGCATATTATGTTGAACAATCATAGCCATAATTGTTACCTCCCGATAGCTGGATTTGCCCTTTTGTCCCGGACATGTCTTTTCATTTTGATAACTACTACCTATATCGGCAGGGAACCGGCTTTACTTTATAGAAAAATGTAAAAAACTACCCTTTATCCGCAGTATTTGTATTTTGAAGCTCCGGTAAGCCATGAATGCCGAGTGCTCCCATCGTCTGCATCTGCCGGACTGCCAGGGTGTGCAAAAGGACCAGCCGTTCCTCCTGTGGTTTTCCCTGCCCGATGAGCACGGCATTATAGCTTTCCATATTGGCAAGAACGAGAAGCTGGTGAATCGTGGCTTCATCCCGCATATTTCCTTTTTTTCCGGGGTTCAGCTCCCTCCATTGCCTTGCGGTTAAGCCGAACAGGGCTACGTTCAGCAGGTCAGCTTCATTGGCGTAGGTCTGGCCGAGTTGTTCCGGGGTCAGCTCCGGCGGAATCAGCTTTCCTTTGATTGCATCGGCATGAATCCGGTAATTCAGCTTTGCAATTTCCCGGTTCAGGTTCCAGCTTAAGGAAAGGCGGCTGTTGTCTCCTGTTTTTAAGCGTTTGTAATCCTTCATCATATAAAGCTTAAGCTCTGCGGAAATCCAGGAGGCAAACTCAAATGCAATATCGGAATGTGCATAGATTCCGCCATAACGGCCCGGCTTGCTGACAATACCGGCAGCATTTACGCTGTCAATCCATTTTTTCGGGGACATGGAAAAGGCATTGAGTGCTGCCTGCCTTTGGAACTCCTCGAAGCCGTGCGGCCGGAACGCCGGATTGTGGAGCTGCTCCCATAATCCGAGAAATTCCAGTGTGTCGCTGTTACACATCCAATTACAAATCACTGCATTCGGAGTATCGCTTTTGTATCTCGCGATATCTGTCAGAGAAATAAATTCATTCTCAAAATCCGTAGTATAAATCCTGATTTCCATATCCTTGGCATGAAGGACTTCCTTTCTTGCTTTTCCGGACATCCGATTTCTCCTTGACTGCCGTATATTCAGTTACTTAATTATATTAGTGTCCGGGCTGATTTATTTGCGGTGTTGCTTCTGCGTTGACACAATTACCACTTTTTGTTATAATCGGTTTTAGTAAAAATTTCGGCAGGAAAGTATCTTAATAATTTGCTCCGGATACGGGACTGCCTTTTCAAAAAGGAGTTTTTATGCTTCAGCTGGTACGTTATCTGAAAAATTACAAAAAGGAAAGTGTCATCGGGCCGCTGTTTAAAATGCTGGAGGCGTTTTTTGAGCTTTTGGTGCCTCTTGTTATGGCGGATATGATTGACAACGGTATTGCAAACGAAGACAAGTCCTATATTTACAGGGCGGCGCTGATTTTGATTTTGTTCGGTGTGCTCGGGCTTGTCTGTTCGCTGATTGCGCAGTATTTTGCAGCAAAGGCTTCTGCCGGATTCGGAACAGAGCTGCGGGATGATTTGTTTGCCCATATGAACCGCTTTTCTTATGCGGAGCTTGACAAGGCAGGCACCTCTACGCTGGTTACAAGGATTACCAGTGATATGAACCAGGTGCAGGCGGGTGTCAATATGGTGCTCCGTCTTTTCCTGCGTTCTCCGTTTATTGTCATCGGAGCCTTGATTGCGGCGTTTCTGGTAAATGTAAAGGTTGCCCTGATTTTTGTGATTGCTGCGCCGGTGTTAGCGCTGATTATTTACGGAATCATGGTTTTAACGATACCGATGTATTCCAAGGCACAGAAGGCGTTAGATAAAATATCGCTTGCAACGCGCGAGGGCTTAAACGGGGCAAGGGTAATCCGGGCGTTCGGCAGACAGAAGGACGAAACGGAGGAGTTCTGCGGGGACTGTGCGGAGCTTTTACGCCTGCAGAAGCGGGTCGGCAAGGTTTCCGCGGTGATGAACCCGCTGACCTATGTAGTAGTCAACCTTGCCATTGCGGCAATTATCCTGCAGGGCGGCAAGGAAGTAGATGCAGGCGTGATTACGCAGGGCGAGGTCATTGCGCTCGTCAATTATATGACACAGATTTTGAATGCGCTGGTGGCGCTGCAGATTCTGATTGTTTCCTTTACAAAGGCGGTAGCTTCTGCAAAGAGAATCAATGAGGTGCTTGCCTTGCAGCCGACCGTATTAGATAAGGAAGAGGGAGGGCTTGCGGCAGCTGGTGTGCGGGGAAAGAGCAATGCGCCGGCGGTCCGCTTTTCGGGCGTTTCCTTTGCCTATCCGGGCGCAAAGGAGGAGGCGCTGTCGAATTTGGATTTTTCCGTGCAGCGCGGACAGACAATCGGAATTATCGGCGGTACGGGCTCCGGTAAGTCAACGTTAGTCAATCTTCTGCCGCGGTTTTATGATGTGACGGCAGGCGAGGTCCTGATTAATGGTGTCGATGTGCGGGACTATCCGCAGCAGGAGCTGCGCCATAAAATCGGAATCGTACCCCAGAGGGCGGTGCTGTTTTCAGGGACGATCCGCGATAATATGCGCTGGGGCAAGGCGGATGCTACGGATGAGGAAATTGAAGAGGCGCTTTCCATTGCACAGGCGAAGGAGTTCGTCGATACCAAGGAGGGAAGGCTGGACTATAAGCTGTCGCAGGGCGGAAGAAACCTTTCCGGCGGGCAGAGGCAGCGTCTGACGATTGCGAGGGCGTTAGTACGGAAGCCGGAGATTCTGATTTTGGACGACAGTGCTTCGGCGTTAGACTTTGCAACGGATGCGGCGCTGCGGAAGGCGATTTCCGAACGCACGCAGGGCATGACGGTGTTTATGGTGTCCCAGCGTACTGCAACCATCCAGAACGCCGATCTGATTATTGTGCTGGAGGACGGCGAGGTGGCAGGCATCGGGACCCATTGTGACTTATACCGTGACTGTGCGGTTTACCGGGAAATCTGCCAGTCGCAGGAATCGGCAGAGGAGGAGAGCGCATGAAAAAGAAAAGCGGAAATGCGGCGACTCTTTACCGGGTAATCGCTTTGATAAAACCATATATGGGACTGCTGCTGCTTTCCCTGCTCTTTGCCGTAGTTACAGTAATTACGACCTTGTACGCGCCGGTACTGACCGGGCGTGCGATTGACTATGTGATAGGAGAGGGCAGGGTGGACTTTCCGGCGATTACGCCGATTCTGATACAGTTTCTGGTTGTTGTGGGAATTATGGCGCTCTCCAACTGGGTGATGAGCCTGTGCAACAACCGGATTGCTTATCATGTGGTGTGTGATTTGAGGGCAAAGGTATACAGCCATGTGCAGGAGCTTCCGTTAAGCTATCTGGATTCCCATCCGAACGGGGATACCTTAAGCCGTATCGTAACCGACATCGACCAGCTCTCGGACGGGCTTTTGATGGGCTTTTCCCAGCTGTTTACCGGCGTCGTGACAATTCTTGCGACACTCGGCTTTATGCTATCCATCCATGTCCAGATTGCGCTCCTTGTAGTTGTGCTGACGCCGGTTTCCCTTTTTGTGGCGGCGTTTATCGCAAGGAGGACCTATTCGATGTTCCGGGCGCAGTCGCAGGTGCGCGCGGAAATGACGTCTCTTGTGGAGGAGCTGGTAGGAAATCAGAAAATAGTGACGGCGTTCAGCTATGAGGAAACGGCGAAGGAGCGTTTCTACGACGTGAACCACCGGTTAAAGGATGTCAGCATTCGTGCCGTGTTCTTTTCCTCCCTGACGAATCCCTGCACCCGTTTTGTAAACGGGCTGGTTTATGCCGGGGTCGGGATTTTCGGCGGCTTTGTGGCGCTTGCGGGCGGTATTTCTGTCGGGCAGCTTTCGTGCTTTTTGTCGTATGCCAACCAGTATACGAAGCCGTTTAATGAGATTTCTTCCGTCATTACCGAGCTGCAGAATGCGCTTGCCTCCGCGAAGCGTGTCTTTGACCTTCTGGACGAAGAGCCGCAGACACCGGACAGGGAAGGCGCGCTGGTGTTAAAGGAGGCGGAGGGAAATGTGGAGCTGCAGCATGTGGCATTTTCCTATGTGCCGGAGGTTCCGCTGTTAAAGGATGTAACGCTTTCGGTAAAGCCGGGACAGCGTGTGGCGATTGTAGGGCCGACCGGCTGCGGAAAAACGACCTTAATCAATCTGCTTATGCGCTTTTATGATGTGAACGGGGGGGCGATTACCGTAGAGGGAACGGATATCCGCGACATCACCAGGGAGTCGCTTCGGGCAAATTATGGTATGGTATTGCAGGAAACATGGTTAAAATCCGGAACAATTGCAGAAAATATTGCCTATGGAAGACCGGATGCGACGAAAGAAGAGATTGAAGAGGCGGCAAAAGCTTCTTATGCACATAATTTTATCCGGCGTATGCCGCAGGGGTATGAGACAATCATTGCCGAGGACGGCGGGAATCTTTCGCAGGGCCAGAAACAGCTTCTCTGTATTGCAAGGGTTATGTTGTGCCTGCCGCCGATGCTGATTCTGGATGAAGCGACTTCTTCAATTGATACGAGAATGGAAGTGCGGATTCAGAGGGCATTCCATAAAATGATGAAGGGACGGACCAGCTTTATTGTGGCGCACCGCCTCTCTACAATCCGTGAGGCGGATGTCATTTTGGTGATGAAGGACGGCGATATTATCGAGCAGGGAACACATAAGGAGCTGCTTGCGCAGGGAGGTTTTTATAGCAAATTATATTACAGCGGACAGCAGACGCAGGAAAAGTGTGAATAATTTGTGTTTTCCGGAACCAGAATCCGAGTAACTTCGTCATAATGTTAGCAGGAACAAAAATCTGCAAAAAAGAAAGCAACCGCAACGCGGAAAAGGAGGACAATATGAAAAAGAAGAATTTAGTGGTAGCAGGTGTAGGCGTAGTGATGATAGCAGCAGTTCTGGGCGGCTGCGGGAAGAAGAAGGAAGAGGCAGACCCGAGTCTGACCCCTACCCCGACGCCGGTTGTAACCCAGGAGCCGGAGCAGGAGCCGTCCGAGGTGCTTTCTGATATCCTTGCGAAAGTGAAGGAAGCTTATGGTGAGAATTACAGGCCGCAAATGGCATATGATGAGACCTTTTATAATGAGGTAATGAAAGTGGATTCCTCCCTGTATGATGCTGTCATAGGAGAGGGACCTCTGATGAGCGCACATGTTGAGGCGTTTGTGGGTCTCCATGCAACGGAAGGAAATGTGGATGCTTTAAAGGAAGCTGTTACGGCTTATCAGGATACCTTAAAGAATGATACCTTCCAGTATCCGATGAATGTGCCGATTATCCAGGCGTCTGTTGTAGAAGCTGTCGGCGATTATGTATTTTTCTATATGCTCGGCGGTCTGGATACGATGGATATGGAGGACGAAGATGCGATTAAGGCATGGGCAGAAGCAAATAAGACTGCATCTGGTGTAATCCACGAAGTGATTGGCGAGTAATTTGCATCGGAAGAAATTTACGGTTGTACTAATACGATATTTTGCAGCACCGCATTGTTATAATGCGGTGCTGTAAAAAAGAAAGCAAGCGGAAAAGGAAGAGAGTATGAAAAAGAAGAATTTAGTGATAGCAGGTATTGGCGTGGTGATGCTGGCAGCAGTTCTGGCAGGCTGTGGAAAGAAGAAAGACGAGGCAGACCCGACTCTGACCCCGACCCCGACCTTAGCTCCGACTCTGACCCCGACGCCGGTTGTAACCCAGGAGCCGGAGCAGGAACCGTCTGAGGTACTTTCTGATATCATTACAAAGGTGAAGGAAGCCTATGGCGAGAATTACAGGCCGCAGATGGCTTATGATGAGAATACTTACAATGAGGTAATGAAAATCGATTCTTCCCTGTATGATGCCGCAATAGGGGAGGGACCGATGATGAGCGTGCATGTGGAGGCGTTTGCAGGCTTCCATGCAACGGAAGGTAACGCAGAGGCATTGAAGGAAGCTGTCATGGCTTATCAGGACAGGTTAAAGAACGATACACTGCAGTATCCGATGAATATTCCGATTATCCAGGCATCGGTGGTAGAGGCTGTCGGCGATTATGTATTTTTCTATATGCTTGGCGGTCTGAATTCGACGGATTTAACGGAGCTGACGCAGGAAGAGCGAATTCAGGCATGGACCGAGGCAAATAAGACGGCATCCAATGTAATCCACGAGGTGCTTGGTGAGTAATTTATAAGAAGAAATTGCCGTCAGAACCGGCAGAAAGGATTTGATATGGTATTCAGTAGTCTTTTGTTTTTATTTCGGTTTTTGCCGGTTGTGCTGATACTGTATTTTGCGGCACCGCGTTGTTTGAAAAATGCGGTGCTGTTTTTTGCAAGTCTGTTTTTCTATGCCTGGGGTGAACCGGTCTATGTGGTACTGATGCTGTTTTCTACAGTAGTAGACTACAGCCACGGTCTTCTGGTAGCACGGTTCCGCAAACAGGAGGCAGAGGCAGACAGTGTATTGGCAGGGGCGCCGGAGGATACGGCCGCCAGGGCAAAAAAGAAAAAGTATCACCGGTATGCGGTTGCAGTGGTCTGTTCATCCGTTATAATTAATCTTGGCTTGCTTGGATTTTTTAAGTATGCGGGCTTTCTGGTGCAAACCGTCAACGATCTGTTTGGAACCGGCTTTGTAATGAAGAAGCTGGCACTTCCGATTGGAATCTCATTTTATACGTTCCAGACGATGTCGTATACGCTTGATATTTACCGCGGTGATGCTACGGCACAGAAAAATATTATCAGCTTCGGCGCCTATGTGGCGCTGTTCCCGCAGTTGATTGCAGGACCGATTGTGCGCTATCAGACGATCGCAGAAGAGCTCAGGAGCCGGAAGGAAACCTGGGAGGACTTTTCTTACGGTATCCGCCGTTTTGTTACCGGCGTCGGGAAAAAGGTGCTGCTTGCAAACACCATTGGTCTGCTCTGGGACGATATCTCCGCAAGGGCGCCGGAGCAGATTCCGGTCGTGATGGCATGGCTCGGGATTACTGCCTATGCGTTTCAGATTTATTTTGACTTTTCCGGCTATTCGGATATGGCAATCGGTCTCGGCGCAATGTTCGGCTTCCATTTTCCGGAGAACTTCCGTTATCCGTATGTATCAAAGAGCATTTCGGAGTTCTGGCGCCGCTGGCACATTTCCCTCGGGACATGGTTCCGGGAGTACCTGTATATCCCGCTTGGCGGAAACCGCGTCCGGGTGCCGCGCCAGGTATTGAATCTCGCGGTTGTCTGGCTGGCAACCGGCTTCTGGCATGGCGCAAGCTGGAACTTTGTAGTCTGGGGTATTTATTTCGGGTTTTTCATTATTATGGAAAAGCTGTTCCTTGGCAAGCTCCTGAAACGTCTGCCGGCGTTTGTGGGCTGGCTGTATACCATTTTACTGGTATGGTTCGGCTGGGTGCTGTTTGCGTTTGAAGACTTCGGACGGGGCATCGGCTACCTGAAAAGCATGTTTGGTGCGGCAGGGAATCTCCTCTGCAATAACGAGGCGGTATATCTTCTCTTAGGCTTTGCCGTGCCGCTTCTGATTATGATAATCGGAAGCACGGAGCTTCCGTCGCGGCTTGCAGGAAGATTTGTCCTGAAAAAGAAGTGGTATCAGACAGCATTGAGTATTTTTGTTGTAGTAATTATGGTATTGTCAGTGGCGTATCTGGTGGATGCGTCCTATAATCCGTTTTTATATTTCAGATTCTGAGAAAGGGAAGGAGATATTTGTTATGCAGAAAAGTAAAATTACAATATCCTCAGTGGTTTTTATCGTGCTGATTTTCGGCGGAACCCTGGCTTCCCTGTTTTCAAAAAAGAGGCTGTTTTCAGAAAATGAAAACAGGGTTTTAGCGCAGCTGCCGGAGTTTTCTATAGAAAAGCTGCTGGACGGGAGCTTCGGGACCGATTATGAAACCTATCTGTCCGACCAGTTTTTTGCAAGGGATACCTGGATTTCAATCAAAACCTATACGGAACGCCTGATTGGAAAGAAGGATATTAACGATGTTTATTTCGGGAAGGACGGCTATCTGATTGAAAAGCATCCGACTACACCTGTAGACCAAGAGATTGCGGACCGGAATGCGGAGCGGGTAGCGGAGTTCTTAAAGAGGCAGCTTGCCCTGCTCGGGGAAGACCATTGTAAGTTTTTGCTGGTGCCGGGAAGTATTGATGTCCTGCAGGAGAAGCTTCCGCCGTTTGCGTCAGACGATACCGTGCCGTATTTTCTGGAGACGATGAAGGGGCTTGTGCCGGAGGAGGTTTATGTGGACCTTTACGATGCAATGCGCTCCCATGCGGATGAGGATATTTATTACCGGACCGACCACCATTGGACGACGTTGGGCGCATACTATGCCTATGTGCTGTGGGCAGAGAATTGCGGAATTACGCCAAAGGCATTGTCCGAGTTTACGCCGGAGGAGATTCCGGACTTCTACGGAACAGTGCATTCTAAGGTCAATATTGCGGCAGAGCCGGATACGATTACCCTGTATCACAGCGGGACACAGTTTACGGTGGAATATGATATGACAGAAACGCTGGAGGGCCTGTATGTCAGGAAGCATCTGGACACCAAGGATAAGTATTCCGTATTTCTGGACGGAAACCATGCATTGGTAAAGATTACCGGCGGGGAGAAAAACGGTAAAACGCTGCTTGTGGTGAAGGACTCCTTTGCCCACTCCTTTGTGCCGTTTGCAGCAGAGCATTTTGAAACGGTATATATGCTGGATTTACGTTACTTTAACATGCAGGTAAGCCAGTTTGCAGAGCAGTGCGGTGCAACGGATGTGTTAGTGCTGTATAACCGCCTGAATCTGGAGGAGGATACCCACACGTACCTGCTTACGAAGTAAAGAACGGGGAAAGCACGTTTGCCTGCCCCTTGAGAAACAACGGAGGAACCGGATATGGATCAGCTGAAAATGCGTTCGGCAGATAAGGTCAGGGAAAACATTGAAAAAATAGGGCGTCTGTTCCCGGACTGTATTACTGAACGAAAGAACGAAAACGGTGAGACGGAGCGTGTCATTGATTTTGATATGCTCCGTCAGGAGCTTTCCTGCGCAGTAACAGAGGGAAATGAAGAGCGCTACCGCTTTACATGGCCTGACAAGAAAAAGGCGGTGCTGCTCGCCAATGTGCCGACGACCAAGACACTCCGGCCCTGCAGGGAAGGAAGCGCCGGGTTTGATACAACCGGAAACCTCTACATCGAAGGGGACAATCTTGAGGTATTGAAGCTGCTGCAGGAGACGTACCTGCACAAGATTAAAATGATTTACATTGACCCGCCGTATAATACGGGCAACAATCTTATTTATAAGAATGATTTCAGCCAGAGTGTGAAGGAGTATGCAGGAAAAAGCGGCCAGTTTGATGCGGAAGGGAATGCGCTGGTTGCAAATCCCGATACGAACGGCAGGTTCCATACGGACTGGCTGAACATGATGTATCCGAGAATTAAGCTGGCAAAGGATTTGCTGACAGAGGACGGCGTTTTTGTCTGCGCGATTGACGAAAATGAGTTTGCCACGCTTTCCCTGGTCATTAAGGAGATTTTCGGGGAAAGCGCCTATGAGCATTCGTATGTTTCTGTTGTCCATAATCCACGCGGACAGCAGGGTAACAATTTTTCCTATGTCAATGAATACCTGATTTTTGTCTATCCTGCCGACAATAAGAAGTATCTTGCCGATTTCCCGAAGGACACGGTGGATGCGCGCAACCTGCGGGATAGTGGAACAGATTCGGACAGGACGAATGCGAGGAATTGTTTTTATCCGTTTTTCGTAAAGGACGGAAGGATAACGGGAATCGGGGAGATTCCGGAGCCGGACTTCCATCCGGCTGCCGCCAATCTTGTCCGGAGCGACGGGACGACCGAGGTCTGGCCGCTCAGCGAAAGCGGCGAGGAAAAGAAGTGGAGATATGCGCGTCAGACAGTAGAGTCCATTCTGGACCAGCTCGAGGTGAAGTCCGGACGCAGCTCGCTGCAGATTATTTTCAATAAAAGCGAAGGGACGATGAAAAGCGTCTGGGCAAATGCACGCTATGATGCCAGTGAATACGGAACAAAGCTGGTACAGGAGCTTTTAGGGGACTCCGGGTTCACCTATCCGAAAAGCCTCTATGCCGTCTATGACGCGGTAACTGCGGTAGTAAAGCACTGTAAGGATGCGATTGTGCTGGACTTTTTTGCGGGCTCCTCTACTACGGCGCATGCGGTGATGAAGCTGAACATGGAGGACGGCGGGCAGAGAAGGTTTATTATGGTACAGGTGCCGGAGCCGGTCAGTGAAAAGACAAACGCGTATCAGATGGGATACCGGACGATTTGCGACATCGGGAAGGACCGTATCCGGAAGGCGGCGGAGCGGCTGCGTGAGGAAAATCCTGCCGCGGCGTCCGGCTGTGATTTCGGGTTCCGGACTCTTTGTCTGGATACGTCCAACATGAAGGATGTGTATTACAGCCCTGCCGGGTTCGAGCCGGAGCTGTTCGATTCCGCCATAGATAATATCAAGGAGGACAGGACGCCGGAGGACCTTTTGTTTCAGGTGATGCTTGAGCTGGGCGTGCTGCCGTCGTCTAAGGTTGAGGAAAGCCTGATGGACGGAAGGAAGGTGTTCCGGGTCGCAGAAGGGACGCTGGCTGCCTGCTTTGACGAAAACGTAACGGAGGAAACAATCCGGGAGATTGCAAAGCAGAAGCCGGTTTACTTTGTGATGCGTGACAGCTCGATGGCAAATGACAGTGTAGCGGCAAACTTTGAACAGATTTTTGCCACCTACAGTCCGGACACGGTAAGAAAGGTACTGTAGCTGTCTTTAAATAGAAAAAGGAAAGCCGCTGCCTTATTTTGGAGTCTGCAAAATAGGGCAGCGGCTTTTGCTTTTCAGCAGAAAGTTTTTCTACACTTGTAAGAAGGAGTCAGGCTTAAAAATTGAAATCAAAACCCTTAATCATCCGCGCACGGCTCGGATGGCGAAGCTTACGGAGTGCCTTCGCTTCAATCTGACGGATACGTTCACGGGTGACATTAAATTCCTTTCCGACCTCCTCCAGAGTACGGCTTTTGCCGTCCTTTAAACCGAAACGGAGCATCAGGACACGACGTTCCCTGTCGGTCAGGGTATCAAGAAGGCTCGCAATCTGGTCCTGTAATACAGCGTAGGAGGCAGCTTCCTCCGGTCCCATGACACGCTCGTCCTTGATGAAATCGCCCAGATGGCTGTCGTCCTCTTCTCCGATCGGGGTATCCAGGGAAATCGGGTCTGCGGAAATCTTTAAGATTTCACGGACCTTTTCCGCCGGCATATCCAGCGCCTCGGCAAGCTCCTGCTCGGTAGGCTCACGCCCCAGCTCCTGCAGCAGTGTGCGGGAGACACGGTAGGTCTTGTTAATGACCTCGGACATATGTACCGGAATACGGATGGTACGGGACTGGTCTGCAATGGAGCGCGTAATTGCCTGACGAATCCACCAGGTAGCATAGGTACTGAACTTATAGCCTTTGTTGTAGTCAAATTTATCCACTGCCTTAATCAGACCGAGGTTTCCCTCCTGAATCAGGTCAAGAAAGGAAAGACCGTGGCCGACGTAGCGCTTTGCGATGCTGACAACCAGACGCAGGTTCGACTCGGCAAGAAGCTTCTTCGCCTGCTCGTCGCCTTCTTCAATCCGTTTTGCAAGTTCGATTTCCTCTGAGATGGTCAGAAGCGGATAGCTGCCGATTTCCTTCAGATACTGCTTTACCGGGTCATCGGACATAACATTGGCAAGGGCATTCAGGTCCTCTAACTCTGAGAGTGCCTCCTCTGTCTCATCCAAATCCAGAAAGGCCTCGTCGTCCGGGGCATCTTCGCCGTTCATCGGCGACATAACAAGAATACCGTTGGCATCAAGGTACTCATATATTTTATCAATCTGGCTTACATTCAGGTTCATTTCTTTGAAAAAGTCATTGATTTTATCGACTTCCAGTACATCCCGGTTGCTGCGTGCCAAGGCAACCAGTTGTTTCAGGCGCTGTTCAAAACTTTGTAATTCGCTGTCCTGTTCCATATAAAAGACTCCTTTATATCAGACGTAAAATATTGCGCAGTCCCTTTTGACAAAAAACGACGTCAGAGGAGCGCGTGAATTTTATTATACCACAGGTGGAAGAAAAAAGGGAAGTAAAATTTTTTAAAATGGTAAAAAAATTGATTTTTCAGAGACAGATGTGTATAATAAGGAAAAAAGAGGAAGGTGCCAGAAGGATGCAGAACGGGAACAGAAGGTGCAGAACAGGGAAAGGGTGGTACGTTGGAATCGGACTTGTTCTTTTGCTTGCTCTGACGGGCTGTCAGAAAAGAGAAGATACAGGGAATCAGAGAACGCCTTCACCGACAAAGGCTGCCAGCGTCACAGAAACGCTTACGCCGACTACGAATCCGGAGACGGTACTTACGCCGGAGCCGACAGAGCCTGCGGAGCCGGACGGAGAGCAGCAGACAGAGGCACGTCTGGCAGAGCTGCTTGCCGGGATGTCCTTAGAGGAAAAGGTAGGACAGATGTTTCTGGCACGCTGTCCGGAGGATGCCATCGGAGGGATTACCGAGTATGCGGTGGGCGGCTATGTGCTGTTTAAGCGGGATTTTGAAGGAGAAACCAGGGATTCCGTTACAGAGAAGCTGAAGTCCTTTCAGGAGGCGTCGGACATCCCGCTTTTGCTTGCAGTGGATGAAGAGGGCGGGACCGTAGTGCGTGTCAGTGCATTCCGGGCGTTCCGCGATGCGCCGTTTGCTTCTCCGCAGAAGGTGTTTTCGGAGGGCGGCTTTGCGGCACTTGCAGAGGATGCACGCGAGAAGGCGGAGCTTTTGCTTTCTCTCGGCATTTCAGTCAACCTGGCGCCGGTGTGCGACGTTTCCGAACAGAAGAGCGCATATATGTATGAACGGAGCTTTGGAAGGAACGCGGAGGAAACCTCGGAATATGTGAAAACGGTGGTAGCTGCAATGAAGGAGGCAGGGCTTGGCTGTGCACTCAAGCACTTTCCGGGCTATGGGAACAATGCAGATACCCACACAGGAATCGTATACGATTCCCGCTCCTATGAAACCTATACGGAGAGCGATTTTAAGCCGTTTCTCGCAGGAATCGAAGCAGGAGCCGGGGCGGTGTTAGTATCCCATAATATCGTACAGTGTATGGACGCGGACATGCCTGCCTCTATTTCGGAAAAGGTACACCGGGTTCTGCGGGAGGAGCTGGAATTTGACGGCGTCGTGATAACCGATGATTTATATATGGACGCCATTGCGGAGTTCACGGGAGAGGAGGCCGCGGCGGTGGCTGCCGTGCTTGCCGGGAACGATATGCTTTGCTGTACGAACTTTACGGTACAGCTTCCGGCGGTGCTGGCTGCCGTGAAGGACGGACGGATTTCCGTGGAGCAGATTGACGCGGCGGTGTTGCGGATTCTGCGATGGAAAGCGGAGCTTGGTCTGCTGTAGGCGGGACAAAATCCAATAAAAGGCAACGAAAAGCAACAAAACCCAATGCTGTAACAGCAGCAGGCTTTGTTGCTTTTGGTTTAATCAGGCAGTTTAGAAAAGCCTTATTTTTTCCACCGCTTCAGGGATGGGAAATACTCCAGCATCTTTTTTCGTGCCTCTTCCGGTGTCTTGCAGTCAGTCTCGTTCAGACGGAACGGAATGCAGCTTTCAATCATTTCCTCCATCGTTTCGTCTTTTCCGAAGCTTCCGTTCGGGAAGCAGTATTTGCAGTAATCCTCATTACGGCTGCCGTCCTTGTTTTTGCCGTAATCGTTCGCGCCCATGTTCATGCCGCAGCTCTGACAAATTGTATTCATTGTGTTTGCTCCTTTCTTAGTTCTCCTGGGTTTCCGTATATCCTCCGGTAATTTCACAGACATTTGCATCAGGGTCATAGATATGGAAATAGTAATATCCGTCGTGAACCTTTTCAATTCCGGTCATTTTACCGATGTCCAGTTCCTTTAAGCGCCGGTATTCTTTTTCTAAGTCCTCGACCCAGAAATTCAGCACAAACTTATAATCGCCATCCGGATAGTGGTGCCCGTGCAGGTATTCCTCGTTCATCAGCGACAGACACTTGTTGTCAAAGAAAAATTCCGCAAAGCGGTTCCCGCAGTTTCTGGTGGATACCGTCATGGAGAGAAGCTTTTCATAAAACGTGACCGATGCCTCAAAATCCCTTGCGATTAAGTATACGGAGCCGAGATGAAGCTCCTGCGGACGAAGCTTTTTGATGTCACTTTCTTCCAGAAGAATTTCGTTTGTCCCCACGGAAAAAAGCCTGCTCATCAGTACCACCTTGTCAATCTCCGGAAGGGACTGTTCCATTTCCCATTTGGAGACGGACTGCCTTGATACGGAGAGCTTTTCGGCTAACTGTTCCTGGGTAAGACCGTTGTTCACCCGCAACTGCTGGATTTTACTTCCGATGCTCATGTGATTCCTCCTTTCGCTTGTTGTAAGCATAGTATACCCACGGAGCGGAAAAAGGTCTACCAACTTTCCATGGAAGTTATGCAACCGGAGGTTGCGTGGCTGTGTTAGTTACAGAGCAGCTTTTTGCGGTTTGGAGCCTCTGGAACGCATACGAACTTTTTTCGCGGAAAGCTCTTTTCCGCCGAAGGTGAAGGTTTCGGTCTGGGCGTGAAGCGCGGCGGCAAACGCAAGCGCAGTGTCGTTTTTGTCAAAGGTAACGGCCTTTACGCCGCGGCTGTTTTTCTTTAACTCCGGAACCTCTTCTACCGGGAAGGCAAGGGAGGCCATCCCTTTGGTCAAAACGATGACCTTGATACAGCCGCTTAAAATATCCTCCGCGGAAAGCATGGAAATACCGATTACGGAGTCTCCCTCATCTAACTTTGTCGCGGCAATGGCGGAACGTGCCGTTTCAAACTCGATGCCGGAAACCCGCTTGATAAAGCCGGACCTTGTGGTGAATAGAAGCTGCGCTTCAAACAAATCCTCAAAGGCAGTGTAGAGGAGCGCATCCTCCTTGCCGATTTTGCAGAGCGTCTGAATCAGCACGCCCTTGTCCTTGAGCTTGCATTTCGGAATCGCGGCAGCCTTGACCTGGTACATGTTTCCCTGCATCGTAAATACGCAGAGGCGGTCATTGCTCTTCATACGGACAATATGGGCAAATTCCTTTTTGCTCTCTTCCGCGCTTCTGCTAAAGGCAGCGGCATCGATGGACTTTGTATAGCCGAACTTATCAATTAAAATATAAATGTCTTCAATCTTTTCCTCTACGACATAGTCGGACTGTTCGATGTTCTCCAGCTCTGTTTTACGGGGAGTGGCGAACTTTTTGCGGAACTCCTTCAGCTGTGCCTTAATGACGCGGTGCAGCTCGTTCCGGTCCGAAAGAATTGCCTGATAGCTGGCGATATTGGTGTTTAAGGTGTCGCCTTCCTCATGTAGCTTTAAAATTTCCAGTCCGATTAAACGGCCGAGCGGCATAGCGAGAATTGCGTCCGCCTGACGCTCGGTAAAATCAAGCTTTGCCGCCTGCTTTTCCGAGGCCTTGGACTTAAAATGGATGTCGGTCGTATCCCCGGCGGTAAGGCATGCCTTTGCCTGCTTTATACTGGAGCTTCCCCGGAGGATTTCGATAATCAGGTCGATGACATCCGTGGCACGGATTAAGCCGCTGACAATTTCTAACCGCTCTTCGGCTTTTTTCAGGAGATGCTGGTATTCCTTTGTGTAAAGCTCCTCCTGGAAGATGACAAACTCTTCCAGCAGGGATTTCAAATTGAATAAGTACGGCTGCTGTGCCTTGACAGCAAGCATATTGACCGCGTAGGTATCCTCCAGCCCGGTTTTTTTGAACAGGCCGTTTAAGAGATTCTCGATGTTGCGGTCCTTTTTTACCTCTACAATAATACGGATGTCCTTGGAGGACTCGTCCCGGACGTCATACATCTCCTCAAATACCTTGTCCTTCATCAGCTGGGTCAGGTTTTCCACGAGACGCAGCTTATTTCCGGCGGCGGTGTAAGGAATTTCGGTAAACACGATATTTTTTCTGCCGCTGTCGCTGTTTTCTATCTCGTATCTGGCACGGACCTTGATTTTCCCTTCCCCGGTGGCATAGATGGAAGGCAGAATATCTGCGTTTGTAATAATACCGCCGGTTGGGAAATCGGGGCCTTTCACATGTCGCATCAGTCCCTCTACGGTAATGTCAGGCTTATCCATGCAGGCAATGGCGGCATCAATAACCTCACCCGGATTGTGGGGCGGCATATTGGTTGTCATGCCGACCGCAATTCCGGTCGTGCCGTTAATCAGCAGGTTCGGAAGCATTGCCGGAAGAACGGCAGGCTCCTTTTCACTGTTGTCAAAGTTCGGGACGAAGTCCACCAGCCCCTGCTCCAGATGGGAGAGAAGCGTCATGGCGCCTTCGGAAAGGCGTGCTTCGGTATACCGCATCGCAGCGGCGCCGTCGCCGTCGATGCTGCCGAAGTTCCCGTGGCCGTCAATAAGCGGAATCGCAAGGGAATAGTCCTCGGACATATGGACGAGGGCGTCATAGATGGACGAATCTCCGTGTGGGTGGTATTTACCCATGGTGTCACCCACAATACGCGCACTTTTCCGGTGCGGCTTTTTCGGGTCCAGGCCTAACTCCGTCATGGCATACAGGATACGGCGCTGTACGGGCTTTAAGCCGTCCCGCACGTCCGGGATGGCGCGGTCGATAATGACGCTTACGGCATAATCGCGGAACGAGGTTTTCATTTCCTCGGAAAAATCAAGCTGCTGAATCATGGTATCCTTTTCTAACTGTTCGGACATAGCGGAACCTCCTTATACATCCAGTTTTGCATAGCGCGCTTCCTCCATGATGAAGGCACGGCGCGGCGGGACGTTGTTGCCCATAAGTAACGTGGTGACCTCGTCTGCTTCTACGGTATCGCTGATGGAAACCTGTGCAAGACTGCGGGTTTCCGGGTTTAATGTAGTCTCCCAGAGCTGGTCCGCATCCATCTCGCCGAGGCCCTTGTAGCGCTGCAGGGAAAGGATTTTTTTGCCCTCCCGGCGGAACTTTTCCAGCTCGAAGTCGTCAAACAGATACCGCTCGTTTTTCGTTTTCTTTCCCTTTGCCTTGGTTCGTTTTCCGGACTTCGGGGCAGCATCGTCGTCCCCGGAGGTGTCCGGGGTGCCTGCCTCTTCATATTCCACCTTGTAGAGCGGCGGCAGCCCGCGGTAAATTTTACCCTCTAAAATCAGCTCCGGCATAAAGCGGTAGAAAAAGGTAAGAAGCAGGGTGCTGATATGGGCGCCGTCCACGTCGGCATCGGTCAGGATAATAATCTTGTCAAAGCGTAGCTTTGTAATATCAAAATCGTCGCTGATGCCGCAGCCGAACGCCGCAATCATGGACTTGATTTCGTTATTGACTAAAATCTTATCGAGCGTAGCCTTTTCCACGTTCAGGATTTTTCCCCGGAGCGGAAGGACTGCCTGGGTCTTGCGGTTCCTGGCGGACTTTACCGTGCCGCCGGCGGACTCGCCCTCGACAATGTAAAGCTCGCATTCTTCCGGCTTTTTGGAGGAGCAGGCGGCGAGCTTGCTTTTAAAATCAACGTCCTGCAGCTGCTTTAACGCGGCATTGCGTGCCTTGTCGCCGACCTTTCTTGCATTATAGGATTTCATGGAATTATCGAGAATGGCCTTTAATTCCTCTACGTTTTTATCAAAATAGCGTGTGACCTCTCCGGTAAAAACGTCCTCGACCGCCACCTTGGCGTCGGTATTGCCAAGCTTTGTCTTCGTCTGTCCCTCAAACTGCGGGTCAGGATGCTTGATGGAAATAATGGCAAACAGGCCGGTCCGGATATCCTTGCCGTCAAAGTTTTCGTCCTTTTCCTTCAGGATACCGAGCTCCCTGGCGTACTGGTTCATAACGCGGGTCAGGGCGCTTTTAAAGCCGGTTACCAGCGTGCCGCCGTCCACGACATTGATGCGGTTGCAGTAGGAGTTAATCTGCTCCTGGAAGCTGTCGGTATACTGGAACGCTACCTCCACCTCGATATCGCCGCTTTTCCCTTCGATATAAATCGGCTCCGGGTGGAGAGGCTGCGCCTCACGGCAGAGGTACGTCACAAAGCTTTTGATGCCGTATTCTTCATAGTAGGTCAGCTCTTCTCCTGCAATCCTGTCTTTATATAAAATGGTAAGGCCTTTATTTAAGTAAGCTACTTCTTTCAGCTTTTTCCGGATGATGTCAGTTTTAAACTCCACGGACTCAAAAATCGAAGCATCCGGATAGAAGGTTACCTTTGTGCCGGTATCGGACTTCCGGCAGCTTCCCACGACAGGAAGCAGACCGTCTTCTAACGGTGTCACGGTATGGCCGCCATCCCGGTATTCGTCCCGGTAGACCTTGCCATCATGCTTGATTTCTACAATCATTTTAGAGGAAAGGGCATTGACTACGGAAGCGCCTACGCCGTGCAGACCGCCGGAAACCTTATACGCGCCGCCCCCGAACTTTCCGCCTGCATGCAGAATTGTATAAACGACACGTGCCGTCGGGATGTGCTTCGTCGGATGGATATCAACCGGAACCCCGCGGCCGTTGTCGGTAACAGAAATACCGCCGTCCTTCTGCAATTCTATTTCTATGCGGTTACAGTACCCTCCGAGATGCTCGTCAATGCCGTTATCTAAAATCTCCCAGATAAGATGGTGAAGACCGCGGCTGCCCGTACTTCCGATATACATGCCGGGACGCTTTCTGACTGCCTCCAGACCCTCCAGAACAACAATCTGGCTTCCGTTGTATTGCTCCATAGCCTGACTCCTTTTCATATCTTTTCATTTTCCTAGTGTGATTCTGGTTATTCCGCGCGTGAAAGGGCAGCAGGAAGCGCCGGTACGCGGAACAATTTCAGTATAACAATTTTTAAGCTGAAATGCAACCGGAGAGGAAACCTACGAAGCAGCTTTAAAATCATTTTTTTAAATTTTTTTGTTTTTTGCTATTAAGTGAGAGGGATGTTTTGACGATATATGAATCAAGTAAATGAATGACAGTTGTGCTGAACGGATTCAGACTTGCTTCGAAAGGACTCGAACGCTGTATTTCATGAAATATTACAACCTATCAAACTGAAAATCTATATTCGAGGAGGAATTACCTATGGCAATGATCGTTCAACACAATATGCAGTCAATGAATGCCAATCGTATGCTCGGAATTGTTACCGGCAATCTTGCAAAATCCACAGAAAAGCTTTCTTCCGGTTATCGTATTAACCGTGCGGCAGATGATGCAGCAGGTCTTGCGATTTCCGAAAAAATGAGAAGCCAGATCCGTGGTCTTACACAGGCTTCTACCAATGCAGAGGACGGTATCTCTTTGATTCAGACCGCAGAAGGCGCGCTGAATGAGTCCCACAGCATCTTACAGAGAATGCGTGAGCTTGCAGTGCAGGCAGCCAACGGTACTGAGACCGATGACGACCGCGGCAATATCCAGGATGAAATCGAGCAGTTACAGGACGAGCTTGACCGTATTGCAGAGACCACGGAGTTCAACACCATGAAGTTACTCGACGGTTCCTTTGACGGTGCAGCTTCCACAAATACCACTTCCGGTCCGAAGTACGGACAGTATGACGGTGAGCTTGGTGCGTTTATCACTTCCAGTGTTGTAGGCGTTACCATTACGACAAATACAAGTGCTACTGCCGGCGGCGAGTCTGCTATCTGGGATGCAGCCGGTACGGCATTGACCATCAGTCTTGCAGATAATAAGACCTATACGCAGGCAGATATTGATAACCTGATTAAAAATGCAAAGCAGGAGGACTCCACTGCAACGAATACTCCGGCAGAGGTTACGATGAAGTTTGCAACCGGCGTATTTACTGCATCGGCAGATACTTCTAAGACGAGTGAAGCTACGGTTGCAGGCGTAAAGGCAACCACCGGTGAGGTAGATTTATTAGCTGCAAATGCCGGGAACTTTGTCGGCGCAAATGCAATTAAAATTACTGCCAATAAATATGGACAGGACTATAACATTGACATTGTATTTAAGTTTGATGCTAAGGAAGGAAAGGAAAGCGTGACCCTGAGTACCGCGCCGGTCTATGATATGACAGGAGCAGGCAGTCTGGATGATGCTGTAACAACTCCGGCAGGTTATGAGATTTCCTTAATGTCCGGCAAGGAATATACCGCAGAGGACATCGAAGACCTCCTTGCAAAAGAGGGTCTGAATGTGACGGTAGAGTTAAGCGGTGTAAAGGATCATCCGGATGAGCCGAACACGTTGTTTGTTACTGATTCCTCTGTGGAGAAGAAGCTTACATTAGCAGGTGGTAAAGGTCTCGGAGACGAGGATGCATTCTTAACCCAGGCTACATATGACAGTGTATCTGCCAGCGGCGGAATGAAGCTGCAGGTTGGTGCGAACGAGGGTCAGACCCTTACCTTCACAATCAGCGATATGAGTGCTTCTGCACTTGGTGTCAGCGGACAGAATGTGCGTGTAGATGAGCAGGATAAGGCATCCAATTCCATCGGCGTTATTGATGAGGCAATTAAGAGGGTTTCCAAGCAGCGTTCCATGCTCGGTGCAGTACAGAACCGCTTAGAGCATACGATTGCAAACCTGGATACTTCTGCCGAGAACCTGCAGACTGCAGAGTCCCGTATCCGTGATGTAGACATGGCATCTGAGATGGTAGAGTACAGCAAGAACAACATTCTCTCCCAGGCATCCCAGTCCATGCTTACTCAGGCAAATCAGTCGACCCAGGGCGTACTTTCCCTGCTTCAGGGCTGATAAAAGCAAAATACGTTTCCTTCACCTTATTGTTACATTGTTATAATCCAAAAGGATTTTCCATGTCCCGATAGGTTGAAAATAGCAAGAAAGACCCCTGCATTGCAGAGGTCTTTTTTGCTTCGTGGCAAATATGTAGTATTGTGTCAGTACATAACGTATATCCCGGGAGGCAAAACGCTCTGTGGGGTGACCATTTATACGAACCGGTCTTGCCTTGCATTGCGCGAATGGTACAAAAATTGGAATGAATGGGCAGGAAAAGCTATAACAGAATACAGCAAAAAGGTCGATATAAGAAGTAGGTAAATGTAAATGATATTAATCAGACCGTAGGATTTATCTGCGGCAGAAAGAAGGGATTCTTTATGCGTATTGAGCAGGAAGCAAGAAATATTTATGTAGGCGGGCAGCAGGCGACGGAGCGCATGAGCCCGGCCAAGGCAGCGAAAGAGTTACAGAATGGCAGGATTTTTGCAGGAGGCTTACAGCTCCCGGCAGATAAGATTGCAGAGCGCCGGAAAGAGGCGCAGCAGAAGGCAATGAAGATTGTGGGAGATGCCTTTTCAAGAGAACGGTCTGTCGATGAGAGCGTTGAACAGATGAAAGAAAGTATTTCAAAGACGCAGGAGGAAATGGTTGCTGCAAAGGCAGAGCTGAATAGGGTGCAGGAGCGCAAATCTGAGCTTAACAACCGTATGGACCTGACTGACGAGGAATATCTGGAAGAGATGAAGGAGATTGAAGAGGCCGAAGACTATTTTGGCGCACAGATTATGAATGGCCAAATGCTGGTAGAGGGGACGGAGAGCGCCCTGACCGACATCCATTTGGAGCGGCTGAAGTCGGCGCCGATGGTGGAAGCAACCGAGGATGCAGATAAGATTTTAGAGGCAGCAAACAAGGAAATTATCGGTATGCTGAAGGATGAAGCAAAGGAGCACATCGATGAAGAGAACGAAAAGCGCACCGAGGAAGCCGAGGAAAAGGCAGAGAAGGAAAAGGAAGAAGAAGAGCGCATCGAAGCGATGAAGGCAAAGAAAGAGGAAAGAGAAGAGAAGGAAGGCGCTTCGCCGGAGACAGACTATGTTACTGCTGCAACAAGGCAGATGGTAAAGATAGCTGAAACTGACGAAAAGGTCCAGCAGGAGCTTCAGAACATTGTCAGCCAGATGAAGCTTGATTTAGAGGATTTAAAGGGCGCAGCTGTAGATCAGGGAGTATAGAAGATACAAAGAAACAGCAGATGTGCTGAAAGACCAGGGATACTGAAATTGCATGGAAAGAAGTTTTACCATGGGATTTTAGTATCCCTGTTGTTCTCGGATTTGTGCGTGGTATACCGTTTTTTTCCCCGGATTTTTGATTGGCGGTGGTAGTTAGTATTCATTTTTTATTATATTTGCATAATGGCAAATAAACTCCGTAAGCGTCGGGCTGCCTTTTTCGGTATCTATATTAGCCTGATAGTGCTCCAGCAGAACGGAAAGCTCCTGGGTTCTCCAGGCACGGTGAATCGCGTTCTGCATCGCCCGTTCTATACTGGACTCCGATTTTTTATGTTTATCGGCAAGGATAGTACAGATGTTTTGCGTGGGCTGTTGCGCCATAAGGTAAATAGCGTCCGCTAAATAGGCATACCCGACAAATTTCGGACTGATACCTACATGGTTTAATTCGGTCATAATACGGCGGTAAATCCGCTTGGAGTATTGCTCCGGCGTTTCTGTGGTATTGGTCATGCCTGGGGAAGAGGTATACGAACCCTTGATTGTAGGGCGCATAATCCGGAGGAAATCCAGTACATTTTGTGATGAATAGTCCCCCTGATGCTTTGGCATAATATAATCCGCACCCAGTGCACGGGCAGTCTCATAGGTTCTTACACTTGAATTGTTTGTAGTGACTAAAATATAAGGCTTTTTAGAAAGAGAAAGTGTATGGATGTCATGCAACACGTTCAAACCGCTGCCCTTGCCCTGATGCAGCTCAAGGTCAAGGATAACAGCATCGGGCAAAGTGTCTTTGATGTATTCGACAGCCTTATCGGCTGCATTCGTGGCAGCAATGAAAACCAGGTCATCAGAATCCCTAATAAGTTCGCTTAATTCCCGGCATAATGCGGCATCGTCTTCCACAATCAAAATCTCAAGTTTCTCGTTCATAATTGGCTATGTGTCCCCTGTTATTGTTAAATATATAGAATCATAGCACAATTTTCGACAAAATACAACAAAAAGGTATGTTCGCAAGGGTTAACTGTGGTAATAAATTAATATTCAGTTTTAAGTATATTTGCGTAATAGCAAATAAACTCCGTAAGCGTCGGGGCACCTTTTGCAGAACTGATTTTGGCGGTGTAGTGGTGTCTGAGTTCTTTGATATTCTGTATTTTCCAGGCACGGTTGATGGCATTTTGCATGGCCCTTTCTATGCTGGACTCTGATTTATTGTATTTATCAGCAAGTGCGGCGCAAATACCCTGTGCAGGCTGTTGTATCATAAGATAAATAGCATCAATTAAATAGGTATATCCTACAGATTTTGGGTTGATACCTACATGGTTTAACTCTGCCATAATACGGCGGTAGATTCGTTTGGAGCATTGTTCTGTTGGTTTTGTTGTATTGCTGACATCAGAAGAAGATATTTTGATGTGCTTTATCGTAGGACACATAATCCGCAGGAAATCTATAATGCTTTGAGACGAGTAGCCTTCCTGGTGTTTTGACATAATGTAATCTGCACCTAGTGTACGTGCTGTTTCGTGTGTGATTACACTTGAATTATCTGTATTGACTAGAATATAAGGCTTTTTAGAAAGGGAAAGTGTATGGATATTATACAGTACATTTAAGCCGCTGCCCTTCCCTTGATGCAGTTCTAAATCAAGGATAACAACATCAGGCATGGTATCTTTTATATACTCAATAGCCTTGAATGAGTCGTTTGTGACAGCAATCAGAATTAAGTCATCGGAATTGTCAATAAGAAGAGCCAGTTCTTTCGATAATAAGGTATCGTCTTCTACAATCAAAATTTCAAGCTTTTCATTCATGCTATTATATCTCCTACCATTATAAGATAGGAAGATTATAACATAATTTCCAACAAAAAGCAACGAAAAGCAACGAAAAATAACACCCAAAAAGCAATTTTTTAGAAACATAAATAGTGATATTATTAAAGCAGAGTATTTGACAAGAGAATTTCTCTTGTCAGACTTTATGTCTTTCAGTGATTTTGTAAAACTTTAAGGATAAAAACGGGGTGAGGAGGCCGGAATAAATAGAAGGCTCCTATGATATATTTTATGGATACAATAGCTCATAGAATATTTTTGTAAAGCAGGATAAGTGCAAAATGTATCAATAAGGGAGGAGACAACACTCTGCACGAAAAGGAAATTTCCTTTTTGTAATAAAACAAAGGAGGAGAAGATATGCAAAGGATTCGAAGTCCAGGGAAAAGAAAAGACTGCAGAACACGATAGCGGCGTGTACTACAGCTTTTCTCCGATATGACTTAACATACCTGAATATTATTATACGTCATAGTGGAGAAAATGGCAACGGTTGAAAACAGGCGATTTTTGTCGAGAACTGTCAAAAGTCGTCGCATAAAAACATCAGGAGGAAAAAAGAATGAAAAAGTTTTTAAAGAATGCAGCGGCAGTAGTAGCGATGGCAGCAGCAGTCATTGTAACAGTACCGGCCTTAGCAAAGGCAGGGACGGCTCCGGAAAAGGGCTGCGGGGTAAATCCGACCGGATACCATGATTACAGGTATTATTGTATTGGATTTGAATCAACAGAGACTTATACACATAAATATTATGCAAATCCCTTAGAATTGATTACCGGAGCCAGCACATGCACATATACCCTTGCCTATCATGGAAGCAGGGAACAGTGCCAGTATTGTAAGCGGTCTACCGGCGTACAAGCAAGGCATTGTGATAATGAGTTCCATAAGAATTGTAGCCAGGGTAATGTTGATCATGGCTATTGTAATGGACTTGGAAGTGATGTAACGATTATTACGCAACAATAAGGAAAGGGGTTCCGGGGGAGATAGATAATCTCTCCCGGAGAAAACTATGGAGCGAATCGAACGAAAACCGAACCCTGCCAGAAGGAAAATCATCCGCTGGTGCCTGCTTTTGGCAGTTATGGCAGCAATAGTATATGGATATACACGGATTCCGTACTTTGTCGTAAAGAGGAATCTGACGTTGCAAAACAATTATACCTATGAAACATATGAGAAGTTATTGGAGAAACGTGCATTGTATTTGTCTGAAGAATACCTTGAGCGGTTCAATACATACAATTCCTTGTTGGAACAGAGGCAGTATATAAAAGACCATAAGAGAAATAGCCGTCTGATTCGCCTTGAGCTGGGAAAACGAAGACTGGATGGTTCAATCCCATATACTGTAATTTATGAGTTAAGCTATGAGGATGGGGAAGGAAAAACCCAGAAGGTTCATGTGGAAGGGGTTCAGGTATTGGAGCGCAGCTGGCTTATCTGGTGGAAGGTACGTGACAATCAGATTTTGCATTCCTGTACCGATTTGGATGCGGAGGACGGAAAAGTACATGAATAGAAGGGAGAGGACGATGAATTATGTCAGGATTTATATCAGGCGTACTTTTTCAAGAAACTTTAAAAAACAGTTTTTTCTGATTCTTGGGATTGCAGCATTTATGGTGCTTTTGTCAATGCACATTATGATATCGGATTCTAATGCGCACAACTGGAAGGAAAGTCTTGAAAGCAGGGAGTGGGGGTTTTCCAGTAAAGTGTTCGATGTGCCAGGAAGTCTGGTTGATTATATGGAGTCCTATGAGGGCGTGGAGGGAGCAGAGGCGGTCGAAAAGATAAAGCTGGCCGGTGGTATCAGCGGCGCAGAGGATGTTGTTTCTTCTGCAGTTCCGGAAAGCTGGAAGATGCACTATCTTTATGGGAAGGCACCGGAAAAGGGTGAAATTCTTCTGACAGAAAATGCCCTGATTGGGAAGCGCCAGCCCATACCGGGAGAAACGGTGTGGTTGGAAATACAAACAGGAGAAAAAAAGCTGCAGATAGAAGCGGTAGTATCCGGTATTGTGGAAGCTTTTTATGATTTTACCGGAACTTATGTATTTATGTGTCCGGAGGACTTTGAGATACTGGCAGAGAAAATCAGTTTAGAGAAAAAGCGATATGATGTATTTTATACGGAAAGGGAAGCAGGGCTAAATGCCAATCCGGAAAAAGAAATAGAATTTTATGAAAAATTAGGTGCTTATAGAAATTCCGGGTGGGGACATGCCGGAGAAGAGATAAATTATGACTGGGGAAATATTTTAGGTGGAATTTTAATTGCAACAATATTTGGAGGTGCCTGCATTGGGGCAGTGATTTATATGGTTCTTCAGGATGAGAAGAAAAATATCGGAATACTGCGTGCGCTGGGGGCAAAGAAACGGCAGATTGCAGGGATGGTTACGGCACGGATGCTGGTATCCGGAACAATTGGTATTTTAACCGGGAGCATGCTTTCGTTTAGTGCAGTTCTATTTCAAAAAAAGATGCTGTATACCGATACGGTGCCGGGAGGACATACGGGATGGGAAAGTGCTGTCGCCATCCCTGCAGCGGGACTTGTTTTGCTGTTGGTATTGCAAATTCCGGGTATTTATGTTTTATTACGGGAAACACCAGTTAGTTTGATGAGCGAGTTAAAGCATACAGGGGAAAACCTGATAAGCCTGCATGGAGAAAAGATAATGCATGTGAAGCATCCGGTCTGGTGGTATGCGGGACTGGAGGGAAAGCGCCTGCGTGGGCGTCATGCAGGATTAATTGTGATTACGGTTTTAAGTATGGTGTTGCCGATGGTTCATCTGCTGTCGCTTAGATATAGTCTGCAGGAAAATATAAGGGATGCAGAGGAGGAAACCTACACAGTGGGGAAGGAGTCAGGCTTTTTTACAGAAGAGGAAATAATGCGTATCCTGGAAGTGCCCGGTTTCAGCAGTGCGGGGTTTCCGGCAGAACAGTCCGGCGTGGGAATTGCTGAGTATGAGGGAAGGGCTGTCAGGGTACAGCTGCAGATTCTGGATGAAAGCAATTTCCGGAAAATGAAGCTGGATTGCGAGAAAGCGGGCCGGATTGTACTGGAAGAATCCGGTGAGGAGCTTTTGAAAGAGAATAAAGTCCTTGTGAGACAGACACTGGATACTGTCAGAAAAAAGGTAGAACAGGGAGACAGGATACAGTTGTTTTCCCAGGATGGTCAGTCATATGATTGTGAGATAGCATTGGTGGGGCAGAATGGCGGTGAAACGGGAGTTGACTATTATTTATTTATCAGTTTTTCACAATATTGTAAGGTATTCGGTATTCCGGAGCTGCAGAGCTTTTCCGTGACATTGAATGGAATTACGCTGGAGGAGGCAGGGAAGAGACTAAAGCAGGAGATGGAAGGAGTGTCTATAGTACAGAATACCATTTTGCTTGGGAATACAGAGGAAGAACTGGACCGGGATGCCTGGATAACTGCTGTTTTGTTAGTAGTTCTTTCTTTTTTATCAGCGGTTACCTTTTTGATTTGTTATTATTCGTTTTATTATCTTGCGAAAACAGAGGAATACCGCAAGCTGTTTGCGATGGGGGCATCAAAGAAAATGCTAAGAGGGATTATGTTCAGCCAGTCGTTCAGAAATTCGCTGTTGGTGGCATTGCTCAGTGCGGTTATGGGGTATCTTTTATATTATGTAAATAACAGGTATATAGATCAATGGCTTTTGGAAAGTATCCCTGTTGTTCCTGTGGCAGAGCTTATGGTGCTGATATTATTTGTAATCGGAATTTCCCTGGGAGCGACATGGTTTGCTTCGGGACAGGTATTAAAGGAATTGGAACAGAAGGAATAGAGAGGTCAGCGGTTCAGAGACCATAGGAGAGCAGTCTATGAATTATATCAGTATTTATATCAGGCGTACTTTTTCAAAAAACTTCAAAAAACAGTTCTTTCTGATTCTGGGGATTGCAGCATTTATGGTAATGCTGGTTGTAAGGGTCATGGGGAAGGATTCTGAAGAACGGAGACGTGTAGCAGAGGCAGAGAAAAGCGACTGGGGCTTTAATGTTAAAATATCGGATGTTTCCGTGGAAGGAATTGATTACCTGAACGGGCATGAGGAAGTAGTGCACGCGGAGCCGGTCAGGAAGATAGAAATCACCGGGGGTATCGACCATGCAGAATATCTGGTTTCTTCGGAGGTCCCCGATACATGGGAATTTACATACTTGTATGGAAAGGCGCCAGGGCAGGGTGAGGTTTTACTGACAGAAAAGGCATTGCTCCATAAGCGCCAGCCGGTGCCAGGAGAAACGATATTGTTAGAGGTGAAGGTGGGAGAAGAAAAAAAGCAGATAAGGGCAGTTGTATCCGGCGTAGTGAAAGCATTGGGATCCTTTACGGAAGCCTATGTATTTTTGTATGGTGATGATTTTAGGGAGCTTACGGAAGAACTGCCTTATGAAGAAAGCAAATATGATGTGTTTGTTCAGACAGAAAATCTTGAGGATGGGAGGTTATCATGGGATTTCCATGAGCAGTTTGGTGCGTGTACGATTGTAGGGATGAGCAGAGAAGGAGAGGTTTATGAGGAATATTCCCTGAAGGCGGTTTTTTACCAGATCATGGTAGTGATGATACTATTCGGGGCATGTCTCGGTGCTATTATTTATATTGTGCTCCAGGATGAAAAGAAGAATATCGGAATTTTGCGGGCGCTGGGGGCGAAGAAGAAACAGATTGCAGCAATGCTTACCGCAAGGATTCTTATGTCCGGAATAATCGGAATCTTACTTGGAAGCGGAATCACCTTATTGGTAAGGGAAATAGAGAAGGTACTGACCTATACAGATACAGGAATCGGGAAGAATACCGGGTGGGTGAGCATTGTGATAATTCCGGCAGGGGGACTTGCCGTGCTGCTTCTGCTGCAGCTGCCGGCCATTTTTGCACTGCTAAAGGAAACGCCGGTTGCACTGATGAATGGAGTAGGGCGGATTGGTGAAAGCCTGATAAGTTTAAAGAGTAAACAGAAGCTCCGGATAAAGCATCCTATCTGGTGGTATGCGGGTCTTGAAGGAAAACGCCTGAGGGGGAAGCGTTTTGGGTTAATCCTGATTACAATAACCGGGCTGCTTTTCCCGACAATCGATTTTTTAATGCTTCAGAGCAGTCTGAAGCGTGATGAGCAGAATGCATTTGAAGAGACCTATACGGTGGAAAAGAGGGATACGCCGTTTACGGAAGAGGAGGTTATCCGTATTCTGGAAGTCCCTGGTCTGCAAAGCGCCGGATTTTCCGTAGAACAGTCTGGCAGCAATATTGCGGAATATGAGGGGAAGCCTGTTACGGTACGGCTTCAGGTTCTGGATGAACAGAACTTCCGGAAGATGAAAATAAATTCTGAGAAAGCCGGTATGATAGTACCGGCAGAATCCGGGAAGGAGCTTCTGGGTGAGAATGGAATCCTGGTCCGGAAGACCGCCAGGACGGCAAACAGGAGAATGGAGAAGGGAGAAACCATACAGCTACTTTCTCCGTCCGGTACGCATTATGATTGTGAAATTGTGATGATGGCACAGAATATGGGGGAAATCGATACAGACTACTATATGTTCATCAGCTTTCACCGGTATTGTGAGATTTTTGGAGTTCCGGAGCTCCGGAGCTTTTCCGTGATGCTGGATAATACGACATATGCAGAGGCTGTCAGTGTATTGGAACGGGAAGCGGAAGGAGTTTCTCTTACCCGAAATGAACTTTTGTATGGGAATACCCAGGAGGAGTTAAAGCATGATACATGGATTTCTACAATGATGGAGGTATTGCTTGCCGTTCTGGCAGCCGTAGTATTTCTGTTTTGCTATTATTCCTTTTATTATCTTGCCAAGACAGAGGAATACCGGAAGCTTTTTGCAATGGGAGCATCAAAGAGGATGGTAAAAAGAGCGATGCTGCTTCAATCGGTGAGAAGCGCGTGGATACTGGCATTGGTGAATGCAGGGTTAGGATATCTTCTTTACCGGTTCAACATCAGTACATTTTCAGATCAGTGGTTGAAGGGAAATACGGTGCAGCTTCCTGTGGCAGAGCTTATGGTGCTGATATTATTTGTAATCGGAATATCCCTAGGGGCGACATGGTTCGCTTCGGGACAGGTATTGAAGGAATTGGAACAGAAGGAATAGGCAGATTAAAGTCAACAGGAGGGAAAATTATGACGGTTTTAAGAACAGAAGGACTTTCCAGGGTGTATCATCAGGGAGATGTCGATGTCAGGGCATTAAAGGAGTGCAGCTTTTCCGTAGAAAAGGGGGAATTTGTGGCGGTAGTAGGAGCCAGTGGTTCAGGGAAGAGTACGCTTTTAAATCTGTGCGGCGGACTGGACCGTCCGACCGGAGGGAAAGTGTTTTTGGGAGAGGAAGAGATTTATCAAAATTCAGATGAAAAGCTGGCAGAAATCCGAAGGAAAAAGATAGGGTTTATTTTTCAGAACTATCAGCTGGTGCCGATTATGACGGCATACGAAAATCTTGTGATGCCGGCGCTTTTAGACAAGCGGAAAATTGAAAGGGAGTATGTGGAGGAGCTTGCCGGGGCGCTTGGCATCAGTGACCGGCTGCATCATTTCCCGTCGCAGCTTTCCGGAGGACAGCAGCAGAGGGTAGCCATCGGCAGGGCGCTTGTGAATCATCCGGAGCTTATTCTTGCGGACGAGCCGACCGGAAATCTTGATAAGGAGTCGTCAGAAGAAGTAATCCGTCTGTTAATAAGCACGATTAAAAGGTTCGACGGTACGCTGGTGATGATTACCCATGAGCCGGCAATTGCGGAAAAGGCGGACAGGATATTCCGGATTGACGACGGGGTGCTGACAGAAGAGAGTAAGGGGGCTGTTGCATAAAGCGCAGCCCCGGCTTATAAGCCGAGAGCAGCTTTTATTGTAAAGGGAATAGGGCTGTCTTATTTTGCCTGCGTCAGAAACGCGGTCCTTCGGACAAATGCAAAATAAGACAGTCCTTTTTGTAGTATTGATATTGCAGGGAGAGGACAAAATGTGAAACCTAAGTTTGGTTTCTACAGTTGACATAGACCGGCAAGTTCCTTATAATGGAAGAAAGAAAATGGGTGGTTTGTATCTAAAAAGGAGTCAGTCATGGCAGAATATAGTTACGAAACACATTTGCATACAAAGGAAGGCAGCGCCTGCGGGAAGCTTTCCGGTGCGGAGCAGGCGGAGTTGTATCAGGGGTTTGGTTATACCGGGATTGTGGTGACAGACCACTTTTTTAATGGGAATTGCGCAGTGCCGCGGGAGTTGCCGTGGAGGGAGCGTGTGGAGCAGTTCTGTGCGGGCTACCGGAATGCAAAAAAGCGGGGAGATGAAATCGGACTTCAGGTCTTTTTCGGGCTGGAGACTAATTTTTCCGGACAGGAGTTCCTGCTGTACGGCGTATCCGAGGCGTGGTTAAAGGAGCAGGAGGATATGCTTTCGTGGAGCCCGGCAGAGCAGTTTGCAAGAGTAAAGGCGGCAGGCGGACTTGTGGTACAGGCACATCCGTACCGGGAGGCGCCTTATATCCCGGAGGTAAAGCTCTACCCGGACTGCTGCGAGGCGTTTGAGGTCGGCAATGCCCTGAATGCCGCCAGAGGCGAGGGCTTTAACGAGAGGGCGGCGGCTTATGCGATGGAGCATGGGATTCCTGGCACCGGCGGCTCGGACGCCCATGTGCGGGTGCAGTTGCGGGGCGGCGTTGTGTTTGAAGAAAAGTGGGGGAGCATACAGGACTATATCGATGCGGTCAGGCGTGGAAGCGGATACCGCGTTATCACAGAGTATACGGAAAGGTAAGAGTACAGGAGCGGAGGATTCCAAAAGGAGTTTGGCAGGCTTCTGTGCTTTGGAAAGGAATGGAGAAATGAGCGTGCTTTTGCGTCTTAGGGGCAGGCTTGTCAGACAGGCGAAAAGGGCGAGAGGTTTTGTCCGTAAGCTGCGGAGGGGGTTATTGCAGAGGAAACGGTATCTGGCGTATCTGGAACGCCTTCCGGTGAAGCGGGATGTCGTGCTTTTGGAGTCCCAGCACGGGCGTTCCTTAGACGGGAATGTGTATGCCGTACTGGCGGAGCTCTGCCGGGAGGAGGCGTACCACGGTCTGACGCTGTATGTGTCGGCAGAGGCAAAGAACTGCAGACGCTTCCGGGCAATTTTGAAGGAGAACGGCTTTGACAGGGCGAAGGTGCTTTGCCGTGGAACCTACGCCTATTTTAAGGTGCTGGCGACGGCAGGCTATCTGGTCAATGACAATACATTTATTTATTGCTTCATCAAAAGAGAAGAGCAGATTTATTTGAATACATGGCACGGAACGCCGTTAAAGACACTGGGAAAGCAGAGCAAATCGGAGTATTTTTCGATTGGCAATGCCCAGAAGACCTTTTTGGATGCGGACTATGTGCTGTATCCGAACGTATTTACTATGGAACGCATGATTGCGGATTATATGGTAGATAATATCGGAAAATTCAAGCCGTTGCTTGGCGGTTATCCGCGGAATGCCGTGTTTTTTGATAAGGCGGCGGGAGAGCGGCTCCGGGAGCGGTACGGTCTGTCCGGAAAGACGGTCTATGCCTATCTGCCGACCTGGCGCGGTACGGTCGGGAATGTTTCGGGTGAGGAGCAGGATGCGCGTCTGCTTGGCTTTTTTGCGGAGCTGGACCAGAAGCTTTCCGACGACCAGATCCTTTATGTAAAGATGCATACGATTAGCGGTTCCGGGATTTCTTTGGACAGCTTTTCCCATATCTGCCTGTTTCCGGAGGATTGTGAGACGTATGCGTTTCTGAATGCAATGGACGGTCTGGTGACAGACTATTCGAGCGTGTTTTTTGATTTCGCAGTAACGCGGAAGAAGATTATTTTGTTCCCATATGATCTGGAGGAATATGAGGCGGAGAGAGGCTTCTATTTTCCGCTTTCTGAGCTTCCGTTTCCGCAGGTGCGCACAGTGGAGGAGCTGTTTGCGGAGATGTGCCGTGAAAAGCAGTATGAGGATGCGGCATTTCTGGAGAGGTTCTGTGCCTATGACGGGGCGGATGCGGCAAAGAAGCTGTGCCGCCATGTGTTTCTCAAGGAATCCTGTCTGAAGGAGGAGCAGGTGCCGGACAACGGTAAGGAAAATATCCTGCTCTATTGCGGGGATTTTGCTTTGAACGGGGTAACGGTTTCCATTCAGAACCTGCTTGCCAATGTGGATGTGACAGAAAAGAATTATATTATTCTGGTAAAGACACAGGAAATCCGGAAAAATGCGTTCCGCCTTCTGGAGCTTCCGGAGGGTGTGCGCTGGCTAGGGTTTTCCAACTGCCTGAGCTTAAAGCTTACGGATACGCTGCGGTTTAAGCTTTGGACCAGAAAGCACAGCATCGGCTCCTATCAAGGGCTTCGTCCGGTTCTGGAAAGAGCCGGGGCAAATGATTACCGGAGGATTGCAGGACGGGCGGGGATTGATACGGCAGTGCATTTTAACGGATATGCAAATCATATCACGTTGGTGCTTGGCGCGTTTCCGTGCAGGCGTGTCATTTATGCGCACAATGATATGGACGCGGAATTGAACACCCGTATTACCATGAAGCGGGAGATTCTCTGCAATGCGTACCGTACCTATGATGCGGTGGCAGTGGTGACGGAGGACCTGATACCTGCCATTGAAAAGGTAGGGAGCTTTTTGACCTCTTACGGTCATGCGCCCCGGATTTTTGTGGTAAAGAATGTGATTGATTATCAAAAGATACTCCGTATGGGGCAGGAGCCTCTGGTGTTTGATGAAGAGACAAAGAGTACGGTAACGCTGGAGCGGCTGCAGGAGATTCTTGCTTCCGACGGGGTAAAGATGATTAATATCGGGCGGTTTTCCCCGGAAAAGGGGCATATGCGCCTGATGCAGCAGTTTGCGGCGCTTTTGCCAAAGCATCCGGACGCTTACCTGATTCTGCTCGGGAGCCGCGGTGTGCTGTATCAGGACACTCTTGCGGAGGCGGAGCATCTGGGGCTTGGGGAGCATTTGATTGTGATTCACTATTTATCAAATCCGTACGCATTATTAAAGCGCTGCGATGCCTTTGTGTTTTCCTCGTTTTACGAAGGCTTCGGTCTGGTGCTTGCGGAGGCGGATATTCTCGGGGTGGCATGCGTTTCTACGGATATCGTGGGACCGAAGCGGTTTATGGAGCGCTATGGCGGCAGGCTTGTGGAAAACAGTGATGCAGGGGTGGCAGAGGCGCTTTCCCTGTGTATGGAACGGAAGCTCTGCGGAGGCCTTACGGTGGATTATGAGGGATATAACAAGGAAGCAAAAGAGGCATTCCTGCAGATCATAGAAGGAACCGGAACCCCGGTATAAGATACCGGGGCTGTAGTGTCAGATAAAACAGAAATTTTGCGGAAGACATGCCTGTATCGGGCGGCAGTGGAGGAATTTATGGGCTTTTGGAAGGAAAGAAAACAACGGAAAGCAGAAAAGAGGCGGAAACGTCTGGAGGAAAGCGGGTTCTGGTGGAAGTATTATCGTTTTACAGACCGTCTGCGGGGACGCTTTTCCTACGCCAGAAAGTGTATGGCATGTCCGATTGACCCGAATTTAATCGTATTTGAGGCGTTCCAGGGGAAATACTACAGCTGTAGTCCCAAGGCGATGTTTGAAGAAATGCTGGCGAATCCTGCCTATGCGGGATATCGTTTCGTATGGTCGTTTACAAATTGCAGAAAGCATAATTACCTGACAAGGAATAAGCGGGTGACACTGGTAAAACGGGGAAGCGAGAAGTATTATGAGGTAATGGCATCGGCAAAGTACCGGATTACCAATTCCACAAATCCGCCGGTCGTGCCGGTCCGGAAGGGACAGACCTATATCCAGACCTGGCACGGGACGCCGTTAAAGCGTCTGGGGCTTGATATTGTGCGGGACGGAAATGCGGCGCAGAGCTTAAAGGAGATTCATGCGCTGTACCGCAGGGAAGCAGGACAGTTTGACTATCTTCTGTCGCCGTCTGCCTATACGACGGAAAAGCTTGCGACGGCATTCGGGCTGTCTGCGGAGGAAAGGGAAAGGAAGATTGTAGAGACCGGGTATCCGCGGAATGTGGCACTGTTTACGCATACGCCGGAGACTGTGGCGGAGTTAAAGGAGTTTTACGGTATTCCGGAGGGGAAAAAGGTGATTTTGTATGCGCCGACCTTCCGGGAGGGCGCCTATCAGTACGGAAAGGGCTTTACGTACCAGATTGCCCTGGACGTGGAGCGCCTGCGCGAGCGGTTCGGGGAAACGGCATGCGTGCTGATGCGGACGCACTACCTTGCCAATACGCAGTTTGATTATGAGAAGTATGAGGGATTTCTGATTAAGGTTTCCGGCGTGGAGGACGTAAACCGCCTGTATATCATCAGTGACCTGCTGGTTACGGACTATTCGAGTGTCATGTTTGACTTTTCCATCCTGCGCCGGCCGATGATTTTTTATATGTATGACCAGGAGCAGTACCGAGGGGAGCTGCGCGATTTTTACATCGAGCCGGATATTCTGCCGGGTCCGGTCGTGACGACGCAGGAGGAGCTGGAAGCGGAAATCGGGAAGGCGCTTTTTACGCCGTTTGTGTGTGATGAGCGCTATGAAGCGTTTTGCAGGAGGTTTACGTATCTGGATGATGCGGACGCGGCAAAGCGTGCAGTGGAGGCGACGGTTGCACCGCAGGAAAAGTATCTGCCGGAGCCTGCCCGCCTGCTCCGCTACAGAAAGCGCATGAAGAGGCATGCAGAGTACAGGCGTCTGAAAAAGAAGGTGGCAAACGGCATTTTAAAGCAGAAGCGGTATCCGCAATATCTGCAAAAGCCGCTGAAGGAAAAGGCGGTTTTACTGGAATCCCAGCACGGCCGTGCGATGGACGGGAATATTTTTGCACTGCTTTCGGAGCTTGCAAGGGGCGCAGAGTATGCCGGTTATACGCTCTATCTTACCGCGGCACAGGGAAAATGCAGCGATTACCGGAGGCGTCTGCGCACGCTCGGCATGGGAAGGGTAAAGGTGCTGCGCCGCGCTTCGCTGCGTTATTTTAAGATTCTTGCAACGGCAAAGTATCTGATTAACGATAATACGTTTATTTATAATTTTATCAAGCGCAAGGGTCAGGTGTATCTGAATACCTGGCACGGGACGCCGTTAAAGACGTTGGGAAAGAAGATTAAGTCCGAGGCGCATGCCATCGGCAATACCCAGAAGAATTTCCTTGCGGCGGACTATCTGCTGTATCCGAACGAGTTTACGATGGAGCATATGGTAGAGGACTATATGCTGGATAATATCGGCACCGGGGAAATCTGGCTTGCCGGCTATCCGAGAAATGCGGTTTTCTTTGACGAGGCGGCAAGGGAGCAGGTGCGGAAGCAGTACGGTCTGGACGGAAAGCGGGTGTATGCCTTTCTTCCGACCTGGCGGGGTGTCGTCGGACAGGTGTCCGGGAATGCGCAGGCACAGCAGCTGACGGAGTATCTGGCGGAGCTGGATGCGGAGCTGCCGGACGACTGTCTGCTCTATGTGAAGCTTCACACGATAAGCAATGCGACGCTTGGTGTGGAGGAGTTTTCCCATATCCGGCTGTTTCCGGAGGACTGTGAGACCTATGAGTTTTTAAATGCGACGGACTGTCTGGTTACCGACTATTCGAGTGTGTTTTTCGACTATGCGGTATCGGGGCGGAAGATCATTCTCTTTACCTATGACGAGGAGGAATACGAGGCGGCAAGAGGCTTTTATTTCCCGCTTTCCGAGCTTCCGTTCCCGCAGGCGAAAACGGTGGAGGAGCTGCTGCACCATATGCTGAAAGCAGAAAAGGAGTATGACGATACAGAGTTCTTAAAGACGTATTGTGCTTATGAGAGGGCGGATATTTCGGCGTCTGTCTGCAAAAAGCTGCTGTTCGGCGGGGAGGAGGGCATCAAAACCCTTCCGCTGCCGGACAATGGCAAACGGAATGTCGTTATTTTCGGCGGCGCGTTAAACGAAAACGGGATTACGACGTCCCTGTTTAATCTCCTGTCCCAGATTGACCGTGAAAAATATAATTACACGATTCTCTATAAAATAGAAGATATGAAGAAGCACCCGAAGCAGCTGCAGAGGATTCCGGAGGAGGTGCATACCCTCGGCTTTTCCAACGGCATCAGCATCGGCTTCTTTGATTCGGTGCTGTATAAAATCTGGACGAAGCGGGGCATGGTGCCTTATCGTATTATGGAACCGATTTTAGACCGGATGGCAAAACGGGATACGGCACGCATTTTTACCGGCTGCCGGGTGGATAAGCTGATTCATTTCAGCGGATATTCCAATGACCTGACGACGATTTTCCGGGGGCTTTCCTGTAATAAGACGATTTATGCCCACAATGACATGGAAAAGGAAGTAAAGGAGCGGAGGCTGGTCCGCAGTGAGGTACTGACCAGGGCGTATCAGGAGTATGACAGTGTTGCGGTGGTAACGGAGGATATTAAGTATATTGCGGAGCGTATTGCGGAACAGCTGCCGTCCCGCGGAGGGAAAAAGGCACATGTGACGGTGGCGAAGAATGTGATTGATTACCGGCGTATTCTGGAGCTTTCGGAGCAGGAGCTTGTACTGGATGCAACGACCCAGATTAACGTATCGATGGAGCGCCTGCAGGAGATTTTGAAGAGCAATGCGGTAAAGTTTATCAATATCGGCCGTTTTTCTCCGGAAAAGGGACACGGAAGGCTTCTGGATGCGTTTGAGAAAATCCACAGGGAATCCCCGGACACGTATCTGATTATCATTGGCGGCAGGGGCAGTCTTTATGAAGAGACCTTGAAAAAGGCACAGCACTTAAGCAGCTATGACCATATTGTAATTATTTTGTATATGTCCAATCCGTATGCCCTGCTAAAGCAATGCGACTACTTTATTTTCTCCTCTCTGTACGAGGGCTTTGGTCTGGTACTTGCGGAGGCGGATATTGTCGGCGTGCGCTGCGTTTCCACGGACATTGACGGCCCGCGCCTGTTTATGCAGAAATACGGCGGGACACTGGTAGAGAACAGCGAGCAGGGCGTCTATGACGCGATGAGGCTTTGCCTTGACGGGAAGGTGACAGATACCCTTTCCGTGGATTACGAGGCGTATAATAAGGAAGCAGTGGAGGAGTTTGAACGGATTGCCGCGATGGAACAGGAGGCGTGAAAATGAAAAAGGTAATTACTTACGGAACGTATGACTTGCTGCATGTGGGACACATCAATCTGCTGCGCCGCGCAAAGGAGCTGGGAGATTATCTGATTGTAGTGCTTTCCACGGATGAATTTAATGCAGTAAAGCACAAGACCGCATACCATCCGTATGAGGCAAGAAAGACGATTGTAGAGGCAATCCGCTATGTGGACGAGGTGCTGCCGGAGTATAACTGGGAGCAGAAGGTCAAAGACGTGGTGGACAACCAGGTGGATGTCTTTGTCATGGGCGACGACTGGAAGGGGCAGTTTGACTTTTTAAAGGAGTATTGCGAGGTCGTATACCTTCCTCGCACCGAGGGGATTTCCACCACAAAAATCAAGAGTGACTTGAACACGGGGAAGTAAGAATGAATACATGTATACAATCTGTTGACAAACGGAAAAAGATGGGGTATAGTAGTTTTGTGAAAAAGACAGAAAGGAAAAGCTGCAATGAAGAAACCGTTTGTAACGAAGGAACAGTTAGAGGAAATTGTGAAGAAGTACCCGACCCCGTTTCATTTGTATGATGAGAAGGGGATTCGTGAGAATGCGCGGAGATTGAAGGCTGCGTTTGCGTGGAATAAAGGCTATAAGGAATATTTTGCGGTGAAGGCGACGCCGAATCCGTTTATTTTAAAGATTCTGCAGGAGGAGGGTTGCGGCACGGACTGCTCCTCCATGACCGAGCTCGCAATGTCGGAGGCGGTCGGAATCAAAGGGGAGGAGATTATGTTTTCCTCCAATGAGACGCCGTCCGGAGAGTTTACCAAGGCAAAGGAGTTAGGCGCCATTATCAATCTCGACGATATTACGATGATTGATTTTCTGGAGAAGGAGTGCGGGATTCCGGAGACCATCTGCTGCCGGTATAATCCGGGCGGCTCGTATGAGGTCAGTAACGGCATCATGGATAATCCGGGCGATGCAAAGTACGGCATGACAAAGGAGCAGCTTCTGACTGCCTTCCGGACGTTACAGGAAAAGGGCGTAAAGCGCTTCGGGATTCACTCGTTCCTTGTCAGCAACACGGTGACGAACGACTATTATCCGGCACTGGCAAGGACCCTGTTTACGTTGGCGGTGGAGGTGAAGGAGGCAACCGGGATTGCGGTGTCCTTTGTCAATCTTTCCGGAGGTGTCGGCGTTCCGTACCGTCCGGAGCAGAAGGCAAATGATATTTCAGTCATCGGCGAAGGCGTGCGTAAGGCGTTTGAGGAAATCATGGTGCCGAACGGCATGGGAGACGCGGCTATTTTTACGGAGCTGGGGCGTTTTATGCTGGCGCCGTATGGTTGTCTGGTGACGAAGGCAATCCATGAGAAGCATATCTATAAGGAATACATTGGTGTGGACGCCTGTGCGGTAAACTTGATGCGTCCGGCGATGTACGGCGCGTATCACCACATTACGGTAATGGGCAAGGAGGAGGCGCCTGCGGACCATGTTTATGACGTGGTAGGCTCACTCTGTGAGAACAACGATAAGTTTGCGGTGGACCGGGCACTGCCGGAGATTGAGAACGGGGACTTGCTTGTGATTCACGATACCGGGGCACATGGCTTTGCAATGGGCTACAATTATAATGGAAAATTAAAATCCGCGGAGCTTCTTTTAAAGGAGGACGGCAGTGTGCAGATGATCCGCCGTGCCGAGACGCAGCAGGATTACTTTGCGACGTTTGACTTTTCGGGCTTCTTCGGGTAGGAAGGAACGGGCTGCTGTGCTTTTTACGGCAGCCCGTTGTATTATAAGTAAGAAAAACAGGCGCTGCGCCCGGGAGGACAAATTTGCTCAAATTTATTTTAAAACACTCTTAAGGTTTTTTTCGGACCTGCCGATATAGTTTACAGAAGCAATAAAATCATATTGGAACAGGTGGTGGTATATATGCGTATTGATGCAGTAAACAGAGTGAGCCAGTTATATCAGGCAAACAGTACCAAAAAGGTTACAAAGCAGAAAAGTGCTGAGAAGTATGACAGCGTTCAGATTTCCCAGACAGGCCGGGATTATCAGGTCGCTAAGGCAGCGGTTGCAGCAGTGCCGGATGTCCGGATGGACCGTGTGAATGAGATTAAGAGCAGACTTCAGAATGGTACTTATAATGTATCAATGGAGATGCTTGCCGATAAGCTGCTGGCAGGAGAGTTTTAAGAGAGAGAGGGATATCTTTGGCAAGCCTGATGGAAGAATTGATTTCAACTCTTTCGCAGGAGAAGGAGTTGTATCTGTCTCTCCTGCCAGTCGCTGAGGAAAAGACAAAGGCGATTGTAGCGAACGATTTGAAAGAATTGCAAAAGGTCACCGACAGGGAGAAGGAAATGGTAGACCGCGTGAATGCGCTGGAGCGCAAACGGAGCGAGGTTATTACCAATATGGGAATTGTGTTGGGGAGAAAGCCCCAGGAGCTTACGCTTACAGAATTGATTCGTGTTTCGGAGAAGCAGCCGCAGGAGAAAGAGGTACTGACCGGGTTAAAGGATGCGCTCGGTACGGCGATACGGAAGCTTGCGGATTTGAATGAGCGGAATCAGGTACTGATACAGCATTCGCTTGAAATGATTGAATTTAATATGAACCTTATTCAAAGTACAAGGATGGTACAGGGAAATAATTATACAAAAAGCGCGGAAGAAACGGAACTTGGCGCCTCGCAGACAGGGATGTTTGATGCGAAACAATAAAACGCAGAAAACATAAACCTGTTTATTTTTTTCGGGTTGGCAAAGCGAGCATCATCCGTCTGCCGCAAGCATCGCTTGCAGGCGGGCGGGGATGCGAGCGCGCCCGCGACCGAGCGCCGGAGGGCGCGAGGTTCGGGCAGAAGCGAAGCGTCTGCCAACCCGGAAAAGAAGTGAAGGGAGCGCGCCCGCGACCGAGCGCCGGAGGGCGCGAGGTTCGGGCAGAAGCGAAGCG
>CAJTUB010000006.1:0-86439 GCA_910579465.1 uncultured Lachnospiraceae bacterium | reverse complement strand
GACCGAGCGCCGGAGGGCGCGAGGTTCGGGCAGAAGCGAAGCGTCTGCCAACCCGAAAAGGAAACGAGAGGAGCGCTGCCGCAAGCGTCGCTTGCGGGCGGGGTGACTGTTTCACAGACCTGATATGGTTTCACGGACTGTTGCTTACATGCCAGCATGACGCGCCTGTCGGTGAAACCATATCAACTGTGAATAGTAACTATAAGGCAAAAAATTGAAGGAGGGTACACCTATGAGTTTGATGAGCGGTATTTATATTGGTGTATCGGGGCTGAAAACAAGCCAGAATGCATTAAATACAACAGCACATAACATCGGAAATGCTGAGACGGAAGGCTATGTCAGACAGCAGACGGTGATGATGGATACGCTATATAATAATGTCGGTGGGAATAAGATTTCCAAGTGGCAGATTGGTCTCGGTGTCGATACACAGATTGTAAGACAGGTGCGGCACCAGTTTTTAGACCAGTCCTACCGGAGAGAAACAGGACGGCAGGGCTTTTATCAGGTGCAGTACGAGGCGGCTTCTGAGGTACAGGAAGTATTAGGCGAGCTGGAAGGCGTGCAGTTCCGGACCTCAATTGCGGATTTCTGGGAATCATTGCAGGAGATGGCAAAGGAGCCGGATAGTATTGTAACCCGCGCGACCCTGATTCAGTGCGGCGTTAATTTTATCCAGCATGCCGAGAACATCTACGAGCAGATTGAGACCTATCAGATTGAACTGAACGGCCAGATACAGAAGAAAGTGGACCGGATTAACGAAATCGGCGATGAAATTAAGGAGCTGAACGGCAAAATCCGTTTTTATGAAGCAACAGGGCTGGAACAGGCAAATGATTTACGGGATACAAGAAACCTTCTTCTGGATGAACTGGGCGGACTGATTGATATCACCTACAGAGAGGAAACAGACGGGACAGTATCAATCCGGGCAGAGGGAGTTCCGTTCCTTCTGGAAGATAATGTGTTCCATATGGACACAAAGTTTATTTCGGAAGATTCCCAGATGCTGGTGCCATACTGGCCGATGCTCGGCAATGCGGAGGTATTCAACTTTGACCGCTCGCCAAGCTCCGTAGATGATACGGATATCGGTTCCTTAAAGGGAATTATTCTGGCAAGAGGCCGTAAGGCAGCGAAGTTTACCGATATTCCGGTAAAGCCGAAGAGGGAGGATTTCGAGGATGATGCTTCCTATGAGGAGGCGATGGGAGCCTTTCAGATTGCGGCAAAGAAGTACAATAAAGAGATTAACGATTCTGTTATTATGGCAGCCCAGTCCCAGTTTGACCAGCTGATTCATGGAATCGTCACAACAATTAATGATATTCTCTGTCCGAACAAGGAAATTATGCTTGAGAACGGGGAAACGATACTGGTACTGGATACGGAGAAGGCATCCGTCGGCATGGATAAGGATAAGACGATGGGAACCGAGCTTTTTTCCAGAAAGTCCATGAAGCGTTATCAGGATTTGCAGGAGGTGACTCTGGCAGACGGCAGCAAGGAAATGGTTTACATTTACAATAAGGAGGACCCGGCAGACAATTATTCGCTGTATACGCTGGGAGAGATTGAAGTAAATCCGGAGATTCTGAAGGACCGTTCCAAGCTTCCGCTTTCCAAGAATACCAATACCGGGGATTTCGATATTGATGTGGCAGAGGCGCTTCTTTCGGCATGGCAGGCACCGTTTGCGACCCTGAATCCGAATGAGTTGGACTATAACAATTTTAATCAATATTATATTTCGCTGGTAGGCGATATCGGCACCAGGGGTGAGAAGTACGAGACCCTGGCAAAGACGCAGGAGGCTATGGCAAACAGCATCAACAATGACCGTCTTAAGGTCATGGCAGTGTCTACGGATGAGGAGCTGACGCAGCTGATTAAATATCAGCATGCTTACAACGCTTCCGCCAGATATGTCAATGTGGTCAGCGAAATGATTGAGCATATTCTGAATACGCTTGGCGTATAACAGTTTCACCATACGGGAAACGGCATAAGAAAGGAAGTGTAACACATGAATACATTTTTCGGACTGGATATCGGAAAAAGCGGATTATACACTGCGCACAGCGGCTTGAACACAACCGCGCATAATATTGCCAATGTTGAAACCCTGGGCTTTACAAGACAGGTAATCGAGCAGAGGGCGGGCAATGCGCTCCGTGTATATGGCAGGCACGGTATGGTCGGAAGCGGTGTGGAGGTTGCATCGATTACCCAGAAGAGAAGTGAGTATTACGATGCAAAGTACCGGAATAATAATTCGATTTACGGCAGCTATGCGACTAAATCAAATTATATGTCACAGCTCCAGTCCTATCTGAATGAGATTCAGCTGCAGGGCTTTACCACAACCTTTGATTCCATGTACGATATGATTCAGGAGTTGGAAAAGGACCCGGCGAACCTTACGGTAAGGACGCAGGTGACCAATGTTGCACAGAGCTTTTGTGAATATTTCAATTCCCTGTTTACGAATCTGCAGGCAGTGCAGAAGGACTGTAATTTTGAGATTAAAAACCAGGTAGACCGTGTGAATGCGCTTGCTGCGGAGATTGCATCGCTGACAAAGCAGATTAATACCGTGGAAATCGGCGGAACCAACGCAAATGATTTGCGGGATGCAAGAAACCTTATGGTGGATGAACTTTCCACGATTATCAATGTTTCGGTCGAGGAGGTTTCCTCCGGCCCGGTCGGTTTAAAGTCGTATACCGTAAAGGTAGACGGACAGACGCTGGTTGATACCTATGAGACCCACCAGCTGGGAATAAAGCCGCGCGAGCACAGGAAGAACCAGACGGATGCGGACGGACTTTACGATATTGTCTGGGATAACGGACAGCAGTTTAATCCGTATGCTTATACCCAGAGCGGAAGCATTAAGGCATTGTTTGAGGTACGCGATGGCAATAATTCCGATAACCTGAAAGGAACCGTAACGGCGTATACAGGAATGCGTTCGGTGACAATGACCCATCCGACCGTCAATGAGGAGTCGAAGCTGAACATCCCGGAGAGTGGTGAAATTACGATTGGTACGGTAGTATATGAATACGAATCGTTTGAGGTTTCCATTGACAAGGATACAGGGGAATATACCTATGAGTTCTTTTTGACGGAGCCGGTGCGGAACTATGCGGACGAAGAGATTTCCTTTATCGGAAGGTCGGTAAATTATAAGGGCATTCCGTATTATATGGCACAGATGAACGAGTTTTTGCGTGTTTATGCAAAGAAGTTCAACGAGATTCATAAATCCGGCGTGGATTTGAACGGGGAAGCAGGACAGGACTTTTTCACGGCGACGAATAAGGTGAGCGGAAAAGAGTATAAGTTCGGCGTGTATGGAAAAGAAGGGGCGGACGGCTATGACCCGTTTTCCTTCAGCTCCCAGACTGGGCAGTTCCTGCCGGACGATTTAAGCACGGTATACAGCTCCTACTATCATATCACGGCGGAGAATATCTGTGTCAATAGTGCGATACAGAAGGATTCTTCCAAATTTGCCGCAGCCTCGGAGATTGTAAACGGCGTCGGCAATTACGACAAGGCGCAGGAGCTTCTGGATTTGAAGAAGGACACCTCCATGTTCCGTCAGGGAAAGCCGGCAGCATTCCTGCAGACGCTGATTGCAGAGGTCGGTATTGATACGAAGGCAGCCCTGAATTTCACGAAGAGCCAGAAGGACATGGTAGCAGCGATTGATAACCAGAGGCTGTCCATCGGCGGAGTAGATACCGAGGAGGAAGCCATGAACCTGATGCGTTACCAGCAGGCCTATAATCTTTCGGCGCAGGTTATTTCCGTGATGAATGAAATTTATGACAAGCTAATTAACTACATGGGTGTATAATCATCTATAAGGAGGCAGATACGATGCGGATTACCAATAAAATGATGACCAACAATGTGTTGCATAATATCAATAACAACAAGAATCTGCTTTCCACTTTGGAAAACCAGTATTCTACGGGAAAGAAGATACAAAAGCCGTCCGATGACCCGATTGTTGCGGTGCGTGCGTTAAAACTCCGTACGAATCTTGCTGAGTTGTCACAGTATGTGGAAAAGAATATACCGGATGCACTTTCCTGGATGGATACGACAGAGAGCTCGTTGGATGTCGTAAATGAGATTCTGCGGCAGATGAATACGTACTGTAACCAGGGCGCGAACGACCCGCTTACGGCAAAGGACCGAAACAGCATTGTAACGAACCTTTCCGAACTGAAGCAGCAGATTTACCAGGAGGGCAACAGCAATTATGCGGGACGGTATGTATTTTCCGGTTATAAGACGGATACGCCGTTAATCTTTGCTGAGGACGAGAGCTCTTATACCTACGAGATTACGGAGCCTCTGTCCGGCGAGGATATCGATATCAAGTTTAAGGTTGTCAATAATGTGGATATCAATGCATTTGATAAGGACAATCCGGGGGCTTTTGATAAGACAATGCCGAACCAGATACAGATTTACCGGATGCGGCTTGCGTACGGGAATCTGGAGGATGGAGTCACGGTGACCTATACGGACGGCAGTACGGACGGTGACGGGAATCTGCTGGAGCTGCCGCTTACGGTGACGGAAAAGGCGCTTACGGATCCGGATGCTTATCATCCGGGAGAGGATGATGTTTATTTCATCAAGGAAACCGGCGAGCTGATTTACGGAAATGCGGCATATGAGAAGGTACGCAATTCCGAGCATATCAATGTGAAGTATACGAAGAAAAACTTCCATACGAACGACCTCAGGCCGGAGCATTACTTTAACTGTACCAGAACGAACGAAGACGGGAGCGAGGTTCTGAATTTTGAAAAGCAGGACCAGCAGATTCAGTATGAGGTAAACTTTAACCAGAAGCTTACCATCAATACGCAGGGACACGAAGCGTTTTCCCATGATATCGGGCGGGCAATCGATGATATTATTAATGCGGTAAATAATGTGACGGAAACCGAAGAGAAGATAAACGAAGTAAAAAAGATGTTAGAGGACACGAATCTGACACCGGAGCAGAGAAAGGCGCTCGAGGGAATCCAGGAGCAGCTGAATTCAGAGTTTACGCTGCGGACCGATATTATGCAGGCAACCTTTGCAGGCGGACTGACAGACACGGTTGCCATGCAGGATAAGGTAAATGTCGCGCTGTCAGACCTTGGTGGACGGTATAACCGCCTGCTGCTGACGCAGAGCAGACTGAAGGACCAGCAGGTTGACTTTGAGGATCTGCTTTCCTCAAACGAGGATGTAGACCTGGTGGATACGATTATTAAGTATAGTTCGGCAGAGACCATTTATAACTCCTCTTTATCGGCAGCTTCCAAGCTGGTACAGACTTCTTTGCTGGATTTCTTATAATAGATAAATAAAGATAACGATAACCGGGAAAAATGAAAGGAGAAACAGGAATGTTAGTAAAAACAAAACATTTTGGGGAAATTGATCTGGATGAGGACAAGGTAATTACCTTTGAAGACGGTATTATCGGATTTGAAGACTGCAGGCGTTATACCATTCTGTATAATAGCGAAGAGAGAAACGGCAGTACAATTTCCTGGCTGCAGAGCCTGGATGTACCGGAACTTGCACTCCCGGTCATCAGCCCGCTTTCAGTTATGACAGACTATAACCCGGTTGTAGAGGACGATGTATTGCAGCCAATCGGTGAGCTGACAGAGGAAAATATTATTATTCTCCTTACCTTAAGTGTGCCGTCCGATATCACAAAGATGACCGTAAATCTGAAGGCGCCGTTAGTAATTAACGCTGATACCAGAAAGGGCTGTCAGATTATTGCGGAGAATCCGGACTATGTGATTAAATATAATATATATGAGCAGGTGAAAAAGAGCAAAGAGGCAAAGGGGGAATAAGGTATGCTGGCCCTGTCAAGAAAAATCAATGAATCTATTATGATAGGACATGATATAGAGATAACCATCCTTGAAATAAAGGGAGAGCAGGTAAAAATCGGCATTAATGCGCCGAAGTCAGTGCCGCTGTACCGGAAGGAGATTTATATGCAGATTCAGGAGGCGAACAAGGAAGCAGTTTCGAACGACACGTCTCCGGAAATCCTGAGCGATATGTTTTAAATTTTAAAGAAGAAAACAATGTAAAAAAACGGTGAAAAACTTTCCCTGCAGGGTTAATTTTTCACCGTTTTTGTCCGATATAAAGGTATAAAGAAATGATTTTCTGTCAGAACGGAGTCGGCAGAGGACGCCAACAAGCCAAACATGGAGGTGTACGGATATGAAAATTGAAAGCGGAACGATGGTAAATAAGCCTGTTTATACGGACACGGCGGCAAGCCGTCCGGAGGTAAAGCCGAAGGTAGAGAAGCCTGCGGAGAGACCGGCAGAGCCTGCGGCAGAGTCCCAGCTTCAGATGCAGGAGCAGCAGGGAAATGAGGAGAATGTTTCCAGACGGATTAAGAACGCAGTAGACCATGCCAACCAGACAATGCGGCATGCAAAGACAAAGTGTGAGTTCGCTTACCATGAGGAGACCAAGAGAGTTTCCATTAAAGTAATCGATGAGGAAACGGAAGAGGTAATCCGTGAAATCCCGCCGGAAGAGACCCTGGAGATGCTTTCTAAGATGTGGGAGCTGGCAGGGCTTATGGTAGATGAAAAGAGATAAACAGAATCGTACGGTTTGCTTTCCGGCAGACCGGGAATGGAGGTTGTTATGGGTATTGGATTATCAGGTATGATATCCGGTCTGGATACAGACACATTAATTAAGCAGTTGATGTCTGCGGAACGGACAAGAGTAACGAAGGTTGAAAATAAGATAACGAGAAATGAGTGGCTGACGGAAAAGTGGAAGGACTTTAATACAAAGATTTATTCGTTCTATACGGGTTCTCTTTCCAAGATGAAGACGCAGGGTAACTATCTTGCGAAGAAGACGACCTCAGCCAATGATAAGATTGTAACGGCGAAGGCAAGCGCGTCGGCGCCGATTGGAACGCATTATGTAACGGTAGAGTCGGTGGCAAGTGCCCAGTATGTAACCGGCGGCAAGTTTACCTCCGATGAGAAGCTGACGGCACGCTCGAAGCTTGTGGATGCCGGTGTGGCAGCAGGTACAAAGATTTCCCTTTCCTGCGGCGATAAGAGCACAGAGCTGGTAATCGATGCGGATACTACATTTGCAGACTTTTCTGCAAGCTGCAAAGAGGTAGGCTTAAACGTAAACTTTGATGAAACGAGACAGTGCTTATATATCAGCTCTAGGCAGAGCGGAACGGAAAATTCCTTTTCGATTACGACAAGCATGGAGAATCCTTCCAGCGCCGAGGCAAGAAAGAGCATTTATGCACTGGCTGGCTATGGTAGCATGTCTGCGGAAGACAAGACAAAGTTTAATGAGGCAATGTCGGTAATCGAGGCAAGTGATTCGGCTTCCATTGTCGAAGTTCTCACAAAGGCAGCAAACGGAGAGGAGCTGACCGAAGAGGAGACAAAGCTTAAGGATGCTTACCAGCTTCTGCTTGAAAAGACTGAAGGGAATACGGCAGGAAGTCTTGCAAAGGCTGAGATAGACGGTGGAATTGCCGCACAGATAAAGGATGCAATGGAGAACGGCACTGCCGTAACGATTTATGGCAAGGAGTTGACCGAAGAGCAGGCAAAGGCTTTGCAGGCAGACGCTGCGCGTATGGCAAAGTCGGAGCATGAGCGCGTTACCTTTGAGGAGGTTTACGGCGAGAATGAGACGCTGAAGGATGTATCCTATGCCGATATCCAGAAGCTGCAGGCAAAGGACGCCGCAGACCTGACCACAGAGGAGCAGGATATCCTGACCGCTTACGGTGAGAAGGAGACAGAGTTCCTTGCAAAGCTCGGCAACTATACCGAGGGGACCGGCTATGATACCGCAGAGTATCAGACGGCTTATCAGAACGCGCTGCAGGCATATGCAGAGGACGAGGTGGAAAATTACAATACCTCGGCGGACGCGGTCGCAGCACTTGATGCAAAGAAGGCAGACATTCTGGCAGACAGCAGCAATGCCGATATGGCAGCAGCGAGAACCGCTCTCGCCGGACATATTGACACTTATGCAGATATCCAGGCATTTGACCCGTCCAGTGGTGCACTTGCAGCCATCGGACTTGGTAATATTGACGGTACGGCAGTGAGCGGAAGCTCCAATGCAATGGGAATGACCGTATTTGCCGCAAGTGATGCAAAGATTACGGTAAACGGCGCTGAAATCGAGTCTTCCTCCAACAGTATTTCGGTCAACGGACTGACGCTGGATTTAGTGTCCGCAGAGCCGGGGAAGACGGTTGCGATTAATGTAGCGCAGGATACGGACGGCGTTTACAATATGGTAAAGCAGTTCGTAAAGGATTATAACACTCTGATTGATGAGTTAAACAAGGCGTATTATGCAGAATCCGCAAGAGGCTATGAGCCGCTGACGGATGAGCAGAAGGATGCGATGAGCGATACGGAGGTAGAGAAGTGGGAGACAAAGATTAAGGACTCCCTGCTCCGCCGTGATAATACCCTGGGCTCGCTTCTTACCGCAATGCGCGGCGCATTAAACGGCGCTGTTGAGGTAGATGGTAAGAACTATGCGCTTTCGTCCTTCGGTATCTGTACGACAAAGTATACAGAGCGCGGAAAGCTGCATATTTACGGCGACCAGGAAGACCCGGACGGTATGCTTTATGATGATAAGCTCCGTAAGGCAATCGAGGAAGACCCGGAAAAGGTGATGGAAGTACTGCAGACGATTTCCAACAATCTGTATAACACAATGAAGGATAAGATGAAGGCAACCGAGCTGAGCAGTGCTCTTACCTTCTACAACGACAAGAAGCTGACGAAGGATCTTACCAGCTATAAAAAGGAACTGACGAAGCAGGAGAAGCGTTTGCAGGAAATCGAGGACCGGTACTATAAGCAGTTTGCCGCTATGGAGACAGCCCTCAGCAAGCTGAGCAGCCAGTCAAGTTCGCTGGCTTCCATGCTTGGTTTAGGAGGAAAGTAACAGAACAAAGGCCAGTAGTTTAAGAAAGGACGGTATTGCGTATGCCACCAACAAATGCAGCAAGTTTATATCAGGGAACTAAAATTAACACGGCGACACCTGCGGATTTGACATTAATGCTGTACGACGGAGCAATTAAGTTTTGCAATATTGCGATGCTTGGTCTTGAGAAGTCGGATTACCAGAAAGCAAGCACCTATATTATCAAAGTGCAGAACATTATTACGGAGTTCCGTTCTACCTTAGATTTTAAGTATGCAACGGCCAAAGATTTTGATGTGATTTATGAGTATATTTACGGGCTTTTAGTACAGGCAAATATCAAAAAGGATAAGGCATTGCTGGAGGAAGCACTGGGGCAGATCAGAAACATGAGAGACCTTTGGAAAGAGGTTATGCGGAAAAATAACCTCTATGTAAAATAAGAACAATAAACAGGCAGAACAGCCGGACGATACGTTACGGCTGTTCTTGCTCATTAAAAAAGTCTGTGCAGGCAGGCGGTCGGAGGGATTGGATTGGAGCCACAGGAGTTTTCCGCTTATTTTAAGATATTGGAAGATACAATACAAAAGAAAGAGCAGTTTCTGGATGAACTTTTAGGATTAACAAAGGGGCAGGAAGCCGTTTTGTCAGGAGAGAAGTTTTCCATGGAAGAGTTTACTGAACTGATGGATAAAAAGGATGTGTATATCCAGAAGATATCAGAGTTTGATACGGGCTTTGAAGCTGTCTTTGCCAAAGTAAAGCCGGTGATAGAGGAGTACAAAAAGGCATTTGAACCGCGGATTAAGGTTTTGCAGCAGAGAATCAAGACAGTGCTTGAAAAGGGCGCTGCCCTTTGTGCGCTGGAGGAGCAGAATAAGGCTCGTCTCGGAATCTGTCTGGGAGAAAAGAAAAAGGAAATTAAGAACTTTAAACGCAGCAGCGAGACCGTCAGCGGCTACTATAAGAATATGACGGGAGCAGTGGCAGACAAGTCATTTTTTATGGATAAGAAGAAATAAAGGAGGGATTTTGATGAAACAGGTTAAAAAACTGGCATGCATGCTTGGCATGCTAATCGTACCGCTTTTATGCGCTCCGAAGAGTGCTGAGGCGGCAGGGAACGCGACAATGCTGCCGGATTCTTCGATTAAGGTGGACTACCAGTACGAGTCCATAGAGGTTACAGGCGGCAAAAATACAATCATCTATTATAGTGAAAATGCCAATGCGTCCGTGTGGGAGTCTGTACCGGTGGGCGCTGACGGAAAGGCAGTGTTTGATATTTCCTGGGTAAAGCCGGGAGTAACGACCCGTATTTATTTAAAGGGAGACCAGGATTCCCTTGTTACCGCCCGTTATATCGAGGCGGAGGAAAGACTTTCCGCAAAGTTTGTAGGAGATATTTCCGCGGCGGATGTAGTTGATGTCGAGGAATGGAAGAAAGTATATGATAAGTATGCCAATTTTTCCAGCCAGACGGGCTATATCCTGTTCTTTACAAAGCGCGGCGGCGCTGAGACAGCCTTTTTTGATGTGAACCGGATTGAATGGAAAAAGGACAGCACAGGAAACTGGCAGCCTTTTGACAAGCTGAATATCGCACATATGAATGCAAAAGGCGTTACGCTGTATTTCAGAATCAAGGCAATTAACGATGCAGATACGGCAGATGGCATCAGCGGCAAGCGTTTCAGCTCCGAGGCGAGACTGCAGATACAGAAAAAGGCAGCAGCTCCTTCGGTCACGGTCAATAATGCAAATATGACGCTCTCCATCCGTAACGGAATGGAATATTCCTTAAATAACAAGGATTGGAATCTGGTGCCGGTGTATTCGAGAACTGCCACGACCAATCTTATGTCCGTTCCTGTCGTAGACTTTGACATTCTGCCGCTTACCAACCGGAGAGTAACTGCAATCGCAGTGCCGCTGGTTCTGGATGTGGCTGCAAATGCAAAGATTGACAAGAGCCTGGTTGCTGCAAATCCGGGAAAATATAAATGCCAGACTGCAGAAGATGGAACTATCACAGGAATTTATGTGTATGTGCGTACTGCGGCAAATGAGCGCCGTTCTGCATCGGCAGTCCGGGAGGTGCTGGTTCCGTTTGCGGTAGCCGAGCCGAATGTGGCAAGGGATATTAAGCTCGCATATCAGGCGACAAAGACCGGGAATGCCGGTATCACCCTGACGAACGTGTCAACGTCGGCGAATCCGGTAAACTACCAGTTTGCAGTGGTAGACGACCCGGACAATCTGACTGCAGAGGAGTTAAGCGAGTTAAAGTGGTCGACCTTAAAGGCAGGAAAGACAGTAAAGGTAAGCAGCTCTAAGGCGCTGACCGGAAGCTATCTCATATTCCGTGTGACAGCAGAAAATAAGATGGAGCTTCCGTCCACCTATGAGAAGTATCCATATCCGGTTTTATATGATAAGGTAACCTATGCGGCACTTTCTGCCACCTCCCACTATCCGGGTGGTGTCATCAGCGTCGCAACGAGCAACAATGCAATTTCGGGTGATATTAAGTATGTATGGCAGCGCAGCAGCACGGCAAACGGCACCTATACGGATATTATGTCGGGTATCGGCTATGCAAACAGTAAATATACGATTACGAATGATGATGTCGGCTACTATATCCGTGTTGTCGTTTCCAATACGTCCGTAACCGGCGAAAAGGCTGAGGTAATCAGCAGAAACAGCGGAAAAATCGCAAGGAACCCTGCTGTGTCGCCGACGCCGGTGCCTACCCCGACACCTGCTCCGTAAGAGGGAGGCTGACAGGAAAGAAAAGTTAAGTTATGCCCCGTAGCGAAAGCTGCGGGGCATTTGACTGGGGCTGTTGCGGTTCACAGTGTTTGCAACAGCCCCTTGCTATAATGGACGTAGCTGTTTGTGAAGGTTACGACCAGCTTCATTTTTTCCTTCCCTTCGTACGTTTTAAAAAATCTGCAGGAGGGTATGGAATTGGAAGGATGTAGTACAGAACAAAACTGTGCACAATAAGTTGTGAAGCAGCAGAGGGAATGGGATATACTTTTGATTGAAAGGAGGAGATACGATGGATTGGTTAACGAAAATGAATGAGGCACTGGACTACATCGAAAGGAATCTGACAGAAGAGATTGATTATTCCAAGGCAGCCGGGAAGGCAGGATGTTCGTCCTACAATTTTCAGCGGATGTTTTCTTTTATTACAGATGTGTCATTGGCAGAATACATACGAAGAAGACGTCTGACTCAGGCGGCGATTGAATTGCAGAATTCCGATGCCAAGGTGATTGATGTAGCGTTAAAATACGGTTATGATTCTCCGGTGTCCTTTGCCAGAGCGTTTGCGAATCTTCACGGGGTTACGCCAAATGAGGCGAAGCAGCCCGGCGTAGAGTTAAAAGCGTATCCGCGAATTTCCTTTCAAATTTCAATCAAAGGAGAAAAAGAGATGAATTACAGAATTGAAACAAAAGAGGCATTTGATGTATTTGGTATTGAGACCGTTGCGTCATTGTCGGGAGAAGAAGGCTATGTGAGTCCGGCGGAGCTTTGGCAACAGTGTCATCGGAACGGAGCCTACGAGAAATTGTTTATAGATTCCGGTGATTTGCCGAAGTTTGTGGCACAGGATTTGTGTAAGATTCACGGTGTGGAAAATTACCGCGAAACGGAAGGAAATACCTTCCCGTACATGCTGTGTTCTTTTGTATCGGATACTTCTAAAACAGAGGGCTATGTGGTACAACACATTCCGGCACGGACCTATGCGGTTTTTCCGTCGGAGAGGTTCCGTTGGGATGAGAACTTTTTTGAAGTATTAGAAAATCTGCAGAAGCGTTTTTATTCGGAGTGGTTACCGACTGCCAATTATGAGCGGGTTCCGGGAGCTGACTTTGAAATCTACGGAGGAGATGCAGAGTACGGATATATCGAGCTTTGGTATCCGGTAAAGAGGAAAAGTGAGGTATAAAGAGCTTGTGGCATGATAAATGGCGTCGGTGAGAGATAAAAGCAAAATACGAGGAAGTTGTTTCTCTTGTATCAGGCAGAACAAGATGAATAAGCATATTTCCCCCCGCCCTCTCATACACTGTAAAAAAGCCTGCATGAGGGTACGAGATTGGAAGGATGTATTGAAGAACGGGCGGTGGAGATTGCCAAGTACATAGTTGATCATAAGGCAACAGTAAGGGAAACGGCAAAAGCGTTTGGGATAAGCAAAAGTACGGTACATAAGGATGTAACGGAGCGTCTGCCGAAGATAAATAAGAATCTGGCGGAGGCTACGAGAGAGGTGCTGGATGTAAATAAATCCGAGCGTCATATCCGGGGAGGGATGGCGACGCGGGAGAAATATCTGCACCGGGAATGTAACTAGTTTTTAAAAAAGAACGACAAAATGGTATCAGGGATACTGTTTCCGGTCGTTCTTTTTAAATTTTTCCGTTTTCTTTTGCAGTAGGATGTGTTATGATAGAAGAAGTAAATGCTACAAAATGTGACAGATACGGATAGAACAGACTTTGAGTGAAAGGAAGGGTTACGATATGGGGAAAGCGACATTTCGCGGCGGCATTCATATGTACGACGGAAAAGATTTGTCGAAAGACAAGCCGACAACGGTGCTGCTGCCGAAAGGGGAGCTGGTATTTCCGATGTCCCAGCATATCGGGGCGCCTGCAAAGCCCATTGTGACAGTAGGGGACAGAGTGTTAGCCGGACAGAGAATCGGGGAGGCGCAGGGCTTTGTATCGGCACATGTTATCAGCTCTGTTTCCGGTACGGTCAAGGCAGTGGAGCCGCGTCCGACGGTGTCCGGTGCGATGTGCGAGTCCATTGTAATAGAGAATGACGGAGTCTATGAGACGGCAGAGGGGTTCGGGGTGAAAAGGGATTACACGAAGCTTTCGAAGGAGGAAATCCGCCAGTATGTCAAGGATGCCGGGATTGTAGGGATGGGCGGCGCAGGCTTTCCGACCCATATTAAGCTTACGCCGAAAAAGGACGACGCAATCGACTATGTCATTGTAAACGGCGCAGAGTGTGAGCCGTACCTTACCTCCGACTACCGGATGATGTTAGAGGAGAGCGAGAAAATCGTCGGCGGCCTGAAAATCATACTGCGCCTGTTTGAAAAGGCACAGGGCATTATTTTAATCGAGGATAATAAGCCGGAGGCAATTCAAAAGCTTTCGGAGCTTGTAAAGGGCGAGGAGCGGATTACGGTAAAGACCGCAAGGACAAAGTATCCGCAGGGAGCGGAGCGCCAGATTATCAATGTGGCGACCGGCAGAAAGATAAATTCCTCCATGCTTCCGGCAGATGCGGGCTGCGTGGTAAACAATGTCGATACGGTAATCTCGGTCTATATGGCGGTGGCGGAATCCACGCCGTTAATCCGCCGGATTATCACGGTAACAGGGGATGCCGTTGCCGACCCGCGCAATTTTTCAGTGCGCACCGGCACGAATTATACAGAGTTAGTCGAGGCGGCAGGCGGCTTTAAGGTGCCGCCGGAGAAGGTGATATCCGGCGGTCCGATGATGGGACTGGCTCTGTTCCGTCTGGACCTTCCGGTGACAAAGACCTCCTCCGCGCTGCTTGCGATGGCAAAGGACGAGGCGGCGGCGCTGCCGACCACGCCATGCATCCGCTGCGGGCGCTGTGTGTCGGTCTGCCCGAGCCGTCTGGTTCCGCAGAGAATGATGGAGTATGCGGAGCATTTTGAAAATGCCGGTTTTCTCGGGCTGGACGGGATGGAGTGCTATGAATGCGGCACCTGTACCTATGTCTGCCCGGCAGGGAGACGGCTGACGCAGGCATTTAAGCAGACCAGACGCAGTATTCTGGATGAACGCAGGAAGAAGTAAGGAGGGGCGAAAATGAAGGAAAAGTTAAATGTGTCGGCTTCTCCGCACATCAGAAGCAGGGAGACGACAGCGGTAATTATGCGTGACGTTATGATAGCGCTGGCACCGGCGGCGTTGTTCGGCGTGTACCAGTTCGGGCTGCGCGCGCTTGTGATTCTGGCATTGTCCGTGACCTCCTGCGTCCTTGCCGAATACATATACAAGCGCCTGATGAAGATACCGGGAGGCGGCTATGAGTGCAGTGCAATGGTAACAGGGCTTCTGCTCGGTATGAATCTTCCGGCAGGCGTGCCTTACTGGATTCCGGTGCTTGGCGGAGTATTCGCCATTATTGTAGTGAAAATGCTGTTCGGCGGTCTGGGACAGAACTTTATGAACCCTGCGCTTGCGGCAAGATGCTTTCTGCTGCTTTCTGCGGGAAAGACAATGACAGCATTTGCAGTAGAAAAGATTGAGGCAGGGAATGCCGCGCAGCTGATTCTTTCGGGGGCTGCCGGCCTGGATGGACTTTCCTCTGCGACGCCGCTTGCGGCAATCCGGGCAGGTGAGAGTGTCAGCCTGTTTGATATGTTTTTCGGCTTTACCGGCGGCACCATCGGGGAAACAAGTGCGTTCCTGCTTTTGCTCGGTGCGGCATATCTGCTGGTGCGCCGTGTGATTTCCATCCGCATTCCGGCGGCATACCTCCTTTCCTTTGTCGTATTCATGGGACTGTTCGGAGAGTATGGCTTTGATGCGGAGTATCTTGCCATGCAGCTTTGCGGCGGCGGTCTGATGCTGGGTGCGTTCTTTATGGCGACGGATTATGTGACCTCACCGATTACGAAGAACGGTAAGCTTATATTCGGTATTTTCCTTGGTGTTTTAACCGGTATTTTCCGCGTGTACGGTGGCTCTGCAGAGGGTGTTTCCTACGCAATTATTACCGGCAATATTTTAGTCCCGTTAATCGAGAAGGTGACTTTCCCGAAATCCTTCGGAAAAGGAGGAAAGGCAAATGTCTGACAGAAAAAAGGAGAGCGGCGTTCTTTCGATTTTGAAGGATACGCTTGCACTGGTTCTGATTACGCTTGTGGCAGCAGTGCTGTTAGGCTTCGTCCATGAGGTTACGGCAGAGCCGATTGCAAAAAGAGAGGAACAGGATAAGCAGGAGGCATATCTTGCAGTATTTCCGGGGGCTTCTGCCGTGGAAGAGTCAAAGGATGTCCCGGAGCTTGCCGGGGCGCTGGCTTCGGCAGAAGAGATTCTCACGGAGGAGTACCGTAAGGCGGTAACGGTCGATGAGGCGTGTCTTGTAAGGGATGAGGCAGGGGAGCTGATGGGCTACATTATTACCGTAACTGATAAAAAGGGCTACGGCGGCGCAATTCAGATGGTGTTCGGCTATTCCCTGGACGGTGTGGTAACCGGGCTGGAGTTTCTTTCCCTGAAGGAAACCGCCGGGTTCGGGCTGGAGGCGGAGAAGGACCCGGAATGGCGGAAGCAGTTTCTTGGGATTGCGGAAGGGCTTTTTACGGTGACAAAGGCCGGCGCTATGGCAGAGGGGGAAATCGATGCGTTAAGCGGCGCGACCGTTACCTCCCGTGCGGTGACACAGGGAATGAACGGCGGGCTTATGTTTGCGAGATATCTGGTGGAGCAGGGAATCGGAGGTGCTAAATGAAAAAGTGTCTCAAACAGTTTTTTAACGGGTTATTGAAGGAAAATCCGACCTTTGTGCTGATGCTCGGCATGTGTCCGACGTTAGCAACCACGACCTCCGCGGCCAACGCGGTAGGAATGGGGCTGACGACAACGGTCGTGCTGGTGCTTTCTAATATTTTGATTTCCATGCTGCGGAAGGTGATTCCGGATAAGGTGCGTATTCCGGCATTTATCGTCGTGATTGCTTCTTTTGTTACGATTGTGGAGTTTTTGTTAAAGGCATACCTGCCGGGACTCAATGAGTCCCTTGGAATCTATATTCCGTTAATCGTGGTAAACTGTATTATTCTGGGTCGTGCGGAAGCATTCGCTTCTAAGAATCCGGTGCTTCTGTCCGCCTTTGACGGCATCGGGATGGGGCTCGGGTTTACGCTCGGTCTTACCTGTATCGGCGTGTTCCGTGAGCTTTTAGGGGCAGGCGAGGTATTCGGCTTCCGCGTGATGCCGGCCGCTTACCAGCCGCTGTCGATTTTTGTTATGGCGCCGGGCGCGTTTTTCGTGCTGGCGATGCTGACCGCGTTACAGAATAAGCTTAAGCTGAAGTCCGCGACGAATGTGCCGGACGGCATGGAGAAGCTTGCCTGCGGCGGCAACTGTGCTTCCTGCAGCGGGGCGGAGTGCCGGGAGAACCGTGCGCTGTTAGAGCGGGTAAAGGAGCAGGAGGCGGCAAAGGAAGCTGCAAGGAAAGAGGCGCTGATAAAGGCGGCAGCGGCAAAGAAGGCAGCAGGTGCTGCAGGAAAGGAGGAGGCATAGTATGAAGGAGCTATTACTGATTGCAGTGGGAGCGGCGTTAGTCAATAACGTGGTGCTCAGCCAGTTCCTCGGGCTGTGTCCGTTCCTCGGGGTTTCCAAGAAGATTAAAACGGCAGCCGGTATGGGCGCTGCGGTTATTTTTGTTATTACGATTGCATCCGCGGTGACCTCCCTGATTTATGACGGGATACTGCTCCGGTTTGATATGGATTATATGAAGACGATTGTATTTATCCTTGTCATTGCGGCGCTGGTGCAGCTGGTAGAAATGATATTAAAGAAGATGAGTCCGGCGCTCTACTCGGCGCTCGGGGTCTATCTGCCGCTCATTACGACAAATTGTGCAGTGCTCGGCATTGCGCTGACGAACGTGCAGAACGGCTACGGACTGCTGACCGGCGTAGTCAACGGCTTCGCAACTGCGGTGGGCTTTGCCATTTCGATTGTGATTCTGGCGGGAATCCGGGAGCGGATGGAGCATTCCAATATCCCGAAGGCATTTCAGGGAATGCCGATTGTGCTGATTGCGGCGGGACTGATGGCGATTGCGTTCAGCGGTTTTTCCAGTTTACAGATAGGAGGCTGAGGAGAAGATGACGGGTTTAATATTGCACCAGCTGATTGCGGCGGAGCTCTTCCCGTTACATAATGTAACGGCAGCTGCCATAAACTATAAGGCAATCGGGATTGCGGCCGCGGTAGTGGGAATTGTCGGTCTCTTAATCGGTATCCTGCTCGGCGCGGCGGGAAAGCTTCTGTTTGTTCCGGTAGATGAGCGGGAAATCGCGGTCAGGGAGCTGCTTCCGGGAAATAACTGCGGCGGCTGCGGGTTTCCGGGCTGTGACGGTCTGGCAAAGGCAATTGCAAACGGAGAGGCGCCTGCCGGGCAGTGTCCGGTAGCTCCGGCAGAGGCAAAGGCACAGATAGCAGAGCTGATGGGACAGAGTCTCGAGGAGGGCGTAAGGCAGACTGCCTTTGTAAAATGCTCCGGTACCTGTGATAAAGCGGAATACAAGTACAATTATTACGGTCTGCAGGACTGCAGGAAGCTTGCGCTGATTCCGGGACACGGACAGAAGCAGTGTGAGTCCGGCTGTATGGGCTACGGAAGCTGTGTGAAGGAGTGCCAGTTCGATGCAATTCACATCGTAAACGGCGTGGCGGTTGTAGATAAGGAGCGCTGCGTTGCCTGCGGGAAGTGCGTCAGCGTTTGTCCGAATCATCTGATTGAGCTGGTTCCGTACGATGCAAAGTGTCTGGTCGGGTGCAGCTCACAGGAGAAAGGAAAGGCGGTAAAGGACGCCTGCGCGGCGGGCTGTCTTGGCTGTGGTCTTTGTGCAAAGCTGTGTGAAAGCGGAGCGATTACGATGGAGAATAATCTTCCGCGGATTGATTTTGAAAAGTGTACCGGTTGCGGTCTCTGTGCAGAGAAATGTGTGCAGAAAAGCATTGTGCGGCGGTAGTTTATGCTGATAACAGGATAACAAAAGAAAGGTGGAATGAAAATGCGTTGTATGGTATGCGGACGGGAGGTAATGAATCCGGAAGCAAATTACTGTGATTATTGCGGAAGTCCGTTCAGGGAATCAGAGAGAAACGGGCAGGAAGCCGCCTCTGTCCCGTATGCTTACCGGAACGGGGAGGCGTCGGGAGAAAGCGGGTATACCGCATTTGGTACGACGGAGTACCGTGAGGAGCTGCGGGCACCGCAGAAGGCTTCCCCGCAGACAAAGGGCTTTTCTGTCTGGATGTTTCTCGGAATCATGTGCCTTCAGTTTATTCCGGGAATCGGTCTGTTTGCCTATATCGGGGTGCTGCTCTGGCTGGGCTTTTCTTCGCAGATTACCGATGCGAGAAGGAACTGGGCAAGGGCGTCACTGATTTATACCGGCATTATGTTTGTGTTGTCTTTTGCGTATTTAAAGACTTTGCTGGGTATGCTGGGAGGCGCGTAATGAAGCTGTTACATTGTGGGGATTTGCATCTGGACTCCGCATTCAGTACAGCTTTGGACGGAGAAAAAAGGAAACAGCGGAAAAGCGAGCTGCTTGCCGGGTTTGTACGGATGGCGGAATATGCCGCGGAGCATGGCGCAGAGGTCGTTCTGATTGCCGGGGACTTGTTTGACAGTAAATCTGTGACAAAGCGGACGCGGAATCTGGTAAGGGAAACGATATTGCGCTTTCCGGAGATTGATTTCCTGTATCTGAGGGGGAACCATGACGGCAGCGGCTTCCCGGAGGATGCGGAGGAGTGTCCGGAGAATTTAAAGCTGTTCGGCACAGAATGGACCTATTACCGGTACGGCGGGATTGTCATTGCGGGAGCGGAGCTTGCGGGAGGAAACGCGGCAGCGCTGTATGATTCGCTTGTGCTGAACCGGAACGATTATAATATTGTGCTTCTGCACGGGCAGACGGAGAAATACCGTTCGGCGGAGAAGGCGGAAACCATCGACCTTCCGGCGTTGAAAAATAAAAATATCGACTATCTTGCGCTGGGGCATATTCATTCCTACCGTCGTGAGCCATTGGATAGCAGAGGTTTTTACTGTTACTGCGGCTGTATGGAGGGACGCGGCTTTGACGAGTGCGGGGAGAAGGGCTTTGTCTGGGTTACGATAGAGGAAAGGAAGGCAGAGGCTTCCTTTGTGCCGTTTGCAGTACGCACGGTCCATGAGGTATTTGCGGACATTTCCGGCACAGAGAGTACGACAGAAGTAGAACAAATAGTCCGTGGCGCGCTGCAGGATATCCCGGACAGGGACATGGTAAAGGTAGCTCTGACCGGAAAGGTTTCCCTGCATGCGGAGCGGGATTTGCGTTATCTGACAAGGCGTTTTGAGGACGGCTTTTTTGCGTTTAAGATAAATGACAGGGAGGTGGGACTTGCTATACAGCCGGAGAATTATGAGGACGATATTTCGCTGCGCGGCGAGTTTATCCGCTATGTGATGGGACAGGACTACACAGAGGAGGAAAGGCGCATGATTCTGGAAATCGGCGTGCGCGCCCTCGCAGGGGAGGAGGTAGAGTCGTGCTTTTAAAGCGGTGCTATATCAGCAGCTTTGGAAAGCTGCAGGACTTCTCCTATGATTTTACCAGCGGGCTTACGGTTATCCGTGCGGAAAACGGCTGGGGAAAGAGTACCTTTGCGGCGTTTATCCGTGCCATGCTTTACGGGCTGCCGAACGCAGGAGGCAGGACAAAGTTAGAGGATGCCGAGCGGCGCAGGTACAGGCCGTGGCAGGGCGGCGTCATGGGCGGGTATCTGGACTTTGAGGCAAACGGAAAGGAATATAGGGCGGAGCGTACCTTCGGGACAAAGGAAGCAGAGGATACGTTCCGGCTGACAGACCGTTCTACAAACCTAGAATCTAAAGACTTTTCGTCGGAGCTTGGAAAAGAGCTGTTCGGGCTTGATAAGGAGGCCTATTCCCGCAGTACCTATCTTCCGCAGAGCAAGATATCCGGCAGCGGCATGAATGACAGTATTGCAAAAAAGCTCGGAAGGATTGCGGAGGGCGACGAGGAGAGCAGCAATTTTGACAAGGCATGGAAGACGTTAGACGAGATAAGGAAACGCTATGTGCCTGACCGCCAGAAGGACGAAAAGGGCTATATTGCAGAGATGAACCGCAGTATTTCCGAGACCGAGGAGCGGCTCTCGGACTGCCGCCGGAAGGAAGAGAATGCAAAGGTCTGGCGGGAGAAGGAGCGGGGCGCAGCAGAGGAAAAGAAAGAGCATCAGCAGGCGCTTGCAGAATGCCGCAGAAAGCTTTCGGAGGCAGCAGGCTATGAGACACTGCTTGCCAGAAAGCGGCATTACGGTGAGCTCTGCCAACAGGAGGAACGCCTGCGCCAGCAGCGGGACGGGATAAAAGGACTGTTCCATGCGGATGTGCCGGGGCTGGAAGAAATAAGGCGGTGCAGGCGGGAGGCGGAGGAAGCAAAGCTCCTGTCCGGCGAGATGCGCTCCTACCGTTTGGAGGAATGGGAGCAGACAAAGCTACATACGCTACAGAAGGAGTTTTTTTCCGGTGTGCCGGAGGCAGAGGAGCTACAGGAGTGCAGCCGTACCGAAAGGGAACGAAAGGAACGCATTCAAAAGGCGGAGCTGCTTTGCGGACAGGCGGAGCAGGAGGAGAGGAGCGCGGCAAACGAAGAAAAGCGCAGTACGTTCTGTGCCGCCGCATTCTTTCTGGCAGCGGCAGTATCTGTGGCGGGGAGCGTCGTGTCCGGAAAGCTCTGGCTGATTTTCTTAGCGCTTGCAGTTCTGACGGCGGCAGGCGGCTGCTTTTTTCTTCTGGCAGCAATGCAAAAGAAACGAAAGAAGAAAGAAGCAGAGACCAGAAAGGGGCAGGCGCTTTCCGAGCTGGAAGTCTGCGCTTTACAGGGGGAGCGTGCCAGGGAACTGTTGAAGCAGTGCGGTATGGACACAGACGGGGATGTTACCGGGGCATTGTATCTGTTGTCCGACCATGTAAAGGAATACCAAAGACTTTTGGAGAAGAATGAGAATTATACACGGAGCCTGGAACGGAGGGAAGAGCTTCTTTTACGCAGCAGACGTTTATTGCAGGAGCAGGGCACAGAAGGAGAGGATATTGCCGGAGAGCTTCATCTGCTGGAGAACCGTGTCAGGGATTTCTTAAGATTTTCGGAAGAGCTTGCAGAGGCGTTCAGAAAGCGGGTACAATTTGAACAGGAAAATCCGCCGGAGGAGTTTGTCCGGCTGAACCCGCCGGAGGAAAGCTTTGCAGAGCTTCAGGAGAAGGAACAGGAGATTTTAGGGCAGATAGCAAGGATTGAAACAGAAGAGAGGGACTGCCGTACCCGTGCCGAAGCCTTTGAAGAAGAGGCAGAAGGAAATACGGAGTATGAAGAGAGGCTGCTTCAGCTGAAGGAGGCACTGTCAGAAAAGAAGAAGGAGCATTTTTTTCTGACAGAGACAATGAAATGCCTGCAGACGGCAAAGGAAAACTTTTCTACCCGCTATATGAAGGGGCTTTTGAAAAGCTTCCGGGGATATGTTTCCCTGCTTGGCGGGGAGGATTTTGAAAAAAGCATGGACGGGCGTTTTGGAGGCGCGGAGGTCGATACCAATCTGGAAATCCGTGTCTCGGCATGTGGGGGAGGAAGGGAGCTTGGGTATTTCAGTACAGGCTTCCGGGACCTGCTCGGACTCTGTATGCGCTTTGCGCTGGTAGATGTTCTCTTTGAAGAGGAACAGCCGTTTTTGATTCTGGACGACCCGTTTGTGAACCTGGACGAAGAAAAGTTAAAGCGCGCCCTGCAGTTTCTTGAGGAGACAGCAAAGGAATATCAGGTGATTTATCTCGTCTGCCACGGCAGCCGGTGTTAAGAAAGCACGGAAAGGAGGAGGTGTGTGGTGGAGAAGAAAAGGGAAACGCTCCGTATTGTTTCAATACTGCTCTTTCTGGCTTATCTGCTGCTGTTAGCCTATCTGCTCTTTTTCAGTAGTACCTACGGGCGGACGGAGGAAATGGGATACCGCTATAATCTGAAGCCGTTTTTGGAAATTGCAAGGGGAATCCGGTATATTGACCGGGTAGGATATCAATATGTGCTTATCAATATCGGCGGCAATATCGCGGCGTTTATGCCGTTTGGCTGGCTTGTGCCGTTAATCTCGGAGCGCAGGCAGAATACGGGAAAGATTCTATTCCAGACCTTTCTGTTAAGCCTTTCCGCGGAAACCATCCAGCTGGTTACGAGAACCGGCGCCTTTGATGTGGATGACCTGATTTTGAATACAATCGGCGGTGTTTTAGGATACTGGTGCTATTACCTGCTATTTGGAAGGAGGAAAAAGAAGTGATAAAGGACAAATTCGCCTTCTTGAACAAAGAGAAGGATACGATACATTTTCACAGCAGGAGACGTTCCGGGAAGGGAACCGCAGGCTTTGTACTGGCAATGTTCTGTGTTCTTGTCTTTCTTATCCTCTGTATTATCTCAGCAGTAGAAAAGGGCGGGACGGGCAGCTGGCTTGGAATTGCCGGTCTGGCGGTTGCCGTGCTTTGTGTTGTTGCATTTGTTTTGTCCCTGCAGGGGCTGCGGGAACGGGATGTCTATATCAAGCTTCCGTTTGCGGGGCTTTTAAGCGCAGGCGGATTATTTGTCCTGCTGTTCTGCCTTTATATTATAGGAATGCCTTTTTAACAACCGGGCGGAAAGGAAACCATATGGAAGATTGGAAGGAAATCCAGGAAGAAGAGAGGGAAGAAACCAAAGAGAGATGGGAGCTTTGCAAAGAGCGTCTTGCGTCCGTGCCGGCGGAGCAGACAGTGCCGGAGGAGTTCCGGCCGTATTTTGCGGCGCAGGCACAAAAGCTCCTGCTCATTTTTTCTTATGCAGAGAAAACAGAAAGCGGAGAGCTTTTGCAGTCTCCGCTGGAGGAATGCCGGGCATTCTTTGACCGGCTTTATGCAGAGGTGCTTCCTGTAAACTATGCCGGGAGCTTTTCCAATCCGGCGTATACGGGGAAGCTGTTCGGAAAAAGGTACGGAAGGCTCCTTTCCTATCTTGCCGCAAAGATAAACAACCAGATTTTTTACGCTGCGGAAGGGAACCTCCTGTCGGTTGTGATGGCGGCAGAGCTTTTTATTGAGGTATATAATTACTTTGAGGAATTCCATGAATACACGTTCCGGGAGTGCCGTGCGGCGCTGTATTCCTTTGAAACAGACAATGCCGTGCTGTTTGCGGCATGGCGGTTCCGGGAGCAGTTTGATACGGGCTATACGTTTGCAAAGGACATTATTATGGAGGCAGACGGCTCCGACCCGCGCTATCTGTACCGTTACGGCGAATATATTACGGAAAATGAGTTTGGCGTGGCGGCGTTTTTAAACGGTCTTTCCGAAGAAAAGGTAAAGGCAGCGGCGGAAAATGTCGTAGACGGCTATCTGCGCGGCTTTGAAGTAATGCGCGTGCCGCTTGCCAAGGGGCAGACCGTGGGACTTCGCTATGCAATCGGCTTTGAACGGATGATGCGGGAGGTTATTTTATTATTGGAACAGAAAGGTCTTTCGGTAACGGCAGTACGCACGCCTGCGGGGGGACGGCATGCAAGAAAAGCGGGCTATACGGTAACGAATGTGAACCTCCAGTACGACTACGACCACCGCAATGATGAGGGACTGTTTGCAGATAAGCAGTGGTATCTGCGGAAGGAGGCGGCGCTGCGCCATGCTTACGAGGCGGAAAAGGAAAAGATAGCGCTTTATGCAGGGCCGCTTGTGCAGGAAACGTTCGGCGAACGTCTGCCGCTTCCGGCGAATACGGAGGAAGCAATCCGTCTGGACAAACGCCAGCAGCGGCTGAAGGTGGAGTTTACAGGCAGGGCAGGGGAGCTGTCGGAGCAGTATCTTCCGTCAGACAAAACCTCCTATACCATCGTGGCATATCCGCTGCCTTCCATCGGCGCGGAATTTCCGGCGATTTTTGAGGAAACGCTCCGTCTGAACCGTCTGGACAATGAGGTTTACCGGAGGGTACAGCAGTGTATGATTGACGCGTTAGATCAGGCGCAGGCGGTGCATATAACCGGGAGGGGAGAAAACCAGACAGACCTCACGGTACAGCTCCGGAGGTTAAAGAACCCTTCCGCGGAGACGATTTTTGAGAACTGTACTGCCGATGTAAATATTCCGGCAGGAGAAGTCTTTACCTCTCCGGTGCTTACCGGCACGAACGGCGTCCTCCATGTGTCAAGCGTATTCTTAGGCAGTACGGAGTACAAAAACCTGAGAATAGTGTTCCGGGACGGGAAAACTGCGGAGTATTCCTGTGAAAACTATGCCGCAGAAGAGGAAAACAAAAAGTTTATCAAAGAAAATCTTCTGAAAAACCACGACTGGCTTCCGCTCGGAGAGTTTGCCATCGGCACGAATACGACTGCCTACCGGATGGGAAAGAAGTACGGCATTGCAGAGGTACTGCCGATTCTGATTGCAGAGAAAACAGGTCCTCATTTTGCCGTGGGCGACACCTGCTATTCGCACAGCGAGGAACATAAGGTATATAACCCGGACGGCAAGGAAATTGTCGCACGGGAAAACGAATGCTCCGCACTCCGGAATACGGAGCCGGAGAAGGCGTATTTCCATTGCCATACGGACATCACGATACCGTATGACGAGCTGGGGGAAATAACGGCGCTCTGCGCAGACGGGACGGAGCTTGTGCTGATAAAGGACGGGCGCTTCGTGCTGCCGGGGACAGAACTGTTAAACGAGGCGCTGGAGGAGTAAGCTTTTAGTTGCAATTTCAGGGGCGGTATGCTACGATAAGAAAAATAAGACAGGAAAGGCGGAATAATATGGCACAGGTTGGTATTGTAATGGGCAGTGATTCGGATCTGCCGGTAATGAGCAAGGCGGCACAGATGTTGGACAAGTTCGGGATTTCTTATGAGGTCACGGTAATTTCGGCGCACCGTATGCCGGATATTTTCTTTGATTACGCGAAAACGGCAAAGGAAAAAGGGTTTAAGGTGATTATTGCAGGCGCGGGCGGCGCGGCACATCTTCCGGGGATGTGCGCGGCAATTTTTCCGCTTCCGGTCATCGGTGTGCCGATTCACACAAAGACATTAAGCGGTGTGGATTCCCTGTATTCGATTGTGCAGATGCCGTCCGGGATTCCGGTAGCGACGGTGGCAATCGACGGGGCGCAGAATGCCGGCATCCTGGCGGCAAAAATGCTGGCAGTGTCCGACGATGCCCTGCTTCAAAAGATAGAGGCCTATAAGGAAGAGCTGAAGGCAGGCGTTGAGAAGAAGAAGGAAAAGATAGAGCGTATCGGTTACGAGGCATATCTGAAGGAAATGTAAAGATAAGAGAAATTTTCAGGAACTTAATATCTGCTGTTCAGCAGACAGCCCTGCCGTGCATAAGATGAAATAATGAAGTACGGCGGGGCATTTTTTATGCTGAAACGGAAAATCGTACGCGGCGCAACGCTTCTGGTCGCGCTGCTGCTTGCAAACATGGCAGTATTGGGGCTGCCGGAACGGGGGAAAAGGGAGCAGAGCCCGGCAGAAGCGGAAGCGGAAAAGCTGTTGGAAAATGTGCTGGCGGAAAACGCAGCGGCAGAAACAAAAGGGGAAAAAACAGAGGAAAAAAAGCACGAGGAGGACATTGTAAGCAAGACAGAAGCCTATCCGTATCTCTATGCGAAGGGAGAGGTACAGGAAGAGGAGCTGCCGGAAAAGGTCGTATTTCTGACCTTTGACGACGGTCCGAGCAGGAATACGGTGAAAATACTTGATACGCTGGCAGAATACAATGCCTGTGCTACCTTTTTTGTTATCGGGGAAAATCTGACGGAGGATGGAATCGAAATTGCCAAACGCGCGTTAGACGAGGGACATATGCTCGGAATGCATACGGAAACGCACCGCTATGATAAAATTTATCGTTCGGCAGAAGCCTTTTTGACCGATTATGATAAGCTGGCAGCCCGTTTTGTAGAGGCATTCGGGGAATGTCCTGCCATTTTCCGTTTTCCGGGCGGCAGCTACAGCGTATACATAAATCCCATCCGGGAGGAGCTGCGGGAGGAGCTTTCCAGACGCGGCTTTATGGGCTATGACTGGACTATAAGCGGCGAGGATGCTGTCGGAACGCCAACGGCGTATTCAATTAAAAAGCATATTTTTGATGCGATAGACGGACAGAAGCAGCCGATTATCCTGCTGCATGATTCGCCGGGAAGTAACCTGACGGCAGAGGTGCTGCCGGAAATTTTGAAAAAACTGACCGAAGAGGGCTATACCTTCCGGACCTTACGATACAGGAAGCCGTACCAATTCCCGTGGTAGAATTTTTTGAAAATACAGAAAATAAGAAAATCTTAAACTTCTATTGACAACTTGCTTTTTGTGCAAACTTCACAAAAAGAAGCAGGAAAAACGAAAGATGCAAAATTTTTTGCAAATGCGGGTTGTGGAAAACCACAACCTTATCCCCAGGGGAAAAGGCAAAAAGTCCGCAGAAAACATAGTTATACACGAAGTTATCCACAATATTCACAAAAAAGTACCACAAGTGTGGTATAAGGGAAAGCTTGTCAAGTTCGAAAGTTTGTTTTGGAATTTGTGATAAAATCACAAAAAGGCAAGAAAAAAAGTAAGGCATTCTGTTGACACATTTTTGCAAAAATAAAAGTTCATCCGGCAATTGGCAGTAAATACAGAATGCCAGAAAAAAGAAATGTATTATTAAACAAATTATAAAAATAAACAAACAATAGAATATGATTTTTAAAATTGTACTTGTTATTTTGGGGAGAATGTGGTATAATTTCCTCAAGAAGCAGGAGAAGAGAAGGAGCTGCTTCATTTCTGTAAGACAGAGTGAAAAACGGGAAAAGGAGCTGAGGCATATGAACTATACGGTAAGTGGAAAAAATATTGAGGTTACAAACGGATTAAGAGAAGCGGTCATTGACAAGCTGTCAAAGTTAGAGCGTTACTTTATGCCGGATACGGAAGTCAATGTTACCTTAAGTGTAGAAAAGGAAAGACAGCGCATCGAGGTTACCATACCGATTAAAGGAACGATTATCCGTGCAGAGCAGGTAAGCAGCGATATGTATGCATCGATAGATTTGGTAGAGGCAGTTCTGGAGCGCCAGCTGAGAAAGTATAAGAATAAGCTGGTAGACAAGAAGCAGTCGGCAATGGCGCTCAGCCAGATGTTCATCGAGGAGGAGACCGGCAGCGAGGACGAGATTAAGATTGTGCGTTCCAAGAAGTTTGCGATTAAGCCGATGGATATCGAAGAGGCCTGTGTACAGATGGAGCTGCTCGGACATGATTTCTTTGTATTCCGCAATGCGGAGACAGACGAGGTCAATGTTGTCTATAAGAGAAAAGGTAATACTTACGGTTTAATTGAACCGGAGTATTGATTCCGGCGGCCACAGGCCGCACTGTTCCCCTTCTTTTAGTAAACCGCCGCACGGCAGCTGCCGTGCGGCGGCTTTGTGTAACGGGAAAGTTTATTGTGTTTGACAAGGGCATGATAACACGACACATAAAGAATAGAGCCAGCCTACAGCAGACTGCCGCTATTGGGGAAAACTTAAAGCGGCGGTTTCTGTGCGATATGGACGGAGAAAGCAATCGTTGTCCCCGCGCTTTTCTTTATATTTGCGCATTTTATGCAAAGTGGAGGGTGGAAAAATGGCAACTGTTGTGGTAGACTGAATACCAAAAGTAACAAGGAGTATCTACAATGAAAAAGGTTTCCATAGAAAAAATATGGTGTGAATTTTCGGAAAGACAAAATTTAGTTGACCGTTTTGACTGCAATTCAGATGTTATTTTTGAATTAAACGACGGCAGCAAGTGGGTAGCTACATTTTTCACTTACCAAAATATCGAAACCCTACGAAAGAAAAATCAATTATCCGGTGAATGCTTAAATGGCATATATTTTTGTGCAACGGATATGATTTTGGTAGCTGAGATGTCCGAAGAGATTATAAAATCCGTTCTACAAGAACTGTTATCAATGAATGAAATTGATATATATTGCCATAAATTACCCACTTGATGCAAACTCAATTTGAATTTTGCCGTTACGAGCTAAAAGGCGGTGATGCTCAATATCTGCATCGTGTTCGTCCAAATGGAACGGGAAAGCATCCAGATGCGGGTGACAGACGCCTTTTATTCCCGGTGTGCCAAGGGCTACTATATGCGGGGCTGGGCTCCATACGGTTTTGATACGGAGCCCGAAACCTCCTACGGCGATATTACACGTTATTTCACCGAGAATGAAATTCAAGTGTATGGGAAAACGCTGAAACGGGGATTTGTGGCGCAGCTTCTGCGGAGCCCGGTTTACTTCCAGGCCGATATGGATATTTACGAACACTTCAAGGCTCAGGGTGCGAAAATCGAAAGCCCCCGGAATTGTTCACGGGCAATTATAGCTGTTACTTATACCAAGACCGGGAGGGGGAATTTCAGACGCTGACGGGGGCAAACCCTCTCTTGTTGCAGTATGCAAACAGCCGCATTGAAGAATTGGACACGGAGCGGCAAAAGCAGTTAAAGCTAGTGGCCGACCTCACCGCTAATTCTGTTTCAAGTTCTCAGGTTGAAAGCATATCGGGCTATCTGGAAAATTGGGACGAGGTTAGTTTTGACGATAAACGGCGCGTTGTGGATACGCTGATTTCCAAAATCGAGGCCACCAGCACCGAGCGCGTGATACACTGGAAAATCTAAAAATTTTTACTTTGCATTATACCATTGTCAAAGGCGTTTTATTGTTCTATGATAAAAGATAAAAGGAGTAAAAGACAAAAAGCCGCAGAAGAGCAACAAAAACCAACGAAAACCAACGAAAAGCAACGAAAATCACCCCCCAAAAAAAAGTAATTTCTTTTATGACAGTTCAATGGTAGTATATCATTGGAACTTTTAACAATAGTGGAAGAACGTATAACAGACCGAAATTAAAGGCAAGTGAATATTAGGAGGATAGAATGAAAAGGATACGAAAAACAGTGAAGAATATGCTCCTTTTCTGGATTCTGACAGGTGCGCTCTGCGCCTGTCAGAAAGGGCAGGAGAGTGGCGGGAGAGTAACCCTGACAGTGAGTATGGGAACTTCGTCTCTTACCCCCGAAGTAACCGTAGCTGTGACGCCGGAGGTGACAAAGACACCTTCTCTAACGGAGCCAGCGATTCCAATTGATGAGACGCATTTTACGAGCGCGGTATTCCGGGAGTTTATCAAAGAGGAATATGATAAGGATTCAGATGGATTCCTTTCCTGGACGGAGCGGGGAGCCGTGACAAAAATGCAGCCCGGTGGCTATAATTTTAGTGAAGAATGTCTGGACGGGTTTGAATATTTTCCAAATCTGACAGATATAGATGCTGAAAATTTTTCTGCAAGGCAGGTAATAATCCGGAATCATCCGGTGCTGCAGGCTTTTGGCGGTTCGGAAGGGTGGGGACCGATTGGGACGCTTCAGATTGAAAACTGTCCTGCATTAACCAACATCGGGTTTTATGCGGGCCGGATTGACTTGCTTTCAGTTTCTGGTGCACCGTTGGCTGCCCTTTCCTTGGATGATACCATAGTAGGTTCCATGATTCTTGACGCGGATATGACGCTCTGGGGTTCTGTGGATGAGAGGCACGGAGTGTCATTTTATAGGATTAATGAAGACGGCGTTCTTGTTTATTATGAAAGTGAATATGTAAACGGGGAATTGGTAGTGAAACAGCAGACCCCGGTGGAGTTTACGAACCGGAAGGAACCGCAATTCCCTTTTTCGGAGGAGTATTGGACAGAGTGTCTGGCAAACAGCGAATTTGGGGAATTGGAGCTTTTCAGGGTCCAGATATCGGAAAAGGAAGAAGCAGGATATAATGAGAAAGGGCAGAAAGGCTACGCGGTCCGGGTGTTTTATACAAGAAGCAATCATGACTATGGGGATAAAACATTTGTAATCTACGCGGACGAAATGCCAGTAAGGGAGCAGTTTGTAGTTCGCCCTGCCGCTATCAATGGGATAGAAGCAGTGGAATATTCCCCGAACCGCGGGGTATGTGTTCTTACAAAATGGGATTTGGCAGTTGTTTACCAGGGAGGAGAAGAGGAACAGGTCCTCGACGTATTTGACCGGCATGAGCACTACTGTGCGATTGCGGCGGACGGTGCCGTAAAAGCGGTTCCAGTCAGCCGGGCAGGCAGGTATCATGACTCTCTGCTGCGTTTTATGCTTACGGGAACTGCTTCCAATGCTGACTCTGGAGCGGGGAGAGCAGATTCCGATTGATAAGGTGTCTCTTGGGGCTGTTGCACTAAGTAATTAGTGCGCAGCCTTTTTTGTTTTTCTCTGATAGAGATATTGGTCAAAAAAGAGGCTGAGGAAAACAAAAGAATTTAAGTTATTGCAAAATTTTATTTGGCAAAAAGAAAGGAAGAGACCGCCCCCTTTTCCTGATTGCACACGTTGTTTGAAGGATGGGAGGAGTATGGCTCCACATGTTCTCAAGTTTCCGTATTTTATAGTATGGCTCCAGGATATGTGGTATAATGGAAGAAATGGAAGCGGGAATGGTCTTATGGCAGGAAGGAGAACATGGATGAATCAGCTGGAAAAAGCAAATAAATATATGAAGGAAAACTGTGTGGCACAAGAGGAATTGCCGGTATTTCATGTTGCTCCACCCATCGGATGGATGAACGACCCAAATGGATTTTCCGTATATCAGGGAAAAGTCCATTTGTTTTACCAGTATCATCCGTACAGCGCACAGTGGGGGCCGATGCACTGGGGCCATTGTGTGACAGAGGATTTCATAAAATGGGAAGGTCTTCCGGTTGCGTTAGCGCCGGATCAGACCTATGATGAGGCGGGCTGCTTTTCCGGTTCGGGAATGGAAACAGAAGCCGGACATGTACTGGTTTATACCGGAGTCCGGAAAGAGGAATGTGACGGAGTGCAGAAGGAATATCAGAATCAATGTATCGCAGTCGGTAACGGACGTAGTTATAAAAAATCCGGACAAAACCCTGTAATTACAGGCTCCATGCTGCCGGAAGGTTTCAGCAGGGAGCATTTCCGGGACCCGAAAATCTGGAAAGAGCCGGATGGGTATTATATGCTCGCCGGGAATAAAACAAATGAGGGGATGCCGCAGGTCGTCTTATTCCATTCGGAAGATTTCTGCAGGTGGAAGTATGTATCGGTGCTCGCGGGTGATTCGTCAGGCAAGCTCGGAAGCATGTGGGAATGCCCGGATTTCTTCTGCATGGACGGGCAGTATGTGTTAATTGCATCTCCCCAGGAAATGCATGCAGATGAGGAATTTCACAACGGGAATAATGCGGTTTATTTTATCGGGGAATATCAACGGGAAAAGCATGAATTTGCTTACCGGCAGGTTCATTCACTGGATGACGGACTTGATTTTTACGCCCCGCAGACAATGCTTGCACCGGACGGAAGACGGATTATGATTGCGTGGATGCAGTCATGGGATTCCGATATCCGTCCGGCAGGACAAAGGTGGGCATGTATGATGACGCTGCCGAGAGAACTGAAACTCGTAGATGGGAAAATGGTGCAGAGGCCTGTCCATGAAATAGAGCGGTATTATACTGCACCGGTTCGTTATAATGGAAAAGAGATTGCGGGGGAATGCTGTCTGCCGGAAATCCGGGGCCGTGTGCTGGATATGACAGTGGAGCTATTAGGCGGGGACTACCAGACATTTTCGATTCGTTTTGCACAGAATGAACAGTTTCATACCAGCCTGACCTATCACCGGGAAAGAAATATGCTGGAACTGGACCGGACCTGTTCCGGCATGGTTCGTGATACCATCGCTTACAGGCGGGTAAAGGTAAAATATCCAAAGGAACAGCCGAAGTTCCGGCTGATTTTAGATAAATATTCTGCAGAAATCTTTGTCAATGACGGAGAGCAGGTTTTAAGCACAACGCTCTACACGCCGCTAAAAGCAGAAGAAATCAGCTTTTTTTGTGACGGGACAGCAGTGACGGCAATTCAGAAATATACAATTTCGCTTTCCTGAAAAGAGACTCTGCCGCATCGGCTGCAAAATTTCTCCGGGAATAAAAAAGTGAAGGAAAAGGTTGAATAAATGGAAAAGTAATGTTACAATAATCTTATTATGGACTTCATGTGACCTTTTCGTACTAAGAGACATGCGGGGAAACGTAATAAGAGAAGTAAGAATCAGCAATGATTAGGAGAAAACAGATGGGTTTAATACAGAAAATATTCGGAACACACAGTGAGAGAGAAATAAAATTGATTCGACCGGTTCTGGAGAAAATAAATGGACTAGAGGCAACGGTAGCGGCATTGTCGGATGAGGAGCTTTCCGCAAAGACCGTAGAGTTTAAGGAGCGTCTTGCAAAGGGGGAGACGAAGGATTCCCTTCTGCCGGAGGCCTATGCCGTAGTGCGTGAGACGACGAAGCGTGTCCTCGGACAAAGGCATTATGATGTGCAGATTCTTGGTGGTATTATTTTGCATCAGGGGCGTATCGTGGAGATGCGTACCGGTGAGGGTAAGACCCAGACCGAGCTTCTGCCGGCGTATCTGAATGCACTGGACGGCGAGGGCGTCCATATTGTCACGGTTAATGACTATCTGGCAAAGCGTGACTCGGAGTGGATGGGACAGGTGTTCCGGTTCCTTGGCCTGACGGTAGGCTGTATTTTAAACAGTATGGATAATACCGAGCGCCGGGCGGCGTATGCCTGTGATATTACCTATGGCACGAACAATGAGTTCGGCTTTGATTATCTGCGTGATAACATGGTTATCTATAAGGAACAGCTTGTAATGCGGGGGCTGCATTATGCGATTATCGATGAGGTGGACTCCGTATTGATTGATGAGGCGCGTACCCCGTTAATTATTTCCGGGCAGAGCGGGAAGTCCACAAGCCTGTATCAGATGTGTGATATTCTGGCAAGGCAGCTGGTCAGAGGTACGGAAAAGGAGCTCTCCAAGATGGAGATTATCATGGGAGAGGAGCAGCAGGAGGAGGGCGACTTTGTTGTCAATGAGAAGGATAAGAGTGTAAACCTGACGGAAGAAGGCGTGCAGAAGGTAGAGCAGTTCTTCCGGATTGAGAACCTTGCCGACCCGGAGAATATGGAAATCCAGCACAATATTATCCTTGCGCTGCGTGCGCATTATCTGATGGCGCGGGATAAGGATTATGTCGTACAGAACGACGAGGTGCTGATTGTAGATGACTTTACCGGACGTATTATGCCGGGCAGGCGTTATTCCGACGGTCTGCACCAGGCAATCGAGGCAAAGGAGCATGTAAAGGTAAAAAGAGAGAGTAAAACGCTTGCGACAATTACCTTCCAGAACTTCTTCAATAAGTATGAGAAAAAGTGCGGTATGACAGGTACGGCGCTGACCGAGGAAAAGGAGTTCCGTGAAATTTACGGCATGGATGTTGTAGAGATTCCGACCAACCGTCCGATTGCCCGTGTGGATAAAGAGGATGCGGTTTATAAGAGCCGCCGTGAGAAGCTCGCGGCTATCGTGGAGGAGATTATTGCGGCAAACCAGACCGGTCAGCCGGTTCTGGTCGGTACGATTACCATCGAGGCCTCCGAGGAGCTCAGCGAAATGCTTCATCGCAGGAATGTGCCGCATAAGGTGCTGAATGCAAAGTTCCACGAGCTGGAGGCACAGATTATTGCCGATGCCGGGCAGATGGGCGCAGTTACGATTGCGACGAATATGGCAGGCCGTGGTACGGATATTAAGCTTGGCGAGGGCGTCAAGGAGCTTGGCGGCTTAAAGATTATCGGTACGGAGCGCCATGAGTCCAGACGTATCGACAACCAGCTGCGCGGACGTGCCGGACGTCAGGGTGACCCGGGTGAGTCCAGATTTTATATTTCGCTTGAGGACGACCTGATGCGTCTGTTTGGTACAGAACGTTTAATCAATATGTTCAATTCGCTGGGCTTTGAAGACGGTGAGCAGATTGAGCATAAAATGTTAAGCTCTGCCGTGGAGAAGGCGCAGAAGAAGATAGAGAATAACAATTTTGGTATCCGTAAAAATCTTCTCGAATATGACCGTGTTAATAACGAGCAGAGAGAGATTATTTATGCAGAACGGAAAAAGGTATTGGAAGGCGCTAATATGCGCGAAACCGTCTTTAAGATGATTAATGATGTGGTAGAAGGCTGCGTGGATTCCTGTATCAGCGACGACCAGGACGCGGAAAACTGGGAGCTCCGGGAGTTAAATGCCATGCTGCTGCCGATTGTGCCGATTGAGCCGGTCCGTCTGACCGAAGAGCAGAAAAAGCATATGCGCAAGAAGGAGCTGGTGCAGCAGCTGAAGGCGGAGGCAGTCAGGTTTTATGAGGCAAAGGAGGCAGAGTTTCCGGAGAAAGAGGCGTTGCGTGAGATTGAGCGTGTGATTCTGCTCCGTGTCATTGACCACAAGTGGATGGACCACATTGACGATATGGACCAGCTCCGTCAGGGTATCGGCGTGCAGGCATACGGGCAGCGCGACCCGCTTACAGAGTATAAGTTCCAGGGCTTTGATATGTTCAATGCGATGACCGAGGCAATCGCCGAGGATACTGTAAAGGCGTTAATGAATGTACGTATCGAGCAGAAGGTGGAGCGTGAACAGGTGGCAAAGGTAACCGGAACGAACCGTGACGATACGGTTGCAAAGGGGCCGGTGAAGCGCACAGATAAGAAGGTGATGCCGAATGACCCTTGCCCGTGCGGCTCCGGATTAAAATATAAGAAGTGCTGCGGAAGAAACGCATGAATTGCCGGACGGTCTCAGCCGGACGGCGGCGTTTTGATATAAATATGCAGAAAGTAAAGAAAGAAGGTGAGCAGGTGGTAGAGTTGGATGCCATTAAATATGAACTCTCCGGCTATGAAAAGCCGCTGCTTGAAATGGGGGATTCACTTTGACCTCACGGTCAAACGTGAGAAAATCCAGGAGTTAGAAACCATTATGCAGGAGCCGGGTTTTTGGGATAATGCGGACAAGTCCCAGGGCTATATGAAGGAACTGAAAAATCTCAAGGACGCGGTAGAGGATTACGAGGAGTTGAAAACCGAGTACGAGGACGTCCAGACCTATCTGGAGATGGGGTATGAGACTTCAGACGCGTCCCTTGTTCCGGAAGTGCAGGAGGCAATGGAACTGTTCCGTGCCCATTACGAGCGGCTGCATTTAAGTACGTTGCTTTGCGGTGAATATGATAAAAGCGACGCCATACTTACGCTGCATGCAGGAGCAGGCGGTACGGAAAGCTGTGACTGGGCTTCCATGCTTTGCCGGATGTACCAGCGCTGGGCGGACAAAAAAGGATTTACGACGGAGCTGATTGACTTTCTGGACGGCGACGAAGCCGGGTATAAGTCAGTGACGCTGGAAATTCACGGGGAGAACGCCTACGGTTACTTAAAATCGGAGCGCGGCGTCCATCGCCTGGTGAGGATTTCCCCGTTCAATGCGGCAGGAAAACGGCAGACTTCGTTTGTTTCCTGTGATATCATGCCGGATTTAGAGGAGGCACCGGAGATAGAGATTGACGAGAAGGACCTGCGGATTGACACATACCGCTCCAGCGGCGCAGGCGGCCAGCACGTCAACAAGACATCTTCTGCTATCCGTATTACACATCTGCCGACCGGAATCGTGGTGCAGTGCCAGAACGAACGCTCCCAGTTCCAGAATAAGGACAAAGCGATGCAGATGTTAAAGGCAAAGCTGTATCTGCTGCAAAAGCAGGAAAGCGCGGAAAAGGAATCGGATATCCGCGGAGAGGTGAGAGATATTAACTTTGGAAACCAGATTCGCTCTTATGTATTACAGCCGTATACGCTGGTAAAGGATCACCGGACGAACGAGGAGGTCGGCAATGCGCAGACCGTCCTGGACGGTAATCTGGACCCGTTTATCAATGCATATCTGCGGTGGGATGCAACAGGAAAAACAAAAGAGTAGGAACTCAGAGGAGGAGGTTTTATGTCAGAGACAGATATTATTTTTAGTATCGGAGAAGAACAATATGGATTTGATGTCCAGCTGGTAACCGGCATCGAGCCGATCACGGATATTGTAGCGGTGCCGAATGCGCCGGGCCGTATTTTGGGACTTATGAACCTGCGCGGGGAAGTGATTCCGGTCTACAGTCTGCGAAGAAAGTTTTTGCTGGAGGAGCTGACGGACCAGGCAAGGGCAAAGCTTATCGTAACACAGTATAACGGGAAGCTGCTTGCCTTTAAGGTGGACGAGGTGCTTGAAATGGTAGACTTCCCGGAGGAAGCCATTACGGATACACCGATTATCGCCAAGAGTCCGGAGACGGCGTATGTGCGTGCAATTGCCAATAAGCAGGGCAGGCTTGTACTGCTTCTGAATCCTTCCATGATGTACGAAGGAAACGAAGAAGAACAGATAGCGGAAGCGATGCGCAGAATGCAGTCGTAGGGGCGCATGCTTCTCTTTGCAGACGCTTCTGATAAGCGGCGGATTTCTCTTTCTTATAAGGGAGTTCCGCCGTTTTTTGCCGTGTCGTATTATGCCGCGTCAGTGTGTGGAAGTATCATCAGGAACTTCGAAAATATGACATAAATAACAGGCAATCGTCGGAAACAGGACTTGTTATCGACGGGGAAAGCGATATAATAGAACTATAGAATGCGAAGCAGAATGTGAAAGTCCGGAAAGGATACATAGTGTGCAGGACTGCACGGTCAGGAGGCAAAATGAAGGTAAAGGGAACCTATTTTCAAAATGATGCCGGGGCTCCGTTAGTTTACGGAGACGTGGAAATCAGTAATCCGAAGCGACAGAGGCTGCGCGGGGAGGAAGCAAAGGAGGGGGTGCTGTGTGAGCCTGTTATCGTAGGCTTTTGCGGTACGGATAACGAGTTGATGCATATGGGCAGTGAGGGACGGCTGACTGCCAAGTTTCCGGAGGGAAAGGAGCGTCTGATTAACGGGCATGAGGGAATTGTATGGGTGCCCTCCCAGAACCGTTTTGCCATTGTGCTGATCCGCGGTGGCGACAGCTATGATCCGACCCGGTACACGGAGGACGAGACCTACTTTGAATACGGCTGTGACAAGGCAGATGGTCTGTTTTGCGACAAGCAGTATTTTCATCCGGATATGCTGCTGCCGGTTCCGGACGGCTATGTGGAAAACGGGAAGTTAAAGCTGTCCTTTGCTAAGAAGATGGTATTTCCGGACCCGTTTGCCTGCATGCTGTTCCAGTTAGAGCGCATGGAGGATTTGGGCAGCGCCCATAACTTCCGTGTGGCAATGAGGAAGCATAAGTGCAGTGAGGAGCAGGCGCGCAGCATTGCGAAAGAGGAACTTTTTACGCGCACGGTAATCTTCGGACTCGGAACCACCGGAATGTTTATCGGGGATTTGATTTTAAGGAGCCATAAGGACGCGAAGGTTTTGTTTGTAGCGCGGAGCGCCGCGGATTCCCCGAAGGTCCGCTTTGCGCTGAAGCAGACCGGCGCAGAGTACCTGCAGAATACCTTTGCCACCGAAGAGGAGCTGGCGGAGGCAATTATAGAAAAATCAGGCGGCAGGGCGACGGTGTTTATCGGCGTCAGCGGAAGCGACGTGGAGCACAGGATTGCGTTCCGGCATAAGGTGCTTGGCTGTAACGGTATTTACAACAGCTTCTCCTTAGGTCCGGAGATTTCCTTTGATACGATGCCGTTCGGGTTTGAGAATCATTTGATTTTCGGCTCGATTAATTTCAGGCAGGACCATATGGAGGAGGCAATCCGGCTCCTTGCGGAAAGTCATTACGATGAGATTGTGGAGCTGATTGACAAGGAGGAGTTTATCAAGGACCCGGTGGGAGCCTACCGGAATAAAATCTACAGTAAAAATGCACCGATGAAAACTGCGGTAATCTGGAATAAAAACTATGTTGAAGCAGAGGAAAGCGGAAAGGAGAAAGAAGCATGAAAACAGTATGGATTGAAAAGCCGTTTGAAATTGCCGTAACGGACACGGAGAAGCCGGTGCCGAAGGAGGGGGAGGCGCTGTTAAAGATACTGTACTGCGGTATCTGCGGCGCGGATGTTGCGAGCTATACCGGCAATCAGCCGTTTACGACGTATCCGAGGATTCCGGGACATGAGTTCAGCGCGCAGATTGTTTCCATTCCGGAGAATGACAGGAACTTAAAGGCAGGGGATATTGTTACGGCAAATCCGTATTTTAACTGCGGGAGCTGCTATTCTTGCCAGAGAGGCTATGTCAACTGCTGTACGGACAACCAGACGATGGGCGTACAGAGGGACGGGAGCTTTTGCGAGTATATTACGATGCCGGTGGAACGCATCTATGACGGCAAGGGCCTGTCTGCAAAGGAGCTTGCGCTGGTCGAGCCGTTTACCATCAGCTATCATGCGCTGCACAGGGCGCCGGTGAAAAAGGGCGACAAGGTGTTAGTCGTAGGCGCGGGCCCGATTGGCCTGTTTGCACTGATTGCGGCAAAGGCACAAGGCGCGGAGGTCTATGTGGCGGATGTGCTGGACGGAAGGCTCGAAAAAGCAAGGCAGTTCGGAGCGGCAGGAACGATAAATTCCGGAAAGTCGGACATCAAGGAAGAGGCAATGAGAATTACCGGAGGGAATGGTTTCGATGTCTGCGTAGAGGCATGCGGTCTTTCCGTAACCTTTCTTTCCTGTATTGAATGCGCGGCATTTGCGGCAAACATTATCCTGATTGGAAACGGAAAGAAGGAAACGACCTTTTTGCATTCGATTCTGTTAAAGAAGGAGCTGAACGTATTTGGCAGCCGCAATTCCTATGCGGCAGATTTCCGCGCGGTAATCGACCTGATTGCGAGCGGGGAGGTCGATGTGCTTTCCATGGTAAGCGCCGTGTATCCGATGGAACGGGCGGACGAGGCGTTCAAGGCACTGGCAGAGAACGACGGGAGCCTGTCCAAAGTGCTGATTGAGATGTAAGGGGGACTCCGATATGAAGGAAACAATCATACAGTTTGGCGAGGGCGGCTTTTTAAGAAGCTTTGCTGATGTCTTTGTACATAAAATGAACGAGCAGGGTCTGTACGATGGAAAGGTCGTTATCGTACAGCCGATTCCGAAGGGACTGGTTTCCGTCGTCAATGAGCAGAAGGGGGTGTATCACCAGTTCCTACGCGGCATTGAGAACGGAGAAGTGGTAGAGGACTGTATCAGGGTAACGTCCGTTTCGCGGGGTGTGGACCCTTATACGGATTTTGAGGAGTATCTTAAGCTGGCACATAATCCGGACATGCGGGTTATTATTTCCAATACGACGGAGGCAGGTATCGAGTATCTCGGAACGGAGTCTCTGGAGGATGCGCCGCCGAAGTCGTTTCCGGCAAAGCTGACCGTGCTTTTATACGAGCGGTTCAAGCTGGGGCTTCCGGGCTTTCTCATCCTTTCCTGTGAGCTGATTGACAATAACGGCGGGGAGCTTTTCCAGTGCGTGCTGAAGTACGCGGAGCTTTGGAAGCTGCCGGAGGAGTTTGTGCAGTGGCTCCGGCAGGAGAACCATTTCTGCAATACCCTGGTAGACCGGATTTGTACCGGCTACCCGAAGGACGAGGCGGAGGAGCTGACGAAACGTCTGGGAGAGGAGGACCGGCTTTTAAATACCGCGGAGGTCTTTCATCTCTGGGTCATCGAGGGGGATTTTGAAGAGGAGTTCCCGTTACAGAAGGCAGGCGTCAATGTCATCTGGACAAAGGACGTGAAGCCTTATAAGAAGAGGAAGGTCCGTATTTTAAACGGGGCGCACACCTCGATGGTGCTGGCGGCAAGGCTGTACGGGCTTTCTACGGTAAAGGAGTGTCTGGATGACGCGCTTGTGAGTGCTTTTCTGAAAAAGACGCTGTTTGAAGAGATTATTCCGGTCCTGGGGAATACCGAGGAGGACATTGCGTTCGGAAAGGCAGTGTTAGAGCGGTTTGCCAATCCGTTTGTAAAGCACCGGCTGCTCAGCATTGCCTTAAACTCCGTAAGCAAGTTTAAGGCGAGGGTGCTTCCGACGATGATGGAGTATTATGAAAAGCATGGCGTGCTGCCAAGGTGCATGACATTTTCATTAGCGGCACTGCTTGCTTTCTACCGTACAGATGAGGCAGATGATGGTGAGGAAATCATGGAATTTATGAAGTCGGCGGCGCCTGCGGAGATTTTAAAGAAGGAGGCGTACTGGGGCAGGGATCTGAGCTTTATGCAGGCAGAGGTAGAGCGTGACCTGGCTCTGATAGAGGAGCAGGGTATGAAAAAGGCGTTTGAGGAGGTACTTGCATGAAGCAGATCCGGATCCACGCGTCCGACAACGTAGCGGTTGACCTTGCAAGCGGTCACAAGGTGGCGCTTACCGATATTGCCGCGGGGGAGAACGTCATCAAGTACGGCTTCCCGATCGGGCATGCGACGGAGTTTATTCCAAAGGGCAGCCAGGTACATACGCATAACCTGAAGACGAATTTAAAGGATAAGCTTTCCTATACCTATCAGCCAAAGCTCCCTGTGCCAAAGGAGGCGCGGGACTATACGATAAATGCCTATGTCCGTGAGAACGGGGAAATCGGCATCCGCAACGATATCTGGATTATCAATACGGTAGGCTGTGTCAACCGGATTGCCGAAAAGCTTAGTGCGCTCACGGGAGCCTTCTGTTTTCCGCACCCTTACGGCTGCTCCCAGCTGGGAGAGGACCAGCGGGTAACACAGCAGATTCTGAAAGGGCTGGTACTGCATCCGAATGCCGGGGGCGTATTGGTTTTAGGACTTGGCTGTGAGAATAATAACATTGCCGTCTTCCGTGAGATACTGGGAGAAGTGGAGGAACGCAGGGTAAGGTTTTTCAATGTGCAGGATTGTGAGGACGAAATCGAGGAGGGCGTGCGGCTTATAGGCGAGTTGAGCGCCTATGCGGATACCTTCAAACGGCAGAGGGTTTCTGTCTCCGGGCTGAAGGTGGGGCTGAAATGCGGAGGCTCCGACGGGCTTTCCGGTATTACGGCAAATCCGTTAATCGGGCAGTTTTCGGATGCGCTGACGGCGGCAGGCGGAAGCACGGTGCTGACCGAGGTGCCGGAAATGTTCGGTGCGGAAACCATTTTAATGGAGCGCTGCGTAGACAGGGAGGTATTCCAAAAGACGGTGGCTCTGGTGAATGATTTTAAGGATTATTTTACCAGACATCATCAGGTGATTTATGAGAATCCGTCTCCGGGCAATAAGGCAGGCGGGATTTCCACGCTCGAGGAAAAGTCGCTCGGCTGTACGCAGAAGGGCGGCACGGCGCCGGTGGTCGATGTGCTGACCTATGGCGACAGGGTGATAAAAAGCGGGCTGAACCTGTTAAACGGACCCGGAAATGATATGGTAGCCGTAACGAACCTGGCAGCGGCAGGGTGCCAGCTGATTCTGTTCTCGACAGGCAGGGGGACGCCTCTGGGGGCGCCGGTTCCTACGATAAAAATAGCGACCAATACAAGGCTTGCCGAAACAAAGCGGAACTGGATTGACTTTAACGCGGGACCCGCAGCAGAGGGCGAGGACCTGACCGGAGCCCTGCTTTCCTATGTGCTGGCGGTTGCGGACGGGGAGGAAACCTGCAATGAGAAAAACGGCTACCGTGAGATTGCGATTTTTAAGGAGGGGGTGACCTTATGAGAAAATATATTGCGGTCGATGCCCATGTGCATTTGTGGGAAAAGCAGCAGGGAAGGGTGGAAGGAAGACCGGTGATTGGCGTTGGCGGCGGGAAAAGCGATTTCGGCGGCGAAATCCGCCAGATGATGCCGCCCTATATGGACGACGACAGGAACACGGTGGAGCGCCTGATTGCAAATATGGACTATGCCGGGGTCAGCGCCTGCGTCGTGACGCAGGAGTATATCGACGGCAATCAGGACGAATACCTGATGGCGGCAAAGGCAAAGTATCCGGACAGAATGAAAATCTGCTCGCTGTACGAGGAAAGTCCGCAGTTTCGCATTGAGGGCGTGGACGGCATAAAAATCTGTGCCGGAAGACTGGCGGACAGGGACTTGAAAAAGCTGCTTCCGGTGTTTCTGGCAGCGGAGCAGGCAGGAAAGTTTATTTCCATTGATATGGCAGACGGGGAGGAACAGGTAGAAGCCATGCAATACCTGATTGATGCCTGCCCGGACTTAAAAATTGCCATCGGTCATTTCGGGATGGTGACAAGACCCGGCTGGCAGAAGCAGATTGCGCTTGCCTGCAATCAGAATGTATCGATAGAGAGCGGCGGACTGACCTGGCTCTTTCATCAGGAGTTCTATCCGTATCCGTCGGCAGTCGATGCGATTTTAGAAGCGCGGGACATCTGCGGCATCGAAAAGCTGATGTGGGGAAGCGATTATCCGAGAACCATGACGGACATTACCTACCGCATGGCGCTCCGCTTTCTCGAGGAAACGCCGAAGCTTTCCGAGGCAGAGAAGAGGGCGTTTCTGGGAGAAAACGCGCTTCGTTTTTACGGGTTCCCGGAGACAGAAAAAATGCAGGAAATCCCGAATATGCTGTAGGGGGGAGTTTCCAAAAAGAGAAAGGAGAATCGTTAAGATGGCAGAGGTATGGCTTAAGGTGTATACAAGGGAACCGGATTTTGACGGTTACAGTATTGATTTGGCGAATAGTGTGCATATGGCGTATAGCACGGATGGGAAGGATTATATTCCGTTTTATAATAATTACGGGATTTTATATGCAAAGGGTTCGATTACGGGAAAAAATACGATACATTGCAAGGGCTTAAAGAATCCGTGCGTTTTCCAGACAGCGGGCGGGAGCTATGTAATCATGGCGCCTTTGTGCGATAATGCGGCGGGCTATGACAGTGAGACGGCGGGGAGTGTTGCCTTCTGGGTAACGGAGGATTTTATCCGGTACGGGGAGATGAGGATGCTGTATCTGAATACATCCGCGTGCATCGATAAAATCAGCGGCAGCTATAATGCCGCACTTGCGCGCTATGAGCTGCTCTGGCAGGACAGAGAGGGAAATGTATTTGAGAATTATGTATCAGACCTTACATGCGCTGCGGATATGACTGCGCCGGTACTCTGTACGGGGAAGGAGGTCGGCTCATGTAATGAAATTGCGGTGCCGGAGGAGATGGTAAGCCGTCTGAAAAGAAAGCTTCTTCCGCCGGAGCGCTGCCAGATGGAGGGCAGCGCCATGAAGTTTGGCTTTCCTCTTGCCACGGGCTGGGCAGACCCGCAGATTTTCCGTTGGAAGGGAAAATATTATTTTATTGCGACCAATGACAATAACAATAACATCGGTATTTTTGTGAGGGAAAGCGATACAGTCGAAGGACTGTTTAAAGGAGCGGAGCCGGTGCTGCTGCTTGATGTTGACCGGGAGAGGAAATTTATCCAGAATTTCTGGGCGCCGGAGCTTCATAAAATCGGCGACGACATCTACATTTTGTTTGCGGTGAGCGGGGAATCGTTCGGACCGCAGTGCCATATGATGAAGCTGAAAAGGGGCGGGGAGATTGCCGCACCTTCAGACTGGGAGGTGCCGGAACGGGTAAGAAGGGCAGACGGTTCGTTCCTTGCGGAGCATGGGATTACGCTGGATATGACCTATTTTGAAGCGGGAGGACGTTCCTATCTTGTCTGGTCCTACCGGGAACATATTTTTTCCGAAAAGGACACCGGCTCCATGCTTTATATCGCCACTACGGATAAAGCAAACCCGTACCGGCTGACAAGCGAACCGGTGCTGCTGTCAAGGCCTTTGTGGGGCTGGGAAAACACGGAGGGCACCATCAATAACGAAGGACCTTTTGCGCTTCTTAGAAACGGGAAGGTATATCTTGCCTTTTCGGGAGGCTCTGCCGGAGGGGACTCCTATGCCGTGGGCTTTCTGGTGGCAGAGGAAGCAAAGGATTTGCTGAATCCGTTCTGCTGGGAGAAAAGGCCTGCACCGGTGCATACCTCCTACACGGTCAAGGGAGAATACGGGCCGGGACATAATTCCTTTTTCACCGATGAAAACGGCAATGTCTACACCGTATATCATGCCAAGACCGCGCTTAAGGATGCCCCGCGCTGTACCGCTGTCAGGGGCGTATGGTTTGACGAGGACGGGGACCCTGTCATAGATACTTTTTAGACAGGAAATAAGCAGAAAATCGGAGGAATAGAACGATGTTAAAAGGAATATCGCCGTTACTTTCACCGCAGCTGTTAAAGGTGCTCTGCGAGATGGGGCACAGTGATACGATTGTGATTGCAGACGGAAACTTCCCTGCGGAAACGATGGGGAAGAACGGGATTGTAATACGGATGGACGGACACCGAGTACCGGAGCTCCTTGAGGCAATATTGCAGGTATTTCCGTTAGACCAGTATATCGAAAAGCCGGTCAGCCTGATGGAGCGGGTGCCGGGAGATACTGCGGACGTTTCCATCTGGAAAACCTATGAAGAGATGATTTCAAAGGCAGAAAAAAGAGGAACTGACGTCATTCAAAGGCTGGAGCGGTTTGCCTTCTACGAGGAGGCAAAAAAGGCATATGCCGTGATTGCCACCTCTGAAACAAGCCAGTATGCTAACGTAATTTTACAGAAGGGCTGCGTCCTGCCGGAATAGGGGGGACGCTGCCGCAGGAGTGAGCAGCCTTTTTCCAGATGGAGAAAGGTTGCTTTTTTAATCGGTTGGTTGATTATTCAAATATATTGATAATATATCCGTTAATGGTAGTTAAACTACAGGTTTTTCCACCCCAGAAATGATTTTAGCACTTACAAAGCCTCTTTGAAGAGAGCATCAATCGAATACATTCTCGCCCTTGAGCATATAAAGGAGCAAACATTACAATAAAAAGGAAATGAAGCTGATTTATTTCAGATCCATTTCCTCTTTCTTATAAGCTCTTATTTATCTGTTTCTTGCATAAGATGAAATACTCATCACTTTTTTCTATACCAACTGATTCTACTCCATATTCGTTTGCTACAATAGATGTTGTTCCACTTCCCAAAAATGGGTCTAAAACTACTTCATTTGTTTTCATATGTCTAATAAGGAGTTCTGGAATTTCTTTTGGATATGGAGCATCATGTCCCAAGACATTTTTTCCCCTAACCATTTTAATTACAGGTTGAATGTCTTGAATAGAAGATTTTATCTCATCAAATTTCCTATTTTTTGTCCCCTTGCTTAGTATCAGCACATGTTCCCAGCAATTAAGTGGAGCCTGATAGTATGGAGTTCTGTTTCCTTGATTAAAATTTCTGTTTCCCTGAATTTCTCCTTTATTCCATATAATGTTACCATCTACATTAAATCCGACTCTTCTAAAAATATCTATCATATATGCACCAAGTATCATTCGCTTATTTCCCATTGCAGATAATGATATATTATTCTCATTATCAAAGTAATCAAAAATATTGAATAAGTACACGCCACCTTCTTTCATCACTCGGAATATTTCTTTTGAGATGTTATACATATCATATAAATAACAATAAATATTTTCCCATTGTGAATAAGACTTTGCGTTATAATACGGCGGAGAAGTGACAGCGGCATCTACTGATAATTCATCCATTTTTCGTAGAGCATCAAATGAATCTCCATGTATGACTCGTGCTTTTCCAATATAAATACTGTTTGTTTCGTTTATCTCTCTATGATTAATTTGAAGATATCTATAAAAATATGAAGATTTTCTAAAATCTTCTAGTAAATCCCTATCCGCAATCTCATATTTTTTATGTACAAGCTTTCTTTTTTTTTCATTTTCCTTATCTTCATTTAAATCATCATAAATTATAACAGTGTCTCCGACACAAGAATAGTGATTTATTGCCATAACTAAAGCTTCTTTAAAGTCACCATCTTCCAGACAATCAAGATGCCAACGAGCAATTGAGTTCTCTGGTATAATATTATCCTCGTCTTGTAACTGATACTGTCTAAACAAAGAGCTAAAAGCATATCTTTTGCCACGATTATATTTGCTTCTATCTGGACATAGTGGATTCCTGCATTCCCAGCTTTTTACATTCAAAATAGGATATGAGTTCCCTTGAATATTATTTGAGTAACATGCAGGACAATTTATTATTCTCTCATCTCTAACATTCTTCTCAAATATCAACATCAAGTCATACTTCTTTTCATGACCAATTACAAAACAATCCTTAAATACAAATCCCTGATTAGCGTAATCAAACTCAGCATTAAACGGAACTAACGAATCTATATAATTTTTAGTAGCGTTCCCTATCTTTTCCCAGCGAAAATAAGCTCTATCTATTTTTTCCTTTACATGCTTTTCACTAAATAGAATAATATCAGAATATAATTGCCATTGATAATCAAACTTTCCGTTGTTCAATGCTGGTATATAAACAATCATTTCGCAATGGTTATTAAGACTTTCATAAGATTTTTTAATAGTAGCAAGTACCCTGTTACAGCCTTTTTCGTATGACTCAGTAAATAAATCTTCCTTAATCTTTATCACAGATAAGGCAAAATCCCTCTTGCAAATATCCTCATATTTTTTTGATATAAATTCATAATAATTTGTATTTATATCTTTCTCATTTGAGAAAAATTCAGCAGTACATTTCTTCTCAAAAAGATTAAAACAATAACGAGAAAAGATAGATGATAGGACATCGAGATACTTTTTGTCAGTTTCATAGATGTTCTTTAATTCTTTCATTGTTTCAGCCTTATGTACTGGCAAGAATTTGCTAATTAAAGTTTCATTATGAATATCCATATCTGTTAGTAGACTAAGGTATGATTCTTTATCATCGCTATCAAGATAAGCCTTAACTTGTGTTTTCTGAATATAGTTAAATTTTACATGTTCCCTAAAGGCACAATCCATTATTCCTTTGAAGACTTTTGAGTTAAGGTCTAACTTTTGGTTTACAGCCTCAATAAACGCATAGTCATATTCTTTGCTGATTTTATATCCGTTTAATTCAGAATAGGAGATTAGCTTTTGTAACCATTCTATCTGTGCTTCTTCGGGCGACCATTCAGTATCTATTTTTTTCAGAAATTCTTTAATTATTATTTTCATTGATTTCTCCTTTACACACACCTATGAATAGTATACCCTTTTCAGGTTGAATGGTCAATATTCTATTTTGGAATATTTCTTGTGTAGTAATAAAATTAGTGGTAGTGTCAAACGAATTATGAAAAATCTATCCCTTTCTTTGATTGAGGCCGATTGCATTTTACTTATGGAAACTCAGTCAATGCTGAATTTAACGGGCTTTCATCCCGACCTTGACTGGGTTCCCGACGCAAAATTTTGGTTGCCTAAGGCAAAGAAAGGGAGGTAAAAGCTTATAACTTCTGAAACCATTGAATTTACTGGGGTTGAGCCGTTTTGGTATATAAAGTTGACTCTGCCGAATTAGTGTAGGAGGTATATTTATGAGTCTTATATACGAACCAGAGTATAGGGTACTTATTCAGTGTTTAAAGGATTACAGAGTTCAATCAAATATAACACAGCAAGAATTAGCATCACATCTTGGCTTTAGTCAGTCCTATGTATGCAAGTATGAGCAGAGCCAGAAGCGTTTAGATTTTCTTGAAGTTCGTAATATATGTATGGCTCTTGGAATATCCCTAACTGAATTTGTTACTGATTATGAAGAACGATTAAGATTAGGAGGTTTTTAAACTATGCCAGATTATACTACACTTAGTTCATTTCCTGAATCTGACCGAGAATGGACAGAAGAACAATGGAAATATATGATTGACTATTTAGTTGAAGAGGGTCTTGTAAAATATAGTGAGCTTGCTTCGCTTGTGCTAGGTCATCTAAATCCATCACAGGTTGGAACATCTGTTGCCAGCAACAAGTCTTTCCAGTCACATTATCCGCCTAGAAAATGCTGGCAGGCAGTTCGTCAATGGCATTTTGACCAGACAGGCAAATGTGCCGATTGCGGAACTCGTTTAGAGCTACAAGCTGACCATATTATTCCTAAGGAAGAACTTGGTGATGTTGCAAATACACTTGATAATTTAACTTTACGTTGCCGAAGATGTAATGTTATTAAACGACCTTCCCATAAACATGGTGGTGAAACATTTTTGACTGCCGAAGCCGCCTTAATGTGGATTTTATTTACAAAGAGACCTGATACATATGAAAAATTCATGGATTTATGTAGGGAATATGGATTAACAATGGCTAGTGTTAGATTTGAGGAATCTTGGGCTATGGCTAAATGGTTAGAGCGTGAAGGGAACTATACAATATCTCCAAATTCAAAATATTAAAAGGAAGGACTTCCGTAATTGGAAGTCCTTTTCAGAGGGTTATTATTTCCGTAACTGCTGCAAAGACAGCGTAATAAATCCTTTGACAGAGATAGCCGATAGGCATAGAACTTTTCCCTCCAAACTATTTTGCTTTTTGTTTTTTCAAAACTATTCCACATACAATTACCGCTGCAAAAAAGAGAAAGATGAGATACCATAGATTTTCAAAGCAAAATCCATTATCCAACATCAACCGGTATCCCCAGGAGGCTGGGAAAATTCGTCCTATCGTTTCCAAAAAATCGGGTAGAAACTCAATAGGAAACATAATTCCCGAAAGCATAATTGAGGGCAAAAACACTAATTGTGCGATCATCGTCAGCTTCGCCTGATTTTTTACCGTCAATCCTAAAACACTTCCAATACTTAACGACGAGGTAATGTACATAGCAAGTGCAAGAAAGAAAAACGGAAGCTGTATCGGCAAAGTTGCTTCAAATAGAATAGGGGCAAGCAGCATTATCACAACACAGGTAATCATCAAATGAACAAATGCTGAAAGGAACATTGTAACAAGTCCTGAACAGATAGGGACTCCGTTTGCTTTATAAACTTTTTTTATGTCACTTCCGTAAGTTTCAATCAACGACGGCGGTAATCCGATATATGCTCCCATTGAAACACTCATTACAATCATAGATTGTATTAGTGTACTTCCCATTTCGGGCATAACGGAAGTAAAAATACCGCCCATAAGAAGAAAGAAAATAAGCGGAACGATATAGCAGGTCACTAAGAGGGACTTACTTCGCAGATCCAATTTCCACTGTAACGCTACACCATATAAAAAACCGTTCATTCTGTTTCCCTCCTTGCCATTTCGATAAAATGTTGTTCCAGTGTACCGCGGTCAACTTTAATATCCAATAGATGAATTTCTTTTTGCTTCAAATCATGAAGCAGGGAAATCAAAGTATCTTCAATCGTATCTGTTTCAAAAGTGCTGTTCCCTTGCCTCGTTTTGATATGGATAAAATACTTTTCCCCAATCGTATCTGTCAGCTCTGACGCTGTGCCGCAAAAGGCAATATTCCCATGATTCAAAATTGCAATGCGGTCACATAAGCTTTCCACTTCTGCCATATCGTGACTTGCCAAAACAATCGTTTTTCCTTGTGACCTGAGTTTGCGAATTTGTTCGTGAAGTGAAACCCTGCCCAGGGCATCAAGCCCCGCAGTCGGCTCATCGAGAAAAATAATATCCGGATTACCGATAAGTGCAAGGGCAAGATGTAATCGCCTTTTTTGTCCTGTGGATAGTTGGATGTACTGTTTTTTCTCTATTTTTTCAATGCCAAGAGCGTTAAGCATAATGAAATCAATTTTTGCCTTGTTCCATTTTGAAAATAATCTTACAGCCTCCATCGGTTTGATATGGGCAGGTAAAGATGATGATTGCAGCTGAATCCCCATTTTCCCGTTTACCGTAATTGTACCACTGTCATATTTTTTCAAACCCTCAATACATTCAAGGGCTGTCGTTTTTCCTGCACCATTTACACCGAGCAGAGCGAAAGTTTCTCCCTTTTCAATTTCAAAATCAAGTCCACCTAGAACAATGTTGCTGCCATAGCTTTTCTTTAATCCACGAACTTGTATTGCACGATTCATCATTCCACCCCCTCAAACGGATTTTCTCCAAGTCTTGAAAAGTAGACTTGCAAAGCCGGCTCTAAATAGTCGTTTACAATTTTTTGTTTTTCTTCCCAGGCATTTGTAGCGGTATCAATATTGCCGACCTCCATCAATTTTGGAAGCATGCTCATATCACCGTTCGTAAATTCCGTAATCAAGCCCCAATACTCTTTTACAATTCGTTGGCATTTCTCACTTTCAGGGGACACACTTGCCTTTTGAAGTTCTATAATTTCATCACTCAAACGATTAAATCTATCCATAAAATTCAAACCGCTTTCCTTATCAAACCGATTACGGATATGGTCAAGCATATCATCATCAAACCGCTTGATGAGATAGTAAGAGTCATTTTTCATTTGCAGATTGACAATAATATCTGCATACTTCTTAAAATTGACTGTCTGCATTTGTAACACTTCTTCCTTTAACTGTTCGATTGCCGTCAAAGAAGCGGTTAACTGTTCTATCTTCTCCCGTATGCTATCTGCCTGTTCGGTAAGGGCGTTTGCCACATCAGTCGGCGTTTCTAAAGAAATTAAACGATGCTTTATATCGTCCAAAGAAAAACCCAATGATTTCAAAGATATAATTTGATGAAGTATAACTAAATCCTTATCTGTATAAAGTCTTCGCCCACCTTCACTTTCTGCCGAAGGGGATAACAAACCTTCCTTGTCATAGTATTGCAATGTACGGACAGTAACTCCTATTTTCTTTGCAACCTCTCCGACTGTCATAAATCCAAGCGGTATTGCTCCGTGTTTTGCCATAATTGTCTACCTCCTATCATGTATTATACATCATTACGCTGCGTCACAAACAAGACCCTTTTCAAAAAAATTGCGGCAGAGATTTCTCCCTGCCGCCTTTCTGCTTATGCAAAGATAAGTTCCTTTTCAACAATTTCCTTTGCACACGCCCGTATGTTATTCATTTGCCACTTGTGAGTAGCTCTTTTTCGGATGGTTTCATTAATACATTTCATCTATATTGCTTATTACTTTAGATAAGATTTCCTCTGCATCATTTCCTTCAATATCCAGATATTCAGCATAAATCAATTCTGTTTCCTTAATGCCGAACATATTCTTCACCAAATAGTCGATATAGTCAAAGCTAAATCTTGGATTATATCTTCCGCCGGCTGTCGTAACATAGTATAGTTTTTTTGCTTTACACAAGCCTTGCGGACGCCCGTTTTCATTGTATTTAGTAACAATGCCTATCGAATAAATATTCTCAATATATGTTTTCAAAATAGCAGGGAACTGCCCGTCCCAATAAGGGGCTGATACTACTATTAAACTGGCTTCTGCAAACTGGTTCGCCAGTTTAAAAGTGCTATCATTAAAATTCCGCTTTTCAATTTGAGCAGCACGATAGTCTAATCTTTCTTCATTCAGCGGCTTAAGCTCCATATCGGTTAATTTAACTTCTTCAAAAGCTCCGAACTTATTCAATAAGGCTTTTGCTAATCGATTTGTCCTTGATTCTGTTCTTACACAAGCGTTAATATATAAAACCATCCTTTACCTCCGCAAATTCATTAAATACCAATTTTGCTAAATTGTTCAATGCTGTTATTTTACTACAACCGCGCACACAATTCCATTATATTTTTTAACCTTCCTTTGCCCTGTTCTTTGCAAGCATCATTTTGCTTGCGGTAGCTGACGTCCCTTGGGCAGAGGGTGACGATTTGTTCTCCTGCCTTATTTCTGAAAAATATTATGCTTATTATAGCTTGCCCGGTATTCGGAGGGGGAAAGTCCGGTAATCCGGCGGAATGCCTTGGAAAAGTTATGTGCATCGGAAAAGCCAAGGCTGTAGGCTATCTGGGAAATGGGCGAGGTCGTTTCCGATAAGGAGGATTTGGCAAATTCCATTTTGCTTTGCAGCAAATGCTGTTTGAGGGAGATGCCTGCGTATTTTTTAAAAAAGGTCGTAAGATATTTCTCGTTATAGCCGAAGTGCGCCGCAATCTCCGGAAGGCGGAGATTTTCCTGAACGTGCCACGAGGTATAGTCTAAAATATCGCTGTAGAGCTGTTCCTTCAGCTGTTTCTCCTTACTCGGACTATGGAGGCTCTGCGCGCCAAGCTCCGACAGAATTGCGCTGCAAAGGTAGCGGTTCAGCGAGCTTTCCTTGTATCTCCGGTCAGAGTCCTGGAGCTGCTTCATCAGGATAATCATCCGCTCCGGGAAGGAAAGCGTGCCGGTAACAGGGATTGTCAGATACCCCGGAGCATAGTCCGGCATACCGGAAAGCGCCTCGTGATCCTGCTGCTCGTTATGATATCCGAAATGAAGCCAGTAAAAGCGGCAGCTGCCCGAGCGGGTGCCGTGCTGGAACGGGGTCGGCGGCATAAGCAGATATCCTCCCTTCGCCACCGTGTATTCCTGCGCGTGGTCGGCAATATACAGGGTTCCGTCGGTTACGAGCATCAGCTCGTAATCGTCCCGGCTCCGGGTAATATGAATCCAGTCATCGTTTGGTGCGGTAAATGTGCCGCACCAGTGGTAGATAAACTCTAAGGATGTATCAAAACGAAGAATCATAAGGGCTCCTCTCAGACAGACAATATCAGGTCGATTCCATTTTACCATAGAACAGGGCGGAGCAGAAGTATTTTGTGAGGAAAAAGCAAAAAAATGAAAGAGCAGTCATCTGACTTTTTTACACCTTTTGTTACCTTCTTAGATTTCCATTTTTCCTTCCGGATGTCATAATAGAATCAGAGAGATAAAAACGGTAGGAAACGAAAGGAGAGCTTACGATGGATATCAGAGGAAACAAGGCATTTTCACTGCGCAGGGTAGCATTAAAGGATTCTTATCTGAGGAACGCGTTTGAGAGGGAGGTTGCCTACCTGACGGCGTTTGATACGGATAAACTGCTGGCAGGCTTCCGCGAAACCGCAGGTGTGGACATGCGCGGGACAGAGCGGTATCCCGGCTGGGAGAGCATGCTGATTGGAGGACATAGTCTGGGGCATTATATGACCGCATGTGTCAGAAGCTGTGAGTCGGTGAACTGCGGCGAAGCGGACCGGCAGGAGCTGCTGCAGATTTTAAAGCGTCTGGCAGACGGTCTGCAGGAGTGTCAGGAGGCAGGCGGGACGGGTTTTTTATTTGGCGCGGTCATTCAGGACAAGAGCAATGTCGAGCTTCAGTTTGACTATGTGGAGGAAAATAAAACAAACATAATTACACAGGCATGGGTGCCGTGGTATACGATGCATAAGCTGTTTGAGGGGCTGGTGTCCGTAGTGAATATGGATGTGGACGGAGAGCTGGCAGCGGACATCAGGACGACGACAAAGGAGGTTATGGGAAAGCTTGCGGACTGGGTTTACAAGAGAGCCTCCGGCTGGAGTGAGGAGACCCACAGGACGGTTCTCGGCATCGAGTACGGCGGCATGAACGACTGTATGTATGACGTATATCTGATTACCGGGAAGAAGGAGCATCTGGAGGCGGCTCATGCGTTTGACCAGACGGAGCTTTTTGAGCGGGTCCTGCACGCAAAAAGCGGGGACAATGTGTTAAACAACCATCATGCCAACACGACGATACCGAAGTTTGTAGGTGCATTAAAGCGCTATGTCGTTACCGGGGAGGAGAGCTACCTGACGTATGCGACCCATTTCTGGGAGCTGGTAACGAAGGACCACACCTATATTACCGGGGGCAACAGCGAGTGGGAGCATTTCGGGGCAGACCGGATTCTGGATAAGGAGCGGACGAACTGCAACTGTGAAACCTGTAACGTTTATAATATGCTGAAGATGACAAAACAGCTGTTTATGATTACCGGGGATGTAAGATATGCGGACTGGTATGAGAAGACATTTATCAATTCGATTCTTTCCTCGCAGAATCCGGAGACGGGTATGACGACCTATTTCCAGCCTATGGCGAGCGGCTACTATAAGGTATACGGGGAGCGCTTTAATAAATTCTGGTGCTGTACCGGGACGGGTATGGAAAACTTTTCAAAGCTGCAGGAGAGCTTTTATTTTGAAAAAGAGAATACGCTCATTGTAAACCAGTACATTTCCTCCTCCGTGGTATTTCACGGGGTGGAGGTGACACAGTGCGCTGCTGTGCCGAAGTCGGAGAAGGTGTCCTTCCATATCGGCGGAGCGCTCGAAGGGAATATTTTGTTCCGTCTGCCGGGCTGGCTGGCAGCGGCGGCGGAAATTTCGGTAAACGGAGCGCCGTATGCGTACCGGATTTCCGGGACAAGTGCGGAAGGAAAGGGCTATGCGCTGGTGGAGGGACCGTTTGCGGCAGAGACCTGCATTGATTTGACGCTGCCAATGAAGGTAACGGCACATAATCTTCCGGACGGAAGAAACACGTATGCGTTCCAGTACGGTCCTGTGGTGTTAAGTGCCTTACTGGGGACAAAGGATATGATAGACGCCACGACCGGCGTAAATGTCACAATACCAAGCAACCGGGTGATTGAAGAGAGCTATATTCCGTCCGGGGAGGAAAGGATTGTCGTACAGGAGGGCAGCGTAGAAGAATATATGCAGAACATCGGGGAGCATCTGGTGCGTCAGGGGGAGGAGCTGCGCTTTGTCCTTACGGGAACCGACGCAGTGCTGACCTATGTGCCGCATTATTCCCAGCATAAGGAGCGCTATGGCATTTATTTTACCTTTACTGACCGGAGCTTTGCAGGGACAGAGAACGGGAAGAAGGAAAGAAAGCGCATTGATACGGTGCAGCCGGGGTATGGACAGTACGAGAACGATGCGCTGCATAATATGACGGAGCATGGTGCAGGCTCCGTCGGACTGACGGAGGGCGGAACTGCGCGCTATGCAAAGCAGGGAGGCAGCTTTTCCTATACGATGATGGTAAATCCGGAGGGAACCGCCCTGTATGTCACGTTCCGGGAGGCAGATGCGGGGAAGGGGCTCCGGATTACCGCAGGGGATGTGACTGTTTACGAAGGAGTACCGGAATGTAGTCCGGAGGAGCGCAGGGAAGACGGGTATTACGACAGGGTGCTTCCGGTTCCGGAGGAGGCTATGAGGTTTACGGAAAAGAAGTTCTATGACTGCAGTGAAAGAACCGTGCTGACGTTTACCTTCCAGGGAACCGGCGGAGAAGAGTCCGCAGCCCTGTGCCAGTTCCTGTATACCATAGAAAAATAAACAGAGAGTTGAGGAAAGGGCTGCGCTTTGTGCCGCAGCCCTTTTTTATCGCTCGTTTTTTAAGATAGAATAGTATACCTTATCATAGATACCGTTCTTGTTTATTGCGGCGGCCCTTAACACGCCTTCTAGCTTCATACCTGTTTTTGCCATTACTTTTCCTGAGTTTGGATTATTGCTGTCATGGCATGCAGCCACACGGTTCAGTCCGGCTTCGTCAAAGAGAAATGCGATAACAGCCGACAACGCCTCCGGCATAATTGCCTGTCCCCACCAGTTCCTTCCCAGACAATAACCTATTTCGGCAGCCTCGATTTTTTCATCCAGCTTTACCACGGAGATATTTCCGACGATTTCTTTGGTTTTACTTAATTCGATTACCCAGTTATAGTAGGATAAATCGGAATATTTCGGAATCCAGTCATGGAGGATGGCTTTTGTTACTTCAATATCCGTGTGCGGCGGCCATGTTAAAAACTTCGTCACCTCCGGGTCGGACGCCCAGTTCCTGAACATATCCCCGGCATCGTCATAACGGAACTGCCGGAGAAGCAGCCGGTCTGTTTTTAGTGTCCTTGTTCCTTGGTTTTGCATAAAGAAGTGCCTCCTTTTTCTTTGTAAATCAATACTATCATAATAGTTTGTAAGAAGCAATGCTTACGAAAAGATTGCGATTATCCGGAGAATGGAATATAATAAAAGGCGGCGGGCATTCCGGAGGGAAAGGGAGGAATGCCGGAGCGATAAAATCGGAAAAGAAAGAGGAGGTGTATACGTTGAAGTTTAATTTTAAAATCCAGCAGTACCAGACCGATGCGGTGGAGAGCGTAGTCAGCGTATTCAAAGGGCAGCCTTATTCTGACCCGGTCAGTTACCGCAGGGATATCGGCAGGCACCATAAGGAAAAGAGCTATTCCCAGAGGGCATTCCAGATGGACGGGGAGCCGCAGACCCTGGAGGTTACGGATGATTTTGATGAGGCAGGTTTCAGGAATGGAGGGATTGTACTCCGTCCGGGGACCCTGCTTTCTAATATTATGGAGGTACAGCAGAGGAATAACCTTATGGTTTCCGATACGCTGACGGAGAGTCTTGGCGCATGTTCGTTAGATGTGGAGATGGAGACCGGGACCGGCAAGACCTATGTCTATATTAAGACGATGTATGAACTGAACCAGCGCTACGGCTGGTCCAAGTTTATTGTGGTAGTCCCGTCCGTTGCAATCCGCGAGGGCGTAAAGAAAAGCTTTGAAATAACGCAGGAGCATTTTATGGAGCAGTACGGCAAAAAAATCCGTTTTTTTGTGTACAGCAGCAATCACCTGAACCAGCTTGACTCCTTTTCCGGCAATGCAGGAATCAATGCCATGATTATCAATATGCAGGCGTTCAATACATCCATGAAGGAAGGCGGCAGGAGCAGGGAGGCACGTATTATTTATGAGAAGCGGGATGAGTTTGGCAGCAGACGGCCGATTGACGTTATTCAGGCAAATCATCCGATTATTATTTTAGATGAGCCGCAGAAGATGGGCGGGGACGCGACACAGAAGGCATTGAAGAATTTCAATCCGTTGTTCTGCCTGAATTATTCGGCGACGCATAAGGAGCATCATAATCTTGTCTATGCGCTTGATGCAGTAGATGCGTATAACCAGAAGCTGGTGAAGAAAATTGAGGTCAAGGGATTCCAGGTGAAGAATTTCCGCGGTACGGACAAGTATCTGTATCTGGAGGAGATTATCCTGTCGCCGAAGCACCCGCCAAGAGCAAGGCTGGAGTTTGAAATTGCCTATCAGAAATCCATCAACAGGGAGTCCAGAATCGTGGGCGTAAATGATAATCTGTATGAGTTTTCCAAGCATATGGAGCAGTATAAGGGCTATCGCGTTTCGGAAATCGACCCTGTTGCCGGAACGGTTACGTTTACCAACGGGGAGGTGCTTCACTCCGGCGATGTGACAGGCGACGTATCGGAACGTGATATGCGAAGAATCCAGATACGGGAGACGATTAAGTCCCATCTGGAGAAAGAGGAGGAGCTGTTTTTCAAAGGAATTAAAACCTTATCGTTGTTTTTTATCGACGAGGTTGCAAAATACCGCCGGTATGATGAGAACGGCGGGGAGCTGTCCGGTGAGTATGCCGAAATGTTTGAACAGGAATACAGGGAGGCTGTCGGCGGGTATATCACGGATGCCGATACCCCGTATCAGAGATATCTTAAGGGAATCGAAGCCGGTGCCACCCATAAGGGCTATTTCAGTATTGATAAGAAGGGACGTGCGGTAGACAGTATCCTTAAGCGGGGCGCTGATTTCTCAGAGGACAGCTCTGCCTATGATTTGATTTTAAAGAATAAGGAACGCCTGCTCAGCTTTGAGGAGCCGACCAGATTTATCTTTTCGCATTCGGCGCTGCGCGAGGGCTGGGATAATCCGAATGTATTCCAGATTTGCACGTTAAAGCATAGCGACAGCACGACCATGAAGCGTCAGGAGGTAGGAAGAGGGTTAAGGCTCTGCGTGAATCAGGACGGGATTCGTATGGACGAGCAGAGCCTTGGCAGGGCGATGGTGCATCAGGTGAACAAGCTGACCGTGATTGCCAGCGAAAGCTACAGGGAATTTGCAGCCGAGCTGCAGAAGCAGATGAGGGAAGCCCTGTATGAAAGACCGAGACGTGCGTCGCAGGATTACTTTATTGGAAAGACAGTCCGGGCTGACGGCTCTTTGGAGAAAATCACGGAGCGGCAGGCAGTTATGATTTATCAGTATCTGGTGAAGAACGATTATGTATCATCGGATGGCGAAGACCACATTACAGAGCAGTATCATGTGGATTTGGGAAATAATCAGCTTGCAGAGCTGCCGGAGAGTCTGCGCGCATATGCACCGGATATTCATAAGCTGATTCAGGGAGTGTTCGACGAAAGGCTTCTGGAGGAAATGCTGTCGGACGGAAATGAAACGAAGGTCCCGAAAAACGAGTTGAACGACAATTTTTATAAAAAGGAATTTCAGACGCTTTGGAACTGTATCAATCATAAATATGCCTACACGGTATCCTTTGACAGCGGCGAGCTGATTCAGAAGGCAATCGACGCGATTGATAAGGAGCTTTATGTTTCCGTGCTTCAATATACGGCTTCCGTTTCGGAGCAGAAGGAGACCCTGTCAGCAGAAGCGTTACAGGAGGGGGAGTCCTTTAAAAGCGTAAAGACCGCGACAAGGACCCTCCGGGTTCCTGCGGCGGGGCAGATAAAATATGACCTGATTGGAAAGGTGGCAGAGGGGACGGTTCTGACGAGAAAGACTGTTGCGGCGGTTTTAAAGGGAATCCGCAGGGAGAAATTCCTGATGTACCGGAATAATCCGGAGGAATTTATTACAAAGGTAATCCGTCTGATAAAGGAGCAGAAGGCAGAGCTGATTGTAGGGAATATTTCTTACAGTCAGATAGAAGGAGCGTATGACAGCACAATCTTTACGGCAGGGAGGCATACCTCCTTTGATAAGGCATTCAAGGCAGAGAAGCATATTCAGGAGTATGTGTTTACGGACGGCACGGCAGAAAAGAGCGTGGAGCGTAGGTTTGCGGAGGCGCTGGACGGTGCGGATGAGGTATGCGCCTATGCAAAGCTGCCAAGAAGCTTTGTAATTCCGACACCGGTAGGAAACTATTCCCCGGACTGGGCGATTGCGTTTTATGAGGGGAAGGTAAAGCATATGTATTTTATCGCTGAAACAAAGGGGACAATGGAAGGCCAGAAGCTCCGGCCAATCGAGCAGGCAAAGATTGCCTGTGCCAAAAAGCTGTTTGATGAGCTGTCGACGGAGGATATTGTTTACCATGAGGTGGACAGCTATCAGAGCCTGTTAAATATTATGGAGAGTATTTAGCGGGGTGCAGGGAAGAACGTCTGTAAGGAAAAGGAGAGAAGCCGTTATGCGCAAATCGATCTGTCTTTTTGCAATCCTATTGGGCTTGCTTTTTTCCGGATGTGATATGCCGCCGGAGGAGACTGGCGGACAGGAGGGCATAAAAATCGTTACGGTGACGGAACTGCCGGAAGCGACGGCAACGCCGGAGCCGAAGCCGACCGAGAAGCCGGAAGCGACCGCGACACCAGGATTGATGCTGACGGAGAAGCCGGAAGCGACCGCCACGCCAGAACCGAAGCTGACGGGAAAGCCGGAGCTGATGCCGACGGAAAAACCTAAAGCGAGCGCGACACCAAAACCACCGGAGCCGACTGCGACACAAAAACCGGCATCGACACCAGGCCCGGAGCTTACGCTGTCGGATATTCCTGCCTATGCGGGAAAGGAATATGTAACGATAAATGAAAACAAGCCTTATTTTACGGAGTACAGCACGGAGTCGTTTGAGAGCTATTCGGAGCTGGATAACCTGGGAAGGTGCGGTGTAGCGTTTGCCTGTATAGGGCGTGACCTGATGCCGACCGTGGAAAGAGGGGAAATCGGTTCGGTAAAGCCATCCGGCTGGCACACGGTCCGTTATGATACGTCGGTAATAAAGGATTACTTTTTGTACAACCGCTGTCACCTGATTGCCTACCAGCTGACCGGAGAAAATGCAAATGAAAAGAATTTAATTACCGGCACCAGATACTTAAATATTGAGGGAATGAAGCCTTTTGAGGACAGAACCGCAGATTACATAGAGCGAACCGGCAACCATGTCATGTACCGGGTCACACCGATGTTTGAAGGGGATAATCTTGTGGCGGCAGGCGTGAGGATGGAAGGCTGGTCCGTGGAAGATTGCGGAGAAGGAATCTGTTTTCATATATTTGTTTATAATGTGCAGCCGGGCATCACGATTGATTATGCAACCGGGGAAAGCGCGCTGGCACCGGCAGCGTCAGAGGAAGAAAAGGACTATGTACTGAATACCAATACGAAGAAGTTTCATGTGCCGGGCTGCAGCAGCGTGGAAACGATAAAGGAAAAGAACAAGCAGCTTTATACCGGTGGACGTGAGGAAATCATAGAAAAAGGGTATAAGCCCTGTAAGCGTTGTAATCCGTAGAGGCTAAAATATGTTTTCTATCTTTTATTTTATGCTTTGTGTTAAAACAATTAACGAATTAATATTTCTGAAACATTTCTCAAAACATTTAAAAAAGATTGTATCATAAACTACAGCCATAACAAAAAAGGAGGCAGTAGTTATGAATAGAAATGATCAGGAATTCCTCGTACAAAAAATCCGCACCCAGTACACTGAAAAGGAGCATACACAGCTTGATGCTTTAAAGGAGCTGGATGCGAAGGTGAAACGTCCTGCCAACATATTTGCTTATGTGTTTGGCAGTCTCAGCGCTATTGTGATGGGAAGCGGCATGAGCCTTGTTATGACCGACATCGGAGAGACGCTTGGCATGACGGAGCCTATGCTGCCCGGTGTTATCATCGGCATAGCCGGAATGTTGATGGCAATTCTCAACTATCCGGTCTTTAAAGGTATCCTCGCTTCCCGCAGAAGGAAGTATGCTGGTCAGGTTATGGAACTCAGCGATCAGCTTATGAACAGGAGCTGAATTAAAATTGCGCATAAGGAGCTTTGTTATTACAGGAAACCGGAAAACAGAAACAAAACTTTAACATTTTCATGGTATAATTAAAAAAATCCGTGGAGGTGTGCCATGTTTAAACTATTAGTAGTTGAGGATGATAAGGAATTAAATCATACGGTTTGTTCATTTTTGAACCAGAACGGGTATGAAGCGGAAGGCTGTCTGAATGCCGGAGACGCTTATAATGCCATGTATAACAATACCTTTGACCTGATTGTGTCAGATATTATGATGCCGGGTATTGACGGCTTTGAATTTGCAAGGACAGTGAGAGGGCTGAATGAAGATATCCCTATCCTGTTTATGACTGCACGGGATGATTTTGCATCCAAACAGCGGGGGTACCGGATTGGAATCGACGATTATATGGTAAAACCCATTGACCTGGATGAATTGTTTCTGCGGATCGGGGCGCTTTTACGGAGGGCAAAGATTGCGAGCAGCCACCGGTTGGAAATCGGTGCCCTGACACTGGATGCGGACGAGCGTACAGCAGTTCTGGGAGAAGAAGAAATTCCCCTGACTGTGCGGGAATTTAATATTCTTTACAAGCTTTTGTCTTACCCAAGGAAAACATTTACCCGTACCCAGCTGATGGATGAATTCTGGGATGCAGAGTCCAATACCGCCCCGAGAGCTGTGGACGTTTATATGACAAAGCTGCGGGATAAATTTTCCGGTTGTGATTCGTTTGAAATTGTCACTGTACATGGTCTGGGTTATAAGGCGGTGGTGAAATGAAGCAGAAGGGCAGGCGAAAAACCAGAAGACGTCTGCTCCGGGGCATTCGGCGCTATGTTATCTTTTTTCTGCTGATGGCATTTATTATTACCTGTTGTATGCTGCTTTTTCTGGGGAGGCTGGAACAGAGCCTGGAGATAGACTTTACGGAACAGCATATCCGTCAGGCAGCAATCGTGACCTTTGGGAATATTCTCTTTCTTAGTCTGCTCTGCACGGTAATTGATGGCATTCGCCGGAGGCTTACAGTGGAGAGGCCTGTGAGAAAAATTATTGACGCTTCGGAGAAGATTATGCGGGGGGATTTTTCCGTCCGTATCCCTCCTCTTGGGGGAACGTGTAGTGCGGACGGATTTGACAGCATTATCCGGTATCTCAATAAAATGGCGGAAGAGCTGTCCGGGATAGAAACGCTCCGTACGGATTTTATTGCCAATGTATCCCATGAGCTGAAGACGCCGCTTGCAGTCATGCAGAATTACGGGACGCTGTTAAAGCAGCCCGGACTGACAGAGGGAAAGCGGATGGAATATGCGGAAGCGGTTACGGAAGCGTCCGGACGGCTGGCAGATTTGATTACCAATATTCTGAAGCTGAACAAGCTCGAAAACCAGCAGATTTATCCTGACCGGCAGCGTTACAATCTTGGAGAGCAGCTTTGCGAATGTCTTTTAAATTTTGAAAATGAGTGGGAGCGGAAGGGAATAGAAATCGATACGGATATTGAGGAGGAAGTTTTTGTGGAAGCCGATGCCGAGCTTTTGACACTGGTATGGAACAATTTATTTTCGAACGCCATGAAGTTTACGGAGGAGGGCGGCAGGGTGTCATTGTGCCTGAAAGCCGAAGGGGATTTTGCCGTAGTCCAAATCGCGGACACCGGGTGCGGAATCAGCCGGGAAACCGGCGCACATATTTTTGAAAAGTTCTATCAGGGTGACTCCTCTCACTCCACGCAGGGGAATGGTCTGGGGCTTGCGCTGGTAAAACGGGTAATGGATATTACCGGAGGCGATATTTCTGTGGAAAGTGAACTGGGAAAGGGCAGTACCTTTACCGTGAGATTCAGGAGGGAAGCGGATGGAGCGGTTTAAGTATATTTTAAAACGAACTTTTTGTCTTCCGCCGCTCCCGACCGTATTGATTGCGCTGCCCTCTTTTACGCTTTGCTTTTCCCTACTGGTGGCAAGGCACCAGGGTTTACTCGCGTATATTTCATACGGACTGTCAGCCTATGCGCTGGTTATTACAGTGACCGGATTTGCTGGTATCATAAAGGGATTGCGGGCAGGAATCCGCAGTCATCCCGTCGTAAGAAGGCTCTTAGGACTTCCTTTTGGGAAACGCTTTTTTGAGGATGCTGGCTTCCGGGCAGAGCTTTCTCTTTACCAAGGTTTCTTTATCTGTCTGTTTTATATTATACTAAAGATGCTTTCAGGGATTTACTACCGTTCTTTGTGGCTTGTGTCCCTTGCCGTGTATTATAGCCTGCTTGCGTTGATACGCTTTTTACTGCTCTGTCATGTAAATAAAAGGACGCCGGGGAGCAGCAGGGTTTCCGAATGGCGGCGCTACCGGCTCTGCGGTATTATGCTGCTGTTTATGAATCAGGTGCTGGCCGGAGTTGTGGGCTTTATTGTATATCAGAACCGCGGATATGATTATCCGGGGTTTTTGATTTATGCCGTGGCGGTATATACCTTTTATATCACGATTATTGCTGTGGTTCAGCTTGTAAGATTTAAAAGGTATGGCAGCCCGCTCTTGTCTGCGGCAAAAGCCGTCAATCTGGCAGCTGCCATGGTTTCCATGCTTTCCCTGACTACCGCTATGCTGGCGCAGTTCGGCGAGGACGATGCTCCTTTTTTCCGGAGGATTATGACAGGTGCTGTCGGGGGCGGGGTCTGTTTGCTGGTACTTGGAATCGCCATAGTTATGATTGTCCGTTCCACAAAACAGCTGAAGCGGCTGAGGGATGATGGCAGGGTACAGGCATAGCTCTATTCGCGCGAAGGCAAAGTGAGGGGCTGTCGTCACGCCCGGAGCCGCTACGCTTCGTGCGACAGCCCCGAGCGCACCCACGGGGTCAAATACCCCGCCCTCTGGGGCGGACAGGCGAAAGAGAAGCTAAGTCATGCCCCGTAGCTTTCGCTGTGGGGTATTTGACTTTTCTGAAAATATGTGGAAAGTGCATGGAAATATCAGTTGACAGGAGGTTTGTTTATTATGGATGAGAAAAAAGAAGTATTCCAATATACTTATTCTGCCGCCCGGCAGGCAGAAATCAAAAATATCCGGGAGAAGTATGCCCCGCCTGCCAGGGAGGAGGATAAAATGGAGCGGCTCCGCAGACTGGACAAGAGTGTTACGAAACCCGGTACGATTGCTGCGTTGCTGGTTGGTATCGCCGGTACACTGGTTATGGGAACCGGGATGTGCTGCTGTATGGTATGGATGCTCTTTATTCCCGGTATTTTAATCGGGTTTATGGGGATTGCAGGAATCGGTGCGGCTTATCCGCTTTATGCCCGTATTACAAAGAAGCAGCGTGAAAGGTTAGCGCCGGAAATCCTCCGGCTGGCAGAGGAGCTGCTGCAATAGGGATTTAGCAAAAAAACGTAAAAATCGTATTTTCCTACTATACATTTAAAAAAAATGTGGTATACTAGAGTAAAGAAAGAGAATGTATGTTCGGAATGACTCTGCGGCGAAGTTAAAGAATTTTCCTGGAAAATGCGGTATAGTATTTCGTATCCTGATTTGAGGACAGGGTGAAAAGCTCATTATTTAGTGCTATTTGATATTTATTGTACCGTGCTTTTCAGGCAAAATTTTGTCGCACCTTTGCTAAAACTTTTTGGATATGAAAAATACTGTGACAAAAATTATGATGGCGATGGCGGAAACATATAATTTGATTTTGCCATGTTAGATTTTACTATGCAAGCTATAATAAGAAAAAAGTGGATTGGAAGTAATTCGCTACACATGTGTAGCGAATCTGCGGAGGCAGGATGGAGAAAAAGAGAGAATTATTAAAACAAGAATCTTTAGAAATTTTAATATCAAAAGAACAGCAATTTTATAAAGATGTGCGTTTCATATTACAACGGGCAAGAGAAGAAGCATATAATAGCGCGAATGGTATTATGACATATGCTTATTGGAATGTGGGACAACGAATTGTTGAGCAGGAACAATATGGCGAGATGAAAGCAAAATATGGTTCTTATTTGATAAAAAATTTATCAAAGCAGTTGTCAGATGAATTTGGAACAGGATTTTCTGTAGCAAATTTGAGAAACTGTCGTCAGTTTTATTTGGTGTTTCCGGAACATTCATATGGATTTTCAATGGCTGGTAAAATTCCGTGGTCACATTTAAGAAGTATAATGAGAATTTCAAATGAAGAGGAAAGGAATTTTTATTTAAAGGAAGTTTTGACTGAAAATTGGTCTGTAAGAATTTTGGAGCGTAATATCAAGAGTGGATATTATAAAAGAATGTTGTCCACACAGTTACCTGATAAAGAAAATAAAGTATTGGAATTTGTGAAAGATCCATTTATATTAGAATTTATGGGGCTTACTCCGAATATAAGCCAATTAGAAAGTGATTTAGAAACATCTATCATAAATAATCTCCAGAAATTTTTGCTAGAAATGGGAAAAGGATTTTCTTTTGTGGGAAGGCAGATGAGGATATGTACAGAAACGACAGATTTCTATATTGATCTTGTATTTTACAATTATATCCTGAAGTGTTTTGTGATTATTGATTTAAAGACAAAAAAATTGACACATCAGGATATCGGACAAATGGATATGTATGTCAGAATGTTTGATGATCTGAAAAGAAGAGAAGATGATAACCCGACAATAGGGATTATCTTTTGTACAGATAAGGACGAAACGATTGTAAAATATTCTGTACTTCATGAGAGCCAACAGATATTTGCTTCAAAATATATGACGGTTTTGCCAACAATAGAAGAATTGCAGAAAGAATTGGAGAGAAACCAGTTGATTTATGGGAGTGAAACATAAAATTTATTGCTAATTTAAATAATTAAACTACGAAACAGACTACTTTATGAACAGTTATGACTGTAAATTTGTGATTTTTATTCGTGTAATATTTCATGGCTCATAGTAGTCGAAGTGTTCTGTGAAAGAGAGGTTCTCATATGCCAGATATAAGAGGAAATTCACAATCCGTTTCACTACTTGCTCATGAAAGCAGCTCGGAAGGCGGGCATGCTTTCAAATTGCAAGCTCCATATGCGCCGACCGGCGACCAGCCGCAGGCGATTTCCGACCTTGTCCGGGGATTTGAGGAGGGGAACCAGTTCCAGACGCTTCTTGGCGTGACCGGCTCCGGCAAGACGTTTACCATGGCGAACGTGATACAGGCATTAAACCGTCCGACCCTTATTATTGCACATAATAAGACGCTTGCCGCCCAGCTTTACGGGGAGTTCAAGGAGTTTTTCCCGGAGAATGCAGTGGAGTATTTTGTGTCCTACTATGATTATTATCAGCCGGAGGCTTATGTGCCTTCTACGGATACTTATATTGATAAGGATTCTGCGATTAACGATGAAATCGACAAGCTCCGTCACTCGGCGACGGCGGCGCTGACCGAGCGGCGGGACGTGATTATCATTGCGAGCGTCTCCTGTATTTACGGTCTGGGCAGCCCGATTGACTATCAGAATATGACGGTTTCGCTCCGTCCGGGAATGCAGAAGGACCGGGACGAGGTGCTGCGCCGTCTGATTGACATACAATATACCCGGAACGATATGGACTTCAAGCGTGGCAGCTTCCGTGTGCGCGGCGATGTCGTTGAGGTTTTTCCGGTGGCTTCGGCAGATACGGCAATACGGGTAGAGTTTTTCGGTGACGAGGTGGACCGTATTACGGAGATTGATGTGCTGACCGGCGAAATCCGCTGTACGCTGGAGCATACGGTGATTTTCCCGGCGTCCCACTATGTCGTCGAGCAGGAGAAGATGAATGCGGCCCTGAAAAATATCGAGGAGGAAATGATTGAGCGGGTGCAGTTTTTTAAGAGTGAGGACAAGCTGATTGAGGCACAGAGAATCGGAGAGCGTACCTCCTTTGACGTGGAGATGATGCGGGAGACCGGCTTTTGCTCCGGTATCGAGAACTACTCCCGCCATCTGGCAGGACTTCCGGCAGGCGCTACGCCGCATACGCTGATGGATTATTTCCCGGATGATTTCCTGATTATTGTGGACGAGTCACACATCACGGTGCCGCAGATCCGGGGTATGTTTTTCGGGGACCGCTCGAGAAAGACCACGCTTGTGGATTACGGCTTCCGCCTGCCGTCGGCGTTGGATAACCGGCCCTTGAATTTTACCGAGTTTGAGAGTAAAATCAACCAGATGCTGTTTGTGTCCGCTACCCCGTCGGAGTATGAGAGCACGCATGAGCTGCTGCGGACGGAGCAGGTCATCCGTCCGACCGGACTTTTGGACCCGGAGGTCTCCGTGCGTCCGACGGCAGGACAGATTGACGATTTGCTTGCCGAAATCCGGAAGGAGACGGAAAAGAAGTGCAAGGTGTTAGTGACCACGCTGACGAAGCGTATGGCGGAGGACCTGACCGATTATCTGCGGGAGGTCGGTGTGCGGGTGAAGTATCTGCATTCGGATATCGATACCTTAGAGCGTTCCGAGATTATCCGTGACATGCGTATGGACGTGTTCGACGTGCTGGTCGGCATCAACCTGCTGCGGGAAGGCCTGGATATCCCGGAGGTAAGTCTGGTGGCAATTTTAGACGCCGACAAGGAGGGCTTTCTCCGTTCCGAGACGTCCCTGATCCAGACCATCGGGCGTGCGGCGCGGAATGCAGAGGGGCGCGTTATCATGTATGCTGATGCCATGACGGATTCGATGCAGCGGGCGATTTCCGAGACCGAGCGCCGCCGTGCGATACAGTCTGCGTATAACGAGGAGCATGGCATTACGCCGCAGACCATCAAAAAGGCAGTGCGGGATTTGATCAGTATTTCCAAGAAGGCAGAGGAGATTACCAACGGAATCGAAAAGGATATGGAGTCCATGTCAAAGAAGGAGCTGCTTGCGCTGGAGAAGAAGTTGCAGAAGCAGATGAATACAGCGGCGGCGGAGCTGAACTTCGAGCTGGCGGCAAAGCTGCGCGACCAGCTGTTTGAGTTAAAGAAGAAGATGCTGGAGTGACCGTAAGGGCATGGCTGCGGGCACGGAGCAGACAGAGGGAGTTTGAAGGAACGGCAAAAGAGAGGATGCAGTATGTCAGAGAAGAAGTTTATTAAAATACGAGGGGCGCGGGAAAATAATTTAAAGGGCATTGATGTGGATATTCCACGGGACGAGTTTGTCGTGCTGACCGGTCTTTCCGGTTCCGGGAAGTCGTCGCTTGCCTTTGATACGATTTATGCCGAAGGGCAGAGAAGGTATATGGAGTCGGTTTCGTCCTATGCACGACAGTTCCTGGGACAGATGGAGAAGCCGGACGTGGAGAGCATCGAAGGGCTTTCCCCGGCGATTTCCATTGACCAGAAGTCCACGAACCGTAATCCGCGTTCTACCGTGGGAACCGTGACCGAGATTTACGATTATTTCCGTCTGCTGTATGCCCGTATCGGGATTCCGCACTGTCCGAACTGCGGGAAGGAGATTAAGAAGCAGACCGTGGACGAGATGGCGGATGAGATTATGTGCCTGCCGGAGCGGACGAAAATCCAGCTGCTTGCGCCGGTGGTCCGGGGCAGGAAGGGTGAGCATACCAGGGTGTTCGAGCAGGCAAAGCGCAGCGGCTATGTCCGTGTGATTGCGGACGGGCATCTTTATGAGCTTTCCGAGGAGATTAAGTTAGAGAAAAATAAAAAGCATGATATCGAGATTATTGTAGACCGTCTGATCATAAAGGAGGGAATCGAACAGCGTCTGCGCGATTCGATTGACAGCGTGCTGCGCTTAAGCGACGGGCTTTTGATGGTAGATGTCGTCGACGGGGAGATGCTCCGGTTCAGCGAGAGCTTTTCCTGTGCCGACTGCGGCATCAGCATTGATGAAATCGAGCCGCGTGTATTTTCCTTCAATAATCCATTCGGCGCCTGTCCGGAGTGTCACGGAATCGGAATTAAGATGGAGTTTGACGAGGACCTGCTGATACCGGATAAGTCGCTGAGCATTGCCGATGGGGCGATTGCTGCGCTCGGCTGGCAGTCGGCGACAGACCCGTCCAGCTATACCGGAAGTACGCTTACGGCACTGGCAAAGGAGTACGGCTTCAGCTTAAAGACCCCGTTTGACCAGCTTTCAAAGGAAGTACAGGATATTATTTATTACGGAACCGGCGGACGCACGGTAAAGGTGCATTACCGCGGACAGCGGGGAGTCGGCGTTTATGATGTGGCGTTTGAAGGGCTGATAAAGAATGTCGAGCGCCGGTACCGTGAGACTGCTTCGGACGGAATCAAGCAGGAGTATGAGACCTTTATGCGCACGACGCCGTGTAAGCTCTGTAAGGGAAAGCGTCTGAAAAAGGAGGCGCTGGCGGTAACAGTCGGCGACCGGAACATTGCGGAGGTGACAGAGTGCTCCGTGCGGGATTTGCATGAGTTTATGAGCAATCTGGAGCTGACCGAGCGGCAGCTGAAAATCGGGGAGCTGGTGTTGAAGGAAATCCGGGCGCGCGTCGGCTTTTTGATGGATGTCGGCTTAGAGTATCTGACGCTTGCACGGGCAACGGCGTCCCTTTCCGGCGGCGAGGCACAGCGCATCCGTCTGGCGACGCAGATTGGCTCCGGGCTTGTGGGCGTGGCGTATATTCTGGACGAGCCAAGCATCGGGCTGCACCAGCGGGATAACGATAAGCTGCTCCGGACCCTGAAGCATTTAAAGGATTTAGGAAATACATTGATTGTCGTGGAGCATGACGAGGATACGATGTATGCGGCAGACTATATCATTGATATCGGTCCGGGCGCAGGTGACCACGGCGGAGAGGTGGTTGCGGCAGGTAAGGCAGAGGAAATCATGCAGGTGCCGGAGTCTGTTACAGGAGCCTATCTGTCCGGTAAAATCCGTATCCCTGTACCGGAGAAGCGCAGGAAGCCGACCGGTTTCTTAAAGGTAAAAGGCGCCAGGGAGAACAATTTAAAGAATATCGATGTGGATATCCCGCTCGGTGTCTTTACCTGTGTGACCGGCGTTTCCGGATCGGGGAAAAGCTCTCTGGTCAATGAGATTTTATACAAGCATCTGGCAAGGACGTTGAACCGTGCCCGTATCCTTGCCGGGGAGCATGATGCCATTGAGGGTGTGGAGCAGTTAGACAAGGTGATTAACATTGACCAGTCTCCGATCGGGCGCACCCCGCGTTCCAATCCGGCGACCTATACCGGCGTGTTTGACCAGATCCGCGATTTGTTTGCCAGTACGCCGGACGCAAAGCTGCGCGGCTATAGCAAGGGGCGCTTCAGCTTTAATGTAAAGGGCGGGCGCTGTGAGGCATGCAGTGGCGACGGTATTTTAAAGATTGAGATGAACTTCCTGCCGGATATTTTTGTTCCGTGTGAGGTATGCGGCGGAAAGCGCTATAACCGGGAGACACTGGAGGTAAAGTATAAAGGGAAAACTATTTATGACGTACTGGAGATGCGTGTAGAGGAGGCGGTAAAGTTTTTTGAGAATGTACCGTCCATCCGCAGGAAAATAGAAACCCTGGAGGATGTAGGACTTTCCTATCTGAAGCTCGGGCACCCGTCCACCCTTCTTTCCGGTGGTGAGGCGCAGCGCATCAAGCTTGCGACGGAGTTGAGCCGCCGCAGTACCGGGAAGACGATTTATATTCTGGACGAGCCGACAACCGGGCTCCACTTTGCGGATGTTCACAAGCTGATTGAAATTCTGCAGAGGCTGACGGAGGGAGGCAACACGGTCGTAGTCATCGAGCATAATCTGGATGTCATTAAGACAGCGGACTATATCATCGACATCGGGCCGGAAGGTGGTGACAAGGGCGGTACCGTCATTGCGCAGGGAACGCCGGAGGAGGTAGCGATGCAGGAGCATTCCTACACCGGTCAGTATGTAAAGCGGTATTTGAAACCGACTGGGAATGCCGCGTCAAAGAAAAAAGCAGGCAGGAGGAAAAAGAATGAATAATTTTACTTTTTACAGTCCGACCTTTTTTGCATTTGGAAAAGGGCAGGAGCGGGAAACGGGGAAGCTGGTAAAACGGTTCGGGGGGACGAAGGTGCTTCTGCATTATGGCGGCGGCTCTGTCGTGCGCTCCGGTCTTTTAGAGCGTGTAAAGGCTTCTCTTGAAGCGGAAGGAATCGCGTTTACAGAGCTTGGCGGCGTTCAGCCAAATCCGCGTGACGGGCTTGTCTATCAGGGAATCAGCCTGTGCCGTGAGGAGGGGATTGATTTCCTTCTGGCGGTAGGCGGAGGCAGTACGATTGATTCTGCAAAGGCGATTGCAATGGGAGTGCCATATGAGGGGGATTTCTGGGATTTCTATTGTGGAAAGAGACCAGATACCGCCCTTCCGGTAGGCACGGTGCTTACCATCGCGGCAGCAGGCAGCGAGGGCTCCGGAGATACCGTTATTACGAAGGAGGACGGGCTATATAAGCGCGGCGCCAGCGGAGATTGCCTGCGCCCGAAGTTTTCGATATTAAATCCGGAATTAACGGAAACTCTTCCGGCATACCAGACTGCGTGCGGTGCAACCGATATTATGGCACATGTGTTTGAGCGTTATTTTACGAATACTGCAGAGGTTGAAATTACTGACCGTCTGTGTGAAGCTGTCCTTTTAACGATGTGCAAGGAAACCCCGCGTGTCATTGCAGACCCGCACAATTATGACGCCCGCGCGAACATTATGTGGGCAGGCATGACAGCGCACAATAATATTGTGGGTGTAGGAAGGGCACAAGACTGGAACAGCCATGAAATGGAGCATCAGCTTTCAGCATTGTATGACTGTGCACATGGTGCAGGTCTTGCAGTAATTATGCCTGCATGGATGAGCTATGTAGCGGAGCATCACGACTGTATGCGCATGGCACAGATGGCAGTGCGCGTATTTGGCTGCCAGATGAATTTTGAAAATCCGAAAGAGACCGCATTGCAGGGAATCGCCGCATTTCGCCGTTTTCTTGCTTCAATCGGCATGCCGGTCAATTTTGAGCAGCTAGGCGCAAAGAGAGAAGATATTCCACGCCTTGTTGCAATGCTTAATCTCAAGGGAGGAAAGACAGGCGGATATGTAGCTTTGGACGAGGCTGCCGTGACTGAGATTTATGAACGTGCAGCAGCGGCAGAGCTGGTTTGAGGCTGAAGGTCTGTGATTGACAGACCGGAGGAAATGTGTCTCCATGCTGGTAAAGCAAGCGGGCAGAAAGCATAAAAGGGTAGAAAAGAAGGGGCCGCCGCTTACCGCGGCAGCCCCTTCTGCGTTTTGTATTACTGTGAAATAGAAGAAGTCGGGCAGGTAGCTGCACAAGCGCCGCACTCTAAGCAAGCATCAGGATCAATCTCGTACTGGGAAGCTCCTTCGCTGATTGCACCTACCGGACATTCTGCTGCACAGGCACCACAGCTGATGCACTGATCAGAAATCTTATATGCCATGTTTTTTATCCTCCTTTTATCAGACTAACCTTATTGTAATATAAATTTGCAAATAATACAAGTACCATTTTAAAGAAGAAAAGCCAGAGTTTGCTCCTGGACTTCTGCATTTTTCCTGTTAAAAAAGTGCAGAAGCTCCAGAGACTAATCCTTGACGAAAGTGGACAGGTTGTTGTATACTTTATGCTATGAAACTTCGGAAGAAGAAAGGAGAATAAAAGATGCAGGTAAAAAAAGAGATGACAATCGCAGAAATTATTGGAATAGATGAGGGCATTGTGCCGATTTTGTTTGATTCCGGCATGCATTGTATCGGGTGCCCGTCTGCACAGGGCGAGAGCCTTGAGATGGCATGTATGGTACACGGGATTGATGCAGATGAGCTGGAGGGAAAGATAAACGAGTTTCTTGCTGCAAAATAGAAAGACCAGGCGGCGAATCCCTTTTGATTACAGGGGTTCGCTGCTTTTGCCTTTATGCAAAGGGAGAAGCAAAAGCGCAGGTTTTTTGGCAGTTTTCCTAAAAATACGGAAACTCATGTACGAAACTACTTGACATTTTGCAAAAAACAGTGTAAGATAGGAAAGCAGTCAAAATTGCATACAGGGGTATAGTTCAGCTGGTAGAATAACGGTCTCCAAAACCGCAGGTCGTGGGTTCGAATCCTACTGCCCCTGCTTTTTGAAGCGGCTTAAACGTGAGGTTTGAGTCGTTTTTTTGAGTCCGCGGGCAGACTCTTTGTTTTTGTATAGAAAGGCCTGGAGGCGAAATGAAGCTTAAAATTGCAGTTTGTGACGATGAACCAAATCAAATAGAATCTTTGAAAGCTGCTGTTCTTGTCTGGGCGGAGGCAAATACGCATCACTGCGAGATTGCAGCATTTCCGTCTGCCGAGGCATTTTTGTTTGAATACAGTGCGGAGAAGTGTTTTGACATCCTGCTTCTGGATATTGAAATGACAGGCCAGAGCGGTCTTGACCTTGCGAAGTATCTGCGGCGGGAAGGAAGCCGTGCAGAGATTATCTTTGTGACGTCTCATTTTGAGTTCTGCGGGGAAGGCTATGAAGTAGATGCGCTTCATTATCTTGTGAAGCCGGTTGCGGCGGACAAGCTTTTTTCCGTATTGACAAAGGCGGTGCAGCAGCTTCAGACAGAACCGCCGTTTGTTATTATCCGCTGTGAGGGAGAGACCATCCGGCTTTATGAACGCGATATTCTGTATATTGAGTCATTTCTGCACGATATTGTGATTTATACGACGGACAGGGAATATAAGATTAAGGAAAGCCTGTCTGTCTTTGGGGCGCGGCTTTCCGGGGATTTCTATCAAACGCATCGCAGCTATTATGTGTCGCTAAAGCATGTTATACGGATTTCGCGCACAGCGGTCACGCTTGACGGAGGCTGTGAGATTCCGCTTTCCCGTGGCAGATACGACGACATAAACCGCGCATATATCGAACGGAACTGAGGGACGCTATGAAAAGAAAAACTTATCTGAAGCTTGTGGAATACCAGACAGAACAGTCGGCGCGCCACTTGGATGAGGTGCGGGGCATTTATACCGAGATGCGGGGCTATAAGCACGATATCCGTCACCACCTGCAGACATTAAAGGGCTATCTTTCCGCAGGAGAGTACGACCGTGCCGTTTCCTATATCGACGGGCTTGACAAGGAGTTGCAGAGCGTGGATACGCTGTTAAAGACCGGAAATGTTTCGCTTGATGCGATACTTTCTGCAAAGATTGCACAGGCAAAGGCGGAGCAGATTGATGTGACTGTCAAAGCGAATGTTCCCGATTCTCTTACGATTTCCGATGTGGAGCTTAGCATTGTAATCGGAAATCTTCTGGATAATGCGATTGACGCCTGCCGGAGTGTTCAAAAAGAGAGGTTTTTACGCATCTTTATGACGATGAAGGGCAAAATGCTTTATTTCAGTATGCTCAATTCGGCGGTGCACAAGGAGAAAAAAATTGGCGGGCTGTTTGCTTCTCATAAGCAGGGTGTCCACGGTTTCGGGTTGCGCCGCGCCGAGGCCATTATCGGGGAGCACGGGGGCTGGTGTAAATATAACAGTGAGGAAGGCGCATTTACCTCGGAGTTCCTGGTTCCTGCCTTAGAATAATAAATAACTGCAAATCGTGCACCGTGGAAAACAGCTGGTGCACGATTTTTCTTTGAGGTGTCTAAAAATGCGGAAGCACAAGCCCTTCTGTTCTTGACACTCCTTTTAGAATATTGCATAATAGGAAGGGGGATTTCGGAAAGGAGAAGGCGTTTTCGGACGCCGTACGGAATGACATGGATTATGATGTTATCATCATCGGAGCCGGACCGGGAGGGATTTTTTCCTCCTATGAGCTGATAAAACGGAATCCGGACTTAAAAATAGCAGTATTTGAAGCAGGGAATGCGCTGGAAAACAGAAGGTGCCCGATTGACGGCGTAAGGGTGAAGTCCTGCGTCGGCTGTCCGAGCTGCGCGGTTATGAACGGGTTCGGCGGCGCGGGAGCGTTTTCGGACGGTAAGTATAATATTACGAACCAGTTCGGCGGGACGCTGCATGAATATATCGGAAAGCGCAACGCGATTGAGTTTATGGAGTATGTGGACGCCATTAATCTTTCCCACGGCGGCGAGGGGACAAAGCTTTATTCGACGGCGAATACGAAAATTAAAAAGCTTTGCCTGGAAAACGGGCTGCATCTTCTGGATGCCTCCGTGCGCCATCTTGGGACGGATATCAATTATATTGTACTGGAAAATCTTTATAATGAGCTGAAAGAGAAGATAACCTTTTTCTTCCGGACGCCGGTAGAGCAGGTTGCGCTCTGCGAGGGCGGCTACCGGGTTTCTACGAAGGCGGGAAGCTACACCGGGGAAAAGTGTATTATTTCGGCAGGACGCAGCGGAAGCAAGTGGATGGAGCAGGTCTGCAGGGACTTAGAGATTCCGACGAAGTCGAACCGTGTGGACATCGGCGTGCGCGTGGAGCTTCCGGCGGAGATTTTTTCCCATCTGACGGACGAGCTGTATGAAAGCAAAATCGTATACCGCACGGAAAAGTTTGAGGATCTGGTGCGTACCTTCTGCATGAACCCGCGGGGGGTTGTCGTAAATGAAAATACGAACGGGATTATTACGGTAAACGGCCACAGCTATGAGGATCCGGCGCGCTATACCGAGAATACGAACTTTGCTCTGTTAGTCGCAAAGCATTTTTCGGAGCCGTTTAAGGACAGCAACGGCTATGGCGAGAGTATCGCAAAGCTTTCCAATATGTTAGGCGGCGGGGTCATGGTTCAGCGCTTCGGCGATTTAATCCGCGGCAGGCGGAGCACGCAGGCCCGTATCGAGGAGGGCTATATTACGCCGACGCTGTCCGCGACGCCGGGGGACTTAAGCCTTGTCATCCCGAAGCGGATTCTGGACGGCATTATCGAGATGCTGTATGCGCTTGACAAGATTGCGCCGGGGACGGCAAACGACGATACGCTGCTCTACGGGGTCGAGGTCAAGTTTTACAATATGGAGGTACAGATTGACCGCCATCTGGAAACGAAGCATAAGGGACTTTTTGTCATCGGTGATTGCAGCGGCGTGACGCATTCGCTGTCGCATGCTTCGGCAAGCGGCGTGTTTGTGGCGCGCTATATTACCGGGGGCGACGCGGCAGTATACGGCTGAAAATAAAATGAACAGGAGCAGAAGATGAAGAAGCTGGGAAGGATGAATGAAATAGCGTGGGTGGCGGGGATTGTGCTGTGTGCACTCGGGGTATGCCTGATTACAAAGGCGGACTTCGGGCTTTCGATGATTGCCGCTCCGGCGTATATTCTGCATAACGGGTTTATCAAAATTTTTCCGTGGTACACCCAGGGAACTTCGGAATACATTTTTCAGGGCGTTTTGCTGATACTATTATGTATCGCGGTGCGCCGTTTCCGTTTCCGGTATCTGCTTTCTTTTGTGACCGCGGTGCTGTTCGGTCTTACGTTGGATGGCTGGTTTTTTGTGTTCGGCGGAAATGCAGCTTACACAGGGTTGGCGGTAAGGATTTTTGCATTTTTTATGGGCAGTCTGTCTACGGGCTTTGCAATCGCCTTCTTTTTCCGTACAAGGCTGCCGCTACAGATTTATGAACTCGTAGTGACGGAGCTTTCGGACCGTTACGGCTGGAAAAATACGACAGTAAAGCAGATTTATGACGCGGTCAGCCTGCTTTTGTCCGTGCTGCTTGCCGTGCTGGTCAACCGCAGCATGACGGGAATCGGCATCGGGACAGTAATTCTTACCGTAGTCAATGCGCCATTAATCGCGCTGTCCGGGAAGCTTTTAGACCGGATATTTGTCTTTGACTCCCTGTTTGCGAAGGGAGACGGGGACAGGGAAAGAAAGGGAAGAGGGGACAGGAAAAGGGAAGAGGAGAAGGAATAAAAGAAGACAGGATATAAGAAGGAAGAAGATAAAGAAGAACAGGGGCAATCGTTTTTCCGGGGCATATTGATAATTATGGTGAGAAAGTTGCAACGGAGGTTTGTATGACAGCGGAAATGATAATCGGGATGCTTCTGCCGTTTTTCGGAACGACGCTTGGAGCATCGTGCGTCTTCTTTATGCGAAAGAAAAAATGCGCCCCGGTATGTGCAGAGCTGCCGGATGGCGGGAACCGTATGCAAAGGGTGCTGTTAGGCTTTGCGGCGGGCGTGATGGTGGCAGCGTCGGTCTGGTCGCTTTTGATTCCGGCAATTGAAATGTCGGAGGAAGGGCCGGTGCCAGCGTTTCTTCCCCCGGCAGTCGGGTTTGCCCTCGGTATTTTGTTCTTATTGCTGTTAGACCATTTGATTCCGCATCTTCACATTAACGAGGATGCGCCGGAAGGCCCTCACAGCAGGCTGGGACGTCTGTCGATGCTGACCCTTGCAGTAACCCTGCACAATATACCGGAGGGAATGGCGGCAGGTGTGGTATTTGCGGCGGTGTTGTCCGGAAAGGGAGGGATCCAGATAGCAGACGCTTATGCGCTTGCCATCGGAATCGCAATACAGAACTTCCCGGAGGGGGCAATTATTTCCCTGCCGATGAAGAGCAGCGGAGGAAGCAAAGGGAAGGCATTTCTCTGCGGGGCGCTGTCGGGCGCGGTGGAGCCGGTGGCGGCGGTTGTCACGGTGCTGCTTTCCGGTCTGATTGTGCCGGTTCTGCCGTACCTGCTCGCATTTGCGGCGGGCGCAATGATTTATGTGGTCGTGGAAGAATTGGTGCCGGAAAGCGTCAAGGGTACGTCTTCGGACTTCGGGACAATCGGCTTCAGCATCGGCTTCCTGATTATGATGATACTTGACGTAGCACTGGGGTAAGCCGGAACAGACGCCCTGACCGTACCTGATAAAAGAGGGAATATAACAGGGAACAGACAATACAAGAGATTCGGAGGATACTATGGATAAAAAAGAAAGCGGTTTTTGTGCAATGATGTCGCGCATGAAATATATTGACCGGTGGGCGTTGATGAGGAACTCCTGCACGGAAAATATCTGCGAGCATTCGTTAGAGGTCGCGATGATTGCCCATATGCTTTGCGTCATCGGGAACAAACGCTTCGGAAAGCAGTTAGACGCAAGCCGTGCCGCGCTGCTCGGCATGTATCACGATACTACGGAGATTATTACGGGCGATATGCCAACGCCGGTCAAATATTATAACGAAACAATCCAGGAGGTCTTCCACAGCATTGAGGGAGCGGCGGCAGAGCAGCTTCTCTCCATGTTGCCGGAGGACCTGCGGGGGGAGTTTTACAGCCTGTATTTCCGGCAGGAGGGTGAGGAATACCTCTGGCGTCTCGTAAAGGCGGCGGACAAGTTTTCGGCGCTGATTAAGTGTATGGAGGAGCGGAAAACCGGAAACCGGGAGTTTGACAATGCGATGGAAGCTACGAGGGAAGCCATTGTAGCAATGGAGCTTCCGGAGGCGGACTGCTTTTTGGAGGAATTTATCCCCGCCTATGATAAAAACCTGGACCAGCTGCGGAAGAAATAGAAATAGTATGTTGCTTTTTGCGTGGAAGGATTTTTTCGGAACCCGTCTGCCGAAAGGCTTTTATTTCAAGCCGGGCGGAGCCTGCCAGAAGGGTGTTTTATTTCATGCAGGGTGGAGCCTGTCAGAAAGGTGTTTTATTTTAAGCAGGGCAGGATTTGTCAGAAAAGCGTTTCATTTTAGGTAGAACGGAGCCTGCCAGGAGGGCTTTCTGTTTCAAGCCGGGCGGAGCCTGCCAAAAGGAATTTTCATTTTAAGAAGAACGGGGCTTGTCAGGAGAGCTTCCATTCCAAGTGAGAAGGAGTCTGTCAGAAGAGAGGAAGGATATGATGAAAGCAGTTATTTTTGATATGTTTGAAACCCTAGTGACGCTTCACAATGCCCCTTTGTATTTCGGGAAGGAAATCGCGGACGACCTGGGCATTCCCGCAGAGGAGTTTTATCCGCTCTGGCATCAGACGGAGGACGACCGCAGCAAAGGGATTCTGCGGTTTGAGGAGGCACTTACCTGGATCGGGGAGCACATGACTTTTCCATATCCGGAGCGGATAGCGGCCGTTTCCGAAAAACGCCGTGCATTTAAGGAAGAGGCATTCCGTCATGTGGAGGACCGCATTCTGCAAATGCTGAAGGAACTGAAGGGACACGGGGCAAAAATCGGGCTGATTAGTAATTGTTTCTGGGAGGAAGCGGAGGCAATACATAACAGCAGTCTCGTCCCATACTTTGACACGATGCTGCTTTCCTGTGAGCTTGGGATGCAAAAGCCGGAGCCGGAGCTCTATTACCGGTGTATGCGCGAGCTTCAGGCAGCGCCGGAGGAATGCCTTTATGTAGGCGACGGCGGCAGCAGGGAGCTGGAAACGGCAGCGGAGCTTGGGCTGCACCCGCTGCAGGCGGGATGGTATCTTGCAACTCCGGGGAGCAGCGCCAGGAAAGAGGGAATCCCTTTTGCAGAAAAACCGGAGGATGTAGTGCGGGTGTTCCGGAATTGCCTTGGGGCTGTGCAGTAGTTTAATTCTGCATATGCGGGCGTTCCGCCAGATGTTCTTTAAGAGCTTCCGGCGGATGCACATGGATTTGCCGCAGAAGCTGCTGCTTCGCAGCGCAAGTGCGGTGCGGGAAACGCTTTCAGTGGTATTTTCTTAAAAATGCAGGAACTCAAGGAAATTGGGACTAGCCACGGAAGGAAAAAAGGTGTAAAATGGTGAAATAAAAGGAACGGGTCAGCACACTAGAATAAAAATACAGGAATCCCTGCGTCGGACGTTTGGGAAAAGACTTTGGAGGATGACGATGAACGAGGAAATGATACTCATTTTAGATTTTGGCGGACAGTATAATCAGCTGATTGCGAGAAGGGTAAGGGAGTGTCAGGTGTACTGTGAGGTAATGCCGTACAGCATGGGCATAGAGGAAATCAAGGCAAAGCATCCGAAGGGAATCATTTTCACCGGCGGGCCGAACAGCGTATACGGCGAGGATGCGCCGCGGTGTCTGCCGGAGCTGTTTGAACTCGGGATTCCGGTTCTCGGCATCTGCTATGGCGCGCAGCTGATGGCGTATCTGCTCGGTGGAAAGGTTACGACGGCGCCGGTCAGCGAGTACGGGAAAACAGAGGTAGAGGTATGTAAGCCTTCTGTTCTGTTTGAACAGGTCTCTGCCAGAACCATCTGCTGGATGAGCCACACCGATTACATCGAAAAAGCACCGGAGGGATTTACTGTGACGGCGCATACGCCGGTCTGCCCGGTAGCAGCGATGGAAGCGCCGGAGCGGAAGCTCTATGCGGTACAGTTTCATCCGGAGGTCATGCACACACAGGAAGGCGTAAGGATGCTTTCTAACTTTGTATTTCAGGTCTGCGGCTGTGCCGGGACATGGAAGATGGCGTCCTTTGTGGAAACCGCGGTTGCCTCGGTACGGGAAAGGGTAGGCAGCGGAAAGGTACTCTGCGCCCTGTCCGGCGGTGTGGACTCTTCTGTGGCAGCGGTGCTTCTTTCAAAGGCAGTCGGCAAGCAGCTGACCTGTGTTTTCGTAGACCACGGGCTGCTCCGCAAGAACGAAGGAGACGAGGTAGAGGCTGTCTTCGGACCGCAGGGCGCCTATGACCTGAACTTTGTCCGCGTCAATGCGCAGGAGCGCTTTTATGCAGCCTTAAAGGGCGTGGAAGAGCCGGAAGCAAAGCGCAAAATCATCGGCGAAGAGTTTATCCGTGTCTTTGAAGAGGAAGCTAAAAAAATCGGAGCCGTGGACTTTCTTGTACAGGGAACGATTTACCCGGATGTCATCGAATCCGGCCTCGGCAAGTCCGCAGTCATCAAGTCCCATCACAATGTAGGCGGTCTGCCGGATTGTGTGGATTTTAAAGAAATCATCGAGCCGCTCCGCCTTTTGTTCAAGGACGAGGTCCGCAGGGCAGGGCTGGAGCTGGGACTTCCGGAGCATCTGGTATACCGCCAGCCGTTCCCGGGACCGGGACTCGGTGTGCGTATCATCGGTGAGGTTACCCCGGAAAAGGTCCGCATCGTACAGGAGGCAGACTATATCTACCGTGAAGAAATCGCAAAGCGGGGTCTCGAGAAAGACCTCGGGCAATACTTTGCCGCCATCACCAACATGCGCTCCGTAGGCTGCATGGGGGACGAACGCACCTACGACTACGCCATCGCGCTCCGCGCGGTACAAACCTCCGACTTTATGACCGCCGAAGCCGCTGAGCTTCCGTGGGAGCTCCTAGGAACTGTCTCCAGCCGGATTGTTAATGAGGTGAAGGGGGTAAACCGGGTGCTGTATGACTGTACCGGGAAGCCGCCGGCGACGATAGAGTTCGAGTGATGAACGGGATTTGAGAATCTGGCATTTATGCTGCTATAAACAAATTTGTTTTGGCGATGGTGACGTTTTGACAACAGAAAGTCAGCAAGTTGCTATAATAAATGATGCACTTGAAGCAAAAACGGGTATGTACTTGTATAAAATTAAACAAATATAGTTAATAACAACAAAAAACACGTCGAGTTATTGGAGACAGGAAAAATGGAGAAAAAAAGATTTATTAAAAGATGTTATGAACTTGCTATTGAAGCTGGAAAGAAAGGTTACGATACCTTTGGTGCCATTCTGGTTCATAACGGAAAAATACTTGAAGAAGCAGGAAATACTGCTGATTATAAAAAAGGAATCTTTGGACATGCTGAATTTAATCTGGTACATAAATGTGCGAATAGATACCCAGATGATGTGTTGAGAGAATCCGTGTTGTTTACCAGTTGTGCACCGTGCGGGAGATGTCTTGGAGCGATTGCATCACTGGGGATTCAAACAATCGTATGCGGTGTTTCTTATAAAGAATTCAGCAAACTGACTCCGTCTGATTATGTACCTGTTAATCGAGAAGAGTTGTTTAAACAGCTGGGAATAAATATTCAAATTTTGGGACCTGTTCTTGAAGAAGAAGGGATGCATGTTTTTGAGTGGTGGGGCGGAGATTATCGCCCATTGGAGGAATTAATAAAGGAAATGGATGAAATAAAAAAGCAAAATCAATAAAATGCCAGTTGGCGAATTGGTAAATGTGGAAATTTATTATACTATAAGAAAATCCAAATGGCACTAAGGCTCGCTAAAGTAGGGTGAATTATTTTTTGACATACTGTAATCTGATAGGGGAATATAAGAGGATGGAGGGGCGGTAGTAATTTTCTGCACTGAAAAAAGCAGATATATCTATTTATGCAGACAGTATGCAGCCGTTGGTTTATAAGGACATTTAAAGTTCTTTGGCAGAGATAGACAAGCTATAAATTTATTGGGACTTTAAGGAGCGTGGAGCAATGGATAATTGGTTTACAATAGATGAAGTTGACGCAAATACATATATTATCAGTGAATATCGGCATCGAGAGGAAATGCATTGCTATCTTGAATGGAAATACCCGAAGCCTGCTTATTGATACAGGGCTTGGTATTTCAAATATATATGAGGAAGTGCTGAAGCTTACCGATAGACCAATTGTGGCAGCTGCCACGCATATTCACTGGGATTATATTGGAGGACATAAGTATTTTCCAGATTTTTATGCTCACGCTGATGAATTAGAGTGGCTGAATGGTAAATTTCCTTTATCAATCGAAACGGTTGGAGAGATGGTTGGAGACCGCTGTGATTTGCCCGAAGGCTTTTGCGTGAGCGATTATGAATTATTTCAAGGTCTGCCAACAAAAGTGTTGGCAGACCTTGACGTCATTGATATTGGCGGCAGGGAAATTGAAGTGCTGCATACTCCCGGACACTCTCCGGGGCATTTGTGTTTTTGGGAAAAAGCAGGGGATATTTATTCATAGGTGATTTGGTTTATAAAGATATTCTTTTTGCTTATTATCCGTCTACTGACCCAGAGGCATATCTTGATTCTTTGGAAAAAGTTGCGGCATTGCCTGTAAAGAAAGTATTTCCGGCGCACCATTCACTGGATATAGAACCGGAAATCTTAATCTGTATGCGGGAAGCCTTTAGAAATCTTAAGGCGGACGGAAAACTTCATCATGGCAGTGGAACATTTGATTATGGGGATTGGGGAGTATGGTTATAGGAAGTAGGCTGTAGCAAAGATAATATTCCTTTTGGTGATGGTTAGTACATTGTGCTAGCACCATGTAAGTTGGAGCAGATAAGGGAAATGATAATATGGAAGTTTGCAGTTATATGTGGATTGCCATATTTTTGTGGAAAAATGGGCATTTATGTGGTAATATATAGGTGCAAAGATAACAACACAACGTAAGGCAATTTTGCAGAACTGATAGGTAGTCCAGTCGTACCGATTTGGTGTAAGTAGCCCTCCCTCCGTAGGGTCGTCCGTTCTTTGTTCATTACAATCATTTTAAGGAGGATTTGTCATGGACAAAGTATCGGGAAAATTGACAGTATTTTTTGAAGAATCCTTTTGGTTGGGAGTGTTTGAACGTGTATCAGATGGAAAGTTATCTGTGTGTAAGGTTACATTTGGCGCAGAGCCAAAAGACTATGAGGTATATGACTTCGTTCTGAAAAATTACTATCGGTTACGATTTAGTCCGGCTGTGGCAACTGACGTAAAAGAAGCTGGTCGCAATCTTAAACGGGTACAACGTGAAGTGCGGAAACAAGTACAAAATACCGGGATAGGAACAAAATCACAGCAGGATTTGAAGTTACAGCAGGAGCAGTTGATAACTGAGCGTAAGATAGTGAGCCAGGAAGAACGAGAAGTAGAGAAGCATAGGGGGAGATAATCACTGCCCCTATGCTTTGGATTAGCTGGCTGGGAGTGCTTGAAATTATGTCTTAGGTGGTTTGGAAAATTGATTTTATGAGGATTTTTATATATTCAAATTACACAGATGATATTTTATATCATTATTTATATTTGGCGTTACAATACAGTTAGAAAGAAAGTAATAGATTCAGTACACAATGAGGAGGGGATAATGTGTCAATATTAAAGGTTTTTATATCATCAACTTGTTATGATTTGGATAATGTGAGAGATGGGTTGAGAGATTTTATTTATAATATTGGCTATGAACCAGTAATGAGCGATTATGGAGATGTTTTGTATGATCCAAGAGTTCATACACATACCTGTTGTATAGAGGAAGTCAAAAATTGTGATATGCTTGTTCTGCTTATAGGAGGGCGTTTTGGTGGAAAAGCCATAAGTGAAGCAGTATCTACAGTGGATTTTGAAAAGGTTAAAGAAAAAATAAAAGCAGGAACAGTAATAGACGATGAACGACTTTCAATAACACATTTAGAAGTTTTAAAAGCTATTGAGTATGGGCTTCCAGTATATACATTTATTAAAGAAGATGTACTAAGTGATCATAAATTGTACGAAAAAAATAAAAATAAACCAATTATTAGTGAAATTACATTTCCCTCAATAGAAAAACAAGAAACAGCTAAATATATTTTTGAGTTTATTAATATTGTCAGATTAAGAGATCATGGAAATAATATTTTTCGTTTTAAAAAAGAAACTGACATAGAAGAAATGTTGAAAAAACAGTGGTCTAGTTATTTTCAAAAGCTCATAAAGGAGCAATTTAGCAAAAAGGAAAAAGCGGACAATAATAAGCTAGAAAAAAAAGTAGATGAACTTCAAGCACTTATTTGGAGATTTATTAATGAAGCACCAAGAGAAAGGGATATACAAGTTGGTCAAAAAAAGAAGTATGGGCGAATTCTATGGGTAGATGACTATCCAGTAAATAATAAATCAGTAATAAGCTTCTTCGAGGAACAAAATATCCATTTTGATATTGCACTAACAACAGAGCAAGGATTAAAATTATATAGAAAAGAATTGTACGACCTTATTATTACGGATATGGGTAGAGGTAATGAAAGCAATGCAGGAATAACACTTATTAAAGAACTTAAATCTTTACATTGTCAAGTGCCGGTTATAGTTTATTGTAGTATGGCGGCTATTTTAAAATATTCTGATGAAGCAATAAGGCTTGGAGCCTATAGAGTTGTAAATGGGATAGCAAATATTACTTCCCTGATTACAGATATATGTGGATTATCGGATTAATATAGGGAAAGGTAGGGGTTGAATAAATAAGGAAGTGTAAATATATATGTTCGGGCGTAATGTAAGACTGATTATATATGTGCTCCATTTTGTAGTGTAATTACATGGTGCTAGCACTATGTAGATATGGCAGTCAAGGAGAAAATCTGTGATACCCGTATGATACCTGTTTGCTCTGAAACTGTAAATACGGCGTAAAATATGAATATTATAGCTATGAAAACCCTTAAAAAGCAATCAAATATTTAACAATTATGTTATAGGCATAGGGAATTCGAATAGTAGACGGAAATCCGGGAAGCCGCATAAACAGCGGACTTTCTAGGCGTTTCTTTTGTTCTGTGATGTTAAGGTGATGTGAGGAATGGAGGTTACTACTTTCTTTGCTTTAATTGTAAATTTGTAGGATTACAATACATATGTTACAACTGAATATTTAATAAGCAGGGATACTGCCTTTGTGTTATAGTTTATTCACCACAAAAAAACAAAACGAAAAGGAGTTCCCTGCTATGAATACTATAACACAAGACAGAGTCTATGAAAGTTTTTCTGTAAATAGAGATTTAAAGGGTCTTCTATGATAAAATAATAAATCATAGGAGGCCTTTTATCATGGCAAGAGAAAAGAAACCTGTACACAAAGTACAAATGACTGAAGGAAAAAGAAACATCATCCAGATGCTCCTGCAGGAGTATGACATCGAGTCTG
>CAJTUB010000005.1 GCA_910579465.1 uncultured Lachnospiraceae bacterium | reverse complement strand
ACGGCTATAGACCATGTCTATTTCTATGAAATTAATTTGCGAAACTTATTATACGCCATCTAGTGTTCTTGTCAGGTATGTGCTTACAGAACAGGGAATATATAAGGTTTAATCCATTACTTCACTGAAAACAGAGCTGTTTAAGGCGTGATTAGCTTGTGTTGGTGAGGCAATGTCATTTAGATAACTGTAAAGGGAATCTGTATTCCCACTTTTAAAAAGAGAAGAGGTAGGTTAAACAAAAAACCATAGGGAAAATCAGAGAAATTTTTTGAAGTTTCTCTCTTTGGAAAAAACTAGGATGCATTATACCAGAAGAAAGCCTAAAAGTCTTGAAAACAAGGGCATTTCTAGCTTTTTTAACAGAAAAATCCGAGGCAAGCGCCTCGGACCTTGTCTACAGTCTGTGGGGTATAATTTGTACTTTAGTTTAAATAATTGCAGAAGATGAAAAATAAGGGCGGCTACCATAGAAGGAATATTAAGGCTCATCCAGTCAATCCCTTCACCAAAGGCAGAGCCTTTTAAGGCATGGTTAGCCCGTGTCGGTGCAGAACGGATTGAGGAGACAATTGACCCGGAGCTGACGATTGTCCGTGCCCTTGCTACATATCTGCAGAAAGGTTATACGAGAGAGTGGATAAATCAGCGGTTACAGGCAATTCAGGTTCGTAAGGAGCTGACTGATGAATGGCAGGACAGGGAATTTGCAAGGCAGGCTCCGGAAGCAGCTTAGTTATTTCGCATTCCGGAAGGCGGTCGGAGTGATTCCTTCATACCTTTTAAATAATTTGCAAAAGTAGCTTTCTGAGCAAAAGCCCGTTTCAAATGATATATCCTCAATGGTTTTGTTCGTTTCGGTAAGCATTTCCTTTGCGGCTTGTATACGGCGCTTTGCAATATACTCTACTGGACGGCAGGCGAGAATTTTTCTGAAAAGCAGGCACAGATACTGCTTTGATACTCCTGAAACCGCACAAAGCTCTTCCAGGGAAATAGGGGACGTATAGTTCAAATTAATGTAATCGACAGCTCTTGTCAATGCCGGATTCGGGGAAGCATATGCTCCTCCGAAGGATATGATGCGGTAAAATTCAATGAGAAAATCATACAAATATCCCGATGCCTTATAGTTACCGAAAACGCTGTCCGCGCGTATGGCTTCATGCATTTTACGAAATATATTTTCCAGAATGGTTATATTTTCAAGCTCAAATACCTGTGGTTTTTCAAGAGCAAAACTAGCAAGGAGCTCATTTATCGCAAAGCCCGCGGGAACCACCCAATGAATATCCCAGATCTCTTCTTCTGCATAATATTCATGCGGGTAATGAGCAGGCATGCAAATTGCCGTATACGGCGGGATTGGTATTTTGTTTCCGTCAAGGACGAGCGTGCCGCTTCCTTTTGTACAGTATAATATCTGGTGGTACGGATAGCCATTCGGTCTGACAATATGATCCTGACAACGCTGCTGTCCCATGTTTAAAAGAAAAAGCGGCAGCTTATTTTCATTTCTTATTATCGGGTAATCACAGAAAACCAAAAAAATTACCTCCTATATTCATATTGTTATAAAATAATAATATCATATATTGATAAAAAATCAAGTACGTTTATAATTAAAGCAAAAGACACGGAAGGTGTGGTATTCAACACTAAAAGCAGGATATGCCTGCACTGTAAAATAGTCGGTTCAAAAACGGAGCCTGCTGTTGCTTTTTTTGAAATTTATAAAGGAGGATGATTATGGATATTGCAAAAATTTCTGCAAAGGGCAGCCCTAAAAGTAAAATGATTTTTCACGAGGACACGCAAAGCCTGCATATAGGAACACTTGACAGGCATTGCTATTTTATTCCGTTTTCATCCGGACAGGACCCTTTCGGGAACAGGGAAGGTTCCGACCGTTTTGAGCTTTTGAACGGCACATGGAATTTTCGTTATTACGATAGTATCATTGATATGGAAGACGATTTTATTTCCGTACCCTTTGAAAAAAAGATACCTGTGCCGTCAAACTGGCAGCTTCAGGGTTATGACAGGCTCCAGTACACGAATGTCAGTTACCCGATACCCTATGACCCGCCTTATGTTCCTGACGATATTCCTGTAGGCGTGTACAGCCGCGGCTATCACTATACGCCTGACGGAATGGACAGGATACTTGTTTTTGAGGGCGTTGACAGCTGTATTTATCTTTATGTGAACGGCAAATTTGTCGGTTATTCGCAGGTTTCCCACAGCACGTCGGAGTTTGATGTGACACCATTTCTCCAGGAAGGGGACAATGTCCTGACCGCCGTTGTTTTGAAATGGTGTGACGGGACTTATCTGGAGGATCAGGACAAGTTCCGGCTGTCGGGAATTTTCCGCGATGTTTACGTTTTGTCGCGTCCGCAAAAAAGGCTTGAAAATTATATTGTGAAAACGATACTTTCAGAGGACTGTTCTTCTGCAAAATTGGTGTTTACTGCGTTTGGTCTGGATGTTTCCGCGGAGCTTTCCGATGCTTCGGGAAAAATAATCGCAAGCTTTTCCGCAAGGGACGGCGAAACGGTTTTTGTTCCTGTCAGCAATCCGGTTTTGTGGTCTGCGGAAAAGCCGTATCTCTATAAGCTCACAATTACGGCAGGCGACGAAAAAATCGGTGAAACGGTCGGCTTCCGTAATGTATTTATTGAAAACGGCGTTGTGAAAATAAATGGCGTACCTGTAAAATTCAAGGGTGTGAACCGTCACGACAGCTATCCCGATACAGGGTATTACGCTACGGTCGGGCAGATGGAAAAAGACCTTATCCTGATGAAAAAGCATAATGTCAACGCGGTGAGAACCTCCCATTATCCAAACTCGCCGCTGTTTTACAAGCTTTGCGATAAGTACGGCTTATACGTTATCGATGAAGCCGATTTGGAAACCCACGGCTGTCTGGAGGTTTATAACGGTTTTAAATGGAACTGGCAGGAGGGCTGCCGCGGGATTGCCCTGATTGCTTCCGACGAGCGTTTCAAAAAGGCGGTAACCGACCGGTCGGACGCTCTTGTCAGGCGGGATATCAACCGTCCATGCGTAGTGTTCTGGTCCTTGGGAAATGAGAGCGGCTGGGGGAAAAATATGCTTGCGGCAGGGGAGCTGATAAAGTCCCTTGACGATACAAGGCTGCTTCACTATGAAAGTATTCAAAAGCTTGATGATGCCCCGCATGATGTTCTTGACGTTGTTTCCGGAATGTACTGGGACACGGAGGGGATGCGCCGTTTCCTTGAAAATCCGGAGGAAAAGCGTCCGCTTATCCTTTGTGAATATTGTCATGCAATGGGCAACGGACCGGGAGACTTGGAGGATTACCATGAAGTATTTTATTCCCATGAGCGCTTCTGCGGCGGCTTTATATGGGAATGGAGCGACCATGCCTTTCCGTTGGGAAAGACCGGGGACGGCAGGATAAAGTACGGTTATGGGGGCGATTTTGGAGAAAAGCACAACGATGGCAATTTCTGCATGGACGCGCTGACCTATCCTGACAGAATGCCGCACACGGGACTTCTCGAATTAAAGGAGGTGTACCGGCCTGTTCGTGTGGAAAAGGGGGAAACGAGCGGAAGCTTTGTTTTTAAAAGTACGCTTGAGTTTGAGGACGCGGAAAGGATTCTTGACTGCCGCTATGAGATAGTCTTTGACGGCGGTGTTGCGGCAGAGGGGATGCTTGCGTTTTCCCTCCCGCCGATGGGAAGCACAGAGCTGTATGTCCCGCAGGCTGCCGGTGAGTTTGACAGGGAAACCTACATCCGTTTTATCTTTACCGCAAAAAATGATATGGCCTACTGTGAAAAGGGCTATGAAATCTGCTTCGACCAGATAATGCTGCGGGAGGAGGAAGAGGCTCTGCCTGTTACCGGATGCGATAACAGTGTTGAATTTGAAGATACGGTATTCTTTGTAAGCGTTACAGCGGGTGATGTCAGATACCGCTTTAATAAAAGGCTGTCGGCATTTGATTCAATAAAGTGCGGCGGCACGGAGCTTCTCGATAGGCCCCTGCAGTTTAATTTTTTCCGTGCGCCTGTTGACAACGACGTTATGAAGGGCGATTGGTACCGCGCGCATCTGAACGACTTTACGGTAAAGAATTACGGGGTAAAAGCGGAGAAGTGTGCAAGCGGCGTCGGGATATCCCTGCGGCAGTCCTTCGGGTGGAGCATACATCAGCCGTTTGCTTATATGGATGTTCAATATACGGTTTCTGCGGCAGGTCTTGACATCGAATGCTCTGCGGAGTTTTCCAATAAGGTTACGTTCCTGCCACGCTTCGGGATCAGGCTGTTTTTGCCGGAACGCTTCGATAAGGTAAAATATTTTGGTTACGGTCCTTATGAAAGCTATATTGATAAGCATCAGGCGGACTATATGGGCAATTTTTCCACGTCCGTTAAGGAGATGCACGAGGATTATATCCGTCCGCAGGAAAATTCCTCCCACTTTGGCTGCAAATATATGACTGTGACCGACGGAAGCATCGGTGTAAGGTTTACTGCGGGCGGACGTTTTTCGTTCAGTGCCTCGGAGTATACCCAGGAGGAGCTTGCCGCAAAGCGTCATAATTTTGAGCTTGAGAAATGCGGCAGCAGCGTTATCTGTATTGACAGTAAAATGGCGGGAGTAGGCTCAAATGCCTGCGGACCTGCGCTTGCGGAGAAATACCGTATCCCGCTGCCGGGAATTTCGGCGAAATTTCATATTGAAATATCGGATAAAAAGGAGCTTTGAAGGGGATGAACAGGATAGTGTTGTTAGCATTGTCAGCATTGATTGTATTGGGCTGTTCGGGCTGCCAAGGCGCGGAGCCGGAGGTTTCCGCCACGGTAAGTCCGACAGAGCCCGGGGTGTCTGCCACGGTAAGTCCGACGGAGCCGGAGGTGTCTGCCACGGTAAGTCCAACGGAGCCGGAGATTTCTGCCACGATAAGCCCGACGGAGCCGGAGGCTTCCGCCACGGTGAGTCCGACAGAGCCGGAGGCTTCCCCTACGGTGAGTCCGACGGCACAGGAGGTTGCTGCCGGTATGGGGCTGGGACTTAATCTTGGAAATACGATGGAAGCGTATTATGCGCCCGACTGTGAAAAGATAACCTTTGAGTGGCTTCCCGTTGTAGGCGGCAACACTCCCAGGGATTATGAGACCTGCTGGGGAGCTGTCGAAACGACGCAGGAGGTCATTGACGGAATCAGGGCAGAGGGCTTTCGCACCGTTCGCATCCCGGTTTTCTGGGGGAATATGATGAAGAACGACGGGACATACACGATAGACCCCGATTATATCGCAAGGGTAAAGGAAATCGTTGATTACTGCCAGAACGACGGCATGTATACCGTCATTAATATCCATCATTTTGATGAATTTATCATACGCCGCAATTCCACGGAGGAATGCGGTAAGATATTTACCAGGCTGTGGACGCAGATAGCGGAATACTTTAAGGACTATCCTTATACGCTTGTTTTTGAGGGCTATAACGAATATCTCGGGGGAAACCAGTTCGATGCGGGCGGGACCCTGAAGGAGCTTTCCAAATCTGAGGCTTATAAAATGACCAATGCGCTCAACCAGGCGTTTGTAGACGCGGTAAGGACCACAGGCGGGAACAATGCGGAGCGCGTGCTTATTGTATCGGGCTACTGGACCAATATTGACAACACGACTTCGCCTGCTTTTGTTATGCCTGCCGATACGGTCAGCGACAGACTTATGGTTTCGGTCCATTATGTGGATAATATGATGTACTGGACAAACAGAATCGGCAGCCGGGACTGGCTGAACTATACGGACGCCCAGATCCGGCTTCTGGAAAAGGCATTTTTATCAAAGAATATTCCTGTGTTTATGGGGGAAACAACGGCAGCGTATCCCTCCTCCAACTTTGATAAAAATGCTGTTTACAGGGACTCGTCGGAATGTCTCGGGATAGTTCTTGACAAGCTGACCGATAAGGGAATCGTTCCTGTGATATGGGACGTGAACGACGGTTTTTACTCGCGGACGGAATACAGGATAAAATCCGGCTCCGACAGAGATATCATCAGGGAAATATCCGAAAAAATCAAGAAATAGTCAGGCACGGTTTTAACGATTCGATATGAGAGGCCAGATGCAGGATTTCCTCCGCAATGAACCGGACAGGAGCTCCGCAGGAGCCAAGCGTTTCTGCCTGCTCTGAAAGCATCCCGTATACCTCGCGGAGAATTTCAACGCTTCTTTCCGGGGAAGCAGCCTCTTCTTTGCAGCGGGGCTGGGTTACTGTACTCATTTTGCTGCAGATACTGTCAAATGCGGTTTGTTGTTCTGGACTTAACAGCTGCCCGAGCTTCCGGACTTCTCCTTTGAGATAGAAGAGCAAAATACTGCCCTGGAAAGCAAGCGTATCGTTTTTTGTTCCTGCTGTCTGTTCCAGAGTGGTTTTCCCCTCCTGCCCTGCAATCTCCCGGACGACATCTGCTGAAATCTCCCGGAAGAACAGGAGCGCTTCTTCCAGCTGCTTTCTGAAAGCCGGAATGCCGTCGAAGAGCTGTCTGTGGGAAGGCATACGCAGCAGGTCCAGGTCAGCAGCAGAAGCGATGATTTCCAACCGGAGCAGATAGTCCTCCAGAATAGACACACTGACATCCTCAAGTGCCAGAGAGGAAAGCTCTTTTGCGATTTCGCCAAGTTCATCCCCAAGATAGCCGTAGGGAAGGGAGGAGGCTTCCGACAGCATCCCTGCGGCAAGGCTTCCCGCTGCCGCAGCATCCCGGAGCTTTTGCGTCGCGCGCTCCCGCATATCCTGAAAGATAAGTGTGGTCAGCTCCTGGAAAAATTCCGCGATTTTGCAGAGCTTCATCCGGGCATTCCGTGCCAGCCCCGCATATTGAGTGGTTATCGGTTCAAAAGCGGTGCGGTGCTCTGTGTTTGCCCTGGTAAGCATCAGCTTAATCTGAAAGGTCAGGATGTCGGACTTTAATACAGTGGTTTCCATGGTTCTCATAATCAGAAAGCGTGCGGATATTTTGTCAGGACGCTGCAGGAGGTTTGTGATACGTTCCAGCACTGTACCAAGCTCCTCTGCTATGGCATCGGTGTTGGCGGCAATGACATCCCAGAACCCGGAATAAAATGCCGCGGCATCTGGAGCCGCCGCTTTGTTTTTCCTTGTATACTCTGCTGTTTCCCTGATTTGCGCAATCAGATTGTTCAGATTCCGGATAATCTCGTCAGTAGTCTTTGAATAAGTCATAGTTGTTTGCTCCTTCCCTGTTTTTGTGGTATAAATGGATAAATGATATTTCCGGTATTCCCTGGGGGATACGCCCATATGTGACCGGAAGCTGCGGCTGAAGCCCTCGTGGGAGTCATAGCCGTATTTCAGCGCAATCGTAAGAATGCTTTCGTCTGTTTCGGCAAGGTCCGCCGCGGCGAGAGCAAGCCTGCGCCTGCTCACATAGCCCATAACGCTTTCTCCCATTGTTTCCCGGAATATGCGCTGGTAATGGTATCTGGATAGATGGATGCTGTCCGCAAGGCTTTCGACCGTCAGCTTTTTCCGGATGTTTTCCTCGATTACCGCGAGGGAACGAAAGACCGGCTCCTTGTTGCTCATGCTTTTGTTCTCCTTTCACACATACAAATCCGACTGTACCCGGTACATCTGTGCATACACACCATCTGTTTCCGACAGTTCGATGTGGCTTCCTTCTTCCAGCACGGTTCCGTGCTCCATTACAATGATTTTATCACAGTATTTTGCGGATGCCAAGCGGTGCGAAATATAGATTACCGTCCGCTCCCCCACGATTTCGTTAAACCTGCAGTATAATTCAAACTCTGCTTTCGGGTCGAGTGCGGCGGTCGGTTCATCCATAATACAAATCGGTGCATCTTTGCTGATTGCACGGGCGATGGCTATCTTCTGACCTTCTCCGCCAGATAATTCTACGCCGTTTTCATCAAATAGCTTATAAATCTGCGTGTCCAGCTGCTGTTCCATCGCAGATAGCTTTTTTGTAAAACCGATTTTCTCTAACACCTCTGCTATCTTCGCATCTGACAATTCCCGGTTGCCAAAGCAGATATTCTCCTTTAAGGACAATGCATAGAGCATATAGTCCTGGAATATGGTAGAAAATGCCGTTTGGTACTGCTCCCTGTCATATTCCTTAATATCAATTCCGTTCAGCCTGATAACGCCCTCATAGGTTGAATATAATCCAAGCATCAGCTTAATCAGGGTTGACTTTCCGGCGCCGTTCTTTCCTACAAGAGCCACCTTTGTATTCGCATCAATCGTTGCCGAAAAGTGGTCAATTGCATTGGTCTCCTGTCCCGGATAACGGAAACTCACATCGAAAAACTCAATCTTACAGCCCCTTGATAAATCGACCTCCCTGCTTCCCCATTCACTCATTTTTGGTGGGTTTACATACTCCCGGAATGCTGCAAAATACGCCTTATATCTTGAGATATCCATGCCTTCCGCAATCATATGGTTCACTGTAATGTGGAAGGTCGTAATTGCAGCAAAGAGCATCGTAAACATACCGGCTGACAAGTCCTTATTCACTGTCGCATAAATTAAATATCCATAAGTCACTACAAGTTTTAACAGCTCAGACAAACAGAGCCACAGCTTTGCCTTTAGGTCACAACGGTATATTTTAGATGTAGTTACCTGAAAACGGTTCATATAACAGCGGTACCGTTTTAAGAGCCACTCCGATAAACAGTTGATGCGGATTTCCTTTGCGTAGGCCACATCCTTTGTCAGATTCTCATAATACGATTTTCTGCGGATTACGGACGGCATCTCATCCATCTGCAGCTGCAGGCTTTTCTTCTTATAGTGTGAACTTAGAAAATTGTTGAATACAAAAATCGTAGCGTAACAAACAATGATGACAAGGTTCAGATAAGACAGCAAATACACTACCGACAACAGCGAAAAACAGTTTCCGATAAATGAGAACACAATATCCAGCTGTTTTCCAAACTCGCCCCACTGACCTCCGATATAATTTTGCGCCTTCTGCTTTAAATCATAGAACTGCGGCGACTCAATATTTTCATAATCGCACGTTGCAAGATTGCGATACAAATACACCCCAAATGACTTTTGTAACTCATTCTTTTCATTGGCTGCCGCTATTGACACTGCATTCAAAAGCAGCTTTAAAAGCATACTTCCGAATACCAACACCGCACCTGCAAGAAAGGCATTTGTACTGTTCTGATTTACAAACAACTCATCCACGATCATCTTCGGCAGAAACACACCAAGAACAATCGCAGCAGAATGAATCAACTGCGCAGCAACACTGTAAGACAAATAGTTCGGATTATGCTTATAGCTGAATTTGATAAAATACATCGTACTTGCTAACATTTGTCTACCCCTGCTTATATAATCCGGACTGCATCCGGTATAACTCTGCATAAAACTTTGCCTGTTCCATCAATTGTTCATGCGTGCCGTCCTCCACCAATTCACCCTCGCGGAACACAAGAATACGATTACATATCTTTGCGCTTGTCAGACGGTGTGAGATGAAAATGGACAATTTCCCTTTTGAAACCACCGACAGATTTTCAAGCAGCTTTGCCTCAGACAGCGGGTCCAGCGCAGAGGACGGCTCATCCAGCAAAAGAATCGGCGCATCCTTATACAGCGCACGCGCAAAGGCAATTTTCTGGCTTTCTCCTCCTGAAAATTCGATACCAGTCTCATCAAATAATTTAAACACGGAAGCATCTTCATTGATACCCTTTTCAGAGAGTACCTCCGCCGTACCGGATACTTCTATGGCACGCTTTAGGTTTTCCTGCTCCCCGGTCTGGTCCTCCAGGTTTAAAATGATATTTTCCTTCAAACTTGCGGCAAACAGTTTATAATCCTGAAATACAACCGAAAAGTGATTGAAATAATCTTCTGTCTCATAACTGTTGATATTGATTCCGTTTAATAAAATCTCACCCTCGCTGACGCGATACAGGCGTAAAAGAAGTTTAATCAACGTGGTCTTTCCGGCACCGTTTTCTCCGACAATGCAGATTACTTCGTTCGTAGTCAGCTTAAGATTGATGTTCTTAAGTGCATAATCAGACTGTCCCGGATAACGAAACGATACGTTGCGAAACTCTATGGTTATCCCCTTTGTATCCTTAATATGTTTCGTTCCGTTCCCGATGTGCCCCAAATATTCCGTAAACTGCCGAAACGGCTCAAAATACTCGTTGTACTGTTTCAAATCAATCACGGTATTGGCAATGTCCAATACCGTATTGTTAAACACTGCCATACCGGACAGATACAGCGTAAATTCACCGACGGAAATCTTCCCCTTTAATGAATACACAATCAAGTAAACATATGCGAGCAAAAGCTGCAGGGTATCGGTCAGAATGCGGAGTGCATTGTTTTTCCTGCGTGACTTGTTCTGCGCCTTCTTATAGGTACTGACACTGTCGTATTCCTTTGCATACAACCCTAAGAACCAGTCGAGTATAGGATACATACGGAGCTCTTTTGCATACTTCTTGTCCTCGAATACTCCGGCGAAGTAGTCTCTCTTACGTTCCGCCTCTGCTATTTCCTTGTCTTTTTGAACAATCTTACGTTTATTCTTCGCAATCATAAAAAGATTAGCCAATGCTATCATAAGAAAAATCAGACAAATCCGGATATCCAGCGTGAGAATCACCGCCAATAAGGTAAGTATTGTAACTACCTTGCCAAATAGCATAATCGTCACCGGAATAATCCCTGCAAACCCGTAAGCATTTATGTATCTTGCAGACTGGTCACGAAGCTTTAAAAACTCTGGCATCTCCAACTGCTCATAACCCATATTTAAAAACTGTCTTCCCTGCAAAATACTATACTTCGTATAGAGACTGTCTCTTGCCTTCTCAGAAGCGTATTTGAACGACGCAATACTAATGCCGAAAAGTGTCACCAGCCCCGCATAAAGAATGCAATACTTTACTGCCCATCCGGTCATTCGTTTTTCACCGAACAAGGCATCCAGAATATACTTTGGCAGGACAATATTTGTAATCACCATTGATGCGTTTGCAAGCTCTGAAAGCAGTAACATAATAATGTATTTTTTTTCCAGCCGGAATACCAACCGAAACAAATAACGTATTCCTCGAAACATAACATCATCCTTCTTCATCGAAAATATTATCAACTATTAAAGTGTCTTGCGTCCTGAATGACAATTACAGCATACACCATCTGCTGTCTTTTTTCTTGACGGATTGTGCTAAGAACAATTAAGATATAAGAAAATATTGAAAAACAGAATGGTTTATGTTAGAATACTTTACACGAAAATTCATTGCTGTTTTCAATAAGAGATGACCTGGCAAATGAATTGTTTTTTCCAATATAAAGTTTATTTTTTGTCATGGAGGAAACTAAAATGAAATTTCTAGTAAACCGTAAGCTTGCAACACGTATTGGCATTATTACAACCGTTATCATTTTAGCAGGGATGCTGTCGCTTTGGTTTATTGTGTCGGATAATGTTGCTTCTGTGGTTAAGAGCAATATTACAAACCAGATGACAGATGCGGTAGAGGCCAGAGCTGCTATCATTAACGATTATGTAACCTCTGCAGAGGAATATGTGACGGCTTTTGCCCTTGGCAGTGAGGTGCGTGAGCTCCTGGCGAATCCGGAGGATTCCGGGCTGTTAGAGAAGGTGCAGAAGTATACGGAGGAATTTGCCGCGGTTAAGGGGGATTTTGAGGGCTTGTATATTGCGACTCCGGATACCTATGTCCTGACACATACGTCCCGGGGAGCAGTCGGAATGACTACCCGGAAGGGGGAATCGTTAAAGGTTTTCCATGATACGATTCTGGCACAGCAGAAGCTGACCAATTTAGGAATTATGAAGTCTCCGGGAACCGGGAGCATGATTCTTTCCATGTATTATCCTATTTTTGAGGGGCAGGAGTGTATTGGCTATGTGGGAGCCGGTGTTTATGCCAGCCGCTTGATGGACGCGCTGCTGGATTTGAGTATCGAGGGACTGCCTGACAGTGAGTATGTATTTTTAAACGCGGAGACCGGCGTATATCTTTACCATCAGGATGAAGCGCTGTTGAATACGGAGACGACAGACAGCGGGTATCAGGAAATCATCCGCCGTGTGAGGGAGGATGACGGCACCGGGGCAGGTACATATTCCTATCAGGATGAAAACGGTGTGGCTCAATTGGTTGTTTATAAGTATTTGAAGGACCGGGGCTGGGTCTTTATGGTTCGTGACAGTGAGGCAGAGGTCTACGGAGCAGTTACAAGAGTGCGTGTTGTGGTAGGGCTGCTGTGTGCGGCGGTAACGGTTGCCGTTATCTTTGTAACGCTTCTGATTTTGTACCGGGTGGGCAAGGAGCTTCTGATTGTGGAGAGTGCGATAGGGCATCTGGGAAATCTGGACCTTTCTGCCGACCGGGAGTTGAAGGCCTTTTATGGCAGGACAGATGAAATCGGCATGATTGCGCAGACGACACACAATGTTTGTAACTGCCTGCGCAAAACAATTGACGACATCGCACGGATTTTAGGCGAGATGGCGAAGGGAAATATCGCAGTAGATGTTACAAAGAACGAGGTATATTATATCGGTGATTTCAAGGTTCTGGCAGAAAGCCTGAAAACAATCCGGACGAATCTTACGAGTGTGATGTGTGATATTTCCGGTATTGCCAATCAGGTGGATGCAGGCGCAGCCCAGGTATCCACAGGGGTGGAGACACTGTCCCGGGGAACCATGGAGCAGTCGTTATCTGTTGAAGGGCTTGTATCCAATGTGACGGAGATTACTTCGCAGATTAAAGACAGCGCTGTGCGCTGCAGCAACGCCAGTGAATTGGTGGATAAGGCGAATGGATATGCCGCAGAAACCGATAAAAAAATGGAGCAGCTGATTGTCGCTACGAGAAACGTCGACCAGTCTTCCACCAAAATCAGCACGATTATAAAAACGATTGAAGAGATTGCGTTCCAGACAAATGTGCTGGCTTTGAACGCTTCGGTTGAGGCTGCCCATGCAGGCAGCGCAGGAAAGGGCTTTTCGGTTGTGGCAGACGAGGTCCGGAGCCTTGCGAACAAGTCTGGTGAAGCTGCCCAGAATACAAGCAGTCTGATCAGCCAGTCCGTTCAGGATATAAAGGTAGGGGCAGAGTCCACTGACCATGCAATTTCCGCAATGCAGCTGATAAACGAATGTATTGAGTCAATTAAAATGCTGATGGACGAAATTGCGTCTGCCAGCGTACAGCAGTCCGAGATGATTACCTCGGTGGAGAAAGGAATCAAAGAGATTTCCAGGGTAGTACAGACAAACTCTGTTGCCGCAGAGGAAAGTGCTGCAGCTTCCAAGGAATTGTCCGGCCAGGCAAGAACGTTGAACCAGCTCATCGGCCAGTTCCGTATCAGATAAGGAGTTTTGCTGTTTCCTGTAAAACCCGATTCTAAAACCTGATTTTCTGCTTAAAATAATAAATATGGTGTCATATCAAGAGGGGCTGACGCATAAGCGCAGTCCCTTTTGATGTGCAGGAAACGGAGGCCTCTGGGTATATTGACCTAGGGATGATTCTATTGAAAATACAAAGAGCGTGTGCTACAATAAAAATAGTAAAATCTGCCTGGCAGCTGTAGAAGCCGAGGGGCAGCAGGGGAAGCAAAAATACATAATGAAAAGCGGCAGAAGGCAGGGTGGTCCATAAAATTAAAAAGTGAATACGGAGGAAAGAGCGGCATATGAAAAATGCAAAGAAGTTAATCGGAAGTTTATGTATGATGGCGGTTTTGGCATTTAGTCTGGCAGGATGCGGGAAGAAAAGTCCTTTGGATCCTAAGAATCCTGTCTCTCTGACGGTGTGGCATTATTATAACGGTTCCCAGCAGGTGGCATTTGACGCCCTGATAGAAGAGTTTAATGATACGGTAGGCAGGGAAAAGGGAATTTATGTGCAGGGCTACAGCCAGGGTTCCGTTTCTGACCTGGAGACGGCAGTAAGGGATTCAATTGCCGGGAAGGTAGGCGCGGACGCAATGCCGGATATTTTTTCCTCCTATGCGGATACTGCCTATGAGGTAGAGCAGGCGGGCGCATTAGCGAATCTGTCGGATTACCTTGATAAAGAGGATCTGGAAAAGTATGTGGATTCCTATATTGAGGAGGGCCGTATTGCAGCGGACGGTACGCTGAGAATTTTTCCGACGGCAAAGTCCACAGAGATTATGATGATTAACAAGACAGACTGGGAACAGTTTGCAGCAGCTACAGGTGCTTCTTTGGAGGATTTGAAAACGATAGAGGGCGTGGCAGCTACCGCAAAGGCATATTATGAGTGGACGGACAGCCTGACGCCGGATGTGCCGGAGGACGGCAGGGCATTTTACGGAAGGGATGCCATGGCCAATTATTTTATTATTGGTATGCAGCAGCTCGGTGTGGAGATTTTCCAGGTAGAAAACGGCAGTCTGACCTTAAATGTACCAAAGGATGAGCTGCGGCGTCTTTGGGAGAATTATTATGTGCCTATGGTGAAGGGATACTTCGGAGCTTACGGCTCGTTCCGCTCGGATGATGTGAAGACAGGAGAGCTTCTTGCTTATACGGGTTCCACGTCCTCCGCGATGTATTTTCCGAAGCAGGTGGAGATGGAGGATTCCTCCTATGCCATTGAGTATATTGTGATGGCAGCGCCGGTTTTTGAAGGCGGGAGACAATATGCCGTGCAGCAGGGCGCCGGGATGGTAGTCAGCAAGTCCGATGAGAAGCATGAGTATGCGGCAGTAGAGTTTCTGAAGTGGTTTACAGAGGCAGAGAATAATTTGCAGTTTGGCAGCGTATCCGGCTATCTTCCAGTGCTGAAGGAGGCAAACAGCAAGGAAAAGCTGGACCAGGTGATTGCAGAGAAGCAGCTTACGGTAGCACCGAAGACCTATGACTGCCTGACGACCATTTTCCGTGAGATGGACGGTCTGACACTGTATACGAATAAGAGCTTTGAAAACGGCTCTGCTGCAAGAAAGGTACTGGAATACAACCTTGCGGACAAGGCGGCAAAGGACCGTAAGAGTGTAGAGGAAGCATTAGGGCAGGGAAAGAGCTTGGAGGAGGCGTCAGCGTCGTATGTGACAGAGGAAGCCTTCGAGGAATGGTATAATTCTTTTTGTGATGCACTGAACCGTGCAGCAGGTAAGCAGGAATCATAATGAAAAAGAATCAAAAAAGAAAAAAGGCAACGATATTCAGGATTTTTCTGGTCCCCCTGATTGCCATCATGCTGGTACAAAGTGTTATTACCATCGGTACGCTGGAGGTCAGGAAGACCACAAGAATGCTGAAGGAATACTCCAGTGGCATGATGAGCCGTTTGCTGGAGAACCGGAAGGTAGTTCTGGAAAATGATATGAATCAGCGCTGGGCATCCATTTATGAGCAGGAAGTGCTCATAAGTGATGCCTTAAAGCAGCTTCTGAGAAGTGAACATGTAGGGCTGGATGAGTTTTTATATTCGAAGGAAATGAAGAATAAGCTGTTGGAGCAGATTTTTCCGGAATGTCTTGATATTTTGCAGAACAGCTTTACGACGGGTATTTTTCTTGTTCTGACGGAAACGGATATGGAGGCGCAGGACTTTGACGGCTTCTTTATCCGGGATTCCGACCCGGATACAAATCCTGCAAATTATTCTGACCTGCTGTTAGAGAGAGGAAGCAAGCACCTGGCCAGAGAGTGGAATATTCCTTTGGATACGAATTGGACCACCCGCTTTCATATGGATGGTCTGGGACAGAATGCCTCTGACCGTTATTTTTATGAGCCGTGGAGAGCCGGGACAGAGTATGCGGATGCCGATACGAAGGATCTGGGCTATTGGTCCATGCCGTTTATTTTAGAGAAAGGAACGATAGATTCCTATGAGATGATTACATACTCCCTTCCCCTCCGCTATCAAGGCCGGGTATACGGTGTGCTGGGAGTCGAAATTTCCAGCCGGAGGCTGTGCGACTATTTTCCGGTAGCGGAGCTGAATGATTCCCAGCAGTCAGGCTATATGCTGGCAGTCAGACAGGCAGATGGCAGCTACGTCCCGCTGGTGGGAAAGGGCGTCCTTTATGATTTGCTTTGCTCTACGAGGGATACGCTTATTCTGCAGGATACCGACTATGAAAATCTTTCGCTGATACAGAATGCCCGGCTGAATAAGCAGAGGGTTTATGCGGTAACCTGTCCGCTAAAGCTGTATAGCAATAATGTTCCTTATGAGAATACAGAGTGGGTGCTTTTGAGTTTAAAAACAGAGGAAGACCTTTTTGGCATGAGCCAGCAGCTTTATATCTGGATGGTTGCTGCCGTATTAATCGGTTTGATTTTCGGCGTATTCGGCATTTACTTTCTGGTAAAGCACCTGACCAGACCGGTCCAGTCCCTGATGTATTGCATCAGCAAGGGAAGTGCAGGGCTGCAGGAGTTTAAGCTTTCTAATATCTTAGAGATAGACGCATTGTATGATGTCGTGAATGATTTGACAGAAAGGCAGAAAGAGGCGGAGAATATTCTTCTGGAGGAAAAGGAGCGCTACCGGGTTGCCCTGGAGTCCTCTAAGGATATCTTCTTTTCGTATGATTTTCAGAGCCATGTACTGGATATCGTAAACCATAAGACAATGAGCGGGCATTGGGAGTGTCAGGACTTTGGAAGCGGTTTCATTGCGCCTCAGTATATTTATGAGGCGGACCGTGAGAATGTCGTCCAGGTGCTGCAGAGCAAAGCCGACAGGCTGGCTGTGGAGTTCCGGATGAACTGGCCGGAAAATACGGATTTTGAATGGGTGGCGCTTTCCGGCAACGTGGTTTATGATACGGACGGAAAGCGGCGGAAGATGGTGGGAAGCATCCGCAATATACAGGAGCAGAAGGAGAGGGAAGCAGAACAGCTCAGGAAGAATACGACAGACGGCGTAACTGGTCTTTATGTGTTCAGCGCGGGCATGGAACGTCTCCGTGAGTGCCGCAGGCACCGGCAGGACGGCGTAATGATAAATCTGTTTCTGAAGCACCTGAAAGAGAGCAATGAAAAGAATGGTATTGTGTTTGGCGATATGATTCTTGAGGAAATAGGACTTCTGACCAGGAAAAGCTGTCAGGAGTTTACCGAAAAGACAACGTGTCAGACAGTGGCGCTGCGTCTTGACGGGGATGAGTTTGTACTATGGCTGGAAAACCAGTCAAAGAAGCAGGCAGTGGAGTTTGTAGAGGATTTGCTTGGAAGAATTTCCGCAAGCTTTGAAGCGGAAGTATTCCAGGTGGATGTTTATGCCGGTATGGCCTGTGCAGAAAGGGAACAGAGTACCGAAACGCTCGTCCGCATGGCAAAGCTGGCGAGCAGACATGTGGTTCCGGATGCCACAGGGCAGTATCTTTTTTATGAGGATATTCCGGAGAAAAGGCTTACGCCTCTGCCGGAATTGCAGGGGCGTGAAATCAATACCCTGGATTACAGCGAGGAGGTCAGTCTGGTATCGCTGGCATTGAATTTGTTTGGCAAGGGGGCTGATTTTCCTGCACAGATGCTGCTGATGATTCAAAAGGTCGGCAGGTTTTATCAGGCGTGCGACGTATTGGTATCCGTGCTCCGGGATGATTTCAGTTCCAACTATCTGGACTATCAATGGCATAGAAACAGAGAGGCTGTCCGTGAAAATGTAAGGCAGTACCGGGAAGAAGAGAAGGAGAGATTCTTTGACTGGCTGGGCCAGGAGGAGGTACGTTATTTTTCAGAGGAGGACAGCCAGAGGCCGGAGCTCCAGTGCTTTTTAAGCATTGCGCCAGGCCAGCAGGGCGTTATGCTTCCGATGTATGATAACGGAAGCTATATGGGAAATCTCTGTATTCTGGGGATTGAACCGGAGCTGTTAGAGAATCCGGAGGAGTATCAGAATCTTGTAGAGCTTGGCAGGGTAGTTGAGAGCCAGCTGAACCAGCAGCAGCACGACATTGCCAGCAAGGCAAAGTCAGACTTTTTGTCCCGGATGAGCCACGAAATCCGTACGCCTATGAACGGCATTATCGGCATGACAGCCATTGCCTTGCAGCAGGACCAGAGTCAGGAAAGGGTTGTGGATTGTCTGCAGAAGATACAGTCTTCTTCAAATTATCTGCTCGGATTGATTAACGACATTCTGGATATGTCTAAGATTGAGAGCGGCAAGATGAAGCTTGACCCGTTTGATTTCAACATATATGAAATGTTAGATACCATCAAGGAGCTGATAGCGCCTCAGGCGGCCGGTAAGCGTATTGATTTTGTACAGGATATCCGGTTGACGCACAACTGGTTTGTGGCAGACAGGATGAGAATCAGCCAGGTGCTGATTAATCTGTTAGGCAATGCGGTAAAGTTTACCCCGGAGGACGGAAGGATTACCCTGATGGTGCATGAGACGGAGGCGACGGAGACGGAAGCGCTCGTTTATTTTGCAGTGCGCGATACAGGAGCCGGGATTGCAAAAGAGGACCAGGGGAGAGTATTCCGTTCCTTTGAGCAGGCGGGTACTGCCGCTGCGGACCCGTCGAAGCAGCGTGGTACAGGTCTGGGGCTTTCTATCAGCAGCCGCCTGATTCAGATGATGGGAAGCAGTATCCAGCTGGAGAGCGAGCTGGGAAAGGGAAGTACGTTCAGCTTTTCCGTTTCACTGGAGCTTGGTGAAAATATGGAGGCGGAGCCGGAGGAGAAGGAGATTTCCTTTGACGGGTGCCGGATTCTGGTAGTAGAGGACAATGAGCTGAATGCTGAGATTGCGCAGAGTCTGTTAGAGGAGCGCAATTTTATAGTGGACTGTGTCTATGACGGTGCACAGGCGGTAGAGCGTATCCGCACTACGGAGCCGGGCACATACGATGCAATTCTGATGGATATTATGATGCCGGTGATGGACGGTCTGGAGGCAACGCGTACCATCCGGAGCATAGAGCGCGAGGACTGCCGTACGATACCGATTGTTGCCATGTCGGCGAATGCTTTTGACGACGATTTGAAAAAGTCTGTGGAATGCGGCATGAACGGTCATCTCTCCAAGCCGGTGGAGGTAGATAAGCTGTACCGGAAGCTGGATGAGGTAATCCGCGGAAACAAAAAAACTGCGGTGTAGGAAGAACAGGAAAGAACAAAAGCAAGGGGCTGCGATACGAAGCGCAGCCCCTTTTTAAAAGATATTCAGAATTAAAATCCAGACTTACTTTAACTCGTCAACGAGCTTCTGCAGTGCTGCAAGAGCCTCATCCGGAAGCTTATCATAGCCGTCCTTTGCGGTTGCAAACTTAGCAACAGCGTCCACACGGTTCTGCATAGCAGCCTTTAACTGGGTAAGGTAATCGCTGTCGTTCATGTCCGGAGCAAAGCCTTCCCAATCCATGATTTCGATATCCTCAAACGGACCCCACTGCTTGAAAGCAGCCTTGCCCTCAACGATAGCTTCCAGAATACCAAGCGTATCGGCAGGCTTTACCTTCTTGCCCATAAAGTCACCAGTGTTGATGATGTAGCAGTCAACGTTCTTTTCTTCTACAAGCTTCTTAAACTTCACATAGTCGTTTGCAAGCGGATAGGTTCTGAACGGATTTGCGTACGGAACGATACGGAGTGCGTTCAGGTCGGTGCCTGCAGCAACACGCTCTGCGGTAGAGGTCTTGGTTGCCAGTGTAGCACCCATAACCGAAGCAAGTGCAGCACCCTTTAACTTAACTACCGGCGGGATGGTCGGGTCCTTCATAATCCAGAAGATGGAGTTGACCGGAGATACAATCTTGTCCACACGGTTCGGAGACCAGAGCTTGGACTTGATTGCACGACCGTTGCCGTTACGGATATCTTCGGTTACAAGCTGAATCTTGCCGTCCTCGTCCATGGTAGCCGAGCAGTTCTGTGCAGATAACAGATACTTGTTGTCCGGGCAGCCGGTCGGGTAGTCAGCAGTCTTATCAAAATAAGTCGGCTCAAGCGCGATGGAAGAACAGGTGTCAGAGTTAATGATGAAAGCATCATCATGGAGAACTGTAACACCATACTTGCCGCCGTGCTTTGCGTGGGTCAGGGTGGACTTACCGGAACCGGACAGACCGAATACGGAAGCAACATACTTGGAGCCGTCGGAAAGCGTATATTCCTTCTGGCCGCCGTGGCAGGAAGCGTAGCCGTTACGGTTTGCGATTGCCCATGCCATCGTAAGCGTACCCTTCTTGTGCTCACCAAAATACTTCATACCAAGGATTGCAGCGCAGTTTTCTGCAGTGTCAAAATAGCAGAGCGTAAGCGGGTCGCTTAAGCAGCTGTAATCGACATCCGGACGATTTCCCGGAATCCACTGCGGATCAGAGAAGATGTAAATATCCGCTTCCTTGCCGTCGCCGACCGGTTTGGAGTTTTTGTACATCTTTACATATTCATCAGACATATACTGGAAGTTAATCATCCAGTTATACAACAGGTTCTCTTCGCCTTCCGGAATCAGCAAATGTGCCTTTACCATGAACTCCGGATCAAGACCTACGAAGCACTCTGCATGATACATGGTCTTCCAGCGGGTCTCGTAAACAGCGTCCATAACAACCTTGTCGAGCTTTACATCATCTACGCCCGGCTCGCCCTTAATGCGGCGTGCGGTAGCATAACGGCCGGTAACGGCGCCGTCATTGAACAGCAGCACTTTCGCATCGCTTTCAAGACCGAACTCTTCGCCTCTGTAAACCGGCATATCGGTTACGATAGTGCCCGGAGAGTTCTTTGCGAGATTGTACGCCTCTTTTAAGGAGTTTACCTTAACTACATTGTTGCCGTAAAAAGCGGCTTCGATGATGGAACGGGTTCTGGAAAAACCTACTTTGCCAGCGCCGATTTCCTCGTGCTTGTAATAAGCCTTTGTGGACATATGAAATCCTCCTTGTCTTAAAATAATTATAGAAGTAATTTATAAAAATGAATTATAAATTATAACTACCAAACGTACACCATGATAATTATAACGTGGGTCATTGTAAATGTCAAGGGCTGGAATTTTGTTTTTTTGGAAAGATAGACAAAAGCAAAGTCGGTTTTTGTATAATAGTAACAAAAATATATGGATAAAGAGAAGAACTATTGACAAAATAACCAAAAACACTTAGAATGGAAAGAGATGGTACCATGTCTCTTACATAGGTGCGCGTACATATTTTTTCTGCACAAGGTGTAGGAGACAGAAGCTGCCGCAAAATGTCCGGCAGCTTATATTATCCGAAATATTGTTATAAGAAAGGAGAAGCAATGGGAAGCAGCAGAAAAGCAGCAAAAAAGATTCTTGTCGGAGCCTTAGTGGCTGCGATGGGAGTTACGACCCTGTTTTCACATGCGGGAAGTTCTTATGCAGCCGGGGAGGCCAAGCTGAATAAGACAAGTCGTAACATTTTAACAAGGCAGACCTATGATTTTGATGTAACAGGTGCGCCGTCAGATGCAGTCATTACTTGGAAAAGCAGTGATGAAACAATAGCAACCGTAGATGAAAACGGTGTAGTTACCGGTATAAAGAAAGGAGCGGCAACGATTACCTGTGAGGTTACCTCGGCAGGTAAGACACAGACGCTCACCGCGAAGGTACAGATTCGTAAGCCGGCATTAAAGATTGAGATTAACAATAAGGTGTCGGAGTTAAAGTACGGTGAGAAGGTGGATTTAAACCGCACGCTTACGCCAAAGACCTCCAATGATGTTACCACATGGAAGTCCAGCAATACCAAGATTGCTACGGTAGATGCCAACGGCGTTGTAAAGGGCTTAAAGGACGGCACCGTAACGATTACGGCAACGACAATGAGCGGAAAGAGCGATTCGGTAGAGATTACCGTTTATGGCGCTCCGGCACCGACAAAGGCACCGGAAGCTACCGCTACGCCGGTACCGACCAAGACTCCGGGCAAGCCGACTCCGACCCCGAAGCCGACCCAGTCGGGCGTGATTTATGAGGAAAGCTTTGAGAAGTCTGCAGGACTGTGGGCAGGCCGTGCCGCAACACTTGGCACAAAGAGTTCTGTGGCATCTCCGGACGGGACCAAGTATCTTGAGATTTCCGGAAGAAGCTCCAGCTGGAACGGCGCTGGTATTAACTTAAATAAGTTAGTTAAAGTCGGCGGTGTTTATAAGGTAAGCGCATATGTAAAGCAGGATGCGGCAGACGGTGAAATCATCCGGCTGACATGGGATAAGAACAAAGGCGAGGAGTACATTGCAGTCAGCACAGCAGAGCCGAAGAAGGGCGAATGGACCCTGATTGAAGGTACTTTTGAAGTAAAGCCGGAGACTACCGATATTGTTCTTTATTTTGAAGCAGATAATGCGACCATGAACATCGGCCTGGACGCTGTGAAGATTACGGAGATATCCGGAGGCACCAGACTGGTTTCAACGCCAGAGGGCGGCGGCACTAAGCCGGCAGCTGACGGAAGCCTGGTTTACAAGTTTGCAGACATGAAGCCGGCCGGATACGGGTATAAGGCAGAGAATACTTCCGACGGCGGCGTGAAGGTTGCATTCGAAGGTCAGTATCAGGAGGTATTCTATATGCTTCCGGAGGATGTTGATCTGGCGAAGTTTGACAAGGTAATCTTCTCCCTCGAAACGGCAACTGGTAAGGATGCAGTTGCTCTTAAGGTCTGTGCACCGGATGCTGAGCTTGACCAGTACAATAACCCGACGCCGATGGAAATCCGCTGGGGCGTTACGACCTCCGGTGTGCAGAATATCGAGATGGATTTAAGTGCACATGCGAAGAAGGACGTCAACAGAATCGGCATTATGTCGAATGACGGTGCTGCGAATATAACGCTTTACAGCATCACCTTCGTTCCGAAAAAGTAGAGAACAGCTATTTTGCAGTAATGAAAAAGTAACTCTGAGACAGTTTCAAAGGAGGCCTCCGCTTCACGGTTTACCGGTTGTGGCAGGTGTATTGTGAAAGCGGCGGCTCCTTTGAAGAAAGAAAGGAGAATTATGAGAAAATTAGGATTGCGTGTTCTTGCAGGCAGTCTGGCGGTTCTGATGACGGCCTCCGTCCTCGGTCCGGCAACGCCTGCAAGGGCAGAGAATGATTTACTAATTGCTCCGGCACCAATAGCGGTAAATACGCTCTATATTACGGAAGATATGGTGGATAGTGATAATGAGATTATCATTTCCGGCGAGAAATGGGACCGTATCGTAGTAAGCAAAGAAGCCGCAGCAGCAAATATTTATTTTGACGAAGTAGAGGTTGGCGAGCTTGTCATTGAGAGCGGCAGCGAATCCGTCGTCCAGCTCTGGAAGGTAGATGCCGGCAAGGTAACCGTACAGGAGCCGGAGTTAAAGGAAATTGACATGACCGGACTGCGTGTTCTTCTCGCAGAGGAGGAGACAAGACAGCAGGCAATGGATTATTTCATGCGGGTGCAGGCAGAGAACGAGAAGATGCTGCGTTCGGCTCCGTTGATTGTGACCATGGAGGATGCTGCAGTAGATACAATTTCTGCAGGTGCGAATGTCCGTCTTGATTTACACAAGGGCGATGTCAAGGCTCTGAATGTAGAGGCAAGCGCAAAGTTAGACCGTATGGATGTAACCCTGGAGGGCTACAGCGGAGAGGTTGTTTACAAGGGAAATGATGTTTTCAATATTGTGAATCTGAAAAATGTAGACAGCCGTATCAGTAAGCTTGTAGTAGGTGATTCTGCTGCAAACAATTACCTGAATGTAAGCAGCCGGGATTCCCTTGCACTTAATGTAGAAGTAGCAGGCGATGCAAAGGTTTCCTTAAACATTCCGATGGGCGAGTTAAACATCACCGAGGCGGCAAAGGCAGCGCGGGTTGATGTATTAAACGCAGTAGATAATATGAATGTTTCCGGAAGTAACGCAAAGGTAGAGATTGCGCCAATCGGAAATGTGGCAAAGGCAAACATTACCGGGGATAAGGCAGAAATCGGCGGTACAGGTGTACTTACCGAAGCAGTGATTCTCGGAAAAGAGGTTTATGTATCTACGAAGGGTACCAGCGTAGAGGGCGAGAATTGCTATGTAGAGCCGGTATACCAGGCGCCGCAGGTAGTAGTGAAGAATACCTATGACAACATGACTGCAGGTGCAACTACGCTGACCAAGAACAGCAATGGTACTGCAACGATATCCTTCTCCGGACAGTATCAGAAGGCAACCTTTAATGTTCCGGCAAATGTAGATGTGAACCGTATCCGCTCGATTGTTGTTGAGGTTACGACAGGCGGACAGATTGGTCTCTCAATCCTTACAACAGATGGTACAAACATTACCAAAGATAATGGTGATGGCGAGTATCCTGGCTGGGGGATTTCGGAGCCGACAAAGAAGGAGTTTACCTATTCCGTGGATCCGAGGGAACAGAAGGTTGCAAAAATCGAGTTGATGTCCCTGAATGCAGCACAGCCGGATTTGACACTGGAATCTGTTACGTTCAATCTGTATGAAGAAGGCAAGGTTCCGACGCCGACGCTTACGCCGACACCGATACCGTTGCCGCCGGTAGAGCCGGGGTCATTGAAGACCTTCACCCCGAAGGATTGTAATCCTGCGCTTGCGGGTGCAGAATGGAATCCATATACGGCAGAGTACCTTGAGAATGGGGCAATAAAGGTTGATTTTGCATCTCAGTATAATGCAATTGACTTTAAGCTTCCGGAGAAGATGTATCCTGCCCAGTATGGCAAATTAAGAATTAAGTTAGCTACTGGCAATGTGACGAAGAAAGACGAAGTCGCAATTAAGTTACTGGACAGCAGCGCTCCGTTAGGAATGGAATATGGTGCGCCGAAGCCGATCCTGGTGAAGTATGGAATTATCAAATCCCCGGAGGGCGTTTATGAAATTGACCTGAGCGAAGTGTCAAAGTATGTCGTTGACGGAGTTTCTATTATGTCTAACGAGGGTGCATGTTCGTGTAATGTCTATGAGATTACATTTGTTGCAAAAGGAGAGGCAGAGAACCCTACACCGGGCGTAACGGAAACACCAGAGCCTACTCCGGGTGTGACAGAGACGCCGGAACCTACACCGGGAGTAACAGGAACACCGGAGCCTACACCGGGAGTAACAGGAACACCGGAAACAACACCGACACCAGAGGCAACACCGACTCCGGGAATTCCGGTATCCACTCCTACACCAGAGCTTACGCCGACACCTACGCCGAGTCCGGCAGCTACTCCTACACCGGTAGTAGTAAAGGGTGCTGGTATGGATGTAAGCAAAAAGGATGATGGTGTTAATGTTGAAGCGGGTACGGACGATGCCGTAACGATAACCTTCCCTGGACAGTATAAATCGGCAACATTTGCTATACCACAGGGTGAGGATGGCGTGGATATAACCCGGATAAAGGAAATCACCTTAAATGTTACTACAAGTGCTCACTTCGGTCTTGGTCTTATTACAAAGCAGGGGGAAGAGGTACAGGCAGATTATCCAGGCTATGGTATTACTGAGACCGTGACCAAAACCTTTACCTATACGGTTGACCCTAATGTGTGGCAGCTTGACCGAATCAGGATTGGTTCCTTAGATGCAGATCAGCCGCCTTTGACACTGAACTCCATTACGTTCACACTGTATGAGGAAGGTAAGGTGCCTGAGGCAACCCCGACCACTCCTGCAGCACCGTCGAATTTAGGTCTTTCGGCAGGAAGCAAGGAATATCAGTTTAAGGATATGCTTCCGTGTGCAGGATGGGGCAATACTACAAGTACGGTAGACCATGACGGGGTAAAGGCAGTATATTCGGCAATGTATAGCAGTACGAAGTTTACGTTGCCGGAAACGCTTACTCTTGGAGATTTTCAAAAGGTTATCCTTACCGCTTCTTCCGGGAAAGGCGCCTTCGGCATCGAACTGTATGAAGGAACTGGTGTAGAGGGTGAGAAGCCGGTTGCATTCTGGTGGAGTAAGAATGCCAAGGCTACTACGGATTTAGAGCTTGCCTTTGATAGAACCGGCTATGGCGGAACTGGTGTGCTTGGTGAAGACGTTCTGGCAAAGGAGATTAAGCAGGTTAATATTCTGCTTTGCGTTGATGGCACGGATGCCGAGCTTGTCCTTTACCGTATCGCTTTTGTAGCAGAGTAATTTCCAGGCGCTATATTGGCTATCTGCTATATAAAAGCGCGGTATTAATTACAGAAACCATCTCTGAATAGAACTGTTATACAGACTCCCTTTAAGCAGACAGGAAAGAAAGCCTTGTCGCTTAGAGGGAGTCTGTTTTTCAAGGAAGCAAGCGATTCCGTTTTATCAGGGACGGCTGTCCTCATAACAGTAAAGAGCAGGAGGGCTGATTCCTCCTGCTCTTTGCTATTACATGGACATCCGCCCACTCTACAGTCTCGCTGGACAAGTCGCCAAATGTCCGGGTCGCAAAGTAAAATTTTGTTGTTCACGTTTTTGTACTTGTACCTGGTTCGTCGATTCCAAGCCACTTGTTTTTTATAAGTAAACTAAATAGAAACTCAGGAGAGAAAAAAATTGCAAAATATGTATTAATATGTTAAAATAATGACAAGTGGAGACAGAGTACAATGTCCGTATTGTACCGGGCTGCAGAAATAAAATCAGAGGGGGTACAGCCATGGACTCTAAAATTAATAAAATAAACCGTGACCTTGTGATTGGCTGGCTGGTGATTGTCGGCGTACTTTTTGTATCCTATTGCGGTGAGGTAATCAAGGGGATGCGGACGCTGCCTTATCTGGCAGAGTTTATGACAGCTACCGCGCTGCCTGCTTTTATCTGTCTTTATCTTTACAAAAGGAATCCGTATAGTAAGGTCCTGCGGTACTATATTGTCGGCGGCTATTTTTTTATGTATATTTTCAGTATGGTAACTGCGTCAACGGACCTTGTGTTTTGTTATATTCTGCCTATGTTGTCCCTGCTTGTACTGTATCATCAGCCGCGGCTGATTCTTGTTACGGGGATAGCTGCGCTGGTTGTGAATCTTGTTTCTATTGTAATAAAGCTGCAGAAGGGCAGCATTGTGCTTTCCAACAGTAAGGATGTCGAAATCCAGCTGGCGCTGCTGATTCTCTGCTTCGCGGGGAGCTATTCGGCGACCCGGCTTTACAATGATATCACTCGTGAGAATAACGAGTATCTCAGGCTTCTTGATGAGAAAAAGGACCAGATACAGCATATGGCACTGCAGACGATAAGCGCCATAGCGAATACAATTGATGCCAAGGATGAATATACGCAGGACCATTCCTCACGTGTTTCGAAGTATTCTGCGGAAATTGCGCGCGAGATGGGCTTGTCCAAGGAGCAGATACAGAATATCCGCTCTGTTGCGCTGCTGCACGATATCGGAAAAATCGGCGTGCCGGATTCCGTGCTGAATAAACCGGGGAAGCTTACGAAGGAAGAGTATGAGCTGATGAAGCAGCATACGACGATAGGAGGGGAAATCCTAAAGGATATCAATATGATTGAGGGAATCGGAATCGGCGCGAGGTATCACCATGAGCGGTATGACGGCAAGGGGTATCCCGAGGGGCTGAAGGGAGAGGAAATTCCGCTGATTGCCCGTATTATTGCAGTTGCTGACGCGTATGATGCGATGACGAGCAACCGTGTATATCGTAGCCATCTGGATTTCGAGAGAGTGATAAATGAAATTAAAAACGGTGCAGGGAGCCAGTTTGATGCAGATGCGGCGAATGCGCTGCTGAAGCTGATTGAGGAAAAACGGCTTCCGGTTCCGATGCCTGACGAAAGTTCCGGAGTGAATACGATTATTTCCCGTGTGATTGAAAAGCGGGAGGTACAGCTTCAAAATGAGCTGTACATAGATTTTCTTACAGGAGTTTACAGCTGTAATTATGGCGAAAGCCTTATCTCGGAGTCGCTTTCAGAGAAGGACTGTCTGATGCTTTTTGATATAGATTCTCTTCATAAGGTAAATGAGAGTGCCGGCTTTGTAGTCGGGGATGCGTTTATAAAAACAGTGGCACAGTGTATCGATGGAATGTGTGAAAACCGTATCACAGTCCGCTTTAGCAGTGATACCTTTGCCGTATTGTGTAAAGGTGTTGTCAGTGAGGAGGATGCCGGTCGGCTTGCGGACAGGTTTTTTGCTCTTATCCGCCTCCGGAAGCAGGAGGAGCCGTATCTTGCGGAGCTTTCCGTGTCGGTAGGCATAACGTTCAGCCGGAGACCGTCGGACAGCCTGCGGCTGCTCCATGAACAGGCGAACAAGGCGCTTTATATGGCAAAGCAGGGCGGCGGCGGAAAATATGAGTTTTACCGTGAAGGGATTTACAGCACGCCGATTGCTGTCAATGCAGACGGGTGGAAAACAGGAATTGATTTGACGCAGCTTATCGGGGCGCTGAAGGAGGATAGGACGGCTGACGGGGGCATTTATAATGTCTGTCCCGGAGCGGACAAAGCCTACAGAATGCTGAAAGAGGCGGAGAATGCGCAGGCTCTGATGTTTACCGTCAGCGCTGACAGTGGTGCTAAGATTACCGTGGAAGACCGCGACATTGCCATAAGCTATCTTAAAAGAGCGGCGGCAAATGTGGTTGACAGTCCGGATAATGTAATACGTTACAGCAGTAACCAGATTCTGCTGGTGTTAGCAGATATGGGCGAGGATGGGATGAAGAATCTTATAGCGCGTATTATGAAGGACTTTTATAAAATGTATAGTAAAAGAGATGTAACGATATCCTATGACTTTGCTGCTGTAAAGCGTGAATCAGCACCGCCAGCCGTCCGTGGGCGTTCCCGCGCCTGAGCGGCTTAACGGTGCGTTGGTGTTTCGAGGTGATTCCGGTGAAATACGCGGTTACTGGAATGTTGTCAGCAGGCGCTCCCTTAGTACCGGGAACGGTGCCGGGCCTGTTTCCAGAAGGAAGGTGTGGAACGCAAGGAGCGGGGCATCATTTCCCTTCAGCGACAGATATGTTTCTAACAGGTCGGAAAATTCCAGATAACCGACAGAATACGGGAGGTAAATTGCCGGTTCTGCCAGCTGTGCATAGTAGAGCTCCGTGGCGCCTTCCTTCGTAAGACCGTAATCCTGCAGGAAGGAGAGGATACTGTCCATGTCTGCGCCCCGGTAGTGGATACGGATGTCGGAGAGACTGTAAAGGCAGAGCCCTGCAATCTGTTCTGCAACCAGAAGCTGGCGCAGCCGATCAGAGCAGTCGGCGTAACGGTAGGCAAAGGCTTCCGCATAAGTTGCCCAGCCCTCATCGTACCCGGTAAAATTTAAAAGCATACGGATAGGATGCGGAGCAGACGCCGCAAAGTAAGTATTCTGATAAAGATGCCCCGGATAGCCCTCGTGGGCGAGTGTGGAAAAAAGCTCTTCCGGGGAGCATTTTGCCTGATTGATATAAATTACGTTTTCTGTATAGCCGTCAAGGGGCGGAATAAGATAAAGCGCCGGACTGATAAAGTCTTCCAGAGACGGGTGGACGGTTTCTACACGGCAGGCGCTTTTTACCGGAGACGGAAAATCCGCCTGAATCCGTTCCCTTAAAGCAGAAAGGAGCGCAACGGAGGAATCGGTATCTGCAGCTGTTCCGGCAGTGTCTTCCTTCCGGGAAGCAGAAGGGAGTGCGGAAAGCCCGTCTCTCTGGTAGTTTTCCCATTCGGTACGCAGAGTTTCATCCTCAGAAAATGTGACAATAGTGAGCAGGCTGTCAAAAAGGGCAGTTTCTAACATTTCTTCTAATTCTTCAATGCTCCGGCCCGAACCGGTATTACTGCGGACCAGATGTTCATAGTATGCAGCTCCTCCTGGCAGGGCGCAAAGCCCCCTTGACGGAACGGCAGGGTCGGAAAGCTCCTCTAAGGTTTCAATCAAAAGCTCATAGGCAGGAATTACTTTGGTAAAGACGAGCTTCTGGTTGCGGATACAAAGCTCTGCGGTTTGCGTGGCAGTTAAGTCAGGCAGTGTCGCAAGGCGGTCACGGAATCCGGCAATCAGGAAGTTATCCTCCGGATTCTCCACAAAGGCTTTACTCTGCAGGACAATGCGGGAAAGAACTTCAGCACAGGACTGCGTCCCGGCGGCAGAGCGCTCCCGCTCAAACGCGCAGAGCTCGGAAAAATAGTCCGGAAGGTCTGCGAGCAGTAAAAAATAGTCCTCTACATCGGCAAGAGAAGAAAAGCGGTATTCCGCCAGCAGGATAGGAAGCTGTGTCTGTAATCCCGTAACAGGGCCGAGCGGGGTATCGTAAAGCTCCGTGCCCTCCGGCAAGACCGAGGTTTCCAGGGAGTATTCCAATAAATCGTAGGTCAGCTGTTCGGAAGCGTCCAGCGAGGCACGGGAAAAGGAACGGAGAAGTTCCAGGCTTTTTTTTGCAGAGGCAGCGGAAGCCTTCAGTTCCTTTGCAGAAAAGTGTCCCAGTGTTACCGGAGGCTTTGTAATCTGCATTGCCTCGGGATTGCTTATGGTGTAATGCAGTGACAGGCTGTCGGCAGCAGCATACTGCCGGAAGAGCTGGTTCAAAAAAGAAGAAAAGGAGTCCTTTGCTGCATCCGGTGTAACAGAAGATTCCGGAACGCCGGATGCGGACGGGCCGGGAACAGGAGAGGGTGCTTTACCGGCGGAGGAACAGCCGGAAAGCAGGCAAAGCGAAACAGCAAGGAAAAGAAAATAAGAGCGGAATTTATGCAAAAGAGAGGACATGACAGCTCCTTATAAAAGGCTTTCTATAAATCTATTCAGAGGAAAGCGCTGGAATGTATAAAGATTTTTGCCGGAAAGACCGAAATAATAAGAAAGAGAAAAACGGAATCTTGGAGGAGGCGTTTGTATGAATGGAATCCATACCTTATATGGCGACAGAAAACCGGAGAAGGCTGGTGAAGTACAACACTCCGCCACGGCTGCGGGGAAGAATGCTTCCGCAGTCTTTGCAGCACAGGCTGCCAGGGAAGGCGGCAAGACCGATATAACGGTAAGTGTATCAGAAGGAGCTGTCGGCAGTGTGGAGGAGGAAATCTGCTATGGCGATGTAAGCAAGACCCGCCCGGAGGAAGAGGAGCAGGCAGAGCAGGAAGAGGAAAAGACCTTAGAAGATACCGTAGGCCAGCTGACGGAGGAGGATTACGAGGCTCTTTGCGCAGAAGGGATTACGGTAGAGGAGCTGACAGCGGAGCAGCTTGCCAGAGCCATCGAGCATATCCGTCTCGGACGGGAGCTGAAGGCAGCAAGTCTGGAAAGCCAGAAGGTGAAGCTGGCTGAAAAGCGCGAAGCCGTGATTGAAATTGCAAAAAGAGCGTTAAAGGGAAATCCGGCGGCGGAATATATTGCAGAGAAGCTGCTGGCAGCCGGTGTTCCGGTCACGGAAGCTACGGTAAATAAAGTATATCAGGCGGTGGAGTTTGCGGGAAGAGTATCAGAGATGTCCGAGTCGGTGCAGTATTATATGATTAAGTTTGAAAAAGAGCCGACCATTGAAAATGTATATCTGGCGCAGTACAGCGCAGGAAATGTAAAATCGACACCGATATCGGAAAAGGTATGGGAGCGTCTGACCAAATCGGCAAATCAGGTCTGCGTCAATGCGGGGCTTCCGGTTACGAAGGAGAATCTCTCCAATGCCAGATGGCTTACGGAGCATGGCCTTCCGATTACGGGAGAAAATCTGGTGCAGATGCGGTTGCTGAATGATGTGAAGAAGCGCACGCCGGAGGAAGTGGCAGAGCTGGCGGCCGGGGCGCTGTCAGAGGGCAGACAGGCAATCAAGGCAAGCCTGACCGCCCTTACCAAAACCGAGGTAGGCGAGCGCGTAGAGCGTATGCAGGGCTTCGCACCGGAGACCGTAGAACGCGCTTATGTGAAGAAAGCGGCGCAGAAGGTACAGGAGCTGCAGCCGGGGCAGGAGGTTCCGGAGGAGGCCGTACTGGGCCGGGCAATGCAGCAGGCGGCAAGAGAGGACGTTACATTTAACGACCTTGCCTTTGCCGAGGACGAGATAAAGAGCAACGCACAGCCGAACACGCTGGAGCAGGCGGTATTGAAGGAAGTTTCGGGCTTCTCGATGGACTTCGACATCAGCGTGGTGCGGGCAAAAAGAAGACTCGAAGAAATCCGTCTGAAGATGACAACAGAGTCGGCATACCGTCTGGAACGGCAGGGAATCCGGATTGACACCTCGGGTCTTGCAAAGGTAGTAGACGGTCTGCGTATTCTGGAGAATAATTACTACCGTTACTATACAGACAATGCCGGAGTCTCCGGAAACCGCTCCATGGAGGAGATGTTCCGCCAGACGATGCAGAACCTGGACAGCCTGTCCAAGTCTCCGAGCTATACGTTAGGCGTTACCTTTGAAAACCGCAGTGATGTGACCTTAGAGGCACTTTCCGCTGCCGGAAGCAATCTCAGTGCGAAGATGCAGCGTGCCGGAGAAGCCTATGATATGCTTGGAACCAGACCGCAGTCGATTTACGGCGATTCCATTAATAATGCCTTTTCGGGGAATGCGCAGCTGCTTACTTCCATGGGAATGGAGGTGTCGCCGGAGAACCTGCGTGCAGTGCGGATTCTGGCGTATAATTCCATTGAGCTGAACGAAGCAAATATTGCGGCGGTGAAGGAATATGACCGTAAGGTGACCGAGCTTGTAGAGGGAATGCATCCGGCAGCGGCGTTACGCTTAATCCGGGAGGGAATTAACCCGCTTACGGAGACCGTAGATGCCCTGTCGCGCAGAGTTGCCGAAATCCGCATGGAGGACGGGCTTGAAAATGATACGGAGAAGTTTGCAAGATATCTCTTCAAGGTAGAAAAGAATGCGGGAGTTACCCCGGAGGAGCGTTCCGCGTACATCGGAATGTTCCGTCTGTTTAACCAGTTAGAGAAAACGGATGGTGCTGCAATCGGCGTCGTTATGGAGAGCGGCAGGGAATTAACGCTCGGAAACCTGCTTTCGGCGATGCGGACGGCAAAAATGGGCGGCATTAATGTAACGGCGGATGAAAATGTAAGCCGGGTACGGGAACTGCTTCCGAACAGTTCAAAAATCGATGCACAAATTCTTTCCGGTATTAAGATTCCGGGGAAAATTGCCGATATATCGGTTAGCGACGGTTACGAATTTTATAAAGAAGGAACTGCCCGCACGGAGGAGGAAACGGCGCAGGCAGTACAGGAGCTCCGTACAAATGCGGAAAGCGCAGCGCAGGCTCCGGAGTTCTTAAAGGGACTCGGACTTGTAGTTACCTCGAATAATGTGGAGGCGGCAAAGGAGTTTCTGGCAGGAACCGGCGAGATGTATGGAAGGCTTGGCAGTCTGTTGAAGCAGTATGGGAAGCAGACAGAGAAAGAGACGGAGAGCGAGGCAGATGCGCTGCTTTCGGCAGGCGGTGCCGACAGTACCGAGAGTCTGTTTGATGTACGCGTTGCCGGAGGGTTCTACCGTAATCTGAAAAAGGCCGTTCGTAACTTAGAGGATGATATGTGCGCAGGAGAACCGGCTGCGGTCGATTTGAAGGCGCTGAAACAGATTAAGATGGGAGTAAAGCTGCGCGGGGAATGCGCAGGGAAGGAATGCTTCGATTTTCCGATAGAAACCGCCGAGGGCTTAAAGAGCATGCGGGTAACCTTACAGACGGAAGGTCAGGCAGAAGAGGGTGGAAGAGCATCGGTAAAGATTCCGTTGGTAAAGCTTGGAACTGTCCAGGCGGATATACATATGGAAGACAATCGGATTTTCTGTTTTGTCAGCAGTGATTCCCGGGAAGGAACCGGACTGATTGAACACAGTAAACGGGAGCTGACAGAACGGTTATTGGATTTAGGGGTATCGGATGCATTGGTATACTGCGGTACCGGCGCAAGGTCGGAAGAGTATGCCGTGAACCGTATCCCGGGCATTGACACGGAAGGAGATGTCACCGAACCGCGGTCGAGTGAAAAGCCGGATACGGCACAGCTTCTGGCAGTATCGAGAGCGGTATTTGTTCATATTATGGAAATCGAGAAGGCATAGCAGAACGCAGAACCTTGCGTTTGTGACCTTGGAAAGGAACAGGTGACAGTATGAGAATCAACCACAACATTTCAGCGCTGAAGGCGTGTAATATTCTTGGAAAGACAAATAACAGACTGGATACGAGTTTAGAGCGTCTTTCCTCCGGCTTCCGCATTAACCGTGCGGCAGATGATGCGGCAGGACTTGCAATTTCTGAAAAGATGAAGACGCAGATTGCGGGTTTGGAGCAGGCTTCCCGGAACGCAGCAGACGGTATCTCGGTAATTCAGACTGCCGAGGGCGCATTAGAGGAAGTAGAGGCAATGCTGCAGCGTATGAGAGAGCTTTCTGTACAGGCGGCGAATGGTGTAAATACCGACGAGGACCGGAAGGCAATTCAGGACGAAATCGACCAGCTGAACGAAGAAATCAACCGTATTTCCGATACGACGGAGTTTAATACCAAGAAGCTGTTAAACGGCACGGTAGACCGCCGTTCTTATTCCGACAATGAACAGATTCAGCTGCTTTCCTTATCGGACGCAGTTGAAATTACAGAATATACACTTACGGTTACAACAGCGCCGGAGTCGGCAAAGCTGGAAACCCAGATGCCGGCAACGACAAGCAAGACTGCAGCGCTCGGCTTTACCGGAAAGATTTCCATCAACGATAAGGAAATCGAAGTCGAGGCTACGGATACGTTAAACGATATCTATGAAAAAATGCGTAATGCAGGCTCTGCAGTAGACATTGAGGTTTCGCCGGTAGCGGCAGATGCAGGAGGCGATATGCAGGTAAGCACGCTGGCAGACGCCGAAGGCTTCCGGTTTGAAAGCGTCGATAAAGGCGATGATGCAGAGATTGAGATTTACTGTACGGATGCAGCGCTTGCAGCTGCACTCGGAATTACCTCCGGTGTGAAGGCACAGGGCGTGGACGCGGTCGTAGAGCTGGATTATGATACGGGCTTCAAGCCGACCGCAACCGTTTCCATTGACGGCGACTATGTCACCGTTACGGACGTAAATGATTTCAAGATGAAGTTTAAGGTAGAGGGAACCGCTTCGGCAACCGTTACCGTGTTAAAGGCGGGACCGATGGATTTGCAGATTGGTGCAAATGAGGGACAGACGATGGAGGTGCGTATTCCGAAGGTAAATACCGATACGCTCGGAACAGAGGTTGTCAACGTAAATACGCAGGAGTCTGCACAGAAGGCGATTACGATATTTGAGAACGCGGTAAATGAGATTTCGTCTATCCGTGCAAAGCTCGGCGCATATCAGAACCGTCTGGAGCATTGTATTAACAGTCTGAATGTTTCCGCGGAGAACCTGACAGAAGCGTTGTCCCGTATCGAAGATGTGGATATGGCGAAGGAAATGGTAACCTATACACAGCAGCAGGTGCTGTCCCAGTCAGGCAACGCGATGCTTGCCCAGGCAAATGAGCGTCCGCAGAATATTTTATCGCTGCTGCAGGGCTGATAAAAGGGAGTGCCCGGTGGAAAAGACAGGTTGAAAATGGAGGCAGGTTATGAAAAAGGAATTGATACAGGAGTTCAGCATGCGGGTAACACAGGCATCGCGCAGTGAGCTGGTTGTGATTATGTACGAAATTATCCTGAGTGACCTTGAGTCGGCAAAGGAAGCCTTTGCGGCAGAAGACATGGCAGTATACGAAAAGGAGCTTGTCCATGCAGGACGCTTTATCAGCGAACTGATGGCATCCCTTGACTACCAGGTCGGACTTTCCTATCAATTGATGAGCCTTTATATTTTTGTAAACCGTGAGCTGACCGCGGCAAGAATACAAAAACAGCCGGAGCGGCTGGCAAATGTGGCAGAGGTTATCGAAAAGCTTCTTGACGGCTACAAAAAGGTAAGCGAAGAAGACAGCAGCGGTCCGGTAATGCAGAACACCCAGCAGGTATATGCGGGACTGACCTACGGGCGCGGCAAGTTAAACGAAATATATGTAAATGTAAATGAAGCAAAGAGAGGATTTACAGCATAAAAGCTACTCGATACTGCGAGGGGAAGTGTTCCCCGTTTAAGGGGCTGTCGCACGAAGCGCAGCCCCTTTTTTGTAAACAGACGATTCAAGAAGACATGAGGAACGGAATGGGAAAGAAGTCGAAACTATATTCAAAGAGTATTGCAGTTTTATTGAACAGCGTATTTGGAGTATGTCTGAGCTATACAGCGATTGGGTTATGGTTTGCACTGAACAGCGGATTTGTTGTGGAATGCAGCTTTGTAGTAGGATTTTCATTGTATAACCTTGTGTGGCTGGTGTCAGACATCGCTTATAATATAACAAGATATCGAAAACAAGGCGGCAGTTTATTTTTTTGGATGTCCCTTTTCGTACCACCGGTATTAATTGTTATAATATTGGCGGCGGTGATAGTGCTGTTTTTTTAGGGAAACGCTTTCATCAGCGCTTCCTCGGTATGAGTGACATGAGAAATAATACATGGAGGCCAAGGATAGTATGAACTATACACATTATGTCAGTAGTCCTTTGCTTGGTGGCGTCCGTTATGGGAAAAAGGGCTTTGCTTCTCCCATGAAGGAGCTGAACGAGCAGACGGTCCTGCTGGAAGGCTGTGGGAATAAAAATGACAGCTACCGTCAGAAAACGAAATATGACGACAGGACAGACAGCTATTACAGTACCTATGATTTAGGAATTTTATTGCATAACAGTGACAGCTATCTGGAGGGAAGGCTGGATTCCGACGGGGATACAGACTGCTATTCCTTTTCCTACAGGCAGAGGAATTTCTATACAAGGATGGGAATCGGGACAAGGCTTACCATCCGGCTGGAGCATATTCCGGAGGGTTGCGATTATGATCTGGTTGTTTATGATACGAAGGGAAACCAGATAGGGATAGCGAAAGAGAATGGCGACGGCAGCAAGGAGCTTATCCTGCCGGACTGGGACGCCTCGGAACGTTATACGATTAAGGTGGAAAACCACGGCGGCGGGAATGTCAATATAGAGGAGCCTTACCGTATCCGCATTGCAGAAGAAAAATACCAGAAGCAGACGACGGCAGATGGCAGACAGAATTACAGCGATGAAATGGAACGGCTGCACAGGGAGCAGTATGATTCCCTGCCGGAAGAGGAACGCTATGCGGGGACAAAAAGCGTGGAAGAGCTGCTGGAGAAAAAGGCATCCGGGGAGCTGCTCGATAAGCAGGAGGAGGCTTATCTGAAAATTTTTGCAAACCTGCACGATTATGAACGGGCGGCTGCTTATGGCAGGATACAAAATACGTTACTCCCGGAGATGCAGGAAGCATTGGGAAAGGCAGGGATTGACATTTTGGGGAAAGCCTATGCCATAGAGTCAGATATCGATGGAAGAATAACTGTTACCGGAGATTTTACGGAGGAAGAAAAACGGCTGGCTGTCAGCATACTGGAAGGACAGTTTTCAGAAGAGCTGTGGGACTGCCATATGCAGGCATCAGACTATACCCCGGCAGAATTTCACCGGATTAACGCCTATAAGGAGCTTTCCGGTTTTCTTGGGAAATCGACCGGAGGCAGGTATTCCTGGGATGACATTTCAGTAGATGGGAACGGAAAAATCAGCGGGCTTCCGAAGGAAATGTGCCGGCTGTTAAATTCACAGGAAAGCAACGGCAGATACGAGCAGCTGGGGGACGACATCCGGATGCTTTGGGATTATACGCGGACGCACGGGATAGAAGCGCTCTCCGGTTACAGGGTAAGGTACGAGGTGTCAGGCGTGCATATGCAGATTGTGAATTAACATAGTGAGGAACCCCGTTCCTTTTTTGCCAGTTTTGTGATATACTAACAATAACAAATTTTCGTAAGTGCCCGTGGCAGAAGAGCGGTGTTGCTTTTAGAGTAGTTTTCTAAAAACAGCATAAACTAGAAGCAGGCAGATTTAAACCATGCCATAAGGCGCGGAACTAAACGGAAAGGGGAACAGAAATGGAAACAGATAAGAAATGGGAGCGGAGTGCAGGGATTCTGATGCCAATCAGCAGCCTGCCGGGACCTTACGGCATCGGCACATTGGGGAAAGAGGCATTTGCCTTTGTTGATTTTGCCAGGGAGATGGAGTATTCCTACTGGCAGGTACTTCCGGTAGGACCTACCGGCTACGGTGACAGCCCGTATCAGTCGTTTTCCGCATTTGCGGGCAACCCGTATTTTATTGACCTTTCTACGTTAATTGAGGAGGGGCTGATTTCTGCTGAGGACTGTAGCGAGGTTTTCTGGGGTGACTCGGCGGACTGTGTGGATTACAGCGCGCTTTACGAGGGACGCCGGGAGGTGCTTCATACTGCCTATCAGAACAGCAAGCATAAGGAGACCGAGGAGTTTTTGGAGTTTTTTGAGAAAAATTCCTTCTGGCTGAAGGATTATGCGATGTTTATGGCAATCAAGGACTCCGTCGGCGGTCAGCCGTGGCAGGAGTGGAAGATGCCGCTCCGCCTGCATGAGCCGGAGGCGCTGGCAGAGATAGAGGCAAAGCTTTCCGACGAAATCGGCTATTATATGTTCTGTCAGTATAAATTTGACGAGCAGTGGAACCGTCTGCACGCATATGCAAAGGAAAAGGGCGTTGCAATCATCGGCGATATCCCGCTTTATATGGCGATGGACTCCGCCGATGTGTGGGCAAACTATGAGTTGTTTGAGCTGGACGCACTCCGCAGGGAAATCAACATTGCGGGAGTTCCGCCGGATTTGTTTTCCGCAACCGGACAGCGCTGGGGCAATCCTCTGTACCGCTGGGATGCTATGGAGCAGCAGGACTTTTTATGGTGGAGGGAGCGTATGGCGGTTTCTGCGGCGCGCTATGACGTAATCCGCATTGATCATTTTATCGGAATTGTAAATTATTATTCGATTGATGCAGAGAGCGAAACCGCGATGGAGGGCGAATGGAAAAAGGGACCGGGCGAAAAGCTGACGCGCGTCATCAATGAGGTAATCGGAGATGGGAAGATTATTGCCGAGGACCTTGGGGTTGTGACACAGCCGGTTATTGACCTGATGCAGAAGAACGGTTATCCGGGAATGAAGGTTCTGGAGTTTGCGTTAGATTGTACGCCGGACAATCCGTATCTTCCGCACAATTTTACTTCGAATAATAGCATTGCCTATATCGGCACCCATGACAATGAGACGCTGTATGGCTGTCTTTCGGGCAAGTCCGACTGGGATATGGGAGGAATCCGGGAGTATTTCGGTATCGGACGGCAGGAGTCCGTAGCGGATGCGCTGATTCGTGCGACGTACCGTTCTTCACTGCATACCGCGATTTTCCAGATGCAGGACCTTCTGGGACTCGGCAATGAGGCGCGTATGAATTTTCCGTCTACGCTCGGAGGGAACTGGCAGTGGCGCATGAAAAAGGAGCAGTACGAAAAGATTAATATTCCGTATTACCAGAAGCTTGCGCGGATGTACCGCAGACAGAATAAAAACTAAAAAGAGAGAATAAACTGCCGCCGGAACGGTTAGGATATCTGTGTAAGAAATACGCGGGTCCCCGTCCGGCGGCAGTTTTTTGTTTTGCGAGGGAACAAAATGAAAAAGCTTGTGAAGAAATCAGGGAATTTGCTGTCCGGGCAGGGCAGGACCCCGGAAATGAGAGGAAGCAGAGATGAGACAATTAAAGAGAATCATGGCAGCGGTATTGTTCTGCGGAATGCTTCTTGGAAGCATGGCGGGCTGCGCCTGTAACAAGGAAGGCAACAATGATGATAATAATGGAGGAAACGTTGGAAACGGTGGTGAAAATGCAAGCGTAACACCGTCCCAGGGAAATTCCGGCGGAGAGGTAAAGAAAATGACCCTGACGGTCTGGTCTCCGGCAGAGGACCAGGCGGCACAGGAAGGCGCGCCGAACGGTCTGCTTGCAAAATGGTGTACCGAGTTTAACGAAGCGCACCCGGAATGGGATATCACCTTCCAGTACGGCGTATGCTCCGAGGGTGACGCAAAGGATGTTGTAATCAAGGACCTGGATACGGCGGCAGATGTCTATATGTATGCCAACGACCAGCTGGCAGCCCTTGTAGGTGCAGGCGCACTTGCGGAGCTGGGAGGCTCTGCGGTAGAAACAATACGGCAGGAAAATAACGATACGATGTACCAGAGCGTTGTTTATGAGGATGCCGTCTACGGCGTTCCGTATACGCCGAATACGCTGATTTTGTATTATAACAAGAGTATGCTGACGCCGGAGGATGTCAAGTCCCTGAATACGATGTTGGACAAGGATTTAGGGAACGGGGTTGCAGCATTCGGCTTTGAGCTGACAAACAGCTGGTATATCGAGCAGTTTTATTACGCAGGCGGTTTTTCCCTGTTTGGTGAAGACGGAACCGAGCAGGAAAAGGGAACCGATATCGGTAACTTCAGCTTTGTAACCGAATATCTGGTAGACCTTGTAAAGAACCCGCGCTTCCACAAGGAGGCAGGAGACGATTCTATTTCAAGAATGGCAAACGGAACGCTTGCATCGCTTGTTTCAGGTTCGTGGAAGGCGAGTGCGGTAAAAGAAGCGCTGGGTGAAAATTTTGCGACGGCACAGCTTCCGACCGTAACGTATGACAACGGGGTTTCGGGCGTGATGCGCCAGTTTACCGGCTCTAAGGCAGTCGGCGTAAATCCGCGCAGCCAGAATATGGCGGCGGCGGTAGCACTTGCGCTGTATCTTGGCGGCGAGAGCGTGCAAAAAGACCGGTTTACGTACCGTCATGTCACGCCGTCCAATGTTAAACTGGCAGCGTCGGAGGAGGTACTTGCAAGTCCGGTGGCAGTGGCGGAAAATGCGGTTGTTCTAAATACCTCCGTCGTACAGCCGACGGTGCCGCAGATTGAGAGCTGGTTCCGGATTTCGGAAACCTTCGGCGAGGAAATCTATAACGGGACCGTGACAAAGCAGAACGCGGAGCAACGGACGAAGGAACTGCAGGATGCAATTAATGCGGGAACCGGATTCTAGGCGGAGTTAGAAAAATTCTTCGGTGCGGGCAGAACGAAGCTGCCTGCACCGGCAAGGAGGAGAAATGAAAAAATCTATGCAAAGCGCGGAAATCGGTGAGGCAGGGTTTTTTAAATCGTTGGCAAAGGGCGACGGTTTCACAAAGCTTTCCCTTCTTGTACCCGGCATCGGAAATATCCGTCGCGGACAAATCGGAAAGGGTATTTTGTTTTTGTGTATCACGGCGCTCTACTGGCTGTACTTTTTCCGAACGGGACTGCCGGTGCTGGAAAAGCTGCCGACGCTCGGAACAAAGACGCAGGAGAAGGTCTGGGATGAAGCGCAGGGGATTTATGTGTACGAGGCCGGGGATAACTCACTGCTGATTTTGCTTTACGGCGTTATTTTTGTATTCCTGACGGCGGCGTTTCTGCTGTTCTGGCGGGCGGCAGTCCGCTCCGCTTACAAGGCGGAGGAGTTAAAAAGGGCAGGGCGCAGGGTGCCGGGCTTCTGGGAAGAGGTCGAGAGCTATTTTGATACAAAGCTTTACCGGAGCCTGTTAAGCCTCCCGGTGCTGGGCGTTCTTATTTTTACGGTTTTGCCACTGGTCTTTATGATTAGTATGGCATTTACCAACTATGACCGTGACCATCAGGTGCCCGGAAAGCTGTTTACCTGGATCGGACTGGATAACTTCCGTACTGTGCTGGACTTTAACGGGGCGTTCGGAAAAACCTTCTGGCCGATTCTCGGCTGGACCCTGACCTGGGCAGTGTTTGCCACCTTTTTAAACTATATTCTCGGAATGCTGTTAGCGATTCTGATTAACCACCGTTCGGTAAAAGCAAAAGGGTTCTGGCGGTTTTGCTTTATTCTGTCCATTGCGACGCCGCAGTTTGTAACGCTGCTGACGATGCGGACGCTGTTACAGCCGAACGGCGCCGTTAATGTGCTGCTGCGGGAGATGGGGCTTTTAGCATCGGACGGGGCGCTGCCCTTTTTTACGGATGCCACCTGGGCAAGAGTAACGATTATTCTTGTGAATATCTGGGTCGGTGTACCGTATACCCTGTTGACAACGACCGGAATTTTGCAGAATATCCCGACGGAGCTGTATGAGGCGGCAAAGGTGGACGGAGCGAACGCACGGGTGACGTTTTTAAAAATTACGCTGCCGTATATGCTGTTTGTAACGGCGCCGACGCTGATTACGACCTTTATTAACAATATCAACAATTTCAATGTAATTTATCTTTTATCCGGAGGCGCGCCCGCAACGCTGGAGTATTACCGGGGAACGGCAGGGAAAACGGATTTGCTTGTTACATGGCTGTATAAGCTGACAATTGATAATAAGGATTACTGCTATGGTGCGGTAATCGGTATTATGACGTTTGTGATTTCCATTGTGCTGTCGCTGGTCGCATACCGGAGAACGGCTGCCTATAAGAACGAGGAGGGATTCCAGTGAAAAACAGTACGGCGAGAGGCTCTTACCGAAGAAAAAAGAAAATCCGCACGGTGCTTATGCACATTCTGCTTGCCGTGCTGGCGCTCATATGGCTGTTTCCGATTTTCTGGATTATTATGACATCCCTGCGGGGAGAGCCGGGCTCCTATTTTACCACGTTTTTTCCAAAAAAGGTTACCTTTTCCAATTATACACGGCTTTTTACCGAGACGGACCTTTTAAACTTCCCGCGCTGGTTTTCCAATACGCTGGTGGTAGCGTGTGTAACCTGTGTGCTTTCCACGTTTTTCGTGCTGGCAGTATCCTATTCCATGTCGCGGATGCGGTTTAAGATGCGGAAGCCGTTTATGAACGTCGCGCTTGTTCTCGGAATGTTCCCGGCATTTATGTCCATGATTGCGGTGTATTATATCCTGAAGGGCTTAAACCTGACCGAAGGAGTAATGAAGCTGGTTGCGCTTATTTTAGTATATTCTTCCGCCTCAAGCCTTGCATTTTATATTGCGAAGGGCTTCTTTGATACAATACCGAAAAGCGTGGACGAGGCGGCAATGATTGACGGGGCGTCCCGGTTTAAGATTTTCTACCGGATTACCGTACCTCTTTCCAAGCCGATTATTGTGTATACGGTAATTACCTCGTTTCTGGCGCCGTGGTTAGACTTTATCTTTGCCAGAGTAATTGCCGGAGCCGACAGCCGCTATTATACAGTGGCAATCGGGTTGTGGAACATGCTGGAAAAGGAGTATGTATACCATTACTATACAAGGTTTGCCGCAGGCTCGGTCTGCGTGGCAATCCCGATTGCGGCGCTCTTCGTGTTTACCCAGCGCTATTATGCCGAGGGCCTGTCCGGTGCGGTCAAAGGCTGACGCCCGGCGGTTCCTGTCTTGCAGTACCGCGCACAGACGAAATCACCGTTGCCGGCAGAGACAACGGTGATTCGGTCGGTTCTATGAAGACTGCAGAAGCGATTCAGCGTGCTTTAACTGTTTTAAGAGAAACTGATAACGCTCCTGTACCGAATTAATGCGATAGATACTGCTGGCAACGAGGTCCGGGTCAACGGCATTTTCAAAAATGGAATAGGCGGTTTCCAATTCCATGCGTGTCGCCTGTATTTCTTTGATAAGCGGATTTTCCGGTGGTTTCTTTTTTTTCAATAAATGTGGCATAAACGTACTCCCTTCTTTTTTCTATTTCAATTTAATTATAGGCTGGAAGGTGGGAAAATATACCTGCAAAAAAATCCGCACATGGTTGATTTAAGAAAAAAATGTCTGAAACGCCCGATAGCAGGTGGATTTTAGAAAAGAAACACGAATTTTGCCGTAGTAATAGTGCTAGAAAAAAAGAAGAGAATATTGGTGAAAACCACGAAAGTAAAGAAATGAAGGGAAAGCCATTGACTTTCCCGGAAAAAGAAGTTATGATAATAGCATCAAAGCTCCTTCCGAGCGGAGGATTCCGGTTGCGGGGTCCTGATTTCCCAAATAAAACAAAAAGTAAAAATGGAAAAGAAAAACTGAAAAAGGAAAAACGAAAGAGGGGTGTCGTTGGAGAAGTTAATTATAATAGCAGACGAGCTGCAGGAATATGCACACCAGCTGGCAGTTTATCTCAATGGCAGAAGAGGCTTTCCCTATCGTGCGGTCGTAGTTTCGTCTGTCCCGGAGATGAAAGGCTATGTGGAAAACGGAGCGGCATATGCGGTTTTAGCTTCGGAGGGACTGGAAAAGGAGGTGCTTTCCCTGGGGCTTCCGGAGGACGTGCGGCTGTTTTGGCTCAGTGAAACAAAGAGTGTGCAGAAGGAGTCGGTACTGTACCGTTACCAGTCTGCAAAGGAAATTGAAAAAAGGTTTAACGGCTCTCCCCGGAACAGAACGCACCTTCCGGTACTCGGAGTGTATTCTCCCTCTGGAGGTGTCTGGACAGAGCTTCTTTCCCGCAGGATTGCGGAGCGGGTTTCGGGAGAAAAGGGAAGAAAGGTGTTGTATCTTCCGTTTCTGCCGTTCGGGATTTACGGACGGGAGACAGGAGACGGTATGTCGGAGCTTTTGTTTTATGTCAGGCAGAGGGAGCCTGCGCTGTCGGAGCGTCTGGCTTCTCTGCGGCAGGAGGGGGAAGGGATGGACAGTCTTGCCCCGGTCCGTTGGAGCACGGAGCTGCAGGATATTACAAGGGAGGATATGGCGTATCTGTTGCATTGCATTGAGCAGAAGGGCAGATACAACACGCTGGTACTGGCAGCAGGGCAGTTTGACGCGGCAGGCATTGCCATACTTCGCTGCTGTGACAGTATTCTGACTCCGGTATGGGATTTGCCGGAGGGTCGCAGGATACAGGCAGAGTTTCTAAAGCAGCTGAAGGAAGCAGGGGAAGCGGAGCTGCTTTCCCGTATAACAGAGTTTCCGGTAAGGAGCGGCGAAGAGAGGGAAGGATTTTTTTCCGCTGCGGCGGAAGCAGTAAAAAAAGGAGGCGCAGTGTTTGCAGGAGGTAAGGGAGGAAATCAGGCGCCGGACACTGGAGCGGCTGAATCTGTCGGAGGAGCTGAGCGATGAGCAGGTGCTTGCAGTAATCGAGACGGTGATTCTGGAATACGGACGGGAAGCATATCTGCCGTTCGAAAGAAAGTGCAGCTTAAAGCAGGAAATCTTTCATGCTATTCGCGGACTTGATATTCTGGAGGAGCTTTTGCAGAACGAGGCGGTCACAGAGATTATGGTAAATGGCCACCGGAGTATTTTTTATGAAAAGGAAGGAAGGCTGTTCCGTTGGGAAAAGCAGTTCTCTTCGGAGGAACGGCTGCGTGATGTGATTCAGAAGATGGCCGCCGGGGCGAACCGGATTGTAAATGAGGCGAGTCCGGTTGCTGATACCAGGCTTCCCGACGGTTCCAGGGTCAACATTGTACTGCCGCCGGTCTCCCTTGACGGTCCTGCGGTAACAATCCGGAAGTTTTCCAGAACGCCTTATACGATGGAGCGGCTGATAGGGATGGGAGCGTTATCGGAGCAGGCAGGGAAGTATCTTGCAGAGGCAGTAGGCAGGCGGCGGAATATCTTTATCAGCGGTGGTACCGGTTCCGGGAAAACCACCTTCTTAAACGCATTATCGGCGTACATTCCAGGAGAAGAACGAATTATTACAATCGAAGATGCTGCGGAGCTGCAAATCAGAAGCAGTCCGAATCTGGTACGGCTGGAGGTGAGGAATGCCAATACGGAGGGCTGCAGTGCCGTTACGGTCCGGGATTTGATAAAAACCGCGCTCCGCATGCGTCCCTCCAGAATTATTGTCGGCGAGGTACGCGGAGCAGAGGCACTGGATATGCTGCAGGCGATGAATACCGGCCATGAGGGTTCTCTTTCGACCGGTCATGCAAATTCGGCAGAGGATATGATTTCGCGTCTGGAAACAATGGTGCTGCAGGGGAGCGATATTCCGCTGTCCGCAGTGCGCAGGCAGATTGCCTCGGCAATTGATATTTTTGTACAGCTTTGCAGGCGGCGCGACGGCAGCCGCGGCGTACTTCAGATTTGTGAAAACAGAGGGCTGCAAAACGGGGAAATTGTGCTAAAACCGGTATTTGAGTATTGCGGGACCGCGGGCGAGGGCAGGGTATGCCGCTGCGGGGAAGCGGAGCTTTAAAAGGAGGGTATGGAAGGTGGAGCAGATTGCGGATAGGGAAAAGAGAAGACAAGGAACGGGAGGCAGAAGGGGCTTTCTGGCAGCGGGGCTGTTAAAGGGCTCTGTTACCGGAGGGCTTGCCGCGTGGCTTTTTTACCGGAGCGTTTACGGACTGTCTGTGGTGCCTCTCTTTCTCGGGGTCTCGCTTTTCCGGGGGCGTAAACAGGCTCTGCAGAGGCAGAAGGAGCAGGAGCAGCAGATGTTTGCAGAATGGCTTGGCTTTCTGCGGGAGGCGCTGCAGGTCGGATATTCTTTGGAACAGGCGGTCGGCGAAGCAAAGAAAGGGATGCTGACCTCCTATAAAGAGGAGGAGCCGTTTCTCTGTTTGGTAACCTGCGTACAGCGGAAGATACAGCTTGGCATGCCTGCAGAGGAAGCGTTTGCCGAACTGGCAGGGGAGTGCAGCTGTGAGGAAATGGCAGACTTTTCGGAGGTGCTTTTTATTGCAAAGCGGACGGGCGGCACAGTGCAGCAGGTGATTTCCAATACCGAGCGGCTCATAAGGGAGAAGCAGGAGACAGCACGCCATATTCGCGCCGTGCTCGGCAGCAGGGAGTATGAGGTGCGGCTGATGAAGGGGATGCCCTTTGCCATGCTTTTGTATTTACAGATGTTTCTGCCGGAGTTTCTGTCACCGCTGTATCAGAATGCGGCAGGCGCGGGACTGATGTCGGTGTTTCTGGTGATTTACGGCGGGCTCTGTCTTGCAGTGGATAAAATTACGGCGGTTTCATTTTAGAGGGGGATGCCATGGAAAGAAAGGAAAAAATCCAGATTGTAGTAATCGGAGGTATTGTTCTCGGGACAGCGCTCTTTTTGCAGCTGCGCGGCAGCACCGGGGAGCAGGAGGGTGGCTGGCTTACAAGACCGGAGGGCGGGACAAAGAGACAGACGGTTTCTTTGTCGAAGGACGGCGCGGAGGAGTTGTTTACCTTCGAGCTAAGGGCAAGGGAACGTACCGCAGAGGAAACAGACGCGGCGTATATAGAAACCCTGCAGCGCATCAACGAGGCAATCAACCCGGAGGGCAGGGCAAAACTTCTGTTGACGGAGTCGTTGGCACTGCCGCAGTATGTGGAGGAGACGGGAGCCGTCATCCGGTGGGAAAGCTCTGACGAGGAGAGAGTCAGCAGGACAGGGAAGGTCCGGCGGGAGGGACTTTTGGAGGAACACAGGGTTTCCCTGTGCGCAAGGGTCACGATAGGGGAGGAATGCAGGGAGTATTGGTTTTCCCTTGGGGTGCTGCCGTATGAGAGCGGAAGCAATAAGGCGGAGTTCTACCGGGCGGGCGAGGAGCTAAAGAGACTGGAGCAGGAGACAGTAGCGGAGGAGGGCTTTTATCTGCCGGAGACAGTCGGGGCGGTGGCAGTCAGCCTGCCCAAAGACAGTGCGATTTCTCCGGGCGTGTTTGCGGCGGTGGTGCTGTGTTCCATTGTTCTTATCGTAGCAGCAAAGCAGAAGGAAAGACAGAAAGAGCGGCAGAAACGGGAGGAAGAATTTTTAATGGCGTATCCGCAGCTTGTAACAAAGCTTACACTTTATGTCGGCGCCGGCTTAAGCCTGCGCGGCGCATGGGAACGGCTGGCAGCGGAATACCGGAAAAGGGCAGAAGCATCGGGGAAAGAAAAGGCAGTTCATGCAGAGGTGCTGCTGCTTGCAGGAGAATTAAAGAACGGGACATCTGAGGCGGCCGCCTATGAAGCGTTCGGCAGACGGGTCGGTCTGAAGCCGTATCTGCGCTGTGCGTCTCTTTTAGTCAGCCAGCTGCAAAAGGGAAGCGGCGGATTGCGGGAGGGTCTGGAAAACGAAGTAAGGCTTGCATGGGAGCTACGGCGGAGGCAGGCAGAAAAGCAGGGGGAGGAGGCGCAGACGAAGCTGTTGTTCCCGATGATGGGGATGCTTTTGCTGGTGCTTGCACTCGTGATGCTTCCGGCGTTTTATAGTATGGGAATCTGACAGGACGCAGTCAGGGAGTATTTTAGAAGTGGTAGAATGCGAAAAACAAAAAGGATATGGAGGAAGAGGAATGACAGAGGAAAACAAAAGGAAAGGATTTTTACAGGATAATACAGGCGTTGGTGTGGTGGAGATTATATTGATTCTTGTGGTATTGATTGCCCTGGTGCTGATTTTTAAGGACCAGCTGACCCTGATTGTAGAAAAGGCAATGTCAGCGCTGGAAAAGAGCGTCGACAAGATACTGCCGTGAGAAGGAAGGGGTCGGAAGGGAAGGGTTCTGTTACGGTGGTCTTTTCTATGGTGTTTCTGTTACTGCTTAGCTTTATTCTTTCCTTTTTTGAAATGGCGGCATATACTGCGCGTGCCTCCTATCATGCTTCTGCGGCGCTGCTTGCAGTGGAAAACTATTTTGCCGGTTATCTGGAGCCCTTGTATAAGCAGTATCATATTTTTGGCAGAGAGGTACCGGAGGGAGAGGATATTCTGTCGTGGACGGAAAAAAGCATTGCAAGGGATGTTGATTATATGACACAAAAAAGAGAGGGAGAGAAGTCGCTGCTGCTACGTTCCGGCGCTGCGTTTTCGGTAGATTCGGCAACGGTGCTGACAGAGCAGAATCTGGACGGGTTCTATCTGCAGGCAGCCTCTGCCATGAAATACCGGAGTATCCTGGAGGTTTCGGAGCTGTTAAAACAGTTTATGGGAATGGCGGAGCAGGCAGATGCACAGCTTACGGCGGCAGCAGCAAAAGGCGCTGTAGATACGGCCTATGCGCAGGTAGAAGAAAAGCTGCTGGAGCTGATGGAGCAGATCGACGGTGTGGATTTCTCACGGTACGAACGGTTTTTTAAGGGAAAGACCAGTGCGTTTCAAAAAGGTGTTTATGTGAAGTATTTTTGTACGAATTTCCAAAGTGCAGCGCAGTATTTCGACCGGGCGGAGGTATATCAGGCATTTTTAAGTAACTCGGAAAATCCCTGTGAGATACTGGAACACTTAATCGGCGGAGCGGAGGAGTTGCGTCGTCAGAGCAAAGAGCGCGAGGAAAGGGAGGCCGCATGCATGCAGCGTCTGGAGGAAATTGCGGCGGAGCAAAGCCTTGCCACGCAGACAGCCGGACAGCTTTGTGCGGATAAGGAGACCGCTAATGAGCAGCTGGTGCCGGTACAGGCGCAGATAACAGAGGTCATGGAGACGTTACCAGAGGAAGTGTCCGGGGCAGCTATGACACAGCTGGCAGCACTGCTTGCCGAAAAGAAACAGATTTTGTCGGAAATAGAACGGATGACAGCAGAAGAGGAAACGTTAAAAAAGCGGCAGAAGGAGCTGTCTGATGAGCGGAGGGAGCAGGAGGAGCAGCTGGATAGGTTAAAAAAACAGAAGCGGGGGCAGGATGCGCAGGTAAAAGCACTTTCAAAGGAGGAGGAGCGTTTTTTGAAAAAGTGTGCGGGAATCGTCGGAAAGTGTGAAGAAGCATACCGGCAGACAGGTGAAATCCGCAAGGAGTTAGAAGAGGCAAAAAAGATAAGGAGCAGCTGTGAAAGGCTCCTGGATTCCATGCAGGACGTACTCGGAGAGGAGAGCGTGGAGGAGTACCGGAAGGAGCTGGCTCAATACGGGTTTTATGAAAGTGCTGAAGGGTATGATTTTGAGCAGATAAAAAATACGCTTGCCCGGGATGCCGGGATACTTTACGAGAGCAGGAAGGCTTTTATACTTCCGTCGGCAGACTCCGCAGCGCTAGAGGAGGCCTTGACAGTATTGCAAAGGGAGAAGAAGGCTTTTGAGGAATATTCCTTTGAGGGGCTGAAGCTGAATTATGGTGAAATGTCTCTTGGAAAGGATTTGTCCGGACAGGCGGAGGACAGCCTGATGAGAGCGGCAGGGAAAGGGTTTCTCGGCTTTCTGACGGAAAAAGAAATTTCCGGAAAAAAACTGGAGATATCTTATCTGCCGTCCGGGTTCCGCTATGAAGGAGGGGACTCTGCTAATGTATTTTCAATGCTTGGAAGCAGTATAACGGATATGCTGGAAGAGCTGCGGGAGATGCTTCCGTCGGGGGATGTGCCGGAAATGGCACTGAATGCGGTTCTGTTCCATTCCTATCTGATGACACACTTTTCAGATTATCTGGAGGAGAGCGGAGAAGGAGCGTTGTCCTATGAGCTGGAATATCTGATTGCGGGAAAGGCGGCGGACATGGATAATCTTTTTTCTGTTGTAATGCAGCTTTGTATGCTGCGGGCAGTGCTTCATTTTATTTCGATTTATACGGACAGTACACGCAAGTCCATGGCAGAGCAGGCAGCGCTTGCGGCGTGCGGAATTATCGGTCTTCCTGCGCTAAAAAGTATCATTACCTTTCTTCTCTTATTTGTCTGGGCAGTGGAGGAGGCCGTGATTGATACGGCGGCGCTTTTACAGGGAAAAAAGCTTGCCCTGTACCCCGGAAAAAACGGCGGCAGTCTGACGTTCCCGGAACTCTTTCTTTTCTCCCGGAAGCTTACAGCAAAAAAGGCAAAAGAAAAAAAGGAGGCAGGAGGAATGGCATTCGGCTACCGGGAATATCTTCAGGTATTTTTATTGCTGCTTCCAAAGGAGGTAAAGTCTTACCGTTCTCTGGATCTGATTCAGGAAAATCTTCGGCAAAGCTACAATGCTTCGTTCCGCGCCAGCCGCTGTGTGTGGAAGCTTTCTTACCGGACAGACCAGAGAGGTTATGAATATGCATATGAGAATTAAACCGGAATCTACAGCGAAAGGAGGTGTATTCCGATATCTGCTCTTATGTTAATGAGACGACACATTTTATTCTCCGGTAAGACGGCAGGTTTTGTATTCCCCTTTTCTCTTACTGCCGTTTTATTTGATACTTGGTTCATGTATAAAAATAACACAAAATTAACTTGCGGAAAGGTTCATAAAAATCCACTTCGTCGAAAACCTAAGAGCAGATATCGGAGTGCATCTCTGACTGTGGAGGCGGCGTTTGCATTTCCTGTATTTTTCTTTGCAGTCCTGTATCTGGTTCAGATGTTTGTAGTTCTGCAGGCAGAGCTTGCGATTGCAGAGGCAGGGATTGTCTCTGCAAGAGAGGCGGCGGTGTTTTCCTATACGGCGGAGCGGCTGGCGGATGGAGAAACGGCCGCAGCGGACAAGCTGTTTGCATTATTTGATAAGAAGATTGTAAGGGACGGGGCAGCTACGGCATTGTTCTACGGGCGCTGTGATAAGAAACTGTTGAAGCTGGCAGGGGTGGCGGAAGGCCTTGGCGGTATATGGGTAGATACGTCAAAGGAGGAGGAAAAGGTACAGCTTAGCATCCATTACCGGGTAAAGCCGGAAAATGCCCTGTTTCCGCGAAAGCAGGCGTATTACTGTCTCCATCTTGTCTACCGGAACTGGACAGGGGAAGGAAAAGGGGCAGAAAGAGAAGAAGAACCTGCAACGCAGAAGGTGTACCTTGCCGATTATGCAACCGTGTACCATCTGGATAAAAACTGTACTTATATCAACATAAAAGTAAGCAGTGTGCTGTCCGGAAAAATCGGAGAGGCGCGGAATGCCTCCGGTGCAAAATATTACCCCTGTGAATTCTGTGAGCCGGTGCTCCGGGAGAACGAAGCAGTTTATGTGACGTTGTATGGAACAAGGTACCATGCACTTTCTTCCTGTTCTGCGTTAAAGCGCAGTCCGCGGGAATGCCCGTTGGAGGAGGTTAAGGATGAATACAGGGTATGTAAAAAATGTGATAAGCAGCAGGAAAGCAAAGGAGAACAGTAATGGAACTATGGGAAAAGGCAGTGCGTGAGCTTGGCAGTATGCCGGTGCTTTTGTGGCTGGCGCTGACGGATAAAAGACATTTAGAAATAAAAAGGATTTCCTTATTTGCCGCGGCAGGCGTGCTGCTTGCGGCAGGAAGTGTGGGAGATGTCGCGTTTTCCTCTCGTCTGGGCGGCGGTGCCTTTGGTATACTCCTGCTGTTTTTCTGCCGGTTTTCGGAGGAAGCAATGGGGCTGGCGGACGGCTTCCTGATTTTGGTCTGCGGGCTCGCCTTCGGCCTGTATGAAACTGCTGCGCTTTGCTTTTTTGCCGCACTTTATGCGGGAATCTTTTCAGCGGTTCTGCTGATTACGCATAGGGCAGGAAGAAAAAGCCGGATTCCGTTTCTGCCCTTCTTATTGCTCGGCTATGTTACCATGGCGCTTATTCTGCATACTGCGTAGGAGAGGGGGCTTTGCGCGCCCACCCGGTGAAACTATAATCAGGTCAGGAGGAATGAAGGATGCAACAAGAATTAAAGGGCTCTGTGACGGTGGAGGCTGCGCTGCTTTATCCTTTTTTGCTGCTGATTACCTTTCTGCTGGTGAAGCTGACGCTTTGTCAGTATGAGGCGGTAGCCGGTCAGGCATCGGATTTGTGCCGTACCGTGTTTACGGGGCGGAGACTGCAGGCACCGGAGATAATCAGGGCTTCGGAAGCAGTGTTTGATTTTTTTGATTAACGGAAAAGAGGGAGCATGGAACAGAGATTAGAGGAAGATTATAAAAAAGAGGCGGACGGAAGAACCTATCTTTTGCTGGGGAAAGCAAAAGGGAGTTACGAGGAGGCAATGATACGGGAGGCAGCGCCTGCCGGGATACTGCCGATGGTAAAGTCAGAGCAGGAGAACCGTTATAAGTATGATATCACGGGGCGGAAAACACTTTCCATGACGTTTGAACGTGTACCGATGAATGCTGAGCAGGTACAGAAGGTATTGCAGGGGATTTTTGGTATTGTGGAGCGGGCAAGAGAGTATTTGCTTTCGGAGGAACATTTTATTCTGCGGCCGGACTATATTTTTCTTCGTATCCCGGAGTATGAAGTAACCTTATGCTATTACCCGGAATATTATGTTCCGTTTTCGGAGCAGCTGGGAAAGCTGTTTGAAATGCTGCTAAACCGGGTGGACTACCGGGAGGAGAAGGCGATTGCCCTGGTTTATACGTTATACATGCAACTGCAGGAGCCGGATATGACATTAGAGCGTCTGAGGGAGAAGTTAAACGGGCATATCAGAGAGGAAATAAAAGGTGCGCCGGAGGCTGCAGGAGCGGAGCCGTTTGTCAGGGAGGAGAGGACCGGACGCATTGAAGAAAAGGCCAGGAAAAAAACGTCCTTTTTGGAGCGTCTGAAGGAAGAAGTAGCCTTAAAGCTTCCGTTGCAGACAGAGGAACGAAGACTGCGGTCTGCGGCAGGGAAGAAATCCTTTTCCATGTCCGGAAGGAATCAGACAGAAATGGAGGAGGTGCGGCAGCCTGCTTATGTCATGGAAAGTGCGCCGGAGTGGGGAAGCCAGCACACACGGGTGATTTCCATAAAAAAAGAGAATAAGGCCCCGCTTCTTGTATCGGAGGAAACCGGAGAAAGCATTCCTCTGACAAAGTTTCCGTTCTATATCGGGAGTCTTGCCGGCTATGCAGATTATGTCATTCAAAATGATACGGTCAGCCGTTTTCATGCAAAGCTTTTAAAAAAGGACGAAGAAATTTTTGTAGTGGATTTAAACAGTACCAACGGGACAAAGGTCAACGGGCAGCTGCTGAATATACAGGAAAGTGTGCGTCTGCTGCCGGGAGACAGGATTTCTTTTGCGGATAGAACGTACCGTTACCTTGTGGAAGCAGAGGAGAGGACTTCCTTATATTACCGGTAGATTTTTCGGGTTTTTTGTATTATACTGTACTTGTACGAAAGAGAACGGCAGGGTTCCTTCCGGTGCAGTATCTGCATCAGAAAGAACCCTGTCTTATTTTTTTCTGAAATACTGATAGGACAGCCCTGAGAAGGGTAAACTATATGCCTGAAAGAGTGCGCTTGTGATGTTTTGTACCTTGAACAAAGCGAAAGGAACGGGTATGAAAATGAGACGATATGTTGTGCTTTTCCTTATGGCAGCGGCGATGGTTTCCGTGACTGGCTGCAGCAGAAAAAATAACGGAAATCCGCCCTTTTTGGATAAGAACGTAAAGGGACAGATTATAATCGGAAGCACCACACAGATGAGCGGCGACTGGGAAACGGTCTGGACAAACAACGGTGCAGATTCGGATGTATTGCGTCTGATTTCCGGTTATGATACCGTGGCGCAGACAAAGGACGGGGAACTTATCTGGGATAAAACGGTAGTAAAGTTAGCAATCGAAAAGACAAATGAGGATGGCAGCAAAACCTTTACCTTTGTATTGAATGACGGGCTATACTGGAACGATGCAACGGAAGTGACTGCAAAGGACTATCTTTGGTTTTATGCCGTATTTGCAAATAAGGAGCGTGCAGCAGCGTTTGGACTTTCGGGGAACGCCGGTAAGGATTATGTAGGGCATGATGCATATTATGACGGGAGCGCGCCGGTTTTTGCGGGGCTCCGGCTGTTAGGTGACAGGCGTTTTTCTGTTACCGTGGCGGCAGAAAAGCTTCCGTACTATTATGATAAGCTGATGGTGAGCCTGACGCCGTATCCGATGCATGTGTGGCTTCCGGAGGGAACGGAGCTTCTGGATGCCGGGGACGGGATTTATCTTGGAGGAAATGTGACGGCAGAGGATATCAGGGAGACGGTAAAAGCGGCGCGCTGGAACTCGGAGAACCGTGTTTCCTGCGGCCCGTATGTATTAAAAAGCTTTGATAAATCTGCGGCAATGGCGGTATTGGAAGCAAACCCCTATTATCTTGGAAATTATGAGGGGAAAAGGCCTGAAATTGCAAAGATTTTTTATATTAAGCTGGAGAGTGAAACACAATTGGATATGTTAAAAACCGGAGAAGTAGATTTGATTTCCGGAATGGCGGAGGGAGTGGAAATCAATGCGGCGCTCGATATGGTAGAGACAGGAGGCTTTGAAGCCGTCTCCTACGAGCGGAACGGGTACGGCAAGCTTTTGTTTGTATGTGATTTCGGACCGACGCAGTTTGTGGAGGTACGGCGTGCCATTGCCTATCTTTTGAACAGGGAGGAATTTGCAAGCCAGTTCTGTCAGGGGTACGGAACCGTGGTAAACGGTCCCTACGGACTTGCCATGCCGATGTATAAGGCTGCAAAGGAGGAGCTGGATGAGCGTCTGAATGCGTATTCCTACAGTCAGGAAAAGGCGGTGGAGGAGTTAGAGAGAGGCGGCTGGATTTACGGCGTGGATGGAGGACCATACCAGTCGGGGCTGCGCTATAAGGAAGTAAGCGGAAAGGAAATGTTAGGGTATGAAGACAAAATTATATCTTTGCCGGACGGCAGGAATCTGATGCCGTTAGCCATTGAATGGCTTTCTTCGGAAAACAATCCGATTTCCGAGCTTCTGGATATTATGCTGGTAAAAGGAGAAGCCGCGGCTGCGGCGGGCGTCCGGATTAACCGGACTACCGTGCAGTTTGCGGAGCTGCAGAACTGGGTGATGCGGGATGTTTCCCAAGGAGTGCAGTACGAAATACCAACATATAATATGTTCAATCTTGCAAGCGATTTTTCCGCGTATTATGACCAGTCTTACCAGTGGACGCAGGATGAGAATCTGATTGCGTACGGCTATAATGTGCAGCGGTTATCCGACCCGGAGTTAGACCGCCTTTCCATGGATATGGTATATGGCGTAGAGCCGGGAGACGAGAAAGGATATCAGAAAATATGGGTAGATTATATCGCCCGGTATAACGAGCTGCTGCCGGAGCTTCCGCTCTATTCCAATACCTATTATGATGTCTTTCGTGATAAAATCCGGGGATATGAGGTAAACTCCTTATGGAAGACAGTGGATGCAATTCTTTACTGTACGGTAGAGGAGTAGGACGCCTGGGGTTCCGCATTTGTGTGCCGTCTTATGTCCGGTGGACTGTGTGTCCCCGGGAGCTTTCAGGGCATTTTCCAAATGCGGAACCCCAGGCAGGGGCATATTTGAGACGGGACGGTAAATGCGATGGTAAAATATGTGGTAAAGAGACTGTGGTATATGGCGGCAGTGTTTCTGATTGTTTCGGCAGTGCTTTACTTTTTGTACCATCTGATTCCGGGTGACCCGGTGAAGGCAGAGCTGGCAAATTTCGTGAAAGAAAATAAAAATCTTACGGCGGAGCAGATTGAAGCAGAAAAGCAGGCGATTACGGTACGGCTGGGACTGGATCAGCCGCTTCCGCTCCGCTACATCCGGTGGATTACCGGACTTTTCACAGGGAATTTAGGCTATTCACAATCGTACCGGCAGCCGGTGGCGCAGGTAATCACGGCGCCGATGCAGAATACCGTGATTTTGAACCTGATGTCGGTCGTTCTGGCACTGTCTCTTACGATACCGCTCGGGATTGCCTGCGCCGTAAAGAAGGACTCGGTGTTTGACCGTGTTACGCAGATTGTGACAATGGTAGGTTACGGCGTGCCGGTTTATATTATTGCACTGTTGTTTATTTATGTATTTGCCGTGGTACTGCGTTGGTTTCCGGTTTCCGGAATGAATACGCCGGGAGCGGAGTTTTCTTCCGTGTCCGGCTGGCTGCTTGACCGTATAAAATATATGGCGCTGCCGCTTTTGGTAATGACTGCCGGTTCGCTTGGCGGCATGACACGTTATGTGAGAACGGCAATGGTAGATGCATTGGGACAGGATTATATCCGTACTGCCCGTGCAAAGGGACTTCCTGAGCGGGCTGTAATTTTTTCCCATGCATGGCGGAATGCTCTTTTACCGGTGATTGCGCTGATTATCAGCTGGTTTCTCGGCATTTTCGGGGGCTCTTTGATTATTGAAAATATTTTCGGACTGAATGGTGTCGGAAAGCTTTTATATGACGCACTGATGCAGAAGGACTATGAGCTGGTATTAGCGGCACAGATGTTTTATGTGGTAATCAGTCTGGCAGGAAATCTTTTTCTTGATTTGATTTACGGTGTGGTGGACCCGCGGATTCGTGTGGCAAAATAATAAGGAGAACGGAATGAAGAAGAATGAGGAAGCGGTGCAGACTCCTCTTTGGACCGTCTGCCGGAGGTTTTCAGAGAACAAGGCCGCCATGGCGGGTGCGGTTGTTTTTTTGCTTATTTTTCTTATTATGCTGCTCGGACCGCTTTTTTTTCCGCTGGATTTGTCCTATTCCGAATCCACGCAGGCAAATGTGCCGCCGGGACGGAGCCTGATGAAGCTGCCGCCGGAATTGAAAGGAAACCTTGCGGAGATTGCGGTGGGTGCGACGTTTTCGGTCGGTCTGTCAACAGAAGGAAAGGTATTTGTCTGGGGACACGGGCAGGTAACCGGTACGACGGATGTAGCGGAGATTCCGCAGGAGGTGCAGGAGAGCGTTATTACTGTGGTAGCTGCCGGGAATGATCATGTGGTAGCACTTTCGGCGGACAACCGTATCTTTGTCTGGGGCAATACAAGACTGGGACAGGGAGATTTTCCGGAGGCGTTAAAGAATGCGGGCAGGGTTGTACAGATTGCCGCAGGGAATCAGTGCTCCGCCGCAGTAGATGAAAACGGGAGAGCCTATCTCTGGGGCAACGAAAATTTATGTGACATTCAGATAGAAGAAGAATATCAGGGAAAAATCCGGAAGCTTGTGTTTACCGGATTTGCCTATGCGGCGCTGTTGGAGGACGGAACCGTGGCATATACCGGAAAAAAGGAAACGGCGGTTTCAGACATTCCGGAAAGGGCAAGGCAGGGCGGCGTAAAAGACCTTGCCTCTACTGCCCAGACCGTGGCAGCGGTGTTTGAGGACGGCACGGTACTTGTCTGGGGAAACTGCGTCAAGGGGGAGGAAAGGGTGCCGGAGACGGACGCCGGGTTTGTGAAGCTCTCCGGAGGAAGATACCACTATACGGCAGTAACAAAAACCGGAGAGCTTCTTTCCTGGGGCGACGACTCCTTCGGGCAGGCACGCCCTCCGAAGCGGAAAAAGAAAACGGCAGTCAATGTATTTTGCGGCGGTTATCAGAATTATGCGCTTTATGAGGATGGGAGCGTGGAGACGTGGGGATTGAAGGGGTATTTCTGCGGAACGGATGAGTTTGGAAGGGATATTTTAGTGAGGCTTTTGAACGGCGGCCGCATGACAATGACGGTGGGGGCGGCTGCAGTCGTGATTTCCACGGTGCTCGGAGTGCTCATCGGTGGAATTTCAGGATATTTCGGCGGAAAGGTGGACCTGCTTTTGCAGCGTTTTACAGAGATTGTGAGCGCGCTTCCGTTTCTTCCCTTTGCTATGATACTCTCATCTGTTATCGGCTCTTCCATGACGGAAAACAGCCGGATTTTTCTGATTATGGTGGTGCTCGGGGTGCTGAGCTGGCCGGGTCTGGCAAGGCTTGTGCGTGCACAGGTGCTTGCGGAGCGGGAGAAGGAGTTTGTCACGGCAGCGCGTTCCGTTGGTGTACGGGAAGCAGTTATTGTGTTCCGGCATGTGATTCCGAATGTGCTTTCTGTCATTATTGTAAGTGCGACACTGGATTTTGCTACCTGCATGCTGACAGAGTCTTCGCTTTCCTATCTGGGCTTCGGTGTTATGCCGCCGCAGCCGACCTGGGGGAATATGCTGAGCGGGGCGAACAATTCGACTGTAATCCGGAGCTACTGGTGGCGCTGGGTGTTTCCTGCAGTAGTGTTTGCCGTTTGTACGGTCTGCATTCATCTGACCGGGGACGGTCTGCGGGACGCGTTGGACCCTAAAACCGAGGAAAGGTAGGGAGGCTATGGCATTATTGGAAGTAAAGGAGCTGCAGACTGTTTTTATGACAAAGAAGGGAGCAGTAAGGGCGGTAGACGGAGTCTCCTATGTGCTGGAGGAAGGGAAAACACTTGGCATCGTGGGCGAAAGCGGCTCCGGGAAAAGTGTATCAGCTATGAGTATTCTGGGGCTTCTTTCCGGGAACGGGAAAATTGCAGGTGGTGAAATCCGGTTTGAAGGAAAGAATCTGGTGCAGGCGTCGAAAAAAGAGATGCGGGGTATCCGCGGCAACCGGATTTCTGTTATTTTTCAGGAGCCTATGACAAGCCTGAACCCGGTATTTACGATAAGGCGTCAGGTGGCGGAGCCGTTCCGGATTCATCAGAGGCTTGGGAAAAAGGAAGCGGAACGGGCAGCGGCAGAGATGCTCCGACTGGTACGGATTCCGAACCCTGAGCTTACGGCAGCGCAGTATCCGCATCAGCTGTCGGGCGGAATGCGTCAGCGGGTGATGATTGCAATGGCGCTTGCCTGCAGGCCTAAGCTTCTGATTGCAGATGAGCCGACGACAGCGTTGGATGTTACCATACAGGCGCAGATATTAAAGCTGATGAATGAATTAAAAGAGGAACAGGGAACAGCAATTTTATTTATTACGCATGACCTCGGCGTCGTCAGGGAAATGGCGGATGAGGTTGCGGTTATGTATTGTGGCCGGATTGTAGAGCAGGCGCCTGCAGAGCGGCTTTTTCAAAAGGACTCTCCGAGGCATCCGTATACGGAAGCACTGATGGCTTCCCTGCCGGGAAGTGCGGCAAGGGGCGGAAGGCTTCCGGTGATTCAGGGAACGGTGCCGCATCCTTTGGCGCTTCCGGAAGGATGCAGCTTTGTGCCGCGCTGCCCTTATGCAACGCCCTGTTGTGAACGGAAGGAGCCGCCGTTTTTTGCCGCAGGGCCGGGGCATACAATCCGGTGTTACCGTTATGCGTAGTAAGGAGGCGGATGATGGAACAGAAGGTATTGCTTCGCGTAAAGGGGTGGAAGAAATATTTTTCGGTAAAAAATGGGAGAAGGCAGGAGCTTCTGCGCGCCAACGACGGAATTGACTTAGAGATTTTTCAGGGGGAAACCTTTGGGCTTGTCGGAGAGTCTGGCTGCGGGAAGTCTACCTTCGGGAGAGGGGTGCTGCGGTTTTTTCCGCCGACGGAGGGGAGCGTCAGCTATTTCCGGGACGGCAGGGAGATTGTGCTTTCCGGCTTAAAGGAAAAGGAGCTGCGCCCGTTCCGGCGGGAACTCCAGATGGTGTTCCAGGACCCGTATTCCTCGCTGGACCCGCGAAAAAATGTCGGACAGATTATCGGGGAGGGGCTGGAGAAAATGCCGTCTGCCCGCCGCAGGGAATATATTTTGGGAATTATGGAGCGCTGCGGGCTGGCACCATATTTTATTAACCGTTACCCGCACCAGTTTTCGGGCGGGCAGCGCCAGCGTATCGGGATTGCACGCGCACTTGCAAGAAAGCCGCGTTTTGTAGTCTGCGATGAAGCAGTTTCCGCACTCGATGTTTCCATACAGGCACAGATACTGAATCTTTTGCTGGATTTAAAGGAGCAGGAGGCGCTTACCTATCTTTTTATTTCCCATGATTTAGGTGTCGTGCGTCACATCAGCGACCGTGTCGGGGTCATGTACCTTGGCGTCCTCACAGAGCTTTCGGAAACGGAGGAATTATTTCAAAGACCCCTGCATCCGTATACGGAAGCACTTCTTTCCGCAATTCCTTCCACAGACTTGAACGAAAGCAAAAAAAGGGTTATACTGGAAGGAGATATTCCGAGTCCTGTTCATCCGCCTTCGGGCTGCCGGTTCCATACACGTTGCGCCTATTGTACGCAGCAGTGCCGTGAGAAGGAGCCGGAGCTTTTGGAGATTGTACCGGGACATTTTGCGGCATGTCATCATCCGCTTGGGGGATAGCGCGGATGAGAGGTGAGGGAAGCTTTGGAAACGGAGATGGAACAAATGAATGTGGAAGAAAAAAGAAAACTCCCGTTGATTACTACAATTTTGGTAATTGTCAATGCAGTGGTTTTTTTGGTTGCCGATTTTGTTTTTTTTCGTGAGCAGGAAAAGGTTGTCGCCTTTATGGCATTAAATCCGGCGCTCGTCTTGGAAGAGGGAGAATATTGGCGGCTGTTTACTTCGATGTTTTATCATTTTAACATAGAGCATGTTATGTTTAACATGCTGCTGTTGTATTTTTCCGGCGCAATTTTAGAGCCGTTTTTCGGAAGGCTCCGGTTTTTTATTTTGTACTTTGCCTCGGGACTTCTTGCAGATGCGGCGTTAATCATATATAATAGTGTTATTGTAAGTGAAAATGCAGAAATAGTGTTTGCAGCCGGGGCATCAGGCGCGGTATATGGTCTGCTCGGCGCGTTTTCGGCTGTACTCCTGCTTTTGCGGGATAAGGTGCCGCAAGGAGAACGCCGCCGGCTTCCGCTGATGGTCTTTTTGCTGCTGTTTGGGAATATTTTTAATAAAAGTGTAGGACATGCCGCACATTTCGGAGGTTTCCTTGCGGGAGCCGTGTTAGGAGCCGGCTACTGCATGTATCTGCGGAGAAGGCAGGGCGGGAACGGAGAACAAAGGAGTAATTTACGGAGGTAGAATATGAAAATAGCGGTTTATTACGGCGGACGGGGTGTAATTGAGGATACGACGATTTATGTAGTCAATAAGCTGGTCGAGGTATTTCAGGAATTAAACGTGCAGGTGCGCCGCTATAATCTGTACGAACAGAAGAATGAGATTGCAGCACTGTCCGGCAGCATCAAAGAGGTGGATGGCGTAGTGCTTGCCGTGCCGCTTGAATGGTACGGTATCGGAGGCTATATGCAGCAGTTTCTGGATGCCTGCTGGCTGTATGCGGATAAAAAGAAGCTGCAGAATATGTATATGATGCCGGTTGTAGTGGCGACTACCTGCGGGGAGCGGCAGGCAGAGATTGCGCTCCGCAGTTCCTGGGAGCTGCTTGGCGGGAAAGTGACAGACGGAATCTGTACATTTGTAGAAAATCAGGTGGAGTTTGAAACCAATACCGATTACGCAAAGATTATTGAAGAAAAGGCAGAGGGCTTTTACCGCACGGTATCCAGAAAGGAGATACAGCTTCCGACCGGCTGGGGACTGGTAAAGCAGAGCATTGCAGCGGTGCCGATTCCGCTGACGCCGCAGGAGAGCGAGGATTTATCAAAGTATGTCTCGAACGATAAGTATGTAAAGCGCCAGAAGGAGGACATAGAGGAGCTTTCCCAGATGTTTAAGGGAATGTTAGAGAAAAGCAGTGCTGGCATGAATCCGAAGATGGAGTTCCTTGCAAGCCTGCGGACGAATTATCATGCGCCGGAGGAAAAGATAACGGTGTCCTATACGCTGAATTTTGCGGATAACGGGCGGACGCTTCTGATAGAGATTAAAGAGGGCAAGCTGTTCTGCAGCTACACCGAGGAGGCGGTACAGGCGGATGTGACTGCCCGGCTGTCCCGCGCGGTGATGGAGAATATTGTCAATGGCAGGGTGACGTTCCAGGGAGCATTTATGTCCGGCGATATTACGGCAAAGGGAGATTTTAAGCTGCTCCGGCAGTTTGATATGATGTTCCGGTTCCAGACGCTGGTATAGGAATAAAATAAAAATCGGAGGTAAAGAAGATGGAGAATTGTATTTTTTGTAAGCTTGCAAATGGAGAAATACCGTCTGCGACGGTATATGAGGACGGGAATTTCCGTGCGATTCTGGATATTGCACCGGCGGCAAAGGGGCATGTGCTTCTGCTTCCGAAGGCGCATGTAAAAAATCTGATGGAAGCAGACGACGCAGTGCTTTCCGCGGCGCTTCCGGTGGTAAAGCGCATTTCCGGTGCTATTAAAAAGACTCTTTCCTGTGACGGAATTAATGTGCTTCAGAACAACGGGGAAGCAGCCGGACAGAGCGTGTTCCATCTGCATATTCATATGATTCCGCGCTATGTGGCAGACGGTGTAATAATTCCGTGGGAAACGAAAAGCTATGCGGACGGGGAAGCGGCAGAGCTGGCAGGGAAAATCGCAGAAAATTTTTAGCAGCGCGGAAACTCAAGGAACTTCTGCTTGACAAATGCAGGAAACGGGTGTATGATAGCAGTGTTTAAGAAAGAAAATTTTATATGGAAAAACTCTTATTCAGAGTGACGGAGAGTAAAGACTCTGCGAAGTCACGGCAACCCCCGGAAGGGAAGGTGCCAAGTTGAGCGGCAGGAATGCCGAACAATAAGGGATTTGATTCAAGGTATCGAGTCCGTAGCGCAGAGTTTACGGACTTTTCTTTGTTTCATAGGAGATGCAGTGCTGTGTCGGTAAGCGGAAGCTTATGCCTGTGAAACAGAAAACGCTCCGTGGGATGCGTACTTGCGCGAATGTCAAAAGGGAAGAAAGCAGCAGATAACGAAAGGAGAAAGAGATGGGCGATAAGTTTTTATTTACTTCGGAATCAGTAACAGAGGGGCATCCGGACAAGGTCTGCGACCAGATTTCCGATGCGATTCTGGATGCAATGATGGCGCAGGACCCGATGAGCCGCGTAGCCTGTGAGACGGCATGCACGACAGGGCTTGTGCTGGTTATGGGCGAGGTGACGACAAAGGCAAATGTAGATATCCAGCAGGTAGTGCGGGATACCGTGCGTACAATCGGCTATGACAGGGAGGGCTACGGGTTTAATGCAGACACCTGTGCGGTGCTGGTAACGCTCGATAAGCAGTCGGCGGATATTGCCCTGGGCGTTGATATGGCGCTTGAGGCAAAGGAAAATAAGATGTCGGACGAGGACATCGAGGCAATCGGCGCAGGAGACCAGGGGATGATGTTCGGCTATGCGACGGATGAAACAGAAGAGCTGATGCCGTACCCGATTTCGCTGGCGCACAAGCTGACAAGGCAGCTGGCGAAGGTGCGCAAGGACGGAACGCTGTCGTATCTGCGTCCGGACGGAAAGTCCCAGGTGACGGTAGAGTATAATGAGGCAGGGGAGCCGGTGCATCTGAATGCGGTTGTGCTTTCCACGCAGCATGCGCCGGAGATTACGCAGAAGCAGATCAGAGAGGATATTAAAAAGTTTGTGTTTGACCCGGTACTGCCGGAAGAGCTGATTGATGAGAACACAAAGTATTTTATTAACCCGACGGGACGCTTTGTCATCGGCGGACCAAACGGTGACAGTGGTTTGACCGGGCGCAAGATTATCGTAGATACCTATGGCGGCTATGCGCGTCATGGCGGCGGCGCCTTTTCCGGAAAGGACTGTACGAAGGTGGACCGTTCTGCCTGCTATGCAGCGCGTTATGCGGCAAAAAATATCGTGGCAGCAGGGCTTGCAAAGAAATGCGAGGTACAGCTTTCTTATGCAATCGGCGTAGCACAGCCGACCTCTGTCATGGTCGATACCTTCGGTACGGGAGTGCTGTCGAATGAGGAGCTGGTAGAAATTATCCGGAAGCATTTTGACCTGCGTCCGGCAGGTATTATTAAGATGTTAAATTTACGCCGTCCGATTTATAAGCAGACGGCTGCCTACGGTCATTTCGGACGGACCGACCTTGATTTGCCGTGGGAAAAGACAGACAAGGCAGAGCAGCTCCGGGCATACATAAAGTAAAAAGCCGTTCTGCATGGAACAGGAGAGCAGTAAATTATCCAGGTAAAACATCGGAGCTTACAGAGCAGGGCTGCCGCGCGTTTTGTGCGGCAGCTTCTTTTGCGTCATACGGAACTATGCGGAAACTCAAAATTTCGTTTTCTTGACTTCTCGGTACAGATACCCTATAATAAAAATGAGGAAAAATGTTTTTAAGCGCAGGAGGAAGGTGGCAATGGGACGGACATTCTTAAAAACGAAGAACGAGAAAATTGCAATGACCGGAATGTTATTTGCGGCAGGCATCCTTCTCCCGTTTGCAGCTTCACATGGGCTGGGGATTTCGGGAACTGTTCTTTTGCCGATGCACATACCTGTGTTTCTCTGCGGTTTTTTATGTGGGCCGTTTTATGGCGCCCTGTGCGGTATCCTGCTTCCGGTAATTAACAGTATTCTGACCGGTATGCCGGTGCTGTATCCGATGGTGCCGATAATGTCAGGAGAGCTTTTTACCTATGGCATTGTCAGCGGATTGCTTTATGGGAAGACGAGACTTGGGAAAATGCGTTTTGGCGTTTATCCGGCGTTGCTTGGTGCAATGCTTTGCGGAAGGGTTGTTTATGGACTCGTGTTCCGGATTCTGCTTTTTCTTGGCGGAGGGATGAAGGCGCTTACCGTATGGTCCGCCATTGTTACGGGGCTCCCCGGTATTATCATCCAGTTTCTGCTGATACCGCCGGTTATTTTATTTTTCCGGCAGGGGCATAAAAAGGGAGAAAAAAATGCGGTCCGGTCGGCAATTAATCTGATTTCCGAAGGGACGGCAAGCTGTGTGGTGATAAAGGAGAGCATGATTGTACGGACCGGGCATGGCCAGGGAATCGGGCCGGTAATAAGGCTTTATGAGGACGGTGTATTAGAGGGTGCGCTTGTCGTGGATAAGATTGTCGGAAAGGCTGCGGCGATGATGTTTACCTTAGGAGGCGTAAAGGCATGTTACGGACTTACCATCAGTGCCGCCGCCCTGCAGTGGTTAAGGGAGCACGGGGTCTATACAGAGTATGAGCATTGTGTCGAGGCGATTATTAACCGGGCAGGCGACGGGATTTGCCCGATGGAGAGGGCAGTGCAGGGGATAGAGGATGAGAGGGAGGCTCTTGCGGCTGTTAAAAGGAAAATGGAAGAGTTAAAAAATGCAGAGAGAGAAAGGCAGGAAGTTCTATGAAAAAGAGTGGACAAAGAAAAATTAGTTTTGTGCTGTTTGTTGTGGCAGTGTTTTTTGCCGGAGTGGTGCTGGCGGAGTTTCATTCCTCTCTTTGGATGGTACTCGCTGCAGGTGTTGTGCTGACGGCAGCCTCGTGCTTTTTTATCTGGGCGAGGGAGACAAAGGAGCAGGAGCAGACTGCGTCCGGCAAGACGTCTGAAATTTTGCTTGCGGACCGTATGGCGGAATGGGCACGAAGCAATGAGAAGGCGGAGAAAAGTGTCGGTATTGCAGTAAAGAAGCAGCAGGAGGCAATGAATGAGGGAATGTCTGCCTTGAAAGAAAAGCTGGCAGAGGTAATCCGGACGCAGGAAAATACGATAAAAACACTGATTCTTTACAATAAAGAAAATGCAAAGCAGATAGCGCTCAGTGAGCGGGAGGAGCTGGGGCGTCTGTGCAGGGAGCTGCAGAAAACCATGCAGACAGGGTTTGATGGGATGACTTCGAGGCTTGCAGATACCTCGGGAAGTGCAGAAGATATGCAACGGACAGGAAAGGAGCTGTTAAACAGCCTGGAGGAAAACTTCCAGAAGCTTACGGAGGCAGTGGAAACGGCGGACAGAGCTCCGGCAGTTCCTGTCTATGCAGCAGCGGAAGAGCCAATGCCTGATATTGTCATAGAGGAAGAGCCGGTGTCTGCAGAGAAAGCACTCTCTGAGATAGTAGTGGAGGAAGAGCCGGAGCCTGAAATGGTGATGGAGGAAGCACCAGTGCCTGAGATGGCGATGGAGGAAGAGCCGGAGCCTGTGGCAATGGAACCGACGCCGGAACCGGCGCCTGCAGTTCCGGAGGTGGATTTGTCAGACCCGAATAAGGCAATGTCGGCGGATGATATCGCGGCGTTGTTTGCAGCATTAGGAGGCGCAGAAGAAGAGGAGCCGGCGCCAGAGATAAGCGTGGAAGAAGAACCGGCAGCGGTGGAAGCAGAACCGGAACCGGCGCCTGCCATCCCGGAGGTGGATTTGTCAGACCCGAATAAAGCGATGTCGCCGGATGACATCGCGGCGCTGTTTGCAGCAATGGGCAATTAGGAAAAGCTGCCTATTCGCCTTTATGCTTTGCGAGGTAGGAAGCGCGCTTCCTGCGGTAAGGAATCTCTACAAATACTAAATAAATACCGATAAAAAAGCAGGTACAGCCGAAGAAAATTCCAATTGTAAGAGGTCTGCGGTCTCTTCTGGAGTTCTCTTCGGTTTTGTCTTTTTCACCGGAAGGATTTACTGCTTCCGGCCCGGTTACGGAAGAGTCCAGGGAAAAGGCGTCCTCACTGTTGTTGTAGATAATGTTTGCGAAGCCGACAGTACGGGTGCCATAGGTATAGGAGATCCGTCCGATGATATTCTTTCCTTTGGCAAAGGAGGTCAGCTGTGTCAGGGAGACGCTTTTTTTGGTATCGGAAAGCGCTGCCGTGGTAGGAAGGACAACATAGCCGGCTTCGGTATTGACAATCGCATTGCCGAGAAGCTGTACGGAATCCTCGCGGTTAAACAGCGGGGGGAAAGCAGTGTCCAGAGACAGTTGCTCCCTGCCGATGCTGTAGGTCGTGAAATTGTTAAAGCCGTAGTTTAAAAGTGCCGCTGTGTCGTCATAGAGGCTTGTGTCGTCCGAAGCCTTCAGGATAACAGAAATCAGCGTCATATTGCCCCGTTTCGCACAGGTAACAAGGCAGCTCCCCGCAAGCGTATCGTGCCCGGTTTTTCCGGCAATAACGCCCTCGTAGTCATAGGTACCGCGGAGCATTTGGTGTGTGTTCAAAACCCAGCGGGATTCCGCACAAAGATTCGTTGCAGGAATCTGATGGTTTTTGGAGCCGGAAATTTTCACAAAGGTAGGAATTTTCACCAAAACGCGCATGATTTTTGCAAGGTCTGCAGGGCAGGAATAGTGTCCCTCCTCGTCCCGTCCATAGGAGTTCAGAAAGTGCGTGTTGACGCAGCCAAGTTCCCTTGCCCGCGCGTTCATCATGTCGGCAAAAGACTCCATAGAGCCGCCGATATGTTCTGCAATCGCATAGGCAAGGTCATTTGCAGAAGGAAGCATTATTGCATACAGTGACTCTTCCATTGAAAGCTCTTCTCCTTCGTTTACCCAGAGCCGGGAGGAACCCTGTTCGATGTTATAAACAGCGTCGTGCGAGGCGGTGACGGTTTCGCCGAGAGCTGAATTTTCGAGGGCTAACAGCGCGGTCATAAGCTTCGTGGTGCTTGCCGGATAAAACGCCTCCGTAGCGTTTTTCTCGAACAATACAGCGCCGGTTTCAGCCTCAATCAGTATGGCACCTCCGGCAGAAATCTGGGGGCCGGTCGGCCAGTGGTACAGGTCCGGTGCATCGGAAGCATTTGCCGCTGTCCGGGAAAACAGAGCTGTGGTTATGGAAAAACAGAGCAGCAAGGCAGAAAAAAGGCGTCTCCTGTTCTGTCGTCTCGTATCTTTATGATAAAAAGGCATAAAAATTCCTCCCAAAAAAGAATAGCGCGGTGTATTGCAGGCAATCCACCACGCTTTTATTATAATGCAAAAATCTTCTGCTGTCGAGGGGAAAAGGCTAATAAGTTAGTATTTCGTAGCCGTCTTCCGTAACAAGTACGGTAATTTCCCACTGCGCCGAGAGGGAGCCGTCCTCCGTCCAGACCGTCCAGTCGTCTTCCTCGTCGATAAAGATGGCGTCGTTTCCCATATTTACCATTGGTTCAATCGTAAATACCATACCCGGCACCAGCAGCATTTCCGTCCCCCGTTTGGAAACATAGCTCACAAAAGGCTCTTCGTGGAACTCAAGACCTACGCCGTGTCCGCCGATTTCCTTGACGACAGAATAGCCGTTTTGCAGGATATATTCGTGAATTGCCGCGCCCATATCGCCCAGACGCTTCCAAGGAGCGACCTCCTGCAAGCCGACCTCAAGGCTTTTCTTTGTTACCTCGACCAGACGGCGCGCTTCCCCGCTGACGTCTCCAATCAGGAACATACGGGAGGAGTCGGAGTAATAGCCGTTATAAATGGTAGAAACGTCCACGTTTACAATGTCGCCGTCCTCCAGATAGACCATATCGTCCGGAATGCCGTGACAGACAACGGAATTGATGGAGACACAGCAGCTGCACGGAAAGCCCTCGTAGCCGAGCGGCGCCGGAACGCCGCCAAGCTCGGTTGTCTTTTGGTAGACCATCTCGTCAATTTCCGCGGTTGTCATTCCCATGCAGATATGCTCCGCAACATAGTCCAGAACCGCAATGTTAATCTTACTGCTGGCGCGGATGCCTTCAATCTGCACCTCGTTCTTAATCAGGTCCCTGGAGGGAACCGGATACGGCTCTGCCGCGAACCTTTTCAGCCTGTCGTCAAAGGCAGAATGGCAGTATTTATACTTTTTGCCGCTGCCGCACCAGCAGGGAGCGTTTCGTTCCGTTTTTTCCATAAGAGGCTCCTCTTACTTTCCCTGACCGTAATAGGCGTTTGCGCCGTGCTTTCTTAAGTAGTGCTTATCTAACAGCTCCTGCTGCATGGAAGGAAGCGTGTTGTTTGACAGGGCAAGGTTATGCCATGCCATAAAGGCAACCTCCTCAAGTACCACTGCATTGTGGACTGCGTTGTGCGGGTCCGTGCCCCAGGTGAACGGACCGTGGCTGTATACTACGACGCCCGGCACATCGTCCGGCTCGATGCCAAGCTCGCGGAAGCGCTCGATAATGACAGTGCCGGTTTCCTTTTCATAGGCGCCCTTGATTTCCTCCGGCGTCATCTTTCTGGTACACGGAATCTCGCCGTAGAAATAGTCCGCATGGGTCGTGCCGAACGGCGGAATGCCGCGTCCGGACTGTGCAAAAGTCGTCGCCCAGCGGGAGTGGGTGTGGACAACTCCGCCGATGTTCGGAAATGCCTTGTAAAGCTCAAGGTGCGTCGGTGTATCGGAGGAAGGGTTTAAGCTCCCTTCCACACGGTTGCCGTTTAAATCAATGACGACCATATCCTCGGCGGTCATTTTGTCATACTCTACACCGGACGGTTTTATTACGATAAGGCCCTTCTCCCGGTCGATACCGGAAACGTTGCCCCAGGTAAAGGTAATCAGTCCGTATTTCGGAAGAAGCATATTTGCCTCGTAAACTTCTTTTTTTAACTGTTCTAACATGTTCTCTCCGTCTCCTTTTTAGTTCGACTGCTGCTTTTTGATTTCCTTGAGCCGTTTCATAACGTCGTTATCGCCTCTGCCGAAGTAATCGTGCAATGTGGAATACTCGGCGTAAAGCTTATCGTATACGGCAGCATTTTCCGGAATCGGGGTGTAAACGGTATCGCGGAGCTTGCCCATTACCTTTGCTGCGTCAAAAACGGTATCGTAGCCGCCTGCGTCCTTTCCGGCAGCAACCGCACCGAAAATCGCACTTCCGAGGGCAGGACCCTGTGTGGTGCCGCCGATACGGATCGGAAGCTTTAAGATATCCGCATAAATCTGCATTGCCATCGGATTCTTCTGGGAGATGCCGCCCGAAGCGTAAAACTCGTTGACCGGAACGCCGTTTGCGGTGAAGGTCTCGATAATCTTCCGCGTACCGTAAGCAGTAGCCTCGATTAAGGCGCGGTAGATTTCCTCCGGCTTGGTCTGCAGCGTCATGCCGAGCATCATACCGGTTAAGTCCACATCAACCAGAACAGAACGGTTGCCGTTCCACCAGTCGAGCGCAAGAAGCCCGCTTTCGCCGACCTTGTACTGCTCTGCCTTCTTTGTCAGGTACTGATGGATATTTAAGCCCTCTGCTTCTGCCGCCTTATAATACTCCGGCGGGCAGCAGTTTTCCACGAACCATGCAAAATGGTCGCCGACACAGGACTGACCGGCTTCATAGCCGAAAAAGCCCGGATATACGCCATCCTCTACAACGCCGCACATACCCGGAACGGTATGCTCCTCAGTGCCGAGCAGGATGTGGCAGGTAGAGGTTCCCATAATAGCGAGGATTTTCCCCGGCTCCGTAATCTTGACTGCCGGAACCGTAACATGTGCATCGACATTTGCAACGGCTACTGCGGTCCCTGTCTTAAGCCCGGTGAGGGCGGCTGCCTTCTCGCAGATTTCGCCTGCCTTTGAGCCCAAGGAGGAAATCGGGCAGTTCAGCTTATCCTCTACTACATTTTCAAGACGAGGGTCAAGTGCCTTGAAGAACTCCTTGGACGGGTAGCCCTTCTGCTTATGCCACATTGCCTTATAGCCTGCAGTACAGGAGTTTCTTGTCTGTACGCCGGTGAGCTGCCAGATAACCCAGTCAGCTGCTTCGATAAAGAAGTCGGCCTCCTCGTAAACCTCCGGCGCCTCCTCGAGAGTCTGCCAGATCTTCGGGAACATCCACTCGGAGGAAATCTTTCCGCCGTAACGTGCCAGCCAGTCCTCTCCGCGCTCTGCGGCAATCTCGTTCAGGCGGTTTGCCTTGTCCTGCGCTGCGTGGTGCTTCCAGAGCTTTATGTAGGCATGCGGGTTCTCCTTGTACTGCTCCAAAAAGCAGAGCGGGGTGCCGTCTGCCTTGACCGGAAGCAGGGTGCAGGCAGTAAAGTCGATGCCGACACCGATTACGTCCTCAGCGGAAACGCCGGACTTTTTCAGAACCTCCGGAATGGTATAGGCAAAGACATCCAGATAATCCTGCGGATGTTCCAATGCCCAGTCCGGAGCCAGCTTTTTCCCGCAGGGAAGCGCCTCATCCATGACGGCGTGCGGGTATTCGAGTGTTGCGTCAGCAAGTTCCTCGCCGGTCTGCGCGTTTACAAGCAGGGCACGGCCCGAGAGTGTGCCGAAATCGACACCAATAGTGTACTTTGCCATAAAAGCCTCCTTAAAATTGTATAGTTAATTATATAGTTTCCGCTGTCAGATTACGGACAGAGGAACGATAGCAGATGTTCGGCTCCAGACGGATATGCTCCCGTAAGGAACGGTCCCGGATACAGCGGAGTAAGAGCTTTGCCGCGGCAGAGCCGGCTTCCACGGAAGGGTAAACAGCGGAAGTAATATTATAAGCAGTATCAAATGCCAGCGGCGAATTGTCGAAGCTGACAATGGAAATATCCTCCGGGACGCGCTTGCCGTTGCGCTTTAACAGCTCGTAAGCGTAGGCTGCAATCTGGTCGTTATAGCAGATAAGGGCAGTCGCATCATCGAACCGTTTCAGTATCAGGGAGTCTATCGGTTCGGAAAACATGGACGCGACATCCTCCGTCATATACCATAGAACCTGTCTGTCCTCCAGAGGGATTCCTGCATTGGTGAGCGCCTGCTGCATTCCCTCAAAGCGTTTCAGACCCTGCAGGTCATCGGATTTGAAAATGGCAGCAATTCTTTTGTGCCCGTTTTTTAGCAGGTGTTCGGTTAAAAGCGAGGCAGCGGTTACATCATCCTGAAACACGCCGGACTGCGAAAACTCCCGGTAGCAGCCGTTGAGGAACACCATCGGAATGCCGTTTGCGCGAAGCTGTTCAAACAGCGGCAGATTCGGATTCGGAAGAGAAGACCTTGTGCCCTCCACAATCAGCCCGCAGATATTATCATTCAAAATGCGGTGCAGGCAGGCGGTTTCGTCAAGATGCCGGTTATGGGTGATTCCGAGGGAAATATTGTAGCCGTTCGAGGTCAGCACCTCTTCGATTCCCTGAATAATGCCGGGAAAGATATAGTCGTCGACATAGGTGATAATGACGCCGACGCGTTTCGGAATAAATCCCTCCGCAATAGCACTGCCCGAAACATAAGTACCGCTGCCGCGCTGCCTTGTCAGCAGTCCCTTTTTAACAAGCTCGTCTGTAGCATGGCGCACCGTCTGTCTGCTGGCATCAAACTGCTCCGAAAGGGCATGCTCTGACGGAAGCTTATCCCCCGGCTTGAATTGCCCGTTGTTAATGGAATTGATAATCCATTGTGAAATACGGCGATGCTTTATTAGATTTTTTACTGACATAAGAGATATACCAGCCCTCCAAAAGTTCGAAAAGTTGTATAAAATTGTATAGTAAGTATAGCATGCGGCACACAAAAAAGCAAGTTGTGTTTTTGGGGGAAACATGGTAGAATAAAGAAAAAACAGGCAAAGGAATCAGTGGTAAAACAATCATGCGGCTTAGAAATGTGAAAGGTGCAAAGGAAGAAATTGCGGTCAGTGAATATGTGACGCAGAACCCGCAGGAATGGAAAGGAAAGTGGTCCGGATATTTCGGTGTGGCGGCGCCCCTGCATGTGGAAATCGGTACAGGAAAGGGGCGGTTTATTACGACGCTTGCGGAGCTGCATCCGGAGATTCATTATATCGGCGTAGAGAAGTATGCCAGTGTTTTAATCCGTGCGATTGAGAAAAGGAAAGAGCGGGAAGACCTGAATAACCTGACCTTTCTTGCGGTAGATGCAGGAATACTGCCGGACGTATTTGCGGAAGGGGAGGTTGACCGGATTTATCTGAATTTTTCCGACCCGTGGCCAAAGGACCGGCATGCAAGGCGCAGGCTGACCTCGCGGGAGTTTCTGGCACGGTACCGGCAGTTTTTGAAGCCGGAGGGAGAGCTTTGTTTTAAAACGGATAACCAGGCGCTCTTTGAGTTTTCAGTGCAGGAGGCAAAGGAGACCGGCTGGGAGCTGACAAGGCTTACCCGTGATTTGCATCACAGTCCGTATGCCGAAGGTAATGTAATGACAGAATATGAGGAAAAGTTTTCCGCGCTCGGGAACCCGATTTATTACATGACAGCAAAAAGCATGTCCGGGACAAGCTTTTAGGGAAACGCTGATTTAATCAGCCTTCTTTCGTATAATAGAAAGGAATCAGGGAAGATTAAAAGCAAGGCGTTTGGTTTCGTGTCTGATACACAGAGAAAGGAGAAACATATGGCAGAATATTTGACAGGAGACAATTTTCAGGAAAAGGTGACGGATGCGGGAGGCACGGTGCTGGTTGACTTTTTTGCAACATGGTGCGGTCCCTGCAAAATGGTGGCGCCGGTGATTGAGCAGGCAGCCGAGGATTACAAGGGGAAGGCGGCTGTTTATAAGCTGGATGTGGACGAGGCGCAGGCAGTTGCGCAGAAGTACGGAGTGATGTCAATTCCGACCTTAATTTTCTTTAAAGATGGAAAGGAAAGCGAGCGGATTGTAGGCGCGGTTTCCAAGCTTCAGCTGGATGAGGTATTTCAAAGAAATTTATAGCATAGGAACGGGAACCAGATTCTGCAGAGCGCATAGAATATCATAAGGACTGCGTGTTTCCGTGCCGGGCTTGCAAGGCGCGGGAGGGAGGCTGTTTATGGGCTATGCGGGAAAAGATTTTTTTGAAAAAATTGCAGCAAATGAAAAGCGGCGCAGACGATGCCTTTGTCTGCGCCGTTCGTGGCTTGAGGTGTGCCGCAGCATCTGTAAGCTGAGCGAGTGCTTCTGTTGCAGGAAGTAAAGGAAAAGAGCACCTCCGGACCGCAGGAAGCACGGCAGGTGTCAGTTCTGTTCATCCGGGCGTTCAAAACGCTTTTTCACATGATTGTAAATAAAGTTAATTGCAAAGCAGAGTACACCCGCACTCAGAAAGCAAAGTACGGTTTCCATGGAATTGTCGTGCCGCAGGTCCGCCATCAGCAGCTTGATTACCGCAAACATCGCCAGACACAGCCCGTAGATACGCAACGGTGCCAGACGGAGCGGGAAGCCTGCCAGAACGGCGGCAATCGCGAGCAGCAGCAGTGCGCAGCTGATGACATAGCCTTCAATTCCCTGGAACGCAGTCAGCACGACCAGAAGATATACCGTAATCCGGAGACCGAAATAAACGCCGAGCCATTTCTGCTCCCGGTAGTTTTTGTATTGTTCATACATACCGCTTCCGCAGAGGAACAGGGTCAGGAGCAGGAGCCAGACGCAGAGAACCGGGGTATTCCCGCCTGCGCTTTCCCGGAACAGGACAAGTCCCCAGAGCCATAATGCAGAATGGATGATGCGGAGTAAAACCGTACTGCTCTTTCCGGTTTCATCAGGAGAGGCAAGCAGGCGCCGGAAGCGGCCATAAAAGGCAATGCTGTTTATCAGGGTAAGTACCGTCAGCGTGGCTGTTATTCTCGTTAGCTCCGAAAGCTCTGCCGGAAGAAGGTTGCAAAAGGTTACGGTCATCCAGGCAGAGTGGAACAGGAGGGACAAATACAGCTCCTTTTTCCACGCTTCGGCAAAGCGGTGCGTCCTGCCCCTTTTGTAGAGAAAACAGAAGCATACCGTAAAAAAGAGAAGACCGAACAGGAAAAGACACCAGAAGCCACTCCAGCCGTCTCCTGACCGGTAAAAAAGGAGAAGCAGGGGCAGACAGAGGACTGCTGTAAACCGTTCAAGCCATCTGCCGTTCTGCTTTTTACATACAAGGCTCCATTTTGCAGTAGCGGGGTCGCGTTCGTACAGTACCGGATACTCTGTCCCGAGAAGCCCGAAGGAGACAGCAATCCCCGCAAAGGCAGCCGGAATCAGGTACTGCAGCCCGCGCGGAAGGCCCTGTATCAGAAAAACAACCGCAACGGCTGAAATGATGCAGGCGCCCTGTCCTTCGGTCCCGGCAGCACCGGAAGCTTCGAGGAAAAGCCAGAGAAGGAGAATGCCGGTCAGGCAGAAAAGGGCTGCCGGGATTTCGGCTTCCAGCAATCCGACGGCTACCGTATGGAAAACAATGCAGCAGACAATCTGGTAGAGCGCATAGATAACGGCAGCGGCGTTTCCGGTTTTATAAAGAGGAAAGGTTTCCTTTGTCAGCATTCTGGTATGCCGGACACCCGGGATAAGCGGCAGCCCTGCAAGCAGACGCTGGCGCAGCAGAAAGAACACCGGAAGCAACAGACAGTACAGACACAGAATAATTCCGGCGGTCCAGTTCTTTCCGATATTACCATAGGCTCCGAACAGCCGATGATAGGAGGAGGACAGACACAGCAGTTGCAATACATTCAGTGCGGCTGCCACGAGATGAATCCACGGGTATGGCTTTGCCTTGGCAGCCGGGAGAAAGCGCCACAGGACGGTCCAAAGATAAAGCAGGGAGATTGTGGCGGAGTAGATACATAGGAAGTTAAAAAGCTCCCTTGTGTCCGCGCCGAAGCTTCCGAACAGGACGGAAAAGGTGATGCCTGCCTGCCCGAGCAGGGCGGCAATATACGACTTCCGGTAAAAGACATACAGACCCACGCCGGTCAGCCAGAAAACCAGCAGGACATACAGCGTCTCGGTCGTAAGGCGCCCGTAATACAGCGTTGTAATAAACAAGGAAATATAAACGGCGCCAAAGCCGCAGCCGATAAGCGACGTAGTAAACCAGCTTTGCTTTCTGCGCTCCAAGAAAAGCCCTGCGCCTAAAATCACGAAGCTGATAAGGAAAAGCAGGACAATACGTGCCGTATCCCCCAGCTGCTCATATAAAATACTTCCGAACAGAAAAAGTCCTACAAACACCAGAACAGCAGCTACAATCCCCATCACCTTCCCGCCGAGGTTTTCCTCGAAACGGGAGGAGGACGCAGGCTTTGTCACGGTCTGTCTGGTGGATTGTGCGCCGGAAGCAGGCGTGTTCATTTTTGTATCCGGGTGCATAGCGGCAGAGGACGCTATAGTTGTTTGTGTCGTCCTGTGCAGGTTAACAGAAGAGGCGCTACTGACTGTCGCAGACGGCGCCGGTGCGCCTGCCCTATCCGGAGCTTCTCCGGGTGCAGCCTGCGGCTGCGCCGGAGCGGACAGGACGGCTGTCTGTACAGGTGCAGGGGAGCGGCTCTGCCGGAGCTCCGCTAACTGCCCCTTCAGGCTGCGGACCTCCTTTTCAAGTGCTGCCAGTGCCTGTTCTATCTGCTCGATTTTTTCCGGTTCTGTCATGGGAATCCCCCTTTGCTTTACTGCCTTTTGTTTTTATTATAGCAGACAATCCGGGGGTTGGCAAATGAAGGGAGAACCCAAGAGGAATGGCGGCTCAAAGGCATGGTGGTTTTGCCGGACAGTAACATGCTCCCAATAAAACAGGATTTTTCAGGAGGTACAAAATGTCAGAATACACATTTGAAGAAATAAAAAGGCTGTTATTGGACTGTATAAAGGAACACAAATGGGAAGCGGAGCTGCGCCTGATATTTGCGGATAAGCCATATGAATATATGATTATTATATATGACAAGCATTGTTCCTTTCAAAGATGCGGAAAGCAGGAGGAGCAGAGCGGGGAATATAATTATGCTACCTTAGAGGAATTATACAGGGCGCAGCAGATGGATGATATTATCCTGGAAAGGGACTGGGGGAAGATTGTTGATATGGAGTGTATGGAGTTTGATATATTAGGGCTTTGGTAAAAATAATGCAGCTCTCTATAATATGACTTGAAGGTTTAAAAACGAAAAAAGGAAAGAAGGAGAAAAATAAAAGGTTTACATCAGTCGAAAAAACAGGTAAAATAAGGTAAAAGGGAATAAAAGGAAAAATAAAATCAAAAGGAGGGTGCGGAATGGAAAGGGAGTTTCTGGCACATATCAGTGAAGACGAGGAAAGAAAGCAGTTTTTGACCGAGCATTTAGAGGGGACTGCACAGAGGGCAAAGGTCTTTGCAGCTGCGTTCGGGTATGGCGACTGGGGATATGCGGCAGGCAAGCTGCACGATATCGGGAAGTATTCCGATAAGTTCCAGCGGAGAATCAGAAAAAGCAATGAGCGGGTAGACCATGCCACTGCAGGCGGGCAGCTCTGCGGGAAATTAAGAGAAAAATTAAGAGGCGGGGGCATCGCGTTGGCGTATGCGATTCTGGGGCATCATGCCGGACTGCCTGATACGGGAGGAAGCGCAGACACCGGCGATGCGGCGACCTTTTGCGGGAGGATGAAAAAGCAGATAGAGGATTACGCAGCATATCAGGAGGAGGTTTCTGTTCCTGAACTGAAAACGCCGATGTTTATGTGTGCTGAAAAGGAGAAGGCCGGCTATTCGTACAGCTTTTTTATCCGGATGCTGTATTCCTGTCTGGTAGATGCTGACTTTTTGGATACAGAGCATTTTATGAAGAATGGGGAGGTAGAACGGAATAGAGGTGAGGAGATAGGACTGCTTTGGAATAAGCTGCTCCGGCAGATTCAGCCGTGGCTGGAGAATGATGCAATTGATACAATTAACGGAAGACGTACGGAAATTTTAAAAGAGTGCATCCAAAAGGGAACGATGGCAAAGGGATTGTTCCGCCTGACGGTTCCTACCGGCGGCGGTAAGACCATTGCTTCTCTTGCCTTTGCGCTCCGCCACGCGCAGGAGCGTGGCTGCGGGCGTATTATATACGTGGTTCCGTATACAAGTATTATTGAGCAGAATGCAGACGTGTTCCGGGAGATATTAGGGCCGGAGAATGTGCTGGAGCATCACTGTAATGTGGAGTATGAGAGTACCGATGAGTTAAAGCCGATGCAGCTGGCGGCTGAAAACTGGGATAAGCCGGTTATTGTAACTACAAATGTACAGTTCTTTGAATCTTTATATGGAAACACATCTTCTAAGTGCAGAAAGCTACATAATATCGCTAATTCTGTTATTGTTCTGGATGAAGCGCAGATGCTTCCGAATGGATATTTAATCCCGTGTGTCGCAGCATTAAATGAGTTAATTGACCGTTACCATTGCAGTGTCGTGTTGTGTACCGCCACGCAGCCGGCGTTGCAGGACTTTTTTTCAAAGACCCTGCCGTGGGTGGAGCTGTGCCCGCGTATGGAGGAACAGTTCCGGTTCTTTAAAAGGGCGTCGATTCAGGTAGTAAAAGAGAGGTGGACAGAAGAGGACCTGGAGCAGCAGCTGAAGGAAAAGTTTGCAGAAGGGAGCCAGATACTTTGTATCCTGAATACAAAGGCAGCGGTACAGAGGGTATATGACGCACTGGCAGGAGAAGGCGTTTATCATCTGTCAACGTTTATGACCCCGGTACATCGAAGGCGGGTATTGGAGACAATCCGTCAGACCCTGAAAGAAAAAAAGCCTTGTCTGGTGATTGCAACAAGTCTGATAGAGGCCGGTGTGGATTTAGATTTCCAGTTTGTGTACCGGCAGCTTGCAGGAATCGATTCCTTGATTCAGGCAGCCGGGCGGTGTAACAGGGAGGGAAAAAGGAGTCTGGAGGAAAGCATCGTCTATGTTTTCCAGATGAAGGATGAAAAAATACCGGGGCAGGAACAGCAGATGGATGTAGCAAAACAGGTAATCCGGAGGTATGAGGATGTGTCAGCACCAGAAGCGATCCAGGAGTATTTTACAAGGCTGTACCGATACAAAGGGGAAGCTTTGGATAAAAAGAAGATTATGGGGAATTTTTCCGGGACGCATTTTTCCTTTGCAAAAACAGGGCGTGAATTCCGGCTTATCGAGGAAAATACAAAAACGATACTGATTCCGTCAGAGGAACGGGCAAAGGAAATCGTAACCCAGTTATGCTATCAGGGGGCGACAAGATCCCTGCTGAGAGAGGCAGGGCAATATTCTGTCAATGTATATGAAAATCTGTTCCGGCATTTATATGACGCAGGCAGGCTGACGGTAATATCAGAAGAACAAAAGGACGGGATTTTTGTATTAAGGAATCCGGAACAAAACTATTCGGAAGAGAAGGGGCTTTTGGTAGATGCCTCACTCGGGGAGGGAATCTTTATGTAATACTCAGGCGAAAGCAAATGCTTCCGCCTGAAAGGTCCACAACCTAAAACAGCAGTATTTCAATCCACTTCTCCAAAAAGAGAAGACCAACGCATAGTTTTCCTTGTGCTGTAATGAGGGCTTTCGCTAGACTTTCACAGGCAGAGAATAGGATACTATGCCATTTAATAATAGCATATTTAAAAAAAATAGCAAGAGAGTATTGACAGAAATAAAATAATGCTGTAAAATATGAAACATAAAACAGCAGTGAAGAAAGGAGAGAGGAATGGAACCCGAGTTTGCCACTTCGCATCATTTATAATAGTCGTCAAAGCTAGATTTTTACCGACTTTTTGACATTTTGTATTCATAAGCGGCAAACTCGGGTAATGGCATGCCTAAAAAATAGCAAGAGGGTGTTGACAAAAATAAAACAACAGCAAAGAAAGGAGAAAAAATGAGTTTTGGAGTCAAGGTCAGAGTCTGGGGTGAATACGCATTGATGTCGCGTCCCGAAATGAAAACGGAGCGGGTCAGCTATGACGTACTTACACCGTCTGCAGCACGGGGAATTTTAGAAAGCCTGTATTGGCACCCCGGGCTGCGGTATGTGATTGACCGGATTATTGTTGTAAAGCCGATACAGTTTACCTCTGTCCGGCGGAATGAGGTCAAGAGTAAGATATCTGCAAATAATGTATTGCCCGTATACAACGGGGCAGCAAAGGAATTATACCTTAATACAAAAGCAGATATCGTACAGCGTGCATCGCTCTTACTGCGCGATGTAGAATATGTAATCGAGGCTCATTTTGAGATGACAGACAAGGCGAATGCATCGGATAATCCGGGGAAGTTTAAAGACATTTTGATGCGCAGATTAAGAAAAGGAGAATGCTATCAAATGCCTTACTTCGGCTGCAGGGAGTTTCCTGCGCACTTTTCACTATGTGAGGAGGAGGTCCGGAGCGCTTATGAGGACGTGGAAGAAAAGGATTTGGGCTATATGCTGTATGACATGGATTATTCGGATTGTCAGAACATACAACCAATGTTTTTCCGGGCGGTTTTGCGTAAGGGGGTTCTGGATTTAAGGGATTGTGAGGTGGTTCGATGATATTACAGGCCTTGACAAAGCACTATGAGGTGCTTGCAGAGCAAGGGAAGGTGGCAGAAAGCGGCTGGTGTCAGGCAAAGGTTTCTTATGCTTTGGATATTGCCCGTGACGGGAGCCTTTTAGGAATCATATCCTTGAAGCAGGAGGAGACAAGAGGGAAAAAGAGTGTTATGGTTCCGTGCATTATGAAGGTGCCGGAGATGGTTTCAAGAACGGCGGGGGTATCTGCAAATTTTCTTTGTGATAATTCCAAATATGTACTGGGTATCGATGAGAAAGGATGTAATAAACGTACGCAGGAATGCTTTGACGCAATGAAAACAAGACAGCTGGAGCTTTTAGCACATACGGACGGCAGGGCGGCAGAGGCAGTAAGGAACTTTTTCCTTCAATGGAATCCGGAAAGAGCAAAGGAAAATGAAGATTTGGCAGAAAAGTGGGAGGAGGTAACCGGAGGAGGAAATCTTGTGTTCGTGACGGAGGATGGGTACGCGCACGAGGATGCAGAAATCTGCCGGATATGGGGACAGGCTGTGCAGACATCGTCAAAAGAGGCAGAAGGCGTTTGTATGGTTACGGGCAGACGGACCGAAATTGCGCGGATTCATAGTGTAATTAAAGGTGTACCGGGAGCCCAGTCAAGTGGTGCTGCATTGGTTTCCTTTAACGCGCCTGCGTTTGAGTCATATGGGAAAGAACAGAGCTATAATGCCCCGGTAGGAAAATATGCTGCTTTTGCTTATGCAACGGCATTAAATTACCTGCTGGCACCGGAGAGTCATTGCAGTTACCGTCTGGGAGAGACGATGGTGGTTTTTTGGGCAGAGAGCGCACGGGAGGAGTATTCCAAGGTTTTTCTGGATGTTTTTGAGCCACAGGAGAGCAATCAGGATGTCCTGAAAAATGTGTTTGAAAACCTGCAAAAAGGAAAGTCAATCGATGTTGAAGGAATCCATCTGAATGCGGAAGAGCCATTTCATATTTTGGGACTTGCCCCGAATGCGGCACGTTTGTCTGTGCGCTTCTTTTACTCCGATAGCTTCGGAAATATCCTGGAAAATCTGCGAAGGCATTATAAGCGTATGGAAATTGTAAAGCCCAAATGGGAGCAGGAAGATTGTCTTGGAATATGGGAGATGCTGTCAGAAACGATTAACCAGAAGTCAAAAGAGAAGAAGCCGAGAGAAAATATGGGCGCTGCGGTTTTCCGTGCCATCCTTGCGGACGGGAAATATCCGGAAAGCCTGTATGGCGCGACGATGCTCCGGGTCAGGGCCGAGCAGGGCGGTGTTACCAGAGGCAGGGCTGCAATCATTAAGGCGCATCTGATAAGGAACTATAAAAATGAATGGATTAAGGAGGGAACATTTGTGGCGTTAAATGAAGAATGCAATTCCCCGGCCTATGTGCTCGGGCGTGAATTTGCTGTTTTGGAAAAAATTCAAAAGGAAGCAGCAGGCGTAGAATTAAATACTACGATAAAGGACCGGTACTTTAATGCGGCATGTGCAACGCCGGCTTCTATTTTCCCAATTTTGCAGAAGCTTTCCAATAGCCATCTGCGGAAGCTGGAGAAGAAAAAAATTTATTTTGAACGGATGCTGATTGAATTACAGGGGAAAATTGTAGCCGGAAATCAGGCACAGGCTGCCTATCCAAAGCGTTTGTCCCTGGAGGAGCAGGGAATGTTCATTTTAGGTTACTATCATCAGGTACAGAAGCTTTATGAGAAAAAGGAGGAAAAGTAAATGAGCGAAGTAATTAAGAACCGGTATGAGTTTATTGTGTTGTTCGATGTGGAGAACGGAAATCCGAACGGGGACCCGGATGCAGGGAATCTGCCGAGAATTGACCCGGAAAGCGGATATGGGCTGGTGACGGATGTCTGCTTAAAGAGAAAGATCCGCAATTATGTAGAGACAGTGAAAGAGGATGCCACAGGCTATAAAATTTATATCAAAGAAAATGTGCCGTTAAACAGCAGCGACAAGCTGGCATACCAGCATATCGGCGTGGAGGAGGAAAAGGTAAAGGATTTGAAGAAAAACGATCCGGATGCAGATAAAAAGATTCGTGATTTTATGTGCAGTAACTTTTTTGATATCCGGACATTCGGGGCGGTTATGACGACTTTCGTAAAAGCATCTTTGAATTGTGGTCAGGTACGCGGACCTGTCCAGTTAGGATTTGCACGCAGTATAGACCCGATTTTTTCCCAGGAGGTAACAATTACAAGAGTGGCAATTACGACAGAGGAGGATGCCAATAAGAAGAACACGGAAATGGGGCGTAAGAGTATTGTTCCTTATGGGCTGTATCGTGCAGAGGGGTATATATCCGCAAATCTGGCGCGTAAAGTGACAGGATTTACGGAGGAGGATTTGGAGCTGTTGTGGGAGGCAATTATCAATATGTTTGAACATGACCATTCGGCAGCACGCGGCAAGATGGCAGTAAGGGAGCTGATTGTATTCAAACATAGCAGCGAGCTTGGAAGCTGTCCGGCATATAAGCTATTTGAGGCAGTAGAGGTAAAACATAAGGAGGATGTTTTATATCCGAGAAAATATCAGGATTATGTGGTAGAAATTCATAAGGAACAGATTCCGGACACTGTGGAAGTCATCCGTAAAATATGATGAAGTATGCAGAGGACGAATATCTCCTTCTTTCCGGGATTCAGCATTATGCTTTTTGCCGCCGCCAGTGGGCATTGATTCATATAGAGCAGCAGTGGGCAGAGAATTACCGGACCGTTTCCGGCGAGCTGTTTCACAAAAGGGCGCATCAGGAAGAAAGTGTAGAAAAACGGGGCGATGATTTGATTGTCCGGGGACTACGCATTGCCTCCGCTTCCCTTGGCATCAGCGGCCAGTGTGATGTGGTGGAATTTCACAGATGCAGCGAAGGAATCCATTTACACAAATATGAAGGATTATGGTCGGTGTGTCCGGTGGAGTATAAACGCGGAAAACCGAAAGAGGGACCGGAGGACAGACTTCAGCTTTGCGCACAGGCAATGTGCATGGAGGAAATGTTTTTAACCGGGATACAAAAGGGTTATCTTTTTTATGGCGAAAACCGCAGACGGGAGGAAGTAATATTTACTGCAGAGCTGCGGCAGATGGTGGAAGCTATGTGTGCAGAAATGCACGATTTAATGAAGAAGGGCTATACTCCTGTAGTAAAGTCTTCAAAGAAATGCCAGGCCTGCTCGTTAAATGAAATTTGTGTTCCAAGACTGCCAAAACTGGATAAGGTGTCAGAGTATATCAGACAGAGGATTACCGGAGCAGATGAGAAGGAAGAGAATGAGGAAGGGGGTGGAAAATGAAAAAGCTGTTAAATACGCTTTATGTAATGTCCGAGGATGCCTATTTGTCGCTGGATGGGGAGAATGTAGTGGTAAAGAAGGGGCAGGAGACAGCAGGACGCTTCCCATTACATAACATCGAAAGTATCCTGTGCTTTTCTTATGCAGGTGCTTCTCCTGCGCTGATAGGATACTGTGCCGAAAAGAATATCGGAGTCGCACTTTTTAGCCCGCAGGGGAAGTTTCTGGCGCAGGCAGCAGGCCGCCCGTATGGAAATGTATTGCTGCGGAAGGAGCAGTACCGGATTTCAGATGATACGCAACGAAGCTTCCCGTATGCCAAAAATATGATAACCGGCAAAATCTATAATTGCCGTTGGAGCCTGGAGCGAACATGCAGGGACCATACCGCACGGGTGGACGTGACCCGGCTGAAGGAGATTTCTGCTGAATTGCAGGAGGGTCTTCAAAGTATTGTTTTACTGGAGGAAGGGATGGATAGCCTCCGAGGAATGGAAGGAGAACTCGCAGCCCGGTATTTTAGTATATTTGATGAATTAATTATTAATCAAAAGGAGGAGTTCTTTTTTGATGGACGAAACAGAAGACCGCCCAGGGACAAGGTAAATGCATTATTATCATTTGTGTATACGATTCTTGCCGGTGACTGCGCAAATGCACTGGAAAGTGTAGGTCTGGACAGCTATGTCGGATTTATGCATTGCGACAGGCCCGGAAGAAAATCTCTGGCATTGGACCTGATGGAAGAACTACGCCCGATAATGGCAGACCGCTTCGTGCTGACACTTATCAATACAAAAATGCTTAATGAGAAACATTTTGTGGTACAGCAGGATGAAACGGTATTGTTAAATGAAAAGGGGCGCAAAATATTTTTTTCGTCCTGGCAGAATCGAAAAAAGGAAGTAATTACACATCCATACCTGAAAGAAAAGGTAGAGTGGGGACTGGTGCCGTATGTACAGGCTTTATTGCTGGCGAGGACGATACGTGGAGATTTAGAGGAATATCCACCATTTTTATGGAAGTAGGTGTAAGATGCTGGTATTAATAACTTATGATGTATCAACGCAAAGCGCCTCCGGGCGGACAAGGTTACGCAAGGTGGCAAAGGAATGCGTTAATTATGGGCAAAGAGTACAAAATTCAGTATTTGAATGCATCGTGGATTATTCACAGTTATTGCTGTTAAAGGAAAAATTGACAGGACTTATTAATGAGGAAGAAGATAGCTTGCGTTTCTATTACCTCGGAAATAAGTATGAAAGCAAGGTAGAACATTACGGCATCCGGCAAGGCTATGATCCTGAAGGGGTACTTGTAGTGTAATCAGTGCGAAGGGAAAGATAACATCAATTTGCGAAAGCTTCGCACCATTTTTAAAGCGATAAGAGGGTGGTTTATAAGAAGTTATGCTACAATTTTTTTATGAGATTCAGGTGAATTGTAGATAATGCACAATTTTTGCCATTAAGTGGTCAGGGAAATTGGTAAAAATTGCAGTCTCTTCCCGCGAGGGAAGAGTGGGTTGAAATTGCACATTTTTCAAAATTGTAAGTATGTGCCTTAGTCTCTTCCCGCGAGGGAAGAGTGGGTTGAAATCTTACAGTAATTTTCTGCCTCTTTCAATGTTTCAAGTCTCTTCCCGCGAGGGAAGAGTGGGTTGAAATCGTATTATGGTAGTAGTATAGCCTTTCTTTTTTGTCTCTTCCCGCGAGGGAAGAGTGGGTTGAAATATCATATCCATTCCCTCCTGCTATGGTTAATAAGTCTCTTCCCGCGAGGGAAGAGTGGGTTGAAATATCCGCCTGTCCTTCATCAATGCAAAAAGCGATTGTCTCTTCCCGCGAGGGAAGAGTGGGTTGAAATGATACAAATTCGACACATTCAATTTTTAATTTATGTCTCTTCCCGCGAGGGAAGAGTGGGTTGAAATTTTGTGTTGGTAGCGGCGTTGTAGTTGGTATCACAGTCTCTTCCCGCGAGGGAAGAGTGGGTTGAAATATCGTAACCATCAGAGTAACCTATTGTACTTCCGGTCTCTTCCCGCGAGGGAAGAGTGGGTTGAAATCACCTTCCAGCCGTTCCGGCTGCCTTTCGTTTTTGTCTCTTCCCGCGAGGGAAGAGTGGGTTGAAATATATCCACGCCTGCCACCTCTCGGCATATAAGACGTCTCTTCCCGCGAGGGAAGAGTGGGTTGAAATTGTTCCCGGGTACTTGCCGTAACAAACTCTGCACGTCTCTTCCCGTGAGGGAAGAGTGGGTTGAAATCTCACCTTTTGCAATATTGCCGCCAGCCAGGATAGTCTCTTCCCGTGAGGGAAGAGTGGGTTGAAATCGGTCAATAATGACTGCCGTCTCCATCTCCCGGGTCTCTTCCCGTGAGGGAAGAGTGGGTTGAAATCTTTTTCCCAGCAAGAATCTGATTAACCCACAAAAGTCTCTTCCCGTGAGGGAAGAGTGGGTTGAAATCTTATCTCTGTGATTGCGCTGTACGCACCGTTGTGTCTCTTCCCGTGAGGGAAGAGTGGGTTGAAATTTGTTCTTTTTGGAAAACCAATATTCCCTGTCCATGTCTCTTCCCGTGAGGGAAGAGTGGGTTGAAATATCTCGTATCGCCTGTATATCGTCCCATGTCAGGGTCTCTTCCCGTGAGGGAAGAGTGGGTTGAAATATTTCCGGAACGATTATCAGAAGTACCCGACGCAGGTCTCTTCCCGTGAGGGAAGAGTGGGTTGAAATCGGAAGGGAGAGCAACATGAAACAGTTATTGGATGTCTCTTCCCGTGAGGGAAGAGTGGGTTGAAATACTAAATTAACTTTTCCCTCGCTGCCCCGTAAAATGTCTCTTCCCGTGAGGGAAGAGTGGGTTGAAATGAGACAAGCAGATATTTTCTTCCATAGTTTAGCAAGTCTCTTCCCGTGAGGGAAGAGTGGGTTGAAATAGTATTACAGGGCAGCCGTGCAGAGGAAGGCGGAGGTCTCTTCCCGTGAGGGAAGAGTGGGTTGAAATACTGCATATCTTCTGTTCAGACGACTGGGAAACAGTCTCTTCCCGTGAGGGAAGAGTGGGTTGAAATCACATTCTTGACGACTTCGGACTCGTTGGCCTTGGTCTCTTCCCGTGAGGGAAGAGTGGGTTGAAATGTTTTCTGCAGCCTCCAGATATCCGACACCATCGTCTCTTCCCGTGAGGGAAGAGTGGGTTGAAATGTCTTTGTCACCGGCACATCCGCATAAGCCGTGCGTCTCTTCCCGTGAGGGAAGAGTGGGTTGAAATCTGATATCATCATCCGTATAGACCGAGACCTCCTGTCTCTTCCCGTGAGGGAAGAGTGGGTTGAAATATGTCGTGTCTGAAAGGGTTTACAAGTCCGGTAAGTCTCTTCCCGTGAGGGAAGAGTGGGTTGAAATCACAAACCGAGTATATTGGTATACCGGGCGTGGAAGTCTCTTCCCGTGAGGGAAGAGTGGGTTGAAATTATAACCAGGGCTGGTATACAGATGCTGATAGGTGTCTCTTCCCGTGAGGGAAGAGTGGGTTGAAATATTCTGTCCGGAGTATTTAAACCGCAGGACAGCCGTCTCTTCCCGTGAGGGAAGAGTGGGTTGAAATTATCGTATACGCGCCGGAAGCGTCCCGCTCACCGGTCTCTTCCCGTGAGGGAAGAGTGGGTTGAAATCGTACTGCCCTGCTGCATCTTCCGCTGACCGTCGGTCTCTTCCCGTGAGGGAAGAGTGGGTTGAAATTGAAACTATCCTTGACACATTCGTCCCATCTACTGTCTCTTCCCGTGAGGGAAGAGTGGGTTGAAATTAAAGATTCAGGATTCAACCTTATCGGTACAAACGTCTCTTCCCGTGAGGGAAGAGTGGGTTGAAATTGTCGGTAACCCGGAAAATGTGTCACTTGAAGTAGTCTCTTCCCGTGAGGGAAGAGTGGGTTGAAATTATATTTAGAACGGATTTTTACGTGAGTTTTTTGTCTCTTCCCGTGAGGGAAGAGTGGGTTGAAATTCCCCATTTTGGCAAGTGTAGTCGCCTACTACATGTCTCTTCCCGTGAGGGAAGAGTGGGTTGAAATCTGCCGCCCCCTATCCCGCAGGAAGCGGTGGAAAGTCTCTTCCCGTGAGGGAAGAGTGGGTTGAAATCCGATCACTGTACGGGGACATGAGCGTCAGCAGAGTCTCTTCCCGTGAGGGAAGAGTGGGTTGAAATCCGGTATTCCTCTTTTTTTTCTCCCGACAGTATCGTCTCTTCCCGTGAGGGAAGAGTGGGTTGAAATCGGGTATCGCTCGGGCTATGGCTGAACAGTGGACGTCTCTTCCCGTGAGGGAAGAGTGGGTTGAAATCGGTGGTCGGCGGTCAAAAAAGCAATCCCTATCTGGTCTCTTCCCGTGAGGGAAGAGTGGGTTGAAATTGATTTTCTCCGCGTAAACTTTTAATCTCTCGGCTGTCTCTTCCCGTGAGGGAAGAGTGGGTTGAAATATCGGCCCTCTGTAACGCTAATTTCGTTCCGAGAAGTCTCTTCCCGTGAGGGAAGAGTGGGTTGAAATTTTGTCTGCAATACCTCTTTGCAAGCATCAAGTAGTCTCTTCCCGTGAGGGAAGAGTGGGTTGAAATAACCAGAACCCGAACCGCGTGTCCGGCATCATGTGTCTCTTCCCGTGAGGGAAGAGTGGGTTGAAATCTTCCGTCGGCGGATTGCCTCGTCTTTGTCCTGGTCTCTTCCCGTGAGGGAAGAGTGGGTTGAAATTGGAATCACATCTATTTTATATTGCAACAATGCAGTCTCTTCCCGTGAGGGAAGAGTGGGTTGAAATATAATCTGGATATGCCGCTTCCCATACCTCCCTATGGTCTCTTCCCGTGAGGGAAGAGTGGGTTGAAATCGCCATGAACCTGTCCCATGTCGCAATATTCTGCGTCTCTTCCCGTGAGGGAAGAGTGGGTTGAAATCTTACCTCGTCCGTACAGGTGACCGCCTTAAGCAGTCTCTTCCCGTGAGGGAAGAGTGGGTTGAAATCTAGAAGTTATAGCGTCGTCAATGCTTGCGTAAGGTCTCTTCCCGTGAGGGAAGAGTGGGTTGAAATACGGGGCAGAAAGTGGCAGATATGCGAAAGGTTCTGTCTCTTCCCGTGAGGGAAGAGTGGGTTGAAACGTGAAAGCATCCGCGGTAACAGTCCACGAAATATGTCTCTTCCCGTGAGGGAAGAGTGGGTTGAAATAGCACCGGGATTGACTGGCTTGACAAGCTGCTTGGTCTCTTCCCGTGAGGGAAGAGTGGGTTGAAATTGATGGTAGCTAGCAATGTCATTGATTACTTCACCGGTCTCTTCCCGTGAGGGAAGAGTGGGTTGAAATAGTGAAACTTGCCTATTTACAAAAAATTAAAAATTGTCTCTTCCCGTGAGGGAAGAGTGGGTTGAAATCTCCTTTCCTTATGCTCCCGGTGTCGGCGTAGCGTCTCTTCCCGTGAGGGAAGAGTGGGTTGAAATTCCGCTATCTGCGGGAGGGGGGCGGCGGGAATCGGGTCTCTTCCCGCGAGGGAAGAGTGGGTTGAAATTCCATAAGCAGGACCTGTGGAAGTTCGCCACATTGTCTCTTCCCGCGAGGGAAGAGTGGGTTGAAATATCAACCTGAAAGGCACGCACCCCTATCATGTCGTCTCTTCCCGCGAGGGAAGAGTGGATTGAAATATATGCTTTTTGTAACAATCCCCTGCAGGTCAGCTGTCTCTTCCCGCGAGGGAAGAGTGGATTGAAATCCGTAGCTCATCCCCGCGCTACGCGCCTTTTCGGTCTCTTCCCGTGAGGGAAGAGTGGGTTGAAATCTGGCTGATTGCGCCGTCTATGACCGCCTGCCGTGTCTCTTCCCGCGAGGGAAGAGTGGATTGAAATAAGCATGGTTGAGTTTTCCATTATTACGTCAAATGTCTCTTCCCGCGAGGAAAGAGTGGGTTGAAATGAGATAGGAAGGAATTTTAACCAGAGAGGGAAGAGTGGATTGATACAGTATTTAACCGTTCGTTCTGGATTTTTACATTAGGATAACACTTTCTGCAGCTGCTCCTGTTTGATTCTGATAACCTCTAGTTGGCGATTGTTCTTTTGGGCATCTGCAAGTCGGGTCTCGTACCTTGCTGTTGCCATGTAGGCTGCTGAATATCAAATATATAGGTATCTGATTTCTTCAATGTTTCAATCTGCTCGTTAAAGCCGACGAGCTTACCATTTTAACTTTGACATATCAGGCATTGCCCCAGCCGCTTTCCTGTTCCTTGCATTCATACTGGAAAGGGCAAGTTCGACAGCATTATCCGGTTTCAGCTTTGCCAGCTCTTCATCATGTGCCTTCTGCTGTTCGACATTCTGCTTCTGCAAATCGGCAATCTGCTGCTGTAACGTGGCATTATCGCCGTTGGTTTTTTTAAATTCTCAAGCTGCTTATCCCTATCGGAAAGCGATTTCTTCAAGGTCTTGCTTTCCTTGTTGATTTTATTGAACCTTGTCTTTTTCACATAGCTCCCGTCGAGCGAATCCATGACCTTTTTTGCCTGCTCCTCCGTCAGACCCATTGCGATTAAATCCTCTTTGTTCATTGCGTCTCCTTTCAAATTTTCCGTTTTTTACCGTGGGTTACGGACCACGAAATTTGACTTTGTTTTTTTCCGTCTGCAACGCTTAAAAGACGAAACTGCCATTTAACCCATGACCGGGAGATAACTTATCACCACCTTTCAAAAATTTTCAGGGGAATCTACTGTTTTCCTTACATTTTCCCTGGGAATATGGTATAAAATAATTAAGCAAACCGTCCTCGGACCCCTTATCCTGATTCTACGGAATCAGTTGATTGGTTCTATGGACGGTTTCTTGATTTTCCTATTCTTTCAAGTACCTTTACAATCTCCCCGTTTTTCATAAAAACAATCTGTTCCAGAAAGCCGGTTCTTTGTGAGCCATACAAGTCATCCGCCTGTCTTTCCAGTTCTTCCATGCTTAAAGGGCAGCCTGTTACATCGATGATAAGTGTGACTGCTTCCCTTGTTTTGCTATCAGACCATACAGCAGGTTTTTTCCTTTCCCGGTCGGCGATTTCAAATCAAACCGTTTACCATCAATCAGGTAATCAGGTGCCTTTATTCCTTGCAGGTATAGTATTTGTGGTACAAACTTGACTTTTTCCCATACTTCTACTTAATACCTTCGCAACCATCCTTTCCTGATCATTCGGCCGGAGTACGACCTCCTTTTTGTCTGCCTTTACCGTCCCCTTCTCTCGCCGCCCGCTCCCGAAATCATCCTCAAAATATGGCATTGTGGTCGAACGGTAGTCTACATGGAGTGGCGGAGCTGTAATTCCTGACTGGAAATCTTTCATCTTTTTTATGGGAGAAGGTTAGATGTTGAGACTATTGAGACTATCATTTTAAATTCTTCAGAATTATGTATTTTGTAAGTGGTTAAACAAAGTAGACTTAGACTATTCTGTATAGTTTTTCTGACTGTATGGAAATATATTTGCAATTTGTTATAGTGACTTCATAGTCTTTTACATTTAGGTTTTGCGAAATATTTTATCTTGTGCACAGGAATTATAGAAACACTTTTATTCACAGGCAATAAGCAACACATTTGGGAATCAAGCCTTGCACTGTCTTTTATAAAAATAAAAGCCCTAGAACCTGCCCTACGGCAACCTCTAAGACTTCCGATGCGCGACCAGGGGCTCGAACCCTGGACACCCTGATTAAGAGTCAGGAGTATCTGCCGGGGGTGGAATTTTCGGAAATCTTCGCAGCCGGTAAGACAAGTTTTCAGAAATTTTAAAAGTGCCAGTACCGGAACCGCAGCAGGTAAAGGGGAACCTTCAGGAACCCCTACAAGCATCCTTTTTGTGCAATGCACAAAAAGCCGCAAGCCGGCTAGGGGCGTCCCCTGCCCGTTTTCCCGGCAGGGGTGCGGAAAGGGTCCGCTAGTGTATCCGTGTCCATGTTTCTGCCGTAAAGATGGCAGAAGTATGGATACGGATACACTGTCCAGCGGTAGGGCAATGTATAATGGGAAGAAAATGCCGGGGGATGATTGAAAAACCGGCAGGATATGCTATAATATAGGTGTTGTCGCACCCATTCTGGCAACAGAAGGGGGGTGTACATAATGTCATACTTAGTTTCTTTTATTATCTCCTTCATGGCAGGAGTAGCATGTAACTACTTCTGCAAATGGCTAGAGGGAGACGAAAGCGACAATTAGCCAAAAAAACCCCGTAGATAGCAGCTACGGGGTTTCTTTGTGTACATAATGTACAAATACTTAGTTTCTTCTAACCTCATTATAAGTGCAGTCTGGCAGTTTTGTCAAGTGGTTTATGCAAATGGTTTTAGTTCGTCCTGTTCGTCCTGTTCTTCATCGGCAGTCTGTTTCCATGTAACGACTTTTCTACATCTCTTTGCCTGTAGCTCTGCTACGCTGATAATGGTTTCTTTTCCTGCTTCGTCGCAAGCCTGATAGTTTTTCAGTAATTGTACCTCGTCTGGTTCCGGCGCTTTATCTTTTTCTAGCAACCAGTCAATACTTACTTCCAAAATTTCTGCAATTTCTTTTAAGGTTTCTCCTCTTGGGATTTTGTTATTATTCCAGTTTGTATAGTTTTTATTATCTATTCCTAGTTTTTTGCAAAGAGCATTGCCGCTTATATTTCTTTTTTTTAAGGCTTCTTGTAGTCGTTCGTTGAACATATTCCCTCCTACGGAACAAATTCCGTAAAAATGCTTGACAAACGGATTTAGTTCCGTTATAGTTAAAGAAGATACGGAACAAATTCCGCATTTCTGCTATTTTAAGTTTTTAATATCTATTCTACCAAAAAAGCCCAGAAAAGACAAGTCCCCGTGCGCGTGAGCCGGGGCAGAAGGAGGAAGCTTTATGACAAAGGCGGAACTGAGAAAATTGATTGCGAAGCTGGAAAAGGAAAACAATCTGTTCTTCGGGGCACTCTGCAGGATTGTCGAACTGCCGGAGGAGGAACTGCAGGAATCCGCGGATTTTATGCGAAAGGTTGCCAAGGATGCCTTGGGCGAGTACTTCCGCAGACTGTAGGACGGAGGTGAAGCTTTATGACAAAGGCGGAACTGGAGACGAAGATTGCGGAACTGGAGACAAAGATTGCGGAGCAGGAAAGGAAAGCCGGGCTGCTGTGTGACGCGCTCCGCAGGATTGCCAGTTTAAGTGAGGATGGTTACATGCGTATAATTGCCGACCATGCCCTGGACGGGTTTTTCCATGGAAGGCAGCTCCGTGAGCTTCTCGGTATGGGAAACGGGGACGGAGGTGAAGGGTGATGGTAATGGAGGAGTTTGTGGCGCGGAGTATTGGTTTATCCGTGATTATATCAGGTTTATTGTTTTGTATGTGGCTTGTTATCCATGCATGCGCAGCCATTTTAGTAAAGTGGCTGGAAAAAGGGCATGATGATTCCCCGGATGCAGAAGGGAGGGAAGAGTGATGCAGGAATTTATCGTGCTTTTTTTCGAGGGATTAGCATTCGTGGTTACATACTTATTAGTTCCGCTCTTTGTGTACTGCTTTGTGCTATTGCTCAGTAGCCTGCAGGAGTGAAGTTATGGTGCTATTACAGTTTTTGTTGTACCTGTATATTATATTTTTCCTTGTGATTTTGCTTATCGGGGTTTTTTGTTTTAAGTCCCGGTAAAACCAGGAACGTAGCTTAGTGGTAAAGCTTTTACTAAACGGGCAGCCATGGTAATGCACCGTTGACGCAGGTCCGATTCCTGCCGTTCCTGTTCCCGGGAATTGTCCCGGAAAAATAATAACAAGTTAAGTCCCCAGGCGCAGGAGCCGGGGCAGAAGGAGGATTTATGAGAGCACCTGTAGTTTTACTGTATTCCCGTCCGTGGGAAATGACGGACGAAGTAACCAAGGCGGTACGTAGCGGCGTAAGTGTCCAGTACATAATGGCGGACACGCTGGAACCGGCAATCAGCGATACCGATAAGGGGTACGCAGTCACCAAGGAGAGCATCACGGTGGAATGTGCGGAGACAATCCATGAGGTGCCCGGCATCTATGACGGCGAGTTCGAGATGAAGGCACAGGGAGGGAAGAACGTGCTGCACCTGTGCGGACTGACGTTTATCTCCGTGCTGCAGTCGGCGCAGCCCCCGGCAAAGAAGTAAGGAGGCCGTATGGAAATTGCTGCAGTGACCGGGAGCGCGGTCAGCTATACGGCACAGCTGGAGGAACTGTCGGCGGAGGTTGCCCGCAGTAACCAGTATTTGTCGGAGCTCGTGGAGTGCTCGAAGCTGGTCAGCGTGTTTTTCTACATCTTAATCGTGTGTATCATTTGCTATTTTGGATACAAATTATTTTCCTGGTTTTTCTGACCGGGAGGAAAGGAGGAGAGAGTATGCCTACTGCATTACTGACACTGACGGCAGCTGCCTCCACGGTGGCAGCCGCTACGACAAAACTCAACACCGTCGTGACGGGTGAACTCCTGTCCGGCGTGCTGGACGAAGTGATTGCCCTGCTTCCGGTCTGTGTTCCGGTGATGATTGGATTCATCGGTCTCCGGAAGGGCATATCCTTTATACGGGACCTTCTGCACAGTGCATAAAGGGTGCCTGCAGCCTGCGGCCGGATGTGACAGTCCGGCCGTTTTTGCATAACGTGCGGCGCGGGATGTCCCGGGGATGCCGCCCCTGCCGTGTGCGGAGCAGGGAGCCTGACTAAGTCATGTGATGGAAAACCAGGTGGCATCAAAAAATGACGGACGCAACGGCATTTTTTGATAATCACGGCAAGCGTAAGCGCGGCAGGACTTTTGCCGGGACCGTGCCCGGAGGAGGGTTCTTCCCGTTTGCGGAGCGTGACGCCGCCCCGCGGACATCCTGCACCATGCAGACCGCCCGGGCGTCACCCTTAACTACCCGTGACACCCGGACGCAAGGATTCCCGGGTATCCGTCACATACCTCCCTCCTGCGGAGCGTGACGCTGCCCTGCGGGGAATCCCCCGGTACTGCCCGTACACGTGCCGTGCGGGAAACCCTACAAGCATACCGTGACGCCGCCCTGCGGGGAATCCCCCGGTACTGCCGTACACGTGCCGCGTGGGAAACCCTACAAGCATATTTTTTGTGCAACGCACAAAAAGCCGCAAGCCGGCTAGGGGCGTCCCCCGCCTGTCTTCCCGGCGGGGGTGCGGAAAGGGTCCGCTGGTGCAGGCGTGTCCGTAGCCGCATTCCTGGCATCTTTCCGGCAGGGATACGGCTGCGGGTACGGATGCACCGTCCAGCGGTAGGGGCAGTCCCCCCCTCACCTGTGTCATGTAGGGGGGGAGCGCCGCCCCTTGGCACCCGCGGACACGTACTACCGTCCGTGAGTGCCTAGTCGGCGGCTGAGGGGGGATAGATGGCAAGGCAGTACCGGATGCCGGAAAAACCGGATAGAAAGGAGGATTACATGGAACATATTGAAGAACATATTGAAGAACATACTGACGGCGGGATTTACCGCTGGCTCATCCCGCTGCTTGTGTTAGGTTTTTTTTTGGCGCTCTACCTCTGCCTGTCAGGTCCATGCCGGGCGGAAGCCGCGGCAACGGCGAATGGTTCCGGTGGCGGTGATGTCCTGACCGTGCCTTATGACGGCGGTTATGTGGACGTCCCGCTGGAAAGTTACAGCCATTACCTGATTCTTTATGACGCAAACGGGCAGAAAAACCTTACCCGCGTATTCCTGAGCCATGGGCCGCTGGAAGGGTATGCCGAGAACGGTGCCCTGTATATCAGGCGGGATAAGGAAATCTGTACTTATGGTGTATCCAATCTGAGCGGCGGGTATTCCGGTTCCCGTGTGGTGTATCCGGCGTCGGGAAGTTCATCTCTTCTCACGGAAAGTTATTCCGGCTATGCGTCCAACTATGACGTCATGGCAGGGAACAGGATATATCTGCCGGAAAAGCCTTACTCCCCGCCCCGGGAGGAGACGCAGCCGTCCGTCTATGACCTTTACGTCAGGGGACTTGCATACTTCAAAAGTATCAAAGGGCTTGATATGCGTGAGTATCCTTATCATTATATTTATGAAAATCCCGGGAGCGGACAGGTGAACCTTTTTATTTTTTCCTCCGAGCAGAAGGTCGTAAACGAGAGCTCCTTTGCGGGATATCCTTATTCCCTGTCCTATATTAGTACGCCCCGTCTCCGGCTGTATTATGACGGAAAGATTACTTATTTAGAGGATGCAGGGGCATTTACTGCCGACGCCTCTCTCTGGTCGAATACCGACCTTTACTACGGCGACACGCTGATGAGTAAGGCCGCCGATTTTGTCCAGCCGAGTGCTGCCCGGCTTTATGCAAGGCTGCCGGAGGAGCTGCAGGCATATACATATAAGATTTTCCTGCGGCAGGACCATGAGGATGCGCATATGAATGACATCGTTTTTTACGGATGGAATGACGTAAATGCGGAGCTGATTATCCGGTACGGGGACAGTGCCGTAGCCGCCGCCAAGAAAGGAACTGTCGTGGAGGACAGCAGGACCGCACGCTATGACCTGTCAGCCGGGCAGTGGGTCGTGGAGGAGCTGCCCGGGACCTATCCCGGAAGGACGAAAAATTTGACGTACTGCGTCCCGACGGTCTTTTACTGTAACAGTGACCTCTTCATACAGCAGTCAGGGCAGACAGGCTGGTATACCGTCCGGCAGGCTGTCCGGCTTGCGGATACCGAGCCGCCTGTCACATGGGATATTGACAGCGGTGAATGGTTTGTTCCCGGCAGTGGTGACCCGTTCGGCCCCGGTTCGGAAATAGAGAAGCCCGAGTTCAGTATCGGGTTTGACTGGCTTGACAAGCTGCTTGATGGTTTCATGGAACTTTTCATCCCGCGGAAAGGTTTTTTCCGTGACAGGCTGGAGCGTATGAAGGGCAGGTTCTCGTTCTGGAAAAGTATCAGCGATACCGTGGGGGTCCTCCTTGACTTCCTGCAGGATACGGATTTCTCGGAGCCGCCGAAAATCACCGCGGACTTAAGCAGCGCAACCAGCAGATATGACTACGGGACCTCGGCCGTCTGCCTTGACATGACATGGTACGCACCTTACAAGCCTGCCGTCGATAAGTTCCTCTCCGCCGTTTTCTGGCTTGTTTTTGTTTATAACACTTACCGGAACCTCCCGAACATCATCAGGGGCCTCGGCGTGGCCTCCGGTCCGTCCGGTACGGATATTTCCGGCGGGAAGGAGGGGCATAAATGATTCTTGAAGGTATCCTGAACGTGCTTTTTTCAGCAGCGGACAGTCTTTTCAGTATCCTTCCCGATGTTTCGTGGGATGTGGACTCCGGTGTTTTCACCGCCTTCTTCGACATCCTGCGTATGGTCGGGTATCTGCTCCCCATGTCTACGGTCATTGCCATACTGCGTATCGTGATTGTCATTAACGCTTTCAAAATCGGCGTTTCCATTGTCAAGACCGTATGGGACCTGATCCCGTTTCTGTAAAGGAGGATACATGATAGGAAAGTTTTTCGGGGTAGCCTATGAGCTGCTCAAGCTCCCGCTTGCAGTGGCCGGGGTCATGGCAGCAGCGTTCCTGCTCGTGACAGGCCTGCAGGTGCTGTCCATGCTGCGTAAGGGACACAGGTTGCCGAAGGAGACGGCGGCCCATCACCGGCCGCAGAAACGGAAAGGGTTCCTGTGGTGCTGGTTCATCGGCACGCCGCGCCAGTTTGCCCGGGATCTTTTCACCCGGGAACCCGGGTTTTTCAGATACCAGGGATGCATCGTTTTTACCGGGCGGCAGGGTGCCGGAAAGACGGTTGCCAGCATCGAGTTCATCCGGCATATGCAGCGGGAGTACCCGCAGGCGAAGGTGCTGACGAACTGCTGGTATACGGGACAGGATGCCGCCCTTGCCGACTGGAAGCCGCTGGTTGCCTATAAGAACGGACATTACGGGGTCATTGCTTTTATCGACGAGATGCAGAACTGGTTCTCAAGCAATCAGTCCAAAGACTTCCCTCCGGAGATGCTGCAGGTCGTCACCCAGAACCGGAAGAACCGCCGTATCATCCTCGGGACGGCACAGTGTTTCAACCGTCTGGCAAAACCGCTGCGGGAACAGGCGACGGAAGTGCGGGAGTGCCATACGTGGTTCGGCTGCCTGACGTTCGTGGTACGCCGGGAACCGTTTTTAGACTCCGAGGGTAATGTGGAAAAAATGAAGTTCCGCGGGATGTACTGTTTTGTACATGACCCGGGGCTGAGGGAATCGTACGATACCTACCGGGTGATAGACAGCCTGGCAAAGTCGGGATTCCAGCCGAGGCAGCAGCAGCCCCCGGCAGTTACTATAAATGTGAGGAAAAAATAAAAGAAAGAAGGTGCCGTTATGGATAAGGATTTCTGGTTTTCCAAAAAGGAAAAGAAATTTTTACATAATATCGACACCTTCTATTTTTCCGTCAAGCTGCATGATGACTTTACCCGGGATGCTTCCGCCTATAACGTGGAACGTCTGCGCCGGTGTGTTGCGAAGTATGTATCGTATCCGGATGCAGGCCCGTTTGTTGAAACGAATTACGAAACCCCGGTCCTTTACAGGAAGGGCTGCTATGCCTTTTTCTACAATTTCCGTCTGGAAGTCCCGGAAGAGTTCGATTTTTACTTTGCGCCGGTGGTACCTGACGGAGCCGAGACAGTTGCTTCGGTTACCAGTGAGATTGTCGTGCAGATACGAAGCAGGCTGTTATGGGATTTAGGCGCAAAGCTCGCGTTTGATAGAGCATTCGGTTTTGTAAAGGATTTCTGCGGGACCTTCGACCTTTCCATTGCGGAGGTCAAGGAGAACCGGTGCGACTTCTGCTGGCATATGAATGCGCTGCAGGACCCGGAGACCTACTTACGTATAGATAACTTCTCGCAGATGCAGGTAAGCTCTTATAAGCGTGTGCGGTATGAATACCAGCTGAAAGCGAAGGGTTTTGAGAGCGATTATATTGCCCTGGGTAAACGCGGCCAGAAGGTATTTGTCCGTATGTACCTGAAAACGAAGGAGGTCGTGGAGCAGGGTTACAAAGGATGGTTTTTCTATTACTGGTATTATAACGGTCTGATATCTGCATATGACCTCTATGTACTTGAAAAGGCATATGAGAATAAAAACTGGATGTACTGCAATATTGCCCGGCTGGAATTTGCACTGGAGAACGACGATACCCTTCCCGGAATGGCCCGGCGCCGGATGAAGCAGCTCCTTGATGCAGCCGGTGCAGGCAAGCCGGATCATGCGGCCATTGAAAAGGCAGCCGACCAGTACACCCCGAAGCTTACGAAGATACTTAATGTTGAGTTCCAGGTCATGCGTAAGATGACAAAGACATTCATCCTCCCGGAGAGGAACAGGGATGCCGGGGTTGTAAGCCGCATTTATGATTTCCTCGATGCGCGTCCGGCCGTCACGGAATATCTTACAAGAAAAACGTTGCGGCTTGTCCGTCCCGGGGATGATGATAACAAAAGCCGGCTGGATTATACGGATTTCTGGAAACGGCTGCGTAATACGAAACAGATTGACGTACGTAACAAAAAGCAGATTAAGCTTGTAAGGGATTATTCCAGTAAGCTTGACCTGAAGGTGCGCCGGATGAAGGCGGCAAAGGCAGTATCCGCTTACAGCATTACCCTGACGAAGAATCCGGGCAGGACAATTTATGAGGATACCGCGGAGCTGCTGGCATGCCTGAATGATAACGACATGCACAGGCTCAACCAGTACAAATATAAGTATTATAACAGTATGCGTGCGGATGATGAGCCTGACGAAGGGCTGATAGACCTTATAAGGCAAAGGCATATCCGGATATTAAATGAGGATGGTGATTTTTATGAAAGTAGCTGACCTGGTACCGGCTTACATAGACAGCAAGATATCCTATTGTGCAGCACCCAGTATTGTATATTACCGGGATGCGCTTGCGTTATTCGTGATGTATCTTGATTCGGCTGCCGTCCATGACGTGCAGCAGCTCACCCCTGCAGTGCTGCGGGACTATGCATTTTATCTCCGGGACAGCCGGGGAATCAAGGCAACCTCCATACATACCTATTTCCGGGCGGTGAACGCATTCATCCGGTGGCTCATCGATGAGGGGTATATAAAAGAGTTCCGGTACAGGGTGAAGCTTCCCCGGCAGAATCCGGAGCTTGTACTGCCCCTGACAGGTGATGAGGTGCAGGAACTCTGTGCTGCCATCATGGAGTTCTCAATGTTCCCGTTGCGCGATATGATTATTTTCCGTCTGATGCTCGACTGTGGCTGCCGCAGTTCCGAAGTCCGGCATCTGCGCAGGTGTGATGCAGACCTGAAGAACCGTATACTGAAGATAAAGGATACGAAGTTTAACAAGTCGCGTCTGCTGCCTATGCCGGAAGTGCTGTTCACGTTGCTGCAGCTTTATATATCGGAGCATCCCGGGACGGCTGCAGGGTTTCTGCTGGAGAGTAAATCAGGAGAGCCGCTAACCGCCAATTCAGTCAAGCAGTTTTTCGGGAAGCTGAAAAAGCGCTCCCGTATCCGGCGCGTGCATGCCCATCTGCTCCGGCATACCTTTGCGACATCCTACATGATGCAGCATAACAACATCGAGTACCTCCGGATATATCTCGGACATGAAAGCTACCAGGTGACACAGGGATACGTGCATCTTGCTTCCCAGTGTCTGCTTACCCGGTATGACGTCTATCCGATAGACAGCTGCTTTTTATAGTCTGACAATTCAGAGCTGAAACAGCTGGTTTAGTCTGACAATTTGCATCTGAAGGAGCTGCATCAGTCCTGCGTGCAGCCTGTTTTTTAAAAAGATTCTGAAAACAGCCCCGGCCCCGGGGTTCTTTTTTTGCATCCCTGTGGTTGGGCAGCTGGAAGCTAGGTGGCATCAAAACGGCGGACGCAACGCCGTTTTGATAATGTGGCAAGCGCAAGCGCGCAGGACTTTTGCCGGGACTGCGCCCCGGGACGGTGCCCTGCCCTGTGCGGAGCGTGACGCCGCAGGGCGGGCGTCACACTTAAAAATAACGGCAAGCGGAAGCGCGCAGAAGGTGCAAAAAAACAGCAGTTCCCCCTGCGTGCGCCGCGGCGCCGCAGGGGGAATGCGTGGCAGGAGGCGGCGTGACCACGTCCTTGTAATACGTGGTCTGAAAATACAAGGGAAAATCGAGGGAAATCCAGAGAATACAAGCCTTTGATGGCATTTTCATTTTGTTCTGAAACGGTCCTTTCAGAACAAACCGTAAGAAATTAACGCGACACCGCGTTAAAAAATAAAAGCCCTAGAACCTGCTCTGTGGCAACCTCTAAGACTTCTGATGCGCGACCAGGGGTTCGAACCCTGGACACCCTGATTAAGAGTCAGGTGCTCTACCAACTGAGCTAGTCGCGCTTATTTGTTTCTGTTCATTTCTGAACGCAAAAACGATTATATACTATTCTTAAAAAAAATGCAAGTGTTTTTTTGAACTTTTTTTAAGAAAATTCAAAAAAATTTTTAAAATCTGCCAGAAGCCTTATTTTATGCGGATTTTCGGCGGCTGATTCTGATATGGGAGACCGTGCTGGAAGGAAAGTGCGGAAACTCCGGTGTGATTTGGTTGCAAAAATCGGAGAAATGTGTAAAAATGGAGGTAGACAAACACCTTGGAGGTTGTTATGGGCAAAATTTATGTGCTGATGGGTAAGAGCGCAACCGGTAAGGATACTATATTCAGGCGGCTGATTGGCATGAAAGAGCTTTTGCTGCATACGGTGGTCGGGTATACGACACGCCCGATCCGCCGCGGGGAGACGGACGGCAGGGAGTATTTCTTTGTCGGGACGGACGAATGGCAGAGACTGCGGCAGGAAAATAAAATAATAGAATCCAGAACATATCATACCATAGCGGGAGACTGGCATTATTTTACGGTGGAGGACGGACAGATTGATTTAAAGAAACAGGATTATCTGTTTATTTCAACGCTTTCCGGATATCTGCAGCTCAGAAAACATTATGGGGAAGAGTCGGTTGTCCCGGTGTATATTGAAGTAGAGGACGCTCAGCGGCTGCAGCGTTCCCTTTCCCGTGAAAGGCGGCAGGTGAAGCCGAATTATGAAGAGGTATGCAGGCGGTTTCTTGCAGACCAGCAGGATTTCAGTGAGGAGAATATCAGTGCTGCGGGGATTCAGAAGCGCTACCAGAATATAGATCTGGAGGAGTGTGTGGGTGCGATTGCGCAGGATATTGTGCGCTCTCCGGGACTTTCCGGGGTTGCTAAAAAATACGAAAACTCAAGGTAAATACCATTTGCGAAGAAGCTGTAATCGTGGTATACTGGAACTGTCCGGAGGAGGTGAACGGGAATGGAATTGAAAGTAAATCAGATTTCACAGGCAGAGCCGATTGAGGCGCCGAAGCCGGTGCAGGAGGCGGACGGCACGTTTAAGTTTATGCTTGCCGGAAAGATAGAGGAAGCAGAGCTCCAGCAGCGGCTGAGTACGCTGATGGACGATATTACCCTGCAGGGAAAGAAGATTGCGAAGCACATGGACGTGCGGGATATGAAGAAATACCGGGAACTGATTAAGGAGTTTATGAATGAGATTGTTTCCCGTTCCCATAAGTTTTCCCGTGAGAATTTTCTTGACCGGCGCGGCAGACACCGCGTGTACGGGATGATACGGCTTGTGGATGAGACGTTGGATGAGCTTGCGGCGGAGCTGATTAAGGATGAGAAGGACCATTTGCTGATATTGAGCAGAATCGATGAAATCAGAGGACTGCTGTTAGACATATTTACCTGACAGGGTTGTGGGAGGCTGCGGGGAACTTTGGAAAGGAGACTTTTATGGCGGCTTTTGAGGATGTGGTCGGACATGAACCGCTGGTTTTGCATCTGCAGAATGCGATTCGTCAGAGGAAGGTTTCCCATGCGTATCTTTTGTGCGGCGAAGCGGGGAGCGGAAAACGCCTGATTGCAGAGGCATTTGCCAAAACGCTTTTGTGTGAGGAGGGCGGGATTACCGCCTGCGGGAAGTGTAAGTCGTGCAGGCAGGCAGAGTCGGGCAATCATCCCGATTTTAAGACCGTAGTGCGGGAAAAGGCAAGTCTTGGCGTAAAGGAAATCAGGGAGCAGGTAACATCGGATGCACAGATAAAGCCGTATTGCAGCAGCTATAAGGTGTATCTGATTGATGAAGCGGAGAAAATGACGGAAGAGGCACAGAATGCGCTGCTAAAGACGATTGAGGAGCCGCGGTCATACGCGGTTTTTCTGATTCTTGCGGACAGGCAGGAAATGCTGCTGCCGACGATATTGTCCCGTTGCATTTCTCTTCCCTTGTATCCGGTGGCAGCAGGGAAAATAAAAAGATTCCTGATGGAGCGGAGGGGAGTGCCGGACTATCTGGCGGAGAGCGCGGCGGCATTTTCGGGCGGTCTTGTGGGACGTGCCGTGCGTTATGCGGAGTCGGAGACGTTCCTCCTGCAGCGTCAGGAGGTTCTTCAGCTTGCCAAAGGCGTGGATGAAATGACAATGGCGGAAATGATGGAGACGGTAAAGGCGGTTTCGGCGCACAAGGAGTCGGTGCAGGAGTATCTGGATTTGCTGCTGTTATGGTACAGGGATGTGCTTTTCTATAAGGCGGCAGGAGAGAGCGCGTCTCTTTTGTTCCGTGACGAGGCAGGAGCGGTTTCGGCGCAGGCTGCAAAACGGAGCTTTGAAAATCTGCAGGGGCTGATAGAGGCAATCGGGCAGGCAAAGCAGCGGTTAAAATCTAATGTGAATTTTGAAAATGCAGTGGAATTGCTTTTGCTGCATATGAAGGAGGTATAGGAAAACGCGATGAAGGTAGTTGGTGTAAGATTCCGGAAAGCAGGGAAGGTGTATTATTTTGACCCGCTTTCTTTGGACATAAAGCAGGGCTCTAATGTAATTGTGGAAACGGCGCGCGGTGTAGAGTTCGGGTATGTTGTCATGGGAATACGCGATATCCCGGAGGAGAAAATAACGCTTCCGTTAAAGCCGGTGTTTCGTCTTGCAACCGAAGAGGACGTCAGGATACAGGAAAGCAATGCAGAGAAGGAAAAAGAGGCGTTCAAAATCTGTCTGGAAAAAATCCGGAAGCATAATCTGGAAATGAAGCTGATTGATTCGGAATATACGTTTGACAATAACAAGCTGCTGTTTTATTTTACTGCAGACGGACGTGTGGATTTCCGCGAGCTGGTTAAGGACCTGGCGGCAGTATTTAAGACGAGAATCGAACTCCGCCAGATTGGCGTGCGGGATGAAACGAAGATTTTAGGCGGTATCGGCGTGTGCGGCAGGGCGCTTTGCTGCCATACCTATCTGTCCGAGTTTATTCCGGTGTCGATTAAAATGGCAAAGGAGCAGAACCTTTCCCTGAATCCGACGAAGATTTCCGGCGTGTGCGGCAGGCTGATGTGCTGCTTAAAGAACGAGGAGGAGGCTTACGAAGAGCTGAACAGCTACCTTCCGTCCATCGGGGAGCATGTGACGACGCCGGACGGGCTAAGAGGCGAGGTACACAGTACCAGTGTGTTAAAGCAGCTGGTGAAGGTGATTGTCACGCTGGAGAACGATGAAAAGGAAATCCGGGAATACAAGGTTGCCGAGCTGAAGTTCCGGCCGCGCAGGAAGTCGGATTATGTGCATATGGATGCAGAGCTGCGGGAGCTGGAGCAGTTAGAGCGGAAAGAAGCGAGAAAGTAAGGGGAGCAGGGAGAGGCTATGGCGCAGACAGAGGAAGGGCAGCGCTCCGAACAGCTGAGGGCAAGGTATCTGCTTGCAGGGCAGCTGAAAAAGGACGGAGAACGGATTGATGAGCTGCAGCGGAACGAGTATTTGATTTTCCAGCATCCGGGACGGTTTTGTTTTGGGATGGATGCGGTGCTTTTGTCCGGATTTCTTTCGGTAAAGCCGGGGGCAAGGGTGCTGGACCTTGGCACCGGCACGGGCATTTTACCGATTCTGACAGAGGCAAAGACAAAGGCAGGGCATCTTACCGGGCTGGAGATACAGGAGGAAAGTGCCGATATGGCGGCGCGGAGCGTAGCAGTGAACGGACTTTCTGAAAAGATAGATATTTGTGTCGGGGATATTAAGGAAGCCGGGCGGCTGTTTGGCGCGGCTTCTTTTGATGTGGTGACATCCAATCCGCCTTATATGACGGCAGAGCACGGTCTGAAAAATCCGGAGCTTCCAAAGGCAATCGCACGCCATGAGGTGCTTTGCACTCTGGAGGATGTGGTAAGGGAGGCAGCCTTTGTATTAAAGCCGCGGGGGAATTTTTTTATGGTACACCGTCCGTTCCGGCTGGCGGAGATTATCCGTACCCTGTCGGTACATGGCTTGGAACTGAAGCGGATGCGTCTCGTGTACCCGTATGTGGATAAGGAGCCGAATATGGTGCTGCTTGAGGCATGTAAGGGCGGAAGACCGCGGGTGACGGTGGAACCGCCGCTGATTGTATTTCAGAAGCCGGGAGTTTACCATGACGACATTACCGGCATCTATGGCTATTAAAACGCCAAAGGAGAAGGAAAATGGCAGGAACTTTATATTTGTGCGCAACGCCAATCGGGAATCTGGAGGATATTACGTTCCGTGTGCTGCAGACGCTGCGGGAGGTGGATATCATTGCGGCGGAGGATACGCGCAACAGCAGGAAGCTGTTAAACCGGTTTGAGATTAAGACCCCTATGACAAGCTACCATGAGTATAATAAGTATGACAAGGGACGGCAGCTGATAGAGCAGCTGCTTTCCGGAAAAAATATCGCGGTAATTACCGATGCAGGTATGCCGGGGATTTCCGACCCGGGAGAGGAGCTGGTAAGGATGGCGCATGAGGCAGGGGTGCCGGTAACGGTACTGCCGGGAGCCTGTGCCTGTGTGACCGCACTGACCCTGTCGGGGCTTCCGACAAGACGCTTTTGTTTTGAGGCGTTTCTGCCGCCGGTAAAAAAGGAACGGCTGGAGGTTTTGGAGGAGCTGAAAACCGAGACTCGTACCATTGTGCTGTATGAGGCGCCCCACCGCCTTGCAAAAACCCTTGCAGAGCTGTTTGCGGCGCTTGGAGAGCGGAGGCTTACCGTCTGCAGGGAACTGACAAAAAAGCATGAAAGCGCGGTTCTTACAACGTTGTCTGCGGCAGCTGCATATTATCTGGAAAATGAAGCAAAGGGTGAGTGCGTCCTGATAGTAGAGGGGCTTGACAGAAAGGAACTGCTGCATGCAGAGCAGGAAGCTTATGCAGAGATGGATTTAGAAGAGCATATGCAGCGCTATTTATCGCAGGGAATGGACAAAAAGGAAGCCATGAAAGCAGTAGCTGCTGACAGGGGCGTATCCAAACGGGAAATCTATGCGATGCTGTTAGAAAGGGAATAAAGGGGCTGCGCTTTGTGCGGCAGCCCCTTTGAAAAGGCTTATTCGTCCTTAATCAGACCGGCTAATTTTGCCAGCGCCTTTATATTCTTTTTGGAGATTTTTTTCCCGCAATATTCAATCAGGTCCTCCGTTTCACCACTGAAGATGTCACATGGCTGATACTTTGTGAGGATGATTCGGTTTCCTTCCCGCATAATCTCAACCGGGTCGTCCTGGTGCAAATCCAGAGACCGGCGGATTTCGATAGGAAGAGTAATTCTTCCGACTTCATCTAAGTTACGTACGATTCCTATGTTCTTCATATTCTACCTCCGAAGTACGTTAAACGACAATGTTAATATTCTGACGGGTTCATTCTACCATATGCTCCAAAAAATGTCAAAGCAAAAACGACATTTTCCCCAATATTTACAAAAAATAATTTGCGGTCGACGGCAAACGACATTTTCGAGGTCTCATTTTGTTCAAATTTTAATGATTCGGCGCCAGTCATATAATATCCTTTTATTCGCTCCGGAGGACTTTTTCGTCTTAAATGGGGTACCGTGGCACTTTCTGTAACAGCTCCTATTTGAAAAATAGAGAAACTCAGCTCAATTTGCTACTGACAAATAAAAAGCGTTGTGCTAAAATGAAAAAGGAATCGCGTAAAATGGATAGGGGCGCGGTACGCCTGAACGAAACGGATATCGGAAGGAAGGAATATGGAAACAATTGTCGATGGATTGCATATAAAGTATGAGGTGGAAGGACAGGGAGAGCCGGTCGTGGTGCTGCAGGGCTGGGGGACAAAGCTTGAGGTATATCAGTGTGTGGCGGACTGCCTTTCCTCCCGTTATCAGGTGATACGCCTTGACCTGCCGGGCTTCGGCGGGAGCGAGGAGCCGGGGGAAGGCTGGGCGGTGGAGGATTATGTAGAGTTCCTGCTGCACTTTTTGGAGCCCTTCGGACTTTCCCGTGTGTCCTTTGTCGGGCATTCTTACGGCGGGAGAATGGTCATACGTCTGGCTTCCCGTGAGACGCTGCCCTTTACGATAACAAAGCTGGTGCTGATTGACAGCGCCGGTATCCTGCCGGTAAAAACCGCGGCACAGAAGCGGAAGATACGGCGTTATAAAAGACTGAAGAGGGCTGCCGAATGGAAGCTTTCGAAGTTCCTTTTCGGAACGATGCTCGAGGAATGGAAGAGCAGGCAGGGTTCTGCGGACTACCGGGCGGCGACGCCGCGGATGCGGGAGTGTCTTGTAAAGGCGGTCAATGAAGACCTGACACTACTTTTGCCGAAGGTGCGGCAGGAGACACTGCTCATCTGGGGAGAGAAGGATACGGCGACACCTCTTTCGGATGGAAAGCTGATGGAGCAGCTGATGCCGGCTGCAGGGCTTGTGGTACTGCAGGGAGCAGGACATTTTTCCTTTCTTGAGCAGCCGTATGTGTTTGCAAGGGTTATGAAATCATTTTATGGAATAGAATAGAGGAACCTTATGGCAGAGAATATCATAATGATTTGCGGCCTTATCCTATATGCCGCGGCGTTTCTTTTCGTGATGCGCTATAATGTGCATATGTTCCAGCAGAACGGCTATAAAAACAAGCTGCAGCTTACCTGGCTTATGCAGAATAAGGAACGGCAGAGGGTCCTTCTGCCGTCGTTTCTTGCCGCCGCTCTGGCGGGAGGGCTGTTCCATGCAGTAACGGCGGTGATAGCGGTGCTGGGGGCGGTGCTCAGCCTATGGTATTATGTTTTGCTGGCAGGGCAGAAGGTAAAAAAGCGTTTGGTCTGCACGAGCCGCGTAAAGCGTTTATTTGCCGCCAATCTGCTTCTGGCATTGCTGCTTTCGGCACTTTGTGCTATAAGCAAAAGCCGGATGTTTGCGTACTTTACCGCGGGAGTCCTTCTTTTGGGCGAACCGTTCCTGGTTGTTCTTGCCAATATTTTCAATGCGCCGGTAGAGAAGGCGGTGAAAAACCACTATATCCGTGATGCGAAAAGGATGCTGGCGGCGCAGAAGAACCTGACCGTAATCGGCGTAACGGGAAGCTACGGAAAAACGAGCGTAAAGTTTTATCTGAATGCGCTGTTACAGAGCCGGTTCCAGGTGCTGGCGACGCCGGAGAGCTACAATACGCCGATGGGAGTCGTAAAAACAATACGTTCTTCCCTGAATCCGACCCATGAAATCTTTATTTGTGAAATGGGTGCAAAGAATATCGGGGATATTAAGGAGCTTTGCGATATCGTGCATCCGAAGCACGGCGTAATTACGGCAATCGGACCGCAGCATCTGGAGTCCTTTCATTCGGTTGAAAATATTATCCGTACCAAGTTTGAGCTGGCAGATGCGCTGCCTGCCGACGGACTGCTGTTTCTAAATGGGGATAACGGGTATATCCGGGAGGAAAAGGAAAAGAGAACACAGACAAGTATTTTTTATGAAACAGGAGAAAGCGGCGGCGGTTACCGTGCCTCGGAGCTTAAAGTGTCGGCGCTTGGTACTGCATTTAAGGTGACGACGCCGGACGGAGAATCGGCGGAGTTCCAGACAAAGCTGGTCGGAAGGCACAATGTAGGAAATATTGCAGGAGCGATTGCGGTGGCACATACGCTCGGGATACCATTAGAGGAGCTGAAGCTTCCGGTACGCCGCTTACAGCCTGTGGAGCACCGGTTGCAGCTGATTGAGCGTGGCAGCGTGACAATCATTGACGACGCATACAATTCCAATCCGGCAGGTTCTAAGGCGGCTGTAGACACGCTGGCGCTGTTTGACGGGCTGCGGATTCTTATAACGCCGGGGATGGTGGAGCTGGGGGAACAGGAAGAGGAGTACAATTATGAGTTCGGACGTGCGGCCGCGGCTGCATGCGATTACATTCTGCTTGTCGGGAAGCGGCGGACGGAGCCGATTAAAAAGGGAGCCATTGCCGCCGGATTTCCGGAAGAGCGGCTGTTTGCGGCAGATAAGCTGGAGGAGGCGGTAAGCTATGCCTACGCGCTGAATACGGAAAAGCATAAGTTCATTTTGCTGGAAAATGATTTACCGGATAATTATTAAAGGAAGGTGCAGTTTATGAAAATCAGAGTTGCGGTAATGTTTGGCGGAAAAAGCGTAGAGCATGAGGTGTCGGTTATTTCGGGCATCCAGGCAATTGCCAACATGGATACGGAGAAGTATGAAATTATCCCTGTGTATATTTCCAAGGAAAATGAGATGTATATCGGGGAAAATACAGGAAACATAGAAGCCTATAAGGCGATGGGACAGCTGATAAAGGAAAGCACCCGCGTAATTCTGGTCAATGAGGGAGGCAGATGCTTTTTGACGGAGTACCCGGCAAAGCGTTTCGGAAAGCCGAAGAAGCAGGAAATCGACGTGGCATTCCCGGTAGTACATGGCACCAATGTCGAGGACGGCGCCCTGCAGGGCTATTTAAAGACAATGGGCGTTCCGTTTGTCGGCTGTGATGTGACGGCGTCTGCGGTCGGTATGGACAAATATATTTCCAAGATGATTCTGAAGGATAACGGGATTCCGGTACTTGACTGTCTGTATTTTTCCGTAAAGGACTACAGGCAGGGAGATGCGATGATTACAAAAATTGAGGAGGAGCTGGGCTATCCGGTGATTATCAAGCCGGTAAACCTAGGCTCCAGTGTCGGAATCAGCGTTGCCAAAAATAAGGAGGAGCTGCTGCTTGCCGCTGATACGGCATTCCAGTATGCCAATCAGGTCATTGTAGAGCATGCGATTCTGGCGCTGCGTGAAATTAACTGCTCTGTCGTCGGGGACAGTATGGAGGCAGAGGCGTCCGAGTGTGAGGAGCCTTTGCATACGAAGGATATTTTAAGCTATGAGGATAAGTATCTGAGCGGAGGCAAGGGGGGCTCGAAAGGGATGGCAAGCGTGCAGCGGAAGATTCCGGCAGAGCTTAGCGATGAGCAGCGGGAGCGTGTGCGTTCCCTTGCGGTGAAGGCGTTCCAGTGTCTCGGCTGTAACGGGGTTTCGCGGATTGACTTTATGATTGACGAGGAAAACGGGGAGCTTTATCTGAATGAAATCAATACGATTCCGGGCTCACTGGCATTCTATCTGTGGGAGCCGTTAGGCGTCAGCTATAAGGAGCTTTTGGACCGTCTGATTAAGCTTGCCCTGAAGCGTAAGCGCGACGAGGAAAACCTGGTGTTTACGTTCTCTACGAATATTCTGGACAGCGCCTCCTTAAAGGGCGCAAAGGGCGGGAAGCTGGCATAAGACACCGGTTTTCCGCATAAGGTAGGGTAAAGCCTTATTTCGGAGCAGCTATGCTGAACTTTTTATGGGGCGGAATGATTCTGATTGCCGTCATTTACGGAACCGTGACCGGAAACGTAAAGGAAGTAGGGAACGCAGCGCTGGATTCCTCCAAGGAAGCGGTGGAGCTGTGTATTACGATGCTTGGCGTCATGGCGCTTTGGACAGGGGTAATGCGGATTGCGCAGGCGAGCGGCCTTACGAAGCGTTTTATCCGTCTGGCGCGCCCGGTGCTGCGGTTTTTGTTTCCGGAGGTGCCGGAGGACTCAAAGGCGAATGAATATATCGCGTCGAATATGCTTGCCAATATCCTCGGGCTTGGCTGGGCGGCAACGCCGTTCGGCTTAAAGGCGATGGAGGAGCTGCAGAAGCTGAATATAGAGCAGGGAGGGAAAAAGGAGGTTGCCTCCCGTGCGATGTGTACGTTTCTGATTATCAATATTTCCTCGCTCCAGCTGATACCGGTCAATATCATTGCCTACCGGAGCCAGTACGGCTCGGTCAATCCGGCGCAGATTGTCGGACCGGCGATACTTGCGACCCTTGTCAGCACATTGGCGGCAATTATCTTTATCAAGATTACGGACAGGAAAAAGGGGAGATAAAAGTATGCCTGCATACGGCAGGAGTTAGGCGCATAAAGTGTAATAACTCCTACGGGCAGGCGTTTTTTATGAATTTTCTTATTTATCTTTCAGATTTTTGTATTCCTCTTCTTTTGTTTTATATGGTGAGCTACGGACTGCTTGCGAAGACGGACATTTACGGGGAGTTTGTCGAAGGGGCAAAGGACGGCTTCCGTGTGACGTTCGGGATTCTTCCGACCTTAATCGGGCTGATGACCGGGGTAGGAATGCTGCGGGCGTCGGGCTTTCTTGATTTGCTGTCCCGTCTCCTTCTGCCGGTTGCAAAGGTGCTTTTGTTCCCGGTGGAGCTGGTTCCGTTAGTTATCATAAAGCTGTTTTCCTCCTCCGCGGCAACCGGTCTGGTGCTGGATATTTTTAAGGAGTACGGACCGGATTCCTACTTAGGGACAGTCACCTCCCTGATTTGTTCCTCCACCGAAACGGTTTTCTATACGATGTCGGTTTATTTTATGGCAGCGGGCGTAAAAAAAACCCGCTACACGCTTGCCGGTGCGCTTGTGGCAACGGCAGCGGGTGTAGCGGTAAGCACCCTGTTAGCAGGGCTGATGTGAAAATTACCAGGTACGTTTAAAGAAGATATGGCCTTCAATCTGGTGCCAGGAAGAAAAGAGCAGCCATTCGTCATGGGAATTTACATAGTAATCTGCATGGAAAAATACAAAGTCACCGATATTATTCTTGCCGGAAAGGGCTTCCCTGCAGGCAGCATAGCAATCGCTCAGGTCATAGCTCGTGAACTTGTCAATGTGGTTGTAGCCGGAAAACTGTCCGGGTGCAGTCACAACATCATATACCGTGTCGCCGTATTTGCCGCCGATAAGGCGGTTCAGAATGACATTCGCAACGGCGAGCTTACCTTCGTATGGCTCCCAGTAGGCCTCTGCGGCAACGACAAGGGCAAATACGCGTAAGTCGTCGTCCGTAATGGAAATCGGGTCACGGTAGGTAACCGGAATGCTCTTGACATGGGTCTTTTCAATCTTTGCAGTACGTTCCGCCGTGGCAATCTCCGCAAGTGTCATTGCCACCCTCTGGTTGCAGACAAGGGCGACATAATCTGCGTACACATAAGCAACCGTATCCGCCGTGTACTGTATTGCAATCCACTCCTTATTGGAGAGGGAAAGCAGGGCAGGGAAGGTCGCTCCGTAGGTAGTGGAGCCGAGCTTCTCATAATCCGTACCCGGACCGGAGCGGATATTGAGTGAATTGGCGGTGACCTTTACATTATAGGCGGTAATCTGGTCTGCATATGCCAGCGCCTGCTCGCCGAGGTGGAGATACTCAGTGAAAATATAGCCGGTCACATTTCCGGAGGAAATATAGGCCCATTCGCCTTCAATACCGAGCACCTCTACAATGCCGTCCTTAAAGAGCCGTCCGAGAACCGGTGTATTCGTGGAAGCACCCTCCCGGATGTTGACATAATCAGTTACATTTGCAATTGCTTTTGTGAAAACAAACGGCTCCGGTGTCGGGCTCGGCGTCGGGGACGGAGCCAGGGTCGGCGTTGGCGTCAGGGTCGGAGCAGCGGTCGGTGTCAGACCCGGTGTTGGCTCTGGTGTCGGTGTCAGCCCCAGAACCAGTGTTAAAGACGGGTCCGGAGTTACGGTCAGACCCGGTGTAGGCGACCAGATATCCGGGGCCTTAGTCAGCTCCGGTGACGGCTGGGTGGCGTTCAGGATTGCCTCCGCGAGAGTGTATTTGGAAGAAGTATCGTCTGGCAGGGTAGTCGGCGCGGTGGAAGCAATATCGTTTTCCGACGAGGGTTCCATAGTAGGTACGCCCGGAGAAAGGGGATTATCCGTCTGTGTATCCGCACTTGCCAGAAAGCTGCCGGAAAGCGCTGCCAAAAAGAAGCAGACACTGCCGGAGACGGCAGAAATGATGCGGTATTTCAGATGCTTCATAAAAACCTCCTGTGCTGAGTCTGAATGCCGGTATACGGTACCGCTCCCGTTCCACCCCATTCCTTTCTGCCATTTTGCCGGGAGAAAGCTACGGTACACCGGAAATCCTTTGGAATAACATAATTTGTTAAGTATAGTATAACATAGAATAATTCGGTTGAAAAGGGAAATTTTTCAAAAAACTTTTTTTGTGGACAAGAAAGAAAAGAGTTGTAGCGATAATTTCATCGAACAATGTCTTATTTCGTGGAAACATTTGGCGAAAGCCGCAAAGTAACTGGACTTTTTTGTTAAAATATGTTATACTGGGAGAAAGCCTTCCGGCGGGGCCGGAGCTGGTTATGGGGGATGTGTTTTCGGAAAGGAGAGCGGAATGAATACGACAGAAGAGCTTTTAGAAAATGAGCCGGAACATGGAACCGGTACAGCGATAAAGCCGGATGCAGAGCAGGGGGCAGAGCTGTCTGCAGAATATCTGGAGGAGATGGCGGCCGCAGAGGAGGTCTTGGAGGACGAGGGTGAGTTTGCCATGTTCGATATGGACTTCAGCGATGTCGAGGCAGAAGAAGAGAGAGAGGCAAGGAAGGCAGAGAAGAAGGCTGCAAATGCGAACAAGAGCTGGTATACGCTGGTTGTGCGGATTCTTGGCATTGCGGCGCTGCCGATTGTAATCCTCAGCCTGTTTTATCTTATTGCTTCGTCAGTAAGTACAAAGAAGCTGGTACATAAGCTGATGCACAGCGAGATGAAGAATCTGGCGGTTTCCGCCGCGGAGACGTTTGCTGTCCATGCGCGCGGTGATTACTCTTATACGGACGGTGTTTTTTACAAGGGGACCACGGAGCTTTCCGCGTTGTCTGAGTATCTGGACGATATGGGGGAGAAGGCAGACGTGGACATCTTAGTGTTCTTCGGGGATACCTGCGTGATGACGACGCAAAGGGAGGACGGGACAAAGCTGTCTCTCGGCAAGATAGATGCAGAGGTTTATCAAAAGGTAGCTGATGGGAATTATTATTACGATTCCAAGGCATCCTTCGGAGGAGCTTCCTATGCGGTATGCTATTACCCGCTGATGCAGGAAAGCACAGGCGAGGTAGTCGGCGTGGTTTTGTGCGGGGTGAACCGTGCGGAAATTGACGGGCAGAGGAGCGGCGCTTTTACCGGACTGCTTGTGGGAGGTATTCTGATTGCGCTCCTGATTGCGGCAGTCGCTTTATATATGGTATGGCGGATTGCAAGGGTAATCGGACCGAACATTGAGAACTTGAAGGGGCTGGCAGAGGGCAGGCTTGCAGTCGATATCCCGGACAGTGCGATAAAGCGGAAGGATGAAATCGGGGATATTGCAAGGTCGGTGAAGAAGCTGGTAGAGGATTTGAAAGGGATTGTCCGCAGCATCCACAGCTCCGCGAAGGAGGTTTCCGATTTCTCTGATTTGATTAACGAGTCGATGAATAAGATTGGCGATACTGTGGACAATGTCAATATTGCTGTTGAGGAGATTGCAAAGGGTGCTACCGCGCAGGCGACGGAGACGATGCAGGCGAACAATCAGGTTGCCCAGATTGGTGAGGCAATCGAGGTAGCGGTTTCCGAGGTCGACCATCTCAGCACCAGTGCGAAGAAGATGGATGAGTACAGTATTGATGCGGATAAGACGCTGCAGGAGCTGCTGATTATCAGTAAGGAAGCAGACGATGCCATCAATGAAATCAGGAAGCAGACGAATGAAACGAACGAATCTGCACAGAATATCCAGAAGGCAACCGATATGATTGCCAGCATTGCAAGCCAGACGAATCTTCTTTCCCTGAACGCCTCCATCGAGGCGGCAAGGGCAGGAGAGGCCGGGATGGGCTTCGCGGTCGTTGCAGATGAAATCAGGCAGCTGGCAGAGCAGTCCCGTGCTTCGGCAGAGGAGATTCGTGAGATTGTCGAGATGCTGATTATGAACTCCAATGCGAGCGTAAAGACAATGAACGGCGTATCGGCGAGCATCAATGTGCAGAATGACAAGTTAGATGAGACATTAAAGGTATTCTCGGCGTTAAGCTCTGAGGTTTCTGCGGTAATGAAGGCAATCAAGGAAATCTTCAAGCAGACAAAGGCGCTGGCAGACTTACGCGAAGGTGTTGTAAATATCGTAGAGGGTCTGGCAGCAATTGCAGAGGAGAATGCCGCAAGTGCACAGGAGACCTCCGCTTCGATGTACGAGGTAAGTACCGTGTTAGAGGAGTGCAGAAAGCAGACCGAGGAGCTTGTGCATCTGAAGGAGAAGCTGACAAGCAATATTTCCATATTTTCAGTAGAGGATTAAAGAGACAAGAAACTGTCAGGGGCTGTCGCACAGGCGCAGCCCCGTTTTAGTGCACACGCCGCGGAAAGGAAGTTATGCCCTTATGGGCATCCGCGGCGGCGCGGCGAGTAGGGGAAGATGGCTCTTCCCTACTCGATTATACACACGCCGGGGAAAGGAAGTTATGGTCTTCCGGGCAGCCTGCCCCGGAGATTATCACAGGATACAGAAAACAGGAGAATCGTATGGAGCTTTTTCAGTATTTGAATGAGGCAGTTACGCCGTACCATTCGGTGGAACTTGCTGCCGCCTTTTTGCAAAAGGCGGGCTTTGTGGAACAGAAATTAGAGGAGCCGTTTCTGCCGGAGCGCGGAGGGGCTTATTTTGTCCGGATTTACGGAACCGGGCTTGCAGCCTATACGGTCGGCGCGGAGTTTACGCCGGGAGACACGCTGCATATCGCAGCGGCGCATACTGATTATCCATGTCTGCGGGTAAAGCCGAAGGCAGAGCTTGCCGCCGGGGAGTACAGGCGGCTGAATGTGGAGGTTTACGGCGGTGCGATTTTAAACACATGGTTTGACCGTCCGCTTTCCCTTGCGGGCAGGGTCGTCCTGCGCGGGGAGTCGGCCTATACGCCCCGTCTGCGGACCGTGGATTTTAGGCGCCCGCTCCTGATTGTGCCGAATCTGGCGATTCATATGAACCGTGAGGTGAATAAGGGCGTTGAATATAAGCCGCAGCGGGATTTGCTGCCTCTGCTCGGGATGGCAGGAGAGGAGGCGAAGGACTCCTACTTTACCGGGCTGTTAGCAAGGGAGCTTCAGGTACAGGAGAAGGATATTTTGGACTATGACCTTTCCGTGTACTGTGCGGAGCCTGCCTGTCTGATCGGGGAGCAGGAGGAGTTCATTTCCGCGCCGCGTCTGGATAACCAGCTTTCCTGCTATGCGCTGTTAAAGGCGATTTGCAGGGCAAGGCACCAGAGAGGGCTTTCCGTGGTAGTGCTTTACGATCATGAGGAAATCGGCAGCCGTTCCAAGCAGGGAGCGGACAGTGCGCTGACCGCGGGGATTCTGGAGCGGATTTACGAAGGACTGGGGGCAAAGAGACAGGAGCTGCAGCAGGCGATGGCAAAGGGGATTCTTCTGTCGGTGGACGCGGCGCATGCGCTGCATCCGAGCCGCCAGGAAAACTATGACCCGGTCAACCGTGCCGTACTGAATAAGGGCGTCGTGCTGAAAATAAACACCAGCCAGCGGTATGCCTTTGATACCGAAACGGCGGCAATCGTGCAGCTGCTTTGCGAGGAGGCAGGTGTCCCGTACCAGAAGTTTGCAAATCACGGCGATGTCTTAGGAGGCAGGACATTGGGACCGATTATTTCCTCGTGGCTTCCGATGCGCGCAATCGATATCGGCGTGCCGCTGCTTGCAATGCACTCCGTAAGGGAGCTTGCGGGCAGGAACGATGCCGGATATCTGGAGCAGCTGCTTACAAGGTTTTTTTGTTAGACAGGAAAATACGCAATAAGCCGGGGCTGTCGCATGAAGCGCAGCCCCGGCTTCCCTATACTCATACTCCATATTTTACCAGCAATGCTGCAATGCCTGCAATGATTGTACCAATACAAGCGCCTGATATCAATTTCAGGACAAATTGATATGGTCTTTTCCCGACTTCCCTCTGCCTTTGAATTTCGTCCAGGAGTTTTCCCTCGCTAAAGGCAACAATCTCTTTATAGGTGTGGATGTCGTTTTCTTTCTTTGACCTCTCAACCTTAATGCCAAATCCGAGCGTTATCAGAAATAGAATTGCCCAAATGATGATTCCATAGATTTTCAAGAATACCACAAGGGGAACAAACATAACGATACTTGCGATAAATAATATAGCAAATATCATGCTGAGATGATTAAATTTTTCGACTTCATCTTTGTCGATTTCCTGCTTCATCATTTCAATATCTCCTTTGATAAGTTGGTCAAGAGATATGTTGAACAAGGAACTGAGAAGCAGCAGGCTATGAATATCCGGATAACTTCTTTGATTTTCCCAGTTGGAAATCGTTTGCCGGGTCACATAGATTTTGTCCGCCAGCTCCTCCTGCGACAGCTCCAATGCATTTCGGTATTTTTTAATTTGTGTGCCAATCTCCACCTGATTCACCTCCTTCATTTTTCATTTTGCGGACTGTTTTCTCTTGACCTGAGTGCATTGTATCATCAGGGAAGCAGGAGTATCTATCAAAAGTCTTTTCCATAGGGCGTTTTTGCCGCGCCAAAAGTATTTTACAGGGCTCCATGCTATTTGGCAAGGCTATTTTATACTGCCATGTTGCCGCATCTTGTGAAACGAGATTGTCATTTGCCCCTGAACGGTTATAATGCCGATTATATTATGGGCATAGGAAACTGCAGGGGGAACAAAAATTATGTTTTTAATCTGGTGCTTCCCATAAAGGACAGGGATATCAGGTACTGCCAGATTGGTAACGCCTAAATCCCTTTTTTTTGTTCCGGTATAGCTCATTACTTTTGCGGTTCGTTCTGCTAACCGGTCAGAATAGCAGCCGTAGGTCGTTAGTAAAACAGCGTCCAGCAGGGTTGCCGGAAGGCTGGCAAGAAACTGTAATACAAACCATCTTTTTTGCTGTAGTGCTTTTTTAATGCGTTTATGAACCTGCCTTGCATTTTCTGCAAAGCTCTTTTGCGTGTCAAACTGATAGCGGATGCGGATGCCGGAGACGAGGTTTGACATAGCCTCGTTTTTGTCTTCCCGTATACTGACTGGTATTCCGACCTCGCATTTCTTCTGATACTTCTGTAAAAGCATAGTGACAAGATAACTGTTGACAGAGCATCCGATTTGCTTTGCCTCTTCTATTATCTGCGCGGTTTCGGCGATGGACAGGGTTTTGTATTCTATGTCAGAGGAAAAGCTTTCCCAATATTTATTATGCAGGTTATAATAGTCCTGCCAGGTAAAAAAATGGGGTTTCCATTTGCGGTTACAGTAGCGGGCATAGAGCTTTGCAGGGACAGACAAGCATGTTTCCGGGAAGGAGTTTCTTTGAAGCAGGGATAAAGGCTTATAGGTAAGCGGCATCTGCTCGAAAGCGTTCATAATATCCTTGATAAAGTACAGAATCGATTTGCCGTCACCTGCTAAATGGTGTGCCATAATCAGAATCCGGGTATCGGCTTCGGAAGGAATAATAAAGGTTCTGATAAGCTCACCTTTCTCAATGGCAAACGGAAGCTTTTCATTTTCCCTGACAAGCTCCAGCCAGCTTTTATCCGTAATTTCTACCTTACAGCCGGAAACGGCAAGCTTCTCATAAAAAGCAACCCCCTGTTCCAAAACAATCCTTGACATAGTCGCTTCGTTTGCCTTGTATGCTTTCGATACAGCGGCAGCCAGCTTGTGCGGACATGGGCTTCCTGTTACTTCAACGCACATTGTAATGGATACGTTCGGTTCAAATAGATTTGGGCGTTCTGTTATAATTTCGTTCATGTTCCCCTCACAAATAATTAATAATTTTTGATGCCATGCAGCCAGATTTTCATGGTCAGCTTTTGCGGCAGCAGTTTTACATTCAGATGCTGGCACTTCACATAAAGGGAGCAGATGGACATATCCCTTCCCCTTTTTGCGTCCTTTAACGCTTTTTTAACCACCCTTTCCGGCGTAGTAATTCCCGGAAAACGTACCTTTTTCCCATTGATTTCTTTTGACAGCATACCGGTATCTACCCAGCCCGGACAAACGGCGGTTACTGTAATCCCGCAGGGCTTCAGTTCCGCATGGAGCGCGCGCGAATAGCTGCGCTCAAAGGCTTTTGTAGCGGCGTATAAATTGAGATACGGCACAGGCTGGAACGCGGAAGCAGAGGAAATATTCAGTATTTTTGCCCCCTTTTCCATAAACGGGATACAAAGGTTTATAAGGGCAGACGGCGCTTTACAATTTAAGTCGATGGTCTGTTCCAACTCTGAAAATGAAAACTCCGTGGAAGGCGCCATTCTTGCCATTCCCGCATTATTTACCAGCCACAGGACAGACGGCTTCTGCTCTTCCAAAAGGTCTGCAAAGGATAACAAATCCGCACTCCGGGTTAAGTCCCTGCAGACAAGGGTAACAACCTCCCCGTATTCCTCCTTCAATGCAAGCAGCCGTTTTTCATTTCTGCCGACGACCCATAGTTCATCGAGGGCTTCCTTCGCCAGTTCCCGTACAAATTCCTGTCCGATACCGCCTGAAGCGCCTGTTACAATCGCAATCCTTTTCATATAAGCTTGCCCCCTTTTCTATTCATCTTTCAGCAAAACCCTTGACAAGTCTTCTTCCGAGATCATTTCGTACGTTGTTGTAAACAGCTTCTTGAGGGCATAGAGGTAAACGACTCCCCAATAGTAATCGGCTAACTTCATGGGCAGTCCGTCTACAACGCTTCCTTCTTTCTGTCCTTGCTGAATCAGCCGTTTGGTCAGCTGATATAATTCTGACTGATAGGTAGTTTCCGCAGAAGCAAAGTCCTTTTGTTCCAGCATCATCTGCACATTGAGCGCAACCTTTGCGGCAAAACTGTCCTCTTCGGTAAACCTTGTCATAATACGCCCTGAGAGCTTCCGTATTTTCTTTTTGGCGGACAGAGGGAGCCGCAGGAGCAGTTTTAAGGATTCAATCTCTTTTCTGGTATTTGCCAAAGCAAAGATTTCATGGAACAGCTCCTCCTTTGATTTGAAATAAATATAAAGGGTGCCTTGCCCGATTCCGATATGCTTTGCCAAGTCGCTTATCTTTGTTCCTGCAAAGCCGTTTTTCGCAAAATAGAGCATGGAATTGTGCAATATCTTAGACCGGGTTTCCTCGCGGATTTCCTGACACCGTTCCTGTGATTTTGGCATATGCTCTCCCCTTTCCCAAGACTATGAATGAATATTTGTTCATCGATATTGTAACAGCATTTTGCCGAAGTGTCAAGCTATGTTATGATGTTGGGGTCAAAAGTATTTGCCCCCAACTTGTGATACGGATTGCTCCGTGCTTCGCACTCCCGCAATCCTCAAAACACCTCAAATCCGCTCATTTTTCTTCGAAAAATGGCTGCTTTTCGGTGTTTTGGGCGGGTCGAAAGGTAAATGATCCTCTTGCAAGCGAGCTTGCATCGGATGATTTACCTTTTGACCCTGGTATCATGTTATAAGGATTTGCGGTAGAAGTCTCCGATTGCGCCAAGGAAGCTTCCGATGGAGTGATAGTTTCCCGAATAGATTACCGGGTCAAACAGGGTTAAATCAATCCCCTTCTCCTCGGTATCTATCTGCTCGTCAACCTGGACATTATGCACCCGGCAGAAAAAGGTGTCCGATTGACCGGTGGTAACCGTCCGGACTACTTCGCATTCACAGACCCAGTGGCTTGCATCAAGGGTAGGGGCATAGACACAGGCTGCCTTGTCATAGGAGTAAGGGAGGGCGTTTTTAACGCCGTCCACGCCGGAGGTCTGGCCGAAATAGTCCATCAGTGTCAGCATATCGGTACTGACCAGATTGATGCTGAATTGCTTTTCCCTGTGGACATTCTGTTTCGTTTTTTTCGTACCGAACATACTGATGACAATCAGATAATCAGAATCTTTCTCACAGGTCTTGCTTACCCAGGTAATTGGTGCAAAATCGGGCGAGCCGTCTTCGTTATAGGTGCCGATAATAAAAGCAGGCTGTACAATCATTTCATGTTTTGCGCCAATGGATTTTCGTTTCATCGTTGTTCTTCCTTTCTTTGTTGTTTTCTTCCAGTCGTCAGTCTATGCGGATATCCTCTATCAACAGTTTGAAAATAACAAAAAAGATTTCCTCCGGTCCGATGTACTCCTGCTTTATCATTGGATAGAGCGCTGTCATTTCCTCCCGGATTTTACCGGAGCTCTCCGTTTCTGCACTGCCGGTAATGCGAATCCATTTCCTTGTGTTCAGGTTGTAGCTTGCCAGTTCAACAGAAGGATTTCTGGTCAGCTCTGAATAAACGTTTTTCCGTTTATCGGTAGCAAAGAACAGCGTGTTATCATCTGAGAAAAGCATCCCCATCGGTCTGAGCTTTGGTTTGCCGTCAACCGAGGTTGCAAGGAAAAAGTATCCGCATTCACGGATAAACTGGAAGCAGTCGCTTGCGGTTATTTTTGCGGAAATACTCCAGGGCTCCTGTCTGTTGTCATTTAACAGAAAGTCAATGCTGCAATCCAAAATTTTGCTTAATTTAATCAGCTTTTCCGTTTCAGGGAACGCGGCGTCCATTTCCCATCGGGAAACAGACTGACGGGAAACCTTCAGAAGCTCGGATAACTGTTCCTGGGTAATGCCCTTATTCTTTCGCAGGCTTGCTAGTTTTTCTCCGGTTGTCACAGTATCACCTCCGCTATCATTATAATGCCGTCCGCAGAAAATGGGAAGTCCCTTTCTGTTGCCCTATGTAAAGTTCAGGGTGCGCAAAAAGGGCTTGCTCCGGTAGATGATACGCATTCCTCTTTTGCATAAATAGCCCTTACCATATCCTCGATATCAGGCGGCTTAATCGTAAAGTCATTAATTTCATAATAATTTCCAATGATTCCAACCAACTGTGCGGTCGTCAGCTCTGATAAAAGATAGCGTACTACCAGATGATGCCCGTTATCTTCCATAATCCGGATGTTTTCCGGTAAAATATCCCCACCTGGCTTTTTGTCGGTATAGATAAATTCGGCAACTGCCTCTTTGGCATACTCCTGGCGGAAGCGTTCCAGGGAATCATCAAACAGAATGCTGCCTTTTTCCAGAATAATAATTCTTTTGCACACACTTTCCAAATCCTTCATATCATGGGATGTCAGAATGGTTGTAGTACCCTCCCGCTGGTTCCGTTCCTTAATGAAGTTCCGGATTTGCTGCTTTGCCATGACGTCCAGACCGATGGTCGGTTCATCCAGATACAGAATCGGCGGCTCGTGCAATAACGACAGGGCGACCTCCGCCTTCATCCGTTGTCCCAGACTAAGCTGCCTCACCGGCGTATGATAGAAGTCCTGCATCTGTAGCAGTTCCACAAACATAGCGACATTTTTCCGGAACACCCCGGAATCAATCTGGTAAATTTCCCTATTTAGCTCAAAACTGTCTGCCATAGGAAGATCCCAGTTCAGCCGCGACCTTTGTCCGAAAACAACGCCGATATTATGTGCATTTAGTTCTCTTTTTAAATAGGGGCAGACGCCCGCAACAGTAATTCATCAAAGGAACCCTGCCGTATCTGCGAAGGCAGCAGGTTCATAATCTGAAAGAAAAAGGTACCTGCAATTCCATAGGAAAACAGGCTGAAGGAATACAGCAGCATGACTTCATAGGCATTCCAGCCATTCATATGTTCAAAAGCAGATATCATAATCCACATCAGAAGAAATGTCACGGAATAATCCAATGCCTGGGAAATGCAGTTAATCAGAAAGGACCAACGATAAACCAGCATCCCTTTTATTGTTTTTTTCATAAAAAGGAAGCTCAGTTTCAGATACCGCCATACCGTTTTCAATGTGTCAACCTCCTTGTATCATTATTTTATGTCTTCCTCTGTTCCAGACTAAGGTGACTGCAAAATATAAAATAGAAATCCAGAGCAGCTGCATACCGAGGACAAATGTGATTTCTTCCGGCCCCCTTTTATTTAAAAAAATGGAAACCGGCTCAAAAACAATATAGCGGAAAGGAAGAAATTCAGACAGCATCCCCAGTCCTTCCGGGAAAAACCAAAGGGGAACCAGCGCTCCGGAAAAAAGATTGGAAAGAACGCTGTTGATATTATTAAGGAAAAAGGAATTGCGGAACCAGATAACGCTTAAACCAAATAAAAAATTATAGTAAAAATTTATCACAATTCCCATAGTAACGGAACACAGGTACAGGATAACCCGGAAAAAACTGATTTCCGTATGAAAGCCGAAAAAAAGTATGGCAGCCAGTACTGAGGGAGCAGTTGTATAAATTGTCCCCAAAATATTTTTTGTTACAGAACGAATAAACAGATACTTTTTCAGCCCTATCGGCAGCAGCAGGTCGGATGCGATGGAACCGCTTAGTACGCTGTCGTTTAAATCGTTCATAACGGAAGTCTTTGTAACACCGCCCGTAAGACTCGCCAGAATGCTGTAAACAATCATATCATTTAATACAATTCCGTTTACGGCCTCTCCGCCTGAGCCATAAATCCCTTTCCAAAGATACACCTTCAGGACAATGTAAAAAAAGGCGAACAGGACACCTGTAATATAGTCAAAACGAAATATCGATTTTTCCTTTAACGAAATAGAAAGAATTTTTTTGCAAAGGCCCATTGGCATACCCTCCTTTCAAATTATTATAACACCCGGAACAGAAAACGGAAGTCCGTTGCAGTTGCCTGCTGTAAACTTTGAAGTGCGGGAAACGCTTGAATCAGCGTTTCCCTGATTGACAGAGAAGCAAAAGTATACTACCATAAGCTTAGAGACTGCTGTATTGGTATTCCGGGTAAAAGGAAAGGAACGATAAAATGGAAAGAAAAGCGGAAGCCGGTGTGTTTGAAGCGCTGGCGCAGAATCGCGATGTAAGAGGGCAGGGATTTTGATAAAACGGTAAAGGAGCGATTCAAATGGAAGTGTATGAAAGTAAGTCCGGGCAGGAAATTGCCTCTGCCGCAACGATGCTGTATGACAGGTTCCGGAAAAAGGAGTCCTTAAACGGAGAATGGCATTATGCAGTTGACCAGTACGATACCTGCTTTTACCAGAAATGGTATGAGGAAAAGTATTACGACGAGGGCGGAAATCTTCTGCCGGTCGATTATTCCTTCGACGAGTGGGACACGATGAAGCTGCCCTGCTGCTGGAATACCGTTGACAGGGCGTATCTGCTTTACGAGGGCAGTATGATTTTTACACGCAGGTTCTTTTTTGAAAAGCAAAGCGAGGACGAGCGCGTGTTTTTGAAAATCGGCGCGGTAAATTATCTCTGCCGTGTTTATCTCAACAAAAAGTATGTCGGGATGCACCAGGGCGGCTCGACCCCGTTCTATTTTGACATTACCGGCTTTTTAGGGCATAGTAACCGCATTTTAATTCAGGCGGACAGCACAAGACGGGACGGACAGGTTCCGCCTGCGGTGACGGATTGGTTTAATTACGGCGGGATTTACCGCGATATCGAAATCATCCGTGTGCCGAAGGTGCATATCAAGGACTTCCGGATTGCATTAGAGCCGGGGAGCGATTTTAAAAAAATACATGCGGAGGTCAGGCTTTCTGCCGGGATAAATTCTACTGCGGTTCTGACGATTGAGGAGCTTGGGATACGCCGTGAAATCGAAGTAAGGGACGGAAAGGGAGAGCTTCTTTTGGAAGCGGACCCGGAGCTTTGGTCGCCGGAAAACCCGAAGCTCTACGAGGTAAGGCTGACCTGCGGGGAGGACGGTGTAAGCGACAGGGTCGGCTTCCGTGAAATCCGCGTCGAGGGCATGGAGATTCTTCTGAACGGGACCGCAGTCTTTCTCCGGGGAATCAGCTTTCACGAGGACAGCGTCCTGAGCGGGAAGGCGTTATCCGAGGAGGAGCGCAGGGAGGCGCTGCGGACGGCGAAGGAGCTTGGCTGCAATTTTATGCGGGCGGCGCATTATCCGCACAGTGAAAGGCTCGCAGAGCTTGCCGATGAAATAGGGCTGTTACTCTGGGAGGAGATTCCGGTGTACTGGGGCGTTCATTTTGACTCGGAGGACACCTATAATGATGCGGAAAATCAGCTTTGTGAGCTTATTACGCGGGATTTTAACCGCGCAAGTGTGATCATCTGGTCGGTAGGAAATGAGAATCAGGATACCGACGACAGGCTGAGGTTTATGGGAAGGCTCGCGGAGTTCGCGCACAAATATGACCCTACAAGGGCGGTTTCGGCAGCGTGTCTTGTAAATTTTGCAAAGAATGCCATTGAGGACAGACTGGAGCAGTATCTGGATATTATCGGGCTGAATGAATACTGCGGCTGGTATGTGGCGGATTTTCAGACGCTGCCTGCCCTTTTTGAAAACAGTAATCCAAAGAAGCCTGTGATTATTACCGAGTTCGGCGCGGACGCCTACGCGGGGAACCGGGGAACGATTACCGACAAGGGCACCGAGGACTGTCAGGCGTTTGTGTATGAAAAGCAGATAGAAACCATCCGTAACATCAGCTATATCAAGGGGATGACGCCTTGGATTTTACGGGACTTCCGCTGTCCGAGAAGAACTGCCGTCACACAGAAATATTACAATACAAAGGGGCTTGTCTCCGCAGAGGGGAAGCGGAAAATGGCATTTTATGTGCTTCAGGAGTTCTACAGGTCTATCTGGGAAACGGGAAGGTTCCGCAGATAGTATCCCGATGGTTGATATTGCATTGCTGATTTGTATTTCGATGAGTGAGGTGAACCGGTATGGCAGCAGTAACACCTGCGGAATTAAATAAATCGCTGACAATTTTATTAAATGATTGTCTGGCAGATACAGGTTTTTCAAAAAAACGGATTGGTAGGTTGGAGCGGAAAGCAGCAGAATGTGAGCAGTTTTTTTTACTTTATTTTACGAGACGGCGTGGACTGCCCGGTAATTTGTATGCTTTGACCGCCACCCTTGCCTTTTCCTTTCCGGAAGTAAACCGGCTTACCTGTGAATTTTCAGGCGAGAAAAGGGAAGATGCCCGGCGGGCTTTTGACGGGCTCAAGCCATTTTATACGGTTGTTCCGGGTGAACCCTTATTGAAATACACCTATTGCTCCGATGAGCCGCTCAGCCGGTTTGCGGAGATGGTGGCGGAGGATTTCCGTTCTTTTGCCCTTCCGTTTTATGAGAAATACGATACATTAGAAAAGCTTAGAAATTGCTTTTCCGAAGAATTAAAGGGGAACAAATGCGATTTCCATGTTTCCCATTCCGGTAAAAAGCCGGGCGAGGGACGTGCGTGCTGCATTGCGGCTGTGCTTTGTCTTCTGGAAAAAAGGGAGGAGCTTCGGCAGTTCCTTGAAAAAGCAGAGATACTGTCAGACGAAGAAAAGAGCAGGATGACGGAATATTTTCTGAGAACCTGTAAGGAATTTTAAGTGGGAAAACCGATTTTTATTTTTTTGTAAAAATTCTGCGAAGCAGGGAAAGGATGACATAATGCCACTGATAAAAAATGAAATACCGATTATGGAATATGACACGGAAAAGAAAGCAATTCTGATGCCGGGACACTCTTGGGATTATCATTTTGCAGAGAAGGCGGTTCTGTTGTTTATGGAGCCGGAAATCGACGAGTATGTCGCGGCACATGGCTGTGAGGTAGTAGGCAGCTTTGAATGCGTTACAAAGAAGTTTTTTGTGTATGAAACGGAACTAGAGAACCAGAGGATTTGTTTCGTGCAGGTTCCGCTCGGCGGCGCCGGGGCGGTACAGATTATGGAGCAGATGATTGCAGGGGGCGCAAGGAAGCTGATTGCTGCCGGGTGCTGCGGCGCTTTGGAGGAGGGAACCGAGGGAGATTTCTTTCTACCTGTGGCGGCTCTGCGGCAGGAAGGAACCTCTTACCATTATTTACCGCCGTCCCGGGAGGTGGAATTAAGCAGGGAGGCGGTTGATGCCATAGAGAGGGTGCTGATAAGGCAAAAGCTTCCTTACCGCAAGTGTAAGACATGGACAACCGACGGCTTTTACAGGGAGACAAAGGAAATGGTGCTGTATCGTAAAAGTGAGGGCTATTCCGTGGTAGAAATGGAATGTGCTTCAATGGCTGCCTGTGCGAAGATGAGGGAGGTTCTGTTCGGTCAGCTTTTGTTCACGGCAGATTCCCTTGCAAATGTGGAAAAGCATGACTGCAGGAACTGGGGAAACAGCCATTTTGGCATTGCAATGGAGCTGGCGCTTTTAGCAGCGTTGGAGTTATAGGAACATAGAAGAAATTTTCAATTGGATTATCGGAAGTTTTAGAGAAGTCAATGTAAAAGAGTCTTAAGGTTTTGCATTTTTTGAATAACCTGCGGAACGCAAAAGGGCGTACAAAATGCGGAAGCATAGAAAAGGTACGAGGAGGAACGGTTATCATAACAATTAGGACAATGGATATAGAAGATTTTGAAAAGGTATATGATTTGTGGATACATACGGAAGGTATGGGATTGAATACAACAGATGATTCAAGGGAGGGGATTGCCAAATATTTATTGCGGAATCCAAAAACATGCTTTGTCGCCGAGGATAACGGAAAGCTTGTGGGCGTCATTATGAGTGGACATGACGGACGCAGGGGCTTTATCCACCATACGACTGTCAGGAAAGAATACAGGGGACAGGGAATCGGGAAAAAGCTGGTTGATTCAGCAATGACAGCTTTGGAAGCAGAGGGCATACATAAGGTGGCGCTGGTGGCATTTGAGAAAAATATCTCAGGCAATGCTTTCTGGGAAAAGGCTGGATTTACTGTAAGGGACGACCTGGTTTATAGAAATAAAAATATACACCAGCTTACAAGGATTGATTTAATTTAACCGCATTAGGGAAGTCCCCCGCTTCTCTAAGCGGGGGCTTGCCTGTTTTGGCAGGAGTTCAAGCTCCTGCCAAAATGCCGCGAAGCGGCAATGAGGTTATGAGCAAGAAGCGAAGCGGATTGCGAATATCCGTTTGACTACAGAGGAGGTAAAAGGTATGATATTAAAGGATAAGTATCCCATATGTGAATTTGATACCGGTAAAAATCCAATCATTCATCCAACGAATTTTTTGACGAAAAGCCTTCCGGAAAAATGTGTTATTACTTTTTTTAGGAAGGAACTGGAGCAATTTGTTATGGAAAACAATCTTGCTGTCATCGGTTATCTTAATTCAGAGGTGTTTGATATACCTATTTATGAATATATGTCTGGTGCAGACAGACTTTGTATTACGATGGCATTTTGTGGTGCGCCGGGTGCAGCTGTAACGCTTGAAGAACTACATGCGATGGGCTGTAAAAAGTTTATAATTTGTGGAGGCGCCGGGGCATTAGCAAAGGACAGTAAGGTAGGAGAAATCATTATTCCGGTCGCTGCGGTCAGGGATGAGGGAACCTCGTATCATTACTTGGAGCCATCCCGTGAAATTGAATGCCATAAAGAGGCGGTTGGGATTGTTGTTTCGTGTCTGAAGCAAATGGGGATTCCGTTTAAAACAGGGAAGACATGGACAAACGATGCCATATATAGAGAAACACCTGATATGGTTGAATTAAGACGGAATGAGGGATGTATAACCGTGGAAATGGAAGCGGCAGCTTTTTTTGCGGTGTCCCGGTATTATGATATTCCGCTTGCCCAGTTGTTATACGCTGGTGATGATGTAAGCGGCGAGGTGTGGGATTCCCGGAATTGGAATATGCAGAAAAATGTGCGGTATCATTTAATTTCCCTTGCAATGGAAGCCGTAATGAGATTGTAATGGGGTATGCGGTTATCAGTTTAAAGCCGATAGTTCAATCAATATTTGATGGAGAAAAAATGGATACGGCTTGACGCAAGAGGAAATAAAACTGGCGTAAACGCACAATTTTCAATAGAAACAGAACAGCTTGCGTTTCCAATACGTCCGGACATGGGAGAAGCGGACAGCTTTGTCGTATATCCTGACCCGGACAGGAAGATACTCGAAAAATTGAGAAAAAGCAAAACGAGGACAGAACTATGGATAACCTGCCTACGGAACTTGGATATAACAAACAGCGTTAAGTTATCATTCATAGCAGCGATATGGAAAGGGATTATTATATGGCGAATAGGAAGAAAACGGAGATAACAGTACATTCAAGTGCTGCTGAATATCTTACTTTTGTGGCGGCTACAGGAGATAGTGAAAGCAGCTATGAAATGCGCTATGAGGACGAAAACATATGGCTTACACAAAAAATGATGTCGGCATTATATGATGTTTCGGTCGCTGCTGTATCCCAGCATATTAAGCGCATTTATGAGGATGGAGAATTGATGCCGGAGGCAACTATTAAGAAATACTTAACAGTTCAGGATGAGGGAACCCGCCAGGTTTCACGTAATTTAGAGCATTATAATCTTCAGATGATTATTGCTGTTGGATTTAAGGTAAATAATCAGCGGGCTGTTCAGTTTAGAAAATGGGAGCGGGAAAAATCAGCGCTGAACAGGCAAAGCTGTATGCGGAGACAGAGTTTGAAAAGTACAGAATTATTCAGGATAAGCTCTTCATGTCTGACTTTGACCGCTATATGTTGGAATTAGATGAAGCGGCAAAGGATACAGATTCAACACGAGACTAGTCGTTTAAGTATGGCTAACTCTTACCAACGGCGAGAGTTAAACCAGCGGAACTGCCGTTGGTGTCGTTCTTTGGAAATATCAAATAGAAGGAGAGAGCTATGGGAACAGGAATTATATTGTGCGGCTTAAATGGCGCCGGAAAGAGTACGCTGGGAAAAGTGCTTGCGGAGAAGCTGGGGTTTTATTTTATCGATAATGAGGACCTGTATTTTCCGAAGACGGATTCCGGGTATACGTATGCCTCTCCCCGTTCCCGCGCAGAGGTGGAGGCGCTTCTTCTGAAGGAAATCGAGGCGCATGAGAATTTTATTTTTGCTTCTGTAAAGGGGGATTATGGAGAGGCTGTTGTGTCTCATTTCAAATATGCCGTATTGGTCGGGGTTCCAAGGGATTTGCGGCTGCAGCGGGTCAGGGAGCGTTCCTTTCAGAAGTTCGGGGAGAGAATGCTGCCGGGCGGGGATTTATATGAAAAGGAAGAGCGCTTTTTTGCGGTTGTGGAGTCCAGGGAAGAAACTACGGTTGAGGAATGGGCAAACGCGTTACGCTGTCCTGTTCTCCGTGTCGACGGGACAAGAGCGGCAGAGGAAAATGGAACGCTTATTGCGGAGTGGATACAGAATGAAATGACGGAGGCAGTATGAACCTGATTACGATAGAAAATGTTTCAAAAAGCTATACGGAGCGTATGCTGTTTGACGAGGTTTCCCTTGGGATTAACGAGGGGGACCGGATTGGCATCATCGGGATTAACGGAACCGGGAAGTCTACGTTTTTAAGACTGTTAGCGGGGCTTGAGGAGCCGGATACCGGTACGATAGTAAAGGGAAAGGGATTGCGCCTTGCCTATCTGCCGCAGACGCCGGTCTTTTCAGACGAAAAGACGCTGTTGGAGAATGTGACGGAGGGACTTGTGCACCCGGAGGAGTACCGTGACATTGCCGGAGAGGCGGCGGCAATGCTACGAAAGCTCGGGATACCGGAAACGGGCGGGAAGCCGTCGTTGCTTTCCGGTGGACAGCGGAAGCGGGCGGCACTGGTGCGGACGCTTCTGATGCCTGCGGATGTGCTGGTGCTGGACGAGCCGACAAACCATCTGGATTCCGCCATGACGGAATGGCTGGAGGAGTATTTAAAGAAGAACGGAAGGGCGCTGGTTATGGTGACGCATGACCGGTATTTTCTGGACGCTGTCGTCAACCGTATTGTGGAGCTGGACCGGGGAAAGCTGTATTCCTACAAAGAAAACTATACCGGATTTCTTGTCGCAAAGGCGGAGCGGGAGGTGATGCAGGCTGCAACGGAGCGGAAGGCAAGGAGCCTGTACCGGGAGGAGCTTGCATGGATGATGCGCGGGGCAAGGGCGCGTTCCACGAAGCAGAAGGCGCATATTGAGCGCTTTGAAGCGTTAAAGAACCGGGAGACGATAGAGGAGCAGGGCGAGGTAGAAATCAGTGCGCTCTCCTCCCGGCTTGGCAAAAAGACAATCGAGGTGACGGATATCAGTAAGTCCTTTGACGGAAAGGTGCTTATCCGGGACTTCAGTCATATTTTTCTTTCTACGGACCGTATCGGGATTATCGGGGAAAACGGCTGCGGGAAAAGTACGCTGTTAAAGCTGATTACCGGGCAAATTGTGCCGGATTCCGGTACGGTAGAGCTTGGGGCAACGGTGAAAACCGGGTACTTTATGCAGGAAAATGAACCGTTAAATCCGGAGCTCAGGGTGATTGACTCGGTGCGTAATGTGGCAGAGTACATTGAAACTGCGGACGGGACGGTCAGCGCCTCACAGATGTGCGAGAGGTTTCTGTTTACGGACGCCCTGCAATATACCCTGATCGGAAAGCTTTCGGGCGGTGAGAAGCGGCGTCTGGCGTTGCTGCATGTGCTGATGGAGGCGCCGAATGTGCTGATTCTGGACGAGCCGACGAACGATTTGGACATCCGCACGCTGACGATTCTGGAGGAGTATCTGAAAGGGTACGCCGGAATCGTGATTGCGGTTTCCCATGACCGGTATTTTCTTGATAAGGTGGCAAACCGGATTTTTGCATTTGAGGAAGGCGGAAGAATCCGGCGCTATGAGGGAAATTACTCGGATTACCGCGCCGTCTGTGAGAGGGAAGGGCGTCTGGCGCCTGTGCTTTCCGGGAAGCGTCTGCTGTCCGGGGAGGTGACAGGTGCAGGGGATGGCGCGGCCGCTTCCGGAGCCGACGGCGGCACAGGAAAAGCGGACAGCCGCGATACATGGAAAAAGAGGGAACAGAAGCTGAAGTTTTCCTATAAGGAGCAAAAGGAGTACGAAACCATTGACACGGATATTGCCGCGCTCGAGGAAAAGGTCGCCGCGCTGGAGGCAGGAATGGCAGAGGCAGGAGCCGATTATACGAAGCTGCAGGAGCTTTCCGCAAAGAAGGAGGCAGCGGAGGCAGAGCTTTCTGAAAAGATGGAGCGATGGGTGTACTTGAACGAGCTGGCGGAGGAGATGGAAAAGCAGAGGGGATGAGGGGCAGACTGTGCTGCAGGGTTATTACAGAAAAACGGATTGAGGTGAAATTATGACAGGTATCTATTTCAGCGGAACAGGAAACACAAAGCATTGTATCGAAAAGCTGTTACATTTGTTAGATGAAACTGCCGAGGCAGTCCCGATGGAGGAAGAGGAGGCAGCAGATTTTGTGTCACGGCATGATTTTATTATTCTGGCGTATCCGGTTCAATTTTCCAATATTCCTGTTATGGTAAGGGATTTTGTCAAACAACATTCTGAGTTATGGAAGGGGAAAAAGGTATTTTGTGTTGCTACAATGGCACTGTTCAGCGGAGATGGGGCAGGCTGTGCTGCACGGCTGCTGAAACGATACGGTGCAAAGGTGGTCGGAGGTCTGCATCTTTGTATGCCGGATTCGATTTGTGATGTAAAGCTGCTGAAAAAACCGGTTGAAAAGAACCGGAAGATAATCAGGGCAGCAGATAAAAAAATCGAACAATGTGCAGAAAAAATAAAACGTGGCAGATACCCGAAGAACGGCCTGCGGGTCTATGACAGGATAGCAGGTCTTCTCGGCCAGCGTCTTTGGTTTTCCGGCAAAACAAGGGACTATTCCGATAGGTTAAAAATCAGCGATGCCTGTACAGGATGCGGTCTGTGTACCCGCTTGTGTCCTATGAAAAATATTATACAAAAAAGCGGCAGGGCAGCAGCCGGGAACCGCTGTACCATGTGCTACCGCTGCATCAACTCCTGTCCCGCGCAGGCAATTACATTATTGGGAGATAAGGTTGGCGAACAATGCCGCTATGACAAATATATAAAACGCTAAATTCACTTTTTAACAGCCGTACTTTATCTAAGCCAGAAGAAACAAAATCGCAGACAAAATACCGAAGCTTAAGGTTCTAGCGATAGAAAATCCCTCATAATATAGTATTATATCGGACAAGCACGATAGGAGGGATTTCATTGTATCGGAGAAGAATCGCGTATTTATTTGCCTACCGGAACGGAATCCGCGCACAGAGCGTTGGCGTACTGCGGCAGTTCGGGGAAGAGGAAGCACCGGAGGTTACGCTGGAGTTATTACATCTGCCGGAGCGCAAGGAACGGTGGAGCATTTATTATTTTAATGAACGGGAAAGCCTGTCCGAAGCGTCTTATCTGTGGGAGGCGGACAGTCGGCAGGCAACAAATGAAATCGCGGCAGGGCGGTACCGCCTGTGTGCGGAGGCAGGCTTTGGAAAGGGCGTAGTGCTGCTGCCGGAGCAGGTCGGCAACGCGCGGACGGCAGGGATTGAGTGGCCGAATACGGACTGCTATCTTTGCGGGCGCTATGACGGGAGAGAGGTTACGGAAGCACAGATACGCGCTGCCTTTACCCATACGGGCATCCGGTTTTCGGCGGAGACCGTTTCTTCGGCAAAGAAGCTGGTGGAGGAGATTACCAAAGCCGCAGGCGGTGAAGGAGTGGGGAAAGAGGAAGGAAATCTGGCGTCCTGGAAATCAGAAAAAAAGGAAAAGTCCATTACTCTGAAAAAGAAAGCGGAACAGAACCGGGTTGCCTGTCTGGAGGAGCTGCTTCTGACAAAACCGGCGTACCGGCCGTGCCGTGAGCCGTCGTTATTGTATTCAGTGCGGGTTTCGCCGGAGGAGCTTTCTCTTTTGCCGAAAGAAGGGAGAGTATTTGCGGAAAACAGCTTTCTGCTGCATGGATATTATCATTATCGTCATCTGCTTTTGGGACGGCGCAGGTGGCGGGAGCAGGAAGGGTATGTCCTTCTGGTTCCCGGTATGTATTTTAAAAGGGATATTAGTCTTGCCGGGATGTTTGGATTCCGGGAGTTTCTGCCGGCACAGTACGGTATGGCAGAAAACGCTGCGGCAAGAGGGATATTTGGCTATTGGTGTGCAAAAATGTAGGAATAGCGCAGGTGGTCAGTCCACTCGCCGTTAATTTCATGGGAGCTGCGGGCAACGCCCTCATAGGAAAAGCCGAGGCGTTCGATTAAATGCAGGGAAGGGTGATTTCCCGGCATGATGTCCGCCTCCACGCGGTGAATGGAAAGGTCATTATGAACCTCCTGCAGAAGCCGCCGCACCGCCTCTTCCGCATAGCCCTTACCGGTAAAGGTCTTTGCCAGCTTATAGCCGACGCGGCAGCTTTTGTCTTCTCCGCGTGAAATGTTTGAAAAGCTTACCGTACCGATGATGCGCGCCGGGTCCTCTTTCAGAAAGAGATAGTAACGGAGATAGGCGGAGCGGAGGATTGCCTGAAACTCCGCGCGCAACACCTGCGCCTGGAACTCTTCGGTATAAAAGGCAGGCAGGCGGCGCGGTTCCCATGGGGAAAAAAACTCTTTATTTTCTGTCACAAAATCTAACAGCGCCGCGGCATATTCGTCATTACAGACTAACAGCTGCAGGCGCGTCGTTTCATAGTTTAGTTTCATAAGGTTTATCCTGTCCTTTTTCTGAATTTCCGTAGTCCGTATCCCACTTTTAATCCGCTCCGCGCAGGAGCACCTCGCCGAAATGCGGGAGGAGAAGCGTCCGGAACGCCTGCAGCTCTCCGGCGGAATATCCGGAAAGTCCGTTCTTTATCAGGCTTCCGGAGTCAAGAAACGCCTGTAAGGCATAGCGCGCGGAGCCGTTCAGCCATTCCCCGATGGCAAGCAGGTCCTGCTCCGTATGGAATTCGCGTACCACGGTGGTACGGAACTCGTAAGGCAGCCCGCTCTCCCGGATCAGGGAAATGCTTTCCTCCAGCGCGGAGAGGCGGACGGAAGAAAGCCCTGCTGTTTCGGCATAGCGTGCAGGGCAGTTTTTGACATCCATAGCAATGTAGTCGGCAAGCTGCTCCCGGAGCACCGCCAGAAGGACATCCGGGCGGGTTCCGTTGGTATCGAGCTTTACCAGATAGCCAAGCTCTTTACAACGGCGCAGGAAGGGAAGCAGATCCTCCTGCAGTGTCGGCTCCCCACCGGTGACGCAGATACCCTCAAGCGTGTTTTTCCGTTTTTCCAGAAAACGAAATATCTCTCCGGTATCGAGAACGGGTTCCTTTTCCGGCGAGAGCACGAGTCCGGCATTATGGCAGAAGGGACAGCGCAGGTTGCAGCGTCCCGTGAAAACCGTACATGCCAGATGCTCCGGGAAATCGAGCAGCGTCAGCTTATTCAGTCCGTGAAGCTCCATAGTATACTCCTGTCCGGAAACTGTTTTCTGAGCTTCCGCGTTTTGTAGGCTTATCTCCCGGTGTCTGTGTAGTGTCCTGATTTTGCAGGCGCGAACGCTCCACCGGACTTCCTCTAAGAGCGGTTAAACCGCTCGGTGGCGTCCTCGCGGCAAACCGGCTCTAAGAGGTGATTCCGGCTCCGCTAAAAACCGCGGTCCTTCGGACAAATGCAAAATCAGGACAATACGCAGGCGCCGGGAGGTATACAGGCTGATAGAAAATGCGGAAGCCTGGGAAATCCGTTTCCTTTAATTTTTCACGGTATCCTGCTCGCGCAGCTTTGCACGCTGGATTTTGCCGCTGATGGTCTTTGGCAGCTCCGGTACAAATTCAATGAGACGCGGGTATTTGTACGGAGCGGTCTGGGTTTTTACATAGTCCTTCAGCTCCTGCGAAAGCTCCGGGGTGCCGGTATAGCCCGGCATTAAAACGATGGTAGCCTTTACGATAAAGCCTCGTTCCTCGTCCGGAACGCCGGTAACGGCGCATTCGGCTACGGCAGGGTGCTTAATCAGGACGTCCTCAATCTCAAACGGACCGATGCGGTAGCCGCTGGATTTGATGATATCGTCGGCCCGGCCGATGTACCAGAAAAAGCCGTCGCTGTCTTTTGTTGCAATATCTCCGGTATGGAAAACGCCGTTTTTCCAGACACGGTGGTCCTGCTCCTCGGAGTTTAAGTAGCCGATGCAGAGGCCGCACTGGCCCGGCTTCGGGACTACGACGATTTCGCCGCGCTCGTCCGGTCCGGCCTCGTTTCCGTCCTCATCCATGATTCTTACGTCATACATCGGATTCGGTTTGCCGATGGAGCCGATTTTAACCGGGGCGTTTACAAGGTTGCCAAGTAACAGTGTAGTCTCCGACTGCCCGAAGCCCTCGTGGATTAAGAGCCCTGTGATGTCCTGGAAACGCTTTGTGATTTCAGGATTTAAGGCTTCCCCGGCGGTGGTGGCATAGCGCACACACGAAAAGGCATCGGAAGGGATGCCGTTCTTTACCATAAGGCGGTAAACGGTCGGCGGGGCGCAGAAGGAGGTGACGTTATATTTGTGAATGACGGAGCAAAGCTGTGCCGCGTCAAAGTGTTCGTAGTCATATGCCATAACTGCGCAGCCACAGAACCACTGGCCGTAAATTTTTCCCCAGGATGCCTTTGCCCAGCCGGTGTCCGCAACGGTCAGGTGCAGGCCGTTATCCTGACAGTTATGCCAGAACTTTGCGGTCGGGATATGCCCTAACGGGTAATAGCCGTTGTGAACGACTGCTTTCGGATAGGAGGTGGTACCCGAGGTGAAATACATTAAAAACGGGTCAGCCGCGAGAGTCGGAATCCGTTCTGCCGTTTTTGGCATTTCTTTTAAACCGAGGTCCAGACGAAGAAAGCCCGGATGGTCTTTCCGGACGGTAAAAAGCAGCCGTAAGCCCGGACAGGAGTCCTTTGCGGCAAGGATACTTTCAGACAGCGCATCATCGTCAGCAGAGATAATCGCAGAGATGTCCGCGCTCTGGATACGGTAAATGATATCCTTTTTTTTCAGCATATGGGACGCAGGGATTACGACTGCACCCATCCGGTGCAGGGCAGGAAGGATATACCAGTATTCGTAATGGCGTTTCATAATGACAAGGACACGGTCTCCCTTTTTCACGCCGTTTGCGGCAAGATAGCCTGCCGCCTGGATGGAAAGGGAGGAGATTTCACCAAAGGAAAGGATTCTGTCATTTCCCTTCGTATCGCACCAGACGAGAGCGCGCTTTTCCGGCTCTCTGTCTGCAATACGGTCAACCACGTCGTACGCGAAGTTAAAATTCTCCGGTGCGTGCGGGGTAAATTCAGTCAATACGCCGTCTGCGTCAAAGGCAGCGGTACTGTAATCAGTATAGATTGGTTCCATGGGTTTCTCCGTTTTCTTCATAAATACCGAATTTCCGGAAACGGAAATAACGGTCTTCCAGTAATTGTTCCGTAGTTTTTGCAAGAAGCTGCTTTAAGTCAGCGGCTAAGTAAGCTTTGATTTCATGGCACATGGCGGAAAAATCCTCAAAATTCTCAGGGATTACGGTTTCCGCAACGCCGAAGCTCTTCATATCGTCCGCGGTAATGCGCAGGCACTGTGCGGAATCCTGCACACGGGAGGAATCCTTCCAGAGAATACTTGCACAGCCCTCCGGGGAAATAACGGAGTACACGGAGTTTTCCAGCATATAAACGCGGTCGGCGGAACAAAGGGCAAGTGCGCCGCCGCTACCGCCTTCCCCGATGACAATCGAAATCGTCGGGGTCTTAAGACCAATCATTTCCATGATGTTTTCCGCAATCGCCTCGCCCTGTCCGCGTTCCTCGCCGTCTGCGCCGCAGAAGGCGCCGAGCGTATCGACAAAGCAGATAACCGGACGGTGGAACTTCTCTGCCTGCTTCATCAGGCGGAGCGCCTTACGGTAGCCCTCCGGCTTCGGACAGCCGAAGTTTGTCTTCATACGGGAAGGAAGGTCTACTCCCTTTTCGATTGCAATATAGGTTACCGGCATGCCGTCAAGACTGCCGACACCGGATACGATAGCGGCATCCTCACCGAACCGGCGGTCGCCGTGTAAATAGACGCGGTCGGTAAAAAGCCCGTCGATATAAGCGCTTCCGGTAGGCCTTCCGTTTGCGCGCGCTGTTTTCAGCTTTTCATAAGGAGTCATGCTCATACTGCTACCTCGTCCTTTCTGTGCAATTTCAGCAGAGTGGTAAGGGTTTCACGAAGCTCTTCCCGCGGAACGATGGCGTCCGCAAAGCCGTGCTCGAGAATAAATTCCGCACTCTGGAAATTGTCCGGGAGCTTGGACTTTGTCGTCTGCTCTACCACGCGGCGTCCGGCAAAGCCGACCAGTGCGTTCGGCTCCGCAAGGATAATGTCGCCCTGCATTGCAAAGGAGGCGGTAACGCCACCGGTGGTCGGGTCGGTCAGCACGGTAATATAAAGGTTCCCTTCGGAGGAATGCTTCTTTACGGCTGCGCTGCACTTTGCCATCTGCATCAGGGAAATAATACCCTCCTGCATTCTGGCGCCGCCGGAAGCAGTAAAGCCGATAACCGGAAGCTTGTGCTCCGTGGCATACTCAAAGGCGCGGGTGACCTTCTCGCCGACTACCGAGCCCATGCTTGCCATGATAAACCGGGAGTCCATGACAAAAATAACGCAGGGATTGCCGCCGATGGAGGCAGACCCGCAGATAACGGCATCCTCCTCCCCGGTGCTTTCCGTTGCCTTTTTCAGCTTCTCGGCATAACCCGGGAACTCTAAGAAATCTACGCTGGAAAGTCCGGTTGCATACTCTTCAAAGCTGTTTTTGTCAGTGAGCAGCAGAATACGTTCCCTTGCGCTTACACGGAAGTAATGCGCACATTCCGGACAGATGTAGTTGCTTTTGCGAAGCTCCTTTGCGGAAAACTCCTTTTTGCAGGTGGAGCAGGTCAGACGCTCACCCGAAAAGGCCTTCACCCATTTTTCGAAAATCATACTGCCTCCTTGTCTGCAGGGAAAACGGCAAAGGAAAATTCCGCGCTGACGCAGAGCTTTCCGTCTACAAAGCCGCTGCCCTTTGCCCAGTAAAACGCTCCCTTATGCTTCGTAATTTCACATTTGGTTTCAAATACGTCTCCCGGCTTGACCGGATTCTTAAAGCGTACCTTTTCCAGACCCGTAAAAAGAGTCGTGATATCTTTTCCTCCGGCATCGTCCGCAAGCAGGACACAGGTGGACTGTGCAAGAATCTCGCAAAGGATGACGCCCGGAACAATCGGATTGCCCGGGAAATGTCCCTTTAAGAAAAACTCCTCGCCGGTGATTTTCTTTTTGCCGTAGGAAACACCGTCCTGGACGGTTGCTTCATCTACCAGCAGCATATGGTCGCGGTGCGGCAGTATTTTTTTAATTTCTTCCTGATTCATAGCGCAGTTCACACCTTTCGAAATGCAAGACAAGCATTGTGGCCGCCGAAGCCGAGGGAGGTGGAAATCGCGGTAGTAACCGGATGCTTCACCGCCTTACACGGCGTATAGTCTAAGTCACAGGCAGGGTCAGGACTCGTCAGATTGATGGTCGGCGGAAGGATGCCGGTTTCAATTGCCTTAACGCAGGCAATCGCCTCAGCAGCACCCGCAGCGCCCAGCATATGGCCGGTCATGGACTTCGTGGAGCTGATTTTTACCTTCTTTGCATCGTCTCCGAACGCAAGCTTGAATGCCTTGGTCTCCGTAGTATCATTTAAAGCGGTTCCCGTACCGTGCGCGTTGATATAGAGCTCCTCTGCACGGTAGTCGACGCCTTCTAATGCCTTTTCGATTGCCTTTGCAGTATATACTGCCTCCGGGTCCGGCGCCGTGACATGATGTGCGTCGCAGGTAGCGCCGTAGCCGCATACCTCGGCGTAAATTTTTGCCCCTCTTGCAACGGCATGCTCGTATTCCTCCAGAATCAGGGCGGCAGCGCCTTCGCCGATAACGAAGCCTGCGCGGCGGCTGTCAAACGGGAGGGAAGCCTCATCCGGGTCCTGCGCCTGGGAGAGCGCCATACAGTTGACAAAGCCCGCAACACAGAGCGGGGTGATTGCCGCCTCGGAGCCTCCGCAGATAACAGCGGTAAGGTAGCCGTCCTTAATGGCACGGTAAGCCTCGCCGATGGCAGTGGTGCCGGTTGCGCATGCGGTAGACATGGACATGGCGTTGCCGTGTGCGTGAAAACGGATGGCAATCTGGCCTGCCGCGATGTTGATAATCATTTTCGGAACAAACTGCGGCGTAACCTTTTTGGCGCCGCCCTCTAACAGTCCTACATGGTTTTCACAGGTGGTCTGGATGCCGCCGACGCCGGAGCCGAAGTAAACGCCGAGCTCACTGCCGTCGATGTGCCCCTCCAGCCCGCTGTCCGCCATAGCCTCCTGCGTGCAGGCGAGCGCGTACTGGACATACGGGTCGGTCTTTCTTGCGGTATTTTTATCAAGGCAGGAAAGCGGGTCAAACCCCTTTACCTCCGCGGCCAGCTTACACTTTGAATCGGTGGTGTCAAAACGGGTAATCGGGGTAATTCCGTTCACGCCGTTAATCAGGCCGTTCCAATACTCCGGAAGCGTATTTCCGATCGGGGTAACGGCACCTAATCCGGTAACTACTACTCTTTTCATGGATACCTCCTACATGGCGAGTCCGCCGTCGATGCGGACAACCTCGCCGGTGATGTAATTTGCGTTGTCGCTGGAAAGGAAAAGGACCAGTCCTGCGATTTCCTCCGGCTTTGCAAAACGCTTTAACGGAATGGAAGAAAGCAGCGCTTCATTTTCCGCAAAGGCAGTGGTCATATCGGTGGCAACAAAGCCCGGTGCGACTGCGTTACAGCAGACGCCGCGCGGTGCAAGCTCCTTGGCAAGCGACTTCGTAAAGCCGATTAAGCCTGCCTTGGAAGCGGAATAATTGGTCTGGCCGGCGTTGCCCATGATACCGGAAACGGAAGAAATGTTGACGATTTTCCCGGAACGCTTCTTCATCATCACCGGATATACCTGCTTCACCGTATTGTAAGCGCCGACAAGGTTTGTATCGATAACCGCGGTAAATTCCTCCGGCTTCATGCCGAGAAGCAGCTTATCGCGGGTAATTCCGGCATTATTTACAAGAATATCAATGGTGCCGAACTCTGCAAGGATTTCCTTGAATACGGCTTCTGTTTCTGCATAGTCTGTAATATTGCACTGGTAAGCCTTTACCTTCGTGCCGAAGGCAGAAAGCTCGGTTACGGTCTCCATTGCTTTTTCCGGACTTCCTACGTCAAGAAAAGCGACGTCCGCGCCGTTTTTACAAAAGGCGGTACAGATGGCGCGGCCGATGCCGCGGGAGCCTCCGGTAACAACGGCAACTTTGTTTTTTAACATAATATCCTCCTTATTACTTTAAAAGCTCTGCGCATGCGGCTTCTAACTGCTCCGGCGTCTCTACGGCATACGAACGGCTGCCCGGAACGATTTTTTCGATGAGTTTCTGCAGTACATTGCCGACACCGGTTTCAATGAAGGTGTCTACGCCGTTTTCTGCCATAGCAAGAATGGTCTTTTCCCAGAGTACCGGATGGTCAATCTGTGCCTGCAGGGTTTCCCTGACGTTTCCGCCGTAAGGCGCCGCGGTGAGATTTGCATAGACCGGAAGGGACGGTGCGGAAAGGGAAAACTCCCCAAGCTTTTCCCCGAACTGCTCCACGGCAGGAGACATGAACGGAGAGTGGAAGCCGCCGCCGACCTTGAGCGGAAGCGCCCTGCCGCCTGCTGCCTTTACCTCCTCGGAAAATGCAGGAAGCTCCTCGGTGCTGCCGGATACCACGAGCTGTCCGGTGCAGTTATAATTGACCGGATATACCTTCTGATAATGGGAGCAGAGCTCCTCTACGACTTCGTTGGAAAGCTTTACGACAGCCACCATGGAAGCCGGTGCCTTTTTCGCTGCTTCGCTCATAAGCGCGCCGCGCACGCAGGCAATCCGGAAGCCGGTAGCAGGGGTATAGGCGCCTCCGAATGCAAGTGCCGGGATTTCCCCGAGGGAAAAGCCTGCTGCCATATCAGCCTGAAGCCCTGCGTTCTTTGCTGCAAGTGCGGCTGCATAATCCGCAAGGTAAAGGCACGGCTGTGTATTTTCGGTCTGGCGCAGGACCGTATCGTCCCCGTCAAACATCTGCGCAAGCGTTCCCGGACGGAGGCGTTCCGCCTCGTCAAACAGGGCGGCAACCTGCGCGTCCTTTTCATAAAAGCCCTTTCCCATGCCAGGATGCTGCGCACCCTGACCGGAAAATAGAAATGCTATTTTAGCCATGTGTGTACTCCTTTCAGGAGCGCTTCACACTCCGTGACAAGCTCGGTGACAATCTCGGCTGCGGTCTGTTCCTTGTTGACCATACCGGAAATCTGTCCGGCAAGGAAGCATCCTTCCTTGATATCCCCGTCTACAGCTGCCTTGCGGAGTGCGCCGACGCCGAGGTCGGCAATGCTCTCTGCAGTTGCCTCCGGGGCATATTCTGCCTTCTGGAAGCCGCGGCTGAACGGGTTTTTAATGCAGCGGCAGGTATTTCCGCCGAAGCGTCTGCCGGTGGTGGTGGTAGAGGTATCGTTTGCCTTTAACACCATATCCTTGTAGTTCTGGTGAACCGAGCATTCCTTGGCAACCAGAAAGCGGGTGCCGAGCTGTACGCCGCATGCGCCAAGGCAGAAAGCGGCAGCCATGCCGCGTCCGTCTGCGATACCGCCGGCGGCAAGTACCGGGATGGAAACCGCGTCGCAGACCTGCGGAACGAGAGCCATCGTCGTCAGCTCGCCGATGTGTCCGCCGGACTCCTGACCCTCTGCAACGACAGCAGAGGCGCCGCACTGTTCCATCTTTCTTGCCATCGCAGCGGAAGCGATGACCGGGATTACCTTAATCCCGGCAGAAAGCCAGCTTTCCATATAAACAGCAGGGCTTCCTGCGCCGGTCGTGACAACCGGGACCTTTTCTTCCACAACGACCTTGGCAACCTCCGGTGCGTGAGGGCTCATTAGCATGATGTTCACGCCGAAAGGCTTCTCCGTATGTGCGCGGGCAATTTTAATCTGCTCCCGCAGATAGTCGGAATCCGCATTCATTGCGGAAATAATACCGAGCCCGCCTGCCTCGGAAACGGCAGCAGCAAGCTGTCCGTCTGCAATCCATGCCATACCGCCCTGGAAAACCGGGTAGGTGATGCCGAGTAAATCACAAATTTTTGACGAAATCATAACTGTCCCCTTGTCTTTAGCCCTTTAACTCTTCAATCTTTGCAATAAGATCGCCTACGGTAGCAATGGACGGATCCGGCTCGATGGAAACGCCGAACTCTTCTTCCACGTTCATCAGTAACTCCACGATATCGAGGGAATCGATGCCGAGGTCGTCCTGGAAATTGCTTGCTTCGGTGATGGAATCTGCGTCAATGGAAAGGCTGGTGGATAAGATTTCTTTGATTTTTTCTAACATGGTGTAATCTCCTTTTTTAAATGAAATATTTTTATGAACAAGCCCTGCGGAAAAGCCGCATGACATTGTTTCCTGTAAGGGTACTGCTTACCAGCGTAACAGGCAGGCAGCATTGGCAAGACCGCCGCCGAAGGCACAGAGAATAATATAATCCCCGCGCTTTAACCTGCCGGAGCGGTTCAGCTCGTCCAAGGCAATCGGAACACTCGCACTGGAAGTATTCCCATAATGCTCGATGTTCACATAGAACTTTTCCTCCGAGGTTTTCAGGCGCTTTGCCGCAAAGTCAATAATGCGCTTGTTTGCCTGGTGCGGTACGATGTAGCTGATATCGTCGAGCGTCAGATGGTTCTGCTCTAAGATGGTGGTAATATCGCCGCACATTGCGTTTACGGCATATTTAAAGGTTTCCTGTCCCTGCATATGAATATACGGGGAATCGTTCTCCTTTGTAAAGAAAGGGGAGCAGCCCGTAAAGTGAGGAATCTTAATGACATCGTCGCCGCCATGGACCGTAACGACAGAGTCAAGGTAGTTGTCCTTTTCGCAACTCAATACGGCAGCGCCTGCGCCGTCCCCGAAAATAATGCAGGTACTGCGGTCGCTCCAGTCTAAAATGCCGCTTAAGCGCTCCGCACCGACGACCAGAATCTTCTTTGCCTTTTTGCGGGCGAAGAGTCCGGCTGCGGTTTCCAGAAGAAACAGGAAAGCGGAGCAGGCTGCGTTAATCTCCAACGCCGGGCAGGTAGCCCCCAAAAGGTTCTGTACCATGCAGGCGGTGGACGGGGAAACGCACTCCGCGCTTACACTGGCAGTTAAAATGTAGTCTAAATCCTCCGGCTTACAGCCCGCATCCTCAAGTGCGCGTAAGGCTGCCTTGCATGCCATTTCGGAAGTCCATTCGTCCGTGCTGATTCTGCGCTCCGAAATCCCGACGCGCTGCTTAATCCATTCATCGTTTGTGTCAACCATTGTTGCCAGCTCATCATTGGTGACAATGCGTTCCGGCACATACATACCGGTTCCGGCGATATAAAAACTCATAGCATCCTCCAAAAAATTCATTTGGCGTCCGGCGGGAAGCGCCGCGCCCGTTGCTTCCGAAGAAGCAATCCATTTAGTTAGTAGCCCGGCATGGAAAAAGGTTACAGGATTTTTTAAAAATTTTTTCAGGGAAGGAAAAAATGCTTCCCGTGGCAGGGAAAACGTGCTAAAATAGGGAAAAGAGAGAGGGTACTTGAATTTCCGTATTTTTTGAGTGACCTTAAAAATCACGGTGGCTGTACGCAAGCTGATTTTGCATTTGTCCGAAGGACCGCGGTTTTTAGCGTAGCCGGAATCACCTCTTAGAGCTGGTTGGGCGCGAGGACGCACCCGAGCGGCTTAACAGCTCTTAGAGGAAGTCCGGTGAAAGCGTTCGCGCTTGTAAAATCAGCTTGCCGTACAGCCGCCGGGACACAAGGACATATGCAAAATGCGGAAATTCAAGAAAGGGTGAATCCGGGGACAGGAGGAATTTTTACTTGGAGAGTTTTGAGACGATTTATCAGAGGTATCAGGGAAGGATTTACGGCTTTTTATTTAAGCTTTGCGGAGACGAGCAGCTTGCAGAGGAGCTTACGCAGGAGACCTTTTACCGTGCGTTTGTCGCCTTTGGGAAATATAAAGGAAACAGCAGTATGTTTACGTGGCTTGCGGCAATCGCAAAGTATACCTATTTCAGCTATCTGAAAAAGGAACGGCAGTCCCGGGATGCCATCGCGTTAGAGGATATGGTTGATTTTTATATGGCGCAGGACCACCGGGACTCCGCAGAGGACAAGATTTTGCGCAGGGAGGTTGCCGAGCGGGTGCGTGAGGTACTGCAGGAGCTGCCGCAGAAGAATCTGGAGGTGGTTGCGCTGCGGATTTATGCGGAGATGTCGTTCAAGCAGGTGGCGGAAGCAATGGAGATTTCGGAGAGCTCGGCAAAGGTGCTGTATTTCCGTGCAAAAAATATGTTGAAGGAGAGATTGCAAAATGAATTTAAGCTGTAATGTAGTGCAGGACCTGATTGTTCTTTTTCAGGAAAATACCGTAAGCGAAGAAACAAGGAAGGATATCCGGGCGCATCTGAAGGAATGCAGGGACTGCCGCCGTGTTTACAGGGAATATGTCCAGCTGAACCATGAGGAGGTAGCACAGGAAAAGGAGCCGAAGCCGGTGCCGGAGCTGCAGTTTGCCGAGATAGCCGCACGTCTGCGCAAGAACAGGAACTGGGGCTTTCTGGTGGTGAGCGCGGCGTTTTCCCTGGGAATCGGGATTACGGTGCTTGTGACCCGCGCCATCCTGAAGGGAGAGGGCAGAGATGGAAATTGAACGCAAGTTTACAATCCGGGAGCTTCCGGAGCGGCTGGAGCAGTATGAGAGCAGGCAGTTAGAACAGGGGTATCTTTGTACGCATCCGGTGGTACGGGTAAGGAAGTCGGTCAAAAACGGAAAGACAAAGTATATTCTTTGCTATAAGTCAAAGCTCGGTCTGGAAAAGAAAGCGGACGCTACCGCGCATGTGTGCGAGGAGGTGGAGCTGCCGCTGACTGCGGAAAGCTATGCAACGCTTCTTTCCAAGGCAGAGGGCAGGGTGATTACGAAGACACGCTACCTGATTCCTTATGGCGCATATACGATAGAGCTGGACGTGTTTGCAGGAGAGCTTTCGGGGCTTATGTTTGCAGAAGTAGAGTTCCCGGACGAGGAGGAAGCAGACGCCTTTACGCTGCCGGACTGGTTTGAGGCAGACGTGACCTTTGATAAGCGCTTTCGGAATAATTACCTCGCACAGTGGGCGGAGGCGCCAAAGGAGCTGCGGGAAGCCGGAATCATACGGTAGGAGAGGGAGACAATCATTTAAAACTCAGGAGGGCATATGGCAAAAAGACGTAAAACACTTCCAAAAGAAATTCCCGCGCTCTTGGAATGCGGAGATATTGCGGCGCTCAAGGAGCAGTTTTTGCGGTGCGAGCCAAATGCAATAACAGATAAATATGGCTCTAATATTTTTTCTTTAGCTCCTTTGTCCCGGGAATTTGCTTTCTGGGCTAAGGAACAGGGGGCGGATGTAAATTTTAAGGATTATTATAAAAAAACACCCATTTTTAAGCATGCCTCCATCTGGAATGGCGATGTGCAGCTTTTAATCGAGCTGGGCGCCAGCGTTGATGTTGCGGATAATTTTGGTGTAACACCATTGCACCTTGCGGCAATGTACGGACGCGCAGATGCGGTCAGAGCCTTGCTGGAGGCCGGTACTAATGTAAATGTCAAATCAGGCAGGATTGATTGGCCGGGGTTTTTGACTCCTATGGAAAAAATGCTTCATCAAAGCCGTTTGCCTTATGAGAAGCTGTTGGAAATCTGCAGGCTTCTTTTGGAGCGAGGAGCTGAAATCACAGACCGTGCCCGTGAATTTTTGCGGGAATCAGCAGAAAATTTTCAGCGGGTAAAGAGGGGGATCGAAGATCCGGAATATATGCGAAGCCAGACAGAGGGGCTGGAAAAGCTCTATCGGATATTTGATGTTAAGCCGGCCGTGGAAATGACGTTCCATGACGGTATATCGCCCATTTATATACCGAAGCAGAGCAGGAGCGAAGCGTTTAGCTGGCTTTGGGATTATCTCGTTCCGCCATGCGGGAAGGCACAGACCGCTCAGGGAGAAGCAGTCCGTATTGCAGGCAAGGTGAATGATGAAATTATGGGAAATGCCGCGATGAACTGGGATGACGATTATCGGAAAATGCTCTCCGTATTCCCGGAGTACCTCCGCCTTGGAAATCCGCTGAAGGATGAGGATATTGTGCAGGCAGAAAAGATTACCAGACTTTTGAAGAATGGCCGGGATGCCGGGAACCTGACAATGGCGTTATGTACTTATGCGGCAGCCTGGGTAGCACAAAATCCGGAAGTGCTTCCGCCATTGGAGGCAGGGTACTTAAGATGATATGTTCCCGGTCTCATAGTACCCTGCTTTTGCATTCCACAGCTTGTAATACATTCCGGACCTGTCGCCCGCCAACGCGTTATGGCTGCCGCTCTGAATCTGTGATTTGTTTCAAGAGCATTTCACGATAGTTGTTTTCTTCCTCCTTGGTTTCAAATTCGCACTCGCTTAAGAATTCTTCAATCATTTTTTTGGTATATTCCTGCGCAATAGTTGCTCTTTGTTCTTCGGTAAGAGGAGGGGTTCTCACCCACTCGGGATTGATATCGACGATATCGTCCGGGTGGATTGTTCCTGTCATTAAGAGCCTTCCGCCGAGTGCGGCGCCTGAGATAACGAAACCGGCCGCAAGGGCGGCAATAAGGATTTTGTGTTGTTTTTTCATTTAATCGTCTCCTTTACCTGCTATATTTGTTCTATTGAAATCTCTGGATTTGAGTCCATTTTATGAATTGACACGTGGCAGCCAAACATATACTCAGTGTTTGCTTTGGTACAATAAACAAAACTATCTCCACATGATACCGAGCCATCGGTATTACATAGCGTCGGGGTGTCAACAGTGACATCCCAGCCTGATTGATGCGGTGTGGCAGATACTCTCATACTGAACAAATGCACTTTGCCGTCGGGATATATATATACTTCACCATAGACCTTTATTGTAACGAAGTTAACTTTGGCTCCCGATGTATTTGTCATTCTGAATAATTTTGTATATGAATAAGGAACAACTTCATATTCAGCAGCATTCAAAGTCATTAATTCTACAATATTATCAGGAGTATCAGATGTACGGAATAAAGCAGACGTATCGTCTAAGGGAATTGTAGCTGCGAATGCTTCGGTGATAACGCTGTCAAATTTAACAAATTGGTCGTTGGTCTGCAGGCTTTCAACAGAGTTTTCTATTGAATCAGAAATGATGAGCTCAGATGCATAGGCTTTTTCTTCATTAAGCAAAGCGCTTGTCAAAAATAGAAACAAAAACGTAAATAGTGTTTTGTAAAAGAATTTAATCATATGTCCCTCCAAATTATTTTTTGTTAAAAATTTACAATTTCATTTTAACATATATAAAGGTAAAATACAATACTAAAATTTTTACTTATAACCACAAGTCCTGTAGGTATTTGTTCCTTCCCGGCATATTGCAGCAGATAAAACAATCTCCCCTGCGGGGAATTTCTTCTCTGCAGGGGAGACCGGTATCTTTTGTAGCAAGTGTGTAGTTTGCTGTTACCATCTTACCTTCCAGCGTTCCTTTAGGTCAGCGGGAAGGTCGGAACTTTCGGAGCCGCTTTTTTTGTTTGTTTCCTTTTTGCAAAGCTCAATCAGGTGCTGCTCGAAAAGCGCTTCGTCGGTCGGGATCTCTGCCCAGCTTTCCGTCCAGGAGGACAGGTAGGCAGCGTTTGAAATCGACAGGGAATTCAGTCCCTCGCGGCCGTCTGCAATCAGTTCGGCACCGTCGAGAATTGCCTCTGCAAAGTTTTCCAGTACCGTCGAGTGGCCGTCAGGAGCTGCCTCGGAATACTCCTCATATTCCGTTTTCGGAGACAGAAAGCCCTCCTTTGAGGTAAAGCAGAATTCCCGCTCAGGAACGGTAAGCTTCCACCATTTCAGCTTTCCGTCCTCCAGAACAAGCTTTCCTAAGTCGCCCGAAATTTCGAGCCGGTTCGTTCCAGGAGCCTCCCCGGTTGTGGAAATAAAGGTCGCCGTTGCCCCGTTTTCGTATTCTCCGTAAATCGTCACATCATCCTCGACGTCAATGTTGTGATATTTTCCTGCGGCACAGAAGGCACGGATTTTGTTCGGCATACCGAAAATCCACTGCCACAGGTCCAGATTGTGAGGCGCCTGATTTAACAGTACGCCGCCGCCCTCGCCGTTCCAGGTGGCGCGCCAGCTTCCCGAGTCATAGTACGCCTGTGTGCGGTACCAGTTTGTGACAACCCATACGAGCCGCTTCGGTACTCCGAGGGCGCCGCTCTGTACGATTTCGCGTGCCTTTTTATAAATCGGGTTTGTCCGCTGGTTGAACATAATCCCGAAGGTTACGCCTGCCCTTTCGGCAGCCTCGTTCATCTCACGGACCTGCCTTGCATATACGCCCGCAGGCTTTTCGGTCATAACATGTATCCCGCGTTTAAAGCATTCGATTGCATAAACAGGGTGGTTATAGTGCGGGACTGCAATCAGCGCCGCGTCAATCAGCCCGCTGTCCAACATTTTTTCGGCAGAGTCAAAGCAGGCCAGCTCCGGCAGCTTTTTCTTGGCGTTTTCGAGCTTTTGCGGGTTGATATCGGCAACCGCGGTTACCTCAACCTTGGGACATTTCCCGTCGATTACGTTCTGCAAATGCCCGCTTCCCATATTTCCTACGCCGATGATTCCAAGACGGATTTTATTCATAAAAGACCTCCTATGCGATTAATTCTTTTAATGCCGCGACAGCTGCGTCAAATGCCTCCTCCGGGGAAGCATAGCAGTATTTTTTCTCCGGGGCTTCCTTGCCCTGTTCCAGCTTTTCGAAGCCCGGAAATACCGACAAATGCGGCTCAAGCGTTAGCATCGTCCCGCGGTACTGTCCTAACAGGAACGGCAGATTCCCGGTGCCCTTTCCGGCAGGAACGACCGAACCGTCCGCGAGTGCGTCCTTGATGTGCATATACTCAATATAAGGGCTGAGAAGCTCCCAGGCAGCCTTCGTATCCTGTCCGCACTGGATAAAATTGGCAGGGTCAAAAACCGCTTTTATTTCAGGGAAATTTTTATGGATTTCCGCACAGCGGACGGCAATGTCGCCGTAAATGCCCTTTTCATTTTCATGGCAAAGAACGACGCCGCTGTTCTTTGCCGCCAGGGCAAACTGCTCCAGACGCCGCATTACATCGTCGGAACAGGCTTCCGGGTTTTCCTGCGGAACATAAAAGCTGAAAATCCGCATATGGTTTGTGCCGAGGATGTCTGCAATCTCCAGATTCCGTTTGAACTTTTCAAGGTGCGGGGCAAAGTCCTCGGTAATTCCGATTTTTCCGAACGGTGAGCCAAGGGACCAGACTGCCAGATGGGAATCCTCCAGCCTTTTGCGGATTTCGTAAGCCTTTTCTTTGGAGATATCCGCAATATTTTCACCGTCCACACCACGGATTTCAAGGTATCCGATGCCGTTTTTCACCATTGCGGCAATCTGGGTTTCCAGTTTGTTGCCTGCTTCGTCGGCAAATGCTGCAAGTTTGAACTTCATGGCAATTCCTCCTGAAATAATTTTGTTACAACTAATATACTGCAAAATAATTTGCATTACAATTGTAAATCTAAGCAAGATATATTGCAAATTCACGCATAGCATGCTATGCTGAAATAGAAGGCTGTACGAAAGCGCGGAAAGGAAGCGTCAGGAGAAAATCCAGAAGGAAAATACAGGGGGTGTGTTCCAATGAACCAGTTACAGCAGTTTAATTCGGACGGCTTGTATACCAGATATGCCGTGGATGAACATCCCGACGATAATGGTTCGTTCATGCACGTCCATGAGCAGTGTGAGATTTACTATTTTGTTTCGGGAGATGCGGAATATCTTGTGGAGGGCGCAAGGTATCCCTTAAAGCCGGGGGATATCCTGATTATGCGTCCTGCGGAGTCGCACAGGAATAAAATGCTTGGCGGCGGAAGATACGAGCGCTATGTGATTAACTTTTCCCCGTGGGTGGTAGAGAGCATTGACCCGCAGCGCAGGCTGCTGAAGGCGTTTTTTGACCGGCCGTTAGGAAGGGAAAACTTTTATTCCTCAGCGGAATTCGGGAAACTGCAGCCCGGCCCTGTTTTTTATGATATGTGCCGCAACAGGGAGGAGGAGTACGACAGAAGAGTAAAGGTTCTTACCAATCTTTTTAAGCTGCTCGATATGATAAACAGCGCATACCTGAAGCGGGGGGTGACGGAGGAGCTGCCGCCGCAGAGCCTTCCGGAGCGGATGGTAGCGTATGTGAATGCGCATCTGTATGAGGAGCTGGCGGTTCCGGTGCTTGCGGAGTGTTTTTTCCTGAGCCCGTCACAGTTTAGCCGGGTGTTTAAGCAGGCGACCGGAGCGGCGCCGTGGGAGTATATTACAATCAAGCGGCTGACTGCGGCAAGGGAAAAAATCCGCAGCGGGTTCTCGGCGCAGGATGCGGGAGAAAGCTGCGGATTCAGGGATTACTCTGCCTTTTACCGTTCCTATGTGAAATATTTCGGCTGTCCGCCAAAGGAGGACAAGACCCCTATGCCCTGAGCGCCTCCTTGATGCGCTTTACATAGTCCCCTACAGGACTGGCGGCATCCGTTTTATAGTCCTCTACAAGCTTCATAATCGCCGAGCCTATGATGGCGCCGTCGGAGAGCGCCGCCATTTCCCTTGCCTGCTCCGGCGTGGAAATTCCGAAGCCGATTGCGCATGGGATATCGGTGTTTTCCCTGATGATGGAGACAATCGAGGAAAGGTCGGTCGTGATTTCCTTCCGGACGCCGGTGACGCCGAGACTGGAAACAAGGTACAGAAAGCCCTCGGCGTCCTTTGCGATTTTGGCAATGCGCTGTCTTGAGGTAGGGGCAATCAGCGAAATCAGGTCGATGCCATACTGCCGGCAGGCAGGGCGGAACTCTTCCTTTTCCTCAAAGGGCAGGTCGGGGAGAATAATGCCGTCGATGCCGCTCTCCTTGCAGGCTGCGGCAAACCGCTCTATCCCGTAGGAGAAAACCACGTTGGCATAGGTCATAAAAACAAGAGGAATCGTTACGTCTTTCCGAAGCTCCCGGACAAATTCAAAAATCCGGTCGGTCGTAGCGCCGCCCGTCAGCGCGCGGTGGCTTGCCCGCTGGATGACCGGACCCTCTGCGGTCGGGTCGGAAAACGGAATCCCAAGCTCAATCAGGTCGGCGCCGTTTTCTACTGCCGCCCGTACCAGCTTCCCGGTAGTTTCAAGGTCCGGGTCGCCGCAGGTAATAAAAGGAATAAAAGCCTTGCCGTTCTGGAAAGCCGAAGCAATGTTACTCATAAAGGTCCTCCCCTCTGTAGCGTGCAATGGCTGCACAGTCCTTGTCTCCTCTTCCGGAGACAGTGATTACGATGATTTTGTCCTTGTTCATGGAAGACGCCAGCTTCATTGCATAGGCAACCGCATGGGCGGATTCTATGGCAGGAATGATGCCCTCGGTTTTTGAGAGAAATTCAAAGGCGTTGACCGCCTCGTCATCGGTAACCGGGACGTATTCCGCCCTGCCGGTGTCATGGAGATTGGCGTGCTCCGGGCCTACGCCCGGGTAGTCAAGCCCGGCAGAAATTGAATATACAGGAGCAATCTGGCCGTATTCATCCTGGCAGAAGTAGGACTTCATACCGTGGAAGATGCCGACCCTTCCGGTGTTGACGGTTGCCGCCGTCTCAAAGGTATCGATGCCTCTGCCTGCCGCCTCGCAGCCAATCAGCCGCACGGACTCATCGCCGATAAAGTGATAGAAGCTTCCGATTGCGTTGGAGCCGCCGCCGACACAGGCAATTACCGCATCCGGCAGACGGTGCTCCTTTTCCATCAGCTGTGTCTTGATTTCCCTGGAAATGACTGCCTGGAAGTCGCGGACAATCGTCGGGAACGGGTGAGGCCCCATAACCGAGCCGAGGCAGTAGTGCGTGTCGTCAACCCGCGACGCCCATTCGCGCATCGCTTCGGAAACCGCGTCTTTCAGGGTGGCGGTTCCGGCGCTGACCGGTACGACCCTTGCGCCGAGTAGCTTCATGCGGTAGACATTGAGCGCCTGACGCTTCGTGTCCTCCTCGCCCATGAAAACGACGCATTCCATATCCATAAAGGCAGCGGCGGTAGCAGTCGCAACGCCGTGCTGTCCGGCACCGGTTTCTGCAATCAGGCGGGTTTTGCCCATCTTCTTTGCGAGCAGCGCCTGCCCGAGTACGTTGTTGATTTTATGGGAGCCGGTATGGTTCAAATCCTCGCGTTTGAGATAGATTTTCGCGCCGCCTAACGCCTTTGTCAGCTTTTCGGCGTAGTAGAGCCTGGACGGTCTGCCTGCATATTCGTTCAGAAGCTCTGTCAGCTCCCGGTTGAAGGCTTCGTCGTTTTTATAAAATTCATAGGCCTTTTCAAGCTCAATGATGGCATTCATCAGTGTCTCCGGAATATACTGTCCTCCGTGGATGCCAAATCTTCCATTAGAATCTGTCATGGTCATGTTCCTTTCTGTTTCTTACGGCATTTACGAATGCCGACATTTTTGAGAAGCTTTTTACGCCGTCCGTCTCCAGGGAAGAGCTTGCGTCTACCGCATAGGGATGGAAGGAGGAGAGGGCGGTGGCGATATTTTCAGGTGTCAGCCCTCCGGCGAGGATATAGTCCCGGCGGAGATAACGGAGAAGCTGCCAGTCAAACGGCGTTCCTGTGCCGCCGCCTGAATCTAAAAGGACAAGGTCGGCGGTAGAACGGTTTGCGGCTTCTGCATCCTCTTCCGTCCGAAGGCGGAACGCCTTTATGACAGGAGAGTCCGTAAGCGTCCGCAGATGCTCCAGATAGGCTTCATCCTCGTTTCCGTGGAGCTGGACTGCTTTGATAATGCCCTGTTTTAACAGCCCGGCAATCGTCTCCGGCGCTTCATCGACAAAGACGCCTACAGGGACGATGCCCGGATGAAGCTCCCTTTGTAGCTGTGCCGCAGCCTGCGCGGAGAGAAAGCGTCTGCTGCCCGGTGCAAAGACAAAGCCGATATAGTCCGGGTGGAGTGCATTGGCATAGGAAATGTCACAGGGTCGTGTCAGTCCGCAGAGCTTTATTTTTGTCATGGCGCCCCCTTAAGCCCGGCAAGCTTTGCTTTTTTATCCTCCGCGCGCATCAGTGCTTCGCCGATGAGTACGGCATTCGCGCCAATCCCGCGCAGCGCGCTGACATCCTCCGGGGTTTTAACGCCGCTTTCCGAAACAAAGAGCACGGACGCCGGGACAAGCCCGCGCAGGCGCCTGCTGTTGTCCGTATCCACGGCAAAGGACTTCAGGTTGCGGTTGTTGATGCCGATGATTCGTGCGCCTGCTGTGACTGCGCTGGTAACCTCTGCCTCGTCATGTGCTTCGACCAGTGCGGATATGCCAAGCCGGTCGCAGATGCCGATGTATTCACGGATTGTGTCAGGCGGAAGCAGGGCACAGATCAGAAGTACCGCCGCGGCGCCAAGCAGCTTTGCCTCGTAAATCATATATTCGTCTACCGTAAAGTCCTTCCGCAGACACGGAATGGAGACTGCTCTTGCAATTTCCTCCAGGTAGCGGTCGCTTCCTAAAAACCATTTCGGCTCCGTGAGGACCGAAATGCAGTCCGCACCGGCAGCTTCGTATTCCTTTGCAATGGAAAGGTACGGAAAATCCTCTGCAATGATGCCCTTTGAGGGGGACGCCTTTTTGCATTCGCAGATAAACGAAATTCCGGGAGCCGAGAGCGCCCTTTCGAATGCGAAATCCCCCGGCGGGAGGGAGAACGCCATGCGCCTGATTTCATCAAGGGGCAGCGCCTCCTTTGCGGCAGCAACCCGCTTCCTTGCATGTGCCGCCAGTTCGTCAAGTATTGTCATGCAATCCCTCCTTATTCATTGGAAAGCTGTATCAGACTGTTTAACGTCTGCATTGCTTTCCCGGAGTCAATCAGGGTCTTGGCAAGCCCGATGCCGTCTTCTATCGAAGCGGCTTTTCCGCCGATATACAGGGCGGCGCCCGCGTTCATCAGAACGGCGTTCCTGCGGTGACCCGGTTCGCCGCTTAAGATTGCCCGTGTAATAGCAGCATTTTCCGCCGGTGTGCCGCCGGACAAATCCTTTTTGTCACAGCGGGCAAAGCCGAACTGCTCCGGGGTGATTTCATAGGTTTTCGACCAGCCGTCGGAAAACTCGGAAATCAGGGTCGGGGCGCTTAAGGAGATTTCGTCGAGCTTATCCTGTCCGTAAACGACCATGCCCTTCTGTACACCCAGTTTTATCAGGACCTGTGTCAGAGGCTCCACAAGGGAACGGCTGTAGACGCCTAAAAGCTGGCGTTTCGGGCTTGCCGGATTTGTAAGCGGTCCGAGGATGTTAAATACGGTACGGATGCCGAGCTCCTTCCGGATAGAGCCGACGTATTTCATGGAGGTGTGGTACTTCTGCGCGAAGAAAAAACAGAAGCCTACGGTTTCAAGCAGCCGGAGGCATTGCTCCGGGGAGAGGTCGATATTGACTCCGAGCGCTTCCAGACAGTCTGCCGTGCCGCAGTCGGAGGAGGCTGCACGGTTGCCGTGCTTTGCCACCTTGAGCCCCGCAGAGGCCGCAACGATTGCAGTGGTCGTGGAAATGTTGAAGCTGTGTGACCCGTCGCCGCCGGTGCCTACGATTTCAAGCAGGTCGAGGTCATTCGGGAGCTTTGTAGCCTTATCCCGCATAGCAGCTGCACAGCCGGTGATTTCTTCAATCGTTTCCGCCTTGGTGCTTTTGGTGGACAGAGCGGCAAGAAAGGCGGCATTCTGGGTCGGCGTGGTTTCGCCGCTCATAATTTCCGTGATTACGGTGTATGCCTCATCATAGGTCAGGTCCTGCTTATCGACGATTTTTATAATGGCTTCTTTAATCATAATCAATGCCTCCTTTTTAGTAGTCGGATTTTATGAAATTCCGGAGCATCTGTCTGCCGTCCGGCGTCAGGATGGATTCCGGATGGAACTGTACTCCGTAAACAGGGTATTCTTTATGCTGTACTGCCATGATTTCCCCGTCCTCCGTCACAGCGGTAACAGAAAGGCAGGTGGGCAGTGTTTCCGGGTCCGCCGCCAGGGAGTGGTATCTTGCCACGGGAGCGGTATGCGGAATGTTCTGAAAAAGAGGACAGCTATTATCAAAGGTCACGACGGACTGCTTCCCGTGCATAAGCTTCTTTGCATAGGTGACCTTGGCACCGTAGGCGGCACAGATTGCCTGATGCCCGAGACAGACGCCGAGCATCGGAATCTCTTTTCCGAGCGTCCGGACCGCTTCTATCAGGATGCCCGCGTCCTCCGGGTGTCCCGGACCCGGGGAGAGGATGATTCTGTCCGGCTTCATTGTGGAAATTTCATCGACGGTCATTTCATCGTTCCGGATGACCCTGATATCGGAATCAATTTCCCCTACAAGCTGGAACAGATTATACGAAAAGCTGTCATAATTGTCAATCAGCAAAATCATAGGTCCGCCTCCTTTGCTGCCTGCAGGGCATTCAATACCGCCGCGGCTTTGTTCATGCACTCCTCGTATTCCTTTTCCGGAACAGAATCGGCAACGATGCCTGCGCCGCTCCGGATAAAGACCCTGCCGTTTTTCTTATAGGCAATCCGGATGGCGATGCAGGTGTCAAGGTTTCCGGTAAAGTCAAGGTAGCCAATGGCGCCTCCGTAGATGCCGCGTTTGTTGTTTTCGAGCTCTGCAATAAGCTGGCATGCCCGGATTTTCGGCGCGCCCGAAAGGGTGCCTGCCGGAAGCACCGCGCTGACTGCGTCTAGTGCGTCACAGTCGTCCCGGAGCTCACCCCGGACGGTAGAGCCGATGTGCATTACATGGGAGTAACGCTCAATGCTGTGGAGCGTTTCCACTGCTACGGTGCCGAAGCGGCTGATTTTGCCGAGGTCATTTCTGCCTAAGTCCACGAGCATATTGTGTTCCGCAAGCTCTTTTTCGTCGGAAAGCAGCTCCTGCTCCAAGGCAAGGTCCTCGGCTTCGGTTTTCCCTCTCGGCCTTGTGCCAGCCAGAGGGAACGTATGGAGCACTCCGTTTTCCAGCTTGACGAGGGTTTCCGGCGACGCGCCTGCTACCTCGACATCCGCTCCCGAAAAGTAAAACATATAAGGGGAGGGATTCAGCGTCCGGAGAATGCGGTAGGTTCCGAGCAGGCTCCCCTCAAACGGGGCGCTCAGGCGGTTGGAGAGTACAATCTGGAAGATATCGCCCTCATGGATATGGTGCTTTGCCTGCTCGACCATGCGGCAGTAGGTTTCTTTGTCAAACAGCGGCGTAACCTCTCCGGTGAGATGACCGCATACCTCGTCTGCCTTTTTCCCGCCGCGGAGCAGCTCCGCGAGGTGCTTCAGCTCAAGCACTGCCTTGTGGTAGCCGGTTTCCGGCTCGGTCAGCGGCATATTTGCAATCAGGATAATCTTCTGCCGGAAATTATCAAAGGCAATGACCTTATCAAACAGCATCAGGTCCAGGTCCTTAAAGTTCTCCGTGTCCTCGACGTGCATCCGCACCGTTGGTTCGCTGTATCCGAGATAGTCGTAGGAGAAATATCCGACCAGCCCGCCTGTAAACGGCGGAAGGTAGTCAAAGCGCGGGCTTTTGTATTCCGACAGAAGCTGCCGGAGTTGCATTGCGGGATTGTCCGTCGAAATGCAGAGGTTTCCGATTTTCATTTCATTTCCCGCACAGGTGATTTCAAGCTTCGGGTCAAAGCCGAGGAAGGTATAACGTCCCCATTTATCCTTGTCGGCAACGGACTCCAGCAGATAGCAGTGCGCCGAGACATTTTTCAGGATTTTCAGGGCTTCAATCGGTGTAAGGATATCCGACAGGATTTCACAGCTTACAGGTAGAATGCGGTAGGTTCCGTTTTCTGCAAGCTCTTTTACGGTTTCAAGGCTGGGTGAAAAAATCATAAGGCACCTCCGGAAATAAAATTTGCATCAGGCAGTTTGCAAGAAGTAAAAAAACGTCCCTGACAAAAACCTGTGGTTTCTGTCAAGGACGAATAAACTGCGTTATCCGCGGTGCCACCTTGATTCACGGCCGGAAGGGCTGTGCGCTTAGCAGGATACCAACATATCCCCGGCAGCTTACGCGTGCCATACGTCGCAGAATACTCTGAATGCAACAAGAAGCATTCATTTGACTGCGCCCTCAGCGGTCCATTTGATAATCTGTGTTTCACCCAACTCTCAGCAGCGTGGGCTCTCTGTAGAAGCATAACTACCGTTATCTCCGCGTCATCGGTTTGATTTTGATTTATTACAGTATAAGCTCCCGGCGTCAATTTGTCAATAGAAAATTGACTGGATTTACTTTTCGTCTGCGTACGGGGTAATCGTCCGGATTGTCCCGTCCTCGTTGTAGTGAAGCTCGCAGAACTTTACGCAGCGCTTGTGGTTTACGCCGGACAGGGAAGCGTCATGGTAGAATAAGTACCATTTGCCTTCATACTCCACGATGGAGTGGTGGGTTGTCCAGCCGATCACCGGCTCTAAAATATGTCCCTGGTAGGTGAACGGACCCATCGGGCTTGTTCCGGTTGCGTAAGCAAGGTAGTGGGTATCTCCGGTGGAATAGGAGAAGTAATACAGACCATTATACTTATGCATCCATGCAGCCTCGAAGAAGCGCTTGTCATGCTCGCCTGCAAGAACAGGAGAGCCGTCCTTATGTAAGATTTTAATTTCCTGTGCAGCTCCCTGAAAGGAGAGAAGGTCATCGCTCAGCTCTGCAACCCTCGGCCCGAGTGCCGGTTCATGGTCAGCAGGACCTGTTGCATCCGGTACGAAGCTGCCGGTCTGCCACTTTTCGAGCTGACCGCCCCAGAGACCGCCGAAGTAGCAGTAGGAGCGTCCGTCATCATCTACGAGTACGGCAGGGTCTATGCTGAAGCTTCCCTGGATATAGTCCGGCTCCGGTGTAAACTTTCCTGCCGGGGTGTCACAGGTGGCAACCCCGATGCGGAAAATGCCGTCCTTGTCCTTTGCCGGGAAAAATAAATAGTATTTGCCGTTTTTGTATGCGGCGTCCGGAGCCCACATCTGATGGCTTACCCACGGAACGTCCTTTTCATGGAGGACTTCACCACAATCTACGCAAGGTGCATCAAGGGAATCCATGGATAAAATATGGTAGTCTTCCATCTGGTACTGGTCACCGTTGTCGTCGTCCGGGCAGTCAATTGCTACATCATGGGATGGGTAAATGTAAAGCTTGCCTTCGAATACATGTGCCGAAGGGTCTGCTGTAAAAATGTGTGTTACTAAAGGTTTGTTCTGCGCTGCCATAATATCCTCCTTGTTAAAATGCAAATTGCAGATTAGTATAACTATACCTAGTTTCCTATATTTTGTCAAGCGGATTGTTGACCTGGGTTTTTGCACTTTTTAGGAAGCCCTCAGACAGCCTGTAAAAACCTTTTGAATTGTGAAAATTATCCTTTAAAAGTAAGACTTTTTTGTATGCTTTTGTTGTAATTCCACGGTAAAAATGATATGATAGATAGAGAGGGATTGTCGGAAAAGAACAGGAGGACTGTGATGAATATACAGGTACAATGCTGCGGTATTGTGTTATTACTGTTTTTTCTATATTTTTATAGTCGTCAGAAAAATCTGCATCTGAATACAGGAACTGCTTTTTTTCGCACGCTGATTGCAACGCTGGTTTCGATTACAATGGATGCCCTTTCCATTATTGCCATCTGCAACGGGGAGAAGCTGCCGCCTTTGTTCGTGAAGCTTGTATGCAAAACCTATCTGGCGACCCTGATTCTGCCTGTATTTTGTGCGGTATACTATATCTGTACCGACATTTACACAAGGCGGGTAGAGTACAGGAGGGTGCTTTACTGCAATGCGGCGATCGGGCTGGTCGGGATTCCGTTAATTTACCTCCTGCCGATTTCCATTCATTGTGACATGGCAGGACGGGAGGTGTATACCTACGGACCGAGTGTTCTTGCTGCCTATGCGTCCGCGTCGATTTATTTTGTGATTAACTGGGTTCTTCTGCTGCGGAAAAAGAATGTTATCCGCAAAAGCAGGCGCGCCTCCATGCAGTTCTGGATGCTGGTCTGGATCGGGGCGGCAATCATACAGTTTTTTCATAACGAGCTGCTGCTTGTCGGCTATGCCAGTGCAATCGGAATCATGGTGCTGTATCTGAAGCTGGAAAATCCGGAAATGAACCTGGACAAAGAGACCGGTCTGTTTCACCAGATGGCACTGACACGGTATCTGAAGCAGCTGTCAAACCGGGAAAAGCATGTGTCCATTCTGCTGATGGTATTTGAGCATTCCTTTTACCAGAATAGTTCGCAGGAGTCGGAAACGGTTGCAGAGATGGAGATGATTAACTTTATTTCCGGAGTGCCGGGAACAATGGCATTCCGGAGCGCCGGTGATGAGATTCTGCTTTTATATGAGGACAGAGCCGAAGCGGAAAAGGGTCTTGGGATATTAAGGAGGCGCTTTGAGTGCGGCTGGGGAAAGGACGGACAGGTGTTCCGGCATCCGTTTTGGATTTATCTTCCGGATTCTGCAATGCTTCAGGATGTAAAGGATGTTTTTCTTCTGATCAGACACGCGCGTCAGAACAGCAAGGAGCTGGTTGACAATGGCTTTTTGCAGATTGGCGGGGAGTTTATACAGGAGATGTACCGGACGCGGGAGATAGAATGGCTTATTTTCAATGCCATCGGGCAAGACCGGATTATGGTATATTACCAGCCGATTTATTCTACCGCGGAAAAGCGCTTTACTTCGGCTGAGGCATTGGTGCGCATTACTGATGAAAGCGGCCGTATGGTGCCGCCGAATGATTTTATCCGGGCTGCGGAGAAAAATGGTATGATGCTGCGTCTGGGCGAGATTATTTTTGAGAAGGTATGCCGGTTTATCAAAGAAAGCAATCCGGCACAATACGGGCTCCAATACATAGAAGTCAATTTGTCGGCGGTCCAGTGCGCCTATGCGCCGCTGGCGGATACCTATATTGCGATTATGGAAAGGTACGGAATTTCTCCGCAGTTTATCAATCTGGAAATTACGGAAACCGCGGCGCTTGGCACGAAAAAGGTTGTCCTGGACAATATGAACCGCCTGATTGATTATGGCGTCAGCTTTTCGCTGGATGATTTCGGAACCGGACAGTCCAACCTGAACTATATTGTGGACATGCCGGTTTCGATTGTAAAGTTTGACCGCAGCATGACAAATTCGTATTTTGAAAACGGAAAAGCGAAGTATGTCATGGATGCGGCGATGCATATGATTCAAGGAATGCAGCTGAAAATTGTTTCCGAGGGAATTGAGACCAGGGAGCAGTGTGAAATCATGGAAGCTCTTGGCATCAATTATATCCAGGGGTATCATTTTTCAAAACCGCTAGAGGAACAGGCGTTCCTTGCATTTATCCGCGGCCGGAATGCGTAAAGAGGGAAGAGCCGTATCTCTGTAACATATGTAGCAGAAGCCCGCCGAGCACTCCGGCGCTGATGATTTCCCCGATACCTACCGTAAGCATCATGTACCAGAACGCATCCGGAACGCCGTAGGCAAACCGGAGGACGGGTGGGATAATCAGCATATTTGCAAGAATGGTAGGCAGCGCGACCAGATGCTTATGCTTCCGTAAAAAGGATGCGGCAAGTACGCCGAGAAACGATGCCAGCGTTCCGAAAATAACGTCAGGCAGCGGCGAGCCGAGGAGAAGGTTCGCTAAAAAGCAGCCGATTGTCACGCCGGGAACGGCAGCGGAGGTAAAGTAGGGAAGGACGGCAAGGGCTTCGGAAAGCCTTACCTGGATGACGCCCGAAGCAATGCCGAGCATGGCGGAGATGCCGGTTAAAACGACATAGAGAGCGGCGATAACAGCCGCGGTGGTCAGGTAGCGTACCGGAAGGGTACGCTGTTTGTTTTTTTTCATTTTTCTGGCTCCTTAGTTTTGTTTTATGTCAGGAGGATTTCGAACTGACAGTGCCTTGATTATACACCAGGGAAACGAAGAATGCAAGCAGGAGTTTCCCTTAGATTTCCGCATTTTGTATGTGCTTTTATGGGGCTGTCGCAAAATAGAAATGCGCGGCAGCTCCGGGCGTGGCGGCTTCCTGCAAGCGGCAGACATTTCTTTGCTGTACTTCTCCCTTTTACAGTTAGTCGTGTTTTTCTATCGCTTGTAAGAAGCCGCCACGCCCGGAGCCGCTGCTCTTTGTGCAACAGCCCCGTTCAGGGTCGTTAAAAATGCGAAGCCCCAAGGGAATTTCCATGTTATCCCTCTGTTCCGGAATAGCTATATTGAAATACCGCAGCTTCCTTTATCCGTTCCATGACTGACTGGTCCGCCGCGTCTAACGGTTTGATTTGATTGCCATCAAACACCCATACACTTCCCGCCGAATATTGCCATGAAAGTTCCCAATCAATCGTATAGTTCACGCCAAAAGCAGTAAGATAGCCTGCGTACACATTCCCTTCATAGATTCCGACTTCAAATTGACATGCAAACACTTCGTTATCATTTATGAGAAGATAAGAATAAGGCATAAATCCCTTTTCAATAGAAAAATCCGATACGACGAATTCTATTTTTAAATCCTCACGATATCCGCTCTCAATCAATTGCTCATATACATCTTCTCTTATCCCGTCCTCTAAAATATTAAAAATCTCTGCCTTTTGGTGTTGCTGCTCCTCGTTCTCAACAAACTCTGGTTTTGTCACCGTAGGAATCGTCAGGGTATCCCTGCCGAGACAGACCAGCTTCCTATCGTTGTCCTGTGCTGTCGGCGAATAATAAAAATGATACTCTTCTGTCCAGCCTGCAAGCTTTCCATTTGTTAAAGCGTTGCATTTGTACCACCTGTCGCCATCTTCCGTCCTGCACTTTATCCAAATATGGGGAACGATATCTTTCATTCCTTCCTTTTTTTCCGGCCGGTAAAGCTCATAGGTAAGTTCATGTTCTATCTGCGGCATTTCATCCGGGTTGAACCACGACTCAAAATTCAAATATTCTGAAAAACTTGTCTTTATCTTTTCATAGTTGTAGCCGTCCGGAAGATTCATCGGCACAGCTTCCGGCATATCGGTTATTTCCTGTGTAATAAATGGTCCGCCAGGTAGTTCCGTTGGTCCGGTCGTAGGTGTCAAAAACACATCTGCATCGTTATTAGAACAACCGGTAAAAGAACCGAGTAAAATAATCCAAAATAACACAGAAACTACTTTGTTCCTCATAAAGAGTCCTCCTTATTTTACGTTGCTATTGCTTTGCCAGACAGCAAAAGAAAAACATTTAACGATTCCTTGATTTCCCATATTATGTAACACAGCTTATATTATATCGCAAATTTTGTCAAGTAATAGGTTCTTTCCCTTCAGGAAGGAACTGCCTGATGTCTGAATTAAAGAAATCCGGGTAAAATGCCGATATAAATTAAAATAGGTAAGTGGATACGGAAAAGAGGGAAGGTAATGACACAGCAGGCGGCCGGACAGGAAAAATTGAAAAAGAAAAAGCGGAAAAAAAGGCGCGGGCTTCGCATTCTGGGCTTTTTGTTTTTGATTTTTCTTTTGGCAGGGACGAGCGTCGGGCTGTTTTTTTATGCGAAGTACGGGAGAAGGGTGCTGTCCCTTTACTATAAGGCGAAGGAGATTATGCGCGGGGCGTCGGAGGAGGATTTCAGGCGTTCGCAGACAAGCATTATTTATGCCAATGACGGAACGGTCATTAAAACGCTGCAGTCGGGAAAGGAGGTCTATTATCTTCCTTATAAGGACATTCCCGAGGCTGTGGTTACGGCGATGGTGGTTACGGAGGATAAAAAGTTCTTTTCGCACGAGGGCGTGGACTATGCGGCAAATCTGCGTGCAGCCTACAGTCTGGTAAAGCACAAGGGAACAATTTACCAGGGTGGAAGTACCATTACGCAGCAGCTTGCCAGAAATATTTATCTGACGAACGAGCAGACGTATGAGAGAAAGATAACGGAGATTTTTCTTGCGGCTGAGCTGGAAAAGAGATACCAGAAAACAGAGATTTTAGAGTTCTACTTAAATAATATTTATTTTGCTAACGGCTATTACGGGATACAGGCTGCCGCGCACGGCTACTTTTCGCGCGGGGTTGCGGAGTTGTCCCTTTCGGAGCTGATGTTTTTGTGTGCAATACCAAACAATCCGTCCCTGTATGACCCTTACCGTCATTTTGAGGATACGCTTGCAAGACGGGATTCCGTCATGGAGCAGATGTATCAGGACGGGAAGCTGGACCGGGAGGATTATCTTGCCGCCTGCGCAGAGGAGATTGTACTCTGTCCGCAGGAAGAGGTACACAATGATTATGTGGAGACATTTGCAATATTTTGCGCTGTCAGGGCGCTGATGGAGGAGAACGGCTTCCCGTTCTGCTATCAGTTCACGGAGGATGCCGCAAAGGACATCTATCTGGAATATTATGAGGAGAGCTATGCGTATTGGCAGAAGAAGCTCTATTCCGGCGGCTACCGGATTTACACGTCCATTGATTTGGAAAAGCAGGAGCTTCTGCTCCGGACCGTGCAGAACCAGCTGGCAGAGTTTGAGGAAAAGACCGAGGAAGGAATTTATACCCTGCAGGGAGCGGCAACCTGTGTCGAGAATGAAACCGGACGCGTCGTGGCAATCGTAGGCGGCAGGGGCGAGGTAGAGTACGGATATTCGCTGAACCGCGCATACCAGAGTTTCCGGCAGCCGGGTAGCTCAATTAAGCCGCTGATTGTGTATACGCCGTGGCTGGAGCGGGGCTATTTTCCGGATACGATTGTCGTGGACGAGCGTTTTTCCGGCGGTCCGCGGAATGCGAACGGGGTGTATTCCGGAAGGATTACGCTCCGGAGGGCGGTGGAGGTATCGAAAAACACCGTCGCATGGAAGCTGTTTGAGGAGCTGACACCGGAGACAGGGCTCTCCTATGTTACCCGGATGCAGTTCCGTAATATCGTTCCTTCCGACTATGTTCCGGCAGCATCGTTAGGTGGTCTGACCTACGGGGTATGTACCCTGGAAATGGCAGGCGCATATTGTACGTTAGCAAACGAGGGAATTTACCGGAATCCGACCTGCATTGTAAAAATAACAACCGCTGACGGGGAAGAGGTGGTCGGCAGAGAACGGGAGGAGGTCCGCATCTATGAGACGAATGCAGTCCGGATGATGACGGATATTCTGCAGGGAGTTATGACAAATGGGACCGGGGTAAAGTTGCAGCTGAAAAATTCGGTATCGGCAGGAAAGACCGGTACGACCAACGATATTAAGGACGGATGGTTTGTCGGCTATACTCCGTACTATACGACGGCGGTATGGGTCGGTTATGATATGCCGAGGGCGTTAGACAGCCTTGCCGGGAACACCTATCCGGGCTATATCTGGCAGTCGTTTATGGACCAGCTGCACGAGGGGCTTGAGCGCAGGGAGTTTACGCTGTACGAGGATGACCGTCCGGTCGCAATTATCGATGAGGCGCTGAAAGAAAAGCAGGATACGGAGGTCTGGAACCAGACAGGAACGGGAGAAAAGCAGCCGGAGGACGGCAGTCTGTCCGGAGAGGGGGAGGGAACAGATAAGGAAAATACAGGGGGGAAAGAGGAGAATACAGGAAATGGAGAGGAAAAGAAGCCGGAAGGAGCGGACAGCAACGTGACGCCGGAGCCTTCCCCTGAGCCGTCTCCATTGCCGACACCGACACCGTCTCCCACCACCGGCTGGATAGAGCATGATGACGAATGGTGGGAGGAACGGCAGGAAAACCAGCCGGGCTATAACGACTTTTATGAATAATCAGTTTTTACCGTGCTTTTTCAGTAGGTTCTGGATACGGTTCGTCGGAGTTAAATACTCGCTGATGGAGGCGTCATGGTTTAATGCGTCGATTAAGAGGGCAATGTATTTGCTCATATCGGCATTTTCATAGTATGGCTTCTGGAACAGTTCTTCCGGCTGATAAATCAGGTTCGTTGTGATAACCCGGTCAATCAGACCTTCCTCGTATGCCTGGTCGAACTTGGAGAGCCCGTTCGTAAACAGGCCGAACGAGGAACAGATAAAGACGCGGTTTGCTTTGCGCTTTTTCAGTTCCTTTGCGGTCTTAATCATACTGTCGCCGGAGGAAATCATATCGTCAATGATAACAACATCCTTTCCTTCTACATCGGCGCCGAGGAACTCGTGTGCGACAATCGGATTGCGGCCGTCCACAATGGTGGTATAATCGCGGCGCTTGTAAAACATGCCGACATCGACACCGAGGGAATTGGCAAAGTAAACGGCACGTCCGGTGCCTCCCTCGTCCGGACTGATTACCATAAGATGCGCCGGGTCGACGATAAGGTCAGGCGCAGAACGAAGCAGCGCCTTGATAAACTGGTATGTAGGCGGCACCGTTTCAAAGGTTTTTAATGGAATTGCGTTCTGGACGCTTGGGTTGTGGGCATCAAACGTAATAATGCTTTCTACGCCCATATTGGTAAGCTCCTGCAGTGCAACTGCGCAGTCTAAGGACTCTCTTGAGTGACGCTTGTCCTGACGGCTTTCATAAAGATATGGCATAATGACGGTAATGCGATGTGCCTTTCCGCCGGCAGCTGCAATGACGCGCTTTAAATCCTGGTAGTGGTCATCCGGGGACATGTGATTAATCTGGCCACGCAAAGAATAGGTCAGACTGTAATTGCAGACATCCACAAGAATGTAGAGGTCATCGCCGCGGACGGACTGTTTAATTAATCCCATCGACTCGCCGGAGCCGAAGCGCGGACATTTTGCATCCACAAGATAAGAATCCCGCTCATAGCCATCAAATAGAACCGTAGGCGTATGCGCCTCCCGGATGCGTGCAGTTCTCCAGCTGACAAGGTAATCGTTAATTTTCTGTCCGAGCTGCTTGCAGCTATCCAGAGCGATAATACCAAGTTTACCTACAGGTACGGTTGCAACATAATCTTCTTGAAGCGGCATAATCTTTTCCTCCGAGTTTTAGATTTATATTTTGCGTTTTAATCATACTATGACAAGTTTACTTTGTCAAGAAATGCCGAACCTTAAGTTCCGGCAAGATGTGAAGATGCAGACTACCAGAAAACAGTCTGGTGCGCCTCTTCCATGCGTTTTAGGACACGGATATCCTTCCCGATCAGCTTCAGGAGAATATAATTCCCGGTAATACGGGAAAAAATGCGTTCGCTGTAGCGTTCGTGCAGCTGCTCGAGAGAAAGATTGGTAGAAATTACCGTTGCCTTCTGGTGCAGGTAGCGTTCGTTGATGCAGGTATAGAGCCATGAGTTTGTGAATGTGTTGGACAGCTCCGTGCCTAAATCGTCAATAATCAGTAAATCGCAGTGGAAAATATAATGATACAGGGTAGCGTCCTCCGGGGCCTCCGAGCGGTCAAACCGGTGCGCTTCAAACGCCTCAAACAATGTGTGCGGGGTCATATAGACCACATGATGCGCGGTATCCATCAGTGCCTTTGCGATACAGTTCGTCAGAAAGGTCTTTCCGACGCCGGTATTTCCGTAAATCAGGAGATTACGGCAGCCGGTGTCAAACTCTTCTACAAACCGTCTGGCATCCGCCACAACCTTCCGGATGTTGTCCCGTGGCGTAAGGTGCAGCTGGGGGTCGGCTGTCAGGTCGTCATAATAGGAAAAAGAAAAGGTATCGAAGTTTTCTTTTTCAAGAACATGACCGGGTGCAGAGTTTTTGGAAAGGGCAGAGGTCAGCGCCTGCTTAAAGCAGTGGCATTTCTCAGCGCCGGTAAAGCCGGTGTCCTTACAGTCAGGGCAGGTACAGGTCAGCTCCAGAATGTCTGCCGGATATCCGGCGTTCTGCAAAAGCGCCTCTCTCTGGCAGGAGATGAGCCGGTTCGTAGCTGCAAGCTGTTCCAGTGCAGACGTGTCTCCGTCGAGTGCCGCGCGTGCAGCAGATGCCGAAGCCTCTGCAATCTGACGGTCCAGTGCTGCAAGCTCCGGAAGCTCTGCATAGAGCTTTTCACGACGTTTCCGCTGTGCCTGCTGGTGCTGTATTCTCGTTTCCTCGTACTGCCGGAGAAGACGGCGGTAGGCTTGTTCTTCGTACTGCATAATCGTTCTCCTTTTTTAGCGGGAATCCGGACGTGCCAGCAGGGCGCTTTCCAATGCGGTCAGGTCACTGCCGGAGTAGTCTCTCTGCGGAAAGGCATTAAAACGGTTGCCGCCCGGCTGCTTTGCCTCAGAGGCTTGTCCCTTCGGTGTACGCGTGCTGCGTGCGTTATGTGCATCGTCCAGCTTTTTAATATCGGACATCGTATGTACGTTGTTCTCATGCCAGCGCTCCAGAATCCTGTCCGCATACTTGAAGTCAGGACGCGAGGTGGAGAGAAGCGTGCGACTGCATGCCTCCTCAATTAAGTCCGGGGAAAACCCGAACGCGCTCCAGCGGCTTAAAAAGCGGCGTTCCGAAATCCCTGGCGCCCGGTTCAGGGCAAACGCCCGGTTGACTGCGGTAAAGCAGGAATCAAACTGTAAGGAACGCTCCTCTGCCTTTTCCACGGTATCAATCCCTTCCTCGTGCCAGGAAAGGGCAACCTTCTGGATGTAAGACGGGGTTTTTTTGCCCTTTGATACGCAATATTCATAAAGATGAAGAATCAATTCGCTGGAAAAATGCAGCTCTTCGTGCAGAAAGAGAATCAGCTGCACATCCGCAGGCTTTAACAGGCGCTCCAAATAGCCTTCGACGGCATGCAGAAGCCATCCTGTATCAAAACGATCGGCAAAGGCCTCCAGCTGCGCAGGAGAATATTCCGGGAGCTGTGCGGGAGCCGTGCGTTCTGTCTGTGCCGAAACTGCGTCTTCCCTTGTGGCAGACAGTGTATCTGCATGGTGCAGGGCGGAAGCATCGCTTATGGCAGGAGCGGAAGAGGCTGCCGTAAACGGGGCCTCCTGTGCCGGTCTTGTCAGACGGTTTAGCTTGATTCCGCGGATATCATCCTGCTCGTCCCAGGTCAGGGAAAGTACATTTTCCCGTTCCCAGTAGCGCAATGCGCGCAGAATATCCTTTTCCGTTTCTTCTAATGCGTCTGCAATCACGCTGATGCCGAACTTCAGTTCCGGAGCAGTCAGGCAACGGAGCAGATACAGATAAACCTTTACAAAGGTGCCATTGGCACGCGGCATATAATAATCGATAAATTCGTTCGGAACCTGCGTGGCTCTCGTATCCTCTGAATATACCGAAATTCCATCCATAGAACAATATCCTCCTCAGAACCTCCGACTTGGAGGCCGTAATCGTAATCCGCCGTCTGCTGTGTCTGTCGGTGGGTTACGATTCACAGCACCCCACCCCATGCGCACTCGTCGCCCTTACGGGCTCCAGTCCCGCTCCTTGCGGAGCTAAGACTGCTTATGTGGTTGGGGTGACTGCTTCACAGACCTGATATAGTTTCAAAGACTGTTGCTTACATGCAAGCATGGCGCACCTGTCTTTGAAACTATATCAGCTGTGAATAGTAACCTCGGCGGGAAACAGTTTGAGTATAACATATTTTCGGGGAATTGCAATGGACGGACAAATTCCGGGGACAAGCTGTGGATAATGTGGATAATGTGGAAAAATAAAAGTAATTTTTTCGGACAGCGGAGAAAAAGAGAGAGCAGAATCTTTGAAAACAGGGTTCTACTTTTGTAGGTCTATTTTTGTAGAAAAAAGATGTGGAGAAAAAGAAATCCACAACCAAATCGACCTGAAAATGTTGATAAGGTTGTGGATAAAGTGGATAACTAGGCCCGGAGTAAGGATTCCGCAACGCTTACGATATCCCCTGCCCCCATAGTTATTAACAAATCACCGCTGCTGCAGTTTTCCAATAAAAATTTTTCAATCTCCGCAAAGGAATGAAAATGGTAAACTTTATTACCATTTTCATTTAACAGCCGGGCAATATTGGCAGAAGAAATATCCCCCGGGTCTTTTTCGCGGGAAGCGCTGTAAATATCCGCCAGTACGACAACATCTGCAAGAGAAAGCGACTCTGCAAACTCTTTCAGGAATGCTTTTGTACGCGAAAACGTATGCGGCTGGAACACGCACCAGAGTCTTTGTGCGCCGGTCACGCATGCGCGTGCCGCCTCCAGTGTTGCCCGGATTTCGGAAGGATGATGCGCATAATCGTCGTACACACGGACGCCGATTACCAGACCTTTATATTCAAACCGGCGGTGGGTGCCAGTGTAGCTCAGTGCGGCTGCCGAGATTGCTTCAAAGGAAACGCCATAGGTGCGGGCAAGCGCTGCGGCTGCAAGGGAATTGGAAACATTGTGTTTTCCGATGACCTGTAAGGAAACCCTGCCAAGCAGGCTGCCGTTTTCGTAAAGGTCATAGCTTCCGAAGCCGTTTTCATCAAAGGAAATATCTGCTCCGGCATAATTATAGCAGGAGCAGTCCCTGGCGGTATCACAGATGCCGTAGGTGAGAACATGCGCGGAAAGACCGTCTGTTAATTCGGAGAGACGGTCTATTGTACCGTTGATGACTAACGTGCCGTGGGACGGAAGAAGCTCCGCGTACTTGCGGAAGGAATGGCGGATTTCTTCGAGGTCGTGAAAGAAATCAAGATGCTCTGCTTCTATATTTAATATAATTGCATCAGAAGGATAAAAGCTTAAAAAGCTGTTACAATATTCACAGGCTTCTGCAACGAGATACGAAGAAGTGCCCATCCGCAGGTTGCCACCGATGCCGTCTAAAACACCGCCGACTAAAACGGTCGGGTTCAGGTTCCCTTTTATCAGCATCAGGGAAAGCATGGAGGTTGTTGTTGTTTTTCCATGGGAACCGGAAACACCGGCAACATACCGGTACTGCTTCATAATCTGGCCAAGCAGGTCCTTCCGCTCAAGGACAGGGAGTCCAAGCTCCTTTGCGCGGACAAGCTCAGGATTGTCGGGATGCACAGCGGCAGTAAAAACGACAAGAGAATGTTCTTTGGTTATATTTTCTGCCTTCTGTGGATAAGATATGGTAATGCCAAGGTCAGACAGATGCTTTGTAAGCGGAGTCGGTTTTAAGTCTGAACCGCTCACACGGAAGCCCTGCCTGTGTAAAAGCTCTGCAAGTGCACTCATACTGATGCCGCCGATGCCGACAAAGTGAACCGGGACCGGAGCCGAAAAATCAATCTGAAACATAACGGAAACTCCTTTCATAGCGTGGAGAATAAGTAAGATATTTAATAGTATAGCATATTTTCGATTATGTGCAAGTAGCAGGGCGTCCTTGAATTTCTGCATTTGAAAAGGCGTTAAAAATGAGCGGGATTATAATGCTGTGGGAAAAGCACAGAAAAGGTTAAGATTGAAAGTAAAATGTAAAAAAATATTATTTTTTCGACATAACTTTATAGAAAAACCATATACTTTTTCCTAGAATTGTGTTATAATATACGCGAAGGCAAAACGAGTATAGAAATGGCTCCCGCAAAGACTTGTATTTGCGGAGAGCCCCTTTCTATACGAGCGCGTCAGCGACTTTCAAAAACGAAGTTTTTGAAAGGTTGCCGAGCGGAAGCAGGAAGGCTGTAAGGCGACTTTCAAAAACGAAGTTTTTGAAAGGTTGCCGAGCGGAAGCAGTCAGAAATAGCTGTAAGGCGACTTTCAAAACGGAGGTTTGGGAGGGGCAGATGCGCAGGTGCTATTAAAACTAGAACAAGGGGTGATTCATGTGATTAAGAAAGAAATGATCGCAATGTTGCTGGCAGGCGGACAAGGCTCCCGTCTGGGCGTCCTGACCTCATCAATTGCGAAACCGGCAGTTGCATTCGGGGGAAAATATCGTATTATCGATTTCCCGCTCAGTAACTGTATCAATTCCGGAGTTGATACCGTCGGCGTTTTAACGCAGTATCAGCCGCTTCGTCTGAATACGCATATCGGAATCGGTATTCCGTGGGATTTGGACCGCAATGTAGGCGGTGTATCCATCCTGCCGCCGTATGAGAAGACGACAAATAGTGAGTGGTATACCGGTACGGCAAATGCAATCTATCAGAATCTGAAGTACATGGAGTATTACAATCCGGAATATGTCCTGATTCTGGGCGGTGACCACATTTACAAGATGGATTATGAGTCCATGCTCGATTTCCACAAACAGAAAAGGGCGGATATCACACTTGCTACCATACCGGTACCGATTGAGGAGGCAAGCCGTTTCGGCGTTGCCATAACCGATGCGGATAAGCGTATCCTGGAGTTTGAGGAAAAGCCGCCGCAGCCGCGCAGCAATCTGGCTTCCATGGGTATTTACATCTTTACCTGGAAGGTGTTGCGGGAGGCGCTGATTACGCTTTCGGATCAGAAGGGCTGTGACTTTGGTAAGCATGTCATTCCGTACTGCCACGAGCGTGGGGACAGGGTATATGCGTATGAGTACAACGGATACTGGAAGGATGTAGGAACCCTGCAGTCTTACTGGGAGTCCAATATGGAGCTCATCAGCCTGATTCCGGAGTTTAACCTCTATGAAGAATATTGGAAGATTTATACAAAGAGTGATGTGATACCGCCGCAGTATGTTTCGGAAAACAGTGTGATTGAGCGCGCGATTATCGGCGAAGGCTCCGAAATCTACGGCAAGGTATACAATTCGGTTATCGGACCGGGTGTCGTAATCGGAGAAAACAGCGTTGTAAGGGATTCCATCATAATGAAGGGAACCGTAATCGGGGACAACACCACGGTAAATAAAGCAATCATTGCAGAAAACTGCTTCATCGGTTCGGACTGTGAGCTGGGTGCCTTTGATGAAGTACCGAATACATGGAAGCCGGACATCTATACGCATGGAATGGTTACAATCGGTGAAAGCTCCATTGTACCGGACAGGGTACGCATTGGAAAGAATACTGCAATTTCCGGCGGTACTACGCTTGATGATTATCCGAGAGGAGTTCTCGCAAGCGGCGAAAATATTATTAAGGCAGGTGACCGTGTATGAGAGCATTAGGTATTATTCTGGCAGGCGGAAATTCAAGCAGGATGCATGAGCTGTCTAATAAACGTGCAATTGCGGCAATGCCGGTTGCAGGCAGCTATCGTGCGATTGATTTCGCACTCAGCAGTATGTCCAATTCTCATGTGCAGAAGGTGGCAGTGCTGACACAGTACAATTCCCGTTCGTTAAACGAGCATCTGAGTTCCTCCAAGTGGTGGGATTTCGGACGAAAGCAGGGCGGTCTGTTTGTTTTCCCGCCGACAATTACAAATGACAATGGTTTCTGGTACCGCGGTACTGCGGATGCAATCGCACAGAATCTGGTGTTCCTGCGGAACAGCCATGAGCCGTATGTAGTCATTGCTTCCGGCGACTGTGTGTATAAGCTGGATTATAACAAGGTATTGGAGTACCATATTGAAAAGAAGGCAGACGTGACCGTTGTAACGACGGAGGCAACGGAAGCCGACGAGCTGAGCCGCTTCGGTGTTATCGAGACGGCAGGGGACGGAAGGATTACCGGATTCCAGGAGAAGCCGTTGTCAGCGACATTTCCTTCGGGAAGCCTTATTTCCACCGGAATTTACATTATCCGCCGCCGTCAGCTGATTGAACTAATGGAGCAGATTGCTGAGGAAGAGCGTTTCGATTTCGTACGGGATGTCCTGATTCGTTATAAGGATGCAAAGCGGATTTATTCGTATAAGATGAACACGTATTGGAGCAATATTGCTTCTGCGGACTCCTATTACCGTACCAATATGGATTTCTTAAAGAGAGATATCCGTGACTACTTCTATAAGCAGTATCCGGACGTTTATTCGAAAATTGACGATTTGCCTCCGGCAAAGTATAATCCGGGCTCCGTGGTAAAGAACAGTCTGATTTCCAGCGGCTGTATTATCAACGGCGTGGTTGAAAATTCCGTACTGTTCAAAAAGATTTTTGTCGGCAACAACTGTACGATTAAGAACTGCGTTATTCTGAACGATGTACACATCGGGGATAATACTTACCTTGAGAACTGTATTGTGGAGAGCCGCGATACGATTCGTCCGAACTCCAGACATGTCGGAGAGGATGGCAAAATCAAGATTGTGGTGGAAAAGAATGACCGTTATTCCATCGGATAACAAGGCAGAATAAGGAACCAGAGAGGAGCCGCGCGGCAAGCGCGGTTCCTTTTTTTGAAATCCAGTATTTTCTTTCGGTGTTCTGCAAATGGGGGCTTGAAACTTATTACGATTTGGAGTAAGCTAAAAGAAACGGATAATCAGGTGAATTGGGTGTAGATGGAAAGGAGAAACTTATGAAAAGGACGAAAAAGACAAAATCGATTTTGCGGCGGCTGTTGCTCGGTTCCTGCGGTGTGCTGATGCTATTGCTGACCTTTTTTCTAATAAATTATATCGGAAAATTGTCGGACACCAAAGCATATGCGAATGCAGGCAGCGTGGATACTGCACTGGAGGCATGGCAGGAGATGAAGGTAACGGAGGCACCAAACCCGCCGACGATGACACCGACACCGCTTCCGGTGCCAAAGGCAGAGTTTTCAAAGGAGTACGAGCATCTGGGAGAAACAGAGGAAGTGTTTGCCTATGACAGCGGAGTTGCTTACGGACTGCGGTATCCGATTTATGAGGATGCAATCTGTAGCAGTGCGGTAAAGAAAGCGGCGGAGGAGCTGCTTGCAGCAGAGCTTCTGGAGCTTTCCGGGGCTTCGGATAAGGATTGTAAGCTGGTCATCGATTACGAAGACGGAACGGCAGGAGAGCTGGTGTCCGTTTTGTTCCGGATTGAGAAGCGTGTCGGCAATGCGGCAAGGACTGAAAAGAAGCAGTGGATTTTCAATAAAAAGAAGGGTGAACTGGTGGATGCGGAGACGCTGTTTGCTGACCCCGCCTATGCGTATATTGCAGAGCAGGCATCTGCTGCTGCGGCAGAGGGAGCCGGAACGCTTCCGGGAGACCGTGAAACATTTTCTTCCTTTTTATTGACTGCGGACGGTGCGGAGTTTTATTATGAGGCAGACGGAAAGGAGCAATCGGTAACGGTTCCGTATGCAGCGCTCCACACGTATATGTCAGTGACGGTAAATGGAAATGTGACTGCGGACGGCATCCGTAAGCTGGACCCGGAGAAGCCGATGATTGCGCTGACGTTTGACGACGGACCGCATTATATCAATACCCCGAGGCTGTTAAAGGCGTTGGAGAAAAACGGCGCACGCGCTACCTTTTTTATCCTCGGGGACCGTTCCTTCTTTACGGAGGCGAATAAGGAAACGTTACGGCAGCTTGCGGCTTCCGGCAACGAGGTGGCGAGCCACACGTATTCGCACAAGGATCTTGCATCGCTTTCGCAGGAGGATATGATAGCAGAAATTACAAAGGCGGCGGCGAATATCTATGCGCTGACCGGGGAATATCCGACCTTTGTGCGCCCGCCGTACGGCAGCTACAATGATACGGTAAAGCAGTATGCAAATGCGCCGCTGGTTACGTGGAACGTAGACAGCGAGGACTGGAAGTCCCGCGACGCCGATACGATTGTGGCGCATGTGCTGGAGGAGGCAAGGGACGGAAGAATCGTGCTGATGCATGATATCCACACGTTCAGCGTCGAGGCGGCAGAGCGCCTGATTCCGGAGTTAATGGAACGGGGCTATCAGATTGTGACGCTGCGCGAGCTGTTCTATTATAAGGGTGTGGAACTGGAGAACGGAAAGGTTTACCACGGGGCGTATTAGGAACCGTGCAAAGAGGATAGGCTATGTATTTAATTGCAGGACTGGGAAACCCGACAAGAGAGTATGCGGGAACCAGACATAACATCGGGTATGATACGATTACAAGGCTTTGTGACGAGCACCGGATTGTACTTGATAAGAAACAGCATAAAGGACTTTGCGGCAAAGGCACCATTGACGGAGAAAAGGTCATATTGGTGCAGCCGCTTACTTATATGAACCTGAGCGGGAAATGTATCAGGGAAGCAGCAGATTACTATAATATCGACCAAGGGCATATTATAGTAATCTACGATGATATTTCTTTGCCGGTAGGAAAGCTCCGCGTGCGTGCCAAAGGAAGCGCAGGCGGACATAACGGTATGAAAAGCATTATCGCAGAGCTGGGAACGGAGGAGTTTGCCCGTATCCGTATCGGTATCGGCGAAAAGCCGGCGGGATGGGATCTGGCAGACTATGTATTAGGGAGATTTGGGAAGGAGGAGCTTCCGCTTATGCGGGAAGCGGTAGGAAATGCCGCCGGAGCGTGCGGCGTCCTGATGAAAGAGGGAATTGAAACAGCCATGAACAGGTATAACAGCCTGTGAGGAGGAGTATGCGTACTTATACGGAGCCATTGAAGGCGCTGCGGGAATATGAAGAATGTGCAGAGGCATTATTGCGGAAAAAGACACCGGTTGCCGTAACAGGGTGTATCGATTCGCAAAAATGCCATTTTGTGCATACCCTGGGGGAGAATTACCGGGTGCGTCTGATTATTACCTACAATGATTTGAAAGCAAAAGAAATCTGTGAGGATTATCGTCTGTATGACCCGGAGGTCTGCTATTATCCGGCAAAGGATATTATTTTTTTTAATGCGGACATTCATGGAAATACTTTGGTGCGGGAGCGGATGCGGGTCATCCGGAAGCTTTCGGAGGAAGCGCCCGTTACGGTTGTGACAACGATTGACGGCGGGATTGACCATGTGCTTCCGCTTTCCTATATCAAGGAGAGCCGCATTTTTCTGGCAGAGGCGGATACCGTGGAGCTGACAGAGCTGACGGTGAAGCTTACGGCATTAGGTTATGAGCGGCAGGGACAGGTAGAGCATCCGGGAGAGTTTGCGGTACGCGGCGGGATTCTGGATGTGTTCGGGCTGACGGAGGAAACGCCGTTCCGGATTGAGTTTTTCGGGGATGAGATAGACTCTATCCGTTATTTTGATGTCACAAACCAGCGTTCCATTGACCGGCTGGAAAGGATTTGCATTTATCCGGCAACGGAGTTGATTTTATCCGAGGAGAGGAAGCGCTCCGGTATCGAAAGGCTCCGGGCAGAGGCGGAGAAACAGACGGAAGTGTTCCGGAAGGAAATGAAGACTGAGGAGGGTGCAAGGCTCCGGCGGGAGACAGAGGAGCTTTGTGAGCGTATTTCCTATCTGGGCGGTCTTGCAGGAGCGGACCAGTGTATCCGTTATTTTTATGAGGATACGGTATCTTTTTTTGATTATTTCGGTGAGGATGCCATTGTGTTCCTGGATGAACCGGCGAGGCTTGCGGAGAAAGGGGAAGCGGTAGCGGAGGAATTTTCCCAGAGCATGACAGGACGTCTGGAAAAGGGATATATTCTGCCCGGACAGGCAGACGTTGTGTTTGATTACAAGGCGCTGCTTGCAAACCAGGGGCGGAAGTGTACGGTGCTTTTGTCCATGCTCGAGCAGAAGCTTCCGTATCTGACGGCGACAGAGCGGTTTGATTTTACCGTGCGTTCCATTGCGGGCTATCACAATAATTTTGAGCTTCTGGTAAAGGATTTGCAGGCATGGAAGAAAAGCGGCTACCGGGTGGTGCTGCTTTGTGCGTCCAAGGTCCGTGCGGAACGTCTTGCCGGAGATTTAAGGGAGCGGGAGCTGGTAGCGTTTTACAGTGCAGACCCGGACCGCGAGGTGCAGGCAGGAGAAATCCTGGTTGGCAGCGGCAGCGTCCACCGCGGCTTTGAGTATCCGATGATTAAGTGGGCGGTGATTTCCGAGAGTGATATTTTCGGCGCCGAGCAGAGAAAAAAGAAAAAGCGTAAGCTTTATGACGGGCAGCATATCGGGAGCTTGAACGATTTGTCCTTTGGCGATTATGTAGTGCATGAAAATCATGGTCTCGGCATTTACCGCGGTATTGAAAAGCTTGAGGTAGAAAAGGTAATCAAGGATTACATTAAAATTGAGTACGGAGACGGCGGGAACCTTTATGTACCGGCGACCGGACTGGATGTCATCCAGAAATACGCGTCGGCAGACGCAGCGAAGAAGCCGAAGCTGAATAAGCTGAACTCGGCAGAGTGGAAGAATACGAAAACAAGGGTACGGGGCGCCGTGCGGGATCTTGCAAAGGAGCTGGTGGAGCTGTATGCGCTCCGCAGTGCGAAAAAGGGCTTTGCCTGCGAGGAGGATACTGTCTGGCAGAAGGAGCTGGAGGAGCTGTTTCCGTATCAGGAAACCGACGACCAGCTTCGCGCAATCGAGGAAATTAAAAAAGATATGGAAAGCACCCGCATTATGGACCGCCTGCTTTGCGGTGACGTAGGCTACGGAAAGACCGAGGTAGCGCTGCGTGCAGCGTTTAAGGCAGTGTCCAACGGGAAACAGGTAATTGTCCTTGTGCCGACGACGATTCTGGCGCAGCAGCATTATAATACCTTTGTGCAGCGGATGATGAAATACCCGGTGCACATCGAACTGATGTCACGTTTCCGTACCCCGGCACAGCAGAAGGCAGTCATTGAAGGGCTGAAAAAGGGCTCCGTGGATATTGTTATCGGGACGCACCGGGTATTATCAAAGGATATACAGGCGAAGAACCTCGGACTCCTGATTGTGGACGAGGAGCAGCGCTTCGGGGTGGCGCACAAGGAGAAGATTAAGCAGATGAAGGGCGATGTCGACGTCCTGACACTGACGGCGACGCCGATTCCGCGTACGCTTCATATGAGCCTTGTGGGAATCCGGGATATGAGTCTTTTGGAGGAGCCTCCGGTGGACCGTCTGCCGATTCAGACGTTTGTCCTGGAGCAGAGCGATGAAATGGTGCGGGAGGCAGTCTGCCGTGAGCTTGCCAGAGGCGGGCAGGTGTATTATGTCTATAACCGTGTCCACGGCATCGACGAGGTGGCGGCGGGGCTTGCAAGGATGCTTCCCGAGGCAAATGTGGCATATGCGCATGGCCAGATGAGCGAGCGGGCACTGGAAAAGATTATGTATGAGTTTATCAACGGAGAAATCGATGTGCTGGTGTCTACTACGATTATTGAGACAGGCCTGGATATTTCCAATGTCAATACTATGATTATTGCAGATGCAGACCGTCTCGGTCTGTCGCAGCTTTATCAGCTGAGAGGGCGCGTCGGGCGCACGAACCGCACGGCATATGCATTTCTGATGTATAAGCGGGATAAGATGCTGAAGGAAATCGCGGAAAAGCGCCTGCAGGCAATCAAGGAGTTTACGGAGCTTGGCTCCGGCTTTAAAATTGCAATGCGCGACCTTGAAATCCGCGGCGCAGGGAATCTGCTCGGTGCAGAGCAGAGCGGGCATATGGAAGCCGTAGGTTATGATTTGTACTGCAAGCTGTTAAATGACGCGGTCAAGGAATTAAAGGGAGATGCGCCGGCAGAGGAAGAGTTTGATACGACCATCGACCTGGAAGCAGATGCTTATATTCCGGAGACTTATATCCGCAACGAGATGCAGAAGTTAGATATGTATAAACGGGTGGCTATGATTCAGTCGGAGGAGGAGCTTTCCGAGCTGCAGGACGAACTGATTGACCGTTTTGGCGATGTCCCGCAGAGTGTAGTAAGGCTGCTGGAGATTGCACTGTTAAAGTCGTATGCACACGCAGTTTATGTGACACAGCTGACCTGGCGCGGAAGCAGGGTGAAGCTTTTGCTGTATCCGAAGGCAAGGCTGGTTGCACAGCGGATACCGGCACTTGTGGAGGCCTACGAAGGACGGCTTAAGTTTTCGGCAGAGGGAACGCCGGAGTTCTGCTATGAGCCGGAGACACTGCGCGGGAAAAACGGTGTGCGTGCGGATGTCAGGGCTGTTTTAAAGGAATTGAAGGAGCTGTTGCTAAAGATGAAGGAGGAGCTGGCATAAGGCAGGAAGGAGTTTTGCAAATGAGAGGAAAGAGACGGATTGCGGCGGTTTTGCTGGTATGCGGACTGCTTATGACGGCAGCGGGATGTAAAGAAGGAAAAAAGGGGCCGGAGCCGACCATCGGCGGGGATATTACCCAGTATATGAATGATGCCGTAGTGACGGTGGATGGTGTCAGCGTAAGCTACCGCGAGGCAATGCTGTATTTGCAGTCGACAAAGCAGGAGTATGAGGGTGCATATGGCGGAGAAATCTGGCAATATATGCTGAACAAGGACGGGACGACACTCGGGGAATGGGTAAAGAACCAGACGTTAGAGCAGATTATCTATATTAAGATTGTGTGTTCACAGGCAGAAAAGCTTGGTATCGAGCTGGACAGTGAAGAAAAGAAGATGGTCAACGAGCGCACGGAGGCCTATATGGCAAAGGCAGAGTATACGTCGCTTGCCCTTTACGGGATTGCGCGCAAGGACGTGGAGCGTGTCTATACGGACAATGCGCTTGCCCAGAAGATTTATGACAGTGTGACGCTGAATGTAGATACGGATATTTCGAATGAAGAGGCGGCACAGAAGCACTTGCAGAGCATGATGTTAAAAAACTACCATGAAGACGAGCTTGGCAACCGTACCCCGCTTACAGTGCTGGAGCTGATTGCAGCGCTCGACCGTTTTGATGCTTTGTATGAGGAAGCAAAGACGACAAAGGACTTTTATTCCCTTGCATATGCAAACACGGAAAACCGGGAGTATCTGGATATCCAGGTGGGCGAAGGCGACCTTCCGGATGAGTTTAGTGCGGCGTATGAGCTGAAAACCGGGGAAGCGATGCAGATTCGTGCCGGAGACGGCTATTATATTTTCTACTGTGTGTCGGAATATGACGAGGATGCTACAATTGCAAAAAAAGAGGAACTGATTGCACTCCGTCAGGAGGAAGCCTTCAAGGAGCTTTATGAAACATGGCGTACCGGGGCGGAAATCGAGATAAACGAGGTTCTTTGGAAAGCCATCGGATTTGATATGGATGCGGCGGGCTGAAAAGAGTCTGCCGTCCGGGCATGGCGGATTTGAATCCCCGCACCCGGGCGGCAGTTTTTTTCACGGGTCGATTTCGGCAATAATGATTCTGCCGGTTACTGCATCAATCGTGATGTCATGTTCTTTCCTGCCAAGGTAGAATTCAAACCGGTAGGTTGATTTACCGTTATGGAAAGTGAACAGTTCGGTAACAAACTCGACTTCCGGAGCAGTAAGGTTGGCATAGGAAAGTGCAATTTCTTTGGCTTCCTCCGCTGTAATTGTTTTTTTACGGAGCCCGGTTGATTTCTTCACTTCTGCGGAGCATGCGAGAACCTCGCCGGTGTCTGCGCTTATCTTGTATTCGTAGTCGCAGTTCTCTGTGGCAAATTCAAGCTCATATTCTGCCCTGCCGTTGTCATAGTCCAGTTCTATACTGGTAAAGGTCACTTCAGAGGCGGCAAGCTCTGCGTGTGCAAGCGCGGCATTCTGTGCCTCTTCTGTCGTAATGGCATGTGTCTGAAGCCCCTGGACGGCTCTTTTAATAAGCTCGGTCGAATATTCCAAAATCCTGCCGGTAGCCGCACTTATCGTATAGTCATATTCGCTGATATCTGTAACAAATTCAATTTCGTATTCGGCATTTCCGTCGTCGTAGTCCAGCTCTGTTTTCGTAAAGGTGACCTCAGAGGCGGCAAGCCCTGCATGAGAGAGCGCAGCGGCCTTCGCCTTATCGGCTGTGATGGCAGGAGCCTTGCCGGAGGAGGTTACCGGTTCCTGCTTTATGGAATACCCGAGAACCCTGCCATCTTCTGCGCTGATGTCATAGTGGTATCTGCCGGTATCCGTCGTAAACGTAAGCTCATACTTTTCTGCCCTGCCATTTTCCTGCCTGAGCTCCACTTTGGTGAAGACTGCCTTAGCAGCAGAAAGTCCTGCGTGGGAAAGCGCTGCTTTTTTTGCTTCCTCTTCCGTAATGGTATGGATCTGGGGGTCGGAAAATGCCGTCTCTGAGAGCTCCATGGAGTATTCCAGAACCGTACCGTTTCCCGCACCTATGGTATATTCATATTCACCAGTGCTTGTAACAAATTCAATTTCGTACTCTGCCCTGCCATCGTCATATTCAAACTCTGCCTCGGTAAAGGTAACCTCGGAGGCTGCCAGTCCTGCGTGGGAAAGCGCAGCTTTCTTGGCTTCGTCCATTGTGAGCGTCCTTGCCTGTGTCGCAGCTGTAGATGGCTTTGCGGCTTTTACGGAGTATTTCAGAATCAGTCCGGTGTCTGTACCTATGTCGTACTCATATTTTCCGGCATTCGTAATAAACTCAATCTCGTATTCTGGTTTCCCGTCGTCATATTCAAACTCTGTTTTGACAAAGGTCACTGCGGAAGCGGCCAGACCCGCATGGGAAAGCGCCCTGCTTTTAGCTTCCTCCAGCGTAACCGCGCCTGTCGGGGAAGGCAAAGCCGTTGGTGTTACGGGATTCATCGAGTATTCCAGAACCTTGCCGGTGTCTGCGCTGATGCTGTAATGGTATCTGCCGGTGTCTGTTGTAAACTTAATCTCATACTCCGGTCTGTTGTTGTGATAGTCCAGCTCTGTCCTGCCGAAAGTGACCCCGGAAGCAGTCAGACTTGCGTGGGAAAGTACGGCGGCACGGGCTTCATCGGGAGTCAGCAGAGATTCCGGGGACTCCGGCTCCATGGCCGGAAGCGGCTTCATCGAATGCCCCAGAATCAGACCGTTGTCCGGATTGAGATCATATTCATATCTGGCGGTGTCTGTTGTAAATGCAACCTCATATTCCACCATACCGTCATTATAATCAAGCTTTTCCTTAGTAAAGGTCACCTCGGAGGCAGTCAGGCCTGCATGGGAAAGCGCGGTGTTTTTTGCCTCCTCCAGCGTAATCGGTTCTGTGCCTGTTCCGTGTTCCGGCTCTGATGCCGCAAGAGGCTCCATGCTATATTTTTTCATTGCGCCGTCAACAGGCGCCAGCTCGCATATGTACTGGTGTGTATCCGTTGTAAAGTTTACTCTGTAGGTAATAACGCCGCGGATATAAGAAATGTCTGCCTTGGTGTAAATAACATCGGAAGCAGATAAACCGGCATAAGCAACTGCAAGCTCCTTTGCAACATCGATTCCGATTCCGTCATCATTCTGCAGTAAGGCGTACGGTGACAGTGTAGGGGTAGCGGAAGGCCCCTTTACGAACGGTCCGTTCTTACAGCCTGTGAAACAAAGGCAGACAGCTGCCGTCAGACAGCAGATTGCAAGGTTTAAGATTTGTTTGTTTTTGTAGTTCATATCCCATGCTCCTCTCTATACTTGTATCTTATAAATACAAATTTTATTATAACATGGAAATGGGAAAAATTGCAAATAGTTTGTGAAGTTTGTCAGTTTGGCAAATAAACAAAGAAACTAACATAAAAAACACTTGCTTTTTTTAAAGAAACGTGTTATAGTTCTTATAGAACAGATAGAAAGACATGTGTATTGTGCCGATGCAAAAAGGTTATACTTTACACAGGCAGGCTTGTAATGTGAAGGGAGAGATGCGGTATGAATATCAATAAGTTTACGCAGAAGTCGGTGCAGGCAGTGCAGGATTGTGAAAAGATTGCCTATGATTACGGACATCAGGAGCTGGCGCAGGAGCATCTTTTATATGCCCTGATGACGGATGGCGAGGGGCTTATTCCGAAGCTTTTAACAAAGATGGATATCGTGCCGGAGGTATTTACGGCGCAGATAGAGGGACTGCTGGAAAAGCGTGTGAAGGTGAGCGGCGCAGCGCAGGTCTATGTCGGAAATGACTTAAATAAGGTTCTGATTTATGCGGAGGACGAAGCAAAGGCAATGAACGACGCCTATGTGTCGGTAGAGCACTTGTTTTTGTCACTGTTAAAGCAGCCGTCGAAGGAGGTAAAGGAGCTGTTCCGGAGCTTCGGCATTACGAGGGAACGCTTTTTGCAGGCGCTTGCGACGGTACGGGGCAATCAGCAGGTAGTGACGGACAATCCGGAGGCAACCTACGATACCCTCCAGAAGTACGGCTATGACCTGGTAGAGCGTGCAAGGGAGCAGAAGCTGGACCCGGTAATCGGCCGTGATACGGAAATCCGGAATGTCATCCGCATTCTTTCCAGAAAGACAAAAAACAATCCGGTGCTGATTGGTGAGCCGGGCGTCGGGAAAACGGCGGTCGTGGAAGGGCTTGCACAGCGTATCGTGCGCGGGGATGTGCCGGAGGGCTTAAAGGATAAGAGCCTGTTTGCGCTGGATATGGGTGCGCTGGTTGCAGGCGCGAAGTACCGCGGCGAGTTTGAGGAGCGTCTGAAGGCGGTGTTAGAGGAGGTAAAAAAGAGCGAGGGCAGGATTATCCTCTTTATTGATGAGCTGCATACCATTGTAGGCGCAGGAAAGACGGACGGCGCGATGGATGCGGGCAATATGCTAAAGCCGATGTTAGCAAGAGGAGAGCTTCACTGTATCGGTGCGACGACGTTAAACGAGTACCGGATGTATATTGAAAAGGATGCGGCGTTAGAGCGGCGGTTCCAGCCGGTCATGGTGGAGGAGCCGACAGTGGAGGATACGGTTTCGATTCTCCGTGGCTTAAAGGAGCGCTACGAGGTGTTCCACGGGGTACGGATTACCGATGCGGCGCTTGTGTCTGCCGCGGTTCTTTCCAACCGTTATATTTCTGACCGTTTCCTGCCGGATAAGGCGATTGACCTGGTGGATGAGGCATGCGCGCTGATTAAGACAGAGCTGAACTCCCTGCCGACGGAGCTAGATGACGTACAGCGTCACATTATGCAGCTGGAAATCGAGGAGGCGGCGTTAAAGAAAGAGGATGACCGTATCAGCAAGGAGCGTCTGGAGGCACTTCAGAAGGAGCTTGCGGAGGAGCGCTCTTCCTTTGCGGAGGCGAAGGCAAGGTGGGACAATGAAAAGGCGTCCGTGGAGCGAGTGCAGAAGCTCAGAGAGCAGTTAGAAGCACTGAATGGCGAGGTGCAGAAGGCGGAACGGGAGTACGATTTGAACAAAGCCGCCGAATTAAAGTACGGAAGGCTCCCGGAGCTGCAGAAAAAGCTGCGGGAAGAGGAGGAAGCGGTTGCGAGGGAGGGACATACCCTTGTGCATGAAAATGTCAGCGAGGAAGAGATTGCAAAGATTATTTCGCGCTGGACCGGGATTCCGGTGGCAAAGCTGACGGAGAGTGAGCGTAACAAGACCCTCCATCTGGATGAGGAGCTGCACCGCAGGGTAATCGGACAGGACGAAGGCGTGCAGAAGGTGGCAGATGCGATTTTGCGTGCGAAGGCGGGAATTAAGGACCCGACCAAGCCAATCGGCTCCTTCCTGTTCCTGGGACCGACCGGCGTCGGCAAGACTGAGCTTGCCAAGGCACTGGCGGCGGCGCTGTTTGACAACGAGGCAAACATGGTCCGTATCGATATGAGCGAATATATGGAGAAATATTCCGTATCGCGTCTGATCGGGGCGCCTCCGGGCTATGTGGGCTATGAGGAGGGCGGACAGCTGACCGAGGCGGTGCGCAGGAAGCCATATTCCGTTGTGCTGTTTGATGAAATCGAAAAGGCGCATCCGGACGTATTCAATGTACTGCTGCAGGTGCTTGACGACGGGCGGATTACGGACTCCCAGGGAAGAACGGTGGACTTTAAGAATACGATTCTGATTATGACCTCAAATATCGGTTCCCAGTATCTGCTGGAGGGAATCGGAGCGGACGGTGAAATCAGCACACAGGCAAGGGAGCTTGTCAATGCCGAGCTCCGTGCGCACTTCCGGCCGGAATTTTTAAACCGTCTGGACGAGACGATTTTCTTTAAGCCGCTGACCAGGGACAATATCGGAGGCATTGTGGAGCTTCTGCTCGCGGACCTGAACGGACGTCTTGCAGATAAGGAGCTGTTCATCCGGCTGACGCCGGAGGCAAAGGAGTATATTATTGCAGAGGCGTATGACCCGGTATACGGAGCACGTCCGTTAAAGCGGTATCTGCAAAAGCATGTGGAGACGTTGAGCGCAAGGCTGATTCTCGCAGACGAGGCGGCGCCGGGCAGCACGATTCTGATTGAAAAGGGCGCGGACGGACTTTCTGCAAGAAGTGTGCAGGAGTAGCGGCTTTATAGCTTTTTGTATAAGGAAATGCGGGAAGTCGAAAAAACTCGAAAAAGCTTGAAAAAGAGAGATGAGTTTTTTCGACTTTCCCGCATTCCTATACTTTATAATAAATTACAAAAATGTTAGAATAAGGGAAAATAGTTCTTTAAAGAAAAGGGGATGGTTATGAAAAGGAGCAAGCTGTTTTCATTTTGTGTTTTGGCAGCGGTTGTGTTGTTGATTGTTATAGTATATCCTGAAAATAAGGCTTATGCAAGTGATATTTTTGTGTTAAACAATGAATCAGCAGAGGAACAGGTGATTTATTCGGAAATAATTAACGCTGTTGCTGATGTTGATATCAATATTTATAAGCTTTTATCTGGTGAAAATGTTACTTTTAGTACAGAACCAATTGCAACCCGGAGTGATAATGATTATACAGTAATGCATTTTGAGATACCCAAAAATATGACTGCAATTGATAGTTCAACAGGGCAAAGGATTCTCCTTTTTACGCACACAATATACGGTTCGTTTTATTACTATAATGATGGGAAGGTACATCTCTATTCACTTGGCAGCTATATAAGTAATTTGCGTCCCAATGATTCAGCAACAATAACTGATAATACAATTCATAATACAGACGGAACTTTTTCAACTGGCGAATCCACGGTTGTGACTTCTTCCAGTTTAAGCGGTTATCCAACACCGACTCTTCATATTGAAGTAAGATTTGATAAAGGTTCTACAGATATTGGCTATAGGGTTACGGAACAATATTAAAGCAAGCAGAAAAGGAGGACAGCATATGAAGAATGTAAAAAAGGTATTTTTGTTTAGTGCAATTTTGCCTTGTGTTGTATTTTTAGGTATGAAGTTTTATAACGGTTATGCTTCTATGAATACAGAAGGCGATTATACATTAAAGGGCGAGCCTAATACATATCGTGAAACAATTTCCCTAAATACCAATGATAATAGCGATTATATTTTAAAAGGCGAACCAAATATATATCGTGAAACAATTTCTTTAAATATCAATGGTAGTAGCAGCGATTATACTTTAAAAGGTGAATCAAACATATACCATGAGACAATTTCTTTCAATGCCAGTGGTACTGGCAGCGACTTTATGTTAAAAGGTGAGCAAAATACATATTATGAAGTATTTTCTGCCATGTCCAATGATATTGACAGCTATAACATGTCTGGAATGTATTCCGGTGACGTTGTTATTGCGGAACCTACGCCGGTACCCCAGCAATGAAAATCAAAAAACAGATGGTTTTTTGCAGATGATGAAGAAAACGACGAAATAATTCTTGATTTTTTCATCAGAAGGCGTTGGCGTTCCAAATTTATCCAGAAAAAAGACACTACTTGACATTTTTTGAAGACTGTACTATAATAAGCGCGGAACTTGAATTCCATAATATTTTATTGAGGGGGCTATAATGATGAAAAAGAAGGCACTTAAAGTTACCGCGTTGGTAGGAATCATGACATTAATGGTGGCTGGTTTTGCAGGCTGCAAGGAAAAGACCGAGTGTGATATGTGCGGTGAGAAAGCAGTTTGCACTTCCTACAAGGATGATGTTCTGGGCGAAATGGAAATCTGCAAGGACTGCGAGAAGAAGCTTGAAGACGCAGCAGATGCATTAAAGAACTTGTTTGAGTAATTAGCGCGTGTTAATATCAAAAGTAAAGGAGGCTGTGCAGAAAGCACAGCCTCTTAAATTACAGGCAGGGTCTTATAGTTTGCGCACCGGGAAAAACAGGTATGGCTTTCCTGTCTCCGGATGGGTGAAATCATGGACGGCTCCTGCAAGCGCAATCCCGTTTTCCTGTAAATATCCGAGCACCTTTGAAAAAACGTCACTGTTTTCGTTTTCAACATAGATGTATTCGTATCCGGGAATTGTCCATTTTGTCCAGCCGACAGGCGGTTCCGCATGGTCGCTGCATTCGACACCTGCCAGATACAGGCCTTTTGAAAATCCGTCCTCCCACGGCAGGAAGGAACGGGAAAGGTCTGACATGGCGCCCCAGATTCCGGCAAGGCTGCCGTTTTCGTTTTTCTTTGCCAGATGTTCTACTTCGTGGAAGTGGGAATTGGCATCCTCCCATAGTCTTTGGATAAAGCCTTCTCCGTCTTTTGTGGAGCCTTCTTTTCCAATTACGGTAAAGGCGTCCTTGACACATTTCAATAGTTCCATAACAGTTCTCCTTTTTGAATTATATTTTATCTTTTTGCAGCGGAAGCCATAGCTCACAGTAGCTGTTCTCAGGGTGTTCCCGGCAGGGTGGAAAATATCGCTCGATATTATAGCTTCTGCCCGGCCGGTATTCCGCAAGAAAGGCAGCTTCCTTCCACATGTTTGCGGTTGCAGCCTGCAGGGTGCCGAGCGTACAGGGGAATACTGCCCATGTTCCCGCAGGCAGGGTGATAGTTTCATATCCTTCAGGCGCCTTTTTCTCTGGTGTGCAGGCATCTGCAATATAATAGTCAAACTGTTGTCCGTCTGAATCAATACACAGACCATACATGCCGGATACGATGCTGTTACCGCCGTCTGCCTGGTGTTCGCTCCAAAAGGCAGGGATTTTATCAAGGGAATCCTCTAAATCAAATTTTCTTTTTCTCCCCAGTAAGGTAAGTGCTGCCTTTTCCGTGATTTCATATTCTGTCACAGCTCTGTCCTTTGGCAGTAAGTGAATTTCTAAAGGGGCAAGGCTGCGGAGCTTCGCGTTTCCTTTCTTTGCAGCAGAAGGTGTGCTTCCATGAAATCTTTCGAAGGCTTTTGCAAAGCTGTCCGGTGAGTCATAGCCGTATTTGACGGCGACATCGACGACCCTGGCAGCTCCGCCGGATAACTCCCTGGCAGCTAAAGTAAGCCGTCTGTTCCGGATATATTCGCCTACGGTAAGCCCGCATAGCTCTGTGAAAATATGGCGGAAATGAAACTCTGATACATGTGCTCTTGCGGCTGCCTCCTTTATTGAAAGCTCTCCGGTAAGATTCTGTTCGATAAATGCCAAAGCATCCTGCATTTCCTTCATCCGGGTATTCATAGGTCCCTCCTTCTATGAAGTTTTTGAATTCCGCATTTTGTATGAAACTTAAGCTGCATTTCTATTGTAACAGATTTTTTGGGGATTTACCCGACTTTTCTTGCGGATATATCTTACTTTGCGGGCGGATGCTTTCTTCTGTCAGGGGGTATAGGGAGGCAATGGAATAGCTTGTAGAGGAACACAAAAGGGGAAAAAGAGGTTTATTTTGTATTGACAGTCTGTCTTGTTTGTATTATAATAAATAATACAAACAAGACAAAGAAGAAAAGAGGACAGCAAGGAGACAGGATGGGTGTCTTGTGCAGGTTTAAAAAGCATTGGAGGTGAGAAGCGTGATTATCCGGCTTGATATGGCAAGTGAGGTGCCGATTTATGTGCAGCTGCGGAACGCTATCGTGGTCGGCATCGGGAAGGGGGAGCTTTTGCCGGGGGAGGGGCTTCCGACCGTGCGCCAGATGGCGGAGGACCTGGGGGTAAATTCCATGACGGTGAACAAGGCATACGCTATTTTAAAGAACGAAGGCTTTATTGAGATTGACCGCAGGCACGGCGCGCGCGTGAATCCGAAGAAGGATACGTTCGGCACGTTCCGGGAGAAGGCAGAGGAGGAGCTGCTGCTTCTGATTGCGGAGGCGACGGTACGGGGGGTGGAGAAGCAGGAGTTTATTGCACTTTGTGAAAAGGTATATCAGAAGATGGGGACGGAACAGCACGGGAATGAGACAGGAGGCGGGTCAGAATGGGAATGGTGTTAGCGGTTACCTATATCGTCACAGCTTTGGTAGTAGAAGCGGCGATTCTGCTAGGTGATTTGATGGTTATCCGGAAAAGGTCGGACTATCTGCTCTATATGACCATCCGGGGAGAGCAGCGGGACGACCCGGAGGTAGTGCAGCTGGTAAAGCAGTATAAGGCGGCGCTGGGAAGGTTTGCCATAGTTATATTTGTGCTTTCCTTTGGATTTTTCCTTTGCGGGGAATATGCGTCGTTTGCCATCCTTTATCTGACGGCATGGTGTACCGCCGCGATTCTGGGGGATTACAGGCTTGTAAAGAGGTATGCCGGCAGGATGTATGAGTTGAAAAAGGAGAAGGGGTGGTGCCGCCCGGTAAAGCAGACAAACTGCAAGGTGGATACGGCAGTAAGCCGCAGGAAAAAGACGTTCCCGGTGTCGGAGCTCTGGATGTTCCTGCCACTCTGGATTTGTGTGGGCTCCTTTTTCTGGTATTTTCTGCGCGGGACGGGGAATACGGTGCTGCTGCTGTTTCCGGTATCGAATGCGGTAGTCGTTCTTTTGTTTTTTTATCTGTTCCACCTTGCGGCACACAGAAAGCTTAAGGTATACAGCGAGGATTCCGAAATCAATTATATCCTGAATAAGACAGCGGGACGGGCATGGACTGCTTGTATCGTAATAGAAGAAATCCTGCTTTGTCTCTATCATTTCTATCTGATGGTATGGCTGCACTCTTATATGGAGGAGATGAAAACAAACGGCGCACCTGCGGACAGCGTGGAGCGATGGGTACTTTTTGCAGGAGCGAGCGTTCTCGTAATGGGATTGTCTGTCTGGACCCTCCTGACAGCCGCCGCACGCGTGGGAAAGGTAAAAAAGGAGCTTGCCGCAGGGCAGGAGGAGTTCTGGAAGGAGGACGAGGACGCCTGCTGGAAAAACGGCTACTACTACAATCCGGAGGATAGCAGTACCTTTGTGGAAAACCGCTGTTACGGGATTACGACCAACATGGCAACGGTCTGGGGGAAGATTACGAAGTGGGTTCTGCTCGGCACCCTGTTTGTATGTATCGGGCTCGGCATCGCGACGCTTCCGCTTGATTTCGGTACGGTTACGATTGTACAGAAGGAAAACGGAATAGAGGTCAGGGGCGGCTGGTATTATAAAGAGAAGCTTGCGTTTGAGGACATAAGGGAGGTAACGCTGCTCACGGAGTCCCCAGGGCTTTCGAGGGTGTTCGGCTCCGGCATGAAGCATATGGCGCTCGGAGAGTATCATCTGAAGGAATACGGCTCCGGAAGGGCTATCGTATACCGGGAGGCAGAGTATTTTATTCTGGTGGAAAAAACAAACGGCAAGCTTGTGATATTTTCCACGGACGATGCAGAGGAGATGCTCCTGTGCTATGAAACGCTGAAGGAGCGGGAAAGGATGTCGGAAAAATGAAAAAAGCGGTGATTTTTGACCTTGACGGGACATTACTTAATACATTGGAGGATTTGCGCACGGCGGTAAATTTGGCGCTTGCCGCAAACGGATATCCGGTGCGGACGCTGGAGGAAATCCGGTTTGCGGTCGGGAACGGAATCCGCAAGCTGATTGCCCGTTCCGTACCGGAAGGAACCCTGCCGGAAGCGGAGGAGGCGGTGTTTGTACGCTTCCGGGAGGAATATAGTCTCCATTGCAGCGATACGACGGCGCCGTATGCCGGGGTGCCGGAGCTGCTCCGGCGTCTCAGGGAGGAAGGCTTCCTTCTGGCAGTCGTGTCCAATAAGGCGGACTTTGCCGTGCAGAAGCTGGCAGAGCAGTATTTTCCGGGCTGCTTTGATGCGGTACTTGGTGAAACGGAAGGGCTTTCCAGAAAACCTGCGCCGGATATGGTGGAGGAGGTGCTGCGCAGGCTGGGAACCCAAAAGGAGGAGGCAGTCTATGTCGGGGATTCCGAGGTCGATGTGGCGACGGCGCGCAATGCCGGGCTGTCCTGTATTTCCGTTACCTGGGGCTTCCGTGAAAGGGCGGTATTGGAGGAGCACGGCGCTGTGTGTTTTGCAGACAATACGGAGGAATTGTATGCGGCGGTAAAGGAAGGCGGAAGATAGCTTGCGCCTTCCGCCTTTTGTATGTCTTTTATATTCCGCGGAACTTTTAAGACGACTTGGAAAATGCAGAATTTTGAATTTCCAGGCAGCCGAAACCAAAGCAGTCCTGGCTAGGAATGGCATACAACGTTTACTTGACAGTGATATGGAATAGAAAAGAGTTGTTTTTTCAGATGAAAAGCGATAAAATCGTATCTGACACTGTTGCGCGTTTTCTATTTTGTTTATGCGGCTGTGAATAGTAATATGGGAAAATAAAAAAACACTTGACAAATCGTCATGGCGTGTATATACTGTGCATATAGACATATACAGAATATATACGGACATACAGGAAAGGTATTCCGGAACGAAGGGGGAAGAACAGATGGAGAAAAAACAGTTAAAGCCATGGCACGGGATTCTCACATTTATCGTTATGATGGTAATCTTTTTGGCGGTTGCCATACCGGTACAGGGGAACCTCGGATTAATCGGCGTCGGTATTACGGAACTGCTTTTGCTGGTTATGGCAGTTGTGGCAGCAATGCTTTTTAAGCAGGACTTAAAGGAGGTATTTCCGGTTCGCAAGCCGAAGCTGCGGGAGGTGTTCGGGACGCTGGTGTTCTGGGTCGGAAGCTTCCAGATCTGCATGGTGGCAACCCTGCTTATGACAGTGCTTTTTCCGGAGGAAATGAATGCGACCTCCTCCGGGTTAAACGAGGTAGTGACAAGCAGGTCGGTATGGCTGAGTATTTTTATTGTTTCGCTGATGCCTGCAGTCTGTGAGGAGGCAGTACACCGCGGATTCATTTTGCATACATTCCGGGGAGTGAAAAGGGAATGGGTAACGGTGCTTGTCATGGGCATTATCTTCGGCGTATTCCATACGGACCCGATGCGTTTCCTTACCACCGCAGTATTAGGCGCATGTATTACCTGGGTGATGCTAAAGACCGGAAATATGGTGCTGCCGATGCTGTTTCATGCAGTCAATAATCTGGTGCCGATACTGATTGGCTTTGTAATGAGTTCGATGGCAGGACTGTTGGAGAAGGTAGCCGAGCAGACCGGACAGACGACAGGGAACCTGGAGGCGGTTGAGTTTGGCGGCAAGGCGTATCTGGTTGCACTCGGTTATTATCTGTTTATCTCCGCAATTGCACCGATTCTGATGCTCGGAGGCACGACCCTGTTAAAGCCGAAGGGAGAAAGGCTGAAGACAAAATATCTTATTATTGCGGTGGTACTGGGTGCAGTCCTCGCGGTGAGCGGAATTGCCATCATTGCGGCAAACTTTACGTATATCTTAGAGATGCAGGGGCTTTCCTTGGAAGACCTTGGATTATAAATGGCAAGTCAGACGAAAGGAGTATACAATATGATTGAAATTAAGAATCTGACAAAGGTGTATAAGCTCAGCAAAAAGAAGATGCAGGAGCTGAAGACAAAGGAGACGGTGAAGCGTGCCGTGGATGGTGTTTCCCTCACCGCAAGACCGGGCGAAATCTATGGTCTGCTGGGACCGAACGGCGCAGGAAAGACGACGACGCTGCGCTGTGTGGCAACCCTCTTAAAGCCGACGGAGGGTACGGTAAGCGTCTGCGGCTTTGATACGGTGCAGAACCCGGAGGAGGTACGGGAGTCGATTGGTTTCCTGACGAATGAAATCAAGCTGGACCCGCATTTTTCCCCGAAGTACCTCTTTGGCTTTTTCGGCAGGATGCACGGGGTCAGTGAGGAAGAAATTGAAGCACGCCGTAAGGAGCTGTTTGAATACTTTGAAATTACTGAGTTTGAAAACAAGAAAATCGAAGAGCTTTCCACCGGTATGAAGCAGAAGGCATCCATAGCGGTCAGCCTGGTACATGACCCGAAGGTAATTATCTTTGATGAGCCGACAAACGGACTGGATATCATTACGGCGCGCAACGTGACCGACTTGCTTCAGAAGCTCCGTGACGAGGGGAAGTTAGTCATCATTTCCACCCATATTATGTCCGAGGCTGAAAAGCTTTGTGACCGTGTCGGCATTATTATCGATGGCAAGAAGGTAATGGAAGGAACCCTGAAGGAGCTGCTGGCGCAGACAGAGACGGCAGACCTGGAGGATGCTTTTTTCACTCTTTACAAAGAACATCACAAGGAGGAAAATTAAATGAAGGATATATTTAAAAAAGAGATATTTCGTGTATTCAGTGACAAGAAAATGATTTTTTCCTTGTTTATCCTGCCGGCAGTTCTGATGTTTGGTATCTACGGTCTGATGGGCGTAATGGTAAAGAACATGGTTTCCGACGTGGAAAAGCATGTTGCGACCGTTTATGTGCAGAATGCACCGGAGGGGCTAAAGGATTTAATCGGACAAAGCGGGTATCTGGAGACTGCGGAGGTGACGTACCTTGCCGCGGATGTCGCAGCAGAGGAAATCGAAAATATCAGGAATGACATCCTGGAAGGGAAAGCCCAGCTGATGGTGCAGTTTGAGACAGATTTTCTTACTAAAGCACAGAATTATAAAAATGCAGGCGACCCGATTCCGGAAGTAATCCTGTCCTATAATTCCACGCAGAACTATTCCTCTGCGGCAAGAGGAAACTTTAACAGTATGATTCTTGCACCGTTACAGACCTCACTTCTGCAGAACAGATTCGGCAATCTGGATCTGCTGACTGTGTTCAATACGCAGGAGGAGCTTATCATCAATGAAGAAAAGGCAAACGGAGAGTTTCTGGCAACCATGCTTCCGTACCTGATTACGTTTATGCTGTTTGCGAGCGCGATGGGACTCTGCGTGGATGCGATTGCGGGAGAAAAGGAGCGCGGAACAATGGCAAGCATGCTGCTTTGCCCGGTAAAGCGCAGTTCCATTGTATTTGGTAAATTGTTCGGACTTTCCGTGCTGTCCTCGCTTTCTTCCATCGTATATGCGGCTTCCATGATTCTGGCGATGCCGATGATGATGGGCGGAATGGGAGAAGAGACCGGGCTTGCAATGAATATCTCCCTGTCGCCGGTACAGGCGTTAGAGCTGTTTGCACTTATGGTGAGCCTTGTCCTGATTTATGTAGCCGCACTTTGCCTTGTATCCGTATTTGCAAAGAACGCTAAGGAGGCAAATGCTTATGTAATGCCGTTGTATATGGTTGTGCTGGTACTCGGTCTGATGACGATGTTTAAGAGCGGTATGGAGACCTCGCAGACAATGTATGCAATTCCGGTTTACGGAACAGCCCTTTCCATCCAGGGAATCGTAACAAGCGAGATTACCCTTCTGCAGTTTGGCAGCAGCGTACTCAGCAACCTGCTCTGTACGGTAATCATCGTCATTGCTGTCGCAAAGGTATTCAATAACGAAAAGATTATGTTAAACGCATAAAAGAGAGTAAGAAAAAGCCGCTGCTGAAAGCGCGGTTCCATTCTTACAAGCGGCGGATGTCTTCCTACTGCAAGGAGGTCCGCCGCTTTCTTTTTGCAAGCGCAACGCTCCACCGGACTTTTTGGCAGTTAATGCCTCCTGCCCGGAAAGAGCGCGATGTCAAGCATCTGGTTTTCCTGCGTGGCGTCTTTTAAGACCTTCAGGAAGCGCTCGCCATAGCTTCCGGTGCAGGAGAGCAGACGTTCCGTGTAGGTGATGGTCAGGAAAAGCGGGTGTGCAATTTCGCACAGGCAGTCGTGCAGAGCATCCAGATTTTTCCCGTAATGGGCAGGAAGCTCCAGCTTTTCTGCAAGATAATCGTGTAAGGCCTCTTTGGAGGTCATTTTATTTCCGCTGAGGGTAACGCGCTGCTGCATGGGATTCTCCTTCCGGCTTCTGCCGCATGTTCCGGGGCTGCTTAAGGAAGCGCTGATGAAATCATCGCTTCCTCAGAGCCTCCGGCGCGGGAAACGCTTTCATCAGCGTTTCCTTAATATAGTTTTGTAAAGGTCTTATAATGGTCGTCGGTGTAGTAAATCAGACCGTCATTGGAGTAGAGAATCCGTTCCGCACCGCGGTAACCGCCATTATAGTTTACATCGCATTCATACCAGACGCGTCCGTCAGCCTCCGGCAGAAGTCCCTCGTAGTTGCCGAAGCGGTTGCCGCCGATGGACATTTTGTCCGTAACGTCCCAGAGGTTTCCTTTTTCGCTGTCCCAGCCAAGCTTTTCTGCCTCATTTTTGGTGATGTAATTGGAGGGCAGCTTATGGAAGCTATGAAGATAGGCTGCGACCAGCTCCGGTGAGTTGTAAGTGCCGTCTTCTTCTACCAGTTCCTCTGGTGACTTGGATGGCTCCGGTGTTGGCGTCTCTGTCGGCGCCGTTGTTACTGTGGGGGCAGACGGAGTCAGCGTATGTGCCGGGGCTTCTGTCGGCGCCGGAGTCACGGTATCAGAAGAGGGGAGCTCCGGGCCTCTGTTATCTGGCGCTTCTTCGTCCAGCCCGATCGCAAAAAGTCCGGAAAAAACCTGCTTTAAGTCTTTCCCGTTTGCCAGTGCGAGCACGGCTGCAATCAGGAGGACGAGGATAGAAGCACCAAGCCGTTTCTGTTTTTTTGTAAAATTCGGTTTATTCATTAAAATTCCTCCGTAATATTCCTGAGATAATCTCTGATTGCTACAGTATAGCATGAAGAAGGGGAACTTGTCAAAAGGAGTAGGACATAGTATAATTGTTTGGGAGCTGTCGCACGAAGTGCAGCCCTGGCTTACAAGCTCAGGGCATCTTTTCCTGTAACCGGAATATGGCTGTCTTATTTCTGCAAGCGCAACGCTTTCATTAGCGTTTCCCCAAAAAACCGCTAAGCCGCCCGGGTGCGTCTTCGCGCCTAAGCGGTACTAAGAGCTGATTCCGACTGCGCTAAACGTAAGTCCTTCGGACAAATGCAAAATAAGACAGTCCCTAAAGAACCCCTGTAAAGGAGGATGTGGCATGAAGAAACAGGAATACCCTACCGGGGAGCTGATACGGCGTTTCCTGCCGTATTTTAAACCCCATACGAAGGTAATGGCGCTGGACTTACTCTGCTCCGCGCTTTCTACCGGCTGTGAGCTGGTGCTTCCGATGATTCTCCGGTATATTACGGATACCGGCATGACGGAGTTAGAGAAGCTGACGGTTTCAGTTATCGGAGGACTTGCGGGGATTTACCTGCTGCTCCGTGTGCTGGAATGTCTGTGTAACTATTACCGTGCCTATATGGGGCATGTCATGGGCGCAGAGATTGAAACAAGCATGCGGCGGGACGCCTATGCGCATCTGCAGCGGCTTTCCATCACATTTTTCAATAATACCAAGGTAGGACAGATTATGGGGCGGCTGACCAACGACCTGTTTGATGTGACAGAGTTTGCCCATCACTGTCCGGAGGAGTTTTTCATTGCAGGCGTGAAAATTATTGTCTCCTTTGTAATTCTGCTTACGATTAACGTGCCGCTTACCCTTGTAATTTTTGCAATACTTCCGGTAATGGCGTATGTCTGTATTAAGCTGAACCGCAGGAACCGTATGGCATTTGCAAAGCAGCGCCAGCAGATTGGCGAGCTGAATGCAGAGGTGGAGGACAGCCTGCTCGGGCAGCGGGTCGTAAAGGCATTTGCGAATGAAGTGCTGGAAGAAGAGAAGTTTGCAAAGGGAAATAATCTGTTTCTGGATATCAAGCGGGAAACCTACCGCTATATGGCGGCATTCCATACAAGCACGAAGATATTTGACGGACTGATGTATCTGGTCGTGATTCTGATGGGCGGTGTGTTTCTGATTCGCCGCTACATAACGCCGGGTGACCTGGTAGCATACACAATGTATGTAGGGACGCTGTTTGCGACAATCCGCACCATTGTCGAGTTTGCGGAGCAGTTCCAGCGGGGCATTACCGGAATCGAACGCTTTTTACAGCTGATGGATGCAGAGATTGATATTTTTGACGAGCCGGGGGCGGAGCCGCTTGAGAGGCCGGCAGGGAGCATTTCCTTTGAAAATGTCTCTTTTGCCTATCCGGATGACAGCAACGCGGTGTTCCGCGATTTCAGCCTGGAGGTGGCGGCAGGCGAGAAGCTTGCGATTGTAGGTCCCTCCGGCAGCGGGAAAACGACGTTCTGCCACCTGCTTCCGCGGTTTTATGAGATTGATGGCGGCACTATCCGGATTGACGGCAGGGATATCCGGAGCGTGACCTTAAAAAGCCTGCGGGACTGTATCGGAATCGTGCAGCAGGATGTGTATCTGTTTTCCGGTACGATTTTAGAAAATATTTTGTACGGGAAGCCGGGCGCGACAAAGGAGGAAGCGGTCGAAGCGGCGAAAAAGGCGGGAGCCCACGGTTTTATCCTGGAGCTGCCCGAAGGGTACGAAAGCTATGTGGGGGAGCGGGGCGTAAAGCTTTCCGGCGGACAGAAGCAGCGAATCAGCATTGCAAGGGTATTTTTAAAGAATCCGCCGATTATGATTTTGGATGAGGCAACCTCGGCGTTAGACAACGAGAGCGAGTTTGAGGTGGCAAAGTCGTTAGAGGAGCTTGCCGCAGGCAGGACGACGGTTACGATTGCACACCGCCTGTCCACGATTCAGAATGCCGACCGGATTATTGTCCTGACGAAAGAAGGGATTTCCGAGGAGGGGACGCACCAGACGCTAATGGAACAAAAGGGGCTGTATTATGAATATTTTACTATGTCGGAGCGGCTCCGGTAGTTTTTTTGGACAAAAAGGGGAATACTAAGTCTGTGTTTGGAAATCGCTTTGTGCGCTTTGTACGGAGGTATGCGGAATGGAAGAATTATGGCAAAAGGAGCTTTTGCAGGCAGCGGAAAAAGAAAAGGAACAGCTTATCGTATGGCGGCGGCAGCTGCATGCGTATGCGGAAACAGGGTTTGAGCTGCCGGAGACAATCGCCTATGTTGAAAAGGAGCTAAAAATAATGGGGTTTGTGCCAAAGCGCTGCGGACGGGCAGGAATGATTGCAGAGCTTGGAAACGGAAATAAGGACAACATCTTTTTGCTGCGTGCGGATATGGACGCATTGCCGGTACGGGAGCAGGCAGAGATCTCCTTTGCCGCAGAAAACGGGAATATGCATGCCTGCGGGCATGATATGCATACGGCAATGCTTCTGGGCGCGGCAAAGCTTCTGAAGGAGAGGGAGAACAAGCTTGCCGGAACGGTACGGCTGATGTTCCAGCCTGCCGAGGAGCTGCTTTCCGGAGCAAAGGACATGATAGAAAACGGTGTTCTGGAGTCCGGAACGGTAACAGGCGCGATGATGCTTCATGTAATGACCGGGGTAGAGATTCCTGTGGGAACGGCGATTGTTGCGGTGCCGGGAGTCAGTGCACCGGCAGCGGACTACTTTACGATTCTTGTGAAGGGAAAGGGGTGTCATGGCTCGTCGCCGAATCTCGGGATTGACCCGGTAAATGCAGCGGCTCACATAGTGCTGGCGCTGCAGGAAATCCAGACAAGGGAGCTTTCAGTGGTGGAGAGGGCAATGCTTACGGTTGGCAGCATCCAGGGCGGAGAGGCAGCGAATGTCATTCCGGACTGTGTTGTTTTAAAGGGAACGATGCGTGCCTACCGGGAGGATACGAGGGAGTATTTAAAGGAGCGCCTTGTCTCGGTGGCGGAGAAGACCGCAGAGGTTTTCCGCGCATCTGCGGAGGTAACCTTTCCCTGCGGCTGTCCGGCATTAAAAAATGATGCCGCACTTCGTGCACGGGTATTTGAGTATGCAAAGGGTCTGCTGGGAGAGCAGCGTGCGCTTGATGCGGGAGAGCTTGCCGGAGGTGCGGGATCGGGCCGGGCGGAAAAAACCGGAGGCTCGGAGGACTTTGCCTATGTCAGCGAGAAGGTTCCGTCGGTCATGGTCGCACTGGCGGCGGGCACGCCCCAAAATGGCTGTGAGTATCCGCTACACCATCCGCAGGTTATGTTCGAGGAGGAGGCAATGCCGTCCGGAAGCGCACTGCTTGCGTATACGGCACTTTGCGAGCTTGGAAGGTGAAGGAACTTTTTATAGTCAGAAGGTATCCTGGCGGTTTATAGGAAGTCGGCCGGAGTTGCTGTTCTTTTTGCGGCAGCTCCGTTTTTTCAGCCGTTTAGAAATAAGAAAATTTAAGTAAGACATTTTTATATAATTTTTGTAACGAAGTTTAAGTTTTTTCGTCTAAAGGATAAAGAACGATAAGAGAAAGGATGGAGGTGGGAGTATTCCTAAGTTTGAGCAAATATATGAGGAACAGGCAAAAAAAGTATTTTCGTATCTCTATTCGCTGACAAGAAATTATCATGTGGCGGAAGAGCTGACCCAGGAAACCTTTTTCCGCGCATATAAACATCTAGATGATTTTCAGGGAATTTGTTCCCTGACTACCTGGCTGTACCAGATTGCAAAGAATCTTTTTGTGGACTATTTGCGCGAGGATAAAAAATACGGAAAGCTGGAGCTGAATGAGGAAATTGCCGGTAAAGACAATGTGAGTCTTGTGGAAGAGAAAGAGAATCTGAAAAGGCTTTATCGTATGATACATCAGTTAGATGAACCCTATAAAGAGGTCTTTTTATTACGTTATAACGAAGAACTTTCTTTCCGGGAGTTAGGAGAGATATTTCATAAATCGGAAAATTGGGCGAGGGTGATATTTTACCGTGCCAGGGAAAAATTAAGAAAAAAGATAAAGGAGGGAGACATGGGATGAAGGAGTGCTGTTTGGTTCAGGATAGTATGCCGCTTTACCTTGACGGAATATGTAGTGATGAAACAAAGGAGTACATAGCGGAGCATTTACAAAGCTGTGAGGAGTGTAGGAAGGTTTATGAAGATATGAGGGTGTCTCCTGTTCCGGAACCGGCGGAATTAGTGCAGAAGCATCTGGACGAGGTTGAACCATTAAAAAAGATAAGAAAAAATCATAAAATGAAGAATGGTATCCTCTTATCTCTTTTAAGTATTCTGCTTCTTCTGTCAATCGTTTTTTTCTGTTGGTATAAAAGGTTTGGACCGGGAGGCAGAGTTTATTGTAATTGCAATTCATTTGAGATATTGGCAGTGGTTGCGGACTATTTTGCGGAGAAAGGCTGTTTAGAGGATTTGGACTTTGTAATTATAGATTCGGATGGAGGTTTTACGGGTAAGAGCGATGGTTTTATCCTTGAGCCCCGTAGCGAGTTTAAGCTTCTTTTTTTAGATGAGAACCGGAACTGCCAATATAAAGTGACGGGAAGTCCTGTCAGCGATTCGGCGCAGAAAAACCGGATGACACGGATGAAAATAGAGAAAGAGCCGTATTCTGCAACCAAGTGTGCAAAAATCAATTTTGAGTCTCTGCTGGCCGGTATAAGAGAAGTCAGCAAAAGAGAAGGAGAAGAGGTTACTGCCAGTCCGGTGCAAATAGGAAAGCCAAGGGAATTTGGAAGCGGTGGATACGACTATATGTTTGAAGGGTGCGACTATATTTATGAAATGAAAAGCGGAAGGCTGGATACTTCCTCTGATGTGCCGGAAGCTGTTACGAGGCTAGAGCCTGTATGTGAGATTATATTTTTTTACAGACCAGAAAGGGAGAAGGGGGAGTCTGAGCAGTATGATATTATTTTTGTAGAAGAGAAGTAGAGAGTTTATTGTAAAGCTGTTTTACCTTTACGACACAAGGATTTGAGAAAGGAGAAGAATTTTATGAAGAAGAGGATTTGCCTGGTAATTGCAGTCTGTCTTCTGGTTCCGGCGGTTGCGGTAAATGTGGCTGCGGCAGAGAGTTCCGGACGGCAGGAAATAACGAAACAGTGTGCAGAGCCGACGCCTGTGCCTGTGGTGGGAGAGAGTGGGGATACGGCGGATAGGGCAGCAGTGTCTCTTGCAGTCTCTGATTATCCGGGATGCGTGAAAGAAGAAACGTATTTTTTTCATGGCGACGAGTGGAAGATTATCAGTACCGTGGAAGAAAAGACAGGAGTTTCATTGGACGATGAGGAAGTACCGGAGGTGCCGGAGGGACTGTTAGAGATAGAAAGGGTGGAAAGGAGGTTTGGACTTCCGGAGTTTTATGCAGATTCCGATTACACTGTAGTTAAACGTGAAAATACAAAAGAGTATTTAAAAAACGGATATGTAGTTGCCACTGTTAAGCAATCATATGACGTGTGGTATTTTGAGAGCGGGAAGGTTCATATCTATACGTCCTGTGTTTCTTTGCATACCGCGGAAGGATATGAAAAGAGTTACCTGACGGAAGGGGACGTTATAAACACGGACGGTTCGGTCAGCTATACGGAAGGTTATAAACTGACGGTAATCGGGCGTTCTTATTATACAGAGCACGAGCTGGGCTTTATTGTGACGCCCTCTTATTACAAGTTTTACTAGGGAAGACCGGTATGGGGCAGTCAGGCGTATGCCAACGCCTGCGGATATGCCTGCGGGAAGTATCGTATTCCGTCAGGAGGCTTTAGTTCCGACAGATTTGCAGGAAGAAGCAGATTTTATTTGCTTTTTTGGAGAGAGTGTGCTATACTGACAAAGTCTTTGTGTCGTAAAGGTAGAAACAGCTTTTGATGCGGGAAAATAAAAAGTAAGGATAGTAAAAAGAACATGAGATTTGATGAGACAGAGCTGACCGCGCCGATTCTGCGTGCCGTGGCCGAAATGGGATTTGAGGAAATGACACCGATTCAGGCGGCGGCCATTCCGGTAGTATTGGAAGGAAAGGATATTATCGGACAGGCGCAGACCGGTACAGGAAAGACGGCAGCGTTCGGGATTCCGCTGCTGCAGCAGGTGAACCCGAAGGACAGGAGCTTACAGGCACTGGTGCTTTGCCCGACGAGAGAGCTTGCGATTCAGGTGGCGGAGGAAATCCGGAAGCTTGCAAAGTTTATGCATGGGATTAAGGTGCTGCCGATTTATGGCGGGCAGGATATTACAAAGCAGATTCGTTCCTTAAAGGGCGGCGTGCAGGTGATTATCGGGACGCCGGGCCGTGTGATGGACCATATGCGCCGCCACACGTTAAAAATGGAGACGGTAAGGACCGTAACGCTTGATGAGGCGGATGAGATGTTAAACATGGGCTTCCGGGAGGACATCGAGCTGATTCTGGGCGAGCTTCCGGAGGAGCGCCAGACGCTGTTGTTTTCTGCGACGATGCCGCAGCCGATTATGGAGCTGGCAGCAACATACCAGAAGGACGCGGAGCTTGTCCGCGTCGTAAAGCGTGAGCTGACGGTGCCGAAAATCGAACAGTATTATTATGAGGTACGCCAGAAGAATAAGCCGGAGGTGCTTTCGCGTCTTCTGGATATGTATGACCCGAAGCGGGCGCTGGTATTTTGTAATACGAAAAAGCTTGTGGACGAGCTGGTTTCGGATTTGCAGCTGCGGGGCTATTTTGCAGACGGGCTGCACGGCGATTTGAAGCAGCAGCAGCGGGACCGTGTCATGGAAGCGTTCCGTAACGGAAAGATTGATATTCTGGTCGCTACCGACGTTGCCGCAAGAGGAATTGACGTAGACGACGTGGAAGCGGTATTTAACTATGATATTCCGCAGGACGACGAGTATTATGTGCATCGTATCGGCAGAACCGGCAGGGCGGGACGCGTAGGAACCTCCCATACGCTGGTAGTCGGCAGGGAAATCTACAAGCTGAAGGATATCATGCGCTATTGTAAGACAAAGATTCACATGCGCCCGGTGCCGTCGGTAAATGATATTAACACAATCCGGGCGGAAAAGCTGATGAGCCGTGTGGATGAGCTGATTGCGGGCGGTGAGCTCCGCAGCATGACGGAGATTATCGAAAAGCATATGGAGGAGGCTGACTGTACTGCGTTAGAGATAGCAGCGGCTCTTCTGAAGCTTTCGATGGGCGAGTCTTCTGAAACAATCATGGATGAAGGCCTTGATATGAGCGAAGGAGAAGGGAAGTCTGCGAGAGTCCGTCTGTTTGTAAATGTCGGTAAGAAGGACAATGTGCGTCCGGGCGATATTGTCGGCGCGATTGCGGGCGAAAGCGGTATGCCGGGTCAGCTGATCGGGGCAATCAAGATGTACGATAATTATACCTTTGTCGAGGTGCCGGGCGAGTATGTGGATGAAGTCCTTCTGGCAATGAAGAATGTAAAGATTAAGGGAAGAGACGTACATATGGAGCGGGCGAACAAAGGAGGAAAATCCGAAGACAGAGGAAGCGGAAGAAGCAAAAGCGGAAAGACCGGCGGAAGAAGCACAAAGGGAAGAGGAAAAAGCGAAGGAAAGCGATAAAGCATCCGGGACCGTGGCATATCACGGTCCCGTTTTTTATGCAACAGCCCCTGCTCGATTAAGTAATTCCCTGACTGTCGATGGATTTACTTGCAACGGACTTCCTTTTTCTCCTCCTCCCGGAAGATGCGGAGCAGTACGAGGACAGCAGCAATTGCCAGAATGAATTCGGCGGTGAACTGCGCATAGGCAAGGCCGTAAAGCGGGATCAGCCAGTTCAAAATGTAGAGTGCCGGTATTTCGAGTACGATTTTCCGGAGCAGCGCAAAGAGAAATGCCTTTTTCCCCATACCGCACGCCTGAAACACGCCGACGGCGAGGAAGTCCATGCAGAGAAACGGAAGGGAAAGGCACATGCCACGGAGGAACCTTGCGCCATAGGATACGATTGCCTCGTTTTTCATAAACAGTGAAATCCAGAAGGATGCGCCGATATAGTAGCCGACCGTAATCAGCGCCAGAAAGGCAAGGGAAAGCTTGGCGGAGAAGGTAACGGTCTGTTTCATACGACTGGTATTTTTGCTGGCGTAGTTATAGCTGATCAGCGGCATAATGCCCTGTGAAACGCCCATGGTAATATACATCGGCACCATATTGACCTTTTGCGCGATGCCCATGGCGGAAACTGCATCCGGTCCATAGACGGAGGTAAAATTGTTCAATACCGTCATACCGGTGACGTTCAGCAGGTTCTGGATGGAAGCAGGAATCCCGACGCCGCATACGCCAAGGAGAATTGCCCGTTTCATGCCAAAAGCGCGCGGCGAAATGCAGACAAAGGTGCTTTTTCGTTTTGCAAAGAGAAAGACAAAAAAGTATATGCAGGCAACACAGTTTGCAAGGAAGGTTGCCAGTCCCGCGCCGGCGGCGCCCATATTAAGTCCCCACGGGAGAATAAAAACCGGGTCCAGCAGGATGTTCAGGATACAGCCGCTCATGGTGCCAAGACTTGCATGGAGCGCAGAGCCCTCCGAGCGTACAAGATAGGCAAGCACTACATTCAGAATTGCCGGTACCGCGCCAAAGGATACGGTCCATTTCAGATATTCCCCGGTAACTGCGGCGGTTTGTGCATCTGCTCCGAGCAGGGTAAGAAGCGGGGCTTTCCCGATGGTAACAAGCAGGGAAAACAGGGCACCGCAGAAGATGGCACAGTAAAAGCCGAAGGCAGAACTGCGGCGTACCGTATCGTAATCCTTTCTGCCCAGGGCACGGCTCATCATGCTGGAGCTGCCGACACCGAACAAATTGTTGACTGCATTAAAGGCTAAAAGCACCGGCGCCGCCAGAGTCACGGCAGAGTTCTGGATAGAGTTATTTAACATACCGACAAAATAGGTATCTGCAAGATTGTAGATTACCATGACAAGCGAGCTGATAACGGTCGGCACGGATAAAACCAGAATTGCCTTCGGGATAGGCGCCTGTTCAAATAAAGCTGTTTTTTGTGCTGCTTTTTCTTGTTCTTTGTTCATTTCTTACACCGTAAAAATCCTTTTCATCTGCCTGCATAGTCTGCTGCTGCCGCGGGAGTTCTCTGCAGGAAATGCCGGAATTTTCCTTTCTTACTCTATTTTACTCGAATTGAGATAAAATATCAACCGGGAGAAGCGGGCGCCCTGCTTGGGTTTCCGCATTTTGTATTCCTATTATGTCCCGGCGACAGTACGGTAAGCTGATTTTGCAAGCGCAAACGCTCCGCCGGACTTCCTCTAAGAGCCGTTAAGCCGCTCGGTGGCGTCCTCGCGCCTAACCGGCTCTAAGGAAGCGCTGATTAAATCATCGCTTCCTCAGAGCCTCCGGCGCGGGAAACGCTTTCATCAGCGTTTCCCTAAGAGGCGATTCCGGTTGCGCTAAACCTGGGTCCTTCGGACAAATGCAAAAGCAGCTTACCGGTCCGCCACCGGGACTTTTAAAGTCGCTAAAAAATGCGTAAACTCAAAGGTGCCTTATGCTTGCGGAAAAGCGAATCCTAGGGTATAATTTTCAAGTAGAGGGGTGTTATACTTATTTTGTTAGCAGCTTAGGAGGAAAAACGATGTTTGATATGGATGAAAACACGGCAGTAATCACTACGAGGGATATTATGAATAAGAAAAAGAGGGTAGTTTTGGTTTTCCATGATACGGATGAAATATGGCAGTTTTTAGACGGCGAGGAGGTCAGTAATGAAAATGCTGCTGTAGTGTCGATTTCAGAAATGGAGCAGCTTGAGCCTTCTATCTGTGAATTATGTGAGCTTCCTTCGGGGTGGGGTGCTTTTCGTGAGGATGAAAGCAAGCCGTGGGAATGGTTTGAAACAGAGGCTTCCGATTCTGGGGAACCGGTATAGTGGCTGCTATGAACGGGGGTCAGAAGAGTATGAATCAATTTATGCGTACCAATTAGTAAAGCTGCGTCCTGCACTCTTGAAGGTGCTTATGTTGCCCTATGACTATATTGTCGTATTTGACGGCGATACCATCGTTGAAATTTTAAATGAAAATGACGAAAGTGTGATGACAGGCTTGGTGTGAGAGGATAAAACGAAAATAAGGATAAAAACGGAAACTATGTTTCGGGATTTTACGGATTATTTTGGAGTATCGGCAGGAGCGGTATATGACTTTATCAGAAAAAAACAGGATTACAGAATGTGTCCGCCGGATGAAGGGGGCAAAAAATATAAGAATCGGAAGAGCCGCCGATTTAATCTGGATTGCCATGAAGGGAACGGACGGCAAGGATTATGCGCTTCATATGCAGACCTTTTTCAGATTTTGTAATAACGAAGAGGTACTGATTACGGATACGGACAAATATCAGCCGATACCGCAGATGGCAGGGGACGAAGGCTTTGATTGGGACGAAAAGGGGAATAATTTACTGGACAAGTGGTGTGATTGGTTTAACGAAAATTTGTCAGACCATCTTACAGTGGAAGCAATAGAGATAAATGATTTCGGGGACTTGAAAATTTGTTTTAGCAAGAATATTACATTGACTGTTCTGGTCGATACAACCTCGGATGACGAGTGCTGGAGGTTTTTTGTGTGGCGTGGGAAGGAACAACATCTTGTGATTACTGGCAGAGGGCTCCAACGTCAGGAGGAGGATGCCGATGAATAAAAAAGAAAGAAGCTATGTTTCGGAAAGGCTGCAGATACTTGTCGGAACGAGGGTTACCGATATTAACCGGGAGTGGGGGGACATCTGGATTGATTTCACGGAGGAACACGGAAAATGCTATATCCTGTTAATGCAGACGCTGTTCCGGCTGTGTGACAAGGAAAAAATTTTAATTACCGACACGGACAAGTATAAGAATCCTGAACCGGAAGATAACGGGCGATTTGAGTGGAATGTCCGCGGTGCAAACCTGTTTGACCGGTGGCTTGCTTTTCACAAAAACGGGCTGTTGGAAGATCTTGTTGTTCAAAAGGTTGAAGTCACAGAGCTCGGTGACCTGGTGATTTTGTTTGACCGGGACATCAGGTTAACGGTATATCCGGAGGTCACAAACGACACGGAATGCTGGAGATTTTTTGAAAAGGGCGGCGAGGAGAAATACGATTTAGTTGTTTTAGGAAACGGGATTTCCTCTAAGAGCCGTTAAGCCGCCCGGTGGCGTTCTCGCGCCTGACCGGCTCTAAGAGGCGATTCCGGTTGTGCTAAACCTGGGTTCTTCGGACAAATGCAAAAGCAGCTTACCATACCGCCACCGGGACTTTTAAAGTCGCTAAAAAATGCGGAAAGTCAAGGAGGTTCCCTCTTGACTTTTTTTTGTCCTTTCTCTATAATAATAACAGTAACTTCTATTGTTTTATAGAAATGGGGAATTGATATGATGAAACAAAGCAAACAGCGAAATGCGATTTTAGACTATTTGCGCAGTACGGATTCCCACCCTACCGCCGATACGGTTTATGAAAATGTCCGGAAGAAAATACCGAATATCAGTCTCGGTACGGTTTACCGCAATCTGAACATGCTGGCGGAGACCGGAGAGATTCTCCGGCTTGCCTGCGGCGGCAGCAGCGACCGGTACGACGGCTTTACGAAGCCGCATTATCACTTCCTGTGCAGGGAGTGCGGCAGTGTGTCGGATCTTGAAATGGCGTCCCTTGACCATATTGACGTGATTGCCGGTGCCGGTTTTCCGGGAACAGTCGAAGGACATTTCGCCTATTTTTACGGGGTCTGCCCGGCGTGTTCAAGACAGGAGATTGCTCCGAAGGTTCCGTGACCTGCTTTTTTACGGGTATTCCGGGAAAATAAAAAGATTTTTTCAAAAGCACTTGACAGGCAGTCAGATCTTTGTTAAACTAATATCAGTAAAAGTTACTGTTTTCTGTTGCGGCACTGCCGCTCAATCATATAAAAGAAAAGGAGGATGCTGTGCGTAAGACGGGTGCGCGGCACAGCGAAAAAAGTATGGCAAAATATGTATGTCAGGTATGTGGTTATGTGCATGAAGGTGACTCCGCTCCGGAGAGCTGCCCGGTATGTAAGGCCCCGGCTGAGAAGTTTGTCGAGCAGGCAGGCGAGAAGGTATGGGCTGCAGAGCATGTGGTAGGCGTTGCAAAGGGTGTCAGCGAGGATATTTTAAAGGATCTCCGCGCAAACTTTGAGGGCGAGTGCTGTGAGGTCGGCATGTACCTTGCAATGGCAAGAGTGGCTCACCGTGAGGGGTATCCGGAAGTCGGCATGTACTACGAGAAGGCGGCTTACGAAGAGGCAGAGCATGCGGCGAAGTTCGCAGAGCTGCTCGGCGAGGTAGTAACCGACAGCACCAAGAAGAACCTGCAGCTCCGTGTAGATGCAGAGAACGGCGCAACCGCAGGCAAGACGGACCTTGCAAAGCGCGCAAAGGCTGCAAACCTCGACGCAATCCATGACACCGTTCACGAGATGGCAAGGGATGAGGCTAGACACGGCAAGGCATTCGAGGGGCTTCTGAAGAGATATTTTGGCTAGAAGCTGTAAATGGCAAATAGAGTGAAATAGAAAAAGAGGAGACTGTTGCAGATGGAAAGCGCAGGCTCCTCTTTTTACAAGTAATCCCCTTTAAATATCCATGCAAAAGTTAAATCTGATGGAAGCGTGCCTTGATTTAATTCGTTCAAGCGGCTATAATATACGCAATATGTGGCAGGAGGATGATTATGCATCCGGATGTAGAAAAGGAAGCGGATATATGAATAAAATATTGATTATTGAAGATGATATAACAATTAACGGATTGCTACGGAGTATCCTCGAAAAAAGTGGGTATGTTGTTGACAATGCGCACAATGGTATAGACGGACTTGCCATGGGATTGCATGAAGAATATAGCCTTATACTGTTAGATTTGATGTTGCCAGAGAAATCTGGTGAAGATATTGTGAAAGAGTTACGCAGGATGAAAGAGACCCCTATTGTTGTATTGTCTGCCAAAAGCGAAACGCATAACAGAGTAGAGCTTCTTCGGCTTGGAGTAGATGATTACATAACTAAGCCTTTTGACATTGACGAGGTACTTTTACGGATTCAAGCCGTACTTCGAAGAACTTCACAACAGGAAACGAAAGATATTATTTTCCACGAACTTGTAATAAAGACCGATTCAAAGCGTGTTTTTGCAAATGATATGGAGATTGTGTGCACTGCGACAGAATATGCCATACTGGAACTTTTGATGAAAAATCCGGCCCGGATATTCTCAAAACGCACTCTGTATGAGATTATAATGGGTGAGGACTATTTGCAGGAAGATAATACAATTAATGTTCACATAAGCAATCTCCGCCGAAAAATTGCAAAACATACGAACAAAAAATATATTGAAACCGTTTACGGGATGGGATACCGACTTGTCGAATAAGAGAAGTGCATCTTTAGTTTTTCTTTAAGTTTTGTGAAGAATGAACTTAACATTGTCCTGTAATATATGGTTGGAGGTGAGTGAAATATGCAAAATATAGTATTGCAGACAAATAATATCACAAAGTCTTACAATCATTTCAAAGCCTTAGACGGCATTTCCATCACGTTGGAAGCAGGGCATATTTATGGTTTTATAGGAGAGAACGGGGCAGGTAAAACAACACTTATGCGTATACTTACCGGACTTTCTGTTCCGACAGATGGAACCTATTCCCTTTTCGGGAAAGAAAACCATGGGCAAATGCAGGATGTCCGGCGGCGGATAGGAAGTACAATAGAGCAACCGACGCTATACCCCGAATTTTCAGCTTACCGCAATCTTGAATTACAGAGGATATTACTTGGAAATCCCGATAAGTCGGTATGTGATGAACTGTTGAAATTGTTAGATTTATTTGATGTACGGGATAAGAAGGTCCGGGAATTTTCCATGGGCATGAAACAACGGTTAGGTGTTGCATTGGCACTTGTGGGAAAACCAGAGTTGCTGATTCTGGATGAACCGGTCAATGGACTTGACCCAAAAAACATTTCTGCGCTCCGGATGCTTTTGAAAAAGCTGAATGAGGAGCGTGGAATTACCATGCTCATCTCAAGCCACATTTTAAATGAACTGTATCTTCTGGCAACAGATTATATCATTATCCATAAAGGAAAGATTATAGAGAGCCTTTCCCATGAACAATTGAAAGAAAAATGTGAAAATTATGTCAAGGTCTGTTCAGACAGTCTGCCGCAATGTGTGGCAGTGATTGAAAAGGAATTGAAAATATCTGATTATAAGGTGATTGACGACCACACCTTACATATATATGCATTCACGGAAGAACCACAGCAGATTTCGCGGGTTTTGACACAGAATAACATTATAATTGGTGAATTGTCGGTATGTGGACAGAGCCTTGCAGAATATTTTCTAACTTTAACCGGAGGTAAGCGCGATGCATAATTTAATAAAGGTTGAGTTTTATAAACTAAAAAAATTTCAATTTGGATATATTGCTATGCTTTTTATGTTTGTGGTCGGATATCTTTACGGGGATAATCGTATTGGCAATACAGTATTTGATATTACAGATAACACAGCTACTGCGTTTTCTTATTCTGTTAGCGATACCTCCTTTGTGTTTTTTATATCAATTATTACGGCATTGTTTATTGGAAAAGATTTTTCCAATCGTACCATATGTAATGAAATAAAGCTGGGACATAGCCGTTTTCATATTTTGCTTTCCAGGACGATTATGGCATGCTCTTTTGCTGTCCTGCTCCATCTTATCTACATTTTGTCTACTATAGTTGGATTCTCTGTAATAAGAGGATTTGACGCCAGTTTGTTCCGGATGGAGAACGTCTGCTGGCTGTTGACAGTATTGCTTCAATTGATAGCAGTTACAAGTGGAGTTGTTTTAATCTCTTTTATGACAAAGAAGGTTTCAGAAGCCATTGCTGTATCCGCTTTGTATACTGTTATATGCTGCAATATCCTTCGGAATTTTATCAGTCCCCAAATCTATTCATTGTCCTGCTTTTGCTTTGTGCGGAATAGCAGTCCGGAAGATTTAGCGTTTGCTTCAATTAGTGCATTCGGTACTATAATTGTATTTCTCACAATAGCTGCAGGTACATTTAACAAAGCGGAAGTAAGGTAGGAGGTAGGCAGCGGTGGAATATATAATTATTTTAATACTTTTTGCCGCTGTCGTATTTTTTGCAGGAAAATATTACAGATTAAAGAAACAGCTAAAGGCTGTTTCCAGGCAGTTAAATGATGAACAAAATCAACTTGTGACGGTTGAGTTTATAGACAGCGACATCGAATTGGTAGTATTAGAAATAAATAAATTGCTTGAAAAAATTCAGCAGACAATTATTAAAAGTAATGTATCTTCTGCAGCTTTAAAATCCTCCATAGCAGATATATCCCATGATATGAAAACACCACTGACATCAGTAATTGGTTATTTGCAGCTGGCAGAGAAAGAATGTGACAATGATACAGTAAAAGAAATTATAAGGATATGCCTGGAGCGAACACGTTACTGCAATGTTCTGATTAATGACTTTTTTGAATTATCGGTGCTTGAATCGCAGGGCTGTATTCCGGAATTGGAAAGTATAGATGTAGCAGGAATAGTTTGTGAGCAAATACTTACGAATTATCCAATATTTGAGGAAAAAAATATAACTCCGCACTTTGAAAATTCCGATAAGACGGTTATGGTTTCTGCTGACCCTGATTTACTGAACAGAGTAATCCAGAATTTGATTTCAAATGGTGTGAAATATACAAGCGGAGACATCCATTTTCTTATCCGTCAAGAAAACGGGAAGGTAGTTATAACTGTATCAAATCCTGTAAACACCGATGTTGACGTCACACATATATTTGATAGATTTTATACACAGGACAAGTCAAGAAGCAAAGGGAGCGGCATTGGACTTTATATATGCAGACAGCTTATAGAAGCTATGGGCGGGAGTATTAATGCAGAAGTAAAAGGAAAGAGTTTGTATATAAAAGTGACGCTTAATCCTGCATAAAGAGAGAATTAATTGATAGGAGATAATGTTCTATAATAAATTACAACAATTAGATGTCTTATCCTATTTGCGGAAATTAAAAGGGCATATTTAGAAAAAGCGTCATTTTTCACTTCGTATTCCCTCATGTGCTAACAACCGGCGCTTCAGCTCTATGCCGCCTGCATAGCCGGTCAGGCTTCCGTCTGCGCCGATGACGCGGTGGCACGGAATAATAATAGAGATCGGATTATGACCGACAGCGCCGCCGACTGCCTGGGCAGACATGTGCTCCCTTTTGGTAAGTGCCGCTACCTTACGGGCGAGAGCGCCATAGGTCACGGTCTGCCCGTAAGGGATTTCAAGCAGCAGCTTCCAGACCATCCGGCGGAACTCTCCCCCGGCGGGCGCAAGGGGAAGCTCCGCCGGTGCTGGTCTTTCACCTGCAAAGTAGCGGTCAAGCCATACCTTAGTCTTTTGAAACACCGGGAGGTCGTCCCTTTGCTCCGGCATTTTAGTGAGCGTGTGTGAAAAATACTTCTGCCCTTCTATCCACAGACCGACAAGGGCGTCGTCCGTACCGGCTAAGGTCAGGGCGCCGACCGGAGAGGAAGTGCGGGTGGAATAAATGGTGGAATGAGACATAGCGGCTCCTTTCTGATATCCTTCAAAATGCAGAAGTCCAAGGGACGGTGGCTATTCCGGAAACGAGACGGTGATGGAAAGCGTCCTATCCCGGTAGTCGGCACGGATGCTGCCGCCCATTTCTTCCGTGAGGTGTCTGGCAATGGAAAGCCCGAGCCCGGTGGAGTTCCGGCTCGCCTCTACCGTATAGAAGCGGTCGAACAGTCTGCCTGCGGTCACCGGCGTCAGGTTTCCCGCGGTATTGGAAAAGACGATGCTGCCTGCCGTATCCATTACGACGGAAAAGTCTCCGTCGCTGTATTTGATGGCGTTGCTGATAATATTGGAAAAAATACGGCTGACGGCGGCGGGGTCGAGAAGTCGTATGATATGCTGCTCCGGCATCCGGATGTCCGGGGTAATGTTTTTTTGCTTCAGGGCGCCGTAAAAGGACAGAAGGCTGTCCTCTAAAATGCGGCACAGGTTTACCTCCTCAAAGGTGAAGTCCTTTGCGGAAAGCACTACGGAGTAGCAGAACAGCTCCTCCGTAAGCTGCCGGAGCGCTTCGGAGCGGTTCCGGATATAGGAGAGGTAGCGTTCTGTCGTCTCGCTTTTTTCCTCCCGTTCCAGCAAATCCAGATAGCCGCAGATGGCAGTCAGCGGAGTGCGCAGGTCGTGGGAAATGTTTGTCACGGCTTCCTTTAGCTCCAGGTCGCCCTGGACAAAGCGTCGCCGCTCCCTGCGGAGCTGCCGCAGCTGTGTATTGACCGCGGCAGCCAGCTTCCGCATGGAACGGTCGCGGCTGGAAATGTCGATGAGCGTATTGGTATCTGTTACGAGCCGCTCGGCAAAGGCATCTGCAATCTCCCCTGCCGACTTTTGCAGAAGATAAACCTTGACCGACAAAATGAAAATTACAAGAATGAGTGCCACAACCAGGCTCCATAACAATTCTACCATAACGGAACGCTCCTATCGGATGTCTTTTTTCTGGAACAGCAGCATACCCGCAGCCGTTACGATAACGGCAATCCCGATGGAGCAAAGAAGCGCCGTTACAGGCTGGGAAATATTCAGGTACGCAATTTGCTGACCCTGCCCCGTCGGAAGGAGAAGCATGAGGAACTGGAGCACCAGGCGCAGGGAGCCGCTCACGTAGAGCGGGTTCGGGACCGGCTCTCCCCACTGCATGCCATCCTCCGCGGTTATAATAATATTCTGTGTAAGCTCCGGCTCCTGAAGGCGGGCGTCAAGACGGCTGGAAGCCACAAACAGGACAAGGATAAACAGGATGGATATGACGGAGGCTGCTGCCTTGTTGGAGCAAAGCATGGAAATAAAGGCAGCGATTGCGCTGTATGCTGCTGAAAGCAGGATAATAAGGCAAAGATACAGCAAAAGCATGGAAATGTCAAGCTTCCACAGACCAAGTGCCGGGATACCGGTAAGTCCGCCAGCCAGCGCAGCCAGGGCAAAGGAAAGTGTCGCGGTAAAGCAGAGCAGCAGATTTGCGAGATAAACAGAGCTGCGGGTGTGCCCGACCGAGAGCTTATTGCGGATACTGCCGTCGGAGTATTCCGTTCCGAAGAACAGACCCGAAAAAACCGCGCAGAAAATACCAAGTAAGAGGACAGGCATGAACCAGGCCTCCTCCAGCCCGATTGCCCTGATTGGAACGAGATGCTTAGTACGATTGCAGAAGTTCAGCATATTGCCTGCCGAGAGAAAAAACATCATAAAGAGCAGAATCCAGAAAAGTTTGCTTTTGATAAGCCTTCTGAAATCCGCGGATAATAATTTATACATGGCTGCCACCTCCAATCAGACTGACATAATAGCTTTCAAGGCTTTCATCGCGCTCCTGGACGGAGGTAACGGTGCAGCCCTCCTGGAAGAGCGCGAAGGTCAGCTCTGAAATGTTGATTTTTGCAAATACGTCTGCCTGCGTATCAGACAGGATTTTGTATTCCACCTTCATGGAATCCAGCACGCGCGCAAGCGCCCTTGTGTCGGAAACCTCAAGGCGCAGGCGCTTCTGGCAGGCTGCCTCAAGCTCCTCTGCGCTGAGCTCCTTGAGAATCGAACCGCTGTCGATAAAGCCGTAATGTGTTGCAAGCTTTGACAGCTCATCGAGAATATGGCTGGAAATCAGTACGGTAATCTGGCGTTCGCGGTTCAGCTTTAAAATCAGCTCGCGTATTTCAATGATGCCCTGCGGGTCCAGCCCGTTGATTGGCTCGTCCAGCACAAGAAAATCCGGGTCTCCGGCAAGCGCAACCGCGATTCCGAGCCGCTGCTTCATACCAAGGGAGAAATTTTTTGCTTTCTTCCTGCCGGTGTGTTCCAGTCCGACCAGCTGCAGAAGCTCCGGTATGCCGTCAAAAGAGGGCAGTCCGAGAATACGATACTGCTGCTTTAAATTGTCCTCTGCCGTCATGTCAAGATAGATTGCCGGTGTCTCCACCACGGCACCCATGCGCCGCCGGCTTTTTACGATATCCCTGGCGTCGTTGGGAACGCCGTATAGTGTAAAATGTCCGGACGTCGGCTTCTGCAGGCCGCAGATAAGCCGGATTAACGTAGTTTTTCCGGAACCGTTTTTTCCTACGAAGCCGTAGACGCTGCCCTTCGGGACATGCATGGAAAGACGGGACAGCGCGTGAAACTGTCTGTACTGCTTGCATAGCGCATCCGTAGTCAGAACATACTCCATAAAATAGTACCTCCTTAGCTTTTATGACAGCAGTATACAATCAAACAGTAAAGACAGCGGTCAAGAAAAGAGTAAAGAAATCGTAAAGATTTAACCACATCAGGGAAGTTATGAGCAAGAAGCGAAGCGGCTTGCGAATATCAGCTTGACAAGTCTGTCAGCTTAAAGCCGATTCCCCAGACTGCTTCGATGTAGTCCCTGCCGCCTGCATCCCGCAGCTTTTTCCTCAGATTGCTGATGTGCTGCTTGAGGGAGCTGTCCGTGCAGTCCGGCGTGTCGACGCTGATGCGCTCCAGCAGGACGCCCTTGGCAATGACCTGATTCGGGTTTTGCAGCAGCAGCTTTAAGATGGCATATTCCGTTTTGGTGAGCCTGACCGGTACGCCCTGTACCGTGACCTCGTGGGAGGAAAGGTCCAGACGGAGCTCCTCGAAGGAAAAAACCCCGGCAGGCTGACAGGCTTCGGTTTTCCGCAGCTGCACCGTGATGCGGGCAAGCAGCTCCTGTGTATCGAAGGGCTTTGTCATGTAATCGGCAGCGCCATTCAGCAAAAGGCTGACCTTATCCTTTACATCTGCGCGGGCACTTAAGACGATGACCGGAATCCCTTTGAGGTGTGTAAGCACCTCCTCACCCGAAAGCCCCGGTAGCATTAAATCCAGCAAAAGCAGGTCCGGCTGGGTTTCGGAAAGCAGATAGAGCGCTTCGGTGCCGGAATATGCCCGCAGTACGCCGTACCCTTCTGCCTGCAGTACCTCCTGCAGCATATCGCCGATAGCGACATCATCGTCAATGATTGCGATAGTTTTCATGCCGGATTCCCTCCTTTGACCGTGAAAAATAAGCAAAATAGATTCCCATTGGTGCAATTATAACATAGAATTGCCCGGGAAGCACGCATCAATCCTCAAAAGTGTAAACCAATGCCTTTCGCTACTATCTCAGAAAGTGAGAGTTCTCACTTAAAACGTGATATGGACTTTTTATGGGGAACCGGGTATGCTTAACTCAAGAAGCTTCTAAGGAAGCGCTGATTAAAGCGTTCCCCAAAATATAAAATGAAAGGACTTGATTTTATGAATGAAATATTTTCAAAAAATATCAGAAACCTGAGGCTTGCAAAGAATCTGACACAGGAACAGGTGGCGGAGCGGCTTCAGGTAAGCGCACAGTCAGTTTCCCGCTGGGAGTGCGGGGCGACGTTTCCGGATATTCTGCTGCTGCCGGAAATTTCAAGGTTATTCGGCGTGCTTGTGGATGATTTATTCCGGGAGAATCCTGACGGCTATGGAAATCTGGCAGGGAGACTGCTTGCCGTGTATGAAAGCTCGCGTAAGAGGGAGGATTTTGTGAATGCTGCCCTGGAGTTTGACCGTCTGATAAAGTCCGGCACCGCCGGGGCAGAAGATTACCGTAAATATGGTGTGCTGCATCAGTATATGGTGGGAGATTGTAGGAAAAGGGCATGTGAATGCTATGATAAGGCAATGGAACTAAGCAGGGAAAATGACACAGAGCTGTTTTACCGGACAAAGGAGCAAAAAGTTATGCTGCTTTCCCAGACAAGGCAGGGTGAAGGCTGTATTGCAGAGCAGAAGCAGGCAGTAAAGGAGGTGCCGCAGAGCTTCGGCGAATGGAAGTGTCTTGTGGCAGGGTACTATTGGTCGGGACTTATGGAGGATGCATATCAGGCAGTGAAGGAAGCAATTACAAGGTTTCCAGAGGAGGCAGGGCTTTTTATGTATGCCGGGGATATCTGCCGGAAGCTGGGTAAGCAGAAGGAAGCATTCCCTTACTGGGAAAAGGCAGCTGCACTGGACACGAGGTATCTGGATTCAAAGTATTCTATGGCATTCTGCTATGAGGAGCTGGGAGAATATGAAAAGGCATGCAGCGTCTGGGAGGACATTGCTGCCGTACTGACAGAGCGTGGACTGGATGTAGATGCAAAATGGCCGGCAGAGATGGCGGAAAGGTGCAGGAAACAGAAGAAGCAGTAAGGCTGCTGAAATGGAATCAGGAGAGGGAGAAAGAGAAGGGGCTGTGCATGGAGTGCAGCCCCTTATACATTGGAAGCTTCCGGACCGGTAAAAATATTTCCGATAGAATATCAATGCAGTATCTGGTATAATGGGTAAGCAGGAGAGTAAATAGACGGTGCGGCTTCCATGCATAAAAGCATTGGGGCAAGGAAAAAATTTCTGATGTGGGAAGCAAAAAATGTTCCGCAGGATGCGCACCTACACGGGTACAAGATAACTTATCCTCATTGTTTTTTGCAAATCAATAAATGAGAAATGGAGGGAACAAAATTGATTAAAAAATATACCTTTGGCACGCCGTTTCCAACGGAAAGTGTTGTTGTTCCGGTTGAGGCCGGCGAGGGGATGCAGCCATATGGAAGGATAAGTCTTCCGGAGGAGGGCAGCGGTTTTACCTTTTCTTATGTGATGGATGCCGACGATATCGTATACGGTCTTGGCGAGGCAAACCGCGGCATCAATAAGAGAGGCTTTATTTATACGAGCTTTTGCAGCGACGACCCGAATCATCTGGAGGAGACGGTTTCCCTTTATGGCGCCCATAATTTTATCATTGTTTCCGGGAAGGCTGCCTTTGGTATTTACATTGATTATCCTGCCGCCCTGACCTTTGATATCGGCTACACGCGGGCGGATGAGCTGGTGATTTCGTGTGAGCATGCGGATTTGGACTTTTATTTTATTGAAGGAGAGAATGCATACCAGATTACCAGACAGTTCCGGAAGCTGATTGGCAGAAGCTATATTCCGCCGAAGTTCGCATTTGGCTTCGGGCAGAGCCGCTGGGGCTATAAGACTGCAAAGGATTTCTTCGATGTGGCAGACGGCTACCGGAGCAACCATATTCCGATTGACATGATTTATATGGATATTGACTATATGGAGGACTACAAGGATTTTACCATAAGTGAGGAATTTCCGGACTTTCCTGCTTTCGTTCAGGAAATGAAACAAAAAGACATCCGGCTGATTCCGATTATTGATGCCGGTGTTAAGATAGAAGAGAATTACGATGTCTATGAAGAGGGCGTAGCGCACAATTATTTCTGTAAGAGAGAGGACGGAAGTGATTTTGTCGGGGCGGTCTGGCCGGGAGAGACCCATTTCCCGGATTTCTTCCAGCCGGAGGTCCGCGCGTGGTTCGGCGCCAAATACCAGTGGCTGACGGAGCAGGGAATCGAGGGCTTCTGGAACGATATGAACGAACCGGCTATCTTTTATACGCCGGAGGGAATTAAAAAAATCAAGGAGCAGGTCAGGGAGTTTCTCCCGAAGCCGGAAACCAAGGACGGTGTATGGGAGATGCAGGGGAGGTTTATGAATCTGGCAAACTCTGCAGAGGATTATGCGTCCTTTTTCCACAACGTCCAGGGGGAAATGGTACGCCATGACAGGATTCACAATTTATACGGCTTCCAGATGACAAGAGCGGCAGGAGAAGCCCTGCAAAAGATTTCCCCGAAGAAACGGTGCCTCCTGTTTTCGCGTTCCTCCTATATCGGTATGCACCGCTATGGCGGCATATGGACAGGGGACAATAAATCCTGGTGGTCGCATCTGCTTCTGAATCTGAAAATGCTGCCGTCCCTGAATATGTGCGGCTTCCTCTATGTCGGTGCGGACCTTGGCGGCTTCGGGGCAAATACGACCCGCGAGCTTTTACTGCGGTGGCTGGCACTCGGGGTCTTTACTCCGCTTATGCGGAACCATGCAGCCATCGGGACGAGGGAGCAGGAATGCTACCGTTTTGAGCATGTTGAGGATTTCAGGCATATCATCGGGGTACGCTACCGCCTGCTTCCTTATCTCTACAGCGAATACATGAAGGCGGCATTAAACGACGATATGTATTTCAAGCCTTTGGCGTTTGAGTACCCGGAGGATGCTATGGCAGCCAATGTGGAGGACCAGCTGATGCTCGGCGGCGAGCTGATGATTGCCCCTGTATACACCCAGAATGCGAAGGGACGCTATGTCTATCTGCCGGAGGAAATGATGTATGTCCGCTTCCTGCCGGACGGGACGCTTTCCAGGGAAATCATGCCAAAGGGGCACCATTATATCAGTGTCCCGTTAAATGTCGTACCGCTTTTTATACGATACGGCAAATGTATTCCTGTTGCCGGTATGGCAGAATGTGTGGCAGAGGTTGATTCTGCGCATATGGAGCTGGTCGGCTATGAGAAAAGCTCGTATGTTTTGTATGAGGATGACGGCTATACAAGAAATTATGATTTAGAAAAGCATTCCCGGACGCTCGGATGAATCTGAAATTTGCCTGACCATTCACGATATTTCCTGTTTTTTTCCACCGGAACTGCCGATATAACAGGTAGAAGGAAATTTGAAAGTGGAAGGGGGATATCGTAATGGAGACAGGTTATATTTATCAGAATTCCTATCTGGCAGCAAAGGTTTATCAGAATATGAAAAATGGAAAAAAGGCAGAAGATACGCAGACTCCGGCGGCAGATAGCATTTTTTTGGACAAAATCACGGAAAAGCCATCTGTTTCTCCCAAGGATATGACATTGGAGGAATACAAAGAGTATTTTAATGAGAAGGTAGAGGCTTTGTATACCCATCCTTCGCAGAAGGATATGAACTGGTTTATTGACATTACAGATGCGGCTTACCGGAGAATGCAGTCAGACCCTGCCTATGAGCAGAAGGTTTTGGATTTACTGGCAAAGAATAAGGCAGTGAATTTTGGATGCTATGCGCCCCGGTTTGCGTATACCCATATTGACGATACCCTTGAGAAGTGCTATGGCTATACACAGGGGCTCCGGGATGAGTACAGGCGCGCAAGGCGTCTTGCGGCAAAGCGGAGAGAGGAACTGGAGCAGCAGAGAAAGCAGAGGCGGAAGGAGCTGCTCAGAAAATATCTGAAAAAGCGGGCAGAGGAGAAGGAGCTGCGGCGGAAGCTGTTAGAGCAGAAGTTTAAGAAGCAGAGGCTGGAACGGGACCGCCTGCAGCGGGTATGGGTGAATAAAAGACTGCTGTTAAAGGCGTCCAATGCCTATGAAGCTAATATTATGCTGGAAGAGGCTGCCGAAGAGAAGGCAAGGATTGCACAGATGGCAGAGGAGCGCAGTCTACAGCAGGAGATGATCAGGGAAGTTCAGGCTTCCGAAAACGCTTGACAAATCGTGTATACGCGTCTATAATGAAAACGGTAGATAAAAGTCTACCAATCGCGCGATATGATGTTAAGTGAACGGAGGTGAATGTGATGAAACTGACAAAAAAGGGGCTTTTTGCAGCTGCGCTGGTTGCTGCCTGCGGGGTTTCCTGTCTGTTCCGTGTTGCTGCTGCGGCGGAGAATAACAGTGCCGGAACGGAATGCGTATCTCCGACGCCGGTGCTTTCTGGCGGAAAGCCAGAGGTACGGCTGCCGGAGGACTTTGTGATTCCGTCTGAGCCGGTAGATTTTTCTTCTGATGACTATCTGGTTACTACGGACACGGATTATGTGATTACCGTTGAGAATTATGTTGAAATCGACGGGAAGTTTGTAGAACTGCCGGAAGGCAGTGTAAGCGTAAGCGGAGGGGGTTCCCTCTGTGTAACGCCGACTCCGGCGCCGTCTGCCGGGGAGTAGCCCGCTTCCTTCCAGCAGGGAAGGACAGGGAATACACAGGATGTGACAGAGATTTGGGGAGCTGCACGAAGGAAGGACTTTGTGCAGTCTCCCTGAGAAATAGATTTAGACCGGAAAGTGAGCAGGGAGATGAACATTACAAATTCGGAATGGAAGATTATGAAGCTTCTGTGGGAGGAGCCGAGGACGATTATACAGCTGACAAAGGATTTGGAGGAGGAAACCGGCTGGAAAAAGAATACGATAATCAATATGCTGAAGCGGCTGGAGGAAAAAGAGGCGGTAGTTCATACAGAGGGAGGGAAGGCAAAGGTTTTCTATCCGAATTGCAGCAAGGAGGAGGTAATTTCCGAGGAGTCGGAGGCGTTTCTACATAAGGCCTTTGAGGGAAATGTTTCGTTGTTTCTGAATGCTTTTGTAAGGAAGGACAGGCTTTCAGAGCAGGATGTGGATGAAATCTGCAGGCTATTGGATTTAGAGAGAAAGGAAGAAAAGGAAACGAGATGATAGAAGCCAATCTTTCTGCAAGTTTGCTGGTGTTAGGAATACTGCTTCTGCGGAAGCTGTTCGGAACAAGACTGAGCCGGAACTGTATTTATGCGGTCTGGCTTTTTGTGCCGCTCCGGCTGTTTCTTTTTCCTGTTTTTAATATCAGGAATCCCTTGTTCCGGAAAGGGCTGCTCGGAAACGTTGTCACCGGGCTTTCTTTTGTAGGAGGAACGGAGCTTCCAGGGCAGCGGCAGACGTTGACGGTAGGCTACATTGCGGATAAGCTGTGGCTTGCCGGTTTTTTTCTGCTTGCGGCTTATTATGCCGTGCTTGCAGCCGTGCTGCTGTGGAGGATAAAAAGAAACACCGTACCGGCTCCGGAGGGCAGAGAAGGGATCCGGGTCAGAATAGGAACGAAGATAGAGACTGCCTTTTTGTTTGGGAATACAGTTTATTGTCCGGAAAAAATCTACAGGAATCAGGAATGGCTGCGGTATGTAGTGCTGCATGAGGAGGAGCATGCGAAGCAGGCGGACCAGCTGTGGGGGCTGCTCCGGATTATGCTGCTGTGCAGCTTCTGGTATAATCCCTTTGTCTGGGCAGCCTGCTACGTTTCAAAGCAGGACTGTGAGCTTGCCTGTGACGAGCGGGTGGCAAAAAGGCTGTCAGGGGAGGAGCGCAGGGCTTACTGCAAAGCCCTGCTAGAAATTGCGACGGACCGGAGGTTTGCATTTGGTGCCTCCGGGCTTGGACAGGGAGTTTCCGGCGGCAGCCTGAAAACCAGAATTTTGTACCTGTGCAGTGGAAAGCCAAAAAGCAGAAAGGCAGCGCCTGCCGTAATTTTTTCTGTGGCGCTTTTGACCTGTATTACCATAGGGAGTGGGCAGATTACGACGCCAGAAGCGCCGGTAATCGGAAAGTCCGTACAGGAGATAATAGTAGAGGTATCCGGGGAGGACTATTATCTTACGAAATATTAAGTGCAGGAGGAAACCATAATGCAGAATATAAAAAAGACATATGCCAATCCGTTTATTTTGGAGCGGGCAGACCCGTATATAGTGAAGGGACCGGATGGATATTACTATTTTACGGCCTCGTACCCGATGAAAGAGGAGAACGACTTGGAAGGGTACGACAGGGTAATTTTGCGCCGCGCAAGGAGGCTGGAGGAATTAGCAGAGGCAGAGGAAGTGACAATCTGGAGGGCAGGGGATGCGACGGTAAGCCACCGCTTTATCTGGGCGCCGGAGCTGCATTTTATCGGCGGCAGGTGGTATGTGTTTTATGCGGGTAGCTGTGACAAGGGGAACCGTTGGGCGTTTGACTGCCATGTGCTGCAATGTGATTCCGCCGACCCGTATACGGGGACGTGGACGGAGCGCGGGAAATTCCAGAAGCGGTCTGATGATGCATTTTCGTTTACCGGCTTCTCCTTGGATATGACTTATTTTGAGGCGGCTGGCAGGTCGTATGTAATCTGGGCGCAGCATAATGAGGAAAAGGTATCCTGCCTGTATCTTGGCGAGGTGACGAGGGAGGAGCCGTGGAAGCTGATTTCCCTGCCGGTGCTGCTGACGAAGCCGGAGTATGACTGGGAGAAGGTACGCTATGCGGTCAATGAAGGCCCTGCGGTATTGCAGCATAACGGGCGGATTTTTGTCTGCTTTTCCGCCTCCGGGACAGGACCGGAGTATTGTGTGGGCGCGTTGGAGGCAAGGGAGGACAGCAATCTGCTGGAACGGGCTTCCTGGAGAAAGTATGAAAAGCCGCTGCTTACCTCAGAGGATTTAACGGACGAATATGGTCCGGGGCATAACTCCTTTACAAAGGATGAGAACGGAAACGATGTGTTTGTGTACCATGCCCGGAGCCGGGAGTGCTTTGAAGGAAAATGCGGCTATGCGGGGAACGACCCGTTGTATGAACCGTGCCGTCACGCAAGGCTGCATACCGTGTCATGGGACGAAACGGGAATGCCGGTTTTACGATAGGCGCGGTCTGGAAACGGCAGGCATCTGTTATCTGCGCACGAAATCAAGATAGCGCGTGCCCTGAAAGGTGAGCTGGCCATAATCGCCTTCTACGAGCATACCGTACTCGGAGCCGTTTACATGCAGCTCCATACGATCGCCGCTCCCGACCTCGAAGGTCACATAATAGCTGGTGCTGGTACTGTGGGAGACCGCCATGCTGGCACTATGATGATGGTGATGACTGACATTGGTACGCTTCGCGACAACAGACGCGTTCACGGTAAGCCGCGGGGAATGGTTGTTTTTGTTCCATTGGCGTATTCCCTGGAAAAGCATTACGAGAAAGGTGCCAAGAATCAGGAAAAATACAAGGAAAAACATAAATTCAAAGCCGCCGCTGAAAAAGAACCCCATGTCATCTGCCTCCTTAGTCCGGGAAAGTGCCGGCTGAAAGCCGGAATATAGTTTTATTATAGCAGGAAAGCGCGGTGGGGGCAAGGAGTTCTTCTAAGGAAGCGCTGATGAAATCATCGCTTCCTCAGAGCCTTCGGCGGATGCGCACGGATTTGCAGGGGTGAATGTTGCTTCGCAACGCAAATCCGGCGCGGGAAACACTTTAATCAGCGTTTCCCTAAATATAGAATACAACTCACGGTTGAGCAGAAACTACGCTCAACCGTTGTTTGCTTTCCGGGGAAATTTCTGTTATCGTAAAAGCATCAAGAAAAGGAGGTACATGAGATGAGTTTGGATTTATTTCAGGAAAGGCTTGCCAACGCCAGAAGGGAAAAGGGAATGACACAGACGGAGCTGGCAGGAAAGCTTGGCGTAACGGCACAGGCGGTATCGAAGTGGGAGAGAGGAGGCGCGTATCCGGACATTGAGCTGCTGGACGGAATTTCAAGCGTGCTGGACTGCTCACTGGATTATTTATTCCAGTATGAGGAGGGAGCAAAGTCGTCCGGGAAGCAGGACAGTCTGGTACGGCGCGCGGAGCTGGAGACATTGATGTTGAAGGACAGCATTGCAATCCTGTTCGGCTACGGTCTGGTGGACGTATTTTTGGAGGAGGGGAAAAATAAATATGCTACCATCCATGAGATGCGCAAGGAGATGGCAGGAAAGTATGGCTTCTGTGTTCCGACGGTGCGCCTGATGGACCAGGTGATGTGCAAGCCGCAGGAGTATAAGATTCTGTTTTACGGCAAAGAGGTTGCAAACGGCACGGTAGAGCCGTCGAAGCGTTTTGTGGCAAATGGAAAGGCACAGGATGCAGAGGATATTGCCGTAACCGAACCGGTATGGAATATTTCCGGTGTCTGGACAGATAAAACGGAGGAGGGCTGCAGCCCGGTACGCTTTATTATGATACATCTGGAGCAATGTATTATAGAGCATCTGACGGATATTTTCCACTGCCAGATGGTAGCGGACATGGTAGAGAATGTAGGGAAAAAGTACCCGAAGGTAGTAGAGGGCGTTGTTCCGGAACGGGTTTCCTATTCCTTTTTAAAGCAGGTGCTGTTAATCCTTCTTTGTGAAAAGAAGTACGCGGTAAATCATATGGTCCGGATTATCGAGGTGCTGGACGAGATGGCAGACGGGCATCCGACGCCGGAGGAAGCAGCTGAGCGTGTTGCGGCTGCGTTAGGGGAAAGCTACCGTTACGACCGGTAAGCAGACTGCATGTAAAACTAAGGGGCTGTCGCAGGAAGCGCAGCCCCTTTTTCCGGGCGTCTCCGGTAGTTAGTCCCAGATTCCGGCATAATGCGCAATCAGCAACGCCCGGAACGTGACATCGCATTGTCTGCGGATTTTTGCCCGCCAGTCTGTTTCCAGCTGCGCACCACCGTATGGTCCCCATCCTCTGAACTCGCCGTCATACAGTTCAACAGAGCAGATTCCGTCCGGATTGATATGGTCAAGTACAAAATCGACCTCCTCCCGGAGCTCCGGCAAGTAAGGATATAAGCCGCAGCGCGACAGCCATTCGAGCTTTTCCAGATTTGTCCGGCGTACTCCGTCGTCCGGATGATGGTTCAGGGCATCCCCGGAAATAGAGTAGCCCTCGTTTAATACCCAGCCGGGACCTACGGCATGATTGCCGACCCAGCATGCGACAGGAGTATTTATGATATCCTCCCGGTCTGTCCGCATTAGTCTTTGAAAGGACGCAGCAAGCATAGCAACAGTTTCTTCATTTTTCCATTTCTCTGCTGTAAAGGTCAGTATTTCAAGATGATATCTGCAGGGCCACCGCTCGTTCTGGTTAAACAGCCGGCCGTTTTTGACAGGGCGGGAGACATCCCGGATAGAATCGACCTGCGTTACTCTTTCAAAGGATTCCAAGGAAAGCCTGATTTGCGGCGAAATGTCGATGACATCATCATAGTGTGCTCTGGCAATGCAGGCGCATCGGATGATATTCTGACCTTGCGCGGGAATTTCAAATTCGTTCCAATATTGCCCTTTGGTTCCATAAATCCAATCCGTTAATGGGGTAGTAACATAAGCATCCATGGCCCGGTCTAAGAGCGCAGTTCCTTTCAGTCCCTTTTCACCCATGTATTTTGTCGCAGTTTCCTGATTGTCATACTGACCGGCATTTTTGTTGCCTCCATGAAAGCCTAAGCCAATCCAGCCGTTTTCCTGCTGCTTTTCGCCGATAAACCGGATAAGCTTCTCCTCCAGTATCTGCGCCTGTAATGCTTTTTCCTCCTGCGGCGTGATGGTATGCAGGAGTTCTTTCTTTATCCGCAGCCGGATGGATGGATTTGCATGGGCCAATAAGAAATCAATCATCTTTTGCTTCATGGGACATTGTATTCCTTTCTTTTCCTACTTGAAAATCTGCTTCGCAAAGTGGAAAAGCCCGTTTTTCCAGACCGTAAAGTCGTGACCGCCCGGCATCGTGTAGTAAAGATGCTCAATGCCGTTCTTTGTCAGGGTTTCTTCATAATAAGCAGCAATCCTGTGCACGATGTCGTCCTGCTCTCCGTTGCAAATCATAATGAGGTACGGAACCGGGGCACCTTCCGGTATCGTAAACTCCTCTTCCGAAAACTGTCCCGGATAGTTCAGGGCAGGCGTCGGAAGCAGTCCCGGAGCCGGGCTGAAGGCACCGATATAGCCGAAGGTATCCGACAGGGTAAAGCCGATGAAAAGAGATTCCCTGCCGCCCATCGAAAGTCCGGCGATAGCGGTATTTTCGCGTCCGGTTTTTATCGAATAGTGCGCCTTGATATACGGCATCAGGTCATTCGTCAGGTCGTTGATGAAATTGTCAAAGGCAGCGATATTTTCCGGGGAAATGACCTCCGCCGGAATGCTGTCGTCTGCAGCGGCACGGACATTCGGAATGACAACAATCATTTCCTTTGCATCGCCTGCAGCAACAAGGTTGCCGATAACGTCGGCAGGCTCACCGTAAAGCCATTCCTTGTGGTCGCCGCCGATGCCGTGCAGAAGGTAAAGCACCGGATAGGTCTTTTCCGTCGTATAGTCCGGCGGCAGGATCAGGGTAAAAAGCCGGTCCGTCCCGGTGGTTTTGGAAGGATAGGTAACGGTACTCACATTCCAAGGGGCATGAGACGGATTTTTCTTATCGAATCCGTCCGGGGTATGGTAATCAAACATAACAGAAACCTCCTTTACATTTTGCAAGTTAGAAAGCTAACGAGTCTATAAATTAACGATACCGCAAGAAGGTGGAAAAGTCAAGAAATCTTTTCTTTCAATTTCGTATTTTGCAGGTCGTTTCCTGAGGCGTAAGAAAGTTTTTTCTTCCTCAAAAAAAGGCAAGAAAAGTTGTTTGTTATGGTGTATACTAAGCTTACACCACAATGAAGGAAACCTTGGTAACTATGGCAACTGTAAGAAAGGAAATCCAGGATGAGTTATTCAGTACCGACACATGCTGTTATCGCTTATATTGAAAGACATTTGAAGGAAGAAAAGATAGACTATGAGGCATTGGAGAGAAGCGTAGGGTATTCGTATGCCCATATACGGGACTTTTTCCGCAGGAATACCGGCGATTCCCTTGCTCATTATGTGCGGGTAAGGAAAATCTGTGTCTCTGCATTTGAACTGCTTCATTCGGAGAAGACAGTGCTTGAGATAGCGCTGCAGTATGGCTTTTCCAGCCATGAAAGCTATACGCGTGCATTTAAGGCGATTACGGGCAGCACGCCGTATGCCTTTCGCAAAGCAAGACCCCTGATGGGAAAGGAAGAGCTGGTAACAGGTGTGTACGGAATCCGGTTCCTGAAGCAAAAAGAGCGAAGAAGCGATATTGAAATGAAAACAGAAAAGTATAAGGATAATGACAGTACGGTTTTGTACGGGGTTCCGGAGATTGCATGGGGGACTTATGGCGGCAATACGCCGTTCCCGATGTGCTTAAAGGCGTGTGCGGATTATCTGGGAGAGGATGTGGAGTACGCTTTTTCCATGGTATCCTGCGGTGCCGCATTCCGTTTTACATGGAATGAAGAGGACTGGGATTTAGGAAACGTTGATGTCTACCATACCTTCCGGGAGTCGAATGATGTTTATCGTCTCGGCGTGGAGGCATTGGGGCGTGAGTTTGACATGCTGGAGAGAAACAAGGAGACAACAAAGGAGGAGTTTATCCGGTTTATCCGGAAGCATGTGGATGAGGGGTATCCTTGTATTGCGCTGGGAATTATCGGACCGCCGGAGGCTTGTATTATTACGGGCTACCGGGATAACGGGAATACTCTGCTTGGCTGGAACCTTTTCCAGAAGGAGCCGATGTTTGCGGGAAGTGTCCAGACAGATGACAGCGGGTATTTCATCTGCAGTAACTGGTGGGAAAACACGGATACCCATGTTGTCATGTGTATGGGAGCGATTGCAGCGGAAAGGCTTTCTGTAAAAGATATTGTAAAGAACGCTGTCCTGGTAATGACCGGAAGAAAGGAAGGAAATTACTGTAAGGGAATCAAAGCATTTGATGCATGGAAGAAAATGCTTTTGGAGGAGAGGTGGTTTCATGCCGGGGGAAACGATTCCGTATTGTTTGGAAGAATGCTTTGCCAGAATGATGCGATGTACTGTCTGTCTGACGGGAGCGGCTCTGCGGCGGCGTATTTCAGAGGACTGGCGGAGCAGGAGGTATTGACGGGAACAAAAGAAACAGCTGTAAAGTACCGGGAGCTTGCAGCGCTCTTTTCCAGGGTAAAGGAGGTAACAGGCAGGATGCAGGAACTGTTCGGTGATTCCCGTGATATGGACGGCAGCCTTTCTAAACTGGCAGATAGCAGTGTGCGGGAAAAGGTATGCAGCTATATAGAAGAGATAAAACAGCAGGAGGAAAAGGCACTTCGCTTCATGGGAGAGCTTTAGGCTGTTTCGTTATTTTTTACAAAATTATAGCGGAGCGAGAGCTTAGAAACAGCTTGACAGAGGGAGGAAACCGGGTATAATTGATATTAGTTAAGAGTACAGCCTGGCAGCGGTGCTGCCGGAAGAGTGATGGAATATGGGGATTATCAGAAGATAAGGAGCCCTGCGCACAGGAGGAACCATGGGAAAACAGTTACATATGGCTTTAATTGAGACATCAGCGGCACATGGGAAAAGTACCTGGATGGAATTTCGGAAGCTGGACCTGTCCCCGGGACAGCCAAAGGTTTTGTCATGGCTTCGTTCCCGTGAGGGCTGTCTGCAGAAGGAGCTGGCAGAGCTTTGTCATGTCGAGCCTGCAACGATGGCGGTGCTGTTGGCTAATATGGAGAAAAAGGGCTTAATACGGAAGGAGACGACACATGTTTCCGGCGGCAAGCGGGCGTACCGGATTTATCTGACGGAAAACGGACGGCAGCTTGCGGAAAAGGTGGGTGAGATTGTGCAGGAGGTAGAACAGAGAAGCTATCAGGGGTTTACAGAAGAGGAAAGGAAGCAGCTGATAGCGCTGTTGGAGCGTATTACAGAAAATCTGAAGTAAAGCACAGAGTTCGCTTTCTGAGCTACACTCTGTAGAAATCCGTAAAGAGAGAAGGAGTAATGCAATGAGAAGGATGTTTCAAAAGCTGATAGCGGGGGTATGCTGTATGATGCTGCTTTGCGGTACGGCTGCGTGCAGCAGCCAGGGAAAGCCGGTAAACGGAAATGACAAGGAGCCGGAGGTGACGTTGACACCGGAGCCGACGAAGGAGCCGGATGCAACAAAGAAGCCGGAGGCTACCGTGGAGCCGACGAAGAAGCCGGAAGCGACCAAAGAGCCGACAAAGGCGCCAGAGGCAACCGCGACACCGGAGCCGACGAAGGAGCCGGACCCGCAGGCAGAAGGAACCATTATGGAGGCGGCAGCGAAGCTTGGCTTTAGCTTTGGTACAGTGGCAAGTGCCTATACCATCCGTGACCTGACGTTTAAGATGATGCTGATGGATGACTTTAATAGTATTACGGCGGCAAATGAAATGAAGGCCTATTCCCTGCTGGACCAGAAGGCGTCCCAGTGGAGCTCGGACGGCATGCCGGTGATGAATTACACCCAGGCAGATGCGATTGTATCTTTGGCCGAGCTTCTGGGAATCGGAGTCCGTGGCCATGTGCTTGTATGGGATGCCTATATGAGCGATTGGTTTTTCCGTGAGGGCTATACTAATAACGGTCCGTATGTAGATACGGAAACAATGAAGATACGGTTACAGTATTATATTGAGAAGGTAATTACACATTTCGAGACAGAGTTCCCGGGCGTGGTATACTGCTGGGATGTTGTGAATGAGGCGGTCGGTGACAGTACGGCGGATTATGACGCTTCGGACGCACGCCATATCAGGACCCTGCGCAGCGGTGTCAAGAACCAGTTTTATAATATTATTGGTCACGATTATGTAGAGCTTTCGTTCCTTTATGCGAAAAATACGGTAGAAAAGCTGCAAAAGGAAAATCCGGACGTCAGCATTACGCTGTTTTATAATGATTATAATACATTTTTCCCGGAAAAGAGGGATGCCATCTGTGCTTTGGTAAAGAGCATCAACAGCTATGCAAAGGATGCTGACGGGAATTACCGGAAGCTTTGTGAGGGCGTCGGTATGCAGAGCTATATCGGCGGCTATGGCGTACAGGAGGGGTGCATGAATCCGGAGGACATCGGACGGATCCGGGAGGCAGTCTTAAAGTACCATGACCTTGGCGTAGAGGTGCATGTAACGGAAATGGCAGTCCGTAACTACGACCAGGAGCGGAAGGCGGAGCATGCGGAGTTTTACGGGAAGCTGTTTCAGATGTATGCAGAGCTGAATGCAGAGGAAACATTAATCACCAATATTTCCATCTGGGGACTGAATGACAATCCGTGGATGGATAAGGAGAATTACAGCTATAAGATGAATGGTCCGTACTGTGGTCTGTTTGATGAGGATTACAGGAAAAAGGATGCGTATTACGAGGTGCTGGAGGCCTTACAGCAGGCGGAATAGCTGTAGAGCCCTGAATTTCTGCGGCTTCCTGAAAATGTAGGAATACAAGGCTGCATTTGCTTGACAACCGGGTGAAATGCAGTATAATGAAATTGAATGCCGCTCAGAAGCCTGACCGGAGGAAGCTTTGGTTCGGGGAAAAGGCGGCAGGAAAAAGAGAAGAAAAAGAAAGGGGAATTACAATGAGAAGGATACGGAGAGCAGCAGCAGGTGTATGCTGTCTGGCACTGCTTGCCGGTATGGCAGCGTGCAAAAGTGCAGAGGAAGGAGATTCAAAAGTAACGGAGCCTCCAACGGCAACTGTAACACCGACCATAGAGCCGACGGCAACCGTAACGCCGACACCAACACCAAAGCCGACGGCGACACCGGAGCCGACGAAGGCGCCGGCAAAGATTGAGGATGCGGATATTCCGGAGGTTTACAAGAAGCTTAATAAGGAGTCTTTGGGAAAGGTAGAGTATATCGAATATCAGACGCATGATTATTTCGGGGATGGCGCAGAGATTACAAAGCATGCCTATGTATATCTGCCACCGGAGTATGATGAGGAGAAGCAGTACGATGTGCTTTATCTGATGCATGGTATTGGCGGAGATGAGAAGGAATGGGGAATGCATAACACCTTTTCTACGGTAAAGCTTTCATTAGATAATCTGATTTATTACGGCGAAGCAAAGCCGTTTATTGTAGTAGTGCCGAATGGCCGTTCCAGTGCGAATCATGCAAGCACGGGTTCAAACTTTAATTCCTTTTATGTGTTCGGACAGGAGCTCAGGAATGATTTGATTCCATACATAGATGCGAATTACGCAACCTATGCAGAGTATAGCGCAGACGGGTACGATCTGACGGCAGCCCGTGACCATCGTGCTATGGCGGGGCTTTCCATGGGAGGAATGCAGACAATCAATATCGGCTTATGTGAATGTCTCGATATTATGAGCTACTTCGGAGCGTTCTCGGCAGCGCCGACAAGCAATACAGCAGCAACGATAGCTGAGAAGCTGAAAAATTTTGAGGAGTATGACATTCATTATTTCTATAACATCTGCGGCCTGAGTGACGGAACAGCGCTTGCAAGTGCGAGAGGGGCAGTGACCGGACTGGATGCCCTGACAGATAAGCTGACCGAAGGAGAGAACTTTATGTGGCAGACGGTAAGTGGCGCCCATGACTTTGGTGTATGGAATCTTGGCTTTTATAATTTTGCACAGCTTGTATTCCAGTAAACCATAGGAAATGAAATAGGAAATAAGATAGGAAAAGAGCGGATGCCCGGAAGGGACCGCTCTTTTTTTCGTAGGAAATACCATGTTCTGCCAGTACATTGTCATTGCGCATGATGCTCTGTTTCAAGACCCTGTCGCATATGTCCGTATGAGCGATTCTATAGAGATGTACCTCTTATTCACATTGGTATCCTTCAATCACCCAGTCATATTCCTTTAAATCCAAACCTTGTCCGCAATATTCACATCTGCCGCCGTTTAGCAGTGACAGACTTGCGCCGCAGGAGCTGCAGCGATATACGTTTACGTCGTTGATACTTTGCGTCAGTGCATTGATACTTTTGATAAGACTAAGCTTCAAGTAAGTTTTCTCCTGACGCACCTTGCTGTTTTCGTATTTGGTCAGCATCATCCCGACCTTTACCTGCAAATGCTGGAAATAACCGTCTGTCTGATAATCCATCAGAACGCATTCCAACAGTTTACAATCAATCACTCCACGATACCTTGCGATGAGCGCCGTCATATCGCATACTGCAAACGGCCCGATTTCCTCCGCCGAACCCGCATAGCAGATACTGAGCAGCTTGTTGGAGAGATTTCCGATTAAAGACTCTAATGAGAAATGTTTGTCCACACTTCGTATGTTTTCAAGCGTCTGGTTTGTCTTGGCAGGCCCCTCTGCCATGCTCTCCTTTGACTTTTTTCCTATAAAAATCATCATGAATGCCATCATCACACCGAATGCAAGCAGTGGAGTCAGCGTCATCATAGCCCCACCCTTATTAATTCCAATCGCTAAAAGTGCAACTACAATAATAGAAAGAACCACATACATAGGCACAAAATTTTTATGAATCGTAAAACCGTCCCTGTGCTGCGTCCAATCCCCCGGACTATATACGGAGGAAACCTTCTGCTTCAAATCTTCAATATGAAATTTCGTCTGACAGTAGTCACAGCCGTCTACAAAACATTCCAGTGTACCTTCCCAGCCGCAGCTCGGACAGATATAATTGCCGTTCATGCTTTTGGACTGGATTATATAGAATTCTCCCGGTGATTTTCTCCTCTCATCCGACCATACACAGCGGTTTCCGTCATAAAAAACCTTTCTATAATTCATTTCATCGCTGATTTTGCAGATTAAATTTTTACCGTCGTGGCTATAGTCCCAATACGGATAACGCCGGTTCTCGGCCTTCACATATTCTGTAGGTTCTATGTAATCATAATGTGCCGTCAATCCGAGCGCTATAAGCCGCTTTTTATTGAGATAATGCGTATACCACAGATTCTGTGTCGTCGTCATAAATCCGTTTTCTGTAATTTGCGGGCTATTGTACCATGCCATCTCTTCCTGCTTGTATTCATTGACTAAGTCAGTCATATCATTGTTCCAACTCTGGCAGGACGCGCTGTAATGGCGCTCATTTACTAACTGTGCCGTAACTTTCTTGAATTGATTCCAATTATCCTTCAAATTATATGCCATATGATTGCCTCCTTAATGGCCTCATTTTACCATATCGAGGAGGCAAATACAATTCGTTCATTACTCCTATGTTTTTAAGCCTCCTGATGGCGTCACAAGGTCCGTCTGCCGTAGCAGCTTTTTCCGGTGCTGCGCTATCATTTTTTTGCATTCCTAAGCTTGGTCGGGGTTGACAGTGTAACATTGTTATGATACAATGATATCGTAACATTGTTACACAAGGAGAAAGGAGGGCGAATGGGACAGGAGCTGATTTCAAAAAAGGAGCTGCTGGAACGCTATTCCATTTCCTATGGCGCGCTGTACCGCTGGAAACGGAAGGGATTGATTCCGGAGGACTGGTTTATTAAAAAGTCAACGACAACCGGACAGGAGACGTTTTTCCCAAGGCAGCGGATTTGTGAGAGGGTGGAGCTTATCCAGAGCCAGAAGGACGAGTATTCTCTGGATGAGCTGGCAAAGCAGTTTAACCAGGAATCAGAGCAGAAGGCGGCGCTCATTATCCGGACGGTATTTGGTGAGAAGGTATTTTATTTGAACGAAATCAGGTCAGTGCGCTTGGAGCGCGGAGACGGAAGCAGCGCAGACATCACAAGAGAGATTTTCGGACTGGCAGACAAAAAAGAGAGGAGCTTATAATATGGATATGACAATTTCAGGAAGTGGACAGATTGCAGCAGGGGAATACGACAGGGTGAAGACCAGCGGAAGCGGACGGCTGGACGGTTTTGTGCGGTGCAGCAGCTTTCATTCCTCCGGTTCCGTAAGCGGGGAAGAAATCGAGTGTAAAAATGAGTTTGTGACATCGGGCAGCAGCAGGTTTTCGAAAGCGGTAAGGGCAGAAAGTCTTACCACATCCGGTTCTTTTGCCTGCGGGGGAGATATTATAGTAAAGAAAGGGATGAACTGTTCGGGAGGAATGGAAGGCAACGGAAGCGTTAAGTGCGGAACATTTACTGCGTCGGGGGGGCTCTCTGTCAAAGGTGATATCGAGGCGGAAACGGTTAAAATTGACGGGAGAGTAAAGTGCGGCGGACTTTTGAATGCAGAAGAAATTACAATAAAATTCAAGCATGATTCGAAAATCAAGAATATCGGCGGCAGTAAGATAGTAGTTTACGGACACTCCCAACTGGAAAAAAGAGTCAGGCTGCCATTGCTTTCTTCTTTAATGAAAAAGGGCGGAGGCGATTCTTTGTGTGTAGAAGAATCCATTGAAGGGGACAGCGTCGCGCTGGAGGGTGTCACAGCACAAAGAGTTTCCGGACGGGTCGTTGCAATCGGGGACGGGTGTGAAATAGAGCTGGTCCAGTACAGCGAAACGCTTGAGGTATCGCCGGATGCCAAGGTCAGCAGAACGGAGAAGGTTTAGATAATTTGCTGCAAATTGAGGGGGATATTATAAAAGGCGGCTGCTCCGGGCGTAAGCCGGGAGCAGCCGCCAAAGAACGTCATATCCGCCTGCTTCCTTTCCGTATTTTTAAGCATTGTTGTTGCAGTTAATACTGCTTATCCACTAAATCAAGTCCATAGTCTTTCAGCTCACCGTTTCTGCGTCGGCAAGCCAGCCGGCGACAGACTGGTTCTGTTCCTCGTCCCAGATAAACAGGCTTACACCGGCTTCCTTAAACTGAGGAACCGTATCTTTAAGAATCTGTTGGTAAATATCAGCTTCTTTTTCAGTGACATCCATCACACCTGTATCGAAATAGTTTTGTACTTTAGCGAGGTCGCCGTCTCTGATAGAACAGTCAAATAGAAGATGAATGTCATCCCCGTATTTCTCATGTAATGCAGACAGACAGCCCAGCGTGAAATTATTGCCAGTCAGCTTATCCGAGATTTCCTCCGGGGTCTGCCAGACATCTGTTGCAATGGTGTGCCCGTCATTATGTAGCAGCAGTGAGAGTCGGCAGAGGAAATGGCGGATATGTTCAGGGGGCAGGGACTGTAGCAGTTAGCAAGAAAGGGGCTGCGCCTGACACGCAGCCCCTTTCTCTATCCCTTTGTTACTATTCACAGCCTCTCCACGCACATGCGCAAAACCAGCCAGCAAGGCTGTCTGACGCTGCTACGCAGCTTTCTATTTTGCTTATGTGGTGGAGCGACTGTGGTAACTCTTTTACAGGTTATGAATCTTTCTCTTTACATAGGTCGTGTGGAGAATCTCATGTGCCTTGTGACTGCCAGGCTCACCGAGATAGCTCTTATAAACCTCCTGTACATCCGGATTCTCATGGGAGAAGCGGAGCGTATTTGCTGCATCGTACTCATAGAGCGCCTTTGCGCGGATAGCACGGATATCCGTGAAGTTACGGACAGAAGCCTCAACCTGCGGCTGACCGCCACCGTTGACACAGCCGCCCGGGCAGCCCATGATTTCGATGAAGTGGTAATTTGCTTCGCCGTTCTTTACCTTCGTAAGAAGCTCCTTCGCGTTCTTTAAGCCGGAAGCAACCGCTACGTTCACCTTCATACCGGCTACTTCATAGGTAGCTTCCTTGATGCCCTGTGTGCCGCGTACTTCGGTAAACTCAATCGGGGAGTCGCTCTTCTCTCCGGTGAGCTTCCAGACTGCGGTACGGAGAGCCGCCTCCATAACGCCGCCGGTTACGCCGAAGATAACGGCTGCGCCGGTGCCGGAGCCTAACGGGGAGTCAAACTCTTCGTCCGGAAGGTCGGTGAATACGATACCAAGACGCTTAATCAGTCTTGCAAGCTCCCTTGTCGTAATGGAAATATCGACATCGGCAACACCTGCCGCATTCTGGTCGTCACGGCCGATTTCAAACTTCTTTGCGGTACAAGGCATTACGCTGACAGATACGATATCCTTTGCGTCGATGCCTTCCTTCTCTGCATAGTAGGTCTTTAATACAGCACCGAACATCTGCTGCGGGGACTTACAGGAGGAAAGGTTCTCGGTCATATCCGGGAAGTAATGCTCACAGTATTTAATCCAGCCCGGGGAGCAGGACGTAATTAACGGCAGTACGCCGCCGTTCTGCACGCGGTCAAGGAACTCGTGGGACTCCTCCATGATTGTCAGGTCGGCGGAGAAATTGGTATCGAATACCTTCTCGAAGCCGATACGGCGGAGCGCTGCTGCCATCTTACCCTGTACGCCGGTTCCCATCGGGTAGCCGAACTCCTCGCCGAGAGCGGCGCGGACAGCCGGAGCCACCTGAACAAATACATGCTTGGACGGGTCTGCGATAGCTGCCAGAACCTCATCGGTGGAATCCTTCTCATAGAGCGCACCGGTCGGACATACTGCAATACACTGTCCGCAGGATACGCACGAGGTTTCTCCGAGTCCCATATCGAAAGCGGATGCAATGTTCGTACTGAAGCCGCGGTCGTTTGCGCCGATGACGCCGACGCCCTGTACCTTTTCACAGACAGCGGAGCATCTGCGGCAAAGGATACATTTATTGTTATCACGAACCATATGAGCGGCACTTTCATCCAGCTCGTAGGTATTAACCGAACCTGTGTAGACATCCTCACACTCTACCTTTAAGTCCTTACAGAGCTTCTGCAGCTCGCAGTTGCCGCTGCGTACACAGGAGAGACACTTCCTGTCATGGTTGGAAAGGATGAGCTCCAGGGTCTTTCTTCTGGATGCCAGTACCTTAGGCGTATTCGTGAATACTTCCATACCCTCGTTTACCGGGTATACGCAGGAAGCAACGAGGCTTCTTGCGCCCTTTACCTCTACCACACAAATACGGCAGGCGCCGATTGCGTTAATATCCTTTAAGTAGCACAGCGTCGGAATCTCGATGTGAGCAATTCTTGCTGCCTCTAAGATAGTAGCGCCCTTTGGTGCGGTAACGGTCATACCATTAATCTTTAAAGTAACGGTTTCCATGTTTTACCTCCAATTCGTTTTAAGATTACTGCGGATCGTAACTTACTTCTTAGAAATTGCGCCAAACTTACACTTCTCGATACAAGCGCCGCACTTTACGCACTTATCGGTGTTAATTACATGCGGCTCCTTTACGGTACCGGAAATAGCACCTGCCGGACACTGTCTTGCACAGAGCGTACATCCCTTACACTTGTCAGGGTCGATTGCGAAGGACAGAAGGTCCTTACATACGCCTGCCGGACATCTCTTCTCGACAACGTGGGCAATGTACTCGTCCTTGAAGTAACGTAAGGTGGAGAGTACCGGGTTCGGAGCAGTCTGTCCGAGACCGCACAGGGAGTTTTCCTTAATGTAGTAGCAAAGCTCCTCCAGCTTATCCAGGTCTTCTAAGGTAGCCTTACCCTTGGTAATCTTATCTAATATCTCATAGAGACGCTTTGTACCGATACGGCACGGCGTACACTTGCCGCAGGACTCGTCAACGGTAAACTCAAGGAAGAACTTCGCGATATCTACCATACAGTTGTCCTCGTCCATAACGATAAGTCCGCCGGAGCCCATCATGGAACCGATGGCAATGAGGTTGTCGTAGTCAATCGGAACATCAAAGTGCTCTGCCGGGATACATCCGCCGGACGGACCACCGGTCTGTGCAGCCTTGAACTTCTTGCCGTTCGGGATGCCGCCGCCGATATCCTCAACGACTTCACGGAGGGTAGTACCCATCGGGATTTCTACGAGACCGGTATTCTTAATCTTACCACCGAGAGCAAATACCTTCGTACCCTTGCTCTTCTCGGTACCCATGGAAGCAAACCAATCGGCACCGTTTAAGATAATCTGCGGAATGTTAGCGTAGGTTTCTACGTTATTTAAAATCGTAGGCTTCTCAAAGAGACCCTTTTCTGCCGGGAACGGAGGTCTCGGTCTCGGCTCGCCGCGGTTGCCCTCGATAGAGGTCATAAGCGCGGTCTCCTCACCACAGACGAATGCGCCTGCACCAAGGCGGAGGTCAATATCAAAATCAAAGCCGGTTTCGAAAATATTCTTACCAAGTAAGCCGTACTCTCTTGCCTGCTTAATGGCAATATTTAAACGGTCTACCGCAATCGGGTACTCCGCGCGGACATAAATGTAACCCTGGTTTGCGCCGATGGCATAGCCTGCGATTGCCATTGCCTCAAGCACGACGTGCGGGTCACCCTCTAAGACGGAACGGTCCATGAACGCGCCCGGGTCGCCCTCGTCGGCGTTACAGCAGACATACTTCTGGCCGCCTTTTACAAGGTCCTTTGCCAGCTGCCACTTTCTGCCGGTCGGGAATCCGCCGCCGCCTCGTCCGCGGAGACCGGAGTCGAGGATGCATTTAATAACGTCATCCGGGGACATCTCGGTAAGAACCTTACCAAGCGCCTCGTAGCCACGGGTACCGATATACTCCTCGATATTCTCCGGGTTAATAACACCGCAGTTACGCAGTGCGATACGATGCTGCTTTTTGTAGAAGTCGGTATCAATTAAAGGCTTGATGCCGCTGTCGGTGACGGTTTCCTGATAAACGTATTTGGTAACGACACGTCCCTTTAACAGATGCTCGGAAACAATTTCCGGAATATACTCCGGCTTTACCATGGAATAAAAGGTGGCTTCCGGATATACAATCATAATCGGGCCGAGAGCACAGAGACCGTGACAGCCGGTTTGTACAACAGAAACTTCCTCGGCAAGACCGTTCTTTGCGATTTCCTTTTTCAGTAATTCAAAAATTTCCAGGCTGCCGGAGGAGGTACAACCGGTTCCGCCGCATACTAATACATGTGAACGATACATAATGTTTCTTCCTCCTTATTTATTGTGCGGCACCGAGCGTGTACTGGGTAACGACCTGTCCACGAATCAGGTGCTGTTCTACAACTTCTTCCGCCTTTTCCGGCGTCATATGAACATAGGTAACCTTTTCCTTGCCCGGAGCAATAATCTCAACAATTGGTTCATACTGGCAAAGACCGATGCAGCCGGTCTGTACGACAGCCACATCATCAAGCTTCTTGTTCATTACCGCATCTGCAAGGGCGTTTAATACCGGTCTTGCACCGCTTGCGATACCGCAGGTAGCCATGCCGACCACTACTCTTGTCTGCGTATCGGATTCAGCGCGGAGACCAACCTGGCCCTGCATCTTTTCCCGAATTGCTTTTAACTCTTCAAGAGACTTCATACTTTCCTCCAATCTGCCGTTTTACGGCATTTCAAGTCTGGGTGTTACGGTTATCCGCAGGGGAGCCTGCGAAGTTACAGCTTATAAGCATTGTTGTTCGTTTCGTCATAATTTTCCTTCAGGTAATCCTTTATGTAGAGGGAAACCTCCGGCTCCTGAAAGGAGATGTCACCGAGAATTTCGCGGAATTCCCTGGTGTCTAACGAAAACTCTTTTTCATCAAAGCGGAATGTATAAAGGAAATCACATTCCGGATGCATGGTAACCAAGGTATGAATAGTTCCGTTTATGTCGCCGAGGGGCATGCGGTCGATATGCGAAAGCGTAAAAACCGCACAGACACGGGTGCCGGCGCCAAGCGTTGATGTAATGGAAAAAGAACCGTCCGTACTTTCTGCTGCCTGCTTAAAAAACGGAACGCCCAGTCCCACCTTTCTGGTGGTACGCGTTGTAAAAAACGGGTCCGTTACAGCAGAGAGCTGTTCCTGTGACATACCGCAGCCGTCGTCTTCAATTACAACGGTCAGGGTATCGGCAGATGTCTGTACATCGACAATAATCGTAACTAAGGATGCCTTTGCGCGGGTGGAATTTTCTGCAACATCAAGGATGTTTAAGGATATCTCTGGCATCATACCGCGAGTCCCTCCTTTCGGGAAACGAAATCCACAGACTATTCGTACTTTGCAAGAACACCGGCAATTTCATCTGCGGTAAGACGGCCGTAAACATCATCGTTAATCGTCATAACCGGAGCGAGACCGCAGGCGCCGATACAACGGCAGGCGTCCAGGGAGAACTTACCATCGGCAGTACACTGGCCGCCCTCAATCTGGAGCAGCTCCTGGAGCTTTGCATAGATGTCACCGGAACCCTTTACGTAGCAGGCAGTACCAAGGCAGACGGAAATTTTGTACTTTCCTTTCGGATACAGGGAAAACTGCGAATAGAACGTAGCCACGCCGTAAACCTTCTCAAGCGGAATACCTAAGGTGTCTGCAATCATGGTCTGCACCTCAATCGGGAGATAGCCGTAGATATCCTGTGCCTTCTGTAAGATAGGCATAAGGGAACCCTTACTGTCCTTTAACTCGGCAATGACAGCTAACAGCTGTTCTTCCTGTTCCTTTGTCCCCTGAAACGGAACTGTTGTTTTAGAACCCATTTCTTTAACCTCCTTTAATTTATGTCTTTAGGGAAGAAGACAGTTTGGCATAATACGCAATACTTGTTAAAATAATAACGATATTATGCACAGCACGACAAAAAGCGCGCAAAAGTTACGAAAAAATAACGCGCCTTTGCGTGCGCCGTACAGTTACTGTCATTATAACATGAATTGCGGAAAAATGCTATAAGAAAAGTGCAAAAAAATTAAGGACATTTTGGATAAATTGTGATATACTTTAAATTATCAGGGAAACGCTGCGAAAGCGTTTCCAGCGCCGGGTTTGCGCCGTGGGCGGCAGATTCTTTTGCAAATCCGTGTGCATCCGCCGGAGGCTCTGGGGAAGCGGTGATTTCATCAGTGCTTCCTCAGGTAAATGAATGGAAAAGGAGGAAGGTGAAGGTATGACGGTCTTAGATGTAAAAGAGATTCTGGGAGCGAGGGTGCTGGTAGGGGAGGAATGGCTTGATAAGGAGGTACATACGGCGTGCGGTTCGGATATGATGAGCGATGTACTGGCGTTCGTAAAAGAGCAGGCGGTTCTTCTGACCGGTCTTTGCAATGCACAGGTCATCCGTACGGCAGAGATGATGGATATTGTGTGTATCGTCTTTGTACGGAATAAAAAGCCGGATGAGGAAATGATACGGCTTGCCAAGGAACGGGATATCGTATTGCTTGCTACGGGACACCGGATGTTTTCTGCCTGCGGGATACTTTACGAAAAAGGCTTACGGGGAGGGAAAGACTATGAGCGATACGATTAAGCTGCATTATACGGTTTCGACAGAGGACTTTACGAGAGCCGGAGAGGCGTCCGGCGACGTAAAGCGGAAGCTTAAGCAGATGGGAAGCTCCCCGGAGGCGGTGCGTAAGGTAGCAATTGCCATGTACGAGGGTGAAATCAATATGGTAATTCATGCGAACGGCGGGACGATTGACGTGGAAATCACGCCGGAGGAGATTATCATGGTGCTGCAGGACACCGGTCCGGGCATCCCGGACGTCGAAAAGGCAATGCAGGCGGGATATTCCACGGCACCGGACCAGGTGCGCGCGTTAGGCTTTGGCGCCGGGATGGGACTGCCGAACATGAAGCAGTATTCCGACGAAATGGAGATTGAGACGACGCCGGGGGTCGGGACAAAGGTGACGATGAAGGTATACCAGACCTGAGAAGGTCCGGACAGGCACAAGCAAAGGGGGTTTGCATGAGCGAAAAATTTTTTACTTCGGTAAAGCTGGACGCGGAGCTGTGCAAGGGCTGCATCAACTGTATCAAGCGGTGTCCGACCCAGGCGATTCGTGTGCGGAACGGTAAGGCGGAGATTACGAATGAGTTCTGCATCGACTGCGGGGAGTGTATCCGTATCTGCCCGCATCATGCCAAGCTTCCGTCTTACGACAGGCTGGACGTACTGGAGCGCTACGAATATACTGTGGCACTGCCGGCGCCGGCGCTGTACGGGCAGTTTAACAATCTGGATGACGTGAATATTGTCCTGACCGCTTTAAAGAGGGTCGGATTTGATGATGTATACGAGGTCAGCGGCGCGGCGGAGCTGGTTTCGGAGCTGAGCAGGGAATATGTGAAGAACCATCCGGAGGCACATCCGGTCATCAGCACGGCATGTCCTTCGGTTACGCGCTTAATCCGGGTACGGTTCCCGAACTTAATCGAGCATCTTCTTCCGATTAAGCCGCCGGTAGAGCTGGCAGCGGAGCTGGCGCGGGAGCGGGCGGTCAAGAAGACAGGGCTTCCGCCGGAGAAAATCGGCATTATTTTCCTGTCACCGTGTCCGTCCAAGGTGTCGGCAATGAAGGCGCCGCTTGGCACGGAGAAGAGCAGTATCGATGCGGTCTGCGCAATCAAGGATATTTATACCAGGCTTCTCCCGGAGATGAAGGCGGTGGCGGACAATCCGGAGGAGCTGCGGATTTCCGGGAAAATCGGTATCAGCTGGGGGACGAGCGGCGGAGAAGCAGGCGGGCTTCTGGCAGAGAACTATCTGGCGGCGGACGGCATCGAGAATGTCATCCGGATTTTGGAGGACCTGGAGGACCAGAAGTTTTCGGACCTCGAGTTTATCGAGTTAAACGCCTGCAACGGCGGCTGTGTCGGCGGGGTGCTGACGGTAGAGAACCCGTACCTTGCGATGGTGAAGCTAAAGCGTCTGCGTAAGTATATGACAGTGGCAAAGAGCCATGTGCAGGATAACCTGCCGAAAGAGGAGGCGTACTGGACCAAAGAGGTCACCTACGAGCCGGTATTCAAGCTTGGCACCGACATGAAGGAGAGCATTGCGCGCATGGCGCGGGTGGAAGAGCTTTGTGCCGGGTTCCCGGGGCTGGACTGCGGCTCCTGCGGCGCGCCGACCTGTAAGGCGCTCGCGGAGGATATCGTGCGCGGCAAGGCAAAGGAGCATGATTGTATTCACATTCTGAAGAAATACATACATCACCTCTCCGACGAGTTTTCCAAGCTGAACGGAGAGTAGGTCCTGGTTGCTGTACCAGGACGGGGAAAGGACGGTAATATGACAGTAAAAGAGTTTGCGGAGCAAAGCGGCTTTCGTGTAATTAATCTGGCGGAGAATGCCGGTGAAGTTCTGATTCGCCAGAGTTACTGCTGCGATTTGCTCAGTATTGCAATGACTAAGGTGCCGGAAGGCGCCGCATGGGTAACGGTAATGAGCAACATTAACACTCTGGCAGTCGCCTCTCTGACCGAGGCGGCATGTGTGATTGTTGCGGAGAATGCGGCCGCGGCGGATGATTTTGCCGCAAAGGCGAAGGAGCAGGGCATTACCGTACTGCATACGGAGCAGCCCGTATTTGATGCGGCACTGAAGGTTTATCAGGCACTGCATGCCGAATCCGGCGTATGATTTGCATATCCATTCCTGCCTTTCGCCCTGCGGGGACGACGAGATGACACCGGCTAATATTGCGGGAATGGCAGCGGTAAAGGAGCTTGAGCTGATTGCGGTCACGGACCACAACAGCTGTAAAAACTGCGGCGCAGTCCTGAAGGCCGCAGAGGAGTACGGCGTACTGGCACTGCCGGGGATGGAGCTGACAACCAGGGAGGAGGTGCATGTTGTCTGTCTGTTTGAAGAGCTCGCGGCGGCAATGGACTTTGACACTTATGTGTACGAGCGGCTGCCGGATATCTTAAATCAGGAAAAGATATTCGGGAAGCAGCAGATTATGGACGAGGAGGAAAATATCCTGGGGATTGCGGAAAAGCTGCTGATTAATGCGTCAGACATCGGATTTGACGAAGTGTTTGACCTTGTGGAAGCGAGGGGCGGCGTAATGATACCTGCGCATCTGGATAAGACAACCACGTCGCTGTTATCCAATCTCGGCTTTATTCCGCCGGATGCAAGGTTTGTGACCGCAGAGGTAAAGAACCTTGCGAACCTGCACAGGCTGAAAAAGGAGCATCCGTATCTGGAGCGGTGCCGGATTATTTCCAATTCCGACGCCCACTATCTGCAGGACATCCACGAGCCTGAGCATACCCTTTTTGTGGAGGAAATGACAAGAAAAGCAGTCATCCGGGCATTAAGGCGGGAAATGCCGCATACAATTTAATAAAAACAGAAGGAGAAGCACAGGATGAAGATAAAATCAGGAATCGGACGGCTTCTCCTTTTTTTTGCTGTCCTGCCGCTTGTGTTTGCAGCCGGGTGCAGTAAGGAAAAGGAAGAATACAAGAAAACAGGGGATGTGGAGTATACGGTAATGGAGGAGGCGGACATTCCGGCAGAGCTTCTGGATATCATCAGGGAGAAAAAGAGCGCGCCGTTCCGGCTGACCTATCTTGCGGAGGATGCGCTTTATGTAGCGGAAGGGTACGGCGAGCAGCCTTCCGGCGGCTACAGCATTGCCGTGGATGAAATGTATATGGCAGAAGAAGGCCTCTGCGTTAAAACGACGTTAATCGGGCCGGCGGCAGATGAGAAGGTAACAATGGCAGCAACCTATCCGTACATCGTATTAAAATTGAAGCCAATGGAGACAGAGGCACACTTTTTGGAGTAAAATTACGAAATAAGTCAAAAGTCCTACAAAATAATTTACCGTTCTGATTGACAATAAATAACAAGATGTGGTATAATTGTTAATAGATGAATACTATATGGGGCATTTGTCGAATACACGCAGCGGGTTGCCGCAGATAGGAGCAAAGATGAGTCAGCAAACGGAAATGAGTAGAATTGTCTACAACGTAAAGCACAGTGTTGGTAGACGTGTTAAGGTTTGTGAGAACAAAGGCCGCAATAAGGTCGATGTGATGGAAGGTGTAATTTCCGCGATATATCCGTGTGTATTTACAATAAAGGTTGATACGCAGAACCTGCCGGAATCCGCACAGACATTCTCCTATAGTTATACAGATGTATTAACAAAAAATGTAGAGCTGGTTTATGTATAAACCGGAAAGAAAAGAGCATATTTACCTCCCGGAAAGCATAAGGTATAAAAGAACCTAGTTTCGGGAGGTATTTTTATGGAAATAAAGCTGCAAAGCATTCATATGAATCGTGTAAAATGCAGAAATTCGCTTCGGCTGACCGTAGATGATGATGTGAATGTACCGGATAATAAGCCGGATGTGCGGACGGTAATCTGGGAAAAGGGAGCAGTGCGCCTGAACGAGAAAAAGCTTTCGGGCGGAAGGTTGTATTTAAAAGGAATGCTGGCATATCATATGCTTTATCTGAGCGAGGAGGAAGGAAGACCGGTACAGAGCGTGCGCGGAGAGATTCCTTTTGATGAGTCGCTTGAATTGCCGGACGCATGCACCGGGGATTCGATTAATGTCAGAGCCGAAGTAGAGGAACTGGAAATTGCAATGATTCATTCCAGAAAGTTTGCGGTACGCGCACTTCTCGGAATTATGGTGCAGGCGGAAGAACTGCACGATGCCAGGGCGGCGGTAGAAATGGGAGAAGCGCCGTCGGTACATACGAAAACCAGAGTAATTCCGATTACTTCCATTGTCGCAGACAAAAAGGATACGGCAAGGCTCCGTGAGGAAATCTTCCTGCCGTCCGGAAAGGATGGGATTGCAGAGCTTCTTTTCTGGGAGTTGGAGCTTTGTAATGTAGAAGCAAGGGCAAGGGAAGATGTCCTTGAGGCAAAGGGAGAGCTGTCCATGTTCCTTCTCTGGCGGAGCGACAGGGAGGAAGGCGAGCTGGAATGCTACGAAGCAATGCTTCCGTTTAAGAGCGAGTTTGAAATCAGTGGCTGCAGAGAGGGACTGATTGATGATGTTTCATTCCGGATTACGAACGAGAATGTAGCGGTAAAGGCAGACGAGGACGGCGAAGAGCGTCTGATAGAAGCGGAGGCAATCTTAGAGGCGGAGATGAAGCTGTACGAAGAGGGCGAGATGGAACTGCTTTCTGACCTCTATGCAACGGATTGCAGCATGGTGCCGGTCTACCAGACGGAGGAATATGAGAATCTGCTGCTGAAAAACGACAGCAGGCTCAGGGTTTCCGAGCGTTTGCCGCTTGCCGAGGGAATGCCGGGGATTCTCCAGATCTGCCGCGGCAGTGCGGAAATTAAGCCGGACGTCTGTACGAGAGAAGGAGAGACGCTGAATCTGTCGGGTGTGCTCGATGTAAGGCTGCTCTATATTTCGGAGGAGGATGACCGCCCGTTGCAGTCCTACCGCACCGAAATCCCGTTTACGCATCAGATTGAAATCCGGGGGCTTACGCCGGAAAGTGCCTATGACATCCGCTGCAATGTAGCCGAAGCGGTCTTTGGCATGGTACGCAACGGAGAGGCGGAGATGAAAGCAGAGCTGGCATTTTCGGTGCTTGCAATGGAAAACCGCAAGGAAGAGGTCATTGTGGATACGGAGCGGGAGGAGTTTGACGAAAACCGCCTGGAGGAGCTGCCGAGTATGATCGGTTATACCGTTAAAGCAGACGAAAGCCTTTGGGATATCGCAAAGCGTTACTATACAACCCAGGAGGAAATCATCCGGCTCACCGAGCACGGCGGGGAGGTACGCGAAGGCGATTTGCTGTTAGTAGTAAAAACAGCAGGAAATTAACAGGGAAATAAGGAATGGAAGAAGGGGGCTGCCGCGCAGGGGGCAGCTCTCTTTTTTCGTGCAGCTTTGGGAGTGAAACCTGTTCCACGGCTTGAAATCTATGCGGAAGTATGCTATGCTTTCCATAAGAAAAGAGACGAGGAGGTTTGCCATGGTACAGCTGCAGGAGTCCGGTGAAATGTATCTGGAGACGATTTATATTCTTTCGCAGAGCGGGAAAAATGTGCGCGCGATTGATGTGGGGGAATATATGGGGTATTCCAAGCCGAGCGTCAGCCGTGCGGTCGGGATTTTGAAGAAGGGCGGCTATCTGGAAAGCGATGCCGACGGGTTTTTAGTGCTGACGGGAGAAGGACGCCGGGTAGCGGAAAAAACCTACGAACGCCACCGGCTGCTGACAAAGTTTTTTGTGGCGCTCGGAGTGTCTGAGCAGACCGCCTCGGAGGATGCCTGCAGGATTGAGCATATTATCAGCGACGAGACGTTTGCCGCGCTGAAAAAGCATGCGGGGCTTGAATAAGAAAAGAGATAAAAGGCAAAAGAAAAGGATACCATGTCCCGATAGGTTGTTGTTCAGTGGAATGGTATCCTTTTCAATTCTTTACATTTAAAATGCGTTCGTATTATTTGGACAGAGCAGAATTAGCTGCCTGGTTTTCAAAGGCATCCTGTGCAGCATCCGTCATATCGTCAGACTCTGTGCTGTTGTCTTTTGCCCAGTTACGAATCTTCTCGGTTGCAGTATCCAGTGTCTTCTGACAGATGGAAGGAAGCGTAGCGCCCCAGGACTTGGTAGCCTGACGGAAGCCCTTCTCCATTGCTTTGATTAAGGTCTCTGCCTTGGAAGTATCTCCGCCGGAGATCGCCTTCGCAAAGGAGAATAAACGCTCGGATGTCTGCTCAACGCCCCAGTAGCCGTCGTCGGCAATGTCCTTCTGTGCCTGTGCGCGTATTTCCGGAGAAACAGCAAGCTGTCCGTTGCGGAGCATTTCATACATTTTGCTGTCTGTCAGCTGGCTCATGTTGAAGGTATGGTTCTGCTTTGAAATCATGCTCTCAACAAGGGAACGGAGCTGCTGGGAACGCTGGTTGGCATCTGCCTTGAGCTGCGCAACAATTGCCTGGTTCTGCTTGCTTAACGTAACGTAATTCTTGTTTTTGGTATTATTGTGTGCTGCTTTTGTGGTACTGTTCTTCTCATAAACAACAGCAGAGGTATCAGCTGTTTTGGTGGAAGAGCCTGCCTTGGTGTCAGCTTCTTTGGTAGCGGAGGCCGTCTTATAAGGCTCCGTAGTCTGATATGCAGTGGTTGCAGATGTAATTTGATTTGTGCTCATAATCAACCCTCCTTGGTTAATGAATTTGGAAAGGAAAACGCGTTGCGATTCCTTCGCCCTGATGCGGTTTCCAATTTAACTTGCGGGAAAAGGACCCGCTTACTTCTATGGTATATATCGGCAATTCCTTCCATGAAATTTATAGTAAAAGGGAAACTTTTTCAAAATTTTTTAGTAGCGATAATGTTCCGGCTTATGCTCCCGGATTTTTAAGTTATTTAAAAGGGATACAGGTCGTGATACACATTATGTTTTCGCTTTTACCGCCGGTAAAATTCCGTCAGGAAGGTGCGCGGCGCGTAGCTGGTGCGTAAAAAATGTGCTTCGGCGTTTTTTGCCGTGTCCTCCGAGGAAAACAACCCGAATACCGTAGGACCGCTCCCGCTCATTAAGGCGCCGTCGGCTCCGAGGGAATACAGGGTCTCCTTCAGGTCGGCGATTTCCGGGATAAGACGCACGGTAACAGGCTCCAGTACGTTGCAGAGACGGGAGGCGAGTCCAGCATAGTCTCCGGCGGACAGGGCGTCAAGAAGCCCTTTGGTATCAGGGTGTGGGATTTCCATTGTTTCCGTCAGGGCGTCATAGCCGGTGTAAATCTGCTTTGTGGAGGCTCCGGCAGCAGGCTTTACGAGAAGGCAGTAGCAGTCCGGAGCTGCAGGCAGCGGTGTCAGGCGCTCGCCGATTCCCTCGGACAGCGCCGTGCCGAGCAGCAGACAGTAGGGAACGTCCGCGCCGAGTTGCAGACCGAGGACGGCAAGGGCAGTATCGGATGCCGGGCTGCTGAACATTTCATTCAGACCCCGGAGGACGGCTGCCGCGTCGGAGCTGCCTCCGGCAAGACCTGCAGCAGCAGGGATTTTCTTTTCCAGATGAAGCACCGCCCCGTAGGAAGGCGCATAAGCAGAAAGAAAGAGGGCGGCTGCCCGGTAGGCAAGGTTGCGCCCGTCCACCGGAAGGGAGGGCTCGCTGCAGGTCAGGGAAACGCCGGGAACCGGCTGTACCTCTAACGTAATGGTATCGTGCAGCGTCAGGGATTGCATCAGCATCCTCACCTCATGGTATCCGTCCGGACGTGTTCCAAGAATATCAAGGGAAAGGTTGATTTTTGCGTAAGCAGGGACAGTATGGTTTTGCAGTATAGGTTTCATGGAGGCTCCTTTTATGTAGTAACAGAAAGAAGCAGTGGGACTCTTCTTTCTGTAGTTTTCATAAAAATTATACACCGGAGTTGCTAATTTCGCAAGAGAGGCCTTTTTCGTTCAGGTAAAGAGTTTTTTCAGCTTTTTCAGCAAGTCTTTCAGGCGGAAGGCAAATACAGGCTTTTGCGCCGTTGTGGAAAAGAGGGTATCAAATTCGTCCTCGCTTAAAAGTCCGCGGAGTTCTTCCTTTTCGTCCTCTGCAATAGAGGCGGTAATGCCCTCCGTGAAGCAGAGGGACGGGTAGAGCATGCACCACCAGTTTTTTCCCTCACCTTCTCCGAGCAGGATACGGAGCGCCCGGTATTCTCCCGGCGGGAGCAGAAGCGAGCCGTATTGCTTGATTGGGAAAAATTCGGTGGTAATTTCGACCGAAGCACGGTAGGAAACGCCCGAGGCGGCAAGGACACGGTCAGCCGCAGCCTTGATTTCGGCGGAAAGCGGCAAAAGGGCGGCTTCTGCCTCGGCGGTAGTCGAGACATCCGCGAGTGCGTCCCTTACAACCGAAAGAACAGCATCTCTGACGTGCAGCTTGATTTCCTGTGAGGCAGTATCGTTCCCCGCAGCAAGAATATGTAGGCGCAGAATGCGGTCGCTGAGAGCAAGGGAAGGATTCTGTTCGCCTGCAAAAACACGTTCCGGCAGCAGGAGGAGGACGGAAAGTAAAATAAGGGCTGCGGCGGCACTGCGGCGCAGAATAGAGAACAGGGTTGTTTTTCTGATAAAATGCTTCATAAGGGTACTCCGTTTCTTTTTTGGGGTTCCGCATTTTGAGTGTTTTTGTGTCCCGGCGGTTGCACGATAGTTTGATTTTGCAAGCGCGAACGCTTCGCCGGACTTCCTCTAAGTGCCGCTAAGCCGTTCGGGATTGTCCTCGTGCCTAAGCGGCACTAAGACGCGATTCCGGCTGCGCTAAGCCTGGGTCCTTCGGACAAATGCAAAATCAAATTACCGTGTAGCCGCTGGGTCTTCCAAAGTTACATAAAAAATGCGGAACCTTTTTTTGTTATCGAAAGTATTGCCACGGGTGTGCAGGCATATACACTGGTAAGCGGAATTTTAAGAAACCAGAAAATACTTGAATTATCCGGGGCGGCATAGTAAAATTAAGGTACTAAGGAAGCGCTGATGAAATCATCGCTTCCTCAGAGCCTCCGGCGGATGCGCACGGATTTGCAGGGGTGAGTGTTGTTTCGCAACGCAAATCCGGCGCGGGAAACGCTTTCATCAGCGTTTCCCTAACTTAAAATAGCGGTAAAGCGGGAAAAGAGGATTTCTTATGAATAATGCACCGATTGGCGTGTTTGATTCGGGTGTAGGCGGGCTGACGGTTGTCAGGGAGATTATGGAGCAGCTTCCGGGGGAAGCGTTGATTTATTTCGGGGATACGGCACGGGTGCCTTACGGGAATAAATCGGAGGAGACGGTAGTGCGTTATTCCGAACAGATTATTAAGTTTTTGCTTTCCAAGGGGGCAAAGACGATTGTGATTGCCTGCAATACGGCGAGCGCGGTAGCGTTAGAGAAGATGAAGGAAGCGTTTGAGGTGCCGATCATCGGTGTGGTGAAGCCGGGCGCGAAGGCGGCGGCGGAGGTGACAAGGAACGGGAAAATCGGTGTCATCGGGACAGAGGCGACCATACGGAGCGGCATTTATAGTGAGTTTTTAAGGAAAACCGACCCGCATGTGACGGTGTACGGAAAGGCGTGTCCGCTGTTCGTGCCGTTAGTCGAGGAGGGCTGGCTTGAGGAGGATGCGATTACGGAGCAGGTAGCAAGGCGCTATCTTGCCGGGCTTTCCGAACAGGGGATTGATACGCTGGTGTTGGGCTGTACCCATTATCCGCTGCTGCGCTCCGTGATTCAGAAGGTGATGGGTGATGAAGTGAAGCTCGTGAATCCGGCGGTGGAGACGACAAGGGAGCTGAAGTATCTGTTGGAGGAGCATCATCTGCTGAATGAATCCGCCGACGCCGGGGAATCCTATGCCGCAGCCGGTAAGGAGGTATTGCCGCGGCATGAGTTTTTCGTGAGCGACAGGGCGGAGAAGTTTAAGCAGTTTACGGCAGGGATTCTGCCGTCTGTAGTGCTGCAGCAGGTAAATATCGGCGTGGAAATCTTTGAGTAGTACCAAGGAGGCGGATTATGACAAAGAATGTGATTATTTCCCTGATGGGACTGCAATATGTAGCAGAAGAAGAGGATGCGCCGATTGAAATTATCAATTTCGGCCAGTATTATAAAAAAGGTGAGAAGCATTATCTGCTGTACGAGGATACCAATGAAAACGGCACCCCGGTCAAGTGCCGGATTAAGGTTTCAAAGGATGAGCTGGAGCTGCAGAAAAGGGACAGCCTGCATACAAGGCTTCTTTTTGTACCGGGGGAGGAGTATTTTACAAACTATGAAACTCCATATGGGAGCGTGCTTGTAGGCGTTGCTACCCAGTCACTGGAGCTTTTGGAGGAGGAAGAGTTCCTGCGGGCAAAGCTGCGGTATGGTCTTGAAATTAACAATGAACGCACGGCGGACTGTACCCTCGTATTGAAGGTACAGTCCTGCAGACAGGAGGCGACGCCTTCCGGAGAGTCTGCTAACGCATAAGTCCGGCTGCTTTTTCTTCCGCATCCTTTGCTGTGGAAAGGAAAGCGGCCAGTTCTTCTTTTACGGCATGCTCCGTTACGTCCTTGCTCTGTTTTACGTCAAATGCGCCCTGCCATGCTTCATATACTGTTTTATACAGTCCGGCGAGGGCAGGCTCGTTGTACTTCTCAAAGAACTTCCACGCATACCACTTGAGCGCCCCGTAGGTTCCCAGATAGTATTCAAGGTTCCATGCGGTGTCTGCGGAGAGGGATTCCTTGATAAAGGTAATGATAGTGTCATAGGCCGCAAGTCCGCTTGCATTATCACACCATTCCTTCCCGTCCAGATGGAAGGCAGCCAGCCTTTTGGTATCGGCAACCATCTGTGCAGTGTCCTTTGACGCCGTTCCGGAAACGGTAAGAACCGACAGAATCGGCAGCTCAAGCAGACCGAGCTTTTCATAAGCCACGCTTCCCTCTTCGCCGTTGATTTTCAAGGTGGAAAGAGACTGTGCGTTATCGTCATAGCCGGTGATAATGCCCCATTCACAGCCGCTGATGTCCCATGCGACAGCAGCTGTTCCTTTCTGGATGGATTCCTTAATCAGCTCTATGGCAGCGGTGCGGCGTTCCTCCTCTGCTGCGTCTTCACCCCAGAGCCGTTCTACATAGCCGCAGAGAAGTCCGCTGTTTTCAAACCATTCCTTTTGCTTTTTGAACTCCCATATGCTTGTTGCGCTCGGACACAGCTGCCCTTTATCAGTCCACATACGGAAGGCAAAGCCGCTGGCAGCAATAATGTCCCCGGCGTATTCCTTATAAGGTCCGCTGTTTAAGGCTGCTGCAAAGCATTTTGCAAGGGAGAATAAGTACCCTGTAGTATCGGTGATTCCGTCAAATGATACATTCAATTTTTTCATGTTGTTTCCTCTTTTCTTTGAATCGGGATATAAATTTTTTCCGAAAACTTCCGGCTTTGTTCGATATAGCTTTCAAACTCAAATCCGCCGGTCCGCTCGAATCCGTTTTCCGGCAGCCATATCTTTTCGATATAATCCCATGTTTTATGAATCGTGTTTACAAAATCAAAATTTGTGGAAGGAGGTGTTACAAATACGGCGTAAAGACCTCCTGCGATGGTAAGGCTCACGGTTCCGGAAAGGTCGCCTCTGGCATCCTGCTTTCGAATCCCGATATAATAGTCAAGCCTGTTTTCCCGGGGATTCCAGATACAGGCGCCGATATCCTCTACAACGGCTCCGCCCGAAAGCCGCTGTGACCAGTTCTTGGCGTTATATTTGTTCCAGAAACGTGGAGGATAGCTTTCGTCCGACGGATATGCGACCAGACAGAACGGGCTGCGGTGTTCCAGGACTGCGTCCAGCTGGAACGGCGGCAGGTGAAAGCGTACGCGCTCGTAAAGCCTCAGACTGTTTCCGGCAGCTTTAAATTCGGTCGGCAGGATTCCGTGCTCCGCCTTAAATGCGCGGGAGAAATTTTCCTTGGAATTAAAGCCGTAGGCAAAGGCAATGTCCGAGACAGGGCGCTTCCCGTCTGCCATACAGCGGACAATTTCCGTCAGCCGGCGTTTTTTGATATAGTCGGCAGGGGTTAATTTCACCGTATCCTTGAAAATGCGAAGAAAGTGATACTCGGAATAGCCTGCAATCCGGGCAAGGAGCGCATTGTCAAGCTCCTGTGGAAGATTCTCCTCGATATAGTCCAGGGCGCGGGAAATATGTTCCTGATAGTCGATGACGCTCACCTCGCTTTCCTGTTGGAATAAATAATCTGCAGATAGGTTTAACTAGTATGGTATACAGTATAACAGAACCGGAGCAGGAAGTGTTGATAAAAATTGCGGACAAAGAAAAGAGCCGCGCCGAAGCGCAGCTCCTTTGGAGTGCTTACTTATTTTTCTTTCCTTTTTTCGGCTCGGCAGTCTCTTTGGACTTTCTTTGCTTTTTTTCCTCGTCTACGACGGTTTGTGCTTTGCCGCGGAGCTTTGCAAAGAAGCCTTTTTTAACCGGAGCGGTGTCAAGACCGGAGCGGAGTCCCTTTACGTCGACGATATAGATACCGTTCATCAGTGCTTTTACCTCTTTTTTTACCGGAACCTTGTCAAATACCTTGTCATCGCACATCAGGCTTGCAATCTTCGGGCCTATTTTTGCCTTTACGACCGGGACCTTACGGTTACGGAGCCACTTCGGCGTTTGGTCGATGATAATTTGCGGAAAACCGGCCTGCGAGAGCTTGATGCGTTTTTTGTCGATTACCATAATCGAATAATACTGTGCGCCTGCCATAATGTTTTGCTGTGCGGCGTCTGACTTTTTCTGGAGTTTTCTCCCGACAATCGAGAGTACAATTAATCCGGCTATGACAACGCCGAGTACAATCAATAGTACAATTAACCAGGTGTTCATGTTGAATCTCCTCTTCTATAAAGTTATTTTATTGTCAGGTTTGTCTATCAGATATCTTATCACGGGGACGGACGTTATGCAAGAAAATTTTGCCTGCAAGGTTTACTTTTGTGTCCGTAATGCTTCATGTCCCTGCAGCATACCGGTGACTATGTCCCTGACATAAGCGCCCGGATGCTTCTGGATTTCCGGGGAAAGCTCGTTTAAGTAAATCGGTTTGCCGTATTCAATGACAACCTTAGTGCGGCGCAGCCACGGGATATGGTTCTCAAACAGCTCGTCTGTGCCGGTGATGGCGACCGGGATAATCGGGCAGCCGGTTCTTTGTGCCGGCTTCAGGCTGCCGTCTTTAAACGGAAGCAGCTCGGTGCCGTGGCTTCTGGTACCCTCCGGGGCAATAAAGATAGAGTAGCCGTCTTTGATATAGTCGATGCAGGTCAAAATCACCTTCATTCCGGCGCGCGGGTCAGAGCGGTCCAGAAACAGGCAGTTGACGTTTTTCATCCAGAGACGTAAAAACGGCACCTTTGCAATTTCCTTTTTTGCAACAAAGCCGGTCAGGTTCGGTACGGTAATATAGCCGAGCGCGGAATCGAGCAGGCTTCTGTGGTTGGCAGCATACAAAACAGGTGTATCCTTCGGGACATTTTCCAGACCTACGACAATGCGCTTCATGCCGCCCGGAAGCATAATAAAGCGGAACGCATTCCGGACAATACACTGGGAAATACGGCTGGAAAGCCGTCTGTTAAACCTTCGCAGCAGCAAAAGCAGCAGACAGGCAGGGAAAAAGAGGATGAAAAACAAAGTAATCGCAAGTCCTGCTAAAATGGTTCGCATACAATGCCTCCTTATTCTGGGTGATACTGTGTATAAATGGAACGATAGCTCTCCGCGGCGGTATCGATAAACGGCGTCGTGTCAAGATACTCTCCGGTTAAGGAGGAAGGCACACCGTAGTATTCCTCCAGGGTAAGACCGGTTTCATAAAGAAGGGCGGCAAGCTCGGTTCCGACATAGCGGAGGTGCCACGGCTCGTAATTGTAACCGGTAATATCTTCCTTTTCCTTCGGGTAGCGTAAAATAAATCCGAACCGGTGTGCATTCTCTGCGGTCCAGACGCCCTCCGGCGTATCGGCAAAGGTGCTTTCCAACAGGAAGTCCTCCGAAGCGCAGGAGATGTCAATGGTAAGGCCGGTCTGATGCTCGCTTCTGCCCGGAGCCGCGGAATAACGGTTGGCATGTGCAGTTCCATAGCGCGCAAGGTTGGTTGCATAAATCGTGTACTGGCGGGCATACGAGCGGTAGGCGGAAACGCCATACAACGTAAGCCTGGCCTCTTCATAGGCAGCATCAAACAGCAGGGCAAGCGCCCTTCCAGCCTCCGGTGTCATTTTTGCCTTATCGATGCTGGTGTCTGAAAACGGAAATAATACATCCGGCGTAGTCAGGTTCTCCGGCACAAAGTCCTCCGGGAGCGGATACTCCCGGTTGACAAGGTATGTAACCGTGGAGGTATCGGTATTTAAAGGAGCCGGTGTCGGCGTCTTTGTAACAGGCGGCTCTGTCGGACACTCCGTCAAGGTGGGTGAAGGAAGCGTTTCGGTCGGGGACGGTACGGCAGAGGGCGTTATGCCCGGCGTCGCGGAGGGGGCCGCAGTGGCCGTTGCGGCCGGAGTCCCTCCGGGACCCTCAGACAGCTCTGTTTTTTTCCCGCAGCCGCCAACGAAACAGGCGGCGCCGGCAGCACATACAAAAAGCGGCAGACGAAAAGAATGAAAAAGGCTTTTCATGGAAACTCCTTCTTTCTAATGACGTTTGCTTTTTTTGTGGATGGTATCAAGCAGTTCCTGCCTGGTCCGGTAAAGGCGTTCGGAAAGGTCGACATAAACCTCCTGCGGGTTGACAAAGCGCTTGGTTTCATCCCAGAGAGTTGCCATTTCCCTGCCGCAGTAGCTGCGGATATCCATCACAGCCGGGGAATCGTAGACACAGCGGCCGTCAAGAAAGACCGGAACCAGAAGCTCCCGCACCGTATAGGTGTCCGGCTCTAACAGGGTCTGCTTCCAGGTCGCTTCCGGGTCGAACAGCAGGAGAGGCTTTGTGGTGTCAATGACCTCGTCTGCAAATGCAATCAGGTCCGCTTTGATTTTCCCGGTTTGCTTATCATAAATACGGAACACGGTTTTATTGCCCGGATTCGTGATTTTGACCGGGTTTTCGGAAAGCTTGATTTTAGGGATAAATTCCCCGTTCTTCTGTACGGCTGCCAGCTTATAGACGCCGCCGAATGCCGGGCAGTCCTTGGAGGTAATCAGGTTTGTGCCGACGCCCCAGGAGTCGATTGCGGCGCCCTGCGAGTTTAAGGACTCAATCAGGTATTCGTCCAAATCACTGGAGGCACAGATCGAAGCCTCCGGAAAGCCTGCTTCGTCCAGCATCTTTCTTGCCTTTTTCGAAAGGTAGGAAAGGTCGCCGCTGTCAAGACGGATGCCGTAACGGGACGGCATCCTGCCTGCTTCCCGCAGCTCGGTAAATACCCGGATAGCGTTCGGGACACCGGAACGAAGGGTGTCGTAAGTATCCACAAGCAGTGTGGCATTCTGCGGATAAAGCTCCGCATATTTGCGGAATGCCGTCAGCTCGTCGTCAAAGCTCATAATCCAGCTGTGGGCATGGGTGCCGAGTGCCGGGACCTGGAACATCTTTGCAGCAAGCACGTTGCTTGTGCCGATGCAGCCGCCGATAACCGCGGCCCTTGCCCCGTAAGTACCGGCGTCCGGCCCCTGCGCCCTGCGCAGCCCGAACTCCATGACACCGGCGCCCCGTGCGGCATAACAGACACGGGATGCCTTGGTAGCAATCAGGCTCTGATGGTTTATCATGGTAAGGATTGCCGTTTCGACAAGCTGTGCCTCCATAATCGGGGCAATTACCTTCACAAGAGGCTCTCTCGGGAAAACAACGCTGCCCTCCGGAACCGCATAAATGCTGCCTGAAAAGCGGAAGTCTGCAAGATAGCGGAGAAAATCCTCCTCAAATACGCCCAGACTGCGCAGATATTCGATATCATCTGCGTCAAAGTGAAGGTTTTTGATATAGTCAATTACCTGGTCAAGACCGGCGCATACCGCATAGCCGCCGCCGGACGGATTGGTTCTGTAAAAGGCATCGAATACGACAATATCATTGGTATTGTTTTTATAGTAGCCCTGCATCATCGTAATTTCGTAAAAATCAGTCAGCAGGGTCAGGTTCTGGTCTGTCATAGGATATCCTCCGTAATAGTTCAAATATAGTTGTACTTATCCATAATAATATATTATAAGAAATAAGTCCAGTAGTAAGGTGAATTTTTCGTGGGTTATTCAAAAACCCAAGTTACTAGCTTGATGACAGGAACATCAGCGTGTTATAATAAAAATACTTTAAACAAAAGGAGGAACCAGCCAATGAATAAGAAGAGGCTCATTCGTGATAAAAAGTGGTTTTTGCAATATTTCCCGTATTATCAGATGTATATGGAGAATGAACTGATAAAGGGCTGGGTAGCGGTGAATGACCTGACCGATGGGGAAACAAGGGTTTGGGAGTTTGAAAAGGCAGGCTCAGTGCCGGTTTGCGGCAAGGATATGCTTTGGCTTACGATGATTCCGGAGCATGCCTCCCGGGCTATATCGGCTTATTTTTTACCTGACCGCCGTGTCAGCGCCTGGTATATCGACGTGATTGAGGAAACAGGGGTAGATGAGGACGGGGTTGTTTATTTTATTGACAAATATCTGGACGTTATGCTTACTCCGGAAGGAGACGTATGTATCTGTGACAGGGACGAATTGGACGCGGCGTATGATTCCGGCGAATTAAATACATACCAATACGAAAATGCCCTGCGGGAAGGAGAATGTATTGTGAAAGAGCTCGGAGGCGACATCCGGGCAACGGAAGAATTGTGCAGACAGATACTGGAAAGGGCGGAAGAAATAATAGCAGGGGACCATTTCACAATTTTTCTTGATATTGACGGAGTGCTGGATATTTACAATCCTGACGTTTTTGTGCAGGAGCTGATGCCGGAGGCAGTCCGTAATTTAAAAAAGCTGGCGGCACGAACAAAAGCGGATGTTGTGATTATTTCCGACTGGCGGTACGGTTCAGAGACATACAGGGAAAAGGCGTATGCGCTCGGATATGATAAAATCATTGACAACTGGGATAACCTTAAAATGGTTTTAGAAAAAGAAGGGATAAAAATAAGTGGCATAACGCTGTGGGACGAAGCAATAAAAAGCAGGACGGATGAGATTAAGGAATATCTGAACGCTCATTCTGATATCAGGCGGTACGCGATTCTGGATGATTGCTTTGGCGATACCTATGAGAGCGATAAGGAGATACAAAAGCATCTTGTATTTGTAGACGCATTGAAAGGCTTGCAGGAAAAGGATTGTATCTCCGCATGTAAAATTATGAATATGCTTGTATAGAGGAAATTCTGCTTGACATTTTTCAAAACCGCTTTTATACTATATCATAACGAATAAAAAAAGACGTTGAGAAAGAGAGTACACATCTGCCGAAAGGCGCAGCGAGTCCGGGACAGTGGAAGCCGGGTGCGAGTAGCGGATGCCTGGAAAATCACTTTTGAGTCGCAGGTCGAACGCAGGGCAAGTAGACCGCGCCGGGGCTTTCCCGTTACAGAAAGGAAGTATGAACGGCGTGCCGGAGTACGGAATAGGTGGTATAGCGAGACTGTAGGTCCTCGTCCTGTTTTGGACGGGGACTTTTTTTCGCGTAAGCAAAGTGAGCATGCGCACGATTGCGGAAGCACAGATTCCGGCAGGCGGGACCATGCGAACGCGGAAAAATGGTTTTTTATTTGGAAAAGGAGGAATCAGATGCTTTACAACAAGGTCGATACGAATATGAATTTCGTAGAGAGAGAAAAGGAAGTTGAGAAGTTCTGGAAGGACGAGAAGATTTTTGAGAAGAGTATTGAGGCAAGAAGGAGCGGCCCGACCTATATGTTTTATGACGGACCGCCGACGGCGAACGGTAAGCCGCACATCGGGCATGTGCTGACGCGTGTCATTAAGGATATGATTCCGCGTTACCGTACCATGAAGGGCTATATGGTGCCGCGTAAGGCAGGCTGGGACACCCACGGGCTCCCGGTGGAGATTGAGGTGGAAAAGCTTCTGGGGCTGGATGGCAAGGAGCAGATTGAAAAGTACGGTCTGGAGCCGTTTATCGATAAGTGTAAGGAAAGCGTCTGGAAGTATAAGGGTATGTGGGAGGACTTCTCCGGCACCGTCGGCTTCTGGGCGGATATGGACGATCCGTATGTGACGTACCATGACGATTATATCGAGTCTGAGTGGTGGGCGCTCCGGAAAATCTGGGACAAGGGGCTTTTGTATAAGGGCTTTAAGATTGTGCCGTACTGTCCGCGCTGCGGTACGCCGCTTTCCAGCGCGGAGGTGGCGCAGGGCTATAAGGATGTAAAGGAGCGTTCGGCGATTGCGCGCTTTAAGGTTGTCGGCGAGGATGCCTATATTCTGGCATGGACCACGACGCCGTGGACGCTGCCGAGCAATGTGGCTCTCTGTGTGAACCCGGACGAGCGCTATGCGAAGGTTGCGGCAGCGGACGGCTATACGTACTATATGGCGGAGGCGCTTTTGGATACGGTGCTCGGAAAGCTTGCGGTAAAGGCAGATGTGGAAAACGGAACAGAGGCAAAGCCGGCATATACGGTGTTGGAGACGTATTCCGGAAAGGATCTGGAGTATAAGGAGTATGAGCCGCTGTTTGACTGTGCGGTTGATATCTGCCGGAATCAGCAGAAAAAGGCACATTATGTCGTATGCGATACCTATGTTACGCTGACCGACGGTACGGGAGTCGTACACATTGCACCGGCATTTGGTGAGGACGATGCCAGAGTCGGCAGGGAGTACGACCTGCCGTTTGTGCAGCTGGTAGACGGCAAGGGTGAAATGACTGCGGAAACGCCGTATGCGGGTGTCTTTGTAAAGAAGGCGGACCCGATGGTGCTGACCGACCTCGATAAGAAGGGACTTTTGTTTGACGCGCCGAAGTTCGAGCACAGCTACCCGCACTGCTGGCGCTGTGATACGCCGCTGATTTACTATGCGAGGGAGTCGTGGTATATCCGCGAAACTGCGGTAAGGGAGGATTTAATCCGCAATAACAATACGATTAACTGGATTCCGGATTCCATCGGCAAGGGGCGCTTTGGCAACTGGCTGGAAAATATCCAGGACTGGGCGATTTCCCGGAACCGTTACTGGGGTACTCCGTTAAATATCTGGGAATGCGAGTGCGGGTGCCGGCATTGTGTGGGTAGCCGTGAGGAGCTGTACCAGATGAGCGGAATGGAGGAAGCAAAGACCGTAGAGCTTCACCGCCCGTATATCGATGCAATTACGCTGAACTGTCCGGAGTGCGGTAAGAAAATGAAGCGTGTACCGGAGGTTCTGGACTGTTGGTTTGACTCCGGCGCAATGCCATTTGCGCAGCATCATTATCCGTTTGAGAATCAGGAGCTGTTTGAGGAGCAGTTCCCGGCGCAGTTTATTTCCGAAGCGGTTGATCAGACCAGAGGATGGTTCCATTCGCTGCTTGCGGAGTCAACGATGCTGTTTAACAAGGCTCCGTATGAGAATGTTATCGTACTCGGGCATGTGCAGGATGAAAACGGCCAGAAGATGAGCAAGACGAAGGGGAATGCGGTTGACCCGTTTGACGCGCTGGAGAAGTTCGGCGCGGACGCAATCCGCTGGTATTTCTATATCAATTCCGCACCGTGGCTGCCGAACCGCTTCCATGACAAGGCAGTTATCGAGGGACAGAGAAAGTTCATGGGTACGCTTTGGAATACGTATGCCTTTTTCGTCCTGTATGCCAATATCGACGGCTTCGACGCAACCAAATATACGCTGGACTATGAGAAGCTCTCCGTGATGGACCGGTGGCTGCTCTCCAAGCTGAACAGCGTGGTGGAGGCAGTAGATGACAATCTCGGGAATTACCGTATTCCGGAGGCGGCGAGGGCATTGCAGGAGTTCGTGGATGAGATGAGCAACTGGTACGTGCGCCGTGGCAGGGAGCGCTTCTGGGCAAAGGGAATGGAGCAGGATAAGATTAACGCGTATATGACGTTGTATACTGCGCTTGTTACGATTGCCAAGACGGCGGCGCCGATGATTCCGTTTATGACGGAGGAGATTTACCGCAATCTGGTATGCAGCATTGACAAGAGCGCGCCGGAGAGCGTGCATCTGTGCGACTTCCCGGAGGTTGTGCATGCCTGGATGGATAAGGAGCTAGAGGAGCATATGGAGCGTGTGCTGAATATTGTCGTTCTGGGACGTGCGGCAAGAAATACCGCCAATATCAAGCAGCGCCAGCCAATCGGCACGATGTATGTAAAGAGCGGGGAAGGAGAGCTTCCTGCATTCTTTAATGAGATTATTGCGGATGAGTTAAACGTAAAGAAGGTCGTATTTACGGACGATGTGCGTGACTTTACCGCGTATACGTTCAAGCCGCAGCTCAAAACGCTTGGAAAGCGTTTCGGCAGCCGCTTAAATGAGCTCCGGACCGTGCTTGCCGGACTGGACGGCAGTGCGGCAATGGAGGAGCTGAATACCGCAGGAAAGCTTACCGTGACCGTAGGAGGCACGGAGGAGGCACTGGCAGAGGAGGACCTGCTGATTGAGTCCGCGCAGAAGGAGGGCTATGTAGCCGAGGCAGGCGGCAGCGTAACGGTGGTACTGGATACCAACCTAACGCCGGAGTTAATTGAGGAAGGCTATGTCAGGGAGCTGATTTCCAAGGTGCAGACGATGCGTAAGGAAGCGGGCTTTGAGGTAATGGACCACATCGTGCTTTCCGTAAGCGGGAATGAGAAGCTGGCGGAGCTTTTTGCAAAGAACGAGGCGGAAATCCGGACCGTAGTGCTGGCGGACGAACTCGTATACGGAAGCACGGACGGCATTGCGAAGGAATGGGACTTAAACGGCGAGAAGGTAACGATTGCCGTAAGGAAAAAGTAAGGATACGGAAAGGGGCTGTCGTCCGAAACGCGCGGCATACTCTTGCAAGCGGTAAGTATCCTTGCCTGACCGCCGCAGGGGATTTGTTACATTATTTTTGCATTTGTCCGAAGGACCGCGCTTTTAGCGGAGCCGGAATCACCTCTTAGCGATGCTTAGGCGCGAGGACGCCACCGAGCGGCTTAGCAGCGCTTAGAGGAAGTCCGGTGGAGTGTTGCGCTTGCAAAATAATGTAACAAATCCCCGGGGCGGCAGAGAAACTTCCCGCCGCTTGTAAGAAGGGCGCGCGCTTCGGGCGGCACCCCTTTCCGGTTTCGGAGGAGATATGTTAGGAACGCTCGTGAATACCGCTGCCATTCTGGCAGGCGGCGGCATCGGTCTTTTGCTGAAAAAGGGACTTCCGGAGAAGCTGGCAGACGCGCTGATGAAGGCACTCGGGCTTTGTACGCTTTATATCGGAATCAGCGGCTGTCTGGCGGGGAAGAATACGCTTGTGCTGATTCTTTCCATGGTCTTTGGGACGCTTATCGGCGAGCTTCTGGATCTGGATGGTAAGATAAAGCAGCTTGGAACCTTTCTGGAGAATAAGTTCCGGAGGGATAAGACGGATGAAACCGGCAAAACCTGCAAAACATCATTGGCAGAGGGCTTTGTAACTGCCAGCCTTTTGTTCTGCGTGGGAGCGATGGCGATTGTCGGTTCCCTGCAGAGCGGGCTGTCAGGGCAGCATGAAACCCTGTTTGCAAAGTCGGTACTGGACTTTACGGCGGCAATCGTCTTTGCTTCCTCTTTAGGCGCGGGGGTGCTGCTTTCATCGGGTCTTGTGTTTCTGTATCAGGGAAGTATTACGCTGCTTGCCCGGTTTTTAAAGCCGTTTCTGACAGAGCCGGTCATTGCGGAGATGAACTGTGCCGGGAATGTCATTATTATCGGGCTGGCGCTCAATATGCTGGGAATTACGAAGCTGAAGGTAATGAATTTTGTACCCGCAATTTTGCTGCCGGTTGTAGTGTGCCTCCTGGTCCCTTGAATGATGGAATTAAAAGAAGCAATTGTACCATTAGCAGAAAAATCTAACTTCTGATAAAAAGTGATTGACAATTCCGATGGTTTCCTGTATGCTAAATACCAGAGGGCAAACTTATGGAAACATAAGGACGCAAAGCTGGAAGTCTAAGGGGTTGGGAGTGTGCGCTAGGATAGTTCGGCTGCAGGACAGATGATGTCTTGCAGCCGTTTTGTCGTTTTATAGAAAGCTTCTCCGGAGTCCCGGCAGGATTCCCGCGGCGGATGCCCTGTGCTTCTGAAAATATCAGGGAGCGCAGAAAGGAGAAGGTAAATGAGACACAGATTGTTTCAAATCAGAAGGCTGCTCGCGGGGGTGCTGGCAGCGGCAGCGGTAATCACGGCGGTGCCTGCGCAGGCGTTTGCACAGGAGGAAGAGGAGAAGTATCCCTATACTTTGTTTGCGGGGGCAGAGATTCCGGGAGCAGTTACGCTGGACGCAGGGTTTTTAACGGTAAACGGCGCGATTGCAGCCAACGGTACGGTTGTACTGGGGGAAAATGCAAACAGGAACGGGGCGCTGCTGGAAAATGCGGCACTGCCTATGCCGGTGCCGGACGTTTCCTTAATGGAAGGCTATTTCCCGGAGACAGAAACAGAGCGGTATCCGGCGGATTATTCCATGAAGGAGGACAATATCACCCGGCATACGCCGTTGGAAGCCAAAGGAAATCTGGCACTTTCGGGAAACATCAATTTATATGCAGGGATTCAGGCAAAGAAGGGGATTGTGCTTTCCGGGAGCTCCCTGAATGCGGACGGGGCAGTGATTTATTCGGAGCAGGGGGACATAACGGCGGAGTTTTATAACGTGAATTTTACCGGGCTTATTTATGCCCCGCACGGGGAAGTAAGGATTACTGCCCCTTATGTCAATCTGAACCGTGTGCTTATCATTGCGGACAGGATTACGGTAAACGCGGAAAGCGCAAATATAAATTATAGTGAAGAAATGGCACGGTTTTTCGGTAGTCATGTGGGAGGACCGGGGGAGGAGAATCCCGGGGAGGAAACGGAATTATTGGACAGCGACGGTGACGGGCTTTCCGACGCGGAGGAGCTGGAGCTCGGAACCAATCCGCTTCTTCAGGATACGGACGAGGACGGACTTTCCGACTATGAGGAGGTGAACCGGACCGGAACGGACCCTCTGCTTGCCGACACCGATGCGGACGGTCTGCCGGACGGGGACGAAATAAAAATCGGACTTGACCCGCGAAACCCGGCGACCTTTGGCGTCCCGGATGCAGAATACCGGGTGGAGCAGAGGATTGCCGCGGAAAGCGAAGCACTGGAGGTTGTGAATACGGAGGAAAATCCGTACCGGCTTTCTTTGGACATTACAGCGGCAGGCTATGTGGAAGGAAGTCTCTCCGTAAGGGAAAGCAGCTATGCCGGGGTTATCCAAAACGAGGCAGTACTCGGCAGGATACCGGAGCTTCACTATCCGCAGGAGGCGGGCATCGGGCAGGTTACCCTGCGCTTTGAAATTGCAGGGGAATATACGGAGAATACACTCGGACTTTTCCCGGAGGAAGAGGAGTTTGCCGGGATAAGGCGTCTGAATGTGTTTCAATATTTTGAAGAGCTGAATATGCTTCTTCCGATTGAAACAAAATTCGATATGGAACATAATACAGTTTATGCGGAGACGGACGGGCTCGGCACCTACTGTATCATGGATATGGAGCTCTGGCTTGCGGGACTTGGTATCATGGGGGAGCAGGAGGAAATCCGGACAGTGGCGTATGCGGCAGGGCAGGAGGAGCTTCCTGTGCCGGAGATCCGTTTTGAGGGGGATACGAGTCTGTGCGCGCCGTACCGGGAAATACCGGATACGGTGAGTAAGGCGCCGGAGGTATCAGCGCTCCTGATGGAAAAGGCAGTACCGGCAATGGAAGAAACAAAAGAGCAGCAGCCGGCGCGTGCGCGCGGAGTCGTGAAAAAGGAAACTCCGGTGGAGCTTGTATTTCTGCTTCAAAGTGCCGGAACCTCCGAGATGGACTTTCTCCTTCAGATTATGATGATTGAAGAGGTGGCAGAGCGGATTTATAATGAATATGAAGAGGTCAGGGTATGTATCATCGAATATGGCGAAACGTCAGCTTCCTTTGCCGGGTCGTATTCCTATTCGGTGTGGCAGCCTGCCCATGCCTATCTTTCCAGCGCCCTGGCAAGGCTTCAGTATACGGAAACGAAGGTATTCTGTAACCGCGGCGCAGCCTTTTCCTTAATGAAGGGGCTGGATTTCCGGGAGAATGCGGCGAAGTTTGTATTCCATCTTGCAAACGGAAGCTCGACAATTCACGGTGGCTTTCTGACGGAGCTGGATGTCTGCGCCCGTCAGAATATAAATTATACGGAAATCCTGCCGATGGGTTTTTATTATACGGACGATGGCTTTGGAAAACAGCTCCGTGATGCAATCGCAAAAACAAACGGTCTGAGCCTGACGTATACGACGGAAACACCGGAAATCGTGTATGAGCATATCGTAGCGCATATTGCACCGGCGCAGGTCAGATTTGAAGCAATTCTTCCGACAGGGTGGCAGACGGTTGTCTTAAACGGTATCCTTGACCCGGAAAACGGAGTCGATACGGACGGGGACGGCCTGACGGACTGGGAGGAAGTGAACACGGACAGACTCCGGTGGGACACGGACGGCTCCGTAATCCTGCCGAGCATACAGGAATGTATGGCATATCCGGAAAAGCCGTATGCTGCGGCAGGGCTGGACCGGTTTGTGAAAAGCACGATAGGAGAAATAAAACCGGACCCGGTATGGCAGGCGACGCTAAGACTTTTGCTGAAAAACACCTATGTTTTACCGGTTCACTCGGACCCGACCAGTGCAGATTCGGACGGGGACAGCTATTCCGACTATGCCGAGGTAAAAAAATATAACAGCAATCCTCTTAAAAACGAGGTTACGCTGCTCCGCTGGAACCAGGAGTATATTTCGGTGAAATATGCCGGAAGCGAAGCGTGGAGCAATAACGACTCTCCTTTCTCCTACGGGGGTTCGCAGATGTGGTTTTATAACGAAGAACATAAAGATATGTTTTTGGGTAACATTATTGAGAACTGTGGCTGTGGTTTGATTTCGGTTTCTGATATTTTGTTGTATCTTGCTTTGAAAAATCCAAAGTATTCTACAATGGAAACGGAGAAAATTATGCTTACACAGGATGGTAATGGGAAGATTAATTATGATATATATCTTTCCTATATACGTCAAATGGATCTGAAGGATTTTCCGGTAACGCCCGAGATAGGGATTCTTGGACCGGTTATTGCGTTGGGAATCAATAAATATAGTTCACGGAACGGCTTTGACTTAAGTGCAAAGTGGTGTGCTTCCAAAGAAAAGCTGCTGCCGCGGATAGAGAAAATGCTGCGGCTGGATATACCAGTCACCTTTTCCATCGGACCGATGGGAGGACATGGAGTCCATTTTTATGACTGGAAGCCGCAGGAGAATGACACGTATTGCTTTAGAATCGAAAACTATACATATTTAGTTGATGCCCATTATGTAACAGTCACGGGGCTCTTGGTTGATGATGTAAAGAAGCAGACAATGCTGGAACTGTCCTCTTGGGGGAAAAAATATTATATTAACTTTGAGGAGTATATCCATACAGTGGATGCACATAGTAACTATCTTTTTAGCAATATTGTGTACATAGAAAGGTAATGGTGAAAATGAGTAAGAAAAAGAAAAGAATAATAACAGTATTAGTCCTCTTTTTTGCTGTCGTCTTTATTGTATTTATCCGTGAGGCAGGCCGCAGTAAACTGGAAAAGCTGGTGCGCTCCTGTCGCGAGTATTATAAGCCATGCTGGAAACTGGCGTATGTGAAGGAGGATAACGAACAGAAGCGGATTGAGATTCATTTTAATAAATATCGTTCAAATAATCCTGAGGAAAGATACTCCAGCCTTTTGAATACACAGAAAATACTTACCGAACGTCTGATTCGGGATGAGAATAGCCAGTGGAAGGACTATACGGTAGATATTCATTTTCGCTATATTGCAGAGGGTTTTACAATTGGTAATATATCCGCGAATCAAGAAAATATGGAGTTTTACAGCTGTAATAGTTATATTCCATTAAAAGTGATTGCGGAGTATTTACCTGACACAAAAGAACTGAAGTTGTATAGTGCCTATTATAATTCCATCGAAGAGATACAGGGCTTCAGGGATTTAAAACGCATCTGTTTTGGTCAGGGAACCACGGAGGAGGAGAAAGAGTATATCCTGTCGCTTTTTCCGGACTGTGTCATTGAAGAGTAGTGGAAAGGAAAGCTAAAAGGTCCCGGATGTTTGCGCGGTGTGCGGGAGTTTTGCACATCGGCGCAAACATACCGGTGATAAGCGTGGAGCGCGGAAAGGCAGAAGTGAAGATGAGTAAGAAAAAGAAAAGAATAATAACAGTACTAATCCTCTTTTTTGCTGTCGTCTTTATTGTATTTATCCGTGAGGTAAGCCGCAGTAAACTGGAAAAGCTGGTGCGCTCTTGCCGGGAATATTATAAGCCATGCTGGAAATTGGACTATGTGAAGGAGGATAAAGAACAGAAACAGATTTTTATCAGGTTTGAATATCGTTCGCATTATCAGGAACGAAGTTTGCAGCTTCTGAATACGCAGAAAATACTTACCGAACGTCTGGTTCAGGATGAGAATAGCCAGTGGAAGGACTACACTGTGGAGATTGCTTTTCATGATATTGCAGATTGGTTTGTAATTAGTAATATATCAACAAATCAAGAGAATCTGATAATAAGTAGCAGTAGCGGGTTTGGTAGCGGGATTAAAATTGATTTAAAAATGATTGCGGAGTATTTACCTGACGCAAAAGAATTGGATTTACATGGTGCCCATTATAATTCCATTGAAGAGATACAGAGCTTCAGGGATTTAAAACGCATTTGTTTTGGTCAGGGAACCACGGAGGAGGAAAGGGAGTATATCCTGTCACTTTTTCCAGACTGTATCATTGAGAGGTAGGTATTGGAAAGTGATGGAAAAAGAAATTTGCGGAGTATTGTATTTTTTTTGAATTTGAGGTATACTAAATGAAATTGCAATGTATTGGGGTCATCGCCCTATAAAAAGAAGGGAATATTATGCTGGTAGATACGGCAAACTAGAAACGAACGGAGGACAGATACATGACATTTAGTAAGGAAGAGTTTAAGAAAGAGGTTACGGATAATCTGAAGGTATTGTTCCGCAAAGGGATTGAGGATGCGTCCGAGGTACAGCTGTTTCAGGCGGTTGCGTTTGCGGTAAAGGACTATATTGTAGATATGTGGATGGAAACGCATAAGCAGCATGAGAAGCATGATGCAAAGACCGTGTATTATCTTTCCATGGAATTCCTGATGGGGCGTGCACTTGGAAACTGTATGATAAATTTAAAGGCATATAAGGAAATCAGGGAGGCGCTTGAGGAGCTTGGCGTAAATCTGGATGCAATTGAGGACACAGAGCCGGATGCAGCACTCGGTAACGGCGGACTCGGACGTCTGGCGGCGTGCTTCCTGGATTCTCTTTCTACACTCGGCTATCCGTGCTATGGCTGCGGAATCCGTTACAAGTACGGTATGTTTGAGCAGAAGATTGAGAACGGCTATCAGGTAGAGGTGCCGGATAACTGGTTAAAGAACGGCAATCCGTTTGAGATTAAGCGTGCCGAATATGCCATGGAGGTTAAGTTTGGCGGCTATGTAAAGATGGTGCGGGATGAGGCGACCGGGCGCGACCGTTTTGTGCAGGAGGACTGCCAGTCTGTCCGCGCGATACCATACGACCTGCCGATAGTGGGCTATGGCAACAATGTAGTAAATACGCTTCGTATCTGGGATGCCGAGGCAATCAATACGTTTAATCTGGATTCCTTTGACAAGGGGGATTACCAGAAGGCAGTTGAACAGGAGAACCTTGCAAGAACTATCTGTGAGGTACTGTATCCGAATGATAACCATATGGCAGGAAAGGAGCTGCGTTTAAAGCAGCAGTATTTCTTTGTGTCTGCAAGTATCCAGAGAGCGGTAGCGAAGTATATGGAGAAGCATAACGATATTCACGGACTGCCGGAGAAGGTATGCTTCCAGTTAAATGATACCCACCCGACCGTGACGGTGCCGGAGCTGATGCGTATTCTTCTGGATGATTACCTGTTAGAGTGGGGCGACGCATGGGAGATTGTGAAGAAGTGCTGTGCTTACACGAACCACACGATTATGGCAGAGGCTCTTGAGAAGTGGCCGATTTCCCTCTTCAAAGCGCTGCTTCCGCGTATTTATCAGATTGTCGAGGAAATTAACCGTCAGTTTGAGACGATGTTAAAGGAAAAGTATCCGGGCGATAACGATAAGATTAAGAATATGGCAATCCTGTACGACGGTCAGGTGCGTATGGCGAACCTTGCGATTGTAGGCGGTTTTTCCGTAAACGGCGTTGCGGCGCTGCATACGGAGATTTTAAAGAAGGAACAGTTAAAGGATTTCTACGAGCTGTGGCCGGAGAAGTTTTCCAACAAAACCAATGGTATTACCCAGCGTCGCTTCCTGCTGCACGGGAATCCGTTGCTTGCAGACTGGGTAACAGACAAGGTAGGCGACGGCTGGATTGTGGACCTGCCGGTCATCAAGGGGCTTACGCCGTATGCGAACGACCCGAAGGCGCAGGAGGAGTTTATGCAGATTAAGTACCAGAATAAGCTCCGTCTGACAAAGTATATTAAGGAGTGCAATGGAATCGATGTTGACCCGAATTCCATTTTCGACGTGCAGGTAAAGCGTCTGCATGAGTATAAGCGCCAGTTTTTAAATATTTTGCATATTATGCACCTGTATGAGAAGTTAAAGGAAAATCCGTCAATGGACTTCTATCCGCGCACGTTTATTTTTGGCGCAAAGGCTTCTGCAGGCTATCGCAGGGCAAAGGCTATCATCAAGCTGATTAACAGCGTCGGCGAGGTGGTAAACAATGACCCGGTTGTAGCAGGAAGAATCAAGGTTGTTTTCATTGAGAACTACCGTGTATCCAATGCGGAATGGATTTTTGCAGCTTCTGATGTTTCGGAGCAGATTTCCACGGCAAGTAAGGAGGCTTCCGGTACAGGTAACATGAAGTTTATGTTAAACGGTGCGATTACGCTTGGTACAATGGACGGCGCCAATGTGGAAATCGTAGAGGAGGTCGGCGAGGAGAATGCCGTGATTTTCGGTATGAGTGCCGAAGAGGTTATTTCCTATGAGAAGAGCAAGACCTACCGCCCGAGAGATGTTTATGAGCAGGATGCGGAAATCCGCCGTGTGGTTGACCGTCTGGTGGACGGGACGTACTCCGCAACAAATCCGGAGCTGTTCCGCGAGCTGTATAACTCCCTGTTAGACGAGGACCAGTATTTCATTCTGAAGGACTTCCGTTCCTATGAGGCAGCACAGAAGAAGATAGAGGCGAAGTACCGTGACCGTGCAGCTTGGGCAAAATCGGCAATCCTGAATGTGGCATGCTGCGGCAAGTTCTCTTCTGACCGTACCATTGAGGAGTATGTGAAGGATATCTGGCATCTGGAAAAGGTAGCAATCGAGATATAAGAGCAGAGGACAATGGAAATGTCTGCAGCAGCGTTTCTCTAATAGGAAATTAGTCCTAAAAGGGCAGAAAATTCAAAAAATCAGGGAATTTCTTTTCATTTGAAAAAGGGATTCCCTTTTTTTTGTCGTATTCTATATAAGAAGGAGTTAAACGTATAGCGCCAACATATATAAAAGATATCATACGGTGGCAGAGCATAAAATGGCAGGCAGACTGCAGAACCTCAAGGGAAAGGAGGGAGTGCAATGACAATCCGTGAAAAACTGGAACAAAGAGAACACGAGTATCTGAATCCAAAGGCAGCATTCAGCGATGAGACCATGGGGCGGGACGTACCGGAGGAGAAGTGCGACATCCGGCCGGAATACCAGAGGGACCGGGACCGTATCCTGTATTCTAAGGCATTCCGGCGTCTGAAAGGGAAGACGCAGGTATTTTTGGCACCCGAGGGAGACCATTACCGTACCCGGCTGACGCATACGTTAGAGGTGTCACAGAATGCACGGACAATTGCAAAGGCACTCCGGCTGAATGAGGATCTTGCGGAAGCGATTGCGCTGGGGCATGATTTGGGTCATACGCCGTTCGGACATGCCGGGGAGCGCGCGCTGGACCGGGTCTGTGAGGGCGGCTTCGAGCATCATGTGCAGAGCGTCCGGGTGGTGGAGCGCGTGGAAAAGCACGGAGAAGGTCTGAATCTGACGAAAGAAGTACGGGACGGTATTTTAAACCACCAGACAAAGGGAAAACCGTCTACAATGGAGGGAAAAATAGTACGGCTTTCGGATAAAATTGCATATATTAACCATGATATTGATGATGCTATCCGGGGACACATCATTAAAGAAGAGGAAATTCCCCGGGAATATACCGACGTTCTGGGGCATTCCCCGAGAGAACGGCTGAATACACTGATTCACGATATTATTATAAATAGTGAAGAAAAGGGCGATATCTGCATGTCCCCGGAGGTCGAGGAGGCAATGTTCCGGCTCCGGCTGTACATGTTTGAAAATGTATATAAGAATCCGACGGCAAAGGGCCAGGAATCAAAGGCGGAAAAGATGATAGAGCAGCTGTATGTCCATTATATGGAACACACGGAGCTTTTGCCGGAGGAGCATCTTTCCATGATTGCACAGAGGGGTGAGAGCATATCCCGTGTGGTATGCGACTATATTGCGGGTATGACGGACCATTATGCAACGACGAAATATACCGAAATTATGATACCGAGCGCGTGGAACGTGCATTAAAGCGGAAAAGCGGGACAAGCTAGGAGAATGCTTATGTATTATTCAGATGAGGTAGTGGAGGAGGTAAGGGCAGGGAATGACATTGTGGATGTCATCGGCTCTTATATAAGGCTTCAGAAAAAGGGCGCGAACTATATGGGGCTTTGTCCGTTTCACGGGGAAAAGACACCGAGCTTTTCGGTGAGCGGCTCCAGACAGATGTATCACTGCTTTGGCTGTGGAACCGGCGGCAACGTGTTTACGTTTCTAATGGAATATGAGAATTTTACATTTCCGGAGGCGGTGAAGCAGCTTGCGGACCGGGCGGGAATCAAGCTCCCCGAGGAGGAAGCGACGCCGGAGGCAAGGAAGCGGGCGGACCGCCGGATGAGGCTGCTCGATATTAATAAAGAAGCAGCAAAGTTTTATTACGTCCGGTTAAAGAACGATGCAGGAAAAGCGGCATACAATTATTTTAAAAGGCGGGGGCTTTCAGATGAGACCATAACCCGCTTCGGGCTTGGGTATTCGGATAAAAGCGGCGGGCTGTACCAGTACCTGAAGTCGAAGGGATATGAGGATGAGCTGTTAAAGGACAGCGGATTGTTTACCTTTGACGAAAAAAAGGGAGTATATGATAAGTTCTGGAACCGTGCCATGTTCCCGATTATGGACGGGAACAGCAGGGTCATCGGCTTCGGCGGCAGGGTGATGGGAGAGGGCGAGCCGAAATACTTAAATTCGCCGGAAACGGTAATTTTTGATAAGAGCCGGAATCTGTATGCGCTGAATTATGCGAGGCAGTCAAGGGAAAGCTATTTCCTGCTCTGTGAAGGATATATGGATGTGATTTCCTTGCACCAGGCGGGCTTTGCCAATGCGGTGGCGTCGCTCGGTACTGCGTTTACGGGACTTCAGGCAAATCTGATTGCAAGATATGTAAAAGAGGTGTATATCACTTATGACAGTGACGGGGCGGGACAGAAGGCGGCACTGCGCGCCATCCCGATTCTGCGTGCGGCAGGTCTGTCGGCGAAGGTGGTTGACATGAGGCCGTATAAGGACCCGGATGAGTTTATTAAGGCATTGGGGGCGGAGGAGTACAGAAGGCGGCTGCAGGCGGCGCGCAACAGCTTCTATTTCGAGATTGATACGCTGAAACAGGAGTATGATTTTTCCGACCCGGAGCAGAAGACAAGGTTTTTCAGGGAAATCGCAAAGAAGCTTCTGCAGTTCTCGGATGAGCTGGAGCGGAGGACGTATACCGAGGCGGTCGCAAAGGAGTACCAGATTGGCTTTGCTATGCTGAACCGCCTGGTGGAGCAGTACGGAAGTGCAGCGATGCCGGGAGAAGAGCGGAAGGAGACAGAATATAAAGAACGCAAAAGAAACAAACCGGAGGAGGGATATTATACCTCACAGAAGCTTTTGCTGACATGGCTTACCACGGAGCCGGTGCTGTTTCAAAAGGTGAAGGGGATTGTAACGCCAGAGGATTTTACCGACGGGTTTTACTATGAAGCGGCAAAGGAGGTTTTTGAACAATATGAGAAGGAGGGAAAGGTAACGCCGGCACGCATTTTAAATCGTTACGAGACAAAGGAGGAACAAACAAAGGCAGCAGAGCTCTTTCAAACGACTTTATTGGGAGATCTTGGTGAAACGCAGAAAGCAAAGGCATTTGCGGAAACCGTGCGCAAGGTCAGACAAAACAGCATTGAAATGCGGATGGGACGCGCAGCGGAAACAGGAGATATTGAAGCGATGCAGAAGGCAGTGACCGAACAGGCGTCGCTGGACAGGGCGTTGGCAAAGGCAGGGTTATAGTCAGTGTATATTTTCCGACAATATCGGAAAGAATGTGCAATATGGAGGAAGCATATGGAAGAAAATAAGGAACGGTTTCACGAAAAAATGAAAGAGCTGCTTGCCTATGCAGTAAGAAAGAAAAATGTATTGGAATATCAGGAGATTGCGGATTTTCTGGCAGAATTGGAATTGGACGAAGCGGCGACCGAGCAGGTGTATGAGTTTCTGGAGGCGCACAATGTAGATGTGCTTCGTATCGGGGATATCAATCTGGATGATGTCGGCGAGGAGCCGGACGATATGCTTCTGCTGGAGAGCGAGGAGGAAGCCGAGGAGCTGGAAAATCTTGATTTGACCGTGCCGGAGGGCGTGAGCCTGGAGGACCCGGTACGGATGTATTTAAAGGAAATCGGTAAGGTGCCGCTTCTGACCGCAGAGGAGGAGATGGAGCTGGCAGTAAAGATGGAGGAAGGCGACGAGGCGGCGAAAAAGCGCCTGTCGGAAGCGAACCTCCGGCTTGTCGTCAGCATTGCAAAGCGTTATGTCGGCAGGGGAATGCAGTTTTTGGATTTAATCCAGGAGGGAAACCTGGGTCTGATTAAGGCAGTGGAAAAGTTTGATTACCGGAAGGGCTATAAGTTTTCTACCTATGCGACCTGGTGGATACGGCAGGCAATTACAAGGGCGATTGCAGACCAGGCGAGGACAATCCGCATTCCGGTGCATATGGTGGAGACCATCAATAAGCTGATACGCGTCCAGCGGCAGCTCCTGCAGGAGTATGGCAGGGAGCCGCTTCCGGAGGAGATTGCAAAGGAGATGCATATGCCGTTAGACCGGGTGCGCGAGATACAGAAAATTGCGCAGGAGCCGGTTTCGTTAGAGACACCGATTGGCGAGGAGGAAGACAGCCACCTTGGGGACTTTATCCAGGATGACCATATCCCGGTTCCGGCGGAGCAGGCGGCATATACGCTGTTAAAGGAGCAGATTAACGAGGTGCTGGATACGCTGACGGAGCGGGAGCGCAATGTGCTTAAGCTGCGCTTCGGACTGGACAACGGCAGAGGCAGGACCTTAGAGGAGGTCGGCAGGGAGTTTAATGTAACGAGGGAACGGATTCGCCAGATTGAGGCAAAGGCGCTCCGGAAGCTCCGTCATCCGAGCCGCTCCAAAAAGCTCCGTGATTATCTGGAATAAGGAGAAAGCGGCATGGAAAAGAAAGCAGGGCAGTGCGGCAGGGTAGACGGGCTGCTGTCGGAGCGTATGCGGCGGACGGCGGCGTTGGTGACCCGCGGGAACCGCACGGCGGATGTCGGCTGCGACCATGCATATACCTCGATTTATCTGGTGCAGCATGGGATTGCGCCACATGTCATAGCGATGGATATCAATGCCGGTCCTCTTGCAAGGGCGAAGGAAAACGTAGTAAGGTTTGGCATGGAGGGGCAGATTGAACTGCGGCAGTCTGACGGGCTTGCGGCACTTGCCCCGGAGGAGGCAGAGACGATACTGATTGCGGGAATGGGCGGCCCGTTAGCAGAGCGTATCCTGTCTGCATTTCCCGGAACACTTGCTGCGGTGAAGGAGCTGGTTTTGCAACCCCAGTCGGAGGTTGCGGAGGTACGCCGTTTTTTACACCGCGCCGGCTTTTGTATTACGGCAGAGGATATGGTATCGGAGGATGGGAAGTATTATGTGATGCTCCGTGCCGGACATGGCACAGAGGAGCCGTGGGCGGAGGAGGAGTATCTTTACGGAAAGCGTCTGACAGCAGATGCCGTGTCGGTACTGGGGGAGTTTCTTAAGGAGGAACGCGTAAAGACGGAAGCGCTTTTACAGGAGCTGGCACTGGCAGGTACGGAAAAGTCGGTAAAGCGGAGAGAGGAGCTTCTTTTACGTCTGGAGCAAAATTTATGCAGGATGAAAGCTTTATAGAGAATGGTTTCCCTTTGCGGAAGGGAACGGAGAAAGGCGGTTATGGATGGAGAATATGGTAAATGTAACGATGAAGGACGGAGTACATAAGGTAGTGAGAGGGAGCACGCTGTCGGAGCTTGCGAAGCAGTGTGAGAAGAATTATCCGCATGAGATTATTCTGGCATCCCGCAACGGGAGCCTCTGCGAGCTGCGCAAGACCATTGACAGGGATTGTGAGGTAGAGTTTTTAACTACAGCGGATAAGGACGGCAACCGGACCTATATCCGCGGCATGTTTTTTATGATGATCCGCGCCATTTATACGGTGTTCGGTAAGGATAAGGTAAGTAAGGTACGGATCGAGCATGCCATCGGGAACGGCTATTACGGTGAGATTGAAGGAAACGTGGAGATTACGCCTGACGCGGCAAGGGAGGTCAAAAAGGAGATGCGGCGTCTGGTTGCGGAGAAGGTGGTATTTCATAAGCGTACCGTGACGACGGCGGAGGCTGCCGAAATGTTCCACCGGCATAAAATGTACGATAAGGAGAAGCTGTTCCGCTTCCGCCGCGTATCGAAAACCAATATCTACAACCTCGGCGGCTTCGAGGATTATTTCTACGGCTATATGCCGGAGACGACCGAGGTGTTAAAGTATTTTGACTTCTTCCCGTATAAGGAGGGCTTTATCCTGCTGCTCCCGGATATCCGGAAGCCGAACTGCCTGGACGGCTTCGTACAGAGGGAAAAGCTGTTTGCGACCTTCCAGGAGTCCAATCTCTGGGGGCAGCGCATGGGAATCGAGACGGTCGGCGCATTAAACGAGGTGATTACCCGCGGCGAGTTTAACGACATTGTACTGATCCAGGAGGCGCTGCAGGAAAAGAAGATTGCGGAAATCGCGGAGCAGATCCGCCAGAGGGAGAGCGTCAAGTTCATCCTGATTGCAGGCCCGTCCTCCTCCGGAAAGACGACATTTTCCCACCGTCTCTCCATCCAGCTGCGTGCGCTCGGCATGCGGCCGCACCCGATTGCGGTAGACGATTATTTTGTGGACCGCGAGAAAACGCCGTTGGACGAGAACGGGAATTATGACTTTGAAAGCTTCGACGCAATCGACGTGGAGCAGTTTAATGTCGATATGAACGCGCTCTTACGCGGGGAAGAGGTAGAACTGCCGACCTTTAATTTTAAGATAGGAAAGCGCGAATATAAGGGAAATAAGAAAAGACTCGGGAAGGAGGATATCCTGGTCATCGAAGGGATTCACGGCCTGAACGACCTGCTGTTCCATTCCATGCCGCGGGAGAATAAGTTTAAAATCTACATCAGCGCGCTGACACAGCTGAATATCGACGAGCACAACCGGATTCCGACGACGGACGGGCGGCTGATCCGCCGGATTGTGCGGGATGCGAGGACCAGGGGCTCTTCAGCGGAGCGCACGATTATGATGTGGCCGTCAGTGCGCAGGGGCGAACAGGATAACATTTTCCCGTATCAGGAGGACTGCGATATTATGTTCAATTCTGCCCTCCTGTACGAGCTGGCAGTGCTGAAGCAGTATGCGGAGCCGCTTTTGTTCAGCGTTCCGGTTACCTCTCCTGCCTATACCGAGGCAAAGCGGCTGTTAAAGTTCCTGGACTATTTCCTTGGTGCGGGCAGTGATGATATTCCGCATAATTCGATTTTGAGGGAGTTTGTAGGCGGAAGCTGCTTTAAGGTGTGAGAATCAAAAGTCAACTTGAGTTTCCGCATTTTTTGCATAAGCCTTGACACGTCCCGGTCGCCGCCTATTGTTCTGATTTTGCATTTGTCCGACGGACCGCGGTTTTTAGCGGAACCGTAATCACCTCTTAGAGATGTTTAGGCGCGAGGACGCCACCGAGCGGCTTAACAGCTCTTAGAGGAAGTCCGGTGGAGCGTTCGCGCTTGCAAAATCAGGATAACAGGCGACGACCGGGACATAACATGATATGTAAAATGCGAAAACTCAAGAAAGTCAAGCCTTTACAGATAAAACGAATTGTGTTAGGATAGAACAGAGCAGCACAGATGATCGCGCCCGTTTAGGGTGAGGAAAGTCCGGGCTCCACAGGGCAGGGTGCCGGATAACGTCCGGTCGGGGCGACCCGAAGGCCAGTGCAACAGAAAAGAAACCGCCGGTTTTTGCCGGTAAGGGTGGAATGGCGGTGTAAGAGACCACCGCTTCTGCGGTAACGCAGAAGGCTGTGTAAACCCCACTCGGAGCAAGACTGAACAGGAAGCGATACGGCGGCCCGTCGTGCTTCCGGGTAAGTCGCGTTTTGCACCGCAAGGTGCAGAGGAGCTGTACGGTGACGTACAGTCAAGATAGATGATCATCGGATACAGAACCCGGCTTATAGTGCTGCTCAATTTTTATAAGAATTTTATGAAAATCTGTTTTTGTAAGAACCTACTGTTTATCTGCTGTCAGACGCCGTTATGGCGTCTTTCAGTTTTGGTGAAACAGCCACATTTGTGTATAGCTTCTGATATTCTTCTCCGGAGATTCCTTCAATATAGTTTCTGGGGAAGTTTTTTTTCAATCCCCATGCATTCAGTAAATCGGCAGCGCGGTTGTATGCAGCAGCAGCATCCGCTTCGGTCGGATATCTTCCTATAATATAGTCGCCGTTGATGTGGATTTTGGCAAGGTAACAGGTCCTGCCCTTTTTTGTTTCGCGGCTTACGCCGAAGTAGCGGTTGATTAATTCGATGTTGCCATAGCGGAAGTCGGTGGAATCGCCGTTAATAAAGCGGAAATCCCTGCCCTCCACGGCGTAGCTCTTGATGCCGTAGCGGGAGGTAAGCGTAACCTGCATGCCGTAATCCGCTACAAAGAAATGTCCGCCGCGCTTCATGATCTTATGGTTGGAATAATAAAACAGGTCATCGGCGTCAAATTTCAACTGCGTTTCTTCATTATAATAATAGACAAAATAGCGGCGGTAGAGATAAATCGGCGTTTTAAAGTAAATGCCGTTGTCCCGGAAGTTCAGGAGAATAATCCATTTTTCATAGGAAAGCGGCCGCCCTACGGCGGCATAGTCCTTTACGGAAAGAAGATGTCCCTCCGGTGAGCGGAGTAAAAGTGTGGCAGTCAGGTAGGCACGGTAGGCGCCGTCCCTTGTCGGAAAGCTTCCGAGACTGATATGCTTTCCTTTATATGTGAAAGAAGCACGGAAACAGGGGGTTCCGTCTTTTTTTGTTGTTTCGTAGACACCTGCGGTCATAAAGAACCTCCTCACTTGTGCATTGTCATCTATTCTACTCCTATCAGTATAGCGCTTTTTGTGGAAGAAGGCAAGCAAAAGCAAGTACGACAGTATAAGAATAGAAAAAAGAAAAGTCCTGTTCTTGGATAAAACATACAAAAACAAAGAGGAAAAATGGTGCAAATTATACAATAATTAGTATAAATTGTAAAAAAATGTATAAACGCCACTGGCAAAATTAACGAAAAAGCCGAAAACACGTTGACAGCGAAAGACAAGGATGATAAAATCAAGCCCGAAACCTTTCCGGGGATTTCCATTTTTACCTTATAAAGTAAAAGAGTTTCCCGGAACCGTCAGTGATTGATTCACTCATTTAAGAACAGGAGCTTTGTATGGAAGATGGAAAAGTCTTTTTACGCAAGGTAAGAACAGCAGCGCTGGTGCTTTTAGCATTTGTAACGGTGGCAGGAGCCGGTTTCGGCAGACTGACGACCGGCAGACAGGCGCTTGCTGCAAAAAGTACAGAAAAAGAGAGCAAAACCGAAGAAAAGAATAATACAGTGGATTTCCAGCTTGCACATTGGAACCAGCCTTTTGGGGAACAGCCGTCCGGAAGTCTTTTGAAAGCAGCGGCATGTAAGATTGTCGGAAAGAACCTGAAGGTGGCAGAGGAAGTGTATAATGTGGTCTCGACCCATGCACTTGCCCAGAATGCAATGGAAACCCTGGAACAGGAAACCTTGGAGCTGATGGCGTCGCCTGCAGGTTCTGTCTGGGGTGGGATGATTAAGGCATATGCGGGAGACACTCCGCTGTTGATTACGGAAGAGGACAAGGAGGTGCTTCTCCGTATTGTGGAAGCGGAAGCGACCTGCGAGGATGTAGAAGGACGGATGCTGGTAGCAAATGTTATTTTGAACCGTGTCGTATCCGAGCATTTTCCGGACAGCATTACAGAGGTTGTCTTTCAGAATAACGGTGTAACCTACCAGTTTTCCCCGATAAAGGACGGCCGCTATTGGACGGTCAAGGTGTCGGAAAAGACCATAGAGGCAGTAGAGCGTGTGCTTGCCGGTGAGGATGAGTCGCGCGGTGCGCTGTATTTTGCGGCGAGAAGCATGGCGGAGAAAAAGGCAATGCGTTGGTTTGATACGTCCTTAAAGTATTTGTTCCGGCATGGCGTACACGAGTTTTTCACGGAGAAGGAATAGAATTTTTTTATTTTTCTTGCAACACTGTGCCGGATATGCTACAATGAGCGGAGGAAAAGCGGTAAAGTACCGTTGCCCCGGATGCATCGTGCAAAGGGGGCAGGATTAGGAGGAACGATGGAAATTCGTTATAAAAGCACAAGAAACGAAAATGAAACCGTAACGGCTTCCCAGGCGGTATTGCAGGGTCTGGCAAAGGACGGGGGCTTGTTTGTACCGACGGAGATTCCGAAGCTGGATGTAAGTCTGGCTGCGCTTGCAAAGATGTCCTACCAGGAAGTAGCATATGAGGTAATGAAGCTGTTTCTTACTGATTATACGGAAGAAGAGTTAAAGCACTGTATTCAGAGCGCATATGATGAAAAGTTTGACGTAAAGGAAATCGCACCGATGAAGAAGGCAGACGGCGCCTGCTATCTGGAGCTCTTTCACGGGGCAACGATTGCATTTAAAGATATGGCACTTTCGATTCTGCCGCATCTTCTGACAACGGCAGCAAAGAAGAACCGGAACGAGGGCGAGATTGTTATTCTGACGGCGACCTCCGGAGATACCGGAAAGGCAGCGCTCGCAGGATTTGCCGATGTGCCGGGGACCCGCATTATCGTGTTTTATCCGAAGAACGGTGTAAGCCGCATCCAGGAGAAGCAGATGGTAACCCAGAAGGGTGCAAATACGCATGTAATCGGCATTACCGGGAATTTTGACGATGCGCAGACCGGTGTAAAGCAGATGTTTGGCAATACGGAGTTACGGGAGCGCATGGCGAAGGCAGGTTTTTGCTTCTCCTCCGCTAATTCCATCAACATCGGAAGACTGGTGCCGCAGGTTGTTTATTATGTGTATGCGTATACCCGTCTTCTGGCGGACGGTACGCTGAAAGCAGGAGAGGTGATGAACGTCACCGTACCGACCGGCAATTTCGGAAATATTCTGGCGGCATATTATGCAAAGCTTATGGGAACGCCAATCGGTAAGCTGATTTGCGCATCCAATGACAATAAGGTGCTGTATGACTTCTTCCAGACGGGTACCTATGACAGAAACCGTGAGTTTGTGCTGACGTCCTCCCCGTCCATGGACATCCTGATTTCCAGTAATCTGGAGCGTCTGATTTATATGATTGCAGGATGTGATGCAAAGAAGACCGCGGAGCTGATGGAGTCTTTAAAGACGACCGGAAGCTATACTATTACGGAGGAAATGAAGGGGCGTCTTGCAGATTTTGCCGGTGGCTTTGCAACCGAGGCACAGACAGCAGAGGCAATCCGTGCACTGTACGAAAAGACAGGCTATGTTATGGACACGCATACTGCCGTAGCATCCCATGTATATAACAGCTACCGTGCCGTGGCCGGGGATACGACAGCAACCGTCATTGTGTCTACCGCGAGCCCGTACAAGTTTACAAGAAGCGTTATGGGAGCGATTGATGCAAAGTATGAAACCTGGTCTGATTTTGAGCTGGTAGACGAGCTTTCCCGCATTGCGGGCGTAAAGGTGCCGGCTGCCATCGAAGAAATCCGCACCGCGCCGGTTCTGCATCATACCGTCTGTGAAACGGATAAGATGCAGGAAGAGGTAGAGCGGTTCCTCGGATTGTAAAGGATAAAACAAAATTTTCTGCCGATATTCCGCCCGGACAGGGGCTGCTCCTGTCCGGGCGGTTTTTGGTTTCCTGGGAAGTTTCATAAAAAGTCCCGCGCTGCAGCGAAGTGCCGGGGTGAATTTCTATGAGGACCGTAATGCTTCGCAGGATGCCTGTACCCGTTCAGAGATAATGCAAAATACAGCTTCTTGTGCAAAAAAACGAAAAAAAAGCATAAAAAAAACCAAATATGACAAATGCGTGACATAAAATTGACACAAAGAAAGTGCATTATAGGCTCAGGCGAATGTACAAGGCACACGCAGACAGGAATCTTGGAAGCCGCGTGTCACATCCTAAATTAGATATTGCGATATCTGAGAATGGAACTGCTGTGGTTGTGTAACTACATTTGCATTAACTCTCAACTTCCAATACCGGATGTAGCAGCTACGGGGGAGGCCAGGGACAAGAAGTTTATGTTGAAAAAGATAAATGAAAGTACTTGACCTTTGGGACGTTTGTTGTTATAATCATCTTGTTATTGGAACGGTTATGTCTTTGCGATAGGAGTTACAGAGTTTCTACCCAGTAGCCGGGGAGATTCCGGGTGGCTTTTGGAGCGGGATATGACACACCATATTATTTTAAGGAGGAAGATAAAAGATGAGAAGTTTCTCTAAGAAGCTTGCATTTGCCCTGGCTGCTGCTATGGTTGTTACTGTTGTAACTCCGGCTGCTCAGGCAAAGGCTGCTGACGACTTCACCCTCAACAGAACCGAGCAGACGCTTTACGTAAACAAGGGCGTTAATGACAAGGGCGTTGTTGGCGGTGGATTATACGGCAATGTTCAGACGTATGACTTCAATTTAAAGAACAAGCCGAGTGACTGGAAGGATTACGGTTATAAGTGGACTTCCAGCGATGCAAAGGTTGCTACGGTTGTTTCCGGCGGCATCACGACTGCTGTAGGTGTTGGTACCGCTACGATTTCCTGCGTAATTACCGATAAGGCTACCGGTGAGATCGCAACTACTCTTAAGGCAAAGGTTACCGTTAAGGCTAATGCAAAGGAAGTTATCATTTCCAACGCTGCCCAGTACGACGATCAGGTTGTAGAGGTTGGCGATGTAGTTGACCTTAACAGAACTTTAGTTGATGAGAATGGTAACAAGTCCTCTTCCAAGGGCAAGTATGTAACTGACCTTACAAAGTGGGTTGCTGAGCCGTCCAAGGGCGTAGAGATTAACCAGTCCAACGGACAGTATACTTTCACTGAAGAAGCAGTTGCTGGTGATTACAAGCTGTACTGCTATACTTATCAGTCCAGTAAATACTCCCAGCCGACCGCTACTTCCGAGCCGGTTACTGTAACTCTTTCTGATGCTTCCTTCGAGGTTGCACAGAATACCCTGACCAAGTTCACGATGAATTTCGGTGCTCCGGTTAAGTCTCTTACGACGAATGATATCGAAGTAATCAGACTGGTTGAGGCAGGTTCTGCTGTTTATGAGTATCCGCAGGTTGTAAAGAGCGTTAAGCTTGCAGACAACGGACTCAGCGCAACGGTTGAGCTGTTCTCCAATTTCCAGAACAACGTAAACTATGTAATCAAGGCTAACGGCTTTGATGATTACACCATGACGGCTTCCGCAGGTGTTCCGGTATCCATGGTGATTTCTTCTAACAGAGATGCTGTTTCTCCGTTCGTAACGGCTGGACAGGAGGCTGACCTCTTCTACAAGCTGTACGATGCAAACAACGTAGATGTAACCACTGGTTCTGAGACGGTTCTGTTCAATGCAGAGGCTTACTCCACCGACGGTTCCTACTATGTAGCAGGAAACAAGATCTGGTTTGTAAAGTCCGGTCTGAGCGCAACGGTTGTTGCTGAGTACCAGAGCGGCAGATTTGAGAATGGTATCCAGATTGGCAATGTAACCGCAAAGTTTGATTTCCACAGTGTAGACGCTGCTCCGGTTACCTTAAAGGGTGTTACCGACGCAACCGTTACCACTTGGGGCAATGACAAGACTCTTTCCGTTCCGATGGGCGAGGTTACAACTTTAAAGGTTAAGGTTGCTAAGTCTCAGGGTGACCCGGTTGAGGTTACTGCTAACGGACAGGATATCGGTATCGGTAATGTTACCTTCGAGGAGACTACTCCGGATGTTCTTGCAATTAATAAGAGTGACATGAAGCTGCTTCTTTTCAAGCAGGGTGTGGCTAACGTTATTGTAAATCTTGAGACCTTAGATGGCAACGGCAATACCGTTAAGACTCCGGTTGGTGTTGTAACTATAACTGTAACTGCTCCGCGTGCGCTTTCTACTGTAACTGTAGATAAGGCTCTTACGACGGTTGGTACCAGCGCAGGTTATACGATTGAAACTGTTAAGCTTACTGCTAATGACCAGTATGGTAAGCCAGTAGAGATAAACAGCGTTACCTTTACTGGTACAAACGATGCAGCAAACAGCGTAATCGCAGGTGTTTCCTATCTTGATGGACAGAACAAGATTCAGTTAGATGGTGATATCTTAAAGGCTGCTCTTGGTACCTCCAATGCAATCCAGCTGACCTACAAGGCTAAGGTAAACAACTCCAAGGAAGTTAGCTTCTCTGTATTGGTTAAGAAGGCAAATGATAATGTAAATACCAACTATATCAACATTGAAACCACTGGTGGTTTTGGTGATGTAGCAAGAACAGTAGATTCTAGGAATGCGAAGTCTGTAACCTTTACCGCATATGTAATGAACAACGGTATCAAGGTTGGTACGCAGGAAGTTGCTGCATACCCGGCTAACGTAGCTAATGCGACTCCGGGCAGCTATTACTTCAAGGTTACCCAGAATGGTAACGACATCACGAACAAGGTAGTAGCTACTGGTACTGGTGCAACTCTTAACTTCAGTTCTCTTGAGGAAGTTACGAATGGTGCAGTATCCGGTTCCGCAGTTAAGTATGACTTAGGTGCAGGCAGCTATGCATTTACGCTTTATAAGTGCATCCTGTCCGGTACGACGAAGGTACTTGTTCAGCAGCAGTCCTCCACTGGCGTTGCAACCTGCAATACTGGTTCCTACTCTGCAGCAGTAAGAGTTAAGGATAGAGTAGATGTTGTAGATCAGGCTTCTATCCGTGCTTGCTTCGAAGTTAAGAACACGAAGGGCAACAATGCAACTGCTCCGTACTTTGTAGATTACTCCACCGCTGATGATGCTACCTATGTATTCGTTAAGTCTATTACCTTCTATGATGAGGTAGGTGCTGGCGAGTATGCAGCATACACAGTAAATGTTGGTGTATCTTTAAGAAAGTAATTTTGAAGAAGTAATTCTTTGATACTACTTGAAAGAAGGCCCCTGCGGGAAACCGCAGGGGCCTTTGTTTTTTGTCAGTCCAGTAAATACTCCCAGCCGACCGCTACTTCCGAGCCGGTTACTGTAACTCTTTCTGATGCTTCCTTCGAGGTTGCACAGAATACCCTGACCAAGTTCACGATGAATTTCGGTGCTCCGGTTAAGTCTCTTACGACGAATGATATCGAAGTAATCAGACTGGTTGAGGCAGGTTCTGCTGTTTATGAGTATCCGCAGGTTGTAAAGAGCGTTAAGCTTGCAGACAACGGACTCAGCGCAACGGTTGAGCTGTTCTCCAATTTCCAGAACAACGTAAACTATGTAATCAAGGCTAACGGCTTTGATGATTACACCATGACGGCTTCCGCAGGTGTTCCGGTATCCATGGTGATTTCTTCTAACAGAGATGCTGTTTCTCCGTTCGTAACGGCTGGTGCAGAAGCTCAGCTCTACTATAAGCTGTACGATGCAAATAACGTAGAAGTTGGCTCTACCGAGGTTGGTGGTGCAACGGTTCTGTTCAACTCGGAGTCCTACTCCACTGATGGTTCCTACTATGTAGCAGGTGACAAGATCTGGTTCAAGGATCCGGGTGCTAGCGCTGTTGTTATAGCTGAGTATCAGAGCGGCAGATTTGAGAACGGTATCCAGGTTGGCAATATAACTACAAAGTTTGATTTCCACAGTGTAAGTGCTGCTCCGGTTACCTTAAAGGGGGTTACTGACGCAACCGTTAATGGCTGGGACAATGGAAAGACTCTTTCCGTTCCGATGGGTACTAAGAATGCAAAGTTAGAGGTTAAGGTTGCTACTTCTAAGGGTGGTAATCCGGAACTGATTAAAGCAAATGAGCAGGAACTTCAAGCTATGGAGGGTGCTTACATTACCTTTGAGGAGACTACTCCGGATGTTCTTGCCATCAACAAGCCTGATTTGACTCTGGTTCTCTTTAAGCAGGGAACTGCAACTGTAATTGTAAACCTTCAGACAAGGAATAGTGAGAATCAGCCGGTATATACTCCGGTTGGTGTAGTAACAATCACTGTAACTGCTCCGCGTGCTCTTTCTGCTGTAACTGTAGATAAGCCGCTTGCAACAGTTGGTACTGAACCAGGTTACACAAGAGAGACAGTTAAGCTTGTCACAAAGGACCAGTACGGTGTAAAAGTGGATATTACTAATGTTACTATCAGTGGTGCAAATGATACAGCAAACGCTGCATATGCAGCTGGCGGCGTTGAATGGGATGATGTTGCAGAGGAAATCGTGTTACACGGTGATATATTAAAGGACTTCATTCCTGTTAAGTCTAATGCAATTCAGCTTACTTTCAAGGCGAAGGTTAACTGGTCTAAGGAAGTAACCTTTGCTGTATTGGTTAAGAACCAGACAAACAATCCTAAGGCTGATTATAACAGTATTGAAGTTACTAGTGGTAAATTTGGTGATGTAGCAAGAACGTTGGATTCCAAGGATGCGAAGTCTGTAACCTTTACTGTATTCCAGATGAACAATGGTATTAAGATTGGTCAGAGGCTTCTTGGAAAATATCCAGCTGATGTTCAAAATGGTGCAGTAGTAACGAACTATTACTTCAAGGTTTTCAAAAATGGCGAAGATATTACCAATGCAACAGATGAAAATGGAGCACCTCTTGTAGAGTTAGTAAGTGCAGCCAGTGGTAGTGCCGTAAAGATTAACTTCTCTTCTACCAAGACGATAATGAATGGAGCAGTAACTGGTAGTGCAGTATCCTACGACAAAGTAGGTGCAGGCAATTATGTATTTACACTTTACCAGTGCATCGAGTCTAATGGTAGAAAGGTACTTGTTCAGCAGCAGTCTTCAACTGGCGCTACAACTTGCAATACCGGTTCCTATTCTCAGGCAATTAAGATTAAGGATAGTGTTGATGCTCCAAATGCAGAGGAAGTTCGTAAGTGCTTTGATATCAAGAATACAAAGAACGGAAATACAGGTCCTGACTATTATGTACAAATGAGTCCGGCAACGGATTATGTATATGTTAAGTCCATTACCTTCTATGATGAGATGAAGTAGGCAATGGCAGCGGCGTATATGCACCGTATACTGTAAACATTGGAACATCTTTAAAGATAAATAGGCCAGTAGGTCAATAATCTTTAATACTATTTGAAACAAACACCCCGGCGATTTCCCGCCGGGGTGTTTGGTCAAGCAAGTTCAAAAACTAGCGCTTATATATAACAGCCTCCTTACCCTGCATGTTTACCGTGTACGGTGCATACTCGCCAGGTGCTATCTCGTCATAGAATGTAACAGACTTAACATATACAGTACCTGTAGCATCATTTTCATAGTTTACGAAATAAGGAGTAGCTCCGGCATCGCTGCCCTTTGTGTTATTAAATTTGAAGCAGTCACGGATGCTGCTCTGAGATACAACACTTACTTCGTTCTTAACTTTTGCAACCATGGTATAGGAACCGGTATTACAGGTCGTAACGCCGCTTACAGACCGCTGCGGAACCATCGCCTTTGCTCCGTTGGAAAGTTCCATATACTGGAACAGCCTGAATTCATAGCCGCCTGCACCTAAGTCATACTTAACTGCGGAACCGGATACTGCGCCATTGTTTACTGGATCAAGGCTGCTGAAATTAATGGTTGCACCGGTACCGGTATCAATTACTTTGCTAGTAACATCCTCGCCATTCTTCAGAACCTTGAAATAATAGCTGCCCGGAGTTGCGTTAGCTATGTTAGCCGGGTATTTAGCAACTTCCTGCGTTCTAACCTTGATACCGTTGTTCGTTACATATGCGGTAAAGGTTACAGACTTCGCATTCCTGGAATCTACCGTTCTTGCTATCTCACCAAAGCCGCCAGTGGTCTCAATGCTGACAAAGCTATTTTGCGTCTCATCCACTGTCTTAACTAAGACAGAGAAACTGACTTCCTTGGAGTTATTTACCTTAGCCCTGTAGGTCAGCTGGATAGCCTTAGCAGTACCAAGCGCTCCACTTAACATATCGCCATTTAACCTAATAAGCTTCGGATCATCGAGATCCGGATTCCATGTAACACCTGAGATTACATTGTTTGCCGCTTCATTCACACCAGTAAGGGTAACGCTGTTGATGGTTACCTCCTTACCATACTGGTCTTTAGCGATAAGCTTAATATCCTCTGTCGAGAAATCTGTGCCGCTACCAACCGTTGCAAGAGGTTTATCTACGGTAACTGTGGAAAGACTACGCTCAGCAACTACTGTAATTGTCACAACACCAATCGGAGTCTCAACCTCAGTACCATTGCCATCCATAGTCTTGAGGTTTACAATAATGCTTGCAATGCCCTGATTGCGGGGAACCAGAGTCATGGTAGTCGTATCAATTGCAAGAATATCAGGAGTAGTATCCGTAAAGGTAATGTTGCCAATACCATCAATCAGCTGATTGTTAGCTGTAATTTCCACCACATCTCCCTGGGACTTGGCAACCTTAACCTTTAATGTTGCAACATCGTTCTTCGGAAGGGAAAGGGTCTTGTCATTTCCAAAGGAAGTAACGGTTGCATCGGTAACACCCTTTAAGGTAACCGGAACAGCGTCTACACTGTGAAAATCAAACTTTGCAGATACCTTGCCAACCTGAACGCCATTTTCAAATCTGCCTTGATATTCGGCAACAACCGTCGTACTCAGACCAGCCTTCATGAACCAGATCACGTCGCCTGCTACGTAGTAGGAACCGTCAGTTGCAAAGGATTCTGTATTGAACAGAACAGTTTCATTGCCGGTGGTTACATCTACGTTGTTTGCATCGTACAGCTTGTAATACAGTTTCTGATTAGTACCAGCCGTTACAAACGGAGAAACTGCGTCTGCGTTGGAAGAAATCGTCATAGCTACCGGAACACCTGCGGAAGCCGTCATGGTGTAATCGTCGAAGCCGTTAACCTTGATTACATAGTTTACATTGTTCTGGAAGCCTGTAAACATCTCAACCGTTGCACTCAGACCGTTGTCTGCAAGCTTCACGCTCTTTACTACCTGCGGATACTCATAAACAGCGGAACCAGCCTCCAGTAACCGGATTACTTCAACATCATTCACCGTAAGAGCCTTCACCGGAGCACCAAAGTTCATCGTAAACTTGGTCAGGGTATTCTGCTTAGCCTCGAAGGAAGCGTCAGAAAGCGTCACCGTTACCGGCTCAGATACTGCCGTCTGTGCAGTATACTTACTGGACTGATAAGGGAAACAGAAGTGCTCCGGGGAAAAAGAAGACGATAACTGTCGAATAGAGTATTCTTTTATCGAATGAAGCAAAAGAAATCGGGGTTTTGGGCATGTGTTGCTAACGCTGGGCAACATATTAGCAACACAGCCTAAATCTTTATTTTGTTTATTTCCGCGCAAAGCTCCTGATAGGTGCGATGGCCGTAGGTTGATTTTTCAACGTCCCTCCCTAGGCTGTGTCCCATCAGGAGGTGCTTGGATAGTTCGTCTACCTGATATTTGTCGCATAGCCAGGAAAAGGTGTGTCTGCAGTCATGCGGTGTATGCTTTTTGCCGTTTGCGGTAACGGAAATGCCGAGACGCGCTAACGTAGGATAGAAAAAGGTTTTACGGAAGTTTTCTACCCTGAAGCGAGGGAAATTGCAGTAAAAGTCAAGGGCAAACTTCTGGATGGCAGGATGAATTGGAACAATCCTGCCCTTTCCTGCTGCAGTTTTTACGCCGCCCTTAAAGTAAAGCTCTTTTGTGTTGATTTCAATGGTTTCAAATGCTTTAATGCGGAACCCGCTGTAAATCATAATCAGGATAACCTGTACGGCAGGGATGGAGGTGTGATTCCAAAGAATGTCAAGCTCTTCCTGCGAAAAAGGTTCCCCTTTTTCGTTGTCATTTTCCTGATTAATAGTAACAAACCGGGCATAATCCTTTTCGATGATGTCATTTTCTATCGCAAACCGGTACATCTGCCCGAATAATTTTTTCAAATTGCATATGCTGGAATAGCCCAGACTGCAATTATCAAGGATTTCCTGCATTTCCTGTCTGCGGATATCTAAAAAGCGTATATGATGCAGAGGCGCACAATTTTTGAAGGCACTCTCGTAGGCGTACCGGGATGAAATTGAAGGCGCCTTGTGCGGCGCTTCAAATTTTGATTTATAAAACAGCTCATAAACCTCGCGGAAGGTGCTGTTCCTTGCCTTCACATTGTATGGGGAGCGGTGGTATCCGCTTAATGCCTCATAGGCAGAGTGCCAGTCGCTGTAATAGCCGATGGCCGGAAGCGTGGAGCGCGTCCCGTCTCCGGAGATGGCGGCAGCCGGAGGATAGGCGGCATAGGGGCGGCTGCGGTTCCCGCTTAGCTTTTTTATGCTGCCATAGCCGTTCGGCAGTTTTCTGCGTTTTTGTTTTACAGGAGCGGTTTTTCTTGTTTCCTGTTTTTTCATAGGTTCTGTAGGAAAGGATATCGGATAGCCGCAGCCAGGACAGGCAAGAGCCTTATCGGAAATCGTGCGGCTGCATTCCGGACATAAAATTAGTGCCATGGTAAAGCCTCCTTACATTATCATTAGAAAATAGCTTTCTTTCGAAATTGTTAATAGGATAGCATAATTTGGGGTTGTATATCCAGTCTGTGCATGGGAAGAAATTTTCATTCGGCTGTATGGCAGGAAGCACGCATTTTGATTGTCTGGCAGCAGGGTGTCCGGAAAATTTCCATGGCTGCCAAAAAAATGCGGAAACTCAAATCACGCAGGGCTTGAAGAAATCCCGAAAGTGTGTATAATGGTAAATAAGGCGTATGTCCTAACAAAAATAAAGGAACGATGAAGATGAGTAAAAATTATTATAATAAAAAGCGGCAGGGGACTGTGCGCGAGGGATATAAGGGAGCATTCCTGCGGATGCTTCCGGTGCTGCTTATGGTGGGACTGGTGCCGCTGGTAGTAAGGCAGTACAAATACCGGACAGGGCTGGAGCAGTATCCTTGGTTTGAAAATACGGCAGAAATGTATGAGTTTTTTCTGGCGCCGAAGGCAGCGGTATTAACGGTGCTTTTGTTTGTGCTGGCAGGCGGCGTACTGCTCCGGGTCTGGAAGGAGAAGGGAAAGATGCCTTTCCTGAAGCTGTTTCTTCCGTTGGGCGCATATGGGGTGCTGGTATTTTTGTCCGCATGTTTTTCTGTAAACCGCGCATTTTCTTTTAACGGAAGTTATGAACAGTTTGAGACGGTCTGGGTACTGCTCTCTTATGTTCTGGCAGTGTATTACATTTTCCTGTATGCGCAGAGCGAGATGGAGCTTCAGGTAGTCGTGGATGCAATCTGCTTTGGCGCGATGGTAATAGGTCTGATTGGAGCCCTGCAGGGACTCGGGTTTGATTTTATGGCGACAAAGTTCGTCCAGAAGCTGATAACAACAGAGGAGTTTTTGCAGGCAATCGGCGGGAAGCTCACAATTATATTCGGGGACAAGCAGGCGTATGCGACGCTTTACAATCCGAACTATCTGGGTGTATTCGGGGCGTTTGTGCTTCCGTTTCTTGTCATGCTTTTGCTTTTTGAGAAGAACAGGTGGCGGCGCATCTGGTACATGGCAGCCTGTGTCCTTTTAACCGTGGCGCTTCTTTCCAGCCGGTCAAGGGCAGGGCTGATTGCGGCAGTAGTAACTCTTTGCATTTCGCTGGTGTTTTGCAGCCGCGGTTTTTTGAAGCGGTGGTATCTTACAATTCCTGCGGTCAATTTTGCGGTGGCACTTATTTTACTTGTCAATGCTTATAATGATAATGAGATTTTCGACCGTTTAAAAAATGCATTTGCGGCTGACAGCGTGAATGTGACAGAGTATACTGCCACAGACGGAACTGTAGTGAAAAAAACGGGTCTGACAGAGCTGTATACTGCGGCAGACGGGGTCGTGCTTACGTTTAATGAGATACGGGTGCAGGTTTCGCTTTACACGGAAGGAGAAATCTACGGGTTTTATGCAATCGGGGAAACCGGAGAGCAGTTTGCACTGGAAAAGCAGGAGGGAGAGGAGCTGTTTTTCTTCAAGCATCCGGCTTTGGAGGGGGTAAGGATTGCTCCTGTGTTTTTCGGGGAGCGTCTTGGCTTTTCTATTTATGCCGCCGGGGAATGGAGGTTTGTTTATAACGAAGGTAAGGGAAAGTACCAGTATATCACTAATTTCGGGAAAGAATCGGATATGGTGATGGCAGAGTCTCTTTTGTTTGAGAACCGCCAGAGCTTCTTTTCCCACCGTGGCTATATCTGGAGCCGTACGCTGCCGTTACTTTCGGAGCACTTGTTCCTCGGCTCTGGTCCGGATACATTCCTGTTAGAGTTTCCGCAGGAGGATTATCTGCAAATGAGGAGAAATGGGTTTGAAAATCAGATTATGACGAAGCCGCACAGCATGTATCTGCAGGTGGGCGTCCAGACAGGGGTACTCTCCCTGGTGTGTCTGCTGGTTTTTTATGTCTGGTATGCGGTCTGGTCTCTCCGTCTGTATTGTTTCCGGAGACTGGAGACGAAAGAAGAGGGCTTTGGCGTTGCTGCCTTTATCGGAAGCATCGGCTATATGATTTCAGGGATTTCCAATGATTCGATGGTAGTAACTGCTCCGGTGTTCTGGGGGATGATAGGACTTGGAATTGCAGCAAATGTGCTGGTGGGAAAGAAGCGGAAGCTGCCATGAATCTGACATATAGTAATTTTATACTTAGTATGGTATACTGGAAGAGGTCTACTACAAAATGTGGATGAAAGTAAATATAGAGGACAAGAAGAGATAAGGTACGGTATAAAGGAGCGAATGTGATGAAGGTACAAAGGCGATTTAGCAGGAGACACATAGGGATAGTTCTGTTATTATGTATGAGTCTTCTGATAGGGAAAGCCGCCGTATTACGGCCGGTGGTATCGTATGCTGCACAAAAAGGAACGGTAACAGCAACCAGCCTTTATGTGCGGAGCGGTCCCGGTACTACATACAGTAAGATGACCGTGGATGGGCAGGAGGTCTATCTGATCAGGAATACAGAGGTAGAAATCCTGGGGGAGAAGGACGGCTGGTACCGCGTCACGGCGACCTTTGCGGGCAGGAAGGTAGAAGGATACGTCAGCGGGAAGTATATTACCGTAGAGGCAGGACCGGCGAAGACGCCGACGCCGACCCCGCAGCCTTCCGGCGGGACACTGGCTTCAGAATTTTCGGTTCCGGCAAGAATCTGGGTAAGCGAACTGAATATCAGGCAGAGTGCCGGGATGTCCGGTCTTATTCTTGATACGCTGAAAAGCGGAGCTTCCGTTACGGTAACCGGTCAGACCTATGCCGATTCGGAGAAGTGGTACAGAGTGAGTTACCAGTCGGGCGGAACGGTAAAGACAGGCTATGCCTATGCACCATATGTGACATTAAACGGCACGATTCCGACAGCAACGCCAAAGCCGTCCGCGACACCGAAGCCGTCTGCAACACCGAAGCCGGGTCCGACCCCGGTGCCGGGAGAGAATCATTATGCAGCAGAGTTTTCTGTACCGGCAACAGTAATTGCAAGTGTATTAAATGTAAGAAGCGGGGCAGGGACCGGTAATTCGATTCTTACCTCCCTTACCTATGGCGCTTCTGTTACGGCGACCGGCGTTTCTTATGCGGGCAGTGAAGTATGGTATCGTATTTCTTTTAATGATAACGGGACAAAAAAGGTAGGCTATGTATATGGTCCGTATATTGCTTTAAGCAGGGCAGTTCCGACGGCAACGCCGAAGCCGACCGCAACACCAAAGCCGACGGCGACGCCGAAGCCGACCGCAACACCGAAGCCAAGCGGAGTTCTTTCGGACTACCGGATTCCGGCGACGGTAATTGCGACCAGGCTCAACGTCCGCGCACAGGCAGGTACGGATCAGGAGATTCTTGCAGTTTTGATTAATACGGCAAAGGTTACGGCAACCGGCAGCTGTTATGTGGGAGCCGACAAGTGGTATTGTATTGAGTTTGAGTTGGCAGGCATCAAAAAGACAGGATATGTCTTTGGGGAATATCTGCAGCTTTCTTCTCCGGAACCGACCGCAGAGCCGGTGAAGACGCCGACCCCGAGTCCGAGTCCGACTCCACGTCCGACAGGTACGCCGGAGGGGAAGGGCTACCGGCTTCCGGCAAAGGTTTCTGCCACACAGCTGAATCTCCGGAAGGGTCCGGGAACAGAGCATGAGGTGCTTACCCTGTTAGGCCAGGGGGATGCCGTGACCGTGACCGGAGAGGAATGGAAGGGAGCGGATAACTGGTACCAGGTGGAGGTAAACGGCCTTACCGGCTATGTATTAAGCGATTATATTTCTCTGGACTATGCTGTTTATCCGGACGCCGTGCTGACAAAGCAGGTGCGTCTCCGTTCCGGTGCCTCGAACAGTGCGGCATATGTAAAGGATAAAGCGGGGGCTGTTGCAGTGCTTCCGGCGGATACCGCAGTTTCCTTAACACAGGAGCAGACAGCGGACGGAAAGAAGTGGTTTGCAATTTCCTGTGAAGCAAGAGGAGAAAAGTTTTCCGGTTATGTGCAGGCAGATGCGGTACGTTTTGTGAAGACAGCTGCACCGACGCCAAGTCCGACACCGACCACGGGTCTGACGCCGGCACCAACGCCGACCTCTGTACTGACACCAACGCCGGGTCCGACCCCTGAGCCGAGTCCGACGCCGACGCTGAGTCCGACGCCAGGTCCGGCAGCAACGCCTGCGGCAGAAGCAAAGGAAAATACGGCAGGCAAGCAGGAGGGCTGGGGAAAGGCAACACACCCGAACGCATCTTCCATGGTACTGAAGCTATTGCCAAAAAGCGGAGCAGGCAGCGTCAAGATAACGGGAAGTACGAACCGGGCCGTGACGATTACTTCGGATACTTATTTAAAGCTGTACGGGCTTTATGTGGATAAGGACGGGAATCTTTACCGTCATGTTGGTGTAACCTTTTATAATAACGAGTATTATGGTTATGTTTTAGAGGAACGTATTACGGAGTGTGAGGCGCCAACGCCGACCCCGACGCCGGGCACCACATATCCGTGGGGAACCTGGGAGCCGACCCCGACGCCGGGGGTCAGCTCGGACTTTGAACTGACGTTAGTGCAGCAGGGCTTCCCGGAGTCCTATAAGCCATATCTGCGGATATTGCATAACCAGCATCCGAACTGGATTTTCAAGGCGCACCATACCGGGTTGAACTGGGATGAGGCTGTTGCACAGGAAAATATTCCGGGCAAGAATCTGATTCCGAACAGTTCCGGTATTGAATGGAAGTCTCTGGAGGAGGGAGCTTATAACTGGAAGACGGACAGCTTTATCGTCTATGACGGCTCCACCTGGGTAACCGCGTCCAAGGCGGCGTTAGAGTATTACATGGACCCGAGAAACTTCCTGGACGATAAGTCGGTATTCCAGTTTGAGGTACTGACCTATGAGCCGTCCTACCAGAACCTGGAGGGTGTCGAGAACATTTTAAAATATACGCCGTTTTATCAGACCTCTTATGTTTATAAGAACGAGTACGGTGAGATTCATACCATCCGTTACGGGGAAACCTTCCTTAAGGCGGCAGAGTATTCGGGTGTCAGCCCGTATCATCTGGCAACCCGCGTAAAGCAGGAGGTAATCACCGGAATGTCCACGGTCAGCAACAGCGTGACAGGAACCGTAAGCGGCTTTGAGGGCTTGTATAATTTTTATAACATCGGGGCATACCATAGTACACAGGCAGGCGGCGCAATCGCGAACGGCCTGAAGTATGCAAAGTACGGGAGCAGTACGGACCATGCCTTGAATAGTGCTTCCATGATTCCTTGGGATAACCGCTACAGCGCGATTGTCGGCGGAGCTTACATTATCGGCAGCTCTTATATTAACCGGGGACAGAACACCATTTACCTGCAGAAGTTTAACATGACCTCCTACTATACATACAGCCACCAGTATATGGCAAATGTAGTAGCGCCGTCTTCCGAAGGCAAGAAGACTGCACAGGCATATACAGGTGCGGTGGACAGCCCGATTGTGTTCTCGATACCGGTGTATCTGGGCATGCCGTCGAGCGCAGCTCCGACGCCGGCTGCGCAGTATAATCCGAACAATTACCTGGCAGAGCTTTCCGTGCAAAAGGTGGATGGCACAAAGTACCAGCTGACACCAAGCTTTGACGGGGCATCGGTATATGAATATTCTTTGGTTGTGGACAAAAGCACCGAGGTGATTTCCATTGAAGCGCTGCCGGTAAGCCGGAAGGCAGTCGTAAACGGAACGGGCTATTTCCCGCTTGCTTCCGGAGTCAATGAATTGTCCGTATGCGTTTTTGCGGAGAACGGGTCAATGAGAGAGTATAAGCTGTATGTGGCAAGAGAATAGCAGAGGAGAATTGCGATGAAGCGAGGGCTGTTTTTTATTATACTTGCCGCGCTGCTCTGGTTCGGGGCAGAAGAAACGGCACAGGCAGCGGTAGCAACAATTGACTTAAAGACAGAATCAGAAACCGTGCGGGCCGGGGAGGAGTTTGAAGTTACCCTGCTGATTACGGCACAGCCCGCGGAGGGTGAAACGGCACAGGCAGCAACCATCGGGGATTTTGAGGCTTATCTTCTGTATGATGCGGATGTTATGGAGTTTGTCACGGCGCCTTCCTGTATTACGGGAGGGGACGGGATTTTGAAGATTATGGATATCGGTGCTTCCGCAAGCAAGGAGAGCAGGAAGTATGTCATCCGCTTTGCGGCGGTTTCCCGTGGCAACGCGGAGGTATCCATGTACGATATGCCGCTGGTATATACGTACGGTGCACCGGAGGTAATGTCGGTTTCGAGCAATGTGCTGAAGCTTACAATAACCCCATCCAAGGACGCATCAAGTAATGCCAGTCTTTCAGCATTAAAGGTAAGTCCCGGAAAGCTTTCACCGGCATTTGCGACTACCATCCGCGAGTATGAGGTCTTTGTGCCCTATTCCACGGAAATGATTATCGTGAGCGCGCTGACCGAGGATGAGAAGGCAGTCGTAAGCGTAAACGGAAGTACCGGGCTGAAGGTGGGCAGGAATGTCGTTGTCGTGACGGTGACAGCAGAGGACGGTACGGAAAAGCGATATTATCTGTATGTGACCAGACAGGAGGAGGAAGCAGTACCGACCAAGGAGCCGGAGCAGCCGCAGCCGGAGGGCTATGAGGCAGGGCTGCATGCGGCGGAGCAGAACGGAAGAGTCGTGCTTTCCTTCGGCGGAGAATATATTGTTTCCGGAGAACAGCATGAGTATATTGCACCGACCGGTTATGAAGAAACGGTGCTGTATCTGGACGGAATCCGGGTTAAGGCATATGTAAAGCGGGATGCGCCGGACAGCGACTTTTTTATACTGGTTTTGCAGGACAGTCTCGGAAACAGCGGCTATTACCGTTATGACAGAGAGGAACAGACATTGCAGCGGTATGATGAGGAGCGGATTGAAATCAGGCAGGTGTTGGAGGAGGATAACAGTGCTCTCTACGAGGCGATTGATGAGTACAAGGGGCACCAGGCGTTTCTGCTGCTTCTGCTTGCCATGTTTATTGCATTAAGTGTACTGCTGTTACTGATTGTAGTGCGGATGTACCGGAAGGACAGGCCGGAGGACAATGACCTGGACGGCTGAAAGGTACAGGCGGGACAGACACGAAAGGAATGGGGGCGGTCAGATGCTGATTCAAATTGATTTTGGCAGTGAGGAAGCGCTGTATATACAGCTTTATAATCAAATCATTTACGGAATTGCCAATGCGGATTTAAGACAGGGGGACGCGCTGCCTTCCGTGCGGGAGCTGGCAGAGGATATCGGAATCAATATGCACACCGTAAATAAGGCGTATGCCGTTCTGCGGCAAGAGGGTTATGTGCGGCTTGACCGCAGGCACGGGGCAGTAATCGACATTGACAGCGACAAGCTGCGTGCTGTCGAGGCACTGAAAAATGAAATGCGGATTTCTCTGGCAAAGGCATTGTGCCGGGGGCTTTCCGACGAGGAGATACATGCGGCGGCAGATGAGGTCCTGCGCGAGTTTAACGTAGAATAGGACACTTTTAAATTCGTTATTACAGAAAGGGAACTCTATGGGAAAGTTGTATACAGAACAAGCGAAGCAGGTGATGCAGTATGCAAAGCAGGCAGCAGAGTATCTGTCGCACGGGTATATCGGCAGTGAGCATCTTCTGGTTGCGCTGTTAGAGCAGGAGTGCATTGCAAAAGAGGTGTTACAGGACAATGGCGTCAGGGCGGAAAAGCTGCATGAGCTGATTGAGCAGCTGATTACTCCGCAGGGGGGAAGCCGTAAAAAGCCGGTACAGGGCACACCACGTCTTTCAAGGGTATTGGAGCAGGCGGAGCAGGAGGCGGAGCATTATCAGAGCGAAAAAATAGGAACGGAGCATCTTCTGCTGGCGCTTTTGCAGGAGCCGAACTGCATTGCGGTGCGTCTTCTGAATACACTTGGTATTTCGGGGCAGAAGATTTATTTTGATACGTTAATGGCAATGGGAATCGACGCAAACCGTGCAAAAGCGGACTATGCGATGAGCAGAAGCCGTATGCGCCAGCCGGAGGGCGGAAAGCTGCTCGAAAAGTACAGTAAGGACCTGACCGAGATTGCAAGGAAGGGAAAGCTGGACCCGGTCATCGGAAGGGAAGAGGAAATCGGCAGGGTAATCCGCATTTTAAGCCGCAGGACGAAAAACAACCCGTGTCTGGTCGGAGAGCCGGGCGTCGGAAAGACTGCCGTTGTGGAAGGACTGGCAGGAAGGATTGCGGCAGGGGATGTCCCGGACTGCATGAAAAAGAAACGTGTGCTTTCGCTTGACCTGTCCGGTATGGTGGCAGGCTCAAAGTACCGCGGCGAGTTTGAGGAACGGATTAAGCGCGTGATGGAGGAGGCAGTACAGGACGGAAATGTCCTGATTTTTATTGACGAGCTGCATACGATTATCGGCGCCGGCGGCGCAGAGGGAGCGCTGGATGCCTCCAATATTATGAAGCCTGCGCTTGCAAGGGGCGAGTTCCAGGTAATCGGCGCCACCACGAGAGAGGAGTACCGCAAGTACATTGAAAAGGATGCTGCGCTGGAGCGAAGGTTCCAGCCGGTTGTGATAGAAGAACCTTCAACAGAGGAAGCGGAAAAGATTCTGTTCGGACTGCGGGAGACCTATGAGCGGCACCACGGAATTAGAATCAGCGACGCGGCGCTCAAGGAGGCAGTAAGGCTTTCAGAGCGCTATATCAACGACCGTTTCCTGCCGGACAAGGCGATTGATGTTCTGGATGAGGCCGCCTCTATGCTGCGGCTTTCCGAACTGACGAAAAAGCAGGCGTACGGCGATAAGAAAAAGCAGCTCGAGCAGCTGGAGCAGGAAAAGGAAGCACTGCTTCTTGCGGGGGATTCCGAGGGCGCGATTGCGCTTGCCGCAAAGCAGAAGCGCCTGAGAAGCAGAATGAATGCGCAAAAGGATGCAGAAGAGGAGCTTCCGGAGCTGCGGGAGGATACGATTGCAGATGTTATTTCAGCATGGACCAAGATACCGCTGCAAAAGCTTTGTGAAGAGGAAAGCGAGCGTCTTTTAAAGCTGCCGGACGTTTTAAGAAAGCGTGTAATCGGGCAGGAGGATGCGGTCATGGCAGTTTCCCGTGCGATTCGCCGGGCGCGTGTCGGTTTGCAGAATCCGGACCGTCCGATTGGCTCCTTTCTGTTTTTAGGACCGACCGGCGTTGGGAAAACGGAGCTTTCCAAGGCGCTTGCCGAGGCGGTGTTCGGAAAGGAAGACGCCATGATCCGCGTGGATATGTCCGAGTACATGGAAAAGCACAGCGTATCGAAAATGATCGGCTCGCCGCCCGGCTATGTCGGGCATGAGGAGGGCGGACAGCTCAGCGAACGGATTCGCAGGAACCCGTATTCGGTCGTACTGTTTGACGAGCTGGAAAAGGCGCATCCGGACGTATTTAATATTCTGCTGCAGGTGCTTGAGGACGGGCACATTACGGACGCACAGGGTAGACGCGTAAGCTTTAAGAATACCATTATCATTATGACGTCCAATACCGGGGCACAGGGAATCATGTCGCCGAAGAACCTCGGGTTTATCAGCAAGGCAGACGAAACTGCGGATTATGAGCGGATGCGTGCCCGTGTCATGGAAGAGGTAAAGCAGAACTTCAAGCCGGAGTTTATCAACCGTATTGACGAAACCATTGTATTTCGCCCGCTCGGGGCAGAGGCGCTTGCCCGGATTGCAGAAATCCAGATTGCCCTTGTCGTAAAGCGCTGTAAGGAGCAGTTAAATATTACCCTGAAGCCGGATGCGGCGGTAGCGGACTATATTGTAAAGAAAGGCTCGGATGAAAAGTACGGTGCAAGGCCGATTCGTCGTGCCGTACAGGTTTCAATTGAAGATAAGATAGCCGAAGAGGTATTAAATGGAAAAATCGCAGAGGGGGACACGGCGGCACTCATGGTAGTGCAGGGGAAGGATACGCCGGACACTGCGGAGCTTAAAATACGCCGGCTCAGAAAGCACAAATAGTTAAAAAGTGGTAAACATTTTATGAAGTTGCCAAAGTTTGTGGAAAAACGAAGGCAGATATGTTATACTGGAGATACAAAGGAAAACTGTTACAGGAGGATAAGAAAAATGGCAGAGCTGATTTATGTTCAGGACAATGGGAAACTGGCGTTCGGGGACTACACGCTTAACGAGAAGGCAAAAGCGGACGGTTTTGAATTTGGCGGCGACTTGTATAAGGTCAAGACCTTCAAGGACATTACCAGACTGGAACGGAACGGTATGTTCGTATATGAGTCCGTACCGGGCACAAAAGTAACGGATTTTTCGGCAAACAGCAAGGAAGTTTCATTTTCTGCGGAAGGAACGACCGATACGCAGGTAACAGTGGATTTAGAAGCAGGAAAAGAGTTCAAGCTTTTTATTGACGGAACGAATATCGGGAAGATGAAGACCAATCTTGGCGGGAAGCTTGTGTTGAGTATACAGCTTACGTCCGGAAAGAGTTCTGCAGTAAGACTGGTAAAGCAGTAATTGATGCGGGGAAGTTATGGCAAAGGGAAAGGTTGTATTTTTTTGTAAAGAATGCGGAAGCGAATCGCCGAAATGGCTCGGACAGTGTCCGGGCTGTAAGGCGTGGAATTCACTGGTGGAAGCGCCGCAGGCAGGCAAAGCGAAAGGCCCTGCTTACGGTGCTTCTGCGTTACAGAGCGCCGAGCCGGTGCTTCTTTCCGAGGTGGATACCGGAGCGGAGGAGCGGATGGCAACCGGCATCGGAGAGCTTGACCGGGTACTTGGCGGAGGGATTGTAGTCGGCTCGCTTGTGCTGGTCGGCGGCGACCCGGGTATCGGGAAGTCGACCTTGCTGCTTCAGATGTGCTATGTATTGACGAAGAAGGAGCGGAAGGTGCTGTATGTTTCCGGTGAGGAGTCCATACGCCAGATACGGATGCGGGCAGACCGTCTGAAGGTTTCCGACGGAAGCATGCTTCTTTTAGCGGAGACAAGCTTAAACCGTGTCGAGGAAACCATACGGCAGACTGCGCCGGAGGTAGTGATTATCGACTCCATCCAGACCATTTACCGGGAGGAGACGGAGGCAGCCCCTGGCAGTCCCGGACAGATTAAGGAGGCAACCGCTTCCCTGTTACGGCTTGCCAAGGGCCTTGGCATCACGATTTTCATTATCGGTCATGTGACAAAGGAGGGCATGGTGGCAGGTCCCCGTATGTTGGAGCATATGGTGGATACGGTGCTTTATTTCGAGGGAGAAAGCCACAATTCCTATCGCATTTTGCGCGCCGTAAAGAACCGGTTCGGTTCGACGAATGAAATCGGCGTGTTTGAGATGGCAGGCGCCGGTCTCCGGGAGGTAAAAAACCCTTCGGAATATATGCTGGAGGGAAGACCAGAGGGCGAGCCGGGCTCAGTCGTTACGGCGGCAATGGAGGGCACGCGCCCGATTTTAGTCGAGGTACAGGCGCTTGTCTGCCCGACCAATTTCAATATGCCGCGCAGAACCGCGGCAGGGACGGACTATAACCGGGTGACGCTTTTGATGGCGGTACTCGAAAAGCGCCTCGGGATTTCCCTGGCAGGATGCGATGCCTATGTGAATGTGGCAGGCGGCATGAAGATTACGGAGCCGTCCCTGGATTTAGCGATTGTGCTCGCTCTTTTGTCCAGCTACCGCAACCGCCCGCTTCCGGCACGCACGGTTGCGTTTGGCGAGGTAGGACTGACCGGGGAAATCCGTTCCGTGAATATGATGGCGGCGCGGATTTCAGAGGCGGCAAAAATGGGCTATAAGACCGCAATCGTGCCGCGAAGGAAAAAGGCATCCGTCGAAGAACGGAACGAAGGAATCCAGATTATCGAGGTGGGAACCGTGCAGGATTTACAGCAGGCAGTTGCGGTGCGCTAAAACGTACGGTTTCGGAGAAATGCAAAATAAGGTGCCACACAGCCCGGAGTTCTTCCGGGGGTGTCCGGAACATGCGGAAGCTTAAGGAAAGGAGGCGCCTGCGTGAAGGAAAGAAAGGATATGCCGGGCAGAATGCTGTTTCTGCTGCTCGCAGCGCTTGCTCTTTCTGCCTGCCGGAGTGCGGGACAGGGCTCCGGCAGGGACGGAATCACGTCGGCTGCGGAGCTGACGGCGACGCCGCCGGAAGTACCGGAGGAAACCGTGACGCCTCTGCCAGACAGGATAACGCCTGCCCCCGTTGTGAAAGTCTCTGTTTCTCCGACGTCTGCGCCGGTCATACCGGAGGAGATTGTGGATATCTCTGCGGAGCCTTATACCTATGAGATGATGTGTACAGACCTGGAGCTGCTTTCCTATGCGTATCCGGAGCTGATTTCCGTAACGTGGGAGGGGTACAGCGCGGACGGCAGGGGGATTCCCGCCGTGTATTTCGGGGGCCCGGATGCAGGGGCAGCCGTTTTTGTACAGGCGGCAATCCACGGCAGGGAGTATCTGACGACGCAGCTTGTGATGAAGCAGTTAGAGACCTATGCAAAGGAGTATGATACCGGGACGTTCCACGACAGGACCTATCGTGAGATTTTTTCGGAGGTTTCTCTTGTGGTAGTGCCGATGACAAATCCGGACGGCGTTTCAGTAAGCCAGCTTGGGACAGAAAGTATCCGTTCCGAAGAGCTCCGTGCCCTGGTGGAAAGCTTTTATGAGCGCGACGGCAGCGGAGCTACAAGGGAATATTTTTACCGGCGTTATAAGGCGAACGCAAACGGGGTAGATTTAAACAGGAACTTTGCGTACGGCTGGGAGGAGTACGGCGGTCCGCCGGTTCCTGCGGCAGACCGTTATAAGGGCACGGCGCCTGCCTCCGAGCCGGAGACGCAGCTTCTGATTGCGCTGACGGAGCGGGAGCCGGTCCGGGCGGCGGTCAGCTATCATGCGACAGGCTCGTTGCTTTACTGGGATTTCGGACAGGGCGGGGAGCTAAGGGAACGCTGCCTTGCCCTGGTGGAGACGGTGCAGGAGGTAACCGGCTACCGTATTGTCTATGCGGCGTCGGACAAGCAGGATGAAGCAGGCTATTGTGAATGGGCAGTGGGAATCATGGGAATCCCGGAGGTTACAATAGAGATAGGGACTGTGGCAGCACCTCTTCCGGTTAGTGAGTTTGCAGACGTCTGGAAGCGGAACCGGGAGGTTCTGGCAGCGGTGGCAGAGCAGGTAATGGAAGAGCTGGGAGAAACGATGGAATAGAAAAGGAGGCGGGACAGGATGAAGAAGAGGACAAAGGTGATTATCGCAGCGGTTTGCGGTCTTTTTCTGCTTGTCTGTGCCGGCGGGCTGCTGATGCTGAAAAAGATATCGGCAGCGGGCGGCATACGCTATTTGTATAACAGGAAGCACGATACGAGGGGACTGGTCTCCACGGAATATTTTCCGGAGGCATTGACCGGTGCGACGGGTACGGTGCATTGCACGGAACAGACGGCTCCGGCGGCGTTACAGATTACGGAGAAGCTCCGTTATGAGCGGAACGGGGAGACCGTAGTTGCAGAAGGAAAAACGGATTTTGTAAGGGAGGAGCCGGTTTCCTTTTACGGGGACCTGGTGGAAGGAACGGTAAAGGGGCTGTTTACGTTCCGTGGCAACTACCACCGGAGCGCGGCATCCTATGGCATAGCTTCGGTCAGCAAGGAGCGGTTTTCGAAAGATTACTGGACCTACAAAACCGGAAAGCTTTTAAAGTCAAGCGGGAAAAGCTACTGGTCGGGAAACGGCTGGACCGGGCAGCCGCTTGTGATAGCCTGGCCGGAGGAGACGAAGCAGGTGATGAATCTCTATCCGGAGAAAAAGGCGAAGGAGAATTTTGTCGAGGTCATTTATTCCGGCATGGACGGTTATATTCACTTTCTGGATCTGGAGGACGGGAGCGAGAGCCGGGACGCAATTCACATCGGGATGGTGTTTAAAGGAACTGCTTCCCTCCACCCGTCGGGGATTCCTCTTCTGGTGCTCGGCTCAGGCGATGCGCAGACCGGTCTTTACGGAGAGAACGTAAGTCCGAGGGTGTATATTTACAGCCTGATTGACGGGACGAAGCTGTATGAGTTCGGGGCAAATGATGCCATGGCGCCGCGCGGCTTCCATGCCTATGACAGCTCGCCAGTGATTGATACGGCAACCGACACGCTGTTCTATCCGGGCGAAAACGGAGTTCTTTATACAATGAAGCTGAATACAAGCTACGACAGCAGCACCGGCGCGCTTTCGATTGCGCCGGACCACGAGGTAGATTATACCTATTCTGCGGCAAGGTCGACAGAGTCCGCGTTTACATGGGGAATGGAAAACTCTGCCGCGGTTTACGGAGGCTGTCTTTATGTCGGGGATAACGGAGGCGTGTTTTATTGTCTGGACCTGAATACCATGTCGATGATCTGGGCGCAGGATGTGTACGGCGATGTCAATTCCTCCCCGATTTTCTCGGAAGAGGAGGACGGCTGCTTTGTTTATGTGGCAACGACCCTGACGGAAGCAACGATAGACGGGCACTCCATGGGCGAGGTTGCGGTGTTTAAGCTGAATGCGGCAAACGGAGGCATTGTCTGGAAAAAGACGTTTGAATGCCATAATGTGGACGGCGTCGAGGGTGGCATTCTTGCTACCGGCGTGCTGGGACAGGGTGAAATCGCGGGACAGATTATTTATTCCGTTTCCCGTTGTCCGAAGCTTTCCTCCGGCTATCTGATTTCGATGAATACAAAGACCGGGGAGACGGTCTGGCAGCAGGAGCTTTCTGCATATGCGTGGAGTTCCACGGCGACAATGTATACAAAGACCGGTGCGGTCTATCTGATACAGTGCTGCTCTGACGGGACAGTGCTTTTGTTTAACGCCGCAAACGGCTATCTGCTGGATTCGATAGAGTTAAATACAACGCTTGAGGCAACTCCGGCGGTGTTTGAAAATACCATTGTAGTCGGCACGAGGGATGAGAGAATCATCGGGCTTACAGTGGAGTAAACGGAGGTTGGCATGAAAGTAAGAAGAATCGGTCTTTGGGCGGTTGCCGCGGCCGCGGTGTTTTTGCTGTTACTTACGGCTGCAGGGTTTGCAAAGCCTGATGCAAAGGGACAGGGGATTTCCGGCACGGAGGAGCTTTCCGGGAAGACGCTTGCGGGAGTCGCCGCGGCGCGTATGACAGAGGAAAACGCTAAGGTTCTGTTTGAAACCATTCTCGGCATCAAGCTGTCCGGCTATCACGCGGTAAAGGATATGCCGGGGCTGCTTTACGAGCTGAAAAGCGGGCGTGCTGACGGAATCTGCTGCCCGGATGTGACGGCGGAGTATCTGCTGCGTACGGTAGAGGGTCTGAAGCGCCTTGATGCACCGGAGGACACCGCGGGCGGCGTCCTGGGCGGCGGGCGGTTAGAGTTTGCCATGGCGTTACGCAAGGGCGAGGAAGAGCTGTGTGCGGAGCTGGATGCGGCAATTACTGAAATGAAAGCAGACAATATGCTGAAGGCGCTGATTGTAGCGTATGTGGAGGCAGACGAGCCGTTAGAGCTATACAGAACGGGAGGAGGCTCCGGGAAGAAGCTCTATGTAGGGGTTACCGGCACGATTCCGCCGTTAGACCGCTATGATAACGATGGAACGCCATGCGGCTTCTCAGAGGCGTTTCTGGCGGAGCTTGGGAAACGGACCGGGTACTGCTTTATTACCGTGCCAATTACGGCAGAGGATTCCTTTACCGCGTTGCAAAGCGGCAAGGTGGATCTGCTGTTCGGGTACGGGACGAGCCGGAACACGACGCCGGGAGAAAGGGAGTACATTATGACAAAGGGATATTACACGATGAAGGAATATGCGTATCTGACCTTGGAATAAAGCGTTTGCATCCCGGCGTAAAGGAAGGGTGGAGGCTGGAAAAAAGAGGAACCGCGGGGCAGCGGGGAACGGAGGAGCCATGAGTATCATACGGAATGTTTATGATGCAGTATACAATAATTTAATCGGGGACGGAGCGTATCTGAAAATTATAAAAGGGTGCATTTTTACACTGCTTGTTTTTGTACTGGCACTTTTTGTGGCGGCGCTGCTTGCGGCAGGGCTGTCTTTCCTGCGGACGTCGGGACATAAAGGCCTGCGGGCAGCCGGGACCGGCATTACCTTTTTGTGCAAGGGTACGCCGGTGTATCTGGCATTGCTTTTGTGGTACTATACCTTTCTCGGCGGCATGCACCGGGGCGGACTTATCATTGCAGTGCTGGTGCTCGGTATTTATGGCGGCGGGCATCTGACGGATATCCTGTCGCGCGCGGTAAAAAGGGAAACGGGAATCCGGAGCGCTGCGGTCAACCGGAGAGCCAGACGGGAGTTCTTTTCCGCATTGCTGCCGTTTGTGACGGAGCAGTCGTTGTTTGAGATAAAGCGCCTGCTTTGCATTTTATTGCAGATGTCCTCCCTGGTTGGCCTGGTCGGTGTGAACGATCTGGCGCAGGTGCTGTTAAAGAACGGGCTCCGCACGCAGTATCCGTTCTTTGCCCTGTTCTGTGCGGTAATTTTCTACCTGCTGCTGCAGCTTCTTTTAGAGGCGCTGTTTGCCTGGGCAGGGAAGGCCCTGACCGGTGAAGAGGAGGAGTAAGATTAGAATACGATAAGCATATTTCTTTTCCGGGCTTCATAGGCTAGTAAAAAAGATTGTCCGGAGGGGATTATGAAAAAGCGAGTCGTTTTTCTGATGGCGGTACTTCTTTTTGCGGTACTGCTGTTTTTCTTCAAAAAGGAAGGTTACTTTAAGAAAGAGGAAAAGCCTACGCCTACACCGACGCCAAAGATAACGGAGCCGCAGACCTTGAAAAATGCATGGATTCTTTCCTCCGAAGAGGACAGCATTACATTCTTCTTCGAGGGCAGGGAGCAGAAGCTGACAACAAAGGGACGGCTTCAGGAAACACTGTCATCCTGTGTGGCGGACCTGACTGTAAAGGATGAGAAGATTATTTCACTTGTCCTGAAACCGGACAAAATTACCGGCAAGGTACTGCGGGCAGATAAAAACAGCATCGAGCTGGAGGGGTACGGGGAGCTGAAGTTTGCGGACAGCTGGCGGCTGTACCGGCTATACGACGGATTAAGCGAGGAGCCTTCAGAAAAGCTGTTAATCGGCTCCGTCGGAAACGAGTTTATTCTTGAAAACGGGAAGGTTTGTGCCGCGCTGTTAAAGGAAAAGCCGGACCTTAAAACAATACGGGTTTTAATCGGTACAGAGGGCTTCCGGGGCTTTTACCACGAGACCGTACAGATTACGTCGGATTCGGCATACAAGGTAATCTGCGGCGACGAGGAAAAGAAGTTCCAGCCGGGGGAGGTGTGTACCTTTACAAAACAGTCCTTTCTGGAGGAGTCCGGCAGAAAAAAGATTGTGACGGAGAATGCAAACGCAAAGCTGACGCTTAGCAGTATCAAACGGGCAGACGGAGTACCGTCCTACCGCGGCAGCTTTGAGGTTGACTGCCGGGAGGAAGGGCTGTTAGTCATCAATGAGCTGACGATAGAGGAATACTTGTATGCGGTGCTTCCGAGCGAAATGCCATCCCGTTTTGAAATGGAAGCGCTAAAGGCACAGGCAGTCTGCGCGCGCAGCTATGCCTACCGGGAGCTTTTAGCAAATCGTTATGCGGAATACGGTGCGCATGTGGATGACAGCGTTTCCTGTCAGGTGTATAATAACATTGCGGAAAGCGAAGCATCGATTCTGGCAGTCAAGGACACCCATGGACAGGTTTTGATGTATAATGGAGAGGTTGCACAGTGTTATTATTTTTCAACCTCCTGCGGACATACCGCATCGGTGTCGGATGTCTGGGAAAATGCAAAGGAAGTGCCTTACCTGTCAGGAAAGCTGCACAGTGTCAGTGAAAAAGGGAAAGAAACTATGGCAGTAAGGGTAGAGGGAGAACAGGCGGACGATACCTATCTGAGCAGTTTTCTGGCAGATACGGAAACAAAAACATATGATTCGGAAAGCGAATGGTACCGCTGGCAGACCTTTGTCAGTCTGGAGGATTTAAAGGAAACGGCGCTGACGGCGTTGAAGCAGCGTTATCAGGCGGTGCCGGAGCAGATTCTGACCTATGAGGAAGGGAGCAATACCTTTGTAAGCAAGCCAATCACGGAGCTTGGCGACATTCAGAGCATACGCATCTATCAGCGGGGGAGCGGCGGCATTGCGACAGAGCTGCTTCTGGCAGGGAGCAAAAGCGTAATTCTGGTAAAAAACGAGTATAATATACGCACGGTGCTTGCACCGCTCAATGCGTTGATTTACCGGCAGAACGGGGGAAATGTCAATGGTGCGGCACTTCTGCCGAGCGCATTTATTACATTACAGAAGGGGACTTATCAGGGGAAAACGGGCTATCTGGTACAAGGCGGCGGATATGGACACGGCGTCGGGATGAGCCAGTGCGGTGCAGACGCCATGGCGCGCTGCGGCTATACCTGTGAAGAGATTATGAAGGAGTATTATCCGGGAACGACAATAGGTTTTATTTACGGTTAAATTACGGCGCAGTAACATGCGCAGGAGGTGCGGATATGATAAAAGCGGTTTATTACATGATAAGGGCATTTTTAAAAAAGCTGCGGGAGGATACTGTGGCGGCATTTGCGGCACAGGCGGCGTTTTTTGTGATTCTGTCCTTTATCCCTTTTGTAATGTTCCTGCTTACGTTACTGAAGTTTCTGCCGATTACCGCGGAGGACCTGATATCAATGTCAGAGTCCTTTTTCCCGCCGGCAGTCCATGATTTTATCGCGTTATTGCTGCAGGAGGTTTTCTTAAAGACGTCAGGGGCGTTGCTTTCCTTTTCTGTCGTAGCAGCGCTCTGGTCGGCATCGAAAAGCTTTCTTGTTATCATGCAGGGCTTAAATTCCGTCTATGGAAACCCGGAAACAAGAAACTATTTTGTCATCCGTATTCTTTCCACCTTTTATACGTTGATTTTTGCGGTGGTATTGATTCTTACGCTGATTTTTCTGGGCTTCGGCAACCAGATTTATCTGTACATCCAAAGCAAGGTCCCTATTCTGGAGAATGCCGCGCTGCTGCTGATCAGCATACGCACAACGGTAGCGTTTGTGGCGCTGACCGCGTATTTCCTGGGTCTGTATCTCTGGATACCGAACCGGAAGTCCCGCTTCCGGCGGGAACTGCCGGGTGCAGTATTCAGTGCAGTCGGCTGGCTTGGATTTTCTTATCTGTATTCCTTTTATATCGACCGTATTTCCAATTTTTCAGCAATGTATGGGAGCCTTACCGCAATTGTACTCTGTATGATCTGGCTGTATGCCTGCATGTATATTATGTTTATCGGGGCGGAATGGAATGTAATTGTTTCCGACGATTCGGTGCGCGCGGCATGGAGGGAGTTTTTAAACAGCTTCAAACGTAAAAAGAGATTGGAATAAATTTCCGCACTCCGGTAATACTGTAAGAGAACTCTATTATGGAAGGAAAAAGGTAGGTGCCGGAATGAAAAAAAAGAAACCAATCGTGTTGGAGGAACTCTCTGCGGAGGAGCTGGTAAAGTATGAGATTGCAAAGGAGCTCGGTCTGTTTGACCGCGTAATGCAGAACGGCTGGGGGTCATTGTCGGCAAAGGAAACCGGAAGAATCGGCGGAATACTGGCAAGAAGAAGGAAGCAGGAAAAGCAGCAGGAGCATGCCTGAATACAAGGGCTGCTTTTCAGCGGTTCCGGAAAAAGAGCCTGACAGAAGGTGAAAGATCAATTCGTCTTCTGGCAGGTTTTTTGTTTTATGGGAGATAGCAGGGTCGCCGGGAGTTCCAAAGCCGCTAAAAATGCGGAAAAGTCAAGAAGGAAAAAATTGACAGAATGCAGAGAAGACAGTATAATGAAACTATAAGGCGGGTGCTCCGCCGGGAAGATAAAGGGAAAGATTGCATAAGGTCAGGAGCATAGGGAAAACGGGAGTATGGGGACAGGTGAGATAGAAACAGAAACCGTAGGCGAAGGCTTGCGGTTTTTTTACTTCATAGAAAATATAGCATCAATATGTCAGAGTATCTTCCCTTGCTCTGGTCGTGCGTACTCTTGTCAACAGGAGGTATATTCCTATGAAGCAAAACAATCTGTGCAGGATGTCTGCCTGCTTGTAAAGGAAGGGAGGTGCCGGAGCGGGACATCATACCATATACAAAGGAAACAGGCACGAAAGCGTCTGCAGGGCAGTCAGGATTATTACAAATCAGAAGAAATAAGGAGAACAGTTATGAAGAAAATAAGTAAAATAATCGCAGCGGTATTGGTAATCGGGGGTATGGTACTCCTCTCTAAGACATCTGCCGCACAGGCACAGGAGACAATTGATTTGAGAAAATTAGTGGTCACGGATGAGGAGGAGCAATTTTACCGGACACAGTCTGCCAGCATAAAAAAATACAACCGGATGTTAGAAAAGCTTACGGTAAATCCGGGTGCGCGGGGCAGCCTGCGGAGGTATGAGGAGAGCTATGGCGGCGCTTATATTAACGAAAACGGGGAGCTTGTGGTGCTTCTGACGGAGAATGTTGATAAAAACCGCCGGATGATACAAGAATACACAGAGGACGACTCCATTATAACAAAGACCTGCTTTTATTCGTATAATGAATTAATGGAGGTTATCGATACGCTGAACGGCGAACTGCGAAATCTGGCAGAGCAGGGTGTCCTTGTAGATGAAATGTACGATGATGTTTCTCTGAACCGGGTTATCATCCGGGTGCGGAATTTAAACGATGAAAAGGAACAGCTGGTTCGTGACATCATTGACAGCGGCTGTATGGTATTCCGGAATTCAGAGCATGGTGCCGTTCTGCAGGAAGGGCTCTGCGGCGGCTTAGGAATCGTAAGCGGAGACAATGGATTGCCAAGTACGTTAGGATTCTGTGCAACAAGAAACGGCGTAGAGGGTTATGTTACTGCAGGACACTCTGCTAACCGAATTGGAGAGGAGTTTACTTATAATGGTGAGGTTATCGGGGAGGTGACCCATACTGGCTGGTATCACAATACAACAGCCGATGCAGGCTTTATTCAGGCGAAGAAAGGAGGAACCTTAACCAATTATATTATGGGACATCGCTGTATTGGGGCGACAGGGTACGAGTATCCGTCTGGGACCCAGATTTCTATGTATGGACAGAAAAGCGGGCTTCAGAGAGGAACGATAGAAAGCTATCATAGTAGTTTCAATGAGTCTTTGGATTTTGGAGAATATACAACAATTGACCATGCAAGAGCTACCTATAAGTCTCAGGAAGGTGATAGCGGCGCACCGATATTTCTATATGAAGGGAGCTATGATGGTGAAAGTCTTTGCACGTTAATTGGAATCCATAGTTCAAGAAATTTTGAGCAGAAGCCTCATTTTGCTAAGTATGGAAATATTGTCAAAGTATTAGGCGTGACAACAGTAACAGAATAGTGCATACTGTTTCTATGCAGAAGGGAGTCTTATGACAAGAAAAAGGGACTTGTATATTTTCAGCAGAAGTCTTTTAAGACATTTCGGGGCAGTAGTTTTTGTTCTGCTTTTGTTTTCCGTTGCCGCTTGCGGTACGGAAGACGGGGAGGAAGACCCGCTTCCACTTTCCGTTATGATGAGAAAAGATGGTTTTGAAGTGACGCTTTCGGTTCCGAAGTCTGTTTACTATGTCAAGGAGCTGCGGAAAGAGGATATAATCCGTTCAGAGATTACGGTGCGTTATGTAGGGGAGAAGGATAAAGTCCTAGTTTCCCATTATCAAACGCTTCTCTCTAACTCCATCCAGAACTATGATGTAGAGGCACACTTTGGATTATGGCCAGAGGGAGGAACGACTTCCTTTCAAAAGGGACAAAGCTATACTTTTCCTTTTGAGTGGGAGGGGTACAGCAGGGAGCATTCTAAGCATGGGATTTACAAGGTAGGCACATTATTAGTATTAGAATTTTTGAACCCGGAAACAAAGGAAGACACCGGGGAATATGTGGAATTTGCCCTGAATGTGTTTCCGGTAGAATTGCGGAAAAAGAAAGGAAGGGCGCTTTCCTTTGAAAAATATGAGGCGATCTGGGAAGCCTTGCCGGAGGAGGAATCTCTTGTGAAAAAAGCTGAGGTATATGCCGAGGAATGGAAGAAGAACGAACCGGAACGAGAGGCTCTCAGGGTACTGGCGGGCAGGGAGGAGGACGTTCTGCAGTATGCGGTGTTCTGTCAGGAAAACGGGCTGTTTTCCGGTGTAGAAATCGTAACCGAAGCCGGAGCGGATTTCTTTACCGTAGCAAAGGACGGGAAGCCGCAGCAGTTGCTTTTAGACGAGCCGCCGGAGCTGTCAGAGGACGGAAGGCATCTGCGTTTTTTTACAGTGATGGAGGAAACAGGGGAGGTTTGTGAATACCGGGCTTATGTGAGCATACATGAAAACGGGGCAATAGGAAAAGAGCGGAAAATAAACTATATAGAGGTGACTGGGAAGCTACGTTAGGATAAAAAGGCGTGGAAACAGTAACAGAGTAGCAGTTATTGTTTCCACGCAGAAGGGAGTGCTATGATAAGAAAAAGGAACTTGCATATTTTTACCAAGGGTCTTTTCAAGTGTCTTGGACCAGTGGCTTTTGTTCTGCTTTTGTTTTCTTTTGCCGCTTGTGGTACGGAAGATGGGGAGGAAGACCCGATTCCTCTTTCCGTTACAATGATAAAAGATGATTTTGAAGTGACGCTTTCGCTTCCGAAATCTGTCTACTATGTCAAGGAGCTGCGGAAGGAGAAAGATAACATTCGCTTTGAGGTTACGTTGCGTTATCTGGGAGAAGAGGAAGAAATTGTAGTTGCACATAATACTACGCTTTTTTCCAGTAGTATCCAGAATTATGATGAGGAAACTCATTTTCGGGTATTGCAGGAGAGAGGGATATCGACCATTCAAAAGGGGCAGAGTTACACCTTCCCTTTTGATTGGGAAGCATACAGCAGAGAACATTCTGAACAGGGAATCTATAAGATTGGGACAAGATTAGAGCTAGGCTATATAGACCCGGAAACAGAGGAAGATATTGGAAAGGATGTGGAGTTTGCCCTGAACATATTCCCGTTGGAACTGCGGAAGAAGAAAGGAAAGGCGCTTTCCTTTGAAAAATACGAGGCAATTTGGGAAGCCTTGCCGGAGGAGGAAACTCTTATAAAAGAAGCCGTGATATATGCCGAGGAATGGAAGAAGAACGAACCGGAACGAGAGGCTCTCAAGGTACTGGCGGGCAGAGAGGAGGACGTTCTGCAGTATGCGGTATTCTGCCAGGAAAACGGGCTGTTTTCCGGTGTAGAAATCGTAACCGAAGCCGGAGCGGAGTTCTTTACCGTAGCAAAGGACGGGAAGCCGCAGCAGTTACTTTTAGAGGAGCCGCTGGAGCTGTCAGAGGACGGAAGACATCTGCGCTTTTTTACAGTGCTGGAGGAAACCGGGGAAGTCTGCGAATACCGGGCGTATGTGAGCATACATGAAACCGGGGTAATAGGAAAAGAGCGGAAAATAAATTACATAGAGGTGACCGGGAAACTGCGTTAAGATAAAAAAGGCGTGGAAGCAGTAACAGAACAGTGTTTACTGTTTTCACGCAGAAGGGAGTCTTATGACAAGAAAAAGGAAGTTGTGCATTTTTACCGGAAGTCTTTTAAGACGTTTCGGGGCGGTAGTTTTCGTGCTGCTTTTATTTTGCGTTGCCGCCTGCGGTACGGAAGACGGAGAGGAAGACCCGCTTCCACTTTCCGTTACGATGAGAAAAGATGATTTTGAAGTGACGCTCTCGGTTCCGAAGTCTGTTTATTATGTCAAGGAGCTGAGGGAGGAGGATATTATCTGTGTGGATGTCACGGTGCGTTATGTAGGGGAGGAGGATAAGATTTTAATCCGGCATGGACTTGATTCTGCAATAAGAGCATATGATTCCGAAGGTTTTTTGCCATCATGGGATGAAGAAAAAAGAACCTCTTTGCAAAGAGGAGAGAGCTGCACCTTCTCCCTTGACTGGGAAGGATATAGCAGGGAATATTCCGAACAGGGGATTTATAAGATTAGTAAGTCATTGGAGTTGGAATTTTTAAATCCGGAAACAGAAGAAAGAACAGGAAAGTATGTAAAATTTGGGCTTAATGTGTTCCCGGTGGAAATCCGGGAGAAGAAAGGAAAGGCTGTTTCTTTTAAAGAATACGAGGCGCTTTGGAGACCTATGGCGGAGAGTGAGTATCTTACGGAAAAGGCAGAGTCATATGCAAAAGAACGAAAGGAAGCCGGACTGGAGAAAGAGTTTTCCAGAATCTTAGCGGGCCGGGATGAGGGTTTAATTCAGTATGCGGTGTTTTATCAGGAAAATGGGCTTTTTTCCGGAGTGGAAATTGTAACGCAATATGGAAGGGAGTTCTTCACAGCAGGAAAGGAAGGAGAGCGGCAAAGTCTGTACACGGAAGCGCCACCGGAATTATCGGAGGACGGAAAGCATCTGCAATTTTCTGTCATTATGGAGGCTACTGGAAAAGTTTATGAATATCGGGTATATGTGACTCCGGATACATTCACTGAGAAAAACGGAGGGGAGAGAACGCTGATTTATTTAGATGTGACCGGGAAACTGCGTTAGGATAAAAAGGCGTGGAGGCAGTAACGGAGTAGTCTGAAATGCCCCGGATTGCAAAAAGTGCTTGCAGAAAAGGGCGTGGCATATTATGATAGAAGTATCAGGTTACGAAAGGAGTCATGGCGATGAAAAAATTAGGATTCGGGTTTATGCGGCTGCCGCTTCTGAAGGAAAATGACCAGACGAGCTTTGACAAAGAGCAGCTTTGCAAAATGGTAGACACCTTTTTGGAACGGGGCTTTACTTACTTTGATACGGCGTACATGTATCATAGCTTCAAAAGCGAGGAGGTGCTGCGGGAGGTTCTGGTAGAACGCCATCCGCGGGACAGCTTTACGGTTGCCTCGAAGCTGCCGACAATGTTTTTGAAAAAGGAAGAGGATTTGGAGCGCATTTTTGCAGAGCAGCTTACAAAATGCGGAGTGGAATACTTTGACTATTATCTGCTGCATTGTCTGAATGTGGATAATTATGCGATTGCACAGAGACTCCATGCGTTTGATTTTGTTATGCAGAAGAAAAAGGAAGGAAAGGTAAAGACGTTCGGCTTTTCCTATCACGACAATGCGGAGCTGTTAGATAAAATCCTTACAGAGCATCCGGAGGTGGAGTTTGTCCAGCTGCAGATAAATTACCTTGACTGGGAGGACAAAAACATTCAGTCGCGCGCCTGCTATGAGACTGCCGTAAAGCACGGGAAGCAGGTGATTGTCATGGAGCCGGTTAAGGGCGGGACTCTTGCCAACGTGCCGCCTGCGGCAGAAAAGCGGATGAAGGAATACCGTCCGGACCGTTCTGTCCCGTCCTGGGCAATCCGCTTTGCCGCGGGGCATGAGAATGTGTTTATGGTACTCAGTGGGATGAGTAATATGGAACAGCTTCTGGATAATACCGGCTATATGGAGAACTTTGAGCCACTGAGTAAGGAAGAGCTGGATATCGTGATGTACGCACGCGACATTATACAAAAGGAAACGGTGATTCCTTGTACGGCATGCCGTTATTGTGTTGACGGCTGTCCGAAGAACATACCGATTCCGGACTATTTTGCCCTCTACAATGCAGAGAAGCAGGAGACGCCGAAGGAGTTTACCGTGCAGGGCACGTATTATGAGAATCTGGCGGCTGCGCATGGCAAGGCGTCGGATTGTATCGGCTGTAAGCAATGTGAACGGCATTGTCCGCAGCATATTGAGATTACAAAATATTTGAAGTATGTTGCAGAGGCTTTTGAAGAAGAGTAAAGCAGAGTAAGAATTGAAGACAGATATCAGGGCTGCCACCCGGCGCAGGATTCACCGGGCGGCAGTCCTTTTTCACGTTTTAGTGCAAAAGTCATATCATAAAGTATGGACTTTGGAATAAGAAAGGAGAGCCCTACTATGAACAATTACAGAAATTACGGGAACCGAAGGGTTCCGGGAGAGGCAGCAGACTGCGGCTGTAGCGGAAACAATTACGGCAGGGGGATGCGGGATAGAAGCTATGGAAGACAGGGAATGGACTGTGGCTGTGACAAAAGGGAAACGAGGCGTGAGGCAGACTGTGGCTGTGAAAAAAGAGAAATAAGGCGCGAGGCGGACTGCGGCTGTGATAGAAGAGAAGTAAGACGTGAAATGGACTGCGGCTGTGAGAAGAAGGAAATGAAAAGAGAAACGGATTGCGGCTGTACGACCGAGTCGATGTATCGTGAAATGAAAAAGGAAGGAAACTGCTGCAAAGAGGATATGCCGGGAAAGGCGCTGGCTATGGCATATGTACCGTGGCAGAGCTGGGGAAATCTTTATGAAATCTGCGAAGGATTCTCCACCGGAACTATTTTCAAGGAGTTAGACTTAGAATTTTGCGGAAGGAGATGTAACTGATATGGGCGCAGGGAAAGACAAAAATGCTTTACTGCAGAAGATAAGCGAAGCAAGCTTTGCCATGGACGAGGCGCGCCTGTTTCTGGATACACACCCGGACTGCATGGAAGCGCTGCACTATTATCAGAATATGTGCGCGGTCAGAGAAAAGATTGTAAAAGAGTATACGGCGCTGTACGGACCGGTTTCCTCCTATGACTGCTTCTGCAACGACAGCTGGAAATGGGTAGAATATCCTTGGCCGTGGGAAGGAGAGTGTAAGTAATGTGGAGCTATGAAAGAAGATTACAGTATCCGGTAAATATTAAGCAGACCAATCCGAAGCTTGCAATGGTAATTATGAGCCAGTTCGGCGGACCGGACGGCGAGCTGGCAGCTTCCATGCGGTATCTGTCCCAGCGCTATGCCATGCCGTACCGTGATGTGGCAGGCGTACTGACGGATATCGGTACGGAAGAACTGGCACACATGGAAATTGTCAGTGCCATCATCCACCAGCTCACCAGGGACCTGACGACGGAAGAGATTGCGGCATCGGGCTTTGATAAGTATTATGTGGACCATACGCTCGGACTCTGGCCGCAGTCTGCAGGCGGGATTCCGTTTAACTCCTGCTTCTTCCAGTCCAAAGGCGACCCGATTACGGATTTAACCGAGGATATGGCGGCAGAGCAGAAGGCGCGTTCCACCTACGATAACATTCTGCGGCTGGTACACGACCATGACGTATGTGACCCGATCCGTTACCTGAGAGAGCGTGAAATCGTGCATTTCCAGAGATTTGGTGAAAGTCTCCGTATTGTACAGGACCATCTGGATGCAAAGAATTTTTATGCAATCAACCCGGCATTTCCGGCAGACAAGGCGAAATAGGGTTAAGGGGAAAAAGAAAAAACCGCAGTCGGCAGAGGTGTAATCTGCTGTCTGCGGTTTTTAATATGTGCCCGGCTTATTGTGCCTATGCCTGCAGCAGTTCTCCCTTCTTCAGCCGGAAAACCACATCAGCCTGCTTTGCAAGCTCATTAGAATGAGTTACAATAATAACACATTTCTTCATCTGGTGGGCGCATTCCTTTAAAATAGCTGCAATTTCAGCCGCCGTATCCTCGTCGAGATTTCCGGTCGGTTCGTCGGCAAGCAGGATAGGAGCTTCGGAGGCAAGTGCCCTTGCAATTGCCACACGCTGCTGTTGTCCGCCGGACAGCTTTAATACATTGCGGCGGGCTTCCTCCTGCGTCAGTCCTACCTTTTCCAGAAGCGGGAGAGGCGGAAGCGTGGAAGTCAAAGCGACGTTTTCGGCGGGGGTCAGGTAATCAATGAGGTTATAGCTTTGAAAAATAAAAGCTACATTGCAGCGGCGGTGATGGGCAAGACCATTTTTATTGATATTCTTGCCGTCCAGCGTAATCTCGCCGCCATCAGGTTCATCCAGACCGCCGAGAAGTGAAAGCAGGGTTGTCTTTCCGCAGCCGGAGGGGCCGAGAATCGCATACATTTTTCCTGTTTCAAAGGCAGCGTTCATCTCTTTCAGGATAGTAGTTTTTTTATCATAGGCATACCGGATGCCGGAACATTTCAAAACTGACATTTTAGTTTCCTCCTAACTCATTTTTGTAAGAATATCTTTCGGCTTCAAACGATACACCGTCCAGGATGCCGTAATAACAGAGAGTGCAACGAGGAAAAAGCTGATACAGCACAACGGAAGCAGGTAGTCCGCTGATACTTGTACCGTCAGTGCCGTTCCCTCGATTTCAGGCAATAGAAGGGTACTCACCCTTGCAGCCGTAAAATAGCTTAGCAGAATGGAAAGGGAAAGCGCCGCAACCAATACGACAAATGTCTCTGTGAGAAATTGAAAAATAATCGTTTCCTTGCCTTTTCCAATGGAAAGCAAAATCCCGATTTCCCTTTTCCGTCCCCTGATCCAAAGTGTCAGGAGAAGCGTTACTACGGCAAAGCTTGTAAGCGTGATAATGATAAGCGTAGTAGTTACGGAGTCCTTTAATGCTTCCAGGGGCGTCTCCACTACCTGGTAGTCGTCATTGGAAATGCTAAGCTTCAGCGTTTTTCCCTGAATTTCCGGAAGCGCCTTGATTTTGTCATATACGTTTTGGATTTCAGCAGGGTCTTTGACGTAAATTGTAACAGACGAGTATTCCGTGCCGTTTTTATATTCGGGAGCATATACATCAAACAACGTATTGTAGGCAAGAAAGCCGCAATTTGCCTGCAGCTGGTCGGCAAGGATTTCCCCGCCCGTAGCGGTTCCCTCTGTCCCGTTAAATATCCCTGTAATTTTCAGCTCTACAATAGGATTCCTGCCTTCCGAATCCAGGTAGGAGTCGTATAGCTGGACCGTGTCGCCGACCGAAAGACCATTATAATCTGCCAGTTCCTTGGAAATCAGAAGAGCGTGGCTGTCCTCCGGCATAATATGCCGCCCGTCAATCAGAGTGTATTTCCCGCTTTCAAAGGCAGAGCATCGTTCGGAAGACAGACAGGCGGTAAAGGTCCCGTAATCGCCGTATTTCGTCAGATTGACATTGTAGTTTGTCGGCAGATACTGAAAGCTTACCGCTGCATAATATGCAGCAGCGCTGTCTTCGACGTTATAACCGGAAACGCCCTCCTCCTTAGAAATGGCGTCAATGATTGGCAGGGTAATATAGTCGCCGTTATAGACATAGTTTGCTCCCCATTTGTCTTCGCCGACAAGGGAGTAATTGCCCTCTGTATCAATCTCTAAAATTAATTTTCCCCCGACTGCCGTCCGCATTCCGGCAGCGGCGTTCCCGGATGCATCCCGGATTGCCAGACTATCGAGCAAAAGAGTACCGATAGCTGTAAGTACCAAAAGCAGGATAAGGGTCTTTCGTTTCTGACGAAAGCAATATAGAACTGCCCGTTGTATAAAATTCATAGTCTGCCTCCTTAGCTCATTTTTGTAAAGATTTCTTTTGGTTTCAGACGAAGAACCGGAACTGCGGAAAGCAATACCGAGGCAGTAACGGTAATCAGCTGACAGCCGTAAATGATAAAGCTTTTCCCGGCTCCCAGGTTAAAATAACTGCTGTGCTCCAAAGGAGCGCCCATTCCGTTTTCCGGCGCTGCGCTGATTATAAGCTCCGTCTGGAAATCTGCAAAAATGTGATTCTCCAGATTCCCTTGGATAACAGGGCAGATGGCGCAGGAAAAGACAAAAGCGGCAATCGTTATGGTCAGGGTCTCAAACAGGAATTGCAGCAGTATTTCTCTCTTGGAGATTCCGACTGCCAGAAAAATACCGGTCTCCCGGATGCGGCCCCGTATCCCGAGCGCCAGTATCAGGGTCAGGATTACTGTGCTTACGGCGGTTATACACATCAGCAGAACCTTTACCAGATTGCTGAAGGACAACATGCTGTCCGAAATTTTTGAGTATTGAAAATCATTGGTACGGATAAAATGGGTTTTCCAGTCAATACTTGTAATCTGATGTACCTTTGGAAGTATTTTGTTGAGTCCGGCAGGGTCAATTACATAAAAGTCAACCTCGCCCGTGTAAACAGAAGGCTCGCTTTCCTTCAAGGCGTCCAGAACATCATGGCTTGCATAAATACGGTTTTCCTGTTTTCCTGCGGTTGCCGTTTCTGCTGCTGATGAGTGTTCCTTAAGGATATCGTAGATTCCGGCAATCGTTACCCGGACCTCCCCTCTGTCTCCCTGCCATGAATCGACATAGCTCCCGGCGTCAATTCCCAATCCGGCGGAGACGAAAGTAACCGTATCGCCTACCGACAGGTTGTTTTCTGCGGCGACCCCGGAGCTTATTATGACTGCTGACCTGCTCGTCCCGGTAATATGCCCGCCTGCGGACAAGGAAATCGTCCCGTCCGTAAAATCCGTGTGCAGGGCAGAGTAACGTAATGCAGTGACCTGTCCCATATTGTTGTCCGGATTGTCCTGCTCTCCGGGGACGAAGGTAAGTTCCTTCCCCTTTGCATATCCGTAATTTATCGGATTGCAATAGGAGATGTCGCCGCATTGCATTATTTTTGCAATATCCTCATCAGTAATGCGAATGCTGTTTTGTTCCATAGAGAATCTGCCGTTTTCATCTGTATTGACACTGGTGTTTGCCCTGATATAAAATGCGGCACCGATTGACTTGCGGATTTCCGCCGTCAGCATTCCTGCTGCATTTAAAACGGAAAAGCAGGAAATTAAAAAGGTGGAAACAACCGCAGCCAATAGAAACAGGGAGATGGTTTTTCCCTTTTTCCGCAAAATATAGAAACCGGCGCGTCTGACAAAATTCATCTTCTCAGCTCCTTTCCGGCTTCTAATATACAACTTCTTTATTGGATTTCGATTCGCTTTTTATTAGGAATTGATTAGAAAAAGAGGGCTGCCGCGCTATATGCGGCTGCCCTTCAGATGGATGGAAAAAACGATTCCGTTTTGGGAGTTTTTTATAGAATAGGGAAAACCATGCAGGTCAAGAATTGTTTTGACAATATAGAGGCCGAGACCACTGCCGCCGGTTGTCTTGCTCCGCGACTTGTCTGCCCGGTAAAATGGTATAAACAGGTGCTCCAGCTCCTCGTCAGGAATCGATACCCCCGTATTTTCAACCGTGAAAACAGATTCTGTTTCTGATGCCTGCAGGGAAATAAGAACGTGCGCCCCGCAGGGGGAGTGCCGGATGGCATTCCCGATAATGTTTGATAGGGCTTTGCTCCAGAGAGTCGGATGCACGGACAATGTAAGGTCTGTCCCAAGTTCCTGATGTATCTGGATTTCCTTGTCCCTGGCAAGCGGTAAAATGCTTTCGATTGTATGGCAGACGGATTCGGAGAGTGACACCTCCTGCAGTGTATTCTGCAAATCCATGCTTTCCATTTTTGTAATGCTTATAATTTCCTGCACAAGCTGCCCGATGGTTTCCACAGTTTCTAATGCTTCCGGCAGATATGTTTCGTGGTTCTGATAGTCCCCGTACCCCAGAATCATATTTTCAAGCTGTCCCTTCAGTATCGTGAGCGGGGTCTTCAGCTCATGGGATACCGCAGCAAAAAAATGCCTGCGCTGTTCCTCCAACGCCTGGAATTTTTCAACGTCGGCGGCAAGCTGTTTGTTTGCAGACTCCGATTCCTGCATGGCAGTTTGAAGCCTGACGGCCATTGTATTCAGGTTAGAAGCTAATATGCCGATTTCATCACTGCTCTTTACGTTACACCTCCAGGTCATATCAAGTGACGCCATCCGTTTGGATATCTGACTAATCCGCGCAATCGGTGTAACAATGATTTTGCTGCAAATCAATGCGCTTAAAACCGACAGAACAATGATAATCAGAAAAATAACCGGCAAAAGGCGGAGCAACAGCCCTGAAATTCTGTCAGCGGCACGCATTACGGAAGAAATCACAAGCATATAGTTGACGTCGCGGTCTAAAAAGCGGACATTGATGCCGACGCTTGATGTGGCAAGGGTTTGTTCGTCGGAAGCTATTTCGCCAAAGTGCAGCATTTCATTTCCCGCCAGAAGAACAGCCGCCGAATTGTTCCGGATGCAGAAGTTATAAATCGCCTTGATACCATCGTCATAGCGCATGGTCCGAAGCTCAGAAACAAAAATCTCTGCGTTTGCATCCAGCTGCTTGTCTTCGGTAAACTGATACTGCTTCGGCAGCACAGCCATAACAATGCAATAAATCAGCATACTGCAAACCGTAAGGGCAGTAAACACCCACAAAAACACCTTTAGATTCAGGCTGTTTCTAATTTTCCTTCGCAATTCTGTATCCCACCCCTCTGACTGTTTCGATATAGTCTGAATTCAGCTTTTTTCTTAAATTCATAATATGAAAATTAACACCCTTTTCATCTCCTGCAAAATCATAGCCCCAGACAAGATTCAAAAGCTCGTCTCTTGTAAAAACGCGTCCCTTGTTTTTTAAAAATAAAAGAAGCAGTTCAAATTCGAGGTGGGTCAGCGATAGTTCTTTTCCGGACACAGTTACCTGCCGTTCCGATTCACACAGGGTAATCTCTTTATAGCGGATGGTATCAGGCAGAATATCGGAAGAGGTTCTCCGCAAAAGGGCCTCTACCCGTTTTAATACGAGCCTGATAGAAAACGGCTTAGTAATATAATCATCTGCCAGCTTATCAAAGCCCTTTGCCTGGGCATCCTCTGAATCAAGCGCAGTCAGGAGGATAATCGGAACCTGCGACTCCTGCCGGAGCATTTCGCAGACGGTGTATCCGTCAATTTTAGGCAGCATAATATCCAGCAAGACAAGGTCAAATGCCTGTTTGTGAAATGTGTTGATACCCTCCAGACCGTCCGATGCGACAGTAACCTTATATCCTTCAGACATGAGCGGCTCTGTTAATATCCTCTGTATTGCCGTCTCATCCTCAATAATCAATATTTTTTTATCCATATACAAGACCTCCGGATTAGATTATAGCAGGTATTGGTTAGTTTTTGGTTAGGAAATCGCTAGGAGTGCCATGTCTTTGTAAATGTCAGCGAAAGTTAGTATTACCATAATTATCAATGTTTTTTTAACAAAAAAGACTTGCAAAAAGTAAAAAATCCCTTATTATAGAATTATAGGATAATTACTAGAAAAGAGAGGTAGATGTATGGCATTCAACCGGAAGAAGCATGTGCTCATGAAAGCAGTTTCAGAGTTAAAGGCAGCGGATTATTCCAAAGAGCCTGAATTAAACGGAATTTATCAGAGACTGAGTAAAGGCAGAAAGCAATTTGCAGAGCTGTTTGATAAAAATATCAAGGCGGTCATGCAAATCAGCTCTCTTGATCTTACCATGCAGCATCAGACCGAGAAAATCACTGATATTTCCCGTAACATAGAAAAAGCCTCTGAAGCTATTTTTGGAAGTTCTTTGGATGCTTCCTATGGTTCGACCAGGTCGAACAGTCAGCATGAGGAACTGACAAACACAATTATCGAAGTGTCTTCAGAAACCGATGAGGTATACCGTAAGATTGAGTCGGGGCAAAATGAGCTGACTACCATCAAAGATCTCTCTGACCAGACAATCGCCGTTTCGAAGGAGCTGCAGTCTGATATGGAGACCCTGACAGGCATTATCAACCGGATGAGTGAGGTAATCAAGGGAATCGAAAACATCTCCCTTCAGACGAATCTTCTTGCCTTGAACGCGTCTATTGAGGCTTCAAGGGCAGGTGCTGCCGGAAGAGGCTTTGCCGTTGTCGCAGGTGAAATCCGCAGTCTTGCCGAGGAAACCCAGAAGCTTACCGGGAATATGAGCGATTTCGTGGGAGATATCAAGGAAGCCTCCGGGAAAAGCACGCAAAGCGCAACAAGCACGATTCATTATCTGGAGACCATGACAGATAAGATAAAAAACATATGGGAGCTGAATGATGAAAGCCAGCAGCATGTTTCCAAGATTAACGAATCCATGAGCTCTATTGCAGCCGTAAGTGAAGAGCTCAGCAGCTCTATGGCAGAAATGGAAAGCCAGTTAAGGGACAGCAATCAGTTTATGAATCAGGTCAGCAGCGAATTGCGGCAGGCAATTAAACCGGTAGTTGATATCGAAAAGACCCTGGATGACACCGTGAAACAAATGGGAGGTATGACAGAGGATGCGTTCTTCCATTTAGAAAAATCCGAATTCGGCCAGTATGTGAGCAATGCAATCACAGCGCACCAGTCATGGCTGAATAATCTGGGAAATATGGTAAGGGAACGGACGATACTGCCGTTGCAGCTGGATTCTACAAAGTGTGGTTTTGGCCATTTTTATTACTCGCTGACTCCGGACATTCCGGAAATCCTGCCTATATGGAACGCGCTTGCCGAAAAGCATAAGAGGTTCCATAAATACGGCGCTGATGTACTGAATGCACTGGACTGCGGAGACTATGCAAATGCGGAACGGCTCTATCAGAAGGTATCTGATTTCTCAAAAGAATTGCTTTCCGATTTAAAGCAAATCCTGTATGTCGCAGAGAAATAAGCTGCTTCACGTTTCTGGTTCCGGCGGACAAGACAAAAATTTTGCAGGCCGCCAAAAAAATATGGAAAAAGGGAAAAAAGGGTGATATAATACTAAAGTAGATATCTATTTTGCAGAACCAGAAAAAGATATAGGAGGCGGTATAATGAAGTTTAAGATACGAGGGAAGGTAATCGGGATGGGACTGGTTCCGGTTGTGATTCTTGGGGCAGTGATTATGTATTTCAGTCATTGGAAGATTTCAAATGTTATTGTCGATGAGCTGGAGAATGCATTGCGAGCGACAGCACTGTCCGTGCGGGACATGCTTACATATTCCGTAGAGGGGGATTACGGGCTGGACGAAAACGGGGATTTTGTAAAGGGCAGTTTTAATATTACGCAAAATGAAGGGATTGCAGATAAAATCAGTGCCGAGACAGGGATTGAGGTAACGGTTTTTTACGGGGATACCCGCTATATGACGTCGGTAAAGGACGATACAGGGAAGCGCGTTCTCGGAACGAAGGCAGCCGGTGAAGTGGTTGAGAAGGTACTGAAAAAAGGAGAAGCCTATTTTGCTGACCATGTGGATGTGGCAGGCACGCCGTTTTTCGCATACTATGTGCCGCTTTATACAAGTGCAGGTGCGGGGAGCGCACCGGCAGGTATGGTGTTTGCAGGAATCAGTCAGGAAAGAATGGATACGAACGTCAGGAGCAGTACGATTGCAACCCTATCGATTATTCTGATTGTTTCGGTTATTGCAGGCGTTACGGTAGTCCTTGTGGTAAGCGGTATGTTAAAGGCGCTGCGTGCCAGTGTTTCCGCGCTGGAAGAGTTAGCGGAGGGGAACCTCAGAGTGGAGGTTTCAGACAAGCTTACGAGGCGGTATGATGAAATCGGCGCAATTGGCAGGTCAATCAGGAAGTTAAAGGAAGAGCTTTCGGGAATTGTTACTAATATTAAAGGCCAGTGTGTTGTGATGAACGACGCGGCGAATGTGTTAAAGGACCAGACGGAGAAGACGGTTGAGAGTATTACGCAGGTAGAAAGAGCTGTCGGAGAAATTGCAATGGGTGCAGGGAACCAGGCAGAGGAGACGCAGCGTGCAACCGAGAATGTCGTGACAATTGGCGACATGATTGGCGGAAATATGCAGGATACCGAAGCACTGAACAAAAATGCAGTGAATATGCAGAATGCCGGAAAAGAGGTTATGGAAACTTTCCGTGTATTGAATATGACAAACCAGAAGACGATGGAATCCATCGGCAGAATCTATGAGCAGACGAACACGACAAACCAGTCGGCGCAGAAGATACAGGAAGCCACCAATCTGATTACCTCCATTGCCGAGGAGACGAATCTTTTGGCACTGAATGCTTCTATTGAGGCGGCGAGAGCAGGAGAGCAGGGACGTGGCTTTGCAGTAGTCGCAGCACAGATACAGAAGCTTGCGGAGCAGTCCAATGCATCTGCCGGACAGATTACGGAAATCGTAAACCTGTTGCTGCGCGATTCCAAGGAAGCGGTAGAAACGATGCAGTATGTACAGGAAATCGTGCAGACGCAGGATAAGGATATGAAGGAAACAGATGTGAAGCTGGAGGAGATGCTTAAGGGAATTGAGGATTCCTTTGCTATGGTGAATAAGGTTACGAAGCAGACGGCGCAGATGGACGAGGCGCGTATCAATGTGATTGATGTCGTGCAGAGCCTGACTGCAATCTCCCAGGAGAATGCGGCAAGTACGCAGGAGACGCTGGCGTCCATGACCCTGGTAAACGATGTCGTGCAGACGATTTCCGAGCAGTCCGCAGAGTTAAAGGTGATTGCAGATGAAATCAATGAAAAGCTGGATGTGTTCCGGCTGTAGGGAACAGCCCTGCGGAGTGTTTTTTCTTCGCAGGGCTGCGCTCTTTCGGCGGGTGAACAAGTATGTCCTATGAAGTAGGAAAGGGGCTGCGCTTTATGCGCAGCCCCTGCTGTTTTAGTTCCTTTTTGGATTCCGTGTGAAGCTTTATGCAAACGGATTCTCGGTCGGATATAGCATGCCCTTCGGCTGGTTGAACTTGACTTCTTCTACGCCGAGATACTTAAATACCTCGAACAGAGCCTTGCCGAAGTGACCAAATGCAACTGCACCGTGATGCGGATAGTTTCTTTCAACCAGTACATGGCGATAGAAACGTCCCATTTCCGGAATTGCGAATACGCCGATAGCACCGAAGGACTTGGTGCGTACATCCAGAACCTCACCTTCTGCAATGTAAGCACGAATCTGTGCATCTGCAGTAGACTGGAGACGGAAGAACGTAATCTTGCCCGGTGCGATATCACCCTCTAACGTACCGTTGGTACACTCAATCGGAAGGTTTCTTGCCATAATCTTCTGGTATTTCATCTCACAGAAAGCAAGCTTCGTCGAAGCGGTGTTGCCGCAGTGGAAGCCCATGAAAGTATCCTTGTGGGTGTAAGGGAACTTGCCCTCGATTGCTTCCTTATACATGTCTGCCGGAACGGAGTTGTTGATATCGAGCAGGGTAACGATGTCCTCGCTGACAACCGTACCGATGAACTCGGAAAGTGCGCCGTAGATATCTACTTCACAGGATACCGGAATCCCCTTCGCGGTAAGACGGCTGTTGACATAGCACGGAACGAACTTGAACTGTGTCTGGAATGCCGGCCAGCACTTGCCTGCAATTGCGACATACTCGCGGCTGCCCTTATGTGCCTCTACCCAGTCAAGTAAGGTGAGCTCATACTGGGCAAGCTTAGCCAGAACCTCCGGTCTCTTGTTGCCGGCGCCAAGCTCTGCTTCCATCTCTGCAACGATAGCCGGGATTCTCTCGTCTCCCTCATGCTTATTGAAGGCTTCGAACAAGTCAAGCTCGGAGTTCTCCTCGATTTCTACGCCGAGGTTGTAAAGCTGCTTAATCGGGGCGTTACAAGCAAGGAAGTTCAACGGTCTCGGACCGAAGGAAATAATCTTTAAGTTGTGGAGAGCAACGATAGCTCTTGCAATCGGAACGAACTCCTTAATCATGTCTGCACACTCTTCTGCAGTACCGACCGGGTACTCCGGAATGTATGCCTTTAAGTTACGGAGCTTTAAGTTATAGCTTGCGTTTAATACACCACAGTATGCGTCGCCGCGGCCGTCCATAAGGTCGTTCTGGGACTCCTCAGCTGCTGCACAGAGCATTGCCGGACCGTCAAAATGCTTTACAAGAAGCGTCTCGGCAATTTCCGGACCAAAGTTGCCTAAGTATACACAAAGTGCGTTACAGCCTGCCTTCTTTAAATCTTCCACAGCCTGTAACATATGGATTTCACTCTCAACGATGCAGACCGGACATTCATAAATGTCATCCATGCCGTACTTTGCAGCATAGGCAGCAACGAGAGCTTTTCTTCTGTTAACGGACAGGCTTTCCGGGAAGCAGTCACGGCTAACAGCAACAATACCGATTTTAACCTTTGGCATATTGTTCATTTTTGTACTTCCTTTCTTGATAAAATTAGTTTGGTAACTATACATTTATAGCTAGTTCCTATTATATTTGTTTTTGTCCGCGGTGTCAACAAGTGCAGTCGATTTCCATAAAAATATTTGCAAATATCCGCACCGGAGTCTGCCGGTGGGAAAACAGCCGGTACAGGCATCCGGACGGCACCCGGAAAATCATACCATTGTGTAAAACTGCGTATTTTCGGGACCTTATGAGCAAGCTAAAATGGAAAAGCATGCGTTCTCATATGCCAGGATTTTCTAAGGTTACTCAAAATTATGGAAGCCCAGGCAGGCTGCTGCTTTTAACAGCGGCAGCATTATGGTATACTGTTTACGAGAAAGGGATTGTTGAAAGGAGGAAAGGGATGTTAGACAGACATTTGATTGTGCAGACAGAACCGGCAGCGCGGAAGGAAAGTATGGTAGCAGCAGAGGGGGTACGGATTACAGTGCTTACGGACCGTCTGTTCCGTATTGAACAGCAGGAAGACGGGCATTTCTGTGATAAAGCGACCCAGTCGGTTTGGTACCGGAATCTGCCGCCGGTGGAGTTCCGGCAGGAGGAGGAGAACGGAGAACTGCGTATTAGCACCGGAAGGGTTACGCTTGTCTGGACAAGAAGCATAGAAAACAGCTATGTGCTTTTTGCGGACAGGAAGGAGAAGGTTCCGTTAAGCAATGAAGGGAATCTTTTGGGAACCTGCCGGACGTTGGATAATTGTGACGGAACGCGCTGGATTCCCTACAATCCGAAGGAGGACAGGGAAAGACAGCTGACGCTTGGAACCGGTGTGGTTTCTGAAACCGGCGTGGCGCTGGTAGACGACAGTGCGTCCCTGCTTTTAGAGGAGGATGGCACGCTGGCGGTCAGGGAGTATGCGGAGCGTGACGTTTATGTATTTGCCTATGGACAGGATTACCGTGGCGCAGTGCAGGCGTTGTATGGGATTTGCGGAAAAACGCCGCTGATTCCGCGGTTTGCGCTGGGAAACTGGTGGAGCCGTTATCATGCCTATACGGAAAAGGAGTATCTGCATACGATGGATTCCCTTGCAGAGCGCAGGCTTCCGTTTACGGTAGCTACGGTAGATATGGACTGGCACTGGTCGGAAACCTTGGATGAGGTAAAGCAGATTTCTGCGCAGGGGAAGAATGACGAAGTTCATGGCGGGAACAACGGCTGGACGGGTTACAGCTGGAACACGGAGTTGTTCCCGGATTACCGGAGGTTTTTAAAAGAGCTCCATGAAAGAAAGCTCCGGGTAACTTTAAATCTGCATCCTGCCGACGGGGTACGCTATTTTGAGGACTGCTACAGGGAAATGGCAGAAGCAATGGGAATCGACCCGGCTGCAGAGGAAAAGATTCCGTTTAACATTGCAGAAGAGCGTTTTATCAATGCCTATTTCAAGGTGATACACAAGCCATATGAGCATGACGGCGTCGATTTCTGGTGGATTGACTGGCAGCAGGGAAGCCGGTCTGCTCTGGAGGGACTGGACCCTTTGTGGGCGTTAAACCATTATCATTATCTGGATAACGGTGTGGAGCATGCTCCGTTGATTTTATCGCGTTACTGTGGTACGGGTTCCCACCGGTATCCGCTCGGCTTTTCGGGAGATACCTATGTAACATGGGATACAATAAAGTATCTGCCATACTTTACAGCGACAGCTTCGAATATTGGTTATACCTGGTGGAGCCACGATATCGGAGGACACATGAAGGGCTATAAGGATGACGAGCTTTATGTGCGGTTCGTACAGTTTGGTGTATTCAGCCCGATTAACCGTCTTCACAATACGAACCTGTCTGTACTTACCAAGGAGCCATGGGCGTACCAGAACGGAACGGGGTTGATTGCGGAGGAATATCTTCGGCTGCGCCACCGGATGATTCCGTTTTTGTATTCGGCATCTTATGAGACGAGGGATAAGGGTCTGGCGCTGATTGAGCCGATGTATTATGCATATCCGGACAGAGAAGAGGCATACCGCTATAAAAATGAGTACCTTTTCGGAGGACAGATGATTGTCGCGCCTGTCACGGAAAAGAGCGAGGCAGAGGGTATGGCGCGGATTCCGGTATGGCTTCCGGAAGGAATCTGGACGGATTTCTTTACCGGCAAGGAGTATTCCGGAGGAGGGGAGCGGACGCTGGTCCGGACGTTAGATTCTATACCGGTGCTGATAAAGGAAGGCGGCTTCTTTGTGCTGGATGACAGGGAGTATACCAACGACACGGAGAATCCGGACTGTCTGAAGGTATTTTCCTGCAGCGGAAACGGTAGCTATACGCTCCACGAGGATACGGAGGGAAAACAGGCAGATACGGTATTTTGTTCCGAGGCGCCGGAGCAGGGGATGCAGAGGCTGACGATTTGCTGTCACGGAGAAAAGGGACAGCTTCCGGTCAGAAGGTATTGCATAAGGTTCTGCAATATTCCGGAGGGTGAGGTATCCGTAAGGGCAGATGGAAAGGAATATCCTGCAAAGACAGAGGATAACGGTCGCCTGAGTGTGACGCTGCACGGGGTGCTGCCGGGAGTGAATTATGAAATTACGGTAAAATACAAAGAGCAGAAGACAGAAAAGAGAGAAGAGGCAATCCGCCGTGCAGTTACCTGCCTGCAGATGGATAACGATGCAAAGGCGCCGCTGTACGAGGCACTTTGCAGCACAGAGGGGGAGGAGTATAAAAAGGCGGCAAAGCAGGCAGGGTTGTCGGAAATTACAGGACTGTATCTGATAGAAAGAGGAATGGATTAAAGGGAAGAAAAGAGAAGGGAGCCTTGGGCGTGGCTCCCTCCTTTCAATGATAAAACAATAAATTTAAAAATCCACAAATGGAAATTAGTCTTCTTCGGACTCACTCTCAAGATCGTCCAGAAAATCCTCGAGACTTTCTAAGCTGCTGTCCTCCATCGCGTCACACCGTCCTTCCAACGAGTCGGCAAGGTTTTCCAGCGCATCCAGTCTGCCCTGCCCAAGCTCCTTCCGAGAACCGTTGAGCGCCTTTTCTATTTCTTCGTCAGCGGTAGACAGTAGTGCGGAAATCCCGGCAAGCTCTGCGGTGAGTGCGGAAAATCTGCTCTTCAGAAAGTCTGTTGCCCTTTCTTTTAGCTCTGCGGTTACATGAGAATTTTGCAGTAGTTCGTCATAACGCGACTGCGCATCGTCATAGCGCTCTTCGATTTCCTGATAACGGTCTCTGATATCTGAAATCCGGTCGGCGCATTCCGCTACGCGCTCCGATAGTTCATCGTCCCACATGTCCGGGGCAGGACCCGTAAAATGAAAGCCTTGTTCCGGGGATGCAGCTGCTTTTCCGGAGCCGTGAGCCTTTCTGGTTGCGGCTTCAAACGAATCCCTCCGCTTGCGGAGCGCTTCGGTAGAGTATTGATTGCCACCGTACATATTGATGGAAGGCCAGCCGTCTTCAAATACGATGTTGTGACGCTGCGGCCGCCATTCGGCAAACTCATCCGGCTCGTCCTTCCAGTCCTTGTAGAAGTCCAGCTCCTTTGCAGGCTTTACTGCCATCGGTGCGGCGCCTGCCACAAAAGCAAACTGTGTATCTACTGCAACGACAGTGCCGGCTGTTCTCGGTATGCTGTCAGCCAGAAGAGCCGACATATCCGGGGTTCGGAACGGGATAGAATACAGCTCCCAGCCCTGCGAATGTAACAGAGGGCGGATATAGTTGCGGTTGAGCTTATAAATGTAGCAGTCGTTCTGATTTTGGGAAAAAATAATTTGCAGCTGGCAGACTTCGCTTCCCTTGTCATTTTCACCGCCGTTCAGCCAGAATACAAAACAGTATTCCGTATCCTGCGTGAGCAGATAGTGTTTAGAAGCAGCTTTTGCAAAACCGACATTCCAGCCGCCAAGCAGCATGCCTTCTACCAAACTGTTATCGAAATCATTAATGAAGCAGCGTTCAGCCTGTCCTGACTGTCCGAAAGACCATTCCCGTGAATTATAATAGATGTAATTCATTTGTTTTACCTCCGATCTATGCTCGGACGGTTCTGCTTTTGCAGACAAACGAATGGTACAGTCATCCACGAAAAGCGCCCGTCCATTCTTTACCAGCCCCTTTGCCCGTTTCGGGTAAGTAGTGCCGACATATGTTCCATATTCATCTGTTACTGTCACGTTTTTTGTCATGGGTGTCGTCCCCCTTTACAGAAGTTTGCGGTATGCCGTTTTTTCTTATGGGTGTCATCCCCGTTTCCGCGCAATGCGGTATTCCTGCCGCAAGGAGTTTTTTATGAACTCCTGCTTCTAGTATAGCACGGGTGAAAGCAATTTGCAAGAAAAAAGGAGTTGTTTTTTGACATTTTTTCATAGAGATTTAATAAGCAGTTTATTGACAGGACAAGGGCATGAATGTAAGATAATGGAAGAAAGAAAATGCGGCAGCGGTGCGATGCCATGCCGCACAAGGAGGAGTTACGATGTACGAGCTTTTTAAGCTTTTTGTCTGTCTGCTTGCGGGAGCCGGTGCAGGACTTGGTACAGGGTTTGCCGGTATGAGTGCGGCGGCGGTGATTACGCCTGTGCTGGTAGCTTTTTTGAAGATGGAGGCGTACGAGGCGGTAGGAATCGCGCTTGCCAGCGACGTCCTGGCAAGCGCTGTCAGTGCGTACACCTATGGAAAGAATAAGAATCTGGATATCCGGAACGGTATTACGATGATGGTGTCGGTACTTGCATTTACCCTGGTCGGCAGTTACATTGCAAGTCTGGTGCCGAATACGGCAATGGGAAGCTTTTCAATAGTAATGACGATGCTGCTCGGCGTTAAATTTATTGTAAAGCCGGTCGTGACCACGAAGGAAAAGATGGCGGAGGTATCTGCCAAAAGGCGCCTGCTGCAGTCGGTGCTCTGCGGTATGTTTATCGGATTTATCTGCGGTTTTATCGGCGCAGGCGGCGGAATGATGATGCTTTTGATTCTGACGACCGTTCTGGGCTACGAGCTGAAAACTGCGGTGGGAACCAGTGTGTTTATTATGACCTTTACTGCCTTTACCGGAGCATGCAGCCACTTTGCCATCGGCGGGACGCCGGATCTTTTGTGTCTTGCCTATTGTGTTGTTTTTACCCTCCTTTGGGCGCGTATCGCCGCTAAAATTGCAAACAAGGCAAAGCCGGTTACGTTAAACCGTGTGACCGGAATCATACTGCTGGTACTAGGTGCCGCCGTGCTAATCGTAAACCGGTTGTAAGGTCTTGTTACTATTCACAGCCCCTCCACACATGCTCAAAATCAGCCAGTAAAGCTGTCTGCCGCTGCTGCGCAGCTTTCCATTTTGCTTATGTGGATGGAGTGACGGATTCCATCCGCATAAGAATTGGCAGGCATCTTCTTACAAGCAGGCTTGACAAATCTGTCTGCCAATTCTTATACGGCTGTGAATAGTAACTTTTTTTCAAAAAAGTAAAAAAAATACTTGCATTTTTTTGGAGAATCGGTTATAATATCACTCGTGGCTGTAATGAGTGCCATGCAATAGGATTCTGGGGTATCGCCAAACGGTAAGGCAACGGACTCTGACTCCGTCATCTCAAGGTTCGAATCCTTGTACCCCAGCGAAAAAGGACTGTCGCATTTGATGCAGCAGTCCTTTTGCTTTTGTTTTAATTTTCATTTCATATGAGATGCCGCAAGGTTTCAATATAGCGTTTCACCTTTTCTGTATCCAAGGGAACTTCATAGGCGAGCGAATCGCATACTTCCCGCATCGCGTCTGTAAACAGCTGCATTGCCGCAGATAAAGCATTCCAACAGGATTCTATACTTTCAAGACGATAAGTTTCAAATAATTCCGCACGTTCCTGAACGGACAGAAACTGTGGCAGCCATTTGTCGTGTTTTCCTGTATTCAGCGGGAAATGGTTCCGAACGCCTGCCAGATAGCCGAGCATCCGGTGAAGCTCCACCCGCAGAATCTGCTCAAAATGCCAGTTGGCAAACAGCAATTCCCCGCGGAGCAGCCCTTTAGCTACATAGGTAGACACAAATAAAAATTCGTTTGCACAATCACGGACGAATGCTGCACCAGGTCTCTGCACCCAGAAACGCTCGTCGGAAGGCGGAGGCAGCTCCGGACATATTCCGTCTTTATCTAACAGCACCTGAATGAGCGGGTCCTGTGAAAGATAGTTTCTGATATCCGTAACGGGAACAAGCGTAAGGTCTATTTTTACGCCGTCCGAAAACAGCATCAGATAGGAAAACCATCCGGCAGGAAAGTCGGGAGGAAATAATTCCATTGCCTCTGGCTGCTGCATAAGCACGATGTCACCGAACGCGGCAAGCCAATCATCTGACTTCCGGAAGCTCTCTACCTCTGTTACCAAAAATGTAATATCGTAATCCTGCCACACATCGGGCGTTATACCCGGATTAACACGGCTGCCTTCGAGTGTCATTACCCGGATTCTTTCATCAGAAGCTGCCATGCTATGAAATAAGGTAAACATTTCTGCCGAAGTTCTCAAGGTGGGTCTCCTTTCCATATCTGAAAAATACCTGCCTTTATTCTATCATAAGTCCCGTTGCAATTCTATCAAATTTGTCTCGTTACTTTGAAACATAAATGTTAAGATTTTCTTAAAATTGGAAAATGACCCTGAAAGACTGTGAGGAAATGCATAAAAAATTCGTTCTATATATAAGGGGGATTTTATGCATTCGGAAAGATAAGGATGATTTATAAAAAACCATAAAGGACTCTTGAAAATCTGCTGTAGTCAGATTGCAGAAGGAAGGTGAAACACATGACAGGAGTGAGAAGTCCAACGGGATTTATTAAGAATAAGAAAACGGCAGAATAAGGTATATCTTTATTTGATAATGAAAATTAAAAGGAGGAAACAAGGATGGGTAAGAAAATTATGCTGGTAATCCTGTTATTTTGTATCTCGTTAGGTGGTACGGCTTCTGTTGCAGGAGCGGAAAAGGAGGATGAGGTATCATTTGTAGAAGAATACTGGAATAAGATTTCCGAGGCTCTGGCAATGAAACGTGAAAACTCTTTTTTGGAAGAACTGGAGCAAAAGAGCATTTATTATCAGTTTCAGGGAAATGACCGGATTAGCAAAAGAGTCGGAGAGAATATGACAGAGTATGTTTATGATATGCATGACCGTGTGATTGAGGAAATATGTGGTACAGATTCTGTGGCATATCAATACGACGAGAAAGGCGCTCTTGTTACAGTAACCTATCACAATACTGTTTACTATGTGGAAACGGACGAAAACGGCACGGTAACAAAGCTTCTCAATGAGAAGAATGAGTGTGTAGCGGAATATTTTTATATGAATGGCATTCCGTCTGTTGTAAGCGAGGACAGGGGAGGAACATATGATTTACTGATAGGCGAAGTTAATAAGATACGTCTGTATTCGTTCTATTATGATACTGAAACAGGCTATTATTATACATATGGTCGTTTTTATAATGCAAGAACAGGAACTTTTGTAGATAAGTTATCCGGAGACGGTATGACGGCAGTAAATTATAAGGTAGCACAGAAAAGAGATACGGTAACAAATTTGGGCAATCAGGTGACGCAATGGGCAGGTTATCTTTTGAATGGTAGCGCACAGTATGGAGTGCCGGTTCCGGCTGGTAGTAATTGGTATAGCGATCTGAGTGATGTAGAAGTGCTTGCAAGATTAATTTATGGAGAAAATCCATATAATAGGCAGGATCAAAAGGCAGTTATGTGGGTCTTATTAAATCGTTATTATGCAGGATATTATGCATCTACTTTGCGTGGAATTGCTACGGCACCAGGGCAGTTTTCCAGTATTTGGGATGGAGGTAAGGATGCGAGAATACCGGATACTTCTTCTTCAGCGTGGAAGTATGCCACATGGCTTGCCTGTGCTATTTGCACGACTACAATTGAAAGTGAGTGCATTTCCTTGGTGAATAAGCCAGAGGGTATTACAAATCAGAAAGATTTCAGGGCATTAGCAGGCTTTGTCAACAGATGCCGTGATTCCGGAAACGGTTATATTATTATGGAAAACAGCTATGGAAGCAGCAAAATTATGAATGTGGTAATTGTGGGGGACTTATATAACGAGAATTATGAAGAAGGAACGGAAGAGTTTTGGAAGTCCCATGTTGTAAATGCAACACAAGTAGAGCATCTGACGATTAATTCTGTTTGTAAATTGGGCATAGGTTATCACAACGTATTTTTTAATGAATATCTCATTCATTAGGAGGAGAGTGCCATGAAAAAGGTCCTTGTTACTGTTTTAGTATTACTTTTTATGCTGGGAGTAGTTTCCTGTGGTACAAATACGGAGCAGGAAGCCCTGAAAGTAAGCCTTACCCCTGTACCGGAGCTGAGCCAGGAGCCGGATGCTGCGGGTTTGTCTGCGCCGAATCTGCCGGCAGGATATTCTTATGAGAAGGTGAAGGAAGCCTTTTTAGAGTATCTGAACTTCAAGGCGTGGTGCAATCCGTCCGAAATGCCGCAGGAAACCTATGAATGTACTTTTGAAGTATACCGGGAAGCAAAAAAAGAAGGTTTGAAAGATATAGCCGGTACAATAGGGCTCAAGTGCCTGACTGCAAATGGTGTGAAATGGTATCATTGCACGCCTGTAAAGGGAGGTTCGCCGTTTGACCAGACAAAATGGACAGGTGAGGTTGTCTTTGGAGAAGGTAGTTATCAGCAGGAGGATTTGCAGTATCTCGGGAAAGATACCATATCCGTTCCGGCAGTTGTAAGACCGGAGTTTATGGAAGAGAAGGAAACGGTATCAGAGGAATTAAAGCGTCAGGCAGTCTATATCTATCATAATTATCTGGCAGAGCTGGAACAATTCCGGAAAAATGGAGAAGTGCTTAAAATAGAACTGATTGTTTCGGATTTTTCAAGTACAAAGGGGTTAAAGCCGTATGTGTATCTTATCATAAATGATAAAGATGTTTTTGAAGAACAAATAAATTTTCCGAATACGTTTGCACATGATTTCTTTTATAGCAATTATAATCGCGACCCGTATCATCCATACTGGGAGTACGAGGAGTTTCTGGGACAGGCACTGACCTCTTTTGACAGGACTGACCATGACCGTCTGGAACGCATTAAGGAAATTGCCGTGTTGGATTATATTTATATGGGAGAGGATTCTGCGGAGAGCACTCCGAAGTAAAGCGCGGCTCCGGAACAGGCCGTGGCAGACCTGTTCCGGTGGATTTATCTTGAGTGTAATTACGAGGTATACCGGGAGGGTTCCGGGAGAAGGGAGTTACTTTACCGCTACTAACGCGAACTCTCCCGGGAGCTTCTCATTCGTCCATGCCGGGTGTTCGTCAAATCTTTTTAAGGTGAAGCCGCAGCTTATGACTGAATTGATGATTTCGCTTATCGTATATTTCCTGTAAAGGCATTTCGGTATTTTGTTCGAGAGTATGAAACTTTTTCTGTAAATAGTGTTTTGAAAGGTCTTCTATGATAAA
>CAJTUB010000004.1:435-345721 GCA_910579465.1 uncultured Lachnospiraceae bacterium | reverse complement strand
AACGATTGCTTTGGGACATTTTGTCTCAAAGTTGCTATGGCGATAATTTGACTTTTCGGGTGGAATGGCCGGGGTCTGCTGGGGGCCGCCTTGATAACCAAAACAGGGTGGCCCCCAGTGAACTCCGGCCATATCGCGCAGAAAAACCGCCCCATTTTCAAGGACGGCTTTCTGCGTAATGTGATAGTTTCAATGTATTTTCTTTTATTTTCGTCAAAAACCTTGTGTTTTCGTGTTCCTAATAAGAGTTAATCATACGAAGTCTGAAACCACTATAATGTACCATCATTATACACCGGCTCCCAAAAATATCAACGTATTTTCATGCATCAATTCGCCCTTTCCACCTGAATCAGCTCCCTGCACCGGTTCAAAGCCGCATACAGCTCCTGCTTTCTCGGCATGGCAAGATTGCCGGGAACCGGACCTCCCTCCGCACCGCCGCAGAAAGCGCGAAAGCCCTTCTCCCTGATACGGTAATACATATTCTCCACAGCCTCCCCTAATGTCCTCCTGCCGTCAAAGTCGTGAAGCTTCATATTCTTCACCATATGTGCCAGTGCCGTCAGCTGCTCTGAATCAGCCAGCTGCTCCACATACCGCAAATCCACCTCCTCGCGGTTGATGGAAAAGCCATCCACGCCGTCCGTTTTCATCTTGATACGGTCATCCCTTGCAAAAGCGGCATCCCGCCTGACGATGCGGTTAAAATCAGGCTTCTTCGCCCTTTCTGCGTCTCCCAGGGTATAGGGATAGCTCTCCGCTTCCTTTTTGGCAAACGCCGTGATTTCCGTCGGCTGATATTGATTCATCTGCACGATACAGTCGGATTTGTGAAAATAAGAACCGCAGCTTCCCGCCACCAGTATTGTAGAAATGCCATACTCCTCATACAGCTCCCGCACCCTGTCGATAAAGGGCATAATCGGCTCCACGTCCCGGCTCACCACGCGCTGCATCAGCTCGTCCCGAATCATGAAATTGGTCGCGCTGGTATCCTCGTCAATCAAAAATACCCCTGCCCCCGCCTCCATAGCCTCCACCGTGTTCGCCGCCTGGGAGGTGCTGCCGCTGGCGTCCTCCGTATAGAAGGTTTTGGTATCCCTTCCGTTTGGCAGATTGCGGATAAACATGGAAATATCCGTCTTCTGGATGCTCCTGCCGTCCTCCGCCCGCAGCTTCACGGCGCTCTCATCCGTAATCACATATTCCCTGCCGTCCCCGGCGATATGATTGTAGACTCCCAGCTCCAGGGCCTTCAGCATGGTAGATTTTCCGTGATAGCCGCCGCCCACAATCAAGGTCACGCCCTTCTTGATTCCCATTCCTGCAAGCTTCCCCTTATGAGGCAGTTCCAATACCACCTTCATGGACGCAGGACTTTGAAAGACAACCGCCTCCTTCATCGGCAGGGAGGAAACCCCTGATTCTCTTGGCAGGATGGCACCGTTTGCCACAAAAGCCACCAGCTCCCGCTTTTTTAATTCCTCCCGGATATACTGCTGGTCGTCCGCTAAAAACAGTACCTTTTGCAGACTCTCTCCGGGACAGGTGGAGGACAGCAATGTCTGCCTCACACACAGGGGAAGGAAATCAAACAAAATCTTGCCCAGTTCGCCCGCGTTAATCGTCCGCCCGTTCGCCGGAAAGCCTATCTCCATGCGGACCGTCAGTTCTCCGTTTGCGGTGTCCACCGTACAGGCGCTTCGCTCCAATACCTCCTGGCCCGGGTGACTGATACTTAAAAGGCCGCTCTTCCCGGAACCCTTCGCCTGAAAGGAATAGTCCTTGATTTTCACCGCTATCCGGCGCAGCAGAAAATCCTGAAAAGCAATCTTTCTGACCTCACTGTCATAACATTTCCCATCAAAGCCCGCCACCTTCCCGGGCACAATAATGCTGACCTTGGAAGGCGCCGCAAAGGGATCTCCCTGTACATGATCTATGGATAACACATACTGCTGAAACTGGTATTTCCCTTTTGTATCCTTGTATGCGGGATAGCCCTTATGGTCTATCTGCCGCAGAAGGTTCTGCAAATCCGCCGCTGTCTTCATATTTTATGTCCACCTCCACATAATAATCTCACCTACTATTTTATCCTGTTTTGGGAAAGTGTCAAGAAAGCAGTTTTATAAAATTATGTGTGCCGGTAAAACGCCACTATGAAACGCTCAGAACATACGCGCAAAGCACCGGACGGAGTTACTCGATTATGCAGAAACGCCTTGAGTTTCCGCATTTTGCATATGCCTTTGTGTCCCGACGACAGTACGGTAAACTGATTTTGCAGGCGCAACGCTACACCGGACTTCCTCTAAGTACCGCTAAAGCCGCTCGGTGGCGTCCTCGCGCCTGAGCGGTACTAAGAGGCGATTCCGGCTCCGCTAAAAACGCGGTCCTTCGGACAAATGCAAAATTAGCTTACCGTACCGCCGCCGGGACCTCTAAAGTCGCTAAAAAATGCGGGAACTCAAGATACTTCTTTATCTCACATGAATTAAAATTCCCGGAAGGAAGCGATAGCGGTTTTTACCACTTATAAAAGAACGACAGCAAAGCAGGGAGGTAGGAGGACGCCCCGTCCAGACGATACTTAAACACCCCTTTTTCCTCACCCTTCCGTTGACTTATATCCGACAAGCTCATCAATCGAAACATCAAAGATTTTTGCCAGATCGGGGAGAAGCAAAATATCCGGACAGCATTGTGCCGATTCCCATTTTGAAACCGCCTGGTTAGTTACACCGAGAGCGTTTGCAAGCTCTTCCTGCGTAAGACCTTTCTGCTTTCTGAGAAAGGCAATTTGTTCATTCAGTTTAATTTTCGTCATATGAATCTCCTTTCGTTTCACTCAGGCACAAATAGCGATGGAAAATCTTATTTTTCACACCAATGTACCTCCCACTATGTTTTTTTGTAGCTACAATTCTATTTTACCGATAAACAGCCGCAAAAACAATGACGTGTTAGTTTGATGAAAGGGCATACAATCCAACCTCCGGTTGGATAAACTGTTGTAAAAATGCCGCCCGCATACACGGGCAGCACTGAAATCTTATTTGAACTGCACAATAACATCGCAATAGCAATCCTTTGACGGCATTTTAATCTGGCCGGTTCTTTGCGCATATTGGACAATAACGGAATACATCCCTAAAAACATATTCTGGCACATACGGTCCACATCGTCTTTCAGATGCTTCGGAAATAAATTTTTATAGCCCTCAACAAACTTATATACAAGCGCAGCATACTCATCCACATGAGGAATCAAATAAGTTTTCACGATTCTGTGAAAGCTTTCTGCCTGCTCTATGGTAAAAACAGGAGCTGTTACGAACAGGCTTCCATCGTCTTGTTTCACGATATATCCGTCCTTGATCGCATTTGCAAGGGCGTCAACATCGTCAGTTTTACCATCAAATATAATATCCTGGCACACATTGATATAAGTATCGTACATCATCGTGCGAAATGCCATGCCGCTAATTGAATTGAATACTTTATGCATACAGCTGCCACGGCTTCCCAAATTGGAACTCTGCTGTACGTTGATAGCAATTCTTTTGTGTTTGCCGGTTTCCATGTTCCCCACGTAAGACCACTCATTTCCATCAAATCTCTTTTTGAACCAGGGATATGGAAGCGAGCAGTATTTTGTACTTGCGTATGAAAAAGCGAGCACGCCAAACAAATAAAACAAATCGCTCTCACTCTTTTTGGCCTTGTAAAAATTGAGTTCCATAGCCTGTTTGGATATTTCTTTCAATGCTGTCAAAAGCTCATCCATCATCGGCATTAATATCTTTTCTGCATTTTCCTCACAGTAAATACCATATTTGTCCGACCAAATAATAAAATCTGTCTGATATTTTCCTTTGGCTGCCTCGACAATCGCTTCGTACTTCAAAAGACGGCTGATTCTATCTTCGACGTAATATGCCGGTACTCCGCAGAGCTTCGCCAATTCTTCTATCGTACATGGCTTTTCATAAGAATAATATAAAATATTTTGCGACAACGCATCATCAATATAAACCGAGGGAAACGGCTTCCTTTTACCGTCATAATCTCCGTTTCCATACATACCTATGTTCATACGAACAGGACGCAGTGCTGTTTCATTCATATCATCCATCTCCTTTTTTAATTTTTTCCGACCTGCCGAAAGCCTCCAGGTAACTGTTCCTTCCGGAACATTCAGCTTTTCGGAAATCTCTTTTGTCGAAAGACCATCGTAATAATAGAGAATGATGATATTACGGTAAATCTCAGATAACATTGCAATTTTGGTGCGAAGAAAGTCATATAGCTCTTCGTTTTCGCCTTCCTCAGATTCTTCCCAGGGGATATTTTCAAGAACATCATAGGAATACATTGCCTGATGTTTCCCCATGGAGCGGCGGAAGGACTTTACTACGTTATTCGCAATTCCCCATAACCAAGGTTCAAATTTGCTGTCATCCCTAAGCTTTGGTAACTCGCGAATTACCGTCAGCAATATTTCCTGCGACAGCTCGTCAGCTTCATCGCTGGTATAAGTGCGATTAACAGCATATCCATATACCCTTTCAACGTAATCTTCAATCATTTCCGGCTTCATCATCCTCACCTGCCTTTCGCCTATAAAGTGTCGTAAAAAGGAGTTTCATTGGGTGATTTGGAAAAAATATTTTCTAAGGAAGCTCTGATTAAATCATCGCTTCCTCAGAGCCTCCGGCGGATGCGCACGGACAAGAATGCTACCGTTCCATGCTTACCCGTTTACCAGATTATAGCATAAAAAAACTCAGGAAGCTATCTCTAAAATGTTTTTATCCTCACAGAAATTTTTTATGTTATATAAAATCAAGCATTCATTAATCTCGTTTTCAAGCATATAATCGTCAATGCTGCCATTATAATAGCGTGGGTCAATCAGATGAATCGTTTCATACTCCTTCAGCAAAAACGGCACGAATGCATTGGCAAAAGAATCCTTTATAATCAGCAGATGCCTGCCGTTTCTCCGTGAGGTTCTGATTGTGACTTCGGGATGATTTCCGTTCAGGAATACCTGATACTTGTCCTTCTGCAAAAGTCGCTCACCGGCATAAACTGTATTACTGTGCGTTTTCCCAAAGTTATACGCAACATCATATGCAGCTTCCTCCCTCTGTCTGTATAACTCAATTTTATCGGTGACACAATGACTTCCTAAAACCTTTGAATAAAGCGAGCCTTGAAATTCATCAGTAACAGTTTCTGATTCAAAGCGGTCTGGCTCTGCAATACAGCCGTTGACCGCGCACCACGCGGAATAGGCCAAAAACGCACCATACGTCGTCCAATGATGGTCCGTCCTGTAGTATAAGGCTTCTGTACTATGTGCTGCAAACAACGAATTCAGGTCGATATACGACACACCGTCCAGCTGGTCATAAATCAGCGCGTACGCAGTCTGCTGGTCAAACATAGGCGCATTTTCCGGAAGCTTCTCCTTTAAAATCATACCTGCAGTGGGAACAAGCATCACTGTTATTGCCTGCTCCGGATGCCTTTGCACAAAGCGGTTCAGTGCTTCTATATTTTCTGCCAGCCGTTTTTCATCAAATTCACTCTCAAGCCACCTTTCTATAAGATAACCGTCTCCTGCCAGATAAACACCGTTTATTTCTTTACGGCCTGTCAGCCGCAGAAAATCCGACTTCAGGGAAACCCAGAAGTCTCTTTGCGGAAACTGGTCGTCAATATAGCGCTCCGTATCCTCCATGAATTTTCCTGACAGCACGTTTTCAAGAGAAAACGACGGCTTATCTGCAAAATAACGGTTTTCATTTTCAGAAAATGCGAGATCCTTCTGCACAAAAAAGCTGAAAGGAATGCCGCACAGCATCGTAAGAAAAAGCACGATTGCAACAATTTGACAGATTTTTTTCATTACGCCTCTCCTTTCAGAACCTGAAATACAAAAAAGGGTTATAGGTATCGCCAACCAGAAAGCCCACGCTTAGCAAAAACGCGAACACATAAGCTGCAAGCTTTACGATGTGGGCCGCCGGGCGGAGGACTCCTGCTTCTTCTAAGCGCCTGCTCCCTTTAAAAATATGGATGCTGAATATAGTACAGGCAGCCAGTACCGCTGCATTTGAGCAAAGGTAGTAGCCTGCAGACGACGAAAAGAGCCCGCTGCCATGAACGCCGAGCATTGCCTTTAAATATAAGCCCACGTTTGAAATATCGTCAAATGCAAAAATTACCCAGCTGATTATCACAAGTACGATTGTGTATAAGTGGGAAAGATATCTGTGCCTGGAAAGCCGTTTTAGTAAAAACGCCTTTTCTATAATCAGCAAAACGCCGAAATACAAGCCCCAGATAACAAAATTCCAGCTGGCTCCGTGCCAGAAGCCTGTCAGACACCATACAATGAGAATGTTAAGAAGCTGCCTTCCCGTTCCCTTCCGGTTGCCGCCAAGCGGAATGTAGACATATTCCCGGAACCATGCGCCGAGGGAAATATGCCACCTGCGCCAGAATTCCGTAATACTTTTGGCACAATAAGGATAGTTAAAATTTTCCTTAAAATGAAATCCAAACATCTCCCCGAGCCCGACCGCCATATCAGAATATCCTGAAAAATCAAAATAAATCTGAAAGGAAAATGCAACAGCCCCGAGCCATGCCTCACTTGCAGTCAGGCTTTCCAGAGGGGTTCCCGAAATCTGCTCCCACAATAATCCTGCCTGATTCGCAAGCAGCACCTTTTTTGACAATCCGGCTGCAAACCGCTTTATCCCGTAGGCAAAGCCACTTATCGTTATTTTCCGCAGAGCCAGCTGCGGCTCTATATCCTTGTACTGCACGATTGGTCCTGCTACCAGCTGCGGAAACATTGTGACATATGTGGCAAAGCGGATTATATTCTTCTGCGCACTGACCTCTTTTCTATATACATCAAACGTATAGGACATCGTTTGAAAGGTGTAAAATGAAATACCAATCGGCAGAGCAATATCCAGCAGCGGAAAAGCGGCTCTGGCAACCGCATTTACATTTTCAATCAGAAAGTTATTGTACTTAAAAAATCCTAAAACACCTAAGTTTCCTATTACTGAACTTAACAGCACTGCTTTTGCTGCGCCAAATCTCCGCCTGGACTGGAAACGTCCGATTAACAGGCCGTTCCCATAGTCAAAAATCGTTGAAAACAGCATAATTAAGAGGTAAACCGGCTCACCCCACGAATAGAAAATCAGGCTGAAAAAAAACAAAACGAAATTTCTCAGCCTTCCCGGAACTGCAAAATACACAAGCAGCACCGCCGGCAGGAAAAAGAAAATGAAAATTGTACTGCTGAAAACCAACCGAAAGCCCCCCTGCTACTCATCCGCTGTCTGTATTATAAATTCAAGTGCGCCCGCTGCGCCATAGGCCGCCTCATATCTGGAAAAAACAACGACAATCTGATTCTCCTGATTGATATAAAAGTCCGTATTTTCCGATATCAAATCAATCACGGAAAGCCCTTCCCACAGCATTTCCTTCTGCTCCGCGCTCCAACCTTCTATTGTATTCTCAATACTTCCGGCTACAATCTGCCTGTAATCGTTCCCATACCAGTCCTTCAGGGTAAGCATTTTCCCGTCTTTCAGGTCTATATTGTAATATAGTTCATGGTTGTACGCACTAAATGCCGTTTCATACTGTAATACTACAAAGGAAACATACCGTTCATCAATGCACTTTATCGTATAATCAACCGTAATACCGATAGGAATAAAGTCTTCCGGCTTCCCTCCCGTCTTTACAAACGCCTTATAATACTCCTTTGCCGCCTCTTCGTTTTCTGCAATGCATTCATTGATTGCCTTCCGGATTTCAAGGTTTACCCTTTTTTCCAAATCACTTTTCCCTGTATTTTCGATTTGTGGGATTTTAGCATCGATATATTTTATTTCATCCTCAAAGTGATACTCACTGAAAGTAACCATACGGCACAGCTCTCCCAGCATGGGCACCCTGTATGCTGCCTTGGCAAACGCAGGCGACAGGTTTAAAAGCGAAATAATACAGACCAGAAACACCGCGGCAGCAGCCCCGGCTCTCTTTAAAATACAGATTATTTTCTTTTTCCGGCGTAAGCCCCTTCCCTCTGAAATTGCGGCTCTCACAACAGCATCCAGCTCCGCTGGAATTTCAATATGACTGCATTCCGGCTTATCAATCATAATTTATCTCCTTCCATATCTATTTTTAAAAGCTTCAATGCCTTATACAGCCTTGCCTTTACCGTACTTAGCCTAAGTGATGTAATTTCTGCGATTTCATCAAGCTTCATATCCTCAAAAAACCGGAGGATAAGTATTGTCTTTAATTCCGGCGACAAGTCGTCAATGGCTGAATACAAGGTGATATACTGCTCCCGGTCCATCTCCTCCGTTGCAGGGAGCTGCGCATCATCCAGCTCATCAAGATATACCACCTTCCTATTTTTGCGGATATAGGAAATACTTTCATTAATTAAAATCCTGTAAAACCATGTCGCAAGATATTCCCTTTTACGCAGTGAATCCATTTTTTGCAGTGCCTTAACAATAGCATCATGGACAATATCTAACGCGTCTTCCTTATTTTTTACATAGGTATAGGCAACGCGGTAATATTTTTCCTTATTGGCTTCAATCAGCCTTACAAGCTCCTGTTCCGTATTCAAAGTCTTTTCCTCATTCTGCCTATTTTATATATTTTTTGATAATTTTTTCTGCCTCGTCACTATTAGACACACAAACAACAAGATACTTTCCCGCCTGCTTAATTACTGCGTTATCCAGCTTTTGAAGCTCTTTCGGGACATAGGATGCAAAATCCTCCTTTTGTCCTTCAAGCCTGTCCTCTGCCGCTTTCAGACCCTCTTCCGCCGCTTCCCCGCTGTCAAATTCAAATACAGCAATTTCTTCGGCGGTTGCACCGCTGCCGATATAAACCTGCGCTCCGGTAAACTCCTCTATATGATACAGCTTTTTTACCATGGTATCATCAACAAGATTCAATTCATCTTCAAATTCAGCCTTCTCAAGCAGCTCACTCCCCAGAGAACTAATGTCAATCTCCGTCCTATCCGCCGTATCGCCTTTTCCGGAACACCCGGAAAAAACAGGGATAATTAAAAGAAGCATAAAAATAAACTTTACCTCTTTCTTTACTTTCATGGTTCAAACTACCTCCTTTCATCGACTGCCGTATGTGTTTTCAAATATTCAAGCCATTTTTCACAGTAAGCTTTTTTTAGATGAATCCCGTCCACTGCCGCTTCCCCGGGAAGACAGCCGTCTGAGCCGGCAACCGCATTTGCGGTGTCTACATAGTATACCTGTTTTTCCTCCGCCAATTTGCGGAGCAGCGTGTTATACTCTTCTATTTTTTCATTTTTAACATAGCTGTGAGTTTCTGAAACCTCCTTGGTGACAGGGAATATCTCCTGGATATAAATCTCTGCCCCGGGGTTGATTTCCCTGATTTCATCAATTATTTTTCCGTATTGACGAATAAATACCTCCTCATATTTCCAGCCCGTTTCATTGATACCAAACATAAGATATACCTTTTTAAAGTCAGTCCTTTTTAACGCCTCCATTACGGAAAGCTTCTCACCGTCCTTGTAAATCACAGGCTTTGTAAACACTGTATCCACCATAAGCCCTTTGTAGGTATAGGCGGTGGCGTTGGAAAGACCTGTATTTAAAATCAGCCCCTCTGTCCTTGAATTACCAATAAATACGGCGTCATCAAAATACGCATTGCTGACACTATCCGACTCCGGTACAGGCCTCGCATAGTCATAACCGTTTTCCTCATCCTCCTGCCGTACAGCGTCATCCTCCTCTTTTTCGTCGACGGATTCCATTATCTCCGGCACCTCCGGCTTCTTTCCGGCGTCCTCCGCTTCTCCTTCTGTACTGCCCGTCACAGCAGGAACTTCTGTCGTTTGATTACTTCCTTCTTCCACATCGGCAGCATTTGCAACGTCCTGAAGCCTGAACGTATACACAGCCGCCAGAATACCTGCAATTGCTGCTGCAGCGATAAGAGAACGCCTGTGCCACTTATTCCGGCGTCTTTTTCGTGTCCTATTATATAAGCTACCATACCTTCTATCCCTTTGCATAGTAAAGCCTCCCTTTCTTTTGCATTCTATTTATTAGACGTACAGCCAGCGCAAAAAGTTACTCCGGTTTTAAAAAATTTTATCACGCTTCAATACCGCAACCTGAACGCAGAGGAAAGCAACCGCACGCTATTCCAGGACTTCATCCGTCATCAGACCGTTACAAAATGCCGGAGAAAAAAAAATGACCCGTGGGTCATAAAGGAGGACCCCTTTATTGGCAAGTAAAATCAAATAAGTCCTTTTTATTGCGTTATAATAATACCGGGCAGTCAGGACAGATGAAACAGACTAAGGAAACGCTTTCCACAGCATTTCCCGAAATAAAGACAGGGAATACGATAAAATCAAAAGAAAAGAACTGTAACAACAGATGTAGGATTCCCACTCACAAGTTTCTGCATATTAAAAACTACGAAAACAACGGCTATTGGGACTTCTGGCAGAAGCAGAGCCTTATTCCGGGACAGGCTACTGCATCAACACGAAAAATAAATGCCAAAATGCAATGAGCTAAGAGTGGAAAATCCTTACAAGTGGAAGAACGCTATAATTTACCTCTCATAGTCCATACAAAGCCGGACCTCCGTAAACGGTCTGACATAGGTATCCGCCACCCGTACATGCTCCGGGTGGGACTGGTAGCCCTTTAACGCCTCCTCGCTTTCAAGCTCGCTGTCTAACATCACATCCGCATTGGAGGATGCGAGAGGGCAGGTCACGACCGAAAGCCGGAGCAGTCCCGGCACCTTTCCTGTCAGCGCCTCTAAGTTCTCCTTCATCTCCCGGAGCACCCTCTCCTTTTCCTCTCCCTCAACCGTAGCCTTTAACTTCCATAAAATGATATGCTTTACCATACCTGCATCTCCTTTCTCATTTAACTGTTTCCTTAGTATTGATAAGCCATTTAAAAGAACCGCCGAACCAATCCGGATTTCATTATCATCAAACACCGGATGATACTCTTCCGCTTCTAACGGCTCCAAATTGCATCCATAGAACAATTTATTATATATCGTATCCGTAGTTTTATCCCCCGAATCCCCCATAAATTCCTCATTTAATGACTTTGCTAAATCACTGAAAAAATTCCATGCATCAATGAATATACGGCAATGCTCCGTTGGTTCTTCCCTTCCTGTTAATCCGGGAAGTGCAGAAAAATCATAGGTTGTCTCCTCCGCTTCAAAGGAAATCTTTTCTTCCCTTGCAAACCTGTCTGCCGCCTCAACGGAAGAAAACATCCGCAAGCGTTGTCCGGATACCAAAAAGCCATCCTCATGGCCGCTATACCACACCAGAAAACAGCTCTTATCCCCGCAAATTACCTTTGTTAAATAGTATTTCATCCTTACGCTTCCTCAATTCAAGCTTTCTCCGTTTACCGGTTCAACGCCGCTGCTTTTTGTCCTATTTATTTTTATCGTTATGCAAATGGGGCGTTGATAAGCATAGAAACATATACTTTATACTACAGATTCCCTGTTAATGTCTGCTATGTCACAGTTCGCATTTTCTAATAAGGCTTCAAATTTTTCACTTCCGTACCGCAGGATATATTCCGATTCCTTTTCAGAAACAAAAAATGCCATATACATCCTGCAGCTATCGTCAATTTTGGAAAACGGTTCCGGAAAGCTGTACGCCTCCGTAAAATAAAGCGCCGCCTTGTCATGCTTCCGTGAAAACCCGTGGACTATTCTGTCTATTCCTTCTATCAATGTGCCCCTTCCAAAGTCCATGCGCTCCTGTATGGCATAAAACAGCGCATTCGCCAGAATATCGGCACAACAATCATAGTCGTCATCCACCGCCATGACTACCTCGCACAAATTGCCAATCCGCTCCGGATATCTGGATAAGCCAAAAGAAGCAAATGTCATACAGCCTTCAAACACCTTGTCGAAGCCTAAGAGCTGTATTCCATATTCCTTACTTCCATATCTGTCTGCACCAATATACTTGCCTAAAAACAATTCATAGTGCCAAAGTATTTTCTCTCCTGATACACTCATCGGATAAGCTCTCCTCCTGCTCCGGTAAACCTCTCTACCAGATTATAGCATAAAAGACCCCGGTAGGCAATGAAATTGTCCGGTTTTCATTCAGCTTCCCCTGAATTTCCGCATTTTTAAGAAGGTTCCATAATGACTTATTACCGGATTTATGGTATACTATCCGGAAGGAGTACCGTACAAGCAGTCCGGCACCCTGACGACAGATTTTACAAGGAGGCACCTTATCCATGCTTCAATACCGCAACCTGCGCGCAGAGGAAATCAACCGCGCGCTGTTCCAGGACTTCATCCGGCATCAGACCGTTACAAAATGCCGGAGAAAAGAAAACGGTCTGTGGGTCATCAAAGAGGACCCCTTTATTGACGACTGGTCGGAGGAGGATTACCAGACGCTGACTGCCTGTCTGAAAAATACTGCTTCTTCGGGCGGTCTGGTGCGTGCCGCCTTTTATCACGGCAGATTAAAGGGCTTTGTCTCCGTTGAACCGGAGCTCTTTGGCGGGGAGCAGAGATACCTTGACCTTTCCAGCCTGCATGTCTCCGAAGACATGCGCGGACAGGGTATCGGGACTGCCCTTTTCGTTTCGGCAAAGGAGTGGGCTGCAAAAAGAGGCGCTGCAAAGCTCTATATCTCCGCCCATTCCGCAATAGAAAGCCAGGCATTTTATACTGCTATGGGATGCGTCGAGGCACAGGTATACAACCAGCGCCATGTCGAAGCAGAGCCTTACGACTGCCAGCTGGAGTGCAGTCTGTAAAACAGCAAGTAAAATCAAACAAGCCCCCTTTTATTGCGTTATAATAATACCGGGCGGTCAGGATAGACGAAGCAGGCTAAGAGGCTGTTGCAAAAAGTGCGGCGGCTCCGGGCGTGGCGGCTTCTTGCAAGCAAAGACAGGGAACACGATAAAATCAAACGAAAGGAGTATGTCACAGATGTATGAGTGGCAGAGGCAGATTCAGAAAATCGTAGATGAAATCGACAGCCGCATCCTGGAGCGCAGCAACGAAGCACTGACCTTACATGCGCTGTCCCTGGAGCTCGGGTATTCTGAATTTCATACGACCAGAAAATTCAAAGAAATCTCCGGCATGGCATTCCGGGACTATCTGCGGCTCAGGAAATTAGCCTTTGCCCTGAAGGATGTACGGGACGGCACAAAGGGCTTTCTGGAGATTGCCGTCGATTACGGCTTTGCCTCCCAGGAGGCATTCACCCGCGCTTTCAAAAAGACCTATGGCGTTGCGCCGGGCGGATACCGTAAAAACCCTGTCCCTGTTGTTCTTCGTACAAAAATCCATCCGTTTGACCGCTACATTTTAGGAATTGGAGAAATTGGCATGATAAAATCAACCGAAGACATTAAAATTTATTTTGTAACGATTCCCGCTCATAAGTTTCTGCACATTAAAAACTACGAAAGCAACGGCTATTGGGACTTCTGGCAGAAGCAGAGCCTTATTCCGGGACAGGACTGTGAAACAATCACCGGCCTGCTCGACAGCATCAAGGGAAAGTTAGACGACAAAGGCGGCAGCGACATTAACAGCGGAAGCGGCCAGATTATGGCATATATCAATGACCCGGACGGCAGGCTCTGCCACTGGGGGATTCCGCGTGCAGAGTGCTACGGGGTACGCCTTCCTTCCGACTACAGAGGCGAAGTACCACCGCAGATGCTGCTGACAGACATTCCGGAAGCCGAATATATTGTCTTTGAACACGGACCGTTCGACTACGAACAGGAAAACCGAAGCGTCGAGGAAAAAATAGAACAGGCGATGGCTGCCTGCGACCTTTCCGGCACCGGCTACTGCATCGACACGACCCCGGGCAGGATTATGTACTTTTACCATGACCCGGAGCGGTTCTGGAAGTATATCCGGCCGGTACGGAAGCTCTGAGAACCTCTCTTTCCCGTAAGAAGGGGCTGTTGCGTTTTCTATTTACAACAGTCCCCGCAAAATACAGCAGCTTCCCTTATTCCGTAACAAGCTCCCTGATTTGCACCTTTCTGATTTTTCCGGACGCCAGGAAAGAAAACACGAAAAACGCAATTCCCATAAAAATAACCGGTAAAACTATCGTTACTATGGTAAAGTCGCAGAAAACCTTGGAAACCCCGATGATCCGGAACGTAAACGAGAGAACGATTTCGGAGGCGAACGCGCTCAAGACCGCGCCCAGTGCCGCGCCAACCAGGGTCACCATCATAAACCGCACCGCAAAGCTAAGCCGCAGCTTATTTGCGTTAAAGCCTACTGCCTTGTAAATTCCGATGTCGGTGCGTTCGCGGACAAACGCCTTCGAAACCACCATTCTCATTACTATGAACGCAAATACCGTCGAAAAGAGATAAATAAAAGCCTGTAACGCATTTATCAAAGCGGTGTAAGCAATACCGCCCATATCATCGATGCTCTCATAGATTGTGGTTTGCAGAGTACCGCCGAACCTTTCGTCAAGCTCCCGCTTTATATCGTCGAGCTCCGACAGGTCGTCGAACATATACCCAAGCATCAGATTGTTGTGCAAAACACCCAGCTTATCCGCACCCTCAAAGCTAAGTCCCAGCACTCTGCCGACATCGTCTGTAGTCTGGAAAAATCCCGTGATAATAAATTCTTCCTCGTTTTCCTTATAAGTAAGCCGCATTTTGTCGCCGATTTTCAAATCGTAGGCGTCCGCGATTATCTCGGTTATCAGCATTTCATTGTCGTAGCGCGGCGCTCTGCCCTTTAAGATAGAGTTTATCTGTTCGGGATATTTGTATATATGGCAGAAAATACTGTCGCCTTCATAAAATAAGTTCACGGTGTTGTAGTAGAGCTTATAGACAACGCCGTCCTTGCCGTCAACAAGCCGTTCCGCCTCGTCAATCGCCGCTTCTGTTTCCTCCGCGGATTTTTCCGTACCATCCCCGGAACATATCTTCAGATTTACCGCGTGTACTCCTATTGCCGCCAGCATGGTTTTTGAGGACAGGATATTTCCGATAAGCTTGACGGTTATCATAAAAAACGTGAGTATGCCGACTATCATGATAACTCCGACATACCGCCCGAAGCCCGACGTAATCTGCCTTAACGCAAGGCTTGTCGAAAGCGCCTTTTTAGAGATTGGCATGTGCAGACGGCTGTTAAAGTATATCTCGTCCCTGCCGCCCGAAATAGCCCGGACGGGAGATATTTTTACCGCCTTGCGCGTCCTGATTAAAATTAAAACCGTGCAGATAATGATAATCGCCAGCATAAGAAGTCCGGCTTTTCCAACAGAAAAACTTCTGTCCGGAAATATACCCGTGCTTAACATACAAATTTTGCTGACGGCTCTTTCTATCGGCACTGCCACGATACAACCGATAATTATCCCGACAGACTGCGCCAGCAGATACCGCCAGATGAAAAGTGCACGTATCTTCCCGCTGCCAAAGCCCTGCGCCTTGAGAATACCTATCGTAACATAGTCCATTTCAATCTCCGCACCTATGCTGTGGCTCATCACGACAAGCACGATAACGAACAGAAACGCCGCAAAAACCAGTGCCATATTGATAAGAATGTCCGATGTTAGAACTGTATATTTATACGCTTCATCGCCAGTAAAAACGCCGGTCGCGGTATAGCCCGTTTTCTCCTTAAGTTCCTGCGTCAGACTGCGGGCAAGCTTTGACGCAGAACCATTGTAACTCTCGGACTTATCAATGCAGACCATAACGGCCTCCCAGGACTTTTCGGCTGTCTCAAACGTTTTACACTCTTCGGTCATTCTATGAAAATCACCGGCACTGATGAACGCCCGGCTTCCGTTAATACCTGACGCTCCACCCATCGGCTCCTCGACAAAGCCTTTCAGCGTAAAATCGTATGTCCGGTCACCGATACTTGCGATAAATTTGTCACCTGTCTCACACTGATAAGCGGATTTATGTCCGAGCGGAATGTATATCTCTCCGTCCTGTATCGTCCTCGGGCCGCTTTCCAGACCGCTTAAATCGTCCTTGTAGAATTTAAGACCACTCCGTGCGGTTTGCAGGTTATCTCCGTCATAATTATCGTTGCCGTCTTTTTTCAGCGAGTCAGGGCATAGAACATCAAAATATTCCACATTGCTGACAGATCCCGCGCTTTCCAACACTGAACGCATTTCGTCAGTCAGCTCGTCCGCCGGAAAATACAACCGGACGTCACAGGCGGTCTCTCCCTTCAATGCGGCTTTCACGGCGTTCTGATAGTTGTCCTTCACGGAAATAAGTGAGGTCATGACCGCCGAAATGATAACCATCAGAAACGCAATGCTGAGAAAAGTACCCTTTTTCTTTTTGATGTCTGCTTTCAGTAACGTCAGAATTTCCATACTCCCACCTCACCATTCCAACGAGGTAAGCCATGCGTTTACCTGCGCTTCTCTTGAGTTTTCGTCCTCGGATTTATACGGCGGCAGGGTAAGCTCGCCAATCATCTTTCCGTCAGAAATGTACAGTATCCTGTTTGCGCGCAGAGCCGCCCGCATATCATGTGTTACCATTAAAACGCTCTGCCCGGCTACGTTCAGCCCCGTGAGAAGATCTAAAACGCCGGTGGTGTTTTTTCGGTTGAGCGCCCCTGTCGGCTCGTCCGCAAAGAGAATCCTCGGCAGGTTGATGACTGCCCTCGCCACGGCGCAGCGCTGCTGCTCGCCGCCCGATACCTGTGACGGCAGCTGATTCTTTACATGCGATACCGACACCTGCTCCAAAAGCCTTTCGGTGCGGCTCCTCACATCGGCGGCGGACCTGCTCTTATTCAGGTATCCCGGCACGGCGACATTTTCAAACAGGGTCAGGTTACTTACCAGGTGCATCTGCTGGAATATAAAACCGAACTCCGTATAACGGAGCTTCGCAAGCTCGCTTTCCCTCAGCTTCACGATATCCCTGCCGCCGTAGATAACCTCTCCCCCCGTGGCTCTGTCCATACCGCTCAAAGCATACAGCAGAGTGGATTTCCCTGAACCACTGGCTCCCATGATTACGGTAAAATCACCCTCGTACAGTTCAAAGTCAATATGCTGCAAAATATGAGCCTGTCCTCCGTTATGCGCAAAGCTCTTGCACAATCCTTTTGCTGATAAAACAGTATTTTTCATAAAAATCCGCCCTTTCCTTTCTGATGAGCCTATTTTATCCAAAAGGATATTAAGAAATCCTTAAGAGGTGAAAAAACCTTATTCTACAACCGGCAGGGTTACTTCCACCTCAAGCCCGTATTTATGGTTTTGCAGGGTAACAGTTCCTCCCATTTTCCCGGCAATATATTTCACGATGTACAGTCCCAGTCCCGAGCCCGGTTCCTCTCCGCAATTATTGCCGCGGTAAAATTTGTCAAAAATAAACGGCATATTTTCATCCGGAATCCCCGCACCGCGGTCACGGAAATGCACGGCAACCGTTTCATTTTCACGCGTAAAAAACACCTCCACACTCGTTTTTGCGTACTTTCTCGCGTTATTGATAATATTCCCGCAAAGTTGGACAAACCTGTTTTTATCAACGCTGACAAACGCTTTAAAATCAGGCTTCCGGAAAATTATATCCTCGTACCCGACGGCAATTTCGTTGATCACGTCCCCGGTAAACGCGCAAATTTCAACCCGTTCCGGGACAATCTTGAGCTTATCCAGGTCAGAAAGCGAGTGCAGAAACAAATCGTCCGTAAGACGGGATACCTCGTCGCACTTTTTCATAATAACGCTTAAATAGCGCTCCCGCTTTTCGTAAGAGCTGTCCATATTCGCGGAAAGTCCCTCTGCATACGCCCTGATAGACGCTATTGGTGTTTTAATGTCATGGGAAAGTGTTGCAATCACGGTCTTGTTGTTTTCAATGGCTTCTTTTTCGCTTATGCGTGATTTTTTTATCTCGTTCCGCATACTGTCAAACGCCCATGTAAATACGCCAAAATAGTTGGAACGCTCAAATTTCAACGGAACATCAAAATCTCCTGCCGAAATTTTTGCGGCAAAAACCTTCAATTTATCAAACGGCCGCAGCACCGCAAAATAAATATAGCCGAAAACTAAAATAAAAAACAGGACGCTTACTCCGCAGATTACCGGAATAACGGAAGCGCTGCTTTCCTGCTCTCCGGCTTCGCGCATACGTTCCTGCAGGGCAATGATTTTTTCATTTGCCAGGGCATACTGCCCGCTTTCGTTCAGCCTGTCGATTTCATTTAATGCCACGATATATTCCGACTTCTCATCGGCAAAGCTGGCGCGCTTTGCCGAAAAATAAAACGCGCCCGAAATTAAAACTAACGCGCTTGAAAAAAATATTGTAATCAGAATAAGCCTGCTTTTCATTTTCCCACCTCCAGCATATATCCCACCTTGAACACGGTTTTGATGAATTCAGGCTTTGCGGGATTGTCCTCAAGCTTTTCCCGCAGCCAGCGGATATGCACCGTAAGCGTGGACGGCTCGACAATCGAGAATGCGCCCCATACCTCGCTTAACAGCCTGTCCTTTTCAATCGCAATGTTTTTATGCCTGCATAAAAAGCTGAGCAGGTCAAATTCCCGGAGCGATAGAGAGACTGCCTGCCCGCCTTTTGTTACCGTCCGCGAGGCAATATTCACGCTTACATCGCCGAAGGTAACAATTTCTTCTTCCCCGGAAAAGCCGTATGCACGGCGCATAAGGGCATTTACCCTCGACAAAAGCTCCTTCATGGAATACGGCTTCGGGATATAATCATCGCCGCCGATATCAAACCCCGTTATCCTGTCCGTCTCGCTCGTTCTTGCACTCGCGAATATTACGGGAACGCCGGATTGCTTCCTGAGCTCCTTACAAATTTCAAATCCCGTGGTTTCCGGAAGATTGATGTCAAGCAGCACAAGCTGGTATGTATTTCCGGACAGCATTTCAAAAGCCTCCGCGGCGTTCTCGGCACGGCTTACCTTGTACCCATAGCTTTCCAGCATTTCACCTATGATAAAGGACAGGTCTTCATCGTCATCGACAATTAAAATGTGCTTGCTCATTTTGTCTCCCTTTTCAGCCTGAACTGATTGAAATCCTCTGCAAAATTATATCATAAAGCAATCCGGGAGGCAATGAAACTGTCCTGTTCCCTTAGAATTTCATAATGACTTACGCCTGTTCCCTCGTCCAGTCTTCCACCATGAGCCTTTCCACCCGGCAAAACTCTCTTATATTGTTTGTCACAAGAACAAGCCCTTCTGATCTTGCGTGTCCCGCTATCAGTAAGTCCATCGGTCCAATCGGCGTCCCTTGTCTTTCCAACTCCGCCCTGATTTTTCCATACTCTTCTGCCGCAGGCGCATGAAAATCTAAAACTGTAAGCGGTGACAGAAACAAAGATAGTGCTATCCGATTTTTCTCAACTGCCATGCTCTTTTCAACACCATGCATCAGTTCCGCATAGGTAATTGCCGAAACACACATTTCCTCCGGCACATGGGAAAGAAAATTTTTGATTACCGTCTCTGTTTTATGCTTTATGGCATAAATACAGATATTGGTATCCAGCATATACTTCATAATTCCTCCCGCTCCTGTGGAATATTGTCCTTACGTCCATCGCTCATAAAGTCTTCAGAAAAAAGATTCAGGCTGTTTAATAAACCTGACCATTTGTCTTCCTTCGGCATCAGTATGACAATGTCACCAATTTTGTTTACCGCTACTTCCTCGCCGCTGAAACGGCACTCCCTGGGTAGCCTGACTGCCTGACTTCTTCCATTTTCAAATAATTTTGCGGTCATCATTTCCATATACCTCCTTATAACTCATAGTATATATCACGATATATATCCTGTCAAGACCCGCGCCTACCGCCGCTCGCGGATATAGGCAAAGCTGCGGTTCAGCTTTGCCGTGTCTACCACTCCCGTCGCGTCAAATGCGGTTGCTTCTACGGTAAAGTCCCCCGTATAGCGTTTTTCCTTTAACAGCCGGAACAGCGGCTCAAAGTCAATCGTCCCGTCCCCGATGGCAAGCGTCTTAAGCTTCGCCCACTCCATATAGCCGCCACCGTAATCATTGATATGCAGATGTCTGATATGGCCGTTTGTCCAGAGCCACTGGTACTCCTCTTCAAATAAAAGCTCCAGCTGTCCGTGAAAAGCCGCCATCTTCGTATCAAACACGAAATGCACCTCCGGATACTCTGCCGCCAGCTCCACCCAGTGCTTCATCGGATTCTCCACGTTACATACTACATTTTCCACCAGCAAATCCAGACCGTGTCCCTCCGCGATTGGAAGCAGTTCTCCCAAAGCCTTGCAGTTATTTGCAAAATTCCGGTCCGAAAACTCTCCGTCCCAGAGATGGATTACCATTTTCCCCGCTCCTAACTGCTGCGCCATGCGGCAATTTATTTCAAATAGACGGAATGCCGTCTCCCAGTCCCCTTCCCCGTTTTTACTTAACGCCTCCCCGATATGCTTCTCACAGTGCATGACCGGGATACACAGTCGCAGCTCTGCCAGGTCCGAAAGAATCTCCTCTTCCTTCTCATACCAGGAGCTGTACATCATAAACTCAAATCCGTCGCAGTTTAACTGTCCTGCAAGCCCGCCAAGGAGCTTGTGGTTCCGCCCGTTCGGTCTCCCGATTAGCGCTCCTGTGGAGCAAAGTATCCTTCCCTGCATCTTAAATCTCCTTCCAGCCAAATGTAATAGTCTTTCCACGGAACAAAAGATAGCTGACCTCCGACGGATGCTGTTCAAAATATTCCCGGATCCTGCGGCCTCTCCCGCTGTAGTTCTCCGCCTCACTTTTGCTCATGCCGTGGCTTATCAGCCGCTCCGTCTCATTCCTGTCCTTGTACCACTGTGCATTTTGTTCGAGAAAGTCCTCGACCTCCTGCGCATAATCCTGCTTCCCCGGATGCACAAAGGACATCCTGTCATTCATCCGGACCTCGACATCTGCAAGACCAAGCTTCTGCATCACAAATGCATTCCTCATTGCCGCCGCATAGTCCCGGTCACCATTCTCCTTTTCCGCCTTCCAGTGCTTTTCCGCACCACGGTGGTCACACAGCTTTGCATAATCCATTCCGTCCACATACAGCCCGGCGCACTCTAATTCACGATTGGAATCAATGCAGACAATCAGGCCGCCAAACCTTGCCGCTTCTATCATTTTTTTAATAAACGGCGTTGAATCTCCCAGATGGCGCAGCACGGACTGGCAAATCACCACATCGTACTGCTCCGTAAGCTCCATATTCAAAAAATCCTCGCAAAGAAACCGTCCCAAAAGCCCTTCCTCCGCAAACAGCTTTTCGCCGTAATCCAGAAGATTCTTTGAAAAATCGACACCCGTATAGGTGCTTCCTCCGGGCAAAAGCGGCAGCAGCAGGGCGCCCAGGTATCCATAGCCGCAGCCGCAGTCCAGTACGGAGACCGACTTGTCTAACTTCCATACTGTCTTTACCAGAAACTCCAGGTAGTCCGGATTCCAGGCATTCTTTCTTGTCCGCTTCAGATATTCAAGCTTCTGATCCCAAAACGCCTCGGAGCCGGTTCCCTCCGAAAGATACGCCTCATCCTTCAACGGAACGAGCCCGAGAAGCTCGTCTACTGATACCTGAAAGTACGCTGCAAGCACCGGCAGAAGCGCAATGTCCGGCAGTGTTGCTCCGGTTTCCCACTTACTTATATTCTGGAATGATGTTCCAAGCTCCTCTGCCAGCTGCCGCTGTGTGATTCCGGTTCTCTTTCTAAGCTTCGCTAATTGTAATGTTATCGTCTGTTTCATTTTTATCACCTCACAACCATGATACAGAAATTTTCCCGGCATTTCCATACCATAGAAAGAGAATTTGTTCGCTTTTAGAACGAGTATCCTGCCGCTTTGCGGCATTTTGGCAGGAACGAGTATCCCTGTAAGCGTCAAGCGGATATTCGCAATCCGCTTCGCTTCTTGCTCATAACCTCATTGCCGCTTTGCGGCATTTTGGCAGGAACGAGTATCCCGTAAGCGTCAAGTGGATATTCGCAATCCGCTTCGCTTCTTGCTCATAACCTCATTGCCGCTTTGCGGCATTTTGGCAGGAGCTTGCACTCCTGCCAAAGCAGGCAAGCCCCCACTTCTTTCAGTGGGGGACTTCCCTGATGAGGTTAAAATACCGTCTGCACCAGCAGCATATAACAGATGGTGCCGCCCGCAATGGAAAGCAGCATATTCCGTTTCCATAAGTGCAGCACTACGACAAGCGCAATCGCAATCAGCTCTGGAATCCCATGACTGCCTGTCAGGATATCCACGTTTTTCAGGCAATACACGACGAGCATCCCGAAAATTGCAGCCGGAAGCGCTTTTCCGAGATACTGCACATAACGGGGCGTTTTCTTCCCCGGCCGGAATAAAAGAAACGGCAGGAAGCGGGTCGCCATAGTCCCTGCCACGCAAATCGCAATCGTAATTATCTGCTCCGTCAGTGTCACGGCAAACCACCCGCTTTCTCAATCGGCCCCCGGAATACGGTAAGAAAGCACAAAATGCAAACCATCGTCGGAACCAGAAAGGAATCCGCACCAAAAACAAGCAGACACGCCACGGACGAAAGCACCCCGATGAGTGCCGTTATATGCTTCTTTTCCTTCCTCCACTGCTCCAGGAAAATCACGACAAACATTGCCGTCATTACAAAATCAAGTCCCTCCGTATTAAAGTGAAGGAACGAGCCGAGGATTCCGCCGAGAGCCGCCCCGGTCACCCAATACACCTGATTCAGCAGCGTCACAAAAAACATAAACCAGCCCTTATCCACATCCTCCGGAAGCTCTGCAGAATAATTAATCGAAAAGCTTTCGTCGCACATTCCGAAAATCAGATACGGCTTCTTCCAGCCGGTTCCCTTATACTTTTCAAGCATTGCAATTCCATAAAACAAATGCCTTGCCTGAATCATCAGCGTCGCAAACAGGGTCTGTAGCGGTGCAAAGCTGCCAAGCAGCATCGTCACCGCTACAAACTCCAGAGAACCGCCAAAAATCGTAAGCCCCATCAACATCGGATACCAGAAACTGAACCCTGACACATTCATGTAAAATCCATAAGAAATTCCCAAAAACCAAAAACCCGCAAAAATCGGAATCGTCTTTGGAAGCGCGTACAAAAACGCCTTTTTTACCACACCCTGCTTCCTTTTTTTCTCTTCTGCCGTCATGCCATATCCTCCCTTTATCCCAATTATACACGGTGGAGGGCTCCTGTCAAGATGCTATCCTACTTGATTTTCCGCATTTCTTAACAATCCTGGAAGTCCCGGGGCATCCAACTGATTCTCCGCCGTAAGAAGCATCACCCTGTGGTCCTCCTCTGCCTGACATTTAAAATAAAATACATATTCTTACATATAATTACCGGATTTTTACTGGAGTTTATCTTAATCCATTTGCAAAAACCCATGAGTAAAACATCTCTTTTGGAGGTTTTTCGTATTCATAATCAAAACAGGATGGCGTAGTTTCAATAATATTTATTGATTGTTCAAGTACTTCTCCGATTGATTTACCCGCAATATCAATTTCTATTTCGTTAATAAGAGGCTTTCGCTTAATATTTTTTTCGTTCATCTTTTTTTGTAGTTCAAAATCAATAAGTCCATTATTGGGACGGTTTCTCATCTGTTCTTGAATTTGATGCAAATCACTGCATATGAGTTTTATTGTAATAAAATCAGTTCCTTTAAAAACAATAGGGATATCAGCCGTTCTTAAATCATCAATATCCGAAGCAATTATATTTTTATAACCAAGCTTGTGAAAGCACCTAAGCATTGCCACCTGATTTTCCCAGCAGGTAAGTTCTTCCAGCTCCCCAGTCATTGGTTCGCTGCCATCTCGTGAAATAAATTCAGGTACCATATGCTGTTCTACACATGTAGTTTTATAGTGTTCAAGCAATCCGTTCGCTAAAGTGGTTTTACCTATACCACTTGCTCCTGTAACAAAAATAAAATCTTTCATATCTTCTCACCGGCAAACTGCCGTATCCTCCTTATCTTCCTTATTTTACCGCCAGTGTTGCCATATACTGCGGTACATATTTCCTGAGCTTTGAGCCGCCGGGTCTGTCCCTGTCCTCATACAAGGCTTTCAAGGTAAATCCGGCGGCAAGCTGTCCGCCGAGCTGCTCCTCCATGCTGTGGCTGAACAGGATTCCCTCTCCGTTCTTTGCCATTGCCTCAAAACGCTCCTTCGGCATTTTCAAGGGATTAAACGGCAACGGATTCACCACCTGCAGTGGCTCCTGCTCCTCATCCTCAAAAAGAAAATCCAGTCCGTTACTGAAGCCCGCAAGCAGCCGTCCGCCCTTTTTCAGAACACGGTAGCATTCCTTCCAGACCGGGTAAATATCCTCAACATAGCAGTTGGAAACAGGATGAAAAATAATATCAAAGCTTTCCTCTGCAAACGGAAACGGCTTTGTCATATCTCCCTTTATGATTTCAATGGAATAGCCCTCCCGTTCGGAAACCATCCGCTCCGCCGCAAGCTGCCGCGCAGAATTATCAAAAACTGTACAGACCGCGCCGAGCTTGGAAAACACCGGCATCTGCTGCCCGCCTCCGCTCGCAAGCCCGAGCAGCCTTTTTCCCTTCAGCTCCCCGAACCACTCCCTTGGGACTGTAATACAGGGTGTAAGATAAACGCCAAAGTCCTTCTCATTTACCCTCTGGTATTCCTCCTGTGTGATTGGTACAGACCACTCACAGCCATTATCTGCCCATAAATCCCAGGTTTCAGAATTGATTTCTGTATATTCGCTCATCAATGCATCTCCTTTTCGTCTCTCACATTATAAAAATAGTAAACCACAGACTTCCCTCCGTCACAAGTGTCACCTTTAATTTAATCAATTTCTATAAAAAAATCCCTCTGTCCTAAAGTGAAACTCACTTCCTTTGACAGAGGGTCTGCATTATCTGTATAAAATCCGTTTTATTGTGTCCTCGGAAAGATTGTATTCTCCGGCAAGCTGCAAAACAGTCCTGCCTTCCTTTTTCTTTCTCCTGATTTCATCGTTTCTCGTCTCAAGCAGCTGCCTGGCACCCGATTTGCTCCCCCATTCCCTGCGGGAAGACTGCTCGGGTGGAATATAAACCAGCCCGTCTCCTGTATAGTTCCTGACCTCCTCAAGAAGCCAGCCGGGAAGAACATTCTTTGCATTGATATATGACATTGTACTCACTCCTGCGAAATAATCATTCAAACGCCGGATGCAGCATATATCAACGATTCAGCGGCAATCCCGCTCTGTACATAGCCGCCTACTTCATTGTATAAGCTGCACAGAGCGTATCAGGTAACATATTCATTTTTCTGATAAATATCGACATTTTAACCGCCCCCTTCATAAATCAAAGTATCCTGCCCACCACTTATAGCATAACATATTATCCGGTAAAATACAATAGGTTTTCTGACGGAGCAGGATTTTTCCTGGCATTCTTTACATACATACTCCATACCTCTCCTGTGCCTTGGCATACCCCTTTTACGGCACGAATATCAAGATGTTTCGCTATCATGCAATCCAGGTAGCAGGTATTGATTTGCCTGCATATTCACATCTTTCTGAAAATATCCAACGTGTGTGAATTGCACACAGCTATGTAATTTCCACATTTGCTAAATCCAAACGCTTTAATTTCATAGTCCTCAAAGATAATTGCATTTCTCTGGATTTTGAGCATAAGAGAGATAACTTGGCATAAATATAATTTTTTCCATTGGCCAAAAAGGGGCTTCTGACACCAATATATTTCCATCTTGGGAAAACCGCCGTAACCCACCGCCGCCATCCCCGGCGATTGGCACAATTTCATCCTCTAATTCTTCCGCGAAAGCAATTAAATCATCTTCATTATAGTTTTCCGTACAATATGTTTTACCGCCTGTTTTACAATCTATAATACTCTCCATTTCTTGTCATTTTAACCCCTGCTTAAAGTCACAGGCTGCTACTGTCTCAATTTGCCATATCTTTTAATCTTCTTCTTTTTAATCCATTCTTTTTTGCGCGTGGATACCAGACAGACAACGATGCCTGTATTTTCCAAAGAAATCGCGGCCAATTCGGTGAGATAAACAAGTCTTCTCCTTTACTCAAAGATAGCATATTGCAGACCAATTTTTGAAAGGCAATACCAATGTTTTTATTAGGTCCATGTCCTAATGGTATATCTTTGAAAAATGGAAGCATTTCCCCAGCCCCGATACCAAGCGTTTGACCGTAGGTTAGCCCAGCGGCTTTACACCAGTTTTTCATAATATCAGCAGCTAAATGATTTTGCCGCCCCTCATAAAACCCATTGTTAATAATGCAATATACGCTAGTATTCTTATTTCTAAATTCTCTTTTTTGAAGCTCAATAAGAAAGTGTAATAAAACTGAATTGATACTGTCAATATACAGAGGAAATGCAAATATAAGCACCTCGCTGTCCCGTATTTTTGAAAACTGCGCTTCGGAAAAATCCATTTCACACACCTTGTATGTTGCTATTTCGTTTTCTTTGATAAAAGGCATTAGATAACCTATAAGCAATTCCGATGTACTTTTACCTGTTTTGGGGCTTCCGTTTATAATGCAAATTTTCATATGACAGTCACCTCCCTGCATAATTCATCTAATGAATTTGAAAATGAAACTTCATAGTTACTCACATAAAAATTAACACAATTTGCTTTTACCAGTTTCTCAGCCGTTTCTCTTTCTTCAGGAGGAATTTCACCATAAAAATGTACTGCAAGCTGCATATTGTTTTGATAGCGTCTTTTATGATGCGTTTCATTATTCCTTATTTTGAAGAATGGAAGCAGCCAGGGAATACTCCGGTCTAACACATTTTTCACAAACGGACTGTAACAGCCATAAAAGCATCGGCTGATAATGGTTACTTTCTCCGTCTTTGAGAGTAATTCTCCCATATTTTCATATCCATCCTTTAATACGCATTTACCGGGAGTTTTTATCCAACAACCAAAACAGCCGGTACAATGTCGTATTGTCCCGGTATCTGAAATAATACAGGCATTATGATATCCTTCGGGAAACAGAGCTTGAAATTGTTCCTTGCTTAAATCGTGTATTAAAATATTCATTCTTTTTCCTCCTGCATCTGGTAAGGTATCGAAACGGACTTAATGATTTCTTCTATCCTTGTTTCCCAATTATCGTCATACTCAATATTGGGCATTGTAACAATGGCCGCTAACCCATGCACCAAAGCCCACATGGCAATAATCTTATCCTGTATCACTTTTTCCGGAAGTTTTACTTTACGGAAAACGTATGCAGCCGCTTTTTGCAAAATAGCGAACGGTGCATTTTCGTCTGTATCAGCATTTTCAAGAGACAATTTTATGCTAATATTTTTACGCGAAAATAGAAACTCATAGTAAAACGGATTTTGATAAAAGAACATCACATATGTTTTTCCAAGCATAGGAAGTAAGGAAGGACCGTCTTTATGTTCCATAACTGTTTTCTCTAATGCAGCAGAAAATAAATCCATAACATACTGCTGCATTGCAATTACAAATTCATCTTTGGTCTTAAAATGAGCATAAGGTGCCGCATTACTGACGCCACACATTTCAGCTATTTTGCGTAAAGACAGCGCTTCTTCCCCCTCCTGTCTAATGAACTCTATTCCCATTTCGATTAAAGCACGCCGCAAATTACCATGATGATATGGCTTTTCATTCATTCGTCTTTCCTCCAATCTTACCACTGCTAAGATTATACCACTTAATCTTAGCAATGTAAAGATGCAAATTTGATAAGAAAAAACATGAACTAATTGCTTATCCAAATAAACTATGACATAATGGTGTCATAGTCTGTACGCTATACTGGGGCAGAAAGAAATCAAATGGAACAGGGAGAATAAAGATGAAATTATATTCAAAAGAAGAGGCAAGGCATATGCTGTGCCGATATCACAATCTGGATGGTGCAGAATCATTGTGCGGAAAAAAGGGTGTCGAAAAGATTATGCAGCGAATACACAGTATTCAATATGATCCCCTGAATGTTGTAGCAAGAAATGCTGATTTAGTATTACAGGCAAGAGTAAAAGATTATACGGAATCCATTCTTTACAATCTATTATATCAGGAGCATAAATTAATTGACGGATTTGATAAAGAAATGTGTATTTATAACACTACGGATTTTGCCCGCTTTCAATTTGTGCGAAATGAATACGAGAAACATGCTGCGCCTACCCTGAGACACCGTAACCAGACAGGCGTATTGGATATACTGGACGACGTCAGGGATTTTGTGGAAAAGCATGGCAAGACAGGTACAAAAGATATTTCAATCGGAGAAGTACGGGAAAGCCGCTGGGGACATAAAAAGCTATCAAGCGCTGCTCTGGATTATTTATTCAACACCGGCACTCTTACTGTAGCTGACAAACGAGGAACACAGAAATATTTTGACCTGACAGAACGTGTGATTGACAGCAAACATCTTTCCTGCGCCCCGGATATGAGCGTGGAAGAATTTGTGGAGTGGTATATCGAGAGACGAATACAAAGTGTCGGCTTTCTGTGGAACAAATCCGGCGGAGCATGGCAGGGACGCTTTTTGAGCGACACGAAACTCCGCAGTTCCACGCTTCGGACACTTGTAGAAAAAAACAGGATTGAGGAAATACAGGTGGAAGGAATAAAAGAACCTTTCTATTTTTCAAAGAACTTTAAGCAATATATGACGACCCAGAAACCCAACAGCTATGTAAGATTCCTTGCACCACTCGATAATATTCTGTGGGACAGACAGATGTTGGAACTGCTGTTTGGTTTTACCTACCGCTGGGAAGTGTATACTCCTGCTGTCAGAAGAACGTACGGCTATTATGTATTACCTGTGTTATATAATGGCCGATTTATTGCAAGGTTCGAGGCAAACCCAATACGTGAGTCACAAGAATTCGTTATTAAAAACTGGTGGTGGGAACCAGGAGTTGAACCAAATGACGAAATGGGAGAAATGCTTGCAAAAGAAATGGAACGTTTTGCAGAATTTCTTCAAATCGATAATTCATCAAAAAATATGATGAAGTTAGAAATGTAGCAAAATGAAAAAACACTGACATTAGCAGGCTTGACGCTTGAACATGTATCATTGCCGGGGTACGGTATGGTATCTATATCTTTTTTCCGATTACAGATTCAACCATAAAGCGGGGCGGACGCCATAGACAAGGAAAACATTGTCGCCAAGCACGCCAAGGCCGCCGTCGTCGACGACGCCCGCGGCATAGCCACCATCATAACCCGGCGACCGAAGCCACCACCACCCCTCTTCGCCCCGGTACTTTACTATTCTGGCACTGTTGTACTCATCGTTGATATAGTACGGAACATCTTCTCCGTTCTCATAATACCATCCCTTTCGTGCCCGTAAATCCCCACTATCTCCGAAGTATTTCACGACCTCGTCTATACTTAACAGGAACACCTGATCAACCGTGTCCCTGCCGCCCGATGTACCATACCACGGGTTGTCCGCATTTCTGATTTCCGTCTTTGCAATCCGTTCCTGCTCCTGACCACTGAAGCTCTGGAGGAATGTCCCGTTCAGATACTTCCGCAAATCACAGGTTTCCCAGGTCACTCTTGCCCATTTGCTATTATAGCAACGCTCTTCCAGAATCTCCTCCGTAAGCAGCAGCGCCCTGCCGTTCTGCACGTCCAGCACGCGCCAGATGTACTTACCGAAGCTGACGTTCCGCTGTCCGGGCGTAAGACTGTCTGGCGCCTTTGACGCATTCTGACCCGGTTCCCATCTGCTGTTACATTTCTTACATTCCATATATCCTCTTCCCTTTCATTTGAATTGGTAACATTATCTTTCCATAATTTCTTCCTTTTTTCATTATACTCAATCGATAGATATACCGTCAAATATAAATGTCCTGTCATAAAATAAAAGGCAGAGAATTTGCTACGTTCCAAACTCTCTAAGTTCATCTGCTGCCCGCATCATCAACATCGCGGCTACCGGAATTTCCAAGATTGCTAAAGGGCTTGGAAAACTCAGGTAATATTACGCCTTGAAAACATAGACACAGGATGATATACTATATCTACAAAAATAAATGGATAAAAATGAGGTACACTTATGAAACTGAAGAATCTTGTCGGAGAGCGTTTTAAGGAACGTCCTGCGGACTGCGTGATTGATAGTCATGCGCTTACGATACGCGGCGGCTATATCAAATATATGGCAAACGGCATTTATTCCCTGTACCCGCCGATGAAGCGGATTACGAGAAAAATAGAGGAAATTATCCGCGAGGAAATGGATGCCATCGGCGGACAGGAGGTTCTGTTTCCTGTCGTTCTGCCCGGCTCTCTCTGGGAGGAATCCGGCCGTTTTGAAAGCGTCGGGGAGGAATTGCTGCGCTTTCAGGACAGGAACAGCAGCCGCATGGTGCTCGGAATGACCCATGAGGAGGCTGCCGTACATCTTGTCCGGGAATATGGACAGAGCTACGCCAAATACCCGTTTATGATTTATCAGATCCAGACGAAATTCCGCGACGAGGCTAGGCCGCGTGCAGGCTTAATCCGCGTCCGGGAGTTTACGATGAAGGACGCCTATTCCTTCCACACCTCGCAGGAGGATCTGGAAAAATACTATGACGAATGCTATCATGCCTATTACCGGATTTTCCAGCGTGTCGGTGTGCCGGAGGTTATCGCTGTAAAGTCGGATTCGGGTATGATGGGCGGAAGCGTTTCCCATGAATATATGCTGTTAGCCGATTCCGGTGAGGATTCCATTGTGCTCTGCGACGCCTGCGGCTACCGCGCCAATATGGAAGCTGCCGAAAACTCCGTAGAGAATGCAGGCGGTCTGGAGGCAGCTGCTTTAGAGAAGGTATACACCCCGCACTGCAAGACAATCGAAGAGGTTGTCAATTATTTAGGAGTTCCTGTGGAGTATTCCTGCAAGGCGGTTATGTACCAGAAGAATGCCAATGATGATTATGTTATCGTATTTTTGCGCGGCGATTATGAGGTAAATGAAACCAAGCTCACAAATCTGCTGCAGGAAAAGGTACATCCTGCGGAGATTACGCCGGAAAGCGGTCTGGTTGCCGGCTTCACCGGGCCGTATCACATGAACGGGAGCTATACCGTCCTCTATGACAGCTCCTTAAGGGGAATCGAGTACCTGACCTGCGGCGCCAATGAGGAAAATTATCATTACAAGGGGCTGAATCTTTCCCGCGACTGCGGGGTTACAGAGTACGTTGACGTTTCCAAGATTAAGACGGGCGGTATTTGTCCTTGCTGCGGCAGGAAAACAATCCAGGTAAAGCGCGGCATAGAGGTCGGCAATATCTTCCAGCTCGGTACAAAGTATTCCAAGACGATGAATATGACCTACACCGATGCAGACGGCTCCGTCAAGTACCCGGTTATGGGTTGTTATGGCATCGGCGTCGGCCGTTTAGCCGCCTCAGTATGCGAGGTCAGACACGATGCAAACGGTCCTGTCTGGCCAATCACCATTGCCCCGTGGCAGGTTCACCTGTGCTGTATGCGCGCAGACCAAGAGACCTGCAAATCAGCGGCAGACAAGCTCTATTCCGCATTATCCGCCGCCGGTATTGAGGTCATCTATGACGACCGCGATGTCAGTGCAGGCACTATGTTTGCTGACGCAGACCTGCTCGGGGTTCCGGTCAGGGTGATTGTCGGGCCGAAAAACCTGAAAAACAACCAGATTGAACTGGTCTCCCGGGACAAGCGCATTTCCAGATTGGTTGACATAGAAGCAGCCGTCCCTGAAATCCAGAGTGTAATCAAAGAGCTGTTTGCAGAAATCAAATACCCCGCGGGCGCGCTCGGCTAGTGCAAATATATTTGCACTAGCCTCACTTTGCCTTCGCGCGAATAAACGCTAAGGTTGAGGCACGACAATCGATTATCCTGCCCTGCAAATCCGTACGCATCCGCCGGAGGCTCTGAGGAAGCGATGATTTAATCAGCGCTTCCTTAGGACTGCAGCAGCCGGATGTAATGATTTGCTTCCCGTAATACATGGTCGGCGAGGAGTGGCAGAATTAACGAACGGATTCTGCACTCCCCGATTCCCTGTGTACCCGCCATTTTAAAGTCCCTGAATTTCAGGGTCTGCTCTAAGGATGCCTCCCGCATACTCTGATTCTGTGCGGCACAGCAACGCTCCAGCAATTCACAGTAGTCTTTTGCAAATCCGTCTGCCGAATGGAATAGCTCTGTTTCGCAAGGGTCTAAGAGCCCCCGGATAAACATCGCGTGCTCCATCATAATCCGGTTCCAGAAGCATTCCGTTTCCTTCATAGAGCATCGGTCCAGACACCCCTCCTGCTGCAGTATCTCCACATAATCCCGGTAGAGCTTTGCTTCCCTGAGTATGTGCTCGATTAACAGCGGATAATTCATCGTAAACATTTCGCAACAAAGAACCTTATGCAGAATGGTCTCTTTAAACGAAATCAGGCCGTCTAACAGGCGGAGTGCCGTGCGGTTCAGCTGCTGCACCTGCCTGTACTCCCTCTCCCCGATCTTCCGTCCGCAGTTTGTTCCTCTCAGCCGCAGCTCCCTTGCCGTTATTTCTTTATTGATAGCAATTCCGGTAAGGCGCTCCGTCTGCCGCTCCGCTACTGTCGTAAACTCTGTCACCACCTCTTCCGAACGCAGGACGTCGCAGCTTACTACTCCGTTAGAGAGAACAACTGCCCGGTACAAAAGCTTTTCAAACTCCCTTTTAAAAAACTCCGCCCGGTTTGAAAACGCCGGATTGGCAGGTGTAAACCCAGCCTTTAGAAAAAAGGCATGCTCCTTCATAATACGTCCGAAAAATAAATGCAGTTCCAGGGATGTGACAACGTAATGCTCTGTATGCATAGCTCCTCCGCTGCGATACCATAACAATTACTACATTCTATGCGGTATAGAGGAGATGTGTTCCACTACTTTGTACCGGAAGCTTCCAGTTCAAAAAGCGCAGCCTCATAATCCTTCACATAGTATTTGATATTCTTTCTGCCCTTTTGTACGATCACATGTCCCTCGCTCATAAGCCTTTCCTTTTGCGCAGAAATCCCGCCCGGATACTTCGGATTTAATTCCCCGTTTGCTTTGAGCGTCCTCCAATAAGGGGTTTCCTCTTCCGTGCGCTGATAACTTGCCCATGCCACAATCGACACAAATATCCCTGCAGTAATCGGCTCCGTAAAGTCTGCGCCGCTCTGCTTTGCAAAATAGTCTCGGATTGTTCCGACGGTAATTACCTTGCCATATGGAACCTTTTTCATTACCCTGTCATAATCAACCGGCGGCGCAAAATACATTTTGCTTCCACCGTACTTCTCGATGCTTTTCTGATCCGTGATAATCTGAAACTTCGGCATATCCTTGCTGTCGTGCAGCATTGCATTAAAATCCTTGCTGTCTTCCTCTGCCATAGCAATCACCTCCTGCGGTAAGCATAACACGATTTTTTTCACCATGCAATGAGACGGTTTTAAAAACCTTCCTGCAATCCAAGCTTCCTATCCATTACAAAAGGGCTGTGCTTTCTATCTGCAACAGCCCCTGCTTTGCTCTGTCTCACAGCTCTTCCAACATCTGTGCCGGATTCTCGGCAGCCTTTACGTTTCCGAATGCCTTTGTGATGATTCCGTTTTCGTCAATCAGATACGTTGTACGCACGACGCCCATGGATACCTTTCCATAGTTTTTCTTTTCCTGCCATACATCGTACGCCTTGATTGCCGTCAGATCCTGGTCCGAGAGCAGCGTAAAGCCAAGGCTGTACTTTTCCTCGAACTTCTTGTGGGACGCCACGGAATCCCGGCTGATGCCGAGCACAACCGCTCCCTTTTCCGTAAACTGCGGCGAAAGCCCGCTGAACCCGCACGCCTGCTTTGTGCAGCCCGGCGTATTATCCTTTGGATAAAAATACAGGATTACCTTTTTCCCTGCATATTCGCTTAACGTATGAAGCTTCCCGTTCTGGTCCGGCAATGAAAACTCCGGCGCCTTTGTTCCTTCCTTTAACATAGTATTCCCTCCATTCTGCTTCTTCCTGAAGCCTGCAATTACCTTAACACAATCTTCCATTGACCTTCTTCCGGCACATACTGGAACTCATTTAAGCGATCCTCTGTCATTACCAGCAGCAGTTCACGGAAATCATTGACCAGATTTACCTTTGCCAAATCCTCCTTGCGGACCCAGTGCATGCTTCCCTCCTCCGAAGAGCAAACCTCCCCGCTGAACTCGTCTGCCGTAAACAGAAATACAAGATACCTGCCGCCCTCTATCGGGAACTGCTTCACACCGCACAATTTCGGGTCCCGGATTGTCAGGCCTGTCTCCTCCTTCATTTCCCTGACAGCCGCTTCTACAATTGACTCTCCCGGTTCTACATGTCCTCCGGGCAGGGTAAAACCCCTGTAGTCTTTTTTTATCCTGTCCTGCAGCAGATATTCCTCCCCGTTCCGGATTAAACACATGACAGTCAGTTCTACATTCTCTGTCCTCTTCATTTGCAATATCTCCTTCTTAAAGTCTCTTTTTATGCCCGTTTCCCTTCATAGTGCAAAAATCAAGGCAGCTTTTCTCCCATATTCCCTGGTACATCGAAAAATAAGTTTCTGACCAAATGACGCAGGCAGGACAAGACACCAGGACTAATCCCACCAGAAATACCAGACCGTCGAGTCTTCAAGCCCCGCTGCCAGCTCCGATATCGTATAGGTGCTGGTTCCCTGGGTGACCCTGTCCGTGCAGAACGCATAATGCTCTTTGGCAGCTTCCAGACTGTCTGTTCCGTTTAACCCCAGAGGCGCATAAAACTCCATAACGTCATGCGTAAATACCGCAGGCACCGCACCGTATTTTTCATACCAATACCTGCATATGGCAATCATATCCTCCGGCGCAGGGCAGTCATTCCAGCCGCCCATAGGCAGATAGCCGATAATCTCCCAAGGGTTCTTAACCGGAAGCTCTAGCAGCAGGGTATCCGCCTCCAGACTTCTGTCACGAAAGGAGCAATATCCGCTAAAATGGTCCAGTACCTCTCCCTCGGTTTCTTCTCCTATCAGCTCGTCGAGCCCGTCCTCCTCATAGTCCTCCATATATTCTTCAAAGCGCTCCTGTAAAATACTTCTGCCATTTTCCTGACAGCCTGCAATAATCGCATCCCTGTCGTATTCTCCATTTACAACCTCTTCTAACCATTCCACCGCATATTCATCCAAAAGAAATATTGCCGGCCAGAATCCGTTTTCTTTTCCTGCCTCCAAAGCCTTCCTGTATGCCTGCTCTACCAACGCCGGGTCCGTCCCCTTCTCAAATACCGTATATTTGCACTGGAAGCCTTCTGCTATTTTCTTTGTTGTTTCCTCCATTTTATTTTCCTCCTTTATGCTTCATTTTCAATCTAAATTCACTATAGCACACCTGTCTGCAGAAGACAAGCCGGACTTTACTTAAGCTTCCGCATTTTCCTCGCAACCTGAAATGTCCCAAAAAGGAGAGCAACTTAAGCTTCTGCAAAGCTCTTCTTCAACCTCTCCAGAAACTGTCCGGCTGCCGCAGAAAAAACAGGATACTTTTTCCAGACAAAATTCAGTCCCGCCTCAAGCCTAGGCTCTAGCGGCCGGAAACAAAGGCTGCTTTCCGCCGAGGTATTGGCAATCTTATCTATGGCGATGGCGTACCCGATTCCCGAATCTACCATAATAGCCGCATTGTATAAGAGATTATACGTAGTTACAATGTTCAGTTTATCAAAATCTCTGCCGAACCAGTTTGCAAACTCATTCATCCGATGGTCCTGCGATATTACCTGTTTGGAGCATAGTAGCGGAAGAGGCAGCAAATCCTCTCTTCGGATAACCTCCTTTTCTGCCAGGGGACTATCCTTTCGCATAATAACGCCCCAGACATCCTTAACCGGAATATTCAGACACTCATATTTCGAAAAGTCTGCAGGCTGGAGCAGAACGCCAAAATCAAGAAGCCCCTTATCCAGCCGCTCAGTCACATCTGCTGCGTTTCCGCTGTACAAATGATAATGGATATCGGGATAATCGCGCTGCAGCTCTCTGGCGACTCTGGCAATCAGCCGGATTGCGTCTGTCTCACCGCCTCCGATGTAAATATCCCCGCTGATTTCTCCCTCCATTGCGCTAAACTCTGCTTCGGTCTTATCCACCATCGAAATAATTTCCTCGGCACGCTTCCGCAGAATCCTTCCCTCTGCCGTTAAATCCATGCTGTGGCTTCCACGGGTAAACAGCTTCTGCCCCAGCTCCTCCTCCAATTCCTTAATCTGCCTGGAAAGCGTCGGCTGGGTCACATGCAGAAACTCTGCCGCGTTTGTAATGCTGCCCTCCCGCGCGATTGCCAAAAAATAACGAAGCACCCGGATTTCCATTTCAATCACCTTAACCTTCCTGTCTGCCATGTGCATTTTATTTCCGCTCTATTGTTCCCTCTTTTTCTGCCTGATTGGATGCGCACCCGGTGTAAAAATCCAAAATAGAACTCCTTGTTCTATTATATCCGCTCTTACAAACGGCAGCAATAACAAAATCCGGGACAAAATTTCGCGCAGGAATCGAGCCAAAAAGAAAACTGCCGCTTCCCGCGGCTCGCAGGATCGTTCTGGTTTTATAATAGCACACCGTGATATGCCCGTCAAGCATATCATGGCTTTCTAACTAAGCATTTGCTATTTTATAATAAGCGTTGCATAATAAGAACAGAAGGCAGGTGATAACGTGAACGAAATTCCGGAAAAAGAGCGGCTTCTTCAAAACCTCAGGGATGCAGGCTGTGACGAGGCCGCCATCCAGAAATTTTTCCAGCTTCAGAACGAGGGGAACCCCAGAGAACAGCTGCGGCTTCTTTCCCTGCACAGGGCAGCCCTGCTGGACCGTATCCATACTTGCCAGCATATGCTTGACTGCCTCGATTATCTGATTTACTCAGTCAAACAAACAAATAAATAAACGGAGGTATTTCCTATGAACATGAGCTTTCATTTCAACAACCCGACGAACCTTATTTTCGGCGCAGGCAGACTGGAGGAGCTGGGCAGCCAGACACTTCCGGGTAAGAAGGCGTTGCTGCTGATTTCCAACGGCAACTCCGTAAAAACCTACGGTACCCTGGAGCGCGTCCAGTCACAGTTAAAAAGAGCAGGCGCCGACTATGTAGTATGCGCCAACATCCACGAAAATCCATCAAAAGAGGTAGTCATGGAGGCAGCTGCCGCTGCAAAGGAAAACGCCTGCGACTTTATTCTTGCGCTGGGCGGCGGCGCCGTTCTGGATGCCGCAGTCGCGGTTTCTGCTATGGCAACCAATCCGGGCGACCTGTGGGACTATGTCCACGGCGGCACCGGAAAGGGGCAGCCTCTTGTCCAAAAAGGACTGCCAATTGTAACCGTCGCAACCTCCTCCGGAACAGGCTCGGAAATCAACTGCTGGGGCGTCATTTCCAATCACCAGACCAATGAAAAAATTGGCTTCGGAGACCCTTCGCTTGTCCCGGTCCTTGCCATTGTAGACCCTGAGCTGATGAGAACCGTTCCTCCAAAATATACCGCCTATCAGGGCTTTGACGCACTGTTCCACAATACCGAGGTTATGATAAGCAACGGCGTCAATATCCTCAGTGAAACACTTGCCCTGTCCGCAATTGAAAGCATTGCTGCCTATCTGCCAAAGGCTGTCGCAGACGGCAATGACCTTCCGGCGCGTGAGCATGTCGCATATGGCAGCACCATCGCAGGCATTACGATGCAGCTTAGCAATACGACAGCACAGCACTCCATGGAGCATGCAATGAGTGCATACCACCACAATCTGCCGCACGGTGCGGGTCTGATTATGATTTCAAAGGAATTTGCACAGTTCTTCATCGACCGTCATGCCTGTGATGAGCAGTTTATAAAGATGGCACGGGTGATGGGGCTTCCGGACGCCGATCAGCCGCAGAATTTCATTACCGCCCTCGTAAAGCTTCAGGAGGCCTGCGGGGTTGCCGACCTGAAAATGTCCGATTACGGGATTGAAAAATCCGAGTGCATGACCCTTGCTGTCAATGCAAGGGAAACGATGGGAGGACTGTTCCTTTCCAATCCGTGCCCGATGTCTGATGCGGAATGCGCGGAAATTTTTGAAAAATCCTACCGGTAAGAACAGAACCTCTGTACAGAAAAAGAGAGCCACCATCCTGTTTTGCATACACTTACGCTTCGTCAGGCAAATGCAAAACAGGATAGCAGCTCTTCCTTTTACCGTCAGCTGCTCTGACCGCCTGTAAGAAAACGGCACAGGATATGACCGTAACACCGCCTACAAATACGGACGGATATCCTCCACAAGTCGTTCCTCCAGCTGAATCAGACGCTTTGTAATATCCTTGGTCTTTTCGTCAGCTGCCTTGAACTGGTTCAAATACTTATTGAGCGTCTTTACACCCATGTTACAGCCGTCCGTCATTAAATCGGCAATTGTTTCATCCGATTCATTCATAATCAGCTTAACGTTTGTTTTCATCCATGACATGCCTTTTGCTACCGGATTCGGCTCCTTCCCATCATCATGGTATTCCTCCAGGAGAACCTGTATCTCATCTTTCAGCTTCTCATGCTCATTTTTACAGGTCGTAAGACAGTTTCGAAAGGTTTCGGAATGCACATAGCCCAGAACTTCATCAATGGAAGAAACCCCCATTTTAATTCCCGCGTCACATTCCCGCAGCATTCTTATGGTATCCGGTTCAATCATAATTTCGATTCAGCTCCCTTTGTTTTTTAGGAACAGTATCCCCGTTTCTGCGGAAATTATTCCATGCAACGCTCCGGCATATCATCTATCACTTTTCATCTCCCCTCCTATCTCTGTCAATTTTACCTGGGAAATGTCATAGGAGGAATCCCGGTGCAGGGTAATCAACGTACCGCCTCGCTGCTCCGTATCCTCCCCGATACCGGGCATTGCCAGATAATCGATGCTCATTCCGTAGGTCAGACGGATTCCCTCATAGGCTACAGACAGATTGTTATAATGGTCATGGCCGCAGAACATTGCCTTTGTACTTCCAAGCTCCTTCGCCGTCCGGAACAGACTGCTTGGATATTCCGAACAGCATACCTTATCTATCATCTTCTCGTTATTCGCGCCAAAGAAATATTCCACCTCATCACTGCCGGCTTCATAGAGCTCATATGCCGTCCGGTATTCCTGCAGCGGCATATGGAAAAACAACAGGGAGGAAACCAGCCTTCCCTCTTCCTCGTTCAGTCGTTCCACCTGGTTCTTGTACCACTGTACTTCATCGTCATGGATATAGTCATACTGGTTCATTACACCGTCAATATAGTCATTGGAATCCAATAAAAACAATGCCTGATTTAAGCTCCCGTCCGCATTTCTGATTTCTATCAGCTGATTGTTCCTCCCTGTAATATCAGGCTGTATATAGGGATACAGCAGATTCCCCGACGTTTTAAACGAAAGTGCCTGAAACAGCGTATCCATTTCCGATACGCTCCCGTTCGCCAGAGATTCCGTATCGTGATTTCCATAGGTAAATGCCCACGGGATTCCGAGATTTCGCATAAAGGAAGCAAACTGCATCACCGGCGCCGTATTATTGAACGAAAACGACATCACCCCCAGCGGAAATACAAGATCTCCGGTTACAATCACAAAATCCGGCTTCGTATGCTGAATCAGCTTATAGCAGGCAGTCAGCGCTTTATAATCCTTTAATGCCGAGCCGACACTTCCTCCCAGATGAATGTCCGTCAGCTGCAGAATCTTAAACTCTTCCTTCTCCGTCGTAATTGTATACACACCATTGTTTTCGTTATAAGTAATCCGGTCCGGCATGATATCTGCCCTGTTAATGGTAGAGATATACGGCTGGAGCAGATACCGGTCCATCTGCATCATATGATAAGAGCTTACCAGAAGAAGACTCATGCCTATGACTGCCGCCCTCCGGAGATTCAGCCGCAGGTTTGCAAATACAACATTCTGACGGATTGTCAGATTCGCAGTAATCCAAAGAATACAATAAATCACTGCGAATAGACTGACGACTCCGAATAAATTTTCCACCTTGTCCCTGACCAGAAAAACAACTAAAATGCACAGGCTCCAATAGACGGCAGAACACGCCGCCATACAGCCGCTGTACTTTCGCATAGCCCTTCTTCTTCCGTCAGGAAACGCACGGCAGAGCCACCAGACACATACTGTATTTTTTATTACTGCGTAGGCAACCAGCTCAATCAGAAAAACCCCGGAATAAATCGAAGAAAAAACCTCGCCCCAATTCATTCCTATCCTCAGTATACCGATACCAGAAATATAAAGAAGCAAAAAAAGACCCGCAAACGCTATGGCAAAGCTGTTCAGCATCCGCTTATAATACCGGTCCAGAAGCCTTTTCATGCTGCCTTCCGCTCCTGCATCAAAACAGATACAACGATACCGGAATGCCTCTCCCTTTTTGTAGACAAAAGCAGCACAGCCTGCCGCAATCAGTGCATAGAGCAGGGTCTGAAGCAGCCAGAACAAGGTCCGGTACAAAAAAAGATTCATCAAGGAAACTACCAGAAAGATAAAACAGAAAGAACCGGCATAAATCCCATACCTCACCTTCCGGAACCTTTTGACAACCTCCCTTTTTGTCAGTGCCTCCCTGCCGCCATGCCAGGACGCTATCTGCTCTGTTGTGTATCCCGCAAGCTTTGCAGCATCCGCAACAGTTCCGTACCGGCTCATTAAAATTCCCATCGCCTGAATTGCACTATACTCCAAAAGGAGCTCCTCGTATTTCTTCCGGAAAGCGGCAGTCACCTTTTCCTTTGCCGTCTCCACATCTTCGCAAAAAAATTCTTTTCTGAAAATCTGTGCTACTATTTTATCTATCTGGTTTTCCATTGTCTCCTCCGCATCCGGTCCTTCTGTTTGTCTGTTCCCCGCTTTGAACTGCTACAACTCCTGCCTATTCCTCAATTCCACAAAACAGGGACACATCTAAATCTCTTTCACAAAAATTTGATCAACATCACCGCCATAATTTTCTAACTCATCAATTTTCTCAAACCCATACTTTTCATAAAAGCCGGTCATATCTGATGGAATATACACATGAGAAAACCCACAGTTTTTCGCATACCCGATGACTGCCTCTATCATTTGCTGACTGATACGTTTCCCCCGGTATTCCTCATCCACGAAAATCGTGCTGATCCATGGAAAATACTTATTATCCGGGTAGTAATCGGTTTTCATAAAGGTACAAAAACCAACAATGCGTTCATCAATCACCGCGGCAAACGCGCTTTCCCAATCGGTAAAAACCCGCTCCTCCAACATTGATGCAAGGTGGTCTCCTGCAACCCAGGAGCAATTTCTTGCGTAATCAATCAGCTTATTAAAATATGCATGTGTTTCATCAATTTTTTCTACTTTCATTTTTCATCCAACCTTTCTTTCATTAATACTTCCAATAAAAATACCACTTACAAAAATAAGTGGCGCATCTCAAAGAACGGTATAAAAAATACATCTGTATGAAAAGTAAATACAGAGCACCTATGTAAATCATAATTCGTTTGAGATGTTTGCTTTTGGGCAACACAATAAAAGCATTTCGTTTTAACGAAATAAACCGCTATTTATTTATCTCAAACAAATCAACATACATAAGCCTCCTATCTGATAAAACTATTATTATAGTACCATGAACGTCAGCGCATGTCAAGCCTTTCTGAATCCTTGAGTTTCCCCGTCTGCTAACTCTTCTTTCCCCGTTATTCCGCCATATACTTCCTTTAATGCTTCTATCTCCTGAAGCACTGACAAAAAGCAGGTCTGGTCGGTTTCCATTTCAAACTCAAAAATATTATTTTTATCCGGTCTTTCCTGGAATCTCCCGTTGACAACTGCATGACCGCCTGACTCCATAACTACCTGAAAGGATAAATCATTCTCCAGCAAAAGCCTGTATTCTGCAGTTCCATTTAATGTATTATAACAAGCCCTTAATTCATCGACAAAACGATATAATGCGCCGGTTGCCGAAAATAACCTGTCACACTGTATATGAAAACAGCCGATATCAATAACAAGCTTACAGATAAGGTCATAGCCGCCTTCATAGCTTGTCGAGTCAGGAAAACCTATCACTTCCGAAATAGTGAATTCAATTTTTTCATTATATCCATACAAACATATCGCCATAGCTTTTCCTTCCAGAATCAGTGTGTTTTGCCGATTTTCCTATTCTAATAAATTTTACCATTTATTCAAATTTGTCCTGTTCTTTTCACAGGAATCTGATATAATTGCTTTAGACCGAATAACGCCCATAATAACAGTTCCACAGTATCTGCATTGATACTGTTCGTCAACTGCTCCGACAATGGCACCTCCACAGGACGGGCATTGGTCCTTGACGATTTTCTTCGCGAGCGCCACCTTCAGCACGCCTTCATGCTTTTCAAACGTACAGTTCAAAAGATAATGCTGCCGGAGCGCACCTCTGACCAGCTTCAGCCCTCTCTTTTTATTTGCTTTATATTTCACGACAGGCAGTTCTTCCGCCTCCACAAACGGCGTCTTACATTGCGAAAAATACTGCGAACAATCATTTGTACAATCAATATATTTTATCTTCTTAAATCGGTTGATAACAACGGGTGCAAATGCCAACGCAAGCACGGCGCCAGAAATACTATTATCCATGATTTGCGCTTTAATCAATGCATAAGAAGAATAATGACTCTTACCCGACAGCAGCACTTCCTTTAAATATTCTTTGTTATTGTAGTCAACAATGTTCCCCAGACAGATAATCATCCCGATTGCAAGCGCAGACGCCCCCAGGCACAAGTAAAACTGGAACAGCCCCCTTCTCACTTTAAGCTTTTTTAAAGAATAAAATTCCGGATTTTTTATACCTTCCTCCATCTCATTCCTGATGCTGTAAAACCTGCTGCCTGTCAGAACCTTTGCAAACAAATCCGAACTTCCGCAATAAGGACAGACCCCTGTAAAATAAATTCGTTTTTCAATCGAAGCGCCACAATGCTGGCACTCACACATACATTTTTTACTGTTCAGAACAACCTGTTCCGTCTGCTCCACAATTTCCAGTTCATAACCCTTCATATAGATTCTGCGGAAAAAATGTAACTGCCGTTTTACCCTACCCTTACTTTTTCCTGTGACCTCCGCCAAATCATTATATTGGATATAACCGGACAAATCCCCCTCAAAATAAGCGGAATAGATATTTGCATCCCCGATCAGGTGCCTTGATATACCCGCTATAAGCAAAAAAATCACACCTATAATAGTGTCCTTCACACAATCCGGGGTTGCCCTTGCCTCTAAAACTGTTTCCAAATCATCATGGTAATGCGAAATCAGCGAAACCATTACCAAAACTGATGACGCAACAAAAAATAGTCCCAAAGTCACTAAAATCACATTTTTTATTTTCAGGATTTTAATTCGTTTCTCTCTCAGATACATTTTACCGTCTCCTCTCCTTTGTTTCATCTTATTGTCAGATTTTCATCCCTTCACTGTTTCGCTGTCTTTTCAAACAAAACAACATCCGGCATATCTGCTTCATTGGCGTATAAGTAAGCTGCCTGGGCAGATGTATTACCATGACTCTCTGGTCATTTGCGAGACAAAAGTACCACACTCTCAACATGCGCTGTCATCGGAAATTCATCCACCGGGCATACCTTCTTTACACAATATCCGTTTTCCTGCAGCGTAACCAGGTCTCTTTGCAGGCTGGTCGGCTTGCAGGAGATATACACCAGATGCTCCACGCCGTAAGCGATAATCTTTTCCAGTGCCCGCGGGTGGATGCCGTCCCGCGGCGGGTCTAACACAATCAAATCCGGACGCTCCTCTATCGTGTCCAGTACCTTTAAAACATCCCCTGCAATAAACTCACAGTTAGCAAGCCCGTTTTCTTTCGCATTCTCCTTTGCCGCTTCTACCGCCTCTTCCACAATTTCCACGCCGATTACCTTTTTTGCTACGGAAGCCATCATCTGCGCAATCGTTCCGGTGCCGCTGTAAAGATCAAAGACTACCTTCCCGTCCGCTTCCCCGATGAACTCCCGGGCGGTGCGGTAAAGCACCTCGGCGCCGAGGGAATTGGTCTGGAAGAAGGAAAACGGCGTAATTTTAAAACGCAGTCCCAGAAGCTCCTCGTAAAAATGGTCGGTCCCGTACAGCACCGTTGTTTCCTCACTGGCTACGATATCGGCAGGGCTGTTGTTCCTGCTGTGGAGAATCCCGACAAGCCTTCCCTCAAGCGGGAGCGCCTGCAGCCTGCGGCAAAGCGTTTGAAAAAATGCTTCCTCACAAAAGGTACCAGACTTTCCCTGTCCCGCATCATCCGCAGAACGGGTCTCCGTATCTGAGCTTGTCACAAGGTTTATGAGAATCTCCCCGGTTTTTTGCCCGCGGCGGATGACAAGATGCCTGAAGTACCCCTTGTGCGTTATTTTATGGAAATGTGCCAGTCCGGTCTCTTCCGCCAGAGCAAGCACTTCTTTCAGAATCAGATTGTAATCCTCATGGACTATTCTGCACTGATCCGTTGTCAGGATATCATAAAAACTGCCCTTCTTATGAAGTCCTAACGCTAAAGGACCGTTCTTTTGCCCGTTGCCGAAGGAAAACTCCATTTTATTCCGATAGTGCTCCGGCTGCGGGCTTCTGCGAATTGGCATAAACTCATACGGTCCGGTAATCACGGCATCCATCAGACGCTTTATCTGCTCCTCTTTTAAGGCAAGCTGTTCCTCATAAGGAAGGCTCTGGTAAGCGCAGCCGCCACAGCTTCCAAACAGACTGCACGGCGCCTTGATTTCCTGCGGCGCCGGTTCCAGCACCTCAAGCAGACGTCCCTCCGCCTTTTTACTGCCTTTATGGAGCTTTGTCAGACGGAAACGGATTTTCTGCCCCTTCAATGCCCCTTTTACCGTCACCCGGATGTCCTTTTCTCCACTGCCGTCTTCACATCCTTCCACCGGTATCATACGGACAAGCCCTTTATTCGGAAAATCCACACGCTCTACTGCTCCGATATATTCCATTCCTTTTTTCATACCTGTATCCTCACTTCATTGCTTTTCCAACCGGAAAGCATGCTCTTTTATCATCATTTTGCCATACTTACCTAAAATGGTCAAGCTTCTTTGGGACTTTTCATGGTTGCTAAAAAATGCGGAAACTCGAGTACCAGCACACTGGACAAATCCGTAAGAACGGAGTATAATCCACTTGATAAAAAAATTTGTGCCGCAAAATACACGGCAAAGGTTTTAAGGAGGAAAAGTAAAATGAAGCAGAAGAAAACGTTACTCTATGTCGCAGCATGCATTATAGCCGGATTCGCATTAGTTTTCATTACCACGATGATAAACAAGGATACCCCGCCTAAGCTTGCCCTGAACGGGACAGATTTGAATTTGGCAAAGCTGAAGATTTCCGATTTGAATGAGGCAGGTTTTTGGCTGTCAAATAATGACAGCAGCCTGGCAGGCTCCTCTTTTAAAGAATCCTTGTCCTATTATAACGGAGATGACCGCTCCATTTCCATGGGCGGAGTGTCTGTTTTAAACCGCAGCAGCAGTAAGAAACCGTATGAAGACTGTGCCGTGTTTGAAATCACCGCGAAGTCCAAGGATAAGGCAGGAAATCTTACCGGTCTTCAGGCAACCTACGAGGGAAAGGAGTTCTTCGGAAAAACCAAGGATGAGCTGATTGCGCTCTTCGGGGAACCGGCAGAGGAAAGCGTTTCCTATCAGCTGGTTTACCGGAGCAAAAAAAAGCAGTATAAAACCACCTTTTACTTTGACACTAAGACACATGAATGCTATCTGATAGAGATAGACCGCAAGGAGTCTAATTTAGCGAGATAGCGTAACAGGAAAGGGGCTGTCGCTCGAAGCGCAGCGGCTCCGGGCGTGGCGACGGCTTACAAGCAATAGGAATATCTACCTAACTGCAAAGGGAGCACGGCTGTTTTATTTTTGCATTTGTCCGAAGGACTTACGTTTAGCGCAGGCGGAATCACCTCTAAGTACCGTTTAGGCGCGAGGACGCCCCCGAGCGGCTTAACGGTACTTAGAGGAAGTCCGGTGGAGCGTTGCGCCTGCAAAAATAAGACAGCCGTGCTCTCTTTACAGAAAAAGATACCCTCCGCTTGTAAGCCGGGGGCTGCACTTCATGCAACAGCCCCCGGTCCATGCGTCCTACGCCGTATATTTTCCTGCCTGTGCATACCACATTTCGGCATACTTTCCATTCTTACGCAAAAGCTCCTCGTGCGTTCCCTCTTCGATAATCCTTCCCTTCTCTAACATCAGGATACGGTCTGCGTCCCTCGTGGTCGAAAGGCGGTGGGAGATGTAAAATACCGTTTTGTTTAACGCCGCATCGTGCATTGCCTTGTTCAAACTGTACTCTGCAATCGGGTCAAGCGCAGAGGACGGCTCATCCATAATCAGGATATCCGCCTGCCGGTAAAAAGCTCTCGCAATCGCTACCTTCTGGCTCTCGCCGCCGGAAAGATTGACGCCCTGTTCATCAAACTCCGTGGTAAGCTGTGTGGAAAGCCCCTCCGGAAAACTGCGGAGGCGCTCCCCGAAGCCGCTCTGATACAGTGCCGAGGTTACGGCAGCCTCTTCTGCCGCACCGTCCCCGACATCATTTAATACGACATTTTCCAGAAGGCTCGCGCCGTATATCTTAAAGTCCTGGAATACGACGCCGACCCGTCTCCGGTATTCGGAAAGCACATACCTGTCAATGCTCTGCCCGTGGTAGGAAATGCTGCCGTCCGTCGGGTCATACAGCCGCATCAGAAGCTTAATCAGCGTCGTCTTTCCTGCGCCGTTATAGCCGACAATCGCCACACGCTCGCCCGGCTCTACCTTTAAGCAGATGTCGTGCAGCGTCTCCTTTGCATCCTCCGTATAGCGGAAGGAAACATGAGAAAGCTCCAGACAGCCTGTCCCCTCCGGCACCCCTTCACCGGTCCCCTGCTTCATCTTCGGCTCATAGGCAAGGAAGGTCCTGATTTTATCAATATACAGACTGTTTTCGTTTGCCGCCGGTCCGATTTCCGCCAGGCCGCGCATCCCTCTGCGCAGATTTCCGGTACGGTTAAACAGTACCACCGCATTGCTGTAATCAATCGTATGAAATACCGCTGCCTGCAGGACGAGATAGCCTACATACAAACCGTCCGTAATAAAGTCAGAAACACCGTAATTCCGCAGAAACGAAAGCCCTACCCGTTTTCCTGAAATCTTTTTCTGTTCTTCTATGATTTTATCGTTTGCCTCGATAAAGTCCTCCTTCAGAAGCTTTGCAACCTCCGGATTTAAGCGGAGCTCCTTGGCATAATCGTTCAGATAGAACACCCTGCCGGCATAGTTCCTTTTCCGCTCCCACGGGTTGACCTTCAGCCGCACCTGATAATTCAGCTTATTTAACCTTTTTCCAAGGAGAAAGCTAAGGATAAAGGACACTCCCACGAACAAAATGCTCACCGAATCCGTCATCAGGTAAAACGCACCTGTACTGAATACAATCGTAAGGCTCTGCATCGACGAATTCGAAAATGCGATAAACCGGTCGATGGAGCTTTCCGCCTCCGCCACCGCAAGGACGAATTCATTGTAATACTCCGGGTCGTCATAGCAGGAAAGGTCCAGCTCCGCTGCCTTTTCGTACATTTTTTCCTTTAAGGCACGATACAGCTTCGGCTTCATCCGGTAGGTCATGGCGTGGATGAAATAGCCGTCCGGTATAATCACGAATACATTTAGCAACAGAATCGCCCCGATGCCGAATAACGCCTTATAAAACGGCTCGCCGTACTCCGCGCAGTGCAGTACATAGCGGATACCGATGGTGTGCTCCAGGAAAATCATAATCTGGAGACGGAAGCCGTCGTACAGGTTATAAAGCATATAGCCCGGCGCTGCCTTAAAACAGAGCTTCCACAAAAATAAATGATTGTTCCATACCCGTTTCATTCTGCCACCTCCTTGTCTGCCACAAAGATACTGCCCTGTACCGATGCCACATCGGCAGCAAGGTAATTGACCGCCTGCTTTTCGTACATATCCGCATAGGCACCCTTCCCCTGCATCAGCTTCTTATGGGAGCCTTGTTCGATAATCGTACCATTCTCCAGCATAAACACCCAGTCTGCATTCTGTACGGAGGACAGACGGTGGGAAATAAACAGCATCGTCTTATCCTTCCCGTCCTGCAGAATACTTTCAAACAGGTTATACTCCGCAATCGGGTCAAGCGCGGACGACGGCTCATCAAAAATCTTTACCGGGCACTGCTGTACAAAGGCGCGCGCCACTACAATCTTCTGATACTCGCCGCCGGAAAGCACCGCGCCGTCCTCTGCAAACTCCTTCGTAAGAATCGTATGGATACCGTTCGGAAGCGTCTGCACCTTCTCGTACACTCCGGCAAGCTTTAACGCGCGGACTACCTCCGCCTCATCCTCCGGCATTCCCTTCCGCATCAGGACATTTTCCATAACAGACAGGGAAAAAATCTGGAAGTCCTGGAATGCGGTTGCAAACAGCTTCCGGTACTTCTGCAGCTCATACTCCTTAATATTCCTTCCGTTTAAGAAAATCTCACCGGAGGACGGGTCGTAGAACCGCATCAAAAGCTTGATAATCGTGGACTTTCCCGCTCCGTTATGACCGACCAGCGCATAGGTTTTTCCGCCGCGCAGCTCAAAGGAAAGATTGCGGATGACCTCCTTGTCCTTGTAAGAAAAACAAACATTACGAAATTCGATGCTTTCGATTCTGTCCCCCGGGTCCGCACCCTGGTAATTCTCCGGAATCTTCTCCTCATATTCCATAAAGGTCCGCAGATTATCCACAAACAACCCGTTTTTAAAGCTCGTCACTAACGACTCCGTAAAACCGATTAAAATCCAGGTGGATGAAACCATCATACTCGTCAGAACCGCAAGCTGTGCAAGACTCATGCTGTGATTGACAAGAGTGCGGTACGCACCGTAAATCAGCACTCCCTCAAAAATAAAGGTAAACGTAAACATGACCCGGAACCAGTGCAGCACCATCGCCTTCGGCGTATACTTCTTTGTTACATCCGCAACGCCTTTGATTGCCTCCCTGTAATCCCTGCGCATTAACGTAAATACGTCCGTCAACCGGACCTCCTTTGCATAGTCCGCAAGATACATGACACGGTTGATATAAGCAATCCTGCGGTTGTAAGGCGCCATATCCTTGTTCCGGTCAAAGTCAATCTTACTAAGCCCCCGGTTGAACACAAAATTTCCGATAATCGGGAACAGTACAAACAGCACCGAAAGCTTATCCACGTCATACATCAGATAAAAAGCGGCACCTGCGGCAATCACACCGAAAATCACGCCCCAGATATTCTGTATCGTTTCAATCAGCTTATTTGCCGCGTTCTCGGTTGCCAGGGTGTACCGGTTATAAAATCCGCTGTCCTCAAAGCAGGACAGCTCTACATTGGTAGCCTTCTCAAACAGCTTCAGATTCAGCTTTTTATGAATCTGCGCATTCATGATCGGTACTACCTTTCCGTTTAAGTAGTTCTGATACAACGACATCAGGGCAAATACCGTAACGGTAATTCCGAGAAATATAAGAATAGATGACACTTCCTGCTCCGTCTCCATGGCATTGATGACATAGCGCATAAAAAATGCACTGTAAAACAGCCATTCAAAATAGCCAAGCACACGCGAAACTGCCATATGTACGATTGCGCCGGGCGCCATCTGCCACCCCAGCCGCAGGGCATACAGATTGTTCTTCCATGCCCTGAAACGATTTCCTTCCTTTTTCTTTTTCATAGCTTTCTCCTCTCATTAAAAATCCCCTGCTTCTTCTCTCTTATTTTACGTTTTTCCAGTATACCATATTTTCCGGTCATGCGCCAGTTCTAAAAATTCTTCTTGAGTTTCCGCATTTTTTAGTGACTTTTTAGAAGTCCCGGAGACGGTACGGTAAGCTGATTTTGCATTTGTCCGAAGGACCGCGGTTTTTAGCGCAACCGGAATCACCTCTTAGCGCTGGTTAGGCGCGAGGACGCTACCGAGCGGCTTAACAGTGCTTAGAGGAAGTCCGGCGAAGTGTTCGCGCTTGCAAAATCAGCTTATCGTACTGTCGCCGGGACACAAGGGCATACAAAATGTGGAAACCCATACCAAAACTGCCCGCAGTCCGCTTTTTTTGCGAAATCCTAAGAAATCTTTAAGAAATCTGCTACTGCTTTTTTCATGGAACTATGTTAATATAACAATAGTATCATACGCGCCGGTTTCAGGCGCCCGACAGATTCGGAGGTTCTTATGTACCATATTTTAGTTTGTGACGACGACCGGGAGATTGTGGAAGCAATCCGCATTTATTTATCCGGTGACGGCTACCGTGTTACTTCTGCCTATAACGGTACGGAAGCACTTGCCGCTATCCATGCGGAAACGCCGCACCTTGCCATTCTGGATATTATGATGCCGGAGCCGGACGGGCTGCGCCTGACCGGAATGCTCCGGGAGGAAGGCTACACCTTTCCGATTCTTTTTCTCAGCGCTAAGGCAGAGGATACCGACAAGATTCTCGGACTGAACATCGGTGCCGACGACTACATCACCAAGCCGTTCCGGCCGTTAGAACTTATGGCACGCGTCAAGTCGGCACTCCGCCGCTACACCACCTTCGGAAACCTTTCCGAAGAGGAAAAGGCGCACTGCTATACAGTCGGCGGTCTTACCATCAATGACGATACTAAGGAGGTTACCGTAGACGGGGAGCCGGTGCGGCTTACTCCGACCGAATACGCCATGCTTCTGCTTTTGATGCAGAACCGGGGCCGTGTCTTTTCTACAGAACAGATTTACACCTCCATCTGGAACGAACCGTCCTTCGGCGCGGATAACATTGTCGCCGTACATATCCGGCACATCCGGGAAAAAATCGAAATCAACCCGCGTGAGCCGCGTTACTTAAAGGTAGTCTGGGGCCTCGGCTACAAAATAGACGCACAGGACCAGAGCGAAAGGAGTTAGTATGAAACGTCTTTTTTATTCCGGCATTACAAAGACCTTTCTGGCAGTCTGCCTGCTGGTTTCTTCGATTGCCGCCGTTTCCTACGGCTTTCTTACCCTGCGCGCGCCTGTACTTTACCGGAACGCGGAGTCGGTTTATTCCACAAAACGGTTTTCCGAGCTGTTTTCCAAATACGTCGAACGCACCGCCGTCTATGTACGTTATCTGGAGGACGGCTATTCCCTGCGCTTTACGGAGCTTGACCCGCAGCTTGAGTTGCTTTTGGAGGGGGAAAACGCGGAGAGCGACCTGGAAAACGCCCTGCAGAACGTGTACGAGCCGAGTGAGACCGCATTTTATTACTACCATTCCAAGCTGAACCAGGAGCCTTCCAACTACCAGTATTATGTTAAAAATACCGTAACCGGCAAGGTCTATGCCTCCGAAGGCTTTGAGAAATATGCCTGCCTGAAAAGCGGCTCTGTCGATGCGTTCCTTTCCTCCGGCATTATTTCGGAGAACCTGTATCTGATTTTAAATACGCAAAACAACCGTTCCATGACCGGCGGAGGCCATGACGGCGTTCTGAACCGCGCAAATTTTCTCTGGTCCATCGACTTTTTAGGCCGTCCTCTTCCTGAAATGGCAAAGGATATGTATTATGACCAAAACAAATATCTTACGGCAGATTCAGGCGATGAGCTGAAAAAAGATATGACGGTTCTCTGGTCCGTTTCAAACCAGTATGTTGAAATCACACCTGACCCGGAATTACAGGCACCTGCCGCCGGAGACGGCAGCGAGGAAATGGAAACGCTGCTGGCTGATAACAAAACCGGCTCCCCCGGACTGGATTTTGAAGAGACAGTAAAAACAGAACTTGTCCCTGCACCGCAGAAGGATACTTATCTCTTATACGCCTTTGTGGCCGATGACCTTGCTGTAGACGGCTTTTCAGACCTTGCCTCCAATTTTAACCAGGCACATGCTGACTACCGGAACTGTCTCCAATATACGCTTTTATTTACCGTACTTTCCGTTCTTTTGTTCATCGCCTGCCATGCGGTATCCGGCAGACAGAAGGACGGGACGGCGTTCCGCCTGCACTTTTATGACCGGATTTTTACGGAATTTATCCTTGCCGCATTCGCCGGTCTCCTTGTGCTGCCATATTTCCTGTTCCGCCGCTTCCACTCGTTTTTTACTAACTTTATTACGGATTATTCCATCTATTCCGAATGGATTCCCGTTATTCTCGGCGGACTTACCGTATTTTTCCTGCTGGCTGCCCTTCTCTATTTCAGTCTGGTACGCCGGATAAAGACAGGAACGCTGCTTAGCTCCTCCTTTCTGGGAAGGTTTATTTTTTCCCCGTTAAGACGACTGTTTCACTTGATTTTCCTCAACCTGAAGGAGTTCCTTTCCTCCCCGTCCGCCCTCTGGAAAACGCTACTGCAGCTTACCGTCTCCGCAGTCTGGTTTCTCGGTTCGCTTCTGCTGCTTTTGACAGGCTCCCTCTGGGGGCTGCTCCCTCTGTTTGCAGGCACCGGCTTCTTTACCTTTTTATGTCTGCGGAATACGTTGGACCATATGCGCATCCTGCGCTGCACGGAAGAGATGGCAGGCGGCAACCTTTCAGCACGGATTTCACAGACATCCATGCTACCGTCCAACAAACGGCTGTCGGAGGATATTAACCATATCTGTGACGGGCTGCATTCCGCGGTCGAGGAGCAGACAAAAAGCGAACGTATGAAAACCGAGCTGATTACCAACGTATCCCACGATATTAAGACGCCGCTTACCTCCATTATCAATTATATCGAGCTGATTAAAAACGAGCTGCCGGACGAGGGCCCGGTTGCCTCCTACGCGGAGACGCTTTCCAAAAAGTCCTGGCGTCTGAAAGCCTTAATCGACGACCTGGTCGAAGCATCCAAGGCATCCTCCGGCACCATCCATCTGGAGCCGATTCGTTTCAATGCCTCAGAACTGCTCCGTCAGGCTATCGGCGACTTTGAAGAGCGTCTGACCGAGCGCAGCCTGACCGTCTGCATGAACCTTCCGGAAAATCCGGTCAATGTCCTTGCCGACGGGGTCTGCACCCACCGCATTATCGAAAACCTGCTCTCTAACGTCTGCAAATATGCACTCTCCGGCACACGGGTATTTATTACCCTGGACCTGCCGGAAAATACGGGTCTGGCGCTCCTGACCATTAAAAACACCTCCGCGTCGGCGCTCTCCAAAACGCCGGAAGAGCTGATGATGCGCTTTTCCAGAGGAGATGAGGCGCGCTCCGACGAAGGCAGCGGTCTCGGCCTCTCCATTGCTGAAAGCCTTGCCGCGCTACAGGGCGGCACCTTCTATGTAGAGACAGACGGCGACCTGTTCAAAGCAAAGCTGACCATCCCGTTAGCAGAGTAGTTTTTAAGTTTACGCATTTTCCAAGCGGCTCCGGGAAATTCCGCCGCCTGCGCGTCCCCTGCTTTTTGCATTTGTCCGAAGGACCGCGTTTTTTGCGGAGCCGGAATCACCTCCTAGAGCTGGTTAGGCGCGAGGACGCCACCGAGCGGCTTAACAGCTCTTGGAGGAAGTCCGGTGAAGCATTGCGCATGCAAAAAACAGGGGACGCACAGGCAGTGGAACCCGGAGTGGCGTGAAAATGCGGAAACTTGGGTTTTTACGCATAGCGTCCTGCCTGTACCTTCCACATCGCCGCATAGACACCTCCCAGGGAAACCAGTTCCGCATGGTTTCCCTGTTCAATGACATGCCCATGCTCCATTACATAAATGATATCCGCATCCCTGGTTGTGGAAAGCCGATGGGAAATCGAAAGCACTGTTTTTTCCTTTGCCACCTCTGTCATCGCCATATTCAGCTGATATTCTGCCAAAGGGTCCAATGCCGCAGACGGCTCATCCAGAAATACAATGCCTGCCTCCTTATAAAATGCCCTTGCGATTGCAAGCTTCTGCGCCTCTCCGCCAGACAGCTCCACGCCATCATCTGAAAACTCCCGTGTCAGCTCCTGATGGATTCCTTGCGGAAGTAGCTCCGCCTTTTCCAAAAAGCCGCTTTGTCTGGCCGCCTTTAAAACAGGCTCCTCATACCCGTCTGCCAGCCGGTCCATCACGACATTCTCTGCCACGGTTGCCGCAAACAGCTGGAAGTCCTGAAATACAACCCCGATATAGCGCCGGTACTCGTCTACATCATAGTTTCTGATATCTATGCCGTCTAACAGAATCACACCCTCGTCCGGGTCGTACAGGCGGAGCAAAAGCTTAATCAACGTCGTCTTTCCCGCACCGTTGTAGCCGACCAGCGCAGCCTTTTCCCCTGCACGGATTTTCAGGCTTACATTCTGCAAAACCGGATATCCCTCCCGATAGCTAAAGGATACGTCCCGGCATTCTAACTCCCCTGCTCCCTTTGGTATCTCACAGAGCTTCCGGTTAATGATAGCGCTTTCCTTTTCCAGAAAGGAGCGTATCTTCTCTACATACAGACTGGTTTCCAGTGCATAGGGACCGAGGTCCGCCACTGTCGCAAACCCCCGCCGGAGATTTGCCGCGGAATTGTAAAGCACGACCACGCCGCCGAGTGAAATCGTATGCCGGAGTACCGCCTTCAGAATCAGGTACAGCACATAAAGGATATCCAGGGCAAAGTCCGACATCAGGTATCTGGCGGTAAAAGAAAGCAAAAAGCTCTTTTTTCCCATTGTTTTATATAGCCGGTACAGCTCTTCATTCACCCGGTCAAACTCCTCATGCATGCTTTTGGATGCCTCCTTATTTAAACGGAGCTCCTTTGCATACTGCTTTAGATAAAAAATCCGCTTGATATACTCCCTTTTCCGCTCCAACGGATTTTCCTTCTGCCGGACAACATACCTCCAGCGGTTCAGGCAGTTTAAAAACAGGGTGCGCAGCACAAACGAAACAAACACAAAGAGAACCGAGGTTACATCCCGCGCGGCAAAAAATACTCCGTAGCAAAGAAGCACCGTAGCGCTCCCGAACACCATGCGCACTACCTGCTCCGCCCTGCCGACTGCCTTATCCGCCTCCGCAACCGACAGCATAAAATCATCATAATACGCCGTGTTATCATAGCAGGCAAGGTCTACCGTCCCTGCCTTACGGTATAGCTTTTCTTTCAGCCTTTTCTGCGCAAGCGGCAGATATTTAAGCTTTGTCCTCTGTTCATAGAGATTGCTGAGCGCCGCTGCCGCAAGATCCAACAGCAGAAACAGACCTACCACATACAGCACATTTTTGTACGGCTTCCCCGTTTCAATCACGTCCAATATCAGATAGACACAGATGGTCTGCTCCAGAAAATTAACCAGATTATGGCGGACTGCCTCTACAATAATGCTGATACCGTAAAAAGGCGCCGCCCGGAACAGCTCTCCGACGATATAGACGTTATTGGACAGAATGCGCCGGATTCCGCTTTTTTTCAAAGCCCCCATCAGAATGCCACCTCCTGTCCTTCCTCCAGTGCAAAATAATTTCTTTCCTGCACCCGGTACATCTTTGCATAGCTTCCATTCTTCTCCATCAGCGCCTGATGTGTTCCCTCCTCCGCCTTCCTTCCGTTTTCAAATAAAAGCACGGCATCAGCTTCTTTTGCACAGGAAAGACGGTGGGAAATCAGAAGGGTCGTCTTCCCCTGCGTTTCCCGCAGGATACCGGAAAGCAGCTCGTTCTCGGCAATGGGGTCAAGCGCCGAGGACGGCTCGTCAAACACTGCAACAGAGGACGGCGTTGCAAACGCCCTTGCTACCAGTATTTTCTGGCATTCTCCCCCTGAAAGCAATGCCCCGTTTTCATCAAACTCCTTTGTCAGCGGGGTATCCAGGCCGAGCGGAAGCTTTTGTACCTTTTCATAAATCCCCGCTTTTCTTAATGCAGCTATCACCTCCTCATCGCTTCCCTCCCGTCCCATAAGCACATTGTAGCGGACAGTTCCGGGCATCACGGCACCGTCCTGGAAGGCACAGGCAAACAGCCTGCGGTATGCGGCAAGGTTATACTCGCGGATATCCCGCTGATTGACCCGGATGACTCCCTTATCCGGCTCATAAAGACGCAGAAGCAGCTTGATAACCGTACTCTTCCCGGCACCGTTATGTCCTGCCAGTACCAGACTTTTCCCGGCCTCCACACAAAACGAAACATCCTCCAGCACCGGGGTGCCGTCTTTATAGGAAAAGCTTACATGGGAAAACTCAATCAGGCGGACCTCCGGCTCCGGGAGGATTCCTTCCCAGTCCTCCGGAATCTTTTCCTCATGGGCAAGAAACTCCCGCAGATGGTCGACCAGAAGGCTGTTTTCAGTGCTCCGGTTGACCGCATTGATGACCTGTACCCAGACCCACGATGCCGTAATCATAACACTGGTCAGCACCGCCATCTCCGAAAAGGTAATCCGCGGCGCTGCCGGAACGAGCGCCTGATATGCCCCATAGAGCAGAATACCTTCAAAAATTACCATATAGGAAAAAATGTATTGCAGCATTCCTGTCGGAAACGCCCTTTTAAAATACGGCTTCCAGATTCCTGCCTTTCCCTCTGCCGCCTGTTCGTACCGGTCCCCGACGACATGATAGATATCGGAGAGCCGGAACTCCTTTGCATACTCCTTTAAATACATGACACGGTTTACATAGCTTATCCTTCTTTCAAAGGGCACGCCGTCCCGGTAACGTTTATAAGAAATCTGATTCATCTTAGGGGCGAACAGAAAGTTTCCCAAAAAAGGCGCAACCAGAAACAAAACCGTCCAGGGGTCGATGGCAATCATCGTATAGCAGGCAAGCACGCCGCCAATGGTTCCGCTGACTACCGTACTCATATTGTCAATACACTGGCACAGCTTCGTCCCCATATCATCCAACGCCGCAGAAAACTTATCGTAAAACTCCCGGTCCTCGTAGCAGCCGATTTCCACGTTTTCGGCTTTCTGGTACAGCTTATTATATAGCTGGTGAAAAATCTGGATATCCCAGGACGGAAACAGCACATTATCACAATAGTACAAAAACAATTCCAAAAGCAGGCTCCCTCCGCCAATCAACAGAATGGCAGTGATAATTTCCTTCAAAGGTCTCTCCTGCTCAATCGCGTCCAATATAAACCGGACAAAAAAGGCGCTGTAAAACACCCATAAAAAGTATTCTGTCAGACGTTTCAGAAAAGAGCACAGCACTCTCTTTTTCGAAAGCTTCATTGCCTCTTTTATGGCATAACTATTGTTTTTCAGAATCCGCTTCGTAAAACCCTTTTCTTTTTTCATATTGCTTCCTTTCGTCTGGCACAGCGCCTGTTAAAAAACTATTTTTAACAAGAGACACGGATCAAGGTCTTCATCCATAAATTTGCCAAAATCTTTGAAGCCTGCCTTCTGGTAACATTTTATGGCACGTTTATTTTCTACTTCGGGGTCAATAAAAACTTCCTTTACCTGCGGATGCCTTTTATGTATCAGCTCTACCATCTGCTTCAATGCCTCCGTCCCATAACCATGATTTCTTTCTTTTAAAATCCCGATCCACATATCCAGCCCGATTGACGCTTCATCCTTTATATAATATTGAATAAAACCAATTGGTTCATCGCCTTTTAAAATAAAATACGGGAATACATCCGTCGGATTTTTTATTCTGGAACCGTATTTCTCAATAATCCTCTCTAACGGAACCGGCGGCTCTCCCTTTTCATCGCACCATACAAAGGCTTGGAGCTCCGGCTCTGAAAACCACTTCTGCATGGCTGTATAGTCTTCCATTGTATCTTCCATTAATCTTAACGATATCATTACATTCTCCCTTTCTTTTGCCTCGCCAGACTTTCCTGTCACAGCCCCGCATACACAAAATACAGTCCTGAGGTCTTTACGGCAAAGGCTTCCGCAGAATCAAAATAGTCTTTTGTTTTCCTGTAATAATCCAGATAAATACATGCTTCCTGATATCCGGCGCCGCGCGCAAGAAAATACCCGATCCCTTCCCTAAAAGAGTATTCATGCTCATACACATAGCGGAATATTTCGTTCATTTCCCTTTTCGTTTCATCATCAGGGTCATACACGATTACCTTGTCGCTGATGCGCGCTTCTATGTTTTTCATGCCGCACTTTTTTAAAAGATACGGCAGCTTCGTTCCCATACGGTAATCCCGCTCGCAGTGCGCAGCCTCATTTTCCCATATCCCGGTAAAGTCCGGACGCCTGCAGCCGTTTTCCTCCTTTTCCAGTCCCGAAAAGTAGCCTGCCTGCTCCACCTCCATGTTAGAATCAATTAACAGCAGCATACCGCCCGGTTTCAGGGATGCTTTCATCTTCTCTAAAAGCTGCTCCGGATGTCTGACATAGGATAACAGGTACAACGCCACCACCACATCATACTTTTTCTCCGGCTGGTAAGCGTATACATCCTCTTTGATAAACCGGTACTGGTAGGAGGTAGTCTGAAAAAACTTCTCTGCCCGCGCCAGCTCATCCGGGTCCAGCTCGATTCCCGTATAGCTGCTCCCCTCCGGCACCAGCGGAAGAAACCTGCTTCCGAGAAAACCAAAGCCACAGCCAAAATCCAGAATATCCACCGGCCGGTCAAGCTTCCAGACCTCCCTGACCAGAAAAGAAAAATAATCCTCGTTCCAATACAGAGACTTCCATATCCGGTACAGCTCCCGGTTTTCATTCCAATAATCGGCGCCGTCAAACTTACGCCAGTCCGGCTTCTCAGCCAATGCTTCCAGTCCGAGAATAACGTCCGTACTGACGCCGAAAATCCCCGCCAGCTTCGGAAGGTGTGTGATATCCGGCATATTGACCCCGGTTTCCCATTTACTGACTGTCTGAAAGGAAACCTGCATTTTCTCCGCGAGCTCCTTCTGCGTCATTCCCCGCTGTCTGCGCAGCTCCTTAATGCTGATTCTGATCTGTCGCTCCATCGTCTCCTCCTTTCCTGCTTTGTTCTATTATATCCACTCTTACAAACGGCATCAATAACGAAATTCGGGACAAGAATTCGCGTTAGAAGCGAATTAGAAAGAAAACTGCCGGGAAACAAGAAGCGGAGTTTCCACATTTTGCATATGCCTTTTGTGTCCCGACAGCACTAAAAGATGCGGAAACTCAAGAGAAAATAAGAAATATACAAAAGAAATAAAACATGGTATAATGTCTGCAAGGCATTATACCTGCGCCGATTCGCATCCGACCGTAAGGGAGGATAAAATTCAAATGCGAATCGTGCGCATCCCCCGGAGGGATATCATGTGCAACGCACATGGTATAATGTTGTCAGATTCCATCGGAATAACCTTTAGCCAGGAGGAACGAATATGTTAGAATTACCAGAAAGCTACACGATATCCCGCCAGATTGCAGAAAGTCTGACAGGAAAAGTAATAAGCCGGATTGAAGTATTACACACCCCTCACCGTTTTGCATTCTTTCATGGCGAGATTCAGAGCTATGGAGAGTTATTGGAAGGACAAACCATTATGAATGCCGCCTACCATGGCGGTATGATTGAAATGGATACGGAGGACTGTATGCTGGTGTTTGCCGACGGCGCCTATCCAAGATATTATGAGGAGAAAAAGGACTTTCCGAAAAAGCATCAGCTTGCCATTTACTTTGATGACGGGACCGCCGTTTTTGTATCCATACAAATGTACGGCTTCATCTATATTGTTCCGAAGGGGACCTGTACGGAGGGCTATTATCTTTCCTCCAGCACGAAGCTAAACCCGCTATGCGATGAATTTACCTTTGCATACTTCCGGAGCCTTTATCCGGGGAATCATAAAAAATTATCCGCAAAGGCGTTCCTTGCCACGGAGCAAAGAATACCGGGTCTTGGGAACGGCGTATTGCAGGATATTCTGTGGGATGCCGGAATCGACCCGCGCTTTGACATGAGAGAGGCTTCCGAAGCAGACTTTACGGCGTTATATACTTCGGTAAGGAAACTCCTGAAGGAAATGTGCGAACAAGGCGGACGGGATACAGAGAAAGACTTATTTGGACAAAAAGGAGGCTATATTACCCAGTTAAGCAAACACTCCTTATTTGAGCCATGCACCAGATGCGGCAATGAAATCCATAAGGCAAGCTTCTTAGGCGGAACAGTATATTATTGTGAACACTGTCAGAAGAAATAGCCCCCTATCACGCCTGCGGTTCCTTTGACCGCCGCCGGGACCTCTAAAGTCGCTAAAAAATGCGGAAACTCAAGTCACTTAGTATTGACAATTATTTTTTTACATGATATTATACAATTGTAAATTGTTACCAGTTTTTTGATGTAACATATACATAGTTAGGAGGGGAAATCTTGAAATCTTTTTACAAAAAAACATTGATTTTGTTTTTATTATTGGTAGGTACTTTTATTAATGCGAAAAAAGCTTACGCATCTGAGTTTAACGTTTCCGGTTTCCAAGAAAAGAATATTGAGAATCTGAAAGGTAATGATAAGTTAATTGTTGCCGATAGTAAGATTGTTACTGCATTAAAATCCAGAATTCCATTAGACGATAATACTACTTTATTCTGTACATCTGATACTCCTGATAATATTATTGAATTAATAACTTTAAGTGCTGCTGATTATGAAGTTGTTCCTTATTCGTATACTAAAATAATTAATACAACAACATTATGGGGAAATAAGTTAGTCAAATTTCTCACAATAGAAGTTTCTGGTGAAGTATATATATACAATGACGGTAAAGTACATTTGTATCGTATGAGAACAGAAGCCACTCCTCATCAGTCCGGCTGGAATGTTTCCTATGATTTTAAGGGATTATGTAATACTGACGGTTCTGTTTCAATTGGGTATAGCTATGTTTATTGCACTAAGCTAGATGTTGAGTATAAATTCGCATGTTCTGTGTCAATTTATAAGATGGACACAAAACCAACGGTCACAATCGAACAAGTATATTAGAGGAGGTCACTCAAATGAAAAACAAGAAAAAACTCTGTGTTATTACTATCGTAAGCGGACTTGCCATTTTAGGCATTATTATGGGATACAATCACCTTCCGGTTAATGCGAATGCTTCAAATCAATTCGATTCAGATGAACTAATTACCAATGCTTCCATTACCGAAGAACAGAAAATCATCCTTGAGAAAAAATATACGGAGAATATGATTGAGGAAGTATTACGTAAATGTGAATTTGAAACCGAGGAAGAAGAAAATAAATATCGCGAACTATTTTTTGAACAATTTCTGAAGTAGAATTATCCGAAGTCACTCCCACAGGCGTGATAGGAAGCTGCCGGGGCTGCCTCACCAGATGCAAGCCCGATAGCTCCCTATCACGCCTGCGGTTCCTTTGACCGCCTCCTCCACCCACACACTCCGGTCGGCAAAGGGTACGCTCCATGCCGCTGCCAGCCGCTCTTTCCGGTTGACGAGCAGCATACAGGCGCCTGCGCCTTCATGGTAAATCGTGCGTTCTGCTGCCGTCCATGACTCATACCCCGGCACATAGACCGGACAGCCTGCGCCGTAGGCAATTCTTCTTCCGCCATGGTCCCAGCAGAAATCCTGCATTCCCTCCGGAAGCTGATTCGTCTCTAACGCGCAGAGGGAGGCTTCGGTAAGAATCCTTTCTCCCTTATAGCTTCCGCCCTCCGCGAGCATAACGCCGAACTGTACGAGCTCCTCCACCGGCGCAAACAGTCCTGCTGCTGTCTGCGGAACCGTATTCCAGATGGAACCCGGTTCTGCCCGCCAGCCGCTTTTTTTCATTTCACACGGCAGCAAAATCCTCTCCCAGATGTAGTCCTCTGCTCTCTGTCCGGTCAGCCGCCGTATTATTTCACCGAGAATACAAAAGCCTGCCTTGGAATACTCCCATCTGCTGCCCGGCGTAAAAAACAGCCCCTTTTTCAAAATTGCAGGAATCCAGGAGCCTGCCACATTTTCCCGGTCAATTCCAGTCTCCCAGTCTGTGTCGCGCTCCGGAAAGGCAGCGGGCAGCGCCACGAGACCGGAGGTATGCGTCAGAAGGTGCAGAATTGTAATCCCGGAAAAGGGCTCCCCGGCAAACTCCGGGAGAACCCCCGCTACCGGGTCCGTCAGCCGCAGCAGTCCTCTTTCCTGCAACTGTAGCACTGCAACGGCGGTAAAGAGCTTTGTCACCGACTGGAGCTCCGTCAGGGACTCTGCCATCCCTAAGACTCCTTTCACCGCAAAGCTGCCCTTTACATAAACACAATACCTTGCACCGCGGATTCTGCCCGCCGTAATCTGACTCTGCAGGTGGAGACGCAGCCGCTGTTCAAGCTCCTGATATTCCGCCATCCTCTTCCTCCGGTTCTGAAGCTAATTCTGCATTGCCTTCATTTCGTTCCACTTTTCCATATAAAGCTCTTCTACGCCGCTTTCCAGGTAACGGAATGCCTCGCAGCGCTGTAACGTCTCTGCATCCGGGAACGCAACCTTGCTGTTCTTGATATCCTCATCCTCGATTAACTCACGCGCTGCTTTATTCGGCGTGGAATAGGTAATTTCCTCAAAGTTCATCAGGGCAATATCCTCACGGCACATAAAGTTAATCCACTTCTCTGCGTTTTCCTTATTTTTAGCATTCTTCGGAATAACCCATCCGTCAATCCAGACATTGGAGCCTTCCTCCGGCACGACATAAACGAGGTCCGCATTCTCCCGCTGGGTATAGATTGCCTCGCCGGAATAAATCACACCGATTGCTGCCTCTTCTCCAATCATCTTATTGCGCACTTCATCTACAAAATAGCCCTGCACCAGCGGACGCTGCCGGATTAACAGCTGCTTTGCCTCTTCTAACTCGGACTCATTATCTGTATTCATAGAATACCCGAGATACTTTAACGCAATTCCCATGCCGTCGCGCACACTGTCAATCATCAGGATATTCTGGGAATACTTTTCGTCAAAAATCGCCGACCAGCTGGTGATTTCCTCGTCTACCATCGTTTTGTTATAAAGAATTCCTACGGTTCCCCAGCAGTACGGCACCGCATAGCGGTTGCCCGGGTCAAACTCCTCGGCACTCTTTAAATACTCCGGATCGATGTTCTTGATATTCGGAATATTATCATAGTTTAACTCTGCAAGCAGCCCCTCCTGTATCATGCGGCTGACCATATAATCCGACGGACAGACAACGTCATAATTTACCTCGCCGATATTGATTAACGGATACATATCCTCATTCTCGGTGAACTCGTCGTAGACCACCTCGATGTCATACTCCTCCTCAAACATCTTAATGACGTCTTCGTCGATGTATTCTCCCCAGTTAAAAACAACAACCTCGCCGTTTGCATACTCCTTTTTGCAGCCGGCGCACAAAAATACAAACCCCAGCAATACACCAATCCAGAAACACTTTTTCATTCCTTTTTCTTCCTCCTTAAAAACTTTCTTTATAGGGACGCCGCATAAAGTTTGCGGCTGCTCCTTATCTCTGCTTTTCGGCAGCCTTCTTCGCTGCCTTTGCCTTGCTGCGGTTTACTACAATTAACAGCACCAGCACTACCGTAAACATCACGGTAGAAAGCGCGTAAATCTCCGGTTCGATTCCGCGTCTCGTCTCTGCATAAATAACAGTCGAGAGCGTATTTACTCTGGCATTCTTCGTAAAGTGGGTAATCACAAAATCATCCAGCGCCAGGGTAAACGCCAACATAAAACCGGACAAAACCCCCGGAAAAATATCCGGCAGCACAATCCTGAAAAACGCGGCAACCGGCGGCGCCCCCAGGTCCAATGCCGCCTCGTAGGTACTCCGGCTCGTCTGCTTCAGCTTCGGCAGCACGCTCAGAATCACATAGGGCATATGCGCCGCGGTCAGCGCAAGCAGGACGCTTGAAAAGCCGAGCGAGAAGCTGACTGCAAAGTACAGAAGCATCAGCGAAATACCGGTTACGATTTCGGAATTGAGCAGCGGGATGTTCGTAATGCTCATCATCACCGCCCGCGGCAGCCTCTTCATCCGGTTCATCGCCACGGCTGCCAGCGTGCCTAACACCGTTGCAAGCAATGCAGAAGTGAACGCCAGTAAAAGCGTCGTCCCCAGCGCATTCAATATTTTCTCATTCTCTAACATCTCCCTGTACCATTTCAGGGTAAACCCGCCCCATTTTGCGCGGGACTTGGAGGCGTTAAAGGAAAGCACCGCCAGTACCAGAATCGGCGCATACAAAAACACGACAACAAGTCCGATATAGCCCTTTTGAAGCAACCGTTTTACCATACGCCTGTTCCCTCCGCATCCTTGTCATATTTCTGCACGACTGCCATGCAGATGAAAATAAATACCATCAGAACCAGCGACAGGCCGCACCCGGCGTTCCAGTCGTTCGTCATCTTAAACTTCTGCTCGATTACCTTACCAATCAGAAGCACCTTTCCCCCGCCTAGAATGTCCGAGATAACAAACGTCGTCAGGGACGGCACAAAAACCATCGTGAGACCGCTGATTACCCCCGGCTTTGAAAGCGGGAGGATAACACGGAACAAAATCTGGAAGTAGTTCGCCCCGAGGTCCGATGCCGCCTGAATCACATTGTCGTCGATTTTTGAAAGCACATTGTAAATCGGTATAATCATAAACGGCAGGAAGTCGTATACCATGCCAAGGACAATCGCCGTCGGCGTATTGATGATATTTAACTTCGGAAGCCCGACGGCACTGAGTACCGTATTGATGATACCGTTTTTCTCCAGAATATTCTGCCACGCAATGGTGCGGAGCAGGAAATTCATCCACATCGGCAGCATAAACAAAAGAATAACAAAGCCGTTGCTTTTTAAACGGAGCGCACGCAGTGCAAGCGCAAGCGGATATGCAATCAGCAGGCAGAGCGCCGTACTAATCACGGAAAGCTGGATTGACAGAATCAAAGTGGAACGATTGGTCGGGCTCCAGATTAACTTCAGGTTTTCAAACGTGAAGCCGCCTCCGTCACGGCTTGTCATGCCGTAATATAAAATCATAAAAAGCGGCAGTACAATAAAGCCGATGCTCCACAGCACATACGGCGTGGACAAAAGATAGCGTACTCTTCTGTTGTGTGCGGCAAGACTCCCTTTTGGTTTACTCATTGACTCCTACTGCCTCCTCATCTTCTGACTCCGGCTTATTCATAATCTGAATATCAAACGGGTCTACCTTAATTCCGACCTGCTTTCCTACCGGCGAGAGGTCCGTGCTGTGAATCAGCCACGAAAACCCGTTTGCCATAACCTCCATCTCATAATGCACTCCCTTGAAAATCAGCGACGTTACGACGCCCTGTATCGTCCCCTCCTCCGGCTCCACGAGGTCCACATCCTCCGGACGGATTACGACGTCTACCGGACAGTTGCTGCCAAAGCCCTCGTCCACACAGGCAAACTTTGCGCCGAGAATCTCTACCAGGCGGTCCTCTAACATCGTTGCGCTGATAATGTTGCTTTCGCCGATAAAGTCCGCCACAAACGCGTTCTTCGGCTCATTGTAAATGTCCTCCGGCGAGCCGATCTGCTGGATATAGCCCTGATTCATTACGACAATCGTATCCGACATCGTCAGCGCCTCTTCCTGGTCATGGGTGACATAGACAAATGTTATCCCAAGCTCGTTCTTTAACCGGATCAGCTCATACTGCATATCCTGGCGCAGCTTTAAATCCAGGGCACCGAGCGGCTCGTCAAGCAGCAGGACCTTCGGTTCGTTGACAATGGCGCGCGCAATCGCAATCCGCTGCTGCTGTCCGCCAGAAAGTGACTCCGGCATACGCTTCCCGTATCCGTCCAGATTAACTAACTTCAATGCATAATCAATTTTATCCTGAATGTACGCCTTGCTCTTTTTCTTAATTTTTAAGCCGAATGCAATGTTTTCCGCAATCGTCATATGGGTAAACAGCGCGTACTTCTGGAACACGGTATTCAGCTGGCGCTTGTTTGGCGGAAGGTCCGTAATGTCCTGCCCGTCAAAAATCACGCGTCCCGTATCCGGGGTTTCAAAACCGCCGATAATACGCAGCGTCGTTGTCTTCCCGCAACCGGATGGTCCAAGGATTGTCAAAAACTCATTCTCCCTGATATAAAGATCCAATTCATCCAATACAATCTGCCCGTTATATTTCTTCGTAATATTCTCAAGATTAATCAGCTTATTATCCTGCGCCATAATACTCCTTTCTCCTTCGGCAAATACTCCCGTACCCGTGCCTTTTTGTAAACTTCCCTTTCCGCCTTAAAAGCTTGGCGGCGTCGATATCCAGAGCAGCAGTGCCCCCTGCTTGCCTGCTGCCTTGATATAGTGCGTCTTATTCGGCAGGAAATAAAAGGACTCCCCTTTTTTTGCCTTAAACTTCTTATTGCCGATGTAAAGCTCGATACTCCCGTTTAAAACATAGCCGAACTCCTCCCCTTCATGGGGATTGTCCGGGTAAGTGGAACCCTCCGGCTCAAGCGTCAGAAGAATCGGTTCCATCATATTCTTCTGTGCATTCGGAATAATCCACTCAATGCGATTATGTAATTCGGCATCTTCCTTTTCAAAGTAGTCGCCCTTTTTAAACACGACCTGCTCGGATGAAGTACCGCTGAAAAACTCTTCCAAATCCGTTCCGAGGCACTGCAGGATGTCTACAAGTGTCGCAATGGACGGCGATGTCAGGTCCCGCTCCAGCTGTGAAATAAACCCCTTGGAAAGCTCTGCCCTGTCGGCAAGCTCCTCCTGCGTCAGACTCTTCTGCACACGGAGCTCCTTCACTTTTGCACCGATGTCCAAACAAAACGCCTCCTCTCCTTAATCTTTGAAATATCCTGCTCCAGCAGGACCCCGGAAACGACTCCTCCTGCCGCTCTCCGGTGTAAAGTAAAAATAAACTCAAAGTTTAGTATCGCTAAACAGATTCTATTATACACACCGCTTGAAAAATGTCAATAGGAATTTCTTTTTATTTCCCTTTTTCTTCCCGCAATGTGTCGTAAATATACAGAAAATTTTGCCGGGCTTCTGCTAAATTATTGTTTTTTTTACCGGAATATGCTATAATAGAAGCTACTAAAACAAGGAGGTTCTGTTATGCGTACAAATTCAAGCACCATTAAAACTATTCTTTCTATACTTATGGCACTGACTGTCCTTTTCGTTCTTGCCGGTCTGTGTCTCTTTATTTTCTACTGTAAAAAAGCCGGCGGGGATTTTCCTGTGCTCTCCTGCATCGTTTTTGCAGCCGCAGCACTTCTTTCCGTCCTCTCTGTTATCTTTCTTTCCCAGCTGTCGGAGGCGCCGGTCGTCAATCCCGCAGCCGAAAAGGCGGACGAGACAAAGGCTGCTTTCTCTTCTGCCGCAGACAAGGCTCATACCTCCCTGTGCGATATGAAGAAAGATGCCACTGCGTTTTATGACGCGGCACAGGATATGTGCTCCGCCCTCGGCGATATCGCACACCAGGCCTCTTCTTCCGACCAGCTCCTCTCCACACAGTGCGGAATGGTAATCGATATCCAGGGACAGCTCGCGGCAACCGGAGAAAGAGCTGACACGATTGTAAGCTCCATGGATAACGCATGTACGATTATCGGCAACGGTGCAAAGCTCGCAAAGGAGCTCAGTAAAACTGCCGCAAATTCCCTGACTGCCAGTGAAACCATGAAGCAGTCCGCAGTTCAGTTACAGCAGAAGACCGACGAGGTACGGAGTATCACCAATATTATCTTAAACATTTCCAGCCAGACCAACCTTCTTGCCCTGAATGCTTCCATCGAGGCAGCCAGAGCCGGAGAGGCAGGAAAGGGCTTCGCGGTTGTTGCCGACGAAATCCGCGGCCTCGCGGAGCAGACAAAGAATGCGACGGTCAACATTGCTTCTATCCTTGATACGCTTGTGCAGCAGGCACAGGAGGTTTCCGACCAGATTGACGGCAACGTAACCGTTACGGAATCCCAGGGAAAGCTGATTGAGGAAACCAGCGAGCAGTTCACAAAGATTCAGTCCATCATTGAGTCCGTAGAGTCCGACATCAGTGAAATACATAACCAGATTGCAGACATCTCCAAGGCAAACAACGAACTTGCCGCAAACGGCAAGGTGCTGGTAGATGCCTTTGAGAAGACCTCTGCCGACACCTCGGACACCTTCCGGTTAAGTGAAAAGCAGCTCACCTCCTTCACGAAGCTGACCGACCAGATGACAGAGATACAGAACAGACTGGAAACCGTTCTGAATATGTAGACGTACTGCTTACAAAATTCCTGCTCGGAATTTTAACACCATAAATTTTCATTCTCTTATTGACAAGAGCGCTGCGGAATGGTAAGATAGTTACGTCGGGCAGATATAGTTCATTGGTAGAACATCAGCTTCCCAAGCTGAGGAGGCGGGTTCGATTCCCGTTATCTGCTCTTTTTCTATGGGCTTTTATATGATTAAATCAAATCCACAGACGGCAGTATCCCGTTCCTGCGGAAAAGGAGTAACATGGCAGACGAAAAGAAAGTATTGTTCAGCGGAATGCAGGCAACCGGCAGCCTGACACTCGGAAATTACCTCGGAGCCTTAAAGAACTGGGTTTCGCTCAATGAAGATTACGAATGCTACTACTGCGTCGTGGATGAGCATTCCATTACGATAAGACAGAATCCCGCGGAACTGCGGCAGCGTGCCCGCGCCCTGTTGATTCTCTATATTGCGGCAGGGCTTGACCCGGAAAAGAACTGTATCTACTATCAGTCCCATGTCTCCGCCCATGCGGAGCTTGCATGGATTTTGAACTGCTATACCTATATGGGCGAGCTGCAGCGTATGACCCAGTTTAAGGACAAGGCGGCAAAGCATGCCGACAACATCAATGCTGGTCTCTTTACCTATCCGGTGCTGATGGCAGCCGATATCCTTTTGTTCCAGGCAGATGTCGTGCCGGTCGGTATCGACCAGATGCAGCATCTTGAGCTGACCAGGGATATTGCGCAGCGCTTTAACGGCGTTTACGGGGATGTATTTAAGATTCCGGAAGCCTACTTAGGGAAGGTCGGCGCAAAGATTATGAGCCTGCAGGACCCGGCAAAGAAGATGTCAAAATCCGATGAGAATCCGAATGCCAGCATTTATCTGATGGATGACCCGGATACTATTATCCGTAAGTTTAAACGTGCCGTAACCGACTCCGGAAGCGAGGTCCGCTACTCCCCGGAGAAGCCCGGCATCAGCAACCTGATTGATATTTACCGTGCCGCTACCGGGAAATCCGCAGAGGATGTAGAACGGGAGTTTGACGGCAAGGGCTACGGCGACTTCAAGCTCGCGGTAGGCGAGGCCGTGGCAGACCTCTTAAAGCCGCTCCAGAAGCGTGTTGCCGAGCTCTCTAAGGATAAAGCTTATATTGACGGCGTCATTAAGACCAATGCAGAGCGTGCCAGCTACACGGCAACCAAAACGCTCCGCAAGGTACAGAAAAAGGTCGGCTTCCCGGAGCGTATCCGGTAGAAAAGATACCCTCTGTTTATAAGCCGGGGCTGCGCTTCATGCGGCAGCTCCGGCTTCTAGTTACTCTTCAAACTCTACCGTGACATAGTACCCTCGGCTGTTTTCCTCTATGCCCTTCACTGTCCCGGTGAGCTTTGTCAGCCGTTCCCGGAACGGAATATTGCCGGACATCGCAACCGCCGGTTCTATCACATAATAAAAAATTGCATTCGGAAGTGATGACTCCCTGATTTCCACGACGTCCCCGGCCTGTACCAGACCCGGACGCTCCATTTTAAACTGCATTTCCCTTGCCATTGTGCCTCCTTCTGACCTGCTGCCGGAAGTCTCCGCCCTCTCGCCGGTTCCTCCTACAAAATGTACCTTTTCAGCAGGGAAAGTATCTCGTCAAGGTTAATCGGCTTCGCCGTATGCGCATTCATTCCGCTCTCCAGACACAGCTTGATATCTTCTGAAAATGCATCTGCCGTCATAGCGATAATCGGAATCGTCTGCGCGTCCGGACGGTCCAAGCCACGGATTGCCCTTGTCGCTTCGTAGCCGTTCATCTCCGGCATACGGACATCCATCAGAATCGCATCATAATATCCCTGTTCCGAGCCTTCCAGCTTCTCCAGACAAAGCTTCCCGTTCTCTGCCCATTCCAATTCCATTCCGAGGTCCGTCAGCAGCTCATACAATATCTCCCAGTTCAGCTCGTTATCCTCGGCAACCAAAATACGGCGTCCCGACAGGTCCATATCCGTATTGCTCTCATTTTCTGTTTCCTCTTCTCCCATATACTTCTTCAGACCATAGAACAGGTTTGACTTAAACAACGGCTTTGAAATAAATCCATTGATGCCGGCCTCTCTCGCCTCTGCCTCAAACTCGCTCCAGTCATATGCCGAAATCAAAATAATCGGCATATCAGCTCCTTTCAACCGCCGGATTTGTCTGGCAACGGAAAGACCATCCATGCCCGGAAGCTTCCAGTCTAACAGAACAATCTGGTAATCATCCCTTGCCTGATGATGCTTCTTTACCATCTCGATTGCCTTCTCCCCGCTCATCGTCCAGTCAGCCTGCAATCCGATGGATTCCAGGGAATCTACTGCCGTACGGCACAGTGCCTCGTCATCGTCGACCACCAGCATCTTCCACGGCGGCAGAACCATATCCACTTCCTGCACATCCGCCTTCTCCAGATCCAGAATCACATGGAACTCTGTTCCCTTATTCGGTTCACTCTCTACGGTAATGCTTCCTTCCATCGCATCTACAATGTATTTGGTAATTGCCATACCAAGCCCGGCGCCCTCGGTTTTATGCACACGCTTGCTGTCTGCCCGCGAATACGAGTCAAACACATGCTCCAGAAACTCTGCGGTCATACCGGTTCCGTTATCCTTCACTACAATATGGGTACGGACATAAGCACTGCCCTTTGAAAGAGGAGCGTCCTCCTGGAACAGCGACAGCTGTATCGTACCGCCCTCCTGTGTATACTTCACCGCATTGGAAAGCAGATTCAACAGCACCTGGTTCAGACGCACACTATCGCAGTACACATCCTCGGTCACAACATTGTCAATATGTACGTTAAAGTTCTGTTCCTTACTCTTGACCTGCGTCTGCACAATGCTGACAATCCCCTCTATCACTTCCCGCAGGGAAATCCGTTCTGCCGTTAATGTCATTTTGCCGCTTTCGATTTTTGACATATCCAGCACATCATTAATCAGTCCCAGCAGGTGCTTGCCGGACATCGTAATTTTCTTCAGACAGTTTCTTACCTGCTCCTTGTCATCAATATGCGTCGTCGCAATTGCCGTCATTCCTACGATTGCATTCATCGGCGTACGGATATCGTGACTCATATTGGAAAGGAACACACTCTTTGCCTTTGTCGCCTCTAATGCCTCCTGACGTGCTTCCTCCAGCTCCTTAAGCTGCCTGCAGGTCATCCTGAAATAACCATAGAACATAACTAACAGCGCAACGATAATCACCAGAATGACCAGCATTGTGGCAACCGTCCGGTTCGTGTTGAGCGCTCCCGCGATTTCATTCAGGGCTCCGAACGGAAGTATCGTGACCAGGTACCATTCTGAGTAAGGAAGGGTCGTACAGTAGGTCTGCTGACTGCTCCCTCCGAAGTCCAGTATTCCGGAATAGTCTTCCCTTTTCTCCATTGCAGCGGAGAGATTCTGAATATAAGCAGAAATCTTATCCGGGTCATCCTCTTGATATCTCTCGTACAGACTGCTGAAATAATCCTTATATTCCGCACTCATCGTACTTACGACATAGCTGCCGTCCCTCCGGATAATATGGGAATAAATCAGCGCATCATCTTCCTCCGTCGACAGCATCAAACTGACATATTCTATCGGGACAGCTGCCACCAGCGCCTTGCTTTTTTCCCCGTTCCGCATCGGATACTCTGCACTGACGCCAAAGGCAACCACTTCATTGCCGGATGCGTCCCTGCCGACTGCAACCTTCTTTTCATTCCGCTTTAACGACTCATAGAACGGCTCCGGGTCGGCAAGCTGAATCTGTTCTCCGTCTAACATCTCAAGCCTTCCGGTCTCGGAACAAAGAGCCAGATAATTAAAGTTACGGACACTGACCCTGTAACGCAGCTCCTCATACAGCTTATCGATATCGTCCATATCTTCGGGAACCACTGCCACGACAGCCTCCGCCTGCTCCAATTTCAAATCGATCAGGGTCTGGAAATGTGCGGTAATATGGTCGTTAATGCCCTTCATATACAGATTGCCGACCTTATCAATGGACTTCTTACTTTCCCTGTTCATATAACGGCCCAGACAGATAAATGCCGTCACACTAATCAGCAGCAGCAGCGTAAAGCCTCCGATCAGAAAATAGGTTGTACTGTTTCCCTTCTTTGTTTTTTGCCTCTCCATTCATATCCTCTTTCTTAAATTTCTTGTGGTTGATTTCTTCTGCCAGTTCAATTTCCTGTCCTCTATGTCAAGGCTTCCAGCAGCTCTAAGCTTTGAAATCTCCGGTCAATATGTACGGTCAGAAACTGCTTTAATACCTTCTTCAGCTGCCGCAGCACCTCTTCCGTTACGGTAAAGGTATACAGGCTCTCAATCGGTGTGGAAAGGATGTACTGCATCGTATAGAGCGTAGAAGCCGATACCGGCTGTACATCCTCTTCTCCGGCTGCCGCGCCTCCTCCGCCCGCCGGCGTGGCGGCTTCCCGGGGCTTTCGGGCACAGTCCTTGCAGATACAGCCGCCTCCCTTTGCGGTAAACCAGAGCAGCTCCTCCTTTTTCCTGCACCGGATGCATTCAAACACCTGTGGCGAAACGCCGCCGATGGAGAGCATTTTCAGCTCAAACACGGCACGGACCAGCTCCAGGCCGATGGAGGGCTTTGACAACGCTCCGAGTGAACGGTACAGCACCTTCAGCTCCTCCTTTGCCGGAAGACCCTCCCTTGTCACCGCTTCGGCAAACTCGCAGAAATACACGCCGTAATATACCGTTGCCAGGTCGTTCCGCAGCTCTGCAAAATAATTTTCCACCTCGGCAGTCTGCAGCGTATAGGAGCTTCTGCCCTCATACATCGTAAACCTTCCAAATGCAAACGGCTGGCTGCTGCCAAGCAGCGCCGCCGTCGGACGGCGCGCTCCTTTTGCAAATGCGGCAAGCTTTCCTCTCTCTTTTGTCAAAAGGACCAGCCTCCGGTCATATTCCCCGATTGGCTGTGCCGACAATATGATTCCCGTCACTGTAATGCTCTCCGTCATAGGACTCTCCCTGTACCGTCTGTTCCTGTCTGTTCTGCTGTTCCACCGCTTCACGGTAAAACAAATAGTCTGCTACACTGCCTGTTGTCATAAAACGTACCCAGCACTCTTCTTCCATTCTTGTACCCCCGTATTTCGTATTTCCGGTTCTGCCCTGACCTTTCCTCGGTCCGTTACGCCTGGCGGTATAAAATACTGCGATACCACTCTGTAGTTAGCATCCCCGGATGCCTGCAAAATACGCTGATAAAAATATCCTATACAAAGAAACGAAATTGGGGCTTGACACAGGATACGTCGGCGCCTTCTTTTATTCTTCCGGCTGCTCTGTATAGCCGTAATTTTTCAGAAGAAAATCGCTGTCCCGCCAGTCCTTTTTTACCTTTACCCACAGCTTCAGGTTGACATGGTACTCAAATAAAAGCTCGATTTCTTTTCTTGCCTCCGTGCCGATCCGCTTTAACATCGCGCCCTGCTTGCCGATGATGATTCCCTTGTGGGAATCCCGCTCACAGATAATTGTCGCATCGATATCGACCAGCCTGCCGTCAGGCCGCTCCTTCATCCGCTCGATTGCCACCGCAATCCCGTGTGGTATCTCATCATCCAAGAGCCGTAACGCCTTCTCTCTTATGATTTCTGCCGCAATCTGCCGCTCCGGCTGGTCGGTCACCGTATCCTCGTCATAGTACATCGGCCCCTCCGGAAGCAGGGAAAACAGCAGTGACTGCAACTTATCGACATTATGGCTACGGAGCGCGCTGACCTTCGCCACCGCCGCAAACGGATACCGGCCGCGGTACATCTCCTCTGCCTTCTCAACCGCCGCCTTTTCCACGGTATCGATTTTGTTAATGACTAACACAACCGGCGTTTCCGTGCGGCGCAGCACCTCGAGGATATGCTCCTCTCCTGCACCGATGTAACTGCCCGGCTCTACCAGCCAGAGAATCACATCCACCTCGGAAAGCGTTCCCTCTGCCACATTCACCATATACTCGCCAAGCTTATTCTTCGCCTTATGAATCCCCGGCGTATCCAGAAAAATAATCTGCCCCCGCTCGTCGGTATAGACCGTCTGGATGCGGGTCCTGGTCGTCTGCGGCTTATTGGAGGTAATCGCAATCTTTTGCTTAATCAGGTGGTTCATTAACGTGGACTTTCCTACGTTCGGCCTGCCAATCAGTGCGGCAAAGCCGGAACGGAAGCCCTTTTCTTTGTTTCCTGCCCTCTTTTGTTTCCCATTTTCCTGTGCCATGGTCTTTTCTCCGTTTCCCTGCTTTCTCCTCGCTGCCGCTTAACGCAACAGCTCCTTCACCGTAAGGAAACGAGCCGCATCCTCGCGTACCTTTGCCTCTGAACCAATCGTGCAACAGCAGTTCTGGGAGAGCATCGCACGGACTCCCGCTGCCAGCGCCCGGATATCCTCTACAGTAACATCCAGTATCTCCTCCCGGTGCTTCTGGACGGACTCCAACGTGTTCCCGGTCAGCCATGCCGTAACCCCGCGTTCACCCTCCATACGCGGGCTCCGCGGCATATCCACGGCACTCATCGTACCAATCACATACTTTGTTATCTCCGCCTCATCCGCATCAAAATGCTCAATATAGTCCACCGCGTCCTCGTAAACCTTCATCGTCCGGTCAAGATGCGGGTCGCGCCAGGAAAAGAACGCCATCCTTCCGTTTTCCATTGCCATCAGCGCTGCGCCGTAGGCGCCGCCCAGCACACGCACATTGTTCCAGAGATAACCATAGTTCATTGCGGTACGAAGCACATCATAGGCGCCGGTATACGAAAGCCCTGCCGCCCTGTAATCTCCTGCACAGCACACATACTGCACCTGTCCCGGCGTAATAAAGCCCTCATTTTTCTTCTCCGGGGCAAGCACAAGACCGCTCCCCTTTGCATGCTCTGCAAAGGCTGCAAACAGGCTCCCGCTCTGCTCTCCGGCAAGCCGGTATCCTTCAGCATCCGCCGTCACGCTAAGCGTCAGGACATCCCTTGCAAAAATGCATTCATAGGTCTCATGGAGCTTTGCCACCAGCGCTTCCTTCCGCTCATCAAAATGCTCTAAAAGCTCTGAAATAAACTCATAATAGCCGATTCCTGCCGTCTGCTCCCAGGCAACGCCTACCTCGGCAAAGTAAGAGGTCGCACGCCGCAGTGCCGCCCCCTGTGCCATATCGATAAAGTCGCTTTCAAAGCTGCTCTTTTGCATCCGCAAAATCTCACGAATCCGTGCAGGATGCTCAAAGACGGTCTCTGTCAGAAGCTCACGGAAGCAGGCGAACAGCTCCGGCAGCTTCCCGTACAGCGCCTTGCCCTCCGTCAGAAAATGCACACGGTACTGATGGATGTCGTCATAGTGCGCAGACACCAGAATGCTGGAGGAAATGCCGCCGGTATGGATGGCAAGCTCATTGTTCAGATCAAAATAGCCGTGCTCCTTCGTATCCATACTTCCGAAAATCCGGGCAAGCATTGCGGCGTACGGCAGCAGCTCCGCCGGAACATTCTTCATATCGAAGAGAAGCTTTACATAGGCAATGCCATTGGTAAACAGCTCCTGATGAAGCACCGTGATGTCTCCCATTTTCTTCACTTCATTGATAAACGGGTCGGCTTCCCGCTTAATATCCTCTCTTGCCAGCCGTGGAATTGCCGCCAGCTCCTCCGGCGTAGACGGCTCTTCCTGGTACTTCTTTAACGCCCTGGTCTGTTCTGCCAGCTCCGCCAGTTCCTTCTCCGTGAGACTGTCCCGGTAGGCGGAAAGCTTTTCCTTTAACGCCGTCTCCTTTCTGGCAAGCAGACCTGCCTCCGGAAGCAGCGTTAAGAATGCGGCATGCGTGTTGTCAATCAGGTACTTCTGCACAAGCTGTTCATAATAATCCGTAGCAACCAGCCCGCGAAGCTTTTCAAACACCGGGGACCACTGGATATTGTCAAACAGCCGGCTCTCATCATACAGCCACTTTGCAAGAATCATCTGGCCGTATACCAGCCCCTTCGGATACCTGCCGGCATCTGCCTCCCTGCATGAAAATTCTATCTGATTCAGCGCCGCATACAGGGACTTCTTATCAATTCCCTCCTTTACGCACGCAGCAAGTGTCTGCAATACAAGCTTCTTAAACTCCTCCGCCTTCTCTTCCGGCGCATTTTTTACTACAAGAGAGAAAAGCGGCTGCAGCATTGCATCTGTAAACATGGCATAGCTGTCCTGCCCGATGCCTGCCTTAATCAGCGCCTCCTTGACCGGCGCTCCCTCCGTATTGAACAAGGCGCTGCAAAGCATGGAAAATGCCGTTTCCTTTTCAACCCCGCAGCCTGCCTCCAGGACCGCGCTGTAGGAAAAATGTGCGGCATCCTTCGCCTCCTCCGGCGTATTGACGGAATAATGCTTCTCTATCTCTTTTCTTTCACGAAACGGCGCCTGCTCCTTTAAGGACGAGTCTAACTCAATCCGGTCGAAACGGCTCAGATATGCCCGGTCCAGCCACTCTAAGCGCTCTCTCATATCCATATCGCCATAGAGATAAATATAGCTGTTGACCGGATGATAATAGCGCCGGTGGAAGTCTAAGAACTGCTCATAGGTCAGCTGCGGAATCACATCCGGGTCACCGCCTGACTCCGTCCCGTATGCCGTATCCGGGAACAGCGCCTGCTCTGTTTCCGAATAAAGAAGCTGCTCCGGATTGGAAAACGCTCCCTTCATTTCGCTGTAAACCACGCCGTTATAAGACAGCGGTGACGCTGCATCCGCCAGCTCATAATGCCAGCCCTCCTGCAGAAAGATTTCCTTCCGGTGATAAATATTCGGAAACAGCACCGCATCCATGTAGACCTCCATCAGATTGGCAAAGTCCTTATCATTGCAGCTTGCTACCGGATAAATCGTCTTGTCCGGATAGGTCATGGCATTTAAAAATGTGTTCAGGGAACCCTTTGCCAGCTCCGCAAACGGGTCCTTGGACGGGAACCTCTCAGAGCCGCAGAGGACCGAATGCTCCAAAATATGTGCAACGCCGGTAGAATCCTCGGGCGGCGTACGGAAGCCGATGCAGAATACTTTATTATTATCATCGTTGGAGACCAGGGCAACCCGCGCACCCGACTTCTTATGCCGCAGCACGATGCCATAGCCGGAAATATCCGGCAGCGCCTCCTCCGAAATAATTTCATAGGCAGCCAAATCTTTTAATGTCTCTGTATCTCTTATCACATGAGCCATATTGTTTCTCCTTTTTACCTTTTTGCTTATCTTACCACATTACGTGCAAAAAATCCATAAAAAGTGGCAGTATCATTGACAATTTTATCTATTTATGCTATTTTAAAGATAGACCGTTACCTACGGTCAATTCAATTCCATTTTTAAACTTCGGGGAGGAACTCAGGATGAACGGAACAGTTAAGTGGTTCAATGCAAAAAAGGGGTTTGGTTTTATTTCCGATGAAACCGGAACAGACGTCTTCGTACATTATTCCGCGCTGAACATGGACGGTTTTAAGGTTCTTGAAGAGGGCGATAAGGTATCGTTTGACGTGGTAACAGGCGAAAAGGGGCCGCAGGCCGCTAATGTTACAAAGCTATAATTCCCGATTCCAAATCGAACAGGGTGCGCGCACCCCTGTGCATAAAAGCCACGGGGACTGACGTTTCAGACGTCAGTCCCTTTTCTGTCTCATAAAAGTATGGAACCCCGCCTGCAGTTCCGCATTTTGCAGGCGGACTTATTCCCCGGCAGCGATGCCGTATTACATCCTGTTACTCCTTAAGCTCCGGCAGATAGGAGAAATAGTCGTTGACCAGAATCCCCTTGGATGCGGTAAACTTCTGCCTTACCTCCCTCAGCCTTTCCTCAAGGTATTCTTTTGTTACGACCTCTCCGTTTATCGTCTCTGACTTCCCGTTTGCCGTATTATAGGCCACCTTATCGGTCAGGAAGCGTTTATTATCAAAAATCACAAGACCCTCCCGGTCAGAAAAAATATCCTGTCCCACATACAGTCTCGAATCATAGGAAAGCCCGAACAGGTTGGCAATTGTCGGAGCAATGTCAAGACTTGAGCAATACTTATCTACCGTTACGGTCTCCTTCATTCCGGCGCTCCAGAGAATGAAATAGTTCTTGTATAATTCAAAGTTTTCTTCCACCGTATGCCCTGCCAGCTCATCAATGTACTGCTTCTCCAAGCCGTATGGATAATGGTCTGCAGAAAGGGCAATGACCGTGCGGTCCGCAATTCCCGCCTCCTCTAACTGCTCTAACAGATACGTCAGCGCCTTTTCCAGCTCATAATTGCAGGCAAGGTATGCCCTTGCATTATCGGAATACGGCATGTCCTTTACCACATCCCGGTTCCGGGTCGCCATGGAATTCCCCATGAACGTATACTCCATATGACCGCTGACTGTCATATAATAGACATGGAACGGCCCCTTATCGATATACTCCGGAAGTGTTGCCTGCATCATCTCCAGGTCGGAACGCGGCCAGCAGTTGCTCTCTAACACCAGACCATTCCCGATTCCTTTATAGGTGTAGCCGAGATTCGGATGCGACTGGTCCCTGTGGTAATAGCTGTAGCTGTGGTTATGGTAGGCAAGGGTCAGATACCCCTCCTTTGCAAACTGGCGTCCGAACGCAAACCTCATATCGTTTTTCGCAGAACGCGTCATGCTGTTTGCCCCGTCCGGAATCAGCCCGGTACATGCCACATACTCCCCGTCGCTGGTGCTCGTATACCAGAGCGGGGTATAAAAATTCTCAAAAACAAAACCGCTGTGCGTCAGCCGGTAAAGTGTCGGCGTCAGCTCCTTATCCACCGCCCACGGCGAAAAGCCCTCCGCCGTCAGCATAATCAGATTATACCCCTCAAACATTCCTGTATATTCGTTTTCCGGGTCTGCAGCCTGCCCTGCAAAATACGCATGCAGGGTTTTTATCTTTTCGTTTTTCTCTTCCTCTGCCAGCTTCGCAAAATCATATAATTCATGGAATTGCTGCGGCGTCGGGGTCGGCGTTGCGGTTGCCGTCGGAGGCACTGTCGGCCCCTCCGGGTCCTCTTTTACCTCCGGGGTCAGAACCGGCGTCAGAACCGGGGTCGGACTCCCCTCCTTCACCACCGGAGTCGGCGTGAGATGCGCCAGAAGCTCCGCCAGGTCATCATCCCCGCCAAACATTAAATTCCTGATATCCTTTCCGGCAGCGACAAAAAATCCGAGCCGCTGTGTGCCAAGCATTGCTTCCCATTCGTGAAAGTACAAATTCCACCCGGAATAAAGCGCTCTCCCGCCTGTAAAAAGCAGCGTCAGAAACCCGAAGTAACAGACTGCTCCCCCGCCTGCACTGACCAGAGCCGCCTTGATTGAAAGCTTCCGGAAGCCCAGACCGCGGATATCCAGTACAATCCGCAGCACAAGCGGCGCAAACAGCAGCACGACCCCGTACCACCGCATGGCTATCGTATGAAAAATCTGCTGCCGGAACTCCCAGACATCGGTCCCTACGCCCGTCGCAAGGCGGAAGAAAAAGAAACGGCCGAATACCGTAAAATAAATCAGCTGCACGCTGCCGTACACCGCAACGACCGTCAGGCCAAGATAATGAAACACCCGGTTTAACGCCGCCGGAAAGCAAAGCGTCAGCAGATTCCAGACACAGCCGAAGACAAGCGCAAAAAAAGCCGCCGCCATCGTCCCCCCGGGAAAGCCCCGGTAGACACAGAGCCTCAGAACAAGCTCTGAAAACAAACAGACAACAGGAAAATAACAAAAACGTGGGAAAATCTCCCTGCCCTCCGGCAGCCCGTCCTTCCATGCTTTCTTTCCGGGCTTCTCCTCTTCCTTTTCCTGCTCTTCTAAAAACTCCGGCAGTTCCGCCGCCGCAGCCTCTTTTTTCCGTTCCATCATAACCCTTCTTCCTCTGTAGGAAAGCCGTAAGCACCGGCTAACACATTAATCTCAGTTCCCCTCTCCCATCCGCCACAAAAAGCTGCGCCAGGGCGCCGTTTATCATCGTCATGCGCGGCGCCTTATGGCCGATATCCGCCTCATACACCACCGGCACCTGAAGCTCTCCGAGTACCGCTTCCACGGCTTCCCTGTACGCGATTTCGTTTTCACTCGAAAAGAACGCCGGCCTGCCAAAGACAAAGCCCGCCGCATGCCGGAACCATCCCGCCTCCTTTAGCTGCCACAGGCCGCAGGTCAGCCGCTCCGCACTCAGCGCAAAGCTTTCCAGGTACCACAGAATCCCATCCTCCCTGTAACGCCCGCACCACTCTTCTGTTTTATCAAACCTTGTCCCGGCAAGGTTCAGCAAAACGTCAAGGCACCCGCCTAAAAGACGCCCTGACAGCCTCACCGGCTGTCCTCCGCTCTCCCAGTACACCGGAGTATCCTCCTGAAAATCCTCGAGTCCGGTCACACGCTCCGCAAAGCCGTCCCGATAGAGCGGAAAGCTCCTTTGCACAAGCGGCGCTCCCTCTAACAGCGCAAGGTTCTCCTCCAGGCTTCTATGCCACGGCTCCATTCCGAAATCGGAAAAATTACCGGCATACACGGTCGCCATATCACAGTTTGTCGTAATCGAAAATAAAAGCCCGGTCGGGTCAGAATACCCCTGGTACCACTTCGGGTTCCGCCCGATTCTTTCAAAGTCCGTATAAGAAAGCATCTCGGCAAGGTAATCCCCGCCGGCTGCCTGCACGATCCACGAAACCTCCGGACACTCCGCCAGGGAATGCAGCTCCTCCGCGCGTACTCTCGCCGGGGCGCTTCTCCCCTTTTCGTTTTTTCTCGTATCCGGGGTCTCCAGTACGCGGTAACCGCGGCGCTCCAACTGTCTTGCGGCGGAATCCAGCCGGACGAAATCCACCGGCTCCGTCTTTCCCGCAGAACATGCCGTCACGCCGATACAGTCACCCTTTTGAATCCATTTCGGAAAAATCATGCTTCATATTCCCCCTCAAATACCGTTACTGCCGGACCGGTCATATAAATAACATTCTTATCTCTGTCGTACTGTATTTTCAAATCCCCGCCAAGAAGCTTTACCGTTACGGTGTCCTCGGTATAGCCGTTTACGATAGCCGCATAGGCACAGGCACAGGCGCCGGTACCGCAGGCAAGCGTCTCGCCCGAGCCGCGCTCCCATACACGCATCAGAACCGTATTCCGGTCGATGACCTTGACAAACTCGGTATTCGTACGCTCCGGAAATCGTTCATGTGCCTCATAGGCAGGCCCTATCTGCTCTAACGGAAGCAAAAGCGGCTCCTCCACAAAAAAGACAGCATGCGGATTTCCCATGGAGACGCAGGTCATTACCTCCTGCCTGCCCTCCACTTCCACCGGCTCTGCAATCACCGGACTCTTTTCTGCGATTACCGGGATTTTCGCCGCGTCCGTCACCGGACTTCCCATACAGACGGTCACCTCTGCTACCTTTCCCTCTTCTATATGAAGCGTAAGCTCCTTCACGCCCGCCGGTGTCTCCACCGTAACCACGGTCTTATCCGTCAGTCCGTAATCGTAGACATATTTGCCGACGCAGCGGATGCCGTTGCCGCACATCTGTGCCTGGGAACCGTCTGCATTATACATTACCATTTTAAAATCTGCCGTTTCAGAAGGACAAATCAAAATCAGTCCGTCCGAGCCGACGCCGAAATGCCGGTCGCTGATTCTGACTGCCGTTTCCGCCGGGTGCTCCACCGTTTCTTTCAGACAATTTACGTAAACATAATCATTTCCACACCCCTGCATTTTCGTAAACTTCATTTTATCCTGCCTTCCCGCCGCCTCCCTGCGGCATCACGCACCGGACCTTTTGCCGGACGTATGTACTTCTTTCGTATAGATAGTATCGCACAGACCTCTCCCCCCGTCAAGTCATTTCGGAAAGAGATTCCAAGGTTTTTATTCCCAGCGGCACTGTAAAATTCAAAAAAAGTTCAGAAATTCAAATTAAAATTTTCTTGCACCCCGCAGGAACTTATAGTATAATATGCTGTAAATAATTGCAAGATTTGTTTTTAACATAGATCAAGGGGGCTCTTATGACCATCGCTGACCTAGCCGAACATTCTGCGGTGACTCTTGTAGTCACCATGGGAATAAAATCAAAAGACTTACCAACAACGATTGCCCAGGTGAATTCCGACTATATTCTGCTGGAGCCTATTTTAATTGACGGACGTACTGTCGGTTTTGGCAGTTCCTGTACCATTGACCTTGTATGTGTCCAGGAACAGGCTGTCTTCGGATGGCGCTCGGTTTCCCTTTCCTTAACGAAAACCAAAGGGAACGTGTATTACAAGATTCCGCTTTCAGAGGAAGCCCAGCCTTACAACCGGCGTAACGCTTTCCGCGTATATATTGGTGAACCCATGAAAATTTTCGTATTCCAGCATACAGGCCCGAAGCCGTTCGATGTACTGGTGCGGGATATCAGCGAATCCGGGTTCGGATTTATCAGCAAGGAAAAATATGACGTTTCCCGTACCATCCGTTTTACCATCCCGTTGACGGGACGCAAAACGCTTGCGCTTGCCGCCAAGATTGTACGCCGGGAGTTTGACGAGGAGAAGCAGACCTACAGCTACGGCTGCCGGTTTGTAGAACCAAGCGCATCTCTTTCCGGCTATCTTATGCAGAGGCAGAGGGAGCGCCAGCAGGATAAAATGAGTACCTATTCCCCGGCAAGGGGTAAAAAATAAGACTGCTCTTTTCAGCAGGAAAAAGGAGGCAGACCTATGTTTATTTCTATGAACCAATTTCAAAACGACGCGGACTACAGAACTGCTGCTTTCCCTGTATATGGAAGCACTCCTGCGGAGCCGGCTGCAAAAACCGGCAGCGTTTCTGCAGATAAGACGGAAGCTTCCGGAAAGCGCACGGAAAAGGCAGAGAAAAAGGGCGAGTGCCAGACCTGTAAGGAGCGTAAGTATGTCGACGGCTCAAACGAAGGCAATGTTTCCTTCAAGGCACCGGGTCATATCGCTCCGGAGGCTTCGGCAGGCGCAGTAATGTCCCACGAAAAGGAACACGTCGCCAATGCCAGACGGGAGGGAAGCAAGCCTGGAAACGAGCTGGTTTCCGCCACGGTCTCCATTAAGACTGCCATCTGCCCGGAATGCGGGCGCTCCTATGTCGCAGGTGGCACCACCCGTACCCTGATTAAGTACGGCAACTCCGACTACGACAAGAACCGGAAGGCAGCCGACTTAGACGCACTGCTCGGCGCCAATGTCGACGAGGCAGTATAGCAGAAGAACTTAGAATATCTTTCATAAAAAAGACAGTGGGCAAAGCACCCGCTGTCTTTTTGTTCTCCGATTGCATCAAAGATTATCTTTCTATTCATTCCACATAATAATCAACAGGAATAAACCCTTTATCAATCTGTCCGCGAAAAACAGCTGCCCTCTTATAAGCCCTTTTTTTCTCAGACAGCTCTACTATACGGAGATACTTCTTTCTATCAGGTAACGTGTAATAACTCGTAAGAGTGATTACTTTCTCCATCTGCACCATGCCTCCAAAGCGCCCCGTCCTTATCTTGACAGCCGCTTCGACATCTGTACCATGTATTCGTCCAAATCCTTCTTCATTGCAAGTGCTTCCTCGATATCATAGTCGCAGAACTGCCCGTTCTTATAGGCTACCAGACGGTTTGTCTTGCCCTGGCAGAGCAAATCCACTGCCATAGCACCCATTGTGGAGGCGTATACACGGTCCTTACAGGTCGGGCTTCCGCCGCGCTGGATATGTCCGACAATGGTTGCCCTTGTCTCCATACCGGTGGACTGCTCGATACGCTTTGCCATTTCGTAGGAATCGCCGACACCCTCCGCATTGATGATAATATGATGCTTCTTGCCGATTTTCCGCTTCTCTCTGATATTTTCAATAATGCGCTGCTCAAAGCCCTCTTCATAACGCTCCGGAAGAAGGATATCCTCCGCACCGTTGGCAATACCGCACCAGAGCGCAATATAGCCTGCATGACGGCCCATTACTTCGATGATACTGCATCTTTCATGGGAAGTAGAGGTATCGCGCACCTTATCAATTGCCTCCATTGCCGTATTGATTGCGGTATCAAAGCCGACCGTGTAGTCCGTGCAGGCAATATCAAGGTCGATGGTTCCCGGCACTCCGATGGTATTAATGCCGCGCGCCGCAAGCTTTCTGGCACCCTGGAAGGAACCGTCGCCGCCAATGACAACAATTGCATCAATTCCGTGCTTCTTACAGATTGCTGCACCCTTGTCCTGTCCTTCTGCCGTCATAAACTCCGCGCATCTTGCGGTATATAAAACGGTTCCGCCGCGCTGGATAATATCGGCAACGCTCTTTGCGTTCATATCAACAATATCTTCCTCCAGAAGTCCGGCATAGCCTCTGCGGATTCCCTTTACCTTTCTGCCGCTTGCAAGCGCAGTCCTGACTACGGCACGAATTACCGCGTTCATGCCCGGTGCGTCGCCGCCGCTCGTCAATACTCCGATGGTCTTAATATTATCTCCCGGCTCCGCAGCCTTCTTTACCACTTTTTTTGTTGCCATATCTCCATTCCTCCGTGCTATATTCCCAAATACATTCCCATAGTATTGTACTGCGTTTATCCATGTTTTTCAAGTTTTTTTTCCACAACTTTTACAGATTCTTTACCAAAAGCTTCCAGAAGCTGTTTTTCCAGTGCCCTGCATGCTGATGTCGCATGGCTTTTCGGCAGACGCTTTATGGCTTTCTCCGCTACACAGTACACGACCGTCTCATCCTTGCCGTCAAACGCATCCAGTATGTGATACAGCCTCTGTTCCTGCTGCAGAAAGGCTTCCTTATCCGGGAAACGCACCCATACTTCACGGGGCACCGACGCAAACGGGATAATTTCACTGCAGATCAGGCGTGCTGCACGTTCTTCCTCAACACCGACTCTTCCCCGGATTAATACTTTATTATCTTCATAAATCTCCTGCTTATACTTTTCAAAGTCCCGCGGAAACACGATGACCTCCACGGTTCCCAGCAAATCCTCCACCGTAACGAATGCCATAAGCGAATTACTGCGGGTCGTCTTTCTTGTAATCCCGGTAATCATTCCGCCGATGACCGCCGCTTCGCCGTCATTGACCTTTGTCTCTTCCATTTCGCCTTCCTCCGGCGGAAGAAAATCAGAGGAAAGCCTCGTTACATTGGCGGCAAGCATTGCCTCGTACTCCTGCAGAGGATGTCCGCTCAGGTAGATTCCAAGTGTTTCCTTTTCAAACGCCAGCAGTTCGTTTTTCTCAAACTCCGGAACATCCGGCAGCCGTACCTCAAAGTTTTCCTTATCCTCCGGCGCGGCAAAATCAAACAGGCTCATCTGCCCGGAAAGGCTCTTCTTCCGGTCGGTCACAACGCTGTCCACAACTGCCGCATAGCTCTGCATCAGCTGCCGCCGGTTTCCCTTCAGGCAGTCAAACGCCCCGGACTTGATAAAGCTCTCGAGGGAGCGCTTATTGACTCCCGTTCCGGACAGGCGCTCCACAAAGTCCTTTAAGGTTGTATACGGCCCGTTTTCCTTACGCTCCGCCGTAACCGCTTCAATCAGGGGCTTTCCGAGTCCTTTAATTGCCGCGAGTGCAAAGCGGATGCAGTTTCCCTCCGTCGTAAACCGTGCCTCACCCTTGTTTACGTCGGGTGGCAGTATCCCAATCCCCATCTGGCGGCAGGTCAGGATATAGCCTGCCACCTTCCCGGCATTGTCCATGACCGAGGTCATTAACGCCGCCATGAACTCCACCGGATAATAGCACTTTAAATAGGCGGTCTGGTAAGCGACTACCGCATAGCACGCCGCATGGGACTGGTTAAAGGCATATTTCGCAAAATCCGTCATCTCATCGAAAATTTTATTGGCGGTCTGTTCGGAAATCCCGTTCGCAATACAGCCCTTTACCCCCTCCTCTGCATTGCCGTATACGAAATTCCGGCGCTCCTTTTCCATCACCGACGCCTTTTTCTTTGCCATAGCACGGCGCACCAGGTCGCTCCGCCCGTAGCTGTAACCCGCGAGGTCGCGTACAATCTGCATGACCTGCTCCTGGTATACGATACAGCCGTAGGTCGGCTGCAGAATCGGCTCCAGCTCCTTACAGTCGTACACGACCGACGCTGGATTGTGCTTTCCTTCGATATACTTCGGGATGAAGTCCATCGGGCCCGGACGATACAGGGAAATTCCTGCCATAATATCCTCCATGTTTCCCGGCTTTAATTCCTTGATAAAGCTTTTCATTCCGGTGCTTTCCAGCTGAAACACGCCCTCGGTTTTCCCGGAGCTGATCAGCTCATATACCTTCGGGTCCGCCTCGTCGATTGCGTCGATATCCAGCATCTCCGCTCCGCTCCGGCTCCGGTTTACCAGCTTTACCGCGTCCTGGATGACGGTCAGCGTCCTAAGACCCAGGAAATCCATTTTCAAAAGTCCGAGTTCCTCTAACGTCGTCATCGTAAACTGCGTGACAATTACATCGTCCGCGCCGCGGCAGAGCGGGACATACTCGTCTGCCGGCGCGTTACTGATAATCACGCCCGCCGCGTGCATCGACGTGTGGCGCGGAAGCCCCTCCAGACGCTCGGACATCATAATCAGCTCTTTTATTTCCTCGTCCGTCTCATACATCTGCCGCAGCTCCGGATTCTGCACCAGCGCCTTTTCTATCGTAATCCCGAGCTCGTTCGGTACCTGCTTCGCAACGCTGTCCACCTTCGCGTACGGCAGATCCATTGCCCGTCCGACGTCGCGGATAGCAAGCCGCGCCGCCATCGTACCAAACGTAACAATCTGTACGACCTGCTCCTTCCCGTACTTTCGCACGACATAGTCAATGACCTCCTGCCGCCGTTCAAAGCAGAAATCAATATCAAAATCGGGCATCGTCAGCCGCTCCGGATTTAAAAAGCGCTCAAACAGCAGGTGATAGCGAATCGGGTCGATGTTGGTAATCCACAGGCAGTATGCCGCTATGCTCCCTGGGCCGCTTCCTCTTCCGGGACCTACCGCAATCCCGTGGTCGCGGCTGTATTTGATAAAGTCCCAGACAATGAGGAAATAATCGACAAAGCCCATGTCCTCAATGATCTTCAGCTCATAGCTTAAGCGCTCCCTGAGCGAATCGTCCGCCTCCGGGTAACGCACCGCAAAGCCCTCCTCGCAGAGCTTTCGGAGGTACTCCTTTGCCGTATAGCCCTCCGGGACATCGTACTTCGGCAGCTTATACTCCCCGAATACAATCTCCACGTCGCAGCGGTCCGAAATCTCCTTCGTCCGCCGTAGCGCCTCCTTCGCATAAGGGAACAGCGCCTCCATCTCCTCCGGCGACTTCAGGTAATACTGCCCGCCATCATAGCGCATCCGGTCCGTATCCGATACCTTTTTCTGCGTCTGGATGCAGAGCAGGATATCGTGCGCCTTCTCGTCCTCGGCAAACGTATAATGCACGTCGTTCGTAGCAACAAGCGGGATGCCTGTCTCCGCGCTCATGCGTAACAGCGCCTGGTTCACGGTTTTCTGGTCGGGAATCCCGTGGTCCTGCAGCTCCAGAAAGAAATTTCCCTCGCCGAAGATAGCAAGAAGCCGCAGCGCCGCAGCCTTTCCCTCTTCATAAAAGCCGCGCCGTATCTGCGTGGCAACCTCGCCCGCAAGGCACGCCGAAAGCGCGATAATCCCCTCGTGATACTCCTGCAGAACCTCTAAGTCTACACGCGGCTTATAATAATACCCTTCCGTAAACCCTTTGGAAACAATCTTAATCAGGTTGGAATAGCCCTTGTTATTTTCGGCAAGCAGCACCAGATGATAATACCGCTCGTCCGAGGCGTTGCCCTCCTTCTGGAACCGGGAGCCGGGAGCAACATAGATTTCACAGCCTAAGACCGGACGGATGCCCTCTGCCTTACAGGCACGGTAAAAATCGATGACCCCGTACATGACCCCGTGGTCGGTAATCGCAAGGCTGTCCATGCCAAGCTCCTTTGCCCGTGCCACGATTTCCTTGATTTTCGAAGAGCCGTCCAAAAGGCTGTACTCCGTATGTACATGAAGATGTGTAAATTCCATGCCTCCTCCTTTCCCGGCACCCTCCTGCCGCAGCATGTCCTCTCCTTCGCAAAAGCAAAGCCGCAAAGATACGCATGAACCGCATCCTTACGGCATTCTTTCCTAGTGTCTTGTCCTGTTGATATTTGGCAAAATCACGCAGGATATTTGTTCATCTGCAAGGCGGAGTTTCGACGGTGTAGCGGTGGCCACGGCTAGAAAATTCAACGCGGCAGATGAGCAAATAGGCAAGTGGGTTTGACTAAATATCAGCGGGACAAGGCACTAATTATCCGCGCTCAGATACTTTTCAATCTCGGCAATGGCGCTCTCTTCGTCCGCTCCGTCCGCATTCACCGTCACATTCTCTCCCGCAGCAAGCCCGAGCGTCATCATTCCCATGATGCTTTTGGCATTGATTGTTTTATCGCCGCGCTCAATATAAATCCTGCTGTCGTAGCGACTCGCCACCTGTACCAAAAGTGCTACCGGCCTTGCTTCCAGACCGGAAGGAATACTGATTGTGATACTTTTTGAAATCATTTCAAATCCTCCTTTATTCACCTCGTAAACTCTCCGCATATTCACTGATTTTTTTCAGGCGGTGGTTTACGCCGGACTTTCCAAGCTTCGGGCTGAGCATCTCGCCCAGCTCCGTCAATGACGCCTCAGGATAGGATAGCCGCAGCAGGGCGACCTCCTCCAGACTCTCGGACAACGCATGCAGTCCTGCCTTGTCCCGGATATATACGATATCCTCATACTGCCTTCTGGCAGCATTCACCGTCTTGCTCAGATTGGCTGTCTCACAGTTGACCTGCCTGTTGACGGAATTGCGCACATCTTTTACAATCCGTACATTTTCAAACTTCATCAGAGCCTGATGCGCCTCCATAATATTTAAAAGCTCTACTACCTGCGCGCCTTCCTTGACATAGAGCACATGGTAGCTTTTCCGCATAATCCGCTTGGCATCTACCTCAAATGAACGAATCAGCGCAAGAAGCTGTTCTGCCCGCCCCATTTCCTGCTCGCTGATTTCAAAATGATACGACTTCTGCGGATTGCTGACCGAACCGGACGTGAGAAACATTCCCCGCAGAAATGCCCGCTTACAGCAGGTATGCAGTATAACCATACCGTCCGCCGCAAGCAGGCCGTCCCTGCCAAGCGTTTTTAACTTCAACAATTCCAATGTCTTTTTTACGGCTTCCTCCCCCCGTACCTCCATTGCATACTGGACAGAGTTACTTCTTCCCTTTGCCGTCCTCACACAGACTGAAAGCGGCAACGAACACAGCCGGTGGAACAGCAGGCAGCATTTGCGTGCCACATACCCGCTTTCCGTTTGTAATTTTATATGAAGATGTCCACTTTTGTCAACATCTATTTTACCACATTGTGTAATCAGTGCGGAAAGCTCCGCAATTCTGCAGTGCCTCGCCTGGGGAAATACCCCGGAAAGCTCCCGCTTTACCTCCATCGAAAATGACATAGTTTCCTCCGAAGTGCACAAGGCTGAAGTTAAAATTCCCCGAGCAGCTTTACCTCCGGCTCAAGCCGTATGCCGCTCTTTTCTTCTACCGTCATTATAATATGCCGCATCAGCGCATAAATATCCGCCGCGGTGGCATTTCCCAGATTTACAACAAACCCGCAGTGCTTTTCCGAAACTGCCGCCCCGCCAATCCGCGCACCGGCAAGTCCCGCCTCCATAATCAGCTTTCCCGCAAAGTTCCCGGCAGGACGTTGAAAGGTAGAGCCGGCGCTTGGCAGCTCTAACGGCTGCTTTTCCCTGCGTTTGCGGTTCAGCTCCTCAATGTCGGAGAGAATCTTGCGCTTAGAGCCGATGGAAAACGAAAACCACGCCCTTGTCACGGTCCAGTTTTCTTCCATCAGAATACTGTGGCGGTAGGAAAGCTGCAGTTCGTCCGCAGAAATGAGCCTGCACTCCCCGTCCTCTGTCACAACCTCCGCCTTCGTAATACAGTCCTTGATTTCACCGCCATAAGCGCCTGCATTCATTACAACGGCGCCGCCCACGCTCCCCGGTATCCCTGCCGCAAACTCAAAGCCGGTAAAGCCTCTTTTGGCAAGCTTCATCGCAAAGAACGAAAGGGGAACGCCTGCGCCTGCCAAAGCCTCTGCAGTCCCGCCGCTGAGGTCTTCCTTGATTTCACATGACGTAAACTCCCCGCCGAGCCGGAGTACCACGCCCTTAAGCCCTCTGTCGGAAACCAGCACATTGCTGCCGTTTCCGAGTACCATCCACGGCATTTCATACCTTTTACAGAGCCGCAGCACCTCCTGCAGCTCCCCGGTTGTATCTGCTGTTACAAAATATTCCGCAGGTCCTCCTACACGGAATGTCGTGTGGCGGCTCATCGGCTCCTGCTGCAGAATTTGTCCTTCCCCCGGCACAACCCGCCCGAGTGCTTCCTTAAAACCTTCCAAACGATTCAACCCCTTTATTTTGCAGTTCTGTCCAAAATCAGTTTTGCACAGCCGTAAATACCGGCATCATTTCCAAGCGTTGCCAGACGGAACGCCTTTCCCTGAAGTGCCTTCATAATTCCCTTGTTGTAATGAGACTCTATCGCCTCCGTTAAAATGGAACCGGCACGCGAAACGCCTCCGCCGATGACAAAGACCTCCGGGTCCACTACTGCGGCTACATGGGAAAGCGCCCGTGCCAGAACTGCGCCGAGCTCATTCACCAGTTCCTTTGCTAACGTATCCCCTTCCTTTGCCGCGTCAAAGATATCCTTTGCAGACAGCTCTTCCCTGCCGCAAAGCACAGAACCACTACCTGCCTCTGCAATACGCTTCCTTGCCATACGCACAATGCCGGTCGCAGAGGCATACTGCTCCAGATGCCCGAATCCGCCGCAGCCGCATGCCTCGCTCTCCTGCGGATTCATCACCATATGGCCCAGCTCACCGCCTGCGCCCGATGCGCCTGAGACGATTTTTCCTTCCACGATAATCCCGCCGCCGACGCCGGTCCCGAGCGTCACCAGAACCATGTTCTTCACACCGGCAGCACCGCCCTTCCACGCTTCCCCGAGCGCCGCCACATTAGCATCATTCGCCGCAGCCGCGGGAATGCCGGTCAGGCGTTCCATCAGTTCATTGACATTTTTCTCCCGCCAGCCGAGATTCGGACAGTGGGAAACAAAGCCGTCCTCCCGGACCGGTCCCGGCACGCCGAGTCCGACCCCGAGCACCTGTTCCCTTGTAATCCCGTGCTCCCTGCACTTTTCTGAAATCGTATCCGCAATATCCTGCGGCACGCCTTCTCCTGCCTCTGCCCGTGCGGTCGGTATTTCCCATTTTTCCTTCAGTTTTCCGTCCTTTGTAAACAGACCGCACTTAATTGCCGTACCGCCGATATCGATTCCGAAAACAAACTGCTCCATAGACCTGCCTTTCACCTTCTTTTCACTGCTATTGTTTTAGGGAAACGCTGATTAAAGCGTTTCCCGCGCCGGATTTGCGTTGCGAAGCAACATTTACCCCTGCAAATCCGTGCGCATCCGCCGGAGGCTCTGAGGAAGCGATGATTTAATCAGCGCTTCCTTAGTTACTATTTTTCATCAGGTTGCTTGTTACACGGTTATAAAGCTCCTGTGCCGCATTGTAGCCCATCTTTTTCTGACGGTAATTGACCGCTGCCGACTCACAGATAATGGCAAGGTTCCGTCCCGGGCGAATCGGAATGGAGTGACATACTACCTTATTCCCGAGGAACTCGGTATATTCCTCGTCCAGCCCGAAACGGTCGTATTCCTTATCGCGGTCCCACTCCTCCAACTTAATGACGAGGTCAATAGACTGCGTATTCTTCACGCTCTCGACGCCAAACAGGGTCTTTACGTCGATAATACCGATGCCGCGCAGCTCGATAAAATGTCTTGTGATATCCGGCGCCGTACCAATCAGCGTCTCGTCGCTCACCTTTTTAATCTCCACGACATCATCTGAAACAAGACGGTGACCGCGCTTAATCAGCTCCAGCGCAGCTTCGCTCTTACCGATACCGCTCTCTCCCATAATGAGAATGCCCTCGCCGTAAACGTCAACTAGAACACCGTGAATGGAAATGCGCGGTGCAAGCTCTACCTTGAGCCACCGGATGACCTCCGCCATAAACGAAGAGGTCGACGCCGTGGAACGGAGCAGCGGCACGCCTGCCTCTGCCGCAATTTTCCGCATGCTCTCCGGAACCTCGATGCCGCGGCAGAAAATAATACACGGCACCTTGAAGCTTAAGAGCTTTTTCATAATGCTGATGCCATGGTCCTTCTCCATCTTCTCCATATAGGCATGCTCGACATTTCCGATAATCTGGACACGCTCCGCGTCAAAATAGTCGAAAAATCCCGCTAACTGCAGTGCAGGGCGGTTCACATCCGGCTGTGTAATCAGAATATGATCAATATCCAGCTCCGGCGTACAATTTTCCAACTGCATTTTTTCTACCAGCTTTTTCAGTTCAACCGTATACATTGTCCCTCTTTTCCGCACGGTCCTTTCCTCTTCCCGGTGAAAAAGCCGCGCTTATTTATTTTATCCTTTTCTTACTCTTATCATAGCATACTTTTTTACGATACACAACTTTTATTGCCCGTTGCGTTTCCGCAGCTGCGCCAGCAGCACCGCGGCAAAGACAAGCGCGCAGCCAAGCGTCTCCCTTATGGTAAGCACCTGTCCCAACAGCACCAGCCCTCCTAAGACCGCAAACACCGATTCCAGACTCATCAAAAGGGACGCCACCTCCGGCTCCGTATCCTTCTGCGCCACAATCTGCAGCGTATATCCCACGCCGCCGGACAGGACGCCTGCATAAACAAGCGGCAGCCATGCCTTCAGAATCTGCGCAATCTGTACCTGCTCTGTCAACAGCATTCCTGCCGTTCCTAAAATCCCGCAGACAAAAAACTGGATACACGACATCGCCACTCCGTCCGCCTTTGGTGAAAAATAGTCTACCACCAGAATGTGCCCTGTAAACGCCGCGGCACAAAGCAACAGATAGCTATCGCCTCTGGCAATCGTAAAGCCGTCGGTAATACAGAGCAGATACATTCCTGCCGATGCAAGCAAAACGGCAAGCCACACCCTTATGCCGGGTCTTTTCTTTGTAAAAATCCCGCAAACCGGCACCAGCACAATATAGAGTGCGGTAATAAAGCCTGCCTTGCCCGGCTCCGGCACATATTTAATCCCGGTCTGCTGGAGCATGGTCGCCGTAAAAAGCACAATACCGCAGCAAATACCGCCGAGAAAAAGAACTCTGACAGAAGCTTTTCTTTCCTTCCCGTCTTCTGCTGCCTTATTGTCCGCTTCTTTTGCAGCGGTTATTCCCGGCGCACCGTTTTTCCGCCGCTTTTCCAAAAACCTGCGGATTCCTAAACAGGCCAGCAGGGCAATTCCCGCAAGACAGGAGCGGATTCCGGTAAACGTAAAGGGCTCCACATATTTCATTCCCTCACTTTGTGCTACGAACGCCACGCCCCAGATAAACGCTGCCAGCAGCAAAAACAGATTGCCGCGCATACGCTTTGTCATTTTCTTCCCTCATTCCTCAGCTTTGTTCTTTCGTACCCGCCAGCCGTTTCGCTACCTCCACTGCCTCCTGTGCATCCCTGGAATAACCGTCCGCCCCGATTTCTGCGGCATACTCCGGCGTTGTCACGGCGCCGCCAATCATAATCTTTGCCCGCAGTCCCTCACGGTTTCTAAGCTCTACCACTTCTGCCATGCCGCGCATCGTGGTTGTCATCAATGCCGAAAGCGCAATAATATCCGCATCCAGACGCTTTGCTTCGGCAATCACGCGCTCTGCCGGAACATCCTTTCCCAGATCTGCCACTTCAAAGCCATGATTTTTTAACATCAGTGCCACAAGGTTTTTCCCGATGTCATGGATATCCCCTTCAACGGTTGCAATCACGACGGTTCCTGCCCTTTTCCCGGCGCCGTCCTTTCTAAGATGCGGCTCTAAGACCTCGACCGCAGCCTTCATGGCTTCCGCTGCCCCGATGAGCTGCGGGAGAAAGTATTTCTTCTGTTCAAAACGGTTTCCCGCCTCGGTAATCGCCGGTATCAGCTCCGTCTCTAACAGCGCCGCTGCCTCCGCCCCGTCGGCAAGTGCCTTCTCTGCCAGTGCCGCAATGGTCTTTTTCTCTCCGCGCAGCACTGCCCTGTAGAGCGGGGTTTCTGCCTCCTTTGGCACCACCTTTTCCTTTTCAGGCTCCGGCACAGCCTCCTTCTTTGGTGCCGCAGGAACTGCCCGCACGATGGCTCCTGCCTCCTGCTCCCTTCTTTCCTTCAGCCATTCTGCCCTTGCAATATAGCGTCCAGCGGCATCCTCCTTTGCCCGGAGCACCTCGGAGGCATACACAAGATTCATCAGAAGCTCCTGCGCCGGATTGACAATTGCCATCGTCAGCCCGCACGTCACTGCCATCATTAAAAAGGCAGTATTGATATAGCTCCGCTCCGGCAGTCCGTACGAAATGTTAGAAAGCCCGCAGATAGTGGCTATCCCAAGCTCCTCCCTGCAGTAACGTATCGTATCCAGCGCCTCCAGCGCGGCATCCGGCTTTGCGCCTACTGTCATCACAAGACCGTCCGCTACAAGGGATTCTTTCGGAATCCCGTATTCCTCTGCCTTCTTTACCAGCATGCGGAGATTCTCCCTGCGCTCCTTGGCATCCTTCGGGAGTCCCGTACTGGCAAGCGGAAGCACGACTGCCATCGCGCCGTACTTTTTCACAAGCGGAAACAAAAGCTCCGCGCGTCCTTCCTCCAGTGAAACCGAATTGACAAGCGCACGTCCCGGATAAATCCGGAGTGCCGCCTCCATGACCGATACGTCGCTCGTATCGATGGAAAGCGGGAGGTTGACCGTCTGCGTTATCTCCTCAACAATCCGGCACATCATCTGCTTTTCGTCAATTCCTCCCATTCCTACATTGACATCCAACACTGCCGCGCCGTTCTCCTCCTGCTCTGCGGCAAATGCCGCTGCCATCGAGGTATCCCCCGCACGCAATGCCTCCTGGAACGCCTTCTTGCCTGTCGGGTTGATGCGTTCACCCACCGGCAGGAAGGAACCATCCAAGGATACATACACAGCGCGGCGTTCATTGGTAACCGCACTGACCCGTGTTTCTGAAATATGCGGCGGATAGGTCTTGGAAAGCGCTTCACACAAATATTCGATATGCTCCGGCGTCGTACCGCAGCAGCCGCCCAAAATCCCGGCTCCCGCGGACACAAGGCGCTTCATTCCCTCTGCAAACTGCTCCGGCCCCTGGTCGTAAACGGTCTCCCCGTCGATAAAACGCGGCAGCCCCGCATTCGGCTTTGCAATCACCGGAACATTTGCTACCGCCTTCATTCTGCGCACAATTTCCTCACTCCGTTCCGGCCCTGCACCGCAATTGACCCCGACCGCATCTGCACCAAGCCCCTGCAGTACAAGCATTGCCGTCTCCGGCTCTGTCCCGTAAAGCGTATGCGCAGTCTCATCAAAGGTCATCGTCACCATCACCGGGAGACTGCAGATTTCCCCTGCTGCAAGCAGCGCCGCGCGTGCCTCCTGCAAGCTCATCATTGTCTCGATGACAAACAGGTCCACTCCTGCGGAAACAAGCAGCTGCATCTGTTCTTTATAAATCTCCACCGCCTGTTCAAAGGAAAGCGGTCCGAGCGGCGCAAGAAGCTGCCCTGTCATGGTTACATCCCCGGCAATATACGGAATCATCTGCGCATTGCGCTGTTCTACCACATACTCGCCGACGGCACGTTTGCTCAGCTCTACCAGCCCCCGGTTTATTTCTTCCAGTCTGCCTTCCAGTCCGTACTCCGCCAGTTTAATCCGGTTTGCCGTAAAGGTCGGTGCATAAAGAATATCGGTTCCCCGGTGCAGATAGCTCTTCTGCAGGTGGATAAAGCAGTCCGGATGCTCCAGAATCCATACCTCCGGGCAGACACCTGCCGGCATTCCCGCACGCTGCAGATTACTGCCGGTTGCCCCGTCCAGAAAGACCAGCCTCTGCTCTGCTAATTCCCGAAATTCCTGTTTTGTCATACTTGTCTCCGTTCCGCCGCCTCTGCCTGCGGCATAATGTTCTGAAAGTTCCCGCCCTGTTCGTTTTCTATTTTTTCTAATTCTTCCGCTTCTTTCTGTTTTTTGCTTTTTTTCCGCTTTTCTGCTTTTTCTACTCTTCTTTTTCCGCTTCCTTCTGCTTCGCCTGCTTCTTTTCGTCCTTTTCTAAATCAGGTTCCGGATGCTGTCGCAAATCCGCCTTGCCACTACCGGGTTATTCATTGTATACACATGTACGCCGTCCACGTCATGCGCCACTAAATCAACAATCTGATTGACCGCATATGCCATCCCTGCATCGAACAGGGCGTCCTTTTCAAACTCATACTTCTGCAGAATCCGCCGGAACTTTTCCGGCAGGCTCGCGCCGCAAAGGGAAACCATGCGCTCAATCTGGGCGCGGTTGATTACCGGCATAATTCCTGCGGAAACCGGCGGCTTTATGTCCGCAATCTCCATTTTCTCCCGGAAGGAGTAAAAATGCTCATTATCAAAAAACAGCTGGGAAATCAGAAACTCTGCTCCTGCCTCCGTCTTTTTCTTCAGGTTATGTAAATCCGCCACCTTACTTTCCGCCTCCGTATGACCCTCCGGATAGCAGGCCCCACCGACACAAAGCTCCCCCCGGTTCTCCTTCAGGAAAGAAACCAGGTCAGATGCATAGAAAAACTCCTCCTTCGGCACGATATCGGGATTCCGGTCGCCGCGCAGGGCAAGCACATTCTCAATCCCTGCCTCCGCAAGCTCGTCCGCAAAGGCAAGAATCTCTTCTTTTGTATAATTGATACAGGTCAGATGCACTAACGGCTCTATCCCGTATTCTTTTTTTATTTTCTTTGCCAGCCCTACGGTCAGGCTGTTCGTCGCTGAACCGCCTGCGCCGAAAGTAACGCTGATAAAATCCGGATGCAGGCTGCAGAGCACATCCAGGGTTGCATCGATACTGGTCAGGGTAGTATCACGTTTTGGCGGAAATATTTCAAAAGAAAGTACCGGCGTCTTTTTCCGGTAAATTTCACTGATTTTCATTCAGACTGCCTCCGTTTCCCGGGGACATAGAAAGCCCCCTTTTCATATTTTACTATCATACCATACGAGACGCGTGAATGCAAGAAATTATCGCCCGCGGCAATCCGTAAAAAGGAGGCTGCTATCTTATCCTATTTCGACCTGTCTTCTTATCCTCTGGAGCGCTGCTGCCAGTACCGCAGAAACGACAATTTTTACCGAGTCTAACGGAAGGAACGGAAGCACACACTTGGCGAGTGCATCCGACAGGGTGATTCCCTTGGTATACACCAGTAAAAACCATACCGTTCCGAACAGGTATAACACTGCTGTTCCCAATACTGCCGCAAGGACAAAGCGTACGATAAGCCATTTCCCGCCGCGGCCTCTTCCGCTTAAGAACCCGATGATCCATACGCAGAAAAGATACCCGATTAAATAGCCGCCAGTTGGTCCAAAAAGCGCAGCCGCGCCGCATTTGTAGCCGGAAAATACCGGTAGCCCGATCATGCCGAGAAGCAGATACAGGAACACGCTGACGCTTCCCAGACGCGGCCCCAGCAAAAATCCGGTCAGATAAACAAGAAAGGTTCCGAGTGTAATTCCCACCGGGCTGACCGGAAGCATAATCGTGTGCGGCGCCAATACGCAAAGCAGTGCGGTCATCAGTGCAGCTCTGGTAAGGTCCAGTACCTTATTCCTTTTCACACCCCTGCTTTTTGCTTCCTTTTCCTTCTGCTCCATTTTAAAACTCTCCTTTGCTTTTTCCATCTCCTGTTTCCTCTCCTTTTACTTTTTCCTGATTTTTACGCTGACTTCCCCGTTTGACAGTGTCCTAAGCCCCCCGTCATATGCTACGATAAGCCGTCCCTCGCCATCGATATCCTGCACTACTGCGGTATAGTCTCCTTCTGTGGACAGTACGGTGACCTCCCTTCCAAGCAGAATGGAGCGTGCCTTGTATTCCTCCATATAGCCCGCCGAAGCAAGCTCTTTGTAAAGAACCGAAAATTCATTCCAGACTCCGGCAATCAGTCTGCTTTTTGACACCGATGCCACGGTTCCTTCCTCAAGGCACCCCACAATTCCTTCCAGCTCCTTTGGCAGCGTCTGCCGCTCTATGTTAATGCCGATACCGAGAATAACATATTCGGGAATCCCGCTCTCAAAGTCTAATGCCGCCTCGGTCAAAATTCCGCAGACCTTCTTCCCGTCGACAAAAATATCATTGACCCATTTAATCCCCGCGGTAAGACCGGTCTCCTTCTCGATTGCACGGGCGACTGCCACTGCTGCGCAGGTCGTAATAAATATGGCACGGTCTGCCGGAATTGCCGGACGCAGCACTGCGCTCATATAAATCCCCCCCTCTGGCGCAAAAAAGCTTCTTCCCATTCTTCCTTTTCCTCCGCTCTGCCGCTTTGCCACAACCAGCGTTCCTTCCGCAGCTCCCTGTCTGGCAAGGTCCTTCGCAATGTGGCTGGTCGAGCCGGTTTCCTCCAGCACCACGACGGAATGAATCAGTCCCTCCCTTGACAGCGCGCCGCAGATTTCCCCTTCATTGACCTGATTGGCAGCCGCCCGCAGGCAATATCCTTTCCTCGTCGCCGCATCAATCTGATGCCCCTCCTTACGGAGCGCACCTATCGCTTTCCAGACTGCATTCCGCGAAATATGTAACTGTTTCGCCAGCTCCTCTCCCGACAGATATGTCCCCTGATTTTTCTGCAATAAAACAAACAGCTCCTGCTTTCCCGTCACGACGCTTCCCCTTCCTCTCCTTCTTTTTGCACATCGTACCACACACGGTCTTTTATTGTCAACCCAATTTCTAATTTTGGTGACAATTAAATTTACCGGCTGCTTGCGTTACGCTGGTCAAAACGCTATACTATACTTGGGTTTTTGCATTTTTTAAGGAAGCGATGATTCAACCAGCGCTTCCTCAGTAACTCCGGAAAGTTCCAAAGGCTTTGCGGTATCAGAATTTTGCATTTGTCCGAAGGACCGCGGTTTTTAGCGGAACCGGAATCGCCTCTTAGGGCTGGTTAGGCGCGAGGACGCCACCGAGCGGCTTAGCAGTTCTTAGAGGAAGTCAAGTGAAGCGTTTGTGCATGCAAAATTACGATACCGCACAGCCTTGGAACATACTGCAACATACAAAATGTAGAACCCCAAGCATACTATAGCAAAAGGAGGGCATTGCCATGGGATTGTTCAGCGGAATTTTCGGTACGCCGCAGCAGGTACGGAGTACAACGGCTTCCGGTACAAAACGCTCTGTTTTTTCTTCAGGAAAGGATACTGTCACCTTATCAAAGGGCGAAGTCATAAAGGGAGAGATTACCGACCTGCGCAGCAATGAGGTAACGATACGCTTAGAGGACGGAAGGCAGCTCCACGCAAAGCTGAGCAGCGCAATGGAGCTATCCATCGGACAAGAAGCAGAGTTTTATGTGCAGGAAACCAACGATGTCCTGATTACCTTAAAACTCCTTACGGACGGGGACTCCTCGTTTGCCGAGTCTGCCATCGACAGGGCACTGGAGGCGGCAGGACTGCCAAAGTCCGAAACTGCAGCCGCCGTCGTGCGTTCTCTTCTTACTGCCGGTCTTCCGGCAAATAAGGAAATGATTCAGAAAATGTTACAATACTCCGCTTCCAATAAGGGCGTCGAGCTTTCGACCCTGACTGCCCTTTTAAAGCATAATCTTCCGGTTACCAAGGAAAATGCGGCAGAGCTTCAGGCATACCGCAATTTTGAGCACCGGCTGTCGGGGCAGGCGTCCACTCTTGCCTCCGCGCTGACCGGGGCGTTACAGTCCGGCGAGGCGTCACCTGCATTTACCGAAAGCCTCCTGGCGCTTCTGTTTCCGGAGGAAGGACTGTCCGGAGACGGGGCGGGGGCTCCGTCCGCTACAGGAACCGGCGCACGGACAGACGCTGTACCCGCGGAAGGGCTTCCTGCTTCCGCAGAGTCTGCAGAGCAGAGCGCCCTGCCTCACTCTGTGACAGACGGCTCTGTTCCGGCGGCTCCGTCTCCGGACTCCCTTCCGGCAGATGCCGGAGGTCCGGCTGCCTCCCGTCCTGCCGGTGCCGGAAGTGACACTGCTCCTGTTCCGGAAAAAGGTATGACGCCTTTGCCAGAACAGGCGGCTTCCTCTGCGCCTTCCGGGACTCCGGAGGTTTTTGAAGAAAATGCTCCGTTAAAGCAGTTTCTTTCCGAAGCAGAGTATCAGAGGCTTGGAAAAGCATTGTCCGGACTTTCGCAGGACAGTCCGGAACTTCAGAAATTAAATGAAGATTTTACAAAAGGCATATTAACTGCAAATAAGCTGTTTTCCGCCCTTTCCGCGAAGGCTTCGGCACGTTCCGGTGCCGATACTGCGGCACTGTTTAAAGAAGAGCCTCTTCTTTCCTCCCTGTTAGAGAAAACGCTGCTGGGACGCCTTTCCCTGAAGCCGGAGGATTTGACAAAGGAGCATGCCATAAAGGATTTTTACGAAAAGACCAGAGCTACGCTCTCTTCCCTGACCGAGCTTGCGGAGAGTTCCGGGGAGTCCTCTGCTTCCATGAAGCTGGCGGCAGACACCGGCGCAAAAATGCAGGATAACATCCAGTTTATGAATACGCTGAACCAGCTGTTCCCGTATGTACAGCTTCCGCTCCGGCTGACGGAGCAGCTTACGCACGGAGAGCTTTATGTCTATACAAAGAAAAAAGACCTCTCGGCACAAACCAAAGAGGTCAGTATCTTACTTCATCTGGACATGGACGCGCTCGGCCCTACCGACGTCCATCTGTCCCTGCTGCGGCAAAATGTCACCGCAAAGTTCTATCTGGAGGAGCAGGATGCGCAGGAGTTAATCAGCGAGCAGCTCCCGTCCCTGACCGAAGCCCTGCGGCAGAAGGGCTATACGCTGAATGCACAGGTGATGAAACGGGAAAAGGAGCCGGACATCGTCGCAGACTTTTTAGACGGCGGCGAAGCGGCTCCGATGAAGCGTTTCCGGTTCGATATCAGGGCCTAGTGTACTGTATTACTGACCTTCAGGCAAACCTGTTGGTCTATTTGCCTGTCTGTTGCGTTGGATTTTCCAGTCGCAGTCACCGCTAGCAGAGTGCCTTGGCTAACTTCCCAAGCTCCTCTGTGTTCTGCTCCTTCACGGCAGAGCGTACCGTTACGACAGGCTCCGCGAACGTAATATCCTTGGACTGTGCGAATCGCTCCTTAATCAGTCTGGCAGCCACAGGAGCCCATGTGCCGTTTTCGATGATTCCGACCACCCTGCCGCGGTAACCGCGCTCTGTCAGGTTCTCAATAAACTCCCGCATTGCCGGGAACAGCGTTCCATTGTAGGTCGGGGAAGCCAGAACAATTTTTCCGTAACGGAATGCATTTCCTACATTCTCCGACATATCCGTGCGCGCTAGGTCGGTAAGCACCACCTTCGGGCACCCGTTTTCCTCCAGTGCCTTCGCTAACTGCTCCGCTGCCTTTTTCGTATTTCCGTATATCGAGGCATAGGCCACTACAACGCCCTCGGACTCCACGCCATAGGAGGACCAGGTATCGTACAGCCCCAGATAGTATCCGAGATTCTCCGTCAGCACCGGCCCGTGCAGCGGAAGTATCTTTTCGATTTCAAGCTCTTTTGCCTTTTTTAACAGGCTCTGTACCTGCACGCCGTATTTGCCGACAATGCCGAAGTAGTACCGGCGCGCCTCATCTGCCCAGTCCTCCTCCACATCAAGCGCCCCGAACTTTCCGAAGCCGTCTGCCGAGAACAAGAGCTTGTCCTTGCTGTCATAGGTCACCATAACCTCCGGCCAGTGCACCATCGGCGCAAATACGAAGGTAAAGGTATGCTCCCCGGTGCAGAGGCTGCACCCGTCGGTAACAAGCTCCTGGTACTGCGTGAAATCCGTAGAAAAGAACTGGTTCAGCATGGAAAAGGTCTTTGCATTCCCGACGACCCTTGCCTCCGGATACTTTTTGATAAACCGTTCGATATTTGCCGAATGGTCCGGCTCCATATGCTGTACAATCAGGTAATCCGGCTTTTTCTCCCCGAGCACCCCGGCAATATTTTCAAGCCACTCGTCCCCGAATGCCACATCGACCGAATCAAACACGGAAATTTTCTCGTCCATTACTACATAGGAATTGTATGCCATGCCGTTCGGCACATGGTAAATTCCTTCAAACAAATCTACCTTATGGTCATTCACGCCCACATAAAGCACACTGTCCGTAATTTTTATCATCGTTTTTTCCTCCTTGTATCTAAGTCAGGCTTTTCTTTGCCGTATTGTAGCACAAATACCCAAAAGCGGCAAGAAGAAATTTATGCTCCTTCCTTCTTTTCCGTTTCTTACTGTCCGCCGGAAAGCACCGTTGCCAGTACCTCCGCAAACAGCGTCATTGCTGTCCTTGCCTCTGCCACCGTATTCTTATGTGTTCCCAGTTCTATCAGCAAGTATTTCTCTTTCAGGTGCATATTATAACGGTAGCTCTTTAAATAAATCCGGTGCATCAGCCCCGGGTACAATTCGTTTCCTGTAATCTGGGTATGCAGGCTGAATGCAAGATTCCCAGCCAGATTTTCATTGGAATAATAGGAAATCGGCCCGTCCTTGGTACGGCAGAGTCCGTTAAACAGCATCACTTTTGCCGTACTGACTCCGTTAATCACTGAAGTTCTCGCCTCCCCGCTGTCTCTATGTAAATCGATGACGACCTCGATGCTCGGATACTTTTCCAAAAGCGCGGTTACGACCGGCAAGGCATTGTTATAGGCATTGTTTCTGTCGTCCGCGCCGTCCGCCTTCCGGTCAAATACGGTTGTCTCATGGATTACATTATAGCCGAACTGCTCCCGCAGTGCCGTGGCAAGTACCTCTCCCATGCCGATTACGGTATCCTCTGTCACACCCGGACGGCTGTCCTTATAACCCTCCGAACCGTGGGTATGGAAAATCAGAATCTGCGGTTTTTCTTCCTTTTCTATTGTTAAATCCACATTTAACAGTTTGACCGGATTAAACAGGTCTTCTGTCGCTCTGGTAGATGCATCTTCAATATAATAATTAGACAAAAAACTCCGGAAGCTCAATGTTTCCAGCTCGCCGAAACGGTCCTGCAGTACCTCCTTTACGTCAATATGTCCCACGACCGGCGTTACCGGCGTCGGCTCTATATACTCCGGTATTTTTCCTGTCAGCGTACTGACCGCAAGATATACTTCCGGCTCATCGGCATACTCTATCGGAAGTATCCCCTCCTCTTTTACTGCCTGGTTTTCGATTGTTACAAGCTCAATAATCTTTTCATATCCCGACTTCGGGAGATATAGTAACGGCAGCTTTTTTCCATACAGCACCCCCGCTCCGACTGCCAGAAGAAGAAACGCACAAAGCACACGCCTCTCCCCGTTCTTCTGGTATTTTGTCTTCCGCTTCCCGTACTGTAATGCCCTGTGCTTTGCATAAGCACGGCGCAGCTTTTGTCCTCCACGCATTTTTCTTTCCTCCTTTCTGCGGGAGTGCCTTTTGCTCCCTTTTCTTATACGGACCACTACAAAAGCTCTTTGCAAAAGCAAAGATTGATTGCTTCCGCCACCGTCTCCCCGGCGCGGTGTACAAGCTCGTCAATCCCCTTCGGCGTCACAAAAAGAACCTGTCCGTTTTCCTCTTCCGCTTCCTTTAACATCTGCTCGCACTCCGTATCACTCACACCCTTCTTCCGCAGGTAGTTTCCCATACGCTCCCGCAGTATTGTTGCCGCGTCGACCACCGTCGGAACCCCGACCGCAATCACAGGAACGCCAAGCGTTTCTTCGTTCAGTGCCTGCCTGTTGTTCCCGATGCCGGCACCCGGATAAATCCCGGTGTCCGTAATCTGTACCGTCGTTCCGAGCCGTTCCGTACTGCGCGCCGCAAGGGCGTCAATAGCAATTACAACATCCGGCCGCATCTCGCGCACTACGCTTTTAATTACCTCCCCGCTTTCCATTCCGGTCTGTGCAAGTACGCCTGCCGCAAGGGCAAAAAAAGAGGTGAGATGATACTTTTTGCGAAATTCCTCACCGAGCTGGAGAATCAGATGTCTTGTAACGACCAGCTCATCTACCGCAACCGGTCCGAGCGCATCCGGCGTAGCCTCCCTGTTGCCTAACCCCACTACCAGAACTTCCTTCTTTTCCTTTTTCTCCGTTTTTTCAAGCAGCTCTGCAAGCTGGCCGGAAAGCACCTCCGCTACAAACCGCCGCAGGCTTTCCTCTCCCTCATGCAGTCCCTTTGCTTCTACTGTAATATACGTACCGATTTGTCTTCCCATCGCCTTTGCACCGCGCTCATCCGTAATCTGTACCGTAGACACCCTTACGTCCCGGCGGCGGTGATATTCTTCCTTTACCTTCACCCCTTTGAGCCGCTCGTCATCCTCCGAAAAATCCTCTCTCAGTTCGACCGCTAAATCGGTCCTTCCGCCTGTCTGTTTCATGTATCCTCCTTCTATTGTATGATTTCATATGGAACACTATACCCATTCTATGATGCCTGGGGCAAAAGTATTTGACCCAGGCTATGATACGGATTGCTCCGTGCTTCGCACTCCCGCAATCCTCAAGACACCTCAAATCCGCTCATTTTTCTTCGAAAAATGGCTGCTTTTCGGTGTACCCTGGTATCATTCTATTTTCCTCAATTTTTTTTAAAATATGTATTGACAGAATCCGCCGGATATACTAAGATATAGAAGTATGCTTCCGTCGAGACGTCCGTGTCCGGCTTCGAGGGAGCAGAATCATGCGAACCCGGATTCCTGTATGCAGGCAGTCCGGACGAATCCAAAAGCATAGGAGGTGTTGAACTTGGCAAATATTAAGTCCGCAAAGAAGAGAATTTCCGTTATCGAAACAAAGACTCTCAGGAACAAGATGATTAAATCTAAAGTTAAGACTTTAGTAAAGAAGGTAGACGTTGCGGTTGCTGCAAACGATAAGGCTGCTGCAGGTGCTGCTCTTTCCGAGGCTGTTGTCGCTATCGACAAGGCTGCTGCAAAGGGCGTTTACCATAAAAATACGGCTGCAAGAAAGGTGTCCCGCATCACGAAGGCCGTAAATAAAATTGCTTAATGCTATGCAAGACAGAGCAAGAGGCCGCCACGCAGTCTGCGCGACAGCCTCTTTTCTTTTTTCCATTTTAAGAAGGAGGCTTCCATGAAAATTACATCCGTCAAAGGAACCAATGACTATTCACCGAAGGAAACCGCACTCCGCGATTATTTGCAGGCAAAGATCCTGGAGACCTACCGTTCCTGCGGCTTTGAACGTATTACGACGCCGATTCTCGAAGAAATCGAAAACCTGGATAAAAGCGAAGGTGGCGAAAACCTCGGGCTGATTTTCAAGGTATTAAAACGGGGGGACAAGCTGGATAAGGCACTGGCCTCAGGGAATCCCGGCGAGCTGGCAGACTTAGGACTGCGCTACGACCTCACCGTGCCGCTCTCCCGCTACTATGCCTGCCACCGCGCAGACCTTCCGGTTCCGTTTAAATGCATCCAGATTGACCAGGTATTCCGTGCCGAGCGCCCGCAGAAAGGACGTCTGCGCCAGTTTGTGCAATGCGATATCGATATCCTCGGCTCCGACTCTGTCAACAGTGAAATCGAGCTGATGGATACCACTGCAAAGGCTCTCTTAAACATCGGCATCCGCAATTTCAAAATTAAAATCAATGACCGCCGCATTTTGAAAAGCCTGATTTCTGCTGCCGGCTTTGCACCGGAGGAAGCAGAGAGCGTCTGTATCGTCTTTGACAAAATGGACAAAATCGGCGCAGACGGGGTTTCTGCAGAGCTTCTGGAAAAGGGCTTTGCGCCGGAGACCGTAAAAAGATTTGTCGATTTGATGAGTATTACGCCGTTTACGCTCGACGAGGCTGCCAAATACTGCGAAGACAAGACCCCGGTGGAAAACCTCCGCTATATGGTGGAAACCATTACCACACTTGCCAAGGGCGCCTATACCATCGTTTATGACAGGTCCCTGGTACGCGGGCAGGGCTACTACACCGGCGCAATTTTTGAAATCGAATCCCTGGACTTCGGAAGCTCCATCGCCGGCGGCGGCAGATACGACAACATGGTAGGAAAGTTCCTGAACGAATCCGTTCCGGCGGTCGGCTTTTCCATCGGCTTTGAACGAATTGCCAGCATCCTGGCGGACATGAACTACCAGATTCCGGAAACCAAGAAGCGCATTGCCGTGATTTATGATACCGCAGATATTCTCCCTGCATTAGCAAAAGCAGACGAGTACCGCACCGGATACGAGGTAGTTTTATACGAGCGCCCGAAGAAGCTTGGTAAACTGTTTGGAAAGCTGGAGGAACAGGGCTTCTACGGCTGCCACATTTTAAACGAATCCGAAGAGCTCAAACGATTCGGCGCCCAATAACGTAATTGCAAAAACTCACGAAATTACAAAGAAACTTGCATTTTTTCAAGTTTCATAGTATACTCTTTTTCGTAGTAACCACTTTTCAACCAGCGGCAGTTTCATTGCCAGAAAGGCGGCATATTATGCTGTGCGCAGAACATCTTTCATTTTCCTACCGGAAAAAGCATGTTCTCCGTGATATTTGCTTTACGGCAAAGGAAGGGGATTTCATCGGTATTATCGGAAAAAACGGCTGTGGAAAGTCCACTCTGCTTTCCGTTCTGGCAGGGGTCTTATCCCCCGCTTCCGGTTCCCTTTTGTATCACGGCGCACCACTGTATTCCAGAAGCAGTGCGCCCGCAAAAACGGTAGGCTATGTTCCGCAGCTGAATCCACTGCTTCCTGAGCTTACTGTCCAGGACAATTTAAAGCTCTGGCAGCAGAATCCGGCTTCCCTGCCGGAAGACGCTTTAGAAAAGCTATACAATCAAATGGGGCTTACCGAGTGCTTCACTGCACCGGTAAGAAAGCTATCAGAGGGTATGAAAAAACGAGTCAGTATTGTTTCTGTCCTGCAGAACGCTCCGAAAATTTTAATTCTGGATGAGCCTTCCGCTGCACTTGACCTGCCCTGCAAGGAGATAATCCATACGCAGCTTCTTTCCTTTACCAAAAACGGCGGCATTATATTATTTACCACCCATGAAGAGGCCGAATTTTCCCTTTGCACCACAATCTACATATTAAAAGACGGCGTGCTGCAGGAAGCGGACGTCAGACAGGACAAACGTACTCTGATTCAACAATTTTAATTTTTAGGAGGGTTCTATAATGAATGCAGCAAAAGAAAACATGACCGGGCGCAAGACCAAAAAGCTCCTTGTCTCCTTCATTGCAGTCCTTGCATTGCTTTTAGGATGCGTCGGCTGTAAAAAAGAAACTCCGCGGGAAGCCGTAGATAAGGCCTTTGAGAAGACCTTTTCCTCCTCTTCCCCGCTCGAAAATCTTCTGGGAATCTCTGAAATCCAGAAGGCAATTGCCGATAAGACCCCTTACTCTTCCGGTGTCACGATGACTCTGCAGAATCTGTCCGGCGACATGTTTGGCGAATATGCCTCCCTTTTGTCCGGTATCGGCTTCTCAATTGACAATGCAACCAACGTTGCAAAGGAGCAGCTGAAATCTGTCATCGGCATTTCTTACGGCAATAACACCTATCTGACCTTAAATGCCTTTGCAGATGCTTCCAAGCTCTACCTTACGGCACCGCAGCTGTTAAGCGGCAGTCTTTCGGTTGATCTTGCCACACTGAAAGAAGACCTTGCCTCGGATTCCTTCCTTGGAAAGGCAATTTCCTCTGAACTGGCATCCTCCGGTATTGAGATTCCGGATGAACTGACCGCCAGCATCTGGAACTTCTTCACGACAGAGACCAAAATTGACACGACTCTTCCTGAAAGCATCACCAACGCATACGATGCTATGATGAAGCAGATTGTGACCGAGGAAGTAAAGAAGAATGATGTCACCCTTCCGAGCGAAGTTTCTGCAAAGAAAGTATATAACATGACGATTTCGAAGGATTCCTACCGGGACCTGGTTTCAGCATCTGTACAGTATTTCCTTGACTCTTTCCTTGATGCATTAAGTGCCGAATCCGTTAATATTGCGGATATCGACATGCCGAGTGCAGAGGAAATTACCGCTTTTGTTGAAGAAATTGTAAATACGCTTGGTGATATCGTACTTACGGTTGCGGTGAACAAGGACGGCTATGTATGCTATATGGGCTCCGAGCTTAATATCCAGGGCATTACCGTTACCTTCTCTTCCATACTTTCCGGCGAGAACTCCCCGTTAGAGAATGTCGAGGCAAAGCTGTCTGCAAACTTCATGGGACAGAGAATCACCCTCACTGCTTCACAGAAGCTCGATATGGAAAACCTGTCCATGTCCTATAACGGCAGGCTGACCGCAGGCGACTTTACCGCAGAGTTTTCTACAGAGGGCTCCTACCGGAGTGTCGAAAAGGGAAAGAAGTATCACTTTGACCTTGATTTCTTTGAGCTTGACTGCCCGGGACTCCTTTCCTTCACCATTTCCGGAAGCTCCTATACGGATATAACTGCATGTGACATCGAGCTTCCGACCGGTACGGAGCACGAGCTTCTTAAGATGGATGAGACTGCCTTTTCGGGGCTTATCACCGAAATCATGACCAAACTGCAGAATGATCCTCTGCTTTCCGGACTGTTAGAAGGTCTCGGACTTTAATTTTGAACTACTGAAAAAATCTTGTTCTCATACCATACCGACAGGGAGGAACTGCCATGAACGTACTCTTTTTCTTACAATTAAAGCGTGCTGTCAAGGCAGTTCCCCGGCTGATTGCCGGAGCGGCCATACCGCTTTTCCTTGCCGGTATGGCTGTTTTTTGGGCGCAAAAGCATCACACGGACACCACCGGTACGCTTCTTGCTCCGGTTGCCCTGGTCAACCAGGATACGCAGGCCTACCTCGACTTTATATTTCCACTGATTACCAATACCGATGCAGCAGGAAGCTTTTCGTTCCTGCTGATGGAGGAAGAGGAAGCCATGGCTGCGCTGGCAGACGGAACCGTTTGCGCCGTTTTGCTTCTTCCGGAAAAGATGTTTTCCGGTATTCTGGACGCTACCAACATTCCCGCCAGGCTGTATCTTCCGGAGGGAACTTCCTTTCCTTCCCTTCTGCTGGCAAAATATGCAGAAGCAGGCGCACTAACGCTTGGCTCCGCCCAGGCAGGCATTTATGCGGCCTCCGACTTGTACCGTGAATATGGTCTGTCCGGAGACTTATCTGACGTTTCCACTGAAATCAACCTGACAAATCTCCAGTATGCACTGGACAGGGAGTCGGCGTTTCACACCGCCTCTTCTTCAGCAACCGGGGAGCTTTCCCTGCCTGAATATTATGGATGCACTTTGTTTTTATGCCTTTTACTGTTTTTTGGAGCAGGAATGGGTACCTTTCTCTGCTCGGCACTGCCAAAGACGCTGTCCGACCAGCTGCGCCGGAACGGAATCGGCTCCTTTTGTATGGAAGCAAGCCTTTTTCTGCCTCTGGTGCTGTTCTATTGCTTTGCAGTCCTCCTGCTTTCCCTCGGAGGCTCTGTTCTGCTGCCGGAGCTTACGCTTTCCCCGACAGCCATTTTGTTCCTGTTTTGTCTTATCCTCTGCCTTTCGGCCTACACACAGGTTCTTTTTTCCCTGTTCCGGAATGCGGGAAGAGGATTTCTGGTCTTTTCCTTTTCCGGTCTTCTGATGATTTTCGCCGCGGGTGGCTTTCTTCCTTATGCCTTTCTGCCCGCCGTATTTGATTCGCTTACCCCGTTTCTTCCGCTTGGCGCGTGTCTTACAGGACTCCGCAGACTGGCGGGAGACGCGCTTACCATAAAGGATACCTTGCTTGTTCTGGCACATACTGCGGCCCTCCTGCCGCTCTTAGGTCTCTTCTCTTTCCTTCGCAGAAAAGGAGGCAGCGTATGAACTATACTGTTTTTTTCCGTTTACAATTGAAACGTCTTTGGAAAAGCAAATCCATCCTGCTTTTGCTGCTCTTATTTCCTCTGACTCTTTTTGTGCTGTCCCTGAGCTTCCGTACCGAACAGGATTCCCGCATTCCTGCGGCTCTCTGTCTTGAAACAGACGACCCTCTCGCCGAAGCCCTTTGCCAAAAGCTTCTTGCGGGAAACGATTCCCTCTTCCGCTTTTTTGAAGTTTCTTCCAAAGAAGAGCTTACAAGACTTGTGGAAAACGGACGCGCCGAATGCGGCTATCTCTTCCAAAAGCCCTTGCAGGCGGAGCTTGACAGGCACCACCTGAAAAACCTGATTACCGTACTTGTTTCGGAAACTACCACCTGCAAAGGTGTTTTAAACGAACTTGTTTATGCAACCCTGTTTGAAGAATATTCCCTTCATCTGTTGAAGGAAACCCTTACCGCCGCAGGAGACCTCCCGTTCAGCAATGAAGCCGCCGCTGCCTTTCTGCTGCCGCCGGTCACAGAGGCGAAAATAGAACACAGCTACCGCTCCTATCTGCTGGGCGGCGATACGTTCTCTTTTGAAGTGACTTTCCTCTCTTCCAAAGGCATCGAAGAAAATACCGATGGTACGGCTGCTGCCGTCTTCCCGTTGTTCCGCGGCCTTACCGCAGTCTTTCTGCTGCTTTGCGGGTTCCTCGCCCTGCTGACCCTGCATGCTGACCGTCGGAACGGCTTATACAAACGGCTGCACCATATGGAACGCCCCCTCTGCATGGCGCTTACCATGCTTTCCTATCTGCTTCCGGCAGGGCTAGCTTCCCTGCTCGCCCTTGGCATTTCCGGCTGCATCCGCAATCTTTTGTGGGAGGTGCTGTCACTCTCCTGCTATCTGCTCCTTTTGCTCCTGTTCTACGCCCTGCTTGGAGCCGTCATCCGGAGCCATACGATGCTTTGCGCCGCCTTTCCGATGCTGTTGCTCTGCACCCTTGTTTTTACCCCGGTCATTGCGGATTTATCCTCCTTCTTCCCATGGATGAAAATCGTCCGCTATGCCCTGCCGACCTACTACTATCTGCTCTTTTTCTGAAGGAGGAATCTGCTATGGAACATAAAGTGAATCTTGAGGAAATCTCTGACGGAAAGCTCTATACATTAAACGATATGGTAAGGCTTGGCTGTGACGGCTGTCAGGGCGCCGCTTCCTGCTGCCGCTTTGCAGAAGACACAATTACCCTGGACCCTTACGACTTTTATCAGCTTGCCATTCTTCCAGGTCTTTCCTTTGAAGCGCTTTACGCCAGGCAGGTGATTTCCCTGAAACCGGAGAACCGGCTTCTGCTTCCGCACTTAAGCTTCTCCGCGGAGACAAACAGCTGCCCGTTCTTAGAGGAAAACGGCACCTGCCGTATCCATGCCTGCCGTCCGGGTCTCTGCCGCCTGTTCCCTTTGGCACGTTACTTTAAAGACGATTCTCTTTACTATATCCTCCAGATTCACGAATGCCCGAATCCGGTCACACCGAAGGTAAAACTGAAAAAATGGCTCGGTATCCCTGAGGCAGAACAGTACGAAGGCTTTCTCCTCCGCTGGAACCGTCTCGTAACCGAAACGAAGCAGCGAATTGAAAAAGCCTCCGGTCATGCGGAAATTTCCGCGCTTACTACTGCATTTTTAAAAATCTTTTTCCTTACACCTTACCAAAAGGAACTGCCGTTTTATCCGCAATTCGAAGAACGATTAAAAGTTAAATTCTGATATAACCTTATATATTCTCGTTCTTCAGCGAATCCATCGGATTCTCCTTTTTGATTTTGCGCATGCTGTACAGCATCGTAACAAATACGACTGCAAACACACTGAGGGAAGCAATTCCCATCGGCACCCACGGCAGGGTAAACCCTGACTCATAGACATTTGTCGTTACATTATGAATCAATGCTGCCATAAGGGCGGAAAGCGGAAGTCCGTACATCAGCGCTTTCGAGCCATACAGGAGACATTCATAATGCATCATCCGCAGAAGCCCCTTCTTACTCATCCCCACGGAACGGAGCATTGCAAAATCACGGCGGCGCAGTGCAATATTCGTAGAAATCGTATGGAATACGTTTACCACGGAAATCAGCGAAAGCAGGCTGATAAACCCATAGGAGAACACCTTTGCCAGAGTCACCATATCCTTCTGCTCCTTCTGCATTGCCACATAATCCATAAGCCCTTCGTCGCTCCATGTATTTTCCTTAATTACCTGCTCGATTCCGCGAATCATCGTATCATAGTCAGATGCCTTGAAATAGAACTTTGTAACGTCCCGTTCCTCCGGCACCCTGGCGCGCTCCGGATAAATCATCAGTATTCCGTCGCCCCTGCCTTCAAAATCTCCGATTCCGAACGGCTTCTCTTCTGTTTTGCCGCCGATCTGTGCCAGACTTTTCTCGAGTGTCTCTGTATAAATATCCACAATCTCAATCTCAGAAACCTCCGTCCTCAGCATCTGCATGTCATAGCTCAGACGGTTGGCCTCGCCATTCATCTCGGTATAATATACCGTAAACTGCCGGCGGTTCAGCACGACCGCAGGCGGATTTTCCGATGCACAGACCTCCTCCGGGATTCCGCATTGCCCGGCCAACCGGTCATATACCCCGTCCTCCACATAATGGATATATTCCATCTTGACCGGCTCTTCCATTTCTTCCATCAGGCTCAGCGGGAACTTTTCTATATACTCCCTGTATTCCTTTGTCAGCTTCTCCTCATCTAACACAATTCCCCCTGACCTTCTGGTACTATATGTCATTTCCTGTATACCCTCTACCTGAGAGAAGCACTGTGCCAGCTCCGGAAGCTCCACCATATCGTCCGGATAGTATACGACGTCCACATCCGAAACATTCGCGCTACCCGATACCGAGGAGGAAAGCCCGCTGCCGAATACGCTGCTGGAAACAAACAGAACAATACTAAGCGTAAGGGAAATGACTGTCGTGCGGTACTTTTTCTTACTGCGTTTGAAATACTTCTTTGCAAGCATTCCTTCCAGCCCGAACAGGCGGTACGCCGGCTTTGACATCTTTACCTGTCTGTTTCCCGTAGTAATCTCCCTGCTCTGCCGGATTGCCTCGATTGCAGTAATCTTCGTCGCACGTCTCGACGGAATCCACACCGACAAAAGCACCGTGAAAAGCGTAACCAGCGCTGCTGCCACGACGGCAGGCACCGAAACCCAGAGCCGCATGGCATAAGGCGAGGACAACATATTCCGGAACTTATCCCCGACCAGGGCAAGCGTAACCCCCATCCCGGCAATGCCGGAAAGCAGACCGAGCGGAATCCCGGCTGCCGAGACGATTCCCGCCTCTGCAAGCACACACCGCCGTATCTGGCGCTTCGTCGCACCGACTGAAGCCAGCAACCCGAACTGCTTTGTCCGTTCGCTGACCGAAATCGAAAACACACTGTAAATCATAACAACCGAACCAAGCAAAATCAGGATACACGCGATAAACGCCATTCCGCCTACAAACGGAATAAAATTATCATACTGCCATACGCCGGAAAACATCAGAACCTGCCAGTTCACCCAAAGACCATCGTAAGAGTCCAGCGCATTCCGTTCCATATAGGCCCTCATCGTCTTTGCAGGTCTTTTCAGAATGACCGACAGATAATACTCCCCGTCTGCCAGAGGCTCCCCGCTGGAACGTGTCAGCACCGTATAGCCCGGCGCATTATAGTCCTCAAACGAAGGTCTTTCATAAATACCGACTACCGTATAGGTCTTTTCCGTAAGCGGCGTAAACACTTCCAGCCCGTTATGCTCTTCCTCACCGTCATGAAGAAAAGGAATATTCTGTCCCAGCTTCTCCCCGCCGAGCGTGCGTTCCCCCAGGGAGAGCGTAAGCTTGCTCCCGATTTCCGCGGAAAAGCCGCCGTTCGTAAACAAATGGTACGGCAGCAAAAGCTCCGTATCCGTCTCCGGCAGCCTGCCGCTCGTAAGATGCACCGGCATCTGCTCAAAAAATGTACTATCTGCCCCTAATACATGCAAATACGGCTTCTCACTGTTCTTACTCTCAAACACGGCATACCCGAGATGCTCCGCGCTTGCAAACGACGCGGTATCCGAATCCGCGTAAAGCTTCGCATACAACAGCGAATCCGCACTCTCTACCGAAATATGCCCGCTTCCGTTATGGTAGATATAGCTTCGCTTGCAAAAGTCCATCAGACTCGAACAAAAGGTAGTCACCGCCGTAAACATGGCGGCAGAAAGAATCACGCCGACAATGGTAACCAGCGTCCGGACGCGGTTCTGCTTCATTGTTTTCCATGTTACCTTCGTAAAAATATTCATCGGCGGATCACCTCATTCCGGGTAATCTTTCCATCCTCCACCGCAATCATCCGGTGTGCCTGCAGGGCAATGCCCTCGTCATGGGTAATCACAATCAGCGTCTGCCCGTATTTTTCATTTGACATCTTCAGAAGCTCTACAATCTCCTGCGAATTTTTTGAGTCCAGATTTCCTGTCGGTTCGTCTGCAAGCACGACCGCAGGCGCATTCATCAGTGCCCGCCCGATGGACACCCTCTGCTGCTGGCCGCCGGAAAGCTGGTTCGGCAGATGATTTTCCCGCCCGGAAAGCCCGAGCGTCACTACCAGCTCCTTCAGACGCTCTTCATTCACGCACCGCCCGTCCATCAGAACCGGAAGCGTAATATTTTCCGTCACATTGAGCACCGGAATCAGATTATAAAACTGATAAATCAGCCCCACCTCACGACGGCGGAACACCGCAAGCTCCTCGTCGCCCGCCGCATAAATATCTTGCCCGTTCATATACACCTTTCCGGAATCCGGACGGTCCACACCGCCTAAAATATGCAGCAGGGTCGACTTTCCGGAGCCGGACGGCCCGATAATCGAAACAAACTCTCCCTTTTCCACCGAAAAGCTGATTCCGTCCAGTGCCCTGACCTCATTCTCCCCGCTCCCATACTTCTTTGTCAGATTTTCTACCTTTAAAATTTCCATAAAAGTACCACTCCTTTCTGACTACAGTCTACCCCGCCGGAGTGACACTGCCATGACTTTTTCATTACAAAATTGTCACTTACACAATTCCTTTATAAAAGCGCAGGGTGAACACTGCGCCGCCCGCCGGATGATTATCCGCCTTAATCGTCCCGTTCTGTCCCGTCACAATCATACGGGACAGGGCAAGCCCGATGCCGATGCTCTGTCCACTGGAATTTTTCCCTTTATAGAACCGTTCAAACAAATGCGGCAAATCCTCCTTCGCAATCCCTTCCCCCTCGTCCCGTATCAGGATTTCGGAATAAATGGCGTTCTCCTTTGCCGTAATCCACAGCGTCCCGCCGTTCGGCATATGCTCAAAACAGTTTTTCATAATATTCCCTACCGCCTCCGCAGTCCATGAAAGGTCCCCGAAAAAGCTTCCCGATACCTCCAGCGCCAGATGCTGCTCCCGCAGCTCCATCGGAATCTCAAACGGTTCCGCCGCCTTTTTCAGCAGCTCGGCAAGCGGCACCTCCTGCTTCTGGAACCGTATCATACCGGCATCCAGACGGGCAATTTTTAACAGCGCCTCGACCAGCCAGTCAATCCGCGTTATAAGCTTACGCAGCTCCCGCAGATGCTCCTCCTGTCCACCGCTGCCCTCCCCGCCGCTCATGGACGCTACTGTCAGATGCAGCGCTGTCAGCGGTGTGCGCAGCTGATGCGAAATATCCGCAATCAGGTCCGCCATACGCTCCTTGTCCCCGCGCATCCTGTCATTCTGCTCGCGCAGCCGCACTACCAGCTTCATGACCTCGTTCCGCAAAAGGCTCAGCTCGCCCTCCCGGTAATCGGAAAGAATATGCTGCTCCGCCCCGTGCAGAATCGTGTCAATCTCCGCGGAAAGCCTCGCAAGCTCCATATAGCGCCGTCTCACTGCATAAAAATGATACCCCGCCATAACCAGAAGCAGCACAAAAAACAAGAGCCACGCCTGCGGCGCCGCCCACACAGCAACTCCTGTCCCGATGGCAGTCAAAACCACATACACCACTGCCTGTCCCTTAAGTTCCGCATTCTTCCAAAGCTTCATCCAAAATCCCCCCGTCAATCCATCATCGACTTACCTTACACTACGTATACTTTCCTGCTTATATTGTACGTTTTTATCATTGTCTTTGCAACAAAATTTTGCGAAGTTTTTATGCACTACATTAGATACACTGCAAGAGACGGACATCTACTAAAAGCAGCGTGTTTACAAAAAATTATAAATTAGCGGCACTTTTTCCCCACAGCAAGTTTACTTTTTCCCCTAAATGGAATATACTATAAATGACCTCAATTTTTCTTTAAATTTCAAGAATAGAAAGGGTGATTTTATGAATCTGGCAAAAATCTCTGCAAACGGTCAGATTACCGTGCCGGTAGAAATACGGCGACTGCTCGGCTTAAAATCCGGGGATAAAATTTTATTCTTCCAAAAGCAGAATGGGGAAATTGTCGTAAGCAACGCTTCCTCCAAAGCAATCCGCAAAGCACAGACTGCTTTTAACGGAGCCGCTGAAGCGATGGGCGTTTACAGCGAGGATGATATTCAGGCACTTGTAGACGAAGTACGGTACGGAAAGGAAAGGTAGTATGCGGATCTTAGTTGACACAAATATTCTGTTTTCCGCATTAGTCTTTCCACACTCCAAACCGGCACGGGCGCTTCTATACATCGCGGACAATCATGAGATTGTCTTATGTGATCGCAACATTGTGGAATTGCGGGATATTCTGAAACGGAAAGCCCCAAAATTTCTGCCGGACGCGGAAGTGCTGCTTAGAAATGTCCTATGAACTGATTCCGGCAGTCGACCATGCGGAAAAATTGATACGCGACGCAAAAGACCAGCCCATCTTAAATGCGGCGATTGTCTCCGATGTGGATATTATTCTCACAGGAGATAAGGATTTTTTAAGCCTTGAAATGGAACATCCAAAATGTATGACCGTGGCTCAATTCTTTGAGGTTGAAGAGGCAGAAGAATAGCTTTTCCCCTGCTCGCCTAGTCCCCCACCTTATAGCCGATTCCGCGCACGGTCCTGATAATCTGCGGATTCGCCGCATCCTCTTCAATTTTATCCCGCAGACGTTTAATATAAACCGTCAGCGTATTATCATTCACAAACTCTCCTGCCGCGTCCCAGATTTCCTCCAACAGCTTCGCCCGGCTCAGAACAATACCCCTGTTATGGAAAAAGAAGGACAGCAGCCGGTACTCCAACGCCGAAAGGCACAAATCCGCCCCGTTTTTGAAGGCGGCTCCCCTCTCGGTATCCAGACAGACCCCTCCGATTTCAAGCGCCTGCTTTCCCTTCCCCATCCGCCGCAGCACGGTACGGATCCGGGACACCAACTCCCTCGGCCGGAACGGCTTTGCAATATAGTCGTCCGCTCCCATCTCAAGTCCCGCCACCACGCTGTGCTCATCCCCCGACGCCGTCAAAAAAATCACCGGGATATCCTTTTTCTGCTTTAAGGCAGAGCAGACCACGAAGCCGTTCCCGTCCCGCAGGGAAATATCGAGCAGCACGAGGTCAAACTCCTTCTCCTCCGCAAGCCGCAGGGCATCCGACTGTCCCCAGACATGCGTCACGGCAAAGCCCTCCATCTTTAAAAACTCCGTTAAGGACTTTACAATCGCCTCATCATCCTCTACCAAAAGAAGCCTTGTCATCCGCTCCTCCTTTCCTGTCTGAAAAGCCACAGCTTACCGTATCGTTCCATAGCCCTTCCGCATCTCAAACAAAAGCTGCAGCAACGGCTCATAGTACGGGATAAACTCGCCGCTCTCCATCATCCGGAAAATCTCCTCCTGCGACGCCCATTTCACCCGCTGGACCTCCTCCGGCTGTAAGCACAGGGAATCGAGGTCTACCTCCCTTTCGATAAGATAAATGTCATTAAAGCCCTTGTCAAAATTTATCGTCAGCTGCGGGCGTATCTTCTGGAAATCATACCGCAGCCCGATTTCCTCAAACAGCTCCCGCTCTATCGCATCCTGGCTCGACTCCCCGCTTACGGCGCTCCCGCCGACCGTAACGTCCCACATATCCGGCCAGCCCTCCTTAAACGGCTGCCTCTGCTGAATCAGCATCTCTCCCTTTGCATTAAAAATACAGACATGCACCACCATATGGTAGCACCCTTCTGCAAACTCCTCCCCGCGCACCATCGTCTTCCCTGTCTTGCTTCTGTCCTTATCATAAACGTCCCAAAGCTCCATCGCGCACCTCCGTAAAATCCTAAGAACACCAACACCTGCCGCCACCCTGCGGTTAGTGCTCCGCATACGCCATATTATAGCACAATGCAGCCTCAGATGCAATTTCGGAAGGCTTTATGTTTCTACATTTCTCCTGTCCTCTTATGTCCTCCGTACAGGCGTCACCCCAATCAGTGTCCCGAGCACCGGCACGCTCTGGAGCAGATGATACACCACCAGCGTCAGCACAAAGCTGCCGGTACAAATACAAAACACCTGCACCGGCAGGCTGTCACAGAACTGCACCGTATAATAAGCAAGCGCCACTAAAACCGACTGGTGCAGAAGATAGACCGGATAGGAGGCACGGTTAAAATACTCCGTAAACCCCGTTTTCCTGTTCCAAAACCTTCTCCCAACGGATAAGAGCACTAAAATAGAACACCAGCCGATAAAATTCACCCACAAATCCCCATAATAGGAATAACGATAATATAAAACCACTGACGCCGCCGTCCCTGCCGCCCACAGGGCTGTCAGCCAGCAAAGATTCCTCCCGATTCTGTCCAGTACCGCATCATTACTTAAAACATAGTACCCGAGCAGGAACAATGCCAGACTCTTCCCCAGACTAAAGCCGCCGAAATTCCCCAAATAATACAGCAGCCATACCGGAAGAAATAAAAGCAGCACCGCTCCCGCAGGCAGGCGTTCTATCCTTCCCGCCGCCTTCTGATAAGGAAACAGACGGAACACAGGCAAAGAAACCATCGAAATAAGAAACAAAAATAAAATAAACCAGAGCTGCCCCGGCGTAAACGCTCCGTCATACCCGCTAAAATCCGTACAATGGGTAAAAAAATACCTCCAATGCTCCAGAAGCCCTCCGTCATAGCCGTCAAAAAACCTTCTCGCAAACAACGTCTGGAACGGCACAAGAAAAACAAGACCAAACAAAAACGGCAGCAGCAGCTTACGGACGCGCTGCTGCACAAACTCTTTCACCGTCCGCTTTTGAAGCGCATACCGCGCGCTCATTCCTGCCAGCACAAACAGAAGCGGCATAAACCACGGATTTACCAGCACAATCAAGGTACTTAACAGCCTATTTTCCCCCTGCCAGATATAAAATCCGGAGCCGAAATTATTCCAGATCATAAAGGTATGTACCGGGAACAGCAGTAAAATTGTCGCATTGCGCAAATTATCAATATAATGCCTTCTCATAATACCTCCTTCTCTATCTTATCTATCTTTTCAATTCCTTCTTCTGCTCCTTTTAACTCCTTCTCCATCTTAGAGCAGAGCCGCCTGACGTTATCCCAGTCCGTATTCCCTCCGGGGCTTGTAAGAAACGAAAGGTCCTTCGCAAAGCCTGCCCTCCGCTCCTCCTGCTCCTCCAAAAGCCTCTGCTTATCCAGCGAAACACTCCCCCACTCCTTCGCTGCAGCAGCCTTTACCTGCTGCTCCATTGCTACAAAAAATGAATGAAAAAACTCCGTTGCAGCCGAAACAAACTCGTCGTAGGACAGTTCAAAGCTGCCCTTCGGCGCTGTCCAGATACTCTCCCCGTTCTCCAGCCGGAAGGTACTTTCCCATAAAATCTTAAGCCTCTCCCCGCACCGGAAAAATCCAATCAAGGGCCCGCCTACCAGATGCCCCGAATCAAGCGTCCTGTCCCAGCGCCACTGCCCCAGTCCGCAATACTCCTCATAGTAAAATTGCTCATAGACCTCATCCTCCTCATCCCAATGACGCTCCTGCCACTTCTCCAGCTTCGCATCAAACCGGTCAAGCCTGTCATACAGTTCCTCCGGAACAGCTTCTCCGACAAAGCGGAACACACCAAAGAAATCCTCTAAAAATCTCGATATCTGATACTCATTATAGTGCAGACTGCTTCCAAAATACTCCCTCGCAGCCCCGTTATATTCATAAATGGTCTGTGCTCCGGCATCAAGCCACAAAAAGCCGTCTGTCAGCCCGAACCAGTGAAGGCTTAAATGTGGCTCCTGTCCCCAGGGCACAATCTCATCCAGTTCCCGTAATTGAAAGTTAATCTTAAATCTGCTCATTTTAACCCCTCTCCCGGCAGACCAAGGCAATCCATAAAAATCCCCTGCCGCATCCGGATGGCTATCCCTCTATCTCTGCTCTTGTAAACTTCCCGTTTTCATTGATATCGATTACGATAAAATGACCGCCGAATATCGCATCATTCTCAAACACCGCTTCGACCCTTCCGTCTGCACCCACCGTAAGGGCAGGAATCCCAAGCTCCTGATTAAACTGCTCCCTGGTAAGCCTTGGCTCCTCTCCCCTCCATTCGTTTGCTGTTTCCAGCAGCTCATCGGAAGCATACGCTTTCACACGCTTATCCCAATCCGCAAGATTTTCACATAGCTCACTCAATTTATTTAGCTGTAGCTCCGCTGTTGTCTCCCCTTCCCTGACCTCCAGATAAACCAGACATCTCTCTCCAAGATAAGCAATCTGTCCCTCAAACCGGTTATCACCGCTGTCTAACGTAAACTCTCCAAGTACATGACGGATTACAACAGGCTTCCGATGCTCCGTCTTTATCCTCTTAAGACGTTCTTCCTTCGCTTTCCCGATACCACCATCCGGACGCTGTCCAAAGCTGCCGACAGACTCCAATAACGGCTCCTTTACATTACGCTCCAGTACCCGCTCCAAATAATACAGCCTGAACTTCTCCTCTCCCTGCGGAATGTATTCCCTTACCAGAACACGGTACAGCGCTCCTGCCTTGAACTTATGGTCCCGTTGAATGCCAAACCTTTTTCCAGGCTCCTGCCATGTTATCCAGTGATGGACCACTTCATTTTGAGCGCCTGTCAATTCACCGGTCCTGACATCCAGCGCCCTATCAAAGCGTGCCCGTACCTTACAAAAATGCTTCCCTACCGGCAGCCGGAGCTCCCCTTTTCCCTCGCACCAGCTGATTCTCACAATCAATTCCAAGGGTTTTGGATTAAATTCTTTCAGATACTCCTCTCTATCGCTTCCCATCGCCGCCTCCTGTCCGCTCCGGTATCCGCCCTGCCCTTATAAAAATCTGACAAGACTACCTTTTTCCTGCTGCTTTCCTCTTCCTGCCGCAATAAGGCTGACCCCATCCTTTGCCGCCTTCCATAGCTTCCCTTCATTCTCTATATAATACGCCAGTTCCCCATCCGAAGACTTGATTATGCTTACGTCTGTCCGTCCATTTTCCCGCGCATTGTCCTGCAATAAATAAAACTCCCCGTACTCCTCTGCCACCTGGACCAAATCCCTCCTTTGATATATTTCACCGCCCGCAGCCAAAGCTTCCGGATAGCTTTCCTCAGAAGTATTATTGTGCGGATAAACCGAAATATTATCTAAATTTAGCCCTTCCTCAATCCGAAACTCCGGATATTCCTCACTACACGGAGTAACAATGATATACCTTGACATAAGCATTGCTCCCGCACTGAAGCCTGCCATGACACCGTCAAACTTTTGCAGCACTCCTGACAAATCCAGCCTGTCGCACAATTCCTTCTGTTGAAACGGATTCCCACCAAGCAGCATGACAAAGCTGGCATTTCTTATCATCGTCCGTGCCTCCTGCCCTGACAGGTCAGGGGTAATCAGTCCCATCCGCTCAAAACAAATTCCTGCCCTCTTAAAATGCTCTATAAAAACCGGAATCTGCTTATTTCTTGCCTTTTCAATTTTTTCAGCTCCGCCAGGTATAAATACAATACTTTTGGTATCGGTCAGCTCCCTTTGGAACATTTCCCCCAGACCATGCCCAAACGCATCATTTCCATCAAACCCGCTGCAATAATACCTTGTCATAATGACCCCTCCATCCGGATAAATCCATAATTACAGATTAAACAAAAAATGCGCCCCGCCTTTCAAATATTACAATAGCACCTTCCATCCGTAGCATCAATATAGATTTCATTTTCAGAAATATCCTTATACTCCGGCAAGGTCCGGAGCGAATTTCTCAGAATATATTTCCCCATCAGGTTATAGCTGTCCCCTTCTGATATTTTCCTGTTTGACAGCCTGCCCGTAATCCAGCCTCTTCTCAGCAGAATTAAAAGATACTCCTTCTTCTGCCGTATCAAAGCTCTGGTCTTTTCGTTGTTTATCTCCGTAAACGCCATCAGAAGATAGGAAAGAGGAATCCCGTTCTGCACAGCTGCCTGTCCGTTTCCAAAGGAAAGAAACTGAGCCCCCAACGGATTTAGCAGCTTGTCCATCCATTCTGTCTCATCCGGCTGTGTCGCGGCAAGGAAGCGCAGCACACTAATCCCTGCTGCAACACACTCCCCCTGTGCACATGAATTTCCAAAGCACGTATTTTTTAACCTGTCCCGTGTATGCTTCATCATTGCGACGACCTCTTCATTTTCGGGAGCAAACAAAAAAAGCAGCCTTATGATTTCCAGCTCATAGTGATTTGCATACAATAAATTCGTCTTAGGCAAATACCCGCAAAGCAGCCGGAGCTTTTTGTTTCCATGATATGGCGGAATGTAGCAGTCCGGATATAACTTATCCGTAGCCGGATTCACTCTCATACGCTTTTTATATCTTACAACATCCTCGCCGCAGGCACCCCCGCTTAGCAAAGCAGAAACCGCCTCCTGCTTTTCGCTCTCCGGAATCTCCTCCGCAAATATTTCTTTCCTGTTTAGCTCCGCAAGCACCCTGTAATTTTCCAGATAGGCATTTTCCTTTCTAAATTGGCCATCGCCTTCCCGTTTTCCGTTCAAAAGCTCTGCTACGCTGACCTCCAGTTCATCTGAAATCATCGGAAGCAAAGAAAAATCAGGCATACAATACCCGTTCTCCCATCGCGAAACGCTCCGGCTATTCACCCCGAGCATCTCTGCAAGTTGCTCCTGTGTAAGCTTTTTTTCTTTTCGCAAAGAAGCCATGAACTTTCCGACACTCTCCTGATTCATAAAAATCTCTCCTTTTACTTTTACAAAAAGCTTATCACACTAGTGCGAGAACGAACACGACATAAAGTGAGAACTATCGCCGGGTACAATTGTAAGACGTTGAAAGCGTTGTTCTTACCAGATACACTAATTATAGTATAAATTTACACTGCCAAATCCAGCGGCAAGTCCGATATATCTTTCAACCTTTTTCCCTGCACAAGTGTTCCTAATGTCTCAACTGCATCCTCAGACCCCACTTCCCTTACTGCCCGAATCAGTTCATAAAGTGCAAAATGATATACGCAATCAATATCTCCAGTTCCAAGCGCTAATGATGCCAGACGATTTGGCATAGGCTCTGCCGTTACTACAACGATGTGAGGCAGATGCCCTTTCCTATTGCGAATCAAATTTAACGCTTCTGTACGGCTATTCTGTGCCCTGTCACTCCGCATTGTAAATTTAGCTGATACGCTGGCATGTAATAAGGGCTTCCCACCATTTGATTTTCTGATATCTGCCATCTTACCGACACTATCATCAACAATATAATGCACAGAATTAATTTCTTTATCTTCATAAAGCTCCCGATAAATAACTACATCCGGTGCCACAAGGTAATCATTACCTAACGCTGCTGCTAACTGTGCATTTTCCGCCGTCAAAGCACTCAAATAGGCTAAATGCTCATACTGCTCAAAGTCACTTGTTTTAAGCCTGTTATTATTACCAAGCTGCAATACCGACCATTGACCGGGACAAAGATTTTGTAGATAGGGAAATGTTTCCTGCAAGAATTCCATTGTCAATAATTCAAACTGTTTTCCAAGAGTCTGACCAGAAATCTTATCCACTATATTGACTCTATGATGCTTTTCCTCCACTATAATATCCACAATTCTTCCTGATATCGCTTTTGAAGCCCTGCTACTGGTATCTGCATTCGATACTATACCTACCTTAGTCAAAGCCACCGTATTCGTCTCAAATAACCGCTCGTGAAAGTGAACTCTCGCATTCGCTATTAATGCATCCATATTCCAGACACTCCTTTATTCTTTCTCCTACTGCCTGCGCTACCGGTGGCGGAAATGCATTTCCAATCATGCGGCACGCAGTTGTTTTCTTTTTTCCAAACATCCATGTATCAGGAAATCCCTGTATCCTCGCCATCATTCTGCTTGTCAAACGAGGCATTCCTTCAAAACCCGGAGCTGGTGGCACGTCAGCTACACCACGTCCATCTACTCCTAATTCAGCCCACGCATTTCTTGCCCTCACCGGTCCCAGATCCGGACCACCATGCTTTTTAGAGCCACCAACCAAAGTCGGGGCTATTTTATCAGCGCCTTGCGCCCATTCTTTTGCACCTTCCCATTTATTTTCTGCCATCAAATCATATAATAACGTCCCAACAGTAGGTGTATGCTCCTTTTTTCCCTCAGGATAAGAAAAAGAACCTCGTTCATCTTTTCGTATTCCAACAATCACCACACGCGGGCGAAGCTGTGAAACACCAAAATCAGAGGCATTCAATAACTTAATTTGCGTACGATATCCAAGCTTTTCAATCAATTTAAGAATATACCTGCGATATTCATCAAAACCGGCATCTAAAAATCCTCTCACATTTTCTAACATAACAGCCCGAGGCCTAATCTCTTTAAGCAGGCGGATTGCTTCCGGAAACAAATCGCGTTCGTCATCCTTTCCTAATTGTTTTCCAGCAATCGAAAAAGGAGGGCAGGGCACTCCGCCTGCCAACAAATCTACCCCATAGTAAGGTTTCCCGTCAAAGTTACGGACATCCTCACATATCACATTCCATTCAGGGCGGTTTAGTTTTAAAGTTTTGCAATACTCTGATTCATATTCAACAAGTGCAACATGAACAAATCCAGCCATTGCAAGTCCGAGAGCCTGACCACCGGCTCCTGCACAAATCTCAACACAAGTTAATGGTTTTTGCACAAATGTCCTCTCCTTTGTTACTACTTCAATCTTCTAACTATAAGCACATCCATATAACTAGAATAGTTCAGAACATTCGTTCTGTCAACTACTTTTTCAATAACTACAGTTTACTTCGTCCCGTTAACTTCTTACTTTCATGATATGTAATAATATACATTCCTATTGATTATTCACCGGTAATCTACTCCAAGACTTAAAATCTCCTTTTTGACTTCTTTTTTAATAATTGATACCCATCTGTTCCTGTAACTCCAAGCAGAGAACATTCTGTCAATATCTTATCCAAGCTCTGCTTAATCTGAACAGGGCTATATATCGGAGCGAATGCTCCATTATTGATAAGCATTCTTAACTGTTCATCCTTCTCTTTATATTTGACCCAAAATTGATTTACATTAAACTTTAAATATGAACTACCCTCAATTTGAACAGGCAAATCATTACCATATAAACCATTCAAATAATCGCTAATAAACCCAGCTTCCATGTTCATTATTATTGTCTGAATCAAGTTAATGCTATTTGTTTGTAAAGTCTTTGCCAATAGCTGCTGTTCCTGAACTCCTGCCACATAATTATATAGCCGATTTATTGAATCATAGCTTGCGGCATCCATATTCCGAACAAAATAATGCTTATATTTACTCCAATAATTTTCTTTCATCAAAGGAAGTGACTCATAAAATGCTGTCGAATTAAAGCCATCTCCTGCAATAAAGGTAGAAATTTCAATGAGTCTCTTCAGCACTTCATCAATCTGCAAAACAATTAAAGAAGCAGCATCTATTTTCTTTCTTCTTTCCTGCAGTATATAAATAACAAGTGCAAATGTTCCCACAATAATTAACAATATATTAACCCAATTGCTTTTTAAAAAATTGATCACTCCAATTACCTCCTAAAATTCAGACATCTCCATAAACATCAATTTTCATCATTGACAATTTCGTCATATATCCCATTGACGCAAAAGGTAAAAACTATCTTTCCTCCGTTCCCGCCTTATCTATCATACCTTTCATTTCCTCAACAATTTGCCGGACATTTTTATTATCCGTGTTAATTACATAATCGCCTTGATACGGCTCTAAATGAAGCCAGTGAAAAGAACATTCATTTTTATCCCCGCGGTTTTTATGACGTTCCAGCAAGGTATCCTCAGAGCAGGTCAGGGTAAAGCCCAAAACAGAGTAATCTTTTGCAGTGATATCTTTCAACACTGTCTCACGAATTGTTTGATATATCATAACTACAGACGGGAAGAACACATAGTCAAACCCTGAATTCAAATAGGTAGACAATGCAAAGGACATCGTTTTGTCACCATTTCGCAATCTCGGATCATCCAATGAAAAAGGATTGACGCACCATGCCCAGTCACCATCAAAAAAAGCACTGTTTTCATAAGAGGTAAACAGCTTGTCTGCCACCGTCGTTTTCCCCACACAAGGAGAGCCTGCTATAATAATCAGTTTTTGTTTTGATTTCTTTGTCATGTCACCAATCTTCCCTTTGTTTTTTCTACAGCTGATATGATTTATCCATCCGGAGGTCGTTTGATAAAAAGCAGCTCTCTTTCAATAGCCCATCCTCCCTTGCCATCCGGAACGTCTCGTGTCTGCATTATATGAAATATCATATTCGGCGTCAACGATTTTATATACAAACTTCTCCAGTAGCAAAAATCTTTCTGACAAAAATCAGCCAGAATAATACCGAATATGGCAGGCAATCCATAGACTACCTGCCGCATAAGATAAACTATACATTCTCTATAACTTCAGGTAATGGCTATAGGTTCTATCTCTTGAATATAAGCAATTTTTTGTCAAAACAATAACACCTATAAACAATTACTTTATTAACATAACAATTTATAAAGCCTCTCTATCTCCGCATTAATAGCATTTGTATTCGCTTTATCTAAGACACAAGACAATTTTATTTCACGTTTAATATTATCCTCAACATCTGGAATACTTATAATCTCTCTATATAGTTTGTCTACAAAATTATCCATTTGCGCAAGCATTGACTCTGGAAGCTCATATAACAATTTGAGCAATTGTTGAAACACTTTATCTGTATGCAATGTCCTGAAATATAGTGCCCATGCAATTATTCTTTCATAAAACGAGGCAAATTGCTTTGAAGCATATACTATCATATCTAAATCACTCGGCACTCCCGGCTCTCCAATCGCATCTTGAATTGTCGAGTTCAAAAGTGTACCCAAAATTTCGCTTAATTTTATAATCTCATTTAGCTTTACAGAAACATCCTGTAAAAGTTCCCTAGAATCCAATTTAATCATATGTGTCGTAAAAAAACCATACTTAAAATTCCACCTATGTTTCTGCAATTTATCAAACTCATCTTTAAGCACATAGGCAAGAAATTTATGCTCCCATGCATATGGTTTTTCAATTAAAACACGTATAGCTCCTGCAGGAATATCACTCTCCAAAACATGAGGTTGCAAAGTATGTAATACTTTTTTATATGTGAGTCCATCAGAAAATATCAGACTTAATTGATGTTTCATTGTAATGGTTATATCTCGCATGGATTCATATGTATAAATCCATTGTTTGGATTCATTATAAATTCCTGAAACAAATTCGAAAATTTGCGGATTATCAACAACAGCTGAAAAATCCCCTGTTTTATTTGTTTTCCATATTTTTAAATAATTATATAACTGCTTATCCACGAACACAAATACCGGAATTCCCTTAGCCTTTGCATGTAGATATTCTAAATTCGTAATAGATTTTCCATTTTCCATCACACACCCATATCTTGTTCCAACAATAAGTATAAATATATCTGCTGATTTATCAACATTATTTAAACAATTTTCAAAGGTTCCAATACATGGGTCAATAGGAAATGAGTCAAATTCGGAAAGCATTGCTTGAAATCCATAATTTGTTTCAAAAAAATCTTTTAAATCTTCTCGAACCTGTTTCAAATCATAGCATGTTGAACTGACAAAAACTACCGGCGTATGTCTATCTGTATTCATAGTTTCTCCCTATCTTTCCTTGTTTTATTATATCTTCAATAAAATCTTTCTCTATTGTTTCAATTGTTTTTTGGTTCTTTTTAAAAAGTTCCGCTGTCGTGATGTCTATACTCTTACTTACCACTATGAAGCAATAAATATTACAATCTATACCGTAAACAGTCTTCGCCCCTATCGTACAAGGTTTTCGGCTTAATACATACCCGATTTTCTCGAAGCCGCATGGTCTTTGTCCATATAAAGCATTGGCATAATCCTTGTACTTTCACTCATCTTAGTCACCCAATACCCGGATGCTGCGCGTAATGCTTTCTACAATATACAGAAAGTGTATAATTTCAATCATCTCTTTCAAATCACTCCCAATACATAAATATTCCTATCTGCTACACTTTAAAGTTCAAGAAGACTTGAGCTGTTGTAAGCAAACACATTCACCATGAATTTCATATTTATTCTCTGTTCCTTTGCTTTTCTGGATAAAAACTCTGCTAAATCCTATTTCAGATTATACAAATACCCATCTATCATCGGACAGATCCGTGCGACAACATCCTAGACCAGTTCCTTTTCTTGTAAAGAAATACCATCTAGTGCCCAACACCCACACAGGATACAGAGCCGCTGAATGGCAAATAATTAACTGCTCATGGTCCGTTAATATTATTCTGTATGAATAATTCAAAATTCTATTTAGTACAGAAAATGCATACTTGTCATTTTCAAGCAAATTCAAATTTCTTTTATCTAAAACCTTTTCTTTATCTCCTGCTGGTTCCCTTCTATAAAACCTGTCGCCTACTTGCTTTGACCAGGTTTCCACGGTGGCGGACACAATAAAGTTGTTTTACCAATATCGGGCAATACGTCATAGACAGAACATCCCATCTTTGATTCAAAATACTCTTTCATTGCAAATTTGGCATTCCAGCGTTCTACGGAATTTTCCCACACACCATATCTTCTTGCCACATCAACAAACCTCTTTTCGAGAATACAGAAGCCATAATCTACTGCCAGACTGTCGCATAACTGAATCAGCAAATCATAATCGTCACATTTACACTCCGAAATATACCTTTTGATTTCCTGCTCTTCCAAAGTTACCGGCTCATAATCAAACTCCTTTTCCATCAGAGGATAGGAATGTGTCATGCACACCCTTTCTGCTTCATCCCATCCGTTTTTCTTACAAAACAGATAGCCCTCATAGACATGCTTAGGAATATTCACAACCCCGACCCTTCTGCCAATATCATGCAATAAGCCTACAATATAAGCCTTGTCCGAATCCATTTCTGAGATCTTTTCAGCAATGTTTCTTGCCGCGATTCCTACATTGAATGAATGCTCTATCCATGGACCAGGATTTAATTGCGCCGCGACTTCTAATTCTCTTTTTGCTTCTTCTATAGTTGGTAACATAATCTGCTCCTTCAAAATATCTCATTTTAGTTTTTTGCCTGACACAATATGGAAAACAGGGCATTCCTTATCACTTTTCTGTTTATTGTACTGGTATACAAGGGAATAGCCTCTCTGCACTATATCAAATTCATTATTTAATAACTCTATACTATGCAAAACGCTTCTGAAATACATATCTTCATACTCTTCGTTTCCTGCCATCCGGGATGCTGAAGGCTTAATCACAAAATGAACCTTCCAATCAGGGGCCGGATGCTCCAGAACGCAAATATTACTATCTCTGTAAAAGAAGCTTTCCGCCTGCTCCTGTGCAGAATATTCATTCACAATTTCATGATTCGTAAACATATGAAAATGTACCTGCTGGACCTCTTGTCTTTTTCCTCCATTCGCAACAATCGCAAACGCATCACTATACTCAGGATACATCACGCATATGTCTTTTGCAGTCTCCCAAATCTTCAAAAAATACTTACTAAAGCGATCTGACGCCATTTGCTGCAAATTCTTAACCGCCCTTTTTGGTGAAATAATAATATGATTTTCATAGGAAGGGTGAGGATGACAGAACGCAATTACTTCCTTGCTGCTATATACTTTCTTCACGGGAAGCGCCCAACTGCAGTATTGAAATGCATTTCCTACAATTTTACCCATAAAGGAGCCCTTCGCAATTTTGAACAGTACTTCCTTAAGCATCCTGTTAATCCTCCAATCGTCAACATCCGCTCAAGCCCTCTGGAGATGGCACTCATTCGAATTTTTAGCAATTACCCTTACAATATCTTTTGAAAAATATTTTGGTCATGGACTTGAAAAATTACCCTGTAACCGCATTTTTCATAAAATGCATCTTCCTTAGAACCTAGTGTAATATATTTAAATCCTTTTTTCCTTGCCAAATCTTCAAAATAGCCTAAAAGCCCTTTTGTTATCCCTTGTCTCCTGTAATTTTCACGACATGCTACAAAACCAATTACAAGACTATCCTTATTCTCTGCCCGTCCCAAAATTGCTGAAACTATTTCTTCATCTTTTATCGCATATACTAAAGGCTGCGAACCTTCTGCGAATCTCTTATGCCATGCATCATAACCATATAATTCCGAATTATCTGTGCCCAAAATATCATAGCACAATTCCAAAACTTCCTTTAATTCCTGCTCTGTTTCGATTTCTTTATATTGACAGTCCATATTTTTTCTTCCTTTCCTTAACCAGTCTAATAAAACAGAATGACTAATACTATCATTTCATATATTCATCTATTCTAAGCATTCCGGCTCACCTATCTCTTCATTTCCAAGGTATTTCATGTATTCTTTTCCCTCATACATCGCCGTTGATAACACTTGCTCTGTAACTGCGGATATTAGCTATATGTTTATAAATATATTTCTTTCACTCTTTTATTTGATAAAATCTTCAACCTGTTGCAGAAACATATTCCAATCTGTTCCCGTGACTGCTCCGGCGGCAAGCGTTACTGCAAGTTTCATAGAAAACTCGCCTACAAATTTTTTGATTCCTGCAAGAGCCTTTCCTATACGATTCTTTTTCGGAGCATCGCTTTTCAACTGCTCCTGAATCATTTCCAAATCATCTTTCACATTCTCGATTTCTTCTGAGTCAACTCCCTGTATCTCAGGCAGTGATGCAAGTAATTTGTTAATCAGAGTAATCATAGAACTTGTATCATTTGTAGTGTTGTACGTATTTATCACTCCACTATTCTGCTGGCTTGCTGAACCATTAACAGTTTCAATATTCTAAATATATGTATTCCCGCTCATAGCCTTTGCCTCCTCGTCACAAACAATCATTTCCATCTATAAATTTGAGAAAACGAGAAAGATTTATATCTGCCGTATTATAAGTGCTATTGAGCAGATTACTTGATAACCTGCGAAATTCTAAACTCAGTTTTCTTAATTCTAATCTGTTCATATATCCACCCCACAATACGGACAAAATATCTTTGCCGCTCCGGCACAATAAAGCACCTTAACTCTTCGACTACAACATGAACAAGTAAATTTTGTTTCCATAGTATCTTTATCCTTCAATTCTTTTGTTGCAACCTTTTTCAATGGCTTAAAATCCATTTTTATTAAACCTTTTGAGCGATTAACCGACCTCTACATTTTCTTAAATAACTTATTTAATTCCTCCACCCTATAGTTATAAGCTATCATTTGTACCTGCTCGATTACATCTGATGACAGAAATTCATTTTTCTCTTTTGCCAGACCGCAGTATGGACAAAACAGTTCTTCAAAAGGTTCATCGTCATTTTGATATTCTCCGGCTTGCAACTTAAATTCTGAGTCGCAATAGGGGCACTCAAAGATTACATATCCTTCGCTATCTCCCTGAATGGTTATTGTAAAATTTTCTGTTGACACGTCCCGCACCTCCCTTATCTTAAATCTCCATTTCTTAATTATTCTTTTCTGAATCCTCAATCAGATTTTGTTTCAATGCTTCAATCGTTCCCTGATTCTTTTTAAGAATTTCAAGCTGTCGGTATGCCTTCTCCCTTAATAGCCTTAACCGTTCAATCTGCGGCACTTCCTGCCCACGAAGCAAACTCAAAAGCAATGCCTGTATGAGCATAAGTGCCGCCATATCGTCCTGATTTTGATACAATACCGATTGCGTCTGTTGCTTTTATCCATTGCTGCGGCGTCAACGTAAACGCATTATCTCCCGACTCTGCTTTAAACCTATCGAATTCGATAGGTTTAAAATTCGGGTTATGAATCTGCTCCCACAAACCCAAAAATGAAATTGTAGAATGATTACGCATCCAATTTGCGACTACAATAAAAGCATTATCTGGATTTTTATACTTTGCTATATCGGTCAGGGAAACATACGCGTCTTCATTGACAACATCGCCTATAACCCTTATCTCTGTTCCATTAGCATCAATTTTCATAGACCCTGTTCTCTTTCATAAGAATTTCCATTTCCTTCAAGCTGGAAATCGTCCAATCCGGGTATTCAAGCTTCTCCCTGGGTCTCGCATACACCCAGTTCCCTTGTTTCATCCAAATCGTATACATTCCTAAATCATTGGCAGGGATAATATCATTGTCAAGACGATCACCCACCATAGCTGCCTCTTCCGGTTTACATCCTGCACGTGCAAGGGCAATTTCAAAAATACGCTTGTCCGGTTTTGCAATTCCTTCCTCCGCAGATGCAACCAGTATATCAATATATTTCCATATCCCGAATTTTTTGAGACGTTCTTCACTTCCTGATGACTGATTTGCAATAATTCCTATCTTATAACATGTATGAAGGCGCTCCAGACACTCTGCCGTTTCCGGGTACAACCGTTCATCCTCCTTATGCCACGGGGTTTTGGTTAGTCCAAAAAATTTCAATGTCTCCAAATCCGCCGGTTTGTTTTGCTTTGCAAAACAAACCTTCTTTTCTATAAATTGTTCGTATGTAATGTCTGTCCCTTCAATCACTTCCCTGATTCGATGCTCCATTGCAACAGATTCATCAATCAAGGTAGAACCCATGTCAAAAAATATCCATTTTATTTTTGCTCTATCCATGCTGTCCCTCACTGTTTTCTTCCGCCATCCGTTCTTTAATCAGCTTCACAGCCATACATACAACTACTTTTACACCCATCTCCTCCATACACTCCCTTATAATACATTCCTCTTTCGACTCATCCTTTTCAATCTTTCCTCCCGGAAGAAACAGCTTTCCGGAACGTGTTTTACTAACGCAAACAAATCACCAATTAGATAATACTAAAAAGGCTCTATCAAAATCATAATTAATATAATCTTGTAATGATATATTCAATTCCAAAACAATTTTATTCTCGTCTTGTATGCATTCAAGTATTTCCCGTTTTGTTGGAATAAAATGTCACTGCTCAGATAATGCAAATGTTGCATACTATTGCAGCAAGTGTCCATCCATGACAGTAAGTAACCCCTCAACAATCCCCTTATAATGTGTAGAAAATCTGATATCCTGCTTTAAACAATGATTCAAATCAATATTAAAGCGGATAAATCTATCACACACATGGGCAGATATCTTCTTCCTGTAATCATCATTAAATTCATATCTGTGAATCACAATATTTCCTAATGATTCTTCCTCGATTAATCTTTCATACAAATCAATAATCCTGATTTCGTTCTGTACTTCCACCTCTTTATCACAGACCAATTCCTCATCCCATGATGTTAAACCTTGCTCAAAACCTTCATCGTCAACCACATATACTGAACAATTTTTTCCCTGGTATATATTTCTAAATGCATCGGGATAACACTCATATACTGTAGTGAGACCATTTTCGTCTGTCGAAATGCAAAAATCAAAATCATCCTGTTTTACACCAAACAAAAGTCCTACAACAAAATTTCCCGTCGCATATACATAAGCCTTTTTATGCGATGATTCATGCGGATACAATGTTTTCAAACCTGCATTTGGAGATACATGATAAAGCATAGAATAACCTCCTTCTTATTTTCACTCGTATTCGGCGTACTCTTCGTTGTTATTAACTATTTTTGTTTAAGTTTTATGCAAATACACGCCTGTTTTTACTTCAATTACATCATTTATTACGGCTTACTGATTTTCTGTTACCAAAATGTTGCCACGCATTTATAAATGCCTTGTAAAATAAGGTATTCCAAAACGCCGTAACAAATTCGACACCTATTTTCTTTAACGCACCCTTTCTCTTTTCTTAATACTAAATCCATTTTTCAAATACAACTTCACTGCATTTTGATTCCACTCAGCTACATGCAAAATAATTTCTTCATAGCCTTGTTCTTTTATATGATTCATTCCCCATAACAACAATTTTTGTCCTATACCTTGCCCTTGAAACGATTTCTCAACAATTAAATCATCTAACTCATTTCCATAGCAAGAAACAGCACCTATTATTACTCCATTTTGCAAATAAAGGAAAGTATCATTTATTTTATCTTTGATTTGAGAGTAATCATAATAAAAATTTATTGGCTCAATTTCTAACGCTTTTCTCATTTCGTAAAAACATTCATTATATATCTTCATATATTCATCCCAGTATTCCTTTTGAAAAGGAACACATATTATGTCATTCTGATACTTTAATACCTTATTATATATCATTTCATATGCGATTATTTCTTTCATCTATGTTTCTCCCTGAAATCAATCACTCGAACTCTATCGTCGCCGGCGGCTTCGGGCTCATATCGTAGCATACCCGGTTCACGTTCGGCACTTCCGCAAGGATGCGGTTCGTGATAACCTCCAGCACGTCCCAGTCAAGGCGCTCGATGCTTGCGGTCATTGCGTCGATTGTGTTGATGGCGCGGATGATTACGGTATAGTCAAAGCAGCGCTCATGGTTTTTCATGCCGACCGATTTGAAGTCCGGCACTACGGTAAAGTACTGCCATACGGTTTTGTCAAGTCCTGCCCTTGCAAACTCCTCGCGGAGAATCGCGTCGGACTCGCGTACTGCCGCAAGACGGTCTCTTGTAATTGCACCAAGGCAACGCACGCCAAGTCCCGGTCCCGGGAACGGCTGGCGGTATACCATCTCGCGCGGCAGACCGAGCTCCAGACCGCAGGCGCGTACCTCGTCCTTAAAGAGCTGCTTTAACGGCTCCACTAACGCAAACTGCAGGTCCTCCGGCAGACCGCCGACATTGTGATGGGACTTTACCGTCTTCGCCGTTTTGGTGCCGCTCTCGATGATATCCGGATAAATCGTCCCCTGTCCTAAGAAGTCGATGCCCTCCAGCTTCCTTGCTTCCTCTTCAAACACACGGATAAATTCACCGCCGATGATTTTACGCTTCTGCTCCGGATCTGCCACATTCTCAAGCTTTGTGAGAAAACGCTCCGACGCGTCTATGTAGATCAGGTTTGCCTTTAACTCATCGCGGAATACCTTGACTACGCCCTCAGACTCGTTCTTACGCATCAGACCATGGTTGACATGCACGCAGACAAGCTGCTGTCCGATTGCCTTAATGAGCATTGCCGCAACCACGGAGGAGTCCACGCCGCCGGAAAGTGCCAGCAGCACCTTTTTATCGCCGACCTGCTTCTTTATCTGCTCTATCTGGTCCTCAATGAAATTTTTCATGTTCCAGTTTGCTTCGGCTTTACATGTATCGAACACAAACGACTTTAAGGCTTCCTTATCCGGAAGGTTGGTATAGCACTTCTCACACTTTGCAGACGGACAGTCGATGGCAATCACCGGATAGCCAAGCGTATACAGCTCCGGATTTACCTCTACTTCTTTCCCGTCTACGATGCGGTTTTCGCCGCCGTTCAAAATAATTCCCCTGACATTCTCTAACGCCTTTACCTCTCCGGCGGTAATATCATGCGGATGAATCTCGCTGTAAACGCCAAGCTCGCGGATGGCGCGGGCAAGTACGGTGTTTTCCGTACTGCCGAGGTCCAAAACTACAATCATATCCTGTTTCATAGCATGCTGCTCCTTTTCCTTACAAGTAATCAGTCGGTATAATTATCAAAATAGCCCTGCACAAGCACCACCGGCGTTCCCTTGTCGCCGGAGCCGCTGGTTAAGTCGCACAAGGAGCCGATTAAATCCGTCAGCTGCCGCGGGGTTGTGCCCTGGGAAGCCATGTTGCCTACCAGATTTCTTTCCTTTGCCTTAATGCTCTTCTCGATTGCCTCCTTCAGCTCGGCGCCCTTCAGGTTTTTAAAATCGTTGTCGGCGAGGTATTTCAGCTTTAATTCGTTCGGGGTCCCGACAAGCCCTGCGGTAAATGCCGGAGACACCACCGGGTCAGCAAGCTCCCAGATTTTTCCCTGTGGGTCCTTAAAGGCGCCGTCGCCGTACACCATAACCTCGACATGCTTTCCGGTTTCCTTCAGGATGCAGCCCTGAATCTTCTCAACCAGCCCCTGACAAGCCTTCGGGAACAGCTTTATCTTGTCCTCGGTCGCCTTGTTGGAGCCGAGCAGACCATAGGTCTCATTGTAGCCGCTGCCGTTGACGGAGGCGGTCATAATATCATCCAGTCCGCAGACTACCTTTGCGCCTGCTTCCTTTAAAATACGCTTCGTTCTCGCTCTTGTGTGAATGTCACAGGTCAGGATACAATCGGCGTACGCTAAGATTGCCTTCGGCTGGTTTGCAAAAATCACCTCTGCCTCTGCGCCCGCTTCCGTAATCAGCCTGCTATAGTAATCTACATAATCGACTCCGGTAAATTCATGCTTATTCTCACCGAACAGCTCACGGTACTTTGCAAGGGTCAGTACATCACTGTACGGATTGATACCCTTCTCATCCAGCTGGTCGTAGGTCAGCAGCGCATTGCCTACCTCGTCGCTCGGATAGCTTAGCATCAGCACTACCTTCTTTGCACCCATAGCGATTCCCTTTAAGCAGATGGCAAAACGGTTCCGGGACAGAATCGGGAACATGACGCCGATGGTTCCTCCGCCAAGCTTTGCTTTCACGTCTGCCGCGATATCCTGCACCGACGCATAATTCCCCTGCGCCCTTGCGACAATCGACTCGGTTAAGGAAATCACGTCCCTGTCCCGGAGGGAAAAGCCTTCGGACTTTGCTGCCTCCAGTACGCTCTCTACCACGATCTCCGACAAATCATCGCCCTCGCGGATAATCGGACAACGGATTCCTCTTGATACAGTACCTACTCGTCTTTCCATCTGAACTACCTCTTCTTTCTCTTTCTATTTTCTCTAAATAAATTAAATGCATATTTTGACAGACACTACGGTTTATTATACCCCTATTTTCACACGCTGACAAGAGTTTTTTCTCTTGAATTTCCGCATTTTTTGAGCTGCTTTACAGCAAAGAAATGTCTGCGGCTTGTAAAAAGCCGCCACGTCCGGAGCCGCTGCGCTTTTGCAACAGCCTCCACAAAACTGCCAGATGTGGAATCTCAGTTTGTCCTTCCTCCCGCTTGACAAACATAGTTCTATATGGTACTATCCTATATGGAGGTAGTAAAATGGCTGCAACAAAGGGCGGATTTCTGATTTCACAGATTAAACAGATACAAGGGCGTATCTTTGGCAGACTGCTGACCGAAGCGGGCATCGACGAATTTAACGGGGCACAAGGACGCATTCTCTATGTCTTATGGGCGGAGGACAATCTACCTATCGTAGAGCTTGCAAGACGGACCGGGCTTGCCAAGACGACACTGACCGGCATGCTGGACCGGCTGGAACAGCAGGGACACATTACAAGATGCTATGACCGGGAGGACCGGCGCCAGATCCGCATCCGGCTGACAGAGCATGCACACAGTCTGGAACAGCAGTATCAGGAGGTTTCTGATAAAATGAACCGGCTATTCTACAAGGGATTTACCGAAGAGGAAATCCTGCGGTTTGATACGATGCTCGACCACGTTTTAAAAAATCTTGAAGCGGAAGAAAAGCTATATGACACAAAAGAACCCCGGACAGCAGAGAACGGGAATCCGGACAACAAAAATCCATATCAGTGAAAGGTGGTATTCTTATGAAAAATCCAGAAGAAACGATTGGGAAAATGATTGATAAGTCAAAAACATGCTTCCTTGCCTATGTCGATGCCGACGGCTTTCCGGTTACAAAAGCCATGTTAAAGCCCCGGGAACGGGAAGGCATCAAAACATTTTTGTTTTCTACCAACACCTCTTCCAATAAAGTAAAATGCTTCCGTACAAATAACAAGGCAAGCATTTATTTTGTGGACAAGAGATTTTTCCGCGGCATCAGCCTGACGGGAACAGTAGAGGTCTTGGAAACACCGGAGGCAAAGGAAAGAATATGGCAGGTGGGTGACACGATGTATTATAAAGAAGGGGTCACGGACCCTGACTATTGTGTCCTGAAATTCGTGGCAGAAAAGGGACGGTACTACAGCAGTTTCAAATCCGAAGACTTTAACATCTGAACAGCTTTGCACTGTTTTAGGGACTGCGTTAACCCCTGCTCTCATTTCAGTCAATCAGGTATTCCGACTACTTATAAGAATCCGCCAAACCCGGGGCCCCGCGCTCTGCGCGGCAGCCCCGTCAAAAAACTGTTATTGCTTCTTGTAGATAAACTTAAACTCCGGCTTTCCCTCCAGCAAATCGCTCCGGTTGCATTTATAAATCATACTGGTCTGACCCTCCTTCGTATTTTCATAAAGCAACGCATAAATCTCCTCTCCCAGAAAGCTCCAGTTTCCAAGTCTGCTGCTATAAAGCATACTATCGTCCAGTCCCTCCGGAAATAACGGTCCCACATTTACCATTGCAACTTCCTTAAGGTCACGGTCCATCACATAGATATTCCTTTCCTTACTGACAGGCTGTTGATTCTCCTTAGGACTTTCCTCATCCGTCTCCAGCATATCCACAGACTGCTGTATCGCGTAAATATATGTACCATCGGTCATTAACGCTGCTATATCAAACGAAATCGGCAGAGTATAACCGTCCGGAAACTGAAGCGTTACATCGGGCAGCTTCTTTGCCTCCTCGGTTCCTCCTGTGGAAGGATGATACAAATAAAGTGTATTTCCTTCCGAACGCTTATACATAATGTTATCTTCATCTAATATGAGATACACTCCCAGAAAGCCCGGCTGGAGCTTACAGCTTTCCTCTGTCCCGTCCTTCACACAATACTGGTGCAGGACCGTTTTTCTCCCCTCCCGCCGACAGTAATAAATGTAATCTCCGTATGCCCTGATTCCACTCACCGGGATATTATTTCTGCTCAAAGGCTCCTCATCAAGATAACTCGCCTTTCTCGTATCCAGGTCCAGAATTGCAGTGCCATACTGTGCCGTGTCGTCCAGGTCCCACTTGTCATTCGTCTTTATGGAAATGAATACCTTATTCCGGTGAATCGGCAGCCAGCCTCCGTAGAGCATCGGCTTCTGCCCTTCCTTCTCTTCTGCCGCTTTGTCCATCGTCATATAGGTGGCAATTTCACTCATTTCCGAACCGTCCAGTGCGATGGCAAGCAGCTTCCATAAATACTGCGTGTCCGTTTCCTCGACGGCTGTTGCAAAAATCCTGCCGCTGTACAGACAAAACTGGTCAATCTTATATCTTTTGTTGGAAGCAATACAAAAGCTGTTTCCGTCATGCTTGCACTCCGGCTTATTACAAAGATAAATTTCCTTTCCTGTGGCTACATCAACATAGCAAAATGCAGGAACCTCCTGCGCATATTTATAATAGTAATATCCCTTTTCTGTTTTTATAACAAACAGATTACCGGGCTGTATATCCTCCGCTATTATCTTTTCTGTCAGACCCTGCTTTGTTTTTTCCTCCTTGCCGGAGCACCCCGGAAGAGTGAAGAAAAGGAGGAGCAGTAAAACCAGACACATTATTTTTCCCTTGTGCTTTCTCATATACAATTTCCCCTTTCTTATTTAGATACCTTTATCATACTTCCCTGAAAATGAAAAAGCAATTGCCCCTGCAGAAGTGGCTGCTTTTTTTGCACAAGTGGTCGCAGAGCCTGATTATTGTGACCGGAGCAGGGATACGCCAAATGCCGCAAGGTCCTTCATCCCCTGCCGGTAGGTCAGACGTTCGCATACGGCAGCCGTTGCATTTAACAGCGTAAAGTATTCGTCAAGCTGCTTCTTCTGCTCCTCTGTAAGCCCTTCCCTTAACTGCTTAAATACGGCACTTTCCTCTGCCACAGCCTGCTGATACTCCTCGCTCTGGCGGAATACGGCACCCAGCCTCTCCGTTATGGCAGGCTCCAACAATGCAAAAATATCGTCACTCATGCGACTTCTCCTTTCATTTATACGTTCCGGGCACTTCACCGCCCTGTTTGTATCGATTTTCATGTAAGTGGATTTTAGAATAAAAAGACTGCCTGTTGTAAGAGAAACACGGCATAAAAGAAATAATAAAATAATTATAAAAGACGAAAAGCCTCCCGGAAGCCTGTGCTTTACGCAGCCTGCTTCCGGTGACCTACCGGTCCAGATTACCGCCAAGAACCTCTTCAATCTCACTCCGGATACTGCAGAAAAGCCTTGCAAGCACAGGGTCAAAATGACTTCCGGCGGATTGCTCGATAATATGAAATGCTTCGTCCACAGAAACCGGCTCCTTATAACAGCGCTTGGAAACAAGCGCATCAAAAACATCGGCTACCGCCATAATTCTCGCGCAAATCGGAATTCCGGCACCGCCAAGTCCATTCGGATAGCCGCTTCCATCCCACTTCTCATGGTGTCCCTCCGCAACCTGCGCCGCGATATCGATATACTCCTGGTCCTCTATATTGCCTAATACCTCTGCGACAATGCGTCCTCCTGCCGTCGTATGCCCCTGCATAATACGAAACTCCTCTGCAGTAAGCTTCCCCGGCTTTTGAAGGATGCTGTCAGAAATCGCAATCTTCCCGATATCATGCATAGGCGCCGCCTTAATCAGCAGCTCCATATAATCGTCCGTCAGGATATCCGTGCAGTACCCCGCCTTCTGCGCCTCTTTCGTTAAAAGCTCCACATACTTACTGGTCCGCTTGACATGCTCGCCGGTATCATGGTCACGGTTTTCAATGAGGGTAGCCATACCGATAACGGTACTTTCCTGTATGGCAAGCATCCTGCGGTTACGTTCTATCAAATCCTGCGCCTTGCGCTCATTTTCCTCTTCAAGCTGATTTTTGTACTTTTCCAAACGTGACGTTATGCTGACGCACAGAACAATGCACACTACTACAACGATAATAATACACAAAATGCATACCGTTTCGCTGATTTCAGCTATATCAATGCTCCGCTCCATTTTTTCGCCAATCGCATCCATTTCCTGAGCAATATAGCCGTCCATAAGGTCCGTATTGGTGCTTACGTTATTGATAAAGTTCGCCAAATAAGTTGTGATATAATACTTGGCGGTAGCATCACTGCTCTCGCTGCCCATCCGGAATACATTCTCTGCACTATTAAAATAGCTTATGGTATTGGAATACACGGTGTGGAAGAGCTGCTCCTTTTCATTTCCCGAAATGCTTTCCTTCAGCTCACCCAATATCTCCATTACTTCCGACTTCAGCTGTGCAGCCCCGTCTTTATAAGAAAGCTTCTCTTCAGAGGAGTCTGACAGGGCATACCACGAAACGGTAATATGGTGCCGGTTCATCAAACGGCATAAATCATACATATTAAACCTGTCCTCCAGACATTCCTCTATAATCTGTTCGTAATTCCCTGAAATTTCATTCAGGTTGTAATGCATGATAAGCATCCCTGAAGTGCCTACAACCCCGGCAAAAAAAATCAGTACAAATATCTGAAAAGGAATTCGTTTCATAAGCTTCATACAAAATCTCCCGGCGGTCTCTCCGCCCTCTGTCGGAAAAAGCACTCCGTCCAGTCATCAGTCCGTTCCTGAAGTCTCCTCAGGCTGGGCAATGATTCCGTTTACCATGATATCTAACAGCTCCTGCAGCTCCTTATGGTCAGGATTGCCGCCGGCAAGCGTAATACCGAAAATATACGACGGATTCCAGTAGGTATTCGCAATGCGCTGGGTATCAGCATACCGCGACTGCTCTGAAAGTGCAGTCACCGCAGGTGAGGAACGGACAACCGGAGACGACGCAGCGTTCACATTGGAAGGACATTCTCCGATAATCTCAAATCTCTTTACCTGCGTCTCCTCGGAGGAAAGATACTCCGCAAGCTTCATCGCCCAGCTGCTGTTCTCAGAATAAGCGTTTACTCCGAGCAGCTTGTAGCCGGAAAAGCTGCACATCTGCACCTTATCTCCTGCCAGCGTATAGCATGGCAGCTTTGCTGCGGCGAAATTCTCTCCCCATGCACCCTTTACGGTTTCAACATTCCAGGCGCCATTGATGCCTGCAATGATGCTTCCGTCCTTAACCCCGTCCAAAAAGCCGTCGTCATCACAACAGAGAAAGCCGTCCCGCGTAGCAAGCGAAAGCATTGCCTCGGCAACATCGACGCCCTTATACTTTGCATCAGTTGTATTCCAGTTGCAGTAATTCGTAACTCCGTCCTCGTTCATCCCGAGCTCCAGTCCGGCGCCCCGGAAGAAAGAGTATATGTACCAGCCGCTCGAGTAGTCCATTGAGGTTTTCTTCCCGTTCCTTGCGGATATTTCAACCATCGTGTCAAGGTCCTTAATATCCTCCCCGGTAAAGTATGCCGAATTATAATACAGGAAATATCCGTTTCCTGCCGTTACCGGGTAAGCATACAGCTTTCCGTCGTCCATTGCGGCACGGCATGCACCGTTCTCCACGCCGCCGTTTGCAGCTATAATACTGTCCGCATTTTCGGTTATTTCGAGCAGTGCGCCCACATCCCGGAGAGCGTCAAACTGGTCGTCTGCAAACATATAGATGTCCGCCGCCGCCGAAGGGTTCGCCAGCACAGTATCCCGGAGGGTCAGAACGCTTTCCGTACTCACTGTCACTTCAAATACTGCTTCCTTTGCATATTCCTTTTTAAACGCTTCTATTGTCTCATAAATCAGCTCCCTGTCATCCTCATCACTCCACCATACCGAAAGCTTCACCGTAGGAAGCGGTTTTAAGCGCGCCGAACAGCCTGCCAGCCCGAGCGGCACGAGTCCCAGAAGCGCTGCCGCCAGAATAGTCCTGATATTTTTATGCTTCATAATTCATCTCCAAAATCTACGTTATCCCCGTAAATTACTTATGTATAATGTCACTTTAACTATATCATTTTATTCTATCCCTGTCAAGGAAAAGGCTTCTTGAGTTTCCTCATTTTGCATGCCGCTTTATGTTTGATAGGCCCTTTTCATTTCTCTTTCCCAGATATCAGAAAACTTCCATATGGGACGCCTCCGGTATCACTATGGTATCGTTTCCTTCGACTGCAATTTCAGCTCCCTGTGCGGATACTGCGATACGGTTCACCAGACGGATACGGTACGGCTTCCCTGCCTCTGCATCCAGCAAAAGCTTCCCGTCCTTCTGCATGACGCAAAGTGTCAGCTCCGCCCTGTTGTCCATGCCATATACGGTCTTTTCTACACGGTCACCCTCGGACACTTCATAAATCCGCAGCTCTGCATTCTCCGCATAATTATAGTCTGGTCTGTCCTCCCTGGCGCCCAGCGCCACAATGGAGTTTTGCCGCACCATAAGCGGAATACTGAGATACCCGTGCCTTTCCGTATACCATCTGCCTCCCTGTCTTGTCTCTCCGGTAAAGAAGTCCGTCCAGAGCCCCTCCGGCAGATAATACTCCGCAATACTATCCTCACGGAACACCGGAGCAACCAGCAGACTGTCTCCCAGCATGTACTGCCGTGCCAGATAACTGCAGTTTGGGTCTCCGCTAAACTCCAGCACCATACTCCGCATAACCGGAACTCCTGTCACGCTCGCATAAACCGCCGACTCATACAGATATGGCATCAGCCTTGCCTTCAGACAGGTAAAGAACCGGCACACCTCCACCGCCTCTTCATCATAGAGCCACGGCACCCGGTAGGAGGTGCTGCCGTGCAGGCGGCTGTGGGAGGAAAGCAGCCCGAACGCCACCCATCTTTTATAAACATCCGGCGTAGAGGTATGCTCGAAGCCTCCGATGTCGTGCGCCCAGAAGCCGAAGCCGCTCATAAGCAGCGACAGGCCTCCCCGCAGACTTTCTTCCATTGACTCATAATCCGACCGGCAGTCCCCGCCCCAGTGTACCGGAAAGCGCTGCCCGCCTGCGGTAGCAGAACGTGCAAACAGTACCGCTTCTCCCTTTCCGCGCTTTCGTTCCAGAAGCTCATACACACATTTATTATATAAATAGGTATAGTAGTTATGCATCTTTTTCGGGTCGGCACCGTTATGATAAAGTGCCTCCTCCGGAATCCGCTCCCCGAAGTCCGTCTTAAAGCAGTCCACCCCCATATCCAGCAGTACCTCCAGCTTCTGCTGGAACCATGTCCACGCCTCCGGATTCGTAAAGTCTACGATTGCCATCCCCGGCTGCCACATATCCCATTGAAATACCTTCCCATCAGGACGCCTGATAAAGTAGCCCTTCTCCATGCCCTCCCGGAACAGGCAGGACTCCTGTCCGATGTAGGAATTAATCCAGACACAGACCTTAAGCCCCTTTTCCCTGATTCTTTTTAGCATTCCCGCAGGGTCCGGGAATACCCGTTCATCCCATATAAAATCCGACCAGTGGAACTCCTTCATCCAGCAGCAGTCAAAATGAAAGGTCCTGAGCGGAATGCCTCTCCTCTGCATCCCGTCAATAAAGTTCATTACGGTCTTTTCATCATAATCCGTAGTAAAGGAAGTCGACAGCCACAGCCCGAAGGTCCACGGCGGCGGAAGCGAAGGCTTCCCGGTAAGATCCGTATACGCTGTCAGTACCTCCTTCATGGACGCACCTGCAAACAGGAAATAATCCAGATACCCTCCCTCAACAGAAAATGCCGCTTTGGTTACCTCCTCCGTACCAAGCTCAAAAGACACCCGCTCCGGATGATTGACAAAAACACCGTAATTGCGGTTGGACAGATAAAACGGAATATTCTTATACGCCTGTTCCGTTCCGGTGCCTCCGTCCTCATTCCAAAGGTCAATGCTTTGCCCGTTCTTTACAAAAGGCGTAAAATGCTCGCCAGTACCATAAAGCAGCTCGCCTACTCCGAGGGAAAGCTGCTGTCTGAGATAGGTTTCCGTACCGTCTCCCTTATCATAATACTCTCCCCGCCAGTTCGTCTTGATTAGCGCAAGGTCCTTGCCGGTGCTTCTGGTAAGCACCCTGCCGTCCCACAGATAGGTCATGCTCCACGGATTTTTCGTAATCTCCAGAGACAGGCGGCCGCTCTCAATACAGATACGCTCGCCGGTCTCTGTAACCTTCAACGGCACCCTTTCCAGATTCAGCTCAAATGCCGGTTCCTGCACTACGGTCCCGATATGATGACAGGTCTGTACCCGCAGCACACCCTTCTGCGGAGAGGTGATATGAACTGTCAGATTGATTCCGCCTAACGTACATCCTTTATTATAAATACGTCCGGTCGGCGCACAAATCGTTACCTCATCTTCTGTGGTCTTTACAAAATAAGCCTCTGCAGGTGCAAAACACTGATACCCTTCCTTTTGTAACCAACAGCCATTGTTAAATTTCATAACGCCCCTCCTTTCAAGGCTCCCTGCAAAGCAGCAGTTCCATCACTGCTCCTTGGGATTGCTCTTACTCCTTTTTCTTCCCTTTTGCTTTCTTTTTTAGCAGCATCCCCACCGTAAATGCGGCTGCCGCCGCCAGAAACAGCGCAGCTGCTCCCTTTGCGGCATAGCCGGCATAAGTCTCATAGGTAAGATATCTGGAAGCAAGCACGGCAGAGTCCTTTGCAAGTGAAACATACCTGAGGCTGTTATTAAAGGTATGCAGACGGAAATAAAGGAAACCCGTTGCCAATGCCGTACAGCCCAAAAGAACCATCAGGAAAATGGCAGGTCCTTTCTTTTTCTTTGCCATAGCAAGAAGAAATACCGCCACCAGCACCAGCGCCAGTATTGCAGATGCAATCAGAGGAAACCATCCTGCCGCCTTCATCTCCGGCAATGCGGCTGCACTTGTTGGTACATCGCCTGCTTCCGTTCCGGTTCCTTCTTTCTGGCTGCCTGCCGCCTCATTTGTTATTGTAAGTGTCCTTGCCGTACTTACGCCGTTTTCTGCCAGGGCAACAATCGTCACTTCGTTCTTTCCGGCAGCTAACGGTACATCATAGGCAAAACTCCCTCCTTCACCTACTTCGACAGAAACGCCGTTGACCGTAAGCGCAGAGGCGTTTTCTATCTTTCCTGCAATGCACGCCGTCTCTGTTACGAATACCTTTCCGTCCAGCTCTTCATAAAGCGTAATCACTGGTGAAACAAAACTATAGTAAACCTCTTTGCTTACCCTGTAGACAATTCCTTCGTTTCCTTCAAAGTATGCCTCTATCGTATTCTGTCCGTTCTCCAAAGCAAAGAGAAGCGTACCCTTCCCCTTGATTGCATACACGCCGCCTTCCTTGTTCAAAGTCAGATACAGCTCCACAGGCTCCGTTGTCTGATACTCCAGCGTAAGTGTGGCATCGCTGGTAATGTTCTCTGTCAGTACCTTCAGATATTCCCCGCCTTCTAAGTCAATCTCTTTGGTTTTTGCTTTGGAAGCCACTCCGTCTTTCACATAAGAAATCGTAATTGCCAGCTTCTTTGCCTTTGCCGGGACGTAAAACGATGTGGCAGTATCCTTTGCAGCCGCGCTGTAAACCGGCTCCTCCGTATTGCCGTCAGCCACCGCTGTCAGCTTATACTGTACCTCCCTTCCCTGGATGGCAAAATCCTTCCAGTTCACCTGACACAATCCGCTCTCCATATCAAGGTCGATGCTGAAATTCCCGATTGCCTCCGCGGTAGCCGGATTTTCATAGGAAAACGGCTCCATCTCCATGGAATCAAAGGTTTCTACACTTCCCTCATGCACTACCTCAAGCAAAAGCCGGTAATTTTCGCCGCTTGATATCGTAAGCGGCATACTTTCCTCCATCCGTGTCCCGGTAGACGCCCTCCCGGTTTTCAGCTCTTTTTTTACCAGCGCATCCGATGCTCCGGTTACAGCAGAAATCGTATACGCATATTCGGTCTCCTCCTCCCCCTTTGTAACCTCAAATGCCACTGTGGCAGAGCCGTCCTCTATTTTCTCTATCACAAAGGACTGGATACAGATTCCGTTTACTACCTCTACCAGCTGGTATGTAATTTCCTCATTATTCTTTTTATCACAGCGGAGCCGCCACTGTCCGGCTTCCCCGTGAAGCACCTTATAGGTGCTCCATCCCCCGGAGCTTCCGTGGGCATACAAAAACTCCTCTTCGGAAGAAATTCCTTCTCCATACTCTTTCCCGGACGGTGAAATAAACACAATCTCCGGCTGTTCTCCGTCGTAGGTAAACATCACGGTAAACTCGCCCGGCGTTTCCAGATAAATAAACTCTGCTTCCGTTTCCTCCGCCATCGCCTGCGCCGGGCAGACCAACAGCAGGGCAAGCAGCAGGACTGCCACTGCTGTTGCTGTCTTTTGCAGCCTCTTTCTATATCGTTTCATATTTGCCTTTCTTTCCTCCTATGTCCTCTTATTTGATTTTCTTCATGCTGTCTTTACTTCCGGTATTTCCATTTTTGTCTATGTAAAGACAGATCTTTTCTCTCTTCCCGTCCTTCTCATAGCTGCTAAGAATAAGCATGAACTGCGGGTCCCCGTTCTCTTTGAAGTACAGCCCGAGCAATGTGTCCGCTTCCTTCTCGATGCTCTTATGGAACAGCCACCACTTGATATCTACCAGCACACGCGCATCGCGCAGCTGTATGCCAAAGAACCGGCTCAGGGCATCAATCTCTCCTGTCGCAGAAATATCAACCTTGCAGTCCTCTATCTCCCAGCTGATTCCCTTCTTTAATGCCGCCATCAGACCGCTTACCGTAGCGGAGTCCATCTCTAAAAGCTCGCTCGAATACTCAAAGGTACCGATTTTCAGCTGTGCCTGCAGCAGCTGGATTTTTTCAAGAAAATTAAGCTTTGCCTCTGCCGAAAACCCGAGCGGCTGCAAATCCAGCTCCATTTTCGTGTCCGGCATGGAAAAGGCGCTGATATCTCCTACGAATCTGCTTAATGCCGGGAAAAACGCTGAAATCTTTGCCGCTGCAATATCCAGACCGCCTACAATCTTCAGCTTCATAAAATCACGTTCGGTTAACGCCGGCGCGATATCCTCTGCCCCAAACAAAAACTTACTGAATGTAAGCGGAATCCCTCCCATCGTCGTATTGACATCCTTATCTACAATCAGCGTAAACTTATCCGGTACAAAGCCCTTGAACGCAGCCTTTGCCCCTATCCCGAAATCAAGAAACGCAATATTCACCAACGCGCCGAAGGAATATTCCTCCTTAAAGGTATCAACACTGATATCCAGGTCATTCATACTCAGGTAAATCGGCGCCTTAAACATCGTAAACTGCCGATAATCTTTATTCGTTCCTTTACTCTTTACTTCAAGCAGGATACCGAAATTCTGCCGGTTCAAAATAGCAGAGCCCTCGCACTTAATCTTAAAGTTATCTCCGTTCTTCGAATGGAAAATAACATCCTGGAATGGCAGGTGCGGCTCCGTATTGGTATATTCTACTTCCATCCGGTCCGGATAAAGCTTCACTGCCGGAGAATCAAAGCATAGCAGCTGCATCACCTGGAGTAACGGCGTGCGGATAGCATCTACATCATAGTCCTCAAAGTCATGCATATGGTCTGCATCATAGTAAAGCTTAAATTCATTTAATGCCGGAATATCCAGCACGACTCCGTTTTCGGCAAAATACCTGCCGAGCCCTACCGCGCTTTCTGCATCAAACATGACATACGAGCCTGTAGAATCCGTCACACGGATTGTGGTATCGTTCTCTAAATCCCCTTTCAGCTCCAAATCACCTTTGAAGTTCAGCCAGCCGTTCAATACAACATTCCCGCCCAGTTTTATACTTTCCTTCCCATTTTTAGTACACTGTGACGCTGTAAATACATATGGTCCAAAGGCAACCTCCATGATTTTTTCCGGGTCTACTATACTCAGACCGCTCTTAATCACGGCCTTTTTTCCGCCAATCGTAACCTCAACGTCATAGACCCCGGCAGCAGTCTCCGCCGGAACCATAAACTCATAGCAGCCCTCATTTACATAGGTCAGCTCCATGGTGTACTTCCTGTCTCCCAGCAGTCTCAGGACTGCATGACCCTCCGGGGTAAAGCCGGAGCCGAGCAGGGTGTTCTTTACCGCCTGATTCCCTTTGGTAATACTGCGCACGCCCAGTCCCCGCAAAAACATCCGGTTGACTGCAGGTCCCTGGCCGTCTTCTGCTCCATCCGGTACATCATCCAGAATGGAGTAGGTTTTTCGATCGGAAACATTCCCGTCGCGCAGCTTTACTTCTAACATCCGGTCTGTTCCTGTCAGCGTATCGGCTGCCTTGTATGTCAGGATGTACTGGTTATCCACCTGGCTGTGCAGCAGCTGGTAAAACGTATCCAGACTTGTACTATCTGAAACATAAACGAATTTCCCTTTACAGCTTCCCGCAATCGCACTCAGGTATGAAGTATCCACCTGCCCGAGTCCAAGTGTATAAACAGTAGCATTTCTCTCACTGGCAAGCTGTGCAAGCTCTGTCCTGATTGTCTCATACGATGCCATATACCCGTCCTCACCGTCGGTCATCAGGATAATAATATTGTTGCTGCCATACTCCGGATCGAAGCTTTCCAGCACACTCTTTAATGTAGGGTATATTGAGGTTCCTCCAAAAGCATACATTCGGTTTGCGAACTCTGTCAACGCATTGTCCTCTGAACCGAACGGCACAGTTCCCTCGATGCCGTAACTGAAGCTGCATATCGCAATCTGCTCATTTGCTCCCCGCCCGTTTATGTACTTTATCACGGCTTCGCGCAGGTTCTGGATGCTTCCTGCCATGCTGCCGGAAACATCGCATACCAGATAAGTGCGCACACTGTCATAGGTTACCTTTTCAACAGTAAAGTCCGTAATCTCCAGCCCGCAGTCATATACCGAAAGAATCTCTTTCAGCTTCTTGCTGTTATCCGCATAATCACTTGAAATCACCAGACTTGCCTTTACCGTCTCAAACTCCCCGGTATCAATGTGTCCGATGGTAATACTGCTCTTTACCTCACTGACATATTCCGCAAACGCCTGCTGGAACTCTTTCTCACTTTCGCCTTCCTTTTCCGGCTTCTCTTCCGGCTGCTCCTGCACATCCCCGGTGCCATCCTGGAACACGTCCTCCAATGCATAGAGGCTTAACCCCTCCTCTTCGGCTGATGGAAGCAGCTCATACACCTCTACCGGCATTGCCCGGTCCAAAACCTTCTCCACATAGTCCGGAACATTTATGATATCCCCGGCACTCTCACTGTCATGGATTACCCCGTAGATCTGATTCATTGCGCTGCTGTACTCCTCATCCCAACATGCATAACCGGAATTTACCGCTTCCGTAAGGTTGCTGGTACGGCTTTTTTCGTTCTCAAAATAATGCTCCATCTTTGCAAGTGCCAGATACACCTTGGATGCATCTCTCCCTGCCCGGCCGTTCTTCATCCCTTCGGACAGACTGTTCTTCATTTTGGCAAGCGCCGGATACTTTAAACCCGTTTTCCAGAACTTTACCAAAAGCCCCAGCTCCTCTGCCTCCTCTTTTTCCATATCTGCCTTTTGGGCTGCATAAATTTCCTTTAACTTCTCGCCTGCCGCATCCGCATCCTTCCCATAGGCTGCCGTGTAAGCTTCGGAAAAATCCTTATCCTTCACTGCACCTTCCATATAAAGCTCCGCCGCAAGCACAAGCTCCTTATAAGTTGCATTATCGTCTATGCTTTCTGCCACTGCCTTGTAATCCTTCAGTAAAAGGTTCATGTAAAGCAGCGCTTCCCTGACGCAGTCTGTCAGAGCTGCCCCGTCGCCCTTTTCCTTCAGCTTTTTCAGGTTTTTCCGTACATCCTTGATTTCCCTGATTTCCTCTTCGTCAAGGTAGTCTGTTCCCTCTGCGGCATACTTATCATAAAGCGCTTCTGCCTGTCTGACATACTGTGCCGTCTTTTCAAAATCCTTTGTCCGGTACCCTTCCTTCACTGCCGCAAGCACCGCCTCAGTAATCGTTTCCTGTGTGATTCCCGGCTTCTCTCCTGCTCCCGGCGCATACCCGTACTCCGCCGGATTCTTTCCGTTCTTTTCAAGGTAACGTATCATCGCAGATGCAGCCGTACTGTCACTGCTCTTCTGGCTGACACAGGCATACTCCTGCTCTATCAGGGACGCAGCCTCCGACTGCAAAAGACGCCGGTAAATCCCGTCTGCCGCCTTGCAGTCCCCCTGCAGGGCATAAATTCTGGCAGCAAGAAGGCTGCACTCCTCATCGTACCCATACCGGGTGCTGTAATCCCCTATCATGTCGGACGCTTCCTCGTAGGCTCCGATTTCCACAAACGAGTACGCAAATGAAATCCACTCCTCTTTGGAAAGCGGTACAGGCGCCCCTGCCTTCTCCGGTGTCTTCCGGATAAGGCCGCATACCAATACTACCGCGCAGGCTGCCGTCAGAATCCCGGCATACACGAATCCCCATTTCGGCTTTCCTTTCCTTAAGATAAGGTAAGCCCACACAATTACTGTAGCTGCCAATAACCCTGCCCCGAACTGCATAAAAATATTCATTCTCCTTTGTCCTCCTGTGTACTGCCGGTGCGGACTCCCCTCCCGGCCATGGTTTCAATTTTGGAAAAACTGCAGGCTCTGCATAGAATAAAAGACGGTTCTTTGAGAAAAGCACAAGCTCAATCCGCAAGAAAGAATGTACGACGCTAAACGGCGGTACACCTATCAGACATATTATGACATATTCCGTCGCAAATGTAAATACCCTTTTCCCTTGCGTTCTGCATTTCGTATGCCACCTTAGAGTTCCGGGAGCCTGCGGGCTATCTGATGTCTGTATAGGCTTACGCCTCCGGCTCCTGCATCTCCGGGAATGTAAACAGAATTTCCGTACCCTTTCCTACCTCGCTTTTCAGCTCAATCGTACCGCCATGCTTTATCGCAATCTGCTTTGCTATTGCAAGCCCGAGACCGGAGCCCTTTGCATTCTGCCGCAGTCTCGACTTATAAAACTTTTCAAAAATATACTTCTGGTCCTCCTCGCTGATACCAATTCCCTCGTCACGGATGGAAACAAGAATCTGTTCCTCGCAGGTTACACGGATGTGTACCACCGAATTTTCCGGGGAAAACTTCACTGCATTGTCAAGGATTACCAAAAACATCTGGCGCAGCCGGTCATAGTCACCGAGCATCATCACGACCGGAAGCTCTGTATATACATCCGCCGTAATGTTCTTTTCCTTGCCGATTGCCCAGGTGCGCTTCTTTAAATCCTCGAAAATCTGTACCAGATTGACCGGCTCCTTCTCCACCGTAAAATCCGGATTCTGCATCTTGGAAAGTAGCAGGAGGTCTCCCACCAGGCGCTCCATTCCCTGGCACTCTCCTAACATTCTCTGATAATAATGCTGTATTTTTTCCGGGTCGGTTACAACGCCGTCCACCAGGCTCTCCGTATAGGCGCGCACAACCGTAATCGGTGTCCGCAGCTCATGGGAGACATTTGCAAAAAAGTCAAACCGCATCTGGTCAAGGTTTCTGCGCTCGATTTCATTTTCCTTCAGCTTTACGGAAAGAAAATCTATCGTAATTGCCAAATCGCCGATTTCATCGCGCCTCTTTACCTCGGTTGTCACCTCATAGTTTCCGTCTGCCAGCTCAAGAGCAGTATGGCGTATTTTCAGGATAGGATTGGACAATGTACGCACATAGAGCAGCGTAGTCAGAAACGCCACGGCAAGCGCAATCGCTCCGCTGATAAAAATCAGATGCCAGCTGCTGTCCACGACTTCCTTCTGGGTTTCTACCAGGGCATTCATCAAAATACAGCCAGCCACCTCGTTATTGATTCCCTGTACCGGCATGCCGATTGTTACGATGCTGACCTGATGCGCCGCACTAAAGCTGGTCCGTGCCATCGGTATATTGTAAAATACATTGTTCACAATATCCATATAGCTTTGCTGGAAAGACTCCAACGACGCAAAAGACTGCAGATCAAGGGCAAACGATGTCGGCAGGGGATGTGCTGCATTCTCATTTGAAATCACCCATACCTCTGTTTTCTCAATTTCACCGAACAGAATCAGATACTCGTGCCAACCTCTTGCATCCCCGTTTAAAAAGTAATTGGAGCACCGCTTTGCCACACTTTCCGCCTTGACGCGCATCTGCTCCCGGTGTCCCTCCATCGTCGTCTCCTTGTAGAGACGCATATAAACGGCGCCCAGAATCACAGCAAACAAAAGAAGCAGTACCGCAAAGCCGCAGCAGGTCTTTACAAACAGCCGGTTATAAAATTTTCTGTCTTTTCCCTGTTTCTTCATCCACACTTCCTCGTCATGCAGCCATACTTCTGCCGTGCTTTCCTTATTCTTTCTCGTCCGTCACCTCGAACTTATAACCGACGCCCCAGACGGTTGCAATATCCCAGCCCTTGTGCTCCGCCTTGTCTAACTTTGCACGCAGGCGCTTTACATGGGAATCCACGGTTCTCGTATCGCCGATATAATCATAGCCCCACAGACTGTCTAAGAGGTTATCCCTTGTAAACACCTTTTTCGGGTTGCTTGCAAGCGTCCACATCGTCTCGATTTCCTTCTTTGTAAGGGCAATCTTCTGCCCGCCGATATACAGGGTATACTCCTCCAGATTGATTTCCAGATTTCCTACCTTTAAGATATTATTTTCGTTTTTCTCACGATCCGTACGCGAAATCCGGCGCAGCACCGCGCGTAGCCTTGCCATGACCTCATTCGGGGAAAAAGGCTTCACGATATAGTCGTCCGCACCGATATCAAGTCCCATCACACGCTCAAAATCCTCTCCTCTTGCCGTAATCAGAATCACCGGCGCATCCGAAGCCGCACGGATTTTCCGGCAGACCTCGTACCCGTCCTCCTTCGGCATCATCACATCCAGCAAAACGGCTACAGGCTCATACTGCCGGAACAGCCTGAGTGCCTCTTCCCCATCTGCTGCAATCACAGGCTCGTAGCCTTCTTTTTTTACATATGCTGCCAATACATCCGTAATATCTGCATTATCATCCGCAATCAAAATGTACTGCATCCACCTGCCTCCTCACTTCCGAAACCGTTTGTACTGCTTTGGCTCTATGTTCCATTGACAACGGAACGTATACTTTTATTATACTTTTTTTCGCCCTGTTTCACAAGAAGGATTTTAAAGAATCTCCCGGTAAAATCTTATAAATTTCTTAATATCTGACATCATTCTGACAAAAAGTGGTGTTAGAATAAGACACAGGATGTGACGCAAGGATTTCTGTAGTAACTTATTGGAGGACAGTACCATGAAACAAAAAAGTTTGTTCAAAGGTATCATTACCCTTGTCTTTTTACTTTGTATCTGCCTCTTTCCATTGTTTGCAAATCCGGCTACCGCATATGCAAATAGTACACTGGAACCGAAGCTGAACGTAAAGACTAAGTCCATTGTAAAAGGTAAGGACTATGCCCTTAAAGTTTATAATCTGACAGAAACGCAAACGGTTACCTTTTCTTCCGATGATGCAAAGGTTGCTTCCGTGGACGAGAACGGGGTCGTTACTGCACTTTCCGTCGGTACGGCAGTGATTACTGCTACCGTTAAGGATTCTGCTGCTGCCCCTGTGAAATTGCAGTGCAAAATCACAGTCGGTCCTCCGGCAATCTATGTCCGTCTGTCGTCTGAAGAGGCCAGCATGGTCGTTGGTCAGCGTGCCACGATGTACTGGTTAATTTACCCGATTAACACGGTGGAACTCCCTAAGTTTTTCAGTTCCTCGTCGGAGGTTGCTTCCGTCAGTGCCGGCGGAGTAGTGACGGCAAAGTCGGAAGGTACCGCATACATATTTGCGCAGATTGGCAGCGGTCAGTACAGTACCTGCTGTATTACCGTGACGTCCGAGGGCGACGCGGCTGCAGAAGCTACGTTTGAACCGGATATCTCATTTGCGGATTTTCTGATCAGATTGAACGAAGACATTGCAAACGGTGATAATACCTCCGAGAATACGGGTGCCGATGTGGCACAATAAATCTTTCGCACAAGCTGACACCGTCATGCAGAAGGGTTCCATCCAGGAAAACATTATGCATGACGACAGAAAAAGGCATAGCTCCGGCTATGCCTTTTTCTTATTTTTCCATATTAAATCAATACAATTGCGGTTATAAACCGCAAAACTTTTCATTTGTTCTGCATTTAGCGGAAATCATCTGATATAAACAACAGGGCTGCCGCCCGAAAGGCGGCAACCCCGTTTCATCTGCCAGTAGTTTATCTGCCGATACCTGATTTTGCCCCTGTACCGTAATTGCTTCCCTTGAATCATCCGATAACATCGCTCATCTGGTACAGCCCGGCAGGCTTTCCTGCCAGAAACTTTGCTGCCTGCAGCGCCCCGTTTCCAAAGATTGCTTTTGAATATGCGGTATGCCTGATTTCGATTACCTCGTCCGTACCGGCGAAAATCACTTCATGCTCTCCGACAATCGTACCGCCGCGCACCGCGGAAATGCCGATTTCCTTTTTCTCACGCGGCTTGCGCTCCCCGGAACGGTCGTACTTATACGCGTACTCCTGATGCAATACCTCATTCATGGCATCCGCGATAGCAAGCGCGGTTCCGGACGGAGCATCCACCTTACGGTTATGATGCCGCTCTACGATTTCAATATCAAAGTTTGCCTCTGAAAATACCTTTGCCGCAGCGGCTGCCAGCTTGAGTATTGTGTTGATTCCAAGCGACATGTTGGCAGAGCGGAGAATGGCAACCCGCTTCGATGCCTCCGTTACCTGGGCAAACTGCTCCTCGGAAAGCCCGGTCGTACAAAGCACAATCGGCATTTTCCTGTCAATCGCCATCGCAAGACGCTCGGTGAGCTTCTGCGGAGAGCTGAAATCAATCATAACGTCCCCTTCCACCGTACACTCTGCCGGTGCTGCAAACACAGGATAATCATAGTGCTTCTCCGTATTAAAATCAATTCCTGCCACAATTTTAGTCTGTGTGTCTTCGGCTGCCAGTTCGGAAATGACGCGTCCCATCTTCCCGTTACAGCCGCACATAATTATGCGTATCATCCTGTTCCTCCTGTTCGTACTTGTTCCCTCCGCTGCCCTCAAACCGTATTAAATCCTCTTTCCGGGGCACTGCCCGTGTACTGCCTTACTATTCTATCAGTCCTAACTTCTTCATCTCCGCAGCCAGCTTTTCCCTGTGTGCTTCTTCCATTTCCGTAAGCGGCAGGCGGAGCGGTCCGACCTCCATTCCCATAAGGTTCAGGGCTGCCTTAACCGGAATCGGGTTTACTTCGCAAAAGAGCTGATTTACCAGCGGAAGATACTCTAACTGAAGCGCAAGGCTTCCCTTTACATCACCTGCAAAAAACTTAGCACAGATCTCATGGGTTTCCTTCGGCGCCACATTGGAAAGCACCGAAATAACGCCCTTACCGCCCGCAGACAGCACCGGTACGATCTGGTCGTCGTTGCCGGAATACAGGTCGATATCCCCCTGACACAGACACATCGTCTGCATCGTCTGGCTAATATTGCCTGTCGCATCCTTAATCCCGACAATATTGTCCACCTCTTTTACAAGGGCAGCCGCCGTCTCCGGCAAAATCGTACAGCCGGTACGGCTTGGCACATTGTATAAAATAGCCGGAATATTGACCGCCTTTGCCGTATTAGTAAAATGGGCAATCAAGCCCTTCTGGGTTGCCTTATTGTAGTAAGGCGTCACTAAAAGAAGCGCATCTGCTCCCGCCTTCTCCGCCTCCACAGACAGATAAATGGAAGTCTCCGTGCAATTGGAGCCGGTTCCGGCTACGACCGGAATCCGTCCCGCCACCTTGGAAACGGTGTAACGGATACACTCTAAATGCTCCTCGTGGCTTAACGTAGAAGCCTCGCCCGTCGTCCCGCAAATAATAATGGCATCGGTTCCGCCTGCAATCTGGAACTCCAGAAGCTCTCCCAGCTTATCAAAATTCACTTCTCCGTTTGCTTTCATCGGCGTTACAATCGCAACACCTGCACCTGTAAATACAGCCATATTTATGCACCTCCGTTTTTAATCTCACAATACCATGTAATTGTTGCGGCTCCGCAGGGCACCGCACCTCGCGGCATCTGCCGCTCGGTCGCGGCTTCGCTCGCCTTTCTTTTCGTGTAGCTCCCTGCTCCGCAGGGCACCGCACCTCGCGGCATCCGCCGCTCGGTCGCGGCTTCGCTCGCCCTTTTTTTCGTGTAGCTCCCTGCTCCGCAGGGCACCGCACCTCGCGGCTTCGCTCGCCTTTCTTTTCGTGTAGCTCCCTGCTCCGCAGGGCACCGCACCTCGCGGCATCCGCCGCTCGGTCGCGGCTTCGCTCGCCCTTTTTTTCGTGTAGCTCCCTGCTCCGCAGGGCACCGCACCTCGCGGCATCTGCCGCTCGGTCGCGGCTTCGCTCGCCTTTCTTTTCGTGTAGCTCCCTGCTCCGCAGGGCACCGCACCTCGCGGCATCCGCCGCTCGGTCGCGGCTTCGCTCGCCCTTTTTTTCGTGTAGCTCCCTGCTCCGCAGGGCACCGCACCTCGCGGCATCTGCCGCTCGGTCGCGGCTTCGCTCGCATAAAATTTTGTCCCGGGAAGCACGCTTCCCGGACAAAATTTTATGCTCACTCCGCTACACGAAAAAAACCGCCTGATGGCGGTTCCCGAAGTCTGCTTCTTCCAGCAAATGTACCACCGCCGGAAAACCTGCGCGGTACGTTCTTCGATAGCCCTCCATCAAATCAATGATGACAGTTCCAGAGCTGTTCGCCCTGACCCCAGCATGCGGCTCTCAGGTAACCGCAAACTTCGGCATTTCATCCTTTCCGCTACGTTCCTCTATGTCCTGGCATATCCCGCAGTGTACTGATAATCAATGCGCCTCTATCACAATTCCATATTGTATATTCATAGAATATACCACAATGCCTGTCTTGTCAACAACTTTTTTCTTTCACTTCCGCATTTTTGACAATCCCATGTCTCATCCTTTATTATAAACAAAAATGAGATTGAAACGATTTTGGGTAAATAATATAATTAATGATGTTCTAAGAACAAAAAACACTTTATCAATTTACTGAAAGGAGCTAAAAGACCGATGTACTGTATAAGCGAATTATAAAACAAGTGAAGCCTTAAAAACAACTGGAACACAATGGAGGACATAACGAGATGATTGAATTATTAAAAATAAGAGAAAATCAAAGTATAGCAATGCAGGCGGCAAACTGGTTTCATCAAAAATGGGGAATCCCACTAGAGGCATATCAGGAAAGTATTCTTGACTGCCTGAAAAATAAAAGTATTGTACCACAATGGTATCTGGCAATGGAGCATGATACTATTATCGGGGGACTGGGTGTAATTGAAAATGATTTCCATAACCGGAAGGATTTAACACCAAATGTGTGTGCCGTTTATGTCGAGGAAGACTATCGTTGTCAGGGCATTGCCGGAAAATTACTACAATATGCATGTGATGATATGAAAGAACAAGGAATTGATACCCTGTATCTTGTTACGGATCATACTTCCTTCTATGAAAAATATGGGTGGAACTTCCTATGTATGGTCCAAGGAGATGGAGAGGAGGACATGTCAAGAATGTATCTACGTCAATTATAACTCCCCTTGTTGTTCAGAGGCCTATCCGGAGGAGCCGGTGAAACACCGTCCTCCGGAAAATTCCGGGGCTATTCTGCTTTCCTGCCCTGCTACGGGACAATCTCCTGAGGAAGTGCTGATGAAATCAGTGTTTCCCTAACAGCTTCTTCGTATATTCCTCCCGCGGCGTCCGGAACAGTTCCTCCGTCCTGCCGCATTCGACCACGCGCCCGTCCTTCATTACCATGACACGGTCACAGATTTTCTGCACGACCGCCATGTCATGGGAAACAAATACATAGGTCAGGCCGTGCTCCCTCTGGAGCCGTAAAAGCAGCTCCAGAATCTGCGCCTGCACGGTGACGTCCAACGCCGACACCGGCTCGTCAAGCAGCACCAGCTCCGGTCTGGAAATTAGTGCCGCGGCAATCGCCACACGCTGTCTCTGCCCGCCCGAAAGTTCCGATACATACCGGGTCATTACATCTTCCGGCAGCTCCGTTTCCTTTAAAATCCCGCGCACACGCCCAAGGCGTGCTTCCCTGTCCAGTCCGGTATTTAAGCGGAGCGGCTCCTCTAAAATCCAGCCGACGCGTTTTGCCGGGTTTAAGCTCGTATACGGGTCCTGGAACACCATCTGGACGCCGGTTTCCCCGTCCCTGCGGCGGATGCTGCCGCCGTATCCGGGAAGCAGCCCGGAGAGCGCCTTTAATAGCGTTGATTTCCCGCAGCCGCTTTCCCCCACTATCCCGAAGATTTCCCCGGCGGATACGGTGAAGGAAACGCCGTCGACCGCCTGCTTTTCTACCGGCTTACGGAACAAACCGCCCGACCTCCGGTAAACCACCGATACATTTTCCACGGAAAGCACCGGCTCTCCCTCTCCGGACAGGGCTGCCGCATTGTCTGCCGCGCCTCCCGGCGCGTCCCCGGTGCGGAAGGTGCGCCCTGCCGCCTGCATCAGCTGCTTCGTGTACTCCTTCTCCGGCGCTTCAAAAATCCGTGCCGCCCTGCCGCTTTCCACAATCCTCCCGTCCTTCATAATCATAACGCGGTCGCAAAGCTCCTGCAGGATGCCAAGGTCATGGGAAATAAAAATCACCGCGGTATGGTTCTCCTTGGCAAGCCGCCCGATTAAGCCGACAATCTCCCGCTCGGTTACCGCGTCCAACGCCGTCGTCGGCTCGTCTGCAATCAACAGGCGCGGCTTGTTAATCATCGCCATGGCAATCATCACGCGCTGGCGCATTCCGCCGGAAAGGTGGTGCGGGTAATCGTCAAGGAGCCTTTCCGGATGCTTTAATTCCGCCCTGGAAAGCGCGGAAAGCACCTCCGCCTCCCGCTCCGCGGCAGATAACGTCCGGTGCAGCAAAAGCGGCTCCTCCATCTGCTTTTTTATCGTCAGCACAGGATTTAAGCTTGTCAGCGGCTCCTGGAAAATCATTGCGATTTCCTTCCCGGACAGCTCCTGACGCAGCCTCTCCTCCTGCTTTTTTTCCTTTTTCTGCCTTGCGCAAAGGCGCTTCCCGTCAAAGGAAAGCTCCCGGAAGCCGCGCCTTGCCCCCACCGGCAGAAGTCCCATGATGGCAAGCGCCGTCATACTCTTCCCGGAGCCGGACTCCCCCGCAATCCCGAGGATTTCTCCCTCCTTTAAGGAAAAGGAAACATCGTTTACGACAGTCTTTTCCCCGCCGTCCGCACGCCGGAACGCCACGGTCAGTCCTTCCACGCAAAGAAGCGCCTGCTCCCCGGCATGCCCTGCTCTCTCAGACTCCGCCACTCTTTTCCCCTCCTTCCAGACTGAGTAACCCCGCTCCTAACACACTGAACAAAATCATCAGTCCCGGCGCAACGGCATTCCACGGCGCACGGAACAAATACGGCTGCGCCTCCGAAAGCATCCTGCCAAGACTTGCGTCCGGCGGCTGTACGCCAAGACTTAAATAGCTCATTGCCGCCTCCGAAAGCACGGCGTTATTAAAGCCGATAGCGAGCGCGGAAAAGAGACTGCTTTTTAAGTTCGGAAGAATATGCACGAACATGATACGCAGATGTCCTGCCCCCATCAGTCTTGCATTTTTTACATAATCCAGCTCCTTCTGTACCAGGAACCCGCTCCGCACGACCCTGGCAAAGCTCGGGATAAACAAAATGCCGAGCGCGGCAATCAGCTGCACTGTCCCGCTGCCGAAGACCCCGACAAACACAAGCGCAAGCAGAATACTAGGGATTGCCGCAATCGCATCATTCACCCGCATCAGAATCAGGTCCGCCTTTCCGCCAAAATACCCGGTAAAGGCGCCTAACAGACAGCCGCCCAACGCCCCTGTAGTCACCACGGAAAGACCGACCAGAAAGGTCGTTCCGGCTCCCTTCATAACCCTTGAGAACACGTCCCTGCCGAAATTATCCGTTCCGAACAGATGCGCAAAAGAAGGAGCCGTATTCTTTAATTCCCCGTTCATGGCGTTCGGGTCATAGGGCGTATAAAAGCAGCCGACAAGGGAAAATACCAGGGCGGCGCAGATGAGCGCCGTCCCGGCAATCCGGTTGATATTCCATTTTCCGTCCTTTTTAAACCAGCGGATAAAGCCCATGCTCCTTCTCCTTTCTCCCTCCGGTAAACTGAAAAGTCCCCGGATTTCTCCAAAGCCTTCGCCCGGTCAAAGCCTCCCTGTAAAAAATCGTCCCGGTTTCCCCTAAAGCTCCTTAATTCTCGGGTCCAGATACCGGCATAAAAGGTCTGCCCCGTAGTTTAACAGCACCACGACCGCGGTCGTGTACAGCACGATTGCCCGCACCACCGGATAATCCCTCGACGAAATCGACACTGATAAAAGCCTCCCGATACCGGAAAGGTTAAACACCTGCTCGATGACAATGCTTCCCGCCAGGATTTCCGCTATCACCATCGTAAGGAAGGTCACGACGGGAACGAGCGCGTTCCTTAACACATGCTTCCAAAGCACACGCCTTCTGCCGCAGCCCTTGCTTTTTGCGGTGCGCACATAATCCGACTGCATCTGCTCCTTCAGCGAGCTTTGCAGGAAACGCACCGTCATTCCGATTTTCGGCACCGCCACCGCAAACGCCGGAAATATCATAAAGCTTAAAAAACCAAGGAAATCCTCTCCTGCCGGTACATACGCTCCCGGCGTAAACCAACGGAGCACAATCCCGAACAGCAGCGTAATCAGCATGCCGAGGAAAAACGGCGGCACCGCCATCATCGTCTGTGTCAGGAACGCCGCAAGCCCTTCCCCTGTTTTCGTCTTTGCCCGTGCCGCAAGAATGCCGAGCGGTACGGAAATCCCCACAATTAACAGAAACGAAAGCAGGGCAAGCCCTGCCGTGACGCCGAAACGGGCGCGCAACAGCGACGAGACCGGCACGCCGTACTGCGTGGACTTACCAAAATCCCCGCGGACTGCACCGAGCAGGAATTTGCCATAGCGGACCGGAAGCGGGTGGTTTAATCCCATCTGCTCCCGCAGCGCCGCTACCTCCTCCTCCGTCGCGTCCATTCCGAGCTTGGAAAGCGCCGCGTCGGACGGGATTACCTCAAACGCAAGGAAGGTCAGAAATGCCGCCACCAGTAACGTCGCCAGGAATGCAATTGTCTTCTTTATCCAGTACCGCATTTTAACCCTCCTTTCGTTTTCAGGAACTCTCTTACCTCTGCCTCTCCCGGCTCCCCGGTCTTACTCCGCTGCCGTCTTCCGGCTTTTTGTCTTACTCCTCTGCCGGCCGGAGCGAGGCCATGTCAAGCACATAAACCGGATAGAACAAGAAATTCGTAAACCTCTTGTTTACTGCAACCAGCTTTGCCGCATCCTGCAGATAAACGCTTGCCGCATCCTCGGTAAGCAGTGTCTGGATTTGCTTGTAATATGCCGCCTTTTCACTCTCCACGGTGCTTGCCAGCGCCTTTGCAAACAGCTCGTCGAAGCGTTCGCTCCGGTAGTTTACAAAATTATTCGCCGCCTGCGAGGAATACCGCTTGAGCACATCGCTCGGCGCCATAACCGAATCAAGTCCTACAATCGTCGCCTCATACTCCCTGGAGCGGTACACCTCGGTCAGCCACGCAGACCACTCAATCAGCTGTATCTCTGCCTTTACACCGATTTTTCCGTACTGGTCCGCCAGCACCTGTGCGGTCGCCACATGGAAGTCATAATTGGACGGCACCTTCATCGTAAACTTCAGCGGGTTACTCTCATTATACCCGGCATCCGCCAAAAGCTCCTTCGCCTTTTCCGGCTGGAACGTATAGTAGTTCTCTAACGCCGCCTCGTAGTAAACGCCGAAGTTCGGGAACATATTGCTGCCGATAATATGACCGCGTCCGCCCGATACAATCTTTAACAGCTCCTCCTTATTAACGCCGTAGCAAAGCGCCTGACGCACCCGGACATCCTGGAACGGCGCAAAGTCATTGTTTAAAAACATTGCCTGCACCAGATTGCTCGCGCCTACCTCCAGGGAATATTCCTCTGTCAGCTGGGACGCCTGCTCCTCCGTCAGATACGGAAAAATATCGATTCCGCCTGCCAAAAGCTCCATGAACGCAGCGTCCGTGCTGGCACAGATTTTGAATGTAACCCTGTCCAGATACGGTCGTTCCCCGTAATAGTCCTCAAACCGCTCCATCACAAAATCAGAAAGCGGCGTATAGGATACAAACCGGAACGGGCCCGTTCCGACCGGCTTACTCTCCTGCTCCGTATAATCCTCCGGGATAATGGAACAGGTCAGGAATGCCAACAGCTCCGTATTCGGCTCGGAAAGAGTGATAACAACCGTATCCTCCCCTTCCTTTTCCACGGAAGAAATAACAGAAAGCGCCGATTCCACGACGACCTCAGGATCCGGGTCGGCGAGTAAACCGGCGCAACGCTTGATCGAATAAACCACATCATCCGCAGTAACAGGAGCGCCGTTGTGAAACTTTACGTTTTCACGCAGGACAAACGTATACGCCGTCCCGTCCGGGGCAATCGTATAGTCCTTTGCTACCGCAGGAACCAATGTTCCGTCCACGGAAGGCTTTACCAGCCCTTCAAAGACGTTAAACAAGACTTCATCGGTTCCTGCCGCCACTGCTTTGTGAGGGTCAAGACTGTCCAAATCCTGTGTTATTCCTACAACCGCGGAAACTTCATCGTCCGAACCTTTCTTTCCCCTGCTGCCGCCATTGCAGGCACAAAGTGCGGCGAGGGAAATAAGTAGTGCAAGAAAAACTGCTCTTTTCTTCATCTTACTACCTCCGTTCGCGGACTCTTCATTCCGCATTATTTAATTTTTACTTCCCTATCATATAACGATTTTGAAAAAAATGCAAGAGAAAAATACCCAGAGGCAAAAATTTAAAAAAGTATGAGTTTTTTATGAATTTCCACAAACCCCTTTATTCTTGTCCAAAAATAGTGTAGAATAAAGAGCAGAATAAAAAAAGGAGGGTCTGTCACAGGGCATTCCGGTTGCATCTCCCTGTGACCTGAAGAAAATGGAACAAAATACTGAGAAGAAATTAACAAAATATGACCGCAAGGTTTTAGCCAAGCAGGCTGCAGCCAGGCGGGAAAAGCGAAACCGTATAATTTCAATTATTGCGGCATCTGCTGTGGTAGCCTGCATTATCGGGGTTGTCGTAATGGTTCCGGTTATGAAGCGCAGAAAGGCGCTCGGCGAGTATATGAAGGTAAATGATATTTCTATCTCCCAGCTTGAGTTTAACTACTACAGAGCCAGCGTCCTCAGCACCTACTCGCAGTTTTTCCCATATATCGGGGTGGATACTTCCATTCCTTTAAGCGAGCAGGTCTATGATTTGCAAAAGGGTCTGTCCTGGGCTGATTTCCTTGACCAGCAGGCTGCGGTATCTGCACGCGAGAACAAGGCGATGCTGCACGACATTACGGCACAGGGGCTTACCTTTGATGTTACAGAGGACTATAACACTTATATTTCCAATATGAAAGCTGCCGCTGCGACAGCAGGCATGTCCTTCAAGAAATATCTGACTGCCCAGTTCGGCACCGCCGCAACGGAAAAGAACCTTATGCCGATTATCAAGGACGACCTTATGGTTACCGCCTACTATGACTATCTGACGAAGGAAAAGTTTGCGGCGACTGACGAGGATGCGCAGAAGGAATACGACGAAAATAAAAAGAAGTATGATTCCGTGGACTACCGCGTACTGGAATTTGCGGCAGACGTGACAAAAGACTCCTCCGAGGAGGAGATTGCCGCTGCAATGAAGGCTGCCAAGGAGCAGGCACAGGAAATGTTAGACAAGCTTAAGGCAGGCGACGATTTTGAAACGCTTTGCGCAGAATATGCGCCGGAGGACAAGCGTGCAGACTATGCCGACCCGGAGACAGACAAGTCCTTAGTGACCGGAGCCACTTCATCTTCTTCCCTTGCCTACATGGACTGGCTGTTTGAGGACGCGCGTACCGAGGGCGAGACAACGCTCTATACCGATGAAGAGAAAAATACCTGCTTTGTACTGCGCTTTGAAAAGCGCTATTTAGGCGACAAGGTAATGGATAACATCAAGCAGACACTCACGAACGACGCCGTGTCCGAGTATATCGCCAAGCTTTCCGAGGAGTATGTGATTACCGACCCGCACGGGCATCTGAAGTTTTTAACTGTAACAGAATAAAAGGAGAAGGGACCGTCGCACGAAGCACGGTCCCCTTTTCATTTTCAAATACGAAGCACGGTCCCCTTTTCATTTTCAAATCAGCTGCCTCTTTCCTGAAAAGCAGGAGGCAGTTTTTTTACGGGCGCAGCGCTATAAAGCTTCCTCCTGCCCGCCAGCCCCGGAGCCTTCCTCCTTCTGCGGCAGACGCTCCGTTTCCTCCCCGGAGCCCTCCTTTAACGGGAAGGACAGCTCTGCCTTAAACAAATCCCCGTCGATTTCCACGGCAAACGTGCCGCCCTGCGCTTCCGTCAGGTTCTTCGCAATGGCAAGCCCCAGACCGGAGCCCTCCGTGTTCCGGGAGGCATCCCCCCGCACAAAGCGTTCCACAATTTCATCTGCGCTTACAGTCAGCTCATTCGCGGAAACATTCTTTAACGATACCACCGCCCTCTGTCCCCTTTCAGAGACCTCCGCATAGACACGGCTCCCCGGCATAGCGTATTTACAGATATTCGTAAACAGATTCTCTAAAATACGGAATGTCTTCTGCCCGTCCAGCCGTACCATCACGCGCCTGTCCGGCACCAGCTGTCGCAGATTCAGGTTTGCAGTGGAAAGCTTATCGTCATATTCTACCGCCACCTGCCTTACCATCTGCACAAGGTCCACGTCCATTACATTTAACGTCAGGTTATTGCTTGCCGCGCGGCTTACTTCGAACAGGTCTTCAATCAGCACCTTCAGACGCTTTGACTTACTATCCAGCGTAGCAATATAGGAAGCCCGCTCCTCCTCGGTAATATCCTCCTTCTTTAACAGCTCCACATAGGTCATAATCGCCGTCAGCGGCGTCTTCAAGTCATGGGATACGTTCGTAATCAGCTCGGTCTTCATCCGCTCGCTTTTTACTTCCTTCTCCACTGCCTTCCGGAAGCCCTCCTTTACCTTACAAAGATTCTCTCCCAGGGAGACAAACATCCCGAAATCCCCGGTTACCGGCTCCGAAAGCTCACCCTCCGCCATCCGCTCCGTTTCCCGCAGCACGTTCACATAGCCTGCCGCCGCCCGGTCATACCGGGTCTTTAAGAAGGAGAACAGCAGAATGGAATAGACAATTAAGCCGCCAATTCCAAAGAACCATGTGCATACGCACACTAATAAAATGAAGAAATTCACAATGACCGCTTTTAAGATAATCCTGCCGGACTTTTTCCCGAAGTCTACCTTGTCGATTGCCTCTACGAACCATTCCCATCTCTTCTTGCAGCCTCTTCCGAACAGACAGAGCAGACTGTACTGCTTCATGTATTCCTTAAAACCCAAGGAAAAGAGCGGGCGCAGATACCAGAAGCCGAAAAACCAGAGAAGCTCTAACAGCAGCGTTAGCAGCAGGAAGGATACATAAATGCCGGCATCGTCCCGCAGAATCCCGGACAGGCCACGGAAGCTTACAATCCCTATGAGAAAGCTATCATACAGTCCTGCAATGAAGCAGCCGGCTACCACTATCATTTCTGCAAAATAGGTTCTCCCCGTCCGTGCAAACCGTGCAGGCGAACAGTCCTTACAGACCCGCTTACTCCGCAGAAGCAGTACCAGCAGCAGCATGGCAGCCCCCAGTGCAAAGAACAGGGCGTCCCCCAAGTCAGACAAAGCCAGAACATTCTCCCAGAACAACGAGTCATGGGAAATGTACAGACCCGCTTCCATATCCTCCGGAATGGCAATAACCGCCTGGAATGGCTGCATTGTACGGAATTTCACTTCTTCCGCCATCTCCTTACCATATTTCTCAAAAATCTGCTTTTCTAACGACTCTTCCAGATGTGCTTCGTACAAAGTCCGGATTATCCGGGAGTCCATCTCCCTGTGCCTGCTGTATGGTATCTGCACGGAAAGGTTGCCCTGATTGTCAACGGAAAAGAAGATGCAGCACTGACAAAGCGCTTCCAGCTCCTCCGGGATTTCTCCGGAAAGCACCTTTTGTAAATATGGCATTCCCACTATCCTTTCCCCTGCATCATCCTCCGGACTGCCGGTATAGCAAAAGTGATAGCCGCCAGAGCTTCCCTGCCATTCCTGAAGCAGTTCCCAGACATAGCTCTTTGCAAGGTATGTTGCATCACTCCTGCCCGGTTCGAGGAACAGGTCGCCGACCGTCTCTGTCAGGACATTCTGCTGCGACATACATTGCGCATACAGCACATAAAACTGATGGTACAGACTGAGCACAGCCTCATTCCCCACCGTAACCAGGGTATCCTGCGTATCATCCACAATGAACAGATGCTTCCTGCTTTCATATATTTTTTTCGCACCGTATAAGGCTGCCGCTGCCACAAGGAGCATGACAAAAATGCCAAATACTATTTTACCGGTTCTATTTTTGCTTTTCGAGCTTGTAGCCAACGCCCCACACCACCTTTACATATTTTGGTTCCTTCGGGTTGATTTCGATTTTCTCCCGAATATTTCTTACATGTACCATAATCGTATCCGTATTAACCGCCCTTTCGTTCCACACCTTCTCATAAATCTCCTCCGCCGAAAAGACACGGCCCGGATTCTTTATCAGAAGTGCCAATATTTTAAATTCTATCGGTGTCAGCTTTACCGGAGCGCCGTCTACCGTTACCTCTACGGTGTCCTCGTCCAGTTCCAGTCCTCCCGCCACATATCTCCTGCTTTTTTCCGCCGCCGCGTTGACCCCGAATTTCATATAGCGCCGCAGCTGCGAATTGACCCGCGCCATCAGCTCCAACGGGGTAAACGGCTTTGTCACATAATCGTCGGCGCCGATATTTAAGCCGATTACCTTATCGGTCTCCTCCGACTTTGCCGACAGCATAATCACCGGAAAATCATATGCTTCCCGCAGACGCATCGTCATCGTGATTCCGTCCATCCGCGGCATCATAATATCCACAATGGCAAGATGGATTTCGGTATCCTTGATTATCTCCAGTCCCTTGAGACCGTCCTCTGCTTTGTAAACATTATAATTCTGGCTTTTTAAGAAAATCTCGATTCCATCCCGGATTTCCTTGTCATCCTCTACAACCAAAATATTATACATATGCTTTCCTCCGTTTTACATCGTTCCTGACATTTTTTCTTTTCTCAAGTATACCATATCCACCTCCTTTACAAAACCTTTTCTCTCCTTTTTCCTGCAGATTGCTTCACAGTACCCGCTCTCCGCCGCCGCTGCCACCCCGCTTTCCCGGTATCCTTCCGCGGTTCTTCCCTCCAGGCTTCTTCCTCTTCTCCCCGTAAAAGCAAATCATCCGGCATACCGTCCTTCTAACCGCCTTTTCCATGATTCTAGCAGGAACTTCCTAATATCAGGTATAGAAAAAACAAAAGAATTTCAAAAGAAATAAATCTTTTTTGCAATCATAGAAATACTTCCGCAAAATGCAAGCGCAAGAACCGCCGAAACAGCATACCGGAGCGCCGTGGCAGAGACAGCCTCCGAAAGCACCGGCTTAAGCATATCTGCCGCTACCCCGTGCAACAAGTAAATTGACAGGCTTTTCTGTCCGAATATCGTAAACAATGTCTTTTTCTGCGGCATAACGGCTAAAATAGCAGACCCGAAAACAACAGCCATAAGATATTGCGCGCCGCGGAACCAGAGGCTGTAGCCGCCGCTTTGATAGCTGTGCGCGCCGTAAAGCCATTCTGCCTTCACCCACGGGGCAAAATGCAAAAACACACCGGACAGCAATAAGAAAAACAGCGCTATAAAAAGCCGCAGCACAGGCTCCGTCCTCCTGCCATACAGCCAGGAAGCCATACTTTCTGTTTCTCTGTCCTGAAAATACCGCTTTACATAATAGCCTGCCGCAAAATAAGGGAAAAACACAATTATCCGTGACAAACCTGCATAGTAACCTATCGTATTGTCAAACCCGACAAGGCAGGCACATGCCACAAGTGCCGCTATCACAAGGAGTCTTGCCCTTCCGCGGCATTCCTCTAAAAACGGGAGCAGCATACGCCAGACCGCCAATGCCGGCAGATACCACAAAATCCAGACCGGCGTCGTTATCTGTATCTCCCTGAAAGTAAACATGCAGCAGGACAACTGAAGGACGAGGTACAGCAGCAGTCCCTTCAAAATCTTCCGCGGTGAATAGCGTCCCAGATAGCCTGAACAAAATACAAACAACGGCATATGAAACACATAAATCAGCTTATACACACTGTCCCTGCTTCCGTCCGGGAAACACTCCAAAAGGTGACCGAATACTACAAGCAGGATTAAAAAACCTTTCATATTGTCCCAATAAATACGCTCTGCCGGTTTTGTATCCAAAGAAACCACCTCTTCCTTTTGTGCGTTCTTTCGTTTTACACCATGACTCTAACAGGCAGTTCCTAATATCTTCCATGAAAACGGCAAAAGAATCGGAAAAGAAATTCAAAAGAATTGTAAAAGAAAAGAAGGAACCGTACTGCAAACTACGATTCCTTCTTATATAAGTGATGCTTCTTTTCCCTATATCTCTTCTACATATCGTACCCGCTCCATTCCGCTCAACATCCGGATGATTTCCGCGTGCGGCTTCTTTTTGGAGAGCCTTAAGGTACACAAAACGCCGACTCCGGTATCACTCACACCGTTAGGGCGTGTCATTTCCAAGTCACTGATACGGAAGCCCTGCTCCTTGGCAAAGCTGATAAACTGCCCGACATCCGACATCTGCCCGAACTCGATATACAGATTAATCACCTTAGTCGAGGACATCACCCAGTCGTCCAGACGATGCAGGGTCGCCATAACAATAAAAATTAGCAGGCACCCGATTAACGCGCCGGTATAAAATCCGACGCCAAGGGAAAGCCCTACACAGGCAGCCGCCCACAGACCCGCGGCGGTCGTAAGTCCTTTGACACGGTTCCGTCCGGTTACGATAATCGTACCAGCGCCGAGAAAACCAATACCGGAAATCACCTGCGCTCCCATGCGCGCCGGGTCAGCATTTCCGTAAATCCTTGTAATATACTCACTTGTCAGCATGACAAGCGCAGCTCCCATACAGACCAGCATATAGGTCCGGAATCCTGCCGGACGCTTTTTTCTTCCGCGCTCCACCCCGAGAATCCCGCCGCACAGCAGGGAAAGCAGCAGACGTACCGTAATGGAAACCGTATTGATTTCTTTTAATACCTCTGGAATATAATTTTCCAAAATGCCTTCTCTCCTTATTTGAAATACCAGCCCTCGGCATGCGCTGCACCGAAGCCGCGGACCTTTGCCTCATAGGAAGCAGTCTCCGGGAAATTGCCCAGGCTGTTATCTACTGCCCAGTACCAAAGCTCTGACCATGCCACAACATGATAGCCGCCCCGTTCCTTTTCAGCTTCCGCCTCCGCTACCTGCTCCGCTGTCAGGCTTCCCACGGTAAGATACCCCTCCGTCGTTAAAAGCAGACTCTGCTCGGCGCCGGAAATCCTTGTAAACTCAAGCCTGTCCAGATACGGCAGCTGCTTTCCGTCCGCATCCACCTTCCAATAATACGGATTACGGACAAATTCATAATAAGCTCCGTTCACATCATTTGCCCCCGCCTTTGTGGAGAGGCAAAACGGATTTAAGGTCGGTAAATTGGCGATATTCCATGCATTCAGAACCGCGGCACGGAGCATCGCCGCTGTATCTGTATAGCCCATGCTTTTCGCTTTTGCAAGAGCCGCATCCTCCCCCATATACTCCGGAAGGAGATTGACGTGATAGTGCTCCGGCGCAAAGCAGATGCCTCCCTGCTCTAAAAGCTCCTCCAGAAAGTCCGGCTTCGGAGAGGAAAAGGTTACCTGAAAGCTTGTATTATCTATTTTGGTAAAAACAGCAGGAGATGCATTTCCGCCTGCATCATAGGATAAAAAGCACTTCCAGAGGCTCTCTCCAAAGGTCTTCGGCACACACATATGCTCATAAAAGAAAACACAGTCATCTGAAGTAAACGGCACCCCGTCCGACCAGCGCATTCCTTCCCTGAGCGAAATCGTATATCGGGTAAAATCTGCATTCACCGTGTAGCCCTTTGCGATATTCGGCACAATACTCCCGTCCGCTGCATAGCAAAACAGCCCCTCCGATACCAGCTCGCCTGCCATCACACCGGCGTCTGCCGCGGCAAGCTGCGCACTTTCCCCGTACACACCGACCGTTCCAAGCGGCTCTGTCATCACATCATCTGCAGCAGGAATGCGGTTTTCCAACGGCGGAAGCTTCTTTGCAGCTACAAGGTCCTGCAACATCTTCGCTTCCTTTCTTCCGTCATCTGCCGCAGGCGGTCTGCCGTTTTCTCCCTCTATATCCGTCCCGGTAGGCTGCGGAACTACGCTTGCGCCAACCGGTGGCGTGACCTCATTGCCGCCTTCCTTCTCCTTACAGCCTGCCGCTAAAAACAAAAACGCAATGACAAGCAGGCCTTTTGTCATATTTCTCTGTCTCATTTCTTCCTCCTGCAAAACGAAGTGTCCCAAAAGCCGCATTCCACCTGACAACAATAGGCAGAAGCCTTCGGGACACCCTTTATTTCACACTGTTCGTTCCTGCTTAATAACGGAATGCCTGCAGCGCTTCCTGAAGCTTTCCTGCCTCGTCGCTCAGTACATTCGATGCAGCCGACAAATCCTCTACCGCCTTCAGCTGGAGCTCTACCATATTCTGTACCTCCTCCGAAGCTGCCGAGGTCTGCTCAGATACCGCAGAGATACTGCTGATTGCATCTACCGTTACATTCTGTGCCCGGCCGATACGGTCCACTCCCTGGGTAATATTTTCCAGACGTCCCGTCATTTCCTCAACATTTTCACCGATACTCTTAAACAGGGTAATTGCATTCTTCAAAGCGGCCTCCTGGGATGCAACGACTCCTTCTGCCTGCGCTACTGTCCGCACGGTGCCTTCGGTCTGTACCTTAATTCCGTTTACTATCCCGGCAATTTCATTGGCAGCCTCTACTGACTGTTCTGCCAGTCTGCGAATCTCATCCGCTACTACTGCAAAGCCGCGTCCTGCCTCTCCTGCCCGTGCTGCCTCAATCGAAGCATTTAAGGAAAGGAGATTCGTCTGCTCTGCAATATCATTGATTACACCGATAATCTTTCCGATGGAATGGGACTCTCCTGCCAGAGCATCCATATCTACTGTAATTCTCTTTGTGATGGAAGCGGTCTCCTCTCCCTTCTGCTCCAGGATACCGATTGCTTCCATACCGTTTTCAACTGCCTTCTTTGTATTCCGCGCCAGCTCGTCAATCGCGTCTGCATCTTCCTTAACTTCATTGATACGCTCACCAAGCTCCTCACTCTGTATCAGACAGCGCTCGGAATCCTCTGCCTGCTGCACAATACCGTTCCGGATTTCTGCGATGGAGGTCGTAATATTCTGCGTTGCGGTCAACAGCTTTGCCGAGGTATCCTCGACGCCGGTTGCGGAGCTTCCTACATTGCCCGCTACCGTGGAAGTCTGCTCCACCATTCCCTTCATGTTGGCAACCGTCTTGTTTGCACAGGCAACCAGTGCGCCAAATTCATCCTTCCTCTTTGTCTTCATCTTCATGGTCAGGTCGCCTCTTGCCACCTTATCCAGACCTGCCATGGTTCTCTTCATTGCCTTTGCATAGGAATTTGCTACTGTAATGCCTAACAGTACCGAACAAAACGCTGTGCCGATTACAAAGCAAATCGTAAGAAGCTGGATGGAACGGGCGCTTGCAATAATCTCATTCTTCGGAATCGCTCCGCAGAGTATGGCTCCGCTCTCACCGATTTTTGCACAGATTACCAGATAATTTTTGCCATTTATCTTTTCATAGCCGCTTGCCATCTCACCGGTCCCGGATGTTTTGCTGTACTCCTTGCCTCCGAGGAAATACGGCTTTTCCGAAACACCGGCTGCCGTCGCCTCGACGCCGTCCGGTGAAATCACTGCAAACAGGCTCCCCTCTGCCAGCCGGATGTCGCCTAACATCCCGGACAGCACACCCATATCAATATCCGCAGAGATAAACCCGATTTCTTTTCCTAATGCATTCTTTAAGGTTGCGGTAACTGCCATAAAATAGTCGTCTTCGGAAAGTCCGAGCGCACTGTCCACAAAATTGTGCCGTGCAGTCCAGAGATACTCTTTTCCACTGCCATGATATGCATTGCCCTCCGGGCTGTCCGCAAAGGCGGTCGCTACATCCGTTCCCTCAAACACGGCTCCGGATGCATAGGATGTACCATAATAGGAAAGTACCGCAATATTCTTAATCATCGACTCCTCTGCGAGCGTGGAAAGAATCGACTGCACTGTCTTCTTTGCCGTATTCTCATCTTTCGAGCCTTCCGTATAGGAACCGCCGTAATACAGCGATACACTGCTGTTTGCGTTTAACTGGTTCATATTGGACTCAATTGTCGAAAAAACCATCTCAAATTTATCCGCATTTGCACTCAGCGTCGAGCTGGCTGCCTCCTCATAGTTCGACTGTAATGCCTTGGAGGCGCTGGAAGCGCAGACAATACCAAGCACAGAGATAAACAGCAACGGAATACAGAAGAGAAAAATCAGCTGCGTCCGGATACTCTTTATTTTCTTTTTCTTGTCCAAAGAAGTTTTCATAGGCTTTGCTCCTTTTAATGATGTGTTCTCCTTCTTTGGTTTCTCCGGCTTTGCTTTCTTTATCTTCTCTGTTTTTTCCTTCTTTCCTGCGCTTTTCACCTTTTCTGCTTTTTCCTTCTTCACCTTGGTATCTTTATTCTTTTCTTTTCTTTCACGTTCTTCCTTTTTCAGAAATTCCGCTAAATCCTGATCCTTTTTCATAAACGTAAACCTCCTTGGCTATCCTGCCTTTCCTGCTGTTTATCCCCGTCTCAATCCCAAAGCACCGCCGCTGCTCACTGTACCTCTTATCGTAACCCCTCATCAGCACAGCAGATGATTCTCCAGGCAGGCAATTGGCAAAATAGGAGTGATATCGTACATTCCCTTCCTTTACATTATATAGCATTTCGCCGGAAGTTTCAAGCCGGGATTCTCATTATTATGGCATTTTGCACAAAAAAAACGGGACGAAGTTAAAATTTTTTCAAATTTTGCTTTTCTTTTTTTCTAAAACGCCGTATAATAGAATCAGTATTACAGAAAGGAGCGTTTCCATGAAAAAAGTATTTAAGTTTTTCGCTGCATTAGCATCAATTGCAGCAGTTGCCGGCGGCGCATATCTTGTTTATAAGAAGTTCTTCTCAAAAGAAGACGAAGACTTTGATTTTGATGACAGCTTTGATGATGAAGAGGATGCGGCTTCCCGTGAATATGTTTCCATTAACATCACCACCGAGGAAGAAGAGACCGGGGATGCGGCAGAGGACGCCGCAGGCGAGACTGCCGAAAGTGACGAGACAGCACCTTCGGACAGTGAAGATGCAGAATAGAATTACAGCGCAGCACAAAGGGACCGTCGCACAAAAGCGCGGTCCCTTCTTACAGGCAGAACTACGTTCCGCCTCCCTATTCTTCTACCAGATACAGCTTCTCACCCAGTAAAATCCAAAGTACCCCCTGCCCGGTCTCTATCCTTACTGCCGCATACAACGGCGTACCGTAGGAAACTTCTTCTATGCCCTCTCCTTCCTCCGTTCCGCACGGAACTGCGCCGTATAATGCAGAAATGATTTCCTGCTTCCGGTCAATTTCCCCGATGCTCTCGTCCTCAGCAGCCTCCGTCGTCTTTGTATGCTCCCAGTATTCCGCCTCCCTTGCCGAAACGGTATATCCCACCGCCGCAAGCGCTGCAGTAAGCTCCTCCGGAACATCAAAGCATTCCATGCGCCAGTCGTCCGCGCTCTCTGCTCCCGGACTACCCACCAGACCATCGGTACCTGCCTTTTGTATTTCGTAGTTCTGCACACTTTCCCCCTCGGCATCTCCCTGCACTATCCGGGTATCCCCTTTATTTTCTGCCAGCATCATGGACGGTCCTCCGGAACTGTCCTGCTCCGGACACAGCTCCGACTGCTTTGTGCCTCCCGGGAAGCCTCCCCGGTTCAAAAACACACCGCCTGCCACAACGGCAAGCAGCGCGGCAGCGGCGGCACACGCATAGCGCAGCGTAACAAAATACCTCCTCGAAGGCTTCTTTTCCGCTCCGTCCTGCACCCTGCGCAGGGTCTTTTGAATCAGCTCCCCGCTCACGCAAAGCCGCTCATCCGATACCGCCTTTTCCAAAAGGGCATACAATTCGTCGTCCTGCTCCATCTTTCGTTCCTGTTCCGCCTTATCCACCGTATGCACCTCCTTTCTGCTCTGACTCCAGTATCTCGCGGAAGCGCTCTCTTGCCCGCGACAGCCTGCTCTTCACCGTTCCCTCGCTTAATTTCAAAAGCTTCGCCGTTTCTGCCACCGAACGCTCCTCAAAATACAGACACACTAATACCTCTCTATACTTCTCCGGGAGCTTCCACAGGGCTTCCTGCACCCGCTTTCTGTCCTCCCGTTGTTCAATCTCCTCTATCTGATCCGCCGCCGGAAGCCTCGCCTCGTCCTCTTCGCTCAGCATTGTAACCCGCCGCCGGTACGCACTTTTCAGATAATCCTTACAGGCATTCACCGTAATCCGCAGGAGCCATGTCCTGACTGTACTCTCTCCCCGGAAGCCCGCCGCCTTTTCATTTGCTTTGATAAAAACCTCCTGAAAAATATCCTCTGCCGTATCGTAGTCCTTTACATAACAATACGCCATGCGGAGCACATCGTTTCCGTAAGTACGCATCAGTGCTTCCAGATCATAGGTTTTCCCGTTTTCCGTGATATGCCCCGGCGTCCTGTCCGGTTCTGTCTTCTTTGTCATTGATTGCCCCTCACTAAAAAGACGAAATTCGGTCCCGTCCGGTTCCATTTTTCCGCCTTTTATTTATTTTTTCTGCCGCGGATGAAAAGAACCACTCCGCCCGTAAGCAGACATGCCGCAAGAATCAGCCACGGCTGTAAATTCCTTTTCTCTTTTGCCGGGGTATTTTCTCCCTGCGGCAAAGGCGTCGGGGTTTTCTGTCCCTCCATGCCTCCTGGTATGTCCTCTCCGCTCTGTTCCTCCGAACGTACAAATACCGGCGTAAGCGTTAAATTTTTCTTATTCCCGCCTGCGGCAAACGAAAGCACTGCCTCGCCCGAGGTCACGCTTCCCTCCCAGCCTGCAAACCGATAGCCTGCCTCCGGCACTGCGCTGACTGTCAGTGGAAGATCTGCACTGAGCGTTCCGCTCCAGTTCCCGTTTTTCCTGTAGTCTGCCCCGGAAAGTGTCACGGTATTAACCGTCACGGAGCCATGCAGGCCGTCTCCCGCCTGTATGGTAACATCATATCGCCCGCCCAGTCCGAATTCCTTCATCACATACAGCCGCACGGCATTGGCACGCATACGGGCAAAATTACGGGCAGTATTCACATTGTCAGAATAGGCAAACTTTGGTCCGTATTTTGCATATTGCTCTACAACCAACGGCGTATAGACCTTTTCGAGCGCATCAATCTTTTCAATAATCTCCTCTGCGGAAAAATTGGTATTGAGCAGGTCGAGAAAACGCATACAGAACTGCTGCCGGAAGCCATCGTTTTCCAAAAACGCCCGGAACAGGCAGGTCAGCACATCACGGTACGGCTCTGCGCCCTTGTCAGACACCATCGGCTCTAACGTATTCTCATCCGGCTTGTGCCCGTAAAGTCCGAAGGAAAAGTCGATGTCATATACCATAAAGCGGAGCTTTCCGTCCAGTCCGTATTCGCCGGAAGGCTCTCCCGTATAACGCCAGATACGGCAGTTATTGTGCGGCCAGTCGGTATTCCCGCTGTAAAGCTCCACACAGAGATAATCAATAAAATTATCAACGTCAAAATATTCCTTTGCCTTTTCATACGCAGTCTCATCACTCATATCCTGCGTCACTACAAACTCATATGCCTGCTCGAAGTATTCCTTCGCCCCGTCCGGGCCCTCCTCCACTACGACCTCAAACACCGGCTCGCCTTCCGGCGGAAGGATGACTCTTCCGTTTTCATCCGTATTATATTCAAAATTATAGACGGCGACATCTTCCTCCAGGCAATTATAATGGGACGCCAGATACCGTTCATCCATTCTTTCCCGCAGGTTCAGGATGCCGTAAAACTCGCCGTTGATGTACGCAATTGCCGGTGCATACGCCTGCAGGTCCAGAAGGCTGTCTGCCATCAGGGACTGGGACAGCACATCCCGGAAGTAGGTTGCCTCCCACGCATCTCCCTCATTTCCTCCGGTCCGGAGAATCAGCCGCTTAAACTTCTCAATATTCTCCTTGCTTCCATTCTTTTCCTTTGCAGGCAGAATGCTGCCTGAGAAAAAGTCATACTGGAAATTCTTCTGTATGTCATACTCTGCACGCGCATAAATACGGAGGGACTTAATCACCATTCTTCTGGAATAGCCTCCGTGAATCCGCAGACCGACATTCATAGACAGCTCCTGCTGCCCGTCCGGGAGAAAATACTCAAAGTGTGCCGGGCGCTCCCATTCCCTGCCGCTCTCAGAAGGGTTTGCAAAAATCCCGGTCTCATTGTCGTACAGCGCCTCCGGAGAAGCCACAATCGAAAGCACCGGAACCTCATACCGTTTCTTCATCCCGTCCGCCACAAAATAGGTGTGCGTCTGTATATCGCCATACTCTCCGTCTGCCGTTACAGAAACGGCACGGACTACCGAAGCCTTTAACAGTGCCTGCCCCTTTTTCTGCTTCTCTATCCGGAGCGGCGCCGTATACCTGCTTGTCCCCGTCTCTCCTTTGCGCGGCTCGGAGCCGTCCAGCGTATAATATACCTCCGTCCCGTCCGGTATGGTAAGAGAAAGCTCAAAGCTCTCTTCATAAAAGCCTCCCTGTACGGAAAACTCCGGCGCCGGTACGCTGCTTGGCACAAACACATCCTCCTCCTCTGCCGCTACAGCCTGTCTGGCCCCATACAAAGCACAAAGCAGACACAACGCTCCGAATATCCTCCTTGACAGCCTCTGCAGGCTCTTTTCTCTTTTTTCCTGTCTGACCTGATTGTTCATCCCTATCGCTCCTTCCTTTCCCCGGTATCCCCGGAACTCCTTGTCTGTCAGTTTTTCGCAAACTCTGCCAGCTTCAGTCCTTCGTTTCTCTCCAACACTGTCCGGATGCTCCACTCATGGGTAAACAAAAGCAGCGGACGGTTTTTTAAATCCTTTACACGCTTTGCATCCGTAGTGATATTCAGCCTGCCCGCATCGATGCCTTCGTTTTCAATCCAGCGGATATACTCGTACGGAAGCGGCTCCATGCGGATTTCCACGCCGTACTCGGACTCCAGACGGAACTTCAGAACATCGAACTGCAGTACGCCTACCACGCCTACAATAATTTCCTCCATGCCGGTATTAAACTCCTGGAAAATCTGGATTGCACCCTCCTGTGCAATCTGGGAAACCCCTTTAATAAACTGCTTCCGCTTCATCGTATCCAGCTGGCGGATTTTAGCAAAATGCTCCGGCGCAAAGGTCGGAATCCCCTCGTATTCAATCTGCTCCGACGGCTCGCAGACCGTATCGCCTATCGAGAAAATGCCCGGATCAAACACGCCGATAATATCCCCGGCGTATGCCTCCTCTACAATCTTCCTGTCCTGCGCCATCATCTGCTGCGGCTGGGAAAGCCGGAGCTTCCTTCCGCCCTGCACATGCAGGATCTCCATTCCAGCCTCAAACTTCCCGGAGCAGATACGCATAAATGCAATCCGGTCACGGTGGGCTTTGTTCATATTCGCCTGGATTTTAAAGACAAATGCCGAAAACTCATGCGCACACGGCTCTATCAGCCCTTCCTTTGCATTCCGCGGAAGCGGCGGTGTTGTCATGGAAAGGAAATGCTCTAAAAACATTTCCACGCCGAAGTTCGTCAGCGCTGAGCCGAAAAACACCGGCGTCAGCTCCCCGGCGCTCACCTTCTCTAAATCAAACTCACTGCTCGCGCCGTCAAGCAGCTCGATTTCATCCGTAAGGTTCTGATGGTTTTCCCTGCCGATAATCTCATCCAGGCCAGGGTCGCCCAGCGTGACCTCTATCTTCTCTACCTCATTCTGTCCGTTATTTGCGGCAAAAAAGCGGGTAATCGTTCCGGTATTTCTCTGATACACACCCTTGAAATTCCTCCCGGAGCCAATCGGCCAGTTCACCGGGCAGGTCCGGATGCCGAGCACATTCTCGATTTCATCCAGCAGTTCAAAGGTATCCCTTGCCTCGCGGTCTAACTTATTTACAAACGTAAAAATCGGAATATGGCGCATCACGCACACCTTAAACAGCTTAATCGTCTGCGCCTCAACGCCCTTAGAGGCATCGATCACCATTACCGCGGAGTCGGCTGCCATCAGGGTACGGTAGGTATCCTCCGAGAAGTCCTGATGCCCCGGAGTATCCAGAATGTTGATACAGTACCCGTTATAGTTAAACTGCATGACAGAGGAGGTAACGGAAATTCCTCTCTGCTTCTCTATCTCCATCCAGTCGGAAACCGCATGCCTTGCCGTCTTCTTCGCCTTTACCGAACCCGCGAGGTTAATCGCCCCGCCATAAAGCAGAAGCTTCTCCGTCAATGTCGTTTTCCCCGCGTCGGGGTGCGAAATAATCGCAAAGGTTCTTCTCTTGTTTATCTCATCACCGTATTTCATGGCTGCCTCCTGATTCTTCCAAACATAACAAGCTTATTTTACATGATTTTCCCTCACTATGCAAGCAAAATTCCTTGCCGGGGTTTCGGCAGTTTTTAGACTGCCTGGAAAGTTCCGGAGGCTGTGCGATATCTTAGTTTTGCATGCGCAACACTACACCAGACTTCCTCCAAGAGCTGTTAAGCCGCTCGGTAGCATCCTCGCGCCTAACCAGCTCTATGAGGTGATTCCGGTTCCGTTAAGAACGCGGTCCTTCGGACAAATGCAAAACTAAGATATCGCACAGCCTCCAGCCCTTTCCAGGGTTATTCGAAAAATGCGGAAACTCAAGCCCCGGCAGGGTTGTCTTTTTTTCCCCGCTGTGCTAAGATGAAAGCAGATGTTACGATTTACAGTCACTCCACCCACATAAGCAAAATAGAAAGCTGCGCAGCAGCGACAGACAGCCCTGCTGGCTGATTTTGCGCATGTGTGCGGAGGGGCTGTGAATCGTAATGACCAGACAGGACAGCTGTTTTACGCTGTCCCTGAACGAAACCATGCGGAGGCTGCTATTTATGAAACGACTTCTTCTTTTTGAGCCGGGTGTGGAAACCCTGCATTTCTTTTCTGACCGTCTGGCAGAGGCTTTTGTGAAGCTTGGATATGATGTGCGTCTCGTGCGCATCCGGGAGCCCTTTTCGGGTCTGGAAGCCTTAAAAGGCTTTATTCTCCCTCACGAAACCGTGATGATTACGTTCAATTTTCACGCCATCCAGCAGGAAGCGATGTTTTACACGCCGGAGGGAGTCCTGCTCTGGGATCTTTATGACGTTGCATGCATCAATATCATTGTCGACCACCCGTTTTACTATTATGATGAGCTGCAGCACCTCCCGGAGCGCTATCTGCAGATTTGCATCGACGGCGACCACACGGACTATATGAAGCGTTTTTATCCGGAGATTGCCTGCGGCAAGACGATGCCGCTTGCCGGATGCGGCTACTGCTCCCGCTTTGCGGAGGATGCCGCGCAGACCCGGACGGAGGACGTGACAGACCCTGCCTCCCTTCTCTCCGGGAAGCCGGAAGCTCCCCGGACGCTTCTTCCGGTTGCAGAGCGCCCTACCGACGTTGTCTTTACGGGCTGCTTTACCAGTCCGGACTTCTTCCTGCCGTATATGAAACGGAACGGTCCGGAATACGATGCCTTCTATCACGATATCCTGGACGACCTGCTTGCAGCGCCCGACCAGTGTATCCACACGGTTTATCTGCGCCATTTAAACCGGGAGCTTCCAGAGCTGACAGAGGAAGAACTGAAAAATGTAATGAATAAAATGATTTTCCTTGACCTGTGGATTCGGTTTACGTTCCGCGGCAGGGTCATCGGAACCTTACTGGAGAATGACATTCCGGTACACTGCATCGGCGCGGGCTGGGATACGCTTCCCGTCAAAAAGAAGGCGCTTCTGACCCATACCGCCTACTCCGACACGAACGTCTGCCTGCACGCCATCTCGGAAGCAAAGCTTTCCCTGAACGTGATGCCGTGGTTCAAGCGGGGCGCCCATGACCGGATTTACAGCTCGATGTTAAACGGGAGCGTCTGCGTAACCGACCCGAGCCAGTACCTTTCCGAACGCTTTAAAGATGGCGACACGCTCCGCTACTACCGCTTAGACCAGCTTTCCGCACTACCCGGAATTGTCTCCGGTCTGCTCGCGGACCCGGAGGGCATGCAGCAGATTGCAGACCGCGCCTATGCCTTTGCGGACAGCCGCCTGACCTGGATGCAGTTTGCACAGGAGCTTGTGCCGTATTTGACGATGGTGTGACACAAAATACCTGCCTAAAACCCTGCATGGTTTTATAGCCGGGATTAAAAAGAGCATGACATAACCCTGCAGGAAGGGCTTATGCCATGCTCTCTTTAATATTTTTCCTCCTCTCACTTCTCGTCCTCTATTCTTAAATCCTCTAATCGCACAGGAACACCATAATATTGAAAGCTCTCTCCGTCACAGTCATACCTCCGGTAGACAAAATAATCGGCTAAATCGCTCACCTTATACTCCTTCCCTTTTATTTTCCAGGTATTTTTAATCTCAAACAAGGACTCCCTGTTTGTACCGTTTAGCATAAATACGCCTACCGGATTACTTAGCATCTCATTCATCCGGGCATTTAATTCCATTACCAGATACCCATTCTCACACAGACTTGCCGAAACAACATGAACCGTTTCCCTTCCGCCAAGCGTCTGTAAATCGTCTATAATATCGATGTCAAATGTAACGATATTCCAGACAAGCTTGTTGTTATCGACAACTTCTTCCATAGTTACTGCTTTTATATTTTTCGCCGTTCCGTACACTAACGCAGTTATTACTTCTGTTCCACACATGACTGCATTTCTTGCCTCTAGTATAATATCCTTTTTTAAATGTGCACCAAACTCCTCTGGATCATTAGTCGGTTCTTCATTTGCTGCCCATCCGGTCACCGACATTTTGTCCGCATCCAGAATCTGCGCTCCTTTCATCGAATAAATATCGATTTTTCCATTGGAATCCAGCCTTACTTTATTACTGTTATAATAAAACATGCCGGAGAAAGCCCCTGCAATCAACAGAACAGACGCTGCCACGGGCAGGAACACCTTCCATTTTTTCTTTTTCGGCGCAAACGCGCCTGCCTCTTTAATAAGTGCCGCATCAACGTCCGTTATCATCTGAGGCTTTTCGCTTTTCTTCATGTCTCATACCCTCCTTCCGCAAATACTCTTTTCACTCATTCCGCACCCTGAAAAACGTTGTTTTCACTTTACTTTCGCTCACTGCAAGGCGTCTGGAGATATCGGAGGTGGAATCCATACGGCTGTGCTGTTTGCTTTATGGTTTGCTTTATGGCATCATCATTGCATGCAAGATACCCGTTCAACTATTCTTTCCCGTCTTCCTGATACTCACTGCTTACAAAACCGGAGTACCGTCTCCGTATACTTCTCTGCTTCCTCGATTCTTGGGAAGTGTCCGCTATTCTCAAAAACAACCTGCACTGCATTTTGCACATGGCTCATCACATACTCTGCCTGATACTTTGTGCAGGCAGGGTCGTACTTCCCATGTATCAGCAGTACCGGAAGGGTTATCTTTTGAATGACCGGCAAAAAGTTATCTGTCATTACGACTCTTTTTTGAGAAGAGCCCTCCGGTTTTGCATCTAACAGCTTCATCAAATGCCGGTCTCCTTTTGCCCACATTTCATTTGTAATACCGGTGGTGTCCATACTCCGCTGATATTCCTCAAAGGAAACGCCATGCAGGTAATTCCGCAGCTGCATATCGGTAACATACCCAAGCAGGGAAATCAAATCATATACCACCTCCTGATTGCCCTGGTAATCCTTCGATTTCATTTTTTCGCAAAGCTCACTTGCCTGCTTATTATTTAAACTGTGAATATGTTCGCTTAAATATTCTGCGACTGACCTTGCAGAATCCTCAAAATACAGGGACGGGCACTCCAAAATGACCTTATGGATGGAATCCGGACAGAGCGACGCATATAAAGCTGCAAGCATGCCGCCGTAAGAATGTCCAAGTATGCTCCATTTTTCTATTCCAAAGGATTTCCGCATTTCCTCCAACATTTCAACCTGATATTCCATGCTGTAATCCTCGTTTTCAGCGATGGCATCTGAACGGAGAACGCCAAACTGGTCAAATGAGATAACCTTCATTTTTTCACTTAACGCCTTTGCCTGATTGACAAAATCCAGGCAGCTTGCTCCCGGACCCCCGTGAAGATAGAGCAAAGTGTCCTTCTCTTCCGTACCATACATTTCATAATAGATTTCTTTTCCAAAAACAGTAACAAACATATTTGTGCTCCTCCTTAGCAAATCCAATTTTGCGGTCCGGAAAATTCCGGTTGACAACTTTATTTTAGCACAAACACACGCACAGTTACATTAGATTTTCATTAAAACTCCACTAGATTTTCTTCAGGCTTTTTCTGCATTACAAAAGGGGCTGCCGCCCGCCGCGTATCAACCCCTCAAAAGCCTTCTTCTGTTTACATCTCCTAGAGAATCCTGCCGATGACGCGGCGGATTTCACTCTCCTCAAGCGGCTTTGTGATAAACTCCTCTGCACCAGCCTTTACCGCCCGCACAAGATTCGCCTTCTGCCCTGCCGCCGTAATCATAACTACCTTTGCCTCCGGATTTTCCTGCTTAATTAGGAGCAGGGCATCCAGACCGGACATCACCGGCATCGTAATATCCATCGTCACAAGGTCCGGCCTTAGCTCCTTGTACTTCTGAAAGCCCTCGTCGCCGTTTACCGCCTCGCCGACTACCTCAAGTTCCATCGCTCTGAGAATATCCCCGAGTATTCTTCTTGATGTCTTGGAATCATCTACAATCAATACAGTCGCCATCGCCCTACCTCCCGTCTCTCTGATTTGTAACGATAAAGTTCACTGCTGCACCCCGGATTCCGAACGGCATAACCAAAATACTGCTTCCCTCTGCCGCGCCGTTTTCCAAAAATTCCGGCGGCATCAGCTCCAATTCCACATTTCTCGTGCCCTTTGCCGCTGCAAACAGACCGTTGACACAATTGACAAATTCACCTGCCGCATCCTGTACGTCTTCGTTTACCTCATCGTACTCCTCTCCCGCAAAGGCAGAGGCAACCGCACACAGACCACCTTCCCCGTCCGCAATGCCTGCCCGCCAGTATTCCTCCCCGGTCAGCTCCTGCATCACCGGCATTTTCAGCTCCCTTATCTCTTTTGCATCTGCCAGTCTCCCGTACATCGGATACGCATGACGGTCGACGCAGCGCACAAGCAGCTTCAGCGCTATCGTAACGATTTCCTGATACTCGTCCGCCCCATGCGGCAGAAACAGCGGAATAATCTTCTCCGGGTCCCCGCTCTTGACTGCCTCCAGCTCCGTATTCGTAAAACCGTTTTCTATCTGGTAATCCTTTAAAATGTTCTGCAGCTTATGCATTGTGACAATCCCTTCGTCGACCAATGTCTGTGCAAACGTCAGGTAATCATTTCCCTGCATTTTTAACAGGCTTGTCACCTGCGCCTCTGTCAGATACCCCTTCTCTACGGCAATATCGCCGAAACGCTTGTCCATTCCCTGCTGCATCCGGTTAATCACAACCGCCTGGTCTAGCGTCAGCATTCCTTCCGAAACGGCAATCAGCCCGAGCTTTACCCTGACCCTTTCCTGTGCAGAGATGACAGCCTCCAGCTGCTCTGTTGTCATAAACCCTTCTTCTACCATATAATTGCCCAATAAGTAACCTACCATCAAATGCCCCCTTTGTATCGCATATAGGACTTCCTTCCTATTGACTTTTATTATACACCCCTTTTCGGTAAATTTCTACAAAAAATACTTGGTTTTTTCAAAAATTTTAAGCGATTTTCTCCCGTTCCCTTGCGCTTTTCCCGAAAAAAAGGTATACTCCCTTTAAAACAATGGTAATTTACCAGAAAGGACGATTTTCATGGCAACCATAAAACCTTTTCTCTGTATCCGTCCGGACGCCGCGCTTGCGCACCGTGTTGCAGCGCTGCCGTACGATGTCTATAACCGCAGCGAGGCAAAGACTGCCGCCGCAAAGGACGCGCTGTCTTTCTTAAACATTGACCGCGCAGAAACCCAGTTTCCTGACGAAACCGATACTTATGCAGACTGTGTCTATGCAAAGGCAGCCGAGCTTTTACAGGCGCGCATCGCCGACGGCACCTTCCTTGCCGACCCGGTCCTCAGCTACTATATTTACGAGCTTACGATGGACGGAAGGGTACAGACCGGCATCACGGCATGCGCCTCGATTGACGATTATCTGGGCAATGTAATTAAAAAGCATGAAAACACACGCGCAGATAAGGAGGAGGACCGCATCCGCCATGTCGATACCTGTAATGCACAGACCGGTCCGATTTTCCTTGCCTACCGCAGAAATGAGACCATACATAGCATTGTGGAAAAAACAAAACAGAACGCGCCGCTTTATGACTTTACCGCAGAGGACGGCGTGACCCATCGTGTGTTCGTGATTTCAGAGCCGTCTGACGTTGCGGCTGTTTCGGATGCTTTTTCCAAAATTGACAGCATCTACATTGCCGACGGGCATCACCGTGCCACCTCCGCGGTCAAGGTCGGCCTGAAGCGTCGTGCCGCACATCCGGGCTATGACGGGACAGAGGAGTTCAACTTTTTCCTTTCCGTTCTGTTTCCGGAGGATGAACTGAAAATCCTTCCTTACTATCGTGTCGTCAGGGACTTAAACGGTCTGACAAAGGAAGCCTTTCTTGCCCGCGTATCCGAGCACTTTACGGCAGAACCTCTTGGTGATACTGCTTTTTCCCCTTCCGAAAAGGGCACCTTCGGCATGTATCTTGACCATACCTGGTACCGGCTGACTGCCGCGGATTCCCTCCGGCAGATTACGGACCCGGTAGACTCCCTGGATGTCTCTCTGCTGCAGGACTATCTGCTTGCTCCGGTTCTCGGCATCGGGGACCCGCGCACGGATAAGCGCATTGACTTTATCGGCGGCATCCGGGGCCTCGGAGAGCTGGAACGCCGTGTTTCCGAAGATATGACCGTAGCGTTTTCAATGTATCCGACCTCTATTTCAGAGCTGTTTGCGGTTTCGGACGCCGGGCGCCTGATGCCGCCGAAGTCCACCTGGTTCGAACCGAAGCTCCGCAGCGGTCTGTTTATCCACATGCTTGGAGATTAAACCAAAACTACCGCTGTCCCGGCAATTCCTGCCCTGACAGCGGTAGTTCCATTCTGTTTCTTCCTGCGGTTTTTCCTGACCGTATCTTCTATTCCAGTTCAAACGCCCCGGTATAAAGCCTGTAATAAGTACCCTTTTCCTCAATCAGCTTTTCATGGCTTCCGCGCTCGATAATAGAGCCGTGGTCCAGTACCATGATAACATCCGAATTCTTTACCGTGGAGAGACGGTGCGCAATGACAAATACGGTACGCCCTTCCATCAGGGAATCCATGCCCTTTTGCACAATTGCCTCCGTACGCGTATCAATCGAAGATGTCGCCTCGTCCAGAATCATAACCGGCGGGTCTGCAACCGCTGCCCTTGCAATGGCAAGCAGCTGACGCTGCCCCTGGGAAAGATTCGCACCGTTTCCGGCGAGCATCGTCTGATACCCCTCCGGCAGACGGGTAATAAAGTCGTCGGCGCCTGCAAGCCTTGCCGCCGCAATGCACTCCTCATCGGTCGCATCCAGCTTACCGTAACGGATATTGTCCATTACGGTGCCGGTAAAGAGATTCGTATCCTGCAGCACGATGCCGAGGGAACGGCGCAGGTCGGCTTTCTTAATCTTGTTGATGTTGATGCCGTCATACCGGATTTTACCGTCGGCAATGTCATAAAAGCGGTTAATCAGGTTCGTAATCGTCGTCTTTCCGGCGCCGGTTGCTCCTACAAACGCCACCTTCTGGCCCGGCTCCGCAAAAACGGTGACATTGTGCAGCACCATCTTATCCTCGTCATAGCCGAAATCCACTTCATTCAGACGCACGTCGCCGCGTAACAGCGTATACGTTACGGAGCCGTCCGCCTGATGCGGATGCTTCCACGCCCATGTACCGGTACGCTTCTCGCTCTCCGTTATCGTCCCGTCCGGCGCTACAACAGCATTTACTAACGTAACATAACCGTCGTCCACCTCCGGTGCCTGGTCTAGCAGGTCAAAAATACGCTCGGCACCTGCCATACCCATAATCACGGAATTTAACTGCTGGGAAACCTGGCTGATATTTCCCGAAAACTGCTTCGTCATATTTAAGAACGGCACTACAATACTAATGCTGAACGCCATTCCGGAAATGCTCAGGTTCGGCGCATCCGTCAGAAGGAACAGCCCTCCTGCAAGCGCCACCACCACATACAGCACATTGCCGATGTTATTGAGAATCGGCATCAGCATATTGGCGTACTGGTTTGCCTTCCTCGAATCCTCGTACAGCGTCTCATTGATTTTGTCAAAGTCCAGCCCGCTTTTTTCCTCATGGCAGAACACCTTGACCACCTTCTGGCCGTTCATCATTTCCTCAACAAAGCCTTCGGTTTTTCCGATTGCCTGCTGCTGGCGCAAAAAGAACTTCGCGGAATTTCCTCCGATTTTCTTTGTCACAAAGGTCATTGCCGCAACCCCGAGCACAACCAGAATCGTCATCCATACGCTGAAATACAGCATAATGCTAAACACTGTAACCACCACAACTCCGGAAATCAGAAGCTGCGGAATTGACTGGGATACAAGCTGGCGCAGGGTATCAATATCGTTGGTATAGTAGCTCATAATATCGCCGTGGTTGTTCTGGTCAAAATACTTGACCGGAAGATTCTGCATCCCGTCAAACATCTTGCAGCGCATCTTCTTTAAGAAGCCCTGCGTAATCACTGCCATCATCTGCGTATAAACAAACGCGGAAATCAGGGACAGCACATAAAAGAACGCCAGCCGGAGCACCCATGACATAATCTCCCCGCTCGCCGTGTCCCAGTCGCCAAAACGGTAATACTTTTCAATCACCGCAATTACATTCTGCATAAAGAGCGCCGGAATGGAGCTGACTACCGCAGAAAATACAATACACAGCAGGACAAGTGGCAGCCGCACCGGATAAAATCCGAACAGCATGGAAATCAGACGCTTTAGCATCCCCTTTTTCATCCTCGGGCGCTTCCCCGGCATCTTTCCGGGCATCCCGCCGTTTTGCGTTTCCTTATTCGGCATCGTCGTCACCTCCCTTGTTCTGCGAAGTGTATACCTCTTGGTAAATCTCGTTGGTCGCAAGCAGCTCCTCGTGGGTGCCTGCCGCCAGAATACGTCCCTTATCCATCACGACAATCTTATCGGCATCCTGTACCGAAGAAAGCCGCTGGGCAATAATAATCTTTGTCGTCTCCGGAATAAACTCCCGGAACGCCTTCCGGATTAACGCATCCGTGCGGGTATCCACCGCACTGGTGGAATCGTCCAGAATCAGAATCTTCGGCCTCTTTAACAATGCCCTTGCAATACAAAGACGCTGCTTCTGTCCTCCGGATACGTTTGCACCGCCCTGCTCTATGTAGGTGTCGTATCCGTCCGGGAAGCTGCTGATAAACTCGTCTGCCTGTGCCAGACGGCATGCCTCTTTTATCTCCTCGTCGGTTGCGTCCGGATTTCCCCAGCGGAGGTTCTCCTTAATCGTGCCGGAAAACAGCACGTTCTTCTGCAGCACGACCGCTACCTGGTTCCGGAGCGTTTCGAGGTCATACTCCTTTACGTCCCTGCCGCCGACAAAAACCGTTCCCTCGGTCACATCATATAACCGGGAAATCAGCTGGATTAACGAGGTCTTAGACGAGCCGGTGCCGCCCAGGATGCCAATGGTTTCTCCCGACGCAATCTGCAGATTGATGTCAGAGAGTGCAAACCGCTCCGCCTTCTGCGAATACTTAAAGCTGACGTTTTCAAAGCGGACCGAACCGTCTGCTACCTCGTAAATCGGCTGCTCCGGGTTCGTAAGCGTAGAGCTTTCCTCTAACACCTCGACGATACGCTCTGCCGATTCGCTTGCCATCGTCAGCATAACAAAAATCATCGAAAGCATCATCAGGGAGCTCAGAATCATAAAGCCATACGTCAGCATTGCGGAAAACTGCCCCACATCCAGAGCCAGTCCCTGCGAAGTAATAATCAGGTACGAGCCGAAGGACAATACCGCAATCATATCAATATACAGACAGAACTGCATAAGCGGCGAGTTAAAGGCTACGATACGCTCTGCCTTTGTAAAATCCCTGCATACATCCTCTGCAGCCCTTTCAAACTTCTCCTTCTCGTACTCTTCCCGCACATAGGACTTCACTACGCGCATTCCCTTTACATTTTCCTGAATCGAGCTGTTCAGGTTATCATATTTACGGAACACACGTCGGAACATCGGCATTGCCTTTTTTACCACAACAGCCAGACCGAAGCCCAGAATCGGCACAACGACAACAAACATCAGCGCAAGCTTACCGCCCATAATAAAAGACATGATAATCGCAAAAATGAACATGAGCGGGCTGCGGATTGCAATACGGATTAACATCATGTACGCCATCTGCACGTTTGCAACATCCGTTGTCAGACGGGTTACAAGAGACGACGCAGAAAACCGGTCGATGTTTTCAAACGAATACTCCTGGATCCGGTAATACATATCATGCCGCAGATTCTTTGCAAAGCCGCAGGATGCCTTGGAACCGGTCACGCCTGCCAGCGCTCCGAACATAAGCGATATACATGCCATCACAAGAAGAACCAGACCATAGCGCAGGATCACAGGAAACTCACATTCTGCCTTAATCTGGTTCACCAGCTCCGCAATCACAAAGGGAATCAGACACTCCATGACTACCTCGCCAATCATCAGAAACGGCGTCAGAATGGAAGCCTTCTTATACTCCCTGACACTGCCTGACAGCTTTTTAAGCATACTAAACATACCTTATGCCTCCTTTAAACAAAAAGCACATCGCAGTAACCTCCGGACTTCCCTACTGCATCCGGATTTTCGTGATGTACTGATTAGTTAGTGTATCACACAATTTTTTTAAAATCAATGCTTCTCACAAATTTTTCACTTTTTTAAGAAATTTTCCAACGGGACAGGGCTATCCGCGCTATACCTCCGTTTGTGTCAGGGACTTGACACGCACGGACTATCGTGCTATAATAACCGCAATTAGCATGAGAAAAAGCGATAACGGAAACGAGTAGCACAGGAACTGCATCCAGAGAGAGCATTGTACGGTGGAAGATGCTTATGTAAAGTCCCCTGCGAAAACCACTCCAGAGCTGCAGCGCCGAAAGCAGAGTAAGCGTTGCCGTACACCTGCGTTAAAGGTTAGGATTTGATGGAATCCGAAGTGAAAAATTAAGGTGGAACCGTGCAGACAGCACCCTTAAAGATACGTATTTTGTGTCTTTGAGAGTGCTTTTTCTTATGTTAATCAACCGTTACCCGAACAAAATTTCAAAAAAGAAAGGATGATGAACATGAAGATTCGTAAGAAAGACGGTTCCGTCGGGGAGGTAAGCTTTGAAGAAGTTTTAGGGAAGCAAGCATTTTGGCACACGAGCGCGCATATTCTGGCACAGGCAGTAAAACGCCTCTGGCCGGATACCCTGTGTGCCATCGGTCCCGCCATTGCAGAAGGGTTTTACTATGACTTTGCATTTTCCTTTGATTTTTCCGCAGAGTATTTCGGGGAAATTGAAGCCGAGATGAAAAAAATTGTCCGGGAAAACCTGCAGCTGCAACACTATACCTTAAGCCGTGAAAAAGCCCTTGCACTTATGGAGGAAAAGGGCGAGCCGTACAAAACAGAGCTTATCCGCGACCTCCCTGCGGAGGAGGAATTAAGCTTCTATCAGCAGGGCGACTACGTGGAGCTGTGCGCCGGGCCTCATGTGGCATATACGAGCGCGGTAAAGGCACTCCGGCTCTTATCCACTGCCGGCGCCTACTGGCGGGGAGACGAAAAGAACCCGATGCTGACCAGGATTTACGGCATCTCCTTCCCGCGTCAGGATATGCTGGACGAGTATCTGGTAAAGCTGGAGGAAGCAAAAAAACGCGACCACCGGAAATTAGGCAGGGAGCTTTCGCTGTTTATGCTTTCCGACGAGGGGCCCGGCTTTCCGTTTTTCCTTCCGAAAGGGATGATTCTGAAAAACCTGCTGATTGATTACTGGAGAAAGCTTCACACAAGAGAAGGCTATCTGGAAATTTCCACGCCGATGATGTTAAACCGCGGGCTTTGGGAAACCTCCGGACACTGGGAGCATTACAGGGAAAACATGTATACTACCGTCATTGACGAAACAGACTTCGCGATTAAGCCGATGAACTGTCCGGGCGGCATGCTCGTCTACAAATCAACGCCACACTCCTACCGCGAGTTTCCACTGCGTATCGGGGAACTGGGACTGGTACACCGCCACGAAAAATCCGGCACCCTGCACGGTCTGATGCGTGTCCGCTGCTTTACCCAGGATGATGCCCATATCTTTATGACACCGGAGCAAATCCCGGAGGAAATCAAAGGGGTGATACGCCTGATTGATGAACTCTACTCTGCCTTCGGCTTCCAGTATCATGTAGAGCTTTCTACCCGGCCGGAAAACTCCATCGGAAGCGAACAGGACTGGGAGCTTGCTACCAACGGCTTGAAAAGCGCCCTGGAAGACCTTGCACTCCCTTATGTCATCAATGAAGGCGACGGCGCCTTCTACGGTCCGAAGATTGACTTCCACTTAGAGGACTCCCTCGGGAGAACCTGGCAGTGCGGGACCATCCAGCTGGACTTCCAGCTGCCGCAGCGGTTTGAAGCGGAATATACCGGGCCGGACGGAAAAAAGCACCGTCCGATTATGATACACCGGGTTATCTTCGGCTCCATAGAACGCTTTATCGGAATCTTAATCGAGCATTTTGCCGGGAAATTCCCGCTGTGGCTCTCCCCGGTACAGGTAAAGCTTTTGCCGATTTCGGACAAATTTACCGATTACGCAAAGTCCGTAGAAGAAGCACTGAAACAGGAGGGCTTCCGCTGCGAGCTGGATGCAAGGGCGGAAAAAATCGGCTACAAAATACGGGAAGCCAGAGCGGAAAGAGTTCCTTATCTTCTTATCTTCGGAGAAAAGGAAGCGGAAAACGGGTCTGTCTCGGTTCGTAAAAGAGACGAGGGCGACCTCGGAAGCATGCCGCTTGCACAGCTGACAGGGCTTCTGCACGCGGAAGCCGCCCAGCTTACCCTTTAAAAAGGATTTTTAAAGCCGGGGCTGCCGCACAAAGCGCAGCCCCGGAGCTTCCTTATAATTTCCCAAGCGTATCCCGGCACCATGTCAGCAGCAGGGATAATGCGGCATCAAATTCAAATTCCGTATCCTCCTGCAGCCTCTGCGACAGGGCAAATACTTCCCTGTCCTGCCCCTCCAGACGGCAAAGCAGCTCTGCCTTAGAATTATAGAATACTCCTGTTTTAATAAAATATAAATTTTGAAGGATGTAAAATACCTGCTTGCAGGCTGCAGGCAGCCTTGCAATATTTTTTTCACAGTCCGCATACAGATACCGGTGGCAAAGCTCATGGTAAAAGTTCCCTATGCTGACCTTAACAAAGTTCTTTTCATCTTCCGCCGTATATTCCGGGAGATATTCCGACAGGGTTCCGTACAAATCCTTTGTCGTATGGAGCAAATGGCAGACCTCCAAGGGGTTCCAGGCTGCCAGCTCCTCCCTCCCGCAGAGAAAGCCGCAGGCTTTTTCGTAATCCCCGACGTCAACCAGCGTCTCCCTGTATCGCTTTAAATCCTCCACCGTTATGCCATCGATGACCGCCATAATATCAATATCGCTGCTCTCCTTCGCTTCATTTCTGAGATAGCTGCCCTGTAAGCCAAGGTAGACAAGTCTTTTGCCAAACCTGTCCCTCAAAAGCTCCAGAAGCCTTGCCGTATACGTTTCCATATGCACCATTCCGGAATCCCTCCATTCTGTCGTTTCATTCTTCGTCCTTTTATGATAACTGATAAGCTTTTCACAGCAGGCATACCGGCGTTACCGGAGCAGCCCGCTTAAATCTCCCATATGCAGCACCGCCAACTCGTGGAGCGCTCTGGTTGCCGCAACATAGAGAAGCTTTGCATGCCCGTCGTCCGACGGATAGTCCGCTTCGGTCGGATTATAAAGCAGTACCGCATCAAACTCCAATCCCTTTGTATAATTCACCGGAAATACCATAATACCGCTTTTAAATTCCGCCGTTTCAAGGTCGCCTCCCTCAATTGGAAGCCGTACTGCCAGCTTCTTTGCCGTCTGTGCCGCCTCCGCCTCGTTCCGGCAGACAACCGCTATCGTATCATACCCGTCCTCCCGCCAGCCGTTCAGGATATACTCTGCCTCCGCCAAAAGCTCCCTCTCTCCCTGGCACTGCCTTACCGAAACCGGGCTTCCATGCCGGATAATCGGCTCAATCGTATAGCCGCGGAAGGAGCCTTTGGCTAAGATGCCCTGTGCAAACTCCGAAATCTCCACCGTATTCCGGTAGCTCTTTGACAGCACCCGGAAGCTGTCCAGCTCGTCCGTCAGAAGCGTCTGCCGCAGCTCCTCCCAGTCATTCAGCCCGAAGCCGAAGTGGATGTTCTGCGACACATCGCCCATGACCGTATAGGTGCAGCGCGGAATGCAAAAATGTAACACATGATATACCATCATACCGAAATCCTGTGCTTCATCAATGACGATATGGTGTGCCTCACGAATCGGGTCCGTCTCCTTGACACGCTTATACAGGTAGGCAAGTGCCGCGAGGTCATACACATCAAGCTCCTTCCGCGGCTTTGCAGGCGGCACCCCGCCCTGCTCCTGCAAAAACAGCTCATACAGCTCGTAAATCGGCTGCCTCCATTTCTTCCCGCCAAACCGCCAGCTGTAATCCTGAATCAGCTTCCTTTTTTCCTCCGGCATATAGGTCAGGTCCCTGCCGGTAATCAGATTCTTTAAACGCGTCAGCACCTTTGCATTGAGCGCATTGATTTTAGACTGGATGGAAAGTGCCGGATTTTCCATCCGGTACTGCCGCACCTGCTCCGCACTGTACAGGCACTCGTCCTCAAATAAAATATCGTTATGCGGGATGACATTCTCCTCCAGCCGCAGGCAGAATGCTTCCAGTGCGCGGAACCACCCGGACGTTCCCTTATAAAAATCCTTCTGCCCGCACGGGACTATCTTATATTTTTTCTCCTTCCAGTCCTCATACAAAAGCCGTACAAAAAGCTGCTCCATCGTCATCTGCCGCACGCCGCGCACATCTAACTCCGGCAGTACGCCGGTAATATAATTTAGCAGAATCCGGTTGCTGCCGATAATGTAAAAATCCTCCGGCCGGAAATCCTTTCCGTAATTATATAGAATATAGGAAATGCGGTGCATTGCCACGGTCGTCTTTCCGCTGCCCGCCACACCCTGCACGATAAGATTCCGGTACGGGGACTTCCGTATAATCTCATTCTGTTCCTTTTGAATCGTTGCAATAATTTCTCCGAGCACTGCTTCCTTGTTTTTCGCAAGATATTTCGTCAGGAGTTCATCGTTTGCCACGACCTCGGAATCGTAATACTCTATCAGCTTGTCTTCACAGACTTCATAGGTACGCTTTTTCTGCAGCTCGATTGTAATTTCTTTCTTTTCCGGCGCCACATACGAACACATGCCGAGGCCGTTTTCATAATAGACATTTGCAATCGGGGCACGCCAGTCGATGACAACAATCGTCGTCCCGTCCTTCATCACACCGCCTTTTCCGATATAAAACGTTTCCTCGTCCCGACCGGGCTCTTTGATATCAATTCTGCCAAAATATGCCTTCTTTAACGCCCGCAGATTTTTGGAAAGCGCCTGCCGCATGTTGTCATGCATCGTAATTGTGTTGGATAGCTGGGTAAAAATCTCCGGGTCGTCATCATGGTAACGCTTGTACATATCCTGAATCTCTTCTCCCATTACGGCAACGTCTTTTTCGTATACCGCAATATTCTCCCGGATTACCTTCACACATTCCTTCAGATGCGCTTCTTCCCGTAACCGTTCCGTGTCTTTTTCCATTCTGATGTCCTCCTTCTTCCGACAATTAACCGCATCCGTCTTGCAGACGCATCCCGCGCTGCATACGGCCGGTATTAACCGCCGGTACTTATGATAGCTGCTGCACTTCTTTTGTGCGCTTTTTCATAATACCATAAAACAAAAAAAATACTAGACTTTTCTTTTGAAATGTGATAACATAGATAATGAAGTGTAGGTAAAATTCAGGATTTGACGGAGGTATGCCTATGGAATCAAAGAAACTCCTTCTATTACGTTCGCTCAGCCTGCTTATCATAGGGATTACGACAGTGATACTGTTCGGCTCCCGCCTCATTGGTATCGAGCTTTCCGACATGACAATAAGAGTCCTTGGTATTGTCGACCTCCTTACACTTCCTGTTCTGGCATTTACAACATGGCGGATGCTCTTTCCACATAGAAGGCATTAGGTTTCTGTACAGGTGTCAAAACAGTCAAATAACTTGTTGATAAAAATAAAACAGGAGAGTCCTGCATGGCTACCCTGTTTTTTTATATATGCTGTTCTTTCCTGACTATCGAAAGCATATAAACTTCTATTTATTTTCCATCCATGTCTTTTCCTTCGTTTTGCTGCAGGTAAAACATCGCCTTCTGCGTTTCAATTTCCGCTCTTAATTCCTCCTCCGTCGGTAGATAAAGCTTATACTTGGATGCAAACAACTGCTCATTCCCGTGAAGCACGGAATACCTTGCTATATCTTCATCCGTGTCCGCACAAAGCACGATTCCAATCGTGGGATTATCTCCCTCGCTGCGGTTTAACTCATCATACATACGGATATACATATCCATCTGCCCCACATCCTGATGTGTAATCTTCTGTGTTTTCAAATCTATCAGGACAAAGCATTTCAGAATATAATTGTAAAATACAAGGTCTATAAAATAATCCTGCTTTTCCGTATGAACATGCTGCTGTCTTGCTACAAAAGCATAGCCCTTCCCGAGTTCCATCAGAAACTTCTGCAAATTGGAAAGAATACTTTTCTCAAAATCACTCTCTGTAAAATCAGTATTGGAAGCAAGCCCCAAAAATTCGGCAATTACCGGACTCTTTATAAACTCCAGCTTGTCAGTTTGATACGACGCCGTAAGTTCTTGCATTTCCTGCTTTACAAAATCTTTCTTTTGCGTCTGCAGCATACGGTAATAGTATTGTGAAGAAATGTTGCGCTGTAAGGTCCTGACACTCCAAGTCTGCTCAGCAGCCTCTTTTTCATACCAATCACGGGCTTTTTCGTCATTTACCTGCAATAATACTGCATAATGAGACCATGACAACAACCCCTGGGATTTTCCAGACACTGTCTGGAAAATCTCAGGATAAGTCTTATAGAATGAATAGAAACTATACAAATTGGATTTTGTAAATCCTTTTCCATACTCTGCGGACAATGCCCTAGAAAGTTTTTTTATGATTTCCGCCCCATATTTTGCCCGTTCTTCGCCCTGCATTTCTTCACTGGCAATCCGGTATCCAATCAGCCAGTTTCTCTGCACAAGAGTAGTATTTACCGCCTGATATGCCGCTTTTTGTGAGGTTTCTATAATCCCACGCATATCTTTTAAAATATCGTCTGTTTTAACAAAATTATTCATAATGTTATTTTGACCAATGTTCACCGGCTTATTCTCCATCATGACCCAACTCCTTTTTACCACTACCCGCAATCATATCTTTTATCAATATTATTTTACCAGAAAACATATGTTCGTGTCAATGGATTTTATCGAAAACCGTTTGTGTTGCCGGAGAATTTTTTCAAAGCGCTCCCAACGCAGGCAGCGGGATTTGCCGCTTCAACCATTTCACTCCCCAGGCCTTATCCGCTCGGTCAGCGACGTTTTAGTCAGCATCCGGTAGGAAAGCTCCGCAGTCCCGCCGCCGGCAACGAACAGAAGGAGTAAGATTCCTATCGCCGGAAGTGAAATCAGGGCAATCTCCACGCCGAACGTCTGTGTCAGCATTATATTGGACAAAACGGAACCGGCAACGAAAGAAGCAAGCCCGAACACACCGCCTACACTGTTCTCATATAACAGCATCCTGCGAAGCTGGGCGCGGGTCATGCCGACCGTTTCCAGCATAGCAAATTCCCGCCGCCTCAGCACCATTGAAGTCAGCGCGCAGTTTACCATGTTCAAAAGACCAATCAGAAATATGAGTCCGCAAAGGCTGTACCCGGTAAGACGAATCGCCGCCAGCCGTACCCGCAGGTTCGCAAGCTCGCTCAATTTCCCGGCTGTACGGTAGGAGTATGATACACCGTTAAGTTCCATGCCTCTTCCGTCGGTGCATTCCCGTACCTCTTCCTGAAGCGTTTTCTCCTTACCCTCTTTTGCGTTAGCGAGAACGGTAAACACTGATGCGTCAGGAAATTCTCTTTCAAAGACGCTGACAGGAAGCAGAAACAGGGCCTCCCCGGAACTGATATACTGATACGAACATAGCTTGCCCAGTGCCGTGTGTAAGCCGTACGGCAGTTCCGCTCCTACCACCTCATAATCCATCTCCAAAGCATCCGAGGACAGCACGTCTCCGGTCAAAAAATCCATAGAACCCAAAGACTGTCCATAGTCAGCTATATCAACGTACAAAACATGGCGGCCATCGTACAACTCCTCTCCATTGTAGTAAATAGCTTCCCCGGCATCCTCAGCCACAACAATATACGGATAAAGCTTGTCGGGAATCCCGAGGACAACAGCGCTTATCAGGCCGCTGTCAAGGATGTCACAATACTTCTGCCATAAAAATTCATTTTTCTGCTGTGCCAGATACGCACGAATTTTTTCCTCGAGCAACGGCGGGATTTTTGCACGGATACGCTCAAAACGCAGAAAATGCATCTCTTTCACAGCGTCAGACGACGCAAGCGTTTCAATGACATCAGGTTCTACCGCCGCACGGAAAGAGGTGCCTTCAAACGATGGCGGAGTCGTGCTTATGGTATCATAGCTTTCCAGCTGACAATTTAACGAGAGATCAATGTCAAATCTTCCAAGCCTGTCAAATGTGCTCCCGACAAAGCCGTCCACAAGACCTCCGACAATCACGAAGAGCAGGACGGAGAGCATCGCGGAAAGGGATGTAATCAGCATACGGCCACGGCTTCTGCGGATACCTGCGAGCGCCAGACTGCGCGGGGAGGCGTGGCTTTCCCTGCGCCTGTCTTTTTTATTACCATCCTCCTCCGGTCCTGCGGACACCGACTGCACCGGCGTCATCTTTTTGATTCGCTTTAGCGGACGTAGTGCCGAGAAGAACAGGGTAAACGCTGTCAACCCGGCGCTTATCAACACAATCCACGGGCTGAACCGATAGGGCAGGTTTTCCCCGCTCAGGCTCATAAAAACAGGAGAAAGCAGCCTGAAACCGATAAAATATCCGAGCAAAAGCCCCGTCGGAAGCGCTGCGCACCCGATGAGAATGATCTGCTCACAGGTCAGCCTCCTCATCTGCCGGTGCGTCGTGCCGATTACCCGCAACAGCCCGAAGGTGCGCATATCCTGCGCCAGTGAAATAGAGAAAATATTATAAATCAGCAAAAACGCGGCAAAGAAAACTACTGCAACAACACATAGAATCAACAGAACGTTACCCGGCCGGAGAATCTCGCCGAGGTCGGCGGCAGCATACGCGTAGTTAATCTGTGAATCCCTGTCCATGTCCGGAAGCTCCCACTCTCCGAGACGTTTTGTCACGGCTTCCAGCCGTCTGTCAATTCCGAAACCACTGTGAAACCGGAGCATCACTTCAACGGCAATCCCAAGCTCCTGCACGGTATTTTCATCGTACGGCGCGACCGCGTGTACCGGTCTGTCCGCCTCACAGTCATAAAAACCGGATACCGTATAGACACCTTCCCTTGCTTCGCCATCCGGAGAGTAATAGGTGAACCGAACGTGATCTCCGACAGAGATGTCAGAAAACGCTCCCTCATACAGAATGATTTCATCCTTGGATTTTGGGAACTGACCCTCCGTGAGTGTCATAAACAAGTGCGGAAGGCTTTTTTCACTGTCTGAAAAAATAAGCTTCATTTCCTGATTCCCACCGTCCGTATGCACCGTGTCCGTGGAAAACCCGCCAGCCGCCCCTAAAAGAAATGCCTCCGAAACCTCGGGCGCGCTTTGGATTTCACGGCGCAGCGCCTCCCCGGAGATGGAATAGCCCGTGTCCGAAACAGACGCATGAAAATCCGAGCCCGCCGCCAGCATCCGTGAGAGCTGCGTGGAATCCAAAATACAGTAGGTGATGCTGATTACCGTCATATACAGGATGGAAGCGAGCACCGCCGCCACCGCAACAAGCGTTGTGCGAAGCCAGTGGGACCGTATCTGTAAACGTGCAAGCCTGAAAATCATAGTCAACCCTCCCTGCTGTCGGACACAATATGTCCGTCTTCAATGCGGATTCGCCGCGAAGTCATCTGAGCCAGCTCCTCATTGTGGGTAATCATAATAATCGTTTGAGAAAACTCGCGGTTGAGCTTCTCCAAAAGGAGCATGACCTCCAGGCTCGTCTTGCTGTCAAGATTCCCGGTTGGTTCATCCGCAAGAATGATATGCGGCTTTGTGGCGAGCGCCCGCGCGATAGCGACGCGCTGCTGCTGACCGCCGGAGAGCTGCGAGGGCATGGAATACCGCTTTTCATAAATACCCAGCTCTGAAAGAAGATGTTCTATCTCCCCGCGGTCGGCCTTCAGCTTGTCAAGTCCCAGGGGAAGCGTGATGTTTTCCCAGATGTTCAGCCCGGGAATCAGGTTATAGCTTTGGAATACAAACCCGATATAGCGGCGCCGGAAAACCGTGAGCGGGTCAGGCGCCAGGGAATAAAGATCCGTTCCGTCGATTGTCACGGTTCCCCCGGTCGGCCAATCAATGCCGCCCAGCAGATGCAGCAGCGTACTCTTGCCGCTGCCGCTGGAACCAACTACAGAAACAAATGCGCCGCGTTCCACGGACAGGGTTACCCCATCCAGTGCGCACAGCGCATTTTCTCCATTTCCGTACACCTTTGTCAGTTGATTCGCCTGTATGAGCATGATTGATACTCCTTTCTTATGATGTTGGGGGCAAAAGCCCCTTCGGGGCAGAACCGAGCACAATATGTGGTGTTTACAAGCGTGCTTGCAACATCACATATTGTGCTTGGTTGGTGCAAAGCACCCTTTTGCCCCCAACATCTTCTTATCCTTGTAACATATTATAGCAAACGAATCTTTCTGAACCGTAACGAAATCTTTCAGTTTTGAAATGTCCTTATACCGCGGGCAGGAAAATACTGAACCTGCACCCCGCTCCCTCGCGGTTCTGGCAGAGTACCCGTCCTCCTTGTGCCTGCACGATCATGCGGCAAAGCGCGAGACCGATTCCAACGCCGGAAACATTCCTATTTGCCTTTCCACGGTAAAAGCGTTTCCAGATTTCCGGCAGTTCTTCCTCCGGGATACCGGGACCCTCGTCCAGAATATCCAGCCGGACATATGTCTCATATCGCTGCGCCGCAACCGTGATTTTTGAGTTCTCCGGCGCGTACTTTACGCCGTTATCAAGAATTGTTCCCACCGCCTCGGCAGTCCAACGCAAATCAAACAAAGCGGTCAGTCCCCCGGGGATTTCCACGGAAAACACAATGCTTTTCCTCTCCGCCGCGGGTACCACGGCGGACAGCGCTTGTGCAGTCAGCGTCTCCACCGATTCAACCACCGGGTGCACATTCTCCTCAATCAACCCGCCCTCACACCGGGAAAGCTTTACCAACGCGTCAAGAAGAAACTGCAGCTTCTCCGTCTGTTCCCCTATGACCTCAGCTTCCGCAGACGCCGGCAGCATTTCGACGTACATCGCGGCAGCCGTCAACGGTGTCTTACATTGGTGCGCAATATCAGAAACCAACGCGGCAAGATTCCGGTAGCTCTCCGTTACACGCCTGTCCCGCGTTTCCTCCTCCTCCCGCTTCCGTCTGAGCTGCCGGGCAATCGGCGCAATTTCGCTCTCCTCAACTGCAAAATCCTCTCCGTCCTCAATTGCCCTCCGTATATCGTCCAGCAGTCTCCGTCTCCGTATTCTCTCATACAGCACAAAGCACACGGCGAGAATGCCTGTCAGCACCGCATAACAGACCGTCGTCCGGATATTGCCTACATAAAGGCTGTTCACAAGGCAGAATGCCGTTGTCAGAAAGAGCCATATCACAGCAAAAACCAAGATCATTCCCTGTCACCTACCCACATATATCCGAACCCGTAAATCGTACTTATGCTCTTTTCACCCAACCGCCCGCGCAGACGGCTGACTGCAACAGACAATGCGTTTTCATTCAGCTCCTCCCCGCCCTCCCAGAGAGCGTCTGTCAGCGCCGCGCGCGAGAGCACTTTGCCCGCATTTTTCACAAGCGCCGCGAGCAGCTTATATTCCGTAGAGCCGAGATACACCCTCGTACCGTCTACAAAGAACTCCAGGGACGGGAAATCAAACCGGTACCGCCGGTCGACGTACAAATCGCTTCGCCATTCCGCGCGCTCCAGTAAAGCAGAGATACGCTCCTTAAGTACCATCAGGGAAAACGGCTTTTTCACATAGTCGCAGGCTCCGGCACGAAACGCCGCCACCTCGTCAACCTCTGAATCGCACACTGTAAGGAAAATCACGGGCATCGTCACTCTTTTCATCAGTTCACGGCAGAAGTCAATACCGTTCCCGTCCGGCAGATTGCAGTCAAGCAGCAGCAGATCATACCGTTCCGCATCCAGGCGCTGCCTGGCAGACATAAGATTTTCCACGCCAGCCGTATCCAGCGTATCCGAAGAAAGAGAGCGGCATAACCCTGTGCGGATAGCATCATCGTCCTCAACAATCAGAATTTTTCTCATAGCACAATCTCTCCTTATAAGGCAGGGAATCCCCGGGACCAACCACTCCACCGCCTTAATTCCACTAACCGCGCAGCCTTTTTGCCTCTGCCGGACATTGATGCGCCGTAAACGGACCGTACTGGCAGACCCGGCAACCGTAGCACCTGGTGTACGGTGTTCCTTCAATTACCGCATTTGCAAATCCCGGATCCGCCAAAATCGCCTTTGCCACATCTACCGTATCCACATATTCCTGCTCAATCAGATAATGAATCTGCTCCGGCTCCGTCAGACCGCCCACACAGGACACCGGAACCCTTCCGTTAAAATGAGCCTTAAAATATGCTCCGAGACTCTGAATATCCGTAACCTTCGGATCAAAAAACGGTGCCACAGCCGCCAGGGAGGACATACCGGAGGATATCTGCAAATACTCACAGCCCGCCTTTACATACTCCTCTGCCACCGCAATGGCATCCTCCAACGTACTGTCACAGCCGGAGGTACGCACGGAAATCAAAAATTCCGGTCCGCAAAGCTCTCTGATCTTTGCAATTATTTCACTGCAAAATCTGGCTCTGTTTTCTGCCGGACCACCGTAAGCATCCGTTCTGAAATTAGCGGAAGGGGCCATAAACTGGTTAATCAGATAGCCGTGACAGCCGTGAAGCTGTACACCGTCATAGCCCGCCTTCTTTGCCCGTACCGCCGCATCAACAAAGGACTGCTGCATGGCATGAACGTCACCAAGGCTCATTTCCACCGTGGTATATTCGCCACGGAAGCCCTGTCTTGTCACCGCAGACGAACCGATGGCAGGACCGCACTCCGGATTAGAGGTATAGCCTGTATGATTTAACTGAATAATCACAACTGCGCCGTACGCATGGCATCCTGCCGTAATTTCTTTATGTCCCGCAATCTGCTCGTCACACCAAAGTCCCATATGATTCTTTCCGAATCTTCCGCCCGGCGTAACTGCCGTAGCCTCCACGCAAATCAAGCCACAGCCGCCCTTTGCACGTTCTGCATAATGGGCAATCAGCTTTTCATTCGCCATGCCGGACTCATCGGTAAAATCAAACTTAACCGTCGGCGCAAAAGTAATTCTGTTTTTTACTGTATGACTTCCAATTTGAACCGGCGTATTTGTTTTAACCATAAAACGATACCCCCATAAATAATTCATTACATTCAGTATAGCAGATTTGCCTCACAAATCAATACATTATTAGGCTTGAGTTTCCGCATTTTGCATATGCCTTTGTGTCCCGGCGACAGTACGGTAAGCTGATTTTGCAAGCGCAAACGCTCCGCCGGACTTCCTCTAAGAGCCGTTAAGCCGCTCGGTGGCGTCCTCGCGCCTAACCGGCTCTAAGAGGCGATTCCGGTTGCGCTAAAAACCGCGGTCCTTCGGACAAATGCAAAAGCAGCTTACCGTACCGCCACCGGGACTTCCCAAGTCGCTAAAAAATGCGGAAACTCACGATTATTAGGGGGCTGTTGCAAAATAGAAATGCGCGGCAGCTCCGGGCGTGGCGGCTCCCTGCCCCGGCTTGAAAATGCCCTCACTCCCTGTTTTTCAGAACCTCCGCAGGAGAAATCCGTTCCAGCTTACAGGTCAGTATTCTGTTTACCGCAAAGCAGCCTGCCATTACCCCGAGAAAGACAACCGCATAAAGATACGGCGGAAATTCCAGGTTCATCCCGCAGGAGGTATTCGCGATAAGCCACGGGAACAGCCGGTCTATCGCGAGCTTTGAAACGGGTATGGCAATAACCGCCCCAAGGAATACCGTTATCGTAATCCCGCCAAGGTAAAGCTTTTTTATCTCCCCGGTACGGTAGCCGAAAATCTTTATCAGGGATATCCCGAAGGAAGCGCGCTCTATCATCACATTCAGCATAAGAAGCATAACCGCAAGGAACACGATAACCGAAGCGACTGTCAGCATAAGCACCATCGGCCGCATCAGCTCAATAAACACTGCCGAGGAGCGCACGATATCCTCCTTCGTCGTTACCGCGTTTACCCGCCTGCCATCAAGCGTAAGGGCAGTGTCGGACAAAAGCATATTGTAATAGCCGTCGCTTCTGCCGAACAGCTCACGCATGCTGTCAATCTCCATAAACACCGCAAGTCCTGCGGCATAGTCGGCAATCTCCGTGACGGTAAAGACATAGTCCGTATCGCTTTCACGGCTGGTCAGGATAAGCCTGCTGCCCTTTTCCAGACCATACTTTTGTGCCACGGAAGCGCCTGCCACTACCTTACCCTTCCCCTGTTCCGGCACGGCGCCGTAATACGGATTAGCGCTTCCGATTCCTATGACGCTCACGTCCATCGTATAGCCGTGATAGACTTTGGAGAGCAGCTCCACATAACACGCCTCCGCGTTTTCCGGTACGCTTTCCGGAGGCTCTTTCAACAGATACATAAATTCAAACCTTGTTGTTTCCGCGCTGTCGGTTTCGACATTCCGGCACAGCACGGCGCAGTCCAGTCCCATCATAAAAATCAGGAGCGCAATCAGCATCCCGGCAATGACCGTGATACCTGCCCGCATCTCACGGTACATCTGTCTTATCTGGAAGCGGCGGAGAAATCCGGCTTTTTTCAAGGCCGGTCCGCCCCCGCCGGACCTCTGTGCATTTCTCATAAGGGAAAGTGCCGTTCCGGAAAGCTTTCTGTTTATTACAAAAAAATTCACGGCAGCCGAGACGACGGGCGGCATTACGACGGCATACAGAATCAGGTACAGCGGATACACCGGCTCAAACTCCGGGACAGAAAAATAGCCGTAGGTAGCTGCCATCTGGAAAGGAAGCCCGAACCGCCCGAAGCCAAACATGGCGCCGGAAAGACTACCCAAAAGGCTGACCATTACAGGCAGCGCGATATACTGGCCAAGAATCTCCCTCCGCCTTACGCCCAGGGCGTAAAGCGTACCAATTACCGCTGCCTCACGCTGCAGCCGGTGAATGACAAAAACAGAAATCACATACGCGAACAGCACCATCACAATGATGCCTGCCAACAGTCCCACACTTTTGTTCATACGCATATCCCCTGCCGCTGCCCTGAGCCTGCAATTATCCTCCGCCCTGACAAAAGAAACCAGGGCATTGTCCGGTTCAAAATCAAAGCCCCGGATAAGCTCCTTTAGTCCGTCATGGGAAAGGCTGCCATCCAGACGGTAGGTATAGCAGTATTCCACGCTGTAACCGTCACCCGCCAGTAGTTCATACTGCTCATCCGGAAAAAAGGCAATGCCGAAAAGAAAGCTGTTGGCAGCGGGATCGGAGAATTTTGCGACAGGCAGGTCATAGTCGGGAACGCTGCCGATGCCTGTGACCGTAACTACGCAGCTCCCGATTTCCACACGGCTTCCAACGGAAAGCTTATGCTCGGCGCAGTAACGCTTTTCCAAGAAAACCTCATTCCCCTGCACAGGCAGCCGTCCGGTGTCAACTAAAGCAAGGTCCGTCCTTTGGCGCAGCCTGTAGGCGCGCAGGAGTGAGCCGTCCGCCATTTTAATATCAAAGTAAAAGCTTCTTTCCAGAATAACCCCGCTGTCTGCTATCGCAGCCTCCTGTTCCTCCGTGAGCGGAAGAAATGTAGTAAACTGGCCGTCCTCCGGCATCGTCTGCCGCGCTGCCCGCTCCGTTCCGGTGATAATGGTTTCTGCCGCGCCCACTACTGAAATTATAATATACATTCCAAGCGCTATCATCAGAAACAGGGCAAGATAACGCCAGAGGTTACAGCAAAGCTCGCGGATTATCCTTTTATGAAATAGTCTCTTCATTACAGCTCCTCCAGTTCTGCGGCGGGTATGCGGATTTCATTTTCATAGTCGCTTATGATAAGACCGTCCTTGACAACCAGCACCTTATGCATCATATTTTTTATGGCGTTGTTATGTGTGACAATAAGCATCGTCGTCCCGTACCGCTCATTGATTTTTTCCAGTAAAACCAGAATATCCCGTGAGGTTTTGGAGTCGAGTGCCCCGGTCGGCTCGTCGCATAACAGCAGTCTTGGATTCTTTGCAAGCGCCCTTGCAATGGCGCAGCGCTGCTGCTGTCCTCCGGAAAGCTGGGAAGGAAATTTATTCCGGTGTCCGGAAAGACCAAGCAGCTCTATCAGCTCGCCGATATCTGCCGGCGTCTGCGAAATATACTGGCAGACCTCTATATTTTCCTGCACGGTAAGATTCGGCACAAGATTATAAAACTGAAAGACAAAGCCCAGATTGTCCCGCCGGTATTCGGACAGCTCCTTCGGCTTTAATCCGGATATCTCCCTGCCGTCTACCTTAACCGAACCCGCGTCTATCGTTTCAAGACCGCCGATACAGTTTAGCAGCGTGGACTTCCCGCTGCCGCTGGCGCCCTGGATAGCGCACATCTGCCCTCTCCCGACCGAAGCCGAAACGCCCCGGAGCACCTCGACATAGCTGCTATCCTTCCCATAGCTCTTTTTCAAATCGTTAATTTCCAGATACATACTACTACCTCCTCGTGAAATAATAGAAAATCAGTTTTACATAACACTGTTATGTTGAGCTTAAAAAAATAAGACCTCTACCGGAGCCGCTGCCACGGCAGGCAGCAGCCTCCCGCCCGGGTTCTCTAGCCGGGCGGCTGTTCCCTTGAAAGTATCAGCCTGACGCTCCCTGCCACAACAAACTCCAGCAGCCTTTTCTGGATTGCAACCGCCCTTTCGACGTCCTTTTCATTTAACAAAAGCTGCACCATCGAATCCACCGCCGTATGGACGATAAAATGGACAAAAAAGGCTTCCGGAACAGGCAGACCGTGTCCCTGCGCATATTCCGCCATAAAGAAAAGATATCTTTTTTCAAGAAGCTCCGTAATCCTGTCGGGAAAATTCTCATAGCGGGAGCCCTGCGATTTTTTTACAAGCAGGATAACGGCATCATAATTGTCATACAGATGGCGCACCAGAAGCTCTGCAAAACGATCATGGTCGCCCTCGGAATGCGCATACTCCGACTGCTGCGAAAGAAGCGCGTTTTCCTCTTCAAAATGCTGGTTGAGCAGTCCGGAAAGCTGCGCTATGAAGCCGTCTACAAGCGCGCCGAATAAATCCTCCTTATCCTTAAAAAAGAAATACAACGCGCCGGTGGTAACGCCTGCCTCCGAACAGATTCTGCGCAGGGAGGACTTCATATATCCCTTTTCGAGAAACTCCTTCTTTGCCTTTTCCAGAAGGAGTTCCCTCGTTTCGCCATCCTCTTTCAATTCCTTACCGCCTCCCTAAAAGAATCTCAGCCTCAACCGTTACTTCCTTTATCTGCTCCCGGTCGATATGCTCCTTATCCACATGGAACAGTAACGGCGTCATCTCCACAAACGCCTCCAGATGCTCTTGCGGCATCTGATACGTTGCAGAGCATTTCCGCTTCTCAAGAAGGGGGTAGTGCTGCTCAAAATAACCGGCAATCTGCTCATTGGAATACTCCTTATTCACCAGGGCGTCCTTTGCCGCTGCACGGAGCTCCTTTACATGGTTCTCCCCCGGAATTACCTTGATGAGATACCCGCCCGGCTTCAATACCCTGTCAAACTCCGCGTAATTGGCAGGGGAAAAAATATTCAGGATACTGTCAACGCACTGCCTCCGGAGCGGGATTTTCGCGAGGTCCCCGACAAACCACCGGACCAGATTGCCGGAATCCCTCTGTGCCGCAAGCTGGACAGAATCCTTTACGATATCAAATGCCAGTATTGTCTTTGCCGTATGCTTACTGACCTCCGAAGCATAATACCCCTCGCCGCAGCCCGCGTCCAGAAGGACGCTGCCGGTATCATAATCCTCCAATACCGCCAGCAGCTCCTTCAGGATATGGGAATAATAACCGTTCTCCAGAATCTGCTTCCGCTTTAAAAAGCTGTCCTTACTGTAATTCTTCTCCCGTTTCGTATGTAAAAGAAGATTGACATAGCCGTATTTTGCTATATCATAGCAATGTCCTCCGGCACAGCGCAGGCTGTGCTCCCAAAGCCTTAATTCAGCGTTACAGACAGGGCAGGCAAAAAACTCCGCGCTGTCGCGAAACCTCAGAAGTTTATTGGTATTCATTGCGTCCCCCGCCTGCCTTCCCGGACAAAAATACGCCCGTTATCCTTACATTACCTGCTGTCCATTCATTCCCAGCCGGAATACGCGGCGCAGATGCTCCGCTAACGCTTGCAGGGCATCTGCACCTCTATTCCCTATTACTCGCCGCACGGTCCCAGATAAGAGGTCTTTAACGGCTTTGCGAGCGGGTAAACTACAATCTTCTGCAAAATGACACCTGCATCTACCGCACCTGCGACCAGACGGTTTTCCCCTTCCTTTAAGGTCACGGTCAGCTTACACTGTCTGATATTGTCTAATACATTGTCATTCCATTCCTTATTCCAGCAGTTTCCGGCAGAAAAACGCTCCGGAAGCGTGGAAAATACCTGCGTCTCCCCGTCATTGACGGTCAGGGCAAGGCGCTGCTTATCGCCCGGATACAGCGGATTGGACGGTGCCACATAGAGAACGGCTCCGTACTCTCCTGCCTCCGCTGCCGTAAGCAGATAGGTAAGCTCCGGCGTTTCATGCTTTTTCGCCTGCTCCTCGGTAAAGCTCTCCGTCGTCGGATAGACCTTGACGGAATCCCTCGTGCGTCCGTAATTTTTCAGTACCCGGTACGCTGCCGAAGCCGTCCCACGGCTCTCGACAAAGTCTCCCGCTTCAAAGGCAACATAGTCCCCGGTTCCCTGTACCTGCTTTGCGTACTCCTCCATAAAGCTTTCCTTTTTCAGCTTGACAAGCTCCGGCGCCACACGCTCCGCCTTCAGCTCGAACCGCCGTCCGGCAGCCGAAATGACAACGGTCCCTGCCGTGCCTGCCTCCCCGCCTGCAACGGTCACGGTAAGCCATGCGTTCATTTCATAGGTTCCCTGTGTCACGTCCGTACTGCACCCGCCTTCTGCGGTCACCGTATATTCCACCGGCTCCACGCCGCCGTTTAACAGCTCTACAAGAAGGGACGCTCCGGCGCGCGGCGCCTTCAGGGTAATACTTCCGCCCAGGAACACCCTTTCCTCGCCAGACAGGCGGACTGCCGGTCTTGCGCCCTTTACACCGTAAACGGTCTGCGCTACCGGGTACTTCCAGCCCTCATCATTCCAGGCAGAAAATCCGATATGCGCGGACGACATCATATGATTCCACTTGCCACCTGCCGCCTTGTGATACTCCTCCGTAAGCTCCGCATCCCTGCTGATTGCACTCTCGATTTCCTTTGCATAGCGGTTTGCCACCGTCAGCCCGCACCTTGCGTAATAGCTGTTCAGGCTTGCCGCTGTCTGCATCTGGATGATATTGGCGGACGCCACTGCCGGGAAATATACCAGCTCACAGAACGCCGCCTTATACTCCTTACGGCACGAAACGTAAAGGCGTGCCGCCGTCTCCGCGAGCTTCTTTGCACGCTCACGCACCTGCTCCGTCTCGCCGTAATGCACCGGATGATAGACATTTGCCGTCATTACCTCCGGACGGCGCGTGCCGTTTAATCTCGTATACTCCTTTAAAATATAAGAAATCTCCGCTAACTCGCTCTCCGTAAAACCACCGCCGAACTGCTTCTTCACGAAGGCATCCGTAAACTCCTCCGTCGTATTCGGCGCAGACGTCCCGTAACGGTCAAAGTCATATGCCAAGCTCATAAAATAGGAAAGCGGGAACTCCTGCGGCTTTAAATCGCCTACATTGACAATCCAGATGTCACGGATGCCGTAATCGTACGCCATAGACATCTGGTCCCATACCTTTGCAAGCGGTGTGGAATTGACCCACTCATAGGAAACCGGCCCGCCGTGGTAGTCGAAATGATAATACATCCCATAGCCGCCCTTATGCGCACGGAGCTTTTCCGTCGGCAATGTACGCATATTTCCGAAATTATCCTCGCAAAGCATCAGCGTAACGCCGTCCAGACCGTCCCAGTCCTTCAGACCCGCGGTCGTCTCATCGCCGTAATAGTACGCTTCCACTTCCTTATACAGCGCAAGCATCTGCGGCACCTGCTCCGTATCCTCGTTGACATACTTTGCAATCAGCTTTCTCTGCTCGGAAATAATGTCCTTTAATAAATTAATGTTCTCCTCTAACGTGGCATCCGGTCCGAGCATCGAGCTGTCCCGCTCGCCGCGCATCCCGATGGTAATGATATTCTCATATTTACCGCTGCGGGCAAGACCGCCCTCCCAGTATTTCAGGAGTCCCTCGCGATTGACATAATAATTCCACTCGGTTCCGTAAGGCGTATCCGCACCCTTTACCTTATCCCATTCCTCACTCGCACGCAGGCACGGCTCATGGTGGGACGTCCCCATGACGACGCCATATGTATCTGCCAGCTCCGCACTCTCAATCCCGGGTCCGTCCAACGGGAACGAGGAGGACCACATTGCCGGCCATAAATAATTTCCCTTCATACGGAGCAGCAGCTCGAATACATTATCGTACATCTTTGCGGTAAAGCCGCCGAACTTCTCAAACGTCCAGTTTCCGAACGACGGCCATTCGTCGTTGATGAAAAAGCCCCGGTACTTTACGGACGGCTCCTTCGAGGTAATCATCTGCTCCTCCGGGATTACCGGCTCCTTACAGCGTACCGGCGTCACATCTGCCCAGTAAACAAGCGGCGAAACCCCGATGCACTCCGAAAGATGGAACAGTCCGTAAATCGTTCCCCGCTTATCGCTCCCGGCAACGACTAAGACTGCCTTGCTTCCCTCGCCGAGTACGGCAATCTTATAAACCTCCCGTTTCCCTTTGATATCCGATAAATCCAGCAGCCCCTCGCTCTCGTACAAATCCAGAATCGGGCTCTTCCCTGCCGTCGCTGCAAGCACACAGCCGGACGGCTTCTTTACCTTTTTCGGCTGCTCCACCTTCGGGAGCTTCCCGGAAACCATCTGGACATCCGCGCACACCTTACCCGCAACCAGACGTACTCCCTCATATGCCTCTTTTTCTACAAGAAACGGCACCGCACTGCTGCCGCGAACCAATTTAAAACCCATCGTGTCTCCTCTCCCTGCACTCTGCGTGCAGACAAATTTCATCTGCTTTCATCATAGCATATTCAGGGAGAGGAAACAACCTGTTTTTGACTTGAGTTTTCGCATTTTTAGCAACCCTGACAAGTCCGGGAGAGGGTACCGCATCATAATTTTGCAAGCGCGAACACTCCGCCGGACTTCCTCTAAGTGCTGTTAAGGCGCTCGGTGGCGTCCTCGCGCCTAACCAGCACTAAGAGGTGATTCCAGCTGCGCTAAAAGCCGCGGTCCTTCGGACAAATGCAAAATTATGATGCGGTACCCTCTCCCGGACATAAAGGGATATGCAAAATGCGAAACTCAAGGTTTTTGATTGATTAAAGCTCTTCCGCCTTAAAGGTCGCAAAATCCTCATAATAGTAGCTTTGGTCGATGCCCTTCCTATAAACCTCGCGGCTGTTGATTTCATCCGTCAGGGCATTTTTTAGCACATACTTTATCTCGATATCCCGCACCGGACTACGCTCCATCGCCAGCAGATAATCCTCTTTATCCACCTTGCGCCAGTCGACAACCCTGCCGATTTCATTTTTCAGAATATGGTCAAGCCAGATGCGCATACTGCGGCCGTTCCCTTCCCGGAACGGGTGGGCAATATTCATTTCAACATACTTTTCAATAATCTCATCAAAATCTGACTGGGGCATTTTATCAATATTCTCCAGCGCTCCTTCCAGATACAGCAAAGGCGCAAAACGGAAATTGCCCTTTGCAAGATTTACCGCACGGATTTTTCCCGCAAACGCATAAATATCCTCAAACAGATACCTGTGTATTACCTGTAGTGTAGAAAACTTACCGGCTTCCAGCTGATCAAGCATACCCTTTTCAAATAGCTCCACAGCCTTTTTCTTACCAATACGTTCCTCCTCGCGCTCAAGAACGTCAGAATTGTCAATCCCGAGTTTATTTTCAAGCATAAAAAGCACCTCCTTGGAAAATCTGATTCCAGTATAATACAAACAGGCAGCTTTTTCAATTCAAAAATCCCCCGGGTCTCTTTCAGCCTCTACTTCTGGTTCTCACTGTGCGGCAGCGTCACGCGGAACACTCTCTGCAGGAGCTGCTTCGGCTTCAACGGCACCAGCGGATACAGATAGCTTCTGCCGCCGATGGTCTTATTGCAGCAGATGGCGAGGATATCTAAGAGCGTACCGGCAAGAAAGCCCCAGAGACCAAAGCAATGCGTCAGCACCAGCAGGATAATCCGCATAAATTTCAGCGCATAGCCAAGCTCTAAGCTCACCTGCGTATAATTGGCAATTGCCACAAAGCTCATATACAGCATCGCTTCGGAATTAAACCAGCCGGACTGTACCGTAAAATCGCCGATAATAACACCCGCAATGACACTGAGCGGAAGGCTCAGCATACTCGGCGTATTGAGCGAGGCAAGCCGCAGACCGTCAAGCGCAAACTCCAGTATCAGAAACTGCCAGAGTAGCGGAATATTCAACGGCTCCTTCACCACGATAAACTGCCAGCGCTCACTCAGCCATTCGGGGTGCTGCATCAAAAGCATAAACGCCGGTGTCAGGAACAGGGCAAGAAAGTTTGTCAAAAACCGCGTCATTCGCAGATAGGTTCCTGTAATCGGCGGAAAATAATAGTCGTCGGCTTCCTCTACAATATCAAAAATCGTCGTCGGCAGTATCATTGCTGCCGGAGAGTTATCCACCAGTACGATGATGTCGCCCTCCAAGGCTGCCGCCGCCGCCGTGTCCGGCCGCTCCGAAAACTTAAACTTCGGGAACGGGTTGTACCATTTGCCGTGGTACAGACATTCCGCAAGACTCTGCTGGTTCATTGTCAGGGATTCCACCGTAATCTTTGAGATTCTACGCTTCACTTCCTCTAAAAACTTTTTCTCCACCCGGTCTTCCATGTAACAAAGCACGATATCCGTATGGGACACGGTTCCTGCCTCCAAAATGCACATCGTAAGCCGCGGGTCACGAATCCGTCTGCGGATTAACGCGGTATTAAATACTAACGTTTCCACAAAACCGTCTCTTGAACCCCGCATTACCTTATCCTTTTCCGGCTCCTCCACACCTCTCGCCGGATACGTCCTTGCATCAATCGAAATAACCTTGGAATAGCCCTCCAGAACCAGACACGGAATGCCCGCCAGGATATTGCGCACCGCCTCTTCTGCGGATTCTATCAAATCCACCTCGGCATATGGCATAAACTTTTTTAAGACACCATGTATCTTCTCTGGCATATCGTCTGCCTTGAGGCTGAAAAAATACTGGAGAAGTTTCTGTATCACTTCATCCTTTACCATGCCGTCGATAAAATACATGCAGGCCTTTTTCCCGCCCATTTCGAACACATGGTACAGCACGTCAAAATTCTCATCTACCCGTAGCGTCTGATTAAAATATGCGACGCTTTCTTCAAAATTCTCTTTTAAACCAGTCAAAAGACACGCCTCCTATCCGCAAAGAACCTACAGACAGCCTCCTGCCATTGTTCCCCGCCTTTCAATTAGCGTGTCCCGATTTTTACAAATCATTCAGTTTTTCCTCGCCGCAGGTTACTTTCTTTTCAGACGGCATCCGGCTTATGTTCCGCAATATACTGCTCCAGAATCTCCGCCGCGTCTCCAATCAGCGCCATACAGGGACGCTTTTTATAATACTCCTGCGTCCGCTCCTCCGGCACCGGCGTACTGACCCTTTCCGTAAGCCCCAACAGCTCCCTGCACACAATCGCCCCGTTTTTCTCCCGGAACCTTCCTGCAAGCTCCTGCACCCTCGCATAATGCTCCGCCTTTTTGTCCCTTGCCTTCGGGTCGGAATAGCCGTAAATCCTCCCTATGACAAAAAATATCCCGCTGACCGCGCCGCAGACCTCCCGGAGCCGTCCCATGCCGCCGCCAAAGGAACAGACCATCGCCGCCAGTTCCTCCGTGCTTTCCTTATAATAATCTGCAAACGCAAGCACCACCGACTGCGTACAATTATAGCCCTCCTTAAAAAGCTCCATCGCCCTTTCGGCGCGCGCGCCGTACTTCACTTCCTCCATAGTCTCTCCTGCCTCCGTAATTTCCTGTTCTGTAATCACACAGCTTACCCGCTTATCCCATTCCTCACACGGCACCTTTTCCACAAGCTGCACCGCAAACGCAAGCGCGGCACAATAAAACTCCGGGTGCTTCTGCAGAAAACGGTCATAAAACCCGCCGCCATATCCCATTCTGCCGCCGTTTCTGTCAAAGGCACAGCCCGGCGCAAACACCAGAACCTTCTCTGCCGGAACCTCCTCATAGCATACCGGCCCGGCGCACTGCACGTCCGGCTCCAAAATCCCCCGGTAGCCCTCCACAAGCTGCGACAAGGACGTAATCCGGTAAAAGACAAGCTCCTCCCCCTCTACCCTTGGTACTGCCACCCTGCGCCCTTCCTCAAGCGCGCGCTGAATCAGCTCCCTTGTATCCGCCTCGCTCCGGTAGCTTACATAAAACAGCAGCAGCTCTGCCTCCTGATAGCGTTGCCACGAAAGCACCCTCGCATTCCTTTTTTGATCCGCTGCCGCCCTTTCCTGTGGCGTCAGTTCCTCCCGCAGCCTCTGCATCCTCTTCCGGAACGCCTTCTTTTCTTCAAGCTCCATCCAAGCCTCCTTCCCGAAAAACAGGACTGCTATTTTATAAATAGACCTTCCCGCTCTGGTACCCTTCGCCCGCCACGATATACATCCGCTCGCATTCTGCCCCTGGCGCCTCGTGCGTCAGTACGTCATAGGCGGCAAGGAACTTCAGTCCTGCCTCCGAGAGCAGCTCCTTGATTTCCTCTAAGGAATATGCCCGCTGCAGATGCACCTCCTCATACTTTTCATAGAGCGGCGCTTCTCCCTCCTCCCCCTCCTCCGCTTTTGCAAACAGCGTCAGGCAGTATTCGTTCAGGTGCGTCTCCGCGTCGTACAGGTTCTCCCAGATAAAGCTGACCTCCTCCCGGTTCTCGGCAATCGTCGTATCGCCGAGAAGCTCCCTGTATTTATACTCGGTATTCAGGTCGAAAATAAACACCCCGCCCGGGTCCAGATAATTGTTGACCAGCCGGAATACGGCAAGCAGCTCCTCCCTGTCGGTAATATAGTTCATACTGTCGCACAGACTGACAACCGCCGCAACCGTCCCATAAAGCTCAAAGGAGCGCATATCCTGCTGTAAATACAAAATCGGATGTGCAAACTCCTCATCCTCGTGTGTCCTTGCCACCTCTAGCATATCCTCCGATAAATCAATCCCGATCATATCATACCCTGCCGCAGCAAGCCTTCTCGTCATCTGCCCCGTGCCGCAGCCAAGCTCGCAGACCAGCCCCTCCGGCACGCCGTATTCCTTTAACATGCCGGTTAAATACTCCGCCCATTCATCATATGGCACATTATCCATCAGCTCGTCGTAGACATAGGCAAATGCGGTATAACTACACCCTTCCATTGACCATCCGCTCCTCTTTTCCTGATTTTAACTATAGTTCAGCATAACACACTCCCTGTCCGTTCGTCAAACAGGAAATCTTTTTACCTTTCTTTTTACTTTTTTAAAAAAAGGACTGGAAATTTCTTCAATCCTGTTATATAATAGGACTGACAAGTAAATCAAAAGGGAGTAGCCGGCACTCGTTGTATTCCGCTGCGTCAGAACGATTAGCAATAATCCGCACGGAGTTGAAATGGCAAGACTTTTGTTACAACTTTCGTTGTAATAAAGGTCTATTTTTTTGTAATACTACTTGTACGCAGGCTGCTCCACAATCTTACTTAAAAGGAGAAAAACTATGGATTTCTTAATCGAAGGCATTGCCTCTGTTACCTGGCAGCAATGTGTCATGTACGCAGTTGGCGCCCTGCTCATCTGGCTCGGCATCAAAAAAGGATACGAGCCCTCTCTCTTAGTCCCGATGGGCTTCGGTGCCATCCTGGTCAATTTTCCGTTTACCTCCGTACTGACGCAGGGGATTGAGGGGGTAGAGTCCACCGGTATCATTGAGTGGCTGTTTGACGTCGGCATCCAGGCCTCCGAAGCCATGCCGGTTCTTCTGTTTATCGGCATCGGCGCTATGATTGATTTCGGTCCGCTCTTATCGAACCCGTCCATGTTCCTGTTCGGCGCTGCCGCGCAGTTCGGTATCTTTTTTGCAATCTCGCTTGCCGCGCTGCTCGGCTTTGACTTAAAGGACGCCGCTTCCATCGGTATTATCGGCGCTGCGGACGGTCCGACCTCCATTCTCGTGTCGCAGGTCTTAAAGTCCCGGTACATCGGCGCGATTGCCGTCGCTGCTTACTCCTACATGGCGCTCGTACCGATTATCCAGCCTGCCGTGATTAAGCTTACAACCACGAAAAAAGAACGCCGTATCCATATGGAATACAACCCGGCAAATGTTTCCAAGACAACCCGTATTTTATTCCCGGTTATCGTCACCTTTGTCGTAGGTTTTATTTCCCCACAGTCCGTTTCCCTTGTCGGCTTCTTAATGTTCGGCAACCTGCTGCGGGAGTGCGGCGTCCTCGGAACCCTTTCTGACACCGCACAGAATACCCTTGTCAACCTGATTACCCTGCTCCTCGGCTTAACGATTTCGTTCAGCATGCGCGCGGAGGAGTTTGTAAAGACAGATACCCTGCTGATTATGGGCATCGGCTTAATCGCCTTTATCTTTGACACAATCGGCGGCGTCATGCTGGCGAAGCTTATGAATCTGTTCCGCAAGAATAAAATCAACCCGATGGTAGGTGCAGCCGGAATTTCCGCCTTTCCTATGGCATCCCGTGTCGTCCAGAAGATGGCGCAGAAGGAAGAGCCCGGCAATATTATCCTGATGCATGCCGCAGGCGCAAATGTAGCCGGGCAGATTGCCTCCGCGGTTGCAGGCGGTCTTGTCATTAAGCTGGTTCTCAGCATTCTGTAAGGAGGGATTACGATGAATATCAACTGGGATAATTTTATAACGACTCTTGGCATTATGGGGAAGGGAATGCTCGGCATTTTCGTTACCGCAATTATTATTATGATTGTTGTATTCCTGCTTACAAAATTCAGCAGCGGGAAAAAGGATACGGAATAATCCACCTCATCCGACAAAGCCCCGGAAACACCAAAGACACTTTTTACGGGGCTTTGTACGGACACACCGCCAGCCTGCCCGGCTGTGTCAGGATAATACCCTCATAACCTCCTCCAAAGATAATTTCCCCAATGCAAATTGCTTTGATGCAATATATCTTTTTTCGGTGACTGTATGTTCTTTTTCAAAAAGTGCTGCTACCATTTGCGCCTCATCTTCCAGCGGTTTATTCACATTTGATTTTGTTCGATAAGCCTCAAAATATCTTATGCCGAACCTTCTCTGGGATTCCGCGTTGATATGAATACCGTCCGGATTCGGGTATAATTTCTCTCCGGTTACAAAATAGCAGTTATCATTATTTTCTGCATACCGGCGCAGTTCCTGATTCACCAGTTCATATTCCGTGCAATTCAACCCAAATGCAGACTTTCCTAAATAGTCGCCCAGACCGCCAATGATAAACGGAACGTCCAAAGCCCCCAATTCTTTTCTGAGCCTGTTTACGATTACATCAAGTTTTTGATAATACGACTTATATTGTCCGCTGTGGCTGTCACTTTCCCCCTGATGCCATAGAATCGCAATTAATTCGCTATTCTCCAGGGCATACTTTGCTTCAGTAATAGTATGGCGGAATAAAATACCCTCAACGTTCCATTCCTCAATCGAACTACCGCCCTCTGCACAAGGAATCAATCCGATTTGCTCTTTTGGATTCGTATTGCACCACGCCTGTGCAAATGATGCCGCAGGGCCAACACCTGCAACGGGTCTGTCAAAATGGACAGGCTCCGCCATCATCTGCCATCTTCCATTTCTTAACATAAAGATTCTTTCATTATAAAGCGGCGTGACCTCATACAAAAAACCACGTCCCGCCATATTAGATTGTCCTATCAGTAAAACGGATTTCATTTTATCTTATCTCCTTATGATATTCTGATTTGTCGTCCTGACTTCCCCATTGTACCACAAATCCGGCGGAACGCAAAGCGTTCCATTCATTTCCGAAATCAAGGTATTTGCAGGGAGACTCATGGGCAACATCGTCCGGGAAAAGCTTTCTGAAAAAAAGCGCGCCCGACTGACAAAGGGAACAGAACGGCTTGCAGAAAAGCTTGCAGGCATCCGCTACGAACTGCCTGTAAGGGTAGCCGCAATGACAAGGATAAAATTTCTCTTCTGCCGTTCCATGCAAAAATCATTACATAAAAACGCCACGGCTCCTTAATTTTTTGCATAAAGAAGGAGCCGTTGCATTTTTTGCAACAGCTCCTTCCGTACAATATCCGTTCCTTATTTTTTTATCTTATTTATCTTATCTTCCTTTTCCTCCGCTCTAAAAGAAGCAGAACCGCCGCGGCAGAAAGGATTGCCGGGAATATGACAACTGCGACGTCTGCCGCGGAGCGTCCTTCGCCCGTAGCAGGCTCCACCGGCCGTACGTTTCCGGTCTCTTCCCTGTAAATCAGCGCATAGGTCGAAAACCTGTCAGTCTCGATAGTTACGGTATTTTCATCATCATCTAAATCAGGAAGCACCGTCACCTCGCCGTCATGGAGTCGTATCACGGAATATGCTTTCTTTCCGAGCAGGCTCTCCGGAATTGCGAACGTAATCGTAACAGGTGCGCTTGTCCGGGTGATTTTCTCCTCAGCATTGCCGATAATTTTCAACAGATTAACATCCAGGTACTGTCCGAGCTCATACTCAGACAGGTCGCCGATTTTCGCTTCGACTGCCGTCCTATCCCCTTCGGAAACACTGTCCGTCGCGTCGTCAACGGTCAGCCTTATCCTGATATCCCTGCCGTCCTTGACCGCTTCCTGCTCCTCCGCCGTCAGGAGCACACGGATAAGCTCCTCCTTCGGTGTCGTCAGCTCTGTCACCGGGGCATTTTCCCCGTGCCGTACCTCCTTCTCAATCCTTCCTATTCTTAGGGCTTCGGCAGTTACCTCATTTGTACCGTTTTCATCGCTAAAATCCTTACCGCATCCTGCACAGTGCCAGTGCGCCTTAACGCCCTCTTCCTCCTCGGTTGCTGCCTTTTCCGGGACATAGGTAAGCACGTGGACATGCCCAGGCCGCGGAAGAATAACAGTAACATTACCGTATTCCCCGTTGTAGTAAACGTCCCTGCCGTCCATTCCCTCGGCAGGCTCAACGTGCTGTGCATCGTCCTTTGTCCATACGGACGTATCGCTCAGCGCAGGCAGCGTTTTTGTTTCCCTGTGCGCCGTATTCTCTGCGCAGACACGCTCCGCCGTCCCTGTTCCGGTCAGTGTCGGAGGCGTGGTGATAACCCAGACACCCCAGACATGGGTATGACCTGTCGCCGGAAGCACTACCGTCACGTCGCCGTACTCCTCGCTGTGATAAACATCCCTGCCGTCCATTCCCTCGGAAGGCTCGACGTGCTGTGTACCGTCCTTTGTCCATACCGACGTATCGGTCAGTACAGGCACTTCCTTTGTCTCCTTATGCTCGTTGTTCTTTGTACAGACGCGCTCTGCCGTCCCTGTTCTGGTCAGCGTCGGAGGCGTAGTGATGACCCAGACGCCCCAGACATGCGTGTGTCCCGTTGCCGGAAGCACTACTGTCACATCGCCGTAGTCCTCACTGTGGTAAACATCCTTACCGTCTGCCTCCTCAGAAGGCTCGACATGCTGTGTATCGTCCTTTGTCCATACCGACGTATCGGTCAGTACAGGCAGCTCCTTTGTCTCCTTATGCTCGTTGTTCTTTGTGCAGATACGCTCCGCCGTTCCCTTTGTAGTGAGCGTCGGATTTATCGCGATTTTCCATTTGCCCCAGACATGGGTATGACCTGTTGCCGGAAGCACTACTGTCACGTCGCCGTAGTCCTCGCTATGGTAAACATCCTTGCCGTCCGCCTCCTCAGAAGGCTCGACATGCTTTGTATTGTCCTTTGTCCATACCGAAGTATCGGTCAGTACAGGCACTTCCTTTGTCTCCTTATGCTCCTCGTTCTTTGTGCAGATACGCTCTGCCTCTCCCTTCGTGGTAAGCGTCGGCTCCGTAGTAATTCCCCACTTGCCAAAGCTATGTCCTGTTGCGGCAATGACAGGGACTTCCTCAAGCTCCGTCGTCCCTTCCTCATCGCTAAACAGCTTATTACAGCCACCCTCCCCTTCGCACTTCCAATATTCGCCCGTGCCGTCCGTCAGACAGCCTGCCGCAACGGCATCGTGCTTTACCAGCGCGTGTTCGTGAACCACCTTAAGCGTAAAGTAGCACCACTTCCTCCCGCACCAATACCAATAGTTCACGGTGTCAGCGGTAAAGTCGGTCAGCATGCCGTCAGCAAGGGTCGCACCGTCCCAATCGGTTGTCATAGCGGGATTAAAATTACCAGGCAGCTCACTTAAATCAAACGTACCGCTGCTGTTGATTGTGTAGGTATTATAATTCAGATTAAAAATCTGGTAATCATCTACGTTCAACAGAGGATTTTGGGATACGTCAATCGAGGTAAGCATATTACTCCATGCCCAGAGTATTGTAAGCGCCGCATTGTCGCTTAAGGAAAGCAACGTCAGCTTGTTATTCTGGCATTTCAGCGTTTCAAGGCTCTCCAGTCCGCTTACATTTAACGATTTTATATTGTTTGTCCAGCACTGTACCTCGGTCAGTTCCCTGTTCGTGCTTAAATCCAGCTCCTCCAGCTTGTTCTTCTGACAATGCAGTATCTTAAGCTCATAATTTCCCGTCAGGTCAATCGTCTCAAACTCATTCGATACGACGTTCAGCTCCTCTAACCCCGATAAATCGCTCAGGTCAAGCCCGGTAAGGCAATTATGTTCACAGTCCAGCTCAGAGAGATAGTACAGTCCGTCTACCTTCAGCGTAGTAAGCTCATTCCACCAGCATTTAAGCTCCCTAAGCTCTCTGCACGAAGTTAAATCAAGACTTGTCAGCTTATTCTCAGAACACCACAGCTTGGTAAGACTATATTGGCTCTGCAGATTAAGCTCTGCAATCTGATTCTTACTGCAATATAAGGATTCCAGCATATAATTTCGTGAAACATCAAGCTCCGTAAGGCTGTTATCTTCGCAGCTTAAGGACAGCAGACCGTCAATCCGTGTCACATCCAGCTCGCTTAATTCATTTCCATCCAGTTCAAGCCATTTCATCTCCTGATTCCTACTGAGGTCTATCGCCTCCAATCCACCGTCTTTCACACCCAGATAATTAAGCCGCGGATTTTGCGAAACATCAAGCTCCTTAATCGGTGCATTTGACATCCACAAAACCTCCAGCCGAGGACAGTTTGAAACATCCAGGGACTGAATCGGATTTCTCTGTAAAAGCAGCTTCACAAGCTTTGTGTTATTGCTCACATCCAGTGTCACAAGCCTGTTATCGTCCCCAAAAATAAGCTCAAGCTCTGTATTCTTGCTGATATCCAGTGTTTCAACGGAATTTCTCTCAAATGCCAGTTCCTTGAGCGCAGTGAAAAATTCGATACCCTGCAGGCTGGAAACACCTTTCCCATCTACATTGATGAAGGTAACCACACTTATTTCGTCCTGGTTCAGATAGCCGTCCCCGTCCGTATCAAACTGCGCTGAAACATAGCTTCTGAAAACTTCATCCGGAAAGTTTTCCGGGGATATCTCTACCACATCTCCCAACGGCTTTCCGCAAATGGCACATGCCTCGTCAACGTAGCGATGCGCGCCGGCATGTCTGATCGAAAGCTCCGGACGCAAATCGTTCTGAAGGGACATCACCGTACCGCCCCCTATCGTTTCCGGAATCGTGATGCCTACCCCGTTGCTTGCAGTAAGCCGCAATACGGTATGGCCGTTCGTCACGGTATACTCCATTGCCGAAACAGCATTTAAAAAGGTGTCCGTTCCGAGCGTACAGCCGGACGGATAATAGATGTCCGCAGCGGTACAGTTCCGGAATGCCTCGTCCCCGATTGATTCCACTTTCAATTCCAGCGACATATAGAGATTCGGACAATCTTTAAACGCATAGCTGCCCACGGAGGTAACGCCGTCACTGATGACTGCTTTTTTAATGCTTCTTCTTTTCTCATGCCACGGGACATCCTCCGCCTGCGCATAATCATTCATTTTCCCGCTACCGCTGATTGTAATCGTCCCGTTCCCGTCAAGCGACCAGGTAATGTCATTCCCGTCATTTACCGCGGCATCGCCGCAGACACCGCTTGCGATGACCTCTGCCTCCGCCCTTGACGGCAAAACAAGTAAAAACAACGCAGAAACCAAAAACGCTGCCGCCACAGGGACTGCCTTCCACAAAATCCCTCTCTTCACCTTATGCACCACGCAATTCTCCTCCTTCATTTTCCTCCACTGCAGAAAATCCGCTGCGGAAAAAATATCTTTTGCCTTTTTGTATATCTTAAGTTTGACATATCAAAGAGGGGATTTACAAGGGCTTTTCGTGAAATGTACCATATCCCGCGTGAGCGGAGCGCCCTCCGCCTTTCGGGAATGTATTGCTATGATTAACGCCGGGTTGTCCCCGGCGTTTCCTACGATGTAAAAAAATAATCAAGAAATATTGTCTTCATTTTTCCGTATTCCTTTCTGGAAATCGGAATCCTCTGGCTGCCGGACATCAGAAGCTCATTCTTCCTTAACCCGGCAGCATAGTCCATATTGACGATATATGCACGGTGCGGCATACAAAACTGCGGATATTCCCGGAGCTGGTTAAACAGCTCCGACAATGTAACCACCGTTTCTAAAACTGTATTATCCGAGAACGTCAGCACACGCGTATGATTAAAGCTTTCCACCAAAACCAGCTCCTGCAGACATATCCTGCGGAAGCCATCCTTTGTTTTCAATGTAATAACGGCGTTTTCGAGTGCGGCAAGCCTTGACCGGATACACGAAAGCAGTACCTCGTCAAAATCCGCCTTGCAGACAGGCTTGAGCAGATACCCCGACGCCTTTACCCCGAACGCTTCCACGGCGTACTCACGGGAAAGTGTCAGAAAGATAATCTCCGCTGCCCTGCAGCAGCTGCGGAGCTGCCCGGCAAGCTCAATCCCCGACATTCCTGGCATCAGGACATCCAGGATATACAAATCAAAGCCGCCGTTCTTCCCGGTAAACTCCAGCAATGCCGCCGGAGAATCAAAATAGTGGAAGCGCAGCGAAAGGTCAGCATGCTCCGACAAAAACTCCTCAGCAAGCTCCTTTAATACTACATGCTCCTGTGCCTCATCGTCGCAGAAACAAATATCAATCAAGCTCTTCACCTCGCAATATCTTCCAGTAGTCCGTCGGGAATAACAAACTCCGGCATTCCCATGTTTCCCGCCGCAACCTCGTATTCGTCAAACACAATGACCAACTGATTCTCGGCATTGATATAAAAGTTCTGCTCCGGGGAAATTTCTTTAAAGCAGTTGCTCTCCGGCCAGCCTCTGCCCGGAATAAAAAAGGAAGCTCTCTCATTTTGAACCCGGTATTCCATCTGCTGCAGAATTTCCTCGCTGATAATGCGGATATAATCGCTGTCCTCCCGGAACAGACTGCCCAGGGAAAGAATCTCCCCGGTCCGCTTGTCCAATGTAATATAGCGGCTGAAATCCACCGAGCCTCCCATATTCAGCGTGGTATAGAACTGCACTATGAACAGGGTCTCATCATCCCGCAGAATCCGGTAACCGCTGTCCTCTGCCACATATCCCTCGTATTTCCGCATCACCTGCCACCAGAATCTCTCTCCTGCTTCCTCCAGGCAGCTTTCCACACTCTGATTCAGCTTTTCTGCATGATCCCCCGAAAATTCAGGATACTCTACATTTACCGAGGTATCCCCGAAGCTGACGCCGACCGTTCGGATATTGACCGAAAGCAGGGAAGAAAGTGCCTGTGCGGTCGCCGGAATCAGATTGATTATCATCAGAAACAGCAGGCAGAACAACGACAGCACCGCGATAAGCTTTTTAAAAACACCCTTGTTTTCCTCCCCGGAAGTCTCTTCGTCACCTGTCTGCTGAAACAACACTGCATGAAACCGGAACTCGCTGTCAACGCATTCACAGTGCAGAAGTCCGTTGTATTTCTCTGTCACCGCCCTGACCGAACGCAGACCGACCCCGTGCCCGTCCCTGCCGTCCGTGACGGGCAGACCGCTGCTGTCAAAAGCAACCGGAACGGAACAGGAATTTCTGACTGCCAGAATCAGCTTCCGGGCATCCGGAAACCCTGCGGAAATATCAATATACCGGCTGTCCTCTGGCATCTTCCGGCAGGCATTCACCGCATTTTCAATGGCATTTGCCAGAACCATGCACACATCCATTTCTTCAAAAGGGATTTCCTCCGGAACAGCAATTTTCGTCGTAATCTTACACCCTGCGTTTTTCGCACGCTGGATACAGGTCGACAGAATTGCATTAATTGCAGAATTTTTACAGAAGATTTCCTGTCCGGATTCGGAAAGTCCGCCGTTTAACTTATTGACATATTCCAGGATTTTCGACACATCCTCCTGCTTCGCCAGTCCTTCCAGCACCAAAAGGTGATGCCGCATATCGTGACGGTAAATTCTTCCCGATTCCATTTTCCGGAGAATCGTTTCGTAGTCCTGACGGAACAGCTCCATATGCGCCGCCATCGCCTTTTCACTCTCTTTCACCTTTATAAGCTCCGCAAAGGCATACAGAAGCTTTGCAACCAGCAGATAAACCGACAGTACAAGCACAAGCGTTATGACCAGGACCGGCACATCGGTCGTGCTGTTTAAAAACCAGAAAAACAGCAGGAAAATCAGCAGCATCGGCACGGAAACCAGCAACCGGTTCTGGCGGCTGCCGTTCATGCAGAGCCGGAACGCCCTCCCGATATACCGGAAGGCAAGAAACACAAGCACTGCTGCTGCAATCAGCAGACACGGCACTATAAGCCAGCCGATGTCTCCTCTTTCCGCCGGCTTCCAGAAGGTGATGTAATGATGCAGGATTTTTTTCAGCATCCTTAAGATGCTGACCCCTAACAGGCTGACCGAGCAGGCCGCTGTCACTTCAAACAGACCCTGCTTTGAAAGAAAGGCAGCCGCCATCCAGAACGGCAGATATGCCGTGACTGGCAGAAGGGTAAGCGCAAGCATGCTTTCCCCTGACGCAAAAATAAGTGCCTGCACCGTCAGGATAAACGTGGCTGTCCCCAAAAAAACAAACAAGGTAACCCTTTTGGAAAACCTCCGCTCCAACAGTGCCACGCAAATCAAAATGCAAGCTGCAAAAATTATGATTTCCGAACATATATTTATAATACTTATTAACATCTTCTGCTCCTTTGCGGTGGACCTTACTTCCGTACCAATTTCCATACCAAATATAAACATATGGCTATTATATCAATTATACCACAACCCCGCAAAAAGTCAAAGCGCGCAAAAGCGTACATCTCACGAAGCATTCCCGCTCCGGCAGCCCTATTCAAAACGGAACCACCGGAAATCAAACTCACAGCCCGGAAGAAATACAAAATTTACCGTATTTTTCCCGGTTATCCTTTTCAGCGCAAAGCTCTGCTCCGTATACTCCTCAGAGCCTGTAAACTCTGCAATTTCATTGATATCGCCGTTTTCACCATGGAACCGCACATGGATGGTATTCTTCGGCAGACGGCTCCTGCCGCAGATGGTAATACGGGACGCTCCCCTCTCACCGAAGTCCATCTCCTCAAAAACCAGCGTGACATTATTGCCGATGCCGGTAACGGCATCCTCCGCCACAGTAAAGTTGTCGCCGTAAACGGCTGTATTTTCCTTTGCAGAAAGCCTTGCAAACGCCTTCTCCTTTTTCGCAAATACAAAACCCTTGATATGCATCTTATGGTCGGTCACAAAGCTGATTGTCGTGACGCCTGAAAAACGGCGGGGCAGCGTATAGGTACGCTCCTGATAGGTATTCCAGCGGGACGGCACATGGTAAATGACCGTATCCACCAGACTGCTACCTTCCTCGCCCGGCGCCCCCTCCCAGATTTCAATCGGGGAAACCCGGCTCTCCAGCTCAAAAATCGGAAGGGTAATCTCATCCGAGCCGAACGCCCCGAAATCCACGTGGTCAAAGGTTACCGTCGTATTCCCCTCCCTTGCCGTCGCCACACCGCGCTCGTTTCCGTTCGTCACCGTTCCCTGATGCCTTGTAAACAGGCTCCCGGAAATAAACTCATACGGATTCAGGTTTGCGGCACCCAGTCCCTCCACGGTAAAGTCCATATCGGAAATCAGGCTGATTTTTCCGGCACCGTTTTTCGTATTGCAGCGCACGCGCAGCCTCCCGTCCCCGAGTGCCGTAAGGCGTACCTGCCTGCCATACGGCAGAGCCTCCGGGCGGCTCATCGACGAGGCACCGCTCTCTACGTCCGTAAGCATCGCAATGTTGGAATCCACGCCGCCGTCGTTGGTCACGCGCCACAAAAGCTCCCGGTAGGTTGCATTTTCCGGATAAACCGTCGCCGTCAGCAGCACCTCCTTCCGCTCTGCCGACAGCTGGTTCGTTCCGTCCGCCGAAATATCAATCCGCCGTACCGGAACCTCCTCCGCCATACGTTTCTTCCATTCCGCTGCCGTCTCCCTGTTCCCCGGGACTTCCGTTCCTGCCGCTGCCTCCTCGCGCTCCCGCCTTGCAAGCCACTCCGCTTCCGCCGCCGCATTGTCCTCCGACGCGGAGATGCCCTGCGGCACCTCGCACGCCTCCGCCTGCAGTACAAGCGTTTCGTCCGGCAGCCCCTTCGACGACGCCGTTATGACAATCTCCCCCGGCTCCGTCCTTGCGGCAATGACCGCCAGAAGCTTTCCGGAAAAAAGCCTGCGGCTGGTCGCCTTATAATTGTCGTAATCCGTACTGTCGCCGTTGTCCATGCCAATCAGCCGCCCGGCGCCCTGAACGGAAATATGCACGCGGTTCCTTGCGTTCTTTACCGGATACCCGCCCCGGTCGGCAAGCTCTATCTCCACAAAGGCCAGATCCGTCCCGTCTGCCTGCAGCCGTGTATTCTCCGGCTTTAATACAATCCGCGCCGGGTCCCCGAAGGAATGCTCCGTCTCCCTCGCGACCTCCGCGCCGTTCTCATCATAAGCCGCCGCCGTAATCTCCCCCGGCACATACGGCACCCTCCAATGCCCTACAAGCTGCTTCCCGTTCTTATGGTCGATGGCAAAATCCCCCTGCGATACGCCGTTTACAAACAGCCTGACCCGCGGCGCGTTAGAGCAGACCCGCACATCCACCGTCTGTCCCGCGGAAAAGTCCCAGTACGGGAAAATATGTACCATCGGCTTCCTTTTATAGTCCGTCCATTCCGCACGGTAAATATAGGCAGAATCCTTATAAAAGCCCGCCGTGTCAATCTGCCCGAGATAGGAGTTTTTTGTATTGTAGGGCGTCGGCTCACCGAGATAATCAAAGCCGCTCCAGATGAACTGCCCCATACTGTATTCCGCATCCCGGTCCATAAAAATGCAATACTCGGTGGACTTCGCTCCCCAGCTCGTCGTGGAATTGCCGAGCGCCGAACACTGTTCGTCGTCGTCGCTTAGTACCGGCTGTTCAAACGGGAAATGGTAGATGCCGCGGCTCTGCACCGTCGAGGCGGTCTCGCTGCCGAAAATAACCCAGTCCGGATGCTTTGCATGATGCTCTCCGTAATAGCTTTCCGCATAATTATAGCCTGCAAACTTCACGATATCCGCGCACTTCTGCGCATTTTCCCAAGGCATGAAATTCGAACCGATTGTAACCGGCACATTGGCAAGGGAATCGTGGAGCCTTACCTCCTTCAGTAAATACCGGGTAATCTCCTGCCCGTGCTCATCCGCATGGGTATCATAAATCTCATTGCCGATACTCCAGAGAATCACCGACGGGTGGTTTCTATCGCGGCGGATCCAGCTTGCCACATCCACCTTATACCATTCCTTGAAAAAACGGGCATAATCATACGGCGTCTTATGGCGTTCCCACATATCAAAGGCCTCGGAAAGCACCAGAAAGCCCATTTCATCCGCCAACTCCATAAACTCCTTTGCCGGCATATTGTGGGAGGTACGGAGCGCATTGATTCCCATACCGCGGAGCTTCTCAAACTGCCTGCGCAGCGCATGTACGTTGAACGCGGCGCCAAGACAGCCGAGGTCGTGATGCTCGCAGGCGCCGTAAAGCTTTACATGCCTGCCGTTTAAGAAAAAGCCCTGCTCCGTATCATACGACAGCGTGCGGAAGCCGATACGCTGTCTGCACGCATCGATTACCTCGCCGTCCTTTACCAGCTCCGTGAGAAGCGTATACAGTACCGGGCTGTCGATATCCCAGCGGAGCGGCTTTACGACCGTCAGGCTCTGCCTGTCCTCCGCAAACGCGCCGGTAAGCGGCTGCCCGGTCCCTGCCGCCGCCACGCTGCCGTCCGGCGCAAGCACCGTCTGCCTGACGCATACGCCGCCAAGCCCTTCCTCCGGCACAAAGGAGAGCACTCCGTTTGCCCCGGCGGTCCCCGCAACCGGAAGCGCGCCGAGATTCGTTCCTGCGCCGCATTCCGCCTCCGCGGTAAGCGTTACAAGAAAATCCCCGTCCTGCTCCTCTGTATGTACATAGATGCCGTCGCTCGCAAGATGTACCTGCGGACGCTCAATGAACCATACATTCCGGTAGATTCCGGCGCCCGAATACCAACGGGAGTTCGGGCTCTGGAACCGTACCTGTACAAAAATCTCATTTTCTCCCGGCACAAGCGCCTCCGTCACATCAAACTCAAACGCCGAATAGCCGTACTTCCATTCATAGACCACGGCACGGTTGATATAAACGGTACAGTCCATATACACGCCGTCAAAGCGCACCGACACGCGCCTCCCGGACGGCGCATAAGAAAAGCGCTTCCGGTACCACCCTTCTCCGTCACGGTAAAGGTCCGCTGCATCGTAAATCAGCCAGTCATGCGGTAAATCCACCACCTTCCAGCCTTCCTCGTCCCGCAGTACCTCCTCCGCAGGTGTCCCAAGTGGTCTCTCTGTAAACACCCAGCCATCATTCCATAGTCTCTTCTCCGTCATAGCGCTTCCCCTTTCGTATTCCCTTTCGGAATACTTTTATTTTACCATATGCTACGGTATCTGCTCAAAGCAAAACCTCAAAAAATATTATAACATTTTACAGGGCAGCGTTACAAGAAATTTTGCACTTGCCGGGGACGTTACTTCCTATTTTCCTTTATCGCACTATGAAGCTGTTCAAATAATTCATTGTAACGTACGCTTTCTGACGACAGCTTTGTAATTGCAGTACGCAGATAAATCGGGAGTTCCATCTCCTCAAAGGAAACCGTTGTCCCGTTAAAGGCTTTCACCCGCCCGCAAAGCTCCTCGACATACCCTATATCTTCACTGTTTGTCAGTATCGTAAACTCATCCCCGCCGATACGGAACACGACATCCTCTTCTCCTGCTTCCCTTTCTAAACGCTTCAGGCTTTCCAAAATTACCATATCCCCTGCCCTATGGGAAATCTCATTCACCGCTGTCAAATGCTCTACATCAAAGCATATAAAATAACAATTTCTCCTCTGCTGGAACAGTTCGTACAGTTCACTGATATCTACATTTTTCATACTATAAGCATCTCCTTCCATATAAGGGGGATAACGCCGCGGGAACAGCTCGAACTGCTGCGGATTCGCGCGGAACTCCGACGGATTGCAGTTCCAGACTCTCTTAAATGCCCTGCTGAATGATTCGTTCGTGCTGTAGCCGCAGGCGAGCGCCACATCCAGCAGATTTACGCCGGGTGCGGAAACAATCGTCTTTGCCGCGAGCATCATCCTGCGCCGGAGCAGATAATCGTGTACGCTGATCCGGTTAATACAACGGAACATTTTCTCTAATGCCGCCTTGGAGCAGTAGCATGCCGCTGCTACATCTTCTGTCTTAATCTCTTCCTGCAGATGCTGTTCCATATATTCCATGGCCTCTGCAAGTATTTCCAGCTTGTTCACACGGCATTCCCCTTTCCTTCTTGTTCTTTCAGAAGCGCTTCTAAGTATACTATAGCAGAAGTATCCGAAAACCTCTTGACTTTTTGAATATTACTCCCATAGTGGCTCTTTTTTCTTCCCCATCCCCTCTTCCTTCTTAAGTCCTGCCTCCGTAAAACGGTACACCGTATCGCAGACCTCATCGATATATTTTCTGTCATGCGAAATGCTGATAACCGCCCCCGGAAATGCGGCTATCATCTGCCGTATGACACCCCCGGACAGCGGGGAGAAATTACGCGTCGGCTCATCCAGAATCAGGACGTTTGCGCCGGACAGGCTCATTTTTAAAAGCAGTACCTTTGCCTTCTGCCCGCCGGACAGCTCCGCAATCGGATGGTCCATCTCGTCGGCGGTGTATTTTAAGGAGCCGAGAAAGGTCCGTATCCTGGTACGCTCCTCCTTATCCCCCGAATGGCCCAGATACTCCGGCGGCGTCATCCGGACATCCAGCAACTCTTCATAATTCTGCGGCATATATTCCGCGTGCAGGTCAGTTCTCGCCAGAAGCTCCCCTGCAATCCGGCGCAGAAGCGTCGTCTTGCCGATGCCGTTCCTGCCGATCATCCCTATCTTTTCGGAGCCGCGGAGAAAAAGCCTGATATCCCGGGCAAGAAGCCTTGTGCCATCCGGCGTGTAAAGCTCCTTTAACGAATAGTCAAGCACCGTCTTTCCTGCCGGGACTTTAGCATCCTTCTCTCCCAGCCGGAAAAAAATCGCGCTCTCCTCCTCAGGCCTTTCGGTCATCTCCTCATCCTCTCTTGCAAACCGTTTCTCCATCGACTTGACGGCGTGCATTTTCTTCTTTAAAAGCCTGGCACCCCCGGGGTCCTGCCGTGAAATCACTGCCTGTTCATGTTCCACACGCTGGTAAATCCTCTGGTATTTCTCGTCCCGGATTTTCTTTTCCCGCCTCTCATTTAACGCCAGCCTTTCCTGCCGCAAAAGACTCTCCCTGCGCTCGCGGACATACCTTACATACGGCATATGCACGACCGTATAGCGGCTTTTCGTCTTCCTCTGAATCTGCTCCAGATGGATTACCATGTTCGCAGTCTTCTCAATCAGCGTTTCATCATGCGAAATAAAAAGAACGATACGCGGCCAGCTTACAATCCTCTCCTCCAGCCATTCCAGCGTTTCAATGTCGATATCATTGGACGGCTCATCCAGCAAAAGCACGTCAGGCTCCGCCATCAGAAGACGCAGCAGCTGCAGCTTTATCTTCTCCCCGCCGGACAGGCTTCCCATGCTCCGTTCCTCATAGAAAAAATCCTTCGGGATACGGAACTCCCCGGCAAGCCTGCCAAGCTCCTTCGGCGACAGTTCAAAAAACGCCGGCTCCTGCGCAAAGAACTCATACACGCTTCTTTCCTTGTCCTCCGCGGACAGCTCCTGCGGCAGATACCCGAGACGCTCCTTATTTATGATTCTCTCGCCCTTCCCTTCCGCATATGCCTCAATCAGCTCCGGACAATAAATCCATTTTAAAAGCGTGGACTTCCCGTTTCCCTCCTCCCCGATAATAACCGCCTTATCCCCGTTATTGAGCGTACACGAAAAATTCTCCAGAATCACACGCAAATCCTTTTTATGCGTAATACTTAAATTTTTGACCTGTAACATAGAGACCTCCTTCCAGAAGCCGGAAAGGAATATCCAATCAAGCAGGGAAGATTTTCTCCCTGCTCGCCGCGCCGCCGCGGATGCCCGTAAGGGCATAACTTCCTTTCCGCGGCGTGTGCATAAAAAAATCTGCCTCCGCCTCCGGAAACAGACCTATACCCAGAAAACCTATTGCTTCTGCCGGAGAAAACACTTTCCCGGGGCAAAACAAAAAGGCGTCCAAACGAGCACGATAGTCCGAATCCGGCACAGCAAAACAAACCTATTCCTTACAGGCTTCTTTCCTTACTGTCTGTTTCTCCGAATCAAACTATCTGTCAATCATTTTTCCACCTTACGCAAAATGCGCCTTTCTTGAAATTACATTGATTATATCATAAAATCCTGCGGGGCGCAAGGAGGAATTTGCTTACCCGTCAGAAGTGGATTGTGTCAAGTATTAGTTGGCAACTTTCTATTTTTCTTTTTGATGCTTCGTTTTTGTGTACAGATATTCAGAAATAGATAAAAAATCTTCCCTGAATCTATCGTAATCAAATCTGCCTTTCGATTTTATCCGCTTTACTGCTGTTAAAATCATTTCTTTGGTTTGTTCCACCTTTCCTGAATCATCCGCATTGTAATAGTTTTCAAAGTCCATTCTAATCCCTATACTTACAACACTTTTATTACAAAGGAATTTTATACTCTCTTTCCAATTTCCGCTATCATATAGTCCTTGCGGAGCCGCAACAGGAACTATACCTATCGTATGCAAAATATCGCTGTATTCTTTGTCTTTAAAAAACAAATATGCCTTTTGGCAAAAACGATATACTTCATCGTTGATACCGTAATGGTCTTTGAACCAGACGGGAGAATTTATATTTAACTCCATATCACACCTCCTGTTACCAGTCCGAATCCCAGTCGTCATAGCTGCTGTCCCAGTCGTCATCACTGTCCCAATCGTCGTCCCAGTCATTATCCCAATCATCATCCCGCCCGATGTCTTCACTATAGTAATCAGAATCTGCAAAGTCTCCCACTCCATAGTCATCGTCCCAGTCCCTTGATTGATAATAATCGTCGTAGTTCTTCTCTAAGTCCGAATCCACATAAGACGGCGCCCACTCATTGTTATAGGTATCCCATTGATACCAATTAGAACTATCATAGTAATATGTACTATTTTCGTAAAAATAGTACCCCCTGCCAGGACCTGACATCCGCCAGAACAGTATCAAAAACACCAAAACCATAGCAAAAATAATGATGTTATACATGATACTTTTCCTGACTATTCCTGTCGGAGTTCTTCTCTTTTGCGGCTTCCTGTGACGCTTCTGCTCATACGCCCGTTCACGGATTTTCATATACAGCTCGTTGACCGCATAAGCCTCATCATTTCCCTCATAGCGCACCGCCCTGACGCCGTTTGCTTTATTTTTATATACAATAAAATTGCCTGTAGCTTCGTCCTTGTAAATTCCAAATGCTCTTGCTCCCCGATAGTCCTCGCCTATAAATACCCTCATGCTCTGCAACGGCAGATTATGCTTCCCGCAATAGGTCTTCAGCTCCTCAATCGTAGTCGGAACACCGTTTGCCACCCGACTGACCCTACTGTTTTCCGCTCCGCAGTATGGGCATGTCTGATTTGTTTCTGAAATCATTTGTCCGCAGTATTCGCATTTTATCTTCATAAATACTCCTTCTGTTGTACTTAGCCTGTATCTGCATTTTATCATAATATGGCAGTTTACGCCACCTATATTCCTTTTTTATTTCTTCATTTTTGAATGGTCTGGTTTTAACGGGAATAAAATTTTTATAATCACTCCGTATTCTCTAACCTTCTCTATTACTCTTACAGACATAGGACCTTTTACAGAAAGAGTTACTGAAAGTCAACATTTATCTTTCTTATTGACATTATGTAACTTATGTAATACTATAAAATCACAGAGGAGGTAAGCAAGTGAAACGGAGGGATTTAATAAAAAAACTCCCTTTCCGGAATTGTGTACCAACTCAAAAAATGCGGAGGAAGGTAAAGCATGTGGACATCGAAGATAACAAAAGAGGATTTAACGAATGATGTGATAGATCGTCTTTTATTTGAAGGCTTGCATGATAATGGAATATCTTATGTTCACTTTTGGAATTGCAACGTTCAATGTGGCTTAATAAAGTAAAAAGCGTATTGCTGGTGACAACAACCTATCATATGCGCCGAAGTTTACATATAGCAAAGTATCTTTTTCCTTCCCATATAAGTGTATATCCTTGTCCGGCAGATGACACGACAACTAAAAGGGATAATTGGATGAATACACCTAAAGGAATCGACAGAGTAAAGGAGGAAGCATTGGATATTGTAAGATGTGTTAATAACAGCGTAATTCCTGATTTCAAAATATAAGGATAATATAAATTTGGGCCGATAAGCTGTAAAGTGCTTACAAAATATTCATTATGTGTCAATCTTTATTCATAAGAAATACTTTTCCGAAAAGGGAGTAAAAAAATTGGAAGCCGCCGGATATAAAATAGACCGGGATGATGGCGGTCATACTATCTACGAAAAAAATGGTAGTCGTCCGCTTCAGGTTCCAAGGCACCGTGAGATAAACGAACTCACCGCAAAATCAATTCTTAAAGCTGCAGAGTTGAAATGAAGCTTTGCTCCCTAAAATATCAAAGGAGGTTCCTTATGGCACAGGCAGCCCTAACACAGCGTACTCTTCCCTTTTAGGTATCCTACAAAGGCAGACACACTGATACTAGGCGGAATTTCCACTAACATGTGTGCATGGTCCGGGCATATCTCTGCTTCCACTATCTTTACACCTTTCCTTTTACACAACGAACTCAGTATATTGGCAATATCTTGTTTCAATTTCCCATATACTATTTTTCTACGATATTTGGGTGCAAATACAATATGATACTTACAATTCCACTTCGTATGTGATAAACTATTAATATCCACTTTGGATAACCTCCTTTGGTTTTATGTGGTTGGCGAACCTACATAATTATACCACTGGAGGTTTTTTACTGTAAGCTTAAGCAGCTGTGGACGCACCTGCATAGCAGGTGGTTTATTAAAAGATGCTACACAAAAAAGTGCCGCAATCTGTTGAAATTGCGGCACTTCCTGTATTTTTTCCTATCTGTCCCCTTAGAACTTCCCTGCGTCTGCTGCTTCCTGGATCGAAACAGCTACCGCTACGGTCATTCCTACCATCGGGTTGTTACCTGCGCCGATTAAGCCCATCATCTCTACATGGGCCGGTACGGAAGAGGAGCCTGCGAACTGTGCATCGGAGTGCATACGTCCGAGGGTGTCGGTCATACCGTAAGAAGCCGGACCTGCTGCCATATTGTCCGGATGAAGGGTTCTGCCGGTACCGCCGCCGCTTGCTACGGAGAAGTATTTCTTGCCTGCTTCGTTTCTTTCCTTCTTGTAGGTGCCTGCTACCGGATGCTGGAATCTGGTCGGGTTCGTGGAGTTACCGGTAATGGAAACGTCTACGTTCTCCTTCCACATGATGGCAACGCCTTCCGGAACACTGTTTGCGCCATAGCAGTTTACCTTTGCACGGAGTCCCTCGGAATAAGCCTTGCGGGAAACCTCCTTTACCTCGTTGGTATACGGGTCGTACTGGGTCTCAACGAAGGTGAAGCCGTTGATACGGGAAATAATCTGTGCTGCGTCCTTACCAAGACCGTTTAAGATAACGCGGAGCGGCTTCTTACGAACCTTGTTTGCCTTCTCTGCAATACCGATAGCGCCCTCTGCTGCCGCAAAGGACTCATGTCCTGCCAGGAAGCAGAAGCAGTCGGTATCCTCCTCAAGAAGCATCTTGCCAAGGTTGCCGTGGCCAAGACCTACCTTACGGGTATCTGCAACGGAGCCCGGAATACAGAACGCCTGCAGACCTTCGCCGATTGCTGCTGCTGCGTCTGCTGCCTTTCTGCAGCCCTTCTTGATTGCGATTGCTGCGCCTACCGTATATGCCCAGCAGGCATTCTCAAAGCAGATCGGCTGGATGCCCTTAATCTGGTCGTATACGTTCAGACCGGCATCCTTTGTAATCTTTTCTGCTTCTTCAATCGAAGCAATTCCATAGCTGTTTAATACAGCATTGATTTTGTCAATTCTTCTCTCATATGATTCAAACAAAGCCATGATATGTATCCTCCTGATTTATTCTGATTCGACTATTCCTTTCTCGGGTCGATAATCTTAACGGCATCTGCCACGCGGCCATACTGGCCCTTTGCCTTCTCATAGGCAGTATTCGGGTCGTCACCCTTCTTGATGAAATCCGTCATCTTGCCGAGGCTTACAAACTGATAACCGATAATCTGGTCATCTGCATCAAGAGCGATACCGGTTACATAGCCTTCTGCCATCTCTAAGTAACGCGGTCCCTTCTTTAACGTACCGTACATCGTACCTACCTGGGAGCGGAGTCCCTTTCCGAGATCCTCTAACCCTGCACCGATCGGAAGACCGTCCTCGGAAAACGCACTCTGGGAACGACCGTAAACAATCTGTAAAAACAGCTCTCTCATTGCAGTGTTGATGGCATCACAGACAAGGTCGGTATTCAATGCTTCCATTACCGTAAGACCCGGTAAAATCTCGGAAGCCATTGCTGCGGAATGGGTCATACCGGAGCAGCCGATGGTCTCTACCAGAGCCTCCTGGATAATACCTTCCTTTACATTCAGGGTCAGCTTACATGCACCCTGCTGCGGAGCACACCAGCCGATACCGTGTGTTAAACCGGAAATATCCTTTACTTCCTTTGCCTGTACCCACTTTGCTTCCTCCGGGATCGGGGCTGCGCCGTGATGTACGCCCTGCGCTACCGGGCACATCGTCTCTACTTCATGTGAATAAATCATGCCTAGACTCCTTTCAATTTCTCTTGCAATATTAGTGCCGCATTTTCCGGCAGAGAATGTGATATCTTTAACAAACCAATCTCCGCCCGACCTGCGAACACCCTGTCTCTATTTTCTCACAAAAATGCGATTTCGTCTACTCCTTTTTTGTCAATTTTTACGTTTTTCTACTTTACCAATGCTGTCTGCTATTTTGCGATTTGTAAAATAATGTGTTTCTTTCGTAAAATTAGTACGATAATCCTATTTGTTTATGTATGGATAAATTATTGTAACATAGGATATTAAATTATACCCACAATGCGCAATGATGCAGCAGAGTATTGAATTTGTTTTCATATAGAGCAGCCCCAGGATAATACCACACACAAATGCCGATAAGGTCTGCACCATATTGAAATGCAAAAGTGCAAAAAGCAAAGCAGAAAGTAATAATGCATACATGCAACAAGGTTGTAACGGGTGATTTTATCAAACCCTGTTTTCATTTTCGTCACCGGGGCTCCATACGGCGAATTTTTATATTGCAAAAGATATTCAATCAGATATATTATGATATCTGTACCTCCTTTAACTCCCGGTTTCTCAAATGCTTCAACAGCATTATCCTACCACAAAGACACCTGCAATTCCACTAATTTTTTCTTAAACTTAACAAAGCTCCCACTCATCATTTTCAGCGCTTCTTGCGGCAATTCCTTCTAACGTCCCCGGAAAACAGGAACTCAAGTTCTGTGTTGCGGTGTCGTACCTGCTATGTTACAATAAAATTAACAAAAGAAACTGCACTACCAGTGTATTGTATCATTCACTTTCAGCCAAATGCCGCGGCAGAAGAACGGAGGAGCTATGAAGAAACAGGATTACTTAAAATGGGATGAATATTTTATGGGAATTGCCATGCTTTCGGCAATGAGAAGTAAAGACCCGAACACCAGCGTCGGCGCCTGTATCGTCAGTACCGACAATAAGATTCTTTCCGTCGGCTATAACGGTATGCCGGCAGGCTGCTCCGACGACGAGTATCCCTGGGAACGGGAAGGAAATGTCCTCGAAACCAAGTATTTTTATGTCTGCCATGCGGAATTGAATGCAATCCTGAACTACACCGGCGTCAATATGCGCGGCGCAAAGATATACACCACGCTTTTTCCCTGCAATGAGTGTACCAAGGCTCTGATTCAGACCGGTATCTCCGAAGTGATTTACCACTCGGACAAATACGCGGAAACCGATTCCGTCAAGGCCTCTAAGCGGATGTTCGACTCCGCAGGCGTTGTCTACCGCAAATACCAGCAGATTAACCGTCTGGTCACGCTCCCGCTGTAAATTTAAAGTAGCGGCGTTTCCGCCGCTACTCCTTGCTCAGCCTTGCCGGATAGTTCGGCAGCTTTCCTTCCACTGCAAAAATATCATCATCCTCAAGCAGCTTTTTGCCCATACAGACAATACATTTAGTTTTTCCATAACCGTTGCAAAATCCGCAGATTTTGTTTCTATTTAACGGATTCGTCTTTTCGCCAAAACAGACCACGCAGACCGAGATACCTGTTCCGCCGCACTGCGGACACTTTTTCATGCTTTCCCTCCTCCCTTTCCTATTATAGAAGCCCTTATACGTTAATTATTGAGGTCATTCCGAGCAACTCCCGGTTCGCATTAAGAAGCGGAAGCACGGTCTCATTGATAAACTCCTCCGTCTGCTCCTTTGCGCAGCCGGTATAAAGCTCCGGCTTCATTGCCTTCTGCAAATCCTCCGGACTCAGATTAAATGCCGGGTCCGCCGCAATCAGTTCGAGCAGGTTGTTTTCCAGACCGCGTTCTTTTACGTTTCTGCCCGCCTCCATCGACAGGGTACGGATTTTCTCATGCAGCTCCTGACGGTCGCCGCCTGCCTTTACCGCATCCATCATAATATTTTCGGTTGCCATAAACGGAAGCTCCGCCATGATATGCTTTTCAATTACCTTCGGATAAACGACAAGCCCGTCTGCCACATTCAGGTATAAATCCAAGATGCCGTCTACCGCCAGAAACGCTTCCGGAACGGAAAGACGCTTGTTGGCAGAGTCGTCCAGCGTGCGCTCGAACCATTGACATGCCGCAGTCACCGCCGGATTCAGCACATCCGCCATCACATAGCGGGACAGTGCGGCAATACGCTCGCTCCGCATCGGATTTCTCTTATATGCCATTGCAGAGGAACCAATCTGGCTTTTCTCAAAAGGCTCCTCGATTTCCTTTAAATGCTGCAACAGACGGATATCATTGGAAAACTTATGCGCGCTTGCCGCAATTCCTGCAAGTACATTGACGACACGGATGTCCATTTTTCTGGAATAGGTCTGACCGGAAACCGGGAAGCAGGCAGCAAAACCCATCTTTGCCGCAATGCGCTCCTCTAACTCCTTAATCTTCCCGCGGTCGCCTTCAAACAGCTCCAGAAAGCTTGCCTGTGTTCCGGTTGTTCCCTTGGAGCCGAGCAGGCGCATCGAGGAAAGCATATGCTCCACATCCTCTAAGTCAAGCAAAAGCTCCATAATCCAGAGCGTCGCCCTCTTCCCGACGGTCGTCGGCTGCGCCGGCTGGAAATGGGTAAAGGCAAGCGTCGGAAGGGCACGGTACTTCATTGCAAAATCCGAAAGCACATGAATCACGTTCAACAGCTTTTTCCGGACAAGCTTCAAGCCCTCGGTCATTACAATAATATCCGTATTATCCCCGACATAGCAGGAGGTCGCTCCGAGGTGGATGATGCCCTTTGCCTTCGGGCACTGCTCCCCGTAGGCATAAACATGGGACATGACATCATGGCGCACCAGCTTCTCCCGTTCCCGCGCCACATCATAATTGATATCCTCTGCATGTGCCCGAAGCTCTGCAATCTGCTCCTCCGTCACCGGAAGCCCCAGCTCATGCTCCGCTTCTGCGAGCGCAATCCAGAGCCGCCTCCAGGTCTTAAACTTCATATCCGGAGAAAACACATACTGCATCTCCTTACTTGCATAACGCTCCGACAACGGACTTACATATCTGTCCTCAGCCATTTTATCCGCCTTTCTGCCGCTTATAACAGCACCTTTTTATTCTAAAGAAAGTACAATTGTTGTAATGCTCTCACCCGGAAGCTGCACGGTGTTGCCGCTCTGCAGCGCTCCGATGTTCTGGTACAGGACATTGTTTGAGGAATCCTCGATTCCGAGCACCGACTGGTAGATGGAACTGCCCGTAATCTTCTGCCCCTCTGCCGGAACCTGAAGCGTCTGCTCCGTCTTTGTCAGGTTCACTACAACCAGAACTAACGTCTTTTCATCCTCACTCACATAAGCGGAGGTCTTGAAATTGATGCCTCCCTGCATCGACGCCTCCACACGGGTATAGCCCGGACGGATAAACTCGGAGAAATGGCGTAACGCATAATAGTCCGCGCAAAGCATCCAGCCGTCCTCATTATTCTTCCCGTTCACAAAGCCAATCAGCTCTCCCGACTCAAAGTCCGCCCTATCATTCGGCCAGACCGCACTCCAGTAGATATAGGCATTCATATCCGCCTGTACCATGGCATTGGTAATTAACGCCGCCGTCTGCAGGCCCCTGCCGCGGAAAAACTCGGTCTGCCACCGGGCATAGCCGTATTCGCCGAAATACTTCTCCATGTCCAGGAAGTTCCACACGAACGAATCATACTTCACCGTGTTGTTGTCCTCATCCGAATCACCGCCGACATACAGGTGATAGCCGATTCCGTAAATGCTCTCCGGCTTTGTTTCGATAATATCCTTTACATAAGCGTACAGCTGTAACGGCGCACAGGACATCGTCTCCGGCGCAATCATCTTCGGTGCCTCGTCCCCGAACTCTGCCTGCATCGCATCATACACTGCCAGAAATGCCTTTGCATAGGACGCCTGGGTGCTTGTTTCCACCTGCGCGAACTCGCATCCGTCATAGCTTGCTACAAAATCACATTCATTCTGTATGGAAACGTAGTCGATTTTAATGCCCCAGTCACGGTAGAACTTTACCGAGTCCACCCACCATTCCGCATATTCCTCATACATATAAGTACCGTCTTCATGCTTTGCCAGGGAACCGCCGCCGTTAATGCTGTGATTGGACTTCAGTTTCGCAGGCGGGGACCAGCAGGAAAGCAGTATGGTCGGCTCCTCGCCATACTTTGCCGCGCGCTCGGCTGCGGCTTCATAAATGCGGAGCATCGAACCAACATTGCTCGCATTTCCTTCTCCATAATAGGAATATTCATTTTTGAAACGGATGATTGACATCTTTGCGTCAGTAAACGCCGCATCCAGCAGACCGTTCGTATTCCCTGCCGTAAACACCTGGTCCGAATACCAGGTAAATGCACCGCCAAAGCCGTCAATTTTCTGGTGCTTCTCCTCCAGGTTAAATTTATACTGTAAATATGCCTCATCCTGCTCCCCCGGCGTAGGCTCTGCCGTAACCTCAGGCGTAGGCTCCCCGCCCGTCGGTCCCGGAGTTCCTTCCGGTTCCTTTGTACCGTCCTGTTTCCCGCCGCAGGCTGCAAACAGCAGTACAGACATCACTAAAAATAACTTCCACAGCTTTTTCATCTGTCCTGTCCTCCTCTTTTTATTTATGCCCGCCGCGCCTCTGCTTTCAGACGGCATAACTCCTCCACGGAAAACGTATAGCTTCCGCCACAAAACTGACAGTTTGTCGTAATCGGCTCACCGTCTGCAATCATCTTATCTAACTCCGCCCTTCCCAGACTGATTAACGCCTTTTCCACACGCTCTCTGGAACAGTTGCAGTAATAAGAAGCTGGTATTTTATCCAAAAGCCTTAAATCAAATCCCGAGAAAATATACTCCAGTATTTCTTCCGGCGTCATGCCTTCCTCTAACAGACCAGACACAGCCGTAACCTCGGTCAGCTTCTGCTCTAAATGGGAAATGACTTCCTCCGATGCATCCGGCAAAAGCTGGATGATAAAGCCGCCTGCCTGTGCCACGGTATTATTGCGGTTCATCAGCACCCCGAGGGCAACCGAAGACGGCACCTGCTCCGACGCTGCAAAATAATACGTAAAATCCTCTGCAAGCTCGCCGGAAATCAGCTCCGTCTCTCCGATATACGGCTCCTTCAGACCAAGGTCTTTTATCACCCGGAGCACTCCCTTGCCAACCGCACCGCCGACATCAAGCTTCCCTTCCCCGTTCGGAGGAAGCATTACGCCCGGATTCTGTACATAGCCCTTGACCCGTGCCATCGAGTCCGCTGTCACCGTCATAGTGCCGAGAGGTCCGTCCCCCATCACCTGGACGGTCAACAAGTCCTTTCTTCCCTTCATCATACTGCCCATCATTGCCGCGCAGGTCAGCAGACGTCCCAGTGCCGCTGTTGCCACCGGACTGGTGTTATGAATCTCCCTCGCCCGCTCTGCCAGGCCTCCCGTCGTTGCGGCAAATACGCGGATCTGCCCGTCCGCGGCACTGCCGCGGACAATATAGTCCTGATGCTTCTCCATAAATACCTCACTGCAAATTCTTTCCCGAAAAACCAAACGGCAACAGCTCTTCCAGCGTATACACCATATAATCCTCTTCGGAACGCGCCAGAATAATCAAAAAAGCCGCAGGGTCACAGAACTCCGCCATCACCTGTCTGCAGACGCCGCACGGGGCACAGTATTCCTCTGCCTCCTCCCCTTTGCCGCCTACAATGGCAATTGCAAGAAAGTCCTTTTTCCCTTCGCTGACTGCCTTAAAAAATGCCGTGCGCTCCGCACAGTTTGTCGGCGTATATGCTGCATTTTCAATGTTGCAGCCGCCGATAATCTCATTCTGTGCCGTTAAAAGCGCCGCGCCTACCTGAAAGCCGGAATACGGCGTATATGCTTTTTTACGATACTCACACGCTGACCGGATGAGCTTCCGGCAGACCAGGTCGCTCATCGAATCCGGCAGCTTTCTTGCAGAATCCTTGACTGCCAGCATTCCCTTTTTATAGGGCTGCAGCTCCGTGTTCTTTTCCTTCTCCATCCAAACACCTCCGTTTCAACTGTTCTCCTTTAACAGCTTCACAATACGGCTTGTCCCAAGACGTGACGCGCCAAGCGAAAGAAACTTCTCCGCGTCCTCCAGGGAAGTAATCCCTCCCGCCGCTTTTATCCTTACGTTTCCGCCGATATGCTCCGCAAAAAGCGCAACATCCGGGAAGGTGGCGCCGCCGCCCGCAAACCCGGTCGAGGTTTTAATAAAATCCGCCCCTGCCTCCGTTACGACGCGGCACAGCTCTATCTTTTCCTCCTCTGTCAGAAGGCAGGTCTCAATAATAACCTTTAACAGCTTTCCGCCGCATGCCTCCCGGACTGCCTGAATCTCCTCCCGTACTGCCGTGTAATTCTCTTCCTTTACCCAGCCGAGATTAATTACCATATCGATTTCATCGGCGCCGTTCTGCACCGCATCCTTTGTCTCAAATACCTTTACCGCGGTCGTATTGTACCCGTTCGGGAAACCGATGACGGTACATACCGGCATCTTATCCCCCAGATACTCCTTCGCCCGCTTTACATAAGACGGCGGAATACAGACCGATGCCGTCTGAAAAAGCAGCGCCTCGTCACAGAGCCGCCTGACCTCTTCCCAGACTGCCGTCTGGGTAAGCAGGGTATGGTCCACATACGTTGCAAGCTTCGTCTCCATAAAACACTCCAATCCTTATGCCAGCTCCAGCGCCACCTGCATCATGTCGTGGAAGCTGGTCTGTCTTTCTTCTGCCGGAAGCGCCTCTCCGGTATATAAATGGTCGGAAATCGTCAGCATGCAGAGCGCCTGCTTCCCGGCATAGGCCGCATTCAGATAAAGCGCCGCCGCCTCCATTTCCACACAGAGAACCCCCATCTCCTTCCAACGGTCGTTAAACGTCTTATCCGCATGATAAAACACATCCGAAGAAAGGATGTTCCCGACTGCAACCGGAATCCCTGCCGCCTCGGCAGCCTCCACTGCACGGCGCAGCAGGGTATAATCCGCCAACGGCGCAAACGTCCCCGGAAGGTTATACTGTGCCGCATAGTTGCTATTCGTCGAGGCTCCCATGCCGATGACAAGGTCCCTCAGCTTTACCTTATCGGAAATCCCGCCTGCGGAGCCGATACGGATAATCCGGTCCACCTGATAAAAATGATATAACTCATAGGAGTAAATCCCGATGGACGGCATTCCCATACCGCTGCCCATGACCGACACCCTCTTCCCGTGATAGGTACCGGTAAAGCCAAGCATATTACGCACCGTATTAAAACAGGTCACATCCTCCAGATACGTATCGGCAATAAACTTCGCCCGCAAAGGGTCCCCCGGTAATAACACCGTCTTTGCAATTTCTCCCTCTTTTGCCGCATTATGTGCGGTTGGTACTGCTGCCATTGTTTACTCCTTTCAGATTAAAATCCACTTACCTTTTCTTCATTCGCTCTAGTATATACTTCCCTTTTATGAAAGTCAAGGGCTGCGAGCCTCACTGAATCAGCAGACTGGCACAGCTGATATCATTCGCAAGGTCATACAGCTTGCCGGTTTTCAGCCCGACCACCGTAGGACGCAGACAGTTCTCCCGACTGTTCTTCACCACCTTGGCTGATTCCCCGTTTGACAGCTGCACAATACTGTCTACGGAATAGAGAATCACACTGCCAAGAAAGCTTCTCATAATATCCAGGTCCAGCTCGTCCGTCATCGTCATAATCATCTCTATCGCTGTGTTCTTTGCAAACGCCTTCTTATAAGGGCGCTCCGTCACCAGCGCATCATAAATATCCGCCACGGCAATAATCTTCGCGTAGGTATGAATCTTCCCTGCGCTGTTGCCTAACGGATACCCTCTTCCGTTGATTTTCTCATGGTGCTGCAGCACTCCGCACATAATAGCGTTAGAAAACTCATTTCTCTTTTTTAAAATATTAAACCCGAACAACGTATGCTGCTTCATCAGTGCAAACTCCTCGTCGGTAAGCTTGCCCGGCTTGTTCAGTACCTCATTGGGAATCTTCGACTTGCCCACGTCATGGAGCAGTCCCGAAACGCCCAAATCGCGGATTTCTTTATTGCTGAGCCCGTACTTTTTCGCAATGACCATTGCCATGGTTGCCACATCCACGCTATGCTTAAAGGTATACTCGTCGCTGACCTTCAGCATATTAATATCTACTGCCACTGCATCGTTGTCTGCAATGGTCTTCATCAGCTCATTTGCCACATTGTCGGTAATCTCAGAAAAATTCCCGGCATCCGTGTTGTTATAAAGAAACTGGATTCCCTCGCCGACCCGTTTGCGGACGCTCTCAGTCAGCGTTACCTTCGTACGGTCCTCTACACGGCTCTTTTCAATGAGCTCCTTCGTATACTGGGGAATCTGAAGCTCTATTTCGTCCGGATCAGGCTCCCCCTCCTGGATATACACACCGCCTACACCCTTTTTCTGAAGGTACTCAATATAGAAATCGTCCAGATAAGCCCCTTTCTCTATCATAGCCTTACCGGAAGCATTCACGACGGATTGGTCAATCCTCATTCCTTCTTTTAACTGGCGCGTGCTGATAAATCTTCTTTTTACGGCCATACGATTCCCCCTTTTCGAAAGGTAAAAACAGGCATTCTTCTCCCGTTATATGAAGTATAACACACAACAGTTCCTTATGGCAATGTAAATCCAAAAGTTTTCCAGCTTTTTATTTTCTGTTTTGCATAAACACCTTCTGGCTCCACAGTTTTCATACAGAACCGGAATCGTTTCACAGGGCTGCGAAGGTCAGGGGACGCCTCCGGCAACTTGCCTTTTCTTACAGAGTATGCTACACTGAATCTATAAAACACCGCATTCTCCAAGGAGGCACTTACATGAAAGAAAAAACCATACCGCTCGCAAACCAGAACGAGCTTATCTGGAGGGACAGGAAGCGTACCAAACTGTTTGCCCTGCCCTGGACCTTTACCGTCTACCGGCTGACCAAGGACCGCCTGCTCATCAACCGCGGATTCTTTACGACACATGAGGATGAGGTCCGTCTTTACCGCATTCTGGACATTTCCCTAAAACGAACCCTGCTCCAGAAAATATTCGGCACTGGCAGCATCCTCTGCCATTCAAGCGACAAAACCATGGGGGACTTTGAGATTATTAACGTAAAAAAATCCATCGAGGTAAAAAACGTCCTCTCCGACCTTATCGAAAGAGAACGTATGGAAAAGCGCGTATCAAACCGTGAGTTCATCAGCGACGGGGAATGCGATACTCCTGACGAGGATGACGAGCCGTAAGGCAGGGGATACATAGGCAGCTTTTTTCTTATAAGCAAAGCAGCGACGCTCTCTTTCCTGCAAGGAGACACCGCTGCTTTGTCTTTGTATAACTGAACCGGTCCGCCTCCGGCTATTTGCAATTTTTAACAAGTGATGCTATATTAATAGTATGATAAACGTGTTATAAAAGCGGAGGAAGCTATGGACTATATAACGGAGCGAAGAAGGGGCACCCTTTCAAATGAACCGTATGAAATTTCCTATGAGGATATACGGCAGATTTACCAGCAGAACAAAAGGGACTTAGAGGAATGCAAACAGGTCACGGAAAGCTCCTGGCGCGGCGAGTCGTACTACGCCGGGGATGGCAGACCTGGGAACGATAAGATAGATGATTTTCATATGGCATTCTTTAAGGAAGTATTATATAGAGACATGAAAACAGCAGGGTATATAATGCAATATCCCCACGGAACCGTCATCGGGCAAGGCAGGACCAATAGCTTTTACCGTGGTGAAAATCAGATATTTTCAAAGAGCCTGCCGACCCTGTACCGCTCTCTGGAGCAGTTCCATACGGAAGAAGAAAGGAAATTGTATCGGTTTATCTCCCAGATGCGGATAGCGGAATTCGGAATCTTTCTGTGCCGGCTGGGAATCGTGCAGTTCTGGCTGCACAATTACGGGGACGTTTTATTTGAGCCGTTAGCGCAGCATTACGGACTGAAAACAGAATGGCTGGATATCACCAGTGATTTTAATGTCGCTTTATTTTTTGCCGCCTGCGGCTGGGACGCCGCCGGGAAGAAATGGTACCCGTTGACCAGAAAGCAGACGGAGCTTTCGCCGGAAACACAATATGGCGTTATCTTCCATATTCCGGAATGGCAGGCATCCCTCGCCGGGATGACGATGGGCTTAGAATGGGAAGGGAAGGATGAATGTTTGAAAAATGTTATCCTGCCAATCGGTTACCAGCCCTTTATGCGGTGCCACAGCCAGCACGCCTATGCCATCCACATGGAAACGCCCTATCCATTACAGGACGACTTCACCTTTGAAAAGCTGCATTTCAGACACAGCGAACGGCTATCAAGAGAAATCTTTGAGCTTATGGACGGCGGCAGAAAAATATATCCCCAAGAAGGCTTAAACGACTTCGCGGACATTATCGACAGGATTTGCAATACCACGGAATTCTCCCGCGAAGCCTTCAACTATGCTATGGAACACACCGCGTTCTTTTCCTCCGCCTCTGAAGCGGAGACCGCACTATCGGAAATAATTATTTTTGATAATGCCGTTAAAATAACAGAAAATAGCCCGATACAGGTTTCAAGGCAGAGAATACGGGCGCTGAACAGGAAATACGAGGGCTTTTCCATAGAAAAGGAATATGGCATACGGCTGACGTACAGGGCGGTGTGTTTTCCATAAGTCAGAAGATCAAATAGGCATATTACCTTTCGTTTCCTTCTAATCGGAGCTTTCAAGAGTTCCGGCTGCTTTTTTATTGCTTATTCAGGTTTTCGACCAACTACCGATATCCGGCAAGAAGCTTTGCAACAGGTGGCATAATCCTTTTCAATATCAGATATCCTGCATAACACAAATATGCAGTAACAACCGGGACAACTATATAGCCAATTGTAAGAACATACCATGCCTTAGAATGAAACGTAATATACTCATATATCACACATACACCGCTCACTACAAGCAAGGGCGAATGCGAGGCATAGATGAAGAAAACTGCATTTGAAAGGGCCTTATTGGGCTTTCCATGTTTGGTTTCAACAATATAGGAACATAAAACAACCATGCTTAAAGTTCCACCCAATATGAATAAATTTTTTGCATAGTTAAAATCAACCGTACCGGAGTAATCAAAATACACCTTTGCAATAAAGGAAACTATGGTAAATGGAACTATTACAAACTGTAAGCGTCGTAGTTCGAATACCATATTCTTTTTATTTATCCCAAAATATGCTCCAAGTGTAAAATAAAATATCGGGGCTATCCCAAACCCTGGAACTGAAAACCATATACCGGTATAAGCTAATATTCCTATTAATATCACACCCACTATTTTTAAATAACGTACTAGTAAATATATCAGAGGAGTAATAATTGACAGACAAATAAGCGTTTGTAAAAACCACATCGGAACACTCATAGGACCAAATGACGGAGCAGGGGTACCCAGTATATTTTTATTTGTTTCAGCCCAGGTGTTAAAATTCCAAAATATATTCCAAACACCCTTATCACGTATTTCTAAAAAATATTCAGCTATTCTGTCCCAATCGCCATCCTGTTTGAATATACGCCCTGCGATTAATGATATCGGCATTGTGAATGTTGCTATTACATTCCATAACAAGTATGGTATCAATAACGTAGATACTCGTTTCTTTAACTTTGCTATATATGTATCTTTATTCCATACCTTGACATTCAAAAAAAACAAATACCCCGATAGCAAGAAAAAACAAGGGTTACATATTCCTCTGACTGTATCAAAAAAAACACGAAAAATATAATAGAAATCATCACCGGTAAAGTTTTCCAAACTTACATCAAAAAGATTAAAACCTGCCAGGTCCGGGACTATCCTGTCTAAAAGATGATACATAATTACAAAAATGACTAATGGAAAACGTAACCTGTCTATTGTTTGTTCCTGAATAAGCGTTCTATCCTGTTCTTCCATATTTAAAAACCTTCTCCCTTCTGCTGTCCAATGGTTTAATCTCTTCGAAACAGGTCTCTCGTATACACCTTCTCCACCACATCGTCCAAGCAGGAATCATAACGATTTGCAATGATGGCATCGCTTTGCTCCTTAAACTTTTCCAAATCATTTACAACCTGACTTCCGAAAAATGTTGTATCATTTTCCAGTGCTGGCTCATAAATAATCACAGTGGCTCCTTTTGCTTTAATACGTTTCATAACCCCTTGAATAGAACTCTGTCGAAAATTGTCTGAGTTAGATTTCATTGTCAGGCGATATACCCCTACAATCACTGGTTTTTCCTGTGCTACATCCCATGCCGTATTTTCAGTATAGTCATAATATCCTGCCTTCTCCAACACACGATCCGCAATAAAATCCTTGCGGGTACGATTGGACTCTACAATTGCAGACATCATATTCTGAGGTACGTCAGAATAATTCGCCAACAGCTGCTTTGTATCCTTAGGCAGACAATATCCACCATAGCCAAAGGAAGGATTATTATAATGGTTACCAATACGTGGGTCAAGACATACGCCCTTAATTATCTGTTGCGTATCCAACCCCTTTATTTCTGCATAAGTATCAAGCTCATTAAAGTACGCTACCCGCAACGCCAGGTATGTATTTGCAAATAATTTCACTGCCTCTGCTTCTGTTGCTCCCATAAATAATGTATCTATTTCTTCTTTTATTGCACCTTCCTTCAAAAGTTCCGCAAAGATATGTGCTGCTTCAAGCAGGTACAAATCCTTCATATCTGTACCTACAATAATACGACTTGGATAAAGGTTGTCATAAAGAGCCTTTGACTCTCTTAAAAATTCCGGACTAAACAAAATCCTTTTATTTCCGGTCTTCTCCCGGATAGCAGAAGTAAAGCCTACCGGAATCGTAGATTTAATAACCATAATAGCATTCGGATTGCACTCTGTTACCATTTGAACGACTGCTTCCACTGCCGATGTATCAAAATAATTTTTCCTGCTGTCATAATTTGTAGGCGCCGCAATTACAACAAAATCTGCATCCGAATAAGCTTCCTTTGCCTCCAGCGTTGCCGTTAAATTCAATTCCTTCTCTGAAAGATATTGTTCAATATAATCATCCTGAATCGGAGACTTTTTATGATTAATCAGCTCTACTTTTTCCGGTACTATATCCACTGCAACCACTTCATTATGCTGCGCTAATAGCGTTGCGATAGAAAGACCAACATAACCGGTACCTGCTACTGCAATTTTATAATCAGACATTCTCTTTCGCTCCTTTACATTCACTTCAACTAATTCTACCACACCTTAACATCGGCTGCCTCTCCGATCTGTCACATATCCCTTCTAAGCCTCTGTATTCTTTAAATCCTCACCTGCAACCCTGTCAGGATAAAATTGCCTGTACCACTCCGCAAACTTCCGTAACCCCTCACGTAAAGGAGTTGACGGCTTAAATCCAAAGTCACGCTCTAACGCAGAAGTATCAGCATATGTTACTGGAACATCTCCTGGCTGCATCGGTACAAGCTCCTTATGGGCTTCAAAATCATAATCTGCAGGCAACACCCCGGAACGGATAAGTTCCTCCGAAAGAATCTGAACAAAATCCAAAAGATTTTCCGGCTGGTTATTGCCAATATTATATATCGTATAAGGAGGGAAAGGAAGCCCATCATCACCGGTTCTCCTGTCTGGAGCCTTCTGCATCACATGAACCACACCTTCTACGATGTCATCTATATAAGTAAAATCCCGCTTACAGTTTCCATAGTTAAAAATCTGGATTTTCCTGCCTCCGACAAGCTTGTCCGTAAATCCGAAATATGCCATATCCGGACGCCCAGCAGGTCCGTATACAGTAAAGAAGCGCAGTCCTGTACACGGAATATTGTAAAGTTTTGCATATGCATGTGCCATCAGTTCATTTGACTTCTTTGTTGCTGCATATAAGGATATCGGGTTATCCACTTTATCCTCTGTAGAATACGGAATCTTTTGATTGCTTCCATACACACTGGAGGAGCTGGCATAAACCAAATGCTCTACGCCTTTCTTACCGTCATCGTAGCTATGCCGGCACGCTTCCAGTATATTATAAAAACCAATTACATTAGACTCCATATAAACGTCCGGATTTTTAATGCTATAGCGCACTCCTGCCTGTGCTGCAAGATTCACTACAATATCAGGGCGATATGTCTCAAATATCCCTGTAACCGCTGCCTTATCTGCAATGCTTCCCCTGACAAATATGAATTCTTCGGAAAGCTCTTCTGCCAGTTTCTGAATCTCCTTTAAACGATATTCCTTTAAGGAAACATCATAATAATCATTCATATTGTCAATTCCAATCACACGAATTCCTTCTTTGCGTTTTAATAAACACATAATCAAATTGGAACCGATAAATCCTGCTGCTCCGGTCACAAAAATAGTTTTATCTTTCAATACAGAATTCACTGCCATCATACTCCTTTACATTTTCTATAATATCTGCAATACGCCTGGCTGCGAAACCATCCCCATAAGGATTACTTGCTCTTGACATTGTCTCATATGTTTCTCTGTTCTCAAGTAGGCATTTAAAATTCTCATAAATCATCTCTTCGCTTGTTCCAACAAGTTTCAGGGTTCCGGCCTCAACTCCTTCCGGCCGCTCTGTAGTATCCCGCATTACAAGTACCGGCTTTCCAAGAGATGGCGCCTCCTCCTGAATCCCACCAGAATCTGTTAATATCATATAACTCCGGGCAAGAAAATTATGAAAATCAAGTACCTCAAGCGGTTCTATAATATGAATCCTGTCACATTCGCCAAGCTCTTCCCGGGCTGCCTGGCGGACCACCGGATTCATATGTATCGGGTATATCGCCTTAACATCGGGATGTTCTTTCATAACTCTGCAGATTGCCCGAAACATATTATGCATTGGTTCCCCAAGATTTTCTCTTCGATGAGCTGTAATCATAATCAGACGGCTTCCCTTTGCCCATTCCAGTTCAGGATGCACATAATCCTCTCTCACTGTTGTTTTTAATGCATCAATTGCAGTATTCCCCGTAACATAGATATAATGTTCGTCTTTTCCTTCCTTTATAAGATTTTTCTTAGAAAGCTCAGTCGGAGCAAAATTGTACTTAGAAATAATCGATACTGCCTGACGATTAAATTCTTCCGGATAAGGACTGTAAATATTATATGTGCGAAGCCCTGCCTCTACGTGTCCAACAGGAATTTGCATATAAAAACATGCAAGGGCCGTTACAAATGCAGTTGATGTATCTCCATGTACAAGAACCACATCTGGCTTTGACTTTTCTAAAACCTCTTTAATACCATTCAAAATGTTTGTTGTAATATCAAACAAGGTCTGCTTATCTTTCATAATAGAAAGATCATAATCCGGCACAACCCGAAAAGCATCTAATACCTGATCAAGCATTTGTCTATGCTGTCCTGTCACACACACGATTGTCTTCAAATTTTCCCTCGACTTCAGCTCATTTACAAGAGGACACATTTTAATTGCTTCTGGCCTTGTCCCAAATACTAACATCACCGTTTTCATCATAATTCATTCCTTTACATTTTAACCTTTTACTTTATCTCCGCATATAACGCCTAGCGTAACATTGCCAATCTCCTGAAAATTTTTGCCTGCACATCTCTCCCTATACTGCGCACCCTTGAATTACTGATATCAAGCCGCATAAAATCATTTATGATATCATCAATAAGTAACCTATCTGTTTCAAATTGTTCCGAATGCAAAAGTAAAAACAACCGTTCTGCATTTTTATCAGCGACAGCCTCTCCAAAAACCTCTCTCAGATTATCTGACGAAACCTTTTCCCGGAAGTAGACTAAATTATTTTTTACCTTTTCCTTTGAAATCTTTTCCTTTCTCATTCTACACAAAAATAATATATATTCCCAACAAGGATTCTGCAATTTTACCCCGTCATCCATTGTCAAAACTGAGGCGAAGCACTGTTCATATGCCTTAAATGAATATTCCCATACATATGGTCTCCCGAACACCATAGAATAATGTAAATGCACATGTATAAGTTTCTTTGTTTCTGCATCCAGGCCAATCCAGTCCTCAACATTCATACGTTCCATAAATCCCTGTGTTTTATAATGCAGAAACCCATTCTGTTTTAATTCTCTGACAGCACCTGCCCTGTCATCCGGATGTATCAGCAGGTCAATGTCCCCTGTTCCTTCTAAGCCATCCCTATAATGATAACACCCCTTCCATATCATCCATCTGATATTCTTCTCATTTAATGACATAATCAAAGAAGCCGCTATCTTTAACATTTTCATTCTCCGTTCTTATCTTGTATTTTATTCCAGATTATCTCTTTTATTTTTGATAACTCTTCAGAATACTCCTCTGTTGCATCAATGGTAAAGACGTCTGCCTCAGGAAAGTCCAGGTTTTTTATTATAGTATGCTTTTTGGTAACATTCTCAATATCTTCCTCCGGTTTTCTTTGTATTGACACTTCAGGTGGAAGAATTAATTTGAACACTACATCAGGAGAAGTCTTCACTGCCCTTTTCAAATAGTATTCTTCCCAAACAGCGCAATAGTGTATATATGCATAAAGCAACTTGTTTTTCACTTTTGGAAGATAATTCTCCCGAATTTTCGGACCATCATTTATTCCATAATATTCTATTTGCGGGTATCGGTCAAAGATTGCAATCCCACCTACATCCGCATACCGTTTTGCCTTATAAATAGTTTTTCTGGTATGACGTGCAAGAGCTTTTGTATCCCCAAGAGTAAGTGCCGCATCCAATAACCTCCATATAGCCGATTTAGAAGTTATTTTGGAACGAAGTCTTTTTCGCCAGGAAAAATAATGATCCCCACTTCCAAGATAAAATTTCTTAGCCTCAATCTTCCATGTTAACCATTCTAATATGTCATCCGTCACTGTACTTTTTCCCGCTCCATCCTGCCCCAAAAATGCGATTAGCAAGCCTTTTCTTGCATACGGAACCTTTCGAATAATTGTATTAAACATCATAAAATATATCCTCCAAAATTACTTAATCAGTTGTCTCAAAGAAACTATGTCTTCTTTACAAATAAATAGCATCCTTGAATATCTGACATTATTCTTTTTACAAAAGTAAATAAGAAAACTAATTCCGCATACAAAATACGAAACTGTCGAAGCAAAGGCTGCGCCACTAATCCCATATTCCGGTATTACAAATGCATTAATACAAACATTTGTAAGTGCAGCGATTCCTAACAAAAAAAGATTCACCATCCGTAAGCCATTCACCACATTATACGAGTATATCATTTTATAAAATACCATTCCCACAACACCCACTAACAGTATCAGCAAAACCTTATATGCCTCTGCATACTCTTCTCCGTACAATAACTGTATTGCAGGCCGCCCGACTACAGCAACCCCAAAAGTAAATGTTAAAATAATAATCAGGCTGATTCTGGTAATTTTAGCAACTTCGTCTGTACTTTTTCCAAATGCCAGTTTTGAAAGAAGAATATCCTTTAACGCATCCGGAATTAACCATATCTTCTGCGCCAATGTTATACCCAATGAATAAACACCTATCTCCGCTTTTGAAATCCCAAAGCCTTCTAACATTAACACATCCATTTTATAGTTTATTTCCATCATAATAATTGTTATCATAGGTATCATACCAAACTTAATATATGGCCATGCTTTTCTCACAGATGGTCTGATATCCCTTAGCTTAATTTTCAAATTTATTACTGCCACAACAAAATACATTAATTGTCGAACTATTAAATAGCATATACATACCTTATAATTCGCTTTTGTCACTAACACAAATGCCAGAACAAGTACAATATCAAAAAAATCAAGACATACCTGCGCCGCGTTCCGAATTTTTGGTTTTTCTACCAGAACCACATAATTGAATTGTCTGATCGCAAACATCAGTGGAACTAAAATAATTACTATTGAAATTTCTACATTAGGTCTAATAATAACAAGCACAATTCCTGCCAGTACAGCATATAATATAAATAGTCCTGCCACCAGATTAATAAACTCTTTATATATATCCTTCCCCGTTTTTTTCTTAAAATAAGGATATGCCTGATAAATACCAAAACATAAAATAAGCATAATCATGTCGGCATAGCTATGAATAACATCTCCTACACCTCGAAGTTCTGCTTTCATATATCTGCTATATACAATTGAATACAACAATACCAATCCAACTGATATCACCTTTGAAATAACAGAAAACACATAGGCGTTATTCATTATATTATTTACTAACTTCTTGACCTTTTGCACATATCTCTTTATCATATCCAAAACATTCCACCTAACCTGTTCATTGCAATTCCCTCTTAAATCCCTTATCAACTTTTTCTAAAACAAACCGAACCTTCTCATCAATATCTAAGTTCGCGTCTACCCTATAAGAAGAATGTGTTTTTGAAAAAACTGAATGTCCACAATCAAAATTTTTTGCTTGTATCTCCAATATCCTGATTCTGGAGGCAATGTCCTTTATCTTATCGCATCTCCCATGGTCCTCCTCACCACGCATATCTATTCTTTCACTTGCTGTTTCCGGAGATATCTCCATATAGAAACTCATAAAATTATAAGGAAAAATCCCCTTAACAACACATCTGTAATCATCCGCTGTCATATCAGTATAATCATAAAATGTGGAAATGTACCCCTGAATAATTGCCTGATCCATCAACATATATGTGTATCTTTTTTGTTTTACGCACATATCATAATATGCATAAAATTGCAGTACGCGTAAAACTCTCACTATAACATCGCGACAAAATAGCAGTTTTTTTCTTCGCAACGTCCCTAATGCTGTCGAAAAAAAAGTAAATCCATTTCTTGATACCAAGCCCCTCATAACCCATTTTATCCCTTTACAATACTTCAAATATTCATCAATATCTCCTACCTGATTTCCGCTGGAACGCAATTCTTTTATCACTCTTTCACAAACTGTACTCTTCCCACTACCTGGCAATCCATAGAACTCTATTATTTGCATCTGCTCCTCCTGTATATCAAAGTAACTTAACGCCCTCTTTTACCGCAGCTCCAGTATATGATATATACAATACAATACATCCATATACTCGGACGATATACTTCAAACACTGTACATCGAACCAGATTAATCATAATTCTATATAATGAATAATACATAACTAATTTAATTCCGCCTTGTTCTCTTTTGCTTAGATTGACTATTTTGGATAATATAATACCAAAAAGAAAGCTAAATAAAATGCCGACATTGCCAAAATTTGCATATAAATCCCCTAAAAGGGTGCTTCCCAAACCATTCACCGTTGCTGCATTAATAGCAGCAGATGGTTCAGCCAGTAAAAAAAGGTCACCTAGCAGAAAACCGACCGGTAAAAGAAAGGGTATCATTCCAACAAACGTCATTCCATACTGAAAAGGAAGCATGGTCGGAACATTCGCAATAATATTTGTCACAGAAAAGAAAGAAATACCAAACTCAGCCAGCACTTCGTATAGCAAATCGTCTACAACAAAGATATCACTTCCATGATTTATTAAAAAATCCGATAAGCTTCCCAGACCATTTGCACGAATTTCTCTTAATACTTGAAGAAAGCTCAAAAATAATACGCCAAGTATACCTATGAACACATATCGCTTTATGCTGATTTTTTCTTTGTGAGGTTTATCCCTTCTAATAGCATAAAGTAGGTATGCCCCAATTGCGACAAGACTTGTAACATAATATCTACGATCACCAGTCAGACTCATGACCAACAAAAAATACGCACTGAGAACCACAAAAACTACTTTTCGCTGCTTTGGTCTGCTCTCCATAAGGCATAGAATACCGGGAACTAATAAAAAAGCAAAATCATCAATCAACCCTGTGACTCCTGTTATGGATAGGTAAGAACCTGACGAAAGTGTTGCTCTGATTGAATGAATATCTACATAAACCTGGCATGGAAGCCCAATTAGTAATAACAAAATACCCGTCAAAAAAAGCCTGTTTGAATCGGTATGCTCACCTTTCTTTTCATAAACAAGCGGCATCTTCCGTTTCGTACATAATAAACCTAAAAATATCGCCTGTGTACAACATAAACAATACATACTGGCCCGCGCCATTACATCATGCGGAAAAAAAGTATGCAATACCCAAAAAATATCGCCATCCAATCCAAAACAATTTAACCAGACCCTTCCACACATAAATATATACATAAATACCATAAACAAAAATCTAAAGTCCATAACATCTATTTTAAACTTCCACATCGCTAACATGTTTAGCGCAATTGCTATAAAAGAAAACACCGTTGCTGGCAATGACCACACGGAACATACAATAGAACCGGTTGATATCAGAATAAAAAAGATAACTTCAGCCGCCAAAAAAGCAATATTCAGTATCAGGATTAAGCACGCACTCTTTTTTAATTGAGCTTTCATAATACTACTCCTCTTTTCTCAGTGCACAAATTAGTATAACGATAAAAATACTTCTCTCCAACATTTCTCGATCTTTTCTTTTGCATAAATATCTTTTACAGACATTGCAGCCTGAGCATACCTTTCTGCCAATTTTTCATCATTCAATAACTTTACCACCACATTTGCTGTTTCTTCATAATCCCCCATTTTTACTAATACTCCACGTTCATTATTTCCAATTAGCATTCTTGGTCCTCCCGGATTACAATCCGCCGCCACACATGGCAAGCCTGCTCCCATCGCCTCTAAAAGCATATTAGGAATCCCTTCCGACCGTGATGGCAGCACAAAGACACTCGCGTCATATATATCATCTATAATCCGCTTAGAAAGGCCTTTATAAATAACATATTCTCTTAAATCCAGCTCATCAACCAGTTTTCCATACATTTCCTCAAAATCACCATGACCATAAATCAACAATTTATACTCCGGCTTTTTCTCTGCAATCAACCTCATTGCTTTGATTCCAATATCGAAGCCTTTCTCATACTCCAGTCTGGCCGCAGCAAGAATAATTGTTTTCTTTCTCTCCGCTGTATTGCACGGCTTAGAATAGGCATAGGCAGAAATGTACGGATTTGGAATAATTACAGCTTTTTCCTGGGAAAAATTATAATATGCCCTTGCTCCTTCTACCTGAAATACCATTTTGTCACATGCCGCATAAGATATTTTGCTCACATTTCTCCAAAACATATTTAAATCCATCGGCGAACGGCGTTCCGAACCAATTACCTTTACTTTGCTTCTTTTTTTTGCTAACGCTGCAACTGTAGCATAATAATATCCAAACACACACACTATATCAATTTTCTCTGATTTGACAATATTAACAAGCTGCTTTCTGTAAGATAATATGCAGCGAATATCATTTATTCTCTTTATCTTTGAATTTTTTGAAGGCTGCACCATATATAAAAAGCGGACATTATCAGGCACTTCATAATCAATCTTTCCTTTATCGCGCAAGACAACAACGATTTCTTCTGCAATTTCCGAAACTGCTGAAATGACAAATGCCATCATTTTTTGCGCCCCGCCCTGACTTAAATCATCAGTCACAAATGATATTTTCATTATTATCACCTTCATTGCTTATCACAGATCTAATATAACTTTCAAAACATGCCTGTTCTTTATATGCCCTGTCCAAAAAATGCTGGCACCCATCCGACATCTTCTTCCAGTCTAACTTCATGTAATAATCGTACAAATAATCTCCAAGATTAGAATCATCTGCATTTACAGCAATTCCAACGCCATAGTGTAACGCCACCTTTGCCATATATGTGTCCGGACATGTCAAAATAGGTATCCTCAATTCGGTTGCAAAATATAATTTATTGGATAGTGCATAATCCAATACCGGCGTATGATTTCCATACAAATTATTAACAAAATCAACATCCTTATATAATTGCAAAATATCCTTTGCATCAAAAGCACCAGATATTCTGACATTCTTAATATCGTTATTTTTACAAAACTCTTCTAATTCTTCTGCGCGTGTTCCAAAAAAACTAACTATAAAACGTTCATCATTTTTCAAATTAAGTAATAGCTTTCTATACTGCTCCTGATATGCACAGTGACCAATATATGCAATATGCAGTCTGGTACGTTTTGTCTCCCTGTTCCTGATACTTTCAACTTCACTCTTCGGCAGCTGCCTTAAATTATGAGCAATCAGATACTCTCCCGCCGGTAAAAATTCTTTATATCCTTCTGATGAAATCACACACTTCTTCGCTCGTGCAAACAGCCTTTTTTCTCTTTTATATACCAATCCGATTTTTTCATCTGAATAATCACGGATATCTACAATGAATTTTCCTGAATATTTACTCATTAAAACATCAGATAATAAAAGTGCCGCACATGTCTGAAGACAAATAACCAAATCAAATTTATTCTCTAAAAGTACCCTTCTGGCAAAACGTTTATATCCGGCGTAGCCAATTACTTTCTGCACCTTATCTGTATCTTTAATCTGCTTATTATATCGATAATAGTAATTTCCATCGGAACGTTGCCCGCGGCCTTCCCTATCCCAGAAAATAATGTGGCACGCCCCCTCAACATATTTCATATAAATTGCAATATAAGGAGCCAGCTCTATATTGCCCATTGTTAAGAAGCAAACTTTTTTCATTTACAACTATCCCTCTCTTTTACATGAAAGTATCCGCCGGACTATTTTTCTAATGAATAGTGCGGATAAATCCTTCTGTGCACATGCATCCAGGTGGCAAGTTCACTTATCATAGTCTCATAATCCGGAATAAGATAATCAAATTCATATCTTGTTCTCTTTAAACTCTTATCCGCATTTACTCCCTCAACAGCATTTATTTTCAATTCATCATTACGTATATAGTGGTTAAAGAGCTTCAGTAATTCATATTTAGAAATACTTGTATCTGGTACGGCATTATAAAGACCATGCACCCTTTCTTTTGCAGCCACCTCCATGGTTTTTGCAAGTTGAAGCGTAGTCTGCCCTGTCCACATTGCTTTTGTAAAACCATTTACCTCGCTGTTCTGCTTCATAAACCAGTTAAGCAGCCCGATACCATCAGGGTTAATATCTGGTCCGACAATCGACTGCCGAAGTGTTAAATTCTTGCCATCTTCCAATTCTCCAAGTGCTTTCGAACGATCATAAAATGTTTCCCCATCTCTAAAATCTTCCTCCGTATATTGTCCACGCCTGCCAGAAAACACACAATCCGTACTCATATGTATTACCTGAGTATCTGTTTCGCATGTAACTTCTGCAAGAAAATGAGGAAAATAGGAGTTTAAAAATGTAGCAAGCGCCTTATCCTGTTCTGCAAACTGATTCAAAATTCCAATACAATTAATGATTGTATCAAACTTCCCCTCTCCTATCAGTTTTATAAGGCCTTCCGTATCTCTTGCATCACCAACAAATGTCTCAATATAGGCCGATTTCATCAAGGCAAAGCCAAGGACATCATGTCCCTGCTCCTTCAAATATAAGGAAATCATGTGTCCGGCCATGCCATTACAACCCAGAACTAAGAATCTCATTTGTTTGCCTCCCATTCTTCCAGGGCTGCACGTATAAAATCAGTTGTAAGCAACTTTTCCTTAACCTCTTCTACATCAAGAAGTTTTGTATTATTGGAATTAAATTCCGTCAACCCATTTCTATCCACATTTCCGGTCGACAGATATTTTTCGTAATTCAAGTCCCGGTTGTCCGCAATTACCCTATAAAAATCACCGCAATCTATCGCTCTTGCACATTCTTCATTTGTTAACAAAGTTTCATACATTTTTTCGCCGTGCCGGATTCCAATCACATTGGTCGGATAATCCGGTACATGAAAGAGTTCCTTAATTGCCTGTGCAAGAACGTCAATGGTACAAGCATTCGATTTTTGAACAAACAAATCGCCTTGGGAACCATGCTCAAATGCATACAATACTAATTCCACAGCTTCATTCAGATTCATAATAAATCTGGTCATCTCGCCATTCGTAATCGTAAGCGGCTGATTCGCTTTAATTTTATCAACAAATAGCGGTATAACAGAACCTCTTGAACACATGACATTACCATATCGGGTACAACAAATACTTGTCTTTTCCGGGTCTACCGTCCTCGCCTTTGCAATAATGATCTTTTCCATCATTGCTTTTGAGGTCCCCATTGCGTTAACCGGATACGCTGCCTTATCTGTAGAAAGACATACTATTCTACTAACACCAGCTTCGATTGCGGCCGTTAACACATTATCTGTTCCAATCACATTTGTCTTTACTGCTTCAAGAGGGAAAAACTCACAAGAAGGAACCTGTTTAAGCGCCGCTGCGTGAAAAATATAATCCACTCCTGTCATTACAGGACGGATTGTATTAATATCGCGTACATCACCAATATAAAATTTCAATTTAGAATTATTGTAAAGATGGCGCATGTCATCCTGCTTTTTTTCGTCTCTGGAAAAAATACGAATCTCTTTTACCTCTGAATCCAAAAATCTTTCAAGAACAGCATTCCCAAAAGAACCTGTCCCACCAGTAATCAATAACACCTTATCTTTAAACAAATTATTCATTCTTTTTTACCTCCTTGCATCTGCATAAACACCTTTATCATTTCATTAATATTGTCTTTTGCCGTATATCTCTGATACACATACGTCTTTGCATTCTCTTGCATGCTGTATCTTTCATCTTCATTATCAACTAAGTATAAAATACTATCTGCCAAAGCTTCTGTATCTCCAAGAGGTGTTGCAATTCCTACCCTGTTATCGTTTATCTCCCTGTAGAAACAAGAATCTTCTTCAACAGAAAAAACGGGGATTCTTCCACAAGCCATAAGGGGCAGTATTTTACTCGGATATGCATTTCGAATTACATCCTTACGCAAAGGTACTATTTGCAACGTACACGCTGAATATACATCAGATATCTTTTCAAGCGGCTGCCAGGGAATAAATTGAATGTTGCATATCTCTTCTTTCTTTGCTCTATTCTTCATGTGCTCCAAAAAAATTCCTTCTCCTACCACTTGAAACACAAGGTCTGTTCTATAGGAAAGTTTTTTTGCAACATCCAGAAGTAAATCAAAGTCATAAGAAACACCTATCGTTCCTGCATACTGTATATATTTTTTCGTACTGTCTAAATTATACTCATAAGCAAAAAGATTGTTGCCATGTGCTACATTGTGTACTGCCTTTTCATCAAACCAATTTGGTATAACATTTATTTTATGAAACGAAACGCCAAGTCTCATTAATGTTTGTTTCATATCTTCTGTCAAGATAAAAATCCTGGCGCTATTTTTATATATTATCTTCTGTAACCAGGATAAAACATTATAAACAAATTTGCTTTTAATTGAACCGTTTGTATATGCTTCGCCCGGAAAAATATCATATATATTAAATATTACCTTCCTTTTATACCGTTTAAGCAATAATGCCGAGAACGGTGAAGTAAAATGGGACTGATGAATCACAATATCATAGTCTTTAATCCTCTTTTTCCATTTGCGATACGCCTTAAACTCATACCCGATACCGGTTAAATATCTCTTTACAAAATTCCCTTTACTAATCACAGGCTTCTCAACTATATCACAAACAAATTTTTCTCTGTTCTGCAACACATCAGGTATATTACTATATTTACCTACAGAATGACTTTGAACAAGATAAACCTCATGTCCTGCCATTAAAAATTCGTCTATCATTTTGATAACTAAATGATTGGAGCCATTTGGAACATCAAATCCAAAATCTATCAAATACATTATTTTCATAACTTCTTACACCTTCAATATTCTAGTATTTTTCATACAGCTATTCTCCTGTAAACATTTCCAGATATTTTCTTCGCATTTTTATCCCATATCTGACCTCAACCTCTGGCAGTTCCTCTCCTAATAATTGCTTCACCCGCAAATAAGGAAGATTCAATCCTCCTTCTTTAAAAATCTTCATTGTTGCTGCAATTCTCGGATTAATCTCCATAAGAACCGGATGTCCTGCCGCATCATTCTTAAAATCAAGATCTGCATTTCCCGACAGACCCAATGCAGCTATCACCTTTTCCGCTATTTCATATGCTTCCGCATTTTTCTTTAACTCGCCAGCCTGCGGAATACTATGAAGATTAACCGTACTTTCACGATATGCCATATAAAGTATCTTTCCATTTTCCGCAATTAAATCAACTGAACCTTCCATGCCAGGCAGATATTCCATCGCCATCATCTCCGGCATCTCATCTCTTTCTTTTAATGTAGACTCCAATTCTTCCATCGTTGTATAAAATGAATTTGGTTTTTCTCCAAACAAAACATCAAATCTGGAAACGCCTGGTTGAATAATTCTAATTCCCCGGCTTCCGCTCAGTTCCGTGGCTTTTACACAAACGGCATTGTCAGGATATCCACAAGCTTTACAGGCAGGCAGCAAATCTTCTGCTCTTTTTACCAGGGCAAATTCAGGCACCGGTAAACCGTTTTCTTTTAAGAACGAATAAAAATTATATTTATTATTTGTTATCTCAACACTATATCTGTCAGAAACAGATACTTTCGTGCCAATCATCTCAAATTCAGTTTTTCGCTCTATTAAAGGAAGCAGTTCCGCTGACATAAAGGGCATCACTACATCAACCTTTTCTTTTTTACAAATTTCAAGCAAGCTGTCAATATAGGCTGGATCTGTTGCTCTCGGCACCTGATAAAAAGCATCCACTATTTGAAGAACCGTCAGGTCAATCCCCATATCAACACCAATAATTTTAATATCTCTTTCTTCATTCTGCTTAAGACAATCTGCCAATCCAGGCATAAACTGCGCCCCACAGCCAGATACCAGAACCGTTAAATCTCTCATCTTTATGCCTCTCAAAATATATAAGTTTGAAAAATGTCATCTATCGTCTCACGCCGCTTAATGCACTCTGCGTTACCGTCTTTATCAATCTGAATCATTGCACAATTCGGAAGAATAAACGGAGGCTTAAACACGTTGCTATAGCTCCCCACATTCCGAAACTGAACTACATCACCAACTGCAATTTCGCCATGGAATCCTTCGTATATATGATCATGCTCAAGACAAGTGTACCCAACAAAATCTGCATCCTCACACCTTACCTTTTCACCACCATTATGATAAATGGTAATCGGGAGCTTCTTTAAATGACAAATGTCTCCCATATTACCACCGCTACAATCAAATGTTATATAGGATTTTCCTTTCACATTTTTAATACTCTTTACTGTCCCTAAAAAGCTCATGTTACCAGAAATAATAGTTGTTCCAGGCTCCGTATAAAGGGCAGGCTGTTCATCGTAAGGCAAACTACCATATTTCTCTTTCATAGCGCCAGCTACCTCTTCAGCATACTCTTTAAAATTAGGAATGTGACCACTAAATTGTTTTGCCAAATCAGGCTCCATAACAGAATTCATACCACTCCCTAAATCAATAAACTCCGGAGCAGAACTAAAATATCTATCCACCAGTTTAAACATAATTCGGACTCTGTTCTTCCATGCATCAATCCCTCTTGAACGGCCTACATGACAGTGCAGTCCTGCCACTTTGATATTCGGCTCTCTCTTGGCCATTTGAAAAGCAATATCCAACTCTGAACTACCCGTTTGTGTTTCATATGCATCCAGTCCAAAACGGGAAATAAAGCCTTGACCGATATCAATATTTATCCGAAATGCAACACGCATTGTCATTTCTTTATGTTCAGCAGCAAACAAAACAATCGCTTTCATTTCCTCAAGGTTATCTACATTAACAACTCCTCCCAAAAGAATGTGTTCATACATTCCTTCTCCTTTTATCGGACCGTTATATACAATCTTAGCATTATCGTATCCAATTTTCTTTGCCAATCGATATTCCATATCTGAAACCACTTCAGCAAAGCCACCAAGCCTTTTTACCAAATGACATATTTGGGGAGTATAATTTGTCTTATAGGAATAAGCAATGTTATACTTCGGATAAATCGACCTAAACGTATTTAACAGTTCTAAATAATTTTGTTCAAATTCCTCCGCATGAAATATGTATAACGGAGAACCATATTTTTTTATCACTTCATCCACTTGTTCTTTATTTAATTGACAATTCATTTTCATTCTCCTGCTCTATAATCATATTCTTACGATATTCATTCAAATGAGGTCTATCCTCCGCGCCATAATTGTTTTTCATGCGTTTAAACAAAATCTTAAAGGTTGCAAAAATTACTTTGATGTCTAAAACAAATGAAACATTTTCGGCATAATAAACATCATATTCAAACTGAGTTTCCCACTCAGGAGTCGTTTCTCCACAAAGTCCGTCAGGAGGAATCAGTCCCCCACATACACTATGCCTAATTCGTTCCTTATCTAAAAAAAACGGGGCATAATACGTTGGTAACGGCCGCGGACCAACAAAAGACATCTTACCGGCTAAAATGCAGAATAACTCCGGCAGTTCATCTAATGAGCTTGACCGAAGTAATATGCCTGCTTTTGTTAACCGCTTTTGTTCATCTAATAACTTACCATTTTCATCTGTTTCATTTGTCATGGAACGAAATTTATATAATTTAAAAGTTTTTTCATTCTTACCAATTCTCTCTTGTGAAAACAAAACCGGAGAGCCCATAAATATTCTTACATAAACAAATAGGCATAAATAAAAAGGCGATAAAATGATGATTAAAAATGCAGCTAACACAATATCTAATAAACGTTTAAAAAATCTTTGATACATATCTACTCCATTCTCCCAAATACACATTCAAATGCCTCTGCATAATTACAGCCCGCCTGGGCGCCACGATAAGCCGCCAGACCTTCAATTGCCTCCCTGCTTCTAGGATGGGGATAGTCTCTCATTACCCCGCTGTAAGCAGATAATGCCTGCAGCTTTGTATCAACACCCTCTCTTCCAATCTCGGCAAAATAGTTTGGCATAAATCTATTTGTACTTGAATCCATTGCCCATTCTGTAGACGATAATACCTCCATAAAAAGGAACAATTTCAGCGCCGGAATACCGTCTACCCTCTGGAATAATCTACATGCTGCTTGCGCCGCACGACTTGTCTCCTGATGATCAATATTCGTATCTGAAGGATGGTGAGTAATAATGGCCTCTGCAGCAAAATCCTTTATACAGCCCTCAATAAATTGTACCATATCCAGATGCGGAACTGTATTCATCTTAATATTAGGAAAGTCCGCCGCATATAATTTTGAAACTCCTATCATTGACAACGCTTTATCCTGATCTTTGGAAAGGGTATCTGAACGATTTGCTCTGGCTGCAGCATGATTTGCCATTGTACATACTGCAACCTGATGTCGATTAAGGGTCAATTTGTGTATAGTAGCTCCTGCTCCTAAAACTTCATCATCCGGATGTGCTACTACTATTAAATACTTCATATACTCATCCTCCATTTCCTGCTGCTACTTCATTCTCATCCCTTGATAAAGCATTTCCACTATTTATTTATCAAATTGATAATATGGTCGGAAATACTGCAGCCAAATCCAATCTCCTTTATATTTTCCGGAACAGATTCTTGTTACAGAATACTCCGTAGGTAACTTTTTCTTTGCCACACGATACTTTCCTGTATTCCAGTCTAACAATTCATTTCCATAAAACATAAACCCACAGTCATCCCAATTCAATCGGCTTTCCTCTCTCTCCTTTGGAAGCCTGTCGGGTTGATTTGTATCTACTCTATATTGGACATATACATCTCCATCTTCATTGAATGCATAATCCTGTTCTGCAATCCAATAAAGTTCTCCCATATACTGATATATATATATTCTATCCTCAGGTCTATATACTCTGAGAACTCCATTTTCGATTACCTTTTGCAAATCCGTTCCTGCAACTTCAAGCGGCAAAAATTCCGTCGGATTAACATACGTTAATTGACCTTCCACAATATAAATCCCCGTACGATATGCTGTCTGTTTCCCTGATTTACGTAAAAGCACCTCATAAATATCTTTCTGAATAATTTTCTCTTTCTTACAAACTGCTTTAAATCCCGATTTTGAATAGTCATATTCGCAACGGAAATACGCATTCACATCTTCCCTCTCTATATACTCTGTCTCCAGAAAAATCTTTTTCTTTGATCCGATATCTTGTAACACTATTTCAAATGCATCCTTTGTTGCATCAGTATCCAATTCAAACGCAAAACCATAAAGTATAAACTCTTTCTCTCCAACTTCTGCCGAATCTACCTGATACACCCAGGAAAAATCATCTTCCTTTACCTCTAATATCTTATCCGTTCCAAAATGTGTCACAAGAAAATACCCGCCCCAAATCAAACATAACAATCCTATACATATCGTTCCCTGTATTATCGTTCTCGTTCTTTTACTCTTCTCCACGCGATTCCTCCTGTCCCAAGCTCTTTCAGCAGCTCCTCTTTTCTCTTCCCAACCAGTATGCTGGATACTTTTGGCAACCCATCATGTCCAATTCTCTATTGTCTGCATTTCAAAACTCCAAACAAACACCCTACAATTTCACTTTCTCTATAAACTTTTGCAGGAGAAACTTCATTACTGCTCATTCCTCCTGCTTCTTCTCCCTTTACATCAGCGCGTCTGCTTCCGTCAGCACCACTGCCGCCAAAGGCTTCTTAAGTTCGTGTAACTGTTTCTTTATCTGATATACGGTTTCTCTTCTGGTACACTCCTGCTTTGCCGTCAGCACGATACCGTCCGCCTGAAGAATGGTATCGATTGCGCCCACCTCGAGAAGCGGGTCTCCCGCTGCCACAAAGCGCACACCGCTCACTGCCTTAAACTTCTGCATTGCAGCAGCCAGCGCCTCCAGCTCCTCCTTTGGCAGATCGCCCGCCAATGCAAGCACCGGCTCTGCTGAAGCATAGGAAAGCTTTGCTGCCTCGCCAATCTGCTTTGCTGCAGAAGCAAGCCTTGTCTCATACTCGTCTGCCTTTACATTTCCTAAAAACCACCGGGAAATTATGCGGTCTATCCAGCGGAACACACGCTTTTTGTACGAGCGCGGCAGTTCTGCCACAAAGCAGCCCCAGCCGTCGAACTCGTCTCTGTCCTGTACGAGCTTGGAAAAAAGATAGCGCACACCATAAAAAATCACAATCAGAAAACCAATAATTATTCCGGTAAGAACTGCCGTTTTAATACCAATCTTTACGGCATCCACTCTGCTGATTACCGGCTCTTTAATATTTCTTTCGCCGCGCTTCCATTCCAGCTGCTCAAACTGCTTCGCCGTAAGGGATATTTTTAAATCCTCTACTTCCCGCAGGTTATCCTTCTGGCTCTGCTCCAACTCATAATTAATCTGGGAGTACGCGGAACTGTTCGTCGTCAGAAGCTTATATTCACCAATGCTCTGCAAAATCTCTGTCTGCTTTGCACGCATCCCTTCCTCGACAAGCGTAAGCAGCTCCCTGCTGGCCTCCTCGGAAACATTTCGCACATTAAAGTGAATCAGAAAGTTCTGCGCATCGATGGAAGCGCCCAGTACCTCCCGCAGATAACGGATTTCCGTTTTGGTCTCAAGGCGGTCAATAATATACTGATACAGCTCCCCGTTCGTAATATAGGTATTATATACATACACAATCTGACTTGCAATGTTCTGATTCTGATAAGAAGATTCCGGTATAATCTTGTAATCGGTCTCTACATAGAAATCAATCGAACCGCGCCATTCGTTGTACGGGTCTATCTTCATCAGAATGGAGTTTTCGTTATATTCCTCCTGCTGCGCAATCGAAGTCTCAACCTTATCAATATCCTTACGGATGGTTTCACCCTTCTGCTGGTACAGCGCAAGCTCACCCAGATACTCTGTCTGGCGCTCTTCAATAACCTCCGGGTCAAAAATCTTTGTCATTTCCATGGCACACTTTGTGCCGCCGACTGCCAGTGCGCCTACAATGCCTATAAGCGCGGCAACACGCCAGTTTCTCAATGCCTTATATAATAAACGTTTTATGTTAATTTCCTTTTCCTGCTCGTTCATCAGCTTCCTCTGTTCCTTCCTTATAGTTCCATTGGTTTCCGGGTGCAAAGCATAGCCCGACGCTTATTTTATCACATTTTCAAGCAAACCGCAACTATTTTTCCGCTTATTTCTCCACCGTTTTCAGACGGATTGCACTTTTTTTATTTTCCCCCTTTTCATTTTTTACATTCTGTTATACAATAGAATGAAAAAGAAATTTAAGTACATCATCAGGAGGGCACACCCATGCCAAAGCGAACAGATATTCATAAGGTCCTCATTATCGGCTCAGGCCCGATTATTATCGGACAGGCCTGCGAATTTGACTATTCCGGAACACAGGCCTGCAAAGCGCTCAGAAAGCTCGGTTATGAAATTGTACTTGTCAACTCTAACCCGGCTACCATTATGACAGACCCTGAAACCGCAGACGTCACCTACATAGAGCCACTGAATGTAGAGCGTCTGGAACAGATTATTGCAAAGGAGCGTCCGGATGCGCTGCTGCCGAACCTCGGCGGACAGTCCGGTCTGAATCTTTGTGCAGAGCTTGCAAGTGCAGGCGTTCTGGACAAGTATCACGTTCAGGTTATCGGCGTTCAGGTTGACGCGATTGAGCGCGGCGAAGACCGTATTGAATTTAAAAAGTCCATGGATGCCATCGGCATTGAGATGGCACGAAGCGAGGTTGCCTACAGTGTAGACGAAGCGCTTGCCATTGCCGATAAGCTGGGCTATCCTGTTGTGCTCCGTCCGGCTTACACCATGGGAGGAGCAGGCGGCGGTCTTGTTTATAATAAGGAAGAGTTAAAGACTGTCTGCGCAAGAGGCTTACAGGCAAGCTTAGTCGGCCAGGTTCTTGTCGAAGAGTCGATTCTCGGCTGGGAAGAGCTTGAGCTTGAGATTGTCCGTGACGCCGACAACAATATGATTACTGTCTGCTTTATTGAAAATATCGACCCTCTTGGTATCCATACCGGCGACTCGTTCTGCTCCGCTCCGATGCTTACCATCTCTGAAGAATGCCAGAAGCGTTTACAGGAGCAGGCCTATAAGATTGTAGAGTCCGTACAGGTCATCGGCGGAACCAATGTACAGTTTGCCCACGACCCGGTGACCGACCGTATCGTTGTAATAGAAATTAACCCGAGAACCTCCCGCTCCTCCGCGCTTGCCTCCAAAGCTACCGGTTTCCCGATTGCGCTGATTTCCGCAATGCTTGCAGCAGGTCTTACCTTAAAGGATATTCCATGCGGTAAGTGCGGCACGCTGGATAAGTATGTGCCGGGTGGGGACTATGTTGTTATCAAGTTCGCGCGCTGGGCCTTTGAGAAGTTCAAGGGCGTTGAGGACAAACTTGGCACCCAGATGCGCGCCGTAGGCGAGGTTATGAGTATCGGTAAGACCTACAAGGAAGCATTCCAGAAGGCAATCCGCAGCCTTGAAACCGGACGCTACGGTCTTGGCCATGCAAAGGATTTTGATACAAAGACGAAGGAAGAGCTTCTCCAGATGCTGATTACCCCGTCCAGCGAACGCCATTTCATTATGTATGAGGCGCTGCGCAAGGGTGCCTCCGTGGAGGAAATTTTCAATATTACCAAGGTAAAGCATTACTTTATCGAGCAGATGAAGGAGTTAGTGGAGGAGGAGGAGGCTCTTGCAGCCAGCAAGGGACACCTTCCGGCAGACGAAGCGCTGATCTCCGCAAAGAAGAACGGCTTCTCCGACAAGTACCTGAGCCAGATTTTAGGCGTGCCGGAGGACGACATCCGCAGCCGCCGTATCGCGCTCGGCGTCGAGGAGGCATGGGAGGGCGTCCATGTCAGCGGTACGCAGGACAGCGCCTACTACTATTCTACCTACAATGCACCGGACAAGAATCCGGTGAATACCGATAAGCAAAAGATTATGATTCTCGGCGGCGGGCCGAACCGCATCGGACAGGGCATCGAGTTCGATTACTGTTGTGTCCATGCTGCCCTCGCCTTAAAGAAGCTCGGCTTTGAAACGATTATCGTCAACTGCAACCCGGAGACCGTTTCTACCGACTACGATACCTCTGATAAGCTCTACTTTGAGCCACTGACCTTAGAGGATGTCTTAAGCATCTATAAGAAGGAGCAGCCGCTTGGCGTTATCGCACAGTTCGGCGGACAGACCCCGCTGAACCTTGCGGCAGACCTGGAAAAGAACGGCGTCCGGATTCTCGGCACCTCTCCTTCCGTTATCGACCTGGCGGAAGACCGTGACCTGTTCCGTGCAATGATGGAAAAGCTGGAGATTCCGATGCCGGAGTCCGGAATGGCGACTACTGCAGAGGAAGCACTCGCGATTGCAAAGAAAATCGGCTATCCGGCTATGGTACGCCCGTCTTATGTACTTGGCGGCCGCGGCATGGAGGTCGTTTACGACGACGAAAGCATGATTAACTATATGAACGCAGCTGTTGGTGTAACTCCTGACCGCCCGATTCTGATTGACCGTTTCTTAAACCACGCGCTGGAATGCGAAGCAGACGCCATCAGTGACGGCACCCATGCCTTTGTTCCTGCGGTTATGGAGCATATCGAGCTTGCAGGTGTCCATTCCGGCGACTCTGCCTGCATCATCCCTTCCGTCCATATCAGCGAGGAAAATGTGCGTACCATTAAAGAATATACCAAGAAGATTGCAGAGGAAATGCATGTCAAGGGTCTGATGAATATGCAGTACGCCATTGAAAACGGCAAGGTGTATGTCCTGGAGGCGAACCCGCGTGCTTCCCGTACCGTACCGTTGGTTTCCAAGGTCTGCAATATCCGTATGGTGCCGCTTGCTACCGACATCATTACTTCAGAGCTTACCGGCCGACCGTCTCCGGTTGCCGACTTAAAGGAGCAGGATATTCCGTACTACGGCGTAAAGGAAGCCGTTTTCCCGTTCAATATGTTCCCGGAGGTTGACCCGATTCTCGGACCGGAGATGCGTTCCACCGGCGAGGTACTCGGTCTGGCCGCTTCCTACGGCGAAGCTTTCTATAAGGCACAGGAGGCTACCCAGTCAAAGCTTCCGTTAAAGGGTACGGTGCTGATTTCCGTAAACCGCAAGGACAAGGCGGATATCATCGAGGTGGCAAAGATGTTTGCCCGTAACGGCTTTAAGATTCTTGCTACGGGTAATACGTGTAAGCTCATCTGGGAAGCAGGCATCGAGGCAGAGCTAGTAAGGAAGCTCTCCGAGGGCCGTCCGAATATCCTGGACATCATCACGAACGGTCAGGTGGACCTGATTATTAACTCGCCTGCCGGAAAGGACAGCGTAAACGACGACAGCTATATCCGCAAGGCAGCCATCAAGGGCAAGATTCCGTATATGACTACCGCCGCTGCCGCAAGGGCTACCGCAAAGGGTATCCAGTCCGTAAGGAAGCACGGAAACCGCGAAATCAAGTCCTTACAGCAGCTCCACAGCGAAATAAAGGATAAGTAAAGGATAGACGGAGCCTCTGCACAAAGTGCAGAGGCTCCAAGCGTAGTGACGGCTTACAAGCAGTAGAAATGTCTGTCTGTCTGTAAAGGGATACCCTGCCGCTTGTAAGCCGGGGCTACGCTTTATGCGCAGCCCCTTCCATAGTAATTCCCTTTATTCCGGTCTTACCGGCGCCGGTGTCGACGTCGGTTCTGCTTCCGGCTCCTTATCCGCGGAGTTTTCCGGCTTTCCTTCGCTATCGACATAGACAAGCTCATAGCCCTCACATTCGTTCAGAACATAATCCACAAACGCCTGTGTGTTTTTGGTGCCGATGAAGAAGCGTTTCCCCGTATCGAGAATATTCGTTTCAATATAGCCTTCTTCCCTTACGCTCAGGCTGATGTTTTTGTATCCCAGAAGCGGGATATCCACCGAGATATCCAGTATCTTATCAGGTGCCCCGCCCGGCAGCCCGTCCGCTTCATTCCCCGCTCCTGTCTCCGACAAAAGGGACTCCCGGATGACCTCCTGAGCCACCTTATCAAAGCAGACTGTCGCATACTCCCCGGAGGACTTCCAATATTCATAGTAAACAGATCCGAATGATATTTCCTCGCGCAAATTCAGGTCCTCGACAAACTGTCCTAACGTCTGCGGACGGTAATGTGCATTGGTAAAGGCGTACCACTCGCCGGTTCCCTCATACTGGACGGCGATGGCACATTCACTTGAAATTTTCGTTATACTGCAAACCTTTACGGCTTTCTGCCGCTCCGGTGCCTCACCGGCTATCTCTGCGTAGCTGTCCCAGCCCTTTGCAATGGCCTCGCCTAACTCTTCCCCGATACGCTCCGAAGGAACCTCTCCTCCCCTTGAGGTATATTCTGACGGCTCCTGTCCGGCAGAAGCCACGAATACTACCCTGGAATACTGCTGGTAAACAGGCAGGTTTTCCCAACGCGGTATAGGAAAAAACTCATCTCCCGGAGCGGACGGGGCGGCTGTAACCTCCAGAATCGGCCACGTCCGCACGGTATCGCGGCGGTTGAGCAAAACGATACTACATACCGCGGCACAGGCGCACGCTGCCACGGCTCCCCATTTCAACAGACTGTGGTTTTTTGCCCTGTGCGGCTTTTCCGTCCCTTGTCCCGGCGCCGCCTCCTCGATGTATTGTTCGTCCACCTGCCCTAGAATCTCTAATATCCGTTTTTCTTTTCCAAGCTCTGTCATACATTGACACCCTCTTTCTCTAACAGCTTCCTTAATTCGTTTCTTGAACGCAGCAATGACATTTTCACTTTGCTTTCGCCGACGCCGTACTCTTTGGCAATCTCCCTGATGGAAGAAAAATACCAGTAGCGGCGCATAAAAAACCGTCTTGCTTCCGGTCGCAGCCCTGCAAGGAAGCGGTTGAAAATATCCGCTAACAGGATATCCTCTGCCGTCCGCTCTGCTCCCGCCGGTGCAGGGATACATTCCGCAAGCTCGTCGTACAAAAGCGTCATTTCCCCCGAACCGCGCTTTTTTGCCGTATGCTTCTCATACCGATGCAGCGCAAGGTTCCGGGTAATTTTACCAAGAAAGGCAGAGAGTCTTTCGGGATACGCCGGCGGCATTGCCTCCCATGCCTTTAAATACGTATCATTGACACATTCTTCACTGTCTTCCCCGTTGTGCAGGATATGATACGCAATGGAATAGCAGTATCTTCCGTACTTTTCTGCCGTTTCGGCTATGGCATTCTCGGCGCGCGCCTAGAACAAATCTATAATTTGCTTATCCTCCATTTTCTTCTCCTTTCCTGTTGTCTTTGACCGGTCATCCTAAAAGACCGGAAAACGGAAGCGCCGGTCACAGGCTAAGGCAAAAATTTTAAAAGGCTGCGCATAAAGCGCAGCGGCTCCGGATGTGACGGCTTTCTACAAGCGACAGACAGTTTTTGCTGTAAAAGGAAGAGGTGCTGTGTTATTTGCAACAGTCCTTTATCCGGATGTTGCCAGGCCTTCCTTCAACTCCCCCAGAAAACGGGATACCTCCAGGATGGTTTCCCCGATAAACACGCAGGGATATTGTTCAAAGACTTCCCTTGCGGTTGTCCCAGTCAACACTCCGGCAAAGCGTACTCCTGCCCGTTCTGCCGTCGCGGCGTCCACATAGCTGTCTCCCACATAGAGAACCTCCTCCTTTGCCGCACTGAGCCTTTCCACTGCCAGGAGCAGCCCTGCCGGGTCCGGCTTTACCGCCTTTACATCCTCTGCCCCGGCAATGACGTCAATCAGCTCCTCTGCCGCAAACTGCCTCAGTATCTGCACAATCCGGTAATGGAATTTGGTCGTCACGATACCGGTCCGGAAGCCGTCCTCTTTCAGTCTCTCTAATAAGGCTTTTACTCCGTCATAGAGCGTCGTATGCGCTACCATCACCTCATCCGCCTTTTCCTTAAACAGTTCTGCAAACCGTTCCGCCTCCGCCCTGCAGTTCCGATTTGTCAGCGCATAACAGGTCTCCTCCAGTGACAGACCTATCGTTTTCCTTATGGCACCGGCGCTGCCGGGAGGGTAGCCGAGCTGCTCCAATGCGTAATTTGCACTCAGGATAATCCCGTTTGTGGAATCCCCGAGCGTATAATCAAAATCAAAAATAACCGTATTTATCATCGAATCCTTCTTTCCGGGGTATCTCCTGCAAAAAACCGGGCAATTTCCTTTGCGCCCCTTACCGCCTGCTCATCCTGCGCCGCGGGAAGCTTATCCGTATTATGGCTGGAGACTACCTCGTGTACCTCATGGCAGTTCATATGATGCAGCAGCACGCAGGCTGTTTCATAGGGTCTGCTGACCTTGCCGTCTCCGCCACCCACTAAAATAACGGCGCCCTTCTTAGGCTTTAATATGCTCTCTTCCTTCCTGAAATATCTCGCAGAAAAATAAGTCTGGAGCCTGCTTCCCACATCCAGAAGCTTTCCAGTCAGCTCCGAAAAATAAATCGGGGAAGCAATCAGGATATTATCGCACTCCGTAAGATACTCATAGACCTCCTGCATTTCGTCGGAAACCGCACAGCCGCGATTCTCCCGGCAATACCGGCAGTCAATGCAGGGCGAGATGTTGCAGCGGTAGGCATCTACCTGCTTATATTCTCCCTGCAGGTTTTGTGTCACAATATGAATCAGGCTCTCCGTGTCTCCGTTCACCCGTGGGGAGCCGTTAAAAATCAGTGTTTTCATGGCTATACTCCTTTCTATCCCTTCATGGTGCAAAATGTATCTCTTCTGTTGACTCATTGTATCATATTGCCATACACGAAAGCCGGGGCCACCGCGCCTCGCGCGACAGCCCCAGCCAAAGCTTAACAGCATAGCCGTTTCTATTCTTCGCCGTTTCTTACCGCTTCCTCCATGACCTTCTGGATTTCCTCGTCATAGGAAAGCACCGGCTTCACGTCCTTCCCCTTTATCTTACGGTCAACATAGTTCCGGACAATCTTTACTACAATCGGAGACAGGGTAATGACGCCAATCAGGTTCGGAATCATCATCAGCCCGTTGAAGGTATCAGAAATGTCCCATGCAATTGAGGAGGTCATCAATGCGCCGCTTACGACAAGCAGTACAAAAATTACCCTGTAAATCTTTACTCCGAGCGTACCAAACAGGTACTCCACTGCCTTGCTGCCGTAATGCGACCAGCCAAGCACCGTGGTAAAGGCAAACAGAAGCATTGCAATGGCAATAAACCACTCGCCCGGCTTACCGAACACATTTCCGAATGCCTGCGCTACCAGCGTTGCATCGTTTGTGCCTGCTGCTGCAAGACCGGTCTCTAAGTCGATGGCGCCGGAGGAAAGTACCACAATTGCAGTCATCGTGCAGACCAGCATCGTATCCGCAAACACTTCGAAAATTCCCCACATGCCCTGCTTGACCGGCTCTTTTACGTTAGAGTTTGAATGTACCATAACGGAGGAACCAAGACCTGCCTCGTTGGAGAAGGCGCCGCGCTTACAGCCCTGCGTAATCACCATCTTTAATGTAATGCCGACTGCCGCGCCGCCGACTGCCTTTATGCCGAATGCAAACCGGAAAATGGATGCAAAGATAGCTCCGACATGACCGATATGTGTAAAAAATACTACCAGACAGCCGATAATATAAGCAACCGCCATAAAAGGAACTACCTTCTCGGCTACTGCCGCAATACGCTGCAGACCGCCGATAATAATCAGTGCTGCTACTACCATAAGTACAAGACCGATAATCAGCGCAATGAGGGAAGCGTCACCGACCACGTTCGGAGCTTTTACCCCGGAAAAGAACGCCGATTCCATATTGATTACAATCTTGTTAATCTGTCCGAGATTACCGATACCAAAGGAAGCAAGAATTGCAAAAATTGCAAACAGAACGGCAAGCACCCTGCCAAGAGCCTTACAGCCCTTCTTTTTTCCGAGTCCGTCCCTTAAGTAATACATCGGCCCGCCGGACCACTCGCCCTGCTTGTTCTTACGGCGGTAATAAATGCCGAGCACATTCTCGGAAAAGTTCGTCATCATTCCGAGAAATGCCATAATCCACATCCAAAACACTGCGCCCGGACCGCCGATTACGATTGCCGCCGCTACACCTGCAATGTTGCCGGTACCGATGGTTGCCGCAAGTGCCGTACAAAGCGCCTGGAACTGGGAAACCGAGCCCTTATCCTTTTTATTGTGCGTATCCTTCTTAAATACGCTTGCAATTGTCTTTGACCACCAGTGCCTGAGGTGGCTGACCTGAAAAGCACGGGTTACTATCGTCATAAGCAGACCGGCTCCGAATAAAAGAATCAGACCGACCTGTACCCAGACAAAGTCGTTTACCTTGCCATTGATTTCAGCAAGAAGCTCCAAAAATCCCTTCATAAAAAATCCTCCTGTCCTTTTGGCTGAAAGAGCCCATAAAAATAATATCGGACAGGAGCGCATTTGTCAAGTGTTTCACTATTTCCCCTTCGGCTTTTTATACGTCGGTACAATCTTACGAACCATCTCCCGCACCTCTGCATCGTCCGGCTCTTCATATACCGCATTCTTCAGGACCTCCAGGCTCTCAAAGAATGCCTCATCCTCCATCTCTATCGGCTTTGCCACCGAAATGCGGTCGTTCTCGGTCTTTTCGAGACCCTCCTCCGCCATCAGGCGCTCTTCATAGAGCTTTTCTCCCGGCCGGAGCCCGGTATATTCAATCATAATGTCTTCATTCGGCGTATAGCCGGAAAGACGAATCAGGTTCTTTGCAAGGTCGACAATCTTTACTGGCTCTCCCATATCAAGGACAAAGATTTCCCCGCCCTTTGCGTTTGCTCCTGCCTCCAGTACCAGAGAGACCGCCTCCGGTATCGTCATAAAGTAACGGATAATGTCCGGATGCGTGACTGTGACCGGCCCGCCCTCCTTAATCTGCTGCTTAAACAGCGGAATTACGCTGCCGTTGCTTCCAAGAACATTGCCGAAGCGCACCGCCACAAACTCCGTTTCGGAACGGCGGTTGTACGCCTGTACAATCATCTCGCAAATCCGCTTGCTCGCTCCCATGATATTTGTCGGATTGACAGCCTTGTCCGTGGAAATCATCACAAAACGCTCCACGCCGTAGCGGTCTGCCGCCTGTACGGTCTTTAACGTACCGAAGACATTGTTTTTGATTGCCTCGTTCGGGCTGTCCTCCATTAACGGCACATGCTTGTGTGCTGCCGCATGAAACACGATATTCGGAAGATACTGCTCAAAAATGGCATTCATCCGGTTTGTATTCCGGACAGAGGCAATCAGCACCACCAGATTCAGCTTCGGGTACTTTCTTTTCAGCTCCTGCTGTATCTCATAGGCATTATTTTCATAAATATCCACGATAACAAGCTGCTTCGGCTTTGCTGCCGCAATCTGCCTGCAAAGCTCGCTGCCAATGGAACCGCCGCCGCCCGTTACTAAAATGACCTGGTCCCCGAGATACTCGGTAATTGCAGACAGGTCAACTACTACCGGCTCCCTGCCAAGCAGGTCTTCAATCTCCACATGACGGAGGTTGCTGACACGGACCTCCTTGTTTACAAGCTGATAAACACCCGGAAGTGTCTTCAGCTCACAGCCGGTCTCATTACAAATCTTTGCAATCTCCATAATCTTCTTTCTTGATACGGAAGGCATTGCAATGATGATTTCGTCAATCTGGTAATGCTCCGCTGCAGAAAGAATGCTCTCTCTTCCGCCGATAATACGGCAGCCCTGTATCATCTTTCCTTTCAGGTCGGCATCATCATCAATAACGCATTCTACATGCTTGTGAAGATGGTCGCTCGTTTTCAGTTCACGAATCAGCACATCTGCTGCCGCTCCGGCTCCCACTACCATGACACGGGAAATCTCCGTGCCGCGCCGTTGGTCCACAAACTTTTTCCTCATACGTCTCATAAAGCGGTAAGCAAAACGCGTCACTACCGTAATACACGTTAGCACCCCTGCGTATAAAAACCAATAGCTGCGCGGCATCTTAAGCTCCAGAAGGCTCATTCCGAGCAGCTGGAGCAGGGTGACGGCCAGCACCGCCATTACAATCTGCTGCAGCTCATACATGCCTGCATAACGCCAGACACTGTGGTAAAGCCGGAAAAACCAGAACACCACAAGCACGGTCAGAATATTCGGCAGCAAAATCCGCCATATATTTTCCAGATAAGGTCCCTGAATCTTCTCAAACGAAAATTCAATCCGCAGCATCAGCGCCAGCACGGAAGAAGCTGCTACTGCAGCTGCATCCAGAATTACCAGCAGAAGCTGACGCAGAATTAACTCCTTGTCATGAACTCGTTTTCCTATCATATGACTTCCCTCTTTTGCTTTCTAATTTCGATTTCTTCTATTATTTCCTGCTATCTCTGATTAACCCGCACTATTATAACATCTTACTGTCAAAAATACAAGCACCGCGTTTTTCAGCCTTCTGTCTCCCGCGTACAGCCGCCGCAGCCGCCACATCCGCCGCAGCTTTGCGTAACTTCATTTCCGGACTCGTCAAAGGCATATACTGTCATAGTTCCTCCGCCCTCCAGATAATCGCGCGCCGTATTTAACAGACATACCGCCTGTGCGGCAATCCCTTCTCCCTTTCCTGTAAAACCGAGTCCTTCCTCGGTGGTTGCCTTGATATTGACCTGATTCTTCATTATTCCAAGCGTCTCCGCTATATTTTCACGCATTTCCGGAATGTACGGGGCAAGCTTCGGACTCTGCGCAATAATGGTAGCATCAATGTTCCCTACAAGATAATGCTCCTCTGCCAGCAAATCTGCCGTCTTTTTCAGAAGCACCATACTGGATATCCCACTGTATTCCGGGGCATTGTCCGGGAAATGAGTCCCGATGTCACCTAACGCCGCCGCGCCAAGCAGGGCATCCATAACTGCATGAAGCAGGACATCTGCATCTGAATGCCCGAGCAGTCCTTTTTCATAAGGAATTGCAACGCCTCCGAGTACCAATGCACGGTTTTCCACCAGACGGTGCACGTCATAGCCTGTTCCGATTCTCATCATAAACCTCCTTACAGTATGCCTCAAATGCTGATGGCATCGGGTATTTTTCTTTCATCTCCTCCGGGCTTGCAAAAACCCATCCGTCCTCTTCTGAGACCGGTTCCTTCTCCCCCGTCAGACTGCGCATCATTGCAATCAGACGCTCCGGGGCGTCTCCGTCAGATTTTTCCGTCTCTATCCAAAGTCCTTCCATGTGCCACTCCACATGAGAAAAAATATGCTTTGCTTTCTTCCGCTTCGTTACGGTCAGCGTGTCCTCCGGCACTTTTCCTCCCGGTATTCCTTCCGGTTCCAACACATTCGGAAACTCCCACATTCCCGCAAGCAGGCCTTCCGGTTTCCTGCGGTGTAGTAAAAATCTTCCGCCGCAGGAAAGTAAATAAACGGTACGCTTTTCAATGCGGCGTTCCTTTTTTGCCGTCTTTACCGGCAACTGTGTTTCCCGTCCTGCCTGAAATGCCCTGCACAGATGTACGACAGGACACTGTCCGCACAATGGCTTCCCATTTGGCAGACAGACAACTGCCCCCAGCTCCATCAGAGACTGGTTATAGTCTCCCACACGTCCGGGAAGAATCGAAGTTAAATCTTCCTTTAGTTTCTTTTTTGTCTGTTCTTTCGCAATGTCCTCCTCGCTGCAGGCAATCCGGCTCATTACCCGCAGCACATTCCCGTCCACTGCCGGGTAAGGAAGTCCGAATGCAATCGAGGATACTGCCCCTGCAGTATAGTCCCCGATTCCCGGCAGCGCCCGCAGCTTTTCATAGTCTGCCGGCATTTCCCCGCCATACTGCTCCACAATCACGCGTGCCGCCTTCTGCATATTACGGACACGGTTATAATAGCCCAGACCTTCCCACAGCTTCAAAAGCTCCTCGTCCTCTGCCGCAGCCAATGCGGCAATATCCGGCAGACGCGTCAAAAAGCGGTCATAATATCCCTTGACCGCCTCGACCCTCGTTTGCTGCAGCATGATTTCCGACACCCAGACATGGTAGGGCGCCGGGTCCTCACGCCACGGCAATATCCGCCTGTTATAATCATACCATTGCAGAAGATATGGTACCGTTTCGGCATAAAGTGCACGAAGTTCCTGCTGCTCCAAAATCGACGCTCCTATTCTTTTGCTCCATAATCCACAAAGCTGATGTTCATATCGACATTGCCTTTTACTCCGTCCACCTTACCGGAGGCAGTGTACTGCCACATTGTGAAATGGTACGGATAGTATATGGAATCCCCGTAATACGCATACCATAAATCGTATGACGACAATTCGCTCAGGTCAAGCCGCAGAATCGACCAGCGTGTGTTGGCATACAGCACCGGCGTATAGCCTGCCGCCGCAATCTCTTCCATAAATGCCTTTGCACAGGCAGTCCTGACCTCTCTGGAAAGAGAATTGGCGCGTGCCGCCTTGTAGCTTGTAATCTCCTCGGTATCAAACGCAACCGGCCATGTAATATCATAGCCCTTCAAACTTTCTATTACGAACGCCGCTTCTTCCTTCGCCTCTTCTACATTGACCGCCTGGGTAAAGAAATACACGCCGACCTCAAGCCCTGCCGCAAGCGCTCCCTCGACATTCTGCTTAAAATACGGGTCCAGCTCACAGGTCCCGTTTGTTCCCATGCCGCGGAAGCCGAGACGAATCATGGCAAACTCGACACCGGAAGCCGCCACCTTATTCCAGTCGACCTTTTCCTGATACTTGGAAACGTCGATTCCCTTTATGGAAACTGTTTTGCCGTCCTCCTGATAGGTGAACTCCCCTTGCTCGTCCTTTACGAAGCCCTCCGGCTCATACAGATTTTGCTTTCGCTCCTCCTTGACCGGCACCAGCAGATTTTCACCCAGGTCTCCGGCAAGCGCAATCCGCTCCCTCTGCGCCTCCTCTAACGTAACGCCGTGGATTACGGAATCCCCGCCTACATCGGCATAGTCCTCCTCCGCATACGCGTAAAAGTCCAACCGGCTCAATTCATACGCCTGACCGGAAAATGCAAGCTTTCCGACCACCTTACCGAGATACGTCCCGGCTGACGTGACATAGGCATCAAACCGCAGCCCGGTCTCCTGCAGGGTATATTCCGGCTTTTCCACACGGATTGCATAGTCCTCAATATGAAAATCCTTCCCATCCTTCGGCACGGAAAACAGATACGACCTTCCGTTAATCACGGTATCGATATGCAGCTCACTTTCATATTCCGCATAGGCACCCACATCCGCCAGAAGCACCAGCTCCTTCTCGTAAGAACTAATCCTGTATTCCTGCAAAGTCCTTGCATCCACAATACGGAGCCTGTCGGCATCCTCTGCGAAGAACACATACTGCTCCGTCTCCTGCTCATTATAAATGCCCTTTACCGGGCAGAGCAACTCCGGCTTATCAAAGCTGTAATCCCAGAAATAAACCGCCCGTTCCCCGGCATTTTCCAGATAGACATACTTGCTCCCGTCCTCCTGCACCTCATTCGGATAATAGACCTTAAGCCCCTCCCTCTCTATACAAATGTACTCTTTTCCACCCACTTCCGTTACAAAGGCGCGGCAGCCCTCCGGCAGAACGCAGGAAGAGGCGTACTTCTCCGGCTCCTCCACATAACGCTTGATTTTCTCCGGCTCCTCTGTCTGCCCGCCGAAAACAGGGGCATCCGTTTCCTTTTTTCCGATGCCCAGCGCCGACGCCACCCCCGGCAGTCTGCGCGTAAGGAACACATCTATGGAGTTCTTTGCCCCGGAAGCAGCCTTCCCTACCGGCCCCGCAAACAGATACAGCACAAGTGTAAGAAGAAGCGCTCCGGCCAGATGCCCGGCAAGAATACAGGCTATACGACGACCCTTTCCTCCGGTATGCTTTTTTGCCCTTTTCCCGGCTGGTACAGAAGCAGCCGCCACCTTTCCCGCACTGGCAGCCGCACGCTCGGCCTCCTCTGCCTGACGTTTTGAAATCTTCTGCAAATCGCTTTCAGAGAGTCCGGTCTCCGCACAGTAGTCAAAATAGACTGCAAACCGGTCGTTATAGTGCTTATAATACGGCGTAAACAAAAGCTCACCGTCCGCATCCGTTCCAAACAGGAAAAATGCTGTTTCACCCTCCAGCTTTACAAAATTTCTCCTGCAATTTGCAAACCATTCATGCACGCTGACATTCCTGATCCGAATCTGCTCCCTCACCGGCACGTCTTTTGCAGGAACCACAACATTAACGCCTGTACGCTCCGTTGTCATTTCATTTTGTCCAAGACCTGCCGCCAGCACAAACGGTCCGTAGGTTACCGCCGCACTGCACGGTGCATCCGGCAGGGCATGCAGTGTAATCTCCGGAAAAAACCGCAGTAAAATCTGGCTGCCCGTTTCCCACTCGCGCTCCAGCAGAAGATAGCCCTGATTTACCGCATAGTCTACCGTCTCTCCGTTTATCTTCAGCTCAAAACGCTGGTTTGTCCATTCCGGAATCCGGAAGCAAAGCATAAAGCGCTTCGGCTCTTCCAAGGTAAGCAAAAACCTGACCGTATCAAAGTGATTCAGGTCAGTCTTTTGTATTAAATCAAGCTTTAACTTCTTCTCATGCAGAACAGAGGACAGGTACAGGTTGACATACAGCCTGTCTTCCCCGGCATGATACAACGAGCTGCCCAGCTTAGTAAAGCTCTCCATTCCGGTCCCGGTACAGCACCAGAAGCTCTCCGTCGGCGTACTGTAGGTCTTAAAATACCCCGCCGCCATCGGCTGGAAATAGGTCGTCATGCCTGTCTCCGGATTCTGCGAACCGAGGATGGCATTCAGAAAGGTCCTCTCATAAAAATCTATGTATTTTTTCTCACCGGTTACAGAATACAAGCCCTCCGCAAGCTTCAGCATATTGTACGAATTACACGTTTCACAGTTGCATCGCGTCCTCTTCCGTCCTAACGTCCCCGGTGAGCCAAAGTGCTCATCCTCGCTGTTCCCGCCGGTAATATAGGTATAGTTCTCTGTTACAATATCAAAAAACGAGCGCGCCGCGCGGAAATAAAACTCCTCTGTCTCTCCGAGCGCGAAATAACGGTTCAGCGCACCTAAAAACTTCGGAATCGTCGTGTTCGCATGCCTGCCGGAAAGTACATCCTTTCCCTCGCCGACCTGCCGGAACAGTTCCGTCTCATCAAACTTCGCGGCTGCCTCCAGAAACTCCTTTTTCCCGGTCTCCTTATAAAGCTCGTACAGGCAGTCGTTCATACCACCGTACTCTACTGCAAGCACACGCTCCCTGACCTCGTCCGTCCATGCGCCGGTACGATGGCAGACCCAAAGGCCTAGCTTCACCGCAATCTCCAGCGCCTGCGGCAGCCTCCCTAACTGATAGGCAGAAATCAGCCCCGCCAGCAGCTTATGCATCGTATACCAAGGCACCCACGCCGGTTCGCCACGCTCCACACGGTCAAACAGCTCCTCCTCCGAGGCAAACAAATATCCGCTTTCACTCTGGCATTCCGCAAGCTGCTGCACAATATACTCTAATCTGTCTCCTATGTCCCTTGCACCGGCTGACGCCTTTAACTGTGCCAGCGCCGTCATATAATGTCCTAAGGTATGACCTGCAATCTCCGCATCCTCCCAGCCGCCGGAATAGCGCTCCGCCTTTTTCCCGAGGCCTGCCGTCTCGCGGAAACCGGCAAGCAGCCTGTCAGGGTCAAGGCTCCGCAGATACTCCTGCTCCTTACAGAACGCATTTTCTAACACCGGCTCTGTAATTTCCACTGCATTTAATGCAAAGCTATGAATCAGCATGGACAGCCCCCTTTCTTTTGTTATCCCTTCTATTCTCTTTTTGTTATTAGTCTGTTCTATCATTACCTTCTATTAGCACAGGTAGTTTCAGTATAGCAGTTACCTGTGGCAAAGTCATGTCAACCGGAAACTTATTTTACCGCATAAAAAGGGCTGCCGTGTTTTGTGTGGCAGCCCCTTGCCCGGACGGTCTGCGTCTGATACAGCCGCCGGAGCACATATTAAATTAAAGTTTAATTTAGTCTTCTTTTATTTCTCGCATCCGTATTTCAAGCTTTTCAAGGTTTCTGCGGGTTTATACGGTCGCTACTGCATCAAAGCTCTCCTTTAATGCCGGGTAGAGCTTCTTGAATACCTGATACTTTGCCTCGTACTTTGCAACCAGCTCCGGCTCCGGCTCGGTGGTATCCACTACCGTAATGAACTTATCCGCTGCCTCCTCTACCGAAGCATACTCGCCGCAGCCGACTGCCGCAAGGATCGCTGCACCATAGCCCGGACCCTCCTCGCTGTTGATGATATCTACCTTGACATTCATAATGTTGGCAAGCATCTTTCTCCAGAGCGGGCTCTTTGCGCCGCCGCCCGTTGCACGGATACGGTCAATCTTCACGCCGAGGCTCCTTGCGATTTCAAGCGAATCCCTGAGCGCATAGGTAACGCCCTCCAATACCGCCTGGGTCATGTCCGCCCTCGTAGAGTCCATCGTCAAGCCGATAAAGCACCCTCTTGCATTCGGGTTATTGTGCGGGGTCCTCTCGCCCATCAGATACGGCAGATAGTACACATGGTTCTCGCCAAGGGCAGTAATTGCCTTCTGCTCGCCTGCGTAATCCTTCGTCCCGATGATTTCATCCATCCACCACTTGTTCGAGGATGCCGCGGAAAGCATGCAGCCCATTAAGTGGTACTTTCCGTTTGCGTGTGCAAACATATGTAATGCGTTCTGGTCGTCTACCGCAAACTTATCGCAGGCAACAAACACCGTACCGGAAGTACCGAGGGAAACGATACACATGCCGTCCTTTGTCGTTCCGGTTCCGATTGCACCGGCAGCATTGTCCCCGGCACCTGCAATAATCTTTACGTTTTCGGAAAGTCCGAGACGCTCTGCCATTGCCTTCGTGAGATTCCCGACAACCTCGTAGCTGTCAAAAATCTTTGCAAGCTGCTCCTCCTTGATGCCGCAGATTTCAAGCATCTCCTTCGACCAGCACTTATGCTCGACATCCATGAGCAGCATACCTGCCGCGTCGGAAGCGTCCGTGCAGTGTACGCCGGAAAGAAGGTATGCCAGATAGTCCTTCGGAAGCATAATCTTCTTAATCTTTGCAAAATTGTCCGGCTCGTTCTTCTTTACCCAGAGAATCTTCGGAGCCGTAAACCCGGTCAGCGCCATATTGGCAGTATAGGAAGAAATCTTCTCACGACCGATGGTCTTGTTCAGATAGTCGCATTCCTCCTGCGTTCTTCCGTCATTCCAGAGAATCGCCGGGCGGATTACCTTGTCATTTTCATCCAGCATTACAAGCCCGTGCATCTGTCCGCCAAAGCTGATTCCTGCCAGACTGCTCCTGTCCAGACCGTCAAGCACCTCGGAAAGACCGCTCTCAAACCCGGCGAACCAGTCCTCCGGATTCTGCTCGGACCACCCCGGCTTCGGAAACGATAAGCCATACTCACGGCTTGCCGTCTTTACAATTGCACCATTGCTCTCCATCAGCACAAGCTTTACGGAGGAAGTCCCCAGATCTACACCTAAATAATACATCTTATCTCCTTTCCTGCCCCTGCGTCCTGCACATCCCCGGCGCCACTTTTCCCGGAAACAAACGCAAAGCACCTTAATTTTATGATATCAATGAAGTGCGGCACTGTCAATCCTTTTTTCCCTGAGCTCCGCATTTTTTAAGGGTCCGTCGCACAAAGTGCCGCCCCGGCTTACAGGCTAAGAGTATCTTTTCCTGTAAAGGGAATACGGTCAGGCAGATATTTCGACTGCTTGTAAGCCTCCGCCATGCCCGGAGCTGCTACGCTTCGTGCGACAACCTCATATAGCCTGCGGAGGCTCAGGGTTTTTCCTCCCCGATAACGGCATCGTACAGGTCCAGTCCATAGCTCGTAAATTCCGGCTCGCGCTCTATCATCCGGAATGTCCGCACGCCGTCCTCCTGCCGCTCTGCGGATAAAAAGAGCGCATGTGCAAGCCCCTTTTCGTAACAGCGCTTCGCAAATGCCATCAGGTGGGTTACCATCATGACCCGGACGCCCCGTTCGTAGAGCGCCCTTGTAATGTCCTCCGCAATTACCGAGCCCTCCTTTTCGGTTGTCGTGGCAAACGATTCGTTCAGAAACAGAATGGAATCCTCCGTCAGATTGTCCACGATGCGCTCCATCCGCCCGAGCTCCTCGTCCAGACGTCCGCTGTTCATGGCGCTGTCCTCCCGTCTCGTAAAGTGGGTAAAAACATTCCGGTACAGCCCGCTTGCAAAGCGTTTCGCCGGCACATACATCCCGCACTGAAGCATGACCTGCGCAATGCCGATGCTGCGCAGATAGGTTGACTTCCCGCCCTGGTTCGCGCCGGTCACGATGACCAGGTGCTTCCCCTCTGCCGAAAGCGTATTGTCCACAGGACACCGCAGGTTATAAATGGCAAGGCTTAGCTCCGTCAGTCCTTCAAAGGAAAAATTCTGCCGCTCCGTAAGCTCTGGAAAGCAGAAGTCCACGCCGACCCGGTGCACCCTCCGGTAAAGATTGGCGGCTCCCATCAGGAACGCGGTCTGTAAATAAAGCTGTTTGAAAAAGGCCTCCTTTTCCTCCAGAAACGGCTCAAAGAAACGCATCATTGCTCCCAGCACCACGTTTTTAATCGCGCCGATATCCTGTAAAAGATTCTGGTTTTCCCCTTCGATTGTCTTTGCCTCGTCCACGAACAGGCTGCGACAAAAGCCGCCGATTTTCCCTGCCGCGTTCCGGAAGAATCCGGTCTTTACTACCTCCGGCTCCCGGATATCGCACAGGACAAGTCCGGTCATCGAAAGCCCCGGCCCGAGCGCCGCCGCTACCTCCACGACCCCGTCCGCCATAGAGGAACGGATATCCTTTACGACCTTGTGCAGACATTCCCGGTACTCCGGGTTGTACTCCGAGAGAAACTCCTCCGCAAACGCTGCCGCCTCCCTGGTCACAAACCTTTCCTGCCAGCTCCGGAATACCGTCTCCAGCCGGTCCAGATAATGCACGATGCGCTCCAGGTACGCGACATTGGCAACCTGTCGCCTGCCCTGGTCCGTGCCGCTGCCGTACCCGCGCTTTTTCTTATCTGCCGCAAAGCGCGCCACCTCTTCCCCGGCTTCCTTTGCCGTCCGGTACAGCGCCTCCATCCAGTCGTAATTTGTCACGGCTTCCTTTACCAGCTGCTGGCGGTAACATACCTCCTCCCCGGAACATAACGGCACAAGCATTACGCGTTTTGTCATCTCCACGACATAATTGTCCCGCTCCTTCGCGACCTTTACCGCCTTCCCCTCTTCCTCCTCCTCACAAAAGCCGCCTGCCGTCTTAAACAAAATGTCCAGATTTAAGTCCCGGCAGATTTCTTCCTTGTCAAAATAGCTTTTTTCGGTTCCCCATTCCCTGTCCTTATAAAGCAGCGTTACTTTCATGGATACCTCCCTCCTCTAAGCGCGCACAGAGCGCTTCATAGCCCAGACGGTGCTTTTCCACGATGTCAGCCGCATAGCCCGTCCCTTCCGCTGCCCGCCTCACAATCCGGAACGTCCGTTTCCTATGGTCATGCTCGTCTGCAAGCGCCGTAAGGCTTACCGTGCCCGGACAGGCGTCCACGAGCTCCGCAATATGTGTCACATACACGCCGAGGCACCCCTGTCCCGAGAAATGCTCCAGCACCCGTTTTCCCATAACAAAGGCGTCATAGGTTGCCGCCGTCGTAAACAGCTCGTTCAGAATCACGAACCGGTTCCCGTACTCCTTCTGCATCATCGGCTGCAGCCGCACCAGCTCCTCCTTGAGCTTTCCCCTGCCGCTCTCTATACTTTCCTCTACGGAAAAGTGGGTCAGGATTCCCTCAAAATACGGCAGGACGGCGGTCTCCGCCGGTACGTCAAGCCCCATCATCGCAAAATAAACGAGCTGTCCGAGGCTCCGAGCAAAGGTAGTCTTCCCGCCCTGGTTCGGTCCGGTCACCAGAAGGAACCGCTCTCCCTCGTTATATTGCACCGGATTGCTCACTACCTCCTTTTCCATCCACCTGTTTTTCCGCGCCAACGCAAGGTCATAGACCTGCTCCGCCGAAAAGCTTCCGCCCTCTTCCACCCGCGGCTCGCAGAAGACACAGCCCCGTTTTTCCATTTCCGTCTGGAACTCCGAGAACACCAGATAAAACTGCAGCTCCTCTTCAATGCGGTAGACCTCCGGCTCGATAATCTCCCCGAAGCGGCTGCTAAACGCATTGAGCGCGTCAAAAAAGTCCGGTCTTGACTTCTGATACATCTGGACGATTTCACATTCCAGATAGCTTAACATTTCCTCTGTCGCAAACGGGCTCGGAAGCAGGTATTCCCGCGGAACCGCTCCTTCCTCTGTCTTACTCCGGAACCTTTCCGGAAACAGCTTCCGGATATAGTCAAAGTAATACTGCCCCGCCGGCTCCGTTATCACCTTTAAATCCCCTCCGGCAATGCTGAGCCGGAAACAAAGGTCGGAAAGCATCCTGCAAATCCGTCCGGTTTCTTCCATGCACTCCTTCCAGAGCGGTCTGTCGCAAAGCTCCCGCACATACGCCAGAAGTCCGGAAAGCCCCTCGGACTCCGCCGCCTGCCTTGTCAACTCATCCCTTAAGAAAAATACACCGGTCATGTACTCGCTTATCCTGTTAAACAGGTACATCCTCCACTGCTGTCCGTTGTCCGCCCTGCGGTAAAGCTTCTCGTATCTTCTCGACTCGCGCATCCTATGGGAAAACAATCCGAGGCTTTCCTCCAGCCCCTTCTGCCGGATTTCCCGGTAAATGCCGCGCCGGTAGCAGACCGTCCCATAATCCTCCGGATACCGGAAATACAGCCCGCGGATATCATATCCCTCCCCCTTCTCCTGTAGCTCCCGCAAAATCAAATTCAGATTTAAGTCAGGAAAAAACTCCGGCATTTCCGTCTCAGTCTGCTCCTTATAAACCCGTTCCAATAGCCCCGAATACATAAGCACCTCCGTACCTTTTGTTTTCCTTCCCATCCTGCCCGTACCACCCTTTTCCTGTTTCCTTCCTGTCCTGTCCGTACCGCCCCGTCTCCCGGAGGAAGCGCCTTTCTCCCGCGCTTTTCTTCTCCCGGGTCGCCCATATTCTCCCCGTTCGTTTATCCTTCCGGGGAGTCCGCACTTTTCCAGAAGCGCTCCAGTACCTGCGGCATCGTGGACAGCGTCACCGTCTCATACGGATACCATTCCCGCGGAAACAGGGAAACGTACTGCCCGCCTGCGAACCGGTCGTCCAAAAGCAGGACGGCTCCCTTATCCTCCATCGTCCGGATGACGCGTCCTGCCGCCTGCTGCACCTTGTTCATTCCCGGATACAGATAGGCACGCGCAAAGCCGCTTCCCGCCTCTCCCGTCCTTTCGTCGTAATATCTGCGGAACAGCTCCCGTTCATTGCAGACAAGCGGAAGCCCGGTCCCGACAATCACCGTGCCAATCAGGCGCTCGCCCTTTAAGTCGATGCCCTCCCCGAACACACCGCCGAGCACGCACAAAGCGATGCGAGTCCTTTCCGCGTCTGCCGGAAAGGCTGCCAGAAACTCCTCCCGCTCTGCCTCCGTCATATTCGGCTTCTGCGGACAGAGTACAGGCACGTCTGCGGCAGCACAGCCCGGCGCAAATCCTTTTGTCGCAATCCTTTCCGGCGCAGCGCCCTCCGCCGCAGCTCCTTCTGCCACAATCCCTTCCGGCACAGCTCCTTCTGTCGCAGCCTCTCCGCCGAGCCGTCTTTGCAGGACCTCTGCCACATCCTGCAGCATCCGGTAGGAGGAAAAGAACACAAAATAGTTTCCCTTCCTCGCCGCCGTAAAGCGCAGGATATACTCCGCCGCCCTTTCATACATCCTTTCGCCGCGGTTCGCATACCGGAAATTAACATCGCAGCCGATTAAAAGGCACCGGCGCTCCTTTAAAAACGGGGATGGTATGTAAATTGCATAGTCCTCCTCCCCGCCGCCAAGCTCCTCCATATAGTAGCGCACCGGAAGCAGCGTAGCGGAAAAGAACACGGCGCACCTTCCCTTTTTCAGCTGCTCCGCCAGCGCGCGCGCCGGCTGCATACACTGTACCCTGACGTAAAAGGAGCCGTCCTCCCCATAGGACATATAATACCGGTAATCATCCCCGGAAAAATCGTACATGGCAAGAAAATGCCGTGCCGCAAAGTAAAGATTCAGCACTGTCTCGCGCTCCCCGCCCGGACGCTTTTCCTCCTTCAGATACTCCTCGCACTCCGACATAAAACGCATCAGCAGAAGCGCCAACGCCCCGAACTCCTTCTGCTCCGTAAAGGAATCACATTCCCTTTTTAAGCGCAGAAGCTCCTTGTTGCAGGCGTCGAACTGCTTTGTCAGCTTCGGGAACTGCTTTCCTATCACCCGCTTTCCCTTCAGGAAGTCCTCCTTCCAGAGCGTCGCGCTGTACATCTCCCTTGCACGCTCCGGGAGGTTGTGTGCCTCGTCAATCAAAAACACATAGTTATTTTTCTGTTCCCCGGCAAAGAACCGTTTCAGTGCCACATTCGGGTCAAACACATAGTTATAGTCGCAGATAACCGCGTCCGCCCAAAGTATTAAATCAAGACATAACTCAAACGGGCAGACCTGATACTGCGCGGCATAGCGCTCTATCAGCTCACGCGTCACGTTCTCCTCGTTTGTCAGAATCTCAAATATTGCATCGTTGACCCGGTCAAAATGCCCCTTTGCCCGCGGGCAGGAAAACGGATTGCACTCCGGCTTTTCCAACACGCAGATTTTCTCCTTTGCGGTAATCGTCACGGTCTTAAAGCGCAGTCCATGTCCTGCAAGCAGGGAAAAGGTCTCCTCCGCCACGGTCCGCACGATTGTCTTCGCCGTCAGGTAAAACAGCTTCTCGGCTGTCCCCTCCCCGACTGCCTTCACGGCAGGAAACACGGTCGAAATCGTCTTCCCGACACCGGTCGGCGCCATAGCGAACAGCTTCTTTTCCCGCAGAATCGAGCGGTACACACCAGCGGTAAAGTCCTTCTGCCCCTCCCGGTAAGGAAACGGAAACGCAAGCGCCTTTGCCGAGGCATTCCGGCTCCGTTTCCATCTGCGCTCCCATGCCGCCCATTTCGCATACTCCTGTACCAGCGCGGCAAACCACGCCGAAAGCTCCTCGATTGTAAGCTCCTCTTCAAATCTCCTGATCTGTTCCGTCTCAAGATGGCAGTAGGTAATCTGCACCCCGGCAGTTCCTGCCGTTTTCTCCTTTTCCGCAAGCATATAGGCGTAGCACCTTGCCTGCGCCAGATGCACGCGCTCCGGTGCCTCCAGCTGCCCTACCTCCCGGTAGGTGCATTTGATTTCATCTATTACAAAGCCGCCGTCCGCCCGCCGGATGATTCCGTCCGCCCTGCCTTCGATTACAAGCAGGAAACGCTCCTCCCCGTCCTGTAACGGAACGGAAGCAGAAAGCGGAACCTCTGCCGTATAATCGCTCCCCATCCCCTTTTGTATCTTACGGTGCAGGCGGCTTCCCTCCTGCATGACATCCGCGCTGCCCCGCCCGGCTCCGGCATCCAGGTCCCCGGAACGCATAATAAACTCAACAAGCGTCCGCACGGACACCTTTACGGTATCCGTTGCCGACGCTTCGCTTTTCTGTACTTCCTTTTCCTGCACCTCTGGCTGCCCTGCCTTCTTCCTGCCCAAGCTGTCACCCCCGATACCTCTATCTTACCATATCAGGAGCCGGGTGTCAAAAATCAATCGTCCTAAGATATTTTCTCCTTTTTCTTAAGGAAGCGCTGATTAAGGCATTTCCCTGACAAAGTCCGAAAAGGTCCTGATAAGCTCCTCCGGGAAATCAACCCGCCTGTATACCGACAGCGAATCGGTTGTATCAATCTTATAGCCGAAGTGGCTGATATCATCAAACACGCGGATAGCTACGTTTTCGTTATCCGAAAGGTGGCTTTCCCACAGTTCAATGTCAGCATCAAAAATCTGGTTGTCAAACCTGCTGTTGATAATCAGTGTCTTAATCCCCGCGTCCTTCACGCTCTTTATGGTATCAAGCTGATTGTAGGAAGCCCAGTAATAATCACTTGCGTTGTAATAGTAAGCCCCCTGCGCCGTATCCGCAACTGCGGCCTTGGCAGCCGCGGCATGGGCAAGATAGGCAGCCTTGTTTGCAGAATCAAGCCGCGTGTATTGGTCACAGGCAATATCGGCAAGATGGCGGGCAGAGCTGTTAAACAAAATCATTCCGTCAATATCGCCATTACCGTCTGCAAGCTCCGCCGCAATCTGCCCGCCGAGGCTGTGCCCGAGCAGATAGAGCCCGGATATATTTTCCTTTTTCAAAAACTCTATCGCGGCGTTGCAGTCGCTTCCATACTCCTGCTCCATGCCGGACGTTATCCCGAAATCAGACGCATAGTTCAGGGTCCTTTTATCCACACGGAGCGAATTGATTCCGTTTTCCGCAAGCCCGAGCGCGATATCCTCAAACGGGGTAAGAAGCCCGACCGTCTCATTGTAATCGCCGGGACCGGAGCCTGCAATCAGCAATACCGCCGGATGCGGCTTGCCATCGTTCACATAGGTATAAACCGCATTGAGCCTATGTCCGTCGTTTTCCAAAACAAAATACCGTTCCATCCTGCCGTCGCCGCGGTCGATTTCAAACGTATCCTTAAAATAAACATTGCGGTTAAAAGAGCATAGCTTCGAATCTGCAAATGAAATTGCCAGGTTTGCGGTAATATACTCAAAATCCAGCTTTGCCGTATATGTGGTAATACCATTTGCCGTACCGGATTTTTTATCCGTCACCCCGTTCAATGCCCCGCCGATATCAGAAACGCTGTCAAACAGATACGCAAAACCATCCCTGTCCAGAATAGCCGCCAGACTGGCATCGGCATATTCATACAGCTCCCCGGCCTTCCCCTGCTTCCACTTCGCTATTACATACTCAAACAGTTCCTCGTCCGTGGCCGGTTTTGCTTCCGCGTCCGGGGTTCCTGTCGGCGTCTTTGCCGGAGCTTCTGTCGGGGTTTTCTCCGGAGCTCCCGTCGCTTTTACCGGAGCCTCCGTCGGGGTTTTCTCCGGAGCTTTTGTCAGGGCAGCCCCGGTAATCCCCGGCGTAACGCTGCCAGAGGGTGTATCAGAGGTATTGCAGGCGGAAACAGCAAGGAGCGCTAACGACATTCCGACAAGCATCATTTTTCTTTTCATTTTTTCGCCCCGCTTTCATAGCAGCCTACTCCGCCTGTTCTGTCCCGTCCGCGGCAGCCTCTGCTTCCTTTTCCTTTCCGAGAAAGCCCGGAAGCTCCATGCCTACCTGCTTAAACACCTCGTTTAACGGCGGCACCGCCTGCATCATCCCGGAGAGGAAGCCCGACGTCGCGGTTTTCCCGTCTCCGTTTTTGCCGCCGTCCCATACCGTTACCTTATCAATCTTAATATTCTTAATTGCCTCTACCTGAATCTGCAGCAGCTGCTCCATCTTATCGGCAAGAATCAGCTTCACGGCATTGTCCGCGTCTCCGCCTGCGGCTTCTACGAGCTTACGCATACCTTCTGCCTGCTTCTCCAGAATCTCCTGCGTACCGCGTGCCTCTGCCGACATTCTTGCAAAGGTTGCGTCTGCTTCACCCTGCGCCTTACGTCTTGCTACCTCTGCCTCCGCATCTGCGGCAATCTGCGCCTGCTCCTTTGCAATCTGCGCCTTTACGATGACGTCTGCCTGCTGGGTTGCCATTTCAAGCTGCGCACGTGTCTGCTCCGCCTCCTGCTGTGCAATGTACGCCTCCTGCTTTGCCTTTGCCGCCTGCACCGCCTCTGCCGCGGTTGCAATACGGAGCGCCTCTGCCTCCTTTTCACGGCGGTTTGCCTCGGACTGTGCTACCTCAATCTTCGCGTCATTCTCGCCCTGGATGGCGCTCGCATCCGCTGCAGCCACCTGGATACGCTGGTCCTTCCTTGCCATTGCCTGGCCGATTTCACCATCCCTGTCCTTCTCGGCGACATTTTTCTTCGCATCGTTGATTGCCTTTGCGGCAGCTTCTTTTCCAAGCGCCTCGATATAGCCGGACTCATCTGTAATATCCGTTACGTTTACGTTAATCAGACGGAGACCGATTTTCTTTAACTCGATTTCCACGTTCTTTGATACTGCCACAAGGAACTTGTCACGGTCCGTATTGATTTCCTCGATTTCCATCGTGGCAATGACCAGACGCAGCTGACCGAAAATAATATCCTTCGCCAGCTCCTGGATCTCATTCAGCTTCAGGCCAAGCAAACGCTCCGCCGCATTCTGCATCACACCGTCCTCGGTGGAAATGCCGACCGTAAACCGGGACGGCACGTCAACACGGATATTCTGCTTAGAAAGCGCATTTCTTAAATCTACATTTAACGAAATAGGCGTTAAGTCAAGATACTGGAACGACTGGATAACCGGCACGATAAACGCCGCGCCGCCGTGGATACACTTTGCGCTCCTCGGCTGCCCGTCCCTGTCTGTACCGACCTTACCATAGATTACCATGACCTTATCTGACGGGCACTTGCGATAGCGTGATAAAATGCCTGCAAACGCCGCAAAGAAAATAAGTACCACTACACTGACCAGAATCAGAGTGTCCATTCCCATTGTTAAGTCCTCCTTTAATCTTATACTCCAGAGCTACTGTTCCCTCTCCACTACAACAACATCTCCGCGCACATCCACAATCCGTACCGTACAGCCGGTCGGGATTGCTTCTGCTCCCTCCGTAATCGCATCCAGCTCTGCAAAACGCGAGGAGCTTTTCAGCGTTACCTTGCCTCCGTTTTCCCCGGACGGCAGAATCGTCACATACACCTGTGCTGCTTCCCCGATTACCGATTTCAGACGGAAAGTACCGTTTTCCGCGAGACGCGCCATAAGCTGCAGAAGCTTTGCAACCGCATACATCATAGCCGCACCACAGACAAAGCCGATAAGCAGTGCCGCCGCCTCCGGCAGCTTAGCATTTACGCATACAAGAGCCACCCATGAAAATGTAGCCAGAAAGGCAACAGCTCCCTGCATGGTAAAAAGCTTCAGGCTTCCGAAGTCGCCGGAGCCTGCTTCTCCTATTTCCATATCTGGAAAATCCCCCGGCTGGATGTCCTCCGGAATATCCAGGTCCAGTCCGGAAGTATCGCTGGGATTTACCCCGGCGCCGCTGTCCCCGAACCCCAGAATCACCATCACTGTCTGCAAAATCAAAAGCAGCGTTGCCGGAACTGCAATACAGTAAAGGACTCTCTGCAGAATATCAAGCGATTCCCACCAAGCCTCCATAGTCCCTCCTTCTCCCCTGACAAAGCAAGAGGTAAATTTAATTTACTACATAATATCATGTTATCAAAAAATTGTCAATGGCATTTGACAATTTTTTTCCTTTTTACGGTATTTTCCATATTTTCTTTTTTGAATACTTGCATTTCTTACTTTTTATGATATAATAGAGTAAATCACATTTACTTTCAAGGAGGTACTATGGATCCAAAACTTCTCGGACAGCGCATCAAAGAAGCGCGCCTTGCAAAAAAAATGACCCAGAATGAAGTGGTAGGGACCTTCATTACGAGAAATATGCTGAGCCAGATTGAAAGCGGCAGCGCCGTCCCTTCCATGAAGACCCTGACCTACCTCGCCGGAGTGTTAGGACTTCCGCCTGCCGCCCTGCTGCAGACGGACGCGCCTGACACGGCAGAGCAGGCTTCTCCCGGCAGTACGGAAGAAGAACGGCTTGCCTCCCCCGCAACATCCGACCCTTTTATCTTCTTTGAGGCAAAAAAGGCTTACCTTGCCGAAGAGGATGCCAGAGCCTATGACCTGCTTGCTTCGCTTCCACCGGATTCCCCGCTGGCAGACGAAGCTGCCGCTCTTTCTGCCAAGACTGCACTGCGGCTTGCCGCCTCTCTGTGTGCAGAGGGTGACTATGAAAAAGCACTTGAAATGGCAAAAAGCGCCGAAGCCGCCGCGTCCAAGGGCATGTATGCCTCCCTTGAGCTAAAGTCCCAGGCGCTTCTTCTCCTGTCTGACACCGCAGCGAAGCTGGCAAATGCCGGGAGAAACGCCTAAGGCGTCTGCCGGACCTGATTCCTGGCAGACGCCTTATTATTTGCTTTCTTTTACTCTTCCATACGACTCCGGTCCTTTTCACGGAACATTTCTCCCGGAATTCCTTCCCGTCCCTTACTCACTTCTGAGGGCAATGACCGGATCCTTCTTTGCCGCTACCTTTGCCGGGAACAGTCCCGCAATCAGCGTCAGCATCATACTAATCAGCACAAGGATTGCAGCTGCCGCCGGAGGAAGCACCGCGCTCAGGGTTGCAATTCCGGTCACGGAATGCAGGATAATGTTAATGATTACAATCAGCGCCAGCGTTACCAGAATACCGATTGCTCCCGACGTAAAGCCCACGATAATCGTTTCCGCATTAAACACGCGGGAGATATCCCGCTTCGACGCGCCGATTGCACGAAGAATGCCGATTTCCTTGATACGCTCCAGCACGGAGATATAGGTAATAATCCCGATCATAATCGAGGACACAACAAGGGAAATTGCAACAAACGCAATCAATACATACGAAATCGCATTGATTACCGTCGTAATCGAGGACATCAGAAGCGCTACATAGTCAGTATATTCAATGACATCCTCCTCTGCCGCCGCTTTATTATATTCCTCTATCAAATCCGCAATCTTATCCTTATTTTCAAAGGTTTCCGCATAAATGTTAATCTTCGACGGACTCTCAAAGTCCGCATAGCCAAGGAGCTTTAAATTCTCCTCATAGGTGGACTCGGAGACTCCCTTCGGGAAATAAGCCTCATAAAATCCTGCATATTCCTCCACCGTAAACTCCGCCGCATCAAACAATGCCGCAAGCTGCTCTACCGTCATTGTGCCAAGGTTCGCCTGCACGGTTTTCGCATACTCTGCCGTCACCATCGCGGATATGACCTGCGTCGCGTACATCTGCAGCGTCTCTGCGTCCATCTTCATTACATAATCTTCTATCTGTGCAGCCTCCACGCCCATCTGCTGGGAAAATGCCTGTATCAGCATTGCACGGAGCTCTGCCTCTCCCATAACAGAAAGCTGTGCAGTAACTGCCTGCTGCAGATAGGCAGCCGACGGCGCAGACATGATTTCACCGTACAGAGCGGCCTTTTCATTGTCCGTAAGGCCCGAAAAATACGCCTTTACCTCCGCCATCTTCTGCTCCGCGGAAAGCTCCTCCTCCTCGCCGGTCTCGAACGGCAGCCCCGTCAGGATATCCGTACTCTTATCCGCAAGCTGTGCCTTCAATACCTCGGAATCGCTGTTCATCTGCATCACATACTCGGTCAGTGCCGCCGTATAGGCAATCGCGCCGTCCATCGAAACCGCCACGGCGTCCTTATTCGGTCTTAAAATGCCGACGATTTTCAAATCAAAGCCCGCATTTTCATAAAGATAGGAAAGTCCTGCTTCGCTCGCAGTCAGGTCTGCGTAGCTTCCGTCGCTCTGCTTCCGGTACTTTTCCGCTCCCGGAATGACGCGGAAGGTCATATTACAGATTTCCTCATAGCTCCACGGCCCGAGGTCCTGCGTAATCTCCTCCCCGTTCATCGTTGCCTGCATTGACTCCATCAGCGCGTCCATCGTCGTAAGACCGATGGCATAGAGTACCATATCGCTGATTTCATTTCTGCTGTTGACAAGCAGCACAACCTCGTCATAATTCTCCGGGAATCTGCCGTATATCACATCGTACTGTTCCTTCACGATATCGCTGACAGGAGCCCCGTTCTCCCCGGAAAGCATCTCATTCCAGACATTCATCCCCGCAGACATAGAGCTCATGGTCTCCATCATCGTACTGGACATGCCATAGGAATTCATCATCTTTCTCATCAGCTCCATCACGTCCGACTTCATTACCTTGCCGTCCGTATCCTTCGTATACACGCTCATATCCATATCATAGGAATACTGCACCGAAGAAATGTACTTCTGGACCTCTTCATTCTCCTCCAGATACTTCTTAAACTTCTTCAGGTTGTTCGCCCTGGTTTCCATATTGTTTAAGGAGTTCATCATGTCATACATCGTAGAATTGGCATAGACCCGGTCCAGCTCATGCGGATTTAAGGACTCGCCTTCCTTATTCAGACCCATCATGGCGGCAAACAGCACGGAAGAATCCACCGTCTCCGCCTCTATTGTAATCGGATAGCTGGACAGCGTATCCCTCTGCACCGAATCAATATACTTCTGGACGCCGGTGGACACCGAGAGAATCAGCGCAATGCCGATAATACCGATGGAGCCCGCAAACGCCGTCATAAAGGTACGTCCCTTCTTTGTCAGAAGGTTATGGAACGACAGCGACAGCGCCGTAAGAAAGGACATGGAGGTTTTTTTTGCCTTCTTTTCCTTCTTCGTCTGCTCCGTCACCTCTTCCTGCTCCTCATACGGTGCGGAATCGCTGATAATCTTACCGTCTAAAAGTCTTACAACGCGGTTGGAATACTGCTGCGCCAGGTCCGGATTATGCGTTACCATAATAATCAGCTTATCCTTGGAAATCTCCTTCAGAATCTCCATAATCTGCACGCTGGTTTCGCTGTCTAACGCGCCTGTCGGCTCGTCGGCAAGCAGAATATCCGGGTCATTGACAAGAGCACGCGCAATTGCCACACGCTGCATCTGCCCGCCGGACATCTGGTTCGGCTTCTTATTCAGCTGGTCCCCGAGACCGACCTTTTCCAGTGCCTCCTTTGCCCTTCTGCGCCGCTCTGACTTCGAAACGCCGGACAGCGTCAGAGCAAGCTCCACATTCGAAAGCACCGTCTGGTGCGGAATCAGGTTATAGCTCTGGAAAACAAACCCGATGGAATGGTTCCGGTAGCTGTCCCAGTCCGCATCCTTGAAACGCTTTGTGGAAATCCCGTTAATAATCAGGTCGCCCTCCGTATACTGGTCCAGCCCGCCGATAATATTCAACAATGTCGTCTTTCCACAGCCGGACTGTCCCAAAATAGAAACAAATTCGCTCTTCCGGAACTGAATACTGACGCCCTTCAATGCCGGAATCTTCATATCGCCTACGCGATACTCTTTTACAATATTGCGTAATGTAAGCATCCTAGCCTCCTGCTTCCTTGTCTGCAAATGCTATCACAGTAACCTCTTATAAAATAACAGATTGCTTTTTCTTCGTCAATACGGCAATGGCAAATTTATACTTTCTTAATGAAATCCCGATATTTTGCAGATAACTTTTCTATAGGGCTGCCGCAGAAGGCGCGGCGCTCTCTTACAAGCAGAAAAGGCTTTATACTGCAAAGAGGAGAAACGCTGCCTTATTTTGCAGGCGCGAACGCTCCGCCGGACTTCCTCAGAGCCTCCGGCGGATGCGCACGGATTTGCAGGGGTGAATGTTGCTTCGCAACGCAAATCCGGCGCGGGAAACGCTTTAATCAGCGTTTCCCTAAGTACCGCTAAGCCGCTCGGTAGCGTCCTCGCGCCTAAGCGGTCCTAAGAGGTGATTCCGGCTGCGCTAAAAACCGCGGTCCTTCGGACAAATGCAAAATAAGGCAGCGTTTCTCCCCTTTACAGTTATTCGGGACTTCTAACTGCTTGTAAAAGAGCGCCGCGCCTTGTGTGACAGCCCCTCTTTCCAAAGTCGGCTAAAAATATAGAAGTCCGGAAACCCTTTCGTTGACTTTTCTGATTTTCCATGATATCGTTATCCGTACGATAAAGCAAGAGCGAAAATGTATGAATCTATATAGAAGAAATGTCCGGAGAACAAAGGCTGTAACTAAAGAAGCACTAATGAAATCACCGCTTCCTCAAAGCCTCCGGCGGATGCACACGGATTTACCGCAGAATCTGCTGCTTCGCAGCGCAAATCCGGTGCGGGAACACTTTCATCAGCGTTTTCCTAAATAACGCGCTTATTTTCATGTGCCCTGACGGACATAAATAGATTGTGTGAGTGAAGGTTTACTTTCCGCGAAGTAAACACGAGGGCTGCCACACGAAGTACATCGGCTTCGGGCGTGGCAGCTTCTTACAAGCGATAGAAAAACACAACTACCTGTAAAAAGGGGAGAAATACTGCCTTATTTTGCATTTGTCCGAAGGACCGCGCTTTTAGCGCAGCCGGAATCACCTCTTAGGGCTGGTTAGGCGCGAGGACGCCACCGAGCGGCTTAACAGCACTTAGAGGAAGTCCGGCGGAGCGTTGCGCCTGCAAAATAAGGCAGTACTTCTCCCCTTTTGCAGCAAAGAAATGTCTGCCGCTTGTAGGAAGCCGCCACGCCCGGAGCCGTTGCATTTTTTATTTTGCAAACAGCCCCGGCTTTTTCTTCCAGAATCCCCGCCTTATTTCTCCGTAATATACCCCTGCGCCTTTAACAGCTCGGCGCAGAGCACCGCACCGCCTGCTGCGCCGCGCACGGTATTATGGGAAAGACCGACAAACTTCCAGTCATAGACCGAATCCTCACGGAGCCTGCCGACACTGATACCCATGCCGTTCTCATAATCTACATCCAGCGCTACCTGCGGACGGTTATCCTCCTCAAGGTACTGGATAAAGTGCTTCGGCGCGCTCGGAAGTCCGAGCTCCTGCGGAACGCCTTTAAAATTTACAAGCTTTTCAATCAGCTGCTCCTTCGTTGCCTTCTTCTTAAACTTTACAAATACGGCAGCCGTATGACCGTTCAATACCGGGACACGGATGCACTGGCAGGTAATCACCGGGGAAACTGCCGGAACGATCACGCCGTCCTTGATTTCGCCCCAGATACGGAGCGGCTCCTTCTCGCTCTTTTCCTCTTCCCCGCCGATAAACGGAATAATATTTCCCTCCATTTCCGGCCAGTCCTTAAACGTCTTGCCTGCACCGGAAATCGCCTGATAGGTGGTTGCTACTACCTCATACGGCTCAAACTCCGCCCATGCGGTCAGCACCGGGGCATAGCTCTGGATGGAGCAGTTCGGCTTTACTGCCACGAAGCCCCTGGAGGTTCCGAGACGCTTCTTCTGGAATTCGATTACCTTCATATGCTCCGGATTAATCTCCGGCACTACCATCGGCACATCCGGCGTCCAGCGGTGTGCACTGTTATTGGAAACAACCGGGGTCTCGGTCTTTGCATACGCTTCCTCGATTGCCTTAATCTCGTCCTTTGTCATATCCACGGCACTAAATACAAAGTCAACCGTTGCGGCAACTGCCTCCACCTCGTTTACATTCTTTACTACCAGCTTCTTTACTGCCTCCGGCATCGGCGTCGTCATCTTCCAACGGTCCCCTACTGCCTCTTCATAGGTCTTTCCGGCGCTTCTCGGACTTGCCGCCACCGTCACGACCTCAAACCACGGATGATTCTCTAACAGGGAAATAAACCTCTGTCCTACCATACCCGTTGCACCTAAAATACCAACCTTTAACTTTGCCATGTTACTCTACCTCCGTCTTCTCCGCATTCCCTGCGGACACTGGTCTACGGCAGCCTGTTTTTCTGTCGCGTACATTTGTCTTTGACTATCATACACTGTTTTTACTAAAAAATCAACCTGTATTTTTCATCCAACAGTTTTTTCGTCACTATTGCTTAGTTTCTGCCGTATTTTGACCTGTCTTTTGCCTATTCTGACGAAAATCCGCGCGGCATACGCCCCGTTTTCCTCATTTTGTATGTCCTCTTATGTTCCGGAGCTGTACGGCAGCTTATTTTTTCATGCGCAAACGCTTCACCGGACTTCCTCTAAATGCTGTTAAGCCGCTCGGGAGCGTCCTCGCGCCTAACCAGCCCTAAGAGGCGATTCCGGCTACGCTAAAAGCTGCGGTCCTTCGGACAAATGCAAAAATAAGCTGCCGTACAGCCCCCGGAACCTTTTAAGGTATCTAAAAAAGCGGAAACCCAGGCGCTTCCCCCTGTCACGGGCGCTCATTTTCCGTGGCATATTCTTCTAGCAGCGTCTCCAGCTCTTCCATCGTTTCCACTGCGTTGATTTTCACGCGTAGCTTTGCGGAATGCGGATACCCTGTCGTATACCAGGCAACATGCTTCCGCATTTCCCGCATTCCGAGATATTCCCCCTTAAACTCCAGCTGCAGCCTTGCATGCCGGAGTATGGTTTCAATCAAATCAGAGAGCTTTGGTTTCCCTAAAAGCTCTCCGGTGGCAAGATAGTGGTTTACCCGCGAAAACAGCCACGGGTCCCCCTGCACGCCCCGCGCCAGCATCAGACCGTCGCAGCCTGTTTCGGAAAGCATCCGCGCCGCGTCCTGCGGGGTAAAAATATCCCCGTTCCCGATGACCGGGATTTTCACCGCTTCCTTTACCCTCCGGATAATCTCCCAGTCTGCCCTGCCGCTGTAATACTGCTCCCTCGTACGACCGTGGACCGCAACCGCCGCCGCACCGCACGCCTCGGCAATCCTTGCAAGTTCCGGCGCATTGGCATCCTCCCTCCCGAAACCCTTGCGGATTTTTACCGTAACCGGCTTGCGGATGGCTCCGGCGACCGCCTCAATAATGGCTCCCGCCTTTTTCGGCTCCTTCATCAGTGCCGAGCCCTCCCCGTTATTTACTACCTTTGGCACCGGACACCCCATATTGATGTCCAGGATATCAAACGGCAGCTCTTCAATCCGCTTTGCCGCCTCGCTCATCACTGCTGCGTCCTCCCCGAACAGCTGAATGGCAACCGGGCGCTCGCATTCTGCGGTTTCTAGCAGGCTTTTCGTATTCTTATTGTTATAATGGATTCCCTTTGCGCTTACCATTTCGGTATAAATCAATGCCGCCCCCTGCTCCTTGCAGAGACACCGGAACGGCAGGTCAGTCACCCCTGCCATCGGCCCCAGAACGAGAATCCCGTCCGTCTTTACCGTTCCGATCTGTAACCCTCTCCCTGTCATCGCTCTTTTCCCTGCCCCTTGTTACGGCGGTAAATCAGGTACAGCCCCTTCATCGTAAGCATCGGGTCATATGCTTCAATACAATCGGTCTCCTCTGCAATAATACGCCCCAGACCCCCGGTTGCTACTACCTTTACCTCCGGAAAGCCGGATTCCTCTATCATTTTCCTAACAATATACTCGGTCTGCCCTATTGTCCCATACACAAGCCCTGCCTGCATACTGGAGATTGTCTCCTTCGCCAGAATCGACTCCGGCTTACGGATTTCGATTTTCGGCAGCTTTGCCGCCTCATTCCAGAGCGCATTGGCAGAAATTGCAATTCCCGGACTTGTCACACCAGCGGCAAACTCGCCGTCCTTCGTCACAAGGTCATAGGTCGTTGCAGTCCCGAAGTCAATCACAAGCACCGGACCTCCGTACAGCTCATAGGCAGCCACCGCATCTACCACACGGTCCGCTCCGATTTCCTTCGGATTCGTCGCCGCAATCCTTAAGCCTGTCTTTGTCCCTGCGCCTACAATCAGCGGCTTACAGGAAAAATACTTCAGCATGGAATTTACCAGCGAGTGCATCACGTCCGGCACGACCGACGCAATAATCACGTCCGTAATCTGCTCCTTTTTGATTCCGCGGTTTTCCACAATCCCGCAGAACCAGAGACCATATTCGTCCGAGGTACGCTTTTCCTTTGTCATCAGCCGGAACGTCGTAAACAGGTCTTCCCCGTCAAAAATACCACAGGTAATATTCGTATTTCCTACATCAACCGCAAGCAACATCGTATTTTCCTCCTGAAAAAGCGAGGGTGCAAAGACCTTCCGGTGTCTGCTGCCCCTCGCACTGTTTTATCATTTATTAAGGCTCTATGGGAGAAAGCTCCCCGGCATCCTCTCCTAAAAAGAATACCCTGAAATAAAGCTCCAACGCCGCAAGCAGCTCTCTTTTCTCTTCCTGCAGGCGCTTAATCAAAAGTACGCTCCCGATTTCGTCAAAGAGCAGGTCACCCTCATCGGCATTCACCTCAAAGACCAGTGTCCCGTCCTCTTCGAACACCAGGGAAAGAACACCTCCCACGTCCTCCGTGTAAAGCACGCACATTACCTTTAGCTCATCCCGGACCGCCTGTGGAAGCGCCGCAAAATCCTCATTTAAATAATACTTCTGTTCATAGGCATTGCTGGCGCACAGCACCACTCGCTCCTCGTACATAAAAGCCTCCGCCTTTTTATTTCACTTCAACTCCGCCAAACAGGCAGGTTCCCTTGATATAAACCGTCGGCGTATTTTCATCCGCACCGAGCGGCGTCCGCGTTCCGTTATTCACACCGCCGAGAATCGGCGTAACATCTACCACAACACGCACATTGGAGGGCAGTACAATGTCAATCCCGCCGAACACTGCCTTTACTTCAATCGTCACATTCCTTCTGATAATCGCATTCTTCAGATTTAAGTCAATTCCGCCGAATATTGCCGACAAATTGGCGCCGTAAAAGCCTGAATTGTCCACACGGATATCCCGTCCGGCAAACACTGCGGAACACACCACCTGTTCCCCGGTGTCCTGCTCCTGATACGAAGTATCGGAAGGCTCCACTGTGACCTCCGGCACCTCCTCGCATACCACGCCGTCCTCCTGCACCGTATACGACGATGCCTCAGCCGTTACATGCTCTGCGCGGTCAAAGCGGTCCTCCACTACGCTCTCCCGCTCCTCCTCCTTTGCCCTCCTGTTTTTTTTTGGAAGTACCAGATTCAGACCGAGCAAAATGCAGCCTGCTGCCAGAATCAGCGCCCACAGCTTGTCGGAGTCCAGAACATCCTGCGCCGATAAAAGGAAGAACAGCCCGATGGCAATCCCGATTAAGTAACCAACCTTCTCGCCGCCTCTTCCAAGCAGCCCGCAAAAACACGGAACGATAATAAACAGTGTCCACCATCCGTCAAAGAAAATCGTAAATTCCTCGACAATTCCTACTACTTCCGCCAGATAACCGCCGCCGATTACCAGAAACAGCAGTCCTAACACGATGCCGACATAATTATTTTTCTTCATAAGCTCTACCTCTCTCAAAAACGGTTTTGTCTTTCTATCTTTATCATACAAGAGGTTTCGCCAAAAAGCAAATTAGAAATTGATTAGATTTCTTAGAAAACACGCCTTTTCTCTTAGGCATCCAGGTTTCCAAGCGTCGCCACCATAACCGCCTTAATGGTATGCATGCGGTTTTCTGCCTCGTCGAACACTACATCGGCATACTTTTCAAACACGTCCGCCGTCACCTCGTTGCCCTTTACCGCCGGCAGGCAGTGCAACAGAATCGTGCCATCCTTTCCGGTGCGTGCCATCAGCTCTGCATTGACCTGATACGGACGCAGCAGGGCGACACGCTCCGCCGCCTTATCCTCTTCGCCCATAGAACACCACACATCGGTATAAATCACATCGGCACCCTTTACGGCGTCCAGCTCCTTCGTAATGGTAATTTCACTACCGGATTCCTTTGCATATTCCCTGCAGAGTGCCACCAGGCTCTCCTGCGGCCAGAGCTCCTCCGGCGCCAGAATCGTAAAATGAACCCCCATTTTTGCCGAACCAATCATCAGGCTGTTTGCCATATTATTGCGTCCGTCGCCTGCAAACACCAGCTTCTTTCCCTTTAAAGCCCCAAGATGCTCACGCATCGTCAGAAAGTCCGCCAGAATCTGCGTCGGATGATACAGATCCGTCAGACCGTTCCACACCGGCACACCGCTGTACTTTGCAAGCTTCTCCACAGTCTCCTGGGAAAAGCCGCGGAACTCGATACCGTCAAACATCCTCCCGAGCACACGCGCCGTATCCTCAACACTCTCCTTGTGTCCGAGCTGGATATCCTCCTTGCCGAGATACTCCGGATGTCCGCCCTCATCAATACAGCCGATGGTAAAGGAGCAACGCGTCCTCGTAGACGGCTTTTCAAAAATCAATGCAATATTTTTCCCCTTCAGGCTGTTTCCGGTAATCCCCTGCTTCTTCTTTGCCTTCAGCTCTGCTGCCAGGTCAAGCAGGTACGAAATCTCCTCCGGCGAATAATCCTTCAATGTCAAAAACGAACGGCCTTTTAAATTCATTGCAGTTCCCCCTTTGTCTTTTTAATAATTATACACCATGTTTGTATAACATTCAATACAATTTTTACTTTTCAGTTACATTTTCCAAAAGAAATTCCAATGCGCGTTCCATCATAAGACTCTGCTCCACGTACTTTCTTTCCTTTTCCTCCAGGAACTGCTCCAGCGTCTGCTGATAACTTTCTGCAAGCTCCGTCGCATACTTCGTAAACTCCTCTTCGGTCAGGGTAATGCCTTCTGCCTTTGCTACGCAGTAAAGTACGATGCGCTCCTTCTCCATACGGCGTATCTCCGCTTCCATATCGTCCCAGAACGCCTTCGCATCCGGTACGCCCATCATTCCCATAAACGTTTCCAGATCTACACCGTACATCACCGCATACATCTGATAATAAGCCTTCATGGAATCAAGGCTTGCTGTGATATATTCCTCATTCAGCTCCGGAAACTCGGAATTTTCTACCAGATACTCAATTATAGCCAGATACTGCTTGTCTTTCGTCAGGGCATCTATGGAATACTCCCGGAACGCCTCCACCGTCGTATATTCCTCTTCTGTCAGCTCCTTTACAAAGTCGTCCGTCAGCTCCGGCAGTACATACTCGGAAACGCTGTTTACCTTGACCTCAAATACGACTTCCTTCCCTGCCATATCCGGATTAATCGGATACACTTCCGGAAACGTCAGATTTAACGTCCTTGCTTCTCCCTTTTTGGCGCCGATCAGACCTTCCTCAAAGCCGTCGATAAAACCGCCGGAGCCGATTTGAAGGTCAAATCCCGTATCTGCTCCGCCTTCAAACGCCTCGCCGTCCAGGTATCCGGTAAAGTCAATGTTGGCAACGTCCCCGTTCTGCACGGCACGGTCCCGCTCCTCTAACCACTTATTCCGTTCCAGCACTTCCTTGAAATACGCCTCTATTTCCGCATCTGTTACCTTTTCTACCGGAAACCCGACGTAATCCTTTGGCAGCTTCGTTATCGCAACATACGTTTCATAATCGGTAAGCGGAACCTCCTCCTGTCCGCCTCCTGTCGGTGCAGGCGTCGCTGACACCGCAGGCGTAGCCGTTTTTTCCGGCACCCGTACGGTCGGGAACTCCGACTCCGTCGGAGTCGTCCCCTTGCAGGCACATACTGCCAATCCCATTGCCGTACAAAGCACGGCTGCAAAAATCTTTTTTCTCATCATCATCTTCCTCTTTTCTGAATCCTGCAAATAAAACAGCAAAGCGGACAAGTCCGCCCGGAACTCCCGCCTCTGCTTTATTCCAGAAAAATTAATGTTCCATTGTTCCATATAGAAACGCGGCAAAATCCTTCCTGTGACTGAAAAAGGAAAAGGGGCGTTGCACGAAGTGCGGCTCCCCTCTTACAAGCAGCGGTTATCCCTCTGCCGCAGGGGCTTCGCCTCCCGCGGCGCCTGTTCTCACATTGTCACAGGAAACACGCTTTATAGTATAGCACGATATTTTCAAAAAGGCAAGCAGAATGCAGGCAAAATCCCTGTTTTCACAATCTTTTCAATCTTTCATCTTGGATTTGAATACAAGGGACGCCAGATATCCGAATACCAGCGCTGCACTGATTCCGACTGCAGAGGCGGTAAAGCCGCCTTTAAAAATTCCGAGAAAACCACTTTCATCTACCGCCTTTTTCACTCCTTCAAACAGCGTATGCCCGAAGCCGGTCAGCGGCACCGAGGCGCCTGCCCCTGCCCATTCCTTAAACGGAGCATAAACACCGACTGCGCTTAACAGCGCGCCGCCGCACACCAAAAGCACCATAATCCGGCCAGGCTGCAGCTTTGTCTGGTCCATCAGCACCTGCACCAGCGCGCAGATGGCGCCTCCTACAAGAAATGCAATCAGATACTCCATCTAATTTCCTCCCTTCTTGCGTTCCAGAACAACCGCATGTGCAATTCCCGGAATCGTGCTTCCTTCATTGGCACTGACCGGTGAAAGCAGTGCGCCCGTCGGTACAAACAAAATCCTCTGAAATTCGCCTTCATAAAGCTTATCCAGAAGATACCCGGCTAAGGTCACCGCACTGCACCCGCAGCCCGAGCCGCCCGAATGCGTATCCTGCAGCTCATTGTCATAAATCAGCAGACCACAGTCTTCCTGCACAGACTCTACCCGGTAGCCCTTCTGCCCGAGAAGGTCCGCAAAAATCTCCGCGCCTACTTTGCCGAGGTCGCCAGTTATAATCTTATCGTAATCCTCCGGCTTTCTTTGGAAATCCTGCAAATGCGCCTCTACCACAGCTGCCGCCGCAGGCGCCATACAGGCCCCCATATTTGCCTTATCCTTTACGCCGTAGTCGGTCACCCTGCCGATGGTCCCGCCGGAAATCACAACCTGCACACCACCGCGCTCCTTCCTTACGCTTTCGCTTTCCTCTGCCTGTGTCCTGCTGCGCTCTAACGCTGTCTTATCCCCGACGACCAGCGCGCCGCTCCCGGTCACGGTCCAGGTTGCCGCAAGCGGCCGCTGGTTCCCATAGCCGAGCGGGAACCGGAATTCCTTCTCCGCACTGGCAAAATGGCTGGAGGTTACTGCTGCGGCACAGTCGGCAAAGCCGCCGCCGACCGCCATCGATGCTAACAGCAGGCTCTCTCCCATCGTCGAACAGGCGCCGTATACGCCAAGGAACGGAATCGGCATTTCCCCTGCTCCGAAGGAGCTCGCCAGAAGCTGCCCCAGCAAATCCCCCGCAAACAATAAACGTATCTGCTTCGGGGTAAGCCCTGCCTTCCTGATTGCCATCGCCGCTGCCTTCTGCATCATACGGCTCTCCGCATCATTCCAGTTTTCCCCGCCGAATAAATCCGTCTCGTCAATTTCATCAAAAAAGGAACGCAGCGGCCCGTTACCTTCCTTCTTTCCGACAACCGCCGCGCGTCCCAGTACATAAATATCCTCCGCAAAACAGATGCTCTGCGCTCCGACACACCTTTTTGCACTCATTGCCTTACCGCCTTTCCTTCCAAAATTTCTTCTCTCAGGTTTTTACTTCCGGATTCAGTGTGCGCAGTTCACTGAAAAATTATCCCATTTCCATCGCTTTTTCTGAGGAACCACAGGTAAGGCTTTTCTCCGCTCTTTAATAATTCTCGCTGCGGACTTCAAAATAGCTCTGCGGATGGGCGCAGACAGGGCAGACCTCCGGAGCCTTCGTCCCGACTACGATATGTCCGCAGTTCCTGCACTCCCATACCTTTACCTCGCTCTTTTCAAAGACTGCGGCAGTTTTAATATTTTCTAACAGGGCACGGTAACGCTCCTCGTGCTTTCTCTCAATCGCCCCTACCATGCGGAACTTCTCCGCCAGCTCCGTAAAGCCTTCCTCCTCCGCGGTCTTGGCAAAGTCCTCATACATATCGGTCCACTCATAATTCTCGCCGTCGGCTGCAGCCGCAAGGTTCGCAGCCGTATCGCCGATTCCCTTCAGCTCCTTGAACCACATCTTCGCGTGTTCCTTCTCATTATCTGCCGTTTTCAGGAACAGCTCCGCCATCTGCTCATAGCCTTCCTTCTTTGCCACGGACGCAAAGTATGTATACTTGTTTCTTGCCTGGGACTCCCCGGCAAACGCCGCCTCCAGATTCTTCTCCGTCCTGGTTCCCGCATAAGGATTTGTGTTCATTTTCATAAGCTTCTCTCCTTTTTAAATAAATTATATTACCCGGGCTTCCACATTTTCAACAGGCGCATACAAAACTCAAATCGTGTGCAGTCCTCGGAACACCAGATCACCTGCAAAATGCGAAGCCCCGGAAATTCTATTATTATGATACCAGGGTCAAAAGGTAAATCATCCGATGCAAGCTCGCTTGCAAGAGGAGCATTTACCTTTCGGCCCGCCCAAAACACCGAAAAGTAGCCATTTTTCGAAGAAAAATGAGCGGATTTGAGGTGTTTTGAGGATTGCGGGAGTGCGAAGCACGGAGCAATCCGTATCATATTTGGGGTCAAATACTTTTGACCCCAACATCATGATTATATTACCGCTCCTCCCGGAAATATGCCACGCCGAGGCTTGCCGGCGGCTGGCTTTCCCGCTTCTTGCGGAGGCTGACCGCAATCAGCACAAGAATCGTCACGACATACGGTATCATCTGGATCAGGTCCGTCATATAGACCGGCAGATGAAGCTTTAACATGGTCGGCAGGAACTGGTACAGCCAGTACAGGACCCCGAACAGATACGCGCCCCAGATGGCATTTAACGGCCGCCATGTCGTAAAAATAACGAGCGCCACCGCAAGCCAGCCAAGCGCCTCTATCTGCCCGGTGGTCGCCCAGATTCCCTGATTGTAATCCAGCACATAGTACAGCCCGCCGATACCGGAAATCCCGGCGCCGATGCAGGTCGCAAGATATTTGTACCGCGTTACGTTAATACCTGCCGCGTCCGCGGTTGCCGGATTCTCGCCGACGGCACGCAGATTCAGCCCCGCCTTTGTCCTGTTCAGGACAAAATGCAGAATCACCGCAAGGACAATCGCCGCATAGACAAGGAAGCCGTAGCCAAACAGCATCTCCCCGGCAGCGCCGAGCCTGTTTGAAAGAAACGGAAGCTTTGCGGAAAATGCCTTATTGGCAAGCGGCGCCGCCGTATAGCTTGCACCGTTTAAAATAAAGACGCCGAAAAAGTTTGCCACGCCCATCCCGAAGGTCGTCAGCGCAAGTCCCGTTACATTCTGGTTCGCCCGGAGCGTAATCGTCAGGAAGCTGAAAATCAGACCGCCCGCCATCGACGCCAGAATACAGCAGAACAGGGCAAGGAAAACGCAGATAATCCCGTTCGGATTTGCCGTATTTTTCTCATAATAGTACGCACTGGCAAAGCCTGCAAACCCGCCGAGGTACATGATGCCCGGCACGCCGAGGTTCAGATTGCCCGACTTTTCCGTCACGGTCTCTCCCATTGCGCCATACATAATAATCGTACCAAACGCGACGGCACGGAGCACCCAGGAAACTAATACGTTCATTTCTTCTGCACCTCCTTTGCCTTCCTCTTACGGAAAATCAGTTTATAGTTTACAAAAAACTCACTGCCCAGAATAAAGAACAAAATGACGCCGGAAATAATATCCGCCACATAATCGTTTAAGCCGAATGCCGACGAGATTTCTCCCGCTCCCATCTCCAGAAAGATAAGCAAAAAGGAGATGAGCGCCATGATAAAGGTATTAAACTTCGCAAGCCATGCTACAATAATTGCGGTAAAGCCGCGCCCGCCGCCGGTCGAAACCGAAATAGTCTGGTCCCTTCCCGCAACAAGCAGAAAGCCGCAGAGCCCGCAGATAGCGCCGGAGAGCATCACGGTCCGGATAATGACCTTCTTTACATTGATTCCCGCATACCGGGCAGTATTCTCCGACTCGCCGACCACGCTGATTTCATAGCCCTGCTTCGTGTACCTTAAGTAAAAGAACATCGCAAAGGTGAGAACGAGCACCACCAGTATGTTAATGTTATAGCGCTGCCCTAAAAACTCCGGGAACCACCCTGCCTTCGTCTTCATGTTCAGCTTTCCGAGACTGGAGGCACGGCCGCGCAGGATATTCGTGGCACAGGCGACGATACTCGTCGCGACATAGTTCATCATCAGCGTAAACAGGGTCTCGTTCGTTTTCCAGTGCGCCTTGAAAAACCCCGGAAGAAACGCCCATAAGGCGCCGGAAAGCACACTCGCCAGAAACATGATAAGAAACAAAAGCGCCGTCGGCACCCTGTCGCCGACATATACCATCACAAGCGCGGTTGCTAGACCGCCCATCAGAATCTGCCCCTCCGCGCCGATGTTCCAGAACCTCATCTTAAATACCGGCGCCAGCGCGATGCCTACCAGAAGAAGGCTTGCCAGATCCCTGACCGCCCATGACAGACGCATCCCGTTCCCGAAGGTTCCCTTGAACATAACGCCGTATACGGAAAGCGGATTCAGGCCGGTTACGAAAAAGATAAATACCGCGTCCACCACCAGCGCCGCAAGAATGGCAGCTGCCACGGTGAGTACCTTCGTCCTCCACCTTACGGCATCCCGCTTTGCAATCCGCAGGAACGGCTCCTGCACCGTCATTTGCTTACTCATTCCCGTCACCTCCTGAAACGGCGGTCGTTGTCATCAGCCTGCCAATTTCCTCCTTTGTTGCCGTCCGCCCGTCCGCCAGCCCGGTCACACGCCCGCCGCAAAGCACCAGAATCCTGTCGCAGAGCGCCAGCAGCACGTCCAGGTCCTCGCCGACGTAGATAACGGCAACCCCTTTCCTCTTCTGCTCGTTTAAAAGCTCATAAATCGTATAAGAGGTATTGATATCAAGCCCCCGCACCGCGTAGGCAGTCATCAGGACAACCGGCGATTCCGCAATCTCCCGTCCTACCAGCACCTTCTGCACGTTTCCGCCCGAAAGCCTGGACACCGGCGTGGAAATCCCCGGCGTCACTACCTGGAGCCTTTCCATGACGCGCTCCGCAAGCTTCCTCGGCGCGTTCCGGTCAAGCAGGAAGGACTTTCCCTTCTCATAGCTTTTTAACATCATATTCCCGGTCATATCCATCGAGCCGACCAGTCCCATGCCAAGACGGTCCTCCGGCACAAAGGAAAGATGCACGCCTGCCTCGCGGATTGCCTTCGGCGACTTTCCAAGCAGCTCCACGCTGTCCATATGAAACGGGGCAAAAAACTGTACGCTGCTTCCGGACTCTGCCGTCTGCAATCCCGCGATTGCCTCTAAAAGCTCCTTCTGCCCGTTGCCGGAAACGCCCGCGATTCCGAGGATTTCACCGTCAAAGGCATCAAAGGAAACCGAATCCAGCACCTTGACGCCGTCTGCATTCACCACGGTAAGATTCTTTACCATAAGACGCTTCTTCCGGTTCCTCGGCTCCGGCCGCTCGATGTTCAGGGCGACCTTTTTCCCTACCATCATCTCCGTCAGCGACTGGACATCCGCCTCCGCGGTCGGCACCGCGCCGACATACTCCCCTTTCCTGAGAATCGCCACACGGTCGGAGACTGAGAGCACCTCCTGCAGCTTATGGGTAATAATAATGACCGCCTTGCCGTCCTTCTGCATATTCCGGATTACGTCAAACAGCTTTTCCGTCTCCTGCGGCGTCAGCACCGCGGTAGGCTCGTCCAGAATCAGGATATCCACCTCGCGGTACAGCACCTTGACAATCTCCAGCGTCTGCTTCTGGGACACGCTCATCGTATAAACCTTCTGGTCCAGGTTCAGTTCAAAATGATACCTGTCGCAGATTTCCTTTGCCCGCGCCTTTACCTTCTTTAAATCAAAACGCCCCGGCTGATCCAGTCCGAGTGCGATATTTTCCGCTGCCGTAAACACGTCCACCAGCTTGAAATGCTGATGCACCATACCGATTCCGAGCGCAAACGCATCCTTGGGCGAACGGATTTCGACTGCCTCTCCGTTTACGAAAATCTGCCCTTCATCCTGATAATAGATTCCGGCTAACATATTCATTAACGTCGTTTTCCCGCTTCCGTTCTCACCGAGCACGGACAGGATTTCCCCGCGGTAAACCTCCATCGACACGTCCTTGTTTGCCGTCACCGTGCCGAAGGTTTTTGTTATGTTTTGAAACCGCACTGCACATTCCACCTATGAGATACCTCCTTTCCCGTAGTAATCTGAAAGGCCGCCGCACAAAGCGCGCGTGCTTCGTGCGGCAGCCTCTTCAGAAGCCGGCCGGAGCCGGACATGATATAAAGCTTTCAGAATGAACTCCGTGGAACGGTTACTCTACCGGAACCGTATTCTCGACAATCCCGTCGATACGGATAGAGAAATACGGTGCGCTGCGGAACGAGGACTCCTCAAAGGCGCCGTCCTTAATGCACTCCACCGTCTCCCCCTCGTAAATCGGAGTCATCGTGGAATAATCCATAAAGGACAGGTCTACCTTACAGCTCGTAACCTTACCGGCCGCATCGGTCTCTACCGTACAGGTATTCTGCTTTGCGCTTACCGTAAACTTATCTGTATCAAATACCTTAAGCGTACCGGCCTTTAATTTTGCCTCTACACCGGCTACATAGTCCGCTGTGCCCTCTGCACAGGAACTTCCTAACTTCGTAATTGCAACAGCGTCCTTTGCATAGCCCTCTGCCCAGTCTACTGCAATCTCCTTGCCGTCCATTGCGTTCTTGATTGCCTCGGTATAATAAGCGGACCAGGTATTGGTTGCAGAGGTAAGCGCCGCGTTCGGAGCCGTCTCAAGCATGTCCACATTATAGCCGACCGAATAGCAGATTTTTCCGCTGTTTAACAGCTTCTCGGTTGCTGCCGGAGCTCCGGTGGAGTCCGCATGCTGACCGATGATAACGCAGCCGCTTGCAATCAATGCCTCTGCAGCTGCAGCCTCTTTGTCGATATCAAACCAGGAATTGGTGTACTTTACTTCCATCACGACATTCGGCATAATGCTCTTGATTCCAAGATAAAATGCCGTATAGCCGGACACTACCTCTGCATAATTAAACGCGCCGACATAACCGACCTTGATATTGCCGTCCGCATCAAAGCTTCCTGCCTGTGTTGCCGCAGTCAGCGTACCGCTCTCTGTCAGCTCCTTTAATTTCAGTCCTGCAACCACACCGGAAACATAGCGGGACTCATATACCTTCGTAAACGCGTTCTTTAAGTTCTTGCTTCCGCAGATTGCCGCGAAATCACCGGTCATGGAAACAAACGTCACATCGGAAAACTCCTCTGCTGCCTGTACCATAAAGGTCTGATGCCCGTAGCTGTTGGAAAAAATCAACTTACAGCCGGAAGCGACCAGGTCGGCTGCCGCGTCATAACACTTGGAATTCTCTGTTACCTTATACTTCCAGATGATATTGCCCTCTGCAACACCGAGCGACTTTGCCGCTGCCTTAATGCCGTTCATGTGCGCAGCGGTGTACCCTTCAGTATCATCCCCGATTAAAATCACGCCAATCTTAAAATCTCCGTCTGCCTTTGTTTTGCCGCATGCTCCGAATGCCAATACCATTGTAAAGACAAGAAGCAGGCTAACCAGCTTTTTCATATTATTTTCCTCCTGCATGTTAAAAATGTCCCGTCACAATTCTCCTCTGTGGACAAAAAAATTATATACCAATATTTTCAAAAAGGCAAGCATATCTTTTGCCCTACCTGGTGTACTGACCGGTTCCTGTTTCGCTCAATTGCCTGCCTGGATTTCCTGGGACTTTGCCGCCCTCACGACCGCCTTTCCCTTCCATGCCCCGCGCCGCCAGCGGATAAACGCTACCACTGCGCGCGCACACTCGTCTGCCGTCGTTCCGAGAAAGACGCCCGTCATTCCGAGGGAAAGCCATACCCCGCAGCCATAGCCTACCCCGATTCCGATTCCCCACATGGAAACCAGCCCCATTAACACCGGGAACAGGACGTCGCCTGCCGCCTTCATACTGCTTATCAGCACCAGATTCATCGTTCTTCCGATTTCCATGACAACCACGACGGCAAGTGTCTGCTGTACCAGAGGCACAACCTCCGTGTTATCCGTGAACAGCTTCAGGGTAAACGGACAGAGCAGGCAGTTTAACGCCGCAATGCTGACCGCCACGGGAAGGGAGGTGCGCAGCGTCTTCATAACCCGCCAGTCCGCCGCCTCCTCCCGTCCGGCGCCGACCAGATGGCCTGTCACAATCTGCGTCGCCTGTGCAAGCGCATTGGAAAACACAACGGAAAACGACATCAGCGTCGTACAGTACACCTTTGCGTTTACCGCCATTGCTCCCATCGGATTGATAAAGGACAAAAGGATAAGCTGGTAAAACGAATACGCGACATTTTCCCCTGCCGACGGAATCCCGATTTTTAAGAGACGCACTAAAATCTCCTTCGGGAACGGACGCAGCAGCCGGAGGGACATCCGCCCGATCCGGTAGCGGTAAAATATGACGACGGAAACGGTCAGGGCAAGCACCCTCGCCGTCACCGTGGAAATCGCCACGCCCGCGACCCCGAGCTCCAGATGCTTTAACGGGCCGTACAGGAAAATATAGTTTCCCACGATATTCACAAGGTTCACCATAAGCGAAATGTACATTCCCACCCTTGTATAGCCATGACAGCGCAGAATCTGCACCATGACGTTATATGCCGCCTGCAAAAACAAAAGCCCGCCGACGATTCTCATATAGGTTACCGCGTCCTCTCTCTGGAGCGCATCCACCTTCAGAAAGTCCATCAGGCTCCCGCAGCAGAAAAATACAAACAGGCTCACAAGCAGCCCGAACACCAGATTAAACGAAAACGACAGCGTATAAATCCGGTTCATGTCCCCGGTCTCCTTTGCCCCGAGATACTGCGCCACCACTACGCCGGTTGCCCCGGCTATCACCCCGAACATAATGATAAACAGACTCATCATCTGGTTTGCATTGCCTACGGCGCCGACCGCATTCTCAGAATAGCGGCTGATCATAATGGTATCCACGTTATTCAGCAGAATGTTGAGCAACATCTCCGCAAAAATCGGACCCGCCAGAAGAATCATCGGGGTCTTTTCATTGATTTCCATCGTTCCATGCTTCGTTCCATGCTTCATTGGTAAACTCCTCCAGACCTTTTCGCCTTCCTCGGAACGCGACTCTGTTTCCCCTACTATACCTCGATTTTTCCCGGACTGCAAGCAAAATCTGCAAATATTTATATTTTGTTCTTTTGTTCATTTTATTATATTCCTTACCATTTGCCTGTACTTTGCATATTCTGCGTCATTTTAAGTCGTCCTGTTCTTTTCTTCCATAGCTTCATTTTTTTACATTTTTGTTTCTATTTTCTACTCGAAATTATCTCCCAGACGGCTGATAAAGCGCTCCATCTCCTCCTTGCTATGCTGGTTCCTGCTTGCCTCGATGACCGCGCGCTTTTCCTCGTCATTCATCCCTGCAAAGCAGTTCATTGCCTTCGTATTTGCCGCAAGGGACAGCCCGAAGCCTATCGGCATATCATCGCGGATTCCTTCTTTTTTCTCCTCTTCCATGGAATACCTCCTTTCACTTCCAGTATTCCACGCAGCCGCGAAACTATTCAGCAGACGGCTCTCCGGTACAGTGCCCGCGGACGGACTGCTCATAAAACTGCTGCTTGCGCCACCTGCCCGGCGAAACCTTGAAATGCCGCCGGAACTGCTTGGAAAACTCCAGCGGGTCATCGTATCCGACGCAGAGTGCCGCCTCCTTAATCGAAATCTCCTTCTTTTTCAAATGCTGTGCCGCCGTCTCCATTTTCAGCTTTAACAGATACTGCTGCGGGCTCTGCCCCTTCTGCTCGCGGAAAATGCGGCTTAAGTAGCTGCGGTTGATGCCCGCATAGTCAGCAAGCTCCGTTACCCTGATTTTCTTATGCAGGTTCATACGCATATACGCCTCACATTTCCGGACATAGGCGCTGCCCCCGCCGCCCTCCTGCATACGCCCGGCGGTCATTGCATGAAACACCCCCCAGAGCTTCCCCATGATAAGCGGAAACTCCGCATGTCCTGCCGCGGTCAGCGAAGAGACCGCCCTTCCGACCGCCCCGTCCGTATCGGAGAGCACCGGGGTTTCTTTTGAAAATCCGGCTGCCAGCAGCACCTCCTCACAAAACGCGCCGGAAAACTCCAGCCAGCGGTACATCCACGGCTCCTTTTTGTCCGCCTCATAATAGGCAAGCTGTCCCGGATAAATCAGAAAATACTGCCCCGCCCCTATCTCATACCGCTTTCCCTCTGCAAGCAGATACCCCCTGCCGCTGTACACATAATGAAGAAAATAAAAATTGCGGATACACGGGCCGTACCCGTACCCGCTGTCACATTCCTGCTCCCCGTACTGCAACGGGTAAATATCCTGCGGCAGCAGCCCCGTGTCCGCATACCAGACATGAAACATTCCCATAGCCATTCCTCCTCCCTTTTGATATATCACATTTTCCCATGTTGTGTCAACATTTTACTCTTTCAAAAGCTCCTGCGGAATCGTACACTGGAAGCATGATAAAACAAAACCAAGGATATGAAAGGAGTTTTCTTATGGTCGCAAAAACACCACCTATGGGCTGGAACAGCTGGGACTGCTACGGGGCGGCAGTCACGGAGGACATTGTCAGGGCAAACGCCCGCTTTATGGCTGAGAACCTGAAGCAGTACGGCTGGGAATATATCGTCGTCGATATCCAGTGGTACGAGCCGACGGCAGAGAGCCACTACTATCACAAATTTACCGAGCTCTGCATGGATGACTATTCAAGGCTTCTCCCGGCGGAGAACCGTTTCCCGTCTGCCGCGGGCGGAAAGGGCTTTGCCCCGCTTGCCGACTATGTCCACTCCCTCGGATTAAAGTTCGGCATCCACATTATGCGCGGCATTCCACGCCAGGCTGCCCACCGGAACACGCCGGTCTCAGGGACGCCACAGACGGCAAGGGAGATTGCCGCCCAGAGCAGCATCTGTGACTGGAATACGGACATGTACGGCGTCGACTGCTCCAAGGAGGGCGCACAGGCCTACTATGACAGCCTTTTTACCCTCTATGCCTCCTGGGGTGTCGATTTCGTCAAGGTAGACGACATCTGCCGCGGCTATCCGGTTGCCGAGGTAGAGGCAATCGCCGCTGCCATCCGGCACTGCGGGCGTGAGATGGTACTTTCCCTTTCCCCGGGACCGGCCCGTCTCGATATGGCGGAGCATATGAAGCAACACGCCAATATGTGGCGCATCACCGATGACTTCTGGGACAGATGGGAGCTTCTTTACAATATGTTCGAGCGTGCGGAAAAATGGTGCATCCACTCCGGCATTGCGGCAGACCACGGACACTGGCCGGACGCTGACATGCTGCCAATCGGTCCGATTAACCAGGTCTACGACAAGGCAAACCGCACCCGGTTTACTGAGGACGAGCAGCGCACGATGCTCACGCTCTGGAGCATCCTCCGTTCCCCGCTTATCATCGGCGGCGACATGACCGGCTTCGACGCGTTTACGATGAGCCTTGTCACGAACCCGGCGCTGATTGAGGTCGTACAGCATACGCATTCCGCCCATCCGCTCTACCGTAAAAAGGACGAAAAGGGTGAAACCTGTGCCTGGAGCGCGGTCTACGAAAACGGCGACCTCTGTATCGCACTGTTCAATCTCGGGGAGGAGCCGGCTTCCGTGACTGCCGTCCTGCCGTACGGCGATACGTTCTCCTGCTGCGACATCTGGAAGCAGCAGCCGGCTGCTTCCGTACAGAAGGAGCTTGGCGCCACACTCCCGCCGCACGGTGCGGCAATGTTCCGCCTGTCACCTTTGTAATTATTTGAACATTTTATCCCGATTTTCGGGGAAGGGTTCTTTTTCATTTGTTTCGTGATTGACATCCTCCTGAATCTCCTATATAGTAGATTCAGGGGGATGCTTCATTTTCTCCCTCCAACGAAAAGCTATTCCAATTTATTAAGCAAACGGAGGTATTTGTTATGGCAGCAGAACAATCGAAAAACGCACTGAATCCCTATCTCCCGTCCTGGGAATATATTCCGGACGGCGAGCCTTATGTATTTGACGGCAGGGTTTATGTCTACGGCTCACATGACCTTTTCAACGGCTATGTATTCTGTCTCGGGGACTATGTCTGCTGGTCGGCGCCGGTCGACGACCTTGGAAACTGGAGATATGAGGGCGTCATTTATCCGAAGACATCCGACCCGTTAAACCGCGACGGCAAAATGTGCCTGTACGCACCTGATGTGACCGTAGGGCCTGACGGACGCTACTATCTTTACTATGTTCTGGACAAGGTTTCGGTCGTCTCAGTCGCTGTCTGCGACACTCCGGCAGGTAAATACGAGTTTTACGGCTATGTCCACTATGAGGACGGAACCCGTCTTGGCGAAAAGCCGGGAGACGAGCCGCAGTTTGACCCGGGCGTCCTGACCGAAAACGGAAAAACCTATCTGTATACCGGCTTCTGCGGCAGGGGGGATAAGAGCCGGAGCGGTGCTATGGTTACGGTGCTTGCTTCCGATATGCTGACGGTTCTTAAGGCTCCGTTCTTCGTTGCGCCGGGCAGCGAATACAGTGCCGGGACCGGCTTTGAGGGGCATGCCTTTTTTGAGGCCCCGTCCATCCGCAAAATCGGCGACACCTACTACTTTATCTACTCCTCCGAGGTCATGCATGAGCTCTGCTACGCGACCGCAAAGAGCCCGACGGAGAAGTTCACCTACGGCGGCGTGATTGTCAGCAACTGCGATTTACATATTTCCACCTATAAGCCTGCGGACATGCCGATGGCATACGGCGCAAACAACCACGGCAGCATCGTGCAGATTCTGGACAAGTGGTACATCTTCTACCACCGCCACACCAACGGCACCTGGTACAGCAGACAGGGCTGTGCCGAGGAAATCAGGGTGCTTGCCGACGGCACGATTCCGCAGGTTGAAATCACCTCCTGCGGTCTGAACGGCGGACCGCTTCCGGGGCGCGGCGAATATCCTGCCTACCTTGCCTGCAATCTCTTTACCGACACGCCGAGCAGGTACGTCGGCGGGGACCGCTATCCGAAGGTCATGCAGGATGGCAGGGACGGCGACGAGGAGACCGGGTATCTTGCCAACATCCAGAACTCGGCTACGGCAGGCTTCAAATACTTCTCCTGCCAGGGAGTAACCGCCTTTGCCCTGACCACCCGCGGCTACGCAGGCGGCACCTTCGAGGTGAAAACCGCATGGGACGGAGAGGTTCTTGCAAGCTTCCCTATCCCGTCCTCCAATGTCTGGGAACGCTATATAGCCCCGATTCAGATTCCGGACGGCGTCCATGCCATTTACCTGACCTACCGGGGGCACGGTAACATCAGCCTGAAGTCGTTTGAGCTGCTGACTGCGGAAAATACCTCCGCGCTTTCAAACTAAACCGGAAAGGAGACGCCTATGTTTCGTACCGCAAAAACTGAAAATGGATTTGTCAGGGGATTACCGGCAGCAGACCCGCGTGTGACCGCCTTTAAGGGGATTCCGTTTGCCGCACCGCCGGTAGGGGAAAACCGGTGGAGGGCGCCGCAGCCGTGTCAAAACTGGGAGGGCACCCTCGACGCTTACCGCTTTGCTCCGATTTCCGTACAGGATACGCCGGGACTCGGCACCGATATTTACTGCCGTGAATGGCATGTGGACCCGGAAATCCCGATGAGCGAGGACTGTCTTTACCTGAATGTCTGGACCAACGCCAAAACAACCGGTGATAAGCTTCCGGTCCTGGTCTGGTTCTTCGGCGGCGCGTTCCAGTGGGGCTATCCGTCCGAAATGGAATTTGACGGCGAACGCATCGCAAGACGCGGTGTCATTGTCGTTACCGTGAATTACCGCCTGAACCTGTTCGGCTTCCTGGCACATCCGGAGCTGACAAGAGAGCAGCCGGACGCCCCGGCGAACTTCGGTCTCCTGGACCAGCAGGCAGGCATAAAGTGGGTTATCCGCAACATTAAGGAGTTCGGCGGCGATCCGGAAAACATCACGATTGCCGGGCAGTCCGCAGGCGGCGGCAGCGTCATGGCACATCTCACCAGCCCGTCGAGCAAGGGGCTGTTCCAGAGAGCCATCGTGATGAGCGGGATTATCCGCAGCCCTTACGGGGCTTCCCCTATCGCTCCCCCGCTGCCGTTGCACGATGCCGAGGAGCAGGGCAGGAGCTTTCTGGAGTTTGCAGGCATTTCCGGTCTCGCAGAGGCACGGACGCTGGATGCCTCCTATCTGCTGCAAAAGTACAACGAGTTTGCTGCAGAGCACTCCCGTATGTATACCGTACAGGACGGCGTCTTTTCTGTCGGCGACCCGATTGCGCTTTACGCCGAAAACCGCCATGCCGGCGTACCGGTGATGGCAGGAAACACAAGCAACGAGTTCTTAAGCTTTCTCCCTGCCGCAGATGAGACGGAGCTGAAAAAGCAGGCAGCTGCCCTGTTCGGCAGCCGCGCGGAGGAGTTCCTTGCCTTCCCGGAAGCCTCGGTGCGCTACGGCAGCCACGGCTACGCACCGGTCAGCGGCATTGAATGCAAAATAAAGGATTTGTTTCTCCAGAACCAGAAGAACGGAAACAAAGAAAACTGCTACTATTACCGTTTCGACGCCGACATTCCGGGCTGGGACAATCCGGGTAATTTCCACTCCGTGGAGCTCTGGTTTTTCTTCGAGACGCTTGCCAAGTGCTGGCGTCCGTTCGAGGGACGTCACTACGACCTGGCACGGCATATGTGCAACTACATGACGAACTTCATCAAAACCGGCAACCCGAACGGCACCGACCACAACGGCAATCCGATGCCGGAATGGAACAGCTATACAAAGGAGCATCCGGCGGAAATGACCTTCCGCACCGACGGCATCGTCACCGGGGAGCGGCAGGAGTCCCCGTTCATCTCGTTCCTGATGGAACAGGTACATAACCGGCGGGAATAGGGGGACGACGCCGTTTACGGCACAGCTTAACACCGCCTTATTTCAGGAAGCGTTGCGCTTTCCAAAATAAGGCGGTGGAAACTGTCTTTTATTCCAGATAATTTAAAATAGCAGCGGCATCAGCTTTCGCCAATGCCGCTTCCAATTTGTAAGCAGGTTTATGTAAGTTTTAACTATATCTCCTACCCTACCTTATTTCCTCTACCCCGTCGCATTTCTCAATGGTATCGATGGAACCGTCCTCGTTGTAGTGAAATTCCGCAACACAGACGGAGCGGTGGAACAGGTTGCCGCCCGGAAGGTCCCCGGTATGGTAAAACAGATACGAATGCCCCTTGAAATCTACAATTCCAGGATGATTGGTAAAGACACCGCCCTCCTCGGTCATCAGCACGCCGCCGTAAACCCAAGGACCTGTCGGTCCCGTGGAGGTAGAATAGGCAAGATGCTCATTCTGCTTTCCTTCCCCGAACGCCGCATACACCATGTAATAAATGCCGTTCCGCTTATAGAACCACGGACCCTCCCCGTAGGTCGTACCGGTCGCGTGGCTGCCCTTTGCAAAGGACTCCTCCGTCATCGGAACCTTCACCACGCCTACTGTCTTGTCATAGGTAATCATGTCCTTGTTTAAAAGGACGTAACGGAGCTCCGGATTTCCGAAATAAAGATATGCCTGTCCGTCGTCATCAATAAAAACGGTAGGGTCAATATCGTTCCAGTCGCCTTCGTCCACAATCGGATGATCCTTAAGATCCTTGAACGGTCCCGTCGGGCTGTCCGATATGCCGACCGCAATCGCCATCCCGCCGTTCTTCTTATGTACCGGGCAATAGAGATAGAACTTCCCGTTGCGCGCTACCGCCTGCGGCGCCCATGCCCTGTCGTCCGCCCAGCTGATATCGTCCAACGAGAAAACCTCGCCGTGGTCCGTCCAGTGTACCATGTCCTTCGTAGAGAAGCAATGCCAGTTCACCATCGTATAAAAATCGTTGACCAGCGTATCCTCATCGTGTGAGGTGTAGAGATACAGCGTATCCCCGTAAACCATCGGCGCCGGGTCCGCCGTGTAAATTGATGTGATAATCGGGTTCTTACGAAATCCCGGGGTTGAGTTTTCCTTATCTTCCATAGCATACCTCCGTAATAAATTCTTTATCTCCAGTATAGCAGATTTACACGCCAAATCAAGACCAATATACGTTTGAATTAAATTTGACTGAGAAACTATGCCCTCCTGATTCTGCTCCCCTTCCATCCCCGGGGCAATCTCAGGAACCAGAATCTCCGCCTCGCAGCTGGCATAGCTTTTTTTATCCTCCTGACCGTCCTCTGTGCAGACCAGCGACACATTCAGTTTGCCGCCCGACAATGCAGAAGCCGTATCCGCATCCATGACCAGCGCCACGTTGAGACAATTCAAACCTGCAATCTTAGAAGGATACACCGTCAGACAGTCTGAATAATCCTTCCCGTCAGAATCCGCTAACTTCACCCACCTTGTATCCCCGAGCAAATCACCGTGCAAAAACGGAACGCTGTATGCAACCCGGAAACGGAGCTGATAGCTGCCGGAGCACTCGATGAAATATACCTTGGAAAAGAACAAATGAGCTTTCTCAAGGATATCGCGGTCGACTTCCAGAACCTCCGCGTCCTTCTCCCAATCCGGATAATGGTCCCCGTCCGTCTGCCCCACCAGCCAGGCATCCAGTCCCTTCCGGCTAAAGCCGACGTAGGCACAGACCGTATATATCACCACTCCTGCCACAAGCGCCAGCAAAACATACTTCAGATACTTCATGTCATACCGCCCCTCCTGTCCTTCTGCTTTGATTTTCTAACCATTCACAATTCATCCTCCGGTCAAACAATCTTTGGCTCCCCCTGAATCCTCCGTCATTTTCCGGTCAGACGCAAAAGTCCGCCTGGTGTCCCGGACGAAGCTTATCCTTTATACGATGCTGTCCCTGTTGAAATCGGTCACGTCGCCGACCTTCTCATACAGCTCTTTGACGGTGAGCTTCTTATTCTGAATTGCAACCAGCTCCGCATCCGTCGCGCCGATGAACTCCACGAACTCGACCTTGCCGTTCGGCGTATCGATGGCAGGAACCCTCGTATCAGGCACGGTGATAAAGCCGGTGAGCTTTGACGCGTGCCGCGCGTCTATGCCGTTCTTCTGGCCCGTGTAGATATACTCCCACGCCAGAAACAGCTCGCCGCTTTGAAACGTCAGCTTCGCTATGCTCTGGAAATTGTTGATTGCGCAACGGAGCTCCGCCTCTTCGTCCTCATAACAGCCCTTTTTCAGCCGCATGGTGAACTCCATACCGTAGCCGCTGAATTCCTCGTCCTCGCTCTCCTTTTCGTGAAGCTCGGTCAGCCCGAACGTCACAAAATGCCAGCAGTCGCCGCCATCGTAAATACTCACGCTATCCAGCGGATCAGGCCCGCCAAGCATCCACGGCACCAGCACCCCGTAATGCTTAGAAGCGTCCTCGGGATACACCTTCAAAAAAGCCTCCTCTATCGCTTTCACGCCGTCCATACAAACTTCATCTTCCATAGTAACCCCCTGTGCAATTCATATAGTTTTTTTAATGCAATACTTGTCTATACCCGAATTATAACATACTATGGCAGTTCATACCAGCTTTTTTTCCCGAGAATCCATTTTGTATGCCAGACCCTTCCCATGCCGGACAAACTAAGAAAGGGCCGCGCTTCATGCGACAGCCCTGACACAAAAGGATATATAAACTGCGGAACAAAAGCTCCTACCAGATTCCGAAGCACTTCCCCGCCCAGTAGCCTAAGCCGAGTACCCAGCTCGTAAAGATTCCGTATAAAATCACCGGTCCTGCTATCGTAAAGATTTTGCAGCCGATTCCGAATACCTGTCCCTCCTTGCTGTACTCAATTGCAGAGGCCGCGACCGAATTGGCAAAGCCGGTAATCGGCACGACGCTGCCTGCACCGGCATACTTCGTCAGCTTCTGATAGAGGTTTAAGCCGGTCGTTAAGGCAGACAGCCCTACTAACGTAATCGTGACATACAGGGCGGCATCTTCCTTTTCGGCGCCCTGGTTCATATACAGGTTCATCAGTGCCTGCCCCAACGTACAGATGGCGCCGCCCACGAGGAACGCCCACAGGATGTTAATCCACGGATTATGCTTCGGTGTCACCTGATTCACATATTCGTTATATTTCTGGTCCCGCTTTGTGCTGTCGGTTTCCTGTACCACCTCATGTATCATACGCTTTCTCTGCTTTTCATCCATAAACGCCGCTCCTTTCTCCGTTTTCCTGTGCATTTTCCCTGCCATCCTGCGTCCCGGCTGTGTAGCGCCTTATTTGCAGACGCAGCACTTTGCCGGACTTCCTCCTATTTCCCTGCTCCGAGAATCAGCTGGTACCATGCGCCAAGCCCTTTTCCGAGGGCAAATGCCACCACGATAAGCGACATGCCGACGCGCAGCTTAATTCTTTTCGCAAATACCGGGATTACCCTTACTACCTCCGCTAACGCCGCCGCAAGGCAGCCGACAAAGATACCCGAGAACAAGCCGTATGCACCCCGGGAGAATGTCCCGCAGGAGAAGTCCAGACGGAACAGATCAAAAATATTAGCAAGTGTCACGCCGAACACGGAAACGGTTTCATACAGCATCACATACTTTGCCGTTTTTGTTCCTGCCGCAAGCCTCGTTACCACGCCGACTGTTGTAATAAATGCAAATAGCCCGCCCGCTACGGCTACGCCGAAGGAAAGCCCCGCAAAGCAGTAAAGAACCGTTCGGAATATCTCAGACATTTTCTTCCTTCCCCTCTCTCGTCGCATTCTCGATTATGGTGGAATTAACATCCTTCTCATACTGGCGCATCTGCACCTGCAGCGGCGTCGGGTCACTGTCAATTTTCTTACGCAGAAAGTGGTTGAAGAACAGGATAATCCCGATGGGAAGTCCGATGCTGTATGCAATCTCAAGCTCGCCAGGCGAGCTCCGTTCTGCTCCCTCCGTCATCTTATAGAGTAAGGCAAAGATTTCTTCCACGCTGGCGTCCTTGTTAAACGTCATTATCGTAAATGCCGAGCCGAAAAACACGGTCAGGCAGACAAACGCTGCCTTCGTCCAGTCTAACAGCTTTTCATACTTCTTCTTTTCCGCCGGTTTGTATTCCACGATAAAATCCGGTTCGCCGAGCGGGCTGACGGATACGTCCGGATATGCCGTCCCGATCAGCTCGATTACCTTCATTACACAAAAGGGAAGCTTTTCTTTCTTTTTCCCGGAAAATACATGCAGCTCTATCGCTTCGATTTTCTGCTTCATCACCGGGTCGCTTGTATACACGGAAGCAACATCGGAAAGGAGCACCCTGCGTTTATTGACAAGAATACACTGCTCAAAATATAAAAATACGTTTACCTGTTGTGACATAAGCGCTCCCCCTGCCAAGGCTGCTCCGCAATCCGCATATATGCTTCACGGTACACTAAGGTTCCCTCCGGCGTATGCTCCGGTCTTTGCAGATACCAGATAAAAAAGACAATCACTGCCAAAAGAAATACTGCTGCAATTGCCAGGACTACTCTTTGTTTTGCTGTCATCCTTTCACCGCCTTTCGTAATACTGACGGAAGTATGTGCCGTTTTTGTAGAAATTATGCAAGCAGGCTCCGCATGCGCTGCAATATTTTCTTTTCCATCCGGCTGACCTGGACCTGGCTGACGCCGAGCATTCCTGCAATCTCAGTCTGCGTTTTATTTTCAAAATAGCGGAGTTCAATCAGGCGCCGCTCCTCCTCCCCCAGCATATCCAGAAGCTGCTTTGTCACAAGGTGGTTGACAATCTTCTCTGTCGCGTCCTCCTCGCCTGCCAGCCGCTCCGCCAGGGTGCTTTCGCTTCCGTCTGCATGATTAATCGGCTTCGAAAGGGACTCGACCTCCGTACATGCCTCCATGGCAAGCACAATATCTTCCATGCTCATCCCGGTATCCTCGGCGATTTCTTCGAGAGTCGCATCCCTGCCAAGCCGTGCCAGAAGCCTCTCGCCGGATGCCCTGAGCCGGATATTGTTTTCCTTTAACGTCCTGCTCACCTTTATCATTCCGTCATCCCTGAGGAAACGTTTAATTTCCCCGCTTATCATCGGTACTGCATAGGTAGAGAATTTTACATCAAAGGACACGTCGAACTTATCAATTGCCTTTATCAGCCCGATGGTTCCTATCTGAAATAAATCCTCCGCTTCGCAGCCGCGTCCCGTAAAACGCCGCACCATACTCCAAACCAGTCCGACATTCTCGGTAATCAGCTGCTCCCTGGCCTGCCTGTCACCTGACTGCGACAGACGTATGAGTCCGATTGTATCCAAGCTCTCCTCCTTTTGTCTACCCGATTACCTTGCGCATCTTAATCACGGTTCCTTCTCCCACTGCGGACTCTACTGACAGCTCGTCCGTAAACGCCTCCATAAAAGAAAATCCCATACCGGAACGCTCCAGCTCCGGCTTTGACGTATACATCGGCTCCATTGCTGCCGCGATATCCGCGATGCCTTTTCCGGTATCCTTGATATGGAAGAACACCTCCCGGTCCTTTCTCGCGCACCAAAGCTCCACAATTCCCCCTTCTTCACCGTAACCATGAATAATCGCATTCGTTACAGCCTCCGACACCGCCGTCTTTGTATCCGCAAGCTCCGTCAGTGTCGGGTTTAACGGAGTTAAAAATGCCGCTACCGTCATCCGCGCCAATGCCTCGTTACAGGACTTTGCCTGAAACGTCAGACGCATTTCGTTATCATATTTCTCCACTCTCCTGCCTCCTTTTTTCTTCTCGCCTTACACTTTATCTGCTTCCGAAGCACTCCTTTGCCGGACGCACAAACGCTTCCTCTGCCGTTTCATACTGCTCCACGATTTTATACAGTCCGGAAAATGTAAAAATCCTCTCTACATTTTTCCCGACGCCCATGACGCCGACACGTCCCCCCTGGAAAATGACCTGCCGGTAACGTCCCATAATCACTCCGATTCCCGAGCTGTCCATAAACTCCACTCCGGTAAAATCAAACAGAATATTCTTTGCCTTACTGCGTGCTAACAGGGTATCTGCCGTTTCCCGCACCGCAAGCGCGGTATGGTGGTCCAGATCCGCCTTTAAATGAATGATTAGCATATTCTCCCTTACTTCATACTCTGCTGCCTGCATTTTTCCTCCTTTCCCGCAGTATCCTTAATTTCCCGCAGCCACTTGCAGCCACTTGCAGCCGCTTGCGGCATCTCCCGCCCGCACTGGTGCGCATTCTGCGGAAAGAAAAAAGACATGAACCTGCCATGTCTTCTTTCGTAATAATTCCTGCGATTTTCTATGTTAATTCAATCCTTCCATACACTGGTGCGCCATTTGCGCACGCTCACTGTCCGGGTATTGATTAACTACCATCTGTAAATAAATCCTTGCCTGGCTCTCCTGCTCCGAGCGCTGGTAGGAGCGTCCGAGAAAATACAACGTATCCGCATCGGTTCCCCCGGCTTCGTAGGCTGCCTGCAGATACCCTGCCGCCTCCGCATACCTTCCGGCATTATACAGCTCATAGCCGTAATTGTATGCATACTGCTTTACCTTTGCGAATATCTCATCCATGATTCCCTGATATACTACGGCAGTCCTCCGGCGTGCAAGTGCGGTCTCCTTATGCTCTGTCAGCCGCCCCGCATAAGCAGTCAGCTCCTCTAACATCTGCGTGATTTCTTCCTCTTCCTCCGCCTTTGCTATCTTCTCCTGCATCTTTGGGAACTCTGCGACCAGAAGCAGCACCTCTTCATAGGCCGCCGGGTCGAACGCATTTGCCGAGGCATTCTCCTTTTTCAAATCCGCAATGCTGCTTTCCGCCTTTGCAAGCTTGTCCGCCAGATCCGCCTTTTCATTCTGCAGAACAGAAATCGTCGTCGTATAGGAGGCAATCTCTGCCCCGTAATCCCGTTCCTCATTTGCATATTCTGCCTTCACACTGGAACGCACCGTCGGCACTACCAGCCAGTAAAGAACCGCAACCCCGATCAGAATGCCCGCAAAAAAGGTAATAAACGCAATATAATTGGGCCTGTCCTCCTGAAGATTCACCGTCGGCGGTGCGATATGGTACGAGGTGTTCTCCAGCTTCTTCTCGGTATGTACCGCGCCTCCTTCCGGGTTCAGCACCCGTTCCACTTCCTTCAGATACAGCAGGGTCGTCGTATTTGCAACATCTGTCTTTTGTGCCCTTAAAAGACAGCGCCTTGCCTTTTCATACTCTTCGTTCTTCATATAAAGCAGCGCAAGAAGCTGCAGCGCCCGGACGTAACTGGGGCAGACGCTGATTACCTTTTTCAGCTGGAGCATCGCAAGGTCTTCATTTCCCTGCTTTGCATAAGCAAGCGCCTGATTGAACTTTTTAATGGTCTGATTGACCGTATCAAACTTTGCCGGGTTTGACTGCACCTTGTTCATAAAGTAATCGGCAAGATTATTTTCCGGCATAAAATGCTTACTGATAATCCATTCGCTCAGCGCGGCAACCGCCTCTCCCAGTTCAAAATAAACCAGCCCGAGAAGGTTCCTCGCCTCTATATTCCGTTTGTTACATTCCAGGCTTCTTTTCAGCATCACCACAGCGCCGGACAAATCCCGTACGCGCGCCCTGTCTAAACCCTCGTTATAATACCGGTTCGACAGCTTATATAAACGCTCTGCGGCAACGGCATCGCTCCCGCATCGTTCGCAATACCGGCGGTTCCGCCCTATCTCATATCCGCATCTCGGACAATCCATCGTAATCCCTACCTTTTCTCCTTTTTTCCCGTAACCGCCTGCTCCAGTAAATCCGACAAATCCGTCAGGTCATTATTTAAAATTGCTTCCTCCGCCTGGTCAATCTCCAGACTCGGCTGGAACCTCGCAAGTTCTTCTTCGTAATTTAACATCCTCTTTCCTCCTGTCTCGTACCCGTTCCAAAATAGCCTTCCTACATTATCATATAGACAAACGCCTGAAAAATCAATAGCTTCTCCCTACTTTTTTTATTCTCCTGCACAAAAAAAGGCAATATCGCTTCTTTTTTGAACAATATCGCCCTTTCCTGCCATTTTTCCTTTTTGCCGGGAAAGTGCTAAGACGTCCTTTTGTATTCTACAGGCTGCTTACTTGAGTTTCCGCATTTTGTATGTCATGTTATGTCCCGGTCGCCGCTTGTTGTCCTGATTTTGCAAGCGCGAACGCTCCACCGGACTTCCTCTAAGAGCTGTTAAGCCGCTCGGTGGCGTCCTCGCGCCTAAACATCTCTAAGAGGTGATTCCGGTTCCGCTAAAAACCGCGGTCCGTCGGACAAATGCAAAATCAGGACAACAAGCGGTGACCGGGACGTGCTCAGGCTTATGCAAAAAATGCGGAAGCTTAAGGCAGCTTACCATAGACAAAAAATGCGCCCCGTGATACAATATCCTAAAACTACACGGAAGGAGCCGGTTTATGAAAAAGGTAGGAATTTTATGTGCCGGGGATACGGAGTTTTTTCCATTTCTCCCATATTTGAAAAATGATACGGTGACGACACGGGCGATGCTTCAGTTTCACGAGGGACTGATCGGAGACGTTCCCGTTGTCGTGTTATACAGCGGGGTGTGTAAGGTCAATGCGGCAATTGCCGCGCAGCTTCTTATCGATGCCTTCCATACCGATATTATAATAAATGCCGGAACCGCCGGCGCAATCGACGGCAGTGTCCGGCTTTTTGACACGGTTATCGCAGATAAAATGGCATATCACGACGTTGCAGAGGATATCCTGACCGAGTTTCATCCATGGATGGAGTCGGTCTATTTTAAGCCTTCGGCAGAGCTTCTGGCTCTTGCGCAAGACTACAGCCGCTCCTCGGAGCACCGTATCCTGTTCGGGACAGCCGTTACCGGGGAACAGTTTATCAACAATTCCGAACGGGCTGCCATTTATGAAAAGCATGCCCCGCTCTCCGTGGATATGGAAACAACAGCTATCGCCCATGTCTGCCATGTCAATCAGGTTCCTTTTCTCTCCATCAGGACCATAACGGACACGGCAGAGCATGAAGGCATTGAAAACTTTGAAAAAAACTGCGAGCATGCCTCTCAGATTTCAGCGGAAATTACAGTGGCACTTCTCAAAAAGCTGACGCCATAGGGCCCTTTTGCACTACCGCACCTTTTCCAGATGCTCCAGGCGCTCTTCCACCTGCGCCATCATCGACGTATACTTTTCAAGCTTCTCGCGCTCCTCGGCAAGCTTTGCCTCCGGCGCCTTATTGACAAAGTTCGGGTTTGCAAGCATTCCGTTCACACGCTTTAGCTCGCCTGTCAGCCTCACCTTTTCCTTTTGCAGACGTTCGATTTCCTTTTCGATATCCACGAGGTCTGCAAACGGAATATAAATCGTCGCATCCGGAATCACCGTGGAAACTGCGTCCTCATCGATGCCTTCCTTTGTTGCCTGGATGACTACCTCGCTTGCGCCGCCGAGGGACGCAAAAAACACCCTGCTGTTTTCAAAAATCTCCCTGACGCCCGCATTCCCGGAAACGACAAAGACCGTTGCCTTACGGCTCGGCGGTACGTTCATCTCCGTGCGCACATTGCGGATGCCCTTTACCGCGGTCTTAATCCGTTCCACCGCTTCCTCCTCTGCCGCAAAGGAATCGCGTTCGCTGTACTCCGGCCAGGAGGCAATTACCACCGACTCCTCGCTCCGGTTCCCCTCAAGGTCCTTTAGCGTACAGAAAATCTCCTCAGTTACAAACGGCATATACGGATGAAGCAGCTTTAATGCGTCGGTCAGTACATGGCGCAGCGTCCAGATTGCCGCTGCCTTACTCTGCACGTCGGTTCCGTACAGACGCGGCTTTACCATCTCGATATACCAGTCGCAGAACTCCTCCCAGATAAAATCGTAAATCTTTTGTGCCGCAATTCCCATTTCAAACTTATCCAGGTTCTCCGTTACCTCCCGGACCAGCGTATTTGCCTTGGAAAGAATCCACTTATCCGCGTCGGTCAGCGCCGACGTATCGACCGCAGCCGCCACCGCTGCCGCGTTCAAGGCGTCCCCTGCCTCCTCTGAAAGCATCTGCTGCATATTCATCATAATAAAGCGGCTTGCGTTCCAGACCTTGTTCGCAAAGTTCCTGCTCGCCTCCACACGCTCCATATAAAAGCGCATGTCATTGCCCGGCGCGTTTCCGGTAATCAGGGTAAAGCGAAGCGCATCCGCGCCGTACTGGTCGATAATTTCAAGCGGGTCGATTCCGTTCCCTAAGGATTTGCTCATCTTCCTTCCCTGGGAATCACGGACCAGACCGTGGAACAGCACCGTCTTAAACGGCTTTTCCTTCATCTGCTCGTAGCCCGAAAAAATCATGCGGATTACCCAGAAGAAAATAATATCGTAGCCGGTTACCAGCACATCCGTCGGGTAGAAATACTTTAAATCCTCCGTCATTTCCGGCCAGCCAAGCGTGGAAAACGGCCACAGGGCAGAGGAAAACCAGGTATCCAGCGTATCCGGGTCCTGCTCTAAATGGGAGTGCCCGCACTTCGGGCAGACCTCCGGCGCGTCCGCGGTCTTTGCCACAACCACCTCGCCGCAGCGCTCGCAGTAGTACGCCGGAATCCGGTGTCCCCACCAGAGCTGTCTGGAAATACACCAGTCGCGGATGTTATCCGTCCAGTTAAAGTAGGTCTTCTCCATGCGCTCCGGGACTAACGTAATCTCCTTTTTCCTGACTGCCTCCGCCGCAGGCTGAATCAGCTCGTCCATACGGACAAACCACTGCTGCTTGATTAGCGGCTCCACCGTTGTCTTACAGCGGTCATGCGTGCCTACGTTGTGGGAATAGTCCTCGATGCGTACTAAAAGTCCCATCTCGTCAAGCTCTTTTACAATCTGCTTTCTTGCCTCGTAGCGGTCCATTCCCGCAAACTTCCCGCCTGCCGCGTTAATCGTCGCGTCGTCGTTCATAATATTGATTTCCGGCAGGTTATGACGCCTTCCTACCTCAAAGTCGTTCGGGTCGTGTGCCGGCGTAATCTTTACCACGCCCGTACCAAACTCCCGTTCCACGTACTCATCCGCAATTACCGGAATCTCGCGGTCGACAAACGGCACCCTTACCGTCTTTCCTACGAGGTGCGCATACCGCTCATCCTCCGGATGGACTGCTACCGCGGTATCGCCGAGCATCGTCTCCGGACGTGTCGTCGCAAACTCTAAAAACTCATCCGTCCCGACGACCGGATACTTGATATGCCAGAAATGCCCTGCCTGCTCCTCATACTCTACCTCGGCATCGGAAATCGACGTCTTACATACCGGGCACCAGTTGACAATCCGGGAGCCCTTATAAATCATTTTCTTTTCATAAAGCTTTACAAACACTTCCTCAACTGCCTTATTGCAGCCCTCGTCCATCGTAAAGCGCTCCCTGTCCCAGTCGCAGGAGGAGCCGAGCTTCTTAAGCTGCTCGACAATCCGTCCGCCGTACTCCTTTTTCCATTCCCATGCACGCTTAAGGAAGCCCTCCCTGCCAAGGTCATGCTTATCGATTCCTTCCTTTTTCATCTGCTCGATAATCTTTACCTCGGTTGCAATGCTCGCATGGTCCGTCCCCGGCTGCCAGAGCGCATTATAGCCCTGCATCCTCTTATAGCGGATTAAAATATCCTGCATCGTATTATCCAGTGCATGTCCCATATGAAGCTGCCCGGTAATATTCGGCGGCGGAATTACAATCGTAAACGGTTTCCTTGTCTCATCCGGTTCGGCATGGAAATACTTTTTTTCCAGCCATTTTGCATACAGCCTGCCCTCAATATCCTTCGGGTCATAGGTCTTTGCCAGCTCTTTGTGCATCTGCTGCTCTCCTTTCATCCATTCCAAAAAATCGGGTAGGAAGGATTCGTCTTTCCCTACTCGTCGCGCGTCCCATGCGCCGCTTCTGCGGCATACTTCCCCTGCATGGGGCTGTACAATCGAGTAGAGGGAAGAGCCATCTTTCCCTACTCGCCGCGGATGCCCGTAAGGGCATAACTTCCTTTCCGCGGCGTGTGCATAAAAAAAGCCGGTTCTCCTGCTAAGGACGAATCGACCGTGGTACCACCTTAATTTGCAGCATCTCCAAACAAAATGCCGCCTCTTGGTCTTTAACGGGACTACCCGGTATCTCCTACTTTCCTGCGAAAGCCGTTAAAACCTCCGATTCCTGTTCAGAAATACTGCTCCAAAGCTACCTTCCATAAGCAAGCCTTCACGGAACCTTTCAGCCGGCGGGTCCCGCTCTCTTTTAAGATGACTTATGTACTCCTCTTTTTCCCTGCATTTGAACGATATGCGTCTATCATAGCGGAATTTCAGGGAAAAGTCAAGAGGCAGAAAATTTTCCTCCATAATATCCTAAAAGAGTTTGCCTTTGCTTCTAAGTTATGGTAAAATAAATTTAAAATATAGTTAATATAAGACAATTCTGGTTTCACAACATAAAAAGTACGGAACTTTAACGACTGCTGCCGCAGGCGCTGCATTTTTATCTTGTAATACAGGAGGAGGGGTTGATTTTATGGATTCTGCAAATAGTACACAGAAAAGACCGCCGGAGCAAAACGAGCGTTTTGACGACCTGACCGGCATTTATAACCGGTACGGGGTCTTTTCTGCTGTCGAACAGCTTTTAAAGGACTATCCGGACCAGCAGTTCTGTCTGATTTACTGGAACATCCGCAAGTTCAGGATTACCAATGATTTATTCGGCTGGAATGCCGGTGACAAGATTCTGGTCCGCTGGGCAAAGAACATCGACGAATTGCTGCATGATAAGCTTGCCGTGTACGGCCGTCTGGAGCTTGACAATTTTGTCTGCTGCGTGCCGGAAAGCTTTATTGAAAATAACGAATGGACCAAGCTCGGTGAAATCAGCTACACTACCGACGAGGCAAAATATAACCTTTACTCCTGCTGCGGATTATACAAAATTACAGACCGCACGCTCCCTGTTGCCGATATGATGAACAAAGCACGCGCTGCGATGGAAACTATCAAGGACAATTATATGTGCCTTTACGCATGGTACGATGATAAGATGTGGAATGCGCTTCTGGAAGAGCAGCGCATGAACAGTGAGTTCAAAAATGCGATTGCAGAAAAGCAATTTAAGGTGTATTACCAGCCGATTTGCCGTGCCAGCGACGGGCTTGTCATTTCTGCCGAGGCGCTGGTGCGCTGGGTGCATCCGGTCAAGGGGCTCATTCCGCCGGACTCCTTTATCCCACTGTTTGAAAAAAACGGCTTTATCAGTATCCTTGACCGCTATGTCTGGAATGAGGTATGCGCCACACAGCAGGCGCGTCTGGACCAAGGGCTGGAGACCGTTCCGATTTCCATTAACGTATCCCGTGTCGAGTTCTACAATCCGAACCTCTGCGACGACCTCCGGAACATTGTAAAGAGTCACCGTATTTCTCCCGAGCTGCTTAAGATTGAAATTACGGAAAGCGCTTACGCCGATAATCCGATTCAGGTACTTGAAACGGTAAAAAAGCTGCATTCCTATGGCTTCTCGGTTCTGATGGACGACTTCGGGAGCGGCTATTCCTCCCTCAACATGCTGAAGGACCTGCCGATTGATGTTTTAAAGATTGACATGCGTTTTCTTGACAATTTCGGTAAAAACCAGAAGGCAGTTATCGTTCTGGAGTCCATTATCCGTCTGGCAAAATGGATGAAGCTGAATATTGTTTCCGAGGGCGTGGAGACCCAGTCCGAATGGGACTATCTGCGAAGTGTGGAATGCGACTCGGTGCAGGGGTACTATTTCTACAAGCCGATGCCGCAGGAAAGCTTTATAGAGCTTTTGGATAAGGTAGCAGAGCACAGCGTGGACCTGATGTTCCGTTCTCTTCCGGAGCTCGACGATACCATTCTGGAGGTATTCCACCAGTCCAATACCAAAGAAAGCATTTTGTTTTACAGCATGCTAAACGGCATGGGACTGCTGGAACAGTGCGGCGACAATGTCGAACTCCTCCGGGTCAACAGAGGCTATTACGAAGCGGTCTATAACTCTGCCAAAAGTGAGAACCAGATATTGAATGTGCCGTTTGAGGACCCGGAACGAAGCCTCCTTCTGGAACAGTGCCGTACTGCAAGAGAGACAAACCAGGTGCAGCGGTTCCAGCTGCACCACAAACGTGAGGACGGCACCTATGTCTGGCTTGCCGTGAAGCTGCGCTATCTGGGCGGCAGTCCGCAGCGGGCGCTCTATATCTTTTCGGTCGATAATATCGAGTCACAAAAAAATGCTGGGCAGGCACAGTAGGACACTAACTCTCTTCCCTGCGCTTTGGCGGACGGGGACCCATGAACTGATAAAAGTATGTCTTTATCATACCGTTATAGATTTTGCGGTTCTTGTCCGCCTTTCTGCCGAAGTATTTCTCTGCCTCTTCATAGGCGGTAATCATATAGCAGGACCATGCTTCCAGCCCTGCAAATGCCGTGCCGAACTCTCTGTAAAGTGCAGGCAGGGCATTTTTCTCTTCAAGACGTTCCCCGTAAGGCGGGTTGGTAATGACAAATCCATACTTTTTTGCATGGCTCAGCTCCGAAACCGGACGCTTCTGAAAATGAATGTACCCTGACACACCGGCATCCACGGCATTCTGCCTTGCCGCCTTTATAATCCCGTCATCAATATCATACCCCTGAATCTGCAGGGCGGCGTCCCGCTTCACCAGATCCTCTGCCTCATTCACTGCATCGTACCATGCTTTCTTTGGTATCAGATGTCCCCAATCCTCCGCAAGAAACTCACGGTTAAGTCCCGGCGCAATATTAGCTCCGATCATGGCTGCCTCAATCGGGATTGTTCCGCTGCCACAGAACGGGTCTACCAGAATGCGGTCTGCCTTCCACGGCGTCAGCATAATCAGCGCCGCTGCTAACGTCTCCGTAATCGGCGCCTTCGCGGCAAGCTTACGGTAGCCGCGCTTATGCAGCGACTCTCCCGAGGTATCCAGCCCTACCGTGACCTCATCCTTCATAATCGACACGCGCACCGGAAATGCTGCGCCGTCCTCCGGGAACCACTCCTTTTTATAGCTCTGCTTTAAACGCTCAACCATCGCTTTTTTCATAATACGCTGGATATCCGAAGGGCTGAACAGCTTACTTTTTACCGAGTTTGCCTTTGTCACCCAGAACTTTCCGTTCTCCGGAATATAACGCTCCCAAGGAAGCGCTTTTGTCTTTTCAAACAGTTCCTCAAACGTGACGGCACGAAACCGTCCTACAACTAACAAAACCCGCTCCGTGGTACGCAGAAACAGATTGGCACGGCAAAGCGCTGTCTCATCTCCCAGAAAGCTTACCTTGCCGTCCTCTGTGGACGCTATCTCATATCCCAGGTCTGTAATTTCCCTTTTCAGCACAGACTCCGTGCCAAAATGACACGGAGCCAGAAATTCATATAATTCCGCCATTCCTTTGTCCTTTCTTCTTCACCTTGGTAACTTTTCTTTCATCTTACCATATTTACCGCAAAATGGAAACTCTATTTTTGAAAACGTGCATACGCCTCATAACCGCCGCAAAGACTATATGCCGGATATCCCGCGCGTCTCATGCGCGCCGTAGCGCGGGTACTTAAATTCCCTCTGTCACAACACAACACAATGATTCCTGTCTTCTTAAAACGCTCCAGAAAAACCGGTTCCTCGTCATACGGTACGGAAATTGCCCCGGGAATATGCCCCCTCCTGTAGTCCTCTGCCTCCCTGATATCAGCAAGAACCAGGTTTCCTCTGTTTTGCAGCTTTCTCATTTCACCCAGTGTTATAATATAACGGTACATTTCTCATGCCTCCTCCCTGCGTCTGCATCGGGAAATTATTTCATCCCTTTCCTAGTATATGTAAAAAACTGCCGTCTGCACTATGGCGGACGGCAGTTTTTATAATTCCTGTTTTACTACCTGTACTACCGGTTATTTTCGTTTCTGGTAGAATTCTGGCAGTTCTGACAGTTAGAACGGTTCTTGGAGCTGTTCTGGCTGTTGTTATTCTGACTGCTGTTGTTCTGGCTGTTGCTGTTCTGGCTGCTGTTGTTCTGGGAAGAATTTCTGGTGTTCGTGTTCGACGTAGAATTTCTCTCAAGGTTGTGCTCGTTATTATAAGACATAACATTACCTCCTGATAAACATAAAGTTTTCGGTTACAGGACATAGTATCCGCACAAGCACGCGTTTTATTCACTTCCTTTTTTTGCTGTAAACAGCGAGGCTGCCGCGCTGATTAACAGTGCTGAAAAAATGAAAACAATGGAAGCTGGTGTAGAAACCGATAAAGAAAGCATCTCTGCAAGCATTTTTAAGCCTGTAAACATCAGTACCGCTGCAATTCCGTACTTCAGGCACGCAAATCGTTTTGCCAGTTTTTCCAGACTGAAATAAAGCTGCCGGAGTCCTAAAACTGCCAGAAGGTTGGAACTGTAAACAATCAGCGGATTTTTTGTCACCGAAAACACCGCAGGTACGGAATCAATGGCAAAAATAATGTCAGAAATTTCCACGACAACCAATACGACAAACAGTGGTGTTGCATACCGGCACAGCTTCCCTTTTCGTCCGGCTTCTTCCTTTTTCACAAAAAAATGCGGACCACAGAAATCCTCCGTTACCGGCAGAAACCTCCGCACCAGCTTCATTCCCCAGGCAACTCCCCTGCTCTCCCGGCCATCCGGCCGTTCCCCTATCATTTTTACCCCATTGGCAATTAAAATTACGCCAAAAAAATACAACACAAACTCAAATCTGGAAACAACTGCTGCCCCTAAGAAAATGAAAATCATACGGAGCAGAGCTGCCCCGATAATCCCGTACCGCAATACACGGTGCCGCAACTGCTCCGGCACTGAAAAGGACGTGAAAATCGACAGAAACACAAACAGATTATCTACACTCAGACTCAGCTCAATCAAATAGCCTCCCATAAACTCAAGCGCTATCTCCTGCCCTATTACAAAGAAAAGTATAAAATCAATCAATACCGCAATTACAATCCACATAAGCACTCGTCCCGGTTTTCCCGTTTTTCTTCTCTCATTCTACTATATGCTTTCTCTTTTCTTCTCTGACATAAATAATTTTATTTTGTTTTCTTATTTGTTTATACTTTTTTTATTGCATTCCGGGCGCAGATGAACTACAATAAAGGTGTGTTAAGGATTCCCCTAAGTCTTTGACACACTATATAACCCCTTATTAATATTTATACTCCCCTCATGGAAAAGGCTGCCTTCCCCGGCAGCCTTTTCGTTTCCACAGAAGAAAATCCCCCTGGGAAGCAGGGCACCCCCACGAAGCGCGGCAGCACCGGGTGTGGTGGATTCTTACAAGCGGTCAGAAAATCTGCCTGACTGTAAATGGGGAACGCTGCGGGCTTATTTTTGCATTTGTCCGAAGGACCGTGTATTTAGCGCAACCGGAATCACCTCTTAGTGCTGCTTAGGCGCGAGGACGCCACCGAGCGGCTTAACAGCACTTAGAGGAAGTCCGGTGGAGCGTTACGCATGCAAAAATAAGCCCGCAGCGTTCCCCGTTTACAGTAGAAGTTCCCTCCGCTTGTAAGAATGTGCCGCGCTATGTAGGGCAGCCTCCTATGGCTCGCAGGCATTTTGCACTTGCAAACTTTTCCATTTTTAGGTATAATAGGTCTGTTTTGGTGCAGATGTACCTTTTCAGGGGCGCACCGGAAAGGATTTATATCTTATGAGTATTTTATGTGTTACTGATTTAAACCACGGGTTTGGCGACCGCACCTTATTAAAGAATGTTTCGTTCCGCTTATTAAAGGGAGAGCATGTAGGTCTTGTCGGTGCCAACGGGGAAGGAAAATCTACCTTCCTAAATATTATTACCGGAAAGCTGATGCCGGATGAGGGAAAGGTCGAATGGGCAAAGGATGTCCGTGTCGGCTATCTCGACCAGCATTCGGTCCTCACGCCGGGTATGACTATCCGTGATGTACTAAAATCCGCATTTGAGTTTCTTTATGAGGTGGAGGCGCGCATGACAGAGCTCTGTGCCGCAATGGGCGAGGCGGAGGACGAGGCGCTGCCTGCCATGATGGAGGAGTTTGGCAACATCCAGGATTTGCTGGACGTTCACGACTTCTATATTCTTGACTCCAAAATTGAAGAGATTGCCCGCGCATTCGGACTGGATGCAATCGGTTTGGATACTGATGTCACCGCCCTTTCCGGGGGGCAGCGTACAAAGGTCCTGCTCGCAAAGCTTCTGTTAGAAAAGCCGGATATCCTGCTTTTGGACGAGCCGACCAATTACCTGGACGCAGAACATATCGAATGGCTCCGGCGCTATCTTACCGAATATGAGAATGCTTTTATTCTGATTTCCCACGACATTCCGTTTTTAAACAGTGTCATTAACCTGGTTTATCATGTGGAAAATGGCGAGCTGACCCGCTATGTGGGCGACTACACAAAGTTTGAAGAGGTTTATGCGGCAAAGAAGGCGCAGTTAGAGGCAGCCTACAAGCGCCAGCAGCAGGAAATCAGCGAACTGAAGGACTTTGTTGCACGAAACAAGGCAAGAGTTGCCACCAGAAATATGGCAATGTCCCGCCAGAAAAAGCTGGACAAAATGGACGTTATCGAACTGGCGGCAGAACGCCCGAAGCCGGAGTTCCACTTCCGGGAGGCGCGTGCTGCAGGCCGTTACATTTTCCAGACGGAGGGCCTGGTCATCGGCTATGAGGAACCACTCTCCCGTCCTATCACAATCCATATGGAGCGCGGGGAAAAGCTGGTATTCAAAGGAGCAAACGGAATCGGAAAGACGACCCTGCTAAAAAGCATCCTCGGTATTCTTCCGCCGCTGTCCGGTAAGATTATCCTCGGCGACTATCTGTACCCGGGCTACTTTGAGCAGGAAATGACCGGCGCAAAGAACAATACCTGTATCGAAGAGCTCTGGCAGAGTTTCCCGTCCTATACACAGTATGAAATCCGTTCCGCGCTTGCCAAGTGCGGTCTGACGACAAAACATATTGAAAGCCAGGTACGCGTGCTTTCCGGCGGTGAGCAGGCAAAGGTGCGTCTCTGTAAGCTGATTAACAAAGAGACTAATGTCCTGCTTCTGGACGAGCCGACAAACCATCTTGATGTGGATGCCAAGGAAGAGTTAAAGCGTGCTTTAACTGCCTACAAGGGCAGCATTCTCCTAATCTGCCACGAGCCGGATTTTTATGCTGACTTTGCAACCAGAGTGCTGGACTGCGGTATGTGGTCTACAAAGGCATAAAGCCTATATCCGATAACTGACAAAAATAAAGCGGTGAAGCCTATCTGTTACAAAGAGAGCTTCACCGCTTATGGTTTCTATATGATAAAAATTTCTATACAAGAAAAAGGACCGTGCTTTCTATGCAACAGTCCCTTTCAAGGACGTGCGTGAGAAGATTCGAACTCCCGACACCTTGGTCCGTAGCCAAGTGCTCTATCCAGCTGAGCTACACGCACATAATATAAAACTGTATGCAGTTTTCACTGCAATGCCGCAGACCGGAATCGAACCGGTACGGGAGATTAGTCCCGCAGGATTTTAAGTCCTGTGCGTCTGCCTGTTCCGCCACTGCGGCACAACTTACACCAGGGAATGTAAGTCTGGTCTTTTGCCTTTTCAGGCCGGCGAATCCGTAAGAATTCTATGGGGCCTATAGGGCTCGAACCTATGACCCTCTGCTTGTAAGGCAGATGCTCT
>CAJTUB010000004.1:0-256 GCA_910579465.1 uncultured Lachnospiraceae bacterium | reverse complement strand
AGGACCGACCGGTTATGAGCCGGTTGCTCTAACCAACTGAGCTAAAGGTCCGCAACCCACGAATGGAACTCCGTGGAGTTACGACGTTGTCGCAACTTCATAATGATCCCAAGGGGATTCGAACCCCTGTTACCGCCGTGAAAGGGCGATGTCTTAACCGCTTGACCATGGGACCTGGCTTAAAATAAAAATGGCTTCAACAAAACTCCCCGAGTTGGGCTCGAACCAACAACCCCACGGTTAACAGCCGTGTGCT
>CAJTUB010000003.1 GCA_910579465.1 uncultured Lachnospiraceae bacterium | reverse complement strand
TTGAGCATTTTGCGGAGCAGATAAGCGGTTATGCAGGAATAACGGAACTCAATTTCAAGATAATCAACCAACTTATAGAAAAAATTCTTGTTTCTGAACCCGTAGAGATAGACGGGCAGAAAATTCAACGACTTACTATCCATTACAAGTTCATAGGGGCACTGGAAACCCTTGAATAATGGATATTTTCTAAGTCACCTATTCCAACTATCCAACAGAAGCGGGGTATTTGCCCCCGCGGGCGCGCTCGGATAGTACAAATATATTTGCACTATCCTCACTTTGCCTTCGCGCGAATAAAGAAACCGGAACTTATATCCATTACCTTACAGGAAAGGAATCCATATGAAAACCAATATTGTTTGTTCAGATACTTATATAGCCGCGTTTGCTGAATTAGATAAAACCACACAAAAAAGTCCCTTGACACGATTCGCTCCATGCAAAGGGGACTTAAAAGCGATAGCTTAAAAGTAGAAAGGCTCAATACAAAGCTTGACTTTAAAAGTGCCCGGGTAACGCAGGATTTCAGGGTAATCTTCACGCAATCCGGCAATACGATTCTTTTGGTATACATCGCCCATCACGATAAAGCTTACTTATGGGCAAGCAACAAACTGCAAGGGTTTGATACTGCAAACGCTAAGCCTGCTTATGAATACTTTGAGAACTCGAAAAAGGCTCCCGATGCTATAGCAGAGGACACCGGCGTATCTGACATTATACATTCCGCCGGGGCGTCTACCGAAAAAAGAACAGAAAAACTTGTGCTCTTACAAACTAATATAATACAGCTATTTGTTTATACTTAAAATCCGGCTTTCTGGTCAAAAAAATATCTGCTTCCGGCATTTTATCGGAATAAAACAAATTTAATGCGTGTAATTGATAATACCACTCTCCGGTATCCCAGTCTGTTTTGCGCTCATTCCAGATTACACACCCATACTGCCCCTGTTTCAGCGAAAAAGCGGTTTCATTCAAAATATCACGGCGGTATAACAAAGAGTCAACGTTATCATAATCTTTGTTGTGTCCCCGCCTGACCGGCTGGCCGCTACGTCGTTCATCATAAAAAAATACTGCCTTGTAGCCACAAGTATCTGATTGAATATGTAAATTGGTGAGATTTAAGTCTTTGACAGAGGGATAGGACTGAAAACAGTTTGCAGCTCCATTTAAAGTTTGGAATACAGTTCCGCTCTGCCGGAAATTCCGACGATTAACAAGTGCTTCCCCATGAAAAGCATTGGGCATTTTATCCCATACATAAGCTACAGGAAATTCTGTCCGCTTCTTAGCACAAACAGAATCTCTTTCTTTTTTGCTCCAAGAAAGACAAATATCCTGAATCAAAAGCAAACGCCACACCTCCCTTTACTCTTAAAATTTTTATTAAAAATACTGGCAGCAATTCACCGTATGAAGCTTGAAAAGCCTTGAAATTATTTTTCACAAATATTTTGCTCTCGCTTCATCCGGCATTTTCTTAATCCTAATCCAATAAAGAATACGAGCACCGTAGGGACTATGCCGGAGATTGGATCTAACATAACAGAATATCTTTTCTCAATCTGAAATACATTAGCTGTTACAAACAACATAGTAGGTACTGCATCTTCCATTGAATGTAAGATAACACAAGGCCAGACAGAATTTGTCAGTCTGCGTATTTCTACAAACATTGGTGTCCAGAAAATCATTAATATGCTTCCTACTATCACCATCATTGGTCTGCTAATCTCTGTAAAATATTCGTCCGGCAGGAAAAACATATAGTATGTAATATGCCACATTCCCCAGATGAAACCATTCGTCAAATACAGATACCAATCATTCATTCCTATTTTTTCTAAGTTTAGAAACAGATATCCCCTCCATGCAAATTCTTCAAATATATTCTTTATAAAATTTGCAAAAAATGTGGTAACTATCAATCCAAATAATGCACTTAACTCAGTCTCTCTTACAATTAATCCTCCACTAATTTTTGCTAAAATTACGCTGACCAGCGTTATGCAAGGAAAGACCATGACTGCAATTGCATACCATTTCAAATTGTTTTTAAAATTTGGCCGGATGCCAATTCTATTCAAATCCTTGTTGATAATTTGTAATACGATACCTGTAGAAAAGGGTAGAACTAACCATAATCCCATTCCCAGCGAATTGCCTTCCGGTTGTTCTGTCAGTAATTGATCCATGAAATATCCCAGGCTTCCTGCCGTGATTGTCACAAATATAAATACCGCCAGCATAATTTTTTCTCGTTTGCTTACCTTTTGATTCATTTTTCACTTATCTCCTTTACGCTCTATTTTCATTTCTTAATATGGCTAAAAACCATTCCTTCTCCGGCAACTTCAGATCATCCCTGGAAACTAATGCTTCCGCAAATCCTTGAACACTACTGTAAAAGAGTACAGAAAGTGTCATAGGATCTCCCGGTCTGATTTCCCCTGATTCCTGTCCCTTTTCTATATATGGAACGCTCATCACCTCTACGTCATGCTCTTTTATCATTTGAGCTGCACGCTCTGAAACATCTTTTGCATTTATAGCTACCAATCCCATAAAAACAAACATCCTTGTTGCAAAACTATTTTGTGTTGCCACAGATAAAAACCAATCAACCTGTTTTTCAAAAAACATTATCGGTGACTCGCATTCACCACGATCAATTGTCAATTTTTCACATCCAATTTCTACTAATGCTTCATAAAGTGCCAGCTTATTTGGAAAATAGTGAAACATCAGACCGGAACTTATTCCTGCTTCTTCTGTAATTTTTCTAGTGGATGTTCCATAAAATCCATACCGGATAAAATGATTTAATGCAATATCCAAAATCTGCCGCTTCCGCATTTCATGCTGTTCTTCTTTTTTTGTCATCCTTACCTCCGTGTCTATCTATCAATCCATTTCTTTTACTAAACTTTGCATTTTAATATCTTACTCTTTATATATTAAGCAATTGCTCAACTTTTGTCAAGCACTAATTTAAAAGAAACCATTCTCCCTCTCTACAACCGGCTGAAGAAAGAAGGAATCTAAAAACGCACCCCCTCTGCCAGAAAACAAATCCGGCAGCCGGAGTGCATTTTTAGATAAAACTATCTTTACGAGGGGCGCCAATCCCCTGCTATCCTACAAATCTTTTTTATGCTTCCTTTTCAGGCATAATACTGCGCCTGCGCGTTCCAAAGCTCGCGGTAGCGTCCTTCCTCCTTCATCAGCGACTCGTGGTTTCCCTTTTGTACAATCCTGCCCCCGTCAAAGACTAAAATCTTGTCACAGAACCGGCAGCTGGACATCCTGTGGGAAATATACACTGCCGTTTTTTCCTCCACCAACCCGTCAAACCGCTTGTAAATATCATATTCGGACACCGGGTCGAGCGCAGAGGTCGGCTCATCTAAGATGACAAAGGCGGCATCCTTGTAAAGTGCCCTGGCGATTGCCAGCTTCTGCGCCTCCCCGCCGGAAATCTCCACGCCGTTTTCCTGCAGCTGGTACAGATTCGTCCGGATTCCGTCAGGCAGCTCCTGCAGTCGCTCCAAAAAGCCCGCCCGCCGGATACACCGGATTACCTTTTCCTCCTCATATTCCTGCGAAGCCGCCACATTCTCCGCAATGGAAAAGGAAAACAGCCAGAAGTCCTGGAACACGACGGAAAACAGGCTCAGGTATTCCCTGTAGTCATAAAACTTTATATTGATTCCGTTCAGTAAAATCTCCCCCTCTGTCGGGTCATACAGCCGGCACAGAAGCTTGATAAACGTCGTCTTTCCGGCGCCGTTCTGCCCCACGATTGCCGTCTTTTCCCCGATACAGAGCTTTGCGTTCACATGGGACAGTACATCCCCCGTGCTGTTCGGATACCGGAACGATACATCCTTAAACTCAATCTCATAGCGGTTGTCGTCGCGCTTTTCAATCGGAAGCGTGCCCTCATACTTTTTATTCTCCAATGCCATAAAATCTTCAAACAGGGACAGATACCGGCTCTGGATTTCCACAGTAACGGAAACGCCCATGATATCGCTGATATTTTTGCAGAACTGCCAGAAGGCGGCGACATACTGCAGGACGCTGCCCACGCTGATAAGCCCTGTAATCGCCTTTAACCCCACATACAGATAGCTTCCGAACTGCAGGAAAAAGAGCAGAAGCTGGTTCAGCGTCATATAGCGGTTCGTCCAGCGCAACAAAAGCCCCTGGTTTTTTTCATAGCTTTCATTGCTCTCCCTTAGGCTGTCCATAATCATATCCTGCATCTGGTACACACGGATATCCTTTCCCTCCTTATAGCGGGACAGGAAACCGAAAAAATACCCGAACCGGCGGTTATACGCTACATTCCGCTCAAAATTCATCTGGCTCTGCTTTCCGTTGTATCTCTGCAGGACATTCTTTGCTGTCAGGACAATTCCTCCTGCCGCTACCAAAAGAAAGGGACTCCACCATGCGTTCATTACCCTTGTCAGCGTATCATAAGCTTCCGTTTTTACCGGAATACATACGCCAAGAAACAGGATAAACGAGTATACCATTCCTGCCGCCAGCTCCACGATATCCCCGAGCCTTGTGCAGAAGTTCCCGATACCGCCCTGACTGTTCATTCCCTCTCTTGCCCTGTAAACAAGCTCCAGCGTCCCCTGCTTTTCCAACAGCTCATAGTCTAACTGCAGCGACTTTTCGGAAACCATCTGGTCAATGCGCTCCTCTACACTGGAGCGCTTTACACCAAGCGCGGCCTCCAACGCCCAGCGGACGACTCCCAGAAAGAGATTACAGCCTGCCATCACAAGCACCGTCTGCATAATCCTGCCGGTCTCCTGCCCCGCGATAACCCTGTCGATAATCCTGCTGCCAAACACAATATTCACAAACGGCTGTACTGCCGCAATCAGCTTTGTCAGGAACAGCAACGGGAAAAATCCCGGCTCCAGACGCCTTACCAGACGGAACACCTTGCCTATCGCAGTCCGCTCAGAAGTCTTTTTACGCTTCATCCTCCGTCACCTCCCCTTCCTTATAGTAGTGGCTCTGGATTTCAAACAGTTCCCGGTACTTCCCGTTCCTTTCCATCAGCGCCCCGTGCGTTCCTTCCTCTGCAATCCTTCCGTTTTCCAGCAGGAAAATCCGGTCGCAGAACTTTGTACTGGCAAGCCGGTGGGAAATAAACAACGCCGTCTTCTTCTCTGCCATATGGTGATATTCCTCATAAAGACTGCTTTCTGCAATCGGGTCCAGCGCTGCCGTCGGCTCATCCAGAACCAGCACCGGTCCGTTCCGGTACAGGGCTCTTGCCAGGTACAGGCGCTGCCTCTCCCCGCCGGAAAATCCCACACCGTTCTCATCCAGAATCTGACCGACATAAGTACCAGTTCCGTCCGGAAGCCGTTCTACCTTCTCCCAGAGCCCGACCTCACGGAGCACCTCCCCTACCTTCTCCCGTCCTGCGGCATCCGGCACCGTACCGGCAATATTCATCTCTATCGTAAAAGAAAGCAGAAACGCATCCTGGAACACAACGCTTAAAAGCCTCTGGTATCCTTCCGGCTCCCATCCGGAAATATCCTCGCCGTTGACAAGTATACTCCCGCCGGTCGGCTGGTACAGGCCGCACAACAGCTTGACTAACGTCGTCTTTCCGGCGCCGTTGGCTCCTACTAACGCCACCTTCTCCTTCGGCTTCATCACAAAGCTCACATGGGAAATCGTATCCGCCTCTGCCCCCGGATACCGGAAGGAGACATCGCGGAACTCGATTTCCGGTCCCTCCGTAAGCACCGGCACCGGCTGCCCTGCCGGATGTCCGCGTTCCGGACGTTCCATCACAAAGGAATAATCCCTTGTTTCATTGTTTGCCTTCTTTAACGCACCGCAAGACATTGCCACACCGGAAATCCACTGGGTAAAGCCCCGGACCATCCCGAGCTGCAGCGTAAATTCCGCTACCGTAATCCTTCCGGAAAGTACGAGACCAATCAAAACGAAGTATGCGAGGAGTTCCTGCCCCGCGACACAAAACTGGTTTCCGAACGCCGGAAGATAAAAGCGGAACTCCGCACGCTTCTGGAAATCTACCGCATCTGCATGAAGCTTTTCAAATACCCGGTGAAACCAGCCGTCCACCCGGTATACACGGATATCCTTTCCCGCTGCCAGATCAATACTTTCCTTTCTTAAGTATTCCTGCTTACGGTGTACCTCCGATATCTCAATACGATGCTTTTCATAATAGCGGACCGCATTCCCGCGCAGTACGAAATCCAGCAGAAAGGTAAGCAGAAGCATTAAAAGAATACGGTAATCCAGCGTCAGCACCGCTGCTGCATAGGTGAAAAGACCACAGAGCTGCACGATAAACTCTACCGACTCCGTCATCAGCTTCTCCGGCCCCCAGCTGCCTCCGATAACAGCCTTAGCGCCTAACATAATTTCTTTCTGCCGTTTAACCGGCTCTACGTCCACATAGTCCGCTGTCAGAACCTTTTTCACATAATTGGAAAGGAACACCCGGAATCTCGTAAAGGAACGGCAGTTCTGCAAAAACCCCCTCGTAATATCCACGCAGCTTCCTGCCGCCATGGAAAGAAGCAGAATCCCGCCGATGATTAACAGAAACCTTACAGGCTCTCCTCCCATAATCCCTGCAATCGCCGCTGCCGGGATAAGCGCGCCGAGAAACGGCACAAGCACCCGGCAGATTACATAAAGCGGCGTTACCCAGATTGCCGCCGGGTAGGTCCGAAACAACGCGCCTGTCACACGCCATACGTTCCGGAATACCGAAGCCTTTGTACTGCGTGCTGCTTTTCCTTCTTTTTTCGCCTGACCATTCCCTGCCATATGCCCCTCCTGACGTGACAACCGTAGAACTTCGTTCTTTCCTTTCGCCGCTTTTCTTCCACCAGTGTGCCGGCACGTTTATATTTGATAAAACTACTTGTCTATTTATAAACGTGTCAGTACACTGGTTCCTTAAATCTGGTTTTATTCTATCACATCTTCGCCAATATCATAAAAAAGTGCACGAATTTCCCGAATCCGTGCACGAAATCTCCCGTTTGAAATCTGAACTCAATCTGAACTAAAAACTGCCGCCGGACTGTCCTACAGCGGCAGCATCACCTCGGTCACAAATACGCCGGGCTCGTTTTTCCGGTTTACGAACCCCTGGTACTTTTCCGCCACCAGGTCAATTCTGCGCAGCCCGAACCCGTGGCTGCCGCCCTTTTTGCTGACCAGCTCGGAGGGACGCTTCCTGCGCGTCTCCGCCGTCGCATTGGCTACCGATAAATACAGGTGCTTTTGGAAAATGCCGATGTAAATCCTCAAGAAACGCTTTTCCTCCGGCACCTTCTCGCAGGACTCAATCGCATTGTCGAGCAGGTTCCCGACAATCGTACAAAGGTCTACATCCGTCACCTTCAGCTCCATCGGCACCTTTGCGGTACAGTCTGTCGCAATCTTCTTTTTTGCCGCAACGGAGAGCTTGCTGCTGACAATCGCGTCTACGCTGACATTTCCGGTACGGACTGCAAAATCGATGCTGTCTAAGTCCTCCTCGAGCTGCTCTAAATATGCCAGTGTCTCCTCGACCTTCTGCACGGAAAGATACGCCTTGATTGTCTGCATATGGTTATGGTAGTCATGCCGCCACCCGCGCATGGTATGGTAAATATTCTGCACCTCGTCCCGCTGCGTCTTTAACACCTTGTCCTGGTATTCCCCGATGCGCTTCTCCTGTTTCCGGGACATAATCCTTACCGTAACCAGCACGGCAGCAGCCGCGGTAAAAAGCACCGCTGCCAGCAAAAGTACCGCATACATCCCTGCGTTCATTGCGCCCTCCCTTTGTAATAGGCAATAAATGCCTCGTTCAATGCCTGATAGTTTACTTTGCTGACCGGCAGGATTTCTCCGTTCTCAAGCTCACATTCCGTTTTTCCGATTCGTATGAGCCGGGAAATATTAACACACAGCCCCCGCCGCAGCAAAAAAAAGCCCTTTGCCAAAAGCTCCTCCGAAACCGCAGAAAAGTTCGCCTTCCACCGCCATCTTCCGCCGTCTGCTTCTGTCTTTAGCACGACATAATGCCCGTCCGCCTCCGCATAAAGAATGTCCCCGAGCAGAATCCGGTTGTGCATGCCATTTGCCTCAAACATAAAATACTCCGGCTCCTCCCTGCACATTTCCTCCGAAAGACTGCTTAACATTTCAAACAGAACCGGCTCCTTCACCGGCTTTAACAGATACCGCAGGGCGCCCACCTCATATCCCTCGATGGCATAGTCCGCGATGCCGGTCAGAAATACAATCCTGACCCGCTTATCCCGTTCCCGCACCCTTCTCGCCAGGTCCAGGCCGTTCATTTCCCCCATCTGGATATCGAGAAGCATGACATCATAGGACTTCTGCTCCTCTGCTTCAAACAGGAACTGCTCCGCACTGTGGTAAACGTCTACCGCGGCACTGACCCTTGCCATCTCCTGCCACCTCTCCAACAGTGTTTTCAGATACTCCGCCTGCGCTTCCTCATCCTCACAGACTGCAATACGAATCATCATATCAGACTCTTTTCTCCATTTGTTGTTACTCTGTCCCTAAGTTTCCACATCTTGTATGCAGCTTTGCATCCCGTCGGCTATGGGCAGCTTGATTTTGCATGCGCGGGCGCTCCGCCGGACTTCCTCTAAGAGCTGATTTCCTACAGCTTATATGGCGTGTTCTGATAAACGTAGTAATTCAGCCAGTTGCTATACAGCGCATTCGCATGCGAGCGCCATAAAAGAAGCGGACGCTGTAAGGGGTCATCCTCCGGATAGTAATTGAGCGGAACTGCAGGCGCAAGTCCCTTTTCCAAATCCCTCTTGTACTCTTTGTCCAGCGTCAGGCGGTCATACTCGGGATGCCCGAGTACAAAGATATTTTTTCCGCCCTCCGCCAGCAGAATAAAGCAGCCTGCCTCATCGCTTTCCGCAAGTATGGTAAACACGCCGCTTTTTATCACGTCCTCCTTTGAAATTCCGGTATAACGGGAATGCGGCGCAAAAAACTCGTCGTCAAAGCCGCGCACTAACGGCTCCCTGCGGTTCAGTACACGGTGGCGGTAAACGCCGGAGAGCTTTTCCGGAAGCAGCAGCTTCGGGATTCCGTAATGGTAATACAGGCCCGCCTGCGCTCCCCAGCAGATATGAAGCGTCGAGGTGACGTTGCTTTCGGACCACTCCATTACTCTTTTCAGCTCCTCCCAGTACGCAACCTCCTCAAACTCCATTTGCTCCACCGGGGCACCGGTGATAATCAGACCGTCAAACTTTCTCTCCTTTACTTCCTCATAGGTCATATAAAACTGCTCCAGATGACTGAGCGGCGTATTTTTTCCGATGTAACTGCCTGTCATCAGAAACGTAACCTCCACCTGGAGCGGCGTATTGGAAAGGCTGCGTAAGAGCTGCAGCTCCGTATCCTCCTTAAGCGGCATCAGATTTAAAATCGCGATTTGTAACGGACGGATATCCTGCGTCACGGCGCGGCTCTCATCCATTACAAAAATATTTTCTGCCTCTAAAATCTTCTTGGTCGGCAGATGATTATTTACTTTTACCGGCATGCTATTCTTCCTTTCCTCCAAGCATTTCCAAAAACTCCTCTTCGGTAATCACGGCCACGCCCAGTTCCTTTGCGGCTTTATTTTTGGACGACTGCGATGCGGCGTCGTTATTAATCAGGTAATCCGTTTTTGCTGTCACACTGCCGGTCACCTTGCCGCCCCGCTCTTCAATATAGGCTTTCAGCTCAGGGCGTCCGGAAAAATGAAACACCTTTCCCGTAATGACAAAGGTCTTTCCGGCAAGCGGCAAGTCTCCTTCTGTTGCCACCGGACGCTCCAATGTCAGGAAGGAAAGCAGCTCATCTGCCTCCTGCCTGTTTTTCTCTTCTGCAAAGTACGCGGCAAACGCCTCCGCCGTCACCTCGCCGATGCCCTCTATTGCTACCAGCTCCTCCGGCTTTGCATTCATCACGCGCTCTATCTCCTCGTCAAACGCACGGCAGACCAGCTTTGCGGTAGACAGACCGATGCCCGGTACCCCGAGCGAATACAGGAAACGCGCGGGCGATACGGTCCTTGCAGCCTCCACGGAGTCAAGCAGCTTCTGGTACGACCTCTCCCCGAAGCCCTCCATCGCCACAATCTTCTCCCGATGCCCGGAAAGCCGGAACAAATCCGCTGCCCTTGCAATCAGCTTCTCATTTAACAGCTTCTCAATCGTCGCTTCGGACAGCCCCTCGATGTTCATTGCATCCCGCGCCACAAAATGCGCAATGGACTTCACTTTCTTGGCAGGACACTCCGGATTCATGCAATACAGTGCCTTAACCTCATTTTCTTCCTTTAAGGTCGTCTTTCCGCCGCAGACCGGACAGTATTCCGGCGGCTTTGCCGTCCCGCTCCCGGTAAGATTCGCCGCTATCTGCGGAATAATCATATTCGCCTTATACACCTCTATCGTATCCCCGATGCCAAGGGAAAGCCCTTCCATAATACTGACGTTATGGATGCTTGCACGGGATACCGTCGTCCCCTCCAGCTCGACCGGGGCAAATATCGCAACCGGATTAATCAGTCCGGTTCTCGACGCGCTCCACTCAATTTCTAACAGCTCCGTCTCCGCCGTTTCGTCCGCCCACTTAAACGCAATGGAATCCCGCGGGAACTTCGCGGTCCTTCCGAGGCTCTCCGCAAACGCAATGTCATTAAAGGTCAGCACCAGACCGTCCGAAGGAAAATCATTGAGCGGAAGCCTCTGCTCCATCTCCCCGACTGTCTCCGCGACCGTCTCCGGCGTTACCAGACGTGCCTCTACACAGGTAAGCCCCTGCGACGCCAGAAACTCAGCCTGCTCCTTCCTTGTAGCAAAAGAAATCTCCGGCTCCGTCGAAACAAGCGTGCAGGCAAAAAACAGCACATTCCGCTGTGCCGTAATCTCATTGTTCAGCTGCCGCACCGTCCCGCTGCACAGATTCCGCGGATTCTTATACTTCGCCTCTGTCTCTGCAATCTCCCCGTTAATCCGCTCAAATTCGGAATAGGTAATCAGCGCTTCCCCGCGCACGACAAGCTCTCCCTTATATGGAATGCTTAACGGCACATTCTTATATACCTTCGCATTATTTGTAATAATCTCCCCGGTTTCCCCGTTTCCGCGGGTCAGCGCCTTGACAAGAGCTCCCTCCCGGTAAGTAAGGACGTTCGTCAGGCCGTCTAACTTCCACGAAAGCAGCCCCTCTCTTCCCTGAAGCCAGTCTGCAAGCGACTCCCTGTCCTTTGTCTTGTCCAGTGAAAGCATCGGGGCAATGTGCGCCTCTTTCGGCAGCTCGCTGACAATCTCATACCCTACCTTCACGGTCGGGCTGTCGGCAAGTACAATGCCGGTCTCTTTTTCCAGCTCTAAAAGCTCATCATATAACGCATCGTATTCAAAATTACTCATAATCTCGGAGTTTTCCTGATAATAGGCGCGTGCCGCTTCCTTCAGCTGCCGGTGCAGTCCGCGCATACGCTCCAGTTTCTTTTCCGCTTCCATACCTTCTCCGCCTTTCCTGTGACTTCCTGTTTTCCTGCATCCTTCCGGCTAAACCGTCCGGTTCCCCATCCTGTGCTTCTGTACCTTCTTTGTGCTGCTCCGCTGTTCGTTTTCCCTTCCTGCCTTTTCTTCCTCGTTCCTTTTCGGCTTTGCATAGGTCACACTATAGTCGTTTCTTGTCTTATCATGCAGTACCGGTGCATTGGAGGACCGGCGTATCATCTCCGAAAGCTCCGCAAGCTCCTGCGGGGTCAGCTTCCGGTAATCCCCGGTCTTCAGATGTCCCAGCCGGATATTCATAATACGCACCCTCTGTAAATGTACGACGCGGTAGCCGAAATATTCGCACATCCGCCTGATCTGGCGGTTCAGCCCCTGGGTCAGTATAATCTTGAAACGGTACTTGTCGAGCGCCTCCACCCGGCATGGTCTGGTTACGGTGTCTAAAATCGGCACACCGCCTGCCATTCCCTGCAAAAACTCCTTCGTCAGCATCTTGTTGACCTTTACAATATATTCTTTCTCATGGTAATTCCCGGCACGCAGGATTTTATTGACAATATTTCCGTCGTTTGTCAGCAGCAAAAGACCTTCGGAATCCTTATCCAGCCGTCCGATAGGATAAATACGCCTGCTGTAATTTACAAAGTCTACTACATTGTCCGGCTCTCTCTTGTCACTGGTACAGACAATCCCCTTTGGCTTATTCAGGGCCAGAAGAACCAGGTCTTCCTCTTTTTTCAGCTCCTTCCCCTGAAATATCACCTTCTGTCCGGGCAGAACCCTGCTGCCCGCCTGCGCACATACCCCGTCAATCAGTACCTTCCCTTCCTCGACAAACCGGTCCGCCTCCCGTCTGGAGCATGCTCCGGCCTCGGAAAGAAACTTATTGATTCTTACGCCCTCTTTTACTTCCTCTTCCTCAAACTTTTTCGCTTTCATCGCCGTTTCCTTTCTGGTTCTTCGGCAAACAAAGGATTTGCCTGCTGACCTTCCGCGCAGAGTGAGCCGTCTGCGGCATCCTCCGACATTTAAAAAAAAGGCCTCCCTGCCGCTTACCTACTGCAACCGCACAAAGAAAACCTTTCCGACGCACTGCCTCCCGGCAAAGCACATTGCGTATCAAAATGCATCTGAAGGGACTCGAACCCCCGCTAACATGGTTCCGGAAACCATTGCTCTATCCACTGAGCTACAGATGCAATACTGTTATTATATACAATTAACAGGAATTGGTCAAGTAGAAATAGTTGATTTTCTTGAAATTTTTTGATATGATAAATAATGGTTGTAAAAATTAAGCAAAGGAGGGGTTCTTATGAAATTCAAGCGATATATGACTGCCATATACAGTTCAGCCCTTGTGCTGGGCCTGACTTTTTTGCTCTACCCACAGTCCCGGACCGCAAGTACAAAAGAAGCAGATCCGGTCGGACCGACCTCTGCCCTGACTCCTTCTGCCACACCGGTTTTAACACTTCCGGCGGCTACCGGTACGCCGGAACCTACAGGCACTGCAGAGCTGACACCTTCCCCGGCTCCGGAAAGGGTACATCCCATATTTACGGATCACCTGGATACTCCGGTTTCGGGAGCCGCTAACCTTGTCACGGCCTATATTGAAAGCTACTATAAGAATGATATAGAAACGCTGGCTACCCTTGTAACGGATGCTTCCATGCTGAATCCCACATTGATTGCCTCCAATTCCTCGGGAGTCACTAAGGTGACTGACCTGAAGCTGTATGCCAAGCCCGGAATCAACGGTATTTTTTCCGTTGTCTATGCCACGTATTCTCTTTACTATGACAATACGCAGCCATCAGTTCCGCAGTTCTCAGAATATTACGTCATGCGGAAAAAGGACGGAACCTTTTTAATCAACACTACGCCTTTATCTTCGGAACTGAGGGCAATCATGGCGCAGGCCCGTACTACGGATACTTTAATGGAGATGGCAATCTCTTCTCTGATCCAACGCTATTACAATGCCTGTCTTGCGGTGGATGAGCCAAGGCTGAAGCAGTGTGTGACTGACATGGACTATTTGAACCTGGACTATTTTTCCACACGTTTTGCGTATACGGAATACTTTTCCGATTATAAATTCGTGATTTATCCGGGAATCAATGAATTTGACTACATTGTCTATGTGACCTATAAAGAAAAGATTGTGCTGATTGATACGCCTGCGCCGTGTATGGAATATTACTACATTTCCTTAGACCCGGCGTCTTCCTCGCCGCGCATTTACCTCGGCGTTACTTCACTGGATACGGACGCTTACTGTGCCGCAATAACACAGAGTGAAGCCATACAGACGCTTGCGAAGGAAACAAACCAGGCAATGACAGAAGCCCTGCTGGCAGACGATGACCTCAAAGACTTCTACAACCGTCTTTTGGCGAACTCTCCGGCAAAATAGTATTACCGTCCCGAAAAGACTGCCGCAGGAAACGTAATCCGCTTGTAAGAAGCCGCTTATGCTTCCTGTGACAGTCTTTCTTTTCCCCGCTCAGGAATGCCGTGTTATGTCAGTGCATTACAGTGCCAGTTTATACAGCGCCAGCTGATTCAGGCTCACACCTTCTTTTTCCGCTTCAATTACCAGTCTCTGGTGCAGCGACTTCGGAATCCTTACAAGAAACTTTCCGCTGTAATTATTTGTCGTTTCCGGAACCGGAATTGGCAGGTTGTTTTCCTGCTTTACCTCAAAATATCCTTCCATTGCTTCATTCAGGCTCTCATATAATCCCATCAATGTATCACTTGTACTCTGACAGCCGTCAAGCTCTAAAATACTGCCATAAAAATAATGTCCGCTCTCGTCGTTGATTTCCTGTACCATTCTCGTATATGGCAGTTTCATATAGTCTTTCACTTCCACGTCTTTCCTGCTCCTTTCTGCTTATGATTGATACCGGATTACTTCCTTATCCTGACTAACATATCTACCACATAAGCCTTTTTTAACGGGTTTTCCTGCTTTATTGTTATCAAATCTCCTTTTTCTTTATTCAGATAGTGCTTGTGACTCCCTTTTTGCCTTACCGGAACATATCCGTATGCCTCTAAAACCTTTTCTGCTTCCTTCGGTCTTATTCCATTCGGCTGTTGCTCCATCTTCTCAATTAGCTTTTCTACATCGTACACCTTATACTTCCTTTCTTATATAGTACCATATATAATATCATCTGTCAACAACTATCCCACTTGAGTTTCCGCATTTTTTGCATAAGCCTGAGCACGTCCCGGTCACCGCCTGTTGCCCTGATTTTGCATTTGTCCGAAGGACCGCGGTTTTTAGCGGAATCGGAATCACCTCTTAGAGATGTTTAGGCGCGAGGACGCCACCGAGCGGCTTAACAGCTCTTAGAGGAAGTCCGGTGGAGCGTTCGCGCTTGCAAAATCAGGGCAACAGACGGTGACCGGGACATAACCTGACATGCAAAATGCGGAAACTCAAGCTACCCCATCCTGCTGCAAAGCCCGCAGCTCTTATGATAATAATACACATGGTCGGAAAGGATTTCCTCTGGTATCACATGACTCTCATTTACCTCACGCACCATCTGGTTCAGCTCCTCTGCCTCCGCTTCCTCTGACTCTGCAAGCAGAAGTATCTCGTGAACGCTGCTCGGAATCAGATAAAAGCCTCCTCGGAATCTCTCTTCAAGCCTGCTTAACAGCCCCGGATAAAACAATGCAATGGCTCCGTTAATCTTCTGCCTGTTTGTCAGGACATAAAACAGCGACCTGGCCGGTTCGTTTTCCTCCTGCAGTTCCTTCCTAAGCCATTCCGGCTCCTTTCCTCCCTCCTTCCGGATACATTCTGCCAGACTGTCCTCAAGCCGCTTTACCTCTGCGGGAAACAGCTGCTCCGTATTTTCAAGAATCTGCGCAAAATACTCTTCAGCACTCCCAAGCCCCATCCTCTCCCAAAGCTCCTTTGGCAGCCGGAAGCTCTTTATCCCGTCTTCTCCCTGTTCCGTAAGGACATAAAATACTGCCGCCAGGTCCAGACGCCTGACATACACTGCACCTTCCAGCTGTTCCAGATTCTTTTCAAGATTTACCAAACGCAGGAACAGATTCTCTTCCACCCATGACCTTGAAAGAAACTCCTGTATCTGCACAGGCGACTTGTCCTCCTCCCTGACGGTTTCCGCAATATTCTCCGAAAGTACCTCCATCGGAATCCCTCTGCAATACGAACGGTATAGCTCCTCAAGATAAAAGCTGATGGCATAAGCACCGCTCTTTTGGCTTACATGAAGGGTCTCCTTAATGACCCCGTTATTTTTCCCTGCCGTCAGACGTTCCACCTGATACTCCGCCCCCATTTTTTCCGAAACCAGTCTTTTGATTTCCAGGGCAAACGTCTCCCTTGCTGCAACACTCTTTTTTTCCATTTTTACTTACTCCTCTTTTAAAAATCCTGTACTTGTTCTGTGAAAAGCTACTCCGAACGGAGCCTTCAGAAGTTTAAGAATTGTCAGATTGATTTGACCTTGCGTAGACTACGTAAATTAATTGTAACAGGAAATCCATTCGACAGCAAGACGGAAATTCTGACAAATTTTGCACCGAAGCTTCATGCAATCTGCTAAAAATAAAAATGCAAAAAAAAGAGGAAATACCTTGATAACCAAAGCATTTCCTTATCTTTATCCGTAAAACAAAAATTTTCCGTATTACTTACATCTGCTTAGTTCATCTGCAAAAATACGCGTACATCCTTTTCCCGCAGCGGCTTGCTGTAAAGATAGCCCTGCGCCTTGTTGCAGCTGACCGATTTCAGGAAAGCCGCCTGCTCGGAGCTTTCCACGCCTTCTGCAATTACAACCAGATTCAGCGCCTGTGCCAGCGCGATAATCGTCTCGACAATCTTGCGGTCGGAACGGTCCTCCAGCACCTTATCCATAAAGCTCTTATCAATCTTTAACTGGTTGACCGGCAGACGCTTCAGATAATTCAGGGAGGAATACCCTGTCCCGAAATCATCCAGCGCAATGGAAACGCCCCACTCCTTTAACTGCTGCAGGGTAGCAACTGCATAATCCAGGTCATCTAATGCCATTGTTTCGGTAATTTCAAACTCCAGCTGCTTCGGGTCTACGCCAGTCTCCCTGATAATCTTCATCACATTATCCATGAAGTCCTTGTCCTTAAACTGCCTGGCAGAAAGGTTGACCGCCAGCACCTGCTTTGCACAGCCCTCATCCTGCCACTTTTTCAGCTTCTGACAGGACTCCTTTAAAACAAACTCCCCAAGCGGGACAATCAAACCGCACTCTTCCGCGGCCGGAATAAACTCTGACGGCAGAATCACGCCGCGCTCCGGGTGATTCCAGCGGACCAGCGCCTCAAACCCGATGGTCTGCTCCGTCGCCAGGTCAATCTGAGGCTGGAAATATACCTCAAACTCCCTCTCTTCAATTGCCCTTCTGACCTCTGTCTGCAGTTCTAGCTTTTCTGCAACCGTACGGTTTAAGGATTCGTTATAAAACGTATAGGTGTCCTTCCCGTTCGTCTTTGCAAAAAACTTTGCCATATCTACCTTTTTGGTTATTACCTGACCGCTTGTTCCGTCTGCAGGCGCAATTACAATGCCTGCACTGGAGGTCAGCACAAACTCCTTTTCCCCGACATGGTACGGTTCCCGCATATAATTCAAAATCTGTACTACCTGTGCCTCTAATTCCGCACGCTCATTAAAGTCCTTTAAGATTACGGTAAAACCGTCACCGCCCACACGAGCAAGATAAGCATCCCGCTCTAACGCAATCCGGGTAAGCCGTTTGCTGATTTCACACAAGGTCTCATCCCCGTAGGAATGGCCATAGGAATCGTTGATTACCCGGAAATTATCAATATCCAGATCAATAATCCCGAGAAGCTCCCCCGGCTTTAAGTCCCGCAGTTCTTCCTTCAGATGCTCTGAATAGCCGAGACGGTTCGGAAGACCGGTCAGATAATCCGTATATGCCGTCCTTTGCATATGTTCTTTGCTTCTGGCAAGCTCTTCACAGCGTTCTGACAGTAACTTTTTCGTCCTGACCTCTTCGTCATAAGATGTTTTCAGGCTCCGGTAGCTGTTTAACAGCTCTTCTTCGCCTTTTTGCATCTTTTTCTGTATTCTGTAATTCTGTATTATGCACACTGTCAGTGCCGCACCAAAGACCACGGACAGAACGCCGATTCCTATTAGCAAATACTCCATACGCAATTTTTCTTCCTTTATCAATTATTTATTTCCGGAAAGATACGCATCAATTCCTTTCGCTGCTGCTTTTCCGGCTCCCATCGCAAGAATCACGGTCGCCGCGCCGGTCACTGCATCTCCGCCTGCAAAGACTGCCTTCCGGCTCGTACTTCCGTCCTCCCCGTCAGCTGCGATACAGCCTCTTTCATTTACCTCAAGTCCCTTTGTCGCGGAAGAAATAAGCGGATTCGGACTTGTACCCAGAGACATAATTACGGTATCTAACTCCAGCGTAAACTCTGAGCCTGCCTTTTCCACCGGCCGTCTCCGTCCCGAAGCATCCGGCTCTCCTAACTCCATTTCCACACAACGCATTCCCTTGACCCATCCGTTCTCGTCCGTCAGAATCTCCTTCGGATTCGTCAGAAGCTTGAAAATAACGCCTTCTTCCTTGGCATGGTGCACTTCCTCCACTCTCGCCGGAAGCTCTGCCTCTCCTCTGCGGTATACAATATAAACCGTTGCGCCTAACCGCAGCGCTGTCCTTGCGGCATCCATTGCAACATTTCCACCGCCGACTACCGCTACCTTCTTCCCGGCAGCAATCGGCGTACCATATCCTTCTGTAAACGCTTTCATCAGGTTGTTTCTTGTCAGATACTCATTCGCCGAAAAAACGCCGTTTGCATTCTCTCCCGGAATACCCATAAACTTAGGCAGTCCCGCACCGGAACCGATAAATACCGCGTCAAAGCCCTCTTCATCCAAAAGCTCGTCAATCGTTACCGACTTCCCGATAACCACATTCGTCTCGATTTTCACGCCAAGCGCCTTGACATTCTCGATTTCATTCTTTACTACCGTTTCCTTCGGAAGACGGAACTCCGGAATGCCGTAAACCAGCACGCCGCCCGGCTCATGCAGGGCTTCAAAAATCGTAACCTCGTAGCCCATCTTTGCCAGGTCTCCGGCACAGGTCAGTCCTGCAGGACCGGAACCGATTACCGCCACCTTCTTTCCCTTTTTCTCTGCATTCACCGACGGACGGATGTCATGCTCCCTCGCATAATCCGCCGTAAAACGCTCTAACTTACCAATCGAAACCGCATCTCCCTTGATGCCGCGGATACACTTCGCCTCACACTGCGACTCCTGCGGACAGACACGGCCGCAGATTGCCGGAAGCGCCGAATATTCCGAGATTACATGATAAGCTCCCTCGACATCTCCTTCCCCGATTTTCGCAATAAACCTTGGAATATCGATATTGACCGGACAGCCGGTCTGGCATTTCGGATTCTTACACTGTAAGCACCGGCTGGCCTCTGCCCTTGCTTCCTCTAACGAATATCCGAGGCATACCTCGTCAAAATTGTGCGCACGTTCCGCTGCTGCCTGCTCCCGCACCGGAACCCGGTTTAATCCATCCATTCTTCTCCTCCTGTATTGCTCTATTCACAATGCCCGCAGCCGCCGTGATGGGTTGCGCCCTCCTGCGCCTCCAGATATCTCCGGCCCTCTGCAGTTTTATACATCTGCTGACGCTTCATTGCCTGGTCAAAATCCACCAGATGCCCGTCAAACTCCGGACCATCCACGCATGCAAACTTTACCTCGCCGCCGACACTGACACGGCAGGCGCCGCACATGCCGGTACCGTCTACCATAATCGGGTTCATGCTGACAATCGTAGGAATGCCGAACTCCTTCGTTAAGAGACAGACAAACTTCATCATAATCATCGGTCCAATGGCAATTACCAGGTCATAGCTCTTCTTTTCCTCCTCCACAAGCGCCCTGATACGGTCGTTTACATTTCCCTTAAATCCATAAGAGCCATCGTCCGTGGCAATATAAAGATTCCCCGCCACAGCGCGCATCTCTTCTTCCAGGATAATCAGACCCTTCGTCCTTGCACCGATAATACAATCCACGGAAACCCCGTGCTCCTGCATCCACTTTACCTGCGGATATACCGGCGCCGTACCGACGCCCCCCGCTACAAAAAGAATCTTCTTCTGCTTTAACTCGGAAACCGGCTCGTCAATCCACTCGCAGTTCCTTCCAAGCGGTCCCACGAAGTCCCGGAAAAAGTCTCCTTTTTTTAATTCTGCCATCCGTAACGTCGAGGCGCCGACTACCTGGAATACAATCGTTACTGTCTTTTTTTCCCTGCAATAATCACAAATGGTAAGCGGAATACGCTCCCCCGTTTCATCCGTTCTTACAATCACAAACTGTCCCGGAAGACAGGACTTTGCAACCCGCTCCGCCCTGACTTCCATCAGCACGATGCTGTCGCTCAGCTGCCTTTTTTCTACTATTTCGTACATGACTTTACTCTATGCCCCTTCCGATTGAATTCGAACACCATATTCTATCATAGCACATATTCCCCGGAAATTCTACTGCAAAAATTACTTTTTCAACACTTTTTCCTCCATTTTTACAGTGTTACCCGGCTTTTTTCCAAAACAAAAAACTTTTCCTTTACTTTAGTTCTTTGTAGTGTTAAAATATTACTGTCAGAATGTGACATACTTATCAGCATAAAGGAGGATGATTCCGTCATGGGCAAAAACATAAAGTCACCGGCAGTCGATTATTTGTTTCAGGCAATCCTGTCTTTAAAGGATTTGGACGAATGCTATACATTCTTTGAAGATGTCTGTACCATAAATGAAATTCTTCTGCTTTCCCAGCGTTTTGAAGTAGCTGCCATGCTCCGCGCCCACAAGACCTATCTGGAGATTGCAGAAAAAACCGGCGCTTCCACCGCGACCATCAGCCGCGTCAACCGTTCCTTAAACTACGGGAACGACGGCTATGATATGGTATTTGAACGCCTGCCGGAGCTTCCGCAGGAGGAGATTTAAGCCTTTCAGACAGTTTCCGGACAGCCAATGACAGAACAATCGGGCAGGAGGAATTTCTCTTAAATTAAATGAGAAATTCCTCCTGCCCGACTGCATGAAGGGACAACTGCTTTTGCAGTTTTCGAATCAAATACAAAGCTTACCTGCGGTTTGCACATTATGCCTTGCTGTCACTATGAAACATATTGTTCAGTATGGACAGGAGCTTCTCCATGCTGCTCTCCTTCGAGCCTGATGTCTGGTAAGCATTTTTCCATTCCTGCACCAGTCGTTTCATTTTCTGCCCGGTCGTTTCCGGAGCATCCTCTTCTGCCCCCTGCGGCCTTTTCCCCGTATCCGTAAAAGCTGTCTGCTTATTTCCTGCCTTAGCTGACAGCCTCCGGAACTCGCCTGTAATCATTTCCTTAACATCAACCCCGTCTGCCATCTTCCGGAATGCCCGGTCCAGCCCGCTTAATTCTTCTTCCATTGTCATTTTGCGGAAACCTGTCCCTGAGTTTTCATCCTCCACATAACGCTCTCTTGTGCCGTTCTGATAGCCCTGCACAATCTCGTCATAAAGGTTCCCATAGGCCCTGACAGAATCCTCTGCCTGCTCTGCAATGCCGTATGCACTACCTGCCCTCTGCCCTTTCAGCTTTTCCAACTCCCCGGCCAGTTCGCCGCCATAGGCATTTGCAGTCAGTGCGCTTGCTGCCTGTTTCGCCTGCTTTATCATATCCTCCTTATTCCCTTTTGCAATAACCCTGCCGGATATCCCTTTTTCACGGCTCTGTTTCCGGTAGCTTTCCATACCCTCCTGCGAAATGGAAACGCTTACCTCACGCTCCGCCTCCGGCTGCAGTACATCTTTTTCCTTTTCCTGCGGACTGGCAGCCCTGTCATTCTGATACCGTATATTCCCTTCACCAATCCGGTTTCTATATCCCTCTACATTTACTGACATATCAAGTCCTCCATTTCCGATTTTATAACATTAAATTTTTACGTCCTGAAATCCATTTCCTATTGCTACTGTTGATCTTCATATCCCCGCCTCCGGCTTATATCCTCAAATCCAGGTTTGCGCCAGCCTGTACCTGCCCTTTTGCACCGGTCCTGCCTGCACCACCCTCTTCCTGTGCCGCTTCAATCAGTATCCGGAGGTCGGTTTCGTTCAGATAAATTATTCCGTCCTTCGACGCAGCCATCTTTTCATTGAAAAGCTGCTCTGCCCTGCCATACACCGATTCCTTCTCTGTCTTTCCCGCAGCTTCTTCTGCTGTCTTTTCCGCCGGGACTTTTTCTTCCTTTTCCGCAGCTTCCTCCGCTGCCTTTTCCACCGGGACTTCTTCTTCCTTTTCCGTTCTTCTTTCTTCTAATGTCTCCTCTAATTCCTCTTTCTTTTCTACCGCCTTTTCTTTTGTCTTTTCGATCAGCTTTTCCGAATTTTTCCGCCGCTCCTCCCGGAGCTTATCACTCATATTTAGCATAAAATCGTTTCTGGTTTGCATTCTGCAATGATATTTTCCGTTTTCATCAATATAACTGTGCTGATACACTATGGTCCAGCCAGTGGCTTTCGCTATACTTTCTGCCAGCTTAGACATAGACTCAACGCCTTTTATCATGTCTTTCATATCCTTCTCTTTTTCGGGGTCATTCTGCATCTGTTCCAAAAGTTTAGGATTAACGGTCAGTGACTTTCCGCTTTTATCGGATACACAGGCATTCCCTACACGAAACTCCACGCTCGGGACCAGCTTTGCCAGTTCGTTTGCATACCCTGCCGTACTCTTTGCTTTACTGCTCTCCGCTGTTTCCTGCGTTTTCCCTGTTTCCTTCCTTTTCGTGCCGCTTACGGCAGAGCTTCCCGCCATACCCTGTGCCGCATAGCCGCCGTAAGTGTTGATAATCTCCATCGCCATAATTTTTTCCTCCTTGATAAATTAACTGAACTCCTTTTCATTTCCATACTGTGCCTATAGCAATTTAAGCAGCTTCATATAACAGTTATCCATAACACTTTCATAGGGAATCCGCACAATCCCGTCCCCGGAACCGCTTTCATAAATGCAGGCCTCTGCCATGCCCGCCAGACCCGGAAGCTTATAAAACCCGCCGAAAACAATCCATACCTCCCCGTCCGCATTGTTTTCCTCCAAAAAATCCTCAAAGGCCTCCCGCTCAACATAAACATAGCTGTCATCATATGAAATCATCCGGCTCAGCCCTGCAGTATCATACGAAACAATTTCCGGCTCCCCGTCATAGGTTCCGACCATAATCTCCCTGCTTTCATTGCACCGGGCATAAGACTGGGTATGTACTGCAAATAGCAGCGCCGCAATCACCAGAGCTGCTGCGGCTGCCATGCCTGCGCACCTCCCCTTCCGGTAGGGACGGAAACCGGCAATTTCCTTCATCCGCCTTTTCATGTCTGCAAATTCCCGTTCCCCTGCAAAGGTAACGGCAGACGGCGTCCCCTCCGCTTCATAACGCAGCAGCTTCAGGGTTTTTAATAAAACCAGCCCGTATTCCTGCGCCGTCCCGCCGCTGCTTTGTATACACACCCTGTCGCAGACATCCTCCATATCCGCCCGGAACTGCTTCTGGAACACGGTCAGGAACGGGTTCACCCACAAAAGACACCGCAGGATGTCCCATACAAGCCCGAACCATACATGCCCTAACCGGATATGCGTCCGCTCATGCTGTATGACCGCTCCTACCTCCTCCCTGCCATAGCTCTCTAACATTACTTTGGGAATGACAATCCTCGGTCTCAGCAGCCCGGCTGTAAACGGCGTGACCTTCATGTCCGTAACCCTGATGCGGACGTTATCCAGGGAAACCTGCTCCATCCCTGCAACCGCCCTCCAGAGCCGCAGACGTTTTCCGAAGATACCGACAGCCGCCGCCAGAATGCCTGCCATATAAAGGCGGTCCACCCAGAGCCATGACATGGTTATTGCTGTCAGCCGCCACGTCGCGTTTAAGACAGCTTCATTTTCATAAAACAACTTCAGCCTTCCAAGAAAGGGAAGTAACAAAAAGGACGACCACAGCATCCCCCTGAAAAAAGTCCGTTTCCGGAAAACCGTCCTCCGGAGCAGCAGCACAAGCCCGGTCAGTACAAACGAAAAGAGCGCGCACCGCACAAGCTGGGTCGTATAATATACCGCACAGAAATCCAAAAGGCTGCCAATCCGTGTCGCGTCAGACATTCGTCTCCTCCTCTTTATCCGGGGCTTCCACCCCCCGCCCCCTGCTGTTTTTCAGAATCTCCTCCAGCTCCTTAATCTGTTCGTCCGTCAGGGCAAAGCTCTGTAAAAGCGCCGCCATCGCGTTCGTCCCGCTGCCGGAAAAATAGCTGTCCACGAACCTCCTGCTTTTCTCCTTCACGCATTCCTCCCTCGACCTCCGCACATAATAGTGATAAACACGCGAATCGTGCTCATCCACCGTATAGCCTAAAATATCCTTCTGGCTCAGGCGGTTCATCAGCACCCGCACCATCCGCTGCGACATATCCACATTCCCCTGCATCCTTTTATAAACCTCGGAGGAGGTCAGCGGCTCGCTGCACGCCCACAGAACCTCCATAATCTGCCACTCGCTCGGCGTAATCTCTTCCTTTGCCATACCGGTTCCTTCCTTTCGTTTTTTACTGTCAATCTATTTATCGGTTAATTCCCGTTAATTATTAAGAGTCGTTGACGTTTTTTAATGGAAAATACAAGCATTGCGCTTCCGCAATCTGCCGGGCGACTGCGGCGCGCAACAAAAGGGAACTGCACCCCCTGCGGCAGTTCCCTTTGTTTTGCTTTTATAAACAGCGCTTCCCTGATTTACTATTTCTTCTTTCCCTCTGCTTTTTTCTCGTCCTTCTCTTCCTTCTTTTTTGCCTTCTCCGCCTTTTCTTCCTTTTCTGCGGAATGCTCCTCATGCGGGGCAAACTCCTTATCAATCATCTGCTCAATCAGCTGCTTTTTCATATAAACGTCAAAGCTCAGCAGACAAATCATGGACAGCTTCCGTAAAAACTCCTGCTGCTCCTTGTCCGCCACATCGGTATAGGTCCCCTGTACCGCCTTCCACTTCCTTGCCACATCCTTGGCTGCCGCGTCCGACTGGGACTTCTGGACCGCAAAGATTTCCTCGTATACCCTCTCAAACGGCACCGCTCCCGCACCGCCGAAAAAGGCCGCGTTAAAGGGCTTTAGGACCGACTGGATATCCGTAATGGACAGCACGCCCTTCAGATAATAAATTAAAATCAAAAGATACATGTGGTCCTTTGAATACTTCTTTTTATTCGGCGGCGGAAGAAGCTCGTTCTTCGTATAGTTATTTATCATTGTCTTTGTCAGAAGCTTATCCTCGCTGTAACGCTTCGAGGACTCCAGATGAAAGTCCATGAAGGTCGTCACCTGGTCCATATATAAATCAATATTCGGCAGCTCATCCGGCTTTATATAGGAAATCGCCTTCAACCGGTCAAGCAATTCGCGCAGCTCCTCACTGTCTTCCCATGCCACAAGAACTCCCCCTTTCCTTTCTCTGCTAAACTTCTCTTTATGCTACCCCATGTTCCGGCTTTACATTATATATAATATTATATTATATAGTATCCGAAACCACGTTGCAAGTATTTTCTTGAATTTCCGCATTTTTTAGGGGCTGTCGCACGAAGTGCAGCCCCCGCTTGTAAGCCGGGGCTACGCTACATGCGACAGCCCCGCACCGGATTTGCGTTGCGAAGCAACATTCACCCCTGCAAATCCGTGCGCATCCGCCGGAGGCTCTGAGGAAGTGATGATTCAATCAGCGCTTCCTTAACAATTTCAGAAGTCCCGGTGGTAATACGGTACACAGGGACATATGCAAAATGCGGAAGCTCAAGTTTTTTGTTCCGCATTGAAAAATTCCCTGCCGTATGCTATAATATCCACGCAAAGCCACATAATTACCGAATATACGGAGCTTTCGCTTCAGGAGGTGTTCATTATGGATTATCTGTACCACGGCTCAAGCGTTGCCGGTATCACAACCTTAGAACCACATTCCCCGTTACATAACTCCGATAAAAGAGTAGTTTACCTGACCGGGAATATCCCTTATGCGCTGATTTATATCTGGGACGAAAAGCGCACAGGTTACGACAGAAAATACGTGACCGGCTGGATGAAAGACGGCATCGCTAACTATGAGGAACAGTTTCCTGACCAGCTAGAGCTATTTTACAAAAATGTTTCCGGATATCTGTACTATATTCAGAATCGTATTAATTTTCAACCCGTAGACGACCGGGAAAGCATGTTTTACAATGAAGGAAGCGTATCGGTGGACCATGCCGTTTTTATCGCAGATGTATATGAAGAGCTGCTAAAGCATGAAAAATCAGGACTTTTCAGAATACTTCGTTACAAGGAACAGTCCGGAAAACGGCAGGACGAGCTGACTGACATGATAGCAAAAGCCATTCTGAAAAACAACTTTTACCAAAACGATACTGTCCAGGCGGATTTTATGAAAAGGTATCATCATAAGGCGTGGGAGAAGGCTTTTAATGCGTACCAGACAACAGATTCGCGGTTGTCAGACGTGACTGCCATATAAAACTAAAACTGTATAGAACATAGGAAAGAGGCTGTTATGAGTATTTACGATACATTAAATCCGATGCAGCGGGAGGCTGTTTTTTTTGACCGCGGACCGCTTCTGATTCTTGCCGGGGCAGGCTCCGGAAAAACCAGGGTCCTGACCCACCGCATTGCCTATCTGATTGAGGAACGCAGCGTCAGCCCTTTTCAGATTCTTGCCATTACCTTTACGAATAAGGCGGCAAAGGAGATGCGGGAGCGTGTAGACAAAATTGTAAGCTACGGCGCGGAAAATATCTGGGTCAGTACCTTTCACTCCACCTGTGTCCGTATCCTGCGCCGGTTTATTGAAGCTCTCGGCTATGGCAGGAACTTTACCATCTATGACACGGACGACCAGAAGACCTTGGTCCGCGACATCTGCAAGGCGTTAAACATCGATACGAAGCAGGTAAAGGAGCGCGCCTTTCTTTCTGCGATTTCCTCCGCCAAGGACGAGCTGATTTCCCCGGAGGAATACGCCGTGAAGGCAAGTGCTGACTTTTCCAAGCGCAATTTTTCCAGGGTCTATACCGAGTACCAGAAGCGCTTAAAGGCGAGCAATGCCCTTGACTTTGACGACCTGATTTTCAAAACCGTGGAGCTGTTCCAGACCAGTCCGGAGGTACTGGACTACTACCGGCGGCGCTTCCGCTATATTATGGTCGACGAGTATCAGGATACCAATACGGCGCAGTTCCGCCTGATTTCACTGCTTGCCTCCCACACAAACGAAGACGGCAGCATCGACAGGAATCTGTGCGTGGTCGGCGACGACGACCAGTCCATTTATAAATTCCGCGGCGCCAATATACAGAATATCCTGAACTTTGAAAAGGTATACCCGGACGCGCATGTCATCCGCTTAGAGCAGAACTACCGCTCTACCTCCAACATCCTGACTGCGGCAAACGAAGTCATCCGCCATAACCTTGGCAGGAAGGACAAGTCGCTCTGGACGGAAAACGAAGAGGGGGTTCCGGTCTCCTTCGTCCAGTACCCGACCGACTACGCCGAGGCAGAGGGCGTTGCGGAGAGTATCCGGGAGCATGTAGACGAACAGGGCGCTGAGTTTAAGGACTTTGCCATTTTATACCGTACCAACGCACAGTCCCGCGTATTTGAAGAAAAGCTCATTGCAAGGAACCTCCCCTACCGGATTATCGGCAGCATCAATTTCTACCAGCGCAAGGAAATCAAGGACCTTCTTGCCTACCTAAAGACCATTGACAACGCCCTTGACAATCTTGCCGTAAAGCGTATCATCAACGTCCCAAGGCGCGGCATCGGGCTGACTACCGTGGACCGCGTGGAGGAATACGCCGAGGAGCATGACCTGACCTTTTACGAGGCGCTCTGCCGCGCGGAATTTATCCCTTCGGTTTCCCGTGCCTGTGGAAAGCTTACCTCCTTTGTCGCTTTTATCGAAGCGCTCCGGAGCAAACCGCTTTCCCCCGCCTACACCTTAAAGGACCTGATTGAAGAAATCATGGAGGGCTCAGGGCTTACCGAGGAAATCAAAACTACCGCTGCAGACGAAGTCGAAGCGGCAGAACGGCTTGCGAATGTAGACGAGCTGATCAGCAAAGCAGTCCTCTATGAGCAGGGTACGGATGAGCCTTCCTTAAGCGGCTTTTTGGAAGAGGTAGCTCTCGTTGCCGATATCGACACTTTAGACGCTTCCACCGACGTCGTTGTTTTAATGACGCTCCATGCCGCAAAGGGGCTGGAGTTCCCATACGTCTACCTGTGCGGCATGGAGGACGGTCTTTTTCCGGGCTACTCCTCCATTAATGCGGACAATCCGGAGGAAGAAATCGAGGAAGAACGCAGGCTCTGCTATGTAGGTATTACCCGCGCCATGAAGGAGCTTCATTTCAGCGCCGCCTCTGCGCGGATGGCACGCGGGGAAACCCAGTATAACCCGGTCTCCCGCTTCATCAAGGAGGTACCGCGCTATCTCTTGAAAATGGAGCAGGCAGGAAACGCCGCCACCTTCCGGAACAGCAGTGCCTTCTCCGGAAGCCCGGTACGGAGCATTTCCGGCGCCAGTATCCCGCTTCCGCGCAAAAGCGCCTCCCGCACTCCTTCCGCACCATATGCCGCAACTCCCGTTCCTGCTGCCAGGAACTTTGGCACAGGGCCTCTTGCTTCCCTCGATTATGCCGTAGGCGATAAGGTGCATCACATCAAATTCGGCACCGGGACAGTTACCAATATCGTAAACGGCGGTAGGGACTACGAGGTCACGGTCCTGTTTGAAGGCTACGGTGTAAAGAAGCTTCTGGCTTCCTTTGCTAACCTGAAAAAGTGCTGAATTTTAGAAAAATTTTCTAGTAATTTTTGAAAACCTATGGTATACTCTATATAAATAATATAAAATCAGACGTTATCTACTGCTGTATTTTAGAAAGGAAGGTATCCATTATGAATTGCTGCACGAAGAAGAAGTTAGAAGAATTGGTTTCGAGTAATGCAAAGCTTGCGGAGCTGCTTCATTTAAAGAAGGATGAGCCGGAAAAGAAGAATACCGCACTCTATGTATTTGCTATTATCGGCGCAATTGCTGCGATTGCTGCAATCGCTTATGCAGTCTATCGTTATCTCAATCCGGTTTACATTGAAGATGGTGAATTAGAGGACGAGTTCGAGGATTTCACCGAGGATGATTATGTACCGGAGTTTGATTCCGAGGAAGATGCATCCACAGAAGAATAATCTTTCTTCCATACCTTTATCCTATACCTGAAAAGGGGCCGCGCTTCATGCGCGACCCCTTTTTAAGCTTTAATTTAAAATCAAACTTATTTTACCCGGACTCCTGTCAAAGAGTCTCTCTTATCCAGCCAGCTGAAACTCTAAATTTCAAACCGCTCAATCAGGCTCTCTAACAGCTGGAGGTTCTTTTCGTTCTCCTGCAAATGCTCATAGCCCTCTGACGTCTTCTTCACCGCATCACAGGACTTCTCGGCAATCAGGTTAATGCCCTGCGTAGACTGCAGGATGGTATCGCTTACCTGCTCAATCGTTGCCGCAATCCGGTCAATCTTCTGGTTCAGCTCCGCAACCTCGGAATGAATCCGTACCATGGAATCTGCAAAGGTATTTGCATCCTCTTCGTACTTTTCGCCGACCTGCTTAAAGGAATCGTAGTCGGCAACGACGGTCTTTTCCAGAAACTCCATAATAACCTCGATACAGCCGGTCATATTGGCAACCGCCGCATTCACGTCCCCGACAATCGCATTGATGCCGTCTACAGTCTTAAAGGTCTGGTTTGCCAGCGCCCCGATTTCCGTTGCAACAACCGCAAAGCCCTTTCCTGCCTCTCCGGCTCTCGCTGCCTCGATATTCGCATTCAGGGCAAGCAGATTCGTCTGTGACGAAATGCTCCGGATATTCTCAGTCAGCTCGTTAATCTGGGAAACTACCTTGGACTGCTCAATTGCATTCTCGGTCTTCTCCTTCATGGACTGATAAATCTCCATTGTCTTATCGCTGGAGGCTGTCGTCGTATCGCGCAGCTGCCTTGCCCGTCCCATAATATGCTCGGACTCCTGCTGTCCTTTCTCGGCAAGGGACTGGATATCGGATACATTCGTCTGGATAGCGCCGATATTGCTGACAATCTCCGTCGTGTTCGAGGTGGTTTCCTCCATGCCTGCCGCCAGCTCCTGCGTGGTAGCGGAGTTATCCTCGGAAATCGCATTGTTTTCCCTCATAACGCCGTCCAGCTGCTTCATATTCTCCGCCATGCTTTCCTTTGTCTGCTGCATATTTGCTAAAAGCTCCCGCAGAACCGAACGCATATCCCCGACTGCCTTTGCCATGTCGCCGGTCTCATCCCTGCGGCGCAGCAACACATCAGCAGAAGCGATGTCACGGAAGTCTAACTTTGCCGTCTGCTTGATAACGTCCGTCACCTTCTTAATCGGATTCGTAATACTGCTGCTGATTAAAATGCCGATTGCCGCGGAAATCACGACCCCGATAAGCAGGGAGCCGAAAATCTTTATGGAAAGCTTATCCGCGCTCGCATTAATCTCCTTTAACGGCGCGGTAAGTGCCAGCCGCATCCCGTTATCCAGCACGGAAAAGCTCAGGTACTTCTTTTCTCCGCTGTAACGGTACTCCAATGTCGTATTGGCATTACTCTCTGAATCGAGGAACTCCTTTACCTTAGAAAGACTGCCGTTATCATAGGAAGCAAGCTCCGTTCCCGTAGGAATCTCCTTATGATACAGCACATTCCCCTGCGAACTGGTCAGGAACGAATATCCGGTATCAAACGCAGAAACCGAATCCGTCAGAGCGGTCAGCTGTCCGAAATCGATATCCATACCGAGGATCCCGACGGACGTACCATCTATGTAAAGCGGAACGACATACGATATCATGTAGATGTTGATATTCTCATTCAGGTAAGGGTCCATCCAGAGCGGCGCCTTATTTGCCACCGGAATGTAGTACCAGCCCACATGCGCAAGGTCATCCTTCTCATAAATACTGAAATCCGTAGGCTCAATACTGTCAAACTCCTTCGTAGTATCGGAGCGCGTCAGGAAAATACCGGAGGTCGGGTCGGTAAACTCCGGATTATAGCGGATATAGGCAGTTATCGCACCGTCCGTATGCTCCGCAAACTTGACAAAATCATCCATCAGGCTTTCCGTATAGCTGGAGACGTAAGCGTCGTTGTTCCGGAACTTTGAAAAATCCAGACGGCTTAGGGCTAAATCGCTCAGCGTATCGACAGACTGCTCGATACGGGAAATTAATGCATTGATTTCACTGCCGGCATTTTCACAGGTCAGATTAAGCTCTTTTTCCGCATCCGCATTTGACAGTTCCCTGGAATTGGACATACTCATAACACTGATGATGACCGCAGAAATCAAAGAACAGATGATAATACTAAATGTTACCTTCATTCTGATAGAATTCATAGAAATCCCTCCGTTTTACCAATTGTATTTACAGATTTCTTACTAAAAATGCTAACATATTTTTCTGTTTTTGTCAATTCGCTCTTGCATTTTCGTCAATTTCTGCTACAATCATTTTGGTACGCAATCTGACCGGATTGCGCCGGATTAAACTAGAACTGCGAGGGATTTTCCATGAGTACCATTCCGCTTCAAAGACGTCACACGTTCCATAGAAACCGCAGGCCCGTAACGGACCTTTTCAAAGAATACCTGCTTGTCCCGGCGGCAGCTTTTGCAAAGAAGCAGGCAGTGCTCTGCATTGCCGTTACCGCTATGCTTGCGACCTGTATCCTCGTACCGTTTGATAAGGTATACCTGACCTATTTCGACCTGCGGACCCTTGCCACCCTGTTCTGTACCCTTGCGGTGGTTGCCGCCTTTTCCCATATCCACCTGTTTGAAATCATCAGCAAGACGATTGTCATAAAGCTCCACACTCTCCGCAATGCGGTGCTCGGTCTTGTCCTGATTACCTTTTTCGGCTCCATGCTGTTAGCCAATGACATGGCGCTTTTGACGTTCCTGCCGCTCGGCTATTTTGTGTTAAACAGCACCGGGAATAAGCAGGTCATGGCATTTGTGTTCATTATGCAGAACATTGCGGCAAATTTAGGCGGCATGGTAACGCCGTTCGGAAATCCGCAGAATCTTTACCTGTACTCCTATTTCCATATTGACACCGCGGAGTTCGTACGGATTATGCTTCCGTCGTTCCTTGCCGCCTCCTTTCTTATCCTGGCGGTCTGCCTTCTGGTAAAACGGACGCCGCTCACCTTACAAAAGGATACCTCTTACCGTCTGCCGAAAAAAAGAACGGCGCTTTACACCGTTCTCTTTGTATGCAGTATTCTCATTGTGTTCCGGATTATCCCGTACCTTTCCGGTACGATTGCCATCACGCTGGCGCTTTTCTTTCTTGACAAAAAGGCGCTCCGTGAGGTAAACTATCCGCTTCTTGGCACGTTCTGCGCCTTTTTCGTATTCAGCGGCAACCTTGCAAGAATCCCTGCCGTAAGCAGCTTTTTCTCAGAGCTTCTGCCGGTCAATACACTGCTGTTCGGCATTCTTTCCTGCCAGTTTATCAGCAACGTACCGAGCGCCGTGCTGCTCTCCCACTTTACTACGGATTACGCAAGCCTGCTTCCTGCGGTCAACATCGGCGGTCTCGGCACGCTGATTGCCTCCCTGGCAAGCCTGATTACGTTTTCGGAGTACAAGAAGCACAACCCGGAAAAGGTACGGCACTATTTCCTTCTGTTTACCGTGATAAACTTCGGCTTCCTGCTCATTCTGTTCCTGTTGCAGAGCCTGTTAGGGAAACGCTGATGAAAGCGTTTCCCGCACCGGATTTGCGTTGCGAAGCAACATTCACCCCTGCAAATCCGTGCGCATCCACCGGAGGCGCTGAGGAAGCGATGATTTAATCAGCGCTTTCTTAGCTTAAGCTTCCTCTAAAAACCGTAAAAGCTCCTCTGTCTCGCTTTCCCCGAACACCGCGATTCCGTTCTTTTTTAAAAGCCCGGCGCATACGCCGTCTCCCGGAATCCGGACGCCCTGAAAGCTCCCGTCGTATACAATATTGCTGCCGCAGGACGGGGAGCGCTCCTTTAGCAACGCCGCCTTACAGCCATACAGCTTTGCAAGGCGCAGCACCTCCCTCGCGCCGTTTTCAAACTCTTCCGTCCGGTCCGTACCACCCTTGTCAAACACCCTGCCGTCCTTCTGCTCCGCCGGAAGCCGCGGCGTCGGAAGCCCGCCAAGCTGCTCCGGACAGACCGGTATCAGGGTAAGCCCCTCCCTTTCCAGAAGGGAACGCACCCCCTCGTCCTCCTTCCGCTCTCCGCTATAACGGCAATACGTCCCCAGAAGACACATACTCACCAATACATTCATACAAGCTCCTCCTCTTCATTTTCGTTGCTTTTACTGCTTTCTGCCGCCCTGCTCCTGCCGTATTGTCCGGAAGTACCGGAACAAAAAGGCAGCCACCGCAAGGACAAACCAGAACACGGCAAGGACCGCCACCTCGGGCAGCAGACTCTCCTCCCCGTCCCCGTCAAAATACATTATCTTTCCGTCAAAATACCCTATCATTATTCCTGCCTGAAATCCGATAAAACCGGACCATACAAAAAGAAGATAACGGAACTGTATGATACAAGGCGGAATCAGTATGGAAAAAAAGAACGCGGAAAAAAGCGACACCTCGATTGCAAAGCACGAAATCCCATAACTCTCCCTTGCAATCAGCGCAGCAGGAAGCTGTATCACTGCGGTAAACAACAGTATCCCGAAATACAGCACGATCCATGCACACAGGCGGATGAGCAGAAAAATCCGCTTACTTTCTCCTAACATAAGTACCAGCTGCTCCGTTGAAAGCCTCTGCTTTTTCCGGCTTCTCCAAAACTCCACCGGGGCAAAATACATCGGAAACAGGAAACAAACAATTGCAACATTCCCTGCCATCGTAGAAATGGCAATATAGCTCTCCCCCATGATTCCGGCAAACAAAAGCAGCAGCCCGTACAAAAACAGAAACGCGCCGCCTACAATCATTTTAATGCGGTTCTGCCTGTAAAGCCCCCATTCGGCTCTGATATACTGTCTCATCCCTTTTCCTCCTTGCAGAGTCTGACCATAAGCTGTTTCAGCGAAAGACGCTCCCCGTTCTCACAGGCCAACGTCTCCCAGAGCTCCTCCTTGGACTCATAAAACAGCAGCCGCCCCTTTTCTAACATCGCGACATAGTCCGCCACCTTATCTAAGTCCTCGGTAATATGCGTTGAAAAAACAATCCCCATTTTCTCTTCCTGGAGCTCTGCCTGTAAAAGATACAGAAAGTCCCGGCGTACTACCGGGTCAAGCCCTCCGGTCGGCTCGTCAAGCAAAAGCAATTCCGGCGCATGCGCCAGTGCAAAGGCAAGCTGCGCCTTTGTCGTCTCGCCCTTGGAAAGCGCTCTCGCAGGCTTTTCCGTCCCAAGCCCGAAACGGGCAAGAAGCTCCAGATAGCGTTCCTCGTCAAAGACTGGAAAAAACCTGCCGAGTATCCTGCCGTTTTCCCGCAGCGTTTCCTCCGGCAAAAAGAAAAAATCCTCTCCCACATAGCCCACTACCTGCTTCGCTGCGGATGCACAGGATGCCACATCATAGCCCGCAATCTCCATCCTGCCGCGCTTACGCGGCAGCATCTGCATCAGGATGCGAAGCAGCGTGGACTTTCCGGCGCCGTTCCGCCCGATCAGCCCCAGCATATAGCCGCGCTCTAAGGTAAACGAAATATCCTCCAGCACAAATCTTCCCTCTCCGAAATGAAAGAACGATGTCCCCACACCCTGTAGCTTCAACGCCGGCTGCTGCAGACGGAGCCGTTCCTGCTCCTCTGTCCTGCCGTTCCTGCTCCTCCGTCCTGCCGTCTGTCCGTAATTCTCCTGCAAGCTGCTGCCTCCCTTCATTTGCTATTCCGAATCCAGAAGCACTTCCACCATTTCCAGAATGTCGTCCCGCTCCATTCCTGCCTCCCGGCACTCTTTAATGCTGTCCGACATATGCCGCTCCGCCATCGCTAACTTTTTCTCCCGGAGCAGGTCCGTATTCTGTTCACAGACATAAAACCCTTTCCCCGATACGGAAAAAATCAGTCCTTCCTTTTCCAACTCCTCATACGCGCGCTTTGTCGTAATCACGCTGATCTGCAAATCCTTTGCAAGCGCCCGGATGGAGGGCAGCATATCTCCCTGCCTCACCTCGCCCGACACGATTGCCGTTTTAATCTGTCCGATAATCTGCTCATAAATGGGCAGCGGGGACTGTCCCGAAATCACAAACTGCATCCGCTCCCCTCCTTTCTGCCATACCCGGACTTCCTTAACTCCCTTACGGTTTCCTTCCATCCTATCGCAGCCACTACTGCGCCGCTAAGATACGCCAGGCCCGCGCATAAAAGCGTTGCGGCTCCCGGAAGAAATTCAAAAAATCCACTGCCAAAGCCCCAGAATATCTCTACCGCGATGCCGGAAAACAGCAATACGTTTTCCCAAATCCGGCTTCTCCGCTGCTTAAGCTCCTCTTCGGTCATTTCCTCTTTTCTCTTCTTTTTTACGTCCCTCTGATACTCCTCACGGAGCGCCGTCACGGAATCCCCTTCATAATACCAGCCTCTGGTACTGTAAAACCAGAAGCTCCTGTTCTCCCGCTGCTTCGCCAGGGAAGAAGCAGCGATTCCTCCCACGGAAACCAGACACGGCAGGATATGAAGGAAAAAACGCTTCAGCCACCTGACATAAGAGGTCCTTGCAAGCAGCACCGAAATCCCGCCAAAGAGCAGATACGCCGCCGTCAGATACATCACATAAACGCAGGCATACGTCCACGTATACCGGATTCTCTCCTTCTGGGAAAACGGCAGCAGATACAAAAGCTTCCCCATCCGCGGCGGAAACATAAAAATCAGCCAGAGACCGGCATAGGCCTGAAAATCAAACTTATTTCCCTCCCCGCCAAACGCATACAGCACCATATAGGCAAGCGTCAGCAATACACCGATTCCCCGCAAGCCCCAGAGTTCCCTTTTTAACCGGAACAGACCCTCCCCGGCTAAGAACAAAAAGCTTTTCCCGATTGTCTTTTCCTGCATCAGATCACCGTTCCTTTCCGGATAACGCCCTGCTTGATATAATACAAAATATCCTCTAACCCCGGACGCACGCACTCCAGATTCAGCCGCACCGGCTCCCCGTCGTTTAAAATCAGCCCTTCTGCGGCATATTCCGAAAGCCTTGTCCCTAAAATCCTGCTCTTCATATAGGAAAACAGCTCCTGCCTCCCCCGCACCAGCCAAAAGCGGTCCAAAAGCTCCTCCGTGCTGCCAAAAGACACCTGCTCCCCCTGGTGCAGCAGCACCGTATAATCCGCCCTTGCCTCTAACTCCGAAACAAGCTGCGAGGAAATCAGGATTCCACAGCTCTCTTCTTCAAGCACCTCGCTTAATATCTCCATGAACTCCTCCCGGAAGACCGGGTCAAGCGCTGCCGCCGGTTCGTCCATCAAAAGGAGCTTTGCGCCGTGGGACAGGGCAAACGCAAGCTGGAACTTCATCTTCATTCCCTTGGAAAGCTTCCGGATGGCACGCTTCTCCGGCACCTCGAACCGTTTCAGAAGCTCCTTGTAGCGCTTTGCATCCCAATTCCGGTAATAGGTGCCGTACATCTCCCCGGTAAACCCGGCGGACATCGCCTCGTCAAACGGCGAATCCTCGAACACAAATCCCATGCATTCCTTTGCCTCCCGCTCGTTCTCCCGCACCGGATACCCGCCTATCACAATCTCAGCCTCCTCAGGCAGCGGCAGAAGCCCGGAAACCGCAGAGAGAAGCGTCGTCTTCCCCGCACCGTTTACTCCTAACAGTGCGGTCAGATACCCTGCCTCTGCCCGGAACGCAATCTCCTTCAGTATAAACCCCTCCCGCTGTAAACGCGGTATCCTTACCTCTAACACCGTTCCCATAGGCCTGCTCCTTTCTCTGTATATGTCTATATATACAGTGTATATACAGTTTGGTCATTTGTCAAGCAGGATTTGAAAAATTTTTAGGATTTCTTAGTAAAAGAACGAAGAAAGTAAAGGAGCTGCCTTATTTTTGCATTTGTCCGAAGGACCGCATCCTCCGCGTATGCAAAATAAGGCAGCCCTTCTCACCTTTGACAGCAAAGAAATGCCCGCCGCTTACAGGAAGCCGCTGAGTTTTTTATTTTGCAACAGCCCCTACTCTTGTGGAATAATACACTCTTTTTCCCCGCTATCCAGATCATAGAACCAGATACTCTTCTGAGGGCAGTCCCGCGAAAAGACTCCCCGCGCGCTTACCGCCATAAAACACATCCACGGTGCCTCACCAAGCAGACCCTCAGCCCGCTACTGTTGTAGTATAGCTTCCCCTGATAAACCGCCCCGACGCCGGCATCGTCCGTCCGCTTTACAATCTGTCCGTCCGGCATAATTTCATAATAACGCAACTCCTTTTTTCCCTCATCCGTCCCTTCAAAAACAATATGGACTCCGTCAGAAACACAGCGGAAACCGTATAACCCTGACAGCTTTATTGCCTCACCGGATAGCGGCTCTATCGCATAAATCCCGTCGTCTGCCATTACATAAAGCTTCTGATGCACCAGCACTACATCCCGGATTGTAACAGCATCCTCTGCCTGATAAAACAGCCGGAGGTTATTGGAATCCCCGGCCTCCTGTATATATATACTCCGCCTGTCCTGTTGTTCCCTTTCTTCCTTTTTCTCCGCCTTTTCCCCATTCTCTCCGGCTGCAAGCCAATACAGCCTGCCTTCATAAAAGTCAACAAACTCCGGTTTTCCCTCCGGAACCGGGGACAACACGGAAAGAGTCTCTCCCTCAAACCGGTACACAACAGCCTCCGTAACATAGTACATCCCCGTTCCGGTTCCTTTCAATACTCCCCTGGTCTGCTCCAGAACCCGGATTTCCTTTGTCTCCAGATTGTAACTGCACAACGCCTCCGCACGGGTCAAATCACTATAATACAACAGTTCCCCGGACACTAACAGGGTCTCCTGCCTGTCAAAAGAAAACCGACTCTCTCCCGGTCCGATAATAGAATCCTTTTCTTCTCCTATTCTCCTGAGAAAATGAAACCTGTATTCCAAAAGCAGACACAACCCCAGTGCCACCAGTACCCATAGAAAAACGAAAGCCCTACGCCGCGCCTTCTCCTGTTTTAATTCCTGCCTTTTTTCCATTTGATTCCGTACCTCCCATAATTATAACGAACCGAAAAAGGCTCCACCCCTGCCTCTACAGAGTCTGGAACCTTTTCCTGTTTCTTATTTACATATTACATCATCATATCAAAATGCGGTCTTTCCTGCTGTTCAGCTGTTTCTCCGTTCTCTGCCTTCCGTCCGGCTAACAGCTGCTTCAGCTTTTCGGCAAGCTCCTCGATTGTCGGTGCAGAAACCTTAAACGGATTCCCCGTTTCGTTTTCCTTATCGTCCTTCCCTTCGGCTCGTTTCTTATCTGCCTTCTCGGCACGCTCCTTTGCCTCTTCTCTTCTCGCCTTCTGCTGCTCCGACAGAGCCTCCTGATTTCTTACAGTCTGTCTCGTCAGCTCTGCAAAATACGTTACAACGCCTTCCTTATCTACGGTCACGCCCATGCGCTTTATCTGATCTGCATCCTCGCCAAGCTCTTCCTTCAGCTGACCGAACTTCTCCCCTGCGCTATCGATAATTCCCACATACTTTTCCTTGACTGCCTCGTCTGCCGCCATCTCCTCCAGCGTCTGCGGGTCAATTACACAGCTGTACTGCTTGGTCGACTGATTATGGTAGTACTGTGCTTCCTCATCCGAAGAAAACTCTGCCACGAAGAAATCGATATTGCCGTACTTTTCCTTCAGCTGTGCAAGAAGATCCTTTGCAGCTTTGCTTAACTCTACCTTGTCCTCCGGCTTTTTGCTTTCCTCCATAGAAACACCGGCTGCCTTCTTCTGATACTCCTTAATGACATCCTGTCCCATGTGCTTCGCTTTATCCGACATCTCATACTTTGCGGCGTCATCTGCCGGACGCTTTTGCTTCCCTGCCGCACGCCGTTCCGCACGGTTTCCCGGAGCTACCAGGTCCCTGATATCCTTCGGAAACGCTCCAAATCTGTGAATCCCATTCATAGTAAGACCTCCTTATCCTCTTGTCCAAGTCCGTTTGTACCGTTCGTACTACTTCTATCTTTTTACTATATCGGCAGAAAACGGCAGGAACTTTACAGTCTCTGCCGTTTTTTCTTATATTTTCCTGTCAGCAGGCTGTGGCACAAAACTTCCTGCCGGTACTATTTCCTATTACTTTTCCGCAAAATACTCCTCCTTCAAAATCCCGTAGCACAGCCTGTCCTGCCTTCCGCCGTTTAAATAAACCGCCTTTCTTTCGCACCCCTCCTGCAAAAATCCGCAGAGCTCAAGTACCTTCTGCATCGCTTTATTGCATTCTAACGTGTTTGCGGTAATCCGCTCCATCCCGAGATACCGGAAGCCGTAATCCAACATCAGAAGAACCGCTTCCCTTCCATAGCCCTTTCCGCGGTTTTCAAGCTTTGCAATCCCGATTCCGACAGAGCAGCGCCGGTGAAACCGGTCAATATCCTGCAGTGCCACATCCCCGATTACCGTCCCGTCCTTCCGGAAAATCCCCAGACGGACATTCTGGCTGCCCTGCAGCTTCTGTATTTCATCAAACCAGCCATCCGCCTTTTCCCACGAATGACCAATATTGAACTCCTCCGTCGGATGCTCGGAATCATACTCAAAATCCATCCATAGGGTTTTGCAATCCTGCCGTTCCAGACATGCCAGATAAATCTTCTCTCCCTGTAATTTCATCTCCATTGCTTTTCTCCTCCTTTTGCCCGCCGGTTTTCCCCCGCAGGGCAGCGATTTCACCTTCCATACGGCGCCTTTCGGCATCAATTGCCTGATACTTTACGTCGTACTCCTCAAACACAGCCTGCGCGCCTGCAAGCTTTTCTTCCAATTCCCTGATTTCCTCTGCGCCTGCGCTTTGTTCCTCCTCTCCCTGCTTTATCCGTTCATCATACTCCGACAGCTCCTCCAGCATTTTTTCGTAAGCGGCCTCCTTCTGGGCATAACCGTCCGAAATCTCACTGATAAACCGCCGTACCTCATTCGCAACCCGCAGAAACTTCCCCTCCATCTGCTCCGAAGCCGACTGGGATTCCTGACGGTATTCCTCGAGTTCTGCCTTCGCCTGCCCTGCCTCTTTTGCGTATTCCTCCCGCTGCTGCCTTAACTGAAAAAGCCTGACCTCAAGTTCCTGCTGCCTCTCCTGTGCCGCTTGCAGGGCGGACTGCGCCTCCTCCAGTCTTTTCTGAAGAATCCCGTGCTTTCTGGTTTTGCCGCGGAGCTCGTCCTCCTTCCAGAAAAGCTCCTCCTCCAGCTCATAACGCTTCACATCGCACTCGTATTCCGCAACAAATTGCAGAATCGCATCTAAATCAACAATGCCTGCCACCGATACATCGTCGCCGCTGCCACTGCGGCTGAATTTTCCGTTTGCACTGAACTCCGGAAGCAGCTCCTTCAGATAAGCTTCAAACTCCGCCTGCCCCATTTTGGCAAGCTGGCAGGTAAGCGCCTTGTAGAAGGTATGCACACCGCCCATCCGGACATGGCTGCCGCCAAGCGCTTCATAGGTGTCCCTGTAGGCATCCTCGACCCCGTCGCTCCCAAGATAGCACGCCATGACCGGCTTAGCCTCCAAATCAATTACATGGCTCCGGAAGCTTTCTGCCGCATCCTCGTCGCAAAGGCTCGTGGTAACCGCATCCTCGCATCTGGCATCCCAGGGAACGGGCTGCTCCACAGAGCCGTCCGGGAAAAACACCTCACACCTGCCGTCGCCCTGATGCAGTAACAGCAGGCACTTCGGCAGCTGCAGGGCGGCAATCAGCGTAGTCCCGTAAATATGCGCAGGACTTTTTCCATTTTCATATTCTGCCGCGCCCTCTCCCAGCTCCTCCGCGGAAGGAGGATTGTTCTCATAATCCTCCAAAATACGGTCATACCATCCGGCAAGTATAGTATCTGTCAGCTGCCTTATCGTCATCTGGCGATAGCGCGGGTTGGAAAACAAATCCTGATAAAACCTGTCCTCCGTCTCCTCCGATGCCAGGACCGTCCCCGCAAACTGCCGCAGGCACTCCGACGCCACCAGGACAGCCGCCCTTGCGCCATACTCACTTCTGAAGCATGTGCTGGAACCATGGCCGTCGGCAACGACCGCAATGTGATATCTGCCATCCTCTGCGGAAAGGGAAACGGAAGCGTCCTCACATGGATAGCCATTCTTAATATGAAAGTATCCCCTGACCGTTTCGTGAAAGGTATACATCCGGCTCATGCTGCGCTCCTCCTGTTACCAGCTTCCGTCGTCCCAGCCGTCATCATCTGCCGGCGGCTCAGGCTCCTTGTCGTACGCATCATCCGGCAGATGCACCGCAGCGTCAGCCGGAATATCAAACTGTGCCTTCGCCTGTTCTACGACATCCTTCCCTGAGCTTGCGGTCTCCGTCGTCGTTGACCGTGAGTTCAGCATGGAGGTCGTAACCGAAACAAACTTCATCAGCCTCTTAAATAAATCAAGGTCGGTAGTCTTAATGACCGCTTCACTGTTCCCCACAATCGAGGAAAGCATCTGTATGTCCGGGTCGTCCCCGAGCGCAAAGCCGATTTTCGTGCCCCTCGCAAACCAGCGGTTTTCACGGAGCTCCCCTAACGCCTTCGCATAATCATCTGTCGCGTAGCCGTCGGTCATAAAGATAATGACCGGCATCAGGGCTCCTGTCATGGAATTTAAAAAGGCATGACGCGAAAGCTTGCTGTTCAGCTCCCGCAGGGCAGCCCCGATATCGGTCAGCCCGCCTGCCTCGAGATATTCATATTCAAAATCCTCCTCCAGATCCTCAGGACCGTTGGAGGTAATCCATCTGCAGCCGGAGTTAAACTCCATCACGGCTATCTTCAGTTTCGCATCCCCGTTGGTTTTGGCAAGCGTCTTCAGCGCCTCGGTGCATTCCTCCATTGCATGGTTCAGGGCACTGATTTTGGCGCCCTCCATGCTTCCCGAGGTATCAAGCACATAGAAGACATGAAGCTCCTTGCGCGGGCTTTCCGTAAGACTGTTAATATCAGGCATCGTACTTCTCCTTTCTCAATTTGCTTTTATCGTGACAGACTCCCCGCCGACCTGAAAGCAAATCCCGTCCTTTAACGGAATTACCTCGTCCGGCGCCACCTTTCTCGTTTCTCCCTTTGTCGTAACCGCATCCCACCGTTTTTCACTCTTATTGCGGATCCCAAGCGCCCCGGTCTCCTTCTTCTCAACCACCTGGGCAACAGGGGAAAGCGCGTCCTTCTCATCGCAGACGCCCAGCTGGCAGCGGTAAATCCTGCTGTCCCTGATTGCCGGAATGCGATATCCGCCTAACTCCAGACGGAACGGGATGTCCATTTTCCGCCCGCATTTTTCACACTCGCACGGCTCCCCCTGCTGCGTAAAGATTTCATTGCCGCACGGGCAGGCAGCAATCTCGCTGCGGAATCTTGTCAGGGCGTTCAGCCAGTCGATTTCCCTCGGTCTGGCGGAAGGCTTCTGGAACGCCTTCTGGCTGAATGCCGTAAGAAAAATCTTCTGTATATAATCCGGAAGGCATGGCCAGACAAGGATAGAGTTCCTATGCACAACAGGATGAGGACCGTTGCTCCTATCGTCCGGGTCCATGATAAAGAGCGGCTCGCTCCCGTAGAGCTTTTCCTGCAGGGCAGGCGTCAGCCCCGACACAAGATAACGTCTGCCCTCCAGAGGATGGTTCAGGCAGAACAGAATATACAGAATGAGAGACATGGAAAAACGGTCGCTCAGACTATTCGGCTTACTCTTATGCAGGACAACCTCCGGCGCCATGTAGCGGGGCTTCCCGATGATTCCGGTCTCCGTACCGTCCGGGGCAACATTGTCGTTGTCACAGATGAGAACCCTCCCGTTCTGCGGATGGATAAAGAAATTCCCGTCGTTCAAGTCCTGATAGCTGTACCCGGCATTATGCAGAATCCGGAAAGCGGAAACAATCCTCATTGCAGCATCGATAATCGCACGATAGGACTTAAACCTGACATGGCACAGCATATACTCCGTCACCTCATAATAGCCCTCCGGGCGCAGCTCCATGACATAGCCGAAGGTTCCGTCCACCCATTCGGTGATGTCCAACGGCCACAGAAACTCCGGGCTCGGCGTCCCACGCATCACATTCTGCTTAATATTCTCATAAAATGCGGACGGGCTGGCGCCCAGACTGCATTTTTTATACCATTTCAAAGCCTTCCGCTGACCGTTATAGTCAACAATGTAAACTCCTCCCTGCCCTCCTTCGGCAAGGAACCTTTCGACCTTCACGGTCCCGCCAAAAAGGGTCTTCGCACAGAACCCGTTTTCCAATACTTCACCCATAAGCAATCTCCTTTGCATTTCTTCTTCCAGCAATGATAAAAGCACCTGACCTGTTCATGTTCCCTTTGGATTACAGCTTTAACCACAGAGCGGGGCGGACGCCGCCTTCTCCAAGGAATACATCGCTGCCACCCATACAGAGGCGTCCTCCATTATCAACACCCGCGGCACCGCTGCCGCTGACCCCCGGCGACCGCAGCCACCACCACTCTGCTTCGCCTCTATACTCTGCCATTCTTTTGTGGTTATACTGGTCATTGATAGTCCAGCCCTTCCCATTCTGAATCCATTCTTCCTTCTCCCAGTCCCAATCCCATGACTTCCGTGCCTGTAAATCCCCGCTGTCCCCGAAGTATTTCATTACCTCTTCTATACTCAACAAAAACACCCGGTCAACCGTACTTCCGCCGCCGGATATCCCGTACCACGGGTTGTCCGCAGTCGTATGTTCAATCTGCATCATCCGGCTCTGCTCCTGACCGGAGAAGCTCTCAAGAAATTCCCCGTTCAGATACCCGCGCAGCTCACAGGTTTCCCAGGTCACGCTTGTCCTCTCGCTATGATACCTGCGCTCTTCGAGAATCTCCTCGGCAAGCAGCAGCGCCCTGCCGTCCTGCACGTCCAGTACGCGCCAGCAAAAGCTGCCAAACGGAACTGTCCGCTGCCCGGGCACAAGCCTTTTTGACGGCGGCTCCTGTCTGCCGTGGCAGTCCTTACATTCCATATGCCTTACCCTCCATATTCCTTCAGACCATTTGTTCCGCCCAAAACATAAATTCAGAAATAATTACTCTTTTCCTCTATATTTTACCATAGACACATCTGCTTTTCAATAAAAACGTGGCAGTCCGCATATTCCGTATTTCTGCAGGCTGCCACGAAAAAACAAACTCCGTGCTATTCCTATTCTGATTCCGGATCCAGCCACAGGGCAGGCCGCACTACATTGTCATAGTAATTCACGCCACGGCCGCTGCTGACAACACGGCCATTGATATAGACAAGCGCGGCACAATAGCCGGTACTGCCCGGCGACCGCAGCCACCACCAGCTGTTTCCGTCATACTCTTTTGTATTCACCCATTCATATTTCGCTTCACGGTACGCAAAGCCTCCCTGCGCCCTGGCATATTCTGTCGCCTTCACGCAGCGCGCAGGACTCTCTGCCTCCGGATCAGGGTTAAAGTACCGCAGTACCTCCCCGATGCTTAAAAGAAATACCTTATCCTTCGTCGTCCTTCCGCCCTTCGTGCCATGAATCGGATTATCTTCATTTTTCACCGTTGTCATCAGGATGCGCCCCTGCTCCGTCCCGTCAAAGGCCGTACTGTAAAACTCGCCGTTCAGCCAGCTCCGCAGCGTGCAGGTCTCCCATGTGACATTTCCCCGCCGTTCATTGTATTTTTTACAATCCAGCGCATATTTGCTGAGCAGCAGAAGCCTTCCGCCCCGCTTCTCAAGTACGAGCCACTCGATAGGACGCTTTTCATTTCCGGGGCTGCCATCCTGCCAATAGCTTCCGAACAGAACCGTATCCCCCGCCTTTGCCCTGGAGGATACCACCGACGCCTGTTCCGCAAGGACTGCGCCGCCAGGGACAGTCGCCACGGCTGCCCTGCCGCAAGACGGCATCTGTCCACCTGCCGGACAAGGTGCTGCAGCTGACCTGCCGGAAGACGACGTCTGTCCGCCCGCCGGACAAGGCGCTGCGGTTGCAGCAGGCACCCGGACTGACCGCGGACCTGCCCCCGCAGCCTCCGGGTTCAGCCAGAAAGCGGGCCGCACAACAAGCCCGTAGTAGTTCACAAGGTCGCCGGCACGGTCAACCCGGCCGTTGTAGTCCACATCCGCGGCATTATAGCTGTCCGAGCCGGGCGAACGCAGCCACCACCAGCCGTTCCCGGCATACTCCCCGTCACTCTGGCAATATCCGCCCTGTGCCCTGGCATATGCCGTTACCTTCACGCGGCGTACAGGATCCTCCGCCTCCGGGTCAGTGCCGAAATAGTCCCGTACCTCCCCGGTGCTGAGGAGGAATATCTTATCCTCCGTATCGTTTCCGCCATCCGTACCGTGCTTCCCGTTATCCTCATTTCTCACCCTTGCCGTCAGGATACACTCCTGCTCCGCCTGTTGAAAGGCAGTATGGTAAAACCTCCTGTTCAACCAGCTCCGCAGCGTACAGGCTTCCCATGTAACCGCTTTGCTTTCGTTGTGATACGGCTTTGCATCCAGCGCATACTTACTGAGCAGCAGGAGCTTTCCGCCCTGCTTATCCAGTACCAGCCACTCGATGGCTTCCTTCCTGCTTCCTTCGCCGTATTCCTGCCGGTAGCTCCCGAACAAAACCGTATCCCCGACCTCCGCGCAGGAAGGCGTATCCGCCGTTTTCCCCGTAAAGGTCACGCGGCGGCGGGAGCGGGAGGGCAAAAATACCGCAGCAGAGACAGACACCTCCTTCTCAGTCAGGGAGACCTCGCTGACCTCCACATGGTGCAGTCCCGTTGTCCCGATGCCCTTTGTGTAGCGGATTGCCCCGATAAGCCCGTCACAAAGCACATCCGCCCAGCCGTCCGCCAGTCCCTCCTCCTCTACAAAGCAATGCCGCAGCCTGGCAATTTCCGCTTCCGCCTCCTCTGCCTCCTGGTCGAAGGCGCTTTTTATCCGGCTGGCATAATGCTCGTTGACGACATTCGAAAAAATACGGATTTCCTTCCTCAGCGCAGGCGCCGTATCCATCATAAAGCCGGTCAGCTGTCCCGGATGCTGCAGGATTTCCTTTCCCTTGTTTAAAATTGCGCCATAGATAGCCTTACTTAAGGAATCATACTCCGAAAATCCAACCTCTCCATAGATTGAAACCGCGCAGTAAGGACAGACCCTGAGCTTCTCCGGGTCTGCATCCTCAACCATCCATATTCCTGCACACAATTCACACCTGAGCCTCTTCACCGCCGACTTCCCCTCGCTCACATAACTATAAAATTACCCTTTGATAACTTACCTGTATCACGATTCCTCTCAAAGCTCCGCATTTTACAACAGCCTGAACATTCCACGGAACATAAGGAGGCATACAAAATACAGAATCTGAGGCTAGCCCTTCACAATGACGTCTGCCGTCTTTGCCTTACTTGCCTTAAGGTAGTCCTCCACCGAAAGCTTCAGCTGCAGTCCCGGCCTCCCGCCGCTGACATGCAGATAGGAAAGCGCCTCTGCGGAAGCGTCGAGCACCGTCGGAAACGCTTTTTTCATGCCGATGGCGGTACAGCCGCCCCGCACATAGCCGGTCACCGCAGTCAGCTCCTTGAGCGGCAGAAGCTCCACCGCCTTTTCCCCGACTGCCCTTGCCGCCGCCTTCAGGTCAAGCTCCGCCTCGATTGGTATGACAAACACATAGTACGCCCTGCTCTTTGCCACCGTCACCAGCGTCTTATACACAAGCGCATGGGAAAGCCCGAGCTTATCCGCCGTCGTGACGCCGTCTACAAACTCGTCGCACTCATAGCTCTGCATCTCATAGGCTATTTTCATCGAATCCAGCATCCGCATCGCGTTGGTTTTCACTGTCTTTTCCTTTGCCATAGCCGCTCCTTTTACCGCCTACTTTTCCTGCAGCTCCGCCAGCTGGCTTTCATGCCGCAAAAAGAAATCGAACCGCGGCGGTAAAAACTTTGTTGCCGTTCCCGGCGCTTCAAGTACCTCCTTCATATCGGCAAACGCATAGCTCCAGTCATATACCTTTTCAGAAAGCCCGACATACTCCCGCACCGTTTCACAGCCTGCCGGTGCAATCGGGTGAAGCAAAAGCAGCGCCGTCTTAATCCCGTAAAAGCAGTCGGTCAGAAGCTGCGTGCGGAGCGCAGCGCCGTCCTCCTCCTCTGCCTTTTTGATATTGTTGGCATAGTGCTTGTTCAAAAGACGGATATAGTCGTCCAGCACATACGTGATGCGGTGGAAGTCATGGTTGTACATATGGCGCTCATACTCTAACACCGCTTCCTCAGACGCCTTTTTAATCTTTTCGTCCACCTCACCGAGCGGTATCACGGAATCGTTATACTTCTGCACCGTATACAGGCAGGAGCGTACAATCCGGTTAAATACATTTGTCAGAAGGTTTCCTTCCTTTAATACTGGGTCAGCGCCCTCTCTTTCTGCCTCCGGCAGATAAACCTGCGGCTTAAAACCCGAGCTCTTTGTGGACAGCCCGAGGCTTAGGAAATGCATCCTGAGCTGCTCCGGTGTATAATAGTTCAAGAGCTCCTGTGCCATCGGCGGCTTAATGTCCGAGCTGGAGCTTGCCTTTTTATCCATAAACAGGATATGGCGGTTCGCCACAAGCTGTGGAAGCTTCTTATAGTCAATCTTTACCGGCTCGCCTGCCGGCGTATCCGCCGCGGCAAACATTGCCATTTCCGCAATGCCGTAAAAGTAAATGTTATCCTCACCGATAAACTGGTACACCTTTGCGTCGCCGCCCATCCACCAGTCCTTCCAGCCGGCCGGGTCCTTTCCGCGCTCCTCCAGACATGCCTTTGTAAAGGAAATCGGCGCCCACAGGGACTCCGGCCATACCCAGAAGGTCAGACCCTCATGTCCCTCGCACTCCGGCACCGGAACGCCCCACTCGATGTTACCGGACAAACGGAACGGCACTAAGGTCTTGCCGGTACGGTAGAACAGGTTCCGCGCCGAAAGCACCTCCCTTGCCTTATCCCGTTCATCAAGGCTTGCAAACACGAACGTCACCGACGGCTTCTTTTCCTCGTCGATAAGCTCATGTGCCGGAAATGCCGCGGTCAGCTCCGCAAGCCCTGCCGCATACGCCGCATCGAACTCCTCCTTCTCCGGCACACCCTCCCCGGTATAGGTCTTCGGGTTTGCCGCAATCTGCTTCTTCTGCACATAAATGACCGGCTTCTTTAAAAACTCCTCGATGGTATTTAAAATATACTTCCGGGTGTTTGTATTGGCACGCAGCTCGTTGATGTACTCCTGCATCTCATCCGTGAAGTTTTCGAGGGAAAAATACCAGTTCTTCACTTCGATAATCTCCGGCGTTTTCCCGGACAGCATACTCTTCGGCTCGATTAGCTCCGAAGGCATATACTGGTGCCCGAGGTCGCACTCGTCCGCATAGCCCTTTTCAGAGCAGCAGCCCTCAATCGGACACTTTCCTACGACCTGTCTTCCGTTTAAAAGTACCTTAAACTCCGGGTCGTAAAACTGCGGCGTTGACATCATTTTCAGCTGTCCCCGCTCATAAAGCGCTTCAAACAGCTCCCTTGAGGACTCCACATGGAACTCGCTTCCGCGGTAGAGCGCCGATGCCCCATAGTAGTCCGGCTTAATCTCATACGCGTCTAACGTCTTTTTCTGGGACTTGTGGTTCTTCTCCACATAATCGTGAATCGTCATATCCGCCGGAAGCGCGCCGCTCTCCTGCTGCTTGCGGAAGCCCTCTAAAATCGGGGAGCCGTAGCAGTCGGTTCCCGATACAAAAATTACATTTTCCGCCCCGATGCGGTCACGCATAAAGCGCGCAAACGTATCGGCATGCACAAACATACCTCCTACATGACCGAAATGCAGCTCCTTATTCCCGTACGGCATCCCGGCGGTAATTACTGCCCTTTTCGGAAACACCGGACGTCCCTCCGGCTTTCTGAACTCTTTTCCTTTTTCGCCCATAAATTATCTCCTGTCAATTCCCGGTATTGATTTTGAATTTTAAACAAAAGCCTTCACGCTGCTATTCACAGCCCCACCCCATGCGCACTCGTCGCCCTTACGGTCTCCAGTCCCGCCCCTTGCGGAGCTAAGACTGCTTATGTGGGTGGGGTGACTGCTTCCCAGACCTGATATGATTTCACGGACTGTTGCTTACATGCAAGCATGACGCACCTGCCTGTGAAATCATATTGGCTGTGAATCGTAACTATTTTATAACCATATTGTACAGTCTGCCCTTGACATACAGCTCCTTGACGATATTCTTCCCGTCCGTCAGAGCCGCAACCGTCTCGTTGGCATGCACCAGCTCCTTGACTGCTGCCTCGTCTGCGTCTGCCGGAACCATCAGCTTCGCCTTTACCTTCCCGTTGACCTGCACTGCAATCTCAATCTCGTCCTCCTTAAGCACTGCCTCGTCATAGACCGGCCATGCCTCAAAGGCAATGGTATCGTCGTGTCCGAGCAGGCTCCAGAGCTCCTCGCCCACATGAGGACAAATACACGAAAACATCTTAAGAAAGCCCTCCGCATAGTCTCTCGGACATTTTTTTGCCTTATACACTGCATTGACAAAAATCATCATCTGACTGATTGCCGTATTAAACGCAAGCGCTTCAAAGTCAGAGGTCACCTTCTTTACGGTCTGGTGGTACACCTTCCTTACTGCCTCGTCCTCTCCGTCCGTAATGTTTGCCGCATCGGTGAAGAAGTTCCATACACGCACGATAAAGCGCCTTGCCCCTTCAACGCCCTGCTGGCTCCACGGCTTGGACACCTCAAGCGGTCCCATGAACATCTCATACAGACGCAGCGTATCCGCACCGTAATCCCTGACAATATCGCTCGGGTCTACGACATACTCCGGATAACGCTTTCCCATCTTAATCCCGTTGGCGCCTAAAATCATTCCCTGGTGCACCAGCTTCCGGAACGGCTCCTTGACCGGGGAAAGTCCCTTGTCGTACAGATAACGGTTCCAGATACGGGAATACATCAGATGTCCTACCGTATGCTCCGGCCCGCCGATATACAGGTCCACCGGCATCCAGTGCTTTAGCAGCTCGTAATTTGCAAACTCCTTCTCATTATCCGGGTCGATATAGCGGAGGAAATACCAGCTTGAACCCGCGCTTCCCGGCATGGTGGACGTCTCACGCGTTCCCCTGATACCGTTTCTGTCATACTGCTTCCACTCCTCGGCATTCTCCAACGGCGCCTTTCCGTTCTTTCCCTTGTAATCGGAAAGCTCCGGCAGAACCAGAGGAAGCTCCTCATCGTTCAGCACATGGATACTGCCATCCTCCTTATAAACGACCGGAACCGGCTCGCCCCAGTAACGCTGTCTTGCAAAAATCCATTCGCGGAAATGGTAATTTACCTTTCTGCGCGCAACGCCCATTGCCTCTAACTTTTTCGTAATGGCTTCCTTTGCGTCCTCAACGACAAAGCCCGTAAACTCCCCGGAGTTCATCAGCTTACAGCCCTTTCCGAGATACTCTCCCTTCTCAAACGCCTTCTCGCTGACATCTCCGCCGTCAATAACCTGAATCATCGGAATGTCGTGTGCCACCGCATACTCAAAGTCACGCTGGTCATGGGACGGAACCGCCATGACCGCGCCTGTGCCGTAGTTTGCCAGCACGAAATCTCCGATAAACAGCGGCACTTCCTTTCCATTGACCGGATTGACCGCATAAATCCCCTTCAGGCAGCACCCGGACTTTGTCTTGTTCAGTTCGGTACGGTCCATGTCGTTTTTCTTGACGGTTTCGGCAATATACTCCTCCACCTCCTCTTTATTTTCAATCCGCGGCATCAGGTCCTTGACAATCTGCCCGTCCGGCGCAAGCACCATGAACGTAATGCCGTAAATCGTTTCGATACAGGTCGTATAAATGGAAAAGCTTCCACCGCCTACAATCTGGAAATCCACCTCGACGCCCTCGGAGCGCCCGATCCAGTGCCGCTGCATTTCCTTCGTGGACTCCGGCCAGTCAATTTCATTTAAGCCCTCCAACAGCTTTTCTGCAAACGCCGGCTGGTCGATTACCCACTGCTTCATGTTCTTCCGGATGACCGGATAGCCGCCGCGCTCGGACTTTCCGTCAACTACCTCGTCATTGGAAAGCACAGTCCCAAGCTCCTCGCACCAGTTCACCGGCATGTCGATATACTTTGCATAGCCGTCCAGATACAGCTGCTTGAAAATCCACTGGGTCCACTTGTAAAACTTCGGGTCGCTGGTGGCCACCATCTTCGACCAGTCATAGTCAAATCCAAGCTCCTTTAACTGTCTCGAAAACGTCTTAATATTCTGCTCCGTAAATCCGCTCGGGTGGTTTCCGGTATTCACCGCATACTGCTCCGCCGGAAGCCCGAACGAGTCATAACCCATCGGGTGCAATACGTTATAGCCCTGCATACGCTTCATACGCGACATAATATCCGTCGCGGTATAGCCCTCCGGATGCCCCGCATGGAGGCCTACCCCCGAAGGATACGGGAACATATCCAGTGCATAATACTTCGGCTTGCTAAAATCCCAGACATCCGTCTTGAAAGTCTGATTCTCTTCCCAGTACGCCTGCCACTTTTTCTCAATGACAGCGGGATTGTACGTTTTTTCCATAATTGCTCCTTTCCATTCAAGCAGGTACTTACAACATCCTCTGCCCGTACAGGTGTCCTCCCCACGGAGCATTTTCTGCTTCCGGGGCCTCCTTCCCTGTAAGGCAAAAAAAGCCTTCGTCCCACAAAGAGACGAAAGCCTGATCTTCCGCGGTACCACTCTCATTCAGAAGGTCCTGCCTCCCGGCAGCCCTCTGCGCTTTATCATCCTGTAACGGAGATGCTCCGTCGCCGCCTACCCAGAGCAGTCCTCCTGCTCCTTCCGCGGCAAAGCTCCGAGGCGAGTTCCATAAAGCCGGCTGCCGCCTCGCACCACCCGGCGGCTCTCTGAATGCCTGACTGCATGTACTGCTCCTCTTCCCAGCCGTTTCCATATACATTTTACTATATCAAATATTTCCCATTTGTCAAGAGCTATCTTTCCTTGAAGTTCCGCATTTTTCCCGCGGCCGCGGGAAACCAAAAAAGTAACACCCCTCCAGGTTCTCCGGCTAACGTAATATAAAAGAAGGTTCTTAGCGATATTTTAATTAAAACTATCCCAAAGAACCTTCTCTCTCTGACCATTTTTAAATCTACCATCCAGAACAACCTGCATTCTTCCACTTACTTCCTGATACACCTTAAAACTCTGTTTCTCCTGCTAAATTTCTCATAGTATCGTCCTCCTGTCCGCTAGATTATTTTACATTATACACCTTTTAAAGCTAAAAGTAAACCCTTTTATTCATCTTTTTCAAATACAACGACATAGCCGGAGCCCGGAAAAACCCATTCGTTCATCATTATTTTTACTACATCATTTTCATTCTGTTCTACTTTAAACTTTGACGCATCCCCTCCCTGCTTATTAAAATATGCTGCAAATGCATTAGCTTTCAGTTTCCACCTTTTTCCTGCATGCACATCAGGAAACATTCTGAATCTGTGTTCTATCCTTTTGCAAGGTTTCGTCACCTTATAACTTTGAAAAGAATCTGTTATAGGCATATTATATCGATAACACATTTTGATTTTATATTCCTTCTTTGACCCAAGCTTTTTATATATTTTTATCTTATAATCATAATAATCAAAGTGTTCTCTTTGTGGAATCTGTTCCTTTGTCAGACAATTTTTTAAATCCTTTACCGCCTTATCATCAATCTCCAACGCCTCTAATACAAACGCATTTTCGTCCTCGTTATTCTCGCCGATATTTTCAATACTGTATGTTTTCGCCTTAAAATTTATTTCGGCATCCGTTTCATATAAATTTACAATTTTATATGTAAGCTCTGCCTTAATACTAAAAATTCCCTTTTCCGTGTCAGGCGTAATATCATATTTCGTGTCATGGTATTCGTAATAACTATCAAGCGCACTCTCCCTCATCTTCTCTTCATAGGTAAAATAAATACTATTAAAAAATTTATTCCTGTCAATTTCAACGCCATCTTTTTCGCACAATGACAGCACCAGTCTTTTCTGAAAATTTTCCAAATTATCTTTCGAATATGCGTCGAGCGGAAACTCATCATCAAGTATATTCTTTAGTACATTTTTAACAAAATCTTTTAACGTACTCATTTCTAACAATATGGATACTACCGCAGATGCTATCAGCGTTGTACCAATCGCCCTGCTTGTATCACATCCCCATGTTTTCCACCATGAAAACTCATTCTCGTATTTAATATATGACAAAGCGACCAGAAATGCCCCTGAAACAATCAAAAAAACGCTGACGATAACCGGAAGCAGCCTTATTTCAATGTTAGCCTTTTTCCCCTTTTTCCTCATCTATCTCCTCATCTCCTTATTCTACATTTTGTCGGGTCCTTATGACATACAAAATTTCACCTGCAAATCATTCTCTTTTTTATCGCCCTTTCCACATCTCCCAAGCCCTGACAGAAGCTCCTGCATCTGAAAACTATACGCATAAAAGAATTGGAAAACTATTTTTAAGAACAGTCAAAAATCCGTGCCGCTCTTCCAGACCTGATATTCTGAACACATTAGAATCTCTATATATGAAAATAAACCTCTTCTTACTATAGAATAACAGATTTTGGTAAAAAACACAAGAGGCAAAAACTTAAAATTCTGCATTTTCCGAGCCGCCTTAAAAAGTTCCGTGGAATATGAAAGACGTACAAAGGGCGGAAGCCCCAGGTAACGGAAATATAGGACAGTAAATCTTTTTACTTGAAATTTGGATGAAATTATATTAAACTAAGCTTATTCAGAACAAAAGGGGGATATTTGTCATGGACAAAAATTTTAAAGAGTTTGCCGTTTCCAAGGGGTTAAAGCTGGCAAGCGGCATCGCCTATGGGAATCTGCACGGTTACGCCGTCACGCTTTCGGACGGCGACGGGTTCAAGCAGATTACTATAACAACGCGCTTTACCGAGCCTGCAAAGCAGCGCGAGCTGGAAACCTATCTCCGGCAGAACAATGTTTTTCAGGAATATTCCTTGCGGGATTTCTCTTTCTTCCCGGAAAGAATCAGCATTGTCTTTTTCTACAGCAGCATAAACCAGCTTCAGACGATTGACAATTTCATTCATTGGTTTTTCCCGCTTTTAGAGCAGTATTCCGCCTCGGATGCCAATATCTGCCCTGTCTGCGGCAGAAGCCTCACGGGCGGCTGCTGGAAGCTGATTAACGGGACAGCCTATCATCTGCATGTAGAGTGCAGTGAAACGGTCTGCCAGAATATCGAAGCAAACAACGCTGACATCGGAACCGGCACTTACCTTGGCGGATTTCTGGGTGCCATCATAGGCGCCACACTGGGCGGAATCCTTTGGGGACTCGTCCTGCTTATCGGCTACGTCGCTTCCATCATCGGATTTGTCATCGGCTGGCTTGCAGAAAGAGGCTATACCCTGCTTCATGGCAAAAATGGAATTGTCAAGAGTATCATTCTTGCCTTTGCCGTTATCTTCGGCGTATTGTTCGGCACTATCTTCTCACAAAGCATTACACTGATGAAAGAAGGCATTGCAATCGGAGACCTTCCGGAGATATTTTCCCTGCTGTTCCAGGACAGCAAATATCTGGCCGCCTCCATGCGCGATATCATACTGGGACTTATCTTTGCCGCACTGGGCGCATTCAGCCTGATTAAAGGAGCAGGAAAGGGAGGCTCCAAAACAAAGGTCATCGATCTGGAGTAGCGTTATTTCAGATGCCGCATCACGCGCAGCAATATCTCATGCGGAACCAGCTTTGTCAGCACCAGAAAGCCCTTCATCGCAATTCCCGGGGTTACGACAGGCTGCTTCCGTCCTGCTGCGCGGATGGCTTTTTCTACAACATCCCTTGCATGCATTCTGAAATATTTCTTAAACCCATAGGTGGCGCCGTACTGCTCTGCCCGTTTAAAAAACTCTGTATCTACAGGCCCCGGACAAACAGCGGTTACAAAAATCCCGCGTTTTCTTAACTCCTCGGAAAGTGCCCTCGAAAAAGAAAGTACATAGGACTTGCTTGCTGCATAAACTGCAAAGCCGGGCTGCGGCAAATAGGCCGCGCTGCTTGCCATCTGGACGATTCTCGCATTCCTTCTCATATACGGCAGGCAGAGCATCGTAACTGCCGTCAGGGCCTTACAGTTCACATCCACAATCCCGAGGAGTTCTTCCTTGGAGCGGTTCTCCACTGACCCGACAATGCCGTATCCGGCACAGTTAATTAGCATCTTTACATCCGCCTCGTTGATTTTAAGCTGATGCTCCAGTTCCTCATAGAACGACTGATTCCTGATATCCTCCGCAAAAATCCGCACCGGATGCTTTAATTCCTTTGCAAGCTTCTCCATCCGTCCCTTCCGTCTGGCGGTCAGCCAGAACTCTTCCACGTCAGAAACCTTCCTGTCTAACTGTCTTGCAAACTCGGCACCGATACCCGAAGACGCTCCTGTAATCACAATAATCTTCATCCTGCTATCCTTTCCATAACAAAATCAGAGGCGCTTTCCCATGAATCAGAAAACGGGACCGCCTACACCAGTTCTTCCGTGCAGTACAGTCCCGTTCTTTCCGTTTCTGTTGTTTTAAACAGCTCCGCCTTTATGCCAATGCCATCAACGCGTCGGTCAGTTCCTTTAACTTTGCATCGGCATCTGCCGCATCACTGCCATTGACACCGATATAGAACTTGATTTTCGGCTCCGTTCCGGACGGGCGGACACAGACCCATGCATCATCGTTCAAATCAAAGTATAGTACGTTAGACTTCGGAAGACCGGTCGGCGTTACCGTACCGTCCGTAAGCTTTGTTACGGTATCCTTCTCATAGTCCCGGAAGGAAAGTACCTGATAGCTGCCGAGATTCTTCGGCGGGTTCGCACGGAAGCCGTCCATCATAGCCTGAATCTTTTCTACACCGTCTGCACCTTTTAAGGTCATTGTCTGCAGACCTTCCTTAAAATATCCATACTTCTGGTAAATATTCTGCATCTGATCCCAAAGCGTCAGACCCTGCTTTCTGTAATATGCGGCAGCCTCGCAAAGCATCATCACCGCTACGACCGCATCCTTATCTCTTGCATGCGTACCTACAAGGCATCCATAGCTTTCCTCAAAGCCGAACTCATAATGCCCCTTTCCGGTCTGTTCAAACAGCTTAATCTGCTCGCCTATGTACTTAAAGCCGGTCAGCACCTCAATCAGCTTCACACCGTATTCCTGTGCTACCTTATCGGTCATATTGGTCGTAACAATCGTCTTAATAATTGCACCGTCGTCCGCAATCCTGCCAAGCTCCTTACGCTGGCTCATCAGATACTCACAAATCAGGATACCGGACATATTACCGGTAAAGGACATATACTCCCCGGTCCTGGAGTCCTTTGCGTATACGCCGAGACGGTCAGCATCCGGGTCCGTTGCCATAATGACATCTGCATCCACCTTCTTTGCAAGGGCAAGCGCCAGTGCAAACGCTTTCTCATCCTCCGGATTCGGATAGCTTACGGTAGGGAAATTCCCATCCGGCTGCTCCTGCTCCGGAACAACATATACATTCTCAAATCCAAGCTCCTTCAATACACGCTGCACCGGAACATTTCCCGTGCCATGCAACGGCGTATATACAATCTTTAATTCCTTTCCCTGCTCGCGGATAATATCCGGATGGATAATCTGGCGCTTTAAAGCTGCAACATACTTATCGTCAATCTCTTTGCCGATTACTTTTAACAGCCCTCTTGCCTCCGCCTCGGAACGCCCCATCGTCTTTACGGCACGGTAATCGGTCACCGCGTTTACCTCTGCAATAATTTCCTTGTCCTTCGGAAACGTAATCTGGGCTCCGTCCTCCCAGTATACCTTATAGCCGTTATACTCTGCCGGATTATGACTTGCCGTCACCACAATTCCGGCAATGCAGCCAAGCTCACGCACCGCAAAAGAAAGCTCCGGCGTCGGCCGCAGCGATTCAAACAAATACGTCCTGATTCCGTTTGCACAAAGGCAGAGTGCTGCCGCCTCGGAAAACTCCGGCGACATATTTCTGGAGTCATATGCAATAGCAACGCCACGGCTGGCTCCCCCCTCATCAATAATAAAGTTTGCCAGTCCCTGTGTCGCCTTTCGTACCGTGTAATAATTCATACGGTTTGTTCCCGCCCCGATAATACCGCGGAGTCCTGCTGTACCAAACTCCAGCTCTCGATAGAAACGGTCTTTGATTTCCGCTTCATTCCCCTCGATTGCCTTTAATTCATCCTTCGTTGCTTCATCAAAATACGGATTATTACGCCAATCCTCATACATCTTTTTGTAATCCATAAAAACCTCCTTCTGCCTTTTCGACTTCCCCGAATATTGAAATATTTCCTTTATTTCTCACTTATGATTATATAACAAATTTGTCTTTCTTGCAAGAAGATATATGCAAAAAAGAGAACTTTTGCCGCTTTTTCCGACAAAAGTCCCTCTCTGCATTCACTAATGACTATAATTCTTTTACAATCTCACCCATCAGATTCGGTCCTGCTCCGATTGCATTGGACTCATCCGTATCGATATGCATCGCGTCGGCAAACTTTTCGCTGACACGGACCACAACATCCCCGAGCACTGCCTTTCTGCCGTTGGTCTCCATCTTTACCCATACCACATCTTTATTCTTCAGACCAAGCTTTTCTGCCGTCTCCGGAATCATATGGATATGGCGCTTTGCTACAATCACGCCTTCGGAAATCTCAATCTCACCGCAAGGTCCCACGACCTTACAGCCCGCAGAGCCTGCAATATCTCCGCTCTCTCTTACTACAACCGGTACCCCGATGGAACGTGCATCTGTCGCAGAAAGCTCTACCTGGGTTGCCGAGCGCTCCGGTCCAAGAATCGAAACATTGGCAAGGGACTTCTTCGGTCCTACAATCGTAACTCTCTCTTCACAGGCATACTGTCCCGGCTGGGAAAGGTCCTTCTTCTTGGTAAGTGTAGCCCCCTTACCAAATAAAATTTCCAGATGCTCCCTGGTGACATGAATATGACGGGCAGATGTCTCTACTAAAATCTCAGCCATACTACTATCCTCCGTATTAATCAATGATAGTTTAATTATACACCTGCGAATCGAAAAAATCCAGTAGTTTCTTGTCCGGTTTTTTATTCTGTCCGAAGAGTATCATACACTCTTTCTATCTTTACCATTCTTCGCCCCTTAATCGTACAACCGTCAAGTCGCCATAAATCTGATTAGAGCCCGACATAAAATACACTTTCACAGCAAAGTCTCCGCTAGGATATACGTCGTCATATGTGACAAACAGAACCAGACCTGACGAATAGGAACCATCCGTATTCTCAATTTTTGGATCGTACTTTGTAATTTCATATTGCCTTCTTATGACATCTACTACCCTTGAACCGCAACGAAACAAATGAACCTTCCCGTTTTCATAGAAATATACGGTTCCCGTCACTGCTATCGTAAATATTTTCAAATCATTCCCTTTAGCGTCCTTCGAATAAAAGCTGAACTGCTTTTCAAAATCATACTCCGAATATGCTGAACCATTTTCAGCCACCAGATTGATTCCATCAGTCCCCTTCGGGACCTCGTAAAGAACTGCTTCGCTTTCTTCCACCCACATTCCGTTCTCCAGCGCTATTACCGATGCCTCTGCTTCGGATGGTCTGAAAAGAATAAGCGCAAGAACTAAGACTGCCTGTAACATAAACACCTTCTTCATAAGTTATTCCTCCTTTTTTAACTGCCGTATGTGATACTTTTTTTCTTCTGCCAGGAAAAAACGCCCTTGCCTATGGAAACAAATCTCTCCTGACCACCCCCTTTACAATTTGTCAGCCACACAGGCAAACATGATTTTATAGCTTTGCCACCTGCCGCTTTCTTTTCTAGTCCTCCTCTCTTTCCTGCGGAAGCTGGTACACATGCGCTCTGATTTTTTCTGCCTCCTCCGCCGTTTCGGCAGGTCCATAGTATTCTACGAGTGTGGAGCCTTTAATTACAGTAAATGAAAAAGCTTTAAACTGTTTTCCAATCCCCTTATCAGGTGAATTAAAATCTACCAGATTCCCTGCCCTTTCCATGATATCATTGCTTTTCAGACAAAAAAGACCTCCATCCACAGCTCCCCAGTTATCTAACTTCCGACGTATTCTTTCGAAAATGCTCCCCCAGCCCACAGGAACCTTCTCGTATTCCCTTCCATCAAAGGTAATCGTGCCATTCATTACAGTCGGATAAATCAGGATTCTTTGGAACCAGACATCAAACACTACCTCTGCTGTCTCACCCTCCACTGTACATACCGTTACCCGGAGCTTCTTTTTTACCGGGAAATGATACACCAGACATACTGCAAAAAGGAGAAGCAGCGTAGCTATTACTATTTTCTTAACTCTCTTTTTCATCCCCTGTTCCCTCCAATCCCTAATCAGGTGATACAAATCGCTTTCGTTTTCTAACTCTTCTCACTCCTGCGGAAGCTGGTACACATGCGCCCTGACTTTTTCCGCCTCCTCTGCCGTTTCGGCGGGACCGTAGTATTCTACGAGTGTGGAGCCTTTGATTACAATAAAGAAAAACGCATCAAACTGCTTCCTGACCCCCTTATCGGAGGAATTAAACCAAATCATGTTCTCAGCCCTCTCATTGAAATCATTACTGTTTAGTTGAAAGAAGCTCGACCGCACCCCTCCCCAATCTTCCATCTTCGCATGTATTTTTTCGGAAAAACTCGCCCCATCCCCAAAAACATTCTCATACTCCCTGCCGCCAAAGGTAACCTTACCATTCATTACGGTCGGGTAAATCAGGCTCCTTTGGAACCAGATATCAAACACTACCTCTGCTGTCTCTCCCTCTATCGTGCATACCGTTACCCGGAGCTTCTTTTTTACCGGAAAGTGATACACCAGGCATACTGCAAAAAGGAGAAGTAGCGTAGCTATTATTATTTTCTTAACTCTCTTTTTCATCCCCTGTTCCCTCCATATTTTCAAACTATACTATTTAGATATCTCCCGGAAGCGCGGCAAATTTAGGAGAAACATCCTTAGTCCTATTCTTATACCCCTTTAATTCGCATGTCCCTAATTCATCAATCCGGCAGTATCCAGGATGATACGACTTACTGTCTGCATACGCCTCCACATAATCATACCAGACACCGCCCGATGTGCTGGTCCAGTTGACAGGTCCCTCTATGTCATGCACCGGAACACCATTTACATTCCCGGCAAAAAAATTCGTATGCGTAAACGCGGCACTTGCCGACGTACCAATAAAGCTCCAGACAGGAGCATCGTAATAAAAATAGTACACCATTTCTGTCACCGAGGTACAGTAAATACGATACAAATCTTTGTCCCCACATACTATGGCATCACTTGCGCTATTTACTCCCTCAAGTACACTAAATAAACTGCCTAACGTCCAGTCTGCCACAAGTCCATGTGGAATTTTCCCAAGAAAATGGAAAAAAACAAATCCGAAGTTATACGACAGGACACTCCCCATTACAGACGGTAAAATATTTTTTTCAACAGCATTATACTCTGCATTCCTAGTTAAACCTCCATGTTTCTTATTATCTATGACACGAATGTAACGATAAATATGGCTTTCTCCCTTGTAAGAATACGTACCATCATAAACGTATATGGTAAAAGCTTTTGCCAGAGATGCAAAATCCGGCGCGGTATCGGTCGGTCCGCTTCTTAATACATCCGCATTTCCAAAGGCTGACGTCAGTTCATACAGTAACGCTAAATCCTCCGGCTTCTCCGGATTTATCTTCTTTACGCCCAGTGCCTCCAGACGTAGTTCCAGCTCTCCTTCTGACGGAGCAGCGGCTTTGCGCTCCTGCCCGGTTCCGGACAGGGCAATCCCGTCCAGTTCAAGAGCCTTACAATGTACCTCTCTTGACGCACGCTCATTCAGCTCTTCAAATATTGCTTCTATCTCATTCTGCCTGGACTGTTCTTCCCCGCAGACTGCGGACTCCCTTCCGGAAGCATCCGCGGCTGATACCGGCATAACAGTCCCCGTCGTTATAAGCAATGCCGTCACTGTAAATCCCGACAGAAGTTTTTTCATCCCTCTTACTATTGTATGCTTCACTTTTATTCCTCCCTCACCATCTTATAAAAAAACCGGCTGCAAATAGACCATTTGCAACCGGATTCTTTTAAACTTAAAATTATCAAACAATTCCTCATAAATTTATTTTTTAACTCCCGGTCCTGCTTCCTATCCACTATCCTGCTTATGCTTTATATATAACACATTTTCGTGGATAAGTCAACCGCTTTTTTCCTGCGTTTCCATATTTTAGACTACCTCTTCCATTCTGACAGCGGTCCAAGGCTTCCCCTATCTCGTAAACTGCGAAATAAACTTCCACGCATTCTCATTCGTATGATGCCGGCACTCGTGTACCTGACCGCTGACGCTGGCAAATGCAGTACGGCATACGCCGTCCTCGCTGTCAAAATAATGAATCGTCAGGTCGCTTCCTCTGGAATCGTCATGTACCTTCTCGACACGGTCACCGGAAATCCCCCAGACCGGGTCTGCCCATTTGTCCTTATCGGCGTAGGAGATATCAAACTTCACCTTACATTTGTTGACCTTCGCCGCATACTGTACCCGGTCAACGCAGGACTCCGCCTGGAACGGCAGCTCCGGCAGATGGGACAGTTCACCGCCCGAATAGAACAGCGGCACCGGAACCGACATATTTAAGCCGCCGTCTCCCACGGACTTGCCGAACGGGTTGTTCCTGATTGGAAACAATGCGCTTGCCGGGGCAATTCCTGCAAAAACCTCCGGATACTCTTGGAACATATCCCAGGTCTTACCGCTGCCCATGGAAAATCCCGTAGCATAAATACGATGCCCATCAACAGGATAGCGCTTCTTCAGGTCTGCAATTACCTCCATGACCTCCGTTGCGGTTACGTTCTGGTGATTCTCAAGGGAAACAAACAGGAAGCCGTACCGATGGGCAATCTCATACCAGCCTGATACAAAGGTTAAGTACATCGAGGTATCTCCGCCGCCATGGAAGCCCATCAGGAGCGGGACCGGTCCCTTCTCAAACAGGCCATTATTGTAATACGCAAAGTAGCCTACCTTATGCTCCTTCGTATCCTTAAACGCGCCGCGGTTATCCGGCGAGGTCTTTACAAGCACGCAGCCCGCTTCCTCGGTCATATCCAGTGCCTCGAAATCCGGCTCGATTTCCATATTGCCGCACCACATCTTAAACTTGCGGACAAAGGACTTAAAGTCAGCCTTATAATCTGCCTCATCCTTTACCAGAAGATTCTTACAACCCTGGAACGCGGCGTTTACCTCCGCCGAATTTCCTACGCTTAAGATACCAATATCCGTACGCTCCACGGCCGGCACCACCGAAAGCCCTTCCATCGAACACATCGCCGGGGTAATCTCGCCCGGTCCCCACAAATACTCGCCCTGCAGCGTCTTTAATAAGTGCTTTGCCACATAATCCGCAGATGCACCGAAGCTATAAATATCCGCCCTGAAAATCGCACCACGGATAAAAAAGCCCTTGAACTCCTGTTTAAAGAAATCAATCTGCTCCACGATACCGTCCTCATAGCGCGGATCCATCTTCACTTCCGCAATCAGGGAAGCGTACAGCTCTTCGGTTGCATTTGCCCAGCCACCCTCACAGGTCGGATACACAAACAGTACACTGCTGTCCACAGAAGACGCAATCTCCGCCAGACCACTCTCATTAGCAAATGCAATCGCCTCGTCCATGCTCTTTCTGGTCTCTTCAAACACCAACAACAGAGGCGCCCGGAACGTATAATTGTTCACCTGCCCGTCAATCTTCGTCGCCGGCACATACACCTTTAAATAAAACTTCTCATACTCATGCTCCCAATACTTTCCGCCGTCAGCAAGCTTACTGACCACCGGTCTTTCCATCATTCCCAAAACAAATACCTCCTTTATCTTTGTCTTTGAGAACATTTTACCACATTCCCGGCAGAGATTCAATGATTAATTTGAAGCCTAATTTATTTATTATATAAAGAAATTCTTATTCCAGATTCCAGAGACTTAATTGCCCAGGCATCTCTTTTTCCTCAAAGGTATGCAGATATTGGAATATCTGCTCATTGTTATGGACAATTCCGCCCTTGCTGCACTTCTGGTAAAATAACTTCATCAAACGTCTGCTGTCCGGACTTTCCACCACATACTGATTTCCGAAGGTGCGGATATATTTTTCTTTCATCTGGGGAAACAGGCGCTCTAACTGTTCATAAAAATATTCCCTGTTTCCTTCCCGGAGCGTCAGCCCCATGCCAAAACAGAGAATCCCATACACCTTTGCTTCCATGCAAAGCTCTAAAATACCGGCTATGTTCTCCTCCGTATCGTTGATAAACGGCAGAATCGGAGACAGCCACACAACCGTAGGGATTCCCGCCTTATGCATCTCCTTCAGAACCTCGAAGCGTTCCCTTGTCGTGCTCACGTTCGGTTCAATTTTTCTGCACAGCTCCTCATCATAGGTAGTTAATGTCATCTGCACAACACATTTTGTCTTTTCATTTATTTTCTGCAAAAGGTCTAAATCCCGCAGGATGCGGTCTGACTTTGTGATAACGGTAAACCCGAAGCCATATTCATAAATCAGGGAAAGTGCTTTCCGGACATTCCCGATTTCCATCTCTAGCGGGATATAGGGGTCTGTCATGGAGCCTGTTCCTATCATGCATTTTTTCCGTTTGTGCCTGAGAGCATGCTCTAATAAATCAATCGCATTTTCCTTGACTTCAATATCCTCAAACGCGTGCTCCATATGGTAGCAGCTGCTTCTGGAATCGCAATAAATACACCCGTGGGAGCAGCCACGGTATAAGTTCATACCATTCTTTGACGATAAAATTCCTTTTGCTGTCACAAAGTGCATTATTTTGTTCCTCCTCGCATGCCATTACAATCGATGTCTATGTAGTTCCAATTTCCGCATTTTTATATGCCCTTGTGTCCTGACGCACAAAAAGGTGATTCCGGAACCGCCGCTTCCACGATACCGGAATCACCTCTTCCTTCCGTTTCGACCTATAACGCTTACTTCCCGCGCACACCGAACACAACCTGATACTCTCTTTCCACATATTCTCCCCGTACGCGCTCCTGCACGGTCACCGTACCCTCTGAGCCGCCGCGGATATAGGCTAAGGTCTCCTTTAGCTGCTCCTCCGTCTTTACCGTAATGCCGTTTACCCCTGTAATAACCGAATATAACGGAATCCCTGCCTTTTCTGCCGGAGAATCCTTCTCGACGTTCGAAATATAAATCCCTATCGGAATGTTTAAAACCTCCGAAAGATTTTCCGTCACGTCCTGTCCGTCAATTCCGAGAAAAGCAGAATCCTCATAAGCAATTTCTTCCCGGTTCAGCATCCGGTTAATGACCGAAACCGCTTCCGAAATCGGTATGGCATACCCGATGCCCTCCACATCGCTTGCGACCAGCTTTGCATTATTGATTCCGATTAATGCACCGCTCGCATCCAAAAGCGCGCCGCCGCTGTTTCCCGGATTGATTGCAGCATCTGTCTGGATGAGCTTCATCTTAACGCCCTCAATCTCCACTTCACGATCCACCGCACTGATATAGCCTACGGTAAGCGACTGTCCCTTTCCTGCCGCATTCCCGATTGCAATTACCATGTCCCCGCAGGAAAGCTCCTTTGAGTCCCCGATTGTCGCAACCCTGATATTCTTTATCGTCTCTTCCGACAGGTCGGCAAAATCCACGGCAAGCACCGCAATGTCCTCCTCTGCGTCACAGCCCCTGACCTCTGCCACTGTCTTCGTTCCGTCTACAAAAGTAACCTCAATGGCGGTTGCACCGTCCACCACATGATTGTTCGTGGCAATCAAAAGCTCCTCCGCCTGTGCAATAATCACACCTGAGCCGCTGCCGCTCCGTTCCTGCTCATAATCGCGTCCGAAAAAGCGGTAGGACTGCACGCTCCTTGTCTGTATTTCCACAATCGACGGTATGACATTATCCCAGACAACCGAAACATCATAGACCGAGGAAACCCGCGTCTCTGCATCCTTATCCGACGTATACTGCGGCGTACCATTCCCCTGCTGTCCGGAAAGCGGCTTTCCTTCCGGATTCTGCGAAACCTCCTCCGCCTTCTCCTCTTTATGGTACTGCACATAAGAATACGCCGTTAAGGTACCCGCTGCCACTCCGCCGCAGAGCAGACCGCCAAACAGTACGAGCGCTGTTTTCTTCCAAAAACTTTTTTTCTTCTTTTCCATGACAAACCTCCTGTCAGCCGGTTCTTTCCTATCTGTAATTTAGTTTACCTGCAAAGTTTGTCTAATTTGTGATGATTCCTTTAAAAAATATTGATTTATACAAATGCTTTATAGCAGCCAAGCACCTTCAGGCGGGAGGCCTCCTCTCTGATTCCCGTCAGTGCATTTTGCACCGCCGGGTCGGAAAGCCTTCCGTCAAAATCAATAAAGAACCGGTACTCAAACTGCTTCCCCTGAATCGGTCTGGACTCGATTTTCGTCATGTTCAGGTTGTTATAAATCAGATGGCTTAAAATCCGGTACAACGAGCCTGCCTCATGCATAATTTCAAAACAGATACTGACCTTATCTGCCGTCTCTGTAAACACAGCCTCCTTAGAGAGCACAAGGAAGCGCGTGGAATTAATGTTTTCATTGTTCAGGCCGCGCCGGAGTATCGTCAGGCCATACCGCTTTGCTGCCTGCTCGGAGGCAATCGCCGCCTTTGTCCTGTCCCCCGACTCTGCCACCTCCATCGCACAGCCCGATGTACTGGAGCATGCCCTCTGCATCAGCCCCGGATGCTGCTCAAAATAGCCGCTGCACTGCATCAGCGCCTGCGGATGGGAATATACCTCCTTAATTCCTTCCTCCGTTGCCCCTGACGGCGCCGCCAGCATATGTTCAATCTTAATGACCTGCTCTGCTACCGGATAGACCGGATGTACTGCCAGTAAATCATACAAATCCGAAATATCGCCTGTGGTCGTATTCTCAATCGGAACCACACCGTACTTTGCCGTCCCGTTTTCGACCGCTTCCACGACTGCCGCAAAGCTCTTACAGGAAACCCGCTCACACGCTTCCCCGAGAGACTGCAGCAGTGCCTGCTCCGTATAGGAGCCCGGCTCCCCGAAGTAAGCGGCAGCTTCCCCTCTGCCACAGCTTAACGCTTCTATGACTGAAAAACCGCTCTGTCCTTCCTCTGCTAACATCGTATACTGGTACTTCCGGCTCAGCGACATAATCTGTGTAAACAACTCCCGCAGCCCTCTTGCAAAATAAACATTGGAAGCCATTCCCTCAATGGCTGCAAGCTTCTGCTCCTCCCGCTCTTTATCGAATACCTTCTTTCCTATCGTTCTTTTATATTCTGCAACCTCTGCTGCCACTTCCATCCGTTCCTCAAACAGCGCGGTAATTTTCCGGTCGATTTCGTCGATTTCCTTTCTGCACTGCACCAAATCCTTCATCCTGCTTCTCCTTTCCTACCTTCGGCTGGCAAAGGTATCAAACTGATTATACTTTGTTGCCCTGAAAAATGCAATGTATTTCTTGACATTCTTCTACATCATGCTAAAATAAAATTATCACAGAATAAAGGAGTTTTTTATGAACCGGAAAATAAAATCCATCCTGATTTTTATTATTGTAATCTCGCTGATTGCTATTCTTGTTTTATTAAGTAAAATCAGCTCCCGCCTGCCGGAAAACCCTTCTGACTATGCCGGGAATACCCCCGGGAATCTTTATAACCGCGGTCTTTTTGTGCAGGACGATACTTATATTTACTTTGCGAACCTCTCAGACAATTTCCGTCTGTACCGCATGGACAGTTCCTTAGAAAATGTTACCCGAATCGGCAATGACTCCGTAGAATATCTCAATCTGGATTCTTCCTCGGACATTTTATACTATTCCAGAACGAATTACCGCAAGAACACTCCGGGCAGCTCCGTATTTGATATCTCGGGCGCCGGGATTTACCGCTATAATTTAAAAAAAGACGCATTAAAGCGTCTTTACCAGAACAGCTGCGGGACCGTGCTGCTTGCCGGAAACCAGCTCTTCTACCAGGCACACGGAGAGGACGGCTCCTTTGACCTGTATGCGCTTCCGGTGAATAAAAAAGGAACCGATGCCTCGCTTATCACCACCGACCATATTACTCCGGTCTGTTACTACGGCGGCCTGCTTTATTACTCCGGCGTCACAAAGGACCACTTCCTTTATACCTACCGGCCGGAAACCGGGACTGCCTCCCGCGTTGCAGACATCGACTGCTACCTTCCGGTCGCTGCCGGTACGGGCATTTATTTTCTCTCACAGAAGCACAACTATGCGCTGTTCCATCTGCCTTATACAAGCGACACGGCAACCCTGATTACCAATGAAAGGCTCTGCTCCTACAATCTGTCCACCGACGGCAGGACGCTGTTCTATCAGGTTGACAACGGCAAACACAACCGCCTCTGCCGCTACGATATCTCCACCAAAACAGAGACTACGCTGATGGAGGGCGATTATAAAAATCTGAACACGGTATTCCACTATCTGTTTTTTACCGACTTTGCAGAAACCATCTGCTATTGCTACGATATCAGTACAGATACCATCTCCGTATTTGAACCGGAGGCAGACTGACCTTCTGCCTGCCTCCGTCCTTTTTCACGGTTCAAAATTCCAGTCAAAATGTTTGCTTTAAAAAGGCTGCGCCCCATGTTGCAGCCTTTTCTTTATTTCCCCGGCAAGATACAGGGAACCGACCGCAGCAATCACTTCGTCCTCCTCTTCGTCCAGCGCTTCTTTCAGCGCCTCCTCCGTCGTAGGACAAAGCACAAGCTCCGGACGCCCAGTCTCTCCCGAAAGCCTTTCACAGAGCGTAAGCAACTCCTCCGCTTTCATGGCGCGAGACATCGCGGGCGCCGTCACATAGACCTTTTGGGCATACGGAAGAAAAATGGATGCAATAGCTTCTACCTCCTTATCCGCCATAACTCCGAAAATAAACTGCAGCTTCCTTCCCGGAAAATAGTGGTGCAGGCTTTCCACCGTTGCCTTCATCCCCTGCGGATTGTGGGAGCCGTCCACCAGAAGCAGCGGCCTGTCGCTTACCGCCTCGAGCCTTGCCTGCCAGCGCACCGTTTGAAGTCCATTCCGCACTGCCTCCTCCGGAAGAGAGAGCCCCTTCTGGCAAAGCTGCTCCACTGCCAGAAGGACAAGCGCCGCATTCTTCTGCTGGTACAGCCCTGGCAACGCTAACGTCACATGCCTCCACTGCCGGTAAGAAAAGCACTGGCAGCTCTCCTCCGCATCCCTGCCGGATAAGGACAACCTCCCCTGCCGCTCCGGTACGATTTCACTAAAATCCGGCAGAAAAAGAGGCACCGAAAGCTCCTTACAGCGCTCCCGCAGCACCTCCTCCCCCTCTGCATTTTCCCCGTAAAACAAAACCGTGGTTCCTTTTTTTATAATTCCTGCCTTTGCCTGCGCAATTTCCCGCATCGTACTGCCAAGCTGTCCGGTATGGTCAAAGCCGAGCGCGGTTATGATACAGAGCAACGGCCTGCTGATTACATTCGTCGAGTCAAACGTCCCTCCGAGCCCTGTTTCCAGAATAACAATATCGCAATGACATTCCCGGAAGTAAAGAAACGCTAACACCGTCCCGAACTCAAACTCACTCGGCGGTGTCTCCATCGACTCCGCCGCCTGCGAAAGCTCCTTGGTCAGCGCCGCCAGACGCTCATCCGGTATTTCCTCCCCGTCCACCTGAATCCGCTCATTGTAGCGGACAATATACGGTGAGGTATACAGTCCTGTCTTTAAGCCCGCGCTCTGGCAGACAGAGGCCAGCATTGCGGCACAGCTCCCTTTTCCGTTTGTCCCTGCAATATGTACAAATTGCAGCTCCCTTTCAGGATTCCCGCAGAGCGCTGAAAGCTCCCTTGTCTTTTCCAGACCGCTCTTCTTTCCCCGCCAGTAAAGTCCGTGAATATAGTCTAACGCTTCTTCATACTTCATGCCCTTGTTCCGCCCCGCTTCATATACTCCCGCAGCACCGGTACACGGCGTACTGCATTCAGAAGAAAATAAACGCCTATTGTATTCACCGGATACAGACAGGCATTCTTAATTGCCCTTCCCCCGAAAATCGCCCGGAACTTTGCAAAAAAGCTCTGCCATGCCGCGGCGCTGTCGCTGAAAAACAGGCTGAAATCCTTTACACCGTACTGGATACAGATCCAGCTTGTTGTCATACAAAGATTCACCAACACTGTTACCGTTGCGAGCGTCAGTGCCACCCGTACTGCCGTCAGCTTTTCCCTCTTATAAAAGCTGTAGCCGTAGATAAAGCCTGCTACCATGGAGTCCAGGGTATAGCCCGGGAAAAACGGGCCTGTCGGCTTCAGCATAAGACCGAGAATGTCTGCTGTCCCTCCCATGACTGCGCCCGCCACCGGTCCGAACAGCATACAAGCAACCGTTGTCGGAAAAATCGTAAACCCGATTTTCAAGTTCTCCGTCACCTGAATCGTCGTCACAAACCCAAGCGCCAGCCGAAGCGCTAACAGCATTGCCATAGCAACCAGTGACTTTAAACTTCCAAATTCCTTTGCAGATTCTTTTAAACGCATAAAAAAATCCCCTTTCGTTGTATTCGTCGCAATCGCAGAAAAGAACACCACATGGAGAGCGCCGCATCAAGCGCGGCGGCTCCCATGCCGTCCCTTGCAAATAGCTACAACAATAGGGGAAACCTATTTGTAGCAGCGGGATGCGGAATTTGCACCGCAAGATTTCTCTTTTCGTTCCACCGGCAACTCCCCGTCCGACAGACACTTAACGCGCAAATTCCTACTCTGCTTCTCTTTTGATTTTTGACGTTCCAATTTTAGCACATCAACAGGCATTTGTAAAGCACTTCTTTTGCCGCCTACCATTCTACCTGATACTCTACGGCACTGACCGGAGAAACTGTATAGCCGCTCATCCGCAAAAAACGGACTGCACTTTCTGTCAAGACAGCCTTTGTTCCGTTCCGGGAGGCTTCTGCGGCAGCCTTAATCTGTCCCATGATTACTTCCATTTCATAAACAAATGTCTGGGAATCAATATGCCCGTCTGCCAGCATTGCCGCCCGTTCCTTGGAAATGAACACCTTTCTGCTTTCCAGCTCTTCCTTTACCAATGCATACTCTGCCTCTGTCAAATTAACTTCCATACTGTGTCCTCCTGAAACAAATACCGGAATTGAATGTAATGCTTCCCAGAGGTAGTATTTCCGCTGTAAAAAATTTTATTTCTCTTATTTTTCTACCTGAAACCCGGCATCCACATAGGCCTGCAGCGCCTGATAATAGGACTGCTTCGGCTTCGTCAGCGTAGAGAACAGCAACGGCTTTTCTCCCTTTCTCCATGACGCATCATCCGAAAGACCCCAGTAGGTAATTCCGGTAATCTTTCCGCCGTCCTTTTTGATATCCAGGATATACTTCATCAGTTCGTATACATATAGCGCCTGTGCAGCCTCTCCGCTGTTCCCGATATCCATCTCCGTAATCTGTACCTCCCAGCCCTCGTTCAAGAAGTCCTGGAGCGTAGCTTTAAACAGGATGGTAGACGGATAGCTCGTGGACAGGTGCGCCTGCATACCGATACCGTCGCAAAGCGGTTTCTCTGAATTGATAAACTTCACTACGGACTTAATCTTTGCAGCGTCCATGTAGGTATTGAAATCATTGAAAATCAGGGAAACCTGGTCGCGGATACCATAATCGCGCAACACCTCGTCCGCAATCTCATATGCCTTCTTTACAAAGGACGGCGTCAGTCCTTCCTTGCCGTATACTGCTTCCCAGCCAGAATCTACCGCATGGACATACTCGTTCACGACATCCCAGGAATACACGACGGATCCGTACTCATTATCATACACATGTCCCATCACGGTACGAATATAAAACTCCAGACGCGCATCCATGACCGACTTACTGACAAAGGCGCCGGAAGCACTATACCCCTCCCGGAAAAACCACGTCGGCGTCTGGGAGTGCCATACAAGGGTATGTCCACGGAGCCCCAGCCCGTTCTTTGCACAAATCCGGAGCACGTTATCAATCGTGTTAAACTCCAGCTTCGGCACCGTACTTTCCTTGTAGCTGTCCGGAATCACATAGCCGAGCGCCTTCGCCTCGTCCACTGAAATCAGCGTCTTCGACCAGTTACGCAGCACGGAATCCGGCTTCATTTCATTTTCCAGTGTAATGCTGTTATACTGGGCCTTGAGCTGCGCAAGCGTCGTAGGATTCTGCAGCTGGGAATAATTGATACAGGTCCCGATATGACCGAACTCGCTCCCGTAGGTGTTTAAAAGCGTTGCGCCATCCGTCGAATCCGGGACAAACGGCGTCGGTGTCGGAGATGGCTTAAAATCCGCATCCATATGGAATGTGATGCTGTAAACGGTTGTCTTATACTTACTGTAATCGTCGGATTCATCCAATGCCATCAGACCAATCCCGGTCACCGTATCTTTAATATCCGGAGAAAGCGTAAACTCCGTAACCGTGTCGCTCTTGCAGTAATATTCCACAAACACCTGCTTTACCCCTTTGTCATAAAGCTTTACGGAAAACGGGGCGTAGGAGCTTACTGCCTTTACGGTTACCTTATGACACTGGGACATATCGATGCTTTCCGGAAGCGACAGCTGGATTTCCTGATACTGTCCTTCAAACTGCAATTCAATCGAGCCGTCTGCCTTCACCTCATATACGGTTCCATAGGAACCGAGGTAGGCAAGGTCGTTAAAGTCATAGGTAATCCGGGCCCCGCCCTCCGGTGCCTTTGTCGGAGCCGGAGTAGCCGTCGGCTTCGGGGTTGCCGTTGCCGCAGGTGCCTCCGTCAGTTCCGGCTTCTCCGGTTCCCTGGTCGGCGTCTCTGCCTTGGTCGGCTCCGGCGTTGCTTCCGGCTCCTTCGTCGGCTCTGGCGTCTTCTCAGGCTCCTTCGTCGGCTCCGTGGTTGCTGTCGGCGCCTCAGTCGGCGCTTTGGTCGGCTCTGCTGTCGGTTCCTTCGTCGGCTCCGCCGTCATTGTAGGTTCCTTTGTCGGTTCTGGTGTGATACTTAACTCCGCTGACTTTGTCGGCTCCGGCGTCCCGGTTGTTCCCGTTGCCGCCGGCTTTGTACCGCAGGCAGCAAGTAAAACAGCTGCCATAGAAAGCATTGCAAAATAAGAACGCAGTTTTCTCATAAGATTTCCTTTCTTTTCTTAAAAATAGACTCCCACCCCTTTAATTTCCTCCTGTACGTTCACGATACAGTCCTGTCTTTTACTTGAACTGCCAGTAGTCTACCTGATAATCCTCTCCGTAGAATACAAAAATCAGGTTGTGTTCTCCGGTCACCTTTTTCAGCAAATCAACCGTTACCTCGTGATACATTCCGTCTGCACCCTCTCCGACATCAAGATAGCCGACTACCTCTCCGTTTAAGCTGTCCAGACGGATCTGGATAGCGCCGGTCTTTCCTGCCGGTGTCTTTACGGCTGCCATGAACTTCTCTGCACCGGACGTGCCGAAGTCAACTCCGTACAAGGCAAGCCAGTCACCGGAATGAATCTCCGTCAGTGCCATATTACCGGAGCCGCATTCCTTGCTTTCCGCGCCTTCCTGCACCGTATCCAGGCCGCCCATCGTCGCCATTGTTTCGGCTTCCACCTTCTCATACGGATTCAGGCTCTTTACCTGCTCAAGGGACTCCCGGTCCGTACGCTGGATTAAATCAATCGAGCCATCCTTATTTACGTTCAGCTTCGAAATATGCGTACAGCGGTAGCCGCCCTCGATGCCAAGCGCCTTTTCAAGAATCTGCGTATGATAGGTAATGTACCAGTCTCCGTTGAACTCAAAGAGGCAGTGATGGTTGTTGCCGTAGCACCCGAAATAATTGCCCGGGTTCTTCAGGATAACTCCGCCAAGCGTAAACGGCCCCATCGGATCATCTGAAGTCATATACACGATTTCTGCGCTGCGGAAGCCCAGCTCTGCAGTTGCCTCCTGCGGCACCTGCCAGTTGGAGCAATAAGAATAATAATACTTCCCGTTAATCTTGTTGATACCGGAGTCCTCGAACAGATACGGCGTATTCATGGAAACCGGGGTTCCTTCAATGCTGATCATATCCGCACCGAGCTTTGCCACACGCCCTGTTCCCGGATTTGCTACCTTTCCTGCCGGTACACCGCCTCCGAAGTAAATGTATGCGTTGCCGTCATCATCGACCATAACTGCCGGGTCAAACAGCCAGTCTACATTTGCACAATTCGGCGTGGAACGGGAAATCAGAGCCTTCCCGAGCGGGTCAGTGAACGGTCCGGTCGGACTGTCTGCTGTCAGCACGCCGATTCCGTTGCCGCCGTTTGCAAAGTAAACAAAGAACTTTGTCTTTCCGTCGATTTCCTTGTATGCGACTGCCGGAGCCCAGGAATTGTTCCCCCAGGTTGCCGCGCCCTTTCTGCCTGCCGCATAAATCGTTCCGTGGTCCGTCCAGTTCACAAGGTCAGCAGAAGAAATCACGTTCAGCTTATTGATTTTGCCATAGCTGTTATTCTTCACCGTAACGCCGTCCGACGCATACTCTATGACGTCGCCGGTCATATACAGATACACCCTGCCCTCGTATACGATGGCGTAAGGGTCAGCACCGAGACGCTGCGTCATTACCGGCGCGTCATAGCCAATCTTCTTTAACGTATCCGCTAAGGTCAGGCCCGCAAACTTCTCCTTCCACTTTGCCTCCAGCTCCTGATTCGTTCCGTCCGTCACAATCGGGGAATAGGTCTCCTCGACCGGCGGAGGCGTCGGCTGTCCTGCCGAAGCATAGTCGTCGTCCATATGGAACGTAATGCTGTAAACCGTCACCTTGTACTGGCTGTAATCGTCTACCTCATCCAGTGCCATCAGTCCGATTCCGGTTACGGTATCCGCAATATCCGGCGTCAGACGGAACTCCGTCACGGTACCCGATTTGCAGTTATACTCCACGAACACCTGCGTCCCTGCTTCATCATAGAGCTTTACGGAAAGCGGCGCATAGGCGCTGACCGCCTTAACCGTTACCTCATGGCAGTACGACATATCAATATCCTTCGGAAGCGCCAGCTTAATCTCCTGGTACTGTCCCTCATACTGCAGCTGGATGGAACCGTCAGCCTTCACCTCGTAGTTCGTACCATAGGAGCCAATATAGGTAAGCGCGTTAAAGTCATACACAAGCTCGTTTGACTCCGGTGCCTTCGTCGGTACTGCTGTCGGTGCCTTGGTCGGCGTTGTCTCCGGTGCCTTGGTCGGTTCTTTGGTCGGTTCCTTGGTCGGCTCCTTCGTCGGTTCCTTCGTCGGCGTCGTCTCCGGCGCCTTCGTCAGCTCCGCGCCCGGCTCCTTCGTCGGTTCCTTGGTCGGATCCGCATCCGGCTCCTGTGTCGGTCCCTCTGTTATAGTTGCTTCCGGGGAATCCGTCGGCGTTGTTCCCGTCTCTTTCGTATTACAGGCAGCAAAAAGAACGGCTCCCGCTGCAAGTAAGAAAAAATAAGAACGTAACTTTTTCATAATCTCTCCTTTCACCTTCAGACTACTTCATTTTGATACACAAAGAAATAACGCTGCACGGCGGAAGCTCCAGGGAAACGCCCTGCTCCGTCACCTTTGCCCCGGTAAACTGCTCTGCCTTTACCGTCTCAGGAGACTCAAACGTATTATACGCCGTAATCGCCCCGGTCAGAAGCTCACCTGTCACGGAAGCCGCGCTTCCCTCCACAAGTACGATTTCCATTGCCTCTGCCTCATCTGCGGAAAGGTTCGCTAACGTCACCGTAATCTCCCCTGCCTCATTGACGGACGCGGACTCATATATCTTCCGTACCTTTCCGTCCTCATTCCCAATCCACTGTGCTTCCATATGGCTGTCCAGAAGCTGTGCATCCTGGTGCGGCGCATACATCTTAAATACATGGTAGGTCGGCGTGAGAAGCATCTTCTCCCCTTCAGTCAGGATAACTGCCTGCAGGACATTCACAAGCTGCGCAATGTTCGCCATCTTGACGCGGCTGCAATGCTTATTGAAAATATTCAGCGTCAGCGCCGCTACCATAGCGTCACGCATCGTATTCTGCTGGTACAAAAATCCCGGATTGGTGCCCGGCTCACAATCAAACCAGGTGCCCCACTCGTCCACAATCAGCCCGACCTTTTTTTCCTCGTCATACTGGTCCATAATCGCGGAATGCCGGTCAAGCAGCGTCTCCATATACGAAGCCCGTCCAAGCGTGCGGTAATAGGTCGGCACGTCAAACTCCGTTGCGGAGCCCTTATGCGACCAGTTGTCGGTAATCGTATAATAGTGCAGGGACAGACCATTCATATGCTTTCCCGCAATCTTCATCACCTGCTCGGTCCAGTTATAATCACCCGCATTCGGTCCGCAGGCAATTTTGTAAATCGGCTTCTTCTCCGGGTCCTTTGCATTCGGATAGTGACGCACATAGGTCTGGTAACGACGGTACTCGTTTGCATAATGCTCCGGTGTCATATTGCCGCCGCAGCCCCAGTTCTCATTGCCGACGCCGAGGTAATTCACCGTAAACGGCTCCTCGTCCCCGTTCTTCCGGCGCAAATCCGCCATCGGGGATACGCCGTCAAAGGTCATGTACTCCACCCACTCGGACATCTCCCGCACGGTTCCGCTGCCGACATTCGCATTCACATAGGTCTCACAGCCAATCTGGCGGCAGAGCTCCATGAACTCATGCGTTCCGAAGCTGTTGTCCTCCAAAACGCCGCCCCAGTGCGTGTTAATCATCTTCTTCCGGCTCTCCTTCGGACCAATTCCGTCTTCCCAGTGGTACTCGTCCGCAAAGCAGCCGCCCGGCCAGCGCAGCACCGGAAGCTTCATCTCCCGCAGGGCGTTGACTACGTCGTTACGCATTCCCTTTGTGTTCGGAATCGGAGAATCCTCTCCCACATAAAGACCTTCATAAATACAGCGCCCCAGATGCTCGGAAAAGTTTCCGTACACCTCCTTGTTGATTTTTCCGAGCTTCATTGCCGGATTGACATACAGTTTTGCCATAAACTACCTCCATTCTCTTTTACCATTTATATTTACCGCTTTGTTTCTTACTTTGAAAACTGCCAGTAATCCACCTGATATCCCTCGCCGCAGAATACAAGCACCAGATTATGTACACCAGTCACGGTCTTTAACAGCTCTGCAGTGAGCTCGTGATACTCCTTGTCTGCTTCCGGAATATCAAGATAACCGACTACCTCGCCGTCCAGTCCGTCCAGACGAAGCTGGATTGCGCCGGACTGCCCTGCTTCTGCCTTGACTGCCGCCATAAACTGCTTTGCACCGGCTTCCCCGAAGTCCACTCCGTACAGGGCAAGCCAGTCGCCGGAATTGATTTCGGATAATGCCATGTTCCCGGAGCCGCAATATTTGCTCTTCATTCCCTCCTGGGTGGTGCTGAGGCCTCCCATCGTTGCCATCGTCTCCGCCTCTACCTTTTCATACGGATTCACATACTTTGCCTGTACCAGAGAACTGCGGTCAACCGAAGGAATCGTCGGAAGCGTTCCGTCCTCGTTTACCGTAACCTTTGTAATGCTCGTGCAGCGGTATCCGCCGGAAATTCCCATCGGCCTCTCTAAAATCTGTGTATGGTAAGCAATGTACCATTCCCCGTTAAACTCAAACATACAGTGATGGTTATTTCCATAGCACCCGTAATAGGTTCCCGGATTCTTCAATACCACGCCGCTGTAGGTAAACGGTCCCATCGGATTGTCGGAAACCATATAGGCAATCTGGGCGTTGGTGAAGCCGTACTTCCTCGTTCCCTCCTCCGATACGTTCCAGTTGGTGCAGTAGGAATAATAATACTTCCCGTTGATTTTATTGATACCGGAATCCTCGAACAGATATGGGATTTCCATTGCCACCGGCTCGCCGTCAATGCTGATCATGTCGGCACCAAGCTTTGCCACACGCCCGGTTCCCGGATTCTCCTCCTTGCCTGCCGGAACGCCGCCGCCGAAATAGATATAAGCGCTGCCATCGTCGTCCACTAATACCGCCGGGTCAAACAGCCAGTCCACGTTCGCGCAGTTCGGCGTCGAACGGGAAATGAGCGCCTTCTTAATCGGGTCCGTAAACGGTCCCGTCGGGCTGTCTGCCGTCAGCACGCCGATGCCGTTGCCGCCGTTTGCAAAATAAACGAAAAACTTCATCTTCCCGTCGATTTCCTTGTAGGCAACTGCCGGCGCCCAGGAATTGTTGCCCCAGGTAGCCGAGCCGGTCCTTCCTGCGGCATAAATCGTTCCATGATCCGTCCAGTTCACAAGGTCGTCAGACGAAATCACATTTAACTTGTTAATCTGGCTATAACTGTTATTCTTTACCGTAACGCCGTCTGCCTCGTACTCCACGACATCCCCGGTCATGTAAAGATATACCCTTCCCTCGTACACAATCGCATACGGGTCCGCGCCCAGACGCTGTGTCATTACCGGCGTATCATAGCCGATTTCCTTTAAAGTCTCTGCCAGTGTCAGTCCGTCAAACGTCTCCTTCCACTTTGCTTCCAGTTCCTGGCTTGTCATTTTTTTACCCTCCGTTCCTTGTTCCTTGTCGTCGTTTTTGCCGGGCTCCGTAATCTCCGGCGTATCCGTGACCGTCACTGCCGGAGGAGTCGGCGTTGTCTTATCTTCCCCGCTTCCTCCGCACGCTGCAAGCGATGCCGCCATAAGCACTGTTCCCGCAATCAAAAACTTTCTCTTTCTCATACTGACCTCCTGCCTTTCCGTCTGCTTCCGCTTTCCGCTATTTTATCTGGTACTCAAAACCGGAAAACTCCGCTACGCCGCCTGTCTCCTTTGTCGAGAACAAAAACAGGCCGAAGCGGCAGCCCACAAAGTGGTCCAGCTTAAACCTAAGCTGCCTTGTGGTGCCAAGCTTTTGGAACCCTTCCTCTGCCTTCCGGAAAAACTCTGCCGTATCCTTTCCCGGCGCAAAGTCGCACTCTGCCCGCAGCGTCACGACCGGACCATTTACCGGGATGCTTTCCTTGATTTCTCCCGGCTCCGCGTCAAAGCTTCCCATACCGGCAGGCTTTTCTGTCGCCTTCTTTTCCATCATCACCAGACGGTATTCCCCTGCCTCCTTCGTCAAGGCAATCAGCCCGTAATCGCCCTGCAGAGCGCAAAGCCCTGCATAATCGCCCTCGGACAAGCCGCTGCCGTCAAGCGTAACCTCTGCCGCACAGCGCTCTCCGGTGGTACGCTGCGTCAGTGTGTTGACTGCCTGACATACATTGACACTCAGCTTCCCGGAGGTAATACGCAACGTCCCCGGCTTTTCCGTCACCGACCAGAGGGACGCATCCGGCGTATGGTTCCACTGCCACTGCTTTTTCAGATGTACCCTGCCGTCGGCATCCGGCGTATAATAAAAATCATCACTGCACCAGAGCGGTTCATAGGCATAGTCTGCCTTCTCCGTCTTCACTGTAATCTTCTTCGGCGCCTTGCCGTCTTCCCCGAACACCGGGAAATTGTTCTGCCATGTCACCGGCACCAGCACCGGGATACGGCCGACCGCGCCGTGGTCCTGGAACAGCATCGCATACCAGTCCCCGTCCGGCGTATCGACAATGCCGCCCTGTGCCACACCGCTGTTTCTTCCGTCCAGGTCGGAGGACAAAACATCCCCGCCGGTAAACTCCCCGAGCAGGGAATCCGAGCAGAAGCACGCCTCGGTCCGCGGACAGTCCTTCGGCCAGTGGATAAAGAACAGATAATAGGTACCGTTAATTTTGTAAAAATGCGCTCCCTCGTATCCGAGCCACACATTCCCGGTATCCTTTAACGCCATCCGGTGAAGGCCGCCCTCCTTCGGCGCGGTCAGGCTCTCATTCAGCTCTGTTATGTAAATCTCACGGTTGCCGTATGCAATGTAAACCCTGCCGTCATCATCAAACAAAAGGGAGCTGTCATGGTAAAAGCCCTCAATCTGATTCTTTTTCCAAGGCCCGGCAACGTCCTCTGCCGTATAAAGATACGTCTTCCCGGTATCGTTTGCCACGAAGCAGACATAAAAACGTCCGTCGTGATACCGGAGGGAGGCTGCCCACATCCCCTTTCCGTAAACACCCTTTCCATCCGTAAGACACTGCCCCGGCGTATCGTCCAACGTCTCATACACATAGGAGGCAATCTCCCAGTGAAGCAAATCATACGAACGCAAAATCACGCCGCCCGGCATAAAATGCATGGTGGTACTCACCATATAGTAGGTATCCTCTACCCGGATAATATCCAGGTCCGGATAATCGGAATAAATCACCGGGTTTTCGCCTGTTACTTGTTTCATCTGCCTTCTCCTTTCAATCAGCTGTAATGTAAACCCTTGAGAAACGCTATAGCGGATTTCCGCATCTTCGTATGCCCGGACAGCTCCGGAAGCTGCGGCTGTACGCCAAATGCGGAAAATCCTATCATGTCCAGTTTAGCACCTTGCTTTTCTTTCCGCAATGCTGTATAATTGCAATAAATTGATTTATTATTTTATCAGGAGGTCTGCCATGTACATTCATTACGTCGCCCTGAACTGTGAGCAGAAGCCCGGCTTTGTCGAAGAACGCAGGCATGGTCTTGTGGACTTTCTTTTTCTGCGCTTCCACTCAAGAACTACCCTGATATTAGGCGAAAAGACCTATACCCTGACAAGACCCTGTATGCTTCTTATCGACTCCGGCACCCCTTACCGGTACTTTTCAAACAGCAGCGATTACCGGGATGACTACCTGCATTTTGCGGTCGAAAACCGCACGCAGTTCCTGAGCGAATTGACCTTTCCTTTGAATACTCCGGTCAGAACATCGAACAATACAGCAATTACGACGCTGTTAGAGCTGATCCAGAACGAACACCAGTCCAAAAACCGGCTCGCGGCACGCTCGATTGACCTGCTGATCCGCTGCCTTTTTGTCAAGGTTGCGGAGGAATGGATGCAGGACCAGCAGCCGAAGCTCTCGGTTCCCCATTACTACGAGCTGCTCCAGGTCCGCAGCGCCATCCTCGCCTCCCCGGAACGTCCCTGGAAAATCGAGGAGCTTGCCGACCTTGCACATCTGTCGCCGTCCTATTTCCAGGTGATTTACAAAAAGGCATTCGGCATCACCTGCATGACCGAGGTAATCAACGCCAAAATAGAGGAGGCAAAGCTCTTACTTACCTCGACGGAGCTCCCGGTCGGCACCATTGCCTTAAAAACCGGCTACAACGAGGTCTACCACTTCATCCGGCAGTTCAAGAAAAGCACCGGAATGACCCCCGGCGCCTTTCGTAAAAAAGCCGTATTGTAGCTACCATGCCCTGTAATTGCCGGACAAGGCAAGCATTGCAAAAAGATACAGGCAGTTATCGTAATACCGTCTGTCCCCGGTGCGCAGCGGCATGTTCCAGAACTTCATCACAAAGTCCTTTGCATACGGTCCCTCTGCTGCCAGGGATGCCTGCGCATTCGTGGCAAACAGTCCGACCGGATGAAGTGCCGGCTGGTCTAATACCGTACCGTCGACAAGGTATGTCTGCTCCGGACGGTCCTTTACGGTCTCTGCGAAAAACTTCTGCACTCTGTCTGCTATCGCACGCAGCTCCTCGCTTTTCCCGTACCACTCGTAGTCCAGCGCAATATTGGCAATCGTGCGGTAGGCATCGCTGTAGAACCAGTCATGCCTGTTTCCAAATATCTTTAACTCCTTCTCGCTCAATACCTTCGGCGAGCCGTCATACTCGGCATACTCCGCGGAAAGCCCCGTAACCGGATGACACGCCTTTACCAGATACGCCCTGGACGCTGCTGCTGTCTCCCTCCAGAACTGCCTGTCCTCCTCGTTTGCATACTCCGCAAACAGCTCGTAAAAATGCGGACAATGATAGGACGGGTCCGAATAACCACAGCCGACAACAAAGTCAATCAGCTTATTTGCCGGATTCCACATCGGTCCCCCCTGCTTCCCTTCCTCTCCCTTATGTACACAGTCGGAAAGAATCTGCCTTGCCTGCTCCGAATAGCAGAAAATCCCTTCACCGTCTCCCCAGCGCTTTGACGCAAAGAACAGCGACATTGCAAAAAACTCCTCGCCGTCCGGCGCCGGACCGTTGGCATTCTTTGTCCCGTCCGTGCGGCAGGACCACGCGAAATACCCCTGGTTCCAGCCGGAATCCAGATACATGTAGGTCTTTGCCCATTTCCAGAGACGGTCAAACTCCTCCTTTTTGTTTAACTGCACGCACATCATCATGCCGTAGGACATTCCCTCGGTCCTGACATCGTGGTTTCCGGTGTCCTCCATATACCCCATGTCCTCGCCTGCCGGATGGTAAATCCGTTCCTCCTCGCTGCCATAAAACATCGTCTGGAACGTCTCCTCCAACCTCTTGTTAATCTCCTCTTCCGCAATCCCGCACTCCGCAAACAGATTACGGTACTTTCCCGTGCTTACTGCACCTGCCATAGCTCATTCCTCCTTAATTTTTGTTACACAGCCTTACTCTCTTCTCATCCACTATTTACGATTCAATGCCGCCGTCAGGCAGAACAGAGGCACTGCATCTGACAACAGGAAAAACACGCCGCCAAGTATAATCTACTATACACTATTTTTGATTTTAAGACAAGCCCGTCTTTACCCCCCTTGCAAATAAATTTGTTTTATGATATACTCCTCCCATAACAATTGAAGGGATACTTTCTATGAGCACATTTTTCATAAACAGCTTAAGACGCAGAGAAGTAAGACGTAAGCTCTTGTAGCCATTATTTTCCGCATGGTTGCAGGAGTGTACGTCTTGTTTCCGTGCGGTTGCTGTTGAAACTCATAGATGCAGAACCGTAATAGATTTGGCAGATTGCCGATTCCGTTGCGGTTCTTTTTTTATCCGGATTGTTAAGTAAACCAAAACGGAGGTCAAAATGAAAAAAGAAATCTGTATGTATTTATCAAACGTCACGAAAGCTGCTCCGGCAGAAGAATTTTATGACTTACTGGAACTTCCGCCGGAGGAAAAACTAGGAGACTACGCCCTCCCCTGCTTTGCCCTGGCAGGGAGGCTGCGCAAAAATCCGGCCCTGATAGCAGGGGAAATCGCCCGGGCATTAAATGACGGGAAAGCTGCCCTTGGAATTGACAAGGCGGAACAGGCCGGAGCTTATTGTAACATTTTTATGAACCGGGCAGTGTACGCCGCCAAATGTCTGCAGGCTTTAACAAGGGATCAGTCCGGCATGGCACAGACAGGCAAAGGGAAAACCATCTGCATGGACTATTCTTCTCCCAATATTGCCAAAAATTTTCACGTCGGGCATCTGCGCACGACTATCATCGGAAACTCTTTATACAAAATTTATGAGAAGCTTGGTTACAAGGTCGTACGCATCAACCATTTAGGAGACTGGGGGACACAGTTTGGTAAGCTTATTGCCGCGTATCAGCATTTTAGCTCTAAGGAACAGGTAGAGGCAGAAGGGATAAAGGAATTACTGCGGATTTACATTAAATTCAATCAGGAAGCAAAGCAACGCCCGGAGCTGGTTGACGAGGCAAGGGACTGGTTCGTTAAAATGGAACACGACGATATCGGGGCGTTAAAGCTATGGAACTGGTTTAAAGAAATCAGCATGGCTGAATTTGAGCAGGTCTATCATTTGCTCGGCGTAGCATTCGATTCCTATCTGGGAGAAAGCTTCTACCGGAACCGGGTCCCGGCGCTCATAAAAGAGCTGGAAGACAAGCATCTGCTGACGGAAAGCCAGGGTGCAAGGATAATTGATTTAACAGAATATAACATGCCGCCCTGCTTAATCACGAAAAGCGACGGCACTTCCATCTATCATTCCAGGGATATTGCGGCGGTCTTGTACCGTAAGGAAACCTATAATTTTGAAAAATGTCTTTATGTAACAGGTTTGGAGCAGACGCTGCATTTCAAACAGGTATTCAAAGCGATTGAGGTAATGGGCTATGACTGGGCGGAGGGTCTGGTCCATGTTCCTTATGGGCTGGTCAGCCTTGCGGGAGCCAGGCTTTCTACAAGAAACGGTAATATTATTTATGCAGAGGACATTTTAAAGGAAGCGGTGGAACGTGCCAAGGCAGCCATACAGGAAAAAAATCCTGTCCTGAAAGATAAAGAAGGCACCGCAAAAATGGTCGGCGTAGGAGCAATTATTTTCCATGATTTATTCAATCAGCGGATTAAGAACGTCAATTTTTCATGGAACGACGTTCTCAGCTTTGACGGGACAACCGGTCCCTATGTACAATACACCTATGCCCGTGCCAAAAGCGTTTTACGTAAAGCAGGGGAAGCGGTGAGCGGATATGCCATCGATTATCATGCATTCACCGATGATATAACCTATTCGCTGATAAAAACCCTGAACGGATATAAGGAGGCTGTCCTGAATGCCGCTGAAAAGTATGAGCCGTCCTTCATCGCACGGTATCTCGTCTCCCTGTCAGCCGCATTTAATAAATTTTACCATGAATGCCCTATTCTGCGGGCAGAAGAAGGCACAAAGCAGGCAAGGCTATACCTTACGGATTTCGTACAAGCCGTGTTGAAAGACGCCTGTGCTCTGTTGGGTATGGAATGCCCCGAGGAAATGTAGGAAAGGGGGCTCAAAGCCCCCTGAACTCCGCTCCCTCCTATACGTTTCTGCGCTTCAACTTATGAGCTACCGCAAAAAGCCAGGCACTAGCCGCACCCGCAATGATAATAAATATCACACCCCAAATCAAAATTTGCGATACCCCGCCATTTTCAACAAGCAAAAGCGGCATAGACTCTACACCGACAATATAAGCTAACGGCTTGAGCAGCTGAACTCCCATATAAGCGTATAACACGGACGGCAGCAGTAGTACGCCACAAGCTGAGATATATGCAAGCTCCATACGCTTTGCAAGAGCGGATAGCAACAGCACGATAATTGCCCCGCATACGAGCACCAACAGCCGATACGCATATAACATTATCAGCCAGCCCCGAATTGAACAATGGATTGGGAATTCGGTCATCATAGATAGATTCTGCACCGCAATATCCCATTCCCGGATATCAAACTTCGTAATCAGAACATACAGCTCCCGTCCGTAAACAATCGCCCATACCGCCGCCGATATAATTACCGACAGTAATATCTTTCTTGATAAAAGCACACCTCGTCCCCGAATCGTCGAGCCTGATAAAAATGTCATATTAGAGCCGCGTTCGTACACCATGCTGCCTGCGCTCAACAATATCAAAGCCAGAATGGCAACAAGCGCGTTACGGTGCTGATTATTTTGCGCCGCCGTTCCATACACGCTTTCAAACGGTGTTTCGTTAATCAGCCACGGAACATATCCCCTTTCCGCGCCTCTTGTCCGCAATTCCACGGCGCGGACCTCGACTTTGGCAAGACCCTCCTTATTACTCCTTGCGGCAGCTTCCTCACGGGCAAAAAGATTTAACTGCTGCCTTGTAATCCTGCCGTTTTCATAATCGAACCTGGCAGTTTCGTAATCGGCAATTGCTTTATTAAGCTGCTCCATAATTGAGTCTATCCTGTAAAAAGTATCCTCATTAATCTCGCCGGATAATTCACCAATATAGTTCTGTTCAGAAATTTCGGCAGTCGAATAGAACGGAATGTTAGCGGAAAAGGAAAGTCCGAAAACGGCATAGAGAAATAAAACAAAAATCACTATGCCCTTTTGTATCCATAAAACTTTGTATGCTTCCATTCCAAAAAGACCAAACCGTTGTAATACCTTATCTGTTACACTCCTTATACGGTAAGCGATTTTTCCTGAAACATCCTTGTCATTGACGGATTTTTTCCTGCAGTGAATAAAAGTGCAGGCAGCAACCAGGCATATACACATAGGAAGCAGCGCTAATTGCGAAATGCTTCGTATGCCAAACGGATAATGAAATAAATTGATATTCAGATAATTCGTATAAAGGTCAGACAGACTTATGTAAGTAAATAAATTGAAATACTTAAATCCGTTCCAAATACTTTGAACAGGCAGGAATTTATACAAGCTATATTCCACAAATAATAATGCTGCTGCCACAATAATTGAATATTTTACATTACTGACTGCCGAAAGCAGCATCCAAAACAACAAGCCAATAAAAAACGATGATACTATCCGCAAAACGAAATAGGAAATCAAAAAATTCCCCACGGAACAAAGCACAGGCAGCTTACCGAGAATTTTCACGGATTGTACTGCCCTCGTCAAATCATCCGTTCCACCGTAAACGGAAAAACCTATTGCAAGGTTGGAACCATAGAGCAGAACCACTCCGGCAAACGACACGCCACGGACAATTATCTCCCTGGATGAATAGTCTATCGTTATCTCACCAAAAATCTTCCGCTGAATATTTTTACTGCGTCTTTCCCGGCGTAAATGCGCTTCTATACGTGCACCTAATTCCGCGAGCGAAAACGGTTTAACAATGTAATCATCGCCCCCCGCACTAAAGCTTTCGACTTTGTCCTCATCGCTGTCCCTTGCGGTCAGAAATATAATCGGGCAGGAAACCATCTCGCGGATAGCTTTACAGACCTCAATTCCATCCATCTGCGGCATATTGATGTCAAGCAATATCAGATCGGGCTGTTCCTTCGCCTTTTGGATAGCGCCCGTGCCGTCCATTGCGCAGCTTACCTGATAGCCCTCACGTTGTAAATAATTTATCAGCATTGTTACGACCTTTTCTTCATCATCAACAATCAAAATACGATATGACATTATAAACACCTCCCCAATTATTTTAAAGCCCAAATCTCAAATTTTTCTCAAATTTCAACAAGCAATCGGAACTGATGAAATGTTTTCCGCCAAAAATGTATTCCTCTTTCATTCCATGGTAATAAATCTCAGTTGTTTTCCCTGCTGCCAATCAACCTGAGAAGTCCAAATTTATTTCTCTGCATCACCCGGCATTTTAAAGAACAATATTACCGCCCCTGTCAGCAAAACACTCAAACCAATCATTCCTGTCGGTATCGGTCCCAGCAAACTACTTTTTGTAGATAATGATATCCATGTACCTGCTTCTCCGATAATATCAGCAGCACCATGAATAATTGCCGCGTACATACAATTCTTTGTCTTTAATGTTATATAAGACATCCATGTCCCAAGTACAATAGTCACTAAAACCATCATTAGCATTCCTGTGTACGGCGCCCCGAAATAATCCGTACCATAATTCATGCCATAATAAATTAATGGGGCATGGGCCAGGCCCCATAATACACCATTGATTATAACGGCACATTTCACAGACATTTTCTTGCACAATAAAGGAAGCATATATCCCTGCCAGCCAATATCTTCTCCAAGTGCTATATACCATACCGGAAATGCAACAGCCGATATTGCATAAATGATGAATCCCATAAGGAACATCGTAGCAATTGTCAGTTCAATCTCTTGCGGTGCGCCATAGGCACCATATGTTTCTGAAATGTATCTGCCTTGAAAATCTAAATCTTCCGGAAATATCAAAAAGAACAATACTGTACCCAGAAAAATAGCAGCACCCGGAATCAGTGTTGAAAATAATAGTGCTTTTTTATTCTTAAAAATTTTTGTACTGAACTTCAACGGTGTTGTATCGTTTGTCAGCTTTCTTGTGATAAAAACAGCCAATGCAGGTGTTCCCATAAATACAAGCGGAAAACGAATGATTCCATACACGGTTTCTCCAAGACCCGGTACAATCATGCCAATAATCCACGGAATATATAATATTCCAAATACAATTGAAAGAAATGTGAACATTCGCTTCTTTGTGATGTCTTTTGTTCTGGTTTCCATTGTTTACTCCTCATTTAAATTAACGCCAGCTTGCAGCATAAACCCATATGCCCCCTGGTTCACCATTGCATAGACTTCCTCTCTGGTTGCTTTTATCAACCCGGATACAATAAAACAGGCAAGTCCATGCGTGTAAATTATGGTATTCCTAAAAAAATCATTCACTTTATCAACTGGTATCCCTGACTGTTTTGCTATCTGTTCTACCATAACAGAGTTTGCATCAACCGTTGTTAAAATTTCAAAACCACCGGCATGATATCCACTTTCGCCACTCATATACAAATATCGGAACAAATTTGGCTCATCAAAGGCAATATCAATATATCCTCTCCCTACATTTGAAAAAGCTGACATCCCTTCCGAAGCAGAAAGCATTTTTCTATTTGCATAATTCAAAGCATACTCTGTCAATGCGTTACGAAAGTTTTCCATATTACCAAAATGCCATGAAATCGGCTGTGTAGAACAGCCTATTCTCTTTGCCAGTGACTTAATATTAATCGAAGAATAACCATCTTGTATCAACATGTCTAAAGCATTTTTTAATATGGTTTCTTTAGGAATTTTAGGACTACTAGGCATACTACCACCTTCAATACTATAAATTAGTTTATTGTAAATTCATTTATAGTATTACACATTATTATTAAAATGTCAAGCAATATATAGGAGTAAATTATCCAAAACAATCGATGAGAAACCGCCGCGCCTGCTAAAGCTCCTTAAACTCCGCTCCCGCCTCCGTCAGCAGCAGATAGCCGCGCGCCGTATTCTCCTTCGGAATAGAGACGGAACCCGGATTCAGATACCGGTACGTATAGCTCCCGTGCGGTCCCTCCGCGGTACAAAGCTCATCCGCCGTAACATGCGTATGCCCGTGCAGCAGAACATCGCCCTCCTTTAAACAGGGCGGCGTCTCCTTGTTGAACTTGTGTCCGTGGGTCGCAAAATACATTGTCTTTCCCAGATAAAACACCGCATACTCCGCCATCACCGGAAACTGCAGTACGAGCTGGTCCACCTCCGCCTCGCAGTTCCCGCGGACGCACAAAAGCTCGTCCGCCACCGCATTCAGCATGGCGGCAACCTCCTTGGGCGCGTACTCCCGCGGCAAATCATTCCGGGGTCCGTGGTACAACAAATCCCCTAAAAGCACGAGCCGCTCCGCTCCTTCTCTCCGGTACGCCTCTAACAGCTTCCTGCAATAATATGCCGAACCGTGCAGGTCCGACGCCACCATCCACTTCATATTCCATTTCCTCCATCTTCTCAGCCCTTCACCAGTATCTTTTTTGCCCTCTGCATGACTGCAAAAAACTCCTTCGGGCGCTCCTCTGCCAGCTCATACAGCTCGGATAACAGCCGCTCAAACGCCGCCTCCCTGCCCTCCTCCGGGCGCTTCCGGAACACTGCCTCATAAAAACCGGCAATGTCGCTCTCCGCAAGCTCATCATACATTGTTTCCAGATAATCGGTTACGACCGACGACTCCTCCCTCATACCCTCCGTCATCTCCGCCCACTGCTCTTTTTTCATTCGGTTTCTCCGCCTCCTTCTCTTTCCTGCCCTGTCTCCTCCGGAAGCTCCCCGAAATAGCAGGCATCCCCGAAGGAGAAAAACCGGTAGCGCTCCTTTACCGCCTCCTCATAGGCACGGAGCACGTTCTTGCGCCCGGCAAGCGCCGAAACTAACATTAAAAGCGTGGACTCCGGCAGATGAAAGTTCGTAATCAGCCCGTCCATCACCTTGAAGCGGTAGCCCGGATAAATAAAAATATCCGTATCTCCCGCGCCCGCATGCAGCACTCCGTTTTCATCCGAGGCGGACTCCACCGTACGGCAGCTCGTCGTGCCGACGCAGATGACCCTGCCTCCCTCCCGTCTGGTGCGGTTTATCTTTTCCGCCTCCTCCGGCAGCACCTGATACGCCTCCGTATGCATGTGGTGCTCCAGTATATTTTCCTCCTTGACCGGCCGGAAGGTCCCGAGCCCGACATGCAGCGTAACACTGGCAATCGTTACGCCCATTTCCCTGATTTCCTCCAAAAGCCCCGGCGTAAAGTGAAGCCCTGCCGTCGGCGCGGCAGCCGAGCCGTCGTACTTTGCATAGACCGTCTGATAGCGGTTCTTATCCTCAAGCTTATGCGTAATATATGGCGGAAGGGGCATCTGCCCCAGCTCGTCCAGAATTTCTTCAAAAATCCCCCGGTAGGAAAACTGTACCAGACGGTTTCCGTCCGGCAGCATCCCGGTCACGACCGCCGTCAGCTTCCCGTCGCCAAAGGAAATCCGCGTTCCCTCCTTTGCCTTCTTTCCGGGCTTTGCAAGCGTCTCCCAGACATCGCCTTCCCGCCGTTTTAACAAAAGAAGCTCTATCTGCGCCCCCTCCGCGCCCGGCGCAAAGCCAGGTCTTACGGCAGAATAGTCAATCAGCCGCTCCCCGATGAGCCGCGCCGGAATTACCCTGGTATTGTTGAGCACCAGACAGTCACCCGGACGCAGATACTGTGTAATATCCCGGAAATGACGGTGATAAAACCGCCCCGTATGCTTGTCCACCGCCAAGAGCCTTGACGCCGCACGATCCGCTAACGGGTCCTGCGCAATCAGCTCCTCCGGCAGCTCAAAATAATAATCACTCCGTTTCAGTTCCTCCATCTTTCTGTCCTTCCTGTTCTTTCTAGTGTACTGACCGGTTCCTATTTCGCCAAATCACCTGCCTGAATTTCCATCTACTGCGTTGTCTTCCAGTGGCGATGCCATCGGGTCAGCACACTAACGTATTGAAATCCCGGTAAAATAATGCTCTAAAATTTCCCGGTAAGTAAAGCCATATTCCGCCATGCCCCTAGCACCGGACTGACTCATGCCGACGCCGTGCCCCGAGCCCATCCCGGCAAACAAATACTCTCCCTCTTCCGGTGCAAACCGAGGAAAATTCATAAGGTTCCCGGCACTCAGCACCACATACTGCTCTGCCAGTCCTTCCGTGCTCCGTACCTCTCCTGAGCCGTCCAAAACAAAGCAGTCATGGATTGCCTTCTGCTCCGAGGTCTTTGCCCCCCGCACTGCCACCCGGTCCGGCACATCCGTATGGGACACCAGCTTAAACTTCGTTGACGGAAGCTGCAGCAGGTTCCGCAAAATATCAGTATTCAACGACGCCGTCCCAAGGCTTCCGGCTACCTTCAGGGAATACACCCTACCAGATTCCGTCGTAATTTCCTGCGTTACCCTCCGTACCGTTCCTACCCTGTTTCCTCCCGTCAGCAACGCATTGGCAAGTGCTTCGCTGCTTAAGGTAATACTCCACGGCTTTTTCGAGGGATTACTCTCGTAGATATCCGGCACAGCGCGCAGATACGGCAGGGAAAAGCCCCAGACATCCTCGGAATTTTCCGTATGCCCCCCGCTTGCTGCAAAATAATAGCCTGCAATGGTCCGGTTCCCGTAACAAAGCGTTTCGCCTCTTGTCCCGTTTACCGCCGCTGTACTCCGTTCATTTTCAAACGCTGCTCCTCCGTATACCTGGCTCTGTTCGGTATCCTCCATCCGGTAGCCGCGTGTAATATCCGTCCTGGCATGATAGCCCGCTTTAATCAGCGCATAGCTCCTTGCGCAGACCGCCTGCGCCTTTAGCGCCTCCTGGTGCCATGATGCCGGCATCTCGCAGGGCACAACGCCATACAGATACTCCTCTAACGGCACGACATTGACTGCCGTCACCGCCGTTCTCCCGCCGTATCTCCCGATTTCTATCCGTCCACGGTAGCGCCTGTCGCCAAGGTCTGCCGTATAGATTCCCTTTTCATCCTTTTCCAAGGAAGCAAGCTGCGGATACTCTCCCTCCGCGCCATCCGCGAACAAAACGCGCTCTCCCGCGGCAAGCCGGATTAAATAGCTGCTTTCCCTTTTTCCTTCCTTTAACGTAACTCCGCATACGGCGGCTGCCTGTTCGCAGCGCAGCCGCGCGCCCTCTTCCGTACTGCCGTTTTCCGTTACCGGCAGATACACCCCTGCGTTTTCTGCGGAAAACAAGACCGGATATGCCGCCGCTCCTGCTTCCCGCAGACGCTTCGCAAGTGTCTCCGCGCGCTCTGCTGTCATACGCCCGCCCTGCAGTTCAAAAAAGGCTCCCCGTTCCGCACGGACTGTCAGACCGTCCTCACACACTATTGTTATTTCAGCCTTATATTCCCTGTCCGTTGCAAAACCAAGACTCAGACGCGTATTATACAGCGTAATGCTTTCCTTCTGCGCATATCTGCTTTTTAAGCCTACGCGGATATCTTCCCTTGTGTCGCTCTCTGCTCCCCATGCCGGATAAGTTTTCATAAAAAACAGCAGGACAAAGAAAAAAAATCCCGTCCTTACGGCAAGCTGCCCCTTTTTCCTTTTTTCACACATTCCTATCCTCTGCTTTCCTCCGGTCCCCCGGCTTCTTCTGCTTTTAGTGTACCATATTCCGGCTAAGGCTTCAATCCCGCGTTCCTGAATTTCCATATTTTTTATGGAAGCTCTCCGGGATATGCGTCCTCCCTAGTCCTCATCGTCCTCTTCGCTCCGCTCACGCTTTACCGGTATCTGCAATTTCGAGCCTGCCTGCAGCACAATACCGTTTAAGTTATTGTATTTTAACAAATCCTCTAACTCAATCCCGAAACGGTTCAAAATATCGAGCATGGTCTCTTCTTCTTTCACCATGTAGGACATAAGATAAAACGGGTTGCAGTTCGGACACTTCGGAATGCAGATCTGTTCTCCTATCTGCAGATTGTAAATGTCAATATAAGGATTTGCACGCAGTATTCTGGCAAGCGGCACGCGGAAGCGCCCGCTTAAGGAATACAGCGTATCCCCCTGCTTTATCGTATAAATGATGCCGTTACAAGAATCAAACATTGCCATAATGCTCTCCTGTACGCTTTTTTCACCTACAAAATATGCCATATTGCCACGTCCTGTTCGATTCATTACACTTTTTTTAGAATTATATCCACGAAAATTTCTTGCAACCTGGCGAACGGTGTCGTATAATAAATAGGTATGCTTTACTTGAATACTACGGAAGCACAGGAACGTCGGCTTCCATTTAATATACCTGATTCAGAAAGGATAGTATTATGGCTGAGAAAAAGAACTTTTACTCCCTTGGTATTGATATTGGTTCTACTACCGTAAAGGTTGCAATTTTAGACCCTTCCGGCATTATGGTTTTCTCCGACTACACAAGACACTTTGCTGATATCCAGGGTACGCTTGCAACCCTTTTGGAGAAGGCAAAGGACACGCTCGGTGAGCTTACCCTCCATCCTGTCATTACAGGCTCCGGCGGCTTAACCATCGCAAAGCATCTTGGTGTTTCTTTCGTGCAGGAGGTTGTTGCAGTAGCCGCCTCGCTGGGTGATTATGCACCGCAGACCGATGTTGCGATTGAGCTTGGCGGCGAGGACGCCAAAATCATTTACTTTACCGGCGGCGTGGAGCAGCGTATGAACGGCATCTGCGCGGGCGGCACAGGCTCGTTTATCGACCAGATGGCATCCTTATTAAAGACCGATGCCACCGGCTTAAACGAATATGCAAAGGACTATCAGGCGCTATATCCGATTGCGGCGCGCTGCGGCGTTTTTGCAAAATCCGATATCCAGCCGCTGATTAACGAAGGGGCTACCAAGCAGGACCTGGCAGCTTCCATTTTCCAGGCGGTTGTCAACCAGACCATCAGCGGTCTTGCCTGCGGCAAGCCGATTCGCGGAAACGTGGCATTTCTCGGTGGTCCGCTCCACTTCCTGACCGAGCTGAAGGCTGCCTTTATCCGTACCTTAGGCCTGACTCCGGCTCAGGTCATTGCGCCGGAGCATTCCCATCTGTTTGCAGCAATCGGCTCCGCCATGAATGCAAAGGAGGACGAGTCTGTCTCCCTGACTGACATGACGGCACGTCTGCGCACCGGAATCAAAATGGAGTTTGAGGTTACCCGCATGGAGCCTCTGTTTTCTGATGACGAGAGCTATCAGGCTTTCTTAGACCGCCATGCTGCCCATACCGTCAAAAAAGCGGAGCTTTCCTCTTACCGCGGGAAATGCTTCCTCGGCATCGACGCAGGCTCCACCACGACGAAGGCGGCACTGGTCGGCGAAGACGGGACGTTACTTTATTCCTTTTACAGCAATAACAACGGCAGTCCCCTAAAGACTACGATTAAGGCAGTCAAGGAGATTTACTCCCTGCTCCCTGAGGGTGCGCAGATTGTACGCTCCTGCTCCACCGGCTACGGCGAGGCGCTGATGAAAGCCGCCCTGATGCTGGACGAGGGAGAGGTAGAAACTGTGGCACACTACCATGCTGCGGCATTTTTTGCCCCGGATGTAGACTGTATCCTCGACATCGGCGGACAGGATATGAAATGCATTAAAATCAAAAACTCCTCGGTAGACAGCGTCCAGTTAAACGAGGCATGCTCCTCGGGCTGCGGTTCCTTTATCGAGACGTTTGCAAAGTCCTTAAACTACGAGGTTGCGGACTTTGCTAAGATTGCGCTGTTTGCCGAAAACCCGATTGACCTTGGTACACGCTGTACCGTATTTATGAATTCAAAGGTAAAGCAGGCGCAGAAGGAAGGCGCTACCGTTGCAGACATTTCCGCCGGTCTTGCCTATTCCGTTATTAAAAATGCACTCTATAAGGTAATCAAGCTCTCCGACCCGAAGGATTTAGGGAAAAAGGTTGTAGTACAGGGCGGCACGTTCTACAACAATGCCGTACTCCGCAGCTTTGAAAAAATCTCCGGCTGCGAGGCGGTACGTCCGGACATCGCCGGTATCATGGGCGCCTTCGGCGCTGCCCTCCTTGCCCGCGAGCACTACACCGGACAGGAAACCACACTGCTTTCCCCGGATGCGCTCAACGAATTAAAGTTTGAAACGACCATGACGCGCTGTAAGGGCTGCACCAACAGCTGTCTGCTCACTGTAAACCGTTTCTCCGGCGACCGCCGCTTTATCTCCGGCAACCGCTGTGAAAAGGGACTCGGAAAGGAAAAAAGCAGCGAAGACATCCCGAACCTGTTTGCCTATAAGCTGAAGCGCTACTTTGACTACGCCCCGCTGACCGAGACCCAGGCAAAGCGCGGCAGCGTCGGCATTCCGCGCGTCCTGAACTTTTATGAGAATTACCCGTTCTGGCATACCTTCTTTACAGAGCTCGGCTACCGCGTGGTGCTCTCTCCGGGCTCGAGCCGCAAGATTTACGAAATGGGCATCGAGTCCATTCCGAGCGAATCCGAATGCTATCCGGCAAAGCTCGCCCACGGGCATATTTCCTGGCTGATCAAACAGGGCGTAAAGTTCATCTTTTATCCTTGTATCCCCTACGAGCGCAAGGAGTTTGCCGATGCCGGAAACCATTACAACTGTCCGATTGTCACCTCCTACGGCGAAAACATCAAAAACAACGTAGAGGAGCTCCGCAGCGAACAGATTGACTTTGCCAATCCGTTCCTTTCATTTGAAAGCAAAGAAATTATCACGAAACGTCTGATTCAGATTATGAAGGAACGGGATATCCCGGCAGACGAGGTAACTGCCGCCGCAGAAAAAGCATGGAACGAGCTTGCCGCCGCAAGGCAGGATATGCAGCGTGCCGGGGAGCAGGCGCTGGACTATTTGAAAAAGACCGGGCGTTCCGGCATTGTCCTTGCAGGCAGACCGTACCACATTGACCCGGAAATCAACCACGGTATCCCGGAGCTGATTACCTCTTACGGCGTTGCGGTACTGACGGAGGACTCCGTCTCCCACCTGGGAACAGTAGACCGCCCTACCATCGTCGTAGACCAGTGGATGTACCACTCCAGACTATACGCCGCTGCTTCCTTTGTCCGTACCCAGAACAATCTGGAGCTGATTCAGCTCAACTCCTTCGGCTGCGGTCTTGATGCCGTGACGACGGACCAGGTAAGCGACATTTTGACTGCCTCCGGCAAGATTTACACTGCCTTAAAGATTGATGAAGTAAATAACCTTGGCGCGGCGCGCATCCGCATCCGCTCCCTGCTCTCCGCGGTTGCTGACCGCAAGCGCAAGGGCATCGTACCGCACCCTGCGGACGCGGCACATCACCGTGTCGTCTTTACAAAGGAAATGCGTGAAAGCTACACGCTTCTGGCGCCGCAGATGTCCCCGATTCACTTCCGTCTCTTAGAGCCTGCGCTCCGCGCGAACGGCTATCAGGTTGTCGTACTTGGCAATGATGGAAAGAAAGCGGTCGATGTCGGCTTAAAATATGTCAATAACGATGCCTGCTACCCTTCCCTGATGGTCGTCGGACAGATTATGGAGGCACTGCTCTCCGGGAACTACGACCTGAATAAAGTGGCAATTATGATTACCCAGACCGGCGGCGGCTGCCGTGCGACCAACTACATCGGCTTTATCCGCCGTGCCCTGCAGAAAGCGGGAATGGAGCATATTCCGGTCGTTTCCATCAGTACCTCCGGAATCGAAAAGAATCCGGGGCTGACCTATACGCCAAAAATGCTGAAGGGCGTATTGCAGGCGATTATTTACGGCGACGTTTTAATGCGCGTCCTGTACCGTATGCGCCCGTACGAGCTGGAGAAGGGCTCCGCCAACCGCCTCTACGAAAAATGGAACGGCATCTGCGAAAAGGCAGTTACCAATCCGAATTACTCCGTCTTTAAGAAGAACCTCCGCGCCATGATCCGGGAGTTCGATGCCCTTCCGGTCGACGAGACCTTGAAAAAGCCACGGGTTGGTGTTGTCGGTGAGATTCTGGTAAAATTCCTTCCGGCAGCCAACAACTACCTTGTCGAGCTGTTAGAGGCAGAAGGCGCCGAGGCCGTTGTGCCGGATTTGCTGGACTTTCTGCACTATACGATGTATAATGCCAATTTTAAGGCAGACTACCTCGGAAAATCGAAGAAAAGCAAGAATATCAACAATCTCGTTTATTCCTTCCTTGAGCACTACCGTGGCACAGCAAGAAAGGAGCTTACAGCGAGCCGCCACTTCGACGCCCCGGCAAAAATCCAAACCCTTGCGGGCTATGCGGAGGATATCGTCTCCTGCGGCAACCAGACCGGCGAAGGATGGTTCCTGACCGCCGAGATGGTAGAGCTGATTCACAGCGGCGTCCCGAATATCGTCTGCACACAGCCGTTTGCCTGCCTGCCGAACCATGTCGTCGGAAAAGGCGTTATCAAGGAGCTGCGCCGCCGTCATCCGGAAAGCAATATCGTTGCCGTAGACTACGACCCGGGCGCTTCGGAAGTAAACCAGCTCAACCGCATCAAACTGATGCTTGCCACTGCAGTAAAGCAGATGAAGGAATAGGCTTTGGCAATTGCATGCCCTCCTAAGGGGGAGCGGCTGCGCAGTATCTTCTTTTTGCATGCGCAACGCTCCCTTTTAGGACTTTTTAAGGTCACATGAAAATGTAGGCATAGTAAAAGAGAAGCTTGGAAATCCAAACTTCTCCAAGCCTTTCTTTACTTATGCCTTATCAATTAACCCCCTATTTTACTTCAATTACATCATTTAATTTTAGCTTGCTGACTTTTTGTTGCCAAAATGTTTTCCAAAATCTATGCATTTGCAGTTTCTAAATCACGATTCCATATCTGACTAAAAATTCCTCTCTTTCTCGCACTATCATCTCATAATAATCTTCTTCGTCCTCAAGATTTACAAAATCTCTAATATTCTTCTGCCTCATGTCTGGAATCTCTTTAAATAGTTTATTTTCGTTAAATTTCACAACCAGCTCAGGAAATAATGTAACTCTATCATTAACGTATCTTTCAATATATTTTATAATTTTGTTTCGATAATTTTTTTCTATGGAATTAATATATGCTATATACCCTCTAATTTTATCATTATCTGAGTAATCTCCACTTACTATTTCCAAGTGAATCATTGCTCTAACCATTTTTTTCATTTCCTTTGATGCTTTTACAACCCCATCATTCACAGTTATACCAATAATCTCCTTATGCACTCTAGGAGTAAGAAATCGTGTCTTTTTCTCATTAATTATAAAGCCTTCATCTTTCACAATTTTTTTAACCATACCATGGATATTTCTTAGTACATCTCTATTATCACATGAAAATGTCAAATCATCTGCATATCTAGTATATGTAATATCTCTTTTATTACAATATCCAGCAATTCGAATATCCATTTTATAACACACCAAATTAGCCAAACAAGAAGAAGTCACAGCCCCCTGTGGCAAACTTCCATGTAAGGTACATATATTCGCCAATAAATTAGATGCATACGTATTATATCCCAATTGCAAAAATTGATTATAAATTCTATATCTTTTTACTGAAGGGAAGAAATCTTTTAAATCCATTTTGAGTATATATAAATTATTTTTGTGTCGCTCAGCACATTGAACTAAAGGTGAGCCTTTCTCATTCTTCGTAAATCCTACACTATATTGGGATAGCCTTACTTTATACAAAATATTTTGCAAGATCCAACGCTGTAATACTTTTAGTGACATACACGGTGCGTTTATTTCTCTTTTAGTCCCATCTTTCTTAGGAATATTAAACGTTACGTAACGTCCATCCGCATCTTCTTTTGTCAAAAAGTATACTAATTTTTCTGTTAACCGAGTTTCCTCTGCCAAAGTCTCAATATTTTCAAACATTGGCAATCCTAATGATTCTAATACCATTTTATTATTATATATCTTCAAACTGTTAACACCACTTTCTTACCTTATATATTTTGTGTCAAAAGCATGGCGGGATTTCACTGTCGTGGAATGACGCCATGTCTTTTGACCAACTCAATTCATGTTCATATGCTCCGGAAAACGAACCGTCCTCCATAAACTTCTACATAATTATGTATCAGTAACGTTCTAAGATTGTGGTGTTAACAGTATTGAACAGAAATTATATTCAACCTAATACCATTTATCAATTTATCTCTCTCATTTATCATAACGTCTTTCAATAAATCTTTCACAATATAATAACCTTTTTTTGTTAACCTATAGAAATTTAAAGTATTTTCAACACTTTTTATTAGCATACCTTCTTTATAAAGCCTTTTCAAAGCAGCTGCATAAAGTATTTCAAAACGATTAGCCTCAAAATTTCTCTCATAATAAATGTATTTGATAGCTTCCCTCATTTCTTTGGTTTCAATACGATTATAGAAATACAACAATAAAAGTATAAAATAAAACTGTCCTGATATCAAATCAATTTCTTTTGTGTAATTACCATATCTTCTTACATATTTTTTATTCCTATAAAACCAATATTTTAATGACAAATATCTCTCAACCGCTTTTTCCATATCATCTAAATTATTATTAAAATAAATTACATTCCTCTTATCACGTGTTTCAATATATCTAACAGGTCCTTGCATAATAAAACTTTTATCATTCTTATATTTCTTTTGAATAAGAACTACTAATTTATTTAATGTCTTATCATTACTAGTGAATGCTCCTAACTCTGTATAAGACCCTGGACTTTCACAAACAATTATAATTACATCGCTATTTTCAGCCAAAAAATTTTCTAATGTAAATAAATCATACTTTTTTCTACTCAATAATTCCATAAACATATCTTCTGGATAGAAAATAGACAATTTTTTATTTTTTTCTAATCTTTTTCTTAATTGATCTCTATTTGATAAATGAGTCTTTGTACTAGCCCCTCCACACAAAAATAAATCAATATTGCTATGTTGTATATGTAAAAATACATCCTCATATATTGTTTTTACAATATCTTTATTCATTACTACTCCTTGCTATTGATATCTCACTAATGCCTCAACAATTTCCTTGTTGTTCTTAAATTTCTATTGAGTTTTGTGTAAAGACTAGCACTTTTTATTGTATTTCACACTAATCAAAGGTAATATATCGAAAATCTATTCCTGACTATAGACAGTCTCCTCAGCCTTCAGAATTTCTTTGCACCATTTGTTATATAAATCATTATACAACAAGTTCCTAATTTTTTCCACATTAAAATATTAATCTCATACAAAAACAAACAAAAGTTCAAAAATATGAAAACTCAAGACATTTTGGATTGAAAAAGGGGATGATTTATGTCAGAGTAAAATAAATATAGATTTATAAAAAAGAGGAATTACGCATGGCGATTCAAGTTACAAATGTATACAAAGAACATTTTCCGGCTCTGCGTTTCATTGGAAAATATTACACAAATGATGACCGTGCTGAAGACGGTTTTGGCAGGCAATGGGATGAATGGACGCGGGACGATAGGTTTAACGCGATGAAGAAAGCAGCACAAGTCTCACCTTTCAGCGAAGATACGATTGGTCTGATGACCATGAGGGGAGACATGACCGGCTTCACTTACTGGATCGGATGGTTTTTCCCTGAAAAAACGGAAGTGCCAATGGGATACGACTACTTAGACCTGCCAGAAAGCGATATCGGCGTAGGCTGGGTTTGCGGCAATCCAGAGAACGGGGAAATTTACGGCGGCCCTCCCCATGAGGCGGTCTGCCAAAAACTAAGGGAAGCTGATATTGGTATGTTCCGCAATGACATCGCCGGTCAAGGCAGTGATACCTATTGCTTCTTTGAGCGTTACAATACTCCACGCTTTACGGAAAAAGACGCCAACGGCAATGTCACCCTTGACTACGGCAATTATATTTTATAATTCATATGCCAACGTCATTTCGTTAAATAGCTACGCAAAAATCCAAAATGTTTATTTTGTTTATTTCTGCTTGACAAATTCCACCTGCTGTGCTATTCTGTTTATTGATATTAAGCAATTGCTTGATCCACGCTTGTCAGGGAAAATTTCCCCGGCAGGCTTTTTTTATTGTATGGGAGCCTTGTCCGATACAATAAAAGCTCTCCTCGGGATGCGCACCCGGTGAAGAGAAGCTACTTCTGAATACATCATAAAGGAGAGAACAGCATGGTTACAATCAGCAAATTCAGCTATGACAACCCACGATACCGCAATCTTCTGAAACGGAGAAGCAGCATTCCCGAAGAGGTAGAGGCTACCGTCAGGGACGTACTGAAAAACGTGAGGGAAAAAGGAGACGAAGCATTATACGCCTACATGAAAAAGTTTGATAATGTCGACATCAATCAAATCGGACTGCTTGTATCCGAAGAAGAGTTTCGTCAGGCACGGGAAAAGGTTTCTGAAGAATTTAAGGAAGCAGTAAAAAAGGCGTGCGATAACCTTTTCCGGTTCCACAAAAGACAGTTACCCACCGGGTATCTGGAGGAATATGAAAACGGCGCCGTACTGGAACGCAGATACACTCCTCTCCCGAGCGTGGCGGTCATTGTTCCGGGGAATGCGGCTCCGCTCGTTTCCACCCTGTATATGAACCTGATTCCTGCCATTGTAGCAGGCGTACCAGACATCTGTATCCTGACAAAGCCACGAGCCGACGGAACGATTGACGAGCATTTATTATATGCCGCCGACTATCTGAATGTAAAGAAATACTACAAGCTCTCGGGCTCCCAGGGCTTGGCGGCGGTTGCCTATGGAACGGAAACCGTCAAAAAGGTGGACGGGATTACGGGGCCGGGGAATCACTATACCCAGATGGCAAAAAAACTGCTGTTTGGAGAGGTAAAAATTGATTTCCTCGCAGGTCCTTCCGAAATTGCGGTAATTGCCGATGAAAATGCCAAGCCGACCTTTATCGCTGCCGATCTGATGTCCCAGGCGGAGCATGGAACAGGCTTTGAAGCCAGCACTGCCTTCTGCCTGTCCGAAGCGCAGGCGGAAAAAATCAAAAGGGAAATTATCCGCTTATGTGAGGAACATAACCTTGTAGCTGCAACCCAGAGAACCTTTGAAAACTATGGCGATATTTTTATCGTCGATTCCATTGAAGAGGCGGTATCCGCAGTAAACGAAATAGCGCCGGAGCATGTCGAATTATTATTGGAGGACTATGAGGCTGCGCTTGCCGGATTGACCAATGCCGGCGCCGTATTTGTCGGCGAATATAGTACCGAACCGGTAGGCGATTACTTCTGCGGCTCCAACCAGATTCTCCCGACCTGCGGTACGGCAAGGTTTTCCTCCGGCATGTCCGTACAGGAATTTGTAAGAGGCTACAGCGTCATCAAATACCCGGAGGCCGCGTTAAAAAGCAACGCCGGTTCTATTATTACGCTTGCAGAATCCGAGGGAATGCGCGCTCATGCCCTGGCGATAAGGGTAAGAAACTAGCGCCCCGCGAGGAGAAGGAGCTGCCGCACGAAGCGCGGCGGCCCCTCCTCCGGGACGCCTACAGCGTCTCAAACCTTTTCCCGCCCCATTTTATCATCAGAAGATAGCACAGATAATTCACTGCCGCTAAAAGCACGGTCACAAGGAGCAGCGCCCACATGCTGTTACCAGGACCAAGCAGCTTATTTCCGGCAAAGCAAACTCCGGCATAAGCCGCACTAATGAAAAACATCACAAAGATTACAAGAAATACTGCCATGGACTGCTTACACGGCGCCGCCTCGTTCGGCCAGTCCAGACGCGGGAAGCACATGTTCAGCACAAGCCCGAGGCTCCCGCATAGGACAAAGAGCTGTGCGGCATTGAACGCGGCAAGCACTGTCTCTATCGTACTGCAGCCATAGACGAAGCCAAGCAAAAGCGTACCGGCTGCCGCCAACGGCACCGTGGCAATACAGTGGAAACGCAGCTTTGCCCGCAGAATCTGCGCGCCGCTTACCGGCATGGAACGCAGAATCCAGATATGCTTCCCCTCAAGTGACACGGACGGCGCCGAAATCGGCGTCATTGCCGAAAGAAGCCCCATAGCGCCGGAAAAAATAATCGGCAGAATGCTCTGTTCCTTTCCCTCAAACATTTTCGCAAGCTCCACACTGAGCCTATCCTTTAACAGAAGCCCTGCGCCGACAAACGCCACTACCATAAACAGCCCCATCCCGATGTTGACCAGATAGGTCGTGCTGAAAAAGAAATACTTCGACTCCTTCCGGCAGATTGCCCCTTCCGCGGAACGTATTTTCCCGTCCCTCTTCCGTTTTACACTCTGCTTCGTTTTTCCGCCCGCTAACATTGCCCTGACAAAAGTCAGATTCAGTACAAGCGTAACCGCACCGAAAATCACAATGGAAACCAGCGCAAACAAAAGGAAATTCCAAAGGCTCCCGAGACAGGCATTCCCCAGCGCATAAAACGGCCAGGCAAAGGTGTGGATGGCAGACGCTATTTTCCCTCCGTTTTCCACAAGCAGCAGCATGATATTTTCAAGCTGGTTGATTCCGATAAAGTACGCAATCATCACCACCGTCATAAAAACAGTAGCAACAATCGCCTTATGCCGGAAGCCTGCCAGCAGAAAGTGCAAAAGCCACCCGAGCAGACAGGTCACTGCCTGCGTCAGCATGGAAATCAGCACCATGCTCAAAAAAAACAGGACGGCAAGCTTTCCCGAAAAGCCATATGCAATACAATACACAAGCCCCGCCGGGAGCATGACAATCGCAGTAAAGAAAAAGGTCAGGAGATACAGCGCCAGGACCCGGCTGCCGATAATCGCCGAAGGCTTTAACGGCATTGCAAGCAGAAGCTCGTTGTCCTTTGCCTGATACAGCTGGTTTTGCGTCGTAAACACCGTACCGAAAATGCCGAAGGCAAACGCAAACACCCCTGCCAGTGCAAAATACAGCCACGCAAACTCCGTTTCAAGATAGACGGAAAGCATCTTCCATGCCCCGAACATCAGCCCCTCTAACGAAAAGAGACAAATGCCGACCGCCAGCAGGACAACTGCCGCGATACCCTTTTTCTTTCCGCCAAACGACTTTTTCAGGTTGGAAAACATCGACTTCAGACGAATCCGGATTAATATTCTCATGCTTTCTTCTCCTCCAGTTCCAGAAATACATCCTCAAGGGAGGAATCCCCGCGCACCTCATCCATCGTACCGGAAGCCACTAAATTGCCGCCCTTAATAATCGCTACCTTATGACACAGCTTCTCTGCCACCTCAAGCACATGGGTCGAAAAGAAAATTGCACCGCCCTCCTCACAATGCTTTGCCATCAGCTGCTTGAGCTGGTGGGAGGCAAGCGGGTCAAGGCCGACAAACGGCTCGTCCATGAGAATCAGCTTCGGTGCGTGTACCAGTGCCGCTATGATTGCCACCTTCTGCTTCATACCGTGGGAGTATTCCGAAATCTGCAGTCCCAGCGCATCGGTAATTCCAAGCATTTCCCCGTAGGTATCCACGCGCTCATTCCTCTCCTTTTCCGGCACGCCGTAGACGTCTGCGACAAAGTTCAGAAAGTCATAGCCGGTCAGGAAATCATACAAATCCGGATTGTCCGGAATATAGGCAAGCTCTCTTTTGCAGGCAATCGGCTCCTCCCGGATGGACTTCCCGTTAATTAAAATCGTCCCCTCTGAAAAATCCAGCAGACCGCAGCACGCCTTTAAGGTCGTGGTTTTCCCTGCTCCGTTATGTCCGATAAAGCCGTAAATCTCACCCGGCGCAATGTGCAGATTCAAATGGTTGACTGCCACCTTGGCACCGTAGCACTTTGTAAAGCCTTCAATGTTCAGCATAAAAAACCTCCGTTGTATTTTGTACTAACTTCTTAATACAATGATACAACGAAGGCTTCTATCTGTCAACTATTATTTTCCCTCTCTTATCTCTGTACGCGTCCGGAGCCGTCGCCGCCGACCAGCGCATCAACGTCTGCTCTGGATACAAGGTTAAAGTCTCCCGGAATCGTGTGCTTGAGCGCGGAAGCTGCAACGCCGAACTCCAGCGCCTCCTTAAAGCCCTTACCGTCAAGGAAGCCGCAGATAACGCCGCCCGCAAAGGAATCTCCGCCGCCGACGCGGTCAACAATCGGTGCAATCCGGTATTCCCTGGAATGATAGAACTCCTTCGTATCCCTGGAATAAATGCATGCGGACCAACCATTATCAGAAGCGGAATGGCTGACACGCAGGGAGCTGATGACATATTCAAAATTAAACTTTGCCACCATCTGCTCAAAAATGCTCTTATAGCCTGCCAGCTCCAGCTCGCCGCTCGTAACGTCCGTACTGCCCGGCTTAAAGCCGAGAACCTTTTCTGCATCCTCTTCGTTTCCAATACATACGTCTACATACTGCATCAGGGCACTCATTACCTTCTGTGCCTTCTCGGAGGACCAGAGCTTTTTCCGGAAATTCAGGTCACAGGAAACCTTGACGCCTGCCTTCTTTGCCGCCTTGCAGGCAGCCTCCGTAAGCTCTGCCGCCGCATCGGACACCGCCGGGGTAATTCCGGTAAAGTGGAACCAGTCCACACCCTCAAAAATCTTATCAAAGTCAAAGTCTTCCGCCGTAGCCGTGGAAATTGAAGAATGCGCCCTGTCGTAAACGACATTGGAGGCACGCATTGCCGCACCGGTCTCGAGGAAATAAATACCGAGACGCTCCCCGCCATAGGCGATATGCTCCGTCCCGACGTTCATCTTCCGGAGCGCAGCAACTGCGCACTCTCCGATCGGGTTCTTCGGTACCTTCGTTACATAATGCGCCTCGTGCCCGTAATTTGCCAAGGAAACTGCTACATTTGCCTCGCCGCCGCCATAGCATACGTCAAACTCATCTGCCTGGATAAACTTCTCATTTCCCGGGGTAGAAAGCCTTAACATGATTTCTCCCATTGTCACTACCTTTGCCATTGTCTTTTCTCCTTTTATTCATTTTCTATCACTCTGTTACGCGGACGCACGGCATAGCTTCACTGCCGCTATGCCATACCTCCGTAAAAGGGTTTCCTGCATTGTCTGCCTGTATCGCAAAAAATATTCTCTTACCAAAATTTTGTAAGCATTTACAGCTTGATTGTACACATTTTCCGCCGTAATGTCAATCGCTTTTCTCCGGGTTTCCGCATTTTTACGCAGCTTTGTGTCCCGGCGGCTCCCTGAAAGGTATAATTTGCTTGCAGTCAATTCTTCCATGGTGTATAATACTAAGAAAGTACGGATACATCACTGCTGCCATATTGTTTTATTTTTTACTTGATTTTGTAAGGGCTTTCATTATGAATATTTACGATGTTTCGAAAAAAGCCGGCGTTTCCATTGCCACAATTTCCCGTGTGTTAAACGGGAATCCGAACGTCAGCGACAAAACCAAGCAGAAGGTCCTGACGATCATGGATGAGCTCGGCTATACGCCGAATGTATTTGCACGGGGACTTGGCCTGAACACAATGCATACCATCGGTATTCTGTGTTCGGATTCCTCCGATATTTTTCTCGCAAATGCAGTATATTATCTGGAACAGGCACTCCGGAAGAACGGCTATGAGGCCTTTTTGTGCTGTACCGGCTATGAGCTTGAAAATAAAAAGAAGTATCTCCGGCTCCTGCTCTCCAAGCGTGTCGATGCCGTTATTATGGTCGGCTCGCATTACTTAGAGTCTGCAAAGCAGGATAACGACTATATCATGGAGGCTGCAGACGAAATGCCGGTTATGATGATGAACGGCTATTTGTCTCATCCAAATATTTACGGTACTCTCTGTGACGACTATCAGGCAGTGTTTGACGCCGTCTGCCGCCTTGCGGGGCACGGCAGGAAGCGTTTCCTGTTCCTCTACCGCTCCGACAGCAACAGCAGCCGGAATAAGCGCAGAGGCTTCTGCGACGGACTTGCACACATGGGGCTTCCCTGTCCGGAGACCTCCGTGCGCCGCTGCCCGGACGACATCCTGTCGGTCAGGGATCTTCTGCTTTCCCTGTACGAAGAAGGCTGTAGGTACGATGCCATTTTAACCGCCGAGGACAGTCTTGCGGTCGCTGCCGTAAAGTTTGCCGGTGCCGCGGGGCTCCGTGTCCCGGAGGAGTTAGAGATTGTCGGCTACAACAATTCGCTTCTCTGCGTCTGCACCGAGCCGGAGCTTTCCACCCTGGATAACCATGTAGAAACGCTCAGCATTACGACCGTAGCTGCCCTGATGCGTATTTTACAGGGAGCCGACGTTCCGAACAAAACTACCATTTCCAACGACTTTATTGTCCGCGGGACTGCGTATTAATTTTTGTTACAAACTATATCAAAGAAAGAAGGATACCGCTATGAAACCATTTATGGGAAACGACTTTTTGCTCTCCAACGACACTGCTGCCACGCTCTACCATGACTATGCGGCAAAAATGCCCATCATCGACTACCACTGCCATATCAATCCGCAGGAAATTGCCGAGGACCGGAGGTTCGAAAACATTACGCAGGTCTGGCTTGGCGGCGACCACTATAAATGGCGCCAGATGCGCAGCAACGGCGTAGAGGAGAGATTGATTACCGGTGACGCCTCCGACTATGAAAAGTTCCTTGCATGGGCAGCGACCTTGCAAAAGGCAATCGGCAACCCGCTGTATCACTGGAGCCACCTGGAGTTAAAGACCTACTTCGGCTATGAAGGTACCCTCTCCCCGGAAACGGCAGACGAGGTCTGGAACCTCTGCAACCAGAAGCTTGCAACGGCAGAGTTCAGCGCAAGAAACTTAATCCGCCGCTCCAATGTTACCGTAATCTGCACCACCGACGACCCGATTGATTCCCTTGCATGGCACAAGCAGATTGCCGAAGACGCTTCCTTTGATGTGCAGGTTCTTCCTGCATGGCGCCCGGACAAGGCAATGAATCTGGAAAAGCCGGATTATCTCAGCTATCTGACAAAGCTGTCTGCGGTCAGCGGCGTAAAGATTACCTCGTATGCGGACCTGAAGGAAGCCCTGAAGGTGCGCCTTGCGTTCTTTGCCTCGATGGGCTGCAAGGTATCCGACCACGGGCTGGATTTTGTCATGTACGCACCGGCAGACGAGAACGAAGTCGCTGCCATTTTTGAAAAGCGTCTTTCCGGTGAGATACCTTCCCCGGAGGAACAGCTCCGTTTCAAGTCTGCGTTTCTTCTGTTCATGGGAAAGGAATACCACCGTCTGAACTGGGCAATGCAGCTTCATTACGGCACGCGGCGCGACAATAACACCAGACTGTTCCGCGCCATCGGCCCGGATACCGGCTTTGACTGCATCAATTCCATCAACTGCGCCGCAGAGCTTGCTGCGTTCCTAAACGCCTTAAACGAAACCGACGAGCTGCCGCGTACCATCCTGTATTCCTTAAATCCGGTGGACAATGCCGCTATCGGTACGATTATCGGCTGCTTCCAGGATTCCTCCGCCGTCGGGAAAATCCAGCACGGCTCCGCCTGGTGGTTCAACGACAACAAAACCGGAATGACCGAGCAGATGACCTCGCTTGCAAACCTGGGACTTCTCTCCAACTTCGTCGGCATGCTGACCGACTCGAGAAGCTTCCTCTCCTACACCAGACACGAGTATTTCCGCAGAATCCTCTGCAACCTTGTCGGCACCTGGGTAGAAAACGGGGAATATCCGGCAGACATGAAGTTCCTCGGAAAAATGGTACAGGACATTTCCTATCATAACTGTGTCCGCTATTTCGGTTTCTGATTCCATTGCTTTTTCAATCGAGTAGGGAAGATTTTCTCCCTACTCGCCGCGCCGCCGCGGATGCCCGTAAGGGCATAACTTCCTTTCTGCGGCGTGTGCATAAGAAAGGGGCTGGCGCACAAAGCGCAGCCCCTGTTGTTTATTGCCTTTGGGAAAGCACAGCGTCAATCAGCCCATATTCCAAGGCTTCCTGTGCACTCATAAAATTATCCCTGTCCGTATCCCGTTCCACCTCCTCTGCGGTATGCCCTGTATGTTCTGCTAAAATGCAATTTAATCTCCGTTTGCTTTTTTGCATATGTTCTGACATTATCTTTATATCACTGGCTTGACCTTTAACACCGTTTCCATGAATCGCCGGTTGATGTATCATAATTTCAGAATTGGCTAATGCCATACGCTTTCCATGTGTGCCGCCCGCCAGCAGAAAGGCTCCAAAACTGGCTGCAAGCCCGACACAGATAGTAGAAACATCACATTTGATATATTGCATCGTATCATAAATCGCAAATCCGGCTGTAACAGAGCCTCCCGGGCTGTTAATGTATAATTGAATATCTTTCCCGGGGTCTTGTGCCTCCAGAAAAAGCATTTGCGCAATAATCAGACTGGCAGAGGTATCGCTGACCTCTTCCCCTAAAAAAATAATTCTGTCGGATAGCAGCCTCGAAAAGATGTCATAGCTCCTCTCACCACGACTGGTCTGTTCAATAACATATGGTATCGTACTCATGCTGCAATCTCCTTAATATCCGTAGTAATTCTGTCATATTGGAAACGATACGAATAACACATAAAAATTCTGTCTTGTTTTGGTATAAAGATTGCAAGCTCTCTATAAATTTTAGGCGGATATCGATACACCTGCTTAAAAGCAAAGGAAAATGCCTGCTGTGAATCATATCCTGCTTCATATGCAATCTGTATGATTGGTTTATCCGATTTAACCAATTTTTCAGCGGCAACGGTAAGTCTGCGATTTTGCAGATATTTGTAGATTGTAGTTCCTGTGTATTCGGCAAAGATACGGTTGAGATAAAATTTAGAGTACCCGGCACTTTTTGATATATGCTCTAAATCGATTTCTTCTTCCAAATTTTGTTCAATGTAATCTATGACTTTGTTCACAACATCTTTCTGGTCTTTCATTAAATCACCTCCCTTTCCTCTTTATTATAGCAAATCCAGAGGCTTATGTCTTAATAAAAAATGCTATTCCGCTTCCAGTTTTTGTATATGCTACACTACCGAAATATTTTTAGGATATAGGCTTGTCAAAGCATATACAATACTGTATAATATTTGAAAATACCGCTTTTTTATCAGCAGAATCTTTATGGAGGTAACTATGAAACATCTGATCAGCCCGCAGGATTTATCACCGGACGAGCTTTCCGATTTGCTCACCCTTGCCGGGGACATCTATTCCTCACCGGAGAAGTATTCCCATTGCTGCCAAGGCAAAAAACTCGCAACCTTATTTTATGAACCAAGTACACGCACCCGTCTCAGCTTTGAAGCCGCAATGCTGAATCTCGGAGGCAGTGTCCTTGGTTTTTCTTCTGCCGATTCCTCGTCCGCAGCAAAGGGCGAAAGCGTCGCAGACACCATCCGCGTCATTTCCTTCTACGCCGATATCTGCGCCATGCGCCATCCGAAGGAGGGGGCGCCGCTTGTCGCTTCCCTGCACTCTTCCATCCCGGTCATCAACGCAGGCGACGGCGGTCATAACCACCCGACGCAGACGCTGACCGACCTGCTTACCATCAAAAGCCTGAAGGGGCGGCTGGACGGTCTGACCATCGGCTTCTGCGGGGATTTAAAGTTCGGCAGGACCGTACATTCCCTGATTAACGCCATGGTCCGCTACCCGGATACCCGCTTTGTCCTGATTTCACCGGAGGAGCTTAAGATTCCTGCCTATTTAAGAGAAGAAACCCTGGATGCACAGGGGATTCCTTATCAGGAGACTAACGACCTGGAGGCAGTCCTGCCGGAGCTTGATATCCTTTACATGACCCGTGTACAGAAGGAGCGCTTTTTTAACGAAGAGGACTATATCCGTTTAAAGGATACCTTTATCCTGGACAAGCGTAAGCTCCAGAACGCCAGGGAGGACATGCTGATTCTTCATCCGCTTCCGCGCGTCAACGAAATCTCCACGGAGGTAGACGACGACCCGCGCGCCGTTTATTTCAAGCAGGCAAACTACGGCGTCTATGTACGGATGGCACTGATTATGACCCTGCTCGGGATTAGCGTTACCGAATAGTTTCACAGTCTGAAAGGAGACAATATGCTGAACATCGAAGGAATACAGGAAGGCGTCGTTATGGACCATATCCATGCCGGAGGCTCCATGGACATCTACCGCTATCTGGAATTAGAAAAAAGCGATGCCTGCGTCGCTATTATAACAAATGCAAAAAGCAATGCCATGGGCAGGAAGGATATTATCAAAATCGAGGGAAAGGTTGACTTTGACTTTGATATTTTAGGGGTGCTTGACCCGAATATTACAATCAACATTATCCAGAACGGCGTAATTGTCGATAAAAGAAAATTAAACCTTCCGGAACGCGTTACAAACATTATCCGCTGCAAAAACCCGCGCTGCATTACCTCCATCGAGCAGGAGCTTCCGCACCGGTTTAAGCTGACAGACCGGGCACATGCCCTGTACCGCTGCGAATACTGCGAACAGAAATTCAAAAAGGCGGACTAATTGAATGGAAGAAAGGGACTGTTGCCAATAAAAAGCACATTCCCTTTCTGTTTCACCTGTTTACAACGTATCTTTGAAATATTCCGCCTGCTTTTCAAAGAAATCATAATACAGCCCTTTTCGCTCCATCAGCTCTCCAAAGCTTCCATATTCCACAATCTCCCCTTTGTCAAAAACAGCAATCCTATCACAAAACCGGGTACTGTATATCCTATGGGAAACCAGGACCGTCGTTTTTCCCTCTGACATTTCAGCAAATTTCTGAAATATTTCATGTTCTGCAGCAGGGTCTAATGCGGAGGTAGGCTCATCCAATATCAGCAATGGCGCATTCTTATACAATGCACGGACAACAGCAATCCTCTGGCTCTCACCGCCCGATAAGTCCACGCCCGATGCAAACAATTTCTTTGTAACAGGCGTATCCAGACCACGATACATTTTTTTCAATCTCTCCCCCAGACCATTTTCGTTTAAAAGCTCCGTAATCTTTTCTCTTTCTTCCGGGACTGCTTCCTCTGAAATTGCTATATTTTCCAACAGTGAAAAGGCCAGAAGCGAGAAGTCCTGATTCACTGACGAAATAATTTTCTGATATTCCTTATAATCAATTTTCCGGATATCGATGCCATTTAAAAAAATTGCTCCCTCTGTCGGATCATACATACGCATTAACAAAAGAGTAAATGAAGTTTTCCCTGCTCCATTGTATCCTACAATTCCAAGACGTTCCATATTTTTTATGGTCAGATTAATATTTTTCAATACATATGTAGTGCTGTTGGGATACCGGAACCAGACATTACGGAACTCTATTTCAATATGACTCGTATCGATATCCTCCAATGCAACAGCCCCGGGCACCTGATCAAACTTCGTTCTCAGTTTAAGAAAGGACTTATACTGCCTGATATAAAAGAAATTATCATTAAAGCTGATGATATTTGTCGTAACAAAGGAAGATGCCGACATAAAATTAATTAATGAAGCAATCCCCATTGTAAACTCACCGATGCTTATCTCACCATAAAACGTTTTTTGTCCAATCAGCAGATAGGCCAATATCTGAAAGGCTACACTCAGGGAATACGTCGCCATTTCAATCAAACCGCCTTCTCTTATCTTTCGTTTCTCGACCGCCAGCATTGCCTGCTGGAATAATTCTACCTTTTTCAAAATATAACTGCTCATACCGAACGTAACAATATCCTTTTTATTCGATATGTCCTTTGCCAGCTGTGACGCATAGGAAACCCGTCTGTTATCCTCCAGGGAATCCTGTGTGTATTTTCTGTCATGCCGCAGGCGTATATAATGCAACACAGCCTGCAATACAATCACAATCAATGCAATTACTAACAGCCATATGTTCAATATGGTCATTACACATACAATGCCGGCCAGGGTTATCATCTGCGAAATGGTATGAAAGAAAATAGTAAGGCTCGTAAAAAAGTTCTTTCCGCGCACCGCCTGATTGACCATCAGAATACGCTCCTGAACAGACGCATCGTTAAATTTTTCAAGATCCATATTCATACATTTCGTGTTTACATCATTATCCAGCTTATTGATAATCCGGTTAAACAGATAATCCCTGGATTTTGTCAGATATGTGGTGACAGCCGTTAATCCATAATCCATTCCATACATCATAGTCACATAGCAAACTACCTGCAGAAATGCTTTCCCTTCCGTGATACAATCCACAATCCGCCCCGCCAGTATGATGTTAGGGAAAGGCCGTAAGGCACTGACAAAAACATTGGCAATCAAAAGGAAGATTAATCTCTTATCAAAATTCCATATCTCCCGAAAGGATAACGACAAATTATCAAACTGCTTATTTTTTATTCTTCCCATATACCTTCCGTTCCCTTCCGTCATTCCTTGTTCAGTGCTACATACATATCATGGAATAATGCGTCCATGCTCGCTGGCGACGTATAGCATTTATATGCTCCACCGCCGGCATATTCATCAAATACCTCCTCTTCATCATCAAGCATATCAAAAACCACAAATATCTCGGTCCGGGGACTCAGCCGCTTTATCTCTTTCACCAGCCGTAAACCATTCTTTAGGTTCCCATCCTCTGCAACGGATAATAATAATACGATTTCAGGCTGAAATTCCTCCACCTTTTTTAAAGAATCCTTCTCACCGGCGCCCGCGAGTAAATCATACCTGTCCGGGGCGTACCTTTCTACGGTTTTTGACCAGCTTTTCAGGTTCTCCACTTTCTGCTTCTTTTTTCCTATTGACATAAGCTTTATTTTATTATTCATGTAAATCCTCTCCTTCTGCTCTGACAACTATTTTTTACTGTTCGTTTCAATCCAGCTGCTTCCTGCACTGACAATGGCTGCCTGGCGAAGAATCCCTGATTCCGCAAAGGAGCTGTCCGGATTGTTGAATTTCATATGCTCAAATAACTTTGATTTTTGAAACTGACTCAGACCATTGACAGTTTTCAGCAGCTGTTCGACTGCCCGGTAAGCACCTTCCATATTTTTCCCTGCACAAGCAGCCTCGAGCAGCCGTGCGCATTCATCATATTTCCCCATTTCAAATGTACCGGTAACCGCTCCCATCTTCCCTGCCAGGAAACATACCTTGTCAATATTGCCTTCTTCCTGCGCTAATTCAATCATACATGTAAAGGCAGAAAGCAATGTCTGATACCCACAAAACAAAAGCGTTTCAAACACTTCATATGCCTCTTCTGTTTTTCCCTGCTCCTTATATAGTCTTCCTCGAATGATTACTTTCATAGGATCATAGTCAGAGAAATACTGTAAATACTCCTCAGCCTTTGTATATTCCTTCTTTCTTAAATAGAAACCAATCAGGGAATCTGCAGCGTGGTGCTTTATCTCTTCATTCTCATCACCTACTGCGATTTCATACCATGCATTTATCTGCTTGTCATATTTTTCCGGCTCAGGGCAGGCGCCTGTCAATCTCCTGGCATCCAGGCTTACAGCGATTTGCCAGATAAGCATATTACAATCAGGATATTCCTTTATCCTCTCCAAAGCCCACTCATACACCTTTTCAAAGCCTTCTGTCTCAAACATTTTATCCATTTGCCGGACAATCCCGTCAATCTCAGATGCTGTAAGCTCCTCATGGAATGACATTAACGTATCAAGTGAAATGTGAAGCAGCCTGGCAATCGGAGCCAATAACTCAATATCCGGATTAGAATTTCCATTCTCCCATTTATTCACTGCCGGAGTCGTTACACATAATCTGTTTGCCATTTCCTCCTGCGTCAGACCTGCTTCTTTTCTATATTTTCGAATAACACTGCCAATCTTCATTTACAAACCTCCAAAAAGATTCAAAAGCTTTTGTAACTAAATTGTAGCAAAAAGACAGATATCATACCATTGAATTGTTGTTAATTATTGTTTAACATTTTTAACTGCTGGTAAAACTGTATAAAAACAATTTTACCAGCTTAAAAATACTTCTGTGGGGAATAGAATAAGAGATAAGAGATTTTTAAAATGAATACGAAAGAAAGCTTCCTGCTGATTTCAGGGAATCACCAATGAGATACCGGAATTTCTTGATTTCTTCTATTACATCATCCTTTTTCACTGTCGTCTTTTTTTGCTTTTTCTGCTTTCCTGCTGCGTTCTGCCGCCGACTTCTTTAACAGCTCCAGCGCCTCTTTGAAACGCTCTGAGCGCATAGAAGGATGGTTAAGCAGCAGATGCCTTTTATGTCCCCGGACCTCCTTCAGCTGCTCCCGCCTGTACTTAAGCTCCGCAAAGCGCTCCCGCAGCTCGGCAAGCTCTTCCGTTACTGTACTGCTGCCACGGGCCTCCCGCGCCTTCTGGAATCTTGTCTCCAGTGAAGCAAACAGCTCCTCCAGACGCTGGCTGCGCTCTTTTTTTCTCTTTTCTGCCGCGTCCCCTGCATACGCCGCAATGACGTCCAGACGCTTCTGCAGAAGCTCGAGCTCCTTTTTCGCCTTTTCAAGCTTTACCAGCACATCCCGTAAATCGAGCGCTGCCTTTACCGACAGCGTAAAGTCTGCCGCCGCCAGAATCGTAACCGGAAACAGGCAGACCGTAAGTACCTGCTCCGGAATTAACAGTACCAGACGCCCTACCGGCGTATGGAGCACCCTTGTCAGGAGAATGGCAAGCGCTCCCCATGCCAGGGAAGAAGACAGACAGATATGTCCCTGGAACTGGAACCTCTGGTCGGAATAGTCCCAGTATCTTACCTTAAACAATGCTTCCATTCCGACGCCGGTCACATATTCCAATGCCGTTGCCGCAATACTTCCAAACAAAAAGGTAAGCAGCAGATTCTCCCGGACCGGCAGGGTAACAAACAGCAGCAAAATCGCGCCAGACCCGTATAATGGCAGACACGGTCCCTTCATAAAGCCCCGGTTGACCAGCCTGCGCTTACGGATAGAAACATAGGTGCTTTCAAAGCACCAGCCGGCTACACAATAAAAATAAAAGAAAAACAGCCATTGTACTGCCGAATAAGTATACATGTATCTTCTTCCTTTCCCTCTTTGGTACTGAGAAAACACTTTCATCAGCGTTTCCCCGGAATACACCTTCCCATAAACCGGAAAAAGGGACGCTTCCATAGCGGAAACGCCCCTCACATCACATTCCTATGTCCGATTACTTTCTCAGACCAAGTCGCTCAATCAAAGAACGGTATCCTTCCAGATCGTTCTTCTTTAAATACTCTAACATACCGCGTCTCTGACCAACCATCTTCAACAGACCGCGTCTGGAATGATGGTCCTTCTGGTTGTTCTTCAGATGCTCGGTGAGCTCGTTGATTCTTGCGGTAAGAAGCGCAATCTGAACCTCCGGCGAACCGGTATCGTTTGCATTTCTTCCGTACGTTGCAATAATTTCTGCCTTTTTCTCTTTACTGATCATAATCGTAACCTCCTGATTCATAAAATCGCCTGCCACTAGGAAGCGGTTGGAGTATCCGTCCTCTGAGCGGCGGCTTGCCTGAAAGCGTTATTATTGTAGCACACCTGAAAGAAAAAGTAAAGCCCTTTTTTCCTTTCCCTCTCTGTTTAAAACATTTCATCCAATAAGATGTAGTATTCTATCTTCCGGTAATCCGGCTCAATTCCTAACATTTCAAAAAATATCCTCTCATATTCCGTGCCTGGATAGTAATCCCTGATATCCCGGACACAAAATGCAATATCAAGCCATTTGTCGGCAACTCCGCATCTTGCCAGATCATAGAAATACGGTTCTTCCCCTACTATAAAAAAATTAGCTCCGATATCGCCGTGGGAAAAAGCAAGTTCCTCCGGCGGCCTGTTATTGCAAAGCCACGAGTACAGCTCCTCCGGTCCGGCAAAATCTGTTGTGTCCTGCCAATTTGTCATGTTCACATCAGCCAGATGATGCTCCAGCAAATAGTTTAACTCCTGTAAGCGGAAATCTAACCTTGACGAAAACCCGCACCGGGATATGTCAACGGACCAAAGCTGCCGGAGCGCCTTAACTAAATAGGTAAGATACTGCATAGGAGTCCCGGCAAAATCATCGATATGCCGTCCCTTTATCTCACCCATGATTAAGTATTCCTTCTCTTCTACCTGACCATATTCCAAAAGAGCAGGAACATGCAGCTTATCCGCCAACCACTGCATTACTTCCGCTTCTCTCCGGACACTGTAGGTTGTATTCGAAAATAGCTTATCTATCATTTTGAGATAGTATGTTGCTCCGTCAAGCCGGCATCTGTATACCTCTGCCGGAGACATTCCGTCAGGGCTCTTTTCTTTTTCGGTAATTCTATCAATATATCTCATCATCTTCCTATGTACTATACCAACAGCTCCTCTATCGTAAGCTCCGGGTACTCTAACAGATTGACAAACTCGGTCCCGCACAAAATAACCGGTCTGGAAAGCTTTTGCTTATTCAGCATGATAATCTCTCCCTTACGCCCGTCATTTAACCTCACCCAGTTCTTAAGATAGGTCTGTACTATGTTCTCGATAAATACCAGTAAGTATTCCGGGTCAAACGCGCTTAAGCCCTCCCGTTCAAACATCTCGATGACCCTGAGCGGACAAAGCGCCTCACGGTAAACGCGCGCTGCCGTCATGGCATCATAAACATCCGCAATCGCCACCATTTTCGCATACTTATCAATCTGATTGCCCCGCAGGCCTAACGGATAGCCGGAGCCGTCATAGCGCTCGTGATGCATTAACGCCGCATTCTGGATGTTGGCGTTAAACCTCGCCTCAAACAGAATATTATAGCCTTCCATCGGATGTGTCTTCATTACATTGTACTCTTCATTTGTCAGCTTTGCCGGCTTCTTTACAATCTTTTCCGGAATCCGCAGCTTGCCGATGTCATGCAGCAGTCCGCAGACGGTCGCAGTCTCCTTTTCCATCTCCGACATATGCATCCAGTCTGCAAATACATTACAAATCAGGGCGACATTCATGCAATGGTTAAAGGTGCTGTCATCATAATCCCGCATATTATGCATGATATCAAACACATGGATGCCGCTGCGCGTATCCTCTATCATAGCAGTCGCCTTGTTACAAAGCTCCGATATCCCAAGCTTCTCGGACTGCGTTGTAATAATATCCCGGAAGGTCCCCTCGAGTCCCCTGACCTCCTTTTCATAGTTTTCCTTAAAGGCATGGAACTCTTTTGATTCCTTTACCACGGAATGGGTATAAACCCTCTCATAAGACCTGTCTAATTCCTCTGCCTTTTCCTTGATAAAGATGGAATAAATACCATGAAACTCGAGCTTTACAATACTCTCCTCGGTCAACACTGTGTTCCTGCTCACAACCAGACTATTGTTTGCACTATGGACGTCCCTTGCCACTTTCATTCCGGGTATTAATTCCGCTGTTTTTACTCTCTTCATGGCTCTGCTTCCTTTCACAGTCTTTTTATCCACAGCGTCAGTAGAGGTTCTTTACCTTAAACTCCTTTTCTGCCTCCCTGCGCTGATCCTTTTTCGCTATGGTTTCACGCTTATCGTACAGCTTCTTTCCCTTTGCAAGTCCGACCTCTACCTTTACAAGACTGCCCTTCAGATAGACGGAAAGCGGCACCAGGGTATACCCCTTTTGTGCCAGCGCTCCGGACAATTTATTAATCTCGTGCTTATGCAGCAGAAGCTTCCGCACCCGCAAAGGGTCTTTATTGAAAATATTCCCTTTCTCATAAGGACTGATGTGCATGCCGTATACATAAACCTCTCCCCGCTCAATCCGGATAAAGGACTCCTTGATACTGCACTTTCCCATGCGGAGCGACTTTACCTCGGTACCGCACAGTGCAATCCCCGCTTCATATTTATCCTCAATAAAATAATCAAAATACGCCTTTTTATTGTTGGCAATCAGCTTGACTGCCTGCTTTGAACCTGCCATATGCTTCCTCTCTGTTATTCCTACTTCCAGTTTACCGCGAAACAGGCAAAAAATCAATAGTCTTTAGCATTTTATCCACGCTATTTATCCTGACCGTAAGCTTCTGTCCGAGCCGGTAAACCTGCTGTGTGCTTTCTCCGGTCAGGCAGTAATTTTCTTCGTCAAAAATATAGTAATCATCGGTCAGACTGGATAAGCGTATCATCCCTTCTATCGTATTCGGAAGCTCGACATACATGCCGTAATTGGTGATTCCGGAGACAATTCCCTCTGCCGTAAGCCCGATGTGCTCCTGCGCATACTCGCACTTTTTCATCTTCTCTAACTCGCGCTCCGCTTCCTCCGCCGTCCGCTCCGTCTTTGATGAATGCTGTGCCACCTCCGGCAGAATGCTGCGGTAATGGGCACGTCTGTCCCCGTTTAAGGTTCCCCGCAGGTTTTCCTTGATGATACGGTGTATCTGCAAATCCGGATAACGCCGTATCGGCGAAGTAAAATGGCAGTAATACTTTGTTGCCAGACCGAAATGTCCTTCGCATTCCACCATATATTTTGCCTGCTTCATGGAACGCAGGGTCAGCCTTGCAATCAGCGCCTCCTCCGGGCTCCCGTCCGACTTCTCCAGAAGATTCTGCAATACCTTCGGATGCGGCGCGCTTTTCGAGCCCCGCAGGTTATAGCCGAAATTCTGAATCAGAACGCCGAGCCTGCGGATTTTATCCTCATCCGGACTCTCATGCACACGGTAAACAAACGGCACCTCCTGCCAGAAAAAATCTTCCGCCACGGTCTCATTTGCCGCAAGCATGAAGTCCTCAATCATACGGGTCGCCGTATTCCGCTCATAGGGCTTGATTTCAACCGGCATTCCCTTCTCATCCACGATAATCTTACTCTCCGGGAAATCAAAATCAATCGCCCCGCGCTCCTTCCTTTTCCGGCGCAGAAGCCCGGAGACCTTTTCCATCAGAAACAGCATCGGATACACCGCGCCGTACTCCTCCTCCAGCTCCTTTTGCTGCCCCTCTCCGGCGGCAAGCACCTTAGCCACCTCCGTATAGGAGGTTCTCCGGTTGACATGAATCACGCTCTCCGCCAGCCGGTGCCCGTAAATCGTCCCGTCCTCCTTTAACTCCATCAGGCAGCTTAACGCGAGCCGGTCCTCTCCGGCATTTAGCGAACAGATTCCGTTGGAAAGCCGGTGCGGAAGCATCGGCACGACCCGGTCAATCAGATAGACACTTGTCCCGCGCTTTCTTGCCTCCGCATCCAACGGCGCATTCTCCTTTACATACTCCGTCACGTCGGCAATATGGACACCGAGAAGATAACCCGTATCCGTCCTCCGCAGAGAAACCGCGTCGTCCAGGTCCTTTGCATCCTCTCCGTCGATTGTAATCATCACCTCATCGCGCAAATCCAGACGCCCGGCGCATTCCTTCTCCGAAATCCTCTCCGGTACCTGTCCGGCCGCCGCCATTACCTCCTCCGGAAACTCGGTCGGAATCCGGAACGCACGCAGCACGGTAAGTAAATCACTCCCCGGGTCATTGATGTGGCCGAGAATCTCCGTCACCTTTCCCACGGGATTCTGCCTGCCGTCGCCGAAGTCCGTCAGCTGTACCGCTACCTTATGGCCGCTTACGGCTCCCATCGTATCCGCCTTTTCAATAAAAATATCTCTGCCGAGCCGCTTGTCCTCCGCGATAACAAAGCCATAGCCCTTTTCTTTAAAAAAGGTACCGACCACCGTTTCGTTAGCGCGCTCCAGAATCTTTATAATACGTCCGGTATACAGCCTTCCGCCGGAATCCGATTCAAACACCGCTGCCTGCACGGTATCGCCGTTCAACGCGCCAAGCGTGGAGCCTGCCTCAATATAAATGTCCTCTCCGCCGTCCTCCGGTGATAAAAAGCCGAAATCCCGGGAGGTACCGCGGTAAATGCCGGTTTTCAGCTCCGCCTTTTCCACATGGTAACGCCCTCTCGTATCCATGACGACGCTTCCCTCCTGCAAAAGCGTCTCTAACACCTGCTCTAACTCCTGCCTTGCCGCCTGCGGCACCTGAAGCACTGCCGCAATCTCGCGCCTGCGCATCGGCACATACTGCGGCTCCTTCATAAAGCTTAACAGCTGTTCTTTTCTCTTTCTCAAACTCTTTTCTGCCATAAAACTCCTTTTGCACATCCGTTTCTCCACAGAATGCAGAAAACAGAAAAAACCCGGGGAACAACGCTTTTGCAGTGTCCCTCGGGTCTTCTTCTATTTGCATTACCATTCCATGTTCAATACAACTGAAATCACAATAAATAATGCAGCAAGAATCTTTGTTATCAGCTCTAACTTGCCTTCTATCGAACGCCCCTTATTTTTACCCCAGTAGGTTTCCGCCATACCGCTGATTGCACCAAGTCCTGCCGATTTGCCTTCTTGCATGATAACAACTGCTACCAGCGCGATACAAATCACTACATATAAAACTGTTACGACGATTCTTAACGCCTCCACTTACTACACCTCCAGTACCGAGTATTTCCTTTTTTCCAAAGAATAACGCAAATCTCATTATAAAATATTTTACCGGCTTTGTAAAGACTTATTTTCAATTTATCGAAAATTTTCCCTTTTTGCCGCTTTTGCTATTTTCCTTACTTTCTGACTAACAGGGACTTTCCGGTCATCTCTGCCGGCTGCTCCATTCCCATCATCTCAATCATCGTAGGCACGATATCCGCAAGGCAGCCGCCCTCCCGGAGCGTGTAGGCGGAATCGTAGTTTACAAGGATAAACGGCACCGGATTCGTAGTGTGCGCCGTAAACGGGGTCCCGTCCGCGTCAATCAGCTTTTCCGCATTTCCGTGGTCGGCGCAGATAAACATCTGCCCGTCCTTTTCCATCAGCGCATCGTATGCCTTCCCGACACACTCGTCCACCGCCTCGATTGCCTTGACTGCCGCCTCGATAATGCCGGTATGTCCTACCATATCCGGATTTGCGAAGTTTACGACAATGACATCGTACTTTTCGGAACGGATTGCCTCCACCAGATTATCCGCTACCTCATAGGCGCTCATCTCCGGCTGCATATCAAAGGTCGCTACCTTCGGGGAATTGACAAGAATCCGGTCCTCTCCTTCAAACTGCTTCTCCTCGCCGCCGTTAAAAAAGAAAGTAACATGCGCGTACTTCTGCGTCTCCGCCAGACGAAGCTGTGTCTTCCCGTGCTTTGCCAGATACTCGCCAAAGGTCATGGTAAGCTCCTCCGGCGGGAATGCGACAAGGACGTTCGGCATCTCCGCATCATACTGTGCCATGCAGACAAACGTAGTCGTAAAGAAGCCGTTCCTTCTTTCAAAGCCCTTGAAATCAGGGTCCACAAACGCTCTCGTCAGCTGTCTTGCGCGGTCCGGACGGAAATTAAAGAATATCACGCTGTCATTCTCCTTCACCATCCCGTCCTTTTCAATCACGGTCGGCAGCATAAACTCGTCGGTCACTCCGTTGGCATAGGAATTTTTCACTGCCTGTACCGGGCAGATCTCCTCCACGCCCTCGCCGTATACTAACGCCTGATACGCCTTCTCTACCCTGTCCCACGCGTTGTCACGGTCCATAGCATAAAAGCGCCCTGCAATCGTCGCAATCTTTCCGACGCCGATTTCCGCGAGCTTTGCAGCTGCCTCCTCCATATACTCCGCTGCGGAAGACGGCGGAACGTCACGCCCGTCTAAGAAGCAGTGCACATACACCTTCTCCAGACCGTTGCGCTTTGCCATTTCCACAAGGCCATACAGATGCTCCATATGGCTGTGTACGCCGCCCGGGGACAGCAGCCCCATCAGGTGCAGAGCCGACTGGTTCTTTTTACAGTTTTCCATCGCTGCCACCAGCGCACGGTTGGAAAAGAAATCCCCGTCCTGGATGGACTTTGAAATCTTTACTAACATCTGATACACGATTCTGCCTGCGCCGATATTCGTGTGACCTACCTCTGAATTTCCCATCTGTCCGTCCGGAAGCCCGACTGCCAGTCCGCTTGCCTCGCCGCTTACGACCGGGTACATGGACATCAGCTTATCCATCACCGGCTTCTTTGCCAGCGAAATTGCGTTCCCCTCGTTCTTCTCCCCTATTCCGTATCCGTCCAGAATCATCAGCACTGTTGTCTTTTTGCTCATTGCAGTTCTATCTCCTTTTCCATAAACATTTTAATCCGTATCCAGATTTTAATCCTAACCTAGTTTCTCACACTTTGCACATTTTTTCAAGCCTGTTTTACAAAAAAATGGAATCTGTCATCTTATCACGACAAGCATAAGAACCAGTGCGGCACATAACGCACCTACAAAGAAAAGCGTGAATTTTTTATTTATGGTATCCTTCTTTCTGACGAGATATACCCCGGACAAAAGCAGTCCGAGGGACAGCACGAAAAGCGCAAGCTTAAGGAATGCCATGAGCCGGTAGGATACCTCCAGACAGTACCCGGTTCCTAACGGATACTCCGCCCCCTCAATCTGCACTGCCCTGTCATACAATTCGTCCGCTACCTTGTAATCCGATATCTTCTTCGCCAAAGCCGTAATCTTTACGCCGTCCGTCCGGAGTGACATCCGGTCGGAACCAAAATTTTTCTTTAACCAGCTCCGGGACGCATGAATCAGATAGGCGTCTTCCGAATCCACTTCAATGCCTATGTAATAATAATCCGTGCCAATCGGTATCAGGCCGTTTATGGAATGCTCTACCTGCAGGACCTCGACTGCGGCGGCTAACCGTACCGTATGCAAATCCTTCCGGTTCGTAAGGTCCGCTATCCCGGATACAAGCTGGTAAAGCAAAAAGCCTGAAAATATTACAATCGCGAATATCTTACCTATTTTTCCTTTCAAAGCAGATTCCCCCTACAAATATTTTTCCGGAACGGGATACCCGGACTCCTTCAAGAGCCAGGCATATTCCTTATCCTTAAGTCTCCGTTCGGATTCCCGCCACAGCCTGTCATATCTCCTTGCCTTCCCGCCTGTCTTAATCCAGATGACTTCTATGATACCGCCTACGGACATGACCAGGCCCCCGATAATAAAAACCGAGGGAAGCAGCCACTGCATTTCGTCCACCACGCCCAGCTGGCGCCGCCCGGCTAAATGGATTCCCCGGTACAAAATCAACAGGCCGATTACCAGCATCACGACATAAGAGCCTGTGCGAAAGGCATCCTCCGGAATCCCCTCCGCCGCGATTTCATGGCATCTGGGGTCCGCATAGGGATTGCCGCAGCTTTTACATCGTTTCACCGGGCTCCGGTATCTTTGGAACCCATACTGATAATAAGTCAATAAACGCTTCCCACAGCGTGTACATTTCAGCTTAAGCAAAGACATCGCTTCTCCTTTTGCAATAATATCGTAATAACAATTAAGCTTCCGGATCCAACCAGAAAGCAGGACGGACGCCGCCATCTCCAAGACCGGCACTACGGCCATACAGATAGAGCTTACCGTCTTCGCAGACAAGCGCAGCACGGTTATCAAAGGCACCCGGCGACCGCAGCCACCAATAGCCGTTTCCGTCATATTCTGTTGTACCATACCATCCATATTCCGCTTTATAGACAAAGCCTCCCTGCGCCCTGGCATACGCCGTTACCTTCGCGCAGCGTACAGGGTCATATACATCCGGGTCCGGGTCGAAGTAACGCGTTGCCTCCCCGGTACTAAGAAGGAATACCTTATCCTCCGTATCGTTCCCGCCATTCATCCCGTATTTGGGATTAGCCTCGTTCCTTACCCTCGTCGTCGCAATACGCTCCTGCTCTGCCGTGCTGAACGCGGTCGTGTAAAACGTACTGTTCAGCCAGTCCCGCAGGGTGCACGTCTCCCAGGTCACATTTTCATTTTCCGTATTGTAAGGCTTTGCATCCAGTTCATATTTGCTCAACAGCAGAAGCTTCCCGTCCTGCTCATCCAGTACGAGCCACTCAATGGCTTCCGTGCCGTTGCTTTCGTCGTTGTCCTGCTCATAGCTTCCGAACCGTACCGTGTCGCCGGGCTGTGCTTCGGAAACCTCTGCCGTTGTTCCCGTGAAGGTCACGCGCCCGCCGGTAACAGACAGGGGCGACGTCAGTTCCGATACTTTCGTAGCTTCCAGTGTCCCCGTCGGCTCTGTGCCCTCTGTTGGCTCCGATGCCCCTGTTGGCGCTATGCCCTCCGTCGGTTCCGGTGTTGTCTCCCCGGTCGGCTTTGACGTCACTTTTTCCGTCACTCCCTCAACCGGCTTTCTTACCTCCTCCGACAGCTTCCCGGAGCAGCCCGCCGTGACAGTAAAAAGTATTGCTACAATCAGCAAAGCTGCACGAATCTGCCATCCTTTGCTAATCTCATGCCGCCTTTTCCTGTTGTCCCTTATCATAATGTCCCCCTCTCTTTTCCACAGGGTATCATCCCCCACCCCCTCAAAAGTAATTCCGGAATGAAATCCTTTTTATTATAACATAACGGGCTTCACCCCTTCAATCCCCCAGTGACAATTTCGACTATTTTTTCCCTTTTTCAGTATCCTTAAAGCTCTCGGTTGCTGCACGGCACTTTGATTTTACAGGCGAGGATATTTCTCCTTGTAAACTCCCCCTCTGTCCGCTATAATAAATGCAAAAGGAGGACGAACCCATGCTTGTATTCATTACCGCGCTTTTCCCGGAAGCGGCAGCCGTAATCGCGGCATTTTCCCTGAAAAAGTCTGTCTCCGGGGGGAGCTTTACCCTTTATGAGAGGGACGACCGTTCCTTCTGCCTGCTTGTGACAGGCGCAGGCAAGCTGAATGCCGCCATTGCGGTAACGGAATATCTTTCCCTTTCCTCCTCCTCTGCTACTGACGTATTCTGCAATCTTGGTATCTGCGGGACAGCCGCTGCCCTGCCAAGGGGCTCCGGGTTCCTCTGCGTTTCGATTACCGACCTTGCTTCCCATAAAACCATTTATCCGGAAGTATACGGACATCCGTTCCGCGAAGCGCTTCTTGCCACCTCCGATACCCCGGTTACAGGACAGACGGAACCTTCCGCACCGGGGATTCCTGCCCCCACCCGTCTGCCGCAGCTGTTCGATATGGAGGCTTACGGCGTTGCGGCGGCGCTGTTCCATCAGATTCCGCCGTCGCGCTACTTTTTTTACAAGGTAGTTTCCGATTTCTGCGACGGCGCCTTCCCGTCCGTGGAGGAGGTCACGGCGCTTTTGCAGCCGCACCTTCCTGCGCTTTCTTCCTTTTTGCAGGAAGCTGCGGAACAGCTTTCGGGACAGGCGCCGCACCGCCCGTCCCGGGCGGCGGAGACGGCCAAGGTCCTGTCCTGCCGCTATCCCTTTTCCGCTACGATGAAGCACCGGCTTTTACAGCTTCTGACCTATGCGGAGCTTGCAGGCATACAAACAGAGGACACTCTTTCCGCTTATGCCGACGGTGAAAAACCCGCCTCCAAAAAGACAGCTCTGACCCTCTTAAATGATTTGGAAGAGCTTTTACGGAGCCCCGGAGCCTGCGGTTCTGTCCCTTCCCCTGCGCCCTCCCTTGCCGGGAAAAAGCTTTTACAGCCCTTCCGGCACATCTATGTGGAGCGCGGCGCGGAACGCTCTCCGGCTGCCTTACGCCTGTATGAGCGTTTTCCTGACGCGTCCTTTATTCCAATTGACCACTATAAGGACATTTTTAACCGGAGCCGCCAGAATCTTTTTATGCAGGAGACCGGACCGTCCCTGATTCTTGCCGTAAACCGCGGCAGCCTGTTCTATCCGGGTGCGCCGGTCTGCCAGAGCTTTGACGAGGAGCATTTCCTTTATACGTCCTGCGTCATGAACTGCCTGTATGACTGCGATTACTGCTATCTGCAGGGAATGTACCCTTCCGGGAATATCGTAGTTTTTGTCAATCTGGAGGACTATTTTGCAGAATTAGACCGCCTGCTTTCCGGGCACCCTGTTTACCTTTGCTGCTCCTATGACTCGGACCTCGCTGCCTTAAACGGCATTTTCCCGCATGCAGAGGCGTTCTGCCGCTATGCCGCAGGGCACCCGGGACTGCGGTTAGAGCTGCGTACCAAAGGTGCGCCTCTTCCCCTGATTCGGAAGCTCCCGCCTGCAGGAAATGTTATCTTCGCCTTTACGCTCTCCCCGCAGGAGCTGATTACACGGTATGAGCATTATACACCGTCACTTAAGGCACGGCTTACCGCGGCAAAGGAAGCCGCTGCGCGCGGCTTTTCCCTGCGCCTCTGCTTTGACCCGCTCCTTGATGTGCCGGAGGCAGAGCGCCTGTATTCCGAAATGCTAGAGCAGGTCTTTTCCGTTCTCTCCCCGGAGGAGATTGCCGATATCAGCCTCGGCGTATTCCGGCTCTCCTCCGGCTACTTAAAACAGCTCCGGAAGGCAAAACCGTCCTGCGCTTTCTCTTTTTACCCGTATGAGCTGACGGACGGCGTCTGCCACTACCGGCAGGAACGCTGCAGCTTCCTCCTCGCAACGGTAAAGGAAGCACTGCACCGCCACGGTATTGCGGATGAAAAAATTTTTATCTGGACCCCGGACGGGTCCGGGAAAGGAGACTCCCCATGCTGACTAACCGCACTGCACTTGTGACCGGCGTTTCCTCCGGCATCGGCAGAAGCATCCTGCTTCTGCTTCTGGAAAACGGATGTCAGGTTCACGGCGTCGTAAAAACAGAACAAAGCAAAGAGAAACTGGACACGGAGCTGTCCGCGCTGCTTCCGCCGGAGAGGGCAAAACGGTGCTTTTTACATGTCTGCGACCTGCGGAGCACCGGCGCCATAGAGACGCTTGCCCACTCTCTGCATACAGAAAATATCCGGCCGGATATCCTCGTCTTAAACGCCGGGGTCGGTCTGTACGGCCCCCACGAGGAGCTTTCGGTGGAAGGGCTTTCCGAGCTGTCCGCCGTTAATTTTACTGCCCCGCTGCTGCTGACAAACCTGTTTCTCCGCGATATCAAGAAAGCAGAGGGACATATCCTGTTTCTTTCCTCGGTCACTGCGGCAAAAAACAACAACACCCACGGCTGCGCCTACGGCGCGACGAAGGCAGGCATCACAAGCTTTGCGAAAAGCCTGTTTGAAGAGACCCGGAAATACGGGGTACGCGTTACCGTGCTTGCACCGGACATGACGCGCACTGCCCTTTACCGGAACGCCTCCTTTGACGCCTCCAGTAAGGAGGACGCCTCGCTCTCGCCGGAGGAGGTTGCGGAGTACGCCCTGTTTGCGCTGACCTCACGATACGGCGCCAATCTGACGGAGCTTACCATACAACCGCAAAGGCATCGGCTGGAGCGCACCATAAAATCAAAAGTACACAAAGATACCTAGTGACTTTTTCCCGTTCCGGTGGTACACTAGATAATGAGCAATTTTTGAAAGCGGAAGGAGTTTTCCTATGAAAATCATCATTGCAGGCTGCGGTAAGGTAGGCTACGCCCTCGCACAGCAGCTGAACGACGAGGGACACGAAATTACCTTAATTGACAATTCTGCGGAGCGCTTACAGCCGGCACTCTCCAACCTTGATTTACAGGGCGTGGTCGGAAACGCCTCCAGCTTTCTGACACTGCAGGAAGCCGGCATTACCCAGGCAGACCTGCTGATTGCCGTCACCAATCAGGACGAAATCAACCTGATTTCCTGTCTGATTGCCAAAAAGGCAAGCAAGTGCCGTACGATTGCAAGGGTCCGGAATCCTGAATATTCCCGTGAAATCAATTACTTAAAATACTGCATGGACATTTCCATGATTATCAATCCGGAGTTTGCTGCCGCAAGTGAAATCGCACAGCTGATCCAGATACCGGACGCCATGGAAATCGACTCCTTTGCCAAGGGCAAGGTCGATCTGCTGCGCGTTGCCATCTCCGAGAACTCGCCGCTTCATAACATGAAGGTGCAGGAGTTTTCCAGAAAGTTTAACCACGAGGTGCTGATTTGTATCCTGGTACACAATCATCAGGTCTGCATCCCTGACGGCAATACGGTTTTAATGGCAGGCGACACGATTTCGGTCGTCCTTCCACGGGAAAAAATCAACGGCTTTTACCGTATGAGCAAGCTTTCCTCCATCCGTGAAATCCACGACGTTATGATTGCAGGCGGCGGCATGATTTCCTATTATCTGGCACAGGCGCTGACGCGCTCCGGCATCCAGGTAAAAATTATCGAACGGAACAGGGAACGCTGCGACTTTTTAAGCGACGCGCTCCCAAAGGCAGTCGTCATCCACTCGGACGCAACCGACCATGACCTGCTGCTAGAGGAGGGGATTTCCAAAACCGACGCCTTTGTTTCGCTTACCACGGTAGACGAGGAAAATATCTTCCTCTCCCTTTACGCAAATAAGGTTTCCGCACATTGCAAAAAGATTACAAAAATTAACCGGCTTGCGATTGACGAAATTATCAGCAGCCTGCCAATCGGAAGCATTATTTCGCCAAAAAACATTACGACCGAATATATTTTACAGTATGTGCGCTCCCAGAACAATTCCTACGGCAGCAATGTCGAGGCGCTTTACCGCCTGATGGATAACCAGGTTGAGGCGCTTGAGTTCCATGTAAAGGAAAGCAGCGCCGTTACAGATATTCCGTTCTTGAACCTGAACCTGAAAAAGAATCTTCTGATTTGCTGTATTGTACGCGGGAACCGTATCATTACTCCGTCGGGACGCGATTTTATCCAGAAGGACGATATTGTTATCGTTGTTACCACACACAAAGGACTGCAGGATATCTCCGATATCCTGAATACTTCCGCAAAATAGGAGGCCCGGAATGAACTATTTACTGATTTTCCATATCTTAGGCTGGGTCATCCAGTTAGAGGGCATTTTCTTTCTGCCGCCCGCCATTACCGGCTTCCTTTACGGGGAGCTGAACGACGCCATCGTGTATCTGCTGCTCGGGCTGCTCTGTGCCGCCTTTGGCCGCCTGCTGCGCTTTCGCAAAAATTCCAATTCTACCTTCTATGCCAAGGAGGGCTTTGTCGTTGTGGCGCTCAGCTGGATTGTCATCAGTGTCATCGGCGCGCTTCCGTTTGTTTTCACAAAGGACATCCCGCACTACCCTGACGCCCTGTTTGAAATTATTTCCGGCTTTACGACAACCGGCTCCAGTATTTTAACAAATGTGGAGGCGCTTTCCCACGCCAATCTTCTCTGGCGGAGCTTCAGCCACTGGATTGGAGGCATGGGCGTGCTTGTCTTTATTCTCGCCATCCTTCCGATGACCGGCGGCTCCACCATGAATCTGATGAAAGCGGAAAGTCCGGGGCCTTCTGTCGGCAAGCTCGTTCCGAAGATGCAGCAGACCGCCTTTCTGCTTTATGCGATTTATCTGGTAATGACCGTCATTGAAATTATCCTTCTGCTTGTGGGCGGTATGCCGCTGTTCGATTCCCTCTGCCATGCGTTCGGCACTGCGGGAACCGGCGGCTTCGGTATCAAAAATGACAGTCTTGCCGGCTACTCCCTGTATCTGCAGAATGTCATTACCGTGTTCATGTTTCTGTTCGGCGTGAACTTTACCTTCTACTATTACATCTTAATCCGCAAGGTAAAGGATGCGTTCCGGATGGACGAGGTGCGCTGGTACTTTCTGATTTATCTCGGCGCCGTCGTGCTCCTGACCGCAAGCCTTGTCAAAAACGGCGGCGGCTTCGGGGAAAGCCTGCAGACGGTTGCCTTCCAGGTTTCCTCGATTATGACGACGACCGGCTTTGCCACTGCGGACTTCAACCTCTGGCCGGAGTTTGCCCGTGCCCTGATGGTCTGCCTGATGTTCATCGGCGCCTGTGCCGGTTCGACCGGCGGCGGTATCAAGGTATCGCGCATTATGATTTATCTGAAGCAGGTAAAAAAGGAGCTGATGCAGCAGATTCACCCGAAGCGTATCCGGGTACTGAAGATGGACGGAAAGGCACTCTCCCATTCCGTCGTGCATTCCTGCAACACGCTTCTTATGACCTACATTGTCATTTTTATTGTTTCACTTTTGCTGCTGTGTCCGGACGGCTTTGACCTGACGACAAACTTTACCGCCGTGACCGCTACGCTGAATAACATCGGTCCCGGACTGAATCTCGTGGGTCCGACCGGAAACTTTTCGGAGTTTTCCACACTTTCCAAGTTCGTCCTGATGTTTGACATGCTGGCAGGGCGTCTGGAAATCATTCCGATGATGGTCCTGTTCCACCCGGCAACCTGGAAGAAATAAGTCCGTTACGAAGGGAATTTTTACAATGAAAGTCTTATCTCACCTAAGAAAAATAAGAAAAAAGCAGCTTCTGTTTTTCGTTATCCTGTTTCTGTTTCCGGGCTGTCTCACCGCCGTCTGCGGGTGCCAGTCTCCTTCCAGGCCGCCGCAGACCACGGTGACTCCCCCGGCAGCAGGAACGCCCCTGCCGTCCCCTTCCGTGCCGTCTCTTACTCCGACTCCCCTGCCGGAAAACGACCCGGAAGTCACGGAGCCTGCCCCGTCCGTAACGCCGACCGGCACACCGGGCGAGGTCTGCTTTTCCGAGCCGGGGTATTTCCTTTCCGGGGATACCCTTCTGACACTCTCCCTTGTTTCCAAAAAATCCGGTTACATTACCTATACCATGAACGGCAAAGAGCCCTCCAAAACCTCTGCCCGCTATACGGAGCCGCTCTTACTGAAAGCAAACTCCGGCGCTTTCCCGAATGCCTACTCTATCCGCGCCAGGGCATGGTATGACGACGGCTCCGCCTCCGATACCTATGTGCATACCTACTTTGTAAATACCGGGATTGACAGCCGCTACACGACTGCCGTTTTCTCCATTAACGGGAATCCTGCCGAGCTGACCGACGCCCCGGACGGCATTCTGTACGGCACAAACTACGAAGCGCGCGGACGTGATTCGGAACGCAAGGTCCATGTGGAGGCAATTTCCTCTGACGGTACGCTTTTGTTTTCGCAGTTTGCCGGAGCACGCGTTTTCGGCGGCTCCTCAAGAAAGCATGAAATCAAGTCGCTAAAGCTGTTTGCAAGAAAGGAGTACGAACAGGGAAAGGGGACGTTCGGCACCACGCTCTTTGGCTCCCGTACCGTTGACGGCTCCGCCCCGATTACGAAATATGACAAGCTGGTGCTGCGCAATGGCGGCGACGATTTCCAGCTCGCCTTTTTACGCGACGAGCTGGTCCAGCGTCTGGCAATTGACGCCGGATACTCCGCCTATGAGGCTGTTGTTCCTGCCGTGGCATACATCAACGGCTCCTATTACGGTTTTTACTGGCTGCATGAGTCCTACTGCGACAAATACTTCCAGTACCGCAACGGGAAAAGCGACGGGGAATACATTATCCTGGAGGGCTCCGACTCCTACAAGTCCATCTCAGGAAACGCTGCGGAATCCGCCGCCGCAAAGGAATACAATGCCCTCTATAAAAAATATGCGTACGCAGACCTTACCGTCGATGCGACCTTTGACGCGCTCTGTGAAAAAATCGACATAGAAAATTACATGGACTATATGGCATATAATATTTATATTGCAAATTCTGACTGGCCGCAGGGGAACTACCGGTGCTTCCGCTACTACGCCGCTCCGGGCGAAGCATACGGCACCGGCGAAAAGGACGGCAGGTTCCGTTTCCTCCTCCACGACTGCGACGACTCCTTTGCCCTCTACCGGGCAGACGCGGATACTGCCGCCTCCAGAAACGACTTAGAGGCAGTGCTCGGCACCCCGTCGGGGACGCGCTACGCCCCGCTGCTTGCCGCATTGCTGAAACGGGAGGACTGCAAGCAGTATTTCATTTCCAAAATGTTAGAGTATATGAACGGCGCCCTCTCCTATGACAACGTCTGTGAGGTATTGAATGAAATGTGCGCGGAACGCGATACCGAGCTTGCCTATTACTACCAGCACCTTGACTCCTTAAAGAGCAAATACGACACCCTTTATGCCTCCGTCGGCACACTGGAGCGAAACCTCGCCTTAATCCGCTCTTTTGCCAGGGAACGCCCTGTCTTTATGCTCGGCTACCTCGAGGAATTTTTCCATGTCAACCTGACGCAGCACATGGCACGGTAGAACTTAAAAATACGTCTTGCCAAACAGGAAATCTTGCGGTAAAGTATGTTTTGTATCGTTTTTTCCTATCTCTTGATAAGAAAAAGCGATACAAAACATACTTACATGAGAGGAGCACTATGGATATGAAACAATTTAACATTAAGGTTGATCCCTGCCTGGAACTGATTAACAGCATTTTATTGACAAGCCGGTATAACGAACTCACAAAAGAATTTATCGGTTATGGACTTATGTCAGAAGAACAGAATGAATATACCACAGCCATTAAATCATTCCTGCAGCCTTATCATTGTCATGAAATTTATAGGATCGTAGAGGCTATGATTCCGAATGGCTTTACATTTTCACGCCCGGTTGAGCTTGCATTATGCCTGACTGGAAAAAATGATTTTTCATTTAAGTTCCAACCATCTGATTTATGTATCAGGTATTGTGACGGAATGGAAACGATTACTACGTTCCTTAAGTCATTGCGGCAGTTTGCAGACGAAACAGACTACTTTTCCTTTTTTGATAAAGCCGTTAAATTTTATCATCCGGTTTTAGCAGAGATAGAAAAGAACATCCGGGCTTATCCGTTTATATCCCTATTGGAAAACGAATATGGGAAAGAACAAAACTCATACAATTATATCGTCTCCTCCTTGATGATAAGCAATTTTGGAATAGAATTTGTTGATACCGCCACACAGAAATCGGATTTGTTTTCTGTATTTTCAACAGATGACTACAGCCTTTCCCCGGCAGTTTTGTTTCACGAATATTCCCATCCTTTCATTAACCCTTTAACAGAAAAATATTCTGATATTGCCAATCAATATCAGAATGCTTACGAATTGTTAAAAAAGTATAAGCTCCCTGATTTTCATTCAGGCTATGGGGATTGGCAGGAATGCATCAACGAGCACCTTGTCAGGGCTATGGCAATTCATCTGACTCAAAAATGCAATCTTACCGAATTGGCAGACCAATTATTAAATAATGACCTCTACCGCGGGTTCAGGTATATTCCGCTGATTCTTGAGTGTTATGAATTTTATGATAAAAACCGTAATAAATATACAAACTTTGAAAGCTTTTATCCGGAATTATTAAAAGTGTTTGCAAATGACATCTCTGATGCGAATTGATTCTTAAGTGCCCAGACATTAGGGCATCGGTAGTTTTCTGCAGCAGCCCCCTTCTATTTTTGCAAAAGCTTCCGGAACTTAAAAATACGTCTTGCCAAATAGGAAGAATTATGGTAAACTATGTTTTGTTCGGCAGTTCCTTCTGCCGGCACGCGGATGTGGCGGAATGGCAGACGCAGCAGACTCAAAATCTGCCGGGTTCACGCTCGTGTGGGTTCGAGTCCCACCATCCGCAGTAAACAGTAGCAATCCGGACCTTTCCCTTACCAGAAGCAGGTCCGGATTTCCTATTTCTAAGGAAGCGCTGATTAAATCATCGCTTCCCCAGAGCCTCCGGCGGATGCGCACGGATTTGCAGGGGCGAATGTTACTTCGCAACGAAAATCCGGCGCGGGAAACGCTTTCATCAGCGTTTCCCTGACCCCATATACGACTACAGCTACAGCAATTTTACCGCATGGAAAGGATAACGCAATGGACTACAGACAGTTCCGGAATCAAATAGATTTTCTCCTTGAAAACGCTTCCCCTAATATTCAATACCGTGTAAGAAATGAGATACTGAAGGAAGCAGCCGATACTTCTGAAATGCTGGAATTACAGGCAAAAATTTTAGCTCTGCCGAAGGTAAAAAAGGCCTTTGCCTGTCAACGGGAAAACGGGTTCTTTGGTTCCGTCCTCCACGGGGCATACTTTGACGGCTTTGACTCAACGGTTCATTTGCTGAAACGAAACGGCGTGGAACTTACCGAACCCCGGATGATAAAGGCTCGGGAGGCACTCGCAAACTGGCAGGGGTATGAACGGGACCATTTCTACAAGGCTGGGAACGCTATGGATGAACACGGGCGGGGCGGCTTCCGCGCAATCTGGGCAGAACAGCTCGTGGAGCTTGGCGCTGACGAGAGCACAGCCCGGATACAGGAACAGCTTGCCAATTCGCTAAACGCGTTCCGCGGGGCATTGCAACACCGGACACCGGATGACTTTTCAAAAAAAGCGGTATTTAAAGGGCAGCCCTGCCGATATTACATCAAGGGCGCAGCCTTTCCCGCTGCAAACCATATCCGTATTTTAGAGAAAACCCTTTCCTGGAGAAGTCCCGAAAATCTTGAAATGGTGAAAAAGTCCTACTCGCACTGCAAGGAACTTATGAAGGATTACCACGACGGGTTCCTCTATATTTACTGTGGATATTTTGTCGGTCCGTTTAATTACAATTGGAATACCCCGAAGGAAAAAATCAGTATCCGCAGCTTTGACGAGCATCCCATCGATTTTGCCTGGTTTATGAGAGACCTGAGCAGTGCTTCCGTCCGCTATCCTGTTTTTGACGACAGCAATCCGCATCTTACCGGGTCGCTGGTTGAAATGCTTACAGACAGGGATTTCATCCGCCATATCAGTGAGGAGCATCTGCGCCATTTCAAAAACTATTCCTCCCTTGCCCCTTCCTGGCGGAAAAAGGAGAGCATTGCCTGCGATATTTACTTTCCGTTACTATTGGCTCTATGCAGATAAGTCCATCTGACGGAATTATAAAAGCATTTGGCGAATATAAACTTCTCCGTAATCCTGATTTCCATTTTGCCACCTCGTTTTTCAAAGTAACAAGCGCCTGTCCTGCCTTTATTATAACGGGAGAAGGCAGTAATATCAATCACCGCAGCGTTGAACTTCCGTTGAATCATTAAACCGGACGTTTACTCCGCTCCCTCCTACTCTCCCTCCTTCTGCATCTTCTGGTCCTTTAAGGTAAGCACTACCCCTGCAATCATAATCAGCAGGGCAATAAAAAAGGACAGCGGTGGAAGCTCCCGGAACATCACAAGCGACAGCAGGACACCGATAAACGGAGCTACCGCATAGTAGGCGCTGGTTTTTGCCGCACCGAGCTCCCGCTGTGCATATACATAGAAAAAGATACTGAGCCCGTATGCCGCAAACCCAAGCAGCAGCGCAGCCGCTATATAGGAAACGCCGGTCACCCGCTCTCCCGTCGCAAATGCAAGCAGGAGCGAGCCGGAGCCGGAACCGAATCCCTTGATTATCACGATTTCCAATGGATTTTTACAAGATAGCATACGGGTGCAGTTATTTTCAAAGCCCCAGCAGATGCAGGCAAGAAGCACCAGAACAGAGCCAATGGAAAAAGAAAAGCTGTTTACATCCTCCACCGACAGAATGATGCTGGAAACCGTCACAAGCCCGATTGCCGTCCAGAGACGCGCCGATATTTTCTCCTTGAACACCAGAAGGGCTATCAGTGAGGTTGCCACGATTTCAAAGTTATTGAGTAGCGATGCATTTGCCGCAGAAGTCATACGAAGCCCGAACATGAGGCAAAACGGCGCTGCAATATCGAGAACTATCATCCCTATCGTATACGGAAGCTCCCGCCTGGTCAGGCGCTGCTCCTTTTTGCCCCGTCCGCTTCCTTTCCGGATAAGACCAAACGCCAGCATACCGGCGCCTGCGCCAAGATAAAGCAACGCTGCCATCATGGCAGGCGGTATATCCTGCAACAGAAGCTTGGAAACCGGCGAGCTGACCGCATACAAAGCGGCTGCCAGTACCGCAAAGCCAGCCGCCCGTTTATCCTTTGACATAAAACCGTCCTCCTCCTTAAAGAATACTGAAATTGTAGCACTGCTACATCTAAAATGCAATATCGGGAACTCAATACTAACAGGAATTGTAAGTATGCAGAAAAGGTGATATAATAAAACCATTATAGAGCACACAGGAGGAATACTGATGCCGCACCACCCGATTGAACCCGTCTACGACCATAGTTCCAGGCTCCTGGTTTTAGGGAGTTTTCCGTCCGTGAAATCCCGCGAACAGGGCTTTTTCTACGGACACCCGCAAAACCGCTTTTGGAAGGTGACCTCCGCCGTATTTGCCTGCGACGAGCCAAAAACAATAGAAGAAAAACGCTCCTTTCTGCTCGCAAACGGAATTGCCCTGTGGGATGTTATTGCTTCGTGCGACATTGAGGGAAGCTCTGACAGCTCCATCAAAAACGTCGTACCGAACGATTTATCCCGGATTCTTTCCTATGCACAGATAACGCAGATTTTTGTGAATGGGAAAACTGCACAGAAATATTATAATAAATACCTGCAGGACGTACTCGGGCGGGATGCCATCTGCCTTCCTTCCACCTCCCCTGCCAATGCGGCATGGTCCGCAGAGCGCCTTATCCGGGAGTGGAGCGTCCTAAAAGACTCCATACCTGCGTCTCAGAGTAATATTCATTGAATTTTCTCACTTCCCCGCGGAAAAACGACTTATTTTTTCATATTTCTCTTTACATTTCATAAGGAAAATGATATTATTATAACATATTGAAACTTAGGGGGTATACAATATGCAACTGATTTTAAAAAACATTATGGAAGAATACGTCACACTTACGTTAGACGAAATGCTGACCTACCTGGACGGCTGTAAGTGCGAGCGCTGCAAGCTGGACATGATTTCCTATGCCCTGAACCGGTTAGAGCCGAAGTACGTCGTTACGCCGCAGGGTGAGATGATGGCCCGTTTATGTGAGTTTGACAATCAGTTCAAAACATCTGTTATGTCCAAGCTGATACAGGCACATGAAATTATCAGCAAAAACCCCCGCCACTGAACACAGGGAGGGGCTATTTCAAAATCTTAAACTTTGGCTTATAGCGGAACCATACCTTACACTTGATTTTTTCTCTTGCTACATACGGATTATCCCACTTTCTCGAATCCCAGGAATTATTACGGTTATCCCCGAGCATAAAGTAGTGTCCCTCCGGTACCCAGAACTTTCCGAAGGTGCCTGACGGCAGTTCTTTCAGATAATCCTCCTCTAACGGCTCCTCTGCCCCGTTAATATACACCTTGCCTTCAATAATTTCGACCAGCTCTCCCGGAAGGCCGATAATTCTTTTAATATATATCTTGCTCTCGTCATCCGGAAAATCAAACATTACAATATCCCCACGCTCCGGGTCCGAAAACTGATACGCAAGACGGAAGCCCAGTACCCGGTCGCCTATCTGTAACGTATCTTCCATAGAACCGGACGGAATCTCCGCCTTCATGATTACAAACCAGTTGAGGCAGTTTCCAATCATAAAGGCAGAAATCAATATAACCAGCCAGCTGATGAGTTCCTTCCAGACAGCATCATTATTTTTTGTATTCTCCTCTTTCTTCATCTGTCTTACTTCGTCCTCCCTGAAATTTTCCTACAGCTCACAAGGGCCGCCGCCTGCTTCCGCCTCGTAAAAATCTGCCCGGTATCCGCTCTTTTCCTGATATTCCGTACCAACCTTTTCCTGATACGCAGAAACCATGTCTTTTTTGATTAAGGCAACCAGACAGCCACCAAAACCGGCTCCCGTCATCCGCGCACCAAGTACGCCCGGAAACTGGTTCGAAAGCTCTGCCAGAAGGTCAAGCTCTTTTCCTGTAACCTCATAGTTTTCCTTCAGGGACAAATGGGACTCCGGCATCAGCGCGCCAAACCGCGCAATGTCTCCCTGCTTCAGCGCCTCAAAGGACTGTATCGTACGGGCATTCTCATAGACCGCATGCCGCGCCCTTCGCTCTAATACCTCCTGGTCTAACACTGCTTTATAGGACTCAAACTCCTCCGGGGAAAAGTCACACAGTGCCTTTTTGTCGCAGACGGTCTGCAGGCGCCGCAGTGCCTCCTCACATTCCTGTCTGCGCTCATTGTACTTTGACTCATTCAGCGCACGCTTCTTATTGCTGTTGACAATCAGAAGCGCATGTTCTCCCAGCTCTAACGGCGCATACTCGTAGGTAAGCGCGCCTGTATCCATAAAAATTGCACAGTCCTTCCTGCCCGCAGCAATGGAAAGCTGGTCCAGAATCCCGCACTGTACCCCGACAAACTCATTCTCTGCTTTCTGTGTCAGCTTTGCAAGTGCAGTTACTGAAAGCGTAAACCCGAACAAGCTGCACAGCAGATAAGCTGTCAGTACCTCAATCGAGGCAGAGGAAGAAAGCCCGGAGGACGCAGGAAGCGTTCCGCTGTATACAATATCCACCCCTTCCGGAAGCCGGAAACCTTCCTTTTCCATTGTCCGGACAACGCCAAACGGATAATTCGCCCAGTCCCATTCCGGCTGATAACGCTCCGGCGTCAGTTCTGCCTCAATCATCCCTTTCTCCGGATAATCGGCTGAATACAGCCGCAGCTTCCCTGTCCCGTTCTTCCGTGCCGCGGCGTATGTCCCCATTGTCAGGGCACAAGGCAGCGTATAGCCTCCGTTGTAATCAATATGCTCTCCCATCAGATTGACCCTGCCCGGGGCAAAAAAGAACCTCACTCCGTCACTGCTCCCGAATAATCCGGAAAACTCTTCTTCTAACCTTTTCTTCATTCTGTCTCCTTCTCCTTCTGCAAAATTTCTATCTGTCCGGCTTCTTTTTGTTTCTTTTCCAGCCGTTTTGCCGTCACCTCACGAAGCAGCGTATACAGTACGGAAACTGTCGGCACCGCAAACAGCATCCCTGCAATGCCGCTGATTCCGCCCCCTATCGTAACCGCTGCCAATACCCACATGGCAGGAAGACCTACTGAGCTTCCTACAACCTTCGGATAAATCACATTTCCTTCAATCTGCTGCAGCACAACGATGTAAATAAGAAACATCAGCGCCTGGAACGGGTCTGTCATCAGAATCAGGAAAGCTCCTACACCTGCCCCGATCAGCGCGCCTACCACCGGAATCAGCGCCGTCACGCCGACCAGTACCCCGATCATCGCCGCGTACGGGAAACGGAAAATCAACATGCCGACAGAACAAAGACTGCCCAGAATCACTGCCTCCGTACACTGGCCTGCAATAAAGGCACAAAAAATCCCATGGGAGGTCCGTGCCACATGCAGCACCATCTCCCGTACCCGTTCTGGCAGAAACGCCCGTAAGAGCCTGTTAATCTGCCGGGACAGGGTTTCCTTGTTCAGCAGTACATAGATTCCGAAAATCAGGGCAATGACAAAATCCACAATACCGCCAAAGGCACTGATTACACTGGAAAACGTACTCCCGACTACCCCGATGGTTCCCTCCCCGATAAGATTCAGGAGGCTCTTGGCGGTTGCCTCCCAGTCAATGTTTAACTCCGAAATCACTTCACTGATGACCGGATATGCCTCTGCATACTCCATGCCCCATTTTTTAACGCGCTCCATCCACGCCGGCACCCCGTCCACAAGCAGCATTACCGCTTTTCCGATTTCCGGAAGCACGATGGCGACGACTCCGGAAATAATCGCAAGGATAATCAGAATCGAGATTAACAGGCACATCGGTCTGCGGAGCGCACGGCTCACCTTTCCCGGCTGCAGTTCCCTTTTCCCCGGCACCCTGCTCTGATTTTTCCCTTTCCGCTTTGAAAAACGGCGCTTCAGCCAGAGCCCGCTCTTATCCCAGAGCTTCTCTAACCCCCGCATCGGCAGATTTAGTACAAATGCAATCATAAACCCGGTAAACACCGGGGAGAAAATTCCCAGAATCCAGCCGATTGCTGCTCCCACAACCGAAAGCTTCTGCAGCAGGCAGTACAATACAACCAGACCTGCGGCAGCCAGAAATGTCCGAAAGAAACGACGCCGGTTCATTCCGCTCCTCCTTTTATTTTATCCTACTTGAAATTCTTTCCACACTTGTATATAATCATAACATAAAGAGGAGGAAACTTCAATGCTCAATCAAACATCATCATTCAACAATTCCCCGGTACAGAAGGGATTACCTGGAAACTTTTTAAAAATATTTGCAGCGCTCACCATGCTCATCGACCATGCGGCGATTGCGCTCGTTTATTCTAAGCTTATTTTATCTCAGGAATACCTTGACATCCTGTCTTTGGAGGACGCAACGGCAGAACAGCTTGCTTCCATCCCGGACAGCTATCTGAGTCTGTTTTCCACCTATAACATCATGCGGCTCGTCGGCAGGATTGCCTTCCCTATTTTTTGCTTCCTGCTTTACGAAGGCTTTATGCACACCTCGGACATCCGACGCTATCTCCTCCGTGTCGGTCTTTGCGCCCTTGTTTCGGAAATCCCGTTTAATCTAATTGCCTCCAAAGCCGGTACCGGGACTGCCTCCCTGTTCTATCCGGAACTGCAGAATACCGTCTTTACCTTATTTCTGGCACTGCTTATGCTTTATGGCATGAGACGTCTGGAGGTAAAGGAGTTTTCTCTGAAAGCCGCCATGCGTCAGATGCTCGGACAGGTTCTGTGCGTCCTCGCCGCCTGCGTCGTTTCCATTCTTGCCAGAACCGACTACTCCTATTTCGGAATCCTTCTGGTCGCGGTTTTCTACTACTGCCGCAATTCAAAAACAATGCAGATTATCCTTGGCTGCATCGTCTTTCTTGGAACAAACATCGCCTCGCTGCTTGCTTTCATTCCGATTGCAATGTATAACGGTACCCTGATTCGTTCGAAGAAATTCAAATACTTCTTCTACATTTTCTATCCGGCGCATTTGCTGGTACTGTACCTGCTTTCGCTCCTGGTGAAGTAAAATCCGGGCTTCTCTTTTTTCCTTTCCCTGCATATAGTATTGCAGAAGCGTTTCGGGACTGCTGCCGGACCGTTCTCCGACTATGCTCTTGAAAGGAGACTTTATGAATCAAAATTCCAATTCCTACCCACCGATACTAGCTCCTTCGAGCGAACTCGGCGCACTGTTATTCGCAGCGCTTCCATGTCTCCACGAAACCTACCGGCCGCTTGCTTCCTTCGCCTTCCATATGACAGAGCTTTCCAGACTGAAAAACATTTCTGCCATGCCTCCATTATCCGGTTTCAACAACATTGATTCCCTGATTGCGGACAAGGAAACCCTGCTTCGTTCCCTTTCCTTTTACGGGAATCTTTTTCATATGCCGCTGTTATCCACCATCGCAAATCTTCTGCAGGCAATGCAGTTTTACAATGCCTACAAGGACATCCTGCCCGGACTGTTTTCCGCAATGGGCGGAAACAGCGCTCCTGCCGACAGTATGGCAGGTCTTTTCTCCGGACTGGGAGGTCTTTCCCCGGATATGTTCTCTTCTCTGGGCGGACTTTCCCCGGATTTACTTTCTTCGATGTTCTCCGGCTTTTCCTCCCCCTCCGGGGGAACTTCTTTTACCGCTTCTTCCACCGGGACACCCCCACCGGCACCGCCTTCTTCCGACGCCGCCGGATCTGTATCGGAACACGCCCCGGGAGCTGCCTCCGAAAACACTTCCGAAGCCACTATGGAAACCGCTTCCGAAACACCTTTGGAAGTTTCTTCCGGAACCGCCCCTGAAGCCGCTTCCGAAGCCACCTCGGAAGCTGTTTCCGGAACTCCTTTGGAAGCCTCTGCTCCGGACAGCTCTGCGGAATCCTTTCCCTCCCAAAAAGAGGCTGCCGCACAGACGGATGAAGCCAGCTCCTCCGGCGCATCGTATGACCTGTACGACAGTCTGTATTCCCTTCTGACCCCGGAACAGAAAGAGATTTACGAGCAGCTCATGCATACGGACTAGACCGCACGCATAAGCTGAAAGCAGAAGAACACCAAAAAGGAGTTTCCATGAATCCAGAAGCATTAAAAAACTCTCCCGAATATCAAAAACTTTCCCCTGTAAAGCAGGCATTTATTTCCGAAATTGTACGGGACGCGAACAACACCTCCGGCGACGCCACGCTGCCGCTGCTTTTAAAGGCGCAGGCGCGCATGAAATCGATGGGGATTCAGTTTACCCAGGAGGAAAGCGCCTTTTTAATGACTACTCTGATGTCGGATTTATCTTCCGCAGACCGTGCGAAATTTGAGATGTTAAAGAAACTGATGCGCAAATAAGTTTCAGAAAGGATTTTCATGGATACCATTTTATCACTCTTTGACCGTTACGGCATGTTCGCCATGTTTCTGATTATTTTTCTCGAATATGCATGCTTCCCGATTTCCAGCGAAATCGTCCTCCCCTTCGCCGGTGCGGTTGCCAGGGCAGAAAACCTGTCCTTTTTCCTGCTTCTCCCGCTTTCCGTTCTTGCGGGAACCCTTGGAACAGGACTTTGTTATCTGGTCGGGAGACTGGGCGGCGATGCCATTCTGGCAAAGTTAGTGAAACGGTTTCCGAAAACCCAGAAAGGAATTGACTCCTCCAGGGAAAAATTCGCAAAATACGGCGCAGGAGCTGTCTGTATCGGCAGGATGATTCCGCTCTGCCGTACCTACATCGCTTTTGTTGCAGGCGCTGCCGGGCAGTCCCCTTCCGTCTATTTTCCGTATTCGTTCCTTGGCATTACCATATGGAACAGCGCCCTGCTCTCCCTCGGCTACTTCCTTCAGGACAACTGGAGCGCTGTTTCCGGCTATTATGCACGCTACAAGCATTTCCTGATTCCGGTTCTGCTTGGCGCCATTTTTCTGTTTTTTGTTCTGCGGTATCTGAAAAAAAGAAACGCCTGAATATGTCAGTATGTTATTTCCCGGCAAGTGCGGATGCAATATCCTCTCTCATATCAATGACCGCCTGTCTTGACGCATCCGCAAAGTTTGCTTCACCAAACCTCTGGTATGCCTCCTGTTTATACGCGGCAATAATCCCACGGGAGGAGTTTACAATAGCACCAAGTCCGTCTGCATTGAAATAATGTACAAGGTCTGCTGCCTTTCCTCCCTGCGCGCCATATCCCGGCACCAGGATAAAGCTCTTCGGCATCAGCTTCCGGAGTGTCTTTCCCATCTCCGGATAGGTAGCGCCGACAACGGCGCCGACGTTGCTGTAGCTGCCGTCCATGCAGTCCGCCCCCCACTCGACGACCTTCTCCGCTACGATTTCATATAACGGCCTGCCGTCAATCAGCCTGTCCTGGAACTCGCCGCTCGACGGATTGGACGTCTTTACCAGAAGGAACAGTCCTTTATTCTCCTCCTTGCAGACCTTGACAAACGGCTTGACACCGTCACTTCCCAGATACGGGTTTACCGTAATAAAATCCTCATCAAACGGATAATAGCCCTGGCTGCCGACCGAAACCCGGCCAAGATGTCCCACTGCATACGCCTCGGAGGTGGAACCGATATCGCCGCGCTTGACATCGCCAATCACAACCAGCCCCTTCTCCTTACAATAGTCCACCGTCCTTTTGAATACGATAAGTCCCGGAATACCGAACTGCTCGTACATTGCAATCTGCGGCTTTACTGCGGGAATCAGGTCATAAACGGCATCTACGATTGCCTTATTGAACTGCCAGACTGCCTCTGCGGCGCCCTCTAACGTCTCTCCAAGCTCCGCAAACGCCTTCTCCTTCAAGCCTGCCGGAATATAGGACAGCATCGGGTCCAGTCCCACGACAATCGGCGCATTCGTCTTCTGAATCTTTGTAATAAGCTCTTTTACCATAGTAATCTCCGTTTCCCTGCCGCTTTATGGCAGTATTCTCTACGGCTCCCGCACCAGAATCAGGAAGCCTTATTTTTATTGTAGCATAGGGAACCTGCCCGTGCAAGCAATATCCTCTTGAGTTTCCGCAGTTTTAAGCTGCCCTTCCGGCTTCCTCAAAGGGCAGGGCGGTACGGCAGCCTATTTCTGTACGCGCTCATACGTCACCCTTCCCGCACAGATTGTCATCTCCACCCTGCCCGTTACCTTCCTTCCGCCAAACGGCGTATTTCTTCCCTTGGAAAAAAACTCCTCCGGACGGATGGTATACTCCTCCTCCGGTGCGGTAATGACGATATCCGCATAATACCCTTCCGAAAGACCGCCGATTTCCTTTTCCCTGCCAAGTACCCTTGCCGGGTTCCTGCTCATACAGGCTGCAAGCTGCATCGGCGTCATTCCGTTCTCCTTCACGAGCACCGTATTACTGAGCGCATATGCCGTTTCCAGACCGACAATCCCGAACGGCGAGCCCTTCATGGAGCCGTTCTTTTCCTCTGCGGAATGCGGTGCGTGGTCCGTTGAAATTACCTCCATCGTTCCGTCCAAAAGCCCCGCAATCAAAGCCTTGACATCCTCCCTGCCCCGTAACGGCGGGTTCATCTTATAATTGGAATCGTCCGCCGTAATGTCCTCGTCACAAAGGGCAAAGTGGTGCGGGCATACCTCCGCGGTGACTGCAATCCTCTTTTCCTTTGCAAAACGCACAAAGTCCACGCTGTACCGTGTGGAGCAATGGCACAGATGAAGCCTTGCGCCGGTCTCCTCCGCCAAAAGGATGTCACGCATCGTGATAATATCCTCTACCGCATTCGTAATCCCGGGAAGCCCCAGCCTGTCAGCGGAGACGCCCGCATTCATCACGCCGCCGCGCACTAACGAAATCTCCTCACAGTGGGCAAATACCGGAAGTCCTGCCTCCCTTGCCCGCTTCATGCCCTCCGCATACAGCGCCGGATTCATCACGGACTTCCCGTCCTCCGAAACCGCCGCCGCACCGGCCGCTGCCATCGCCCGGAGATCGGAAAGCTCCTCGCCACGCTGTCCGAGCGTGACCGCACCGACCGGAAGCACACGGACCAGGCCTGCTTCCTCCGCCTTTTCCAGTACCTCCTTTACGACATCGGCACAGTCCGTCACCGGCTTTGTATTCGGCATCGGGCAGACCGTCGTATAGCCTCCGGCAGCCGCAGCCGCCGAGCCGGTCGCTATCGTCTCCTTATACTCAAGGCCCGGCTCCCTGAAATGCACATGCAGGTCAATAAAGCCCGGAAGCACATACCTTCCTGCCGCATCGATCACGCGCTCCGCCTCTGCTTCCCCGATGCCCTTCGCCACACGCACAATCCGTTCGCCGTCCGTCAGCACATCATAATATCCCTCCCGGTTTCCCGCCGGGTCGATTACATATCCATTCCGAATTAACAGCTTCATTTCACTCTACCGGTTCCTTTCCTATAATCTAATAGCGTACCTCCGAAAGAAACAGCCCTCTTGCCTCTATCGTCTCGCCTGCCGCTGCCCGGTCCCCGCCTGCCAGAATATGTTCCATCTCCTCCGGCGCCAGTTCTCCCCTGCCCGCCGCCAGAAGCGTTCCCACTAAAATCCGCACCATATGCGGCCAGAAATCATCTGCGGTAAACGTAAACAAAATCTCCTTTTCATCACCATAAATCGAAATATCCTTCATGACCCGCACGGTTGATTTCTTCATCTTCCGGTTATCGGAAAACGCTTTAAAGTCATGTCCGCCAAGCAGATACGACGCTGCCTTTTTCATCCGTTCCATATCCGGACGCTTAAAGCAATAGTAATGGTACTTCCGTTCAAACACCGACGGCACCTCGCCTGTCGCTACCTTATATTCATAGACAAACTCCTTTGCCAGATAAGACGCATGAAAACGGTCGGGCATCTCGCATGCCTCCAGCACCGCAATGTCCATCGGAAGATAACGGTTCAGATACTGCTTGATTTCAGTGACCGACATTGCCGTGGCAGTATGAAAATTGGCAATCTGCGCATAAGCATGCGCTCCCGGCTCGGTACGCGCCGCGCCGATGACCTCCACGGGGCTTCCCTCCATTTTCTCCAGCACCTCCTCAAGCTTCCCCTGAATCGTTACGATACGCTCCTTCCCTGCCTGCTTCTGCCAGCCTGCATAACGGGAACCGTCATATTCCAGTACAAGCTTGATGTTTCTTGTTTTCTCCTGCTGCATACTGCTCTCCTTATTCTCCGAAATACTCCTGCACCCCATCTACAATCCCCTGTACCAAAAGTGCCTGATATTCCTTGCTCAACAGCTTTTTTTCCTCTGCTTCATTTGTCATAAACCCTGCTTCCACTACAATGACCGGCATCTTAGCCCAGTTCGTTCCGGTCAGGTCGTCCCGCTCCACAATTCCGCGCCGGTTCGCGCCGGTAGCGTCGCAAAGACCGTCCAGTACGCTCTTTGCTAACTTCTTACTCTCCGGCGAAAGCGCCGCCACATAGGGATTCCTCTCCGACGGATACAACACCGAAATTCCGTTTGCTGCCTTGTTTTCCGCACCATCAGCATGTATCCGGATAAAAATATCGGCTTTGGCTTCATTTGCAATTCCGGCACGCTCCGCATTGCTCAAATCAACCTCTGCCGTTTCCCGTGTCATTACCACCTGGTATCCTGCCTCTTTCAGTGCATCCTTAAGCTTAAGGGAAAGCTCCAGATTAAACTGGTGCTCCGGCACCTTGGTCGTCACTCCCTGTGTTCCGGAAGAAACCTTTATCTTTTGCTCCGAAGCTCCGGGGCCCACCGGCTCCTGCTCATAATTGCTCTGTTTCTGGTGCCCCGGGTCAATGGCAATCACCTTTCCGGAAGCTACTGCCGGAGCCTTCGTCGGTTCAGGCGTTGCAGATGCTGCTGGTTTCCCGGTCGGCCCGGGCGTCACAGATGCTTCCGGTGCTCCGGTCGGCTCAGGCGTTACAGAAGCCGGAGGCTGTGTCACATCCGCACCCGGCTGACGTCCGTCGTCCGGCCCTTTCTCGGCACCCTCTGCCTCCCTTTCTTCAATATAATTCAGAATAATGGCATAATCCCCGGATGTATAGCCCTTTTCTCTTGCCAGCAAAAGCTTTTCCCTTGCTTCCTCCGTCCGGCCTGCAGCCGCATAAGCATAGGAGAGATTGGCATAATGGAAGGCCGACGGCTCCTTTGAAAGCGAAATTGCCTTTTCCAGCAAAGGTACTGCCTCCTCTGCCTGTCCGGTCACAGAGTACAGCACACCCAGGCTGGTCAGCGCCTCCGGATACGAGTCATCCGCCTCCAACGCCAGACGGTAATACCGCTCTGCCTGTTCATACTCCCTGCATTTGCGGTAATAAATTCCGAGATTCGTGTAGCACATAGCCGGTTCCTTTCCCGTCGCCAGTGCCATCTGGTAATACTGCTCCGCCGATTTGAAATCCTCTTTCTTCAGATAGCAGTGTCCCATATAACTATAGGAATATACAAGATATTCGCCGGAAAGCCCCTTTTCCAATGCCTTCTGGAAATCTGCCAGTGCCTCCGCATATTCTCCTTTTTCATAGTCCTCGCAGCCGTCCTGATAATACCCCGCTGCAGACATTTTACCGCAGCCTGCTACGGTCGACAGCATGACCAACATTACTAAAATTCCAACAATACGTTTCATTTCCGCGCCTCCTTTGGCATTTCCCATTTTAGCATATCCCATTTAGAAAAACAACTAAACATTTTTTTAAGTTTTTGCATTTTGTATATCCCTTTGACTGGGGCTATCGCAGAAAGCGCAGCCCCAAGTCTACATAATGGAAGAATTACCGGACCGGATGGAATATACAGAGGATGCGCGTCAGATTAGGAAAAGTAAGGCATAAACCGAAAGACATACTTGTTATCGTTCTTTTTGCAACACTGACCGCTGACAAAAAAAGCTGTGAGAAAGAGTAACCCTTCTCACAGCTCCTTTTCCTTTTCAATTATTCTTCCCGCCCGATTGCAATCCGATCAACATCGGGCGCGTAGCCTCCGGTGCCGCCGAGGGTAATCGTATTCTTCCCCTTTTTGAGCGTTACCTCAACGGAGGTCTCGACCGGCATATCAAAGCCCCTCCCGGTGAGATTCTTAAGCACACTGCTCTCCCCGCCGACGGTGACCGTGAGGTTGCGCGATTCGCCAGTACAGTAATAGAGCAAAAGCTCATAGGTCCCGTCTTCTTCCACCTCTACCGTAAGCTCCACCGCATTCCCGGCGCCATTCCCGATATATCCGACCTTCTTTCCTCCGCTGCACATACCGGCATCAGCAATCCTCGCCTCTCCGGAGAGCACGCCGTCCTCGCACTCGTAGTAGGTAAAGCCCTCCCGGTCAGTCTCCGGGGTCTCAACCTCCGTGTCAAGCTCCTCCTTCGTAATCAGAACCGCCGCGCCGCCGATGTCCATGAGCAAAAGCTCCAGAGTGTCCGCTGCGGTCACCTGACTCTCCCTGAGTACCAGCTTGCCGTTCTCGTCGTCAGCATATAGATATGCGTGATAGCTTCCCTCACCGAGAAAATCCAGCGCAATGCTCACATCGCGTTTTTTCAGGGTCATGCAGCCGATATAGTAATCCTTTCCGTCCGAGCGCATCATGGTGATATGCTCGCCGGGATAGCCGTCAATCAGCTTCGTGGTGCTCCACGCCGTAGGAATTTTCGACAAAAACGGCAGGCCCAAAAAGCTCGGGAAGCTGTATGCGGAGCTGGCAAAGTGCTGGAATGCGGACTCATAGACCACTGCTTTTGCAAGGGAAAAGCCAGCCGACTCCCCGGTCTTTGTGATGGCAATGCAGGCCGGCGTATAGTCCATGGAGCCCGTAATATTTCTTGTGAAAGGGTACATCAGACAGTTTTCCGGCTCCGGCGCTGTAGACCACTTGCGGAATTCCTCGCCAAGAACCGCCTCACTGGACATGATGTTCGGGTAGGTTCTCGTCTCACCGCAGGGATTGATACAGCCGTGGTAATAGACCATCAGCCGATATTTGGCGCCAATCTCCGCCACGTTGTGCATGGACTCCAGCACCTCGATATCATCGCTCTCAAAGTAATCCGTCTTGACTCCCACTACGCCCCACTTGGACCACTGGGAAAAGAGCTTCTCGATATCCTCCGGCGTCTTGAGCTTTAGGTAGTTGACCCACAGAATGATGCCAACGCCCTTATCCCTCGCATAAGTACACAGCTCCTCAATCCGGTTCTCAAAGGTCGGCCAGCCCGCGTCCAGACAGCAGTATTCCCAACCGTATTTTGCGGCAAAATCCACATGCTGCACCTGAACGTCATAATTGTGCTGGTCGCCGCCGGACCACCATGACCAGGCCACCTTGCCCGGCTGTATCCAGCTCGTATCGGCAAACAGCTCCTGGTCCATCGCCGGACATAACGAATCTATGACCGGTGAATTAATCAGGCCGTTCAAATCATCCGCAATGATGGCGACGCGCCACGGTGTCATAAAGCCGTTGTCCGTCTCGACCCTTGTAATCCGGATATGCCCCGGACTGGAGAGATCGTCGTAGACCTCCTTCTCCGGATCCCGCCGAAAACCGAATTTCCAGCTAAGAGCGGCGCTTCCGCCCTTCGTCTCAAGAACGCTCTTGCAGTAGCTGACCTTCTCCGCATACACATCCGACTCGGAAAACAGGAGCCACCGCCCGCCGGTATTTGCAGTCAGCGGCGTATTGAACACGCCACCGTGCTGTTTCAGCTCGGCATAGGAGCGCTTGTTGTAGTCAAATTCATAGGTGGCGCTATAGCCGCCCGCAAACGTGGTCGCATCCTCCGGCAGATTAATCTGGGATTCCTCGCTGAGCACGGTAAGCGGCCCGTCGGTTCCAAGGTCTACATCCTTGTAACGGAAGGCAAAGCCGTCGTTATAGAGACGGACAGCCAGCGTCAGCTTCGCGTCTCCCTTTTTCAGATAAATATCCCGTTCCATGCAGTTGTCCACACACTCTACATCGTCAAGCGACACCGTGAGACAAGTCTCGTATTTCTGCTCGATGTGCTCTGGACTCTGCTGTGTGGTAATGCCCGTAATCCCACCAGAAAAACTACCGCCCACAAACATCATCCCCAGCTTCGACGGGGCAATCACCTCCTCCTTGTCCGAGACGACGCTGTAGTACAGACTGTCGCTCTCGTCCTGCCAGAAGTGGGCAGCGATTCTCCCGTCCGGCGAAAAGGTGTCAAGCTCCTCCAGTGCGTAGAGCCTGATTGTCCCATACAGCCGCTTCCAGTCATTAGACTTCGTCACGCCAGGCAGCTCCTGCTGTGAATCCGGTCCTTTGGTGACGCCGGGCCCCTGCTGTGAGTCCGGTCCTTTGGTGACGCCCGGCTCCTGCTGTGAGTCCGGTCCCTTGGTAACGCCCGGCTCCTGCTGCTCCTGCTTTGAGCCTGGTCCCCCGGTGACGCCGGGCCCCTGAACCGATGCCGGATCGCTCTTCCCACAGGCGGTCAACAGAGCGGCCAGCGCCAGCATTCCAAGAATTGCATTCATTTTTTTCATAGCCCGTTTTCTCCTCCAAAATGAAAAAACAAATCATAAGTATCTAATCTATATTTAGCACATTTCTCCCCGCTTGTCAATTTCTGGGCGCCCAAAGGCACCACAAAGTGTCAAAAAACTTTTTCGGGATTGACAAATGAGAAAAAAGAAGTATACTTAATTTGTATCTTTCATATTCCGCTAGGGGAGCCTTTGCTGAGAGGCAGTTTTGTACTGCCGACCCTCATAACTTGATCCGGATAATTCCGGCGTAAGGAAGCAGACTATAGCCATTTCTTCTATGCCTATGGTTTTTACGGCCCCTCCTAAGCATTCTGCAAGGAGGTTTTTTTATGTTGTTTTTTGCAAAAGAGGACGGCTATGCCGTTCTGACTACCGCAGGCTATATTGCCTGTGCGGTTCTGGTACTGCTGATTGTGGTGAGTGCCGCACTTCTGTTTAAGCCAAAGGGAACTGTAAAGCCGCACTGGCGGGCAAAAAAGCTCGTCTTTTCCGCAGTTTCCTTAGCGCTTGCTTTCGTGCTTTCCTACATTCAGCCGTACAAGCTGCCATGGGGCGGCTCGGTTACTTTATTCAGTATGCTGTTTATCTGTCTGATTGGTAACTGGTACGGCCTGCGCACCGGTCTGACCGTCGCATTCACCTACAGCATTCTGCAGTTTATCCAGAGCGGCGGCAGCTATATTCTCACCCCGCTCCAGGTCTGCTGTGATTACTTTTTTGCCTTTACGGCGCTCGGCTTTTCCGGTGCATTTTCCGGAAAAAAGCACGGACTAATTAAAGGCTATCTGCTTGGTATTTTCCTGCGCGGCCTCTTCCATACCATCGGCGGATATCTCTACTGGATGGAATACATGCCGGATAATTTCCCAAAATCGCTTACTGCGGTTTATCCGATTGTCTATAACTACTCCTATATCTTAATCGAGGGCGCCGCTACCCTGCTGGTTCTCTGCATTCCTGCGGTAAAGAGCGCATTGAACCGGATTAAGCAGATGACGGCGGAGTAATCAGGTTCCCGCATTTTGCATGTCCTTTTGTGTTCCGCAGGCTATGCAGCAGCTTAGCCCGCGGAACTTTTAAGAGCCATTCAAAAAATGCGGAAAACCAGACCGGGTTCTCGTATTAAAGGTTCGAAATCCACCACATGAGTACCAGCAGCAGGACTGCGCCGACTACGGAGATTGCTACCTTTGCAGGGGATACCGGTATCTTCCCTGAGACCTTTCCGGTCTGTCCGTTTACCATGAACTGGTATAGTTTGTCTTTATACTTGAAGTGTGCCATCCATACCGGAAGCAACAGATATTTATATTTAATCTGGGTATAACTTGTCTTGATACGCAGGGAACGCACAGTATTCGCATTATGGTCTTTCTCTATTTTTCTTTTAATATTTCTTTCCAGACGTCCTTTAATCAGTGATTTTGCCGTTTCCCATGCATCCTTTAAACCTATTGAATAGCGCTCTGACGCAAAGCCTGCTACATATTCCGGCCGGTATACCTTATTGTCCGCCGTATGGAACGGCTGGAGCCCGTTTAAAAGTTCCTGTCCGTGTCTGGCGGTTCCACAGACCGGCTGGTCGTCAATTGTCTCACGGTATGTCCCCTTACAGCTATACCAGTCTGTTACGGTTATGGTTTCTCCCTTGGAGTTTCTCTTGTGGCGGTAGATTCCATATTCGGCGGAATACTGTGTTTCTGTATTTGTATCAAATGTCCAATATGGAAGATACAGCCCTTTCATCTCCTTCGGCTTTGCGGACTCCTTCGCTGCCTTCGGGCAGAACCATCGTTTCTTAATCCACGATTTAAACTTTTTTACTGCCTCTCCGGCATCTATTTTAAATACACAAACCCCGTCTGGTGCCAGTGTGTCTTCTCCCTTTGCTTCCATAACCTGATTGGAGCCGCAGTACGGACACTCTCCTGCAATTTGCAGTGCATCATATACCATTTCCCCTCCACAGGCCTTACACAATACCATCTTTGTTTCCACACCCCAGTTACAATTCCCGGTTTTCTCCGCTTTCAGGAAATCCCGCTCCTCCGCGCTCGCATCTACCTCCCCCTCTTTCAGAATCTCTTCAATATGGTCGCAGTATGGACAATGCAGATTCCCGACAGCAGGGTCAAAATCCATAATTCCCCCACAGCACGGACATTTTTTGTCAGTTTCTTCTTTTGTGTCCACAAGCACAGACTCTCCAAACAACCCGTCCAGTCTTCCGGACTCTTGATTTTCCATTCTTTCCTTATCCCCCTCTGAAAACTAAACCATGATTAAACTTTTTTCTTTTAACAAAGTGGCACACTTTGACAGGCTTGCTGCAAAATGTGCCACAAAGCTCTTATTCTTTTTCGCCTACAACATCATCTTCATTAAACGGATCGGCACATTCCGGACAGAACTTCGGCGGATGCATCGGATCCTCCGGCTCCCAGCCGCACTTATCACAACGATACAACGGGGCTCCTGCCGGCTTCTTGGTTCCGCACTCCACACAGAACTTCCCTTTGTTCACCGCTTTACAATTTGTGCAGACCCAGCCTTCCTCCGGCTTCTTGGTTCCGCATTCCACACAGAACTTCCCGGTATTCTTTGCACCACAGGTGCAGGTCCATTCCTTCGTCTCCTCAGGCTCCGGCTTCTTGGCGCCGCACTCCACGCAAAACTTCCCGGTATTCTTTGTTCCACAGGTGCAGGTCCATTCCTTCGCCGCCACAGGCTCCGGCTTCTTCGCACCGCATTCCACGCAGAACTTCCCGGTATTCTTTGCACCACAGGCACAGGTCCATCCGCCCTTTACCGGTGCAGCCGCTCCCGCCATGGTAGCTGCTCCCGCCATGGTAGCCCCGGCAGCAAGTCCTGCCCCGGCAGCAAATCCTGCAGCTCCCTGCTGTCCCATACTAAACATCTCCTGCTGGCTTACACCCAAAAGTCCCTGCATATTATTTGCTCCCACCTGATTTGCCATATTCATGCCCATAAAGCCCATCACTCCACCGGATTCATTCTGGGATGCATTTTCCATAGCCTTTGCATGGCTCAGGACATAGGAAGCCCTCAATCTGTCCGGGTCCGTCATAGTCTGCAGCCTCTGCATCTCGTTAATCTTATCACGATCAGCATCGGAAATCGTCGGATTCAGTGTAATTTCGCTCAGCTCTATGCCGCGGTTCTCTGTCCATCTTTCACTCAGTCTTACCCTTACCTCAGCAACGACATCATCCTTATAGGCATTGATGTTGCCGTAGCGGACTGCCTGCATCGACAGGTCGCCGAACACATTTGCCAGCTCGTCTACAAGCTCCTCCCGCATCGGCTCCATAAGCCCCGCCCGGCTGAACGCCTCTGTGACATTTCCGGCAACCTCCTTGTAAAACACAAGCGGATTGACGATCCGGTAGGAATACATACCATTACAGCGAAGCGGGATATCCCAGTCAATCCCGGAATTTTCATCCACCAGACGGAAGGAAATCGGCTGCGCCGTACCGTACTTATTCCCCTTAATCTCCTTGATATTTATGTAGTAGACCCTCTGATCCTTTGCCGTATCACCGCCAAAGGTAATACGTCTTCCGATTGTCTTAAAGGTTTCCTTAATCCCTTCGCCAAGACCTCCGTAAAAAATCGACGGCTCAGTAGACTTATCATATATAAACTCTCCTGCCTCGGCACAGACATCTACAATCGCCCCCTGCTCCACGATAAGCATACACTGCCCTTCGTTGACCGTAATAATGGAGCCGTTGGAAATAATATTATCCTCACCCTTTTTATTGACAGAACGCCCATTTGTAGTCTTCTGCCCCTTTACCATCAAAACATTGTCGGATAAGGAGTCACAAGAAAAATATTCACGCCAGGAATCTGCCAGAACGCTCTTTGCTGCCCCTGTTGCTGCCTTAATAATACTTAAACCCATCTTACTTCCTCCGTTTATGCACTATGCTACTCATACATCGGATACTTCCCGGTAATTGCTTCCACAATTTCCTTCGCTTCCTCCGTCGCTTCCTTCTTTCCTATCGTGATTGCGATTGCCCTTGCCACCTGCTTCATATCGTCCGTATTTAAGCCGCGGGTCGTAACAGCTGCCGTACCGAGACGGATGCCGCTCGTTACAAACGGAGACGCCGGGTCGTTCGGAATCGCATTCTTGTTACAGGTAATATTAACCGAATCCAGAAGCTTTTCCGCCTCCTTGCCCGTAATGCCCTTACTCTGTAAGTCAACCAGCATCAGATGGTTATCCGTGCCGCCGGATACCAGACGGAAGCCCTCGGCAAGCAGTCCTTCCGCAAGTGCCTGTGCATTCGCTACAATATTCCTTGCATACTGCTTAAACTCCGGGGAAAGCGCCTCCTTCAGACATACTGCCTTCGCCGCAATCACATGCATCAGCGGGCCGCCCTGGATTCCCGGGAACATTGCCTTATTTAACTTATGCTCCTCCGCAAACTCCGCAGAAGAAAGAATCATACCGCCGCGCGGACCGCGTAAGGTCTTGTGGGTCGTCGTCGTCGTCACATGCGCATACGGAATCGGACTTTCATGCACACCTCCCGCAATCAGGCCGGCAATATGCGCCATATCCACCATCAGATATGCGCCTACCTCATCCGCAATCTCACGGAATCTCTTAAAATCAATCTTTCTCGCATAGGCAGAAGCCCCTGCAATAATCATCTTCGGCTTTGCTTCCTTTGCAATCCGGAGTACCTCGTCATAATCAATAAAGCCGTCGTCATTGACCCCGTAAGGTACAATATTGAAATAGGAGCCGGAGAAATTGACAGGGCTCCCGTGCGAAAGATGACCGCCGTGGGCAAGGTTCATGCCGAGTACCGTGTCGCCCGGCTTCAGCAGGGCAAAAAAGACTCCCATGTTCGCCTGCGCACCGGAATGTGGCTGCACATTCGCATAGGTACAGCCATACAGCTCCTTTGCACGCTCAATTGCAAGCGTCTCCACCATATCCACAAACTCACAACCGCCATAATAGCGCTTCCCCGGATACCCCTCCGCATACTTGTTCGTCAGCGGGCTTCCCATCGCTGCCATTACCGCCTTGCTGACAAAGTTCTCGGATGCAATCAGCTCGATATGGCTTCTCTGGCGTCCCAGCTCCAGATTCATTGCCTTTGCTGTCTCGGCATCCACTCTCATTACTTCTTCCAATGAATACATGTTGTTACCTTCCCTTCAGTTTTTTAAAACTTATAGTTCTCCCCAAGAAATGTAAGCGCAAACATCCCGGCACCGACATGCGTACCGATAATCGGACCGATGTTGGCAATAATGACATCCTTTACGAGACCCTCGGAAAGCAGCTGTTCCTTTAGCTGCTCCGCAACCTCCGGCGCATCCGCATGACCGACCACCACGGTCTGTTCCTTTGCGTTAATTCCGTCACTGACTAAACGCTCCTTTAAATACTCCATCCCTTTTTTCATCCCACGGACCTTCGCTACTACCGTCAGCTTTCCTTCCTGGTCCACGCTTAACACCGGCTTGATTTTCAGTGCCGTTCCCACAACGGCCTCAATACTGCTTAAACGTCCGCCGCGCTTTAAGTGGTTCAAATCATCCACCGTGAACCAGTGGCATATCTTCGCATGGTTCTCTCTGACCCACTCTGCCGTTTCCTCTAACGTCTTCCCTTCCTTCCGGAGCCTTCCTGCCAGATAAAGAAGCAGACCCTCGCCAACCGAAGCACACAAGGAATCAATACAGACAATCTTTCGCTCCGGATACTTCTCCGAAAGCTCCTCCGCCATCAGGCGTGCCGAATTGTAGGTACCGCTTAAGCCCGAAGAAAACGCAATATACAAAATATCCTTTCCTTCCTTCAAAAACCTGCCGAACACCTCTTTAAAAACAAGCGGCGTAATCTGGCTGGTCACGGATTCCTCTCCCTCACGCAGCTTCTTATAAAACTCGCTGCAGGTGATTTCCTTCTCGTCGGGATGATAATTGTATTCCTTCCCTCCGATACTGAAATTCATCGGAATTACCTCTAATCCGTATTCTTCGATGACCGGCTGCGGCAAATCCAGTGTTGCCCCGCTCACAATTACATAGCTGTTGTCCATTCCTACCTCCAATTACTGCAAATCTGGTCTCTCCTTACTTTGCAGTTAGTAAAAGTATACCATAGCAGACCGGCAAATTCAAGTCCGCAGATAAGTTTTCACAGAAACCGGCGCCTCTGTAAAGCCCCGGTACGCTAAAACGAGCGGATGGTATCGCTCCCGTCATCCCCGGTCTTTTCAATGCTGCGGATTTCCACATAATAACCAGCATTCTCACTTACCGGTACATACACGCGCTCTCCCGCCTTCTTTCCGAAAACCGCCCTGCCGAGCGGCGACTCGATGCTGATAAGATTCTTTAACGAATTTCCGCGGATGGACGTTACCAGCCGGAACTCCTCGCACTCCTCCTCGTCCTCAAAATACAGCGTCACTGTATTATTCAGGCCCACCTCGTCTGCTGCCGAATCCTCCGAAATAATCTCCGCAGTCTTTAACATCCGCTCCAGATACCGGATCCGGCTCTCATTCTTATTCTTATCCTTTTTCGCCGCATGATATTCAAAATTTTCACTCAGGTCACCGTGCGCCCTCGCCTCCTTGACCGCCTCGATGGCTTCCTTCCGCACCACAAGCTTGCGGTGCTCGATTTCCTTCTCAATTCGTTCCACATCTTTTTTTGTCAGCTGCTCCCTCATCATATCCTCCTGATAAACTCTTTAATGCGCCTGCCGTCCTTAAGCCCCTTTTGAAACAGACGCGCAATATTTTCCTTGTCCTTTGTCAGCGTATCCACCCCGCAGCAGTCGTCCGGCGCCACAATCAGAAGCTTCCCCTGCTTTTCATACTCCTTCGCCAACGCCACGCCGTCATTGTACTTTTTATAACGGAGACACAGCTGCTTTGCCGCCTCCGGGTACTTCCTTCTGATTTTCTTTGCCACGCGGACGTCCTTGTCCGGCACCCGCACAAAGTCCGACGGCCGCGACAGAATCAGCACGACCTTATCGCACCCGTCTGCAAATGCCTTCGCCACCGGCACCGGGTCCGCAAAACCGCCGTCGTAATACGGAACCCCGTCAATCACATAGGGCCTGCATACAAACGGGAGCGTAGAGGACGCCTTTAAAATATCATAGCAGTCCTGCCGGATATCCTGCCTGCCAAAATACTTTGTCCCGCCGGTCCGCGCATTGCAGGCTACGACGTAATACTCTGCCTTGGACTTTGCAAACGCGGCATAGTCAAGCGGATTCTCCCCGTCCGAATTGGACAGTACGCCATAAGCATAGTCCAGATTAATATAATTGCGGTGCCGCAAAAAATTGCCGAAGCTGATATATTGCTTCCGGAACGCATACTCGGCATAAAACTGATAATTCCGCCCCTTTTGTCCCGCCAGATAAGTAAGAAGATTCCCGCTGCCTGCGGAAATCCCGATACAGTAGTCAAATAAAATCCCCTCTTCGATACAGGTATCCAGAACACCCGCCGCGTAAACGTCCCGCATACCGCCGCCCACGTCAATGATACCCATTTTCGGTTTCTTTGCTTCCATTTCTTTTCTCCTCCGCTCCTTTTCTCCCATGCTTAGTCTATCATAAAATCCCGGAATTATCAATCTGCCCTGCGCTTTCGGTTCCACATTTTTTAGTCCCCTGAAGTGGGGCTGTCGCATAAAGCGTAGCCCCCGGCTTGTAAGCGGAGAGTATCTTTTCCTGTAAAGAGAATACAGCCAGGCAGATATTCCTACTGCTTACAAGCCGGGGGCGGAGCTTCGTGCGACAGCCCACCTTTCCAGGTCATTTAAAAAAGTCCGAACCCCGGGTACTTTGCTAAGGTTTTTAAAAAGGGGGACCATCGCACGAAGCGCGGCCCCCTCTTTTTTAACCATCCGTACAGAATAAGAGTTGTTTATGTTGTCAGCACACAACGATATCTGATGACGCTATGCCCATTATAGGTTTCCGTATGTGCAGTTGACTGAAAACCATTCTTTGTATAAAACGCAACCGCACCATCATCCGTTTCCGCATATAATCTGACTATATTATATTTTTCTTTTATCTGCTTTATCATAAAAGAGCCTATCCCTTGTCTGCGAAAACGGCTGTCAATAGAAATACCTATGATTTCTGCGGTCTGGCAGTTTTGTATAGATATCACTATCATACCTTTTATAGTTCCATTGTCAAAATAAGCACATACCTTAATACTTTCATCCTGCAGCCATTCTTCTGCTCTTAATTCATACTTTTCTTTTGTCGGCATATACATACAAGCCTTGTAAACCTCATATGCATCTAATATCTCTGCCAAATCCTTTAATTCCTTAAAAATACCATTCATATCATATTCTCTTTGCAAATTACCTTTCCCTCTTGCAGAATGCTATTTGTTCATCTCATCAACAAACTCGCTGCTTCTTGCCGTAACTTCTGCCCAGGCAGGTCTGAAGCCGCTTTTTATTGCATTACGAACTGATTTTATGTTCGACCATGCGGTACAATAAAACGGTACCTTACCCATCTTTAATATTTCAACAGCAAGCCTGCTTGTAATTGCCGAAGCTATGCCCCTCCTCCTGTATTCCGGAAGAACATCAACCCCTATTTGATACATAGTTTCACAATCAGCAGAACAGCCTGCAAGTCCTATCAGTTTTCCATGATCAAATGCTCCTGCCACAAGTCTGTCTAAATGTTTTCTGCTTTTACTTAAAGAATTTCTCCATTCCCCGGTGTAATACTGCTCAAAATCAGGCGGATGCAAAAGCTTGATTTCATAACCGCAGGGCAATTCTTTAAGTTCGTTGATATCCGGGAGAAAATATTCTGCCATAAAGCAAACTTTATAATCAAACTCTGCTAATTTCTCATTAAGCGCAATTATATTTGGCGTTTCAAAGCAATGCTCAACCGCATATTTGCCTATATACCATTCAACAGTTTCTTTCATTCCCGGACTGACCTGGGCAACAATATTGTTGCCATAGGATACCAGATCACATGCAAACGGAAGTGGCAGATAAGCCCTTGCCTTTTCGTTCTTTCGTGACAAAACAACCTTATTTTCATTTGAAAGGAAATCATCCGCATTGCAGTTACAGTCATATGCTGATTGCTGCAATGCAATTTGTAAGATTTCTTGGTTTGTCATATTGAATCCTCTTGCTGTGCGTGGTTTTATGATTCACTGCTTAGCTCTCTGCCATCTTTGCCAGCTTCGCCGCCTGGTCTGCCGCTGTCAGGGCATCTACAACTTCGGTCAGGTCTCCGTCGAGCACCTCGGCTAAGCGGTGCGTCGTCAGCTTGATGCGGTGGTCGGTCACACGTCCGTCCGGGAAATTATAGGTACGGATTTTTTCAGAACGGTCCCCGGTCCCGACCTGGCTCCTTCTTGCCTCAGCCTCTGCATCATGCGCCTTTTCCAGCTCCAGCTCATAGAGCTTTGCACGAAGCACCTTTAACGCCTTATCACGGTTCTTTAACTGGGACTTCTCATCCTGACAGGAAATCACAATCCCGGTCGGGATATGGGTCAGCCGCACGGCAGAGTCGGTCGTATTGACACACTGTCCGCCGTTCCCGGAGGCGCGGAACACATCAAACCGGCAGTCGTTCATATTCAGGTCAACATCCACCTCTTCCGCCTCCGGCATAATTGCCACCGTGGCAGTAGAGGTATGAATCCGTCCGCCGGACTCCGTGACCGGCACACGCTGTACGCGGTGCACGCCGCTCTCGTATTTCAGCTTGGAATACGCGCCCTGCCCGTTTACCATAAACACGGCTTCCTTAAAGCCGCCGATGCCGTTCTCATTGACATTCATCAGGTCAATCTTCCAGCGGAAGGTCTCCGCATACTTCGCATACATCCGGTAAAGCTCCGCCGCAAACAGGGCTGCCTCGTCCCCGCCGGCGCCTGCACGGATTTCCACAATAACATTCTTCCCGTCGTTCGGGTCCTTCGGAAGCAGCAAAATCTTTAAATTCTGCTCACACTCCGCCAGCCGGTCCTTTGCTTCGGACAGCTCCTCCTTTGCCAGCTCGCGCAGCTCCTCGTCGCTTTCCTCCTCAATCATGGCAAGACTGTCCTCAATGTCCTGCTTCGTCTGCTTATAACGCTTATATTCCGCGATAATATCCGCCAGGTCGTTCTGCTCCTTCATCAGCTTACGGAATCTCGCCTGGTCATTTACTACGTTCGGGTCGCCTAACTCGTTCTGCAACTCCTCGTAACGCAGCAGCAAATCCTCTAACTTATCAAACATTGTTGTTCTCCTTATTTTTATCCGGCAGCACCGCAAATACCATACGGTCCAGTCCGGCATAATCCTTTTTTACTTCAATCTCCTGGTAACCTTCCGCCAGAAGCAGCTCCTCCACTGCCCTGCCCTGGTCGTACCCGATTTCCAACAGCAGCCTGCCGTTCTTCCGGAGATAACCCTTTGCCTCCCTGCAGATTCTCCGGTAAAAATACAGCCCGTCCTCCCCGCCGTCCAACGCCGGACGCGGCTCAAAATCCCTGACCTCCGGCATCAGTCCGTCAATCACTCCGGAGCAGATATAAGGGGGATTTGAAACAATTATATCATACTCCCCTGTTACAGACTCCAGCAAATCTCCCTGGAAAAAGGTAATCTCGGCACTGTGAAGCGCCGCATTCTCCCTTGCTGTCTGCAACGCCTGTTCCGAACAGTCCGTCGCCGCTGTAAACTCCGGCGTTCCAAGCACTGCCACCGCTACCGCAATACAACCGGAGCCGGTACACAAATCCAGCACACGCTTCCCCGCAGAATCACGGATTACCGCCTCCGCTAGAAGCTCGGTCTCCGGCCTCGGAATCAAAACGCCTGGTCTTACCAAAAACTTCAGTCCGCAAAATTCCTGCTCGCCGGTAATATACTGCACCGGTATATGCTGCATCCGCTGCTCCAACAGCCTGTAAAAAGACTGCACCTGCTCTTCCGGTACTTCCTCTGCCCCGTCACATAAAAGCGCCACCGGATTCTTACCGCTCACATGCAAAAGCAGATGCCTTACGTCCATGCGTGCTTCCTCAAAGCCCGCCTCTTTCAGACGCGAAACTCCGCTGTCCGCCAATTCGGAATATGTCATACCATCCTGCCCCTGCCGTCCGTCTTCTCTCACGGACGTTCCTGTTTTGTCTTCTCTTCCTCAAACACAAAATACTTGTCTAACGCTTTTAATACCTCGTCCTCTTCCTCTTCGTCCTCTTCATACCGGGCTACCGTTGCAGCTGTTTCGCCGAACGCTGCCTTTTCCGCGGCTCCCGCTCTTACTGCAAGACGGCTTCGGCTCTTCTGTGCCGCCGCATCTTCTGCTTCCGGCTTCTTTGTGGAAGGAAAACTCCAGTTAAACTTGGCTGCAATCTCCTCCGTCTCCTTTGCCGGATCATCTGCCTTCACGGCTTCTTTGGACTGTACTTCCACGGTCTTCGCCCTTGGAGCTGTCCCTGTCTTCGTTTTCGGCGCCACAGCTGTCTTCTCCGGTACTGCCTTAACCGGCTTTGCTTCCTTCGATGCCTTGGCTTCCTTTGGCGCCTTTGCCTCTTTTGCTGCTTTTACTTCTTTTGTCTCTTTAAATGTCTTTATCTCTTTTAAAGGCTCTTCCTCTTCCGACACAGCATTCTTTGCACTACCGTCTTTCTTCCGGTTTTCCTTTACGGTATTTTTCTCCAGATAAGCCCGCCAGTCAAACACAGCCTCCACGGAAGCCACGGCAACGCGGATCATATCGTCGTCCGGCTCTCTTGTCGTCAGTCCCTGCAGCCAGAGCCCCGGCTTACTCAGCAGATTGATTATCCTGGAATCACTGGAACCGGCAAAACGGATAATCTCATAGGAAAGCCCGGCAAGCACCGGAACAAACAAAATGCGCACGACAAAACGGAGCCATATTGTCTCCACACGGACAAGCAGAAAAAACAATACGCTGATTAACATGACAAACAGCAGAAAGCTGGTGCCGCAGCGCTTATGCTGCCTGGAACACGTCCTTACATTCTCTACGGTCGGCTCCATGCCATGCTCGATACAGTTAATCGTCTTATGCTCTGCCCCATGATACATAAACACGCGCCGGATATCCTTCATACGCGAAATCAACACAATATATCCTAAAAAGATAACAACCCGGAGAAGACCCTCCAACAAGGTTTTCCACTCATAGGAAATGACGTCTTCATCAATAAAGCTTACTACTGCAAGCGGAAGCAGCATAAATATCGCAATCGCCATAACGACAGAACAAAAAACGGTACAGGCCATAACGATTTTATCTGCCTTTTCTCCGAACTTTTTCCGGAGCCAGAGTTCAAACTTCCCCGGCTCTTCCTCTTCACCGTCAAAATAAGCAGCCGAAGAAGTGAGCATCTTCACGCCCAATACCAGCGATTCCACAAAACTGACGATGCCCCGTACCACCGGTATACCCAGAATCTTATGCCGCTCGATGATACTGCTGCACTCTCCTTTGTCCACTGCAATCTCACCGTCGGGCTTCCTGACTGCTACCGCATAACGGTTTTTGTTTCTCATCATAACGCCTTCTAATACGGCCTGGCCTCCAATACCTGATGATTTCATGTTTTCCTCCTTCTCCAAAGGATGCTCTTCCCTCTCGCTCTTTTTCCGGGCAGGCCCGCACTCCGTGCTCCCCGTGACCGCGCGGCGTCCCGCCGCTTGGTCGCGGGCGCGTTCGCCTCTTCCTGCGGGATACAAGTAAACTTGTATCCCGCAGGAAGCAGGCTCACTTGGCCTACACGGAAAAAGGTTGAGATTTTCACAACCTCAACCTGATTTTCATTGCTTTTATGTTTTTTTAGTTCTGGTTTAAACCATACCTACGGTTGAACTTATCGATAGCACCGCGTGCAGCAACTGCCTTCTGCTGACCGGTATAGAAGGAATGGCACTTGGAACAAACTTCCACATGGATTTCCTCTTTTGTCGAACCTGTTACGAACTCATTCCCGCAGTTGCAGGTCACCTTTGCCTGATAATATTTCGGCTGGATTGCTTCTTTCATGTCTTTCACCTCTTTATCTCATAACTTAAAACAGCTTTTTTATTATAACATGGTTTCTTCAAAAAAGCAATAGTAAAATCACCAAAATTTATATTGCGATGAATTTAACTGCCGCCAGCCCCCTACGAAGCGGTATAGTCCAGTTCAAACCAGAACTCCACCCCGGAGGGATGGTTCTTAACCCCGTATGCCTGGTTATGCGCCTTCATAATCGCCTGCACGATCGAAAGCCCGATGCCGCTGCCGCCATACTCCCTCGTCCTTGCCTTATCCACCTTATAAAACTTAATCCAGACCTTCTCCAGCTCCTCCTCCGGAATCGGGCTGCCGGTATTAAACACTGCCACCCGGACATGGCTCCCCTGCGGGATTACCTTGACCTCGATGATGTTGGCGCCCGCAACATGATGGAAGGCATTGCTGATATAATTCGTCAGCACCTCCTCTATCATATACTCGTCCGCCCAGACATACAGCGGCTCCGTCTGCTCGAAATGAACCGTGACCTGCTTCTGCTTTGCCAGAATCTCCGTGGAATTCAATACTGCCTGAATCAGCTCAGTAAGGTCAAACCGGGCGAGTTCGACCGGCGTCGTGCCAAACTCAAGGTGATTGAGCGTCAGCAGCTTTTTCACCATCGTATTCATCTTTCCGGCCTCATCGATAATCACATCACAGTAAAACTCCCTGTCCTCGCTGCTTTCGCTGATATTATCCTTTAACCCCTCTGCATAGCCCTGAATCAGAGCAATCGGCGTCTTCAGCTCATGGGTGACGTTGGAGAGGAACTCCTTGCGCACCTCGTCTGCCTGGGTCTTTTTCTCGATGTCCATCTGCAGCTCATTATTGGCGCTCTTCAATTCCGAAATTGTCTGCTCCAGCCTCTCGGCAAGCACATTGATGCTGTTTCCCAGCTCCCCGATTTCATCCCGGCTCCGCACCTTATACTTCACATCAAAATCCAGCTCCGCCATATGCTTTGCAATATCTGCAAGCTTTAGCACCGGGTCAGTAAAACGGCGGCCCACAAAAAACATAATAATCGAAATAATAACTGCGCTCCCGATACCGGCATACACAAGGAATTTGTTGGCAACCTTCACGCTTTCCTGCATACTCTCCATATTGGAACGCATCAGGACAATCTCCCCGCTCTCTAAAAAGCCGACCAGCTCGATGTACTTGGACTTCATCCTCGCATCATACAGGGAAAAAATGCTGTAGTTCTCAGTCTCCAGCTTTAACTGCTTTTCCTTTACTCCTTCGCCGTAGCCCGGAAAAAAATAATCCCCGATTAAATCCCGTATTACCTCCTCGTCCTGGTCGTACTTCCCTCCGGTTCCGAAAAAATAGCTGATAATTGCCTTCGGCCGGAACGTATCGGAAAGAATATCGTTAATAATCACGGTTGTAATATTGGACTTGGAGCAAAGGATATCAAGCTCCAGACGAAGCTCGTCCGAAATCCCGGCAGAGCTGCTCCCGGAAGCAGACGCATCCGCCTCTTCTCTTTCCTCCTCCATACCGTCCGGGAGAGCCGGTCCCGCCGCATTTTTTTCTTCCTCTGCCATCAGACGGCTGATTTGTCCGTATACACTGCCAAGCGTTTTCTGCTTGCTCACTTCATAGTACCGGACAAGAAATGTCTCATTCAATATCAGACAAAGTGCCACCGTACCAAAAATAGCAGCAAACGTCAGCACTATCATTTTCACTCGTACGGAACAGGTCCCGTGCTTCATACGCTACACCTCGAATTTATATCCCATTCCCCAGATTGTCTTAATATAATCTCCCTTTTCGCCCATTTTACTGCGCAGCTTCTTTACATGGGTATCAATCGTTCTGGCATCCCCGAAGTAATCATAGTTCCAGACATTATTCAGAATCCGCTCCCGCGACAGCGCCACCCCTTTATTGCTGATAAAATAGGCAAGCAGCTCGAACTCCTTTACGCTCAGCTCAATCGGCTTCCCGTCAATCGACACCTGATGCGCCGACCGGTCTAACACAATCCCGCCAAGCTCCGTCACCTCTGCCGCTGAGGTCCCGGCCCTGCGCAGAATCGCCTCTACCCTCGCCACAAGGATTTTCGGACTGAACGGCTTGGAAATATACTCGTCCACTCCCAGCTCAAACCCGAGCAGCTCGTCCCGCTCGTCGCTCTTTGCTGTCAGCATGATAATCGGCACGGCGGAATACTGCCGGATTTCCCGGCACACCTGCCAGCCGTCCATTTTCGGCATCATCACATCCAGAATAATCAGCGCAATGTCCTTTTGTCCAAAAAACAAATCCACCGCCACTTCCCCGTTCTCCGCTTCCAGCACCTCATAGTTATTCTTTGAGAGGAAATCGTGGACAAGCTTGCGCATACGGCTTTCATCGTCCACTACCAGTATCTTTGTGCATTCCATCAAGCCTACCTCCTGCCATACAGCCTTTGCTGTTATCCTACCACGGAACTATGTAGATATTGTGTCCGAATCCGTACCGGGCTGTGAACTTTCCTTATTCTGCCGTCTCTGCGCGCTCCAAAAGCTCCTGTTCCCACTCCGAGAGGGCGTCCTCCTTCTCAAAAAGCTCCTGCTCCCATGTATGAAGCATTTCCTCTTTTCTCGCCAGCTCATCCTTCCAGCCTGCATATTCATCCAGCACCTTCTGCTCGTAATCAGTAAACGGAGACGCCGTGCCAAACAAACGGATGGCAAACAAAACCACAATCACGACGCCCAGTGCCGCGGCCAGAACCGCAAGGTTCCGCGAACGCTCTTTATAGAGCATCATCATCTTATACTCTTTGGAATTTACCTTGCTCCCCGGAGCCTCCGGCTTTTTCTTTTCCTTTACCGGCTCCGGAAGCGGACGCAGGCTGCTCTCTGCCACCACGCCGGAATCGAGGATACGGGACCGTAACTCCTGTAAAAAGGCAATCCCCAGCACTGTTGTCAGTGTTCCCTTTTCCACAAGCCTGTTATACAGCTTAACAGTTGCTTTTATATTTGATAAGTCTGCCTGGGAGCGGATATACTCCACAACCTCCGCTTCCTTTTTCGCTTCCTTCCATTCCGCCTCGGAGGTGAAAGTAAAGCCCTGATATGTATATGTCGTTCCTTTTTCCATTTGCTCTTCCTTTCTTTGCCGGTAATCCCTGCATTCCGCCCCTTCTTACGAATAGGTCTGCTCCGCCTCTCTTTTATTTCTCTTCATCACACCGCGCAGAATCGCGCAGCCAATCAAAATAACAGACAAAATAAGCGCCTGCGTACCAAACTCCGAGACTCCCTTGAAAAACGGCGCTATAATTTCATGCATTACATCACGGATAATATCCTCATACTGTGCCGAATCGGAAAAAATCTCCTCGTCGATGTAGCGCATCGCTATCTTTTCGGCAAGCCCGGCTACCTTACACACGACCCCGCCAAAGAAAACCGGTACGGCGCAGACAATAAAGCCCGGGATATCAAGCCAGTAAAGCAGCACCAGAACTAACACCATTCCCAGAATCACGGCATACACGATTGCCCGGACGGCCCGGTTCATTTCCCCCATCGGCCTTACCACATCAAACATATCACGGATTTCTGACGTATGCGCAAGCTCCGTTGCCGAATCCCGTATATTCTTCTCTGCCTCCGAGGTAATCTCCCGTACCTGGCTTCCGGCAGTCTCCTTCATCTCCCGGAGCCATTCCTCCCGGATGGAAGCCCTCCTCTCCTCAAGGAGCTTAGAAAAAGCCCCGCTGCCATGAACGTCATCGTACCGTTCCGGAAGCTCCGGAAAGCTGACGGCGCCATACTCCGCATACTCCCTCAGAAGCTGCTGCTCGATATCCTCCGAAAACGACCTGCAGAACTCCTTTGAAAAACGCGCAGACTCCGTTCCGGTCCTCCAGGATGTATATACCTCGTCAAAGGCATCCTCACAAAACCTGCCGAAATTCTCCTTCAGCCGTTTCCCCATACTGCTAAAATCAACCTCCGGTTCCGTATCATAGTACGCCGAATGAAGGAAGGCAAGCAAAATCCGGTTCATATCTTCTGCCGTAAAGCTGTCACGCAGAATACGCTCTCCCTCCGCAAAATCCGCCAGGTCTGCAGAAACCTCGTCAAGCGTCTCCTGCATCACGACGTCATACAGCCTTTGGGAAAGCTCCAGCTCCTCCGTCGCTTTTTCTATACTCTCCAGAGAAGCCATTCCGGATAGTGTCGTCACTACCGCACCGGCCGGCACAAGCGCAAACAATGCCGGTACAAAAAAAATACTGAACACTACTGCAAACACAAGCAATATACTCCTGAGCATATTCACCTTTTTCCCATTCTCCATATGGCTTAACCCCTTTTCTCTGTTATTTCCGCCGCACCATAGCCCCCTTACGGCGCTTTATCCGCATAAAACTGCCGCTCCCCGGGATCAGTTCCATGAGAGCGGCAACTTACACCTATATTCAGTATAACATAAAGCACTTCTTTTGCAAAGCTATTTCTTACAATGCCAGGTCGACGTGCTGCACCGTTCCTGCCGTTCCGTTTTCCCGCAGATAAACGCCGGTCTTCTGGATAATCGCATTTGTTGCGTTGGTTTCTACGTTGTTTAAGGAAAACTTCGTATCGGCACTGCCAAGGAAAATCGCTCCGACTCCTGCCTCTTTCAAGTCGAGCAGGCGGTTTTCACCGTTTTCATCCTTCACCCATACCTTTAACTGCGAAAAGATTTCATCCGCCTCATCAATCCAGCCGTTGCCGTCGCCATCATAGGCTGCCAGGTCCGCAAAGCCGTTGCCGCTTTTCGTTCCGAAAAGCTCGCTTCCGTCGTTAACGATTCCGTCGCCGTTTTTATCCAGCGCAAGATAACCGCTTCCGCTGCCAAGCTCCGAAATCTCTTCCTCCTTGCCGTCCGCATCGATGTCAAAATAAAACTTCTTATCGCTCACCTCTGCAATATTCGAATCCAGATTGATGACCAACGGATCCTTAAGTACATAGCTTCCCTCTGTATAAACCTCCGTCGCCTCCACAAAGGAACGCGACATCTCCACGCTGATGCCAAACGTAATCTCCCTGCCGTCCGCAGTACATACCTTTCCCTGCGTACTGTACTCCGTCACCTCATGCTCTGCAAAAAAGCTGGACGTTACGGTCTGGATTTTCCATTCCTGTCCGCCGCCTCTCCCGGATGAAACCGGACGCGCGGCACCGCCGGAAATAGACATGCTCCCCAGACTCTTCCCGATATTAATCTGGACTGCGCCGGAAGCGCTCCTCTGCTCCTCAAATGCCCGGAACTGCTCTGTAAGATTCGACGGCTTTTCATTCCGGTTATTTCTCCCTGCCCTGCGCCGCAGACTCTCTAAAATCCTGCGCAGCATCTCCAGCTCCAGATCCTCCTTGGAACGGGGCTGTATCTTCATCCCCTCGTCTGTCCGCTGCGTCTGTGTCTGCTCGGCAAGATTGAGAAACGCCTGCTTCTGTTTCTCCTTCTTTGCCGCCTCTTCCTCTTTCTTTGCCTGTTCTTTCTCCTCCAGACCATCCTGGAGCTGCTTTAACATTCCCTTCGACTTGTCGGAAATGTCAACCTTAACGGCATCCTCTGCCTTCGATACCGCCGTCATCGATGTGGAGCTCTGTACCCTGGAGTAAGAACGCTCCGAACTCATCGTAACGGAACCTGCCTGAATTATCATGAAATCCACTTCCTTTCTTTTTCACGACAAACAACCCGACGCCGACCTCCTTGTCGGCAAACTACAGCTAGTGTACTGACGCCGCCGCACCGGAGCAGACCGGTGCAACAACCTCTGTTACTTATATCGGCAGGATTTCCGGAAAAAATTAGAAATAAAAGGAAAGAAACGTAATTGGGGCCGCCCTTCCCATTCTCCCATTTCACCGGCTTATGTCAGGCACGGGGCAAACTGCTTTTTCAATATCAAAATATTCCTCTCGTCATGGTAAGCATACTCCACACTGTCCATAAAATTTTTTACGATAAAGATTCCCATCCCTCCGGCATCGCGTTCTTCTGCCGAAGCCCTTGTATCAGGGTCAGGTTTCACTGTCGGGTCATAAGGGCATCCATCGTCTGTAAAAATAACCGTTATCTCCTCTTCCCCTACCCTGCATTCCACCTTTGCCTCACCTGCCCCGCTGTACCGGACGATATTGGAAAAAATCTCGTCGACGGCAATATTCATCTTCACCATAACCTTTCCCGGCACATGGAAGCTCTCTAATGTATTTTCCACAAATGCCATGACCTGCGTTATACTTTCCATCGTCGGTATGACAGTAATCCTGTTTTTGGGCAGGAACTTTAAATGAAGCATCGTAATATCATCAAACTGGGGAGCTTCCCCCACAAACCTGTCTACATCCGCTTTTACGATACGGCAGATTTCTTCCGCACTCCTGCCGCACGCACGGTTCAGTACCTCAAGCAGACGTTCATTGCCATAAAGCTCTACGTCGCTGTTTGTTGCCTCCGTCACGCCATCCGTATAAAGATAAATCTCGTCCCCGGGAGCAAACGGTATTTCCCCGATACGGTAACGGATATGCTCCATTTCACCCAGAACGAAGCCCGGACGGAATGCAAGGTATTCAAATGCCCCGTCTCTTTGCCGTACCAAAGGAGGATTATGGCCGGCGTTAGCAAAGGTAAGCGTGTCCGTCTCCAGATTCAAAATCCCCATAAAACACGTTACAAACATTTCCGCCTCATTCCCTTCACACAACGCCCTGTTGGTTTCTGTAAGAATACCGGCAACGTCTGTTTCTTTCTCCGCATAACTCTTAATCAATGTTTTTGCCTTCATCATAAACATCGCCGCCGTAATACCTTTCCCTGAAACATCTGCAATCAGAAACGCCAGACGGTTCTCATCCAGCAGATAGAAATCGTAGAAATCCCCGCCCACTTCCTTTGCCGTATCCATTGTGGCAAAAATGTCAAAATCACTTCGGTCAGGGTAAGGCGGGAAAATACCGGGCAGCGTAGAGGACTGGATAATCTTTGCAACCTCCAGTTCCTTATCAATCCTCGCCGCCGCTTCCGCAATATACCCTTTTAATGTCATAACCGTAGAATTGATATCATCGGAAAGCGATACAAATTCCTCATTTGTACGAACATTGACAGACACATTCAGATTTCCTCCCGTAATCTCTCCGAGCGTCCGGTTAATCTTATGGATATTCTCAACAACAAGCTTTTTAATCAGGAAATAAACCAGGGCAAAGAGAATGACAAATACAAGAATCTCCATGAACAATGTCACATAGACAGATAAATCCCTGGAAAACAGCACCTCCCTTACCGGTATGACAGCAATAATATAGTATCCTTCCGCTACGGCATACATCAGATAGCAGTCCTCACCATAAACAAAAGACCGGTACCGCACATTTTCATGCATCTTCTCCGTATCAATCCAGATGCCCGTGACTTCCAGATTGCTCCCCTCATTGCCATACGGGTCACTCACAATATTCCAGTCTTCCCCGGAGACAATCATGCAGCCGCTTTCCCCTATATGGCGGTTTCTTGTAACGCCGATTACCTGCTTATCGATATCCTGCCTGAAACGCTCCGCATTGTAGCCCACCTGCACAAAACCGCCGTTCTTTAAGGCTGCCCCGGCATATTTCATATAGGTTACCCCGTCCTTTGAAAGCGGCTGGTAACTCTGGACAAATTCCTTTTCCCCATCCAGGAGGACAAGAAAATCCCCCGACTGTTCTCCGGAAGACATATCAAAACCGATATACTCTTTTGTTGTGGAATAGCGAATGATTCCGCTTTCATCTATTACATTAATTTCCGAAAAATCATTTCCCGGCTTTGCACTTATCTCCAAAAGAAGCATATCATCTATGGTTTCTGCCGCATTAATATCATCCGCAACATTATAGGTCAATTTCAAAAGATTCTCATCAGACGCATCTTCAATATCCGCTTTTACGTCTTCAATATTCAGCGCAAGCAGCGCCTCACGGTCGCTGACGGCAAAACTGGTCTGCAGCAGATAAATAAATATACTGGTTACACTAAAAGCCGCAATCACAACGAACAACAGCCATCTTGAAAAGGTTTGCGACAGCTTTTTATATTCTGTCTGGAACTGCAGTTTTTCTTTTCCTATAAGAGATACCGCCATCAATGAAAGCATTACGGAAACAGCATTTGCCATCATCATCGGTACAGAACAGTTTTTTACAAACGTAAACGCCTGATGCACATCGCCCATATTTGTGAAAAATATCATCAGCATATGCAGGACTTCCATGACAAGCCCTATTGCAAATCCGTAGTACCATGCCGGTTTTTTGTCATCAAACATCCATTTTCTCAACGCTGCACCCAGGAAACCGGCAATCACCGTTGACAAAGAACAGGCAAGACGTGTGTAAGTGCTGGCTCCCCACAGGACGGCAAACCATCGTTCCACGCCGCCGATTACCCCTGCCATAATACCGGCAGGAGCGCCGAAAATCAGCCCCGCACAAAGCGGTGCAGCATCTCTTACATTGATAATGACACCATAAGCAGGCGCTCCAAACTCCGAACAAACTACCGATACAATACCAAACACACAGCCATAAAGGAATTGCTTATACGTTGCCTTCCATCTGCCAAGCATTGTCTTTTGATACAAAAAATAAAGACAAACCGTGGCAAAAACCGGACAGAGGGCGGTTAACGCCAATTTCAGATACATCATAACCTGCCTCCCAATGCCGGATTAAGCTTTTTCTATTGTCAGCACATCCACAGAACCGGTTACCTCAAAGACCTCCATCACATCCTCATTCACATTCCTGACAATCATCCCGCCCTGCTTACTCATGGTCTTCTGCGCCGAAAACAACACACGGAGTCCCGCCGAAGAAATGTACTCCAGCTCTTCCAGGTCCATAATGAGTGTTTTCACTCCCTGCAAAGAAGTTTTAAGTTCTTCCTCCAGTTTCGGGGCGGTAACCGTTTCCAGCCTTCCGGTTACCCTTATTGTCAATTCATCCTCTTTTAAGGTTCTCATAATCGTCATATTGTTTTCCTCCATTTTCCGCTCATATAAGGTATCTTAAAAAGGTTGCTACTTCTCCCAGCACATAATGGACAATGCACAGTCCCCATATATTTCCCTGTTTATGGTACAGCACACCCAGTGCCCCTAACAAAACCGAAGCGCCAATCATAAACGGCAATCCGTACGCAATATGAAGCACGCCGAACATCAATGCGGATATGGCAATGGATGTCGCTCCCGCATATTTTCCTATGAAAATACGGTTCAAACTTTCCTGCATGACGCCCCTTGCCAAAAATTCCTGCAATATTACCGTAAACGGATAAATGACATCTGCAAAGGTTCCAACGCTCCAATCCCAAAAAGGCGCACCCTCAGGGAAAAATCCCGGTGCTGTCTTCAGAATTACAATCTTTCCTAAAATCAGGCCAGCGGCTCCCGCCAAAGTAATCAAAATGTCGGGAACAAAAGTAGCCTTTACATTTTTAATCCTGAGTCCGATGTCCTTAAGGGAAAACGAAGTGGTTTTCAGTATAATTAAAAACATTATAACCGACATACCCTCAATCATCATACCCATCACCCATGTAGGAGGCTCCGCATTAAGATAGCGCAAAAGGCTCCACAAAAAAAGGTATATGCATACACATGCCATCAATACTGCAAATATTGTGGAAGACTCCCGGCGCTGTCTGTTCAGTCTGGCCACCTCTGTAACATCAGTGAAAAGAACAACAATTCCTATTTTTTTCTCTTTTGTTTCTCCATACAAAAAGGAGGAGGTCAGATTAAAGTAACGCAGTTCCCTGTTTTTTGCCTTATAGACCGCTTCACCGCTGTGCGCATGCGCCTTGTCGTAAACAGCATCCACAACAAACTGATGGAATTTATCATTTGTTTCATCCGGGTCCCCTGCCAGAAATTCCGTTCCATACTTTCTGCCGGTCATATCCTCATCCACGCCCAGCATGGCGTGCCCCCGGTCATTGAGATATAATATCTGGCCATGCATATCCAGCACCAGCACGCCGTCATTCATATCCCTTAAAATCCTTGGTATAATTTTGTTTATCTCTGTCTCCATGTTAGTCTCCCTGTTAAAACTCCAATACGCTAGTTCCGCGCTAATTTTTCTTTATCTAACATCTTCAAAGCTCCGGTAAGCAGCAGAGACAATCAGTCGATTGTCTCTGCCTACCGGAATACCTGACAGAACTGCCGCCCTGTTAGATTAATTCAGAAGGCTCCTTCCGGTCTGTCTGCTTTTGCAGATACCTTTTCCCCTCTGCTATTTTAACAATCCATGGTCTCTCGCCAGATTTTCTATGCTCCTGTCATATGTAGCCTCTGCTTCTTTTGAAAAGAAACACCCGGGAACCCCTTCGTTATGATCGCGGTGATGCGCTACGCAGGCGCAGCATTTCCCATGATTCGGGCAATCGTAGGTACAAGGGCATGGTCTTTTGTTGTCGCAAGTATTCATAATTTTCCCCTTTCTTAAAGTTAACTGACCTATCAGAAACTGTTATTGTTACTCTCTGTAATCATAACAAAAAAAACCACTAAAAAGTGGTTTTGGCACATTTGGTCGCCTTTTAGGCATATTTGATTAAAAAACGCTCATAGCAACGCCTGTTTCCTGCAAAAATCCATATAAGCCCTCTGCACTTCCACGCTGCTTCTTCGAGGGATAGGAATTTTCCCATTTGACAGTTCTATGATACTTGCAGAAACTTTCCGTACAAAAATGAGGTTGGCAATATAGGAAGTCCCGACCCGGATAAACTCAGGATATTCCTGCAGCTCTTCATACATCTGCGCCAGCTTCCCACGCTGTCTGAGTGTTTTCCCGCCGGAAAGATGAAAAAGCAGATAGTGCCTCTGCGATTCTATGAATACGATTTCGCTGGTACGCACACGGTACATACCATCCACACATGTAAGGGAAAGCAATTTTTCCTCCGGCATTTTCGCAACAGCGCGTTCAAGAGCCGCATTGAACTGTTCCTGCGTAAATGGTTTTAACAGGTAATGGGTGGCATTTATTGCAAATGCCTCTACTGCATATTCGTTACTGATTGTCAGAAAAATAATATTGGTGGCAGGAGCCTTTGCAAGCATTTCCTTCGCGATGTCTGTTCCAAGAACGCCAGGCATACAGACATCGAGAAGGGCTATGTCATATGTTTTTTCTTTTTCCACAGCTTTTAAGATATCAAGCGCCGTGTGATACTCATCCATATCAAAACATAGTTCAGGATGAGCTTTCTCATAAACTCCCAGAGCCGTTTTAATCTTTTCCAGCTCACTTTGTATATCATCACAGATTGCCACCTTAAGCAATAACATTTTGCCACCAACTTTTATGCATTTATTGTGCTCCCTGCTTCACAAAAACAGTATTCCCCACCTCAATATAGCGAACCCATACAATACCGTTTTCCTTTGCAATATCATAGAGCATTCTCTCTTCTTCCGTAATGTTCTCATACAGGCTGAGGTATTCCTCCCCTTGTGCAAAAGGAAACTTCATTTCTGTAACCACCTGCTTTTCTTTCGCAAACCCGTGACTTAAAAATAACTCGTCCAACTCTTTAAACGAATAAAACTGGATATGCCCGTCCTTTTTTACCTGCATAAAGCGGTCTATTATCCCATTGCCATCCTTTTCATTCCGCACCGGGTCAGAAACCAGCACCCGTCCGCCCTTTACCAGAAGCTCCTGCATCTGCCGGACAGCGTCCGAAACATCCGGAAAATGATGAAATGCATACCGGGTAACTATGAGATCAAAGCTTTCTGCAGAAAACGGGTACGTTAGTCCGTCAAATGCCTGAAAGGTAAGGTTTGAAATACCTTTTTCCGCAACTACCGCATTATTCTTTTCGATTACGTTTTCTGCAATATCAATTCCGGAAACATCTGCCGTCGGAAATCTTTCGGCTAACGGAAACGCCAGATACCCGGTTCCAGTGCCAATATCTAAAATCTTTCTGTTCCTGGCGCCGTCTGCCAGACTGAGCAGGACCTCCAGATGGCTGTCATCCTTTATGATACCGGCATATTTTTTATTGTCCAGAATACGCTCAAAGCTCTCTTTCGCCTGCTTTACCTTCTCTGAATTATTCATTCCGCTCCGTCCACCTTCTCCTGATACCTGTGAATCCTCTCTAATACCCTGTCCTTTCCTAACACCTTAAGGATGGAGCAGAGGTCCATCGTCCTCGTCTGCGTGGAGACCACATAGCGGAGCATCTCGCACACGTCGCTGAACAGCCCGGCATATTCCTCCGGATTCTTTTTATATGCCTTCTTATCGACTGCATAGTTATGCCGTCCCGCAAACTCCTTGATATCTGCAAACCATTGCTGCGAATCGGCAGAAGGGTCAAATACGTTTTCCATATAGTCGAGCAGCAGCGCTGTGTCAACCTTTCTTACGGAGCTGTCCCAGTCATACGTAAACAACTCGTCGAACATGAACCAGACCTGTGCCTTGATATCACTGTAGACCGCGATATCCTTTCTTGGCTTCTCATTCTCCCGGTCAATCCGCAGTACCTCCTTCGTATAGGCAGGGTCTGCCGTAAACAGACGGAACAGCTGCGGGTCATGCCGTTCTAAGAACGGAACTGACTTCTCATAAAGCTGCTCCGCGGTCAGCTCTCCGATGTAGTTTTTGGAGATATTATACATCTTGACAATATCAAACATGGCACCGCTGGAGCTCATCGCTTCAAAGGTGAACTTAAAATTGTAAATGTCCTCCTTCGGATGCTGCAGATACCATTCCTCAAAATTGCTGTTTGCAATTGTCGCAAGATAAATTACAACTGCCTCGGACGGCATACCGATATCGCCGTAATAGCTCATTGCACACTCCGGATCCTTCCGCTTGCTTAACTTCCGGATAGAGCCGTTATCATTTTTTAATAACGGGGAAATGTGCGCATACTTCGGCTCCTTCAGGCCTAACATCTGGAACAGCTGCTTATGAATCGGATAAGTGGAAATCCATTCGTCGCCGCGGATAATATGGGTAGAACGCATTAAGGTATCGTCTACGACATGGGCAAAATGATAGGTCGGATACCCGTCCTGTTTCCGGATAACGATATCCGTCTGGTTCTCCGGCAGGGTGATTTCGCCCTTGATTAAATCGTTTAAAACGATTTTGTTCTCTTCGCTGCCCTCCGAGCGGAGCCGGATAATATAGCGGTCACCCCTCTGGATTCTTTCATATGCCTCATCCGGGGAAAGCTTCCTGCAGGGCGCCCATTCTCCCCAGTAACCGATAGAGGCCTCCGCCTCTTCCTGACGCCTGCGGATTTCGTTTACCTCCTCCTCGGTACAGAAGCACGGATACGCCTTTCCCTGCTCGAGCAGATATTTGATAAAGCTCTCATAGATTTCCTTCCGCTGCGTCTGGATATACGGACCATATGCGCCGGTATACTCCTTCTCATTCTGCGGCCCTTCGTCAAAGGTAACGTCAAACTTCTTTAAGTCTTCAATAATAAGCTCGATTCCGTTCTCTATCGTCCGCTTGGTATCAGTATCTTCGATTCTCAGATAAAACACCCCGCCGCTCTGCTTTGCAAAGGTTCTTTCACAAAAGGTTGCAAACAGTGCGCCAATATGGACAAACCCGGTCGGGCTCGGCGCATACCTTGTTACTATTGCCCCTTCCGGGAGGTTTCTTTCCGGATACTTCGCCAGATAAGACGCAATATCGCTGCTTACATCAGGAAAAATCAATTCGGCCAAATCATAGTTGTTCATTTTTTTTTTCAGATTGTTCAATCTTCTCCTTTATTTATTCAGACTCCCCGCAGAGCTGTCCGGGCAGACGGCAGATCTGTCTCCGCCATAACCTTTAGCAGTTTCCCACAGGCAGACAGTCCCTCATCCGTTCCAGACCGCCGAGCGTTCCCTTATAGCACAGCTCTATCTGCGGCAGCGTAATAAAATCCACCGGATGATACAGCGCCGGGGACTTTGTCAGCTTTAACAGTCCTGCCTCGTTTAAGGTCTCCGCTACAAACTGGGAACAAAAATACTTGTTTTCACGCTTGTACGCAATTCCGAAAAAGCACAGGAACGTGCCGAGGACACTGTACTGGAACCTCTTCTGCTTCGGCAGCATCCTTTTAAACTTCCTGCGCAGCGTGTAATAAGAGCTTGCAGGCACAGACATACGGTACAGGGCGCATGGCGCCGTCTTGCACTTCGCCATCATCCCGCTTTCAATGCTTTCCTGCACAAAGCCTGCCGGAAGCGGCAGATTCGTATACCGTCTTGCAAAGCTGTAAAACTGTGTGCAATCGCTTTCCATCCCGATGGAAACATGCGTATATTCTTCTCTGGTCGCTATATGTATTACCCGTGAGAGCAATGACTGCGTTCTGATTAATAAAATATAAATCTCCCTCGTCCCCTGCGCCTCTTTCTTTGCCATTTCAAATATCACCTTCCCGTTTCTAAAGGCTCCCATGCCGTATCAACATCAATAGCGTTTTTATTATAGTACAATCCTCGCAGAAACGCAAGCATTTCTGCCGATATTGCATGCTGATACTTTTTTCCAATGCATGGAGAGCCCACGGGAATGCATCCTGCCCTGCCCTAAAAGCAACGCGCCTTATGCTCCTTTTTACATATATTGTCTTTGGAACAACGATAGCAGACCTCATTCGGAAGCGCTTCTCCTGCAAAATACTGCCGCAGGTTTTCTGTTGTTGTTTCGGCAATATTCCGTAATGCCTCCTCCGTCAGAAATGCCTGATGGGACGTCACCAGGACGTTCGGCATGGAAATCAGAAGCACAAGCTCGTCGTCCTGCAGTATCTCGCCCGAATAATCCTCATAAAAGAAATCTCCCTCCTCCTCGTATACGTCCAGACCGGCAGCCCCGACGGTTCCGTCCTTTAAGCCTTCAATCAGGGCGGCGGAATCAATCAGTGCGCCGCGGGAGGTATTGACAATTATAACGCCCTTTTTCATGTTCCGGATTGCTTTCTCATCCACAATATGGTAGGACTCCTTCGTCAGCGGACAATGGAGGGAAATCATATCGGAATTTCTGCAGAGCTCTTCAAAGCTCACATAGCGGACGCCCTCCCGCTCCTTCGGATACGGGTCATAGGCAAGCACCTTCATTCCAAACCCAAGGCAGATGTCCATAAACACCTGGCCGATTTTTCCGGTGCCGACTACCCCTACGGTTTTCCCGTAAAAATCCGTCCCTACCAGTCCCGCCAGGCTGAAATTGTACTCCCGGACCCTGTTGCATGCCCGGTGCAGCTTACGGTTCAGCATCAAAAACATACCCATCGTAAATTCTGCCACCGCATAAGGGGAATATGCCGGCACGCGCACAATATGAAGCTTTCCGTATGCCTCCTTGAAATCCACGTTGTTATAGCCTGCACAGCGCATTGCCACAATGGTAATATCCATTTCCAGCAATGCACGGACTACTGCCGCATTCACGGAATCATTGACAAATGCCACGACCGCATCGCAGCCCTTTGCTAACACTACACTCTTTTCAGAAAGCTTTGACTCACAGTATACCATTTCAAATCCATACTTTTCGGCAAACTCGTCAAAGTACAGCTTATCGTATGGCTTCGTATCGAAAAAACATATTTTTTTCATTTCTGCCTCCGTTCTTTTTACGCTTCACTTTTGTTTCATTATGATGCTTTTACGGAAAAATTATTCATTTAGGAAAACGCTGATGAAAGCGCTTCTTTCAATTACAGGGAACGGACCGTCTCCAAAAGCGCCTCTGTTCTTTCGCTGACCTGCGCAAAGTCCACGCATTCCTTATAGATTTCCTCCAGCTCATCGTGGAGCCTTTTGCACTCCTTCAGGCAGAGCATTGCCGCTTCGGTCAGCTTCTGTGCTTCCGCATGGCACTGTCCGGCATTTTCATGGCACGCCTTTGCCATAAACTCATCTGCGGAAATCTCCTGTCCGCTGCTTATCGCTGCAGAGGTCAGAAACTTCTTCTGCCCCGGCAGATACACATGATTTACCTTAAGCGGCAGCAGCGGATTGCAGAACAGCTCCTGTTTTCCGCCGGAAAGCATCCGGCTTGCCGCATCCAGAACTACCCCGGCATAGTCCCCTGTAACCTTCACACAGTCTCCTTTTTGTGCCATCCCGTCCGCAAAGCAGAGCGTTCCCTTACAGGTTATAGCATCCAGAAAAAGCTTTCTTATCTGCTTCTCCTCATATTCCTCATTCTCTCCCATAATTTCCAAAAGGTGCTTTTTCAGCTTCTTCTGGTCCAGACAGGCAGAAACCTCCAGATAACGCTCTTCCTCCAGTGCTGCCGCAGCCTTCAGGTATGCATATGCCCTGCGGTAAGAAAGCTTATTCTGCTTTGTCAGGTATTCCACCTCGTCACGGTATCTGACAATCCTCTTACGGTCAATCTGTTCCCCGAGGTTCAGAATCTCCTCCACGGCGCCCGGAAATACCGGGTCCAGACAATGCGGCGCAGTTCCGTCGGCAAAAAGAATCCCTCGCTTTACAAGCCTTACTGCATCAAGGCTGTCCGGGTCGCCCGAACAATAAAAATATTCTGTTTCCTCTCCCGCTTCCTCCGCTTTGGCTGCAACGCGCTTCATCAGCGTACTCTTTCCGACGCCCGGTCCTCCCTTTATAATAAAGAACCGTTCCAGCCGCTCCCATACCGGCAGTATACCGTCAAAATAATTATGAAAGCCTTCTCCGCTGTTTCCGCCCGAAAAAAATTTTTGTCCCATTTTTTCACCTATCAGGATTTTTCCCTTTATTCTATTCTGTTCTTTTCTTTTTTGTGCAAACACAAAACGACATTTCGGGAATACACTGTGTTATAAATGAATCTTAGGAGCAAATTATGAACTTTATGATTTATGGAAATGACTGCCGCCACGCTCTTTTGTCTGCTATGCTGACTAGGGCCGGCTGGTCGGAGCAGGCTCCGGCAGATCTCTTAATCCTCTCTCCGAAAGAGCATTTTACCTCCCATACCGATGTGGTAAAGGAAAACGCCATGATCTGGGGCGGTCCGGCGTCCGACATGGAACTGCTTACAAAAGCAGGCTATAGAAAGATAACGCAAAGCGCAGCATTCCGTACAAAAAATTCCGTTTATACTGCGGAAGGCGCGCTCGCGCTTGCAATTTCCGAATCCCCTGTGGCGCTTTGTGAAAGCCGTGTTCTCGTACTGGGCTACGGTTTTCTCGGAAAGGAATGCAGCCGTCTGTTTGCGGCCCTTGACGCCGACGTTACTGTATACAGCAAAGCTCCGGCCGAGCTTGCGCTTGCAGAGCGGGACGGCTTTACGGCACTGCCGTTAGAACGTCTCGCCACCCTTGACGGCACACTGATTCTGAATACGATACCGTTTCCGGTTCTGGATAAACTTCCGGTTTCTGCAAAAGACGCACCGGCGCTTTTAATTGAGCTTGCCAGCACGCCCTGCTGCACGCAGGAAATTCCGGGCGTACGGATAGTCCCGGGCGGGGCGCTTCCGTCCCGTTTTTCACCGGACTCCGCTGCAAAGCTTATGTTTGAAGAAATAGAAACTCATTTTGGAAAGGAGTAATCTTATGGAGAACCTTCAGGGCAAACGCATCGGCTTTGCCATTACCGCTTCTTACTGTACGTTCTCAAAAATACTTGATCCGTTAAAAGAGCTGATTCGCCTCGGGGCAGCGGTTACCCCGATTTTTTCCTTTCATACGGCTTCTATCGACAGCCGTTTTTACAAAGCCTCCGACTTCCGTACCGAAATCGAGGCCATTACCGGCAACAATGTAATTGACACGATTCCGGCTGCGGAACCGATTGGTCCGAAGAAGCTCTTCGACCTCATTATTGTGGCTCCCTGCACCGGAAATACCATCGCCAAGCTTGCCTACGGCATTACGGACACACCGGTTACCATGGCAGTCAAGGCACACCTGCGCAATAACCGCCCCGTTTTAGTGGCAATCTCCAGCAATGACGGTCTTACCGGAAATGCTGCTAACATCGGGAAGCTTTTAAATACCCGTAACTATTATTTTGTACCGTTCCGTCAGGACGACTGTACCGGAAAACCAAATTCCCTGGTAGCCGACATGGCGCTCATTCCGGCATCTGCTTCCTTTGCAATTGTCGAAAAGCAGATTCAGCCGATGCTGCGGTAAAAAACAGGGCAGCCTGCTTCCCCTCTTGTGCTGCTTCGCACAGGGTTCCACCTGGAAAGCCTGGCAGCACAAGGGGAAAAACGCTGTGCCGGCATACAGGGAGCCGTATCTCTCATAAATCAAAAAGGGCCATCCGCAACAAGCGGACAGCCCTCTCCGGAGACTTAAGATTACTTTAAGGTAACCTTTGCGCCTACTTCCTCTAACTTCTTCTTGATTTCCTCAGCCTCTGCCTTGGATGCGCCTTCCTTCACTACCTTCGGAGCGCCCTCAACCAGATCCTTTGCTTCCTTTAAGCCAAGGCCGGTTACTTCACGAACTACCTTAATAACCTTAACCTTCTCGCCGCCTGCCTCGGTCAGCTCTACGTTGAACTCGGTCTTCTCTTCCTCAGCTGCTGCTGCCGGACCTGCTGCTGCAACTACTACGCCTGCTGCTGCGGATACGCCGAACTCCTCCTCGCAAGCCTTTACTAAATCGTTTAACTCTAATACGGTCATGCTCTTAATCGCATCGATAAATTCCTGAGTTGTCATATTATATTCCTCCATTAATAATTAAATTGAATGATTTTCTACTATGCGGCAGTGCCGCTTTTATGCTGCTATGCTGCCTCGCCGTTCTTTTCCGCAATCTGCTTGAGAACTCTTGCCAGATTGGTAACCGGGGACTGCATGCTGCCAAGAAGCTTGGAAATAAGTACTTCCCTGGACGGAATTGTAGCAAGCTTTTCCAATCCTGCCACGTCGTAGTAAACGCCTTCTACTACGCCTCCCTTGAACTCAAGCTTCGGAGCCTTCTTTGCAAACTCTGCAATAATTCTTGCCGGAGCAATCGCATCCTCGATACCGAACGCAACTGCAGTCGGTCCCTCTAAATGCTTTGCAAGCTCTGCATACTCGGTTCCTTCGAATGCGAAATTGAGATACGTGTTCTTGTATACCTTGTATACAACACCGGCTTCTCTTAATGCCTTACGAAGTGCAGTATCTTCCTCAACGGTAAGACCGCGGTAATCAACCAGCACCGCTGCACCTGCCTTCTCGGCATAGCCCTTAATCTCATCCACAATCGGCTTTTTGATTTCAACCTTTGCCATCTTTTACCTCCTTATAGAATACGGCGCGTACGCCGGAATCCAAAGACCGGAAAGCGAAATCGAGTAGGAAAGATTTATCTTCCCTTGCTCGCCGCGCGGCCCGTGCGCCGCTTCAGCGGCTAATTTCATCTGCACGGGGCGTGTGCATAAAAAAGACTCTCTGCGAAGACGCAAAGAGCCAAACAAAATCACAATCGCTTGAATCCTCGGCAGGCGTCTTCCCTTACACCGGATACTCCGGTACCTGCTGTCTTCGGTCATACGGGGAACTCCCCGAAAAGCGGATACGGTAATGAGCCGTAATCCGCTTGTCAGTATAACACAATTCTATCACAGTGTCAACCATTTTTAAGGACTTTTTTGATATGCCTAATCAAAATTTCAGTCTAGCCTAACTTTGCGGTGTTCACCTTAACACCCGGGCCCATCGTGGACGCAAGTGTTACGCTCCTTAAATACTGTCCCTTCGCAGATGCAGGCTTTGCCTTAATGATTGCACCCATAATCGTCTGGAAGTTGTCTGCGAGCTGCTCCTCGGTAAAGGAAGCCTTTCCTACCGGAACATGAATAATATTTGTCTTATCAAGACGGTACTCAATCTTACCTGCCTTAATATCATTGACAGCCTTGGTTACATCCATCGTAACAGTACCAGCCTTCGGGTTCGGCATTAAGCCCTTCGGTCCGAGCACACGGCCGAGACGTCCGACAACGCCCATCATATCCGGGGTAGCTACTACTACGTCGAACTCAAACCAGCCGTCATTCTGAATCTTCGGAATCAGCTCCTCTGCTCCTACATAATCAGCACCTGCGGCTTCTGCCTCGTTTGCCTTCTCGCCCTTCGCGAAAACCAATACTCTTACTTTCTTACCGGTACCGTGCGGAAGAACTACCGCACCACGTACCTGCTGGTCAGCGTGACGACCGTCTACGCCGAGTCTGATGTGTGCCTCTACGGTCTCGTCAAACTTTGCGGTAGCGGACTTCTTCACTAAACCGATTGCTTCATTTGTATCATACTGTGCGGTCTTATCGAAAGCCTTCACAGCATCGGTATACTTTTTTCCTCTTTTCATTCTATTAACCTCCTAGTGGTATTTGCGGAATGAGGTACTAATTCCTCCCACATTCATCTCACAATCTGCGGCGCCTTGTCCGCAGCCCTTGCGGGAACTTAGTCATCAACGACCGTAATGCCCATGCTTCTTGCAGTACCTGCAATCATGCTGATTGCGGAATCAATGTTGGCTGCATTTAAGTCAGGCATCTTCAGCTCTGCAATCTTTTTCACTTCGCTCTTCTTAATAGTAGCAACCTTCGTCTTGTTCGGGGCTGCAGAAGCGCTCTTTAAATTGCAGGCCTTCTTTAAAAGAACCGGAGCCGGCGGAGTCTTTGTAATAAAGCTGAAGCTTCTGTCGGCATAAACCGTAATTACAACCGGGATAATCATATCTCCCTGGTCTGCGGTTCTTGCGTTGAATTCCTTCGTAAACTGTACGATATTGACACCGTGCTGACCGAGAGCCGGTCCTACCGGCGGTGCCGGAGTTGCCTTACCGGCAGGAATCTGTAACTTAATGTAACCTGTAACCTTTTTTGCCATTGTTGTATACCTCCTAAAATGTGGTGTTATCGGGGTTAGGTACTCGTCCCTGCAGTCTTTTACCGCTCAGAATACCCTCAGCCTGCGGCTGATTCCTCCCACTGCGGATTTTCTCCGCTTTTGTTTCTTACTTGCCGGCCCTTACGTCCGCAAATCCAATCTCAACAGGTGTTTCGCGGCCAAACATATCGATACTGATGGTGAGGCTCTTCTTTTCGCGGTTAATGAGACGTACAACGCCCTCCGTATTTTCCCATACGCCGGACACAACCTGTACCGTATCACCAACCTCAAATTCGTAAACAACCTCCTGGTCGCGTTTCAGTCCCATGTTCAGCATTTCTTCCTCTGTGAGCGGCACCGGCTTGCTTCCCGGACCGACAAAGCCCGTCACGCCTCTGGTGTTCCGCACCACATACCATGTGTCGTCATTCATATACATGTTGAGCAGCACATAGCCAGGGAACATTTTTCTCTGTACCGTCTTTTCTTTTCCGTTCTTTATCTCGATGACATCCTCTAACGGAACGGACACTTCGAGAATCTGGTCCTGGAGCTTTCTGTTTTCGATTGTTTTTTCAATGTTTGCCTTTACCTTATTCTCGTAACCGGAATAGGTATGCACAACATACCATCTTGCCTCTGCCATATCGTCACCTTGTCCCAAATCAGATTATTAAGTTCACGCCGTACTCTACCGCCATATCAAGCAATGCAATGACAAGGCCGAGAATAACAGTAATGACGATAACAGCCGCCGACTCTTTTACAAGCAATTCCTTATCAGGCCATACAATCTTCTTAAATTCCGATTTCAGACCCTTGAACCAGCTCTTCTTCGGAGTCTTTTCCTGCGTAGTGTTTGCAGTAACTTCTCCCATGCTTCACTTTTCCTTCCTGTCTGCCGCTTCTTCCGTAACAACCGGAAGTGAAAACGATTTGACCGACTACTTGGTTTCCTTATGCAGCGTGTGTGACTTACAGAACTTGCAGTACTTCTTCGTTTCCATTCTGTCAGGATGATTTTTCTTTTCCTTCATGGTGTTGTAATTACGCTGCTTACACTCTGTGCATGCTAAGGTAATTTTTACTCGCACGACAATCCACCTCCGTAAAATTTTTTAGCTCAATGGCTAAGTCTGTTTTTAGGCATAAAAAAAAGACCGCTTCCATAGCTAGTTTAGAATAGCATAGCTTCCGCGGTCTGTCAAGTACCTTTATGCAATTTTTTCAAAATTTAATACCGTTCTCTTTGCCATTTTACTGCTAATCCTCATCACGATACATAACTAACAGCTTTTCAAACTCTTCCTTTACTTCGGTAAAGGCAGTCAGCAATTTTGGTGAAAATGCCCCGCTGTGTCCGTTAATAATCATCTGGTACGCCTTATCCGGCTCATAGGCAGCCTTATAAACGCGCTTCGAGCTGAGTGCGTCATAAATATCCACCAGCGAAACAATCTGGGCGGCAATACTGATTTCATCCCCCTTCAGGCCGTCAGGGTAGCCCTTCCCGTCATATTTTTCATGGTGATGTCTCGCAATGTCATAGACATAGCCATAAAGCGTCTTATCATTCAGACGGATTGTATGCAGTATAATCTCCGCCCCCTTGGTCGTATGGGACTTTATCAGTTCAAACTCATCCGGGGTCAGCTTACCGGCCTTTAAAATAATATTATCCGGAATTGCTATTTTCCCGATATCGTGAAGCGAGGAGGCCCAGCCGATTTTCATCAGCTTTTCCGGCGTAAGCTCATACTCCGGATAAAGCTTCATAATACTTCTGCCAAGACACAGGGAAAACTCGCGGATTCTTTTGATATGCTGCCTTGACTCCAGATTCCTGAACTCCACGATATTGCTCAGGGAATCAATAATCGTCTCATTCAGCTGGCTCAGCTCCTCTGCCTGCTGCTTCAATATATCATTCTGCTTCTGGATACTTGCATTCTGCTTTTTGACTACCACTTCCAGCTGCATTTTGTATTGAAACCAGCCGATTGCATTGCTGACCACCTGCTTTATGACATCAGGCTCATAAGGCTTCTTAATGTAGCTTACGATTCCATACTCATAGCCCTTTTTTTCAAACTCGGCAGAATTCTCTCCCGTCACCATAATAAAAGGAATCTTGTTCAAAATATTTTTTCCCTTTAATCGTTCCAGCACCTCAAAACCATCCATGACCGGCATCCAGTGATCCAACAAAACAACGGCAATCGAAGAAAAGTGACTGTTTAAAAATGCAATTCCCTCTTTGCCATTGGTTGCCTCCAAAATCTTATAATCTGACCGGAATAATTCCACTAAAATTTCACGGTCAATTGCATTATCTTCAAAAATTAATATTGTGTCACGATTCATTTTTTTCCCATGCTTTCTTTAATAAGGCTTTTTATAAGGTTACCATAACTACTTTCTTGTCCCGGAGTTTGAAAATAACCCTCTTTACCTCCGCTGACAACAGATACTTTATCGTGTTTATAATAATGACACTGCCTTCATACGCTTTTCCCCTGATATAGACCGGGGCATTCATGCTCTGGTCCGTCATATTCGCCAGCTTGGATATTTCGGCGTCCAGCTCAGCCAGCTCCTTATTTCTTACTTCCATTGTGGCATGCATCTTCCGCACCGTATCCTTGGAAACCTCTTTTCCGGAAGTAAGCAGCTGCAGGATTTTGCTCCACCCCTTCTCCAAAGCAGACAATTCAACCAACAGCTCTTCCCTTTTTTCAGCGTACCTCGCCTGCTCTCTTTCATACAGCTCATTTCTTCCGACCTCCATAAGCGTCCTGAGGTGGGAACTGTTTCCGAGATTATAAGTATCTACCCCGTTTACAGCACAGATTCTGCCTCCTAAAAGCACTCCCTTTTTCCCTGAGACAATGACCCTGCCCATTGTATTGATATTACTGTTCATAATGTAATTGGCCTTGACATTGCCTCTGGCATTGATATTGGCTGCCTCGAAGAACTTCCCTGAAACCTCACCCGCAGCCTCGATAAAGCAATCGTTTTTGGAACAGCTTCCCTGCTTAATCATCACATTTCCACCGGCAATCAGCCTTGCAGCCTCGACGTTGCGCTCGATAATAATATCACCGCTTGCCTTGATATAGCCGCCCGAATAAATACTGCCAATCACATAGACGGAACCGTCCACCTCCAGCTTTCCGGTAACGGCGGTCACATCCTCGCGGACAACCAGCATATTCGTAATAATGATGCGACCATTGATATATTCGAACTTTCCGCTCATTTTAGAAAGATAGGTTACTCCGTCCGGCGCAATCACAAAGCCCTCGCCGCGCAGCGGTTTTTGCTCCGTTCCGTTATCGGCATGTATGGTTTCGTCATAAATATTCTTACCATCCGTGCCTTTTCCGGCAGGATGATAAACCGCTATTTTCTCACCCTCATCGACCATCTCAAACGCCTCAATATTGACATAGTCGACTCCGCCATCCGGAAGCGGCGCCGGAATACGGGGCATATCCAGCCTCACAAAAAATTCAAACCAGCCATCCTTTCCCCTTTGGGCCGGAATTCCTTCAGCAATCAGAATTCTTTCGTTCGTTCTTTTTTTGTCAATCAAATCCGTAATCGCTTCCGGTATAATTCCAAAAACTATTTTTCGTCTCTTCAAATCATTATAGATATCTTCTTTCGTAACCATATTGCCGGTCAGCCGCGGAACATACGCATAGGCCTTGTTCCCGTTATCCTCTATGGAAATAGAAAACTCATGCTTCCGGAACGAGTCAGGAATTGAACTCTTCCCACTGACAGGTACCGGCTTTGCAATTTTTCCGTTAATCAGGTTCTGGCGTTTTTCCTTCATATCCGTGGCAGAATAAATCAGACCGCAATAGGAAGACACATCCAGACCCGCCTCTAACCCCAGCCGGATTTCCTTCATCTGGAAGTGACTGAACAGATAATTGGCATAGATAGATACATTCAGCCTTTTTTCCAGTCCGAGGCGGATCTCCCTCATCTGCATCCAGTTATATTTCGTATCGGCATATGCGGAAATATCCAACTGCTCGCACAGTCCCATGCGGATTTCGTGAATCTGCGGCGCACACATATCGTCCTTCAGCCATTCCTCCAACGGCAGACGGTTCAGAAGTGCCAGACGGATTTCCTCAAGGGCATCATCCGTAAACCCCCTGTTCAGGTAAGGAATAAGGTCCATCGCCGAATATAGTGCCAGACGGATCTGTCTCATGGTCTCATAGCTGTAGGCAGGGTTTGCATAAACGGAAGCATCCACCTTGTCCTTAAGCCCCATCCGGATCTGCTCCATCTGCAGCCAGTTAAATTCCGGGTTGGAATAGATGGAAACATCCAGCCCCTCTTCTGCTCCAAGTTTAATCTCTTTATTTTGTGCGTTATGGTATTCGGCATTTTCCATCATCGGAAAACGCAATTCCTGCTGTTGCTTTTCATTTGAATCAGAATTTGATTTCCCCATATCTATTACCTTACTCTCCTTGACAGCACAAACTATCTGTAGCAAAATGCATCGCTCCGGGGCATCCCGGAAACCTGCATGTATCTTTATTATTATACCATGTTCCACGCAAAAAGTCTACCAACATTCTTCCGGGTTTTCCGCATTTTTGAATTTCGAATGACCCGGATAAGCTCCGCCGGCCGTATAACAGCTTAGCTCTGTATTTATCCGGAATACTTACCATCGTTTGAAAAAAGGGACTGTGCATCTGCAACAGCCCCTCTGGGACATAATGTAGCATATAAACTGCAGCGCTATGCCCCCTACCATTCCGGCCTGTCCCATCTCTCATAGGACAGAATCGCCTTCATTGTCCCATCCGCCGCAATCGTACAGTAGTGCTCATGCTCCCGCAGCACGCCGATTTCCTGCTCCTCCTCCCCGTTCCGGTACACCAGTGCCAGGTCCCACTCCGTAATAATCCGTACCCCGCGGTTCGGGGAATATTGCAGAGCCTCCCTCATGTGGATGTCCGCAGGGCGGAACACGAACTGCTCCCGTACCGGCATCTCCTCCGCATAGACCACGAAGACCTCCTCCCCGGTCTCCTGCTCCCTGCTTTTCCAGCTCCTTGTATAGCCCACACGGACCTCCCATGCCCTCTGTCCCTTTTCGTTATACGCCGCCTCCTCCGGTTCCGATACCCGGACGGTAAAACGCTCCAGCTCATCAAACTCGCAGTTCTCCAGGCATTCGGTCCAGTATTCCTCCGAAAAAGGGGCCTGCGGCTCCTTCCGGTTCGTAAACTCCACCGGGTTCTGCTTCGTCGTAGGTTTAATTACCTCCCCGGAAAGGTTTTCCCCAGAAGCTCTGTATTCATAAACGAATGAGCCGTCCTCACAGACCCTGTACATGGTGGAACCCTCCCCGAAACGCGAATCCAGTACCCGGAGCGTCATATCCGCATCAAAGGTCATGGAACGGATACTGCAGTTATCCCCCAGGGAAAAGGAAGCCCGCGGCGCACCGGAAACCGAAATGGAGCTAATATCATAGATATAAAACCCTATCCTTTCCAATGCCGGGCAGTTTTCAATCCGGAGCGTCTCAATCCCACCCTCCGTACCACCGAAGTGCTGCAGGGATGGATGCTCCCGGATTACCACCTGGCCGGCATAGGTAAAAGAAATGTTTATGCCGGTTAAATTCGGAAAATATTCAAACCCGTCCAAACATTCCTCCTCAAATACGAAATACTGGTCCTCGTAATCCCTTCCGTCAATATATATCTCAGTCACGGCTTCCCGTTCCCTGCGGGAAAGGAACCCGTCCGAATCCGTATCATAGTTCCTTGCAATCGTCTCCCGGAACACCTCGCTCGTGAAATGCGCCTCATCAATCGGAATCCTCCCTTCCTCCGGCTCCTCTGTCGGTGTCGGGTCTGGCTCCCCCGTCGGGACCGGCGTCATTGTCGGACGCAGCCCCCCTGTCGGGAGCGCCGTAAGTGCCGGGGATGGTTCCTCCGTCGGGAGTGGCGTAAGCGTCCCCGGACCTGCCGTCACGGAAGGAGTCCCCGTATACCCCGGAAGCCCGGTCATGGTTACGTCCGGGTCGGGGGTTACGGTTATACCCGTCTCCTGCTCCCGTTGGCAGGCACAGAGCAGTCCTGCCAACAGGCAGAAGAATGCCATATAGCCTGCTTTTTCTAATAAATTCCTCATCCTGTCCCCTCCTTCTGTCAGTATTCGCTTGCCTTTAACACCGGTCTGGTCTTATGCGATACCGAACCGTTTTCAAATTTACCATCATACTTTATTTTCGTCTCATCCTGTACGTTGAACCACAGGTCACCCCGCTTCAGCAGCCCCTTTGCCCACGGATACTGTACCGCATCCGTCATCTGGGCATACGCCGACAGGTTCCCCAGATAAAATGTACCATACTGGAATGAACTAGGACTTACAAAATCCAGCAGGTCCCCCTTTAACCCGCACCCCAGTTTCGTCAGGACACTGTCCGCCGCGTACTGTGCCGCAGTCCAGCGTTCCGGGATATAGGTGTCGTTATCGCAGCTTATGGAAAAATCATCATCATTATGACCTACCCGCCCCCACTGCGTCCCCTTTTTGGAAAACGTACTGTGCGCATAGGTATCGGTGATGGAATGGAGCGCCATACCATAAATGAAGAATTTGACATTTTCAGGGGTTACTTCGACCGTCCCGCCCATGTCGCCGAACACCTGCTGCCATGTCCTCTCCCCCAGCTTTGTCACCGAACCGAAATCCCCGCGCATATGGGTAAGGTCGCCCGCATACATATAAGCTTCCGCCTCTTGAAATAAAGCCTCCAGCGCGCTTTTTACCAGCTGCGTATTGTTTCCCGCAAAGGATGGGACGCTTCCGAACACATCGGCAATCCTGGTCAGCAGGATATAATTTGCCACATAATTCGCTTCGGCAACAGCGATATACTGATTCTCTCCATTGACAGGATATACCTTGTACTGCCACAGGTGTCCGTGGTACGGCTTCCCTTCCGCATTAAGTCCTCCCTTGGTAGCGTCCGGATACCCGCACGCGTATTTGAGGATTTTCATCTGCTCCCCGGTAAAGCTGATGACCTGGCTCCCTTCCACGCCGGTAATCACGAAGTTTTCATGCAGCTTACCCACATGGTCCCGGTTATCCTTCAGCCATAGCCCCCCGACGACCTCCGTCCCCGGGAAGGTCTCCACCGCTTTTTCGTTTTCCGGTATCGTTTTCAGAACCTCTCCCCAGAACTTCTCCTTCTGCTTCTCCTTTTTATTCTTTTCCGCTTTATCAATATGCTTCTCATAAAGCTTTTTAAACTTATCGTTTATCTCAAGCGCATACCCCAGGTCAAGTACCCCGTTCCCGTACTCGTCCGGGGAGCCGTACAGGTTCGCGCTGTAGTTTAAGAGCATCCGTATGTAGTCCGCAGGCATTTCCGGGTTCCTCTCCATCAGGACGGACGCTACTCCTGCCACGTGCGGCGCCGCCATGCTTGTGCCGGACACGCCGGTAACGCCGCCGAAGATGGCACTGGAGAGGATATCCTCGCCCGGTGCCATCAGTTCCAGTGCTTCCCCTCCGGCACTGTCTTCTGCCGCAAGCCCCTCCGCCGTGACGGAGCCGACTGCAATTACCTCATTATATGCCGCAGGATAGACAACCGTCTCCCCGTTCCCTGCCGCCGCCACCAAAAGGATGCCTGCCTCCGATGCTCTCCCAACTGCTTCTTCCAGCTCCTTTACGTTCTTTGCAATCCCGAAGCTCATGTTGACGATATCCACATCCTGTTCCACCGCCCAGTCGATTGCCTCCGCAATCCGTCCCGCCGGTGCTTCCAGGTTTTCATCCAGCACGCGCGCCGAGTAAAGCTCCACGCGCGGATTGATGCCGGTAATCCCCTCGTCATTGTCCAGTGCGGCGATAATCCCTGCAACCGCGGTCCCGTGCCCGCTCATGTCCTCATAGAGCACACTTCGTTCCTCCCCCGGGATGAAGTTTTTCCGTGCGGCAACCGGAAGATCGGTGTTAAAGTTAATGCCGGAGTCAATGACCGCAACCTTTATTTTCCTGCCGGAGCCTTCCGCTTCCCCTGCATTTACGTTTCCTGCCTGTATCATCTGCAGGTTCCATGACTTCCCGTTCCGGTTCCCCTGATTCCCGTGGTTTACCCTGACCTTGATTTCCTTCTGCTTCTTGTCCTTGATTTTGTTCCCGAAGCCGCGGACAATATCCTGACTTTCCTCCGACGGACCGCCTTGCAGGTTCCCTGCATCTGTATACTCCTCCGGCTTCCCGCCTGCCGTCCCGGCTCCTGGCCCGGCATATCCCGGTACAGGCAGACCGCCCACAATGATACACACCGCAAACAGCAGCACGGCGGCTCCCCGGAAGCCCCTCCTTTTCCTTTTGGATTCCTTAAGCCCTTTTCCCATAACACCACTCTCCTTTTGTATTTTTTTGATATAAAAAACCCCCGGCTGCAGCCAAAGCATTGCAGCCGGGGGTAAACTTCCCTGTCTTAAGAAAAATCCGTTTTCCTTTGCAGATTTCTCTTTTTCACTCCCACTTCTTACATCCTTACGGTTCCGTAAGTCTACTTTATCCTACGCTTTCAGGATAACATAATTTTCCCTTTTTGTCAATTATTTCCTGTCCCTCCCAGGCTTCCTGTCTTTGGAATCCTGCGTTCCAAGAGACCCTTACAGCGTAATATTCTCTCCCTTTAAGCCGTTAAACGCGCCCGCAATCTTTGCATCCTCATGCGCAATCAGCCACTTATTGACCGCGGTCATAAGCTTATCCTCCGGAGTCTTGTCAGGCTTTACGGTCAAATCGTAGTTCGTCCCCTTCGGAAGCACTACGATGCCGCGGAAGCCGGTGCTTTCGGAATTGCACGGCGCATAGTGGAGCGTCGTCGCATAAAGCTCTGCCGCTACGCCCGCCGGTACGAAAAATGCCTCGATTTTGGAGGTATCGTAGGTATAATCGTCCTCGATATCCTCTTCCTTCCCGAGCAAGAGAATCATACCGTCAACAGAGATATTGACTTCGGAATCCCTGTGGTACTCTACGGCATTCAGCTTGTTATTATTGCCGCTGCAATGACCAACCTGAACCGGCATCCCGCCGTAAACGCTTACGGAAAGGTCCTTTGCAGACGCACATGCCTCAAGCTCCGGAAGCGCAGGCTCATATACAACCTCTGCCGGAATTTCCTTCTGCTTCATTACCGCAATCATATCCGAAAAATCGATTCCGGTTACCACCTTACCGTACTTTTTGAACGCTGCGTCTGTTACATTTTGAATTTTCATTCTGATACCCCGCTTTCTTTTTCTTATTTTCCTCTTTATGTATTAAAGCGCTACCGATACAAAAATATCGTAAATCGCTTTAATCGCCAGTTCAAAATCCTCATTGCGCACACCGATAATAATATTTAACTCACTCGAGCCCTGGTCAATCATCTTTATATTGATGTTGCTGTGTGCCAGAGCTGCAAAAATACGTGCTGCCACACCACGGTTTGACTTCATGCCACGACCCACGACCGCAATCAGACCGAGATTTGCCTCCATATCGATGGAATCCGGCGCCGCAAGACGATGGATTGCTCCGAGTACAGACTGCTCCTTCCCCTCGAACTCCGGCTGATGCACAAATACTGTCATAGTATCGATACCAGACGGAACATGCTCAAAGGAAATATCATTCTCCTCAAATGCCTGCAGTACCTTACGTCCGAACCCGACCTCCGAGTTCATCATATCCTTTTCAATATTGATTGCCACAAAGCCCTTCTTCCCTGCAATCCCGGTAATCGTATACTCCGGCGTGCGGCAGGTGCTCTCGACAATCATCGTTCCCTCGTCGTCCGGACAGTTCGTATTCCGGATATTAATCGGAATCCCTTCTTTCCTTACCGGGAAAATCGCATCCTCATGGAGCACGCCCGCTCCCATATAGGAAAGCTCGCGGAGCTCCTTATAGGTAATCGTCGTAATTGCCTTCGGATTGTCAATAATACGCGGGTCAGCCACAAGGAAGCCGGAAACATCGGTCCAGTTCTCGTATAAATCTGCCCTTGCTGCCTTTGCCACAATAGAGCCGGTAATATCAGAGCCGCCGCGGGAGAAAGTCTTTACCTCGCCGCTCTTCTTTGCACCATAAAATCCGGGCACAACGGCACGCTCAGTCTTCGCAAGCCGCTTTGCCAGCACCGTATCGGTCTTTTCCGCATTAAAGGTGCCATCTTCATGGAAGAAAATTACTTCAGCCGCATCAATAAACTCATAGCCTAAGTACGCCGCCATAATACGTCCGTTCAAATACTCGCCGCGGGAGGCCGCATAATCAGAGCCCGCCTTTAAGGTAAAGTTCTTCCGGATTACCTCAAACTCATCCTTTAAGGAAAGCGTTAATCCGAGCCCCTTGATAATCTCATCATAGCGCGCCTCAATTTCCGCAAGCTCCTTGGAAAAATCCTCTCCTGCCTCTGCACGCGCATAGCATGCATACAGCATATCCGTTACCTTCGTATCCTTTCCGTAACGCTTCCCCGGTGCAGACGGCACAACGTACCTGCGGCTTTCGTCTGCACGGATAATCTCCCCTGCCTTTTTAAACTGCTCCGCACTTGCAAGTGAACTTCCACCAAATTTTACTACCTTTTTCATAATACCTCTTACCAGCCTTTCAGTGAAATCAAACAGGAAAATGCTTCTTTTTTCTCAAGCCAGATCCATACTAATAGGAAAACACAAAATGCCGAGATAATCAAGTGCTTTTTGTGATTTTTTTTACTTTTTTCCGTTTTCCTTGTCCTGCCTCCTCTTTACGAAACCGTCTCTCTGTGCTAAACTGGGAAAAACAAGCAAAGGGAGAACAGCTATGCTCAAAGGAGTCATTTTTGATATGGACGGCGTTATCACCGATACCGAACCGGTCCACGCAGCGGCAGCACAAAAGGTTTTAGAACGTTTGGGAATTTTTACGGATTTGTCGTACTGCTACGATTTTATTGGCAGACCTGCCATTAAGCTTTTTGAAGATGCCCTTCACGGATATCCCGGAATCACCCGCACGCCGGAAGAGCTTTTGCAGGAGAACAACGTACTTTTAGCAGAGCTTTTTGCCGAAAACGGACATCCGCAGGTGCCACATGTCGTTTCCTTTATCAGACACCTGAAGGAAGCCGGTCTTTCCTTAGCCATCGCCTCATCCTCCGCGCTTCCGGTAATCCGGCAGGTCGTAGAAGAGTTCGGCATTGCCGACGCGTTTACGGCACTTGTTTCCGGAGCAACTCTGCCAAATCCGAAACCCGCCCCGGACATTTTTCTGCTTGCCGCAAAAGAGCTTGGACTTTCTGCAAAGGAATGTCTTGTCATCGAGGACTCCGCTGTTGGTACAATGGCGGCAAAAGCCGCCGGGATTCCATGTATCGGTTTTGTAAATCCGAATTCCGGAGTGCAGGACTTATCCCGCGCCTACGCGCTGCTGGAAAGCTTTGCGTCCGCTGACGCCGCTTATCTGCGCCGTACCCACGCCCACGCGCTTGGCGAACCGGCAGAAATTTTGACGACAGAGCGGCTCCTGGTACGCGAATTTGCCGAAGATGACTTTCCTGCCGTGTTTGCTATGTGCAAAAAGCCAGAAAACGCCGATGGCCTGAACGAACCGCTTTCTGACTATGAAACGGAAAAAGAAAAGCATAGCGCCTATCTTTCCTTTGTCTATCCTTTTTTTGACCTTGCTCTCTGGGGCATTTACGAAACAAGCACCGGCCGGCTGGTCGGACGCGCCGGTTTCTCTGCTGTGGAAGAGGAAGGCGCCGGTTATTCCCTCGGCTATCTTATTGATACGCCTTATCAGAAAAACGGCTATGCCAAGGAATGCGTTCCGGCACTGCTTTCCTACGCCAAAGCTCTGGGAACGCCTTCTGTAACCGCAAAAATCAAGAAAGCAAATACCGCTTCGCTCCGGGTGCTTGCTGCCTGCGGCTATCCATACCGTCTTGAATCAGACTCCGCAGATACCCTTATTTACCGGATTCTTCTTTCATAATAAAGAAAAAAAGAGGGTATCCCTCAAGCCATAACAGACTTTCAGGATATCCTCTTTTTCTTCTGCCTGTCCGCTATAGCCTGCAGGCTTATCGTCCGGCTCCGGCTCCGGTACCACCGGCTGCACCGCCATTTGTTCCGGTGTTGCCGCTGTTGCCTCCGGTAACATCATTTACCGCATCTCCGATTCCGTCCATCACGTCGTTTACACCGTTTCCGATGTCTCCGATTACACCAGTACCACCGTTGTTTCCATTATTTCCGTTATTCCCGGTGCCTGGATTATTGATATCGGTATTGTTGTCACCGCCATTGATACCGGTTCCACCGTTTGTCCCTGTTCCGCCGTTCACATTATCGTTTCCGGTTGTTCCGCCAGGACTCGGCATGTTGGTCGGAGAAATATCCTGTCCGCCCGGTGTAACACTTCCCTGCGTCCCGGTCGGGGAAAGCTCTCCGCCGTTTTGCGTATCTTCAGAACAAGCACACGCCATCAGGAAAAATGACATCATACAGCATATTGCTGTCAGACATGCTATTTTCTTTTTCATAAGAACCTCCTTTTTGCGCATCAATGCAATCTTAAAGTTGCTTTTTTAGTATTCCGCACCGTCAGACGCTTATACATGGAAGGCTTTTCCGAAAAATCAAAAAACTTCATAGCCGGGACTTTACAGGCTCTCAAGCCCTTGGCAATTTAAAAGGACTGCGCTTTTGCCGCAGTCCCTGGAATCGTATTAAACGCGCTTCATATATTCGCCGGTTCTGGTATCAATCTGGATGGTCTCACCCTGCTCGACAAACAGCGGTACATACACGGTTGCACCGGTCTCAACAACTGCCGGCTTGGAAGCGCCGGTTGCCGTATCGCCCTTGAAGCCCGGCTCCGTCTCGGTAATCACAAGCTCGACAAACAACGGCGGCTCAATTGCAAATACCTGCTTGTTGTGGGAAAGCATCTTTACCATCTCATTTTCCTTCACGAACTTTAACGAATCGCCAACCTGGTCTGCGGTCATTGCAATCTGGTCAAACGTATCTACATCCATAAAGTGGTACATCTCACCGTCGGAATACAGATACTGCATATCTGCTCTCTCAATATGTGCTGCCGGGAACTTCTCCGTCGGACGGAACGTCTTCTCTACAACACCACTGCTCTTAATATTCTTTAACTTTGTTCTCACGAACGCAGCGCCTTTTCCCGGCTTTACATGCTGAAACTCAATTACCTGGTATACGTTGCCTTCAATTTCAAGCGTAATGCCGTTTCTAAAATCGCCTGCAGAAATCATAAAAAATCCTCCTTAGAATTCACTACTACTTAGTTTATCGCACTCTTGGACTTTTTTCAATACTAATTTTAAAAAAATTCGGATTTGCCTTGTCATATTACGATTTGGCGCCACCCTGCTTCTCCTTCAGCGCCTCCATTGCATAAAAATACCCCTTTGTTCCAAGACCGATAATCTGTCCGTCGCACACCGGCGCAGTCACCGAAACATTCCGGAACTCCTCGCGTTTATGGACATTGGAAATATGCACCTCAATCTTCGGAACAGGAACCGAAGCAAGCGCATCGCGGATTGCATAGCTGTAATGCGTATACGCACCCGGATTAATAATAATTCCTTCCGTTTTATCCCGGTACGCCTCCTGGATGCGGTCAATCAGCGCTCCCTCGCTGTTGCTCTGGAAAATGCACAGCTCGTCTCCTGCCGCTGCCGCCCGTTCCCGGAGCTTTTTACAAAGCGACTCATAGGTTTCCGTTCCGTACTGCTCCGGCTCACGGATTCCCAGAAAATTGATATTCGGTCCGTTGATAATCAGTAGCTTCATACCTTTCCTCCTTCTTTCCTCCGATGCTCAGCTTTCCGCATTTTGCGTTCCGGTATTATTTCCGATATACTGCTCCAGTTCCTGCAGAATATCGGAAAAGCCTCTGCCCTCTGTATAGATACAGACCTCCGCTGCCGCCTTATAAACCGGCAGGCGCTCCGCATACAGGCGCCTGAGCCTCTGCTCCCTGTCCTCTCCGGACGCAAGCGGACGCTGGGTATCATGTTTCAGGCGTTCCAGTATCGTTTCTATTTCCGCCTCCAGAAAAAAGACCGTACCGATTTCACGCAGATACCGCACATTTTCTTCTTTTAACGGCATTCCGCCCCCGGTGGCAATCACACATTTCCCTGCCTCCTCTTTCAGTCTGCACAGCACCTCCGTTTCCGCCTGCCGGAACGCTGCCTCCCCATCCTCTGCAAAAATCGCCGGAATCTGCTTTCCGCAGTATTCCTCAATTAAGGCATCCGTATCCAGAAAAGAATAGCCGAGCATGTCCGCAAGCTTCCTTCCTATGGTACTTTTCCCACAGCCCATAAATCCGATTAATATTACAGCTTCCTTTTTCATCCTGCGCTCCCTTTCCTTTTACGGCTCCTCCGGTAAAACCAAAGCACAATCCGCTCTAAATACCGTTTCAGTACAATCTGGATTTCTTCTTTTTTTCCAATCTGCTTTACCAGTATCGTATAGATTCCGGCACGGTTTGCGCCCCAGATATCCGTAAAAATCTGATCTCCGACAGAGATTGTCTGCTCCCTTGTGACTCCCATTGCCTTCATTGCCGCCTCGTATCCTTTCCTTTTCGGCTTACCCGCCTTAGCGATATACGCCGCACCAGATGCCCCGGCAAAGCTTTTGACACGCGGCTCCTTATTATTTGACAGAAAACAGACAGCATAACCGATTTCCTGCAGGCGTCCCAACAGCGCCGCAGAGCGTTCGTCTGCCTCTGCCCCATGCTCTACCAACGTATTATCAATGTCAAAAATAATCCCCCGGAAGCCCTTCTGATACAGCCCCTCATAGTCTGCCTCATAAGCCGACCCGATGTCCTCATCCGGATAAAACATGGAAAACATAGCTGCCTCCTTACTTCGGAACCGTAGTCCGATTCTTTTTATGAACATTCCGTATCATTTTCTTTTTGGAAGCGGCGGCAGAACCCTTCTTCCCGGCAGAAGCCGGTGTTCCCGTCATTGCTGCCTTTCTGCCGAACTTTCCCGTCTCCGGCAAAGGCTCCTTCCTTCTCGGACGTATCAGACACTTTTTATCAAAACCAATCAGGTCTTCCCTGTGCGCCAGATGCAACGCTTCCTTTACCAAATCATAATTTTTCGGATTCCGGTACTGTATCAGTGCCCGCTGCATGGCTTTTTCATGCGGTGACTTCGGAACATACACCGGCTCCATCGTCCGCGGGTCAAGTCCCGTATAATACATACAGGTGGATATCGTAGACGGTGTCGGATAAAAGTCCTGCACCTGCTCCGGCATATAACCGAGGTCCCGCAGATACTCTGCCAGCTCTACCGCTTCCTTCATTGTAGAGCCCGGATGGGAGGACATCAGATACGGCACCACATACTGCTCCTTCCCGAGCTTTGCATTCATTCTTTTGTACTCCTTAAGGAACTCCTCGTATACTGCCCTGCCCGGCTTTCCCATCCGCTTTAACACCGTATCGCAGATATGCTCCGGCGCCACCTTCAGCTGTCCGCTGACATGGTGCTCGCACAGCTCGCGCAGGAACGTCCTGTCCTTATCGTAAATCAGATAGTCATACCGGATGCCGGAACGGATAAAGACCTTTTTTACTCCCGGCAGTTCCCGTAGCTTCCGCAAAAGTGCCAGATAATCCTCATGGCTGATTTTCAGATTCCGGCAAGGATGTGGGAACAGACATTGCTTATCCCGGCAGACCCCTTTCGTCAGCTGCTTTTCACAGGAAGGCGCACGGAAATTCGCAGTAGGGCCTCCCACATCGTTAATGTAGCCCTTAAAGTCCGGCTCCCATGTCATCAGACGCGCCTCTTCAATAAGGGATTCATGGCTTCTTGTCTGGATAATCCGACCCTGATGAAACGTCAGGGCGCAGAAGCTGCATCCGCCAAAGCACCCGCGGCTGCTGGCAAGACTGAATTTCAGCTCATTTATAATCGGAATCCCTCCGAGCGCCTCATAGGACGGATGGTAGGTCCGCATATACGGCAGGGAATACACCCTGTCCATTTCCTCCTGTGAAAGAGGAAGCGCCGGCGGATTCTGCACCACATATTCCTTTTCCTTGTACTTCTCCGCCAGACGCCTTCCGGAAAACGGGTCGGTGTTGCAATACTGGGTATAAAAGCTTTTTGCAAACTCCCGCTTATCCTCCTTTATCGTCTGGTAATCCGGCAGAAAAACCGCATCATAAATCTTCTCCGGCGAGTCGGTCCGGTATACCGTCCCCGCCACAAACGTAATATCCTTTACTGCAATCCCGGCATCCAGAGCCTCGGCAATCTCCACGACAGAACGCTCTCCCATCCCGTAGGAAATCAAATCCGCGCCGGAATCCAACAAAATCGAACGCTTTACGCTGTCCGACCAGTAGTCATAATGCGCAAGACGGCGTAAGGACGCCTCGATTCCTCCGATGATTACCGGCTTCTTTTTATAGACACGACGGAGCAGGTTACAATATACAATTGTTGCCCGATCAGGCCGTTTCCCGATAACGCCTCCCGGCGTATAAGCATCCTGCGTGCGCCGCTTCTTTGCCACCGTATAGTGGTTCACCATCGTATCCATATTCCCGGCAGATACCAGAAACCCGAGCCGCGGCTCTCCGAGCACCTGCACGCTCTGCTCGTCTTTCCAGTTCGGCTGCGAAATAATTCCGACCTTATAGCCGTGGCTTTCTAATACCCTGCTGATAATTGCAGGCCCGAAGGAGGTATGGTCCACATAAGCATCCCCGGTAATATATACAAAATCGCACTGCTCCCAGCCGCGCCGTTCCATATCTTCTCTGCAAATCGGTAAAAAATCTTTCATACAGTCTCCCTTCTCTTGAATTATTCTAACACATTTTCTTCCATATGCAAACTATAACTTTTTCCGGGTCTCCGCTTTCCCTGAAACACTTAAAAACGGGACTGCCGCGCGACGGGCAACGGCGGCTTACAAACAGGCGGAATATCTGCCTGACTGTAAAGGGAATACGGCTGTCTTATTTTTGCATTTGTCCGAAGGACCGCGTATTTAGCGCAGGCGGAATCGCCTCTTAGTACCGTTTAGGCGCGAGGACGCCCCCGAGCGGCTTAACGGTACTTAGAGGAAGTCCGGTGGAGCGTTGCGCCTGCAAAAATAAGACAGCCGTATTCCCCTCAAAGGAAAAATGCCCTCCGCTTGTAAGCCGCTGTACTTCGTGCGGCAGTTCCATACAGAACCGGCAGCGGAAAGCGGAAGCCCGGAAAAACGTTTAAGTTTCCGCTTTAAACCGTTACGCTTTAAAGCAAAAAAGCGTTGACAGAAATCCAAAACCGAGGTACAATAGAGTCGGAAGTCTTTGTCTTCCGACTAATTTTTCATACAGGAGATTTCAGTCATGATTATTATTATGAAACCGGACGCCAGTAAGGCGGCCATTGACCATATTGTAAACTTTATCCGCCAGAACGGGCTGGAGACCCATCTTTCCACCGGACATGAGGTGACGATTATCGGCGTTGTCGGCGACAAGACCGCATTAGCCGATAAGAACCTGGAAATTGCAGAAGGCGTCGACCGTATTCTTCCGGTCACGGAAAGCTATAAGCTCACAAATAAAAAGTTCCATCCGGAGCCGACCATCGTAAAGGTAGGAAATACAAGCATCGGTGGGAACAACCTCGTTATTATGTCGGGACCTTGTGCCGTAGAATCCGCAGAGCAGGTCATGGAGACTGCCGTTGCCATCAAAAAGGCCGGTGCACAGATTCTGCGCGGCGGCGCCTATAAGCCGCGTACCTCCCCTTACTCCTTCCAGGGCATGGAGGAGGACGGACTCCGGCTGATGAAGGAGGCCAGAGAGGCTACCGGGCTTCCGGTTGTCTGCGAGGTTACCAGCCAGGCCGCAATTGATGCTGCCGTAAAGTATGTGGACATGCTGCAAATCGGCGCCAGAAATATGCAGAACTTTTTCCTTTTAAAAGAGGCCGGAAAAACCAAGCTTCCTGTCCTGTTAAAGCGCGGCTTGTCCGCTACAATTGAAGAGTGGCTGAATGCTGCCGAGTATATTCTTGCCGAGGGCAATCCGAATGTCGTACTCTGCGAGCGCGGAATCCGTACCTTTGAAACGGCAACCCGCAATACATTAGACTTAAGCGCCGTTCCGGTCATCCGTTCCAAGAGCCACCTTCCGATTATCGTAGACCCGAGCCATGCTACCGGTGTCCGCGACTATGTAAAACCGCTTGCGCTTGCCGCTGTGGCTGCCGGGGCAGACGGTCTGATGATTGAAACCCATCCGCACCCGGAAAAGGCGCTCTCCGACGGTCCGCAGTCGCTTACCTTCCCGCAGTTTGAAGAGCTTTGTGATACGCTCCGCCCGGTTGCCGCACTGATGGGAAAACCTCTCGCATAAGGAGACACTCTATGAAAGAACAGTTTGGATTTATCGGTCTTGGCCTGATTGGAGGCTCACTTGCCAGAGCGCTCCGCGAAACGTTCCCTGACAGCCGCATTATTGCCTATTCCAGAAGACCGGAGCTTTCGGAGGACCTCCGCGGCGCCGTGGAGGCAAATGTAGCAGATGACATAGTATTTTCCCTGGAAGCGTTCCGTGACTGCGATTATATTTTTCTGTGCGCACCGGTCGACAAAAATATCGAATATCTGCCGCAATTAAAGGGCATCCTTCGTCCGGACGCTATTATCACAGATGTCGGCAGTGTAAAATCCGGCATTCATATCGCAGCAGAACAGGCTGGTCTTTCGGCCGGTTTTATCGGCGGACATCCTATGACCGGCTCAGAGCGTACCGGATTTGCAAACAGCAATGCGCTGCTTTTAGAGAACGCCTATTATGCTGTCACTATGTCCGGGAATTTTCCACAGGAAAAGGCAGACCGCTTTCTTTCCCTGATAAAGAAGCTCCGCTCCATTCCTGTTCTGCTTACCCCGCAGGAGCATGATATTGCCGTTGCCGCCATCAGCCATGTGCCGCACCTGATTGCAGCACAGCTTGTCAATCTGGTGCGCACCTCAAAGGATGCCGATACGATGCGTCTGTTAGCAGCAGGCGGCTTTAAAGATCTCACCCGTATTGCCTCCTCCTCTCCTGCACTCTGGGAAAGCATCCTGTCTGCAAATACAACAGCGGTACTTCCGGTACTGCGCCGCTACATTTCCCTGCTGAGTGAAGCGGAAGCCGCACTTTTCCGTGCAGACAAGGCGGCAGTACATTCTCTTTTTTCCGAAGCAGGCAATTTCCGGAGCACCCTGCAGGAACGCAAGGGTGTACTTCCCGAAACCTTCGTCCTGCATGCGGATTTACGGGACGAGGCAGGCGCGATTGCAACCTTTGCCACTATTTTAGCAAGCCATGGCATCAGCATGAAAAATATCGGCATTGTGCATAACCGCGCCTACGAACAGGGTGCACTCCGTATTGAATTTTATGACAGGGATTCGCTTGACCGCGCCTTCTCCCTGCTTTCTGACAACCATTTTTCCGTCTACCGGTAATAAATCCAAAAACCTCCTGTATAGTTCCCTGCCGCTTACAGATACTATGGCAAAAGAACAAGCAGGAGGTTTTTATGCGTCTTCTTCCCCTTCCCGCCGCGCGGCGTTTCAGCCTTGACTTCTGCCGCTGCGGTCTGATTGGCTGGTGTATCGAATGCTTCTGGACAGGACTGGGCTCCTTAAAGGACCACACGAAGGATAAACGGCTGCTCTGCCGCACTTCCGTCTGGATGTTTCCAATTTACGGTCTTGCCGCTTTTATTCCCCAGGTCTATAAGCTGATAAAGGCAATGCCCGCCTATCTGCGCGGCTCCGTTTATGCCGCAGGCATCTTTTTCTGCGAATTTGTCAGCGGCTCGCTTTTAAAAAAGCACAATGCCTGCCCGTGGGACTACAGCAATGCAAAGCTGAACTGCAAGGGTGTCATCCGTCTGGACTATGCACCCTGCTGGGCCGCCGCAGGGCTGTTGTTTGAAAAAATTCTCTGCAAAAAATAGCCTACAGCGTCACGACTAACGTGTCATAGCCCAACTGCTGTAACTCCTGCTGCAATGCAACCGCTTCGTTCAGATTCTCCGTCCTGCCTGCGCGCACCGCATAAAAGCTTCCGCTGCGCCCGATGTCCGACGGGATTCCGAGTGCCACCAGCTCCCGGTATAAATTGTCTGCATTTTCCGGATTACGGAACAGTCCGACCTGTACCGCATAGGCAGTATTCTCCGGTGCCGGGGTACTGGTATCATTATCATCACCGATTTCGCCCGAAAGCGTCTGCAGGATTCCGTCTGCAATCGCCTGTGCCGTATCGTCAAAGCGCGCATCTAACAGCGCATTATCCGCATCCGTATTGATAAAGCCGACCTCGACAAGAAGTGCCGGCATCTGTGTACGCCGCAGTACGGCAAGGTCCCTGCGGATATTCAGTCCGAGGTTATTAAACCCGACCTTGGCAAGCTGCTCATTGATTGCCTCTGCCATATCCGCCTTAATACCATTTTCATCATAAAGAAGCGTTTCTACGCCGGAATACTGGTTGTCGGACGGGCTGGAATTCCGATGTAACGAAACAAAATAGTCCGCGCCCGACTCGTTGCCTATCTGTGCCTTCCTGACCGGAGAATCGTACACGTCCTCCGTTCTTGTGTAAACTACGTTCACTCCGTTGTTCTGCAGAATATCGCCGACTGCAAGCGCAAGCGCAAGATTATCGTCCTTTTCCCTTCTGCCCTGATAAACTGCGCCACTGTCATATCCGCCATGTCCGGCGTCCAATGCAACTGTTACTGCCATACTAACCTCCGTTTACGTTCTACTTACTATAATACGGCAGGAAACTGTAATGTTGCACCCTGTTGCTATTTTTTTGGCGCCAGAAGCAAAATCCATTCTTCTATCGTCTCTGCCAATGCACTTTCATAAATAACCTCCCTGGCATAAGCAGGCTTATCCGTAATAATATTGTCAACTCCGATTGCTTTCATCCGCTTTAATTCATTTTCCCGGTTTACCGTCCATGCATGGATTTCTTTTCCGACCGAATGCACCTGCTCCACAAGAGCCTCCGAAACAAATCCGGAACGGATGCTGAAAAAGTCGGCCGCCTCGCTTTTATAAAACTCCCCATACACAAGGGGCAGGATATAGCCCGTTTTCAAGTCCTTGTTTAACTCCTTTACCCATACCAGCTGCTGATAGCAGGACGACGTAATGACGCAGCTCTTCTCCAGATGGTAACGCTCTACGAGCTCAACCACGGTCTCCGCAAGCGCCCTGTCCTCTGCGGTTTTCAGCTCTATATTAAAGCCGGTTTCCCCGCCATAGCGTTCCAGTATCTCCTCCAGAGCCGGAATCCTTTCCCCGGCAAACTCTGCAGAATAGCTGCTTCCGGCATCGTAACCGGACACCTCCTCATAGGTAACTTCACTGATATACTTTGGAACTCTTGTTGTCCGGAATAAGGCGGCATCATGCAGCAATACCGCTACGCCGTCTGCCGTAAGGCGCACATCGATTTCCACATAATCTGCTGCCTCCTTTACCGCCAGCTCCACCGCTGCCGCGGTATTTTCCGGCGCTCCGTCCGACGCCCCGCGGTGCGCTGTAATACATAGCACGTCCAGGGTTCTTGCCAGAAATAAATTCCCGTTTTGAAAAAATGCCCCTATCTGTACCACAGCCAGACCGGACACCGCCACAGCAGCAGCCAGAAAAAGCACCTTTCTGCGGCGGTTCTTTTTCGCGGCATACCTTCCCACATATACCGCCCTTTTCTCCGCACGGTAACGTACCGCCCCCTCCAGTCCCTCATCAAAAAAGAGACTGGCACAGAAATATTCATAAATTACCGCATTCACCGAAGCAAACAGAATGCAGATAATAAAATGATATCTCTGAAACAGACGTATCAAAAGAACGGCGGAAATCGCCTCCGGCGTAAGCCACAGGACAAATGCAATCATCAGGGCAAGTCCTGCAAAATACACGATACCCTCCAAAACAAATAAAACAATACTCCGCACAAAAAGTCCCCGGAATATCCTGCCATAATACTGTCGTATTCCTCTTCCCCCCAGACGGAACACCTTCCGCACGGCACCGTTCCCGGTACCGGACCAGAATACAAGAAAGCAGCCGGGCAATGCTGCCCACCACAAAAGAAAGGCTGCCACAGCCAGCAGCAAAATTCCAGGAAGCTGTAAGACGGCACTGGCAGCCCCTCTGGTCTGTCCGATTCCAAAGAGTAAAAAAAGCACGACCGGAAGATTGACAAGCACGACAAACAACAGTGCCAGAAACGCCAGTAAAACTCCCCGCCGCTTTCTCTCAAACATCCTTCCCGTCTTTTCAAGTCCCCCGTAAAATAAATCCGGAACTGTTCCCCTGATGCCTGACCGGTTGTTCTGCAGCGCAAGGTTCACCGTATTCATTTCAAATAAAACAAACAGCGCCGCGGCTGCCAGCCCGAACACAATGCAGGCAATGGAAAACGGGGACAGCACGAGGGCAGGCAGATTTTCCTTCGTAATATAGCTGTATCCGGCTGCGCGGATACAAAGCTTTAACATCAGCCGGAACAACGGAAAACAAAAAGACAGACAGGCGGTTTTTACAAAGACTTCAAATCCGATTAAACTGCGGATTCCTGCTTTCCTGCCTGTCTGTCCCATAATGCTTCCTCACATTCTTTAATTCATGTAAATTAAATGCTCCTTTGGCTTTTCCGTATGAACCATGTCCTCCAGATATAAGACCGGACCTTCTCCGTTATATTCTCTCTGGTATTCCACCTGTACCTTTGCTGTTACCTTAACCCAGTCACGCAGCTTGAAATTATCTGCCTGCGCACCCTTGCAGAGCATTCCGACAAACCCGATATCATCTGCACAGCAGGTCATGGCAAAGCGTCCCGGCACAAAATAGCCCTTGGGCAGCTCCCTGCCCTTATAAACCATTGCCGTAAAGCGCACGGTCTTCCCCGCATACTTCTGCGGCTGGTCCAGCGCGTCCAGATAAAAAATACCGTAGTCGTCATCCTCAATCTCGATAACATCCGCATTCAAATCATATGGCAGGTCAATTTCGTCATCAAAGCCGTCATTTCCGTCCTCTGATTCAAAAAGCACCTGCGCACGGCGGTTCAGGGCACGCACCGCCTTACGGAACGTGTTGCGCTTTGTGTCCTTCGTACAGCGGTTAAAAATCACAAGCTCCGTAAAATTAATCTGCTCCGCCATCATCTGGCGCATATTGCTCATATACACCTCAAACGTACCGGCGTCGACAAGCGTAATCATCTGTGCCAGCTCCCAGTCCCTTGGCATCCCGCGGTCAATAAAGCCGGACATGCTCCATGTTCCGTTAAACTCGATTATCACACGCTTCGGGCGGTACTCATTCTGACATTTTTTCAGAAATGCCGGTGTCAGCTCTTCCTCCGACTCCACCGGAACCAGAAAAACATTGTCCTTTTCTAACGCTGCCTGGTCATACTCCTCCATCCCCTCTTCACAAAGAAGCAGAATGGTCTTTTCCCCGGAAGCAAAATTCGGGTCCTCCAGGGTCTCTTTGATAAACGTGGTTTTACCGCTCTCTAAAAAGCCGGTAATAATATATACAGGTATCTCCATAACCGGATTCCTCTCCTCTTACTTCCCGCCTACGCCAGCTCAAACAGCGTCTCTAAGCCGCTCTCCTTTAACTCGGAGCCGATGACGCAGATACGTCCGGTATAATCCGGCGTACCTTCTCTTAATTCAAACTCGCCCGGCGTCAGGTCAAAATAAATCCAGGTACCGTCAACGGCAGGAACCATGCCCTTTGCCCGGAGGATAACGCCGTACTCCCCGGTATTCGCAAGTTTGTCTAATATCCCGCGCATGGTTTCACGCTCATACTTATGAGGCGTTTCCTTACCCCAGCTTGTAAATACCTCGTCCGCATGGTGATGATGGTGCTCATGGTCGTGACAGCCGCAGGTACAATCCTCTCCGTGCTCGTGGTGATGATGCTCATGTCCCTCTTCGTGGCAGTGGCACTCCTCCCCATGCTCATGGTGATGATGCTCATGTTCTTCCTCGTGGCAGTGGCACTCCTCTCCGTGCTCATGGTGGTGATGCTCATGTCCCTCTTCGTGGCAGTGGCACTCCTCCCCGTGCTCATGGTGATGATGCTCATGCTCCTCTCCGTGCCGGCAGGCTTCCTTTAACAGCTCTTTCTCCATAGAGGACTCCTGCTCCATGGCAGCCAGAATTACCTTACCGTCAATCTCGTCCCACGGCGTAGTAATCAGAACCGCTCCCGGATTCTGCGCCCGGAGCTTTTCTGCAGTAATCTCGGTCTTTGCCGCATCAAACTTCTGTGTACGGCTTAAAATTATCGTCTTTGCACTTTCCACCTGGTTATTAAAAAACTCACCGAAATTTTTCATATACATGGACGCCTTGGTTACATCCACTACGGTAGAAAAGCTATTCAGCTTTGCGTCCGGAAGCTCCTCCTTGACATCCTGTACTGCCTTAATCACATCGGAAAGCTTTCCTACACCGGACGGCTCGATAATCACACGGTCCGGGGAAAAACGTTCCAAAACCTCCTTTAAGGACTTTCCGAAATCACCTACCAGCGAACAGCAGATACAGCCGGAATTCATTTCTGTAATTTCCACACCTGCATCCTTTAAAAATCCGCCGTCAATTCCGATTTCCCCAAATTCGTTCTCAATCAGGACAACCTTTTCTCCCTTGTACGCTTCCTCTAAAAGCTTTTTAATCAGCGTAGTCTTTCCCGCGCCCAGAAATCCCGATATAATATCAATCTTTGTCATGTCAGCTGCCTCCAAATATTATTTCTCCGCTGCCGGCTGCTCGGAAGTACAATGCGGACAACGGGTTGCTTCGATTGCAATCTCGGACTTGCAGAACGGGCAGACCTTTGTGGTCGGCGCCTTCACCGGTTCCGGCTCCTTGTTCATGGTGCGGAGCTTGTTAATCCACTTCACAAACAGGAATACGACAAACGCCATAATCAAAAAGTCCAGCAGACCCGCAAGGAAAGCACCGTATTTAAAGCAGGCTACGCCAAGCTCCTCGGCTTCTGCAAGAGACGCATACTGTTTGCCGTCTAATGCAATGTAAAGCTTCGTAAAGTCAATCTTTCCTGTCAGAAGCCCGAGCAGAGGCATAATCATATCGTTGACAAGCGACGATACCAGCTTATTAAACGCGGTACCGATAATCATGCCGACTGCCAGGTCAATCATGTTTCCCTTGATTGCAAACTGCTTAAATTCTTTTAACATAGTATTCCTCCTTAGCACACTATAATTTATCTTTTTATCCAGTATAACACATCTTATTGATTTTTCAAGCCTTGCTGCAAAACCTCATACGGAATTTCGTACTCAATCTTACCGTACACATAGGCCGCAAGCTCATACGGATTGGCAAACAGCATCAGCCCCTTCTCCGTCAGATACCACTGGTCTTCCTCCAAAATCTTCAGGAAAGCTCCCGGCAGTCCCTCTTCATCCCAGAACATTCCCTCCTCCGAAACAGCGCGCACCTGTTCTGCGGCATAAGCCGCCGTTTCGGAAAGCGTCAGCCCGTACTGCTCCAGATACTCCTCTATCTTCACTTCACTGCCGTCCGCCTTCTCTCTTACATAGGTCTTACAGTAGGTGTTCGGATGAGGACCGCCGGTATTGCCGTACCACAGGGAGGAGAACGAAATCCATTTTTCTGTTTCCGCAGCTATCGTGATATCCAGCTCCTCTGCTTCCGGAAATGCATACTCGATATCCTCTCCGGAAAACTCTGCATAATTCAGTCTTGCATTTTCTTCTGAGAGCGGGAGCCTCAGGCGGAACCCGCCTATCATAGACAACACAAACTCATTCAGAATATCGGCGCACCCGCCTTCAAACACCGGGTAAACGAGCTTTGCATGAAACACCTCCACCTCGCCCTCCTTTGCCGAATATTCCTCTGTTTCCAAGCGGAACACAAGCCCGCCCTGCGCAGGCGTCACGGAAGGCGCAGGCTCCGTAGGCTGCTCCTGTCCTGTTGTCGGCACAGGCGTTGGCGTAAGTTCCTTCTCTTCTTCCTTTCCTTTACAGGCACTCAAAAGGAGCATACTTCCAAGTAAAACTCCAACTAATCTGATTTTTTTTCCCATATCGTTCCCTGACTTTCTATCCGGTATCTTCCGGCTCTGTCTTACACAATCAGAAACGGAGAGCATCTGCCCTCCGTCCGGAAATTCTTACAAAAACCTGCTGCAATCCTGCTACAGTGCAATGCTGCCTGCCGCCTTTTCATTAATGACATAATAAGCCTTTCTCTCCTCCGGCTTAATGTACAAACGCAGGGACTTGATGGAAGACGCTCTGTGACCCTCTGCCACATATGCTGCTCTTGCCTTATCCATCACTTCCTCTATGGCAATTTCTTCACCGGCAAACTGCAGATAAACCTCTTCCTGCTTTTCTGCCTGCTTCTCCGCTTTCTTTACTTCCTTATCCTTATTTATCGTTTTAACTGCATTTTTGGAGCCCGGCTTTCTTCCACGCTTCTTTCCTTCCTTCACGGCGGTTTCCTTTACTGCCGTTTCCACTACCGCTTCCTTTTCCGCTGTTTTTTCTGCCGGCACAGCTTCTACTGCTGCCTTCTCTTCTGTTGCAGAAATTTTTACTTCAACATCTTTTCCCTTTTCTGCTTCTTTTTTTTCAGTCGCCTTTTTTGCCATAATCAACCTCCATTAGAAAAATTATCCATATAAAAATCATTACTGTACTTGACTATACCATAAGTTTTTACAATTTGCAAGCCTTTCACGCAAAAGCCTTGCATAAAAATCCATAAAAAAAAGAAAAAAGAGCTTTTGCACCAGAGACAATCCTCTATTTTGCAAAAGCTCTTTACAATATCGTCCGATATGCTTTAGCAAACGCCCTGTGCAAGCATAGCGTTCGCTACCTTTTCAAATCCCGCGATATTTGCGCCTACGACATAATTTCCTTCTGCCCCGTAACGCTTTGCGGCATCGTCCATATTATGGAAAATATTTACCATAATCTGCTTTAACTTCTGGTCAACCTCTTCAAAGCTCCAGCTCAGACGCTCGGAGTTCTGCGACATTTCCAGTGCGGAGGTTGCCACGCCGCCTGCATTGGCAGCCTTGCCCGGTGCAAACAATACGTTGTTTGCCTGGAGATACTGCGTAGCCTCCAACGTCGTCGGCATATTGGCTCCCTCTGCCACGGCAATAACACCGTTTGCGACAAGTGCCTTTGCGTCCTCAAGCGTAAGCTCGTTCTGGGTTGCGCAAGGCAGTGCCACATCGCACTTTACCGTCCATACGCCCTTGCCCTCATGGTACTCTGCGCTCTTTCTTGCAGCAGCATACGCAGTCAGTCTCTCTCTCTTTACTTCCTTTACTTCCTTTAAGAGAGCCACGTCAATTCCCTCCGGGTCGTAAATCCAGCCGGTGGAATCGGATACCGTCACTACCTTTGCGCCGAGCTGCTGTGCCTTCTGGCAGGCATAGATTGCTACATTTCCTGCGCCGGAAACCGCTACCGTCTTACCGGAAAGCGAATGTCCGTTGCATCTTAACATTTCATCTGTCAGATATAACAAACCGTATCCGGTTGCCTCCGTTCTTGCAAGAGAACCGCCGTAGCTGAGTCCCTTACCGGTCAGGACGCCCTCGTATACGCCGCGGATCTTCTTATACTGTCCGAACATATAGCCGATTTCCCTTGCGCCCGTGCCGATATCCCCTGCCGGAACGTCCACGTCAGCGCCGATGTACTTGTAAAGCTCATTCATAAAGCTCTGGCAGAATGCCATAATCTCACGGTCGGACTTGCCCTTCGGGTCAAAATCAGAGCCGCCCTTGCCGCCGCCGATCGGAAGGCTTGTCAGGGAGTTTTTGAAAATCTGCTCAAAGCCAAGGAACTTAATAATACCGATATTTACGGAAGGATGCAGACGCAGACCTCCCTTGTACGGCCCGATTGCATTATTGAACTGCACACGGTAGCCGGTGTTTACCTGAACCTGTCCCTTATCATCTACCCACGGCACACGGAACTTAATCTGTCTGTCCGGCTCTACCAGCCGCTCCAACAGCGCTTCCTTCCTGTAAAGTGCCTCGTTCTGGTCAATAATCGGACGCAGGGACTCCAGTACCTCTTTGACTGCCTGATGGAACTCCGGCTCTGCCGGGTTCTTCTTTACCACCATTTCGAATACTTCATCAACGTATCCCATTTTGTTCTCCTTTCGCTTTGTTTTATCACAAACAAAATGCACGGTTTTTGACGCAGTTTTACCTTGGTATATCACCAGGAACGCCATTGCACCCGTGCTTCATTTTGCATTATACACCATCCCTTTTCATTATGCAAGTATTTTTTGCTTAAATTTCCATCGGAAGAGGCAGCCCGGTCATACCACTGCTGCCGCAGAGAAACAGGATTACGGTGCCACGATGTGACACCGCTTAAAATTACGATTCCGTATCCAGCCAGAGGGCAGGCCTTACAACCTTATTGTCGCCGTCCACAGTGTAGCCAAATTTGACATAACCGCTGAGGAATACTGACGCGGCATGACCGCTGGCACCGCCGGGCGTACGCAGCCACCAGAAGCCGCTCCCGGCATAGTCCGGATAGCCGCTGACATATGCTCCCCGTGCCTTGGCATACTCCGTTACCCTGGCACGGCGTGCGGGATCTTCCGCACTCTCGTCAGGGTCGAAATAATTCAGTATCTCCTCAACACTAAGAAGAAATACCTTATCCTCCGTATCTTCCCCGTCTTCCTCGCCATACTCCGTCATTCCCCCGTTCTTTACCTTTGTCGTCACAATACTCCCCTGTTCCTCCTCGCCAAACGCGGTATAATAAAACGTATTGTTCAGCCATCTGCGCAGGGTACATGTCTCCCAGGTAACCATTTCAAATTCTTTATTATAAGGCTTCGTATCCAGCGCGTCCTTACTAAGCAGTAAAAGCTTCCCGTCCTGCTTATCCAGTACGAGCCACTCAATGGCTTCCGCCCCGTTCTTAGTGTTATTGTCCTGCTCGTAGCTTCCGAACTGCACCGTATCGCCGACCTTTGCCCCGGAAATCTCTGCCATCGTTCCCGTAAAGGTCACGCGTCCGCCGGTGCCGGACGGGCTGAACGGCTCGCCGGGGTCAGACATCCATGCCGGATCTCCCTCCGGCTCCTTGGAGCAGCCTGCCGCCGTAACAGCCAGAAGCATTGCAACAAGCAGCAGACCTGCGCGGATATGCCGCCTCCCGCTGGCCGCATACTGTTTTTTCTGATTGTCCCTTACCATTGGTATCCTCCTCTTTTCGCAGGACATCCTGCCCTTGAAAATAATTTTGAAACGGAATCCCTTTTATTATAGCGCACTGGCAGGGATACCGTCAATCGTTTTTGAGCCTGCCCCGGTTTCCGCAATTTTTAGTAAACCTGGAAGTCCCGGCTGCTACACAGCAGCCGGGACACAAAAGGATACTTTACCGGAACGGTCTACTTTTCGTCGTTTTCCTCTGTCACGGACTCCGTCACCAGCTTCAGGTCCTCCCCGACGCTTACCTCGTAGACAATCGTCCGGAGCGGTTTGCCGCTTTCCCAGATTCTCTCGTATTCAAACGTAATTTTTGCTTTCCCGGTATTATTTACACAAAACGTATGCCGCTCTGTCGCCGGGCTTCCCGGCAGGTTCTCCGCCGTCGCAATATGCTCCATTTTGGAATGAACCACTGCCGTGCCCTCCACCGTCACAACCCACTGGTAGCCTGTACTTGGATTTGCCTCAAGCTCCACGACAAGCGGCTCCGGCTTCTCTTCCTTAATCCGATCCAACATCTCCCTCCGTTCCTCCAGGCTTTCCACCAGCCCCTCTCTTCCAATCTGCTTCCAGCTCTTCATATCATAGGCACGGACCTCATAGGTCGGATTTATCAGATACAGCGTATCCCGGATATAGAGGCCACGGCAGTCGGACAAAAAGAACATCTGCTTAAAGTCCGCTTCATAAAAATCATCGTTGCTCCAGTCTAATGCGTAGCCCTCCGAAAGCTTCTGATAAAACCCGGTTTCCCGGTCATAGCCGAACACGAGATATACATTATACTCCCCGCGGCTGCCATCCCCGCGCACCGGAATCCCGATGATATTTTTCTCCGCGTCCACCAACGCCGCCTTATGGGTATCGGAAACTGCGGTACGATAAAACTCTTCTAATACGATTTTATGAATCTCCTTGACATCCGACGGGTCTGACACATCGAACATGGAAAGCTTCAGCCCGGTCGTCATCCCGGTTTTTTCATCTGCATGATATCCGATACCAAGCAGGAGATTTTCACCATACGGATGCAGATATTCAGAAAACCCCGGAATCTTTAACTCTCCCAGAATCTCCGGCTTTGCAGGATTGCTGAGGTCCACGGAAAACAGCGGGTCGGTTCTCCGGAAGGTTACAAAATACCCGGTATCCCCCATCAGCCTTGCCGACTCGATATGCTCATCCGGCGCAAGATTCTCAATACTGCCCGTCAACTGCAGCTCCTTATCATAAATGTAAAGCGCATTGCTCTCTTTTCCCGAAAACCAGGCATAATATCCATCGTTATCCGTGCTATATTCATTTACGGTTGTCACAATCCGCAGATAACCGTTATATTCATCCATCGAAAACTGATTGTTTAACGTCCCCTTTACCGTCACCTGCCCTGCCGGCGTAATCACGCCGCCGTCATAGGAAAAGCGGTACAGATCGGTCCGGTCATACGGTATTTCCTTCGTCTGCCAGCGGCTGCTTCCGACATAAATGTAGCTGTTGCTGACGTAACATTGCCTGCCGCCCGCCAGAATGGACTTTGTATCGGAAAACCTCTGCGGCTCCTGCGGCGACAGCGCCGTCAGCACCAGAAACTCTTCGGAATCCGGCTCCTCACTGATATAAATGCAGTCCGGGGAAATCCGCTCTCCGCCTGCCTGCGGAATCGAACGGTACAAAAGCTCCTCCTCTTCCTTCTCCCTGCCAAAAGGCGTATTTTCACAATCCTCTTCGGCATCAATCCAGACGTCGTAAAGGTCATAAGCGCCTCTCCACCTATTGCCGTAAGAGGTGACCAGATACACCATGCCGTCCGCAAAGCGCGATGCCGTCAGGCTCCCGTCCTGCTCCAAGGCTGAAACAAGCTCCGGCGCATGCCGGTCCGAAATATCATAGGTAAGCAGTCCCGTTACTTCCTTTCCCGTATCATAACGTAGCGTCAGCCCCGTACCTGCTTTCCCGTCCTTCGTTTCCTCACACCAGCGGCTTGTCACCAGCACAAGCCGTCCGTCCGACAGGTACATTTCCCTGCCGCTGCCATAGCGCTTCCCCTCCACATGGATAGTCGCCGTCCGCTCCATGTCGGCGCCGTCTGCCTTCACAATATAAATCTCGTTCCGGGCAGTATTAAAAATATACAGATACGCTCCGTCGGTCTTGACAATATCCGCTTCGTCGATTCCCTCCACCTGTACGTTGGTTTTGGAATACTCCTCCCCTGCCACCGCGGAAGGAGTGTTTACGGGTTCAAACGCAATCCCCGGCATCGCGCCGTCTGTTACTGCCCCGTCCACCATCAGTTCATATTCCCGCATATACCACGACGATTCCTGCACCTTTTTTAACGCTTCATAGACCCTTTCGTATGTTCCCGCCGCAGTAAGCTCCGCCCCGTCTGTTCCCGTCTCCTGCTTCTGTGCCGGGGTATCCGTAACGCCCTGCCGTCCTCCCCCCTGCGGCGTCGGCGTCTTTGTCGGAAGCAGCATCGTTTCCTTGCCGCTGCACCCCGCTGCCAGGCTCACCAACAGTGCCGCTGCCAGAACCGCCCCGGTTCTCCTTCTCCTGTCCTGCTTCATCCCTGCATCTCCTTTCTTTTTACAAAAATACCTGTCTCTGATTCACTTATATTCCACAGCCCCGGACTATAAAATTCATTCTACTAATTAGACGACATTCCTTCCATGACAGTTCCGTAATTTTCCTGTTTTTCTCAGCCTGGATTTCTGCAGCTTTAGCAATTGCAGAAATCCAAACTTTTTAGTTTGTTTTCCCGTCTTCCCCTATTTCGTTGACCGGCGGCAGGCACGCATGGTTTCTGCAGACATAATAGGTGGTTTTATCATTTAACAGCCGGTATTCCGTCCCTTCTGCCTCTGCCCGCACATTTGCCAGAAAAGGAAGCCTGTCCTTCACCTTTTTTAACTCCTCCTCCTTCTTTACCACTACGGTAATCTGCTGCGGAGGATTCTCATACAAAAGCTCTGCCAGCAGAAACATCGTATGTCCAGCCGGATACTGCTGCGCCTGCCCGGAAAGAAAGGAAAGCTGCCCGTCTGCGAGCACTTTAAACTCTTCCTTTCCGGTCAGCTGGTACAGCTTTACAAAATTATATGCCATCATGGAATTTCCGCTCGGAACCGCCCCGTCATAGGTTTCCTTCGGATTCAGGAACAGCTCGCCGCTCTCCGCCTCCGAAAGAAAATATCCTCCGTTTTCACGGTCGGCAAACCGCCTTACCGCCTCCCTGCAAAACAATACTGCCTGCTCCAGATAGCGCTTCTCCAAGGTGGAATGATACAGCTCCGTGAGCGCCGCAATATAATACGCATAATCACAGAGGAAGCCATGCTCCGACTGCTTTCCGTTCCGCCAGCCTGTACAGAGCCAAAGCCCGTTGCATAGATTTTTTTCAAGAAATCTCTGTGCCCTCCCTGCCGCCTGCAGATACCGCTCCTCCTTCGAGACGCGGAACAGCATCGACAGCGCCGCTATCATCATGGCATTCCAGGAAAGCAGCACCTTGTCGTCAAGGGAAAGCTTCGTGCGCCCCCTCCGGTACTCATACAGCTTTTCTTTCTCTTCGGCAAATCCGGTATCTTCGCCGCCTTTTAAAAGATTCGGAATATTGGCGCCCTCAAAATTGCCCTCCGGCGTAATGTCAAAGACCTCTGCAAAAGCCTTCCCTTTTGTCTCTCCGAGTACCCTTAAGACCTCCTCCCACGCAAACGTATAATATTTTCCCTCTACCCCTTCGCTGTCCGCGTCCTGCGCGCTGTAGAAGCCGCCCTCCGGCGCCGTCATTTCACGAAGGACATAGTCTGCCGTCTGCTTTGCAGTCGTAAGATACTCCTCTTTTTTTGTCACATGATACACCGCGGCATACGCTATAATCAGTAGCGCGTTGTCATACAGCATTTTTTCAAAATGCGGGACAAGAAAACGGGCATCCGTCGAATACCTTGAAAACCCGCCGCCAATCTGGTCAAAAATTCCGCCGCGTCTCATCTGTACCAGCGTTTTCTCCACCATATGCAGCACGGCAGAATCCTCGCGCTGTACCCCGTATAAGGTCAGAAACAAAAGATGATGCGGCGTCGGGAACTTCGGCGCCTGTCCGAAGCCGCCGTTTATTTCATCAAAGCTGCGCTTTAATATCGCTGCTGCCACATCCGCCTGATTTCCCTCCTCCCTCTTTTCCGTCTCCGGCTCTCTCTCCGTCAGATGGGCAATGATTTCCTCCGCAGACTGCAAAAGCGCCGGACGGTTCTCCCGCCACTGTGCCGCAATCGCGGTCAGCAAACCAGAAAACCCGGGCATACCGTACCGGGGACGGACCGGAAAATATGTGCCTGCAAAAAACGGCTTTTTCTCCCAGGTCATAAAAATGCTCATCGGCCATCCGCCGCTCCCGGTAAACGCCTGACACACCGCCATATATACGCTGTCAATATCCGGACGTTCCTCCCGGTCCACCTTGATGGAAACAAAATAACGGTTCAAAAGCTCTGCCGTCCTCTCATCCTCAAAGCTCTCGTGCGCCATTACATGGCACCAGTGGCAGGTGCTGTAGCCGATGCTTAAAAAAACCGGCTTATCCTCAGCCCTTGCCTTTTCAAACGCCTCCCTGCCCCACGGATACCAGCTGACCGGGTTCTCCGCATGCTGTAACAGATACGGACTTGTTTCATTTTTTAATTGATTGCTCATGATTCCCTCCTCTGATTGTCTTATTTTCATTTACCAAAGGTAGTATATCCAGCCAAAAACAAGAAATACTAAGGAAGCGCTGATGAAATCACCGCGTTCCTGATAAAAGAACAAATATCCAAGGAGGTAATCCATTTTGCTGAAACAAAACTATTTCAAGGGCTGGTATTTCAAATGCGGCAGCGGCGATAATACAATCGCGCTTATCCCGGCGTTCCACCGTCACTACGGCAGACAGACTGCCTCCCTGCAGGTCATCACAAGGGACGCTGCCTTCCATGTCCCGCTCGCTTCCCTGCACTACAGGGAAAATCCGCTTACCATTACCGTCGGTTCCTGCGTATTTTCCGAACGGGGCATGAAGCTCAGCCTGCAAAGCGGCACGCTTACGCTGCAGGGGAAGCTTGCCTTCCACGGTCTCACCCCGCTTCGCTACGATATTATGGGTCCGTTCCGGTACGTTCCCTTTTTACAGTGCAGGCACAGCGTTTACAGTATGCGGCACCAGGTCGACGGACAGCTCCTCTGTAACGGGCAGAAATTCCGGTTCCACGATGCACCGGGCTACCTGGAGGGCGACTGCGGCAGCTCCTTTCCGAAACGCTATCTCTGGACGCAATGCTTTTTTAAAAACGGTTCGCTGATGCTCTCGGTCGCTGATGTCCCGGTGGCAGGAGGAAGCTTTACCGGAATTATCGGCGTTATCCTGATTGATAACAAGGAATACCGTATCGCGACCTATCTCGGTGCCCGCCTGGTTTATGCCGCGGGAAATACCGTAATCGTACGACAGGGCGGCTACGAGCTTACCGCAGTCCTGCTCGAAAAAAATACACAGCCCCTCCATGCCCCGGACAACGGAAAAATGAGCCGTACCATCCACGAGAGTGCTGCCTGCAAAGCATACTACCGCTTTTCCCGCAACGGGAAAATCCTGTGCGAATTGATTAACGCCCCGGCAAGCTTTGAGTTTGAATTTCCGGAAACCCGGTAAGAACATATGCCAAAAAGAAACTGCCGGAAAGCATTCTCTTTTTCCCGTTTTCTGCATATCCTATACTAAATTTTGCGCAGAGGACTTACCTATGCCTTTCTATCGTTCCTTTCAGGTAAACGAGCCGCCGAAACCGGCTGCTCCCCAAAAGACAGCTACCCCTCTGAACACACAGGCGGTTCCCGTACAAAACATAGTTCCGGAACAGAGCGGCAATCCGCCGGAGTCCCGGATACAGCCACTAAATACACAGCAGGAGAACCAGGTGCAGACTCCCGCGGAAACACAGCGTCAGCTTCTTCCGGAGAATCAGACACAGAGGGCGCCACAACCAGCAGTTCCGGAAAACCGAACACCAGCAGTACCGCAGCCTGTCACCCCGGAAACCCCGGCGCCTGCAGTACCGCAACCTGTCACCCCGGAAAACCGAACACCGGAAATGACACAGTCCGCTGCCCCGGAAAACCGGACACCTGCTGGGACACCGGATCTGCCTCCGTCAAACAACGGTACGCCGCTCCAGCCTCAGACACCAGAAGCACCGGAGCCTGTCACCCCCCGCTACCCTGCGAATATGTCCACAGCTGCCTTCGGCGGTCTGCGGGTTTCCGTCGGGAATATCAGGGATAACCTCCCGATTACCGGCGCAAGCATCCAGATTTCCGAAACCAACGGCGACACGACTACGCTGATAGATGAAATCAGCACCGCCTCCACCGGACAAACCGATGTCATCGAGCTGCCTGCGCCGCCGCTCGCCTACAGCGAGGAATCCGGCAGTCCCAGACCCTACTCCGAATACAACCTCACCATCCGGGCAGACGGCTTCGAACCCGTGCAGATTGTCGGGACAGAGGTGCTTCCCGATGTGGTTGCGCTGCAGAATGTGCAGATGCTTCCGATGCTGCAGCCGGAACCGCAGACAGCCGAAACCTTCGTAATCCCGGACCATACCCTGTACGGCATTTATCCGCCGAAAATTGTAGAAGACGAAGTCAAGGAAATGGCAGGCAGCGGCGAAATCGTCTTATCCAGCGTCGTGATTCCGGAATTTATTGTTGTACACGATGGGACGCCGACCAATACATCCGCCCAGAACTACTACGTCCGTTACCGGGACTATATCAAAAACGTGGCCTCCAGCGAAATCTATGCAACCTGGCCGGAATCCACCATTTACGCCAACATCCTTGCCATACAGTCCTTTACCTTAAACCGTGTCTATACCGAGTGGTATCGGAACCGGGGCTATAATTTTACAATTACCTCCTCCACTGCCTACGACCACAAATGGATTCCGGAGCGCAATATTTTTGATACAATTAATACTGCCGTGGACAACATTTTTAATAATTTCCTCTCCCGCCCGAATGTACGGCAACCGATTCTGACCCAGTATTGCGACGGAAAAAGAGTCACCTGTCCGGGCCTCATGTCCCAATGGGGAAGCAAATATTTAGGAGACGACGGCTATGACGCCATCCAGATCCTGCGCAATTACTACGGCGCCAGCATCTACATCAATACGACCGAGGAAATCTCCGGCGTACCGAGCTCCTTCCCGGGCGAAGCGCTGACCGAGGGCTCCCGGGGCGAAGCGGTCCGCCAGATGCAGGAGCAGCTGAACGCCATTGCAGATGTGTACTATGTTGTGCCGAACATCGCCGCTGACGGTATCTTCGGCCCGCGTACCGCCGAGGCAGTCCGCGCTTTCCAAAGACAGTTTGATTTAACGCCGAACGGCATCGTGGACTTTACAACCTGGTATAAAATATCGGAAATCTATGTTGCCATCACGCGCATTGCAGAATATACAAAATAACCGCCTGCGCCTTCCGCGAGGGCAGCTTACTGCATTTTCCATGAAGAAAAAAAGCACCGGAAGCCGCGGCAGCTTTATGCTTGCAGATATGGTATCCTGTTGCAAACATAAGGCTGCAGCCCCGGTGCTTTTCCGATTCTTCCACGGACAGACTGCCCGGTACTGTATCTCCTACTCTCTGCGCTCCGCCCGCTTTGCCACTACTACAAAACGCCCGTCCTCCACATGATAGGCACAGGTGGAAAGCGTCAGGAAGGTATCCCCGAACTCCGCCGTCACGCCGGTATCATACAACGACAGCGCTTTGATATTCTGATAAAAGGAAGCAAACTCCTCCGGGGTATCCGCCTCATAAAACTGATAATACTTAAATACATTTTCGTCCTGACGGTAGACCTGCGAGCGGAACACCGCCAGAATCTCATAGGTCCGTTCCTCATAGAGCGTGTCAAACGAAATCACGGGATGCTCCAGAAAAAAGCTCTTCTCCTGGTACATCTCCAACTTCCCGAACATCGCGCCGTCCTTCATATTATGTCCGTATATAATAAAATTCGTGCCGGGCGTATGGACGTCCGCCCTCTCTCTGACATACAGGCAGCCATATTTGCTCTCCTCCCGGTAAAAGCTGTGATTCAGGTAATACTCGTCGTCCCCGCACTGCATGACCGGATAATCAATCCTCGTCCCCTCTATGGAAAGCCATGCCACCAGGTCGTGGTTTTCCTCATACAGCTTCTCAAAGCGCTTTTGCACCACCGGACCCGCAGACGGCTCCTCCGGCGGCGAAGGCACCGGTGTCAGTTCCGTCCCGGACAATACCTCCGGTGTTACGGTTTTCTCCGGTGTTATCATTCCTCCCGGCGTTACAGTTCCCTCCTCTGACAGCATTTCCTTCAGGCGTTTCTGCTCCCTCCGGTGCTCCACCGACAAGTAATATTCCCTGCCCATAGGAAGCAGACACAGCCCTGCCAGAGCCAGAAGCAGTATCCCGAAAAGCCGGAACCTTTTATTCTCTTTCATAAACCACATTCCCTTCTGCCTGAGCCGATACTCCCCTGCGATTCTGGTTTTATCCCGTAACCGCTGCCCCTATCCGGATTATAACATACGATAGCCGTCCACGCCAGTCCATTCATATTTTATTCATATTTGCATGCTACACTTTTCTTGAAAAATGCGGCTTTTTTACCAGATATCGCACAGGAGACCTGACATGATTTTAAAAATCAATTTAAAGCAGCTTGGCGGACGAAGGCAGAAAATAGCCCCCGTCGATTTTGAATACGAGCCTGTACCGGATACGCTCCGGGCGCTGATTGTCCAGACCGTAACAGGCTGCGTGGATTCCTACAATGCCCGCGTCCGGGCGGGAGAACACCGTGCCGCTCCCCTTACGGAAGAACGGATTACCGCTCTGGCGGACCTCGGAAAAATTGCGTTCGGCATTTCCTACGGCGGCAGGGAACAGGCGCCGGAAAAGGCGGTGGAGAACGCCCTGCAGGCCTTTACGGACGGGCTTTACCGCGTGTTTTTAAACGACACCGAGCTAAAAGAGCTGGACGAACGCGTTACTTTTAACGAAAATGATTCACTTACCTTTATCAGACTTACAATGTTGGCAGGAAGGATGTGGTAATATGGAAAAGCTCACAAACGAAGAGCGTGCAAGACTGGACGGGCTTGCAAAAAATTACGCGGAGAAGGTAAAGGCGGACTGGAGCCGGGTGTACTCCCCTCTTACCGCGGACCAGAAGGCATTGATTGACGGCAATTACAAATCGGCAATCCGCGATGAGTTCGAGGCGTACCTGCGCAGCGGGAAAAAGCCCTCCGACTATTTCAAAAAAGACGGGGACTGGCTGTTTCACGGCTGCATTTTAGAGCGCCACAGGGACGCCTTTCTCTATATCATTGACCAGTGCACGGCTTTTATTTTCCCGATCAGGCAGTACAGGCGGAGCTTCCGCTCCTGTGACTACTCCCTCTATCTGGACAAGCTCTGTGATATTCTCGCACGCTTTAAGGACATAAACCGCATTGATGTGGATTATGCGGACTTTCTGGAGGACAATCTGTCCGAGGAGCAGGCAGCGTACAAAAAACAGCATATGTACAGCCTGAACCATTATCTGCTCGCATACGAAATCGATGCAGGGAATACGCGTGTCATAAACTATGTAAAAAATGCCCTGGAAAGCGGCAGCGATGCCACGATAAGCTACCAGATACTTTACGGTATTTTTATGAGTAAGCATACCGGGCTCCACGAGCTTGTCTGTAAGCTGCTCCTTGCCGCAAGACTGCAGGAGGGCTTGCGGCAGGCCATCTGCGAAAGCTGCGACGGCGGCAGGCTTGAGCCGTTTCTCATGGTACTACATACCATCCGGGACAATCATCTGGTCCGCTTTTCCTCGGTCAAAAGGGCAATCGGCTGCTTTACCGCTCTGCTTACCGAAGAAAGCAAGGATTTGGAACGTATCAGTGAAAAAAGCCTGGACCTTATCCTGCGCTGTCTTGAAGAGAAAAGCTACAGGGAAGAATGCCTGAAGGACGAGGATTCCATGAAGCTTTATCTGGCGCTCTGGGCCGCCGCCTGCCATGAATATAAGGACTGTGAGGAAAAAATCGCAGACCTGCTGGAACACGGCACGGCGCACCAGGCTATGACCGCGGGCGTATTTATGCAGAACTTCAGCCAGGAAATCCGGCACCAGCTTGCGGTAAAGGCAATTCTATTGCGGCACAACGACCTGGACGTAATGGCGGTCTGCCTCCCTCTTATGGAAAGCAGCAATTCCGTCTATTCCTACCAGCTCGGGAAATGGATTCCCATCGATATGTCCCGGCGTTACGACAAAGAAACCGCCGAAGCGCTGTACGTTATCTTAAACGAACTCCTCTCAAAGCTTCCGAAAAATGACCTAGAATTTAACCCCTGCGTGTTCCCGTGGAATGCGGCATCCCTCACAAAAACAGACATTATAAAGCGGCTCTGCCTGATTGCAGCCGACCTTGACGACGACGAAAAAATAGACGAAACCTGCGTTAAGATTCCGCTTATTAAAAACTCAGGCTATTACGGTCCCGGAAGAAAACAGCAAATCCGGATGCTGCTTGGCAATCCAAGGACCGGGCTGCAGCTTGATACCCTTGTCTCCCTCGCAAGCGATAAAGAGGAATATGCAAGAAAAGAAGTATTTGAAATTTTAAGCAAATGCGAGCTGCAGGAAAAGCATTTTAAGGCTCTGGAGGATATGCTGAAATACAAGGCTGCCGATATGCGGCAGAGCCTGATTGACACCCTGTTCCGCCAGCCGGAGGAGCAGCTGTTTGCATGTGTAAAGCGGCTCTGCATGGACAAGAAGGAAGAAAAGCGCACCGCCGGGCTTGATATGATTCTCCGGATAAATGAGTCAGAAAAACCGGAGGAGGTGAAATCCGGATATAAGGCTCTGGTGCAGCTGATTGAACAGCCTGCGTCAAAGGAGCAGATTCTCATTGACCGGATTTGTTCGGACAAGCATAAGGAAGGCGCTGACAAAGGTGCCGGGCTTTATAAGGAATCGGACGATTTCACCCCTGAAATTGACGCCGGCTTCCTTGCTTCGTGTCAGGCGGATTTTGTAGCGCTGTTTCCGGAAACAAGCCTTTTTGGCAATCAGCCGGCAGGAAAAAGCGCCGGTCTGCACGCCGTTATTTCCGCGCTGGACCAGCTGATTGAGGAGCACAAAAACGACGAATACACCGACACGTTCGCAGGCCCGAAGCTGCTTACCGATCCTACCGGCTACTATCGTTTTGAGGTAAAGGAGCCGGACGGCACCTGCCATATTGCGTTCAAGGAGCTTTGGGACGGATTTTACAGGCAGCATATCCATGACGAGACCCTGCTCTTCAAGCTCAGGCTTTATATAAAAGGCAGTACCTCGCCAAATTCGAAAACCTCACCGAAGTTTGCCGGAAGGTTTTTCGGCAGTGAGTTTACGGAGCCGCATCCCTATATGCACCCTGTGGAAATTACTACTATCTTCGACTATTACGACAAGGAATATTCAAACAATACGGAAGCCTTCACCGCCGCCTGCGCCCTGGGACATTACCTTGCATCCAAAGCGGACGCGGAGGAGCTCTATGACTTTATTTCTCTCCAGAGATACAGCTATCCGGATGTTCTTTCTTTTTATCTCGACGGCAGGAAGCTGGAGTTTAAAAACACGGAGAAAAAAATACTTGTGACCGTGGTTTCCGATGAAAAGCTATGGATTGTTCTTTCCATGCTTTCCGGAGCATCGGCAGCTGCCGCAGGGCACGATAAGGACGTTTTTTCCATCCGGTTCCTGTTAGGAAAGCGCTTCGGCTTTTTTGACATCAATGAGAAGGAGCAGCGGGATCACCGGCTTTGGACAGAGGTATATACTCCTTTTACGACCACTTCTCTTATTCTGGCGGCATACAAAAAAATAATCAGCCAGGGCTTTTTATATAAAATGCTTATGGAACGGCTGCTCTCCGATGCGCTTAACGCTTTGTCGTTCCTGATTTCCTATCAAAAGTCAGGCGAAGCAACGGTAAGCTCAAGATTTTCCCACTACGGGAACAGCGAGGCCGCCATAAAATTAATTCTTGAACTTCCGTGGCAGACGAAGCTTTCCGGGCATGAGCTTACAAAGGAGGATAAAAAGAGACTGGACTTTGCCGCCGGAATCGGGGAAAACGTCATTGCCGCCGTTTTAGAAACGGAGCTTACCAGAGGCGATACGGCAACAAAATTCTCAGATAAAATCAACCATATAAGGCAGATTTACGGCGTGGGGAATTTCGTAAGAATCCTCGCGGCACTGGGCAGGGACACGCTTGACCGTTCCACCTATTTTTCGGGTAACGACCTTTCTAAAAGGCAGGCATTAAGCTATCTGTTAGGCATCTGCATTCCCGACGCAAACGATGGTGCCGCAAAGTTAAAGGAGCTTGTTTCCAAAACGGACGTCACGGAAACCCGGATTGTCGAGGCGGCGCTGTTCTCCCCGGCATGGCTTACGATTGTCGAGGAATATCTCGGCTGGAACGGCTTCCAATCTGCCTGCTATTATTTTATTGCACACATGAATGAATCCGTCGACGAAAAGACACAGGCAATCCTTGCAAAATACACCCCTATTTCCACAGAGGACCTCAATGTGGGCGCATTTGACATCGAATGGTTCAAGGAGGCGCTGCAGACCGTCGGCGAGGAGCATTTTGATAAAATTTATCATGCCGCAAAGTACATCTCGGACGGTGCAAAGCACACACGGGCAAGAAAGTATGCGGACGCCGTCAGGGGCAGGCTTGACAAGGCGGAAGCCGTCAAGGGCATTACGGAAAAGCGCAACAAGGATACCCTGATGGCCTATGCACTGATACCGCTTGCCGGCGAAGACGATATGGTCGAACGTTATCTTTTTATTCAGGAGTTCCGGAAGCAAAGTAAAAAATTCGGCGCCCAGCGAAAAGCAAGCGAAGGAGCCGCGGCAGACTGCGCCCTGCAAAATTTATCAAAAAATGCAGGCTTTTCGGACGTTTCCAGACTTACCCTGCGCATGGAAACCCGGCTGTTTGAGAACATACGGCCGTTCCTTGACTGGAACGAGACTGACGGGCTCCGGCTGAAAATCGAAATTGACGCGGACGGAGCTGCCGAAATCAAATACGAAAAGGACGGAAAGGCTTTAAAATCCGTTCCTGCAAAATACAAGAAAAACGAAACCGTACTTCTCTTTAACGAAACAAAAAAACAGCTGGCCGAGCAGTACCGCAGGACGCGCCAGATGTTTGAGGAGGCAATGGAAAACGAGACGGAGTTTACTGCGGAAGAGTTGGAGCTATTATGCACAAACCCTGCAATCAGACCGATTGTGTCACGGCTCGTTTACAAGACAAAGGATACGCTCGGATTTTTAAGCGGCACTCTCTTGAGGGACTGCTCCGGAAACGAACTGAAATTAAAGAAAACCGCAGCCCTCAAAATCGCCCACCCGTACGACCTCTATCTGGACGGACATTGGCATGAATATCAGAAATATCTGTTTGACAACGCAATCATCCAGCCGTTTAAGCAGGTCTTCCGGGAGCTGTATGTCAAGACCACCGACGAGGCGCAGGCTTACCACTCCTTACGCTATGCGGGAAATCAGATTCAGCCGCAAAAAACCAAGGCATGCCTGAAAAACCGCCGCTGGGTAGCCGATGTCGAGGAGGGTCTGCAGAAGGTCTATTACAGGGAAAACATTATCGCCTCGATTTATGCGCTGGCTGACTGGTTCTCCCCTGCCGATATCGAGGCGCCGACGCTGGAATGGGTAGGCTTTTTTGACCGGAAGACCTACAAGCCGCTAAAAATAGAAGACGTTCCGGACATTATTTTCTCGGAGGTCATGCGTGATGTTGACCTGGCAGTCAGCGTTGCCCATGCGGGCGGCGTAGACCCTGAGACAAGCCATTCTACCGTAGAAATGCGCAAGGCAATCCTTGAGTTCACCCTGCCGCTGTTCCAGCTGGACAATGTCCGGCTGGAGGGAACGCACGCCTTTATCCTCGGAGAACGTGCGGATTACTCCATCCACCTTGGCAGCGGGGTCGTCCATTTGCAGGGCGGGCCTATGATTAATGTCCTGCCGGTTCATTCGCAGCACCGGGGCAGGCTCTTCTTACCGTTTGTAGACGACGACCCGAAAACGGCGCAGATTATCTCGGAGATTCTGCTGTTTGCAGAGGACAAGAAAATCAAGGACCCGTTTATTTTAGAGCAGATAAAATAATATTTTGGACAAAATCCTGGTCCGCCTCTAAATGCCATGAAAAACGCAAAACTCTGAGGAAGCACTGATTAAATCACCGCTTCCTCAGAGCCTCCAATCGATATACACGGATTTGCTTCAGAATCTGCTGCTTCGCAGCGTAAAACCGGAAGAGCTCCGGCTTTGCGCACACACAGGAAGAGCATCCCCGCACTCCTCTCTCTCCTCTTCGCAGGCTTCACGCGCCTCCTCTAACTCGTAATGGCGTTCCCTCGCTTCATAAAACTCCATGATTTTTTCATTATCCCAATAGCATCCGCCGCTCATCCTGCCCATCTCCTGAACCTCCGGTTCTCTCCTCTGCCTGCCCCGCAAAGCGGTGCACTGTTCCATTTTTATTTTATGAAGACTTCCGGTTGTCCTATCACACCATTTCCCCGGCTGCGGCATAACAGCCCTTAACGGAAATCCGGTGCAGCGCTGCCCGTGCAAAATACAGAGCGGAACGGTTATCGGGACATAAAACGGATATGCAGACTGCGGAAATTCAAAAGGCGCCCTGTATTGACAAGGCATCTGCGGGACGCTATACTATTCTTAACAACCAAAAGGAGGAATTTTCAGAATGACATTATCCGAAAAATTCTGCTGGTACGAAGCGGACAAGGAGGGCACCTCCGACAAGACACCTGCCGAAAAGTACCAGCGTCTGACAGACTGGGCATGCCGGGCAAGATGCACAAACCCTCTCATCTTTGACGAGCTTATCCTATGGCTTTGTGAAGGAGACAAATGGGAGGGACACAGTCTTTCCGAAAATAAAAAATTCCTTATGGAAGATATTATTGGAAGATTTTTAAAACAAAATAAACTGCTCCATGACGAACTGACTGCACTGAAACCGTCCGGCATTGTAAATTCTGCAGTTTTTCCTGCTTTGGAGCGTTTTAACGAAGAACTGTCGGGAAATACTCACGCAGACAGCCTGAAGGAAGCCGTAACTGCCGTCTTTCATGATTTTTCCTCTATTAAAAAGGACACGGTAAGGAATGCCTTCGCCGGAAGTCCGACAGGGCCTGCGGGAACGGACAGCGTTGCCGTTTTCGGATATCTTAATATTCTGAAGGACTGCGACGCCGCCGTACAATGGACATTGTTTATGCCTGATTTGACAAGGCAGCAGCAGGACGGCTTCCGGGTAGAAAGCTTTGAATATGTAACCCTTCCTGCCTTCCGGTTTATCGGAATGGAACGCGATTTTTCCGAAGACCCGGAGGCCCTGGAAACACTTTTACATACACTCGGTTCGTCAGGGAACTACCGCTGCAGCTTCGATTACGACCTGATTTTAACCCATCATTTTGGTAAGGGGGTTGACGTCGAACACTGCCATTGCTTATGGGGACGTTTTATGGCAGCAGACACTCCTGTTCCCGACGGCTTTACCTCTATTGATTTCATCCCGCAAAATAACGGAACCGCGGGAGTCCCGTATCTTTCCCGGTTTGCCTTTGCAAAATTTACGGGGGAAACGGGTGCCATGCACCGGCAGGAGGGCTTTGACTGTGATGCGATGTACGATGTAACAAGAAACATCATCCTCGGGCAAAATGTACCGATTCCTTATCCTGATAAATACTGGACCGCCGAGGTATTCCTGGACGGCTTCAAAAACTGCAGTACCGCTTATCTGTTCAGCGTGGAAACACAACCGTAAGAACAGCCCCTCTTCCATTGGCAAGAAAGAATAACTATGACCAATGGAAGGGGGCTTTTACAATCCTGGAAGCCTCACCGTTTACTGTCTCAGGTCAGATACACGTTTCTTATCCGTACCATGTTATTGACTACCAGCCAGTTCTGCGGAAAATACCGCATAATGTTCCAATAGCTGATTCCCTGGAGCGGATAGCTCTCATTTAATAAAAGCTTTGCCTGTATGCTCCTTGCATCCTCAAACCAGACAACGTGCGCCCTGCCCTCCTCGTCTGTATAATAAAAGAACGGTGTTGCGGCAATTTCATCGTATTGGATAGAGGTCCGGTAACGCATTGCAATCTCGACTGCTTCCACATTGCCGATAGAGCGCGCCATCGACGTTCCAAATACAAAAGGAAGCGTCCAGTCATAGCCGTAATTCGGCATACCCTGCAAAATCTTTTCCCGCGGAATTACGGATACCCCGTAATCCAATACTTCCTTCACCTTATTTAACGGCGCCACCGCCATAGGCGGACCGTAGGTATAACCCCGCGCAGGTTACAGGTTACTGGATATAGTCGTTTTTGCCTTGCGCCCGGCAGAGTCTGTTCCTAAGGGCGGCCTTCTCATTCCTCCGGCACTTCTTCCGGTTCCGGCGCAAACCCCGTCACCTCACCGTTATCCACCACTGCTTTCAGACCGCATGCTGCATACAGATAGCAGTCTATCAGACTCAGGCTGTCATTCATCCCGTTCCACCTCCTTCCATCTTTTTTCCTTAGCCGCCTGCTCTTCCATAATACGCTTCTCCTCCCTCCTCCAAAGAATGTCGTACGTTATTCTGCTGAGATTCGCAAGCAGCTGCTCCCGCACTTCCGGCGGCTGGATGTAATCGTCATGGACACGCACCAGCGCATGACCAGGTTCATGGTATACTTTTACTACTGCCATAAAATTACCCTTCTTCCCTTTTCTCCTTGTTTATCCTATGAAAATTACAGATTGTCCTATCCCCGGTATCTTCTCCCTGAGTCCCTGCACTGTTTACTTACAAATTCGACTTTTTTCGTCACATTTCTTAAATTTGTTTTTGCCATTCTCCTATTTTTCGTCAATTTCTATTGACTTTTCCAGATAACCCCTCTATACTTTAGTTACAGGCTGTTACCCAGCCGCGTATAGTAGCATGGGACAACACCAAAAATACTAAATAAAAATACTATATACTGAACTACCTCTGACTTCCACATGAGGTCCTTCATCGTCCCAACTGACTATCCGACAGGGTCGTCTGTTCGACTGAACCGTCTTTTCAGTCACGGAGGCGGTGGGCCTTAGGGCTCACCGGCCTTTCTTTTTGTAGCATCTTTAATAAACCACCTGCTATGCAGGTGGTTTATTAAAGATGCTACAAAAAGAAAAGACGGATAAAGATGCTGGTTTACACCGCCTTTGTCCGTCTTTTCCGGTTTAATGCTGTTGCTTCCGACTTTTTGACTGTTTCGATATCTTCTTTTGTCATCCTATCATCCCTGTCAACGCCTCTCCAGTACCGTATCACCCAACATCAAGTTTCTGCTCCTATATTCTTCTGGTGTTGTTTTTTCTAAATACTCCTGGTATTCCTTGTTTTTTGTATCAAAAGCATAATACTTTTTTTTCAAGACATACTTACTTTTCATAACCCAATCAGGAATTTTTAATCCATAATCTCTTGCAAGTTTATGTGCAGCACACGCAAGCATACACATAAATACATCTTCCCCTTGCATATGCGCCGGCTCATCCTTTATTAAATTATATTTATTTTCCTTCTCTTTTTCATAGTAAAAATCATCTAAAAATTGCCCATACAATAATGTCTTATCGTTATTTTCCGACAAAGCAATAATATCCTTTATACTTATCCTTTCCATGTTTTATCCTTCTTTCTTATCATCGTGATTAAATTAATACGCCTGTTTTTATCCCTTACCTATAACAGCCTGACGTCTATCCTTCCCTTGTCCTGTCCTTTCCCAATTCAGCATCGGGAAAAGTTTTATATAACCATGCACACTGCTTATCAAGTTCTATCCATATACCGTTTTCGGCCCGCCCCACATCTTTAAATTCTTTTGAATTATCATAGACTATAACATTATCACATAGTAAGACAACTTCTTTCAAATTTTCCAAGGACGCATGATATCTGCTTCTTATTGTAGCTTCTTCAATTCCGTGTCCTCCGTCGTTTACCCTGTTTTCCACCCGTTGTACCGCTAACCCCGGACTATCCAGTCCTATATAATGTAATTGAACAGAATATCCCAGCTCTTTTGCCTTGCGTATATTTCCGATAATGCTTTTTCCAGTCAATGTGGTTTCCTGATGAAACGAAACCCCTTCCTGGAAACATTTTTTGGTCTGTAATACAGCTTCTTTCATTGCCTTTCCCTGGTCGCTGCTATTTTTCCAATCCCCACCACTTTCCTTCAATATTTCATCAGAATTGATACGTTTTTCAGATTTATCTGTGTCATATAAATGGTAAAGTGTTGTTTTTCCCACACCGTTTACCCCTGCATAAATTTTATATGTCTTCTCTTTGACCATTTTGCCTCCTATGATTAAGATACTCTCTTTGTCTTTCTTGAAGGAAAAATTCATGAATCACCCTGAAAAACCTTAATTCATTTTCATCCTCAATACTCGCTTCATCCTCAAATAACCTGTCACTTGGCTTAAAATTTTCCTTACAATAAACATACACATTATGAAGCTTTTCTGATTTTGTAGTTTGTTTCATATATTAACCTCCGTTTCGATATTATCTTCCACCCTGCGTTGCCGGACGGTTTCCCGGAATATTCCGCTTGAAGACGGTACTATCTTTTCTTTCAGGAATATTGTACCACTCCTGATTCAAAATGTCACGCCTCAGTTCATTGACTTCTACATCCGGAATGGGTTTTTGAACTCCAATTTGAGCTGCTTTTACATGTCCCGGATAATTAAGCAGTTCAACGGAATCCTCTTTTTCTGCTATTGTTCAGCAATTTTCTAAAAAAATGTCGAAAAAAAGACTCTGCCCTCTTGCCTTTCCTCTTTTATCATGGTATTCTAAAAGTATTAGGAGGTGGAAACTATGACACAGGGAGAACGTGTGAAAACTATCCGCAATGCTCTAGGGCTTACCATAGAACGGTTCAGTGCGAGGCTTGGTGTCAGCAAACCAAGTATTTCTTCTATCGAAAACGGGACTCTTCCTCTCTCAGAAAAACTCACAAAGTCTATTTGCAATAAATTCAATGTGGATTATCTATGGCTGACCCGCGGGGAAGGAAATATGTTCGCAGATTTCGTCAGCGAAACGAAAGGAACACTCAGCCAGATTGACCAGGTTATGTCCGGCGAAAATGAATTTCACAAAAACTGCCTTAAGCTTATTGCAAAGTTCACGGAAGAAGATCTTGCTGCCATAAAACGTATCATTTCCTACTGGGAAGAAATCAAAAGGTCACCATTGCTATAGTTTTTCAGCAATGTTCCTGACGCTACATGTTGCTGGATAACACAGTCAAAAAGAGCAGAGAACTTCGGTTGTCTGCTCTTTCTTTTAAAAAATATAATATTTTATAAAGAGTTCTATCTTCCTATTGGTACACGTAATATTATGTGATGTTATGACACAAACTTATGAAATATAACTCAATGAAAGGAGCCTGCTATGCCGTACTGCGCTTATCTCCGGAAATCTCGCGCCGATATGGACGCAGAAGCCCGCGGCGAGGGGGAGACCCTTGCCCGCCACCAGAAAACGATTGAAGAGCTGGCTGCGCGGATGCATCTTGACCTGCCGGCTGGGAATTTCTTCCGGGAGATTGTCTCCGGGGAAACGATTGCAGCGCGGCCTGTCATGCAGGAACTGCTCCGTCAGGTAGAAGCCGGCCTCTGGGACGGCGTTTTTGTTGTTGAAGTGGAACGTCTTGCCCGCGGTGACACAATGGACCAGGGGCAGGTTGCAAAATCCTTTAAACGGAATGGCACGAAAATTATCACTCCTGCAAAAATCTATGACCCGAAGAATGAGTTCGATGAAGAATACTTTGAGTTCGGGCTTTTTATGTCCCGCAGGGAATATAAAACCATCCGGCGCCGTCTCGATGCGGGGCGGGCTGCCGCGGCAAAGGAGGGGAAGTTTATTGCCTCCGTGCCTCCCTACGGCTACCGTAAGGTAAAGCTGAAGAATGATACCGGCTACTCTCTGGAAATTGTCCCGGAGGAAGCAAAGGTTGTCCGGCTGATTTACGAGATGTATACCCGCGGCAGCGACGGTCCGCGTGCCGGCATGACTGTAATTGCTGCCCGCCTCGATGAAATGAAGATTCCGGCAAGGCGCGGAGCCTCGTGGGCGAAGGACAGCATCCGGGATATCCTCTCCAATCCTGTTTACACCGGAAAAATCCGCTGGGGATACAAAAAAGAGCAGAAAAGCTATGAGAACGGCAAAATGATAAAGACCCGGCAACGCAATCAGGACTATATGCTCTGCGACGGCCTGCATGCTCCTATCATTGACGAAGCGACCTTCCGGCTTGCCGCCCGTTACAGGGAGGAGAACCGGAAAAGCCTGACCTCACCGGCAAAAGAACTGCAGAACCCGCTCTCCGGTATTGTACGCTGCAAGCTGTGCGGACGGCTTATGACGCGTCTCGGTCCGAACAGCCGCACCTCCTACGCAGCGCTCAAATGCCCGAACCGGAACTGCTGCAATGTTTCCGCACCGCTCTATATGGTTGAAATGGAGCTGCTCCGCTCTCTTGCAGACTGGTGCCGGGAATATGAACTCCGGATGCCGGTTCCTCAGCTCCCCGCCTCCACCGCCGCAAAGCTCGATGCCCTGAATGCCGAGCAAGCGCGCAGGGATACTCTGGAAAGGCAGCTACGGAATACCTATGACCTTTTGGAGCAGGGACTGTATACGCCGGAGATTTTCAAGAACCGGCAGCTTTTGCTGAACAGGCAGATTACAGCCTGCGAGGAATCTATTGTCAGGCTTCAGAAGGACTACGATACCGCTGCCGGCTTCCAGAGAATCCGCACCGGCTTCCTGCCCCTCGTGAAAGAAGTGCTGCACGCATATCCTCTGACGGAAAGCGCACAGGATAGGAACGATCTGTTAAAGCAGGCTCTCCGCTCTGCTGCCTATCAGAAAAAAGAAGCAAACCATAAGGGTTCACGCAAAGAGGTCAAATTTGAACTGGACATTTTTCCACTTTTATAATCACCCATAACTCAAGCGGGGCTATGTATAGCCCCACTCATATGTCATCAGAAGTACATAGTCTGCGACTGCACCAATGGCCGGATAATCGTGGGATTCATACAAAAGCCCTCTCTGCTCCCCGGAGGTCTTTGGCGCAAGCGCAGTAATCAGCGGATAACCCTCCGGTTCCAGACGTGCCTTTAGCTCTGTCAGAAACTGCACATAGTTCTCTTTGTCTTCCGGCAAAACAAACTCAAAGTCTACATCCAGCCCGTAATAGCCCTTTACTCTGAGGTTTTCTAAAATCTGATCAAACAGGTTATTTCTCGCCGCCTCATCCGCAAAAATCTTACTTGCCAGCTCGTTGCTGAAGGTTCCGCTCTCCGTTAAGGTAGATAACAGCATCAGAGGCGCCACCTGATACTGCTTCGCAATCTGGATGACTTCTTCATCATCGATTCCGATTAAGTCCCCGTTCTCCGTAAACCCATAAGTAAACAACGTAATATAGGTCAGGTAGGGCAGGGTTTTCCGCAAAATTTCCCGGTCGATATAAGGATAAGCATAGCCGTTGACTGCAAGCTCCCGCCGCTCCATGTTAGTTACATAATCGATGACCAGGGTCTCTCCCGGATATAAGGTCTCGCGCCCGTTTAGCGCCGGATTGTTGGCAAGAAGCTCCTTCGGGCTGATTCCGTACTGTTGCGCGATTCCGGAAAAGGTTTCTCCTTCGGCTACCGTATGGGTGACATTCGGCTGTAAAATCACAAGTGCCTGCCCCGGTACTAATACGCTTTCGTCAGTCAAGGCATTATCCCTTAGAATCCGTTCCACGCTGCTGCCTGTGGCGGCGGCGATTCCGGTCAGGGTATCTCCTTCTTTTACCACATATATAATCATGCTGACACTTCCGTATCTTCCTCTCTATATCCTATGCCGCAAGGAAATTCCCGTGCCATATCCATAGTAAAGCGCTTCACTTTATCCATGCACTCCGGAGCAGCTCCTGCCTTCCCTCAAGATGTGCGCAGTCATTTAAACGCTCCAGGGAAAAGCAGCCTGCCTCCTTACTGTAGCACAGCTCTGTAAGACTGGTATGCTCCAGACCGTCTGCAATCCGGAGCATCCATCCCGCTCCCAGCCCGAGCAGTCCTGCGGTAAGCGCACGGATTACGCCGCCATGGGTCACAAATACTACGGTTTCCGCTCCGGAGGAGACCGCTTCTGCCACTACAGCCGCCGCACGTTCATAAACCTCCTCCGGGCTCTCCCCGCCCGGAATCCGGAGATTTTCTTCCTTTTTCCCCTTTGCGGCAAAGTAGTCCCTGTATACTTTCTTATTTTCCGCGTCCGGTCGTCCGGTCAGGTCTCCAAAGGAAATCTCGTTTAACTCCTCCCGTACAAAAAACTCTGCATTTTCGCCAAAAATAATACCGGCGGTCTGCTTTGCCCGAAGCAGGCCGCTGGTATAAATCCGGTCCGTCAAAAGACAGGAAAGACGTGCGGCAAGAAGCTCTGCCTGCTGCACTCCTTCCTCTGACAATTCCACATCTACATTGCAAAGCGGACTGCTCTGCCTTCCATGCCGTATTAAAAATAGCCTCATAATGTCTCCTTAACGTATCATTGCAGTGCACATTGTTTTTAACCTTCTTGCGGCTTCCGTCGTTCCCGCATTGCAGCGCTGGATAAAATACAGGAACACATACCCCTCCGCCGGGTCAACGCTGAAATAATTTCCGGTCCAGCCGTCCCAGCCGAACTCTCCCTTTGTCGTCGTCATACCGGCAGCTACAGGCTCCTCCAAAATCCGCATCAGATTGCCATAAGTATATCCGGTCTGGATAAGAGAGCTTCTGATCTCCGGCGGGATAGCGGCAAGCTGCTCTTTGGTCAACTGCCCCCTCGTCATATACCCGACCGTCTTTCTCCCGAGAATCCTTATATTTCCAAGCGTTCCTCCGTTTGCAAGCATCATTGCAAAACGCGCATAATCATCAATTGTCGATACCAGCCCCGCGCCGCCGGACTCAAACGCTGTCGTCTCCTCATAGTCACACAGTCCCAGAAAGGCCTCCGTATACGGGGTCAGCGTATTCTTAACACTGTCCCAGTCATAATTTACTGCCAGGCGCGTCCTCTGCTCTTCTGTTATGGTAAAGCCGGTATCCTTCATCCCGAGAGGTTCAAAAATCTCCTCCCGGAAAAAGCTGCCCAGACGCTTTCCGGACACAACTTCAATCACTGCGCCGAGCGCATCTGCACTGGTCCCGTACCGCCAGCCTTCTCCCGGATGAAACTCCAACGGCATCCTGGCAATCCGGTTGACAAACTCCACTGTCCCGATTCGCTTTCCTGCCGCATTGTTCTGCATCACTTCATAGAAAAGCCCGCCCATCTCCCGTCCGGCGGCAAACGCTCCGTCCGGATACACCAGACCCGACGTCATATTGAGCAAATCCGCTATCGTACACTCACGCCTGACCGGCACCAGCCCCTCCGGTGTCAATACCTTCTGGTTCCGGAAACCCTCCAGATACTTAGAAACCGGCTCCTCGCGCGTCAGCAGGCCGCGCTCGATTAAAATATAGGCGGCAGCAGCCGTAACCGGCTTCGTCATGGAAAACATACGGAACAAGGTATCACGCTTTACCGGTATCCCGTTCTCCTTATCCGCCATGCCGAAACAGCCGCGGTAAAGCTCCTCTCCGTTTTGCAATGCCAGTACGGAGCTTCCGGCAACCCGGCCTTCGCTTATCTCCTTTTCCGCTGCCTGCCGTACATAATCAGTCCGCATCGCCAAACCTTCTTTCTGTATACTCATCAAAATTTCTCAGCTCACTCTGCTCTATCTCACCAAAATATTCCATCCTGCACTTTAACTTTGAAAAAGGAAGCGGCACACGGTACTTATCCCAGCGCCATGGCATCGTAAGCATGCCCTTTTTCTCATAGCGTACATACACAATTTCCTTTTTTGCCTCATGCGCCAGCATAAACAACAGGCGCTTCGGCTTCCGGTACGGACCGCTCGGGCCGTCCATGGCAGCCGCTAAAGACAACGCTTCCTTTTTACTTTCTTCCTTTAAATCTGACAAAAAGGAACGCATCTTCATCCCATCCGGCAGACGCATCGGCACGGAACCGTAATGTGAAACCATCTCTGCAATATAGTCCCCTCTGCGCTCCGATGTAACAATGACGCAAACGGACTTTTTCCGTTTTTGCAGCTCCCTTAATAAAAGCTGCATACAATAGCTGTCCTCATGCCAGAATCCAAGCATACGGTTGGACTTGATCTCCTCTAAACCATCATACTCAACCTTGGAGGTGCGCGCCACTATCCCGACATAAAACCGCCATATCGCCACTACCAAGTGCTGTGTTCCCCTCCTCAAAAACTTTGGAACGTGCTCTGCTACCCTCTGTATCTTCAAACCGTGTCTTCCCTCTTTCGTTCTTTCTCCTGCTGTCTGCCCTTCCACATCAAAACTACCCTCTGTACCTTTTTTCACTATTGCATATTATACAACTTTTTCAGACTCCTGTCAAAATTAAAAAACAGGAGGGAAAGAAAGCCTTTTCAAACGATTTTTTCTGTGCTATACTCTAGGTACAACAAAAAAGGAGGGATTTCATGGTTTCCGATTCTTACAGGGTAACTCCGGTTCAAACAATAGCGCCGTTTACTGTCACGGTACCCGGCTCCAAAAGCATTACCAACCGTGCGCTTCTTCTTGCCGCACTTTCTGACGGGGAATGCATTCTGGAAAACGCCCTGTTTTCTTCCGACTCCCGTGCCCTGCTTGCAGCACTAAAAGAGCTTGGAATCCCATGCTCTGCCGACGAAGACAAAAAGCGGATTTACATGACCGGCTGCGGCGGTATCCTGCCAAAAACTTCTGCAACCGTAACTGCGGAAAGTGCCGGCACTGCTGCCCGTTTTTTGACCGCACTGCTTGCTTTCTGCGACGGCACATATACGCTGGACGCCTCCGAACAGATGAAAAAGCGCCCTATGGCGCCGTTAATCGAAGCGCTGGCGTCTGCCGGTATTTCGATTACTTCCTTAGAAAAGGAAGGACATCTCCCGCTTCTTATCCGGGGCGGACAGAAGCATCTGACCGGCACGCCTGCCTTTTCTGTCTCCATTGACCAGAGCACCCAGTTCCTGAGCGCTCTTATGATGACCGGCGTCCTGCTTCCGGACGGACTCACCGTGACTGCAAAAGGCTCCCGGACAGCGATGTCCTATGTACATATTACGGAACGCATGATGACGGACTTCGGCATTTCCCCGGAACTTTCCTCTTCCGGAGCGTCCGGCACCTGTTACCGGATTCCCGGCGGTACTTCTTATCGCCATCAGGTCTATGAAATAGAGCCGGACCTTTCCGGCGCCTGCTATTTTTATGCTGCGGCGGCGTTACTCGGCACCAGCGTTACTGTAACAGGCGTCCATAAGGATTCCATACAGGGGGACCTGCGCTTTCTTTCGGTACTGGAGCAGCTTGGCTGTACAGTCACGGATACTTCGGACGGCATCTGCGTGACCGGACCGTCTGGTGGGCATTATCCGGGCCTGGACGTCACCATGAGCGATAGTTCCGACCAGACCATGACAATGGCGGTACTGGCACTTTTCGCAGACTCGCCTACCCATATCCGCGGCGTTGCCCATATCCGCGCCCAGGAATGCGACCGTATGGCTGCCACGATTGCGGAAATCACACGCCTCGGCGGCAGCGCCAGAGAGGACGAAGACGGTACCGGGCTTCTGATTACACCGGCACCTTTACACGGAACCCGTATTGAAACCTACCAGGACCACCGTATGGCAATGGCATTTTCGCTTGCCGGTCTGCGCACGGAGGGTGTCGTCATTGAAAATCCTTCCTGCTGCAAAAAAACCTTTGAAAATTATTTTGAATTGTTTACCGGCTGCTTCCGGCAGCCATGACAAAGCCCCCGGCGCCCTGCGGGATACCGCGGTGCCGCTGCTTTCCGGCAGCCTTCCTTTGCCGGAAAAGAAAGGAAAAAACCATGAAAAAATTAGCTTCCTATCTTGCCCTGCTGACAGTAACAATCGCCCTGTGCGCCGCATGCGGTCAGAAGCCTTCCGTTTCTGAACCGACCCCTTCCGCAGAGCCCACTCCTACAGAGGCCGCAACGCTGACCCCTACGGAGACTCCGACCAAAAAGCCGGAGCCGACAGAGCCTCCGTTTGCAGATACGGTCAATCTGCTGAACACCTACGGTAAAACCTTCGGATATAACGGTACCTGCATCAATTACTCCCAGTTAAAGAGCGTCTATACGTTAAAGCTGTTAAAGGCACATTATAACAGCGTCACCCTGGAAAATGAAATGAAGCCGGATGCGCTTCTCGGGCAGTCTCCTACCTTGATTTCCATAGAGCAGGCAAAGGAACTCGGCTATGTTATCCCGGAGAATTATACCGACAGCACCGTGCCGAAGCTGCACTTTGAAACAACCGATGACGTTCTGAGGCTCTGTGCAGAAAACGGACTCGGCCTCCGCGCCCATACCCTGGTCTGGCACAGCCAGACACCGGTATGGTTCTTCCGCGCAGACTACACGTCTCCGGATACCTATGTAAGTAAAGAGGTTATGGATGCCCGTCTGGAATTTTATATCCGCACGGTTATGTCCCATGTCTATGACAACAAAGACGGCAATGTTGTCTATGCCTGGGATGTTGTAAACGAGTACCTCCATGCGGAAAACTCCGGCTGGGAGGCCGTTTACGGAGACGAAGGACTCACTCCGTCCTTTGTGAAGCTTGCCTATGAAATCGCAGATGATGTGTTAAAGAGCTATGAAATCCGGGATAAGGTTTCCCTGTTCTTTAATGATTTTAACACTTATATGGAGGTCACTGAAATGCTTTCCGTCATGGCCTTTATCAACGAGGAGGAGGAAATTTGCGACGGCATCGGCATGCAGGCACACCTTGACACCGGCTATCCTTCCACTGAGCTTTTTAAGACCACGCTCCAGTCCTTTTTGAATGCAGGCTATGAAGTCCAGATTACCGAGCTGGACGTAACCAATCAGAGTGAGGACGTACAGGCAGAGTATTTCTACAACCTTATGAGCGGTATTTTAGAGGCAAAAAAGGCAGGCGGAAACATTACCGGTATTACCTACTGGGGGCTTGCCGATAATGTCTCCTGGCGCGAATCGCAGTCGCCGCTTCTCTTCTATCTGCCGTCCAGACCGAAGCCTGCCTATTATCAGGTGCTGCAGGCCTATGCAGACGCCGGATTTCCGATTGCAGAATAGAATAGTCTTACGCCGTGAAAAGAGGGCTGCGCAGGGAAAAAGCGCAGCCCTTTTCCGCGGCATTTTTATCATGCCAGGAGCCTTACCACAGAGTCGCACAGCTCCAGGAACTGCTCTTTATGCGCAATGATAAAAACTGTTTTATTCCGGGGAACCGCCCTTAACGTATCCTTAATATGCTCCTCTGTCTGCGCGTCCAGGGCGCTTGTCGCCTCATCAAAAATATAAATATCCGCATCCCTTAAAAACGCCTTTGCTAACAAAAGACGCTGTCTCTGCCCTCCGGAAAGCAGCGCCCCGTTTTCCCCGATTTCAGTTTCAAAGCCCTCCGGCAGCGTCCGGATAAAATCGTAAATATCGGCACGCTTACATGCCTCTTCCATCTCCTCCACAGTGGCATCCGCTTTTCCCATACGCAGATTCTCCGCTATGGACTCACGAAACAGCCTTGCCTCCTGGCTGATATAGGCAATCCTCTGATACAGCTCTCTTTTGCAGATATCCTTTAACGGGACCGTCCCGTAAGAAATACGGCCCGCCAAAGGCGTAAGCTGTCCCAGCATAAGCTTAATGACCGTGCTCTTTCCCGCGCCGCTTTCCCCGTAAAAGCCCACACGGCTCCCGGCACCGGCATGAAACGAAAGATCATGGACGACCTCCCTCTCCGTATCGGAATACCGGAAGCTGACATGCTCAAAGGAAAGGTCGTACCGCTCCGGTATCACGCTCCCGTCCTGCTCTGCCGTTTCCTCTCCGGCAAGATGCTTCAAAATTCTCTCATAATGCGGCTTTTCCGCCTGCAGCCCCGCGTCCATGGAGGAGACTGCCTTCACGCTTCCGGAAAGCATGCCGTAATACTGGACAAATACCAGCAGCATTCCGATGGATATGTAATTATAATAAATAAAAATACCGCCCAGAAAATACAACACAAACTGCATCATAAAGTCATCCTTGATTTTCGGAATCACCAGGACCCTTGTGACCCAGAAACGCAGCCATGTCACAAAATACGTCTCATCCACGACCTGGAACTCTTCAAACTCCTCCTTCCGTTTGTTTTCGCACCGGTTCACCCGGACCTCCCGCCAGCATTTTACCGTTTCATCCAGCCACGTCGTCCAGGACGCGTCATTTTCATTTATCAACTGATTGATTCCCTTTTCCCTGCGGCTGACGAAACGGTCAAGAAAAAAGGTCACCGGGATGGAAAGAAATGCCACAAGCGCCAGCCGCCAGCTGATTCCTGCCAGAATCACCGCCATAACCAGTCCGTACACGCCGTTCAAGCAATACTGATACATCTGTGTCTGAAAGGAGGTCAGCTTATTTACCGCATCCTCCAGCGTCAGCTTGACATCCCCGGCACTCAGATTCTGGTATGCCTCAAACCGCATATGAAGGTACTTGTCCAGCGCCCGGACACGGATTTTCCGGTACACCGTATTGTTGACCTTATTCTGGCATGCCTTCTGAACGATGACTGCTCCCGATTTTGCAAGCTGCAGAAACACATAGCCGCCAGCCACCAGGAAAAGCCAGCCCATGTCCCTTCCCAGAATTACCTTTTCCAGAAAAATTCCATAAACGACAGGAAACAGCATCCCGAGTATTCTTATCACAATTTCCGAAAAAATATCCCCGCCATACCACAGCTTCACGCCTTCAAACTGTGGGGCAATCTGTTTCCAGAGCCGGAAACGATACTTTAACTGCTTCATTTGTTCCCCTTTCTGCTACAGCGCAAACAATTCCCTGAATTCCGGACACCGCTCCTTCATTTCCTCCGGCGTTCCCATTTCCTGAAGCCTTCCGTCCTTTAACAATAATACCCGGTCGCACTGCATTACCGTGCGCAGTCTGTGGGATACGACAAGACAGGTTCTTCCCTGTAATATTTCCTTCTGGTTTTCTAAAATCAGCTCTTCATTTTTCCGGTCCAGGGAAGCTGTCGCTTCGTCCATAATAACCAGATCGGACGCTCTCAGATAGGCTCTGGCAATCCCCAGCCTCTGCCTCTGCCCGCCGGACAGATTCCTTCCCCACTGCTCGATTACCGTATCAAATCCATGCTCCTGGCTCTGGATATAGTCATAAATTCCTGCCGCCTTACATACCCTGACCAGCTCCTCCTCCGGTACTCTTTCGCTCCCCATGAAAAGATTCTCCCGGATGGTCCCCTTCAGCAAAAGCACCTGCTGGAATACGACGCTGATATGATCATACAGGGATGCCCTGCTGTACTGCCCAAGCTCCCTTCCGTTCAGCAGGATGCTTCCCTCCTGCGGCTGATACAGTCCGAGCACCAGATTGAGCAGCGTACTTTTTCCGGAGCCGGAGCTGCCGACGACCGCCACCTTTTCCCCCTGTCTTATGGAAAAGTCCAGTGAATCCAGAACCAGCGGCTGTTCACTGCCATACCGGAAGGAGCAGTTCTGAAACGAAATCTCAGCAATCCTTTCCTTTAATTCGCATTGACCGTCCTTCCCGTCTGTTGTTTCCCTGCATAAAAACGCATACATTCTTTCTATTATGGAAATCCGCTCCTGCGCGTCCATCGTATTTTTTGCAAAGCCGGACAGCGCGGACGACAGCATCGTAAAATAAGTCAGCATCACCGTAACGGTCCCGACCATAAGACCGCCATATACGGCATAACAGGCAAGCAGGACATACTGGATGACCAGAATCCCGTTTTTTATGTTTTCAAGTAATTCCGCTCCTGCCGTATTCTGCATGGCAATTTTAGCATTCAGCTCATTCAGCTCATCTAACTTATCATCATACCGTTTCAGTATCGTCTTTTCCGCGCTCCAGAACCGCAACTCGCCAAGGGAGGAAATTACCTCAAACAGCCAGCTGATATACTTCGCATACTTCTCCTTATTTTTTTCACTGTTCTTCCGGATGCGGCTGCCAATCCGGAACGCGGTAAATACCGATAACGGCACCATCACGACGGACACGGCGCCGAATACCGGATTAATCCGGAATATAATTACAATACAAAGTATAATCCGGAATATATTATTTACATTATGGACAATATTCCGGATTACAAAATTGACCGCGGTCATCGACCAATACTGAATCATATTTACGGTATCCCCATGCTGCAGCGACACCATTTCCGCGGCACTTAAGCGCTGCAGCTGTTCAAACATTTCCATGCGGAGCCCGCGGTTAATCCCGTTCCAGAGATACCCGTACATTTCATATATCATATAGTACAGGATAATCCCGAATACCGTAACATAGAAAAATACGAGCCCGACCTTCAGAAAGGTCGTAAGGTCGCTGTAATAAACAATCCGGTTAATCATAATTCCGAAAATAATCGGTGTAATCACTTCAACCACGGTCTGAAACAGCCACCCGGCATAGAACAGGAAATACTGGAGCTTCTTCTCCCTCATATAGCGCCAGAGAAAGCGGGTCGTTGTAAAAAAATTCAGCTTCACCTAAAGATTCCCTCCCCTCACAAAAATTGCCTCAAACAAGGAAATACTCTCCTCTTCCCCGGTCACAACACCCTCCCCTGCTGCTCCGGAAACAGGAATATCCACCATCCGGACAAGGCACAGAAACAACGCCGTACCAAGCACAAAAAACAAAATATAGGTAACGGGTTTCATACTGACTGCTTTTTTGACACGCTTCATCTTCTCCACAAACCTTTCTCAGTTAAATACTCCCGCGGGCGCGCTCGGATAGTGCAAATATATTTGCACTATCCTCACTTTGCCTTCGCGCGAATAAACAAACAACACTTTGAGTTCCCGCATTTGATATTGCCCCCTTTATGTCCCGTGGGTACAAGCCATCTGACTTTTGCATTTGTCCGAAGGACCGCGTCTTTAGCGGAACCGGAATCACCTCTTAGAGCTGGTTAGGCACGAGGACGCTACCGAGTGGCTTAACAGCTCTTAGAGGAAGTCCGGCGGAGCGCCAGCGCTTGCAAAATCAGATAGCGTGTACCCACGGGACTTCCTAAAGTCACAAAAAATGCGGGAACTCAAAGATACACTCCATCGACAAGGTGACAAGATTATTTTATCTGCCCTTTCCCCATTTGCAAATTCATTTTCTGCACGATTTTCCTATAAGATTTACAGCCTATTGAAAAACCTGCCTGCTTCTGATAAAATAGGGGTATTCGAGAAAGAGGTGATTGTATGCCGACTCCGACCTATGACCGGCTGCGGAATAACCGGCAGGTTTTGTTTGAATATGTGCCTAACGAAACGCTGACCGACTATCCGTACCCGGACCGTTACACCCTGACACTTCTTACACAGGGAACAATCGAAATCAGCCTGAACGGGGAAGAGCTTACCTTAGAGGCGCCGGTCATTTTATGTACCAATTACGCAGACCGTTTTGCTTTGCAGAAGGATTCCTTTTTTCAGGCGCAGTCGCTTTGCTTTCATCCGAAGTTCGTGAACCGCGCCCTAGATTTTGAGACGTTGGAAAAAGATTGTTTTGAAGAGCTGAACGAGCAGCATGACCGGGACATGATGTCCTATTTTAATCATAAATATGACTGCAACGGCGTTTTCCCGCTGCATGCCGCCGCCTATCTGAAGGCGGGCCAGTGGGTAAAGCTCATGGGCGCCGAGAGCCTGACCCAGAGCGACTGGAGCTGGACCTGCCGTATCCGGCGCTATCTGCTCCAGACCATTTACCTGTTAGACGATATTTATATGGAGCAGTGGCATGAAAGGGAGGAGGGCCGGCAGTCTCCTGTCGATAAGGTACTCGACTATATCCACACCAATTATACTGCCTGCATCGGGCTTCCGGACCTCTGCAATATTGCAGGCACGAACCGTACCAGACTGAACCAGGATTTCAAGGACCGGACCGGTACGACGGTAATGAAATACTTAACAAACTACCGCATCAATATTGCAAAGCAGTCCCTGACCCACACCGACTTAAAGCTGGACGAGCTTGCCGACGCCCTCGGCTACCGCTACAGCTCCTATTTTATTACCCAGTTTACAAAAGCGGTCGGAATGACACCGGGAGAATACCGGGAAAAGTACCGGGTCGTACGGGACCCGCACGGTACTACGTTAAAGCCGTAGCAGCGGAGCGGATGCCCGTACAGTGCACTCCTATCCCCTCCAGAACCTTGCCGTCAGTTCCCGGTTTATGATAGAGGAAAGAAAGCCCGGATGATTGCTTTGGAACGCCTTCAGGCTTTCCAGAAACGTCGCTTTACTTCCCGTTTTTATGTCTGCAAATGTTTTATCCGTCTTCCGCCCCTTTACGTTCTTTGCTATATATTCCTCCGACTGTTTTTCGTAATCATCTACCAGCGAAGGGTTCTTTCTTACCGCGCCCGCATACCATTTTGTAAGATATTTCAGCGCGGCAAGGCCCCCGTCCTCATTCCGGTCTATTTTCTGATACCCGGCATAGGCTTCCTTGTCCATAGTCCGCATCATGTCGACTGCGCTTGTGGTATAGACAAGATTACTTCCATGTCCCAGATATCTGGCCTTCGCTACCCCGTAATCCATACTGCCATTCTGGTCTGCCTTTCCGGCGCCTGCCAGCTCCGCAATGGACTCCATTGCTTCCAGAAAGGACTTCCTGCTGCTTTCCGGAATAAAATTCCCTGCCGCATACTCCGCTTTCTTCATTCCGAGCGAGATATTTGCCTGCCGCTCTGCCTCCGTCATGGAGCCCCTGCTTTCGATGAGGAAGTTCTGCCGGATAATATCATACACAAAGCCCTGCTCTTCCTTACTGCAATGCTCCACGGCAGAGGCGACTGCCTTGTCTGCGGCATACATTCCCGAATAGGCAGGAAGATGACTGGCGGACCTGTCATAATGCCTGATTTCCTTTTGGAACGCCTCGTTCCTCGCCTCCATTGCTTCCCTTTGCTCCGGTGTCATGCTCTCCGCTGCCTGCCCCTTCTTGTTTTCTAAAAGGGCTGCCATGCCGTCCCCGGAAAACTCTACAATCACGCTTTCCCCGTACTGTGAACGGATGTCCTTCATTGCCTGCAGGGTCTCCTCCCTCGACATCCGCTCCATGACCTTGTTTCCATGCTCATCCGTCGTATTAAATTCATATTTTACAAGCGTGTCCTTTTTATTTGCCCCGTTCCCATAGGCGGGAATGCTTGTTGTCCCTCTGTAAAACCTGCTGTAGTCCGTCATCATATCCTGCACACTCCTTTGCTTTTTTTCGTAAATCCGTTTCCGTTCTTATTCTTCCATCCTGATAACAGGCCGGCAGCATTACACTTTCAGGTCAAGCCTTGCCGCTCTTTGCTTTTTGGAGCAGAGCGCCTCCACCTGCAGGACTTCCTTTTCTTTCTTCCTTTTAAGTACCTGTATGGCAAGCTGCTCCTCCCGTTTTCTTTTTGCGGCAAGCTTCTCTTTCAGTTTTTCCCTCCGCTCCTTCAGAAGCTCCTTCCACCCTTTGCCGCTGCCCTCCGAGGTCACGGTTGTAGACGCCGTCATTGCAATGTTCCCTTTGCTGTCTATGCTCCAGCTTTCCGAATAGTTCACGACCCTTGCCCCGATTGCCCTTGCATTTGCCTGTGCGCTTTTCAGACCGCCCTCATAGCTTTCTTTAAAGAAGGACAGATTTTCCTCAAGCTCCTTCGCTTTTTCCGGATTTTTTGCGCATTCCTTCAGATAAGCGCCTGAAATTGCCACGCTGCCATTCCTGACGCAATCGTAGCTTTTCTTTAAATAAGAGTAATACTCTGCCGCACTGCCTGCCCCGCTCTTCTTTGCACGCCCTGCCTGTACGGATACGGCTTCCTTCCCCTCTTCCACCTTTTCCGCCTTATTGTTCCGGGAAGCATAGGAAGCATAGGTGCTTCCATATTCCTTATTGTAATTGCTTCCAATCCCTGAAACCGCCATAATCCTGCCCTCCTTGAATTTTATCCTGCATCCTACCTGCGCTTCCAGATACCGTTCAGGATATCTCTTGCGGAAGAAGAAATTCCAAACTCCAGCCGGAAGCTGCCCAGACTGCCCTTTTCCTGTTTCAGCAGCCTGCTGTTCGTCTCATTGATTGCGTCCATGAACGCACGATATGCCTGTTCCTTTACGTTTCCCTTCCGGCTCTTTTCTGCAGCTGCTTCTGTTTTTGCATTCCCGGAGTGATACACCGTCCTTGCCTTAAAGTCCTGCAGCTCGCTCCATATCTGCGTGCTTACCGCCATAAACCGGCTGTGCGTTTCATAGGCTTTATCCAGCATCTCCAGTTCCTTTTCCTTCGTCAGCTCCTGTATGCTTCCGTCCTCTGCCGCATAATACTCCTTCTGCCTGTCAGGCGCCGCGTATTTTTCCTCGATACGGTCCTTTAGCAGCTGGTAGGCGGACGCCATTTTATTTACATAGCTGTCAAATGCGCCGCTTCCTTCCCCCTCTTCAAACCTTGCTTTCAGCGCGTCTACGCTCTCCTGCGAATAATCCTTTGTCACCAGGGCATCCGGAGCAAAGCGGCTTCCCAGCTCCGACATAATCTTCTCAAAGTCATTCCGGATTCCGCAGGCGCCATAGCTGAACGGCAGCGGCTTTCCAGCCTCCCTCTTTTGGCTCATTTTTTCCGTTACAGACATTTTTTCCTCTAACGCCCTGCGTCCTTCCTCGGAAATAACGGTACTGTCCCCCTTGCGTTTATCTGCCGCGCTGCTGTTCCCCGCCTGCCGGAAGTGCTGTTTTCTTTTCCCTGCATCTGCCGGATACAAATAGGATACTGTTCCTTGCAACTGATTGACGTTCATTTTCCTTCACCTCTCTTTATTGCTGCTTCCTTGTTTTCCTTTTGCAGCAGGACCGTCACATAAAATACCGTCCCCTCTGCCTTTATGTTTACCCCGCCGAAATACCGCCTCGCCACGTCGCGCACATTTTCAAGCCCGATTCCGTGCTCCGTGATAATTTCCGGAAGAGCGCTCTTCTTTGTCGTGGCGGGAAGGGAATCCTCCCTCCATCCGGGCACTGTCCCGTCGAAGCTGTTTTCCACCGTAAGCAGGAGAAATTGCTTCTTCCGCCTTGTCGTAAGCCGGATAAAGCGTTTATCCGGCTTAAGCTTCCCGCATGCCTCTATGGCGTTGTCCAGAAGGTTATTCAAGATAATTCCCAGGTCGAACACCGGGACCTCCCCGCCGTACCGGAACTCGGCTTCAAACCGGATTCCCGCCTTTTCCGCCTGCCGTCCTTTGTCATTGAGAATTACATCCGTAACCGCATTTCCTGTCGTGTATCTGTACTCCAGCCTCTGCATGACCGCATCCATTTCCCGGAGGTAGGCTTCGATTTCCTGATACTGCCCGCTCTCTGCCAGTCCCCTTAGATTTGCCATATGGTTTTTCATCTCATGCCTTACCTTGCGGACGCTGCCGTACAGCCCCTCCGCCTCCGTAAGCCGCTGCTTCATTGCCTTGACCTGCTGCGCCTCCGCAAAGTGCTTCTGCCTTTCAAACAAGAGCAGCCGGTATCTCTGCCAGAAGTAAATCAGGGCGGCTTCCCCTGCAAAGACAAGGACTGCCGTCAGCGGCAGCTTCCACAGCAAATCCGGTTTTTCATCAAACAGGCTGAAAATCCCCTGCTCGATTTCCACGGTCAGCAGCCCGGTAACGATATTTGCCAGAATCCCGCCGACAAGGTTTAACACGGAAAGCAGCAGTACGTCCTGCCATTCCATTGTGATATCCCGCTTTATGATTTTTCCTGTCACGATACCTTCCAATACGAAAAATACCGTATAAGTAAGCAGCATCAGGACCAGACCGGACGCAAAATAAGAATACATCTGCCCGGGCGTCCCGTTCCCTGCCGCCTCCAGATCCTTCTGCCATATATTCATTCCTTTTGTATATACGCTGATGGAAATCAGGGAGCTTAAGAAGTGAAAGCTGTAAAAGGCAGTCAGAAGGAATACCGCCCTTCCCATCTGCCGCCTCCGGTACAGCAGACAATATCCCAGCAGAATCGCCGCCGATACCACATACCGCATCCAGAAGGAACAGGCCAGAAGCCCTGCCGTGATATTCGCGGCTGCGGCTGCTCCCACCGCAAGGGTATCCTTTCTTTTTCCCGTAAAACCGAAAAGAGCTTTCCATAAAACAACGAGCATGACCGCCTGAAAGACAGGCAGATACAGCTCCACGCCCCGGCAGAAGGCTTCATAGCCCGCCTGGCTCATTGTCCTTCCTCCGAAATATAATCCAGATACGCCTGTACGAAGCCCTCATACTTATACCTGGACAGCAAAAGCTTTTCCCCGTTCGTAACGCTTACCTCCGTCCTGTCGTACCCCTCCACATAGGAAAGGTTCAGCAGATACCCACGGTGGATACGGTAAAACTGCCCGCGCAGCTCCTCCTCAAGTGCCCCGATTTTTCCGTAGCACTCCAGCCTGCCGCCTTTTGTACACAGCACAATATTATGGTTCCGGCTCTCGATATAATAAATATCACAAAGCGGAATCGCCTTTTCCTCGCCTGCGTGCCGGACTGTCAGCTTCCTTCCGCCCTGCTCCGCCCCGGACAGAATCTGTCCTGCCGCCCGCCCGAATACCTCTGCAAACCTCTGTTCATCCACCGGCTTTAACAGATACTGGAACGCCCCTACATCAAACGCATCATACACATACTGCTCATAACCGGTCACAAATATAATCAGCGGCTGCCCGTAGTCCTCCGTGCCCCTGATACGCCTTGCAAGCGCCATCCCTTCGGCGTCTTCGGAGGAACCGCCCATTTCTATATCCAGAAACAACAGGTCATACTGCTTCCTGTCGGATAAGTATTCCTCAGCGGAGGCATATTCCCTGATACTGCATTCGATATTCTGTTTTTTAATCAATGCGGCAAGATACGTCCTGCTGCCTTTTTCATCGTCACATACTGCAATCTTTATCATGTAAGCCTCCTTTGGATTCAATGTATTTATCGGAAAAAAAGGAGGAATTTCTGACATCTGCTTCGCGAATGGTACGTCCTTTTCGTAAATCGCAGTATTGTCATTTCTTATGATAACGACCTGTACCCGTTGGAAACGTGCGCCGCCAGGGCATAACTTCCTTTCCACGGCGTGTGCATAAAAAAAGCCGGGGGCTGAACTTCGTGCAGCAGCCCCCTTCATTGATTGGTATCATTATTCATTGTCCACTGACATCACCGTGCCGATAAACAAAATCTCTCCCGTATCTCCCGTAATCGCGAACACGAACGGACGGTCCAGGATAAAATCCATTTTCTCCCCGGATGGCATTCCTGCACCGGAAAGCGCTATTTCGGTAAACGCCGCCGCCGTGCAGCCCTCCTCGTCGATTACGACCCTCACGGCCTGGCGCACGTTCCCGACGAAGGCTTCCTTTTCGGAATCGGAATTCCCCAAAAGCGGGACAAAATCTGCACGTTCCGCCTCAAAAATATCCTCGATTCCAAGCGACGTCAGCCCGTCAATCAGTTGGAGATCGGACGAAACGTCGAATTTGGGAACGGAGTAACGTACAATGAGAGACTTCGTGTTTTTCCATTCGCCCCGGTTGGATTTTTGAATCATTTCAAGATAATCGCCCGAAGAAAGCACATCGTCCACCGTTTTCCCCTCGTCTGGAAGGAAGAGCCACATCCCGCCCCCGTTCACGAAGTGAAGGCAAATCGCACCAAAATCGTCCGCCCAGTAATACTGACCCATATCGTCCGCCGCGTTCATAAATTCCGCCGTCTGGTCGCCGCTTACGGCATGGAAGATTTTTTTATCGTTATTGGCGGGCCGAAACTGCAGGGCCCATTTCGCACGGAAATACACCGTCGAGTAAATTGCAAGAATCGTCTCGGGTGAAAGCGAGGTGCGTTCGACCGCCTCCTTGAGAAGTCCGCCCGTCTGCTCGTTCAGCCAATCACGGAGCGCCTGGTTGAATTCCGTCGATGCAGGGTCACCCCGATAAGAGGAAGCGTAATAATCCTTCGCGAGCCGTTCAACCGTTTCCTCTACAAAGCCGACTGATTGATTCAGCCAAAGCGAGTCCGCGAGAATTGAGGTCGTCGCACCGTCGTTTTGATAATTCGCCGTCCAAAGATTCTTCGCCTTGCTGCGAAGCGCCTCGATATTTTCCGCGCCCAGGAGCGAAAGAAGCTGTGCGCGGCTCTCGCCGCCAGTCGTTTCCGCGAGCATGGAAAGCGCGGTATAAAGGCTCACGGGCGAGTAAACGCGGTTTTCCGTCCCCGAATCGGAGAGAAACGTCCGCGCCGTCGAAAGATAAAAATCCGAAAGGTCGCCAAGCGCGGCTTTCGCCTCCTGCCGCGCCGTCCTCTGCCCGCGCCAGGATTCATAAACACGGTCGAAGGCGTCGCTGTCGAAAAGCCCGGACGCATCATGATAGAGCTCCTCGTCAGGGTACGGCGCAACTTCGGGATATTCCGCCTTCACGAGCGTTTCAGCGGAAGCTGAAATCAAAAAATTGTTCCTTCCATTCATTAAAAAAATCCCTCCGACAATTCCGAGACAGGCGGCGGCAGAAGCAATCCGGAGCCAGATTTTCCGCGCCGTGGTCTTCTTTTCTTCTTTTTGCAGATGCCTCAGCCGCGTATCCGCGGCGGACATGACGGTCTCTTCGGAAAGCCCGCCGATAGCATCGCTGATTTTTTCGGATTTCTTTTCAGATTTCATAAGTAAAACCCCTCCTTTTCGAGATATGCCCGAAGCTCCGCACGGGTGCGAAACAGCAGACTTTTAATTTTTGATTCACTTGCGCCAAGGCGGAGCGCGATTTCCTTAATGCTGTCGCAGAAGTAATACCGCCAAAGAAAAACGTTTCGCGTTTCCTCCTTACAGCCGTTCAGAAATTCGTCAATCGACTGCGTGAGAAGCTTCGTTTCCGCCTCTCTCGCAGGGTTTTCCGTTGCGGGAACACATTCCTCGAGTTCCTCAAGCGAAAGAGTATACTGTGTTCCGCCGCGCCGCTTTCCCGTCTTTTTCCGGAGCCGGTCGATGGAAAGCTCCCGCGTGATTTTTCCGAGATAATAGCCCAGCCGCTTCGGAAAATGCGGCGGAATTGTGTTCCATGCCCGGAAATACGTATCGTTAACACACTCGCGGCTGTCCTCGCGGTCGTTTAAGATATTATCCGCGATTTTCGTCAGGTAGCGGGAATATTTCTCCTCCGTCCGATGAATCGCATTTTCATCGCGCCTGAAATACAGTTCGATAATGGTCTGGTCGTCCATAGCGCTCCTCCTTTGCCCTAAAAGAGCCTGCTTCAAAGTGTCTCTATCTATAGAACCGTATTTTTTGCGGTTTGGTTTCGTTTTTTGAAATTTTTTGAAATCAAATACCCCGCAGCAAAGCTACGGGGCATGACTTTGCCTTCGCGCGAATAATAATGCTCATGCTCATACTAAGAACAGCTCTACCAGAAATACCGCCGCGCACCCTCCCAGCGCTACCTTGAAGAGATTTCCGTCAAGGTAGGCAATCAGTGCTGCCACTACAAACCCCGCAAGGGCAGATACCGTGGAGGCGGTTGCAGAGAGAATCGCCGGGAATGTCATTACGGCAAGGGTCACATACGGTACATAGTACAAAAAGGAACGGATGTATTTGTTTTTGATGTTTTTCCGGATTAAGGTCATCGGAAGGGCGCGGATCAGATAGGTAACGCCAGCCGCCACCAAAAGATAAATGTAAATATTATTTTTCATCTGCACTCTCCCCGCTTTCTTCTATCGGATGTATGTAGGCCGCAATCCCGGCAATGACTACGGTCAGGAGCAGAATCCGCATTCCTGCCGAAAGCCTTATCACGTCGGAAAGCAGCGTCAGCACGCCGCTCGCCACCATAGACGCCGGTACGATAATGGCAATGACCTTATTTTTCTTTGCAGGCGGAATGATAATGGCGAGAAACATCCCGTACAGGGCGACCCCCATCGCGCTTGCCACATTGGCCGGAAGGATATTTCCGACTAAAGCCCCGAGAAAGGTGCCTGCCACCCAGCCCGGCGAAGCGACGCAGGCAGCGCCGTAGGTATACCACGGGTTCAGCCTGCCCTGCACCGTGGAGGAAATCCCGAAGATTTCATCCGTAATGAAATAGGAAATAAAGAACCGGTGCGGATACCAGAGCTTCTCCGGCACCTTTTGCGATAATGCGCAGGACATCAGCAGATAACGCAGATTGATGACTAACTCCGTCACTGCCATTTCCAGATACCCGGCACCCGAGGCAATGACCGTAAGCACCGCAAACTCCCCTGCCGAGGCGTGCAGGGTAAAGGACATAAACGCCGACTGAAACGCGGTCAGTCCGACATTTTTCGCGGCAATCCCCAGTGTAAATGCCACGGCAAAATAGCCAAGCCCGATTGGCACACCGTGGCGCATTCCTTTCAAAAACCATGTTTTGTTTTCCCGTTTTTTCATCGGTAATTCAGACTCCTCTCCGGCCCTTTCTTTTCGGATATTGCAGTACCGGACTCATTTATTTTATCAGACATGCCGTTGCAAAGGCTACCACAATCTGCAAAATCGCAAACTTAAAGACGGTCTGCGTATTCGACCACCCCAGGTTCTTGCGCACATGGTCGTGCAGCGGTGTCCTTGTGTTTTTTAAAATCCTGATTTTCAGGAACCGGAGCAGTGCCACCTTGATTAAGCCCAGTCCGCCGTCTAAAAACAGTACCAGTGCAAACGGTATGTACAAAAGTACATGACCGCTCCGCAGCGCCGTAATCGCAATAAACAGCCCCATCGCCCGCGAACCGGCATCCCCCATCATCATACGGCTCGGCGTCGCATTGTACCAGAGATAGCCCAACAGGCACGCTACCATCAGAAGCGTCATATAACGGTAATCCCCCGTCAGACCGGTAGAATTTGCGGTAAAATAAAAGCTGAGCAGGGTAATGCTCGTCAAGGTCGCGGACAGACCGTCTACCCCGTCGGCACAGTTTGTCACGTTAATCGACACCCAGACAAGCAGGGTTGCCAGTATCCCGAACACCACCGGCGGAAACGTAATTCCCTTTTCTAAGAACGTGACATACAGTGTTGTTCCGTTAAAGTTTACATAGGTGATTGCTGCCATAACTGAAATAATTAAATCCAGAATTCCTTTTTTATACTCTCCCCATGGCGATTTGGCACAGTCATCCAGAAACCCCGTCAGCATTGCCGCCACGGTAAGTATCATATAAATCGAACGCTCCCGCTCCAACGGTAAAAATAAAAGTACGCTGACCGCAAAGATAAGAATAAACACAAAGCCCGCGCCTCTCGGCTTCCCCTGGGAAAGCTTTCCGTCTACCGCAAAGTCGCGCCCGCCGTCCCTTGGCAGAAGTCCCCCGCAGCAATGCAGCAAAATGCACGTCAGTGCATAGGCAGCCATTACCCCCAGGAAAGCACTAATTCTCTCATCCATTCCCTGAAAAATCAACTCCAGCATTTTCTTTTCCTTCCTTCCGAAAAGAAGCTTCTCTTTTCCGCCTGCCATAAATCCGGCAGACATTTCGAAACTTCTCCGCGTACATTATACTTTTTTTACATAAAGAAAGCAACCGTTTCTTTCCATAAAATTTCGGTTGCTTTCGCAAATTGTCGGTTCTGATGACAAAATATGCAATTTTATCAGCCTGGTATCGTTAAAACTCTTCCGGTACGAATGATATTGATATTCTCTATCTTATTCGCCTTTGCTAACGCCGTTACCGTAACGCCATATTTTCTTGCAATTGAGCTCAGTGTCTCTCCCTGTTTTACGGTATGCGTTTTTGTCTGTTTATATTCCTCTTTTGAATCCGGCTTTGTCTCCGGTTTCGTTTCCGGTTTTGTCTCCGGCTTTCCTTCCTGCTCATACTCCGCTACGCTTTCAATGTAGCTTTTTGCGGCGTCTGCAATCGCCTGTGCAAGCTTCTCCCGGTTCGAGGACTTTAAAAGATACTCATAATCCTCCGGATTTGTCAGAAACGCCGACTCTAACAGCACTGCCGGACACGCCGTCAGCCTTGTCAGGGAAAGATTTGCCTTGCGGATGGCTCTCTTCGGATATCCCATGCTCTCACAGACAGAGGTATTGATAATCCCGGCAGCATCCTTGATATTATTATAGGAATAATAGGTCAGAAATCCGGAAGACTTCGCATAGTCCGATGTAATCCCCATCGCATTTCCGTGAATGGAAATGGACAAATCCGGCCTGGTATTCCGAATCAGCGCCACACGGTCATTCAAGGTATAGAATACATCCTTGCCCCTGACCAGCACGACCTTTGCACCCATGTCCTCTAACAGTCTCTTGGTACGAAGGGTAAGGTCGAGATTCACTGTCTTTTCCGTCGGACCGGCGGCTCCCATTGCGCCTACCGTACCGCTGTCCGTTCCTCCGTGGCCCGCATCCAAAAGAATGACCGCGCCCTCTAAAGAGCCCTTTTTCTTTAATACCGGAACATATTTCATCGTAAAGGTCATCGTTCCGTTGTTCGTCATAACGTCAAACCCGCAGAGACTGCCGCCGTCATATAAGGTATAGGTATACACCGCACGGCCGTTTTCCTCCGTTTTTACGCTTACCGACTTTACAAGCGGGTTTTCCGGCAGGGAAGGCTTTGTACCTGCTGTCGTATCGTACAGTACAAACCTGACTGTATTCCCGCTTACCTGCACGTCATACAGCGCATCAATTTTCATGGAAAACACCGTGGAAAGCGTATGCGTCGCCCCGTCATACTTCACCTTTGCACTGCTGACCTTGTTATTCGGCAGGGTATACGGATACACCTTGACCGCGGACTTCGCCACATAGGTGCCGTCCGGAAGCTTATAATAGCTGCCGCACTCTCCCACAATGCGGAAGGTCGTGTTCTGCGTCAACGGCAGATAGTCAATCTTTACTACCCCCGGCGCGGAATACGGCATCGTATATGGGTAAATCAGTTCTCCCATTTTCTTGCTGACCGCCTTGTAGACCGGTGCGCTCCCTCCGCCTCCCGAGCCACCCGAAGACTTCTTTCTTGTCACAGTCAGACGATATTCCTCTTCCCCGTTCTGAAACAGAAACACATTCTCGCCAAGGGAAAGCGTAACATATGTAGTAAAAAATCCGTGTTCCGTTGTTTCTATTGTTTCCCCGTTCATCGTCAGCGGATACCGGTAATCACAGGCGCCCAGGATACTGATTTTGGATGCCGTTGTCGAATAGTTTTTCGTATTCGGGGCAGCAATCACAATCCGCTCCGGATTCTGATAGCCTAACATATCCTCTGCCGCGTATGCCATGATAATACCCTGCTCCGGCAGAAATGCATTTGTAGCTGCTTCCTGTCCGGCCGCACACCCCATTACCGCAGCCGCAGCCAGAAGTCCTGCTCCCCGCAAAACCCTTTTATAGTTCAATTTGTACCTTGCCATGCCTTCATCCCTTCCGTAACCTTTTCAATCAAAGAGCTGCCGCACAGAGCGTGCAGCAGCTCTACTTACAATTCTAGTTTATCACAGAAAATGGCAGACTGCAAGGTTGAGAAATTTTTTCCAAAAAATTAAATTCTGGTTAGTTTTCCCATATCACCCCTTTATTTAACTTAAATTTAACTTTTTCTTCAACAATCTGCAGGTAAGCAAAAAGCCGCCAGCTGTCATAAACACCATAAACACACTGTATACATACAGAAATACCAGCATACCCTGCTCGGAATTGATATATTCATCAAGCCGCTGAAAGCTGAACACCAAGCCCAGAACTACCATAATGGCAATCGATAAAACCTGAAGAGCAAAATTCAAAAGACAATATCCTGCTACAGCGCCAATAATTTTATTCCCTGAAAAAAGCTGTCCGATGGCTATGGAAAAATAGTAGACAATCATCTGATACAGCAGGCTGACTGCGAGGAACAGAAGCATTGCGAATACTACTCCGTTGTATTCCTGTAATACATGGTGTAGCAGTTCCGCTCCCTCTTTCAGAAATTCGCTTTCCCTTCCCTGGAAGCAAATTACGGAAACCGAAAGAATACAGATAATTACCGTCACCAGCTGCCAGAGAAACGCTACAATCAGCTTTGCCGCTACAAGCGCCTCTACCTTTGCCGGGAGCGTAAAGGTCAAATACCCCTCCTCTGACACCATATTCTTATAGAAGCGGATTACAGCAAATCCGACACTGCAGAAAAGAACCCCGATGATAGTCAGAATGTAAAGTCCCATGACAATCCCTTTCATCCCCTGTATCATCACACTGTCAATCGAAATAAACTGGATTAAAACATTACATAACGTAACCATTGCCAGCACCAGATAAAAAATAACATATTTCCTGCCGGTTGCAATACATTCATGTTTGATAAGCTTTCCTAACATTTGAATTCCTCCCTGAACAATGCATCCACCGACTGGTCGAAGGTGTTGCGGATTTCTTCTACCGACGAGTGACGTATGACTTCTCCTGACCGGATAAACACAGCCTCATCCAGTACCTTTTCCACATCCGCAATCAGATGCGTGGAAATTAAAACTGTTGCATCCTCCGCGTAATTGGTAATAATGGTTTTTAAAATGTAATCCCTGGTCGCCGGGTCCACCCCGCCGATCGGCTCATCCAGACAGTACAGGTCTGCCCTCCGGCTCATTACGAGAACGAGCTGCACCTTTTCCTTCATTCCCTTAGACATCGTCTTAAAGCGCTGCTTCGGGTCCAGCCCGAGACTTGCAAGCATCTCATATGCCTTTTCCTTCTCAAAATCCTGATAAAAGTCTCCATAATAGGCAATCATCTGGTTGATATTCATCCAACTGCTCAGATAGTTATTATCCGGCAGATAGGAGACCCTTGCCTTCGTCTCCGGACAAGGCGCCAGCCCGTTAATCAGAATCTCTCCCTCTGTCGGCACAAGTAGTCCGTTTATCAGTTTGATTAACGTTGTCTTCCCGCTTCCGTTCGGTCCTAAAAGCCCGATGATTTTCCCGCGCTCCAGCTTCAGATTCACCTGCTTGAGTGCCTTAAAATGCCCGAAAGCCTTTGATAATCCACGACATTCCACTACATATCCTGTTTCCATAACTCCTCCTTTTCCAGCGGCTTCCGCTGCCGGCTACTTCTCTTCCTTTTCTGCTTCTGCAATTGCTCTTTCCAACATCTGCCGGACTTCTTCCGCAGACAGCCCTGTCTGCACCATTTCCTGATAAAACTCCCTTGCTTTCTGCTGTGCGCCCTCCATGCGCAGCCCGGCAATCATTCCGGCATCCTCCGAGACAAATCTCCCGCTGGTACGCTGCGTATACAAAAGTCCTTCCCTCTCCAGCTCGGCAAGCGCCCGCTGCATCGTATTCGGATTCACCGCAGCCTCTGCCGCCAGGTCCCTGACACTTTCCATCCGCTGTCCGGGGCGGTACTCTCCTGACATAATCTTCTGCTTAATAATATCAACTAACTGCAGGTACACACTGCGCTCGGACGAAATATCCCATGGCATCCTCTCATCTCCTTTCCTTTTTTCTCTTGTACTGTTGTATTAATCTCTTAATACAAGAATACAACAGAATTTCCATTTTGTCAACTACTTTTTAGAAAAAACCTCTATTCACATTTTGGGAAAAATGTGGTAAACTGAACTAAACATTTATGGAAAGAGGGATTTACCATGCACACATTTCAGCCGTATCCCACAGAGCTTCTTGAATTAAACCCGTTTACCAAAATCGGGAAGGAGTGGATGCTGATTACAGCCGGAACGAAAGAAAAAGCCAATACCATGACAGCCTCCTGGGGCGGACTTGGTGTTATGTGGGGAAAGAACGTGGCATACATCTTCGTACGCCAGAGCCGCTATACCAAGGAGTTCATTGATGCAAACGACACCTTTTCCCTTACGTTTTTTGAGGGCCAGCACAGCGCTTTAAAGTATCTCGGCACTGTTTCCGGCAGAGATGAGGACAAAATTGCAGGAGCCCGCCTCCATGTAAACTACAGCGGCTCTACTCCGTTTATCGATGAGGGGAATCTTGTACTCATCTGCCAGAAATTCTCTGCAACCCCGATTACAGAGGACCAGCTGCTTTACCCTTCCATCGCATCTGCATTTTACCAGGACCATAACATCCATACGATGTATGTAGGAGGGATTACACAGATTCTGGCAAGATAACATTACCGGATAAACCTGGTATGTAAAAAGGGGCTGCCGCACGAAGCGCAGCCCCTTTTTACAGGATAAGGAGAACTTAATGGAAGCCCCATGACTACCTCAGACGACACATTTTTGTATCCGTATTCCCTATAAAAACCCGTCTCCTGAGTGCCGCTCCATCACATAATTAACAAGAATCACCTTCTGCCGCTCTACCTGCTGTTCCTTTATTACGCGATAGCCTCTTTTCTCAAAAAAGCCTCTTGCGGTAATCGAAGCATGGGTAGTAATTTTATCTACGCTCACGGCCTTTTCTAATCCATCGCAAATTGCCTTTGCAACCCCTCTCCTCTGATAATTCTTATGAACATACAGTCTGTCCAGATATCCGTCCGCAGTAATATCCCCGAAACCGGCAATTTCCCCGTCCAGCTCCGCGACAATCGTATAATGCTCCAGAAAAGAAGCGTTCCATTGCGCCAAATCAATTGTTCCTGTTGCCCATGCATTGATTTGCTCCTCGGTATAGTCCTTGCAATTAATGCAGTGAACCGTGTCATAAAACAAGTTTGCAAGTGCGCCGCAATCATCTGGTTTGTATTTTCTCAAAAGCATAGCTTCCTCCATTGCCTTCCGTATTTTAAAAACACTCCCACCCTGCACGTTACCGGTTCCAAAACGCGGCGTCAGTTCCGGAAAATAATTCGCTCCGCGCCGGTGCAGGCTTTGATATCCTTTTCCGACCTCTTATAAAAGTCCCTCAGCTTTTTCGGACAGGTAATGACAAGCTCGGGAAGCGGCTCCTTCATGGACAGCTGCTTCTCTGTCTTGCCCTTGCGTACCCCGGCAATCACTTCCTTTAAATGCTCCCCGAACTCCAGATAGCTCCCCTCACTCCTCCCCGTTTTCCAGAGCGTCTGGTGCAGGGAGGTTTCCTGCTCGTATTTCCTGTAAAAGTCCTGATAAACCGCCTCCGTGATATACGGCGTATAAACCGCGTAAAGCTTCAGGATTCCGAGCAGGCTGTAATACACGGCAAGCTGTCCCGAATATCTCTGCTCCCTGCCGTGCTTCTCCGGCTGGTAGAGCCGTTCCTTTGCAATCTCGATATAATAATCGCAGAAATCCTTCCAGAACAGCGTATCAATCTCATGCCTTGCCTGCCCGATTTCATATTCCTCCAGAAGCTCCGCCGCCCTTACCATCGTCTCATTGACCCTCTCCAGAATCCACCGGTCAACCGGCAGCAGCGCGGACGCCTCATACGTCTCCGGCTTGTCAAAGTCCTCCAGCTGCAGTATGGCAAACCTTGCCGCATTGTACAGCTTATTCAGGAACCGTTTAGAGCCCTTTAATTCCTCCTCTCCAAAAAACGTATCCGTCCCGAGCCTGCTGTTTGCCGCCCAATAACGGATGGCATCGGCAGAATGCGTTTCAATCAGCTCCATCGGGGAGGCGGCGCCGTTTCCCTTTGACTTGCTTATCTTTTCGCCCGGCTTTGCCAGCACGAAGCCGCTGACCATGACATTCTTCCACGGTATCCGCCCTGTATGGTACAGGCTTTTTACAATCGAGTAAAACGCCCAGGTCCGGATAATATCGTGTGACTGGCAGCGCATATCCATCGGAAGCAGCTCCCCGGAGCGGTCCTCCTGTTCCCCGTATCTGGCGTTGATGAACGTCGTAACCGACGAGGTCGCCCAGGTGTCAAACACCGCCTCCTCCGGACGGAACTCATTGCACCCGCATTTACAGGGATGCAGCGGACGGCTCTCCAGGGGATTGACCGGCAGCTGCTCCTCCTCTGCAAAAGCAGGCTCCCCGCAAGCCCTGCAATACCAGACCGGAAACGGAACGCCAAAATACCTCTGCCTTGAAATGCACCAGTCCCATTTCAGATTTTCTACCCACAGCTGATACCTGTTTTTCATATGCGCCGGATACCATTTAATTTCGTCCGCTGCCTTAAGATAACGCTCCTTGTCCGACAGTACGTCGATATACCATTGCTTTGAGGAAATAAACTCAACCGCATTCCCGCAGCGCTCGTGAATTGCAATCATGTGGGTAATCTTCTCCTGCTTTACGAGCAGCCCCCTTTCCTGCAACAGCGCCGCGATGCGCTCCCTTGCCGCTCCGGTTGTCATTCCGCCGATAAATTCCACCTCTTTCTGAATCGTTCCGTCCGGCAGGATGATTCTTTTATACGGAAGGCGGTGCTTCTGATACCATTCGATATCCGTGGAATCCCCGAAGGTCGCGCACATAACCGCGCCGCTCCCCTTGTCCACGGAAACGGTTTCCTCCGCCAGAACCGGAATTTCAAAGCCATACAACGGAACCCTTGCCGTTGTCCCGATATACTGCCGCAGACGGGCATCCTTCGGATGGATAAAGACGCATACGCAGCCTGCAAGCAGCTCCGGCCTGGTGGTCGCAACCGTCAAAGGCCCCATCGGCGTTTCAAAGTCAAGATAATAAAACACCGTTTCACATTCCTTCGTTTCCAGCTCCGCCTGTGCAATGGAGGTTTGGCACTCCGTACACCACAATACCGGCGACTCCTTCTGGTAAGCCCTTTTCTTCCTTGCCAGCTCCAGAAAGGACCTCTGCGATATTTTCCGGGACAGGTCCGATATCGTCTGGTACTGCAAACTCCAGTCCACGCTGAAGCCCAGTCTCTTCCAGAGGCTTCTGAACTCTGCCTCGTACCTTTCCACCGTGCTAAGACACTTTTCCCGGAATACGCTTCTTGGAAGCGTATTGGCACGCACCTGTTCCTCCCTTTCCACCAGACGCTCCGTAGGCAGTCCGTTGTCATCGAAGCCGAACGGATAGAATACGTCATAGCCCTGCATCCGCTTAAATCTGGCAATCATCTCTGCCTGCGTATACGAAAAGATATGCCCGATATGCAGCTTCCCGCTTACGGTCGGCGGCGGCGTATCGATGGAAAAGATTTTTTTCTCCCTTCCGTTCTGATACCGGTAGATTCCCTGCTCCTCCCAGAACTGTTCCAGCGCTTTCTCCGTGCGCCGGAAGTCATACTTTTTCTCCATATAGCTACCTCCTGTAAAATAGAATTATTTTACAAAGCAGACAAAGAACAAAGAGTCCGCCCGCAGGACTCCTGCGCCGGTACAACACGATATTTCCGATGAAGCCAAATCGAGTCGCGTTAGCGATACATTCATCTGCGCACCCCTGCACATAAAAAATCCGCCCTGGGCAAACGCCCAGGGCGGACTGACATATCCGTGGTACCACCTGATTTCAGAAATACTTCTGCACTTAGCACAATACGGGAATCCGGCGGATTCCGATATTGCTTCCCCTGATAACGGTGGGAATCTCCGTTGGAGCCTACTAAGACTGCGCCGTTCGGTCCAAAGCTCAAAGGCTACTTCCATACTACCTTCACGAAAGTTTTCACCAGCCACTTTCTCTCTGCTTATCCGGAATAGTATGTACTCCTCCTCGTCAATGCTTTTGTCTGTCATTGTGACTAGAATTATAGCATACTTTTTCCCTTTGTCAAGCCCTTCCTATCATTATTACATCGGCTTCAGATTTTTATTGAGCCTGTCCACCATCCAGGCAATCCGCTTTTCCCGTCCGGCATCTGTCTTTGCGTCAAAATACGCCCGCGTATAGGTTTTCTTTACCGATAAGGACATGGCTTGAAAGTTAGTAAAGGCAGGCTCATATTCCTTCAGCAGCTCGGAAAGCTGCGCAATCTGCTCCTCTGTCACCGGCGCGGATTTTGGCGCATCCCACTGGCCGTTTTTTTTCGCCTCCTCTATTTTCTTTCTTCCAAACTCAGTCATAAGTCCCTTTTCTTCCAGACTTTTCACCAATGTCTTATTTTTCTCCGACCACTTGCTCTTATCCCTGCGCATAGAAAAATATTTCTTATACGTTTTCTCGTCGATGCTCTGCATCTGTCCGTCAATCCATCCGAAACAGAGCGCTTCTTCCAGCGCTTCTCCTGCTTTTATTGTTTTCGGCCCGCCGGACTTGCCGAATAAAAGCCAGACGCCCTCATCCGACAGGCAATGGTCGGAAAGCCATTTCCTGAATTCCTCCCTGTCGGAAAATTCCATGATATCGCTCATTCTGCATCCCTCCATAATCGAAACTTTACCTCTAAGTGCTGTTAAAGCGCCCGGGCTTGTTTTTTCCTGACACCTTCAGGCTCCTCACGGATTCTCTCAAACTCTTCCCCGCTGATGTTACCCGGACAATTTTTCGTCTTTTCTTACAGTCCTTTCCCTTCTGTTTCCCTTATTATATCACAAAAAGAAAATTATTCCACCTCCCTAAGCCGTTCGACAAGAGTTTTCTTTTCAAGAATCTTCGTAATTACCACTGAGATAAGCGCCGGCACAATCAGCACCATTCCAACGTAGCCCAGCATATACCACGCGGGAAAATGCCAGTGCAGATAGGTCGCGTTAAACTCCCTCATAATCTGTATCATAGCGTACCCTGCCACCGTACCGAAAACAACAGTTATCACAATATTTTTTGCCGCAAGGATAAGTCCTTCGCCGATTATCATTTTTTTAAGCTGGCTGCCGCTCATGCCTATAGAGCAAAGCGTTGCAAATTCCTGCTTCCGGGACATGGCATTGGACACAAGCGTGTTTATCAGATTTATCAGCGCAAAGCCGATTATGAACGCCGATAGTCCCCAGACAAGACCCACAACAAGATAATAGTTCGACCTGCCATCGGTTACAGCGTCCGAAAAGCAGTCAAGCATTAAATGCGAATTGCTGTCGGCGTAGCTTTGCAGGAAATCCTTTACCGCCGTATCGGTCTTGTAATCCTCCACCTCAACGATAATCCCGTCGCCCGGGTCATATTCCTCCGGCACCATAGTTTTAAAAAGGTCCTTTGGAATATAAAACCAACCGTTTCCGATCGTCAGATAATCGGCAGCTTCATTGTTCAATTTCATCAGCTTCCCGCGGCCGAAGCTGCCCGCAACGGTAAACTCATCCTCGCGGTACTCATAGCCGTCGTACCATTTGAGCCTGACCGTATCGCCAATCATGAAATTCCAGCCGTATATTTCCTTGGTCTGGTCGTTGTTGCATATCGCAATTTCTTTGTTACGCACCATTCTGTCGTAATCAAAAGCCTCTCCCTCCGTCCTTGAAGCGTTCATGGCGTCAATATAGCGGCTTTCAAACGGCATCACCTCGTCGTTTGTCTGAAAGCTGTTATATTCGTACTGCACCTTAAAACGGTCGTAGCGCGTCACCTTTTTTACGCCTTCAAAAGCGGCTATCTCCGCTTCCATTTCCTTTGTGAGAGGATTATTTATCTGAATGTCAGCCGCGCCGTGCTCCGAAAGCTTCACCGCGTTATCCGAGATCTGAAGCACATAGTCGCCGAAACGGTACACGCCCACGCGGGAATATTCCTCAATATGATAGGACGCGACAAGAGTCGTCCCCATAACGAACATTACCCCGCCTATCCCTAAGGAAACCGCCGTCATTGCGGACTTTTTCCTGTTGCTGTCCGCGCTTATTTTGGCAAGACCAAATGGCGTAAGCTTTCTTTTACCGCTTTTGGAGGAAGCTGCTCCGCCGTTATCGTTCATTTTCGCAGCCTCAATCGGGGAAGCCGCCGCCGCGATCTTTGCGGGCTTTTTTACGGAAAGCATTACCGTCAAAGAGGTTGCGGCAATTGTAAGGACTGCCGTTATCAAGATATTGGGAATATAAAATCCCTTTGGTACAATAAAATATGCAAAAGCCGTTCCGGCTAAAATTCCGATAAGAGACCCGGCAACGCTGAGAAAAATACCCTCGTACCGGACGGTTTTTCTGATCTGCTTTGAGGTCATGCCAATGGTGCGGAGCTGCCCGAACTGGCGTATCCTGCCCGTTACCGAAATATAGAAAATGCTGTAGATAACAAACACGCTTACAAATAAAATTGCTGCGCTCACCCCGAGAACAGCAAGCAGCTCGCTTGCCTTAATATTTGATATTTTTATCACGAATCTGCTGTTTTCGCGTATTTGGTGGCGGGGTATGCCGTACTCCCTGCCAATGCCGCGTATGGTATCCAGAAACGTCTGGTCGTCCATATCCGTCGCGCCGGTTATCCTTACCGCAGCGGTATAGGACACGTCCTTAAGCTGCGAACCCTTTTCGGCATATTCCTCCGAAAGCATTATAAAAAACTGACTTTCCGCTTCAAGCTCATTTAAGCCCGTGACGGTGTAGGTCTCTTTGGCGCCGTCAAGCCATGTCACGGAAAATTCCGCACCGATCACAGGCTCGATACCAAGCCTTTTCAAATATTTCTTTGAGACTGCCGCCTCATCCGGCTTTTCGGGGTAACGCCCCTCCGCGATATTCATACGCATAGACTCTATCATTTTCCCCTCGTCGGAAAAATAGACCGGGCGTATTTCGTAATTCTCCACCTCCATCGAACCGCCCTGCTTGTAGCGTACCATGTCCTCGATGTTCCCGTCACTTTTGAGAGCCTCCACCTGTTCGTTACGCAAATCGCCGTATACTACATGGGGTTGCATTGCAAGCTCACGATCCTCTTTTTTGTCCATAGCAAGGGCAAAGCCTGCCAGTCCCGAAATAAGCGCGGCGCAAAGGGCGACGGTGATTATGATAAAACTATTCCGCATTTTTCCCGATTTCAGACTTCGCATCGTCAGCTTCCGCAAAATTGCACCGTTGTTGTTTTTCATCATTTTCAGACGCTCCTCTCCATAATTTTGCCGTCCTCGATACGGACAATCCTGTCCGCAAGCTGGGCAATATCAAGGTTGTGCGTTATCATCACAAGGGTCTGCCCGTAGCTTTCCGCGGTCTGCTTTAAAAGACCGAGGACCTCCTGTCCCGTTTTGCTGTCGAGGTTTCCGGTAGGTTCGTCCGCGAGTATGATTGCCGGCTTAAACGCGATAGCCCTTGCAATGGCGGCGCGCTGCTGCTGTCCCCCCGAAAGGTTGTTGGGGAAACGGTCAAGCTTATCCTCCAGGTGGAGCATCTTCACAATGCCGTCGATGAATTTTTTATCGGGTGTATCCCCGTCCAGTTCGATAGGCAGAACAATATTTTCATACACGTTCAGCATCGGCACAAGGTTGTAATTCTGAAAAACAAAGCCTATCTGCCTGCGGCGGAATACCGTAAGCTCGTCGGGGGACATTCCCGAAATTTCCTTACCGTCTATTTTCACGCTGCCAGAGGTCGGGTTGTCAAGACCGCCCATCATATTTAACAGCGTGGATTTACCGCTGCCCGACGTTCCCACAACGGCTACAAATTCACCACGCTCCACGGAGAAATCAACGCCATCCAAAGCCTTGACAAGACTGTCCCCGCTGCCGTAATATTTTTTAAGATTTTCGGTTTTAAGTACGTTCACTTCAGGTTCTCCTTTGATATGTTTTTTATCAGTATAACCCACGATTGTTTCAAAAACCTCTCAAATGTATGAAAACCTGCGAAAAAAAAATTAAGGACTGTCCGAAAACAGTCCTGCCGCCAGCCCGCACAAACTCAAGCCAAAGGGATATTGACAATAAATTCCGCGCCGTGAGGCGGTTCCGATTTTACCGAAATAAAGCCGCCCTGCCCCGAAATAATGTTTCTTGAAAGAAACAGGCCGATACCCAGTCCCTCGGTATTTTTCACGGTCCCGGAGCGATAAAATCTCCCGAAAATTTTTGCCTGCTCGCTTTCGGGAATCCCTGCGCCGCTGTCCTTTATTTTTATCTGCGCATAAAACTCGTTGCTGTCCGCAGATACCGCTATGGAACCATTTTGCGGCGTGTATTTCAGCGCGTTGTCAAGAATATTGAACACCGCCTCCGAGGTCCATTTTTTGTCACAGCATACAAAAATTCCATCGGAGCAATTCACCTGAACGTCGATATTTTTATTTTCCGCCGCGGGAGCAATTTGCGCGAGTCCCTCCGCGATAATTTCCGTCACGGGAATTTTTTCTTTTTCAAAGGAAATGATTCCTGTTTCAAGCCGCGACATTTTTACCAGTGCCTGCATAAGAAACTCCAGCTTTTCTGCCTGGGCGGCGGATAGTTCCAAAAATTCGCGGCGTTTTTCCTCCTCCATGTCCTGCCTTGCAAGTATCTGCATATACAGCTTCAGATTTGCCGCGGGACTTTTTACCTGATGGGAAATATCCGAAACAAGGGACTGCATTTTCTCCTTGTCACGTTGCGACTGCGCTGTCTTTCCATTCAGGATTTCATACAAACGCTTTAATTTTACATTTATTTTACCGTCCAGGGTGTCTTCCATAATTGTAAAATCCGGAATTTTTTCAGCGGTCATATCGTCCAAAATGCGGCATAATTCCTTTGAAAAAGCTGAAATCTTTCTGCGATAAAAAATGTTTACGCAGAGAATGATAATTGCCGAAATCAAAACCAAAGCGGAAATAATTAGGATCCAAATCATTGCCATTCACCATTCCAAACGTAGCCTATGCCGTAGACTGTTTTGATGTATTTGCGGTTTTCGTTTTCAATTTTCCCGCGGATACGGTTTATATTTACGGTGAGGGTGTGCTCGTCAACAAAATTTTCTTTGTTGTCCCAAAGCTTTTGAAGCAGCATCTGACGGGTAAGAACCGTTCCCCTGCTGCTTGTGAAAATTTTCAAAAGCCTGTACTCGGTTGGAGTAAACGCAATCATTTTTCCGCAAACAGAGGCCGTAAATTTTGTAAAATCAATGTTGAGAAAGTCATCGGAATAAACGTCCCCCGAAGACTCAAACCGCTTTAAAACCGCAGCGATTCTTTTGTGCAGGACAGGCAGCGAAAAGGGCTTTGTGACATAATCGTCCGCACCGCTGTTGAAGCCGTTCAGCTCGTCCTGCTCCATATCGCGGCAGGTCAGAAATATCACAGGGATATTCTTTCTATTTTTTATTTTACGGCACAATTCGTACCCCTCCATGTCGGGAAGGTTGACGTCCAGCAAAGCAATGTCCGTGCTGTCCAGACGCTCAAGGGCAGTCCTGCCGTTTTCCGCGGAAACAACGCTGTAGCCCTCCGCTGCAAGGTCGTATTCAAGACCGCTCCGCAGGGCATTGTCGTCCTCAATGATAAGTATCGTACACATAATTTTCCCTCTGTTTGAATTGTATCATGGACTTTATTTTTTGCTAAATAAAGACTTCTGCATTTTTGTACCTCCACCCCCCCGGTTACTGCCTGCTTCCATTATTTAACATCGCTTTTATCTCGGGAATTGACTTTCCCTCCTGTCGCAACTCTTTAATTCTCTGAATTTGCAATACGCTTTGCTCCCGCTTATATCGTCTCGTTAAATTTTCCTCAGCCTGCTCAAAGGGCAGCATTCCTTCTTCCGTATAAAATTTCAACGTGCTGTATCTTACATTGGTTAATCTGACTAACTCTCCAATCGTTACATATTCGGAGCTTGCGATTACTTCCATACTTCTCTGTCTTGACATACCAGCCCCCGCATTAAATCGTAGAAGCAATTACGGATGAGATAAGCATAGAAGCCATAAGCTCATCCATATGCTGAACCATTTCCTTTACAAATGTTCCGGCGTCGCTATTTTTGATTGTTTCCAGCTTTGTTTTTAATTCCTTCTGCTCAAATTTGGAAAAATATTCGTTTAAACTTCCGGCTTCCTCCATCAGTACGGTTAAAGCAACCACTTCCTCGGATATTTCTCCGTCTTCCAATAATTCCGCACGAATTTTTTCAATAATGCCTGTTATAACTTCTTTTTTAGGAACAAAGGTATCTTTATTTTTGAGAAGACCTGTCTTTACCAGCTCCACAACATCAGCCGCTTTCAATCCGTCCATCAGCGCGTCTACAAGTTCATTCAGCTTCTTATTTGTAAAAGCAGCGGTGTAAGTTTCTACGACCTTTTCTGCTTTTACAGGTTTCCCTTGATTGATAACATCGTAGAGTGGTTTCAGATATGCCATGTTCTCCGGCAGCCCGGCGCATACCGTAAGCTTTTTATCTTTCAAATAGACACATTTTTCTAACTGCATTTCCAACACCCCGCTGACAATCAGACAAACAATCGCTTTCTGATTATGGCTTGACAAAATACCTTCTTCGTTTACGGTACAAATCATGTACTCCTGCGTAATTGATAAATCCTTCATTCTATTTTCCTCCTTGTTATTACTTATCAGTTATTACTTACTACTTACTGCTTATGATATAAGAATAACACATAATAAAGATTTGTCAATAGTTTTCCCCTAGAAATTTGAGATTTTTGTTACTATTTACAAGCACTAAGAGGTGATTCCAGTTCCATTAAAAACCGCGCTCCTTCGAACAAATACAAAATTGCGATACCATATTCCGGGACTTTTCAAAGTCTCTAAAAATACGCAACCACAAGGAGACTCCTGATTTGACAAAACATACGGCCTCTGCTATAATGAGGTAAAGAAATTTTCAAAGACTTCCGATGTTGCCCAGATAGCATCACCTCACAAGGAGTATCGTTATGAAAAAGTTTATATACAATCACATTACTCCCCAACAGACTACTTATCATATATCATCCACATTAGATGTCTCTACTTCAAACTCTACGCCTAATGCTACACCTCCATATTTTGATTTCCAAACTTTCTTAAATTTGTTCCATCTATATTGCTCTGTGGTTAAATACAGTTTTTTAGGCTTAAAAACGTAACCAAACAATTTCAATTCTGGTAAATCATGTAGATGTTCCAATTCCATCTCGTGTTTTATTTGAAACCTTCTAGCTTACTAACTTGGAAGCAACGCAAGAAAACCAGCCAGTCCTCTTAAGACTTGCCGGTTCTTTTTTCTCACCTATGTACCTGACATACGTTCAGTTCCTTTTCTAACCACGCGATTACAATCCCACAATATGGAATCAACGCTCCCTGTTCTGTATAGCGTTTGTAATACTTCTCCAATACCTCCAGATAGAACCGATGGCTCTTGTTCCTGCACAGTATCCCGATTTCTTTCTTGACCTGAAGCAGCACTGCCTTTCGATTCTCTGGTAACGACCGTGATTCACAGTTCAAATTCAAAGTGTCATTTACATCAGTCTTAATATTATCATCAACAGAAGTAATATAGCCCTCCGTTGTATAACGAATCTTCCGAACTGATGTAATATCATACGGATTGACCGTCAGTGGTTTGTTTCTTCGATGCGCATCACAGGTCTTGTCCGCTTCTCTCATCCCCGGCCATAGACTATTTCCATAACACACTCCCAGCATATTCTTGTAATCCAAGGTACTGGCGGCATCATAGTCCCCATCTTCCGGGTTTCGCGCCACATAATGCTCTATCCTGACATCCTTTGGACTATTTAACCTACACATGCAATACGCACAGAGCCCCTTTTGCTCTGCCCACATCTGTTTACGAATATCTTCCCGCGGTTCTGTTGGCAGATTTTCATAACAAGCCTCCGGAGAACTTTTTCTGTATCCCAACAAACTCTCCGGCTCTTTTCCTCTCCGAATCAGTATCACTCAGCATCCCTCCGCATCTTTGCAAAATCTAAGGACACCCATGCACCACTCACCTCTGGATCCATCCCACCAACAATACCTTCAATGCGATTCAATAATTCTTCTGCTTCTGCTACATTCTCTTCGTCTATCGCCCGGTAGAACTTGGACAACAACTTTTGAACCGCCGCCGGACGCTCTTCTACCCGCATTATTTCTCTTAAAATAGAGTTTGCATCTCTTCCATAACGGGACATATCGTAGTGAATCTCATGCTGGTCCACATCAATTAACCAGACATCCTCTGCCGATGCAAACAAAATCGGCGCATGTGTAGCCGCAATGAACTGTACATTCGGGAATACTGTTCTAAGAGCGTTGATGATGTTCCACTGCCACTTTGGATGCAAATGCATATCAATTTCATCAATCAATACCACACCGTTTGTTTCCGTAATACGTTCCTTCATACACGGATTCAATACTGCCATACGATATGCAATATCAAATACCATCCAAATCAGAGACTGATATCCCGCACTCAAACCGCATACCGGTAAAACTACATCATTATTGCGGTACATCAAATCCTCCTGCTGCTTATCATAAAAAACTTCATACTCACCGTTCTGCTCCATACACTTCATAAAGTCTGCAACAGCACGTTTCACAGCTTCGTATTCGGCAATTTTCATCTCCTTCTGCCAGGAAACCTGCTCCATTCTCACGCACCAGTTAAGCAAAAGCTTGTTATTGGACGCCTCCAACAAAGCATCCGTGTAACCAACCGTACGAAAATACTGCTTCCTGAAAATATTCTCCGAGCGTTCTCTTCTTTGTGCCCAAACTCGTCCTGCGCCTTGATACGCAAGAACCGGAAGAACCACCCTGCTCTCGTTAGCCATCTGTTCTGCTTTTCTGCTGATTTTCTTAGGCTGAATCGTACTTCTGGATGCTTTCGCACTGCTTCTGCCACGGATCCATTCAAACTCTTCCCCATCCAACTCAGCCTTCAAAGATACCTCTACAGGCACCATGTATTTCTTATCATAAGAGCCGTCTCCGACTTCCTGATACACCAATCGAATCTCATCCTGTGAAAAGTGTCTCGTTGCAACATTTCCAAAGCCGGCCACAAATCCACCAAGACCGACCGCTATAGCCTCCAGAACAGAAGTCTTTCCTTTGCCGTTCTCTCCCTTGATTAAATTAAAGCCTGGTTTGAACTCTATTTCCCATTCATCAATTCCTTTGAAGTTAGTAATCCTTACCTTCTGAATCTGCACGTTACACCTCCAAGCAGTTTGAAATCATAATATAATATAAATAATAACACAATCTTACCTTATACGCAAACGTAAATAACTCACTTATTATTTTTTCGAATCTGCTCTACTGTCATTTCAACATATTCTGCAATCTTTCTTTCTGATAAAACCCCATCCTCCAACATTTTCTTAACAATTCTTTCTAAATTTTCCTCAGCCTGCTCAAAAGGTATCTTTTTTTGAAAAGACCTATCTTTACCGGCTCCACAACACCGCTCTCTTTCAAGCCCGTCCATCAACGTGTCTACAAGTTCATTCAGTTTTTTGTTACTATTTACAAGCACTAAGAGGTGATTCCAGTTCCACTAAAACCGCGATTCTTCGGGCAAATACAAAATTACGATATCATATTCCGGGACCTTCCAGTGTCTCAAAATACGTAAATACAAGGAGTCTCCTGATTTGACAGAACATAGGGAACTTTGCTATAATAAAATAAAGAAATTTTCAAAGACTTCTGATTCTGTCAAGACGGCATCACCTCATAAGGAGTACCATTATGAAAAAGTTTATCCAAGAGGATACCTCATTTAAAATCACCGTACTAGACGGAAAGAAAGGAAAAACAGGCAGTATTGACTGCCGGAACGGACATGAGCCGGGGGATACCTATCTCTGCGAATACGGCTGTCCAGAGGGTTTCTGCCAGAAATCCATGCTAAAGGCATTTCCTATCATGGAAGCCGCACGGGCAGGCGGCGATTTGCGGAACCTTGGCGGAGACAGCGAAAGCTCGATTCATTTCTGCTGCCCTGACGGCGTTGTCCTGTTCCGGCTTGAGGTCATAAGAAAATAAAGCAAGGCTCTAAGGAAGCGGTGATTTCATCAGCGCTTCCTTAGAAAGATACCCTGTCCGCTTATAAGAAGGACTCCCGCGTACTCCCTATCAGCCTCCGATTTTTTCTTTTCCGCCCATATACGGCTGCAATACCTTCGGTATGTTGACGCTGCCGTCCGCATTCAGGTTGTTCTCTAAAAATGCAATCAGCATACGCGGCGGAGCCACGACCGTGTTATTCAGGGTGTGTGCAAAATACTTTCCATCTGCACCGTTGACGCGGATTTTCAAACGGCGTGCCTGTGCGTCGCCAAGGTTCGAACAGCTTCCTACCTCAAAATACTTCTGCTGGCGCGGGGACCATGCCTCCACATCGACGGACTTCACCTTAAGGTCCGCCAGATCACCCGAACAGCACTCCAACGTCCTCACCGGAATGTCCATGGAACGGAACAAATCCACGGTGTTCTGCCACAGCCTGTCAAACCACACCGGAGACTCCTCCGGCTTGCAGACAACAATCATCTCCTGCTTCTCAAACTGGTGGATACGGTAGACGCCGCGCTCCTCTAAGCCGTGCGCACCCTTTTCCTTACGGAAGCATGGGGAATAGCTGGTCAGCGTCTGCGGAAGGCTCTCCTCGTTCAGAATCGTATCGATAAACTTCCCAATCATGGAATGCTCGCTGGTGCCGATTAAATATAAATCCTCACCCTCAATCTTATACATCATGGCATCCATTTCCGCAAAGCTCATTACGCCGGTTACCACATTGCTGCGAATCATAAACGGCGGAATACAGTAGGTAAAGCCGCGGTCAATCATAAAATCCCTTGCATAAGAAATAATGGCAGAATGCAGTCTTGCAATGTCGCCCATCAGGTAATAAAAGCCGTTCCCGGCTACCTTTCTCGCACTGTCAAGGTCGATTCCATTCAGCTTTTCCATAATCTCGGTGTGATACGGAATCTCAAAGTCCGGCACAAGCGGCTCGCCATAGCGCTTTACTTCTACATTTTCGCTGTCGTCCTTTCCGATTGGCACGCTCGGGTCGATGATATTCGGAATCGTCATCATAATTTTTAACACCTTTTCGGAAAGCTCGGCTTCCTTTTCCTCCAGCTCAGCAAGGCGTGCCGCAGACTCCTCCACCTGCTTTTTCTTTGCCTCTGCCTCTTCCTTTAAGCCCTTCGCCATCAGGGCGCCGATTTCCTTGGAAATCCTCTTCCTGTCCGCGCGTAAGCTGTCTGCCTCCTGCTGCGCGGCACGGCTCTGCTTGTCCAGCTCAATTACCTCATCCACCAGCGGGAGCTTGCTTTCCTGGAACTTGTTCCGGATGTTCTGCTTTACGACTTCCGGATTCTCTCTTACAAACTTTAAATCTAACATACTATGACCTCCTTAAAAATTTTCTTCTTTGTATCTGTCCTTGACAGTCTCCGGCTCTTTCCTGTTTCCTATGGAAAAATGAAGAGTCCACCCGCGCGGGTACAAAAAAACCCCGTCCCATTCCTGTCATGGGACGGAGCCAGAGTTCCGCGTTGCCACCCACGTTGCCGGTCTCCCGGCCTCTCGTGTACGCTGTACGGGGCGCTCCCCCGGGCTTTCACCCAGACTCGGAAGGTGGAGGGAATCCCCTGCCTGTCTGCTCACACCAGCCGCAGACTCTCTGAAAGACGCTGGAATTCTTAGCCTTCTTCACTGTCATTTCGTTTATTGTAACGCACTTTTTCCAAAAATGCAAGGGGGAATTTCCGTATATTCAGTCTCCCTGACGGGTGTCCGGAAACCATCCCAGTTCAATCCGCACTTCCTTCTGCATCAGTGGTTCCTCTCTTTTTCCTCTTTCCCTGTCCCTGAGAGCTTCCGGTACACATCCGTCTGCTCCACCTTCTCCAGTAACTCCAACGGGAAAAATACCGGAACAGGTCCGAACGGATTCAGCACCATGCCTTCATTTCCGTTTTTTACATAGCGGATGACCTCCGGAAGACGGAGCTGTGCCGTCTGCTTCGGCTGCTCCGGATGAAACGCATCCTTCCAGTTCCAGAGCGCACCCCCGTCCGTAAACACTGGGAATACGCTCTTTGTCTCATCCCCGCTTTTCTTTAACGATGGGAAGCCCACCTTCGCATCCTTCCCGAAAGACAGCGTCCCGTCCGGATTCGGAAGCGGCGGCTGGTCCATATAGAACGGCACAACAAAGCGCGCCTGACATAACTCGTACAGCAACAGATTAATATAATCCTGATTTGTATGAAGACGCGGGTACTCCATAGACAGCCCGAGCAGGCGTGGATTTTCCACTGCCACGGCATCTGCCGCCTCCTGCGGGGAAATGCTACTGATGACTGCATAGCGCGGTATGGCGTCCTTTTCCCCGACATCAAGACAGAGACCTACCTGCTGGTTCTGGGCTACGTTCACCGCCTTGCGCGGCCCGGTTTCAATTCCATCGACAACAAACTCCATCGCGGGCTTGGAGGACTGGTACAGATAAACCGTATCTCCCTCCCTTACCTTTCCATGCAGCATCCCGATTACAATCGTTCCCTGCACCCGGCTCGGCCTTACCGCATCCTCTACCAAAAGCGAAAAGCGCCGGTCTGTCTTCTTGCGGACCGGTTCGTTTTCCTGCCTTTTCTTCTCTGCAGTTTCCCTGGATGCCGCTGGTTGTCCCTTTTTATTTTTCTGGAATAACTCCTTTATCTTTCCCATTCTCTTTCTCCTCGCTCAATAAATCCTTTACCACCTCTGCCGCTATCAGAAGCCCTGCGGCAGACGGCACAAACGCAATGCTTCCCGGAACTGCCCTCTTTGCGGTCTTTGCCGCAAGGGCGGCAGACTCTCTCTGCCCTTCTGCCATACCTCCGGCTTTGTTCCGTCCTTCCTGCGTCCTGCACTCCGGATTTACCGGTTCCTCCTTCGAATATAACACCTTTACATGGGAAATCCCCCTTGTCTTTAACTCCCTCCGCATCACCCTTGCCAACGGGCATACACTGGTCTTACTGATATCGGCAATCTCAAACCGCGACGGGTCCAGCTTATTTCCGGTTCCCATGCTGCTGAGAACAGGCACGCCTGCCGCCCTGGCACGCGCAATCAGCTCCAGCTTTGCAGTCACGGTATCTACGGCATCTACGACATAGTCATATGCCGTAAAATCAAACTCCTCTGCCGTTTCCGGAAGAAAAAAGCAATTCCGTACCTCAACCAAAACCTCCGGATTCACGGAGCGGAGCCGCTCCGCCATTACTTCCGTCTTCTGCCGTCCTATCGTAGCATAGGTTGCTATAATCTGCCGGTTTATATTCGTCTCGCTTATCGTATCATGGTCCACAAGTGTAAAGCGTCCAATCCCACACCGTCCCAGTGCTTCCGTTACATAGCCTCCGACACCCCCGATGCCGAAGACTGCCACATGCTTTTCAGAAAGCCGCGCAAGCGCTTCCTCTCCGAGCAGATACGCCGTCCGCTCCCATGCTTTCCGCATCGCATACTCCTTCCTTGTCCGTACAAAAGCCGCACCGGCTGTTCTGCCCGTTCCGCTTCCTTACTGGCGGAGGCTCTCGGCATAGCCTTTAATACTGGAAGCATTGACATACTTGTGTATCTCGCCGTTATTTACAACGACCAGCGTCGGCGCCTGCATAATGCCGTATTCATCTACAATATCCAATGCCTCTTCCGCATCTACGGTTTCGTAATCTACATCCTTTAAAAATTCCTTTGCAATCCTGCAGTTCGGACAGGTCTTTGTCGTAAACAGATAAATGCCGTCCGTCTTCTTGCCGGAAGCTTCCCCATCCTGCAGGGTAATCCGCCCGTCTGCGGAAGACTCCGCCGTCTGGTCCTCCATCTGACGGAACGCGCCCGGCTCGTACAGCTTACGGTTCTTATATTCCTGCGACTTCCCTTCGTTCCAGTTCTGCACCGGACGATAGTAGCCGGTAATTCTTGAGTATACTTCTGCCTTTTCCCCGCAGTGCGGACATACAAACTGCTCTCCGGTCAGATATCCGTGTGTCCTGCAGATGGAATAGGTCGGGGACAGCGTATAGTACGGCAGCTTGTAATTCTTTGCAATCGTGCGCACCAGCTTTGCGGCTGCCTGCCAGTCCGGAAGCTTCTCGCCAAGGAAGCCGTGGAATACCGTACCGGACGTATAAAGGGTCTGCAGCTCGTCCTGCGTATCAAGTGCCTCGAAAATATCCGCGGTATAATCCACCGGAAGGTGGGAGCTGTTCGTATAATATGGCGTATCCCCAGGGTTCCCCGCAGTCCTGATTTCCGGATAACGCTTCTTATCATGCTTTGCGAGCCGGTAGCTCGTAGACTCTGCCGGGGTTGCCTCTAAGTTATATAAATCGCCGTACTCTACCTGATAGTCACTCAGACGCTCCCGCATATGGTTCAGCACGCGCTTCGTAAACTCCTGTGTCTCCACGGAGGTCATATCCTTTCCGATCCACTTTGCATTCAGGCCCGCTTCGTTCATGCCCAGCAGCCCGATGGTGGAAAAGTGGTTGTCAAACGTACCGAGGTAGCGCTTTGTATACGGGTACAGCCCCTCGCTTAACAACTTCGTGATCACGCTCCGCTTTACCTTTAAGGAACGTGCCGCAATATCCATCATGCGGTCAAGACGGACAAAGAAGTCCTTTTCGTCCGCAGCAAGATACGCAATCCGCGGCATATTGATGGTCACAACGCCGACCGAGCCGGTACTCTCGCCGGAGCCAAAGAAGCCGCCGGTCTTTTTGCGGAGCTCGCGCAGGTCAAGACGCAGTCTGCAACACATGGAACGCACATCGCTCGGCTGCATATCGCTGTTAATGTAATTCGAAAAATACGGCGTGCCGTATTTGGACGTCATCTCAAACAACAGACGGTTATTTTCCGTATCCGACCAGTCAAAATCATCGGTAATCGAATACGTCGGAATCGGGTACTGGAAGCCGCGTCCGTTGGCGTCCCCCTCTATCATAATCTCGATAAACGCCTTGTTTACCATGTCCATTTCCTTCTTACAGTCACGGTAGCAGAAATCCTGCTCCACACCGCCGACAATACAAGGAAGGTTCGCAAGGTCAGCCGGAACCGTCCAGTCCAGGGTAATGTTGGAAAACGGTGCCTGCGTCCCCCAGCGGCTCGGCGTATTGACGCCGTAAATAAAGGAGGAAACGCACTGCTTGACCTCCCGGTAGGAAAGGTCGTCTATTTTTACAAACGGGGCAAGATACGTATCAAACGAGGAAAACGCCTGCGCCCCTGCCCACTCATTCTGCATAATCCCGAGGAAATTCACCATCTGGTTGCAGAGCGTGGAAAGATGCTTTGCCGGAGAGGACGTAATCTTCCCCGGGATGCCGCCAAGCCCCTCCTGAATCAGCTGCTTTAAGGACCAGCCTGCGCAGTAGCCCGTAAGCATGGACAAATCATGGATATGGATGTCCGCCTGACGGTGCGCATTGGCTACCTCCTCATCATAAATCTCAGACAGCCAGTAGTTTGCGGTAATCGCGCCGGAGTTATGCAGAATCAGTCCGCCGACCGAATATGTAACCGTGGAATTTTCCTTGACACGCCAGTCCTCTTCCTTTACATAGCTGTTGACAATATCCCTGTAATCCAGAATCGTGGACTTCATATTGCGGATCTTTTCACGGTTCTTACGATATAAAATATATGCCTTTGCCACGTCCGTATAGCCGGTGCTCTCCAGAACATGCTCCACGCTGTCCTGGATATCCTCCACCGTTACTGTATTATTCTGTACCTTCGACTGGAAATCGGAGGTCACGCGCAGCGCAAGCAGATTGATGATTTCATCATTAAATGACTTATCCGTTGCCTTAAATGCCTTTGTAATGGCGTCACTGATTTTGGAAAGATTAAACTCCGCAATCTCGCCGTCCCGCTTTACTACATGAATCATTTCGATGTCTCCCTTCGTAGCATGCTATCTGCATGCTCCTATATCTTACCATTATATTTTGTGATAGTCAAGCAAAAACCACCATATCTATGAAAAAAATTATTTTCCATTCAAGATATAGTGGTCTTTTCTGCTGTCTGTCAGACAGGCGTATTCCGGAAAATCTGTCCGTAAAGGTCTCTCGGAAGATACGCCCGGACCGCGATGCCGTCCTCCACATATTCCTCTGCCAGAAGCTCGCCGTACTTCCGTATCAGCGCCAGCTGGTTTCCCTCCGAATAACGGAACACATGCTCCGTATAAACCTTATCCCTGCGCAGAAGCTCCGACACTGCCTCCAGAAGCTCCGGAAGCCCCTGTCCGTGCTTCGCGCTGATGCGTACGGTGCGGTCTGACTTTAAATCCTTGCGCGTCTCCTGCTCCGTGACAAGGTCCTGCTTATTAAATGCCGTAATCACCGGCTTATCCGTTACGCCAAGCTTTGCAAGCGTTTCATATACAATGTGCATCTGCGCTTCCGCGTCCGGATTTGACGCATCCACAACATGCAGTATCATGTCGGCATACTTTGCCTCCTCTAACGTAGAACGGAACGCATCAATCAGATGATGCGGCAGCTTCCGGATAAATCCTACCGTATCCGTTAAAAGCACCTCTTCCCCGCTCTCCAGCTTTAGCACGCGGGTCGTCGTATCAAGGGTCGCAAACAGCTTATCCTCCTCTAACACCCCGGCGTCTGTCAGCGTATTGAGCAGGGTTGATTTCCCTGCGTTCGTATACCCGACAATCGCTATTACCGGCATCCGGTTTCTTTCGCGCATCGAGCGTACTACCTGACGGTTTTTCTTCACCTGCTCTAATTCCCTGCTTAACTGTGCAATCCTCGCCTTAATCAGCCGCCGGTCCATCTCCAGCTTTTTCTCGCCGGGTCCTCTCGTGCCGATACCACCTGAAGCGCCCGCCGCTCCGCCGCCGATACGGGATAAGGCACTGTGGCTCCCGATTAAGCGTGTCGAACGGTATTTCAGCTGTGCCAGCTCTACCTGGAGCTTTCCTTCGCTGGTTCTCGCATGTCCGGCAAAAATGTCCAGAATTACCATCGTCCGGTCTAATACCTTACACCCCAGCTCATCCTCCAGATTCTTCATCTGGGCAGGGGAAAGCTCATCATCACAGACAATCCCGTCTGCCTCATGCAACGCAAGCAGCTCCGCAACCTCCTCTATCTTTCCCTTTCCGATATAGGTCCCCGGATGAACTGCCTCGCGGTTCTGTATCACAACTGCTGCCGTTTCGGCGCCTGCCGTCTTTACCAGCTCCTCCAGCTCCAAAAGGGAAGTCTCCGTATCGTCTCCCTCGGAAACACGCACGCCAACCAATAGAACGCGCTCCTGTCTTTCTTTATTCTCAATCATGTCTGTCCTCTTTTACTCCTGCCTCACTCTCGTGGAAAGAAATTCTGCCTCTGCCTGTCCTGCCGCATCGTCCGGATAACGCTTTACATATGCCGCTGCCCGTTCGTATGCTGTATTATAATCCCCGGTTTTTTCAAGAATTACTATCTCATTGAAGAAAAGCTGCTGCTCCTGCTGCTTATCGGAAACCTTCTGCCCGGCAAGTACCGTTTCCAGAGCTTCCTCCGCCATTCCCATCTGCACCAGACAGATTGCCTTCTGGTTATACGCAGCCGCATCCTTTGCCCCGCTGCCATCGATATAAGCCGTATAATGGTGTACTGCCATATCGTAATCAGCGCGCTCCCGGTAGATTTCGCCGATATAATAGTGCGCCTCCTCATAGCCGTTTTCTACTGCCGTACTTAACTCCGTCAGCGCCGTATCATAGTCCCCGTGAAAGAAATGAGCCTTGGCAATAAACCAGGCGCCCTCTGCGGTCGGATTTTCAATTCCCATAAGAACCGTAAGCAGCTCATCCTGCTCCTTCCGCCTTCCTAACTTCCCCAGTACATTGTACTTGCCAAAATATAACTCAAAATCACCGGGTAGAAGCTTTATTGCTTCCTCATAATCCGAAAGACTCTTTTCATAGGCGCCGATAAGCTCATTCATATACGCTCTCGCACGATATCCCTCCGCATAGTCCGGCTCCTCCGCAAGCAGGGTATCGTACACTGCGGCGGCAGCCGCATAGTCGCCCTCGCATTCCATTGCACGCGCAAGATACATCCGGATATCTGTGTCCAGCTCCGGCAAAAGCTCCTCCCCAAGCGCCTTTTCCAGATATTCCTTTGCCGCAGCATAGCTGCCTTCTTTATAATACGAAATCCCGATGCCGCGCCATGCCCGCTTATTGTTCTTCCTTACAAGCTCCTGGTCCTGCTCTACTACCGCATGTCCGAACGCAGTACGAGCTTCCTCGTACTGTCCCAGTGCAGTATAGGCAAAGCCCTGCTCGATATAATACTCCGCCTTATTCGGATTCTCCTCCAATGCCTGCCCGAAACGCAAAAGCGCTGTTTCATACTCGCCGACGGCAAACGCTTCCCTGCCGTCCTCGTAATACGCTCCTGCCTTTTGGCAGGAACCGGACAAAACTACCAGCAGACAGAACCCCGCTGCCGCGGTCAAATAACGATAACGCAACCGCATAACACCCTCCTGCTTACGGCCAGACGCCCCGTCTTGGCTTATTTACTGTGATTACATTATTTGCCTCCAGGTTTGCCGTCAGTACCAGACGCATCTCGTCACGGTATTCCGGCTTCGCAAAATAGTAGGCATACGTATCAATCAAAAGGAACAGATTCGCCGTCCGTCCCTCTAACTTAAAGTTCCGGAATCCCATCGGCACATAGGTTTCCCAGATTGCCTCCGGTGAAATATGCGTTACATAGTTCTTTGAAATATAAAGAGAGGTCTTTTCGCCCCATTCACAATACCAGTGCGGGACCTCCTTCTGCTTCCCTGCCGGGAGCTTTCGGTTCTTTAGCAAAACCTCCTCCTGCTCTGCTATAAAACGGTAATGCTCGCCTCTGCGCGGGCAGTTCGGAATACAGCAGCTGTTCACCAGAAACTCGCACTTTTCCTTCTGCTTAATCTGTGAAAGCAGCTCGAACTGGTTATTCAGATTGTAGTCCAACACTACAAGATTATAGTCCTTTGCAAGCTCCTCATTCAACGCATCCATATCCTTGATTTCCTTGCAGGTGGAGCTGGTAATCTTAAAATTCGGATAGGTTTTACGGATATATTCCTCTAACAGCGGGGAGACCACAATCACCTCGTTCATCCCGTTATCCGCTGCCTTCATACAGAAATTACAGTACGGATCAGCCAGGTCCGCCTCCTTCAGAAGCGGATTGGTATATGTATAGCGGACCGGAATCCCTTCTGCGTTAATTGCCCGAATTACATTGGTAATAAACTCCGCATTACACTGGTCCCCTCCTGCATATCTTCCGCCGTTCCATTTTGACGTCGGAAACTCGCCGAACATCGACGCAATCTCCAAGCCTTCCCTGAAAAAATGCGGAGAACTCTCCATCAGACGAATTAACAGCATATTCAACGGAAAATTATAACGTAACCCCGGAAGATGAAAACGAACGCTCATACCTGTCTCTCCTTTGCATTAAGTCTCTGTTTTCTAATAATAACACATCCAGGGGAACAGTGTCAACTTGGGGTTTCTCAAATTCTGATAGGATTCTTATGGAATTGTATATGCATCTGTGGTAAGATAATGACATAAAGCAATACAGCAAACCGGAATTTGGAGGGATACCGGCAATGAAATTAAAGAATATTTTGATTGTTGTTAAAGATATTGAAAAATCGAAACAATTTTATCACGATTTGTTCGGTCTTGATATGGTGCTTGACAACGATGGCAATATGGTTTTAACGGAAGGCCTTGCACTCCAGGATGAAAAAATCTGGAGAAAGTTTTTGGGAAAAGATATTATTCCGAAAAGCAATTCTTGTGAACTGTATTTTGAAGAACAAGATATAGAAGCATTTATTGAACATTTGGAAAAATTATATCCCTCGATTCAATACGTCAATCGGCTTATGACACACAGCTGGGGACAAAAGGTAATCCGTTTTTACGATTTGGACGGTAATTTGATTGAGGTAGGAACACCTATGTAATGCGCCAACGTCCGGGGGATGCCGGTACTGCACCGACCGGAGCGTGAGCGCTCACGAAAAACAAGAACCGGTCTGCTGACTAGTCTTTAGCTTTTGGGAGCACGAGACGGCCCACGAGGTCCGGGGGACCTCGGTTCTGGGCGGACCGGAGCGAAGCGGAGAAGATTCGAACTCGAGCCCCGGATCGGGGCTCGAATAAAAAGAAAGAACGGTATAACATACCGCTCTTTCTTTTTATCAAGCACGAGACGGGATTCGAACCCGCGACCCTCGCCTTGGCAAGGCGATACTCCACCACTGAGCCACTCGTGCAAAGTAACTCTGCTTTCTTCAAGCAAAAATATTATACCTTAGAAAGAAGCATTTGTCAACCCTTTTATTTCAAATTTCAAGTTATGGGTTAAGGAAGCTGCCGCCTCACGGACCTTCATCCGCTCCTGCGGCAGCTTCCCTGCCTTCTCATTCTGAGCCAGGGGAAGCGCTTTCGCGCGTTTCCCTAAATATTCAGCAAATCACTATATGCTTTCAATGCACCTTCTGTTTCATGGGCGAGTACCTTCTTTGCCAAAACCTTGCCGAGCTGCACGCCCTCCTGGTCGAAGCTGTTAATATTCCATACAAAGCCCTGATACATCACCTTATTCTCAAAGTGAGACAAAAGAGCACCCAGTGTCCGAGGCGTTAGCTGCTCGCCGGTAATGATACTGGAAGGTCGTCCGCCCTGAAAGCTCTTATTCCGGTCTTCATCTGCTTTCCCGCATGCAAATGCCACAATCTGCGCTGCAACATTCGCGCAAAGCTTCTGCTGGCTCGTGCTGTCCTGGATTACAACGTCCGTACCCATCTGGCTGCTCTTAAACCCGACAAACTGCAGAGGAACAATGTCCGTACCCTGATGCAGTAACTGATAGAACGAATGCTGTCCGTTCGTGCCAGGCTCTCCGAAAATAACAGGACCGGTAGAATAGCTTACAGGCTCCCCGAAACGGTTGACCGACTTTCCGTTGGATTCCATATCAAGCTGCTGCAGATGCGCAGGGAAACGGCTCAATGCCTGGGAGTAAGGCAGCACTGCCGTATTCTGGTAACCAAGGACATTGCGCTCATAAACCCCGATTAAGGCATCCAGCATTGCAGGATTTGCAAATATGTCTTTGTTCTGTGCAAGCCTGTCTTCCTCCGCCGCACCATCAAGGAACTGCGCAAATACTTCCGGTCCGAACGCCAGGGACAATACTGCACCGCCCACGCCCGAGGTGGACGAGAACCGGCCGCCGATATAATCGTCCATAAAGAATGCCGCCAGATAATCATCGCTCTTTGCTAAAGGCGAGGTCTCACTGGTAACAGCAATCATATGTCTGGAAGCGTCCAGACCTGCCTTCTTTAAAGCATCCTTTACAAAAGACTCGTTTGTCAGAGTCTCCAGCGTAGTACCGGACTTGGATACCAGCACGAAAAGAGAATGTTCCACATCAATCGTATCCAATACTGCCGCCGCATCATCAGGGTCTACATTGCTGATGAATTTCGCTTCCATTTTAAATGTGTTATTTACCTTAGCCCAGTTCTCCAAGGCAAGATACATTGCACGGGGACCAAGGTCGCTGCCGCCGATTCCGATCTGGACAACGGTAGTAAATTTCTCCCCTGCCGCATTTCTGATTTCACCACTGTGTACTTTATTTGCCAGTTCTGCAATCCTTTGCTGCTGTTCTGCATAAAAGCTGCGCTTATCCACACCATCAGCCACGACAGCCTCTCCTAACTGTCCGCGGGTCATGTGATGAAGCACCATGCGCTTCTCTCCTGTATTAATCACCTCACCGTTGTAAAGAGCTTCAAATTTCTCTGCAAGCTGCGTCTCTTCTGCCAGCTTTGCAAGAACGCCCAGGATCTCATCATCCACCTGCTTCGCAGCATAATTGAAAGCAAGTCCTGCCGCCATAGGAACCTTGTATTTCTTTACACGGTCTGCACCATTCTCCCCTGCCATTGCCTCCGCAAGATTTACATGCGGCACCTTTAACAGCTCCTGATAGGCAGAAATGGTATCTAAATTTTTCCAGGTAATCATAATTGATTTCCACCTCCTTAAAATGAGTTCTCTCCGAAGTCAATACTCCTTACCTTGAAATTATACTATTAAACAGATTTGAATTCAAGCATATAAATCCATTTTTTCTCATTTTGTTTTGTCGAATTACAATACATACATTAACATGCCATAAAATATTATTCTTTATATAATACTTTTTGATTCTCGAATTTTTTATAAAAGACATAATATCCCAGCAGAAAACTAAACAACGATGCCTAACTTCACTATAGGCTTTATCATTCTTATTCCTATAATATAAAACATTATAACATAGTCTAAATTAATAATATATTTGAAAGATTTAATGAAACTAGAAACGTTATAAAAAATACAGAACTCAGTTTTTATTTCTTTTCGTAAATTGAAAAATTTTCTGATTTACTACTATATCCTGCATTACATCTTTCTTCTCTAACTTTCTCTATTTGATTTATAACCTTAAAAAATTCTCCATAAAAATATGTACCATATTTTTCATTAATACTATGAATATAAGGTCTTAAAGCATCATACATTAATAAAGTAGTTTTACCTTGAATTCTATCGAATATCCTTATATCATACATATGTGCATTTATACCTGCTGAAAAACGCTCCATTAAAGAAAGATATCGGCATACCTTTCTGTGCAAAGTTTCATCGCTATTTATCTTGTCTAAACTTAAATCAATTTTTTTAATAATAACATCATATGTAAAATCTTTAATCTCTTTATTAATCTCATTATAAAATTCTATAGTTCCTTGTCGTAAATTTCTAGTATACTCCTCTTGGTGCGAAATTTTCATTAAAAATAACTGTTTTAATGCAATTATCATACTAACAGTAACTGCAAGATTAGAAATTATTGTTAATATCTGAAGTTCTTCCATATCATTCTTCCTCTTTCATTTTGAAGCCTATAAGAAAATCTTATCCTTCTTTTGTTTTGAATAATTATATTGCAAAACTTCTTCAGCCTTTCGTACTCTGCTTAAAACTTCTATATATAATGGAAAATTTCCCTCTTATTTACATTTTAACAAATATAAAAAAAGAAGTCAATAAACTTTGCTATTAAGTTTTGTACTAAAAAACCAAAATCATATGCCATCAATCCTTCCCTACGGAACAAACTCTGTCGCCAGCCACTGCGACAGGATTACAAACAACGGAATACAGACCACGCTTACCAGCGTTGTCAGCGTGAACACGTTTGATGCCATCTTCTCATCCCCGCCGAACCGGTTTGCAAACAGCATGCCGTTTGCAGCGCTCGGACAGGCGGCCAGAATCAGGACGGTTGTTTTCAACTTTTCATCAAACGGCAGCGGCGCCAGAAGCGCTACTACCACAAGCGGCACCAGAATGCACTTTACCGCACTGACTACATAAACCCTACCGTGGCGCAGCGCAGCAAAAATATCACTTTTTGCAATATAAACGCCGGATACAATCATCGCAAGAGGCGTATTCATGGAAGCAATATAAGCTACTGCCGACTTTAGCTGCCCCGGCAGCGGAATCCGCAGAAAATAAACGAAAAGCCCGAGTGCAATACAGAGCATGGTCGGAGTGAGGAACGGCTTTATGCGTGACAAAAGCGTCTGCTTTCCGGCACTTTTCCCGCGCATCAGCACAAGCCCGTAGGTCCATACAAACAGATTAAACATCGTCAGATAGGTCGTACAATACACAACGCCGATGCTTCCAAACACTGCCTCTGCCAGCGGTATTCCCATAAACCCGCAGTTTGTAAAAATGACGGTGAAGCGCTCCGTAGAAAGGCTTTCCTTTTTCCCTTTGATTCGCAGGATATTCGATACAAGAATTGCAAGAACAATGCTGACTGCAGAAAGCAGAAAGCCAAGCAGCATATTTTTTGTAACCGCCGCATCATACTCCATACTGTAGGTGTTCAGAATCAGAAGAGGCGTAACCACATAAAGCACCACGTTTGTCAGCTGGCGGTTTCCTTCCTCTGTTATCATCTTAATTTTATACAAAATGATTCCTGCTGCAAGCAGCAGGAACATTACAATAACCTGATTGGCAAGAATCTTAGCAAGCTCCATTTTATTTCCTTTCTGTTTACTTTCTTCTTCCACTGTGCTACAATCGACATATGACAGGACTACGCTGCCGTGTCCTCGTAGTTCCTTTATTCTTTACCAATTATACTATACGCAAATCCATCCGCTTTACGCAGAAAGGAGCCTCTCTTGAAGTTACCAAAAGACCCCGTAATTCTTTTAAGCTATGTCAATACTGAGCTGAGGGACAATTACAGCAGCCTCGCCGACCTCTGCCGCGCGCTTGATATCGATGAAGCGGAGCTTGTCCTCACTTTAACAGGCATCGGCTATCATTATGACAGCAACACGAACCAGTTCTGCTAAAGCTGCCAATACGCCGCATGCCTCTCTTCCGCCGGACAGCAGGAAAACTACAGGCGGACGCTGATACCCCTGCTGCGCAGATACTCTTTTACCTCGCTGATTTCAAGCTCTTTATAGTGGAACAGGGATGCGGCAAGTGCAGCGTCTGCTCCGCCCGCAGTCAGCGCGTCATAAAAGTGCTCCTTTGTCCCGGCACCGCCGGAAGCAATGACCGGCACCGAAACTGCTTCCGCAATCTGTCTTGTCAGCTCCAGATCATATCCGTCCTTTGTTCCGTCTCTGTCCATACTTGTCACAAGGAACTCTCCGGCACCCAGACTGTGCGCCTTTACTGCCCATTCGACCGCATCCATTCCCATATCGACCCTGCCGCCGTTTTTGTAGATGTTCCAGCCCGAACCGTCTGCTCTTCTTTTTGCATCAATTGCTACTACCACGCACTGGCTGCCGAACTTCTCCGCGGCATCGGAAATCAGGCGCGGGTTCAGAATTGCCGCGGTATTGATTGCAATCTTATCGGCACCTTCCCGGAGGATTTCCTTAAAGTCCTCCACCGTACGGATACCACCTCCGACCGTAAACGGGATAAACACCCGCTCCGCTACACGGCGGACCATATCGAGCTTGATGGCACGCGCATCCGAGGACGCCGTAATATCCAGAAATACCAGCTCATCGGCTCCCGCTGCATCATAGGCGGCGCCGACCTCTACCGGGTCGCCCGCATCTCTCAGATTCACAAAATTAATTCCCTTTACCACTCTGCCGTTATGGACATCCAGACACGGAATAATGCGCTTTGTAAACATCTGTGTCCTCCTTATAGTTCAACAAAATTTTTCAAAATGGCAAGCCCGGCTTCACTGCTCTTCTCCGGATGGAACTGACAGGCAAATACATTCCCCTTCTCTACCGAAGCATGCACGGTAACGCCATATTCCGTCGTTGCCGCCACGATTTCCTCGTCCTCCGCCTGCAGATAATAAGAATGCACAAAATAAACATACGGCTCTGCAGGCAGTCCGTGAAACAGCGACGCCCCTTCCTTTACCTTTAAGGAGTTCCAGCCGATATGCGGCACCTTCAGCCCCGGGGCTTCCGGAATCCGCCTGATTCCGCCCTTTAATATGGAAAGCCCCTCACAGCCTTCCTTCTCCTCGCTGTATTCAAACAAAAGCTGCTGTCCGAGACAGATACCGAGAAACGGTTTTCCCTGCTCAATTGCCTTGTAAACCGGGTCAATCAGACGGAACCTCTTCAGCTTCTCCATTGCTTCGCCAAACGCCCCGACTCCCGGCAGAATCACCTTATCCGCACGCCCGATTACTGCGGCATCCCTTGTAACAACCGGCTCCGCACCTGTCCTTACCAGCGCCTTTTCCACGCTTTTCAAATTTCCGGCATCGTAATCAATAATTGCTATCATAGCCCCTCCTGAACACAGGGAGGCACCTTCATGCACTGACGCAGTACAGTGCTCCCCATGAAATAAAAAACAGCTGCCGGAGACCTGCCCCGGCAAACCGCCTTTTCTATTCTGCTTTTTCCACTGCATCGTATACTTTGATGCTGTATTCTAACTGGGAAGCCGACTGGATAATCGACATTGCCTCCTGCTCCGACATGGAAAAGCTTGCGCTGATTTCCGTCAGAATCGAGTTCCGGACAGAGTCCAGGTCGGCGTCAATTTCAAGCTCCACCGCAAGGTCAATGTACTTCTCATACCGCTGCAGACCCTTTAACAGAGAATGCAGTGCATTCGGGTAATCCTTCATTTCGTAGTAATTATAGTAGGAGTTCAGATGCTTCTGCACATACATTACCGTCATAATACGGTCATATAAAACAATGTCCTCATCCTTAACATCCAAACCATAAATTTCATCATAAGCACGCGTATACTCGTCACGTTCAAACTCTGACGCCGCATTCTGAATGCTGAGCGAATAGGAGAAAATGTCGGTTCCAAAGAGAATTACGACTGCTATCATCGCAAAGAAAATAAACACAATCGCAGCCCCGGCACGGTTGATGCGGGTATTCTCCATTTCCTGCAAAAGAAGCTTGGCTTCCTGCAGCTTTTTCTCCTTTTTCTCTGCCTTTGCCTCTTTTGCCTTCCGCTGCTTTTCCGCCTTTTCCTGACGCTCCTGCTCCTTTTTCTCCGCTAACAGCGCTTCTTTTTCCTCTTTCGAGCGTTCCTTTGCTTCCTGCGCCGCCTTCTTCTTTGCCTCAATCTCTTCCTTGGTCGGCTGCGGCTTTATTTTAGAAGGGTCGACCTTCACATTATCAAACAGCCTGTGATACAGTGCTCCGATACGTCCCTGTTTTTCCTTCTTTTCTTTCTTTTTCTTTTCTTTTTTCTTCTTTCCGGCCGCCTTCTGCTCTCCGCTCTGGTCCTCCTGCTTTTTCGGGCTCTCCGGCGCAGCCGCCCCGGCGGTATCATCCGCCCCGTCCTTCAAAAGCTCCTCTTCTTCCTCCGGCTCTGCGTCAAGCGTAAACAGACCGTCCCCTTCGTCTCCGAATCCGGCAAGAAACTGCTCCAAATCCGGCTCTAACCCACCGGACGTATCACCAGACTCATCCTCTGTCTCATGCACTTTGTCCAGACCTGAAAGCAGGGACTCCAGTCCGTCATCTGCATCAGCTCCGGTCTCTTCTATCTCATCATCATTCTGAATGTCCATTTCGCTCTCCCCGCCGCCTGCAAACAAATCGGCAAAATCACTGAACTCCACTTTCTCCGACGGCTCTGCTTCTTCTCTTTCCTCCGGTTCCTCTGTCAGAAAAGCTTCCTGCTCTTCTTCCTCTTCCGGAACCTCCTCCGGAAAAAGCACAGGCTCCGGTTCTTCCTCCGGGGAAACAAGCATTTCCTTTCCCTTTGCGGCTTCACCGGATTCCTCCGGCAAATCTCCTCCGAACATACGCGAGATATCTGACTCGTCTATTTCATCAAAAATACTATAATTTTTCAATTCCGGAAGCTCCTCTTTCGTCTCTTTGTCATTCTCTGCAGCCATCTGCTCCGCCCCGGAAGCAGCTTCTGCCGAATCCGGCAAAACAGTCTCCTCTGCTGGCTCCGGTCCGGAAACGGCTTCTTCCTCTGCCGGCTCCGTTTCAAAAGGCACAAAAGAATCCTCATCCTCTGGTACAGGCATTTCTTCTACTGGCTCTGTCCCAGGAAGCTTAAAAAGATCCTCGTCCTCCGGCACTGCTATTTCTTCTGCCGGCTCTGTCCCAGGAAGCTTGAAAAAATCCTCGTCCTCCGGTACTGCCGTCTCTTCCTCCGGTTCCGCCCCGAAAAGCTTAAAAGGCTCCTCTTCCTCCGGTACAGGCATTTCTTCCGCTGGCTCCGGTACGGGAACTGCTTCTTCCTCCGGCACAGGAACCTCCTCTACAGGAACTGCTTCTTCTTTTGGAGACGCCGAAACAGAGGGGTTATTCTTTTTCTTCCGAAAAACAACCTCTCTCCGCTCCGGCTCCTCTGTCATAACCGCATTCAATAAGCTGTCAAGATATGACTCTGAGTCTTTTACAGTATTCAATTTGCCAAAACAGTTCTCACAGTATTCCTCTCCTTCAGGAATCTCCGCTCCACATTCCCTGCACTTTGCCATATACTGCACCTCTCCGGTAGAATCCTACTTCCACAATATCTTATCGATTTCTGCCACAAGATTTCCGATTTCCGGCTTGGAAAGCTGTGCATCTGCACCGAGCGCCTCGCCCTTTCTTCTCATCTCATCATTTACCAGGGATGAGAAAATCATTACCGGAATATGGGAAAACTCCGCAGAATCCTTAATCAGCTTTGTCAGACGGTGTCCGTCCATCTGCGGCATTTCAATATCGGTAATCACCAGCTTAACCTTCTGGTCTAAGTCTCCCTCCTGCACATACTCGTTCAGCTTATCCCATGCCTCCTGACCGTTCATCGTCACTGTCAGATTGGTATAGCCTGCCTTTTCCAGACTGTCACAAATCAGCTTGCCTAACAGTGCAGAGTCTTCCGCAATCAGAATCGGAGCCGTATTACGTTCCCTCTCTCCGAGATGGTCGATATCCGAAACCTTCAGACCTGTCTCCGGGCTGATATCCTGGACGATTTTCTCAAAGTCAAGAACCACGACAAGCCTGCCCTCCAGCTTGATAATACCGGTAGCCACACTTGCGCCGTTTCCGTTTAACGTCGAATCCGGCTTCGTAATATCCGCCCACGACACACGCGTAATACCGACAACACTATGTACATGAAAACCTATGTTTAACTTATTAAAATTTGTAATAATATACATATCCTTGGCCGGGTCGGCGGAAGGCGGCATATTCAGATTTTCTGCCAGATTTATGACTGTAATGATTTCGTCACGCGGCATAAAAATACCTTCAATGCATGGATGAGAGTTTGGAATCGGCGTCGGTTCCTTATATTGGATAATTTCCTTTATTTTTGCAACATTAATGCCGTAATAATTGTTCCCGATACGGAATTCCAGTATCTCCAGCTCATTTGTTCCGCTCTCTAATAAAATTCCCGTTTCCATATGTACTACCTCCGTTTCTTGGCTGCTCCGATTCATACTTTATGTGCCTATTATACTTCAAATTCGTAGAAAAATCAAACATTTTCTCTCTTTTTGAAAAAAGTTTCAAAAACTAATCTCTTCTTTTTCCTAAAATGCTTCTGTACCTCTGATTGTTTCCGCTGTACGCCTGAACCCCGGCTGACGCCTGCCAAAAAGCGCACCTTTTCTCCGGCTACTTTATTTTAATCAGAACGGACTCATTCTTTCCGTCTACCTTCTTCTGGACGGTAAGCGTCATACTGTCCACATCTTCTTTCGGACACTCAAATACCAGCACGCCCTTTTTCGTTTCACCGGCAGCATACTCTGCCTCGTATGAAGTGTATAAGTCCTCCTGAAGCAAGGTCAGACTAGGTCTTACAGAGGTCTTTCCGGCATGCAGTATGTAAGAAAACTCTTTGGAAGCTCCATGATTCAGGCTAAGCGCTGCTGTCCCGTCAGACTGGTTTGTTATATCAAACTCCAGCACAATAAGCTGTTTTCCGTTCTCCGCAGAAGCAAACAGCTCTCCTTCGCCCTGATAGACAGAAGCAGTCGTATACCCGGTATAGCTGAAAAAGAAGTCCTCCTTTGCCATAATGCCGGTCAGCTCCTGCATAGTGTGCTCGGTATTGTCCGGAACCGGCGTAGCATCCGGCTTCTTTGTCACATCTGCTCCCGGATTTTCTTCCTTTCCCGGTGGAACTGTCACTACCGGCGTCGGACGCGGTGTCGGCGTTGCCGATAATCTCAGCGCTTCCTCCTGCTCTGCCCGGTCAAGCAGTGCTTCCTTTGTCTGCGTCCCGTGTTCGACCAGAACCCTGGCGGCATACTCCGCTACTATCCCCAACTCCTGATCCGTAATTTCCAACGGCTCATAGCAGCCACCGAACAGCGTCAGAGCGCAGACGCCGAATAAAACACCTATGCAGCTTCTCCTTTTCACGGCTTCCACCGTCCTTTCCGTCCTTTTCCCGCATATCGCTCTATTCACAGAGCCTCTGCTGTTTTATCACAACAGATTTGCTTTTCTATTATAACTCTTTTTGGGGCAAATGTAAAGACGGGGAAATCATTTTATCACGAATCCCCCGTCTGGAACATCTTACTTTATCCGTTGGCGCGCAGCCCTTCTATACCGCCTTCCTTTTCTTCACCGATGCCAGTGCAATAAAGAAAAACGCTACGGCAAAGCTGAAAATCACCGCGCCGTTTTTGAAAAAAATGTCTGATTTTTCTATGACACCTCCCTCTTCAAACAACAGCTTTACGTTTTTCATGTACCAGCTTACCGGAAGAAACTCCGCTATTTTATGCACATAGTCCGGGAGAAGCTCTCCCGGCACGAACACGCCGCACAGAAACGCCATGCCCATGCTGATTAAATTGCTGGCGCCGTTTAGCGCATCGTCTCCTCTTACAAAGATACCGACAGTCGAGGAAATGGCGACCGATACGAGCAGAAGCAGGAAGCTGTTCCCCGCACCGAAACAAAAGGAAACCACCGTAAAATCCTTCCGGTACAGCAAAACTCCCAGTAGGATGAGAAGTCCCCAGAACAGCAGCGCAACCAACGAAATGCCGCCGATAATCCTGAGATTCTGACGTCTTGCGCTGACCGTGCCGCAGTCTGTCCGCATTTTTATATCCTTTTTGTAAAAGGCATGCAGAATCGGTCCCAGCACCATAATCAGGACACACGGCAGGATATAGCTTAAATAGGTGAAAAAGTAATACCCTGCCGCCATTTCAGAGGCTCCTTCCGCCCCCTCCGTAAAGGCTGTCCCCGCCTGCCGTTCACAGAGGGAAAGCACCGCCCTGCAAGCCTCCTCCATACTCTTTCCCATGGCAAGCTCCGCATGTACATACCGGAAAAACAGCTCTATTTTCTGGTCCAGAAACGCCACATTCGCCTTGATGCTCTGGCGCTCTAACAAAGTATCCGTATTCCCTGCCAGTAAGCCTTCCTCAAATCCGTCCTTTATAAAAAGCACATAGTCCGTTTTTCCATAAAACAGCATCTCCGACAGCAGTGCCTCGTCCATTTCCCCGGATATCTTATTATCCCTTGAGAGATACGCACAAAGCGCACCGGAGAGTACACCGGCGTCCTCATCCTGTATTACAAGACTCATCTCGGAAGCCCGGAACACTGTTTCCCGCTCCTTCCCGGCATTCTGGGAAAATACAATCAGCAGGACAAGAAAAATGGCAAAATAAATAAACGCGGACGGGAGCGCCTTTTTCGCAACCTTTAATACGATTCTCATACGCCTTTTATCCCCCTTCTCTCATAGCTCTGATGCAGCGCAAGCGCTGCTACACTGCCACCGAATAATACGGCACACCATAAAAGCATCCCTGCCATACAGAATGCGTACTGCTTCATATCTCCCATAATACAAAGCGCATGCAGCGAGTTTGCAATCAGCGTTGCCGGATTGACCCGGTTGAGCCACGGCACTGCCAGTTCGATTTCGATTCTTATGTTCCCTACCATCAGTCCCGCCAGAAAACTGCTTAACATTACCGACGATAACATAAGCGCCTGCTGTACGTTCTGCTTTTTTCTTACAGCGCAGCCGATAAAATATCCGATGGATACGCCGAGCAGGCTGTGAACGGCGCCCGCAAGAAACAGCCAGCCGCTTATCCTGCCAAAGTCGATACGCAGAATCAGCAGGAAATAGGCAATCAGAATCAGAAACTGCAGATACTGGATGGTAAATGCCGCCGCCAGATCCGTTACTGCCGTAGACAGGCGCGGAACCGGTGCAGCAATACGTCTTGCCGCCTCCGCCGACAGCCCCGGGTTCAGCTCCTTCGCATTCGTCAGACCGTACATGGCGCCGTAAAGACTTGCCATAGCAAGCAACGCCTGAAAATACTGGATCATCGGGTCCTTACTGGCTCCCTTGAACTCCCTTACGGAAAGCGTCTTCACCTCCGTGGCAAATGTCAGCGCTGCCTCCTCAAGCTTCCCGTTTGCCGCCGCATCCGTAAAGATTTCCCGGCTCTGCAGATATCCGTCCAGCACCGTCTTTACAACCGTGGCAGACAAGCCGTTCTCCCTGAGAAGGACACAAGGCTCCTCCCCGGTCAGGATGACTGCCGCGACACGTCCTTCCTGCAGCAGCGCCTCCGCCTCAGCGCGCCCTGCCTCGGTGACCTCAAAAAATACCGTACCCTCATTTTCCATTTCCGCAAGGAAGGAAACCAGCATCCCGTCCTGCTCCGTCCCGTCCTGCGCCGCTACCGCAACCGGAATCGTTTCAAACGCCCAGTCCTTTTCCGTAATCGAGGAAAATGCCATCTTGAAAAACGCGGCAAGCACCATCGGAAAAATAATGGACCAGAAAAACAGGATTCTGTTGCGGAGCAGTCGCTTTACCCGGTAAATATAATGTATCATGCTTTTCCCTCCTACTTTGCTTCATCCCTGAGTTCCCTGCCGGTAATCTCAAGGAACACGTCGTTTAACGTCGGCTGCTCGGCAAATACCCGGTCAAACGAAATCCCGGCGTTGTTTAAATACTCCAGCACATGCAGCACGTTATGTCTGCCGCCGCTGCATTTAACCGTCACAAGCCCTTCCTTATACTCTGCCAAAAACACATTCGGAAGCTTCCGTATGCCTGCAAGCCTTTCCTCCGTAAGCTCCGGCACCTCGACCCGGATGGTCTCCCCGGTCTGGATCATGCTCTTTAGCTCCTCCTTGCTTCCGATTGCCACCGTCTGCCCCTTATCAATAATTGCAATCCGCGAGCAAAGCTGTTCTACCTCTTCCATATAGTGCGAAGTGTAAATTACGGTTGCCCCCTGCCGGTTTAATTCCTGGATTCCCTCTAAAATCCGGTTCCGGCTCTGCGGGTCCACCGCAACCGTCGGTTCGTCAAAGATGATGAGTTCCGGCTTATGGGCAATACCACACGCAATGTTTAAACGGCGCAACAGACCGCCTGAAAGCTTTTTCGGGTAAAACCTTACAAAGTCCTCCAGCCCTACAAAGGCAACTGCCTCCTCGACAAGCGGCTTGCGTCTTTTCTTATCCTTAATATACAGGCTGCAGAAATAATCGATATTTTCCTGCACCGTCAACTCCTCAAAGACCGCCACATTCTGCAGCACTACGCCAATCCTGCTCTTTACCGCATAATTATCTGCACGCATCGGCTCCCCGAAAACCGTGATTTTCCCTTTATCAAAGTGCGTCAGTGCCAGAAGGCAGCTGATAATCGTGGACTTTCCGCTTCCGTTCGGTCCTAAAAGCCCGAACACCTCCCCCTCTTCTATGGAAAGATTCATATGGTCTACCGCCACAAGCTCTGCGTAACGCTTTACCAGATTTTCAATTTTTACAACCGTACTCATGGAATCTCCTCTCCTTTTTGCTGTTCTACTTAGAAAATAACAGAAATCCCGTCTCTTTTCCAGTGCCGTATGTAAAAAGCTTTTGTGACAAATGTCATTTTGTTTTTCTTGAATTTCCCTCTTTTGCAGGCTCCCTTATGTCCCGGCAGCTGTACGGTACCCTGTGTTTGCATGCGCAAACGCTTCACCGGACTTCCTCTAAATGCCGCTAAGCCGCTCGGGAGCGTCCTCGCGCCTAAGCGGCACTAAGAGGTGATTCCGGCTGCGCTAAACCTGGGTCCTTCGGACAAATGCAAACACAGGGTGCCGTACAGCTGCCGGGACTTCCAAGGTCGCTGAAAAAATGCAGAAATTCAAGGTTCTTTTACCTTTTCTTTAAAGACAATGTGTGCTACACTATTATAGTATTGACTGGAATATTGTCTATTGTTTTAGTTATTGTGCGGTTTTTACGCGGAAAGGAGGGCCGGAGGATGCCGGTTTTGGATAAGCTTGTTTTTTTATTCTGCGGTCTTATTCTGCTTCTTTCCTCTTTTTCCTCCTTTTCCCTGCCGCCGGTTATTTTGTTTTTATATGTCCTGACTGTGCTTGCGCTGGACGAGCTGCTGGATTTTCCGTGGTTTTCCTACGCCGCTTTCTTTCTGGGCGTTGTTCCGGCGTTCTTTTTCCCGGAGCTGCTTTTCTTTCTTCCGGCGTTTGCTTATCCGCTTGCCGTAAGACGCAGGACGCCGTTGTTTCTGGCTGCCATCCTGCCCGCTGTGACTTCTCCGTTTTTTCAGGAACCCTCTGCAGACTCTGTCCTTCTGCTACTTTTATTTTTCCTTTCCCTGCTGCTCGGCGACAGACAGCGGCAAACAGAAAGACTTTCCGGAAACCTGATACGGCTGCGCGACACCGATAAGGAGGAACAGCTCTCCCTGCGGGAGCAGACACTGACGCTGATAGAAAATCAGGATGCCAGGATAAAAATTGCTACGCTGCAGGAGCGCACGCGTATTGCAAGGGAAATCCACGACAATGTAGGCCACCTTCTTTCCCGCTCTCTGCTGCAGGTCGGCGCAATGCTTGCCATAAACAAGCAGGACGAGTCCCTGCTTTTACTGAAGGACAGCCTTGATGACGCCATGGAAGGCATCCGGAACAGTGTGCACGACCTGCGGGACGATGCCATGGACCTGGAGATTTCCACAAGGCACCTTCTGTCCTCCTGCCCGGGCTACCATACCTCCTTTGAATACGACATTTCTCCCGAGGTTCCGGTTCCTGTAATGCACTGCTTTTTTATGATTACGAAGGAAGCGCTTTCCAACATTGTAAAGCACAGCAGCGCGGATACCATCCGCGTCAGCATGAAGGAATATACCTCGCTTTACCGCCTTTCCATCGCTGATAACGGGAGGGATGCCGCACTGCCGGAGGAGGGCTCCGGCATGGGTCTTGAAAACATGCGTGTCCGGGTGGCTTCCCTGAACGGGAGCATCCGCTTTTCCGTACAAAACGGATTTCATATTTTTGTGTCTGTCCCGAAGGAGAGCTAAGCCGCTGCGCTTCGTGCGGCAGCCCCCTGATTCTCCTGCCAGACAGACCAATCCTACGGAGGTAGCTCTATGAATGTCTTAATTGTTGATGATGACCGGCTGGTCGGAATCTCGTTAAAAACCATATTGGAGGCGGAGCCGGATATTTCGGTTGCCGCCCTTGGGACAAGCGGTGCAGAGGCACCGGCCCTGTATCGGAAGTACCACCCCGACATTCTCCTAATGGATATCCGGATGGAGGGGGTGAACGGACTGGACGCGGCAGCGGAAATCCTTTCCGCGGACTCCGGCGCCAGAATTCTGTTTCTGACTACCTTTTCCGATGATGAGTATATTATCCGCGCGCTCCGCCTCGGTGCTAAGGGGTATCTTCTGAAGCAGGACTTCGAAAGCATTGTTCCGGCTCTTCATGCAGTCTGCAAGGGGCAGAATGTCTTCGGAAACGAGGTCATCCGGAAGATTCCGGATATTCTTTCCACCTCTCCGAAGCCGGACGCCGGAGCGCTTCCGCTGACCGAAAAGGAGTTTGAAATCATGCGCCTTGTCGCAGAGGGCTTAAACAATAAGGAAATTGCCCTGTCGCTGTTTCTTTCGGAGGGAACGGTGCGCAATTATATAAGCGGTATTCTGGAAAAGATCGGCGTCCGGGACCGTACCCAGCTTGCCATCTATTTTTACAGACACCTGCGTCCGTAACACGCGACACAGGAGCTATGCCGCATCTGCAGGCGCTGCCTGCGCCGGCTGAAAGGAGGAGCTGTCTTGAACGCTGCTGGAATTATCGTGGAATACAATCCCTTTCACAAGGGGCACCAGTACCATATGGAAGAAACAAGACGCCTTACCGGCGCGGACTATGTGATTGCCATTATGAGCGGCGACTTCACACAGCGGGGAATCCCTGCATGTCTGGATAAGTTTACCCGTGCCGAATGCGCCCTTTCCTGCGGCGCGGACGTCGTTTTAGAGCTGCCGTTCTGCTATGCCACGGGAAGCGCGGAATACTTTGCGACAGGAGCCGTTTCCATTTTAGACAGGCTCGGTGTCGTGGGGAGCCTGTGCTTTGGCACAGAAACAGCAGTGCCGGTTTCCCTTTTGACCGAAACCGCCGCGTTTCTCTGCGAGGAACCGTCTGCCTACCGCACCGCCTTAAAGGAAGGGCTCCGCACAGGGCTTACCTTTCCCGCGGCAAGGCTTTCTGCCGCCCGTGCTTTTCTGCCGGAGGACGCACTTTCCCTGCTCTCCTCCCCGAATGCCCTGCTTGCACTGGAATACTGCAAGGCGCTGCATCGCAGAAACAGCTCCATCCGCCCCTTTTCCATCGTCCGGAGCGGCTCCGGCTACCATGATACCAGCCTTTCCGCCACGGGCTTTTCCTCGGCCTCTGCCCTGCGCACCCTGCTGACCCCCGGTGACTCCTTCCCGGAGGAATTTCTTTCCGGGCTCCCGGCACCAGCGGCAGCTCTCCTGCGCCGCAAGCCGTATGCCCCTCTTTTTGCAGAGGACTTCCTCTTGCTGTACCGCGCCGCCGTCGATGCCTCCGCCGCCACAGGAGAGCTTTCCTCCTATGCGGATGTCTCCCCGGAACTTGCGGCAAGGCTTTCCGCACGCTTTCCGGCATGCTCCTATGAGGCATTCCTCGAATACATCAAAACGAAGCAATACACCCGCACGCGCATTGAGCGGTGCCTGCTCCATACTCTGTTCCGCGTCCGGAAGGATGCCCTGGAGCGTTTCCGCAGGGAGGACACCGGCTATGCACGGATTCTCGGCTTCCGTAAAGCTGCATTGCCGCTTTTGCATCATATGAAAACGACTGCCTCGCTTCCGGTTCTCACAAAGCTTGCCCAGAAAAAAACACGCTGCACTGAGACGGAAAACGAGCTGCTTTCCTTCGATATTGCCGCGGCAGACTGCTACAACCGGGCTGCCTGTCAGAAATACGGCGTTCTTTTGCCGGATGACTTTTCATATATTATCACAAATACAACCTCCGGGTGAGGCAGTTATGACTTCTTCCTTTTCTGTGCGTACCCTCCTTCTCAAAGGAGGAATGCTGATTTTTCTGTGCCTGCTTTTACTTTTTCCGGCTCCGGCGCTGTCCGGCGCAAAAAACGGGCTTCTTCTCTGGTTCAATCAGGTACTGCCAAGCCTGCTTCCCTTTTTGATTTTATCTACCCTCTTTTTATCCACGGGACTTTCCGATAGTCTCGCGCGCCGCCTGTCTCCTCTGCTTTCCCCCGTGTTCCGGTGCAGCCCGCCGGGGTGCTACGCGATTGTCATCGGACTTCTTGCCGGTCTTCCGGTCGGTGCAAAGACAATTGCCTCTCTGGTCGAGCAGGGACAGCTGACAAAAAAAGAAGGGACGTACCTTCTTCCCTTGTGTAACAATGCAAGCCCTCTTTTTTTGCTCGGCTATATTTCAGTTTCGGTATTAAATACTCCATCCCTCCGTTATCCGCTGTTTTTCATTGTTATCTTTTCCTCGATGCTCGCCGCCGTACTTCTGCGTCCCCGGCATACCATCTCCTCCGCCAGTCGCGAAAAAAACAAGCTTCCGGAAGAGCTTCCATCCAAAGGCTTTACCTTCTCCTTCCTGCTGTTAGACGCTGCAATCGAGCAGGCATTTTCCGTCCTTACCAGAGTCGGGGGTTACATTATCCTTTTTTCCGTTCTTGCGGAGCTCCTTACAAGAATGCCGCTTCCCTCTCTTCTTTGTGCCTGCATCGGCTCGCTTCTGGAAATCACTACCGGGTGTACGGCACTGGCGGCGCTCCCGCTCAAAAAAACCGTCCTCTTTCCTCTGGTTACTGCCTTTGTCACCTTCGGAGGGCTTTCCGCTGCCGCACAGACAAAAAGTGTGCTTGCGGAAAGCAGACTTCCGTTTGCACACTATCTTCTGACAAAGGCCGCTGCCGCCTTGATTTCCGCAGCGTTAATGTTTCTTTACCTGTGGCTTTGAAGCACCTTACTCCTCGTCATCGTCCACCTGGTTCAAAAAGATGTCCTCATCAAATTCAAAGTCCTCTGCCTGTGGTTCACCCGGCTGGCTTACCTGCTTTGCCCCCTGCGGCTCCATCCCGCCTAACAGCTCCTTCCGGTTCTCGGTCACAATCGCAAGGTTCTGGCGCAGCGCTTCCAGCATTGCATCGGAACGGTTCTTTGTAATTTCATAAGAAGAGGAAAGCACCTGCTCTACATTAGAAAGCATGTCGTTGGCATAGCTGAGCGCCCCCTGCGTAATCTGCATGGCATCCTGTGTCGCCTGCGACAGCATGGCATCCCTCTGCTCCGTTGCCTGACGCATCATCTCGTTCGCCTGGTAATAAGCCCCCTGCGTAATCTCGTTTTCGTTAATCAGAATCTGCGCCTGCTGCCTTGCCGACTGCTCAATCGCCACAGCCTTATGTTCGGCGTCTGCAATAATCGCGTCTCTGTTTGCAATCATCTTCTGGCAACGCTTGATTTCCTCCGGCACCTTCAGACGCAGCTCATCCAGCAGATCATAAAGCTCCTCCTTCGGCACGATGACCTTAGAACCGGAAAAGGCAGATGCCTTACAGCTTTCCACAAATTCAAAAATCTCCTCTATCAGCTGTTCAATTCTTTTTGTACTCATACTTCCTCGCCTCGCTTTGCTTTTTTATACACATCCTCAATAATACACTCCGGCACAAAGTGGCTGATATCGCCGCCGTACCCCGCAATCTCCCTGACTACGCTGGAACTCAAATAAGCATACTCCACGTTCGTCGTCAGAAACACGGTATCGATGTCCGGCCGCAGACGCTTATTGGTCTGCGCTAACTGCAGCTCATACTCAAAATCGGTCACTGCACGAAGCCCCCGGATAATCGTGTGCGTACCGTACTCTACTGCGCAGTCGACTAAAAGCCCGCCGAAGGAAATCACCCTGACCCTCGGAATATCCGCCGTCACCTGTTTCAGAAACCCGATGCGCTCCTCCACGGAAAACAGGCTCTTTTTTGCATTGTTGCGCAAAACCGCAATCACCAGCTCATCCACCAGTTCGGACGCCCTGCGGATAATATCAAGGTGTCCCAGTGTCACCGGGTCAAAACTTCCCGGATAAATTCCTTTTCTCATGCTTTCCCCTTTTCCAAAAATATATGTTTATTGGAACCGTACTTTTTTTCCCGATAGACGGAGAACCCCAGTTCCTCTGCAAAGCCGGCGTCGGTATCTGCCGATGCTTCGATTATCACAATGGTATGCTCGTCCACAAGCGAAGACGCATTTAACGCAGAAAGCACCTGCGCCTCGATTCCGGACCTGTAGGGCGGGTCCATAAAAATAATATCAAAAGGTGCATGCCGCATCGTACGGAGCACCGCCAGTACATCTCCCTGCTTTAACACTGCCGTGTCCTCAAAGTGCGTTGCCTTCAGGTTTGTCCTGATACATGCAAGCGCCTCCCTGTCCCGCTCCACGAGCACCGCCTCTTTTGCTCCCCGGCTCAATGCCTCGATGCCGATGGCGCCGCTTCCGGAAAATAAATCCAAAAAGCTGCACCCTGCCAGATACGGCTGCAGTATATTAAACAGTGTTTCCTTTATCCGGTCTGTTGTCGGGCGGACCTGCTCGCCTTTTACGTTTATCAGCCGGATACTCCGTCTCGAACCGGCAATCACTCTCATGGCCCGTCCTCCAATCAAAACATATATAGCTTATTTTAGTGTATCGCATCTTGAAATGAATTGCAACCTTTTTCTTACGTTTCCGTATTTTTTTAGCAATTCAAAAAGGAAAAAGGGCTCTTGAGAGCGCCGCGGCTCCGGGCGTGGCGGCTGTGCTTTCAAAATAAAACCGGGACCGCTACTTTTTGTAACGACCCCGGTCTTTTTTGTTCTCTTATTCCTATTACTTATTACTTGCCGGACATAGACTCTTCCTGACGCTTGATCATCTGGCGAACCATCTCACCGCCGACAGAACCGTTCTGTGCGCTGGTTAAGTCTCCGTTATAACCCTGCTTTAACGGTACACCGATTTCAGATGCAACTTCCATCTTGAAACGGTCCATAGCCTCTCTTGCTTCCGGAACTTCTACACGATTTCTACCTTTAGACATATCATTCACTCCTTTCTCGTACCTCCCGCAGTGCGGGCAGTTTGAAAAGTTTCGTTTCGTAATCTCTGATACCCGCACTGCATCTCTGCTGTCCGTCTCTCTCGATTACGGTGATATTATATGCCGTCCTTGAAATCTTACACTGGAAGATTACACCGTTCTTTCCTGTTCCTTCATACGCTTTTTCTTCGTTGTGTTTTATTTTATTTTTACAAGAAACGTCTGATAATACGCTTCCTCCGGGTCCTCATACACGACCTCGCCGAGTGATTTTAAATAATCATAATCAAGCGCAACTTCCTTGATATATTTTTCCCTCTCAAGCCGCCCGACATACAGATAATCCACATCGTATTTTTCCAAAAGCCTCTGTGCCTCTGCGCTGTCGCCGCAGGTATAAATCGTTTTGATATCCGCTGCCCGCGCATCTACCAATTTCACATCATCCTTCCAGAGCCATTCATGGGTACGCCAGCCAAGCACCGTAGGACAGCCGGTCAGTACCGACACACGGTTATAGGTCGTATAGCTGTCTCCGTTTGCCTCCAAAACGACCGGCCTTCCCTCGAGGTTTTCATTCATCCAGGCAATGGCCTTGGCATCCTCCGGATGAATATCATAAATGTACGCTCCTGCATCAAGCGTTTTATACCGTCCGACATCTTTATAATCGCCAAACCATGTCTCACAGGAGGTTTTGAAATACCCGAGATTCTGATTCAGGAAAAACAGCATGACAAGCCCTGCGGCAAACTGCTTTCCATTTCCCGGCAGCAAAAGATATCTGGTAATTAACGCCCCCATACAGATACCAAACAAAATAAACGCCTGATAGGTCAGCTTGAACATCGTGTTTGCCCTCTGGAAGTCGCCGCCGTATATGTCCACTACATAGACCACCTCCGGCAGCAGCACAAGACCCATGGCACACAGTCCTAAAATAATCAGAAACAGCTCTGAAGCCTTCAGATTCTGAAGCCATGCAAAAAACGGATTGTGATGCTCGTTCTGCTGCGGACGCTCCTTCTTTCTTATTCTCTCTTCCTTAATCAGTGTACCCAGATAACCAAGCACCATAAATACAGGAAGCGCCCAGACAACAATCATCTGGTACAGCTCGGTATGCTTACTGCATAAGCCGATGCCGCCCGCCATACTGTCAAACCGCAGGGTAAACATAAGCGCCGTTACAAACGCAATGACGATAAACTCCGCCGCATGCAGCGCGGTCAGCAGAAAGGTCTTTTTCGTAAACCCGCAGATTACCGCATTGGATACTAAGATGACAGCGCCGCAGACAACAAAGTAAATCGGGAAATCCCAGTAATTCGTCATCTGGAAAATGCCGATAAAGAAGCTCAGCACAATGATATGCGGCTGCAAAAGCTCCGCCTTATAAACAACCGGCTCCAGCACGCCCCCGGCCGCCTTTTTCATGCGCTCCTTCCGGTATAACAGCCACGCAAAAAGTACCGCAAGCAGCGTCAACACAAAAATAATATTCGTTACATGGGCATGGAGGTCCCCGAGCACAAACGAATAGCTCGGAAACTCGTGAATCGTCTTATCTCCGGTTCCTTCCCTCTGATAGCCGATGTACCGGGTCGCATCCGGGAACCAGTAGGAGGTCTCTCCCTCGATTCCAAGAATTTCCCGGACTACCGGCACCAGCTTTGCATATACAAAATAGTGGCAGGAGCTTGCAAATGTCACCGCAAGTCCGGAGAGTATACCCGCAATGCGGCAGAACACCTGCACAAGAAACGGCTCTGACGCAATCGTTCTCTTCTTCTGCTGCCGGAAAGCATCCGTACGCTCTCCCATAAATACCTCAAAGATACGGGAAACAAGCGAATATACCAGTATCATACAGAACGAGGCGGTCATCATCAGCGCCAGATTATATCCGTAATTGACCGTGATACCCGAAAGCTTCGTAAGATAGGTAGCAAAATACTGTCCGAGATAATAGTAGTTTAACGAGGTGCCGGAAAACCAGAAATCCTCCGGCGGCATATAAGAAGACTTCATCATACTGGTCATAAACCCGTAGTCCATGAAGCGCTCTGTCCCGTTTGCCTCCGGATTAAAGCATTTTAAATAGGTCAGCGCTGCGAAGAGCACAAAGAAAAATGCCTCGTACCAAAGTATCTTTGCCGGTACGGCAGAGCCGTCCGTAAGCCCGAAAAACTCGAGGAGCCTGATTTTTTTCTTCCTGCAGAAATACACCGCAAGGCCGTAATTCACCACTGCACAGAGTCCCAGTATGACATAGCAGCTGACTGCGGTAAACTTTACAAGGTGAATCGAGGACAGCACCCAGACAAGCCAGCCGCTGATAACAATTCCAAGCACCTTCCCGAAAAAGTATCCCTTATCCGAAAACCTCCGGAACAGACAGGCTGCCAGCGGATAAAAGCTGATTCCGACAAAAAATACGGTCACAAACCAACGGACGAAGGGTTCAAAATCGTCCGCCTTCAGATGGTTCTTTGCAACCGACCAGCCAAGAGCCAACACTACTACTGCAAGACACCCGAACGGTATCGCTAAACTTATTTTCTTCTTATTCATACGCTTCTTCACACTCTCTCATAAATTTTCCGTACTCCGGCAAGCGCCTATTTCTTCTCCTTCTGGCATGCCTGGTTCACGACCTTGTTGATTTTAATAAAATCGCCGACCGCCTGCCTGCCAATTTTGAAAATACGCTTCATATTAATGGAGTTGACGCCGCCCTGTCTCGGCCGGAACGTAATCGGGATATACTTGACCGGAAGCTTTTTCTTGGCAAAAATCACCGAAATCACGACGTTCGACAGGTTATAATCCTTCGGAATCAGCGGCAGCACCTTCTTTAACTCGACTGCCTTCATCAGACGGAACGGCGTATTCGCATCAGTCAGCTTAACATGGAAGAACAGGAAGCAGACAAGCTTCAACGTCTTTGTCACAAAGATTCTCGAGATACCGTCCTCCCGCTTGTTCCGGTGGCCGATTACCATTGCGTAGTTATGCCGCAGCTTCCAGAACTCTGCAAACTCCTCCGCCTTCGTCTGCCCGTCGGAGTCCGTCTGGAAGATATAATCCGCTCCCTGCGAAAGAGCATAATCATAACCATACAGCAGCGTCGCGCCGTGCCCGCCGTTCGGCTTTGTCAGCGCAATCAGCTGCGGATGGCTCTTTTCCGCCTCCTTTAAAATCGCGTAGGTACTGTCCTTGCTCCCGTCGTCGATAATCACCAGACGGGAATCCTCGCCGCAGCTTACGGCAACCGGATGCCAGTCGTCAATCACGCTCTGTATCGTCTCCTGCTCATTGTAGGCAGGAATTACAATATATAACTTATCCATCTGCTCACTCCTTTGTTCTCTGCTTTGCAATTTTTTCTTCAAACAGGTTCAGCGCACTCCGCACTACGGCGTCCATGTTGTAATAACGGTACTCCGCCAGCCTGCCAAGGAAAAATACGTTGGTTTCCTTCTCCATCTCGACACGGTACTTTGCAAACTGCTCCTTATACTCCGCAGTCGGGAACGGATAATACGGCTCGCCCTCCGAGGTCGGGAACTCCTTCAAAATGGTGGTCTTATCATGCTTCTGCCAGGTCAGCTTCTTAAACTCCGTAATTCTCGTAAAATCATAGTCGTTCGGATAGTTTACGACCGGCGCCTCCTGATAGGAATCACAGTCAAAGGTCTCAAACTCAAAGCGGAGGCTCCGGTACGCCATCTTCCCGTATTTATAATCATAGAAGTAATCCGTCGGACCGGTATAAATCAGCGCCTCGTACTCTAAATCCCCGATAATCTCTTTGTAGTCGGTATTCAAAAGAATCTTAATCTTCGGATTCTTTACCATATTCTCACACATCTTCGTATAACCGTGCCGCGGCATTCCCTGGTACTTGTCCGCAAAATATCTGGTGTCGCGGTTCGTCCGGACCGGAATCCGCGAAATTACCGAGGTATCAATCTCCGCCGGATCAAGTCCCCACTGCTTCTTCGTGTAATTCTCAAAAAACTTCCGGTAAATCTCCTCACCGACCTTGCTCAGCACGACATCACGGCTCGTCTTTACCTCCGGGATATCCTCGGCATGCTTCCGGAAAAACTCCTCCACCTCAAACGTGCTTAAATTCAGGTTATAGAGCTTGTTTACGGTCTCCACGGTAATCGGCATCGGAATCAGGTTCCCGTCCACATACGTCAGCACCCGGTGCCAGAAGTCGTTCCACTTCGTAAACCGGCTTAAATAGTCATACACGCCCTTATCGTTGGTATGGAAAATGTGAGGCCCGTAATTGTGAATGAGGATGCCGGCCTCATTGTAGGAATCATACACATTCCCGCCGATGTGCCCGCGTTTCTCAATTACAAGCACCGTCTTCCCAAGCTCCTCCGCAATGCGCTCTGCCACCGTCAGTCCGGCAAGTCCGGCTCCTACTACTACATAATCAAATTTCATAGCTTCTCCTTTCGCTTCCGAAATAATTTCCTTCTCCTGTTATCAGGAAACCGGCTGTTCGGTATCATATACCGTCAGCTTCCAGTCTCCCTCTCCTTCCGTATAGACCGCTTGATATGCTGCCGCAATTACATCCTCGCGCACCTCGTATGAGGTGTTGCTTCTGGCATCATTATCGACAATGATATAGCGGATTTTATTTTCTTTGATGAGGGCATCCAGCTCCTGTACGGTTTCTGCTTCAAACATCAGGGCAACCTGCTGCTCCCTGTAAGGGGTATCATACCCTGCAGACCATGCATAATACGGCCAGCCGAAATAAAGCATGCCGCCGCCGAGTACAACCCGGTGCAGATGATACCAGGAAGAAAGAATGATATCGTCCGAGTCCGCGTTTTCCTTCACCCACAGCGTCAGCGGGTCGTCCATCTGATAGAGCAGATTATTCTGCGGCTGGTTCCTCCGCAGCACAATCAGATACTCGAAAACGCCGGTTACCGTCAGGAGCACGACCAGCACTGCCGCCACAACCCGCCTTGCCGCAAGGCGGCGCTCCATAAACGTACAGCGCCTTTCCCACAGGTCTGCCAGCACCAGCGCCGGGAACAGGGAAAGCAGCATCTCCGACAGCATCACAAACTTATGATTGACTGTGACGTCCACCGTCAGGGACAGCGTAAACGCCATAATCAGCGGCACTGAAAACACAAACACCAGATACCGCTTTACGCCGCGTCCGAACAAAAGATAGCCTGCTACGAACAACAGCAGGATTCCCCACAGCTGCCACATATAATCCAGGGCGCCGAACAGCGTCTTATTTTCCGCCAGGAAGCCAAACACATACGACGGGGAGACCGCAGAGCCTTCCACAAACAGCGCCGACTCTGCCAGGGAAAGCACCAGCGCCGTCCCCGCGGTAATCAGATAGTCCAGGCGCCGGTCCGAAACTGCCGCCATGAAAAAGAGCATGGCGCAGGCGGCTGTCAGGACAGAGCCGTTAAAAAAGGCAAGCCCGCCAAGCAAAATGCCGAAAAACAGCGAAACAACCGGGCGCTTTACCCCGAAGGCACCCTTGGAGAAGAACAGTGTCCTACCGTAGAACAGAAGCCTCTCCGGTACGGAATGCTTTCCCTGCGAAAGCTCCTCCCGCACCCCGCTAAGCTTTTCCGCCATCGCATAGACATACGGCATAAAATAATGCAGCGCCAGAAGCATCACCGCAATGGCAAACGCAAAGTGCCTCTGGTTGCAGTATACATTCAGGTTCCAGAGCCCCCAGCCCTCATTCTGCGTATAGGAAATAAACTCCGCCTGCATCCTCAGCCGCTCGATAATCTGCCCCTTCGGCAGCTCCGCCAGGAACCGGAAGAAGCTCGGAGAGCTGCGGAACAAGAAAAACAGCGTCGTCAGATAGCCGACCGCACGCTTTCCCGAAAGCTTTACGGCCAGCGCATACAACAGCATACAGGAGGCAAGCAGCCCGAAAATACTCGGAAGATTAAACGCAAAATCCAGACGCAACCCTAAAAACTCCAGATTCCCCGCAAGGAACTGGAACAGGAAATGATACCGGATATCCTCGCCCGCAAAATGCGAATACGTCGTAGGGAAATTGTTCCCGTAGGAAAACGAACGTATCATTCCCATATGCGGCGCAAAATCACTGAACACCGAAAGCCCGACGTAAAGCTGCCCCTTGGATACGAAAAACGTCAGGAACATCATCTGCACAATCAGAAGGAGAAGCAACGCCAGAAAAATCCATTCCCCGGCAGTCAGCCGGTTCCTGCCTCCGGAGTGCTCCTGCTCCTTCTTTCTCCTCCGGTACAAAAAGAAAAGAAGCACTGCGGACACAGCTGCCGCCACGGACATCACAAGAATATCTGCCAGAAGAAGCGGGTATTCCTTCCCGCCGTACACCTTCAGCACATAGGCAGTAAGATAAGCCGCCCAGGTAAGCGGAATCAGTCCGGCAAGCACCCATGCAGGCACCCGCAGGAAATAGGAGGACAGGGAAAGCTCCCGTCCGTCAAATGTCCTTTCCCCCGCCCTTTTCAGACCCGGAAGCAGCGTCTCGCACACCGCATAGCCGAATACAACCGAAATTGTCAGAAACAACACAGCACCCATTACTGCTTTTCCTCCTCTCCCATACGAATCACCCGGGAAGTCAGGTAACGAGGCCGCCCTTTGATTTCATGGTATATTTTCATCAGATACAGTCCGATAATCCCGAGACTGATCATAATCATGCTGCCGATAAAAAGCAGCAGCAGAATGACCGTGGTAAAGCCGCCCTGCGCATGCCCCGCAAACTTCATATAGAGTGTCTGGATTCCTAACAGGGCCGCGCCAAGCAGCATAATAAAGCCCAGCACCGTAATACAATGTAACGGCGCCGACGTATACGACGTTACTGCCGTCACCGCAAGCGTAACCAGACGCTTCAGGGAAAACTTGGACTTTCCGTCCACCCGCTCCGCCACCTCAAACTCAAACGTGCGGCGCTCAAAGCCGACCCATGCCGACATCCCGCGGAAAAACGTCATACGCTCCGGCATCTGCTTCATCGCCTCGACTACCTTCCTGTCAAGGAGCTTAAAGTCAGAGGCATTGTCAAAATCAATGCCGGTCGCCTTGCTTATCATCCCGTAAAACAGTCTGGCACAAAAACGGTACGAGCGCTTCTCCTTCCCGCGGGAACGCTTCACGCCCTCGACGACCTCCGCACCCTCCTGCCAGAGCCGCACCATCTCCGGAATATACTCCGGCGGATGCTGCAAATCCGCGTCCATCACAAGGACTGCCGCACCGGCCGCAATATCCAGCCCGGCACATAGCGCCGGCTCCTTTCCGAAATTTCTGGAAAGCCGCACCGCTGTAATGTCCGGATTCTCCTCTGCCATATGGCGGAGCTCCTCCCAGGAATTGTCCCGCGAGCCGTCGTCAATCAGCACCAGCTCATAGGGAATGGAAGCCTCCCTGCATATATGCTCTACATGAGCCATCGACTCCCTGATATGCGCCCCTTCATTGTATACGGGAATCACAATCGAAATCCGCTCCTGTAATCTGCTCTCCATGTTTCCTCCTCTACTGGACAACATCCTCTTCCGTAATTACTGTAATATCCTTTACCGACTGGGATGTATAGCCGATAATACGGTTTGCCTGATTGCTTACGAGCCGCTCGAACAGGTTGCGGATTCCGCGCGCATTGCCGAAGCTTTTCTTTTCCCCGGCACTCATCCCCGCAAGCCGCTCCGCAATCCTTTTCCTTGCCGCCTCGGTCAGACAGAAGCCTGTCTCCGCTGCCATGGAATCCAGAATCAGCAAAAGCTCCTCATCCGTATAATCGGAAAACGTAATAAATTTATTAAAACGGGAGTGCAGCCCCGTGTTTGCCTTTAAAAACCGCTGCATCTCCTCCGTATAGCCTGCGACAATCACCACCAGGTCATCCCGGTGGTCCTCCATCAGCTTCACTAAGGTATCGACCGCCTCTGCCCCGAAATCATTGCTTGCATTCTCCGGCGCAAGGGCATATGCCTCGTCAATGAACAGAACGCCGCCGAGCGCCCGCTCCACTACTTCCTTTACCTTGAGCGCCGTCTGCCCGACATAGCCTGCCACCAGCCCGGAACGGTCCGTTTCGGTCAGCGTCCCCCTGCTTAAGATGCCAAGCTCCCGGTAGATTCCGGCAACCAGACGCGCCACCGTGGTTTTCCCCGTGCCGGGGCTTCCGGTAAACACCATATGATAGGACATATTCATCTGCGGGAGATTGTACCTTTCCCGCATGCGCTTTACCTTAATCAGATTCACTAACGTCCGGATTTCTTCCTTGACCTCCTGTAAACCTATCATGCGCTCCAGCTCCCCGGTCAGCCGCGAAAGCTCGTCCCCGGCTTCCGGTTCCTTCCGCTCCGCGGGAGGCTCCGCCGCATCCGCCAGAAGCTCTGACAAAGCCTCCGGCACCTCCTCTCTCTTCTGCTCCTGCACCGCATCTGCCGCCGCAAAGGCGCTGACACCCTGTCTGTAGTAAAAATACTTCCGTTTATAGGAGGCAAAGTCCTCTCCGGCTTCCCGTAAAAGCGCACAGCCCTCCGAAAGACTTCCGGAGCACAGCTTCTTGAATATGTACTTTCCGTCCACTGTGCGGGATGCCTCCTGTCTGTTTTCCAAAAAAACCGAAACCTTATCAAAATACAGGCTGATAAACTTCGAAATCTGCCCGTCCCTCACCTGGTTCAGATACGCCAGGCAAATCATAATATTGAGCAGCGAATCAAAAAAAAGCCCCGTGACTCCCTTCTCCTTCTCCTGGTCCCGCAGACCGAACAGCTGCAAAAGAATCGGCGGTGTCTCCAAAAACTTTGCCGCCCTTGTCACGGCCTCCGTCATATCCCCTGCTTCCCACGCCTCCTTCAGACCAAGCATGTCCTGCCTTGTCACGCCTGCGGCAAAGAAAACCTCCTCCGCATGCAGACGCTTGCCAAATACCAGAAACTGCACCAGAAGGGACTGCACATACAAGTCCAGCACCTCCTCCACGGAAAGGCATAAAATCTCCTCCGCCTTGGAAAAATACCCCTCAGCGGTCAGCAAGGCACAGTAATCCGAAAGCAGCTGGTAATTATCTCCGGCAATACGCCTTAACTGCTGGTTGGTATATGACTTCTGCATCGGACCGCTCCTTTCTGTTCTGCTTTTCCAGTACACACATAATAAGTATACCACATTTTTCAAAAAAGAAAAGGAAAACTTGCGGTTCCGCATTTTTAAAACCTGGGCAAAGTTCCGGCATCGCAGAGTAGCTTCTTTATTGCATGCGCAAACGCTCCGCCAGACTTCCTCTAAGTGCTGTTAAGCCGCTCGGTGGCGTCCTCGCGCCTAACCAGCCCTAAGAGGTGATTCCGGCTCCGCTAAAAGCTGCGGTCCTTCGGACAAATGCAAAAAGAAGCTACTCTGCGACGCCGGAACTTTCTTAGATTACTAAAAAATACGCAAACCTAAAAAGGGGGTCAGATGGATTCTGCCATGTCGCGGATGACTTCGGCAGTTTTTTCTTGGAAGCACCGCCGGTACAGCTCTTCTGCCTCCTTTGCGGAAAGTGCCTTTACGGTTTCACTTACTTCCTTCAGGACTGCCGCGTCTGCATAAATATCCGCAACCGCAAACTCAAATTCCCCGCTCTGCCGTATGCCGAACAGGTCTCCCGGTCCGCGCAGCCGCAAATCCTCTCCGGCAATAAAGAAGCCGTCGTTGGAGCGGTTCAGGATTTCGAGCCGTTCCATGGTTTCCGGCGCGTCCGAGGCGCTTATCATAATGCAGTACGACTCCGCATCACCGCGCCCGACCCTGCCGCGCAGCTGATGGAGCTGTGCCAGTCCGAAGCGCTCTGCGTTCTCTATCATCATCACCGTCGCGTTCGGCACATTGACACCGACCTCGATTACCGTTGTCGATACCAGTACCTGGATTTCCCCTGCCGCAAACCGGTTCATCCGTTCCGTCTTTTCCCTGGCAGGCATCTTCCCGTGCAGGTACTCGACACAGATTCCGCCGCCGAGCGCCTCCCGCAGCTGCTCCGTATAGTCCGTAACATTCTCAATATCGGTCGTATCGCTTTCTTCTACCATAGCGCAGATAATATACGCCTGCCGTCCGGCTGCTACCTGCTTTGCAATAAAGCGGTACGCAGTCTCCCGGTAGCCTGTGCCGACAACACAGTTCTTTACCGGCTTCCTGCCCTTTGGCAGCTCGTCCACAATCGAAATGTCCAGGTCGCCGTATAAAATAATTGCAAGGGTACGCGGTATCGGCGTCGCGCTCATCACCAGAATATGCGGATGTCCCCCCTTTTCGGAGAACTTCTCGCGCTGCCGCACCCCGAACCGGTGCTGCTCGTCTGTAATCACAAGTCCGAGCGAGCAATACTCCACCTTCTCCTGGAACAGTGTCTGTGTTCCGATGATAATATCCGCTTCCCCCGACCTTATCTGCTCCCTTACCTCTTTTTTCTGAGCCGCGGTCATGGAGCCGGTCAGAAGGACACAGGTGATGTCCCTGCCCGAAAACAGGCGCAGCGCCTCTGCCATATGCTGACGCGCCAGTACCTCCGTAGGCGCCATCAGAGCCGCCTGATAGCCGCATTCCGCTGCTGCAAGCAGCGACAGCATCGCAAGTATCGTTTTCCCGGAGCCGACGTCCCCCTGCACAAGCCTTGTCATCGTCCCGTCCCCGGCAAGGTCCGCCTGAATCTCCTCCCAGACCCGCTTCTGTGCGTTGGTCAGCTCATACGGAAGCTCCTCTATCAGCCGCCCGCACGCCTTTGTCTCCCGCACCGGATAGTGGTTCTGTTCTTTCCCTTTCTGCTCCTTGTAATGGGAAAGCTGGAGCATGAAGCGGAAAAACTCCTCAAACACCAGCCGCCTTCTTGCCTCGCCGAGCGTTTCCCTGCTTTTCGGAAAATGAATCTCCTCCACCGCATACCGGTGGGCAATCAGATTATGCGCCTTCGCAATCCGTGCCGGGATAAAATCCTCCTCCGGCTCACAGCAGGAAAGCGCGGCTGCTACCGCCTTTGACAGCGTCTTATTATGTAAGCCCTCCGTCAGCCCGTAGACGGGCTGCAATACCTGCAAAAGCCTCTGATACTCCTCCCTTGTATACTTTTTCGGCTGCTCCATCACAAGGCTTCCCTTTTTGCGCACAATCCGGCCCCGGAACAGATGCCTTGTCCCCATTGTCAGCTGGTTTTTCATATAAGGCTGGTTATACCAGGTAAGCTTAAGCGTCCCCGAGGGGTCGCGCACGATACAGGTCAGTACCTGGAGGTTCCGGTATCTCGTCACATCGGCGCTCTTTATCACCGACGCCTCGATTGTCACCGTCACTCCCTCCCTGACCTCCCCGACCGGCACCGGAAGCTCATAGGTATCATAGCTGCGCGGGTAATAGGAAAGCAAATCCCCCACGGTACGAATCTCCAGCCTTTGCAGCAGCTCCGCCGTCTTTGCACCGATTCCTTTAATACACCGGACATCCTCCGTCTGCTTCATAGCGCCTCCTTTCCTCATTTCTTACACAATAAGAAAGGGCTGCGCGTTTCTGCGGCAACCCCTTTCGTTCTTTTAAAAAATTACATATGCTTTTCAATCACCTTGTCTAATGCTCCGAACTTAACAGGCTTGCCAAGCAGTGCGCATAAAGCAAACAGACCAAATGCTGCCTTTTCTGCAAGGCTGACAATACTGCCGATTGTGGAAAGAATCGCATTTATTACACTGTAAAACGTACTGCCATACATCCAGCTTCTGAAGTTAATGATGTCAATCACCGTACTCAGTGCCCCGAGACACAATGATATCAGCATAAATACAATGTAAATTACGATTGAATAAACTGCATACTTCCGCAGTGTCTCATTCTCCTCCTTGAGAAGAATATAGCCTGCTACCAACGCCAGGGCTGTAATCCCCAGATAGCCGGTAAGAAATACAATCATTCCCAGCAGGCAGACCGAGATTCCTAACTTTGACTTTTCCATTTTTCCTTATCCTCCTAAATTTTTTTATGACAACACTATTGTGTATTGCCCCTTCTCCGTACTACTCTACCGAGAGTACATAATAGTAAATTGGCTGTCCCCCGAGATGCACATCAACCTCTACCTCCGGATGCGCTTCTGTTATCCGGTCTGCAAGGGCCTGTGCAGCCTCTTCGGAACATTCCTGCCCGTAATACAGGCTTACCAGCTCGGATTCATCGTCCAAAAGGCTTTCCAGAAGTTCAAAGGTGACCTCTGCAATATCACTGCCGACGGAATGGATCTTCTTATCGCCGATGCCCATGATATCCCCTGCTTTGATTTCCTTGCCGTCCATCGAAGTATCGCGTACTGCGTACGTTACCTGTCCGGTTTTTACCTTTTGCATTTCCTCTGTCATATGCTGCTTGTTCTCGGCAACAGACCGCTCCGGCATATAGCTGATAATCGCCGTAATTCCCTCCGGGATGTTCTTTGACGGAACTACCACAATCTCTTTATCCTTCGTCAGCTTCGCCGCCTGTTCTGCCGCAAGAATAATGTTGGAATTATTCGGCAGAATAAAAATCGTCTCCGCATTGACCTGTGCAATCGCATTCAGCATATCCTCGGTGGACGGATTCATCGTCTGTCCCCCTTCGATGATATAGTCCGCGCCGATTTCCTTAAAAATCTGGTTCAGACCTTCTCCGATGGAAACTGCCAGAAAACCAACCGGCTTTCTCGGCGCCGCCTCTGCCTGCTTCTCTGCAATCTGTGAAGCTCCCTGGATGACGCGTTCATTATGCTCTTCCCTCATATTGTCAATCTTCATCTTCGTAAGGGAGCCGTAGGTCAGCGCCTTCTGGATTGCAAGTCCCGGGTCATTGGTATGCACATGGACCTTGACGATATCCTCGTCAGAAACTACCACAATCGAATCCCCGATGGACTCCAGATAGGACTTGAACCTTACCTCCTCTGCCGCATCGTACGGCTTCTCTACCATTACGATAAACTCCGTGCAGTAACCGAACTTAATATCTGCCGTAGAGATTGCATCATTTGCCGCACCGGCTGCCTTCTTTACCGAAGACCCGGAAACCGGAATCGTAAAGTCCGTCTCTTTCCCCTGTAAGGCATCCAGTACGCCCTCCATAATGGTAAGCAGCCCCTGTCCGCCGGAATCCACCACACCGGCCTCCTTTAACACCGGAAGCAGCTCCGGCGTAATGTCAAGGACATCCTTCATGTGACGCACCACTTCCTCGGTAAACGAAAGAATATCCTCTTCGCCTTCCTCTGCCAGCTGCTTTGCACGCTCTGCGCCGCCTCTGGCGACCGTCAGAATCGTTCCTTCCTTCGGCTTCATAACTGCCTTATATGCCGTCTCCACTGCACGCTCAAACGCAGCGGCAAATACGGTTACGCTGATTCCCTGATACTCCCGCAGCTCCTTGCAAAGTCCGCGGAAAAGCTGGGAAAGAATCACACCGGAATTGCCTCTGGCACCACGCAGGGAACCGCCGGAAATTGCCTTGCAGACCTGCTCCATCGTCGGATTGACAAGCGTGCTCACTTCCTTTGCCGCGGACATAATCGTAAGCGTCATATTCGTACCGGTATCGCCGTCCGGAACCGGAAACACGTTTAACTCATTGATATATTCCTTATTTGCCTCGATGCGTTTTGCGCCCGCAAGAAAACATCTTTGAACCATAGCCGCATCAATTGTCTTCATACTCAACTATTCATCCTCCTTAATGCACAAAGATGCACTTTTTCTAATCAATTACCCTGACACTCTCAACATAGATATTTATTTTCTCCACCGGAAGACCGGAAAATTCCTCTACCTTATAGCGCACATTGCTGATTAAATTATCCGCAACTGCGGAGATGCTGACGCCGTATGATACAACAATATGAAAATCTATCGTAATTTTGTTATCGGCTACTGAGATATTCACTCCCCTGCTCAGACTCTCTCTCCTTAAAAGCTTTGCAAAACCGTCCCTTACATTCACGGCAGCCATCCCGACCACCCCGAAGCACTCAACGGCGGCAGAGCCGGCATACTTTGCAATAACCTCATTCTCAATCATAATATCACCGAGATTCGTATTCATCGTAGCGTTCATCATAACCCTCCTTCTGCCCGTTGCGTTATTACGGACTATGTACCTACTCTAGTATACCTCATTTTTTCCAAAAAGTGAACCTATTTTTCAAAAAAACAAGAACTGCCTCCGAAAACCCGCATACTATATAATAATAACGGTCTCTGGTGTTGCCTGTGCGAAAAGTTCTTGGTTTTATTCTTATCTGGATTGCGGTCGGAATGCTGATTACCTTTTTCCTGCGCAGTACCCTGCTTGCAGTCCTGCTGATTATCCTGTTCCTGCTGCTCGGCTACCGTCTCTTCTGCGGCTGACGCGCCTCTTTGCCGTGCGCAGAAACGCGAAAAGGGATCTTGCAAAACACCTGGTCCTGCAAAATCCCTGATATTCATTTCCGCCATGCAGGTATCTAACTAAGCGCGCTCAACCTTGCCGGCTCTTAAACAAGAAGTACATACATACATCTTCTTTGCGCCGCCGTTAACCTTGACCTTAACGGACTTAATGTTCGACTTCCACATTCTGTTGGCTCTGCCGGAAACCTGACTTCTGGAATGACTAATCTGCTTTCCAAACAGGGCTCCCTTGTCGCAAACCGCACATCTAGCCATGTCTATTGCACCTCCTTAATGAAAATTAAAGGCTATGGCCTACAAACAAATCTATTCTAGCAGATGATTCAAAAGAATGCAAGAAAAATTTTATTTTTTTTCTTTTCTGCAAATTCTGCTACTTTATCCCATCCACAACTTCCGTTACTTTCTCGTCCAGATCCGCTTTTTCCTTCTTGTCCTTCGAGAAGCGGTCCAGCACGTCCGGAACAAGGTCAATCACCTTTGTTACAAGGTCCTGGTTCTTTACATTCACTAACTTGGCGTGCCCGTCCTTGATGACAAGGACAGAACTCGGAGAAATCTTTCCTCCCATGCCGCCGCCTGCATTATTCTTGGCGCTTCCTGCAAATGCACCTGCTCCTACGCCGAAGCTGACGTCCACTAACGGTAAAATAATCGTGCCGTCGTCAAACTTAACGGCATCCCCCACTACGGTTTTCGTCGTAAGAAATCCGTCCATCCCCTTAAACAAAGCCTCCACGGTTTCATTAAACTTGTTCTCTGCCATCGTATCGTCCTTTCTGCGCCCCTCGCGCTTCCTTTATTCTGCCTTTTCTTTCAGAAGGCTCATCAACTGTTTCCAATCCTTATAAAGCCCGCGTACCTGCTTATCGCGTATCAGACGCAGCAGCAGCAACAGCAGCGTCCCGGCACGGATTCTTCCGCGGAAAGTAAGCTCCGCCGCAAGTCTCTTTTCATTGAAATCCGGTACAACCGTAATTCCCTTTCCATATGCCGCATACAAAATTCCAAGTGCCGCAAGCGCCTTTCCGGTAGACTCCGGGTCGCCTGTACCAAACTCCACATGGCCCTTCAGCTTTCCCGGAAGAATATGGGCAAACAGCTTTTTCACCACGCCCATTGTCCTGCCAAGCGCGGTAAGGTGCGCCTCCTCCTTCAGAAAGGCAAAGAGCGCCTCCTTTTTCTTCCATATCAGCTTAAGCCTGGCACAAATTCCCTGCAGGATTTTCTTTATCCGCGCCGGAAGTGCCAGAAGCCACTCCCAGAACCTTTTCAGCTTCGCAAAAAAGCTCTCCTTTTTCTCCGGGACATCCTCCTGTACCGTTTCCCCTTCCGGAAGTTCCATATGCTCCGGTATCCCGGACTCCTGGCTCCCCATGCTCTCCCTTGTACGCTCTTCTTTTACGGAAAGCGCCGTTTCCTGCCGGGAGCCTTCCTGCTTTTCTTCTGTCCTTTTCTTCTTTTCCCTCTTTTGTTTCTCTTTTTTTGTCCGTTTCTTTTTCTGCCTCGCGCTGTCCGACAGACAGATTCCGAACAGCCTTACAGTATAGCGCCACTTTCCTTCCCGGAAATAAATCCGCGCCCGCAGCAAAGGATTCAGCCAGGAAACCAGTGCATCTGCAAAAAGCACGGGCTCCGGCTCCTCCCGTTTTTCAAACCTCCCCTTATAACGCACCGGGGCAAGCAGAACAAGCAGCAATATCACTAAAACCAAGGCAAGCAACGCCAGAAGAAGGATGCCGAGAAGCTTTAACAGAAACAACAGGACACGAAGCACTGTCATCAAGCCGTATCACCCTCCTCCCGGCCGCGGCGTTCCAGATAGTCGACGACCGCAAAGCCGCCGGTCGCGGCATAAGTCCCGCACAGCATCGCTGCCGCCAGCTCCTGTGCCGCCTCCTCGCTCCCCGCAAGACCATACACCTCAATCTCTTTTTCTCTGTAGTATGGCTGCAGAAGCTGATTTGCTTTCACATATTCCAGACAATTTTTCCGATTGGAAGGAGCCGTAATCAGATATATGCCCCGTACCGGACGCTTCCGTCCGATTGCGCGCATAATCCTATCCTGCTTTTTCTGCGGAATCCCCGCTACATACAACGCTTCCTTCCATACAACCATTTACCACATCTCCTCCGCCGACTTCCGAATCTCCCGCAATGCCGCGGTCTTTTCCGACATATCATGGCAATTCTCCAGTGCCGCAAGAATATACTTCTGCACCTCTGACTTCTTTTTAAACGGCAGCGGAAGCAGCTGGATGACCTGCGCCATGCGCGCACGGTTTACCGCTCTCTGCCCGTTTTCGAGCACCTCTGACAGACGCGTGCAGAAAGCTTCCAGGGACGCTTCAAAGCTCTCCTCCGGAGGCTCCTTTTCCTCCAGCTCCACAAACACACTGTCCGTATGCAGACGGCTTGCACACATGACCCTTGTATACAGCTCCTTCTGCATCAGCGCCGCAAGCAGCTCCTCCTTCACCGGAAGCTCCTCCAGATATGCTTCCTCTTCCTGCAGAACCTCATCTAACTCCTCCGGCTCTCCCTCAAAAGAGGCAAACGCCTCCACGATTTCTTCCTCGGAGTACGGCTCCTCACACAGCATAAGGCGGAGCACCTGCCTGCAGCCCTCCGTCTGCCTTACCTCCTCCGGCATTGCATAGGAAGCCGTAAAAAAGAGCATCAGCAGGCTGTTGACAATCTCTATCAGGCTGAAATACACCTCGACATCCGACGCAATGCACTTTGTCACCTTCTCTAACCTCTCCTTTGCATCACGGTACTGTTCCTCCGTCATGCTGCGGTAATCTGCCGAGGAAAAATACTGCAGCGCCCCGGCATAGTCCGGGAACTGCTCCATTCCCTCCGGCTCATACAGGCCAGCAGCAGAATACAGCATATAAAACGCACGGTACAGACCTTCTGCATCCGCATCCTTGTAAGCGACGGCTACCATACTCCTCACCCACTCCATAAACTTTCCCTTTGTCATGCGTACCGGCAGTTCGGAAACAATGGAAATCAGCCGGTCATAAGGCACCTCCTGCTCCCCGCTGCCAAACAGATAGGACTCCAGCTCCTCTAACGCCGCATAGCTGTCAATATCCTCTGCCGTATCCTCCATTGCCGGTTCCAGCCGTTTTAATGCATACTCATGCAGATACAGCTTGTCTGTATACGCGGTCAGAGCCTGCATAAAAACCGTAATCTCCCCTCGCATGGTAAGCAGAGTGCCCATTGCCTCTTTCAGCTCCTCCGGCGCCGCCTGCTCTGCCAGAAGTACCCCGAGCAGTCTTTTCAGCTGTGCCGCATAGACTTCCGTCCTTTCGTCCGTCTGCAGCAGCCCCTCCTTTACTGCCTCCGCAAAGGCGGTATACTGCATCGCCAGATTATAATATCCCATGCGGTAATAGCAGCCGGCAAGTTCTCTCAGATAGCATGGCAGGTTCTTCTCCGTCTCTTTTCCCGCAAAAAGCGCCTTTCTTGCCTGTATCAATTCCCTATTCATGTCCGGTGTCCTTCCTGTTCTCTGTACTTTTTACATGCGTATGGGTATACAGATGCTCCGAGCAATACTCATAATTCCCTTCACACTTCGAGCAGAAACGGAACTCCAACGTATCGTCGTCCAACTCTGTCCGCCCGCATACCGCACATTTATGTCTTGTAATGACGTTCCGTCCCCTGAACTCCACGACATTCCCGGAGGTACGTCTTGCCTCGTCCATCTGCCGCTTGAACTGCGAACGCCGTTTTACCTCGGACGGGGAAATCCTCCTGTAATTCCTTGTTGCTAAAAAGAAAAACAGGAAATTTGCCACCGAAACAAGGATTGCAAGCGCGTAAGGTCCGCCCGTTTCCAGACCGAAGCGCAGATAATAAATCACTTCATAGCCCATCAGGATACCGTAAAAAATGCCGAGCCACTTCGCCTTTATCGGCAGAATGAAATAAAGCCGGAACACTGCGTTCGGAACCATAACAATATATGCCAGGAACATGGAACGGTTTACATAGTACATGCTTCCGATACCGATGGTGCTGACCGGGGCGCCAAGAATCCTGCACACAATGAAATAGAACAGAAACGCCGCTATAATCTGGAACAACAATCCCGAAAAATAGTACACGTTAAACCGGAACGTCCCCCACATGTCCTCCAGGGCACGCCCGATGGAATAATACAAAAACAGCTCGATAATCAGGAAAATCGGATTGCTGTCCGGCGGCTGCAGTACAAACGTCGCAAGACGCCACACCTCGCCATGCAGTATCCTGTATACATCCAGGGAAAGCCATTTCACATAAAAGCCTGGTACAACCAATTCCAGCAAAAACCCCAGTGTATACAAAAGAATCATATAATACATCAGGTTCGGAACCGCAAAACGGCCGATTTTTCGTTCCAGCTTATTCAACCATTTCATTAAAACAAATCCTTCTTTCTAAAAATAATTGCCACGATCGAAGCAAGCAGCACTGCAAACCCCAGCACCGCAACGAACCCATACGATTGATTCTGCCCCGGCAGAGGCACGTTCATGCCGTAAAAGCTTGCAATCATCGTCGGAATCGACATCACAATCGTCACCGTCGCAAGCGACTTCATCACTACGTTCAGATTATTGGAAATAATCGAGGAAAACGTATCCATTGTGCTGTTCAGGATTCCGCTGTAGATATTTGCCATCTCAAGCGCCTGACGGTTCTCTATAATAATGTCTTCCAGCAGGTCCTCGTCCTCCGGATACCGTTTTACCTTTTCCGTTTTTAAAAGCTTCTCGAACACCGCCTCATTCGAACGCAGCGCCGTCGTAAAATACACCAGCGCCTTCTCTAATTCGTGCATCTCCATGATTTCGCGGTTCCGCTGCGACTCCTTTAACCGGTCCTCGAGCTGCTCGCTCTCCCGGTTAATGCCGCGCAGATACTGTAAATATACGGTTGCTACCCGGTAAAAAATCTGCAAAATAAAACGGGTCTTTTTATAAGTAAAAAAATCCTTTGTCCTTCCGCTCTTAAAATACTGCAAAATCGGCGTTTCCCGCAACGTAACGGTAATTACGATGTCCTTTGCCGTAATAATTGCAAGCGGCATCGTAATGTAGCGGCTCCGCTCAAGAGAGTCCACGACCTCCTTTTCCGTCTCAGGAGAGTCTACCAGAATCAGATGATAGTTATCTTCTAACTCCATACGCGCACGCTCCTCGTCGTCGAGCGCAGCGCGCAGCGCATCCATCTCTACACAGGTTGCCTGTGCGACATGCTCAAGCTCAGCGAGGCTGGGCGACGTAAGAGAAACCCAGCAGTCCTTTTCAATTTTCTCCAAACGCAGAAGCTCACCGGTTTCTGCCGTTTTAAAAATTTCCAACATCGCACAATCCCCCTTAAGATAAAGCATTCCGCCGGGGCGGAGCAGTCCTGTCCTGCAGAACCTGAAAATGAGTGTGAGGCACACTGCCCCACACTCATTATACTTTTCCTTTTGACGCTCGTCAAGTAAAGCATTCCGAAAAGAAGGAAAATTTATCTAAAAATTGTCTAAAAATTTCCGCCGCTGCCTAAACACTCACTTTCTTTTCCAGCAAAAGCGCCGTACCGACAAAATTCAGCACCATGGCAGCCGCATACACCCCTATGTACGCCCATGCCTCAGTGGTCACAACCAGGTACTGGCCCTGTAAAAATCCGGTCGGCACCATAAGCAGCGCAATCTTGCCGATTACATACTCTAACGCAAAGAAAATAAGCACGCTGATCAGACCTTTATATTTCTTGTTTGCAAATAAGGTCGTAGAAAGCGTAATCGCAAACATCGCCATAGTAATTACCAGAAGCCATGTCACTAATACCATCAGAAAAACATAAATAATCTCGGACAAACGAATCTCCACACCGGTAAGCGCCTTGACAAACTCCTTCAACGCATCGAAAAACTCCTGTATTTTGCCATATTTACTGCATACAAGCGCCACGTCCCCGATTGCAATCAGTGCGAACACAAGCCCTGCGCCAAAAATCTGGATGATTGTCACCGCAATTTTCGCCCCTACTACCTGGAACATATTGCGCGGTGTTAAAAACAGCATATAGCTCTGTTTCGTTCTTAAATCGTTGGAAAAGGTAACAACACTCTCAAAGCTCAGATAAAACAGTCCGATAAATGCCGTCGTAAGCAGCAGCCCCGTTGCTGTCGCAAGCCAGTTCTCCTTTTCTAAAAAAAGACCGAGCACAAACAGGATTTCAAGCACCGCTCCTACCGCCAGTATTACGATTTTGGACATCAACTGCTTCCTGAACTCATATTTCATTAATTTTCCCATGTTTTCTCTCCTCTCTCATTACTCTGCATAGACTTCTTTGTATAAATCTACAATCGATTTACCGCGCTCCTGCCGGACTTCCTCCGCATCGCCCGAAAGAACTACGCTCCCCCGCTTCATAAATACCACGCTGTCCACAATCGGCTCCAGTTCATCCACCAGGTGGCTGGAAAGCAGAACCGTCTTTTCTGCTACTGCTGCCTCCACAATCGTCCGGATAATTGCTTCCCTTGCAATAATGTCAATTCCGTTTAACGGCTCATCCAGCATATAAAGCTGCGCATCCCTTGCCAGCGTCGCAGCAAGCTTGAGCTTTGCGGCAAGGCCGGAGGAAAGCTCCTTTGCCTTATCCTCCATCCTTAAGTCCATACGGGAAACCAGGGCTTCATAGCGCTCCATCGAGAAATCCTCAAAAAAGTCCGCATAGTATTTTCCTACATCCTTCACGGTCATGTAAGCATAAAAAAACGGCTCCGTAGACATATATGCCACATGCTTTTTCGTCTCTACGCCGATTTTTTTCCCGTTATAGCTTAAACATCCTTCAGTCGGCTTTACCAGCCCTGCAACCATCTTCATAAATGTGGTTTTGCCGCTCCCGTTCGGTCCTAACAGGGCATACACCTTGCCGTCCTCAAGCGTCAGGGTGACATCCTTTACTGCCTGCTTTCTCATATAGCGCTTTCCCAGCATCTTCGCTTCTACCATAATAACCTGTCCTCCTTATTCTTCAAACTCTTCTCTATCCTGTTGCCCACAGGCTGTCCTTACTTTTGCAATCCTGCGTCCAAAAAACGGCAGATTTCCTCCTGTGTATATCCAAGGCGGGAAATTTCCCTGATAAAATCGCTCACCAGACGCTCTGCTTTCTCCTTCCGGAGCTTTTCTGCAATACCGTCCTCTTCCGTCAGAAAGGTTCCCAGACCACGCTTTGTATAACACAGGCTCTGCTGCTCCAGCTCCTTATAAACCCTCGCCGCTGTATTGGGATTAATCTGGTAACGAAGTGCCATATCCCGCGCCGACCAGAGCTTTTCCCCCGGCTTTAGTTCACCAATCATCAGCAGACGCTTGATTTCCTCTACTACCTGCAGATAGATTGGAATACTTGCGGAAAAATCCATCCGTCTCCTCCTTTCATCCTCTGTCTTAGTTTACTAGATAAATAGTACACTGTATATGTGGATTTGTCAATACTTTTTTTCACATTTTTTAAAAAAATTGGCTGTTTACTTTTCCTCTGCTTCAACCAAACTAAGCACTGTGAAGTAAATTTTACTTTGCAATCGTGCAAACGCCGGAAAAGATCCGGAACTAACACCCTAACAGCCGCTTTTACGGCAGAACGGAGGCAACCATGAGAAATAAAGCGTTGGATGCAACTGCACTTACCATCGCTATCATCGGAGCCATTAACTGGGGGTTGATCGGCTTCTTTGATTTTGATTTAGTTGCATTTTTATTCGGTTCCATGTCCTGGATTTCCCGTATCGTTTATGCGCTTGTCGGTTTAAGCGGTCTCTATCTGCTCACCTTCTATTTATACCTGAGCGATAATCCGATTACGGAGCGAAGCTGACGAAACGAAGCAGGACTCTTTCAGCGCCGCGGCGCGGCCACAACAAGCAAAAGGGAGAAAATCCGTTCCGGATTTTCTCCCTTCTGTTCTTTCCAGGCTGTCACACAAAGTGCGACTCCTTCTATAGCTTCCGCAGCAGCCTTTTTGCCGCGCAGGATGCCTTATTTAAGAACCGGACATCCTGTCCGAAGCTGATTTCAATGACTTTGACGTCGCTGTTGTCGCGCACGATGCCCTTGCCGAAGTATTCATGGTATACCATATCGCCGATATGCAGACGGTCAATCTCTTCCTTTAATACTTCCTTTTCCTTCAGGCTTGCCGCAATCTCACGCAGACGTGCCTCCTCTTCCTCATTCCCGCCGTCACGGTACTGCCGTATCATTTCCTCATTCATCAGCCGTGCGCGTTCCCTGTCTGCCAGTACGCTGACCTCATCCTGCTTCTCTACCGGCGTCCTTCTCTGGCTGACGGTCTCCTCCTGCGGTATTACCTCCCGCCGCTTCATCACCGGAATCGGCGTTCCGTCTGCAGACAGCGGCGCATTCGGAAGTGACAGATTCTTCAGGTTGTCAATCTTTTCGTTCGTTTCATTTCCCTTAACCGTCTCATTCCGTCTCTTTAAATACCAGAGTGCCAGCAAAATCCCGGCTCCGATGACTGCCACTGCCAGAAAGGCAATCAGCCCGCCGCCGGCACCACCGCCAGACTCCGTTTCCTGCGGCACCACCGTAGGCGTGGCAGACGGCGGAAGCGGGGTCGGCGTCGAAGTCGGACGAGGCGTCGGCGTTAAGGTCGGAGGCAGCGTCGGGGTCGGCAGAGGCGTAATAATATCTACCGTAAGGTCTACATAGCTGCTGTGGACATAGCCGGTCACCAGAGTTTCCCCCTGCCGGAAGGAAACCTTATACCACGCCTGCCCGCTGCTTAACGCCTGGTCAAGAATTGCCACCTCATCCTGCTTATTCAACAGCACGCCTTCTCCATTTACCTTGACTACCGGATTATCCTTTCCTGCCGCGCTCCGCACGTTCAGACCGTCAATATTAACTACGCCGCGGTAGACATTGTTCTCTCCCCGCTCTGCATCATATTCATAAACTGCCTCTGTTGCTGCAGACGCAGTCGTTTGTCCCGTCAATAAAAGTGCGCCGCATACAGCTGCATAGAATACCTTCTTTATCTGCTTTACTGTCGTTCTTCTCATATCGCATTCTCCTTCCAAAGTAGTTTATCTGGCACTCTTTTGCTTTATTCCTTTTTTCCAAGTATATAACGGATAAACTGCTGTGCGCTCCTGCCGGAAAGTCCGCCGCCCCGCAATTCCCAGATATTCGCCTGGGCAAGCAGCTCTTCTTCTCTTCCCGCAAGCTCCGGATACCGTGCCGCAATTCCCCGGACAATCGCTTCGAACTCCCGCTTATCCGGCGCGCCATAGTGAATGGAAATGCCGAACCTTGCTACAAGGGAAAGCTTTTCCTGTACCGTGTCGGAACGGTGCAGCTCATCCTGCGACATATCGGAGCGGTCCGACCATGTCTCCCGGATTAAATGCCTCCGGTTCGACGTCGCATAAATCAGGATATTCTCCGGCCGGATTTCCAGACCGCCTTCAATTACTGCCTTTAAATACTTATACTCTATTTCAAACTCTTCAAAAGATAAATCATCCATGTAAATAATAAAACGATAGTTCCGGTTTTTCACCTTGGAAATCAGTGCGGAAAGCTGGTGGAACTGATGCTTGTAAATCTCAATCATCCGCAGGCCGTCATCATAAAATTCGTTTAAAATTGCCTTAATACTTGTAGACTTCCCGGTGCCGTTATCGCCATACAACAGCACATTATTGGCCTTTCTCCCCTCTACAAACGCTTTCGTATTATCCACCAGCATTTTTTTCTGTGCCTCATAGCCGATAATATCATCCAGACGCACAATCTCTGTATTCGTAATCGGCTGCAGGAAAAAGTCCTCTCCCTCGCCTGCCAGACGGAACGCCTTGTTCAGCCCGATCTGTCCGACGCCCCTGCGCTTATAAAAGCCGGTCACAGCCTCAAAAATATCCTCTTCATTCAGTGAACGCTTCAGCGCCCGCTGCAGCTCCTTTACCTTTTCCGCCACGCTTCTGTTATAATAGTGTTCACCCTTCGGAATAGAATGATACTCTGTAATCACCGAAAAGCAATCGATGGAAAGCTCCTCCTCCAGCTCCGAAAAGTCGTAGAAAAACAACTCCCTGATTATCGCAAAATCCTTCTTCACCAGCACGTTAATCGAACCGACCGAAGCGCCTCTCTTTTCACAGAGCAGGGAAAACGGCGTTTCTGCCATTGCCAGAAGATAGGCAATGTACGCCTGCCACAGATTCTCATCAAACCCGTATGCCGTTGCCAGGTCCAACAGCTTATGAATCTGCACATACAGTCCTGAAACGGTTTCCGCCTTACCGGCTTCCTTTTGCCGGTAAGCCCTGATACACGCAGCAACATCATTTAAAATACCAGCTCCGGCAATATCCTTATAAACAATCAGTCTTGCAATCCTGTCATACATCCTTTATCCTGCCCTTCCTTTCTACATATCCCTGGCACATACCAGCCGGATTTCCTTTTGTGCAGCAGCCTGCTCTGCCTCCGGCAAAAAGCCCTGCATGGAAAAGCAATAGCACTCCGCAGGCATTACACCTGCATTCTCCAGTATTGCCCCATACACCTCGTAAACTTCCTTCCCGGCCGGCCGCCTCCCGCAGTCGCAAAATGCTGCGAGATACTCCCCTTCCTCCGTCTTTGCCAGCACATCGATTGTACCTGTCTTTCCGTGCCATACACCAAAGCTCTGATACGTTTTTCCAAGCCTCCCGTAGCGGTTCATCAGCTGCAGGTATTCCGTACATACATCGCGGAACGCTTCCTTGACATACTCTGTCAGATAAGGCGCAACCGCCTTTTGGTAAACTGCTTCCCCGCCTCCCGCTGCAATGGCAGAAAGATTCGGATAAATAAACCGGTACCAGAAACGCAGATACGGCTCCCGTATGCGGTAAAGCCCCTTCTGGACGTCCTTGTACTCCTTTGTATCAAAAGAATACATCTTCTCGGTAACGTCAAGCTGTGTCAGATTTTTCAGATATACGCTGATTTTAGCACGGGAAAATCCGGTCTGCTCATACACATCATTTAACTTATTCTTTCCCTGCGCAAGCGCTGCCAGTATCGCATTATACGCGGACAGCTCCCGCAGCTCCTGCTTTAAGTAATGCTCCGCCTCCAGAAACAAGGGGGCGTCCTCCGTCAGAAACAGGCGCAGGACATTTTCCTCAAAGCTCCTTCCTTCCCGCCAGAGCCTTAAGTAAGCCGGAACCCCGCCCAGCACCGCACCGGTATAAATATTCTCCTGCACCGCAGAGTGCTTATGATACTCCGCCAGCTCCATAAAGGAAAACTCCTTCAGCTTAATAAAGCCGTTCAGAAGCTTTGCCGCGCTCCCCAGTACGCCTGCCATCTCGTTTTCCACCCAGCTGATGGAGGAGGAAAGGAGCAGGACAAATAAAGTACCGTCATTTAAATGCTCCGAATAAAACCGGACAAATGCGGTCAGAAACTCGTTCGTATCCTCTAAAAGATTGCGGAACTCATCAAACACAAGGACAAGCCTTTCCCCTGCGGCGCGCTGTCCATGCAGCGCCGAAAGTGCTTCGTAAAAGTCCTGCGCGGACGCTGCCTCCTGCCATTCCTGCTTCATACAAAGGAGCTGCTCCTTTTTTGTCGCGCGCCGTGCTGCATAATAAACCGAATTTTTTCCCTGCACAAAGTGGCGCACCAACGCAGTCTTCCCGATGCCGCTCCGCCCGTAAAGGACAATCATGCTGCTCCGTCCGGAGGCATAAAGCCCTTCCAATCGTTCAAGTTCCTGTATACGTCCTGTAAACATAATCCTTCTCCGTGCTTCCTTTACATTCTGTCAGGTGCCGAAAAACCAAGCAAATCAATACAGATTTCCAGTAAACGCAACACCAGCGTAATCAGGGAAATCCACTCTCCCTGCTTGATTTCGTCCGGCTCTGCAATAATTTTATTGTTGTGATAAAAGCTGCTGAACGCATCTGCCAGCTCATACACATACTGGCAGATTTTATGCGGCGCTGTTTCCTCATAGGCATGCTCTATGATATCGTTAAATCTGGCAGCCAGAAGCATCAGGGCAATCTCATCCGCTCCGTATTCGCGTATTACCGCATTGATGGCAACCGGCTTTTTCCCTGCATTACCCGCATGATACTTTGCAAGAATCGACTTAATCCGCACCATCGTGTAAAGAATGTACGGTCCTGTGTTTCCCTCAAAGGAGGCAAACCGCTCCAAATCGAAAACGTAGTCCTTCGCCGCCTGATTAGACAGGTCGCCGTACTTAATTGCAGCAAGACCTACCTTCCCTGCAATCGCTTCTGCCTCTTCCTCTGCAATTTCACGATTCTCGCGGACCTTCTTTAACACTTCCCCGTTTGTGTCCGCAATCAGCTGCTCTAAGCGCATCACGCCGCCGTCCCTTGTTTTAAACGGCTTTCCGTCCTTTCCGTTCATCGTACCAAACCCGAGAAACGTAAGCTCTGTTCCCTGTTCTACAAAGCCTGCCTTCCGCGCTACGCGGAACACCTGCGTAAAATGCATCTCCTGACGCTTATCCGCAAGATAAATATAACGGTTCGGCGCATACAGCTTTTCCCTCTCCAGAATCGTCGCAAGGTCCGAAGTAGCATACAGCGCCGCGCCGTCGGACTTTCTGACGATACACGGCGGAATCTCCTTCGTATCGCTCTCCTCCTGCACGTCCACCACGGTCGCGCCCTGGCTTTCATGGGCAAGCCCCTGTGCAATCAAATCATCCACCATGTCCGGGATATACGGCTGCACGTCACTCTCACCCTTCCAGACATCAAACGTAACATCCAGCTTCTCATAATTCCGTTTCAAATCCGGCACCGACACATCCATAATGTGACGCCAAAGCGCACAATAGGCGCGGTTCCCCTGCTGGAACTGCAGCGTGGTACGCTGGGCGCGCTCCTTAAACTCCGCATTCTGCTTGGAAAGCGCCGACGCCGCCGGATAAATCTCCTCCAGCTCTGCCAGGGTAAACGGAGGCTCTTTTGGATATTCGCCTGTATAGCTTTCATCAAAATACGGAAGCTCCGGCGCCTTTTCCCGGAGCCCCTCAATCACAAGTCCCATCTGAAGTCCTAAATCTCCAAGATGTACGTCTCCGATAACCCTGTGTCCTGCAAAACGGCAAATCCGCTTGATGCTCTCGCCGATAACCGCCGAACGCAGATGACCGATATGAAGCGGCTTTGCCACGTTCGGTCCGCCATAATCCAAAATAATCGTAAGCGGCTGCTTTGCTTTCTCAAAGCCGCAATCGTCCTGCTCTGACATCTCCTGCAGATAAACCGCAAGAAACTCCTGGTTTACCTTCATATTGATAAAGCCCGGCATTACCGCATTCACCTCTGCAATTGTCTCGCTTCCGGAAAGCTGCTCTGCGACTGCCTTTGCAATCTCAATCGGTGCAGTCTTATACTGCTTTGCCGCCGCCATTGCCCCGTTGCACTGATACTGGCACAAATCCGGCCGGTTTGACAGCGAAACAACACCAAACTCCTCTTTATATCCGCATGCCAAAAACGCTTCCTTCACATCCTCGGCAATTACCTCAATCAGCTTTTTCATAATTCGTTCCTTTCCGACAGGTAAAAATTATATTTCGGTTTAACCCATTATTTAGCATATCACAATCTGCGCAAAAGTACAAGTCCTTTTGATTTGAGTTTCCACGTTTTTAAACCATCCCGGAAGGTCACAAAAGAAAGAGGCGGCACACTATCATAATCTCGTATATGTATACAAAATTATGATAGTGTGCCGCCTCTTCCTTTGGGATATAGAGCAATCTGTAAGGGCAATACAGTAAAAGCTTCCCTCCGCTTGTAAGCCGGGGCTGCACTTCTTGCGGCAGCCTACTCCTCCGGCATCACAATAGCGGCAATAATGTACGCAAGCACCCCGCTTCCGGCTACAAGAACCAGAAGCAGCCACAACAGCCGGATTAAGGTCGGGTCAAGATTGAGGTATTCCGCAAGTCCGCCGCATACACCGCAAATCTTCCTGTCTGTCCTTGACTTTGCCAGTCTCTTATTCTGAATATCCATAAGTTTTCTTCCTTTCTTCTGCATTTACCGCAGCTTTTTACTGAAACCAAACCTCTACCTCTCCCACGCCGCATTTTATGTCCATCCGGTTCTCTGCCGAAGAGGTTCCATACTCTCTCTTTCCGCTTCCATCTACGGAGATTTTACCAAATTTCAGGCTTCCGAGTCCGCAGCTAAGCTTTCCACGGTACGCTTCCTCTGCTACCGTCATAGCAATCTCCACCTCTCCGACGCCGCAGTCCACGGTACTGTCCCCTAAAATCTCACCTGAAAGCTTCATCTCACCGACACCGCAGTTTAAATCTGCATCCTTCAGGCTGACCTGGTCCGCCTTTAAGCTTCCTGCACCGACCGAAATCTTTGCAGACCTGCTTCCCGCAAGGTACTGGGCGTCCACCTCACCTGCGCCAATTGTAAGCGTCAGGTCCTCTGCTGCAATCCGCTCTACCGTAACCTCCGCCGCACCAAACTCCAATACCGCTTCCTTTAATACCATATCCTTCGGCACAGTCAGGCAAATCTTTGCTTCGTCTTTCTTTCTGCCAATCCTGATCAGACGCCCCAGACTCCATCCGGATTTATAGGTACTTTTTATTTTTAATGTCCCGTTTTCCAGATTTGCAGAAATATCCTTTGCACGCATTCCCTGATACTGAAGCGTAACCTCTCCGCTCCCGCCTTCCCTGATTTCAATTTCACAGGCGCCTGCTTGAAAAATAAGCTTCTCAATCGTACCGGTAAAGCTTTCCGTTTCTGAGACTGTCGCCTCTCCCTTTACACCCTGGTTCAGCAAAATTAAGATTACAGAAACTGCAATCATCACGACTGCCAACGCAATTAAAATGCCTTGCCGAAAACTTTTCATTTTGTCTCTCCTCTCATCTCCCGGACAGGAACCTTTCCCGAAAGAATTTCCTCTCCTGTTCTTCTGCACCTATTTTATTCTCTTTCGACGGGGAATGCAATAGACTTAATTGTATTCTAATCAAATTCTAATCCGCCGGAAAAATGCACGCAAAAGCAGCGGTCCGCCCGGAAAATCTCCAGGCAGCCGCCGCTTCCGATATATTTTTCATATTAAGAAATTCCGGTTTTACAGTTTCTTACTGCTCAAACAGCAAATCCCCGTAGCTCGGTACCGGCCACGCATTCTTTGCTACAAGCATCTCCAGCTTATCAACCGGGGCACGGAGTTCCTCCATTGCCGGGACAACCTGCATCCGGAAATAAAGCCCCTGCTCTTTTCCTTCTGCCTTTCCCGCAGCCTCCTCTACACGGACCTCAAGCGTCTTCTGCGCCGCTCTCGCCTTCACCAGAAGCTCGGAAATCTCCTGCAGCATGGAAGTCTGTACCGAAACATCAGCCTCCGGTACTGCCATCCGGATTGTATTAATTGAGTTTGCCAGCTCCGTCGTATACTGGATAACTGCCGGGATATACTGCTTCGCTGCCATGTCAATCATCGTTCTCGCCTCGATATTGACTGCCTTTGAATAAATCTCATAGCTGATTTCCGCACGGGAATGCAGCTCCGCGGCAGACAGCACCTTATGCTTTTCAAACAGTGCAATCGTCTTGTCGCTTACCAGCGCCGGAATGGCCTCTACCATGGAGCGGACGTTCGGCAGCCCTCTTCTCTCTGCCTCCTTTACCCACTCCTCGGAGTAGCCGTTGCCGCTGAATACAATCCGCTCGTGCTCCCTTACGGTTCTTGCAATCAGCTCCTTTACGGCGGAATCAAACTCCTCCGCCTGCTCCAGCTCATCTGCGAACTGGCACAGCGCCTCGGCAACAATCGTATTCAGCACCGAATTGACGTCTGCAATGGACATCGAGGAACCGACTGTACGGAATTCAAACTTATTCCCGGTAAAAGCAAACGGCGACGTGCGGTTCCGGTCCGTGGCATCCTTCTTTAACTCCGGCAGGGTATGTACGCCGGTATTCAGCTTTCCGCCCTGGATGACCTCGGTCGCTACGCCGTTTTCCTTAATCTGCGCCAGGACATCCTCTAACTGTTCTCCCAGGAAGATGGAAACAATTGCAGGCGGAGCCTCATTTCCGCCAAGCCGGTAATCGTTTCCCGGACAGGAAGCGGAACAGCGCAGCAACTCCGCATTCTCGTCCACCGCCTTTAAGATGGCGGAGAGAAATAAAAGGAACTGGATATTCTCATGCGGCTTTTTGCCCGGACGGAGAAGGTTCTCGCCGGTATCCGTAACCATTGACCAGTTGTTGTGCTTGCCCGAACCGTTTACCCCCGCAAACGGCTTTTCATGCAGCAGACACTCCATGCCGTGCCGCTTTGCAATCTTCTTCATACACTCCATCACAAGCTGGTTATGGTCGGTGGCAATGTTCGCACTGTCAAAAATCGGAGCCAGCTCATGCTGTGCCGGCGCCGCCTCGTTATGCTGGGTCTTTGCCATGATTCCAAGCTTCCAAAGCTCGATATTTAACTCCTTCATATAGGACGCAACCTTCTCCTTCAGCGTACCGAAGTAATGGTCGTCCATCTCCTGTCCCTTTGGCGGCATCGCCCCGAACAGGGTGCGGCCGGTAAAGATAAGGTCTTTTCTTTTCAAATACTTTTCGCGGTCTACAAGAAAATATTCCTGCTCCGGTCCCACCGAACAGGAGATACTGCCTACCTCCTCATGCCCGAACAGCTTCAGGATACGGAGTACCTGCACATTCAGTGCCTCCATTGAACGCAGCAGCGGGATTTTCTTATCCAGCGCTTCTCCCGTATAGGAGCAGAATGCCGTCGGTATGCAAAGCGTAACCCCTGCCGCATCCTCGCGCACAAACGCCGGAGAGGTGCAGTCCCATGCCGTATAGCCCCGCGCCTCAAAAGTAGCGCGAAGACCACCGGACGGGAAGCTGGAAGCATCCGGTTCTCCCTTTATGAGCTCCTTTCCGGAAAACTCCATGATGACCTTGCCGCCCGGCGCAGGCGTAATAAACGCATCATGCTTTTCTGCGGTAATGCCGGTCATCGGCTGGAACCAATGGGAATAATGGGTGGCGCCCTTTTCGATTGCCCAGTCCTTCATTGCATTTGCAACGACCTCCGCAACCTGTGCGTCCAGCTCCTCCCCGTTTTCAATCGTTTTCTTTAATGCAGCAAACGTCTTTTTCGGAAGGCGCTCTGCCATGACGGTTTCATTAAACACATCGATTCCGAATATTTCAGTTACCTTATCTGACATACCAGTAATTCTCCCTCGTCTTGTTATTCCTGCCTTCTTACTTTTTTATCATAACATCAAGCTGATTGTACGGAATACTGATCTGGTTCTGATCAAATACCTCTTTCATCTTTTCGTTTGCTTCCCATTTCGCAGCCCAGTAATCCTCTGACTTTACCCAGAAGCGTAACCCGAGATTGATTGCACTGTCACCGTAGGTATCAACATACACCTGGACCGGATGTGCCTCATCCTCAAAGGAATATTCCGAACCGGAGCCAAGCTCAAACAGCAGGCGTTTTACCAGCCGGATATCGCTTTCATAAGCAACTGACGCTGCCAGGTCCACACGGCGGACCGGCTCCTGTGTCACATTGACGATATTGCTGTTGGAAAGCGCCCCATTCGGGAGCATTACAACGCGGTTATCGCCGGTATGCAGCTTTGTATAAAAGATATCAATTCCGGCTACAACCCCTTCCATCCCGTTTGCCACAATATAATCCCCGACCTTAAACGGCTTCAGAAGTAAAATCAGGACCCCGCCGGCAAAGTTCGATAAGCTCCCCTGCAGGGCAAGACCGATGGTAAGCCCGGCAGAGCCAAGCAGTGCAATCACCGAGCCGGTTTCAATGCCAACCGTACCGGCAAGAACCACAATCAAGATGCCATGCAGTATAATCCGGATCAGGGACATCAAAAAGCTTTGTACACCATCATCTACCCTGCCCCGCTCCAAAGCCCGCTTTGTCAGCTTTAAGACAAACTTAATGATTTTCTTTCCGATAATCCAAATCAGAATTGCAATCAGCAATGCCTTTCCAAAGCTAAACAGCTTTGGCCATGCCGCATTCCAGAACGCTGCCAGTGCATCTGCGCCGGATTCTGCCGGTGCCTCCAAAAAAACCCTGCTCATCCTTTGTTCCTCCTACTTCTTATTTTGCTCCTGTTTTCTTTTTCTTCCCTGCCTTTGACTTTCCGCCCTTCTTTGCAGACTTCTTTCCCGAAGCTGCCTTTTTCTTTGCTTCCGGCTTCGGCTCTTCCTTTTTCTCTGTCTCAGGCGCTTTCTCCGCTTCTGCCGCCGGCTTCTCTTCCGGCCTTGGCAGCTCCTCTGCTTCCTTCTTCTCTTCTGCCTTCGCTTTCACGCCGCGCTTTGCTGGTGTCTTTACTTCCGCTGTTTCTTCTGCCTCCGGCTTTTCTTCCGGCTTTGACAGCTCTTCCTTCTTTTCCTCTGCCTTTGGCAGCTCCTCTGCTTCCTTCTTCTCTTCTACCTTCGCTTTCACGCCGCGCTTTGCTGGTGTCTTTACTTCCGCCTTTTCTTCTGCCGCTGCCTTCGTACCACGCTTTGCAGATGCCTTCTTCTTCGGCTCTTCCTCCTCACAGGAGAACACAAGCACTGAGAGTCCCGGAATCGTAATCTCAATCGAATTATCACGGTTATTCCAGTTGACCGGCTTTGATTGCTTTACGCGCGGGTTGCCGCTTCCTTCGCCGCCAAATTCCACAGCGTCGCTGTTAAAGATTTCCTTGAACTTTCCGGCAAACGGCACGCCGACCCTGTATTCCGTCTGCGTCACCGGAATAAAATTGCAGACAACCAGAAGCTGCTGCTTCTTTTTCTTCGAGCATCTTAAGAACGTAATAATGCTACGCTGGGCGTCCATGCAGTCAATCCACTCGAAGCCCTCCGTATCGTAGTCCGCTTCATAAAGCGCCGGATTCTCCCTGTAAAAATGATTCAGCGCCTTATAATACATCTGCATTTTGCGGTGTGCCTCATACTCCTCCGTCAGCGCCCACTCCAGGCTCTTTGCCTCGCTCCACTCGGAAAACTGTGCGAAATCCTGTCCCATAAACAACAGCTTTTTCCCAGGGTGCATCATCATATAGGCATAGGCGGCACGTAGATTTGCAAACTTCTGCTCATAGCTGCCCGGCATCTTGTTAATCATCGAACACTTCCCGTGTACAACCTCGTCATGGGAAAGCACCAGCATAAAGTTTTCGCTGTACGCATACATAATACTGAACGTAAGGGCTCCCTGGTTCCCGCTCCTGTAAATCGGGTCCGTTTTCATATAATTGGTGAAATCATTCATCCAGCCCATGTTCCACTTATAGTCAAAACCGAGCCCGCCCTTTTCTACCTCACCAGTAACCATCGGCCATGCCGTGGACTCCTCGGCAATCATCATAACGCCCGGATTCCTCTTTTTCATAATAGAATTCATATGCCGGAACAGCTCGATTGCTTCCAGGTTTTCCTTTCCGCCATACCGGTTTGCAATCCACTCGCCATCCTTTTTGCCGTAATCCAGATACAGCATGGAAGCAACCGCGTCAATGCGGATACCGTCTGCATGGAACTCCTCTGCCCAGTACAGTGCATTTGCAATCAGGAAATTCGACACCTGCGGTCTTCCGTAGTTAAAAATCAAGGTGCCCCAGTGCGGGTGGCTTCCCTGTCTCGGGTCCTTATGCTCATAAAGGAATGTTCCGTCAAACGCCGCAAGTCCGAACGCATCCCGCGGGAAATGCGCCGGAACCCAGTCTAGAATCACACCAATGCCATTTTCATGCATATAATTTACAAAAAACTTAAAATCCTCCGGCTTCCCGTAACGTGCGGTCGGCGCATAATAGCCGGTTACCTGGTAGCCCCAGGAGCCGTCAAACGGATGCTCCATGACCGGAAGCAGTTCAATATGGGTATAGCCCATCTGCTTTACATACTCTGCCGTCATTACCGCAAGCTCACGGTAATTGTAAAAGCTTCCGTCCTCCTCCTTCGGCTTCTTAAAGGAGCCGAAGTGCATCTCATATACCGACATCGGCTTTTCCTTATTGTCCACAGCCTTCTTCTGCTTCTGCCACTCCTCGTCCTTCCAGACAAAGAAAGAAGAATCAGATACTACCGAAGCCGTATTCGGACGCTTCTCTGCCGCAGAAGCATACGGGTCTGCCTTCAGCACCGTAAGACCGCCTTTTACCTTCAGCTCATATTTATAAATATCTCCCGGCTTTAAGCCCGGCACAAACAGCTCAAAAATACCATACTTTTCATGGCGGTGCATCGGCATTCTTCTGCCGTCCCAGAAATTAAAGTCACCGACTACACTGACCCTCACCGCGTTCGGCGCCCAGACAGCAAAGCGCACGCCTCTCACGCCGTCCACCGTCATCGGATGCGCTCCCAGCATCTGATATACCGTATAGTGAATCCCCTGGGAGAACAGCTCCATCTCTTCTTCGGAAATCGTCGGCGCGAACCGGTAAATATCCTCCACCATTACCTCGCCCTCGTCATAAGCAACACGGTAATGATACGGACCGAGCTTCTTTTTTGCAAAATATGCTGCGTAAAAGCCTGCCTCGTCCATACGCTCCATCGGAGTCTCCTCTTTTCCTGTCACCACGCTCACCGCGCGAGCATCCGGAAAATATGCCTGTACCAGACTTCCGCCGTCCTGTTCATGCACGCCTAAGAAATCGTACGGCTTATCCTCTTCTGCATAAACGACTCCCTCAATCCTTCCCCACTGCATCATATCGAACAATTTTTTCTCCATAGAACCCTCCTGTTTTTACTCATTATACCAACGGTCAATCCCTGACTCGTCGTCTTCTTCCTCATCTTTTGGCATATACTTTTTCAATATTCTTTCAATCGGAAATGACGCAACCAGCGTGTAGATTCCCGGAAGAAACAAGACCAGAAACGGCATATACATAAATGAAAAATATATCATCACCGCCGTCGCTACAAACAAAACAAGCAGTAAAAGCGTCGACGGCAGATGCCGGAACGACAAAAAAAACGCCCACTTAAACAAATGCTTTACCGTCACCGTAAAACGGGACAGCAGCGGAAAAATATACAATACCGTAAACAATAAAAGAAGTGCCAGCGCAATAAATACACCGTACATCACGCTGCCAAATTTGGAACCCTCTTTTGTCAGCTGGACTGCATATTCCATATCAAAATACATCAGCAGCAAAAAGACGCTGTAAACCAGCATCACGATTACGCCCTGCTTAAAATTTAACTTAAACGAGCGCAGAAACTCCTTTAAAATATAACTGCGCTCCCTCCGGACAACCTTGACAACCGCATAATAAAACGCCGTACTTGCAGGACCGGTCGCAAGAATCAGCACAAGGGAAATTACCATGACTGCAACGAATAAAAAACGCTCTATCCCCCAGCCGTTTCCCCACTGCACAAGCCCCGAGCCAATCAGATATCCTCCGAATAATATGCCGCCTACGGAACACAAAAGCCAGATTACGCCAAGAACAAATAAATCGAACAGCTTGCCCATGACCGTGAAAAACTTATTGTCTACGTTAAAAAAACCGCTCATAATCCTATCCTTCCTTATGACGCCCACAGCCGCCGTGTTCCCCTAAGCGCACTTTACCCTGTGACCTGTTTTTTCCTTCGCGTCTATTCTATCACAATTTAACGGAACTGTGAAGCATAAAGTTTATAATAAAATCCTTGTTTTTTCATCAGTTCCGCATGGGTACCGCTTTCTTCGATTTTTCCCCCGTTTACGACAATAATCCGGTCTGCGTTCTGGATTGTGGAAAGGCGGTGTGCAATCACAAAACAGGTCTTTCCCTGCATCAGCTTTAGCATTGCCTCACGGATCCGGAGCTCTGTCCTCGTATCGACATTTGAGGTCGCCTCGTCCAGAATCAGCATCTTTGCCTCGGAAAGCATCGCCCGCGCAATCGTCAGAAGCTGCTTCTGTCCCTTCGATAAATTCACCCCGTCTTCGGTAATTACCGTATCATATCCGTCCGGCAGACGCTTTACAAACTCATGCACGCCTGCTGCCTTTGCCGCGGCGATTACTTCCTCCCGCTCTGCGCCTTCCCTGCCGTATGCGATATTTTCATGTACCGTCCCCTCAAACACCCAGGTATCCTGCAGTACCATTGCATAAGATGCCCGGAGACTCTTCATTGTAATCTCGCGGTTTTCATAATTGTCTACACGGATTTCACCGCTCTGCGGGTCATAAAAACGCATCAGAAGATTGATAATCGTCGTCTTCCCGGCGCCGGTCGGGCCGACAATTGCTACCAGCTCCCCTGCCTTCGCCTGCATGGACCAGTCGCGGATGACCGGCTTCTCCGGCAGATAGGAAAAGCAGACCTCCTTCATTGTCACATTTCCCTTTACGTTCTCCAGCGTAACCGCACCGTAGACATCCTCCGTTTCCGTCGGCTCCTCAATAACACGGAATACCCTCTCTACCGCAGAAAGTGCCGACTGGATTTCGCTGATGATATTGGCAAGCTCGTTAAACGGTCCCAGAAGCTTTCTGGAATACAGTACAAAGGAGGAAATATCGCCTAACAGGAGCTGCTTTAACAGATATAATACAGCACCTGCAACCGTTACTACCGTCAGGGAACAGTTATTCAGGAAGTTTACGGTCGGCCCGATGATGCTTCCGTAATAATCTGCATCATAGTATGCGCGGACTGCCTCTTCATTTTTCATGTCAAAGCGCTCCGTCATTATCTTTTCCCTTGCATATGCCTGGATTGTTTTCTGACCGGTAATCAGCTCTTCCACCATACCGTTTAATTCTCCCGCCTTTGCGGAACGCTTCCGGAACAGCGGACGCGTCTTTTTTGCCATATACCTCGTATAAAATACAGAAAGCGGAATCATTAAAAACATGACAAGCACAAGCTTCGGCGAAATCACAACCATCATAACAAACGAGCCTACGACCGTAACTACGCTGGCCGCCACCTGGACAAAGTCATTGGATACCGAGGTCGCGATTACATCGATATCGTAAGAGACCCGGCTGATAATATCGCCTGCCTGGTTCCGGTCAAAGTACCCCGTCGGCAGGGACAGCAGACGGTCAAACAAATCCTTCCGCAGACGTCCCGCAAGGCGCTGTGCAATATGCAGCATCAGAATGGACAACACATACGAAAGCACTGCAGAAACAATATAAAACACAATCATAATTCCTGCATAGTACCATACCATGCCGAAATCCACGGCACCCTTTCCCTCTGCAATTACATTGACTGCTTTTCCCGAAAGCATCGGTCCCACCAGTGCGAACAGATTACTGGAAAGTGCCAGAAGCAGCGCCAGACACAGATGGTATTTGTAATTTGCCATATATCGTAACAATCGTTTCATCTTCGCCCTCCGCTTACTCTACATCGCCCATTTGAAGCTCGGCTATCTCCCGGTACACCGCACACTGCTGCATCAGCTCCTCGTGTGTCCCGTACCCGATGCACATGCCGTCCTCTAACACCAGAATATTGGTCATCTGCATGACCGAAGAAGCCCTCTGCGCTACCAGAATCGTAGTAGTGTCGGCATACTGCTCCCTGATATTTTTCCGGATATCCGCATCGGTGCGGTAATCCAACGCCGAAGAAGCATCATCTAACAGAAGAAGCTCCGGCATCCCGGCAAGCGCCCTTGCCACCAAAAGCCGCTGCCTCTGTCCGCCCGAAAGGTCTGCACCCTTAATTGCCGCCTTATGGAGAAACCCGTCCTCCTTTTCCCGGATAAAGCCTGCTGCAAGCGCACACTCCGCAGCCACTGCCACCGCATCCTCACTCATCTGTCTGCCAAAGGAAATATTCTCCTGTAAGGTATCCGCGAACACGACGTCATTCTGGAACACCACGCCGAAACGGCTTCTGAGCTCTTCCGGCGGTATCCCGCGTATATCCTGTCCGTCTATCAGAATCTGCCCCTCCGTCACATCATAAAAGCGCATCAAAAGATTCAGGAGCGTCGTCTTTCCGCTTCCCGTGGCGCCGATAATGCCAAGGCTTTCCCCGTGGCGCAGGGAAAACGAAATGTCCTGGATACAATACTTCTCCCTTTCCCCGGTTCCCGCATGGTAGCCAAACGAAACATTACGGAACTCGACATGCGGCACATCCTCTTCCTGTACCTCCGCCTCTCCGCCCTGCTGCAGCAAAAGCTCCTCCGGCGCGCCTAATACCTCTTCAATACGGTCCGCAGACGCCGTCGCCTTGGACGCTACGACAAAAATGCGGTTAATCATAATGACTGCGTTCAGAATCATGGTAAAGTAAGACAGAAATGCCACGATTTTCCCCGGCTCACTGGCGCCCGAATTTACCCGGTAGGCTCCTGCCACTACCACCAGCGTTAAGCCGATGTTCAGCAGCAGGCTGATTACAGGACCGGACAGCGCCATCACATGTCCCGCATGAAGCTCACGCTCTACCGTATCCTCGCTGGCACGGGCAAAACGCTCCTTCTCATATCCGGTCTTGGAGAGCGCCTTAATGACACGGATGCCGGAAATATTTTCGCGCATAATGCGTACCATCGAATCTGCCGCAGCCTGCACCTTTTTATAGAGCGGGATGCCTTTCCCCGAAATATAGAAAATCAGCCCGCCGAGAACCGGCAGAAGAACGACCAGCACAAGGGTCAGAACCGGCTCCATCGTAAAGGTTATGATGATTCCGCCAAGCAGAATAATCGGGGCGCGCACGCCGAGACGCTGCATCATCCCCACCATCTGGTGAATGTTATATGTATCCGAGGTCATACGGGAAATCAGCGAAGGAATATGCAGACGGTCCGTCTGGCTTCCTGAAAGCCCCATCGTCTTTACAAATAAATCATGGCGCACCGCACGGGTTACGTCGCTTGCAACTAACGACGCCTTCCGGTTTGCCCAGATATTGCAGTACCTTGCTGCAATAGCAAGAAACAGCATGACGGCTCCCCAGTAAAGCACCGGCGTGATTTCACCAAGCGGCACTACCTCATCCAGAATATAAGACAAGACCCACGGCAGCCCGAGGTCTGCAAAGGTTCCCGCAATCTTAATCAGAAAACCGCACAGCATACGGCCTGCATACGGCCTGCAATATCTTGCAATCAGTTTCATAACAGCTCTCCTATCGCCTTATTCCCCGCGGAAAACTACCGTTCCCTTTTCTGCGTCCATCGCATCTACAATTGCCAGGGACTCCAGTGGAATCCCCTGCCTGCGGATTTTTTCGCCGCCGTCCTGGAAGCCCTTCTCAATGACAATCCCGATGCCTTCCGTCTTTGCCCCTGCACTCCCTACAATCTCCAGAAGTCCTAAAAGCGCGCATCCGTTTGCCAGGAAATCATCAATAATCAGCACCCGGTCCCCGCTGTCCAGAAAACGTCTGGACACAATCACATCATATACTTTCTTATGCGTAAAGGATTCTATTTTAGAAGAATAGACTTCTCCGTCGATATTGATGCTCTGTGCCTTCTTCGCAAACACGACCGGTACATTAAAATACTGTGCCGTAATACAGGCAATTCCGATTCCCGACGCCTCAATTGTAAGAATCTTTGTGATGTCCTTATCTGCAAAACGACGTTTAAATTCCCTGCCGATTTCATTTAACAGCGCAATATCCATCTGGTGGTTCAAAAAGCTGTCAACCTTCAGTACATTTCCCTCTTTTACAATTCCGTCCCTGCGGATTCTGTCCTTTAATAACTGCATCTGTCCATCCTCATCCTTTGCGCACGTTCTATTTTGAGCTTCCGCGGGAAGCTGCCTTCCGGTTCCCCCACAGATAACACATCCAGCAGAGGATTCTTACCGTAAAATGAAGCAACGGCAGCACCGCATAGCGGTACATATCCGTATTTGCCAGCCAGGTATATTCGTAGCCGTAAGCAATCATTCTCTTCCGCAGCCACAGGTCTATCGCAATGCCGCACTCCGCTGCCGGAAGGTTACATAGCACATAGCCATCCATCCAGACATACCAGAGCCCGAGCAGCACCGCCGAAAAAATTATGGCGGCCAGAAACGCTTTCGATGTCTTTATCCGTTTCAGCCCGCCCATTGCCGTACTAAGGCAGCCCGCTGCGAAAAACAGCGCCGGAACAATAAAGAGCTGCAGCAGCTCCCACCAGGTCACCATTACGTCGGAATCCCCGCCGCGGACCACTTGACGCAGCACTACCAATACCACTGCAAGCAGTGAAATCACAACATAAGAAAGTACCGGCCATCCGGTCTTTTTTACACTATCCTTCCATCCGGTCTCCATTCTTCCAATCCTCCAAACGCCGGGCTTATGCTGCCCGGCACGCCGATGTAGAAATAGGAAAGGGATACCGTCTGGCGATATCCCCTTACTCTCAATTCGTTATTACAATATAACTTATTCCGTATAAAAATCAAACCACAATTTATATATGAGAAAAAGGTACACTGAAAAACTTACTTGAATTATAACTTGGTTACATTCGTAGCCTGCGGTCCCTTAGCGCCCTGTACGATCTCGAACTCAACAGCCTGACCTTCTTCCAGGGACTTGAAGCCCTCCATGTTTAAGCCGGTGTAATGTACGAATACATCATTTCCCTGCTCATCGCTGATGAAACCAAAACCCTTCTGGTTGTTGAACCACTTAACAGTACCTTTGTTCATAGATGTTCCCTCCGAAAAAATAAATAATAGCGGTACTTTATATACCGCTATTATCATAACATTCTTTTCCTTCAATGTCAAATGTTTTTAGCTGTTTTTTAATAATTTTTTACTGTTTTTACAACAATGGAGAAGGATTACGCAGGAACGCTCTCCTCTTTTCCTGCCTGCATCTCAAGCTGTGCCGTTACAAGACCGTAATAAATACCCCGGCGTGCCATCAGCTCCTCATGGGTGCCGATTTCCGCAATGCGGTGCTTATCGATTACGACCAGACGGTCGGCATCCTTTAAGGTAGACAGACGATGCGCAATCGCAAAGGTCGTTTTCCCGGAGGTCAGGCGCTCTAACGCAGTCTGGATCAGGTATTCGCTCTCCGTATCAAGGCTTGCAGTCGCCTCATCCAGAATCAGAATCTTCGGATTGTTCAGGATGGCGCGCGCAATCGCAATTCTCTGGCGCTCCCCACCCGATAAACGGCTTCCCTTCTCGCCGACATAGGTATTATAGCCGTCCGGCATCCGGCAGATAAAGTCATGGGCATTTGCCATCTTCGCCGCCCGGATAACCTCCTCCTCCGTAGCGTCCGGCTTCGCATAGCGGATATTGTTATAAATCGTACCGGAGAACAGGAACGTCTCCTGCAGTACCACGCCGATTTTGGAATGGTAATAATCGATATCGATGTCCCTGATATCCTCGCCATCCACATACAGCGCGCCGCTGTCCACATCGTACAGATGCATAATCAGGTTAATCAGCGTAGACTTTCCCGTACCGGAGGCGCCGACGAGTCCGATCATCTCGCCCGGCTGCACCGTGAGGTTGATTCCCTCTAACACCGGGTCATAGGAATGATACCCGAACGACGCATCACGAAGCTCGATGGCTCCCTTAATTTCCGGCTTACATGCCTTTTCCGTGTTCTGGATCTGCGGCTCCTGCGAAAGTACGTCATTGATACGCTCCGTACTGGTAATCAGGTCCATCAGCTGCTTCGGCATATTGTTTAACCACCCGAGATAGGTATATAACAGGGAGGTATAATTCACAAACTGCATCAGCTCACCGATGGTCATTGTCTCTCCGAGCACCTCACGGCCGCCGGAAAAGATAACAAAATACACGCCGACTCCCATCAGGAAGGAAAGCAGCGGGAAAAACATTGCCCAGAATACCTCGTTCCGCTTCTGCACGTTGGCAAATACGTCCGAATAAAGATTAAACTTATCCGACTCTTCCGTTTCCTTTCCGTAGCCCTTTACCACGTTCATACCGGAAATAACATCCTGCAGGGCGCTATGTACGTCGTCCGACTTCTTTCCCTGCAGACGGAACCTGCGGTGGATATTCTTTCTCCACAGCATGGACACCGCTCCTGCCACCGGCACAAAGATAAATGCAATCAGTGCCAGCTTCCAGTTCAGGACCAGCATATAAATCACGACGGACACAAATATAATGCAGACCGTAAACAGATTACAGAAAATATTTTCCATGAAAAAGCGGATTCTGCTTGTATCGTGCATCAGCCGGTTCATTAACTCGCCCGGACGCTTCTCATGGATAAACGAAAGCGACAGAATCTGAATCTTCTGATAAAGCCTTGAACGCAGGTCCTTTGCAATGGCAGAGCCCAGCTTTGCGCAGCAGTAGCTTTTCCCGATATTCACCGCCGCCATACTGATTCCGAGAAAGAACATCCCTCCTAACAGCACGAATGCAAGCGGGTAATTCCCGTCCCCTTTGTGCAGGACATCGTCCACCAGATGCTTCTGCACCTCAGGGCTTAACAGGGTCATGACTGCAGCAAGAAGCATCAGAAGCACAATCAGTGCCATCTGCGCTTTATAGGATGCCAGCAGCTCCATCATCTGGTGTATGACACCTCTGTTTTTCCGGTTACAATGCGGACATTCCTTCGTTCCCGGAAGCGCTCTCCCGCAGACAAAACAGCTTTTTTCATTCTCATCACTGCATGCCCGCTCCCTGCTTCCTGCTTTTAAAAGTGCAATCCCACGCGCTACATAGGCGTACCTCGCAAGATGCCTTGAGGAATAGCGGACCAGCAAAAACTCCTGTCCGTCCTTAACCGCATACAGCACGCCGCAGTTAATCCGCGGCTCTGCCTTGACCGCGTCATAGTCTGCAAGCAGATACTCCGACTCCTTTACGCCGCCGCAAAGCAGAATCAGCCTTGTTCCGGTCACGACCGTAAACGCCCGCTCTACATACTGCCCTGACAGACTGCAGTCATACGGCACCGCATAGAGAACCTCTTCGCCTGCTTCTAATGCCAGTGCCGCCAGCTCCTCCTTACTTAAATCAAACTTTAATATCATACCATTTCCCTCTCTCACATTACAGGAACAAATCCAGACGTTTCTGCTCCTTTACCGTAAGCTTCGTTACATCCGGTATTTCAAACCGGTTTTCATCAATATCGGAAATCAGGATTCTTACATCGGAAAGATGCACAACCGCATTGCCTCCCATATGAATGACAAAACGGCAACGGCCGCGGTCCGTCTCTACATCAAAATACGCATAGCCGTATTCATCCTTAATCGAATAAATCTTTGTAATCACCGGGGTAAAGTAGCGCAGCTCCAGCTGCTCCTCTAACATTTCCCTCACTTCCTTAGGAAATGTCCCCAGATTTTCTATCACGCCGATTTCCTTTGAAGTTTCTTCCGCTGTACGGATGGAAACATACTTTTCCGGCTCTGAGAACGGAAACATACGGACCACCTGTACCCGCGGATAGGACTCCTCCCCTGTCTGCAGGCTCACAAATCCGCCTGCAGTCTTTGCAAATGCTGCCGTGTCCGGCGTCAGATACCGGAGTCTGAGCATTGCTTCGGTTTCTTCTTCCATCTGACCTAAATTAAACTCTTCAGCCACAATATCCTCCTATTCCAGCCCTTTCATTGCAAGAGCCTTCGTCTGCAGTTCCATCAATTTATAATATGTTCCATGAAGCTCCTCTAACTCTGCCTGGGTGCCCTCCTCCGTAATCCTGCCATGGTCAATGACAATCAACCGGTCCGCATCCCGCAGGGTAGAGAGACGGTGTGCAATCGAAAGCGTTGTACGGTTCTTTACCAGATACTGCATGGAACGCTGGATTGCTTTCTCTGTTTCCGTATCCACCGAAGCGGTCGCCTCGTCAAGAATCAGAATCTTCGGATTCGCCAGAATGGCACGGGCGATGGAAATACGCTGCCGCTCCCCGCCGGAAAGCTGTCTTCCGGAAGAACCGATTACCGTATCATAGCCGTCCGGCATCCGCAGAATAAACTCGTGGGCACTCGCCAGTACCGCCGCCTCGATAATCTGCTCCTTTGTTGCCGCCGGATTGGCATAAGCGATATTCTGCTCTACCGTACCCATGAAAATATAAGTCTCCTGGGACACCATGGCGACGTTACGGCGCAAATCATAAAACGCCATATCCTTTACGTTGACCCCGTCTATAAAAATCTGTCCCTCCTGCGGGTCATACATACGGGAAATCAGATTGACAAGCGTCGTTTTTCCCGCGCCGGAGCGTCCCACAATTCCTAACATCTCTCCCGGCTTGATATGTAACGTAATATCCTTTAAAATCGGCTTGCTGACCTCATACCCGAAGGTCACATGGTCAAGTACGATTTCACCCTCCGGCTCAAGAAGCCGCACCGCCTTCTCGCGCTCCGTAATCTCCGGAATGGAATCCAGAATCTCAAACATACGCTGCGAACTGTTCATACTGTCTGACCAGTTATAGAAAAAGCGGGAGAAAAAGTTAATCGGACCGTTCAGCTGGCCGACATAGCCGATAAACGTCAAAAGCATTCCCACTTCAAAATAGTCTGTCCCGAGTACAAATAATACGCCGAGTACCCAGACAATCAGGTTAATCAGCTCTCTTGCCGCAGAGAAAATCGCCGTAAACTTATTGTCATAACGGACAATATCGATTTCCGCCTCGGATAAACTGCGGTTTCCCTTTTCAAAGCGCACGATTTCATTTTCCTGCTGGCCGAACGCTTTTACTACACGGGCTCCGGTCAGGTTATCGTTGACATTGCTGTTTACCGTACGCTCCTTCCTGTGCCGGCGGCCGAACAGCCCCCAGAGCTTCGGACGCAGCTTTAAGCTGATAATCATCGTAACCGGCATCAGCACCATTGCCGCAAGGGCCAGCTGCCAGCGCATAAGAAACATTACAATCAGCGTAGACACGATTGTAAAACCGTGGACAAACACATACGGCATTACGTCTACAAAGAACCCGGTAACACGGTCCGCATCGCTTAACACGCGCGTCATCAGGCTTCCGGTCTGTCTGCTCTTAAAGAACTGGATGGAAAGCTTTCCCATCTGGTGAAAGACATCCTTCTTCATATCGCGGACAACATTTACTACCACCTTTGCCGTAATCACTCCGTGTATAATCTGAAACAGCTGCAGCACCAGCTTTGTCAGGAACATCACGATTACGATGAGCAGCAACGCGGTCACTGCCTCTATGTTCTTTATGCCGAGCGGCTCTAAAAACGCAAAGTTTTTCTCGAGTACATAATCATATAATACTCTTCCGCTTAAATACGGCCATACCAGATTCAGCACCGCTGTCATAATAATGCTGACAAATAAAAGTACAATTGCGCCGGTATACGGTTTAAAGTATGCGAGGGTACGGAAAAAAACAGACTTCCGGTCCATGCACCTCGGACAGACCTTCCGGTTCTGGTCCGGATACATCGTCCCGCACTTCGGACAAAACTCCTCTTCCTCTTTCTCCTCTGCCTCCATACCCCTGTCCGGATTCTGGAAGCGTCGTACCAGCTCGTATGCATCCTTTATGCAGAGATTGGAAAACGCCGCAAGAATGCGCTCCGTACCGTTTACCTCTGCAGACAGCACGGCACACGCCACCTGACGCTCGATTTTTACTTCCGAAAGCTCCTCTGCGGAATACACCGTCACCGTCCACTCCCGCAGTGCCTCCACAAGCTCCTCCTGCGGATAACCCTTAAACGTATGTACTGCCGACGGTACTGCAGGAGAAGAAACCACTGCAAACTTCTCCTTTGTCAGTACCACATAACCGTCCGCATAATCGCAGGCGGTATTCATATCGGTCTTTACCCCTGTTAAAATATCCTCTTCCTTTATTCCTTGCCTTCTCAACAGGTCCTTTACCTGCTCCGGCATTTTTGGTATACGCATAGTCTTCTCCTTACTCAAAATACGAGGACAACGGATTCTGCGCTCCTACCCCTTACACCTCAGGCTCTGCCGCAATGTGCAATGCCAGCTCTTCTAGCTGCTTTTCATCGACGACATTCGGCGCATCCGTCATCAGACAGGACGCATCCTTTACCTTCGGGAATGCAATGACATCGCGGATGGAATCCTCCTTCGCCATCAGCATTACCAGACGGTCCAGACCATACGCCAGACCGGCATGCGGCGGTACGCCATATCGGAATGCATTCAGTAAAAAGCCGAATCTTTCATACGCTGCCTCTTTTGTAAAGCCTAACATTTCAAACATCTTTTCCTGTATATGGTTTTGGAAAATACGCACAGAACCCCCTCCGATTTCCGTGCCGTTCAACACAATATCATAAGCCTTTGCACGCACCTTGCCCGGGTCGGTGTCAAGAAGCGCGAGGTCTTCCTCCATCGGCATCGTAAACGGGTGATGCATTGCCACATAGCGTCCTTCCTCCTCACTGTACTCTAACAGCGGGAACTCTGTCACCCAGAGGAAGTTATACTGGTCCTTCTCAAGCAGTCCCAGCTGCTTTGCCAGCTCCAGACGAAGTGCGCCAAGCACATCATAAACCACTTTATTTTTATCCGCGGCAAATAAGAGCAAATCGCCCGCTTCTCCCTGCATGGCAGCTACCAGCGCCTTCAGCTCCTCCTCTGTCATAAACTTTGCAAAGGAAGACTTATAGCTTCCGTCCGCTTCTACTGCAAGGTAGGCAAGTCCTTTCGCCCCGTAGCCCTTTGCAAACTCTGTCAGCGCATCAATCTTCTTACGCGGCATTCCCGCCTGTCCTTTGGCATTGATACCGCGCACAGAGCCGCCGTTTGCAAGCGCCCCGGTAAATACGCCGAACCCGCAGCCTGCCACTGTGGCAGACACATCCGTAAGCTCCATTCCAAAACGGGTATCCGGCTTATCGGAACCGAAGCGGTCCATCGCCTCCTGCCATGTCATACGCGGAATCGGAAGCTTCACCTCTACATCCAGAACCTCCTTGAACAGCTTCTGCAGCAGGCGCTCGTTCACATCCAGGACATCCTCGATGTCCACAAAGGACAGCTCCATGTCAATCTGGGTAAACTCCGGCTGACGGTCCGCACGCAAATCCTCGTCACGGAAGCACTTTACAATCTGGAAATAACGGTCATAGCCGGACACCATCAGAAGCTGCTTGAACAGCTGCGGCGACTGCGGCAGCGCGTAAAAGCTGCCCGGATGCACACGGCTCGGCACAAGATAATCCCTTGCTCCCTCCGGCGTACTCTTTGTCAGCATCGGGGTCTCGATTTCAAGGAAGCCCTCCTCGGCAAGAAACTGGCGCGTCAACGTTGCCACCTTACTGCGCATCATCAGGTTCCTCTGCAGATCCGGACGGCGCAGGTCAAGGTAACGGTACTTCAGCCGAAGCTCCTCCTTCGTCTTTGAGTCCTCCTCTACCGGGAACGGCGGCACATCCGCCTCGGAAAGAATCCGGAGCTCCTCCGCGCGCACCTCGATATCACCGGTCACCATCGTCTCATTTACCGCACCCGAACGTGCCACCACTTTCCCCTTTACCGCGATTACAAATTCGCTCCGGAGTTTCTCTGCTTTTTCAAAATTTTCACATCCACAGGTATCCTCCTCAAAAATAATCTGCAACAGACCGGAACGGTCGCGCAAATCCAAAAAGATAATTCCGCCCTTATTACGGCTCTTCTGTACCCACCCCATAACAGTCACGTTTTCGCCTATATTGCGGCTACTCACCTCTGTGCAGCGATGGCTTCTCTTTAAGCCGGACATTGACTCCGCCATTGTTTTCTCCTCCTTTATCCTTTTCGAATCCCGAAGGCTCCCAAAATTCATATAATAATATTACACTATTTTACGCTCCATGTAAATAGTGTTTTTTCTGATTTAAAAATTTTGCATAGTCCCTGATTTCCTCAAATGCCTCAGAATGGTACAATTTCATAAACTCCAGAAAAATTCCCATATCCAGGTCTTTGGAATCCTCTATCATCATCTCTAACGCCGTATCAAACTCGAACGCCTTCCGGTAAGGGCGCTCCGAAATCAGGGCACAGAACGTATCGCATACCTTTAAAATCCGGGCGGACAGCGGAATCCGGATGCCTGCCAGATTGTCCGGATACCCGGAACCATCGTAATTTTCATGGTGGTGGTACACTGCCTGTATAATCGTATCCGGATAGCCGCAGAGCTGCAGCATATTCCGCGCGGTTTCCGCATGCATCCGCATATAGCGCATTTCCTCCACGTGCATCGCATTCTTATCACGGCCGTAAAGGAACTGGCCAAGCTTCAGTTTCCCGACATCATGCAGCCCTGCTGCCGTAAGGACCTGTTCCTTAAACTCGTCCGACAGCTCCAGAGCCTCACAGAGCAGGCGCACGGTCTTCGTTACCAGCACCCCGTGGTCAAAGGCGTCCTCTAAGTCCCCCTGCACTGTTGCCTCGATTCCGTTTTTCTTATATACTTCCTGTATGTTATGATATACCCGCTCAAAATCGTCCGTACCGCTATACATGATATCCTCCTCGTAGTTTTCCTATTCCTGCCAAAGCCCTTCATATTGCCGGAAAAACGCCTGCTTTCTCGCTATCATTTCCTCTGTGCGCTCCAGATAATCCTTTAAGCTCTTCACGTTCTCAGAGCGTTCAATCCGCCCGCCCGGAAGCACCAGCTTTGTCGTTCCGCCTGCGCCAAGCGCAAGAATCGAATGCTTTTCCTCCATCATTAGGATATTGTAAAGGCCCTCTTTTCCTTCCTTTGCATATCCCACGTTTTCCAGGTTTTCCTCCATATTTTTCTGACGGTACAGATAATACGGCTCATATCCGTACTGCCTTGCAAACCGGACCGACGCCTCCAGCATGTCGTTCACACAGACCGCATCCATGCCGCGGTACTGTTCCCGTTCGATATTCAGCCTTGCCGCACGCTTTAATGCGAGTGTATGCACGGTCACGCTGTCCGGTGCAAGTGTCCCGACCTGCCGGAGCGTTTCCTCGACATCCTCCGCATTTTCCCCGGTCAGACCCAGGATTAAATCCATATTGATATTGGTAAAGCCCGCTGCCCTTGCGGCGGCATAGGCTTCCACAATCTGCTCTGCGGTATGCCGTCTCCCGATGAGCTCCAGCGTCTTCTGGTTCATCGTCTGCGGATTGATGGAGATTCTTGTAACCCCCTCCTCCATCAGCATCGTAAGCTTCTCCGGCGTGATACTGTCCGGCCTCCCGGCCTCCACGGTCCACTCCGTCGCCTGCTCTACCGGGAAATGCGCTTTTACTGCGGCAATCACCTCCCGCAGCTCCTCTGTGGAAAGTGCCGTCGGCGTTCCGCCCCCGAAATAAACCGTTGCCAGACGTTTGCCGGACAGAAGGTCCGCACTTGCTGCGATTTCCCGTTTTAAAGCTTTCACATAATCACCGGTAAGATGTCCGAACCGTTCCAACGGATAAGAAGTAAATGAGCAATACAGACAGGTAGTAGGACAAAAAGGTATCCCAAGATAGAGACTGTAACTGTTTTCATAATCTAACCGCGTAAGCAGCTTTTTCTCTTTCGTCGCTACCGCAAGACTCAGCTCCCGCTTTTCTTTGGAACAGTAATATTCCTTTTGTAAAAATGCATCCACGGACTCCGGAGGTTCTCCTGCCATAAGACGCTCTAACACCTGCTTGACCGGACGTACTCCGGTTAACGTCCCCCAGGGAAGCGTGCGTCCCGTTTCCGCCGAAAGCATCCGGTACACTGCCCGCTTTACCTCGTCACGATAGCGTTTCCGCTCTGCAAGCGGCAGCGCCTTCTGTTCGCTTTGTACTGCCTTCTCCGTGTCCGCCCCCCGGTACAGGCAAAGCAAAAAACCGTCTTCGCCCCATTCTCCGGTCAGAAGATAGCGGAAGCCTTCCTCCGCTGCTTGCCCGTCATAAAAAACGGTAAGCTCCTCCTTCGGGAAAAACGACGTTACCAACGGTCTGATATCCTGCTCGAACGCTTCGCTCGTCAGCCTTAATTGAATCATTTCTCTTTGTTCCTTCCGTTTTCTTTGCTTCAGATTGCCGGGACATAAGGATTTTCCCGTTTTTCCGAACCGATATCCGTTTCCTCTCCGTGCCCGGCATAGACCACGGTCTCCTCCGGAAGCACATAAAGCTTCTCACGGATGGAATTGGCAAGTACCGACATGCTTCCACCCGGAAATTCCGTATTTCCGATGCTTCTGTAAAACAAGGTATCCCCGGAAAACAAAATGCCCTCCTCCGGCAGATAATAGCAGCACCCGCCCTGCGTATGCCCCGGCGTGGAAATCAGCTTCACCCGGATTCCTGCCGTCACAAACTCCGCCCCGTCCGAAAGAGGCTCTGCCCCGTTTAATACATAGGAATGCCGCAAAAACCGGCTGGTCAGGTTCTGCACCGGATCCGCAAGCACCGCCAGCTCCGCTGCATGGCAGTATACCGGCACCCCGTACTCCTCCCGGAGCCGCTCTGCCGCCATCATATGGTCCAGATGCCCGTGGGTCAGATAAATTGCCACGAGCTTTACTTCCTTTTCGGCCAAAGCGGCAAAAATCCTTTCCTCATGTCCGCCCGGGTCAATTAAAAATCCTTCTTTGCTTTCTTCCTTCATCACAAGGTAGCAGTTTGTAACAAACAGGCTTACCCGTATTGCGTATACCTTTACCATACTCCGCTCCTTCCCGTCAGCCGGTCGTGCGCGCCACGTCAAGCACGCTCTCTACTGTTCCGATTTTCGTAATCAGGTACTGGAGCTGCTCCTTTCCCTTTACCTGGAAGCCGACCGTAATCGTTGCGGTCCCCTGCTTGCTTGTACGGGAATTTAACGAGGCAATATCTATCTTATTCTCTGTAAATATCCTGGAAATATCCAACAGCACGCCGCTCCGGTTATTGGCATAAATCTTAATCTCCGCAAAATAGCTTTCGGATGCCTTCAGATTCTCCGGATAGCTCCACTCCACGGAAATCATCCGTTTTCTGTCATCCTCCGAGGCATTGACAATATTGATGCAGTCGGTCCGGTGGACGGAAACACCCCTTCCTCTTGTCACAAAGCCGATTATCTCATCTCCCGGCACCGGGGAACAGCACTTGGAAAGATGCACTGCCGCATCCTCCAGCCCCTGTACCGTAAGTCCCGGCTTTGACCTGCCGGAAACCGGCTTTGTCTCCTTTGTACTTCCGATGCTCTCTAACAGCTTTTCGTCCGTAATCTCCTGCTTTGCCTTCTTGCTGTACTCCTCCTTCAGCCGGTTTGCAATCTGGCCTTCCTTTAAGGCGCCCTGTCCGATTGCGGCAAGCACTGCGTCCCAGTCACGGAAACCGTACTTCCGTGTGCAGACAGCTATAAACTCCGGCTTTGCAATCTCCCCAAGGGAGATTCCCTTCGCCTTACAATACGCGGAAAGCAGCTCCTTCCCGCGGACAATGTTGTCGTCCTTTAACTCGGTCTTAAACCACTGGTTGATTTTATTTTTCGCCTGCGTGCTCTTTACAATCGAAAGCCAGTCACGGCTCGGTCCCTTCATATTCTGGGATGTGACAATCTCGACACGGTCCCCGTTCTGAAGGTGGTACTCAATCGGCACTATTTTTCCGTTTACCCTGGCGCCAACCATCTTATTTCCTACCGCACTGTGGATTGCATAGGCAAAATCCACCGGACAGGAGCCTGCCGGCAGGTTTTTTACGTCCCCGCTCGGCGTAAAACAGTAAATCCGGTCAGAGAACAGGTCAAGGTCATCCTTAATCGAGCTTAAAAACTCCTTGCTGTCCGACATATCCTGCTGCCACTCCAGAATCTGGCGCAGCCATGCGAGCTTCTCCTCCTCCGTATCAGAGGACTTTACCCCGTTCTGCGTCTCCTTATACTTCCAGTGCGCCGCAATACCGTATTCCGCAGTCCGGTGCATTTCAAACGTACGGATCTGGATTTCAAACGGCGTACCGTTCGGTCCGATCAGCGTCGTATGCAGGGACTGGTACATATTTGCCTTCGGCATAGCGATATAATCCTTGAACCGTCCCGGTATCGGCTTATACATCTCATGGATAATGCCGAGCGCGGCATAGCAGTCCTTCACGGTATTTACCATAATACGCACCGCAAACAAATCATAAATCTGGTCCAGCGTCTTGTTCTGGTTTACCATCTTTTTATAAATGCTGAAGAAGTGCTTCACGCGTCCGCTGATTTCAGCCTGGATTCCAAACTCCCGGATGTGCTTTCCGACCTCCTCGATAATCCCGTTAATAAACTCTGTCCGCTCATCCTTACGAAGTGCTATCTTCTCTTCCAGGTCCTTACAGACCTCCGGCTCAAGGTAACGCAGTGCCAGGTCATCCAGCTCGATTTTAATCTTGGAAATACCCAGACGCTGTGCCAGAGGCGCATAAATGTCCATCGTTTCCCTTGCCTTTTCAATCTGCTTTTCCGGCTTCTGGTACTGAAGCGTCCGCAGATTATGAAGCCGGTCCGCCAGCTTAATCAAAATAACGCGGATATCCTTCGCCATGGCAAGAAACATCTTACGGAGGTTCTCCGCCTGAAGCTCCACCTTATCCTTGGAATAATTGAGCTGTGTCAGCTTTGTTACGCCGTCCACTAACAGCGCGATTTCACTGCCGAACAGCTCCCGGATTTCCTCTAACGTATATGCGGTATCTTCCACCACGTCATGCAGAATCCCCGCAATAATGGTCTCCTTGTCTAACTCCAGCTCTGCCAGAAGAATCGCCACACAGATCGGATGGATAATATACGGCTCGCCGGACTTGCGCAGCTGCCCCTTGTGCGCTTCATCCGCAAGATGATACGCCTTTTCCACCATCGACAAATCCGTAGACGGGTGGTAAGCGCGTATTGTTTCAACCAGCTTCTGGTACAATTCCTCCGGGCTTGTAAAATCAGCCGGTGTACTAAGCTCTTTTTTGTCTGTCCGTTTATTCTGCATAGTTCCTTCTTTTGCCGCCATTTTTGTTTCCGTTTTTGTTTCCATGCTGCCCCCTACTCCGGCAAATCTGCCTTTCTGCGTAAAACCCACCATGAAATGAAACAAATTTTCTCTGCCCGCAGTTACTTTCCGGCATAGGTTACGACTGCCTCTACATCATAACCGGTAAGTTTCTTCCTGCCCTCTAAGCCTGCAAGTTCCATCAAGAACAACACCTTTACCACTTTGCCGCCAAGCTGCTCTACCAGCCGTATTGCCGCCTCTATAGTGCCCCCGGTCGCAATTAAGTCGTCTACAATGACTACCCTTTGTCCCGGCAGAATTGCATCCTTATGTATCTCGATTGCTGCCGTACCGTATTCCAGTTCATAGGTTGCCTCTATCGTTTCGCACGGAAGCTTTCCCTTTTTCCTTATCGGCACAAACGCCTTATTTAAATTGTATGCAAGAGGTGCCCCGAAAATAAATCCCCGGGACTCGGCACCTGCTATAACGTCAAACTCCACTGTTTCTATTCTTTTCTGCATCTCCTGAACTGCCAGCCGGAACCCGTCTGCATCCTGCAAAATACTCGTTACATCGCGGAATAGAATCCCCGGCTCCGGAAAATCCGGAATGGTTCTGATATAATCTTCCACTGTTTTCATAAGTGCCTCCTCGTAAAACCTCTGTCCGCAGGGCATCCGGTCCGTTGAATGACTCCCGCCAAAAATACTGCAATAAAATAAGTATACCACCTTTTGGGCAGAAAGAAAAGATTTTTTCAAAAGAAAATGGGACTGCACTTACTGCACAGTCCCAGATGTCTATTGCTCCACTCTCTCGTCAATACCGGTAAAAATGGCTTTCTGCAGAGAAAGACCTTCTTCCTTCCCTCCGGCACAGCGATATCAATATGGCAAACCCCAGAATCCCCAGGGTAACCAGCTTGAAATCCGGGGTGGAGCCTGCCGTGCTCCCGGCTGACAGACCGGAAAAGCCCTCCGCCTCCAGAATCATCCCGTTCTGCATCGAGGTAAGCATTGCACTATGTTCCGGATTCGACGGCTCTACCTTTACGACTCCCAGCTTTGCAAGCTCTTCCTCATATACCGCATTCATCTTACGATACTCTTCCCTGATTTTCTCTATCCCGGCAGCTATGACCTCTTCATCCGTCTCCGTCTCCCGCAAATGAGTCTCTTTCATAAGCCTATCCAGGTTAAGCCTCCCCTGCTTATCAAACAAAATCTGAATCCGGATGCCGTTCTCTATATCCTCCTTATACTCTAAATACTCCTCCTCGTCAATGCCTGCTATGATAGCCTGACGCATGGCCTCGTAATCCGTTTCATAAACCACCGTCTCTGCCCCGCGGTATGTCGACGTCGCCGCATATGCGGTCCCTGTACTGCAGGTCAGGACTAAAACCACTACAAGAAACGCTATCATTCTCTTTTTCATAATTTTACCTCCTTTCAGACACACAGCCTCAATAACCGCCTATAATCCATGATTCCCAGTTGTTTACGATATCATCCGAGATTTCCTTCTGCTTTTCTACCGTATCTGCCGGTCCGAAATAAGATTCCTGCCCGCTGTCGTCACTTACATGAATCCATATGGCCTCTAAGTCCTCGTTTTTCATATGAAAATTAATCCGCTGCCGTAACTCAATGAGATTTAACGTAGGCACAACAAACTCAATCGGGCCTCCCTCCTTCCACAGCTCACGGTTCTTGTTATATACCCCGTACGGGTCCACGTACTCGGTTCCGTCAAAGGTAACCGTTCCGGTCAGCTTCCAGACCGCCAGCAGCTTCTTTTTGACAAACCATCTTTTATGGACCGTTACATCCAGAATCACCTCTTTTGTCTCACCCTCCGCCGAACAGACCGTATACTCGGCATAGATATGCTTCGGCCGGGCAATATACAGCCCTGCTCCCAATACAATAAGCAGAACGGCAAACACAGAAACAACAATAATGAGCGCCTTTTTCTTTTTCATATCCGGCAATCCCTCCTTTTCCTATACACTAATCTCACTCAGGGTTCCTTTTTAGTATATTCCTCCTATCCGGTATCCGCCCCTGGCTATATCAGGTCATTCGGCATTTCTGCAAAGACAGGCGCATAATAGTAATTCTTGTTATTATAGCCTTTAATCGTCAGCTTCCCGAAATTATCGATATCGCAATAATTCGGTCTGCCAGACATCACCTCTGCATAGTTCTTTACATAATCGTGCCAAATATTATGGCTGCCTTTGATTGTAAAAGTTGTTTTCGGAGTCTCAGATACCGGCATTCCGTTTACATTACCATAAAAATAATCTTCTCGGATTACAGTTGCCGTTCCATTTGTCCCTATATGTCTCCATCCATCATTGTAAAAGAAATAATATGTCATCTCGGTAACACCATTATGACGTACGCCATAGAAAGTTCCCTGTCCGGATGAAACTACACTTGCATTCACTCCGGATAATGCAGTAAAAATATTTCCTAATGTCCAGTCAAGCACCATCCCATATGGCAATAAACCAAGCAGAGAGGATACCGCATAGCCGAAATTGTAATTCAAAACAGATGACACTGTGCTTGCTCCGATATTGGTTGCCAGATTATTATCCTGATAATAATGCAATCCATTATATCCCTTATTATCTCTTACCTTGATGTAACGATAATTATAGCCTTCATATGTCCCGTCATAAATATAAAGCGTATATACATTCGCAATCATATTAAAATCGGGAGCCGTGTCATAAACACCTCCGGACGCTGCGGCTGAAATCCCGTCATCCCCTGACGCCATATCTTTCCGCATAGCCTCGAGCATTGCCATGTCCTCTGGATTTGACGGTTCCACTTTATGTACTCCTAATTTTTCAAGCTCTGCTTCACATTCCTTTTCCTTTACTGCATAGCTTTCCTGCCGGCTCCTCATTCCGGCAGCCAGGCTTTTGGTATAAGCACTATTTCCAGCCTGTTCTGCGTTTTTCAAAACGTATCCATCATATGACTTCTCTACATCAAGCCTGTTTAATTCCTCAAACAGACTGTCAATCTGCTCCTGTTTTTCCATCTCCATTTTAGTCGATGCCCTCATGTCTCCTGAAGCGGCATATGCCGTTACCGTACTGGAAACCATCATAGAAATCATCAAAAACAACGATACCATTCTCTTTTTCATAATTTTGTGCTTCATAAATATCCTCCTGTTCTTTTCTCTGAAACTCTTCTGCACCTGTACAATCTTTCTGATTAGCTTCCGGACAAACCGTAAATTTTTACTGGAAAACTTTCTTAATATAAGACACATTCATCACAGACATGTTTTACGCGGAATCTCTCTGCCCGTTCCCGGAAACACAATCAGAAAATCAAGATGCTACTGCCAGCTACGACGTTTTTCGCTATATCTCCCCCCCTTAAACCCATACGATTTGTTGGGCTACCAATAATTTCCTTTTTTTCAGTATAACATTTTTTTGTCATAAATAAAAGATATATTCAATAAAAACAACATAATATCATAGACATAAATCGACATGTTATGACATGGCAAAGGTCTGCCATTACAAAAAGGAGATTGCTTCCTCTTGCACTGCATCTGCAAAAATGAAACAATCTCCCTTTTATAATAATTCATGGCAACCAGCTGTCTTGCACTTGTAAGAGATGAGCGCGCTCCGCGCCCCTGTCATAAAAACTCCCGTCACCTTACCTTTGCCTACCCGCGCCGGATAATTTCTTCCCTTCCCGGTCCGTTGGAAACTAACGTAACCGGTACTTCAATTTCCTTCTCGATAAACTCAATATACTTACGGCAGTTTTCCGGAAGCTCCGCATAGCTCTTAATTCCGCGGATTTCACTCTTCCAGCCCGGCAGCACCTCATAAACCGGCTTTGCCTTCTTCAGCTTCGCGGTAACCGGGAACTCCTTCGTCACGGTACCGTCAATTTCATAGCCGACGCAGACCGGCAGCTCATCCAGATAGCCGAGTACATCCAGTACCGTCAGCGCAACCTCGGTTGCGCCCTGCATACGGCAACCGTAACGGGTCGCAACGGCATCAAACCATCCCATACGGCGCGGTCTTCCGGTGGTCGCGCCATATTCGCCGCCATCCCCGCCGCGTCTGCGCAGCTCGTCTGCCTCCTCCCCGAAAATCTCGCTGACAAACTCGCCTGCGCCTACCGCGCTCGAGTACGCCTTTACCACGGCAATGATATCTTTAATCTCATACGGCGGAATCCCCGCACCGATAGCACCATATGCGGCTAACGTAGAGGACGACGTTACCATCGGATAGATTCCGAAATCCGGGTCCTTTAACGCACCTAGCTGTCCCTCCAGCAAAATATTCCTGCCTGCCTTTATCGCTTCATGCAAAAATACTCCCGTATCACATACATAAGGGGCTATCATATCCCGGTAAGAAAGCAGGGTCTGGTATAATTCCTCCTTATCAAGCAGCGGCTTATGGTACATATGCTCTAACATAATGTTCTTCATATCGCAGACACGGTCTGCCTTTTCCCGCAGCAGCTCCGTATCGAACAGCTCCGAAACCTGAAAGCCGATTTTTGCATACTTATCCGAATAAAACGGGGCAATTCCCGATTTGGTAGAGCCGAAGGACGCCTTTCCGAGACGCTCCTCCTCATACTGGTCAAACAGCACATGATACGGCATCATAATCTGCGCCCGGTCTGATACCAGAATCTTCGGCGCCGGAACGCCGCGCTCTACAATTCCCTGGATTTCCTTGAGCAGATACGGAATATTCAGTGCCACGCCATTGCCGATAATACTCGTCGTATGGTTGTAAAATACGCCGGACGGCAGAAGATGCAGTGCAAATTTACCGTACTTGTTGATAATCGTATGTCCTGCGTTGCTTCCGCCCTGGAATCTTACAATAATATCGGAAACCTCGCCTAACATATCGGTGATTTTTCCCTTTCCTTCGTCTCCCCAGTTTGCACCTACAATTGCCCTAACCATAAAATGTCCTCCGTTCCGCTGCCGTGCAGCCTGTTTATTCCTTCGTCGTACTGCCGAACCCGCCGTTTCTCTTCTCGCTTACCGCATCGTCCGCCGTAATCCCGTACGGCAGGAAAATGCCCTGCATAAAACCGGTGCCTGCCGTCAGAGTAACACTCTTTCCTTCCTTTGAGTCATTGGTCACCTTGGCGAGAATGTGCCCTTCATTGTCCGAAAAGAAATAATCGCTGTCAATGACACCTACGGTATTATTTAACTGCAGACGGTATTTAAACCCGAGACCGCTCCGTGGAAACAAAAGCAGCACATAGGACGCCGCCATTTCGGCACGGATACCGGTCGGTATTTTCACTGTTTCTCCCGGCGCCAGCTCCACTGTTACCGGCATAAAAAAGTCATACCCCGCAGAACCGGACGTGGCCCGCACCGGAAGCCGGAGCATTTCATAAAGCTCTCCGGCACGCGCCGCCTCTTCCGGGAATGCCTCCTTAAAATCTGCTGCGAACCGTTCCCTTGATACCTTTGAAAACTCCGCAATCCGCGGAGCAGGACAGCTCTGTCCCCTCCATTCCTCTGACTCCATGTTCCTTATCCTCTCTTTTGCAGCCCTTCTTACAGTTCCTTCAAAAATGCAACATATCCGCGAAGTGCCTCGTATAAATCAGACTTTCCGGTAATCTCCCACGGCGCATGCATATTCAGCACTGCCACACCGCTGTCGATTACCTCCATGCCGTAGTTTGCCATAATATAAGCAATGGTTCCACCGCCGCCCTCGTCTACCTTCCCGAGCTCCGACGTCTGGAATGTCACCTTATGCTTCTCCATTGCCGCACGAAGCCTTGCCATATACTCCGCATTCGCATCATTGGAGCCGGACTTTCCACGGGAGCCGGTATATTTATTAAATACAAGCCCCTTTCCGAAATATGCGGTATTTTTCTTCTCACTGACTGCCGGGTAGTTCGGGTCATACGCCGCACTCACATCAGAAGAAAGCATCTGGGAGTTTGCCAGCGCCCGGCGCAGCTTCAAGCCGGAATACCCGCCGCACAGTTCCATAATCTCCGCTACGGCATTTTCAAAGAAGCGGGAATGCATTCCGGTTGCCCCTACGCTTCCGACCTCCTCCTTGTCTACCAGGAGGCATACCGCGGTGCGGTCAATTTCCTTTAATTCAAACATAGCTTTCATGGAAGAGTAGGCACAGACGCGGTCGTCCTGCCCATAGCCCATTAGCATGCTGCGGTCGATGCCAAAATCCCTTGCCGCGCCGGCAGGCACTGCTTCAATCTCCGCCGATACAAAATCATCCTCGGTAATATCGTACTTTTCCTTTAAAAGCGCCAGTATATTTTCCTTTACTGCTTCCTTTTCCCCGTCCTTTAACGGAATGCTTCCGACTAGAATATTTAAGTCTTCTCCCTCAATCACCTTGGAAGCATTTTTCTCCATCTGCTTGGAGGATAGATGAATGAGCAGGTCCGTAATCCCGACGACCGGGTCGTCCGCCGCTTCGCCGATTACTACCTTTACCACCGTGCCGTCTTTCTTTACTACAACGCCGTGCAGCGCCAACGGCAGAGTCACCCACTGGTACTTTTTAATCCCGCCGTAATAGTGGGTATCCAAAAGAGCCATCTCCGTATCCTCATAAAGCGGCACCTGTTTTAAGTCAATCCGCGGGGAATCGATATGCGCCCCGAGAATCTTCATCCCGTCCTCCAACGGTTTTGTCCCGAGCAGAAACAGCGCTACCGCCTTTCCCATATAATTGACAAATACCTTATCGCCTGCGGAAAGCTTCTTTCCCTCCGCAATAGCTTCCTTTAAATCAATATAGCCTTCCGCCCTTGCCATGCGCAGAATCTCTTCCGTGCATTCCCGTTCGGTTTTACAATCCGAGATAAATCTGCGGTACCCTTCCGCAAAGTCATACACTGCCTTCTTTTCTGCCTTGGTGTACTTTAACCACGCATTTTTAGAAGGCTTTGTCCCTTTCTTATCCTTTGCTGTTTCCGTCTGCTTCTCTGCCATTCTGATACCATCCTTTCCTGCTCACTTTTCCGCATATTCAGGGAAACGCTGATGAAATCGCTTCCTTAGTATACCTCATTTCCCAGCTACAGGCAAGAAAAAGTTTCGTTTCCTCAAATAATAATATGCAATCCCGAGCGGAACTGCTGCCGATACCCAGGCAAGCGGCCCGGCAAGACAGATTCCCCGGTAGCCGAAAATCCCGGGCAGCAGATAGGACGCCGCCAGTCTGGTCAGCAGTTCAAATACACCTGCCATAAAGGGCATGAAACTTCTTCCGATTCCCTGTAATACATTCCGGTACACAAATATCATGTTCAAAAACGGAAAAAACAATGCCATCTGCCACAAATACAGGCGCGCTGCCTCCAATATTTCCTCTAACACCGCCGCCTCCATTTCCTCTGCCGTCAGGAACAGCTTCGTAAGCGGAGCGCCGAACAGAAATAAAATCAGCATCGAAGCCGCCGCACACAAAAGCGTTAAAAGCGTACATTTCCCAACGCCCTCCTTGATGCGCTCCATCTTTCTGGCGCCAAAATTCTGACCGGAATAATTTGCCATCGCTATGCCAAAGGTCACGGCAGGCTGCGTAACCAGATGCTCCACCTTCGATGCGGCAGTAAATGCGGCAATTTTTGCCGTTCCGAACAAATTCAGCGCCCCCTGCACTACAACGGTTCCGATTGCGGTAACGGAAAACTGGAACGCCATCGGAAGACTGATGGCAAGATGCCTTTTATAAAGCTTTCCCGGCAGTTTAAAATCATTCCCTGACAGGTGCAGAATCCGGTACCGTTTCCAGATATAAACAAGACACAGCAGCGCAGATACTGCCTGGGAAATCACCGTCGCAAGCGCTGCCCCTGCCACGCCCATTCCCGCAGTCCGTATCAGGAGCAAATCCAGCACAATGTTAAACAGGGACGATAAAATCAGAAAACAAAGCGGCGTCCTGCTGTCCCCGATGGCACGCAAAAAGCAGGCAAGCATATTATATGCCATCGTAGCCGCGATTCCTGCATAAATAATCGTAATATAGGTAACCGCATCTCCCATAATATCGTCCGGCGTATGAATCAGACGGAGCAACGGCCCCACTGTCACTATGGAAAGCAGCGTCAGAACTACCGTAAATACAGTTCCAAGCACTACCGCGCCCGCCTCCGCCTTCCGCATCTCCGCCTCGTCCCCGGCGCCGAAGCGTTGCGCCACCGGCACTGCAAAGCCGCTGGTCAGACCGTTCACAAACCCAAGCACCAGAAAATTCAGCGAACCGGTTGTGCCTACTGCCGCCAGAGCCTGATAGCCAAGATACCTCCCCACAATAATCGTATCCACCATATTGTATAGCTGCTGAAATACATTTCCCAATAATACCGGAACCGAAAACAGCAGAAGCAGACGCAGCGGACTTCCCTGCGTCATATCCCTTCCCCTGGCTTTATCTCTGGCTTCCTGTTTCATCCGACTTCCCTTTCCTTCCGTCTCTCCTCCCACAAAAACACAAAGGCGAACCGCTTCTGCGCCCCGCCTTCCCGTGAACCATTTTAATCAGAATTTCCAGTCTTGTCAATACTTTTCTTCTCAAATCCAGAACCGCTTTATATTTTCCCTCCAGCCGTTCCAGTCAATCAGCTTCTCCGGTATCCACTCCGGCGGAATCATAATAAACCTGCGCAAATAGAAACATACCAGCACACACCAAAGAACCATCACCGGGGTCCATAAAATCCGCCGTCTTCCCTTCAGAACCACTTTACAGATACAGATTATCAGTAATGTAAAGGCTGCTATCAAAATCACATGCCAGACATTGTTTTTTATACACATACGATAATATTGGGATTCAAGGGCAGTCCCTATCCGGATATCCTGCACCCTGTATAGGGAAACCTGCCTGCTCTTTTCGTCCACTAACACCCTTGACCCGTCTCTCAGCTTCCGGTCACTTCCTATCACTACCTTTGTCCTGCCGCTCAGTCCCTCCGTTATCTCAGTCCATCCCCCGGCAGATTTCCCGGTCTTTATTTTCCGTTTTGTAACAAAGGCTCCCTGCTCTGTTTCCGTCAGCACATATACGCTGTCTCCCGTCACCATATAGTTCGGAATCGCTACCTCTGTCCGTTCCACGGTAATTGTGCTGCCATCGACTCCTGTTACTTCATATGGAAACACTTTTCTTGTGCTGGTTTTTGTTGCTACTTTCGGCAGCGTCATATGGTACAGATCCTCCGCAAACAAAGTAAACAACAACATTATCGTAAAAAATACCGTTAAAATCCTGGTCGCTGCTTTTCTTGTTTTCATAATTTCATGCTCTCCAATCCGATTTCCAGACTGTCATGGAAATAAAGATACAAAATGACAATCGGCACCATAAAAATGACGGAACCCGCCAGTACCTCCGACGCCGTAAGACCCTCTCCGATTGCAAGAAGGCTTGACAAAGGCTTTAAGCTCTCCTGCCGCAGATAAATATCCGGCTGCTCCACCATGTTCCAATGTTCTGCAAATACAAATACAAATACGGCAAAAATACAGGCACGAAGCTGGGGCAGAATCACCATACCTGCAATTTTTATGACCGACCTCGTTTCGAGCAACGCCGCTTCTACAAAAGACTGCTCCAGACCTCTCATGTATTGTGTCATCAGAAACACACTAAACGGCGTAAAAACCGCAGGAAGAATAATTGCAAACGGCGTATCTAAAAGCTTCATATCCCGGAGTCCGATATAATTCGGAAGCAGTGTTACCTGGAGCGGCATCATCGTCAGCACGATATAGAAAAAGAACAAAAGCTCTTTTCCACGGAAACGTGCCTGAGAAAACGCATATGCCGCAGGAACTGCCACCAGAATATTTAAACAGGTAATCACCCCCGCATAGAACACCGAATTCCAGAAGTTCCGGAGTATCCCGGAGTGTTCAATCAGCAAATCATAATATCCCATAAGATTGAAGCCTGAGGGAAAAAGACGCTCTAAACGGAATGCATCCGTATCCACGTTCCCGGCAGAAAAAGAACATATCACTGTCAACAGAATCGGCAGAAGAAATATAAGTGCCAAAATAGAAAGAATCACCTTTCTGATTACCTTTTCCATACACAGCCCCCCTTATCACGCAAACCTTTTTTGCAGCTTTACCCCGACGAACACAATCAGATAGATAATAAGCGAAGTAAGCACTGCACCCGACGCGAGATACTGATAATTCAGTTTAAAAAAGTGATTGTTCATATAATACTGCAGCGTATAGCTGTGGTCGGGCGGATAGCTTGTTCCAAAATACAGATAACTTTCACGGAATACCTTGAAACTGTATACGACAGCAATCAGAACAACGAAAAGAAGCGTCGGATAAATCAACGGCAGCGTAACCTTCCGGTGCATGGTAAAGCCGTGCGCGCCGTCTATACGCGCAGCTTCAAACACCGCATTATCCAACGTGGAAAAGGCTGCACTGAATAAAATCACCAAAAGCCCGACGTTCTTGTAAATAAACAAAAGATAGACCGGCAGTGCCGAGCCCTCCGTACCGAACAGGGTACGCCATACGACTACAAGACTGGCAGTCGGCACCAGCATCGGAAAAATAAACGCAATCCGGAGTATTTTCCAGCGTCCGTTCATTCTTAGCAGAAGTACGGACAGCAGAAAAGCGACTGCAACCAGCACCGGTACAGCAATAACAATTAACAGCAGTGAATTTCGCAGTGCAAGCCTGAAATATGTATTCTGCAGCACTGCAAAGTAATTTTTTAATCCCACAAACTTTTTGCTGAACTGATTCTCAATCAACGAATAATAGATTACCCTTAAATACGGAAATACATAAAACAAAGCGACTCCAAGCAGACTCGGCAGTAAAAACAGCCGGCATTTTAACAGATATTTTCTCAAACCGTATCCTCCCTCTTTCAACCTCTTGCTTCTATGGTATTCACAGATTCCATAGAAATGTACCTCCACGCACTGACACAGCACGGTATTTCCTCAGAAGCAAAAAAGCCCGGCAACAAATCAAACATTTGCAGCCGGACTTTCCTAGAAAGATTCCAAACAAAATTAAACTTTACCCTTCTTTTACTCCCAGCCTTGTGTCACTGCGCTTCCACAGTCTTTACCAAATTACTATACTCTACCATAAATTTTACTTCTAATTCATTTTACCACATTTTGGTATTCCTGTCAACCAAAAACAAGCCCTATTTCCCCATTTTTTGGCAAGCTATTTGTTTCATCTCCCTGTCCTTCCTCCGGCACCTGAACAATAGTACGACTGGGCAGAAGAAAGCAGCCCCTTTACGGAGGACACAGACTTCCATGTCCCTCCAAAAAGGAGCTGCTTCTTTTATTGCCTTTGATTTCTCAATTTTCTTAGTTGTCAATCAGCTTGTTCTCATTATTCCAGCTGTAAAGCTTACGAAGCTCTGCGCCGACTTCCTCTAACTGATGGGCAGCGCCGCGTCTTCTCATTGCGTTGAAGTTCGGACAGCCTACTGCGTTCTCCGTCAGCCAGTTCCGTGCAAACACACCCTCCTGGATGTCCTTTAATACCTGCTTCATTGCCTTCTTCGTCTCATCCGTAATAATCTTCGGTCCGGTAATGTAATCGCCATACTCAGCAGTATTGGAAATCGAATATCTCATTCCTTGGAAGCCGCTCTGGAAAATAAGGTCCACGATAAGCTTCATCTCATGGATGCACTCAAAGTATGCGCTCTCCGGCTCATAGCCTGCCTCGACAAGCGTCTCAAAGCCTGCCTTCATCAGCGCGGTTACACCGCCGCAGAGAACTGCCTGCTCGCCGAACAGGTCGGTCTCGGTCTCTTCACGGAACGTTGTCTGGAGAACGCCTGCCCTTGCACCGCCGATTGCAAGTGCGTAAGCAAGACCCATCTCGTGTGCCTTCCCGGTAGCATCCTGATGTACGGCGATTAAGCACGGAACGCCCTTGCCTTCCTGGTACTGGCTTCTTACCGTATGCCCCGGTCCCTTCGGTGCAATCATAACCACGTCAACATCCTTCGGCGGGATAATCTGGCCGAAATGGATGGCAAAGCCGTGCGCGAACATTAACATATTGCCCGGCTGGAGATTCGGGGCAATCGACTCCTCGTACATCTTCTTCTGCTTCTCATCGTTAATCAGAATCATAATGATGTCTGCTCTTTTTGCAGCCTCTGCCGCCGTATATACTTCAAAGCCCGCAGCCTCTGCCTTTGCCCATGACTTGCTTCCTTCGTATAAACCGATTACTACATGTACGCCGGACTCCTTCATGTTTAACGCATGGGCATGTCCCTGACTGCCGTAGCCGATTACTGCAACGGTTTTTCCGTCTAACAGTGCAAGATTACAATCCTGCTGGTAATAAATCTTTGCCATTTTTGTATCCTCCTGAATTTTATTTATGGTATGCGCATAATGCGTCGTACACTCATAGCAGAACAAACTGCCAAACAACCGGAAAGCTCCCGGCTAATCGGAGATATAGTCCTCGATATCCCCGGCACCGCGTACCAGTCCGGTAATCCCGGTACGGACAAATTCCTTAATCGTAAAGCCCTCTAACAGCTTGATAAACGCGTCGATTTTCGCCTGGTTCCCGGTCAGCTCGACCATCAGGGACTCCGGCGCCACGTCGACAATCTTTGCCCGGAAAATATCCGCAATGGAAATCACCGCCTGCCGCTCTTTCCGGTCTGCCTGCACCTTTACAAGTACGAGCTCCCTGCAGACAGAGCCGCCGTTCGTCAGCTCCGTGATATCCACGACATCCTCTAACTTTGCAAGCTGCTTGCGGATTTGTTCTAAAATGCCATCCTCACCACTGACTGCCACGGTCATACGGGAATACTTCGGATTCTCTGTCTCACCTACCGACAGACTGTCAATATTATAACCGCGGCGGCTGAACAGCCCGGAAATCCGGCTCAGCACACCCGCTGTATTTTCTACCAAAATCGATAACACCATCCGGCTCATAAAGTACCTTCTTTCTCACAGTATCATGTCACAGTGTATTTTATCAATCCTCTCCCTATTTGTCAAGTAAAAGACTTCTTGGGTTTCCGCATTTTTGGCATAAGCCTTGACATGTCCCGGTCGCCGCCTGTTGTTCTGATTTTGCATTTGTCCGACGGACCGCGGTTTTTACATGATATGCAAAATGCAGAAACTCAAGAAAGAGCTACTCCGTCTTCCCAAGGAGCTGTCTTAAAAGCTCATTTACCTTTCCCGGGTCTGCCATTCCCTTGGTCTTTTTCATGACCTGACCGACAAAAAAGCCGAAGACCTTCTCCTTTCCTGCCCGGAACTCCGCCACAAGCCCCGGATTCCCTGCAAGCACTTCCTCTGCCGCTAAGCGCAGCGCCCCCTCGTCTGAAAGCGTTTCAAGTCCCTGTTCCTTCATATAGGAAAGCGGCTCGACATCCCGCTCCACAATCTCCGCAAACACCTTCTGCGCATTTGCCTGATTGATTTTCCCCTGCTCTGCTGCCTTAATCAACGCCGCCAGATGCTCCGGTGAAAACCAAAGCTCCTCCGGCTCCCTTCCCCTTTCCTTCAGCAGACGCAGCACCTCTCCCATAAACCAGTTTGCCGCCTTCTTCGGATTCCCGCACAAAACCGCCGTTTTCTCAAACAGCTCTGCCAGATGCCTTGACTGCGTCAGGACCCCGGCATCATAGGCAGACAGCCCGAACTCCTTCTGGTAGCGTTCCTCCTTTTCCTCCTTAAACTCCGGCAGACGGCTTCTGATTTCGTCCGTCCATTCTCTGGAAATCACGACCGGCGGGACATCCGGCTCCGGAAAATACCGGTAATCCTCGGCATCCTCCTTCGAACGTATCGGATAAGAACCCCCCTTCGTATCATCCCAGCGTCTTGTCTCCTGTACAACCTTCTTCCCTTCCTTTAACAGAGCAATCTGCCGTCTGCGCTCCTCTGCAACCGCACGGGAAACTGCCCGGAAGGAATTCAGGTTTTTCATTTCAGTCCGCGTGCCAAGCGTCCCACTTCCTGCCTCCCGTACCGAAAGATTGACATCCGCGCGCAGGGAGCCCTCCTGCAGCTTCCCGTCCGAAATCCCGAGATACCGGCAGAGCATACAGAGCTTTTCCAGATAAGCAATCGCCTCCTCTGCGTTTCGCATATCCGGCTCCGATACAATCTCAATTAACGGCACGCCGCTCCGGTTATAATCCACAAGAGAGCAGTCCCCGTTTTCCTCATGCACCAGCTTGCCTGCATCCTCCTCCATGTGCAGCTCGTGAATACGGATTTTCTTTTTCCTGCCTGTCCCGGCAGCCCCCGCCGGAGCGCCGTTCCCGTTCCCTTCCCTTTTTTCCTCCTGCTCCCCGGCAAGTGCAATCTCTACTTCCCCGTCGTAACAGACCGGCAGATAGAGCTGGGAAATCTGGTAGTTCTGCGGATTGTCCGGATAGAAATAATTCTTCCGGTCAAACCGGCAGTAACGGTTCACCTCACAATGCAGGGCAAGCCCTAAGGCAAGCGCATACTCCACCACCTGACGGTTTAAAACCGGAAGGCTTCCCGGCATGCCGGTACAGACCGGGCAGGTCTGCGTATTCGGCGGCGCGCCGAACCTTGTGGAGCAGCCGCAGAAAATCTTTGTCTTTGTAGAAAGCTCGACATGCACCTCCAGCCCGATTACAGTCTCATACTGCTTTTCCTCTCCCTGCATTACACTCCCTCCTTTCTTCCTTCTTCATTCCTGCCGTCCCGGCGTCTTTCTCATTCCTGCTCCCCCGGCTTTCCTGCCTCGTCCCTGCCTTCCCGGCATCCTCCCTCTCCCAGACCGCCGGAAGGGCGCCGCGCAGCTCTTCATACGCCCTTGCTACGCAAAACAACGTCTCTTCGCAGAAACGGTCCGCAATCAGCTGTATCCCAAGCGGAAGCCCGTTCCCCCCGAAGCCGCAGGGAATACTGATTGCCGGGAGTCCTGCCAGATTTACCCCTGCCGTATCGATATCGCTCAGATACATCCGCAGCGGCTCCGGAAGGCTTGTCCCGAACTCCGGCGCCGTCTCGGACGCCGACGGCGTAAGGAGACAGTCAAAGGAAGCAAACGTCCTGTCAAACTCCTCCTTTATCAGCCGCTTTGCCTTCAATGCCTTAAGATAATACGCATCATAATACCCGGCACTCAGCACAAACGAACCCAAAAGGATTCTCCGCTTTACCTCCTCGCCGAAGCCCTCTGAACGGCTTCTCCGGTACATCTCCTGCAAGCCCTCGGCTTCCTTTGCACGATACCCGTACTTTACACCGTCAAACCGGGCAAGGTTCGAGCCTGCCTCGGCACAGGCAATGATATAATAGGCAGAAATAACATACTCCGTCAGCGGAAGTGAAATCTCCTCCACAACTGCACCGTTCCTTGCGAGCAGTGCTGCCGCCTCCCATACTGCTTTCCTTACCTCCTCCTGCGTCCCCTCGCCAAGATATTCCTTCGGGACACCAATCCGCATCCCCTTTAGCCGTCCCACTGCCTCCGACGCGTCAGAAAGCGCCGTCCGGGGAATACGCACCTCTTCTTTTGAAGTAACCGCATCTCTCGGGTCATTTCCCGCAATTATCCCATATAATGCCGCGCAGTCGGACACGCTCCTGCCGACCGGACCAATCTGGTCCAGCGAAGACGCATAGGCAATCATGCCGTAACGGGATACCCTGCCGTACGTCGGCTTAAAGCCCGTTACGCCGCAATACGCCGCCGGCTTTCGGATGGAGCCGCCGGTATCCGTCCCTAACGCAAGCGGTATCTCGCCTGCTGCTACCGACGCACAGGAGCCGCCGGAGGAGCCTCCTGGCACATGCTGCACATTCCACGGGTTTTTCGTCCGGGCAAGCGCCGAGGTTTCGGTCGTACTGCCCATTGCAAACTCATCCAGATTCGTCTTTCCAAACACAATCATTCCCGCCGCCTGCATACGTTCCACTACCGTCGCATCATACGCGGGTACAAAATTCTCTAACATTTCAGAGGCACAGCTTGTCCGGAGCCCTTTCGTACAGATATTATCCTTTACCGCAACCGGCACTCCTGCCAGACTTCCCTGATATCTTCCGCTTTTTATCCCCTCCTGCACCTCATCCGCACGCCTTTTCAGGGCAGCCTCCTCCGTAAGCGTCAGAAACGCCCCGGTTTCCGGCTCTGCCAGTGCTGCCCGCTCCTTATAAAAGCTTACCGCCTCCCATACTCCGAGCTCCCCACTCTTTATTTTTCCGGAAAGCTCCTCTGCCTGCATCTGTAACAATTCCATCCGACCTCTCCTCCCTATACCGTTTTCGGCACTACATACTGCCCATCTCTCTGCAGGGGCGCCCCGGAAAGCGCCGCGTCCCTTCCGTCCCCATTTGTCACGATATCCTCCCGGAACACATTCTCCTCCGGCAGAATATGCACTAGCGGCTCCACGCCGTCCGTATCCAGCTCGTTCAATTTTTCCACATAAGACAGTATTTTCTCGATTTCCTTTCCTGCCCTTTCCCGCTCCTCTTCGCTTAAGCAAAGCTTCGCAAGAAACTCCATCCGTTCTATTATCGTATCGTCAATCTGCATTCCGGCACTTCTCCTCTCTGATGTCCTGCTCTCATTTTACTGCAAACCGGAGGGGATGTAAATGCTCTTTTGCCGGTTGCCCTTATTGACTTTTTCCTCGTTTCGTCGTATTCTGTAGCTGATGTTACAAAGGTTTTCTATAACTGAAATTCAGTTTTTTACATTTCCTGAGAGGAGGCTTCCATGACCTGCGCCCTAAAAAAAAGAATGCACATTCCGCGGCATTCTTTCCTTTTAACTGCTTTGCTTTTTTTGATTTGTTCCGGTCTTACCGGCTGTTCCTCGAAAGAAACGTCACCAGAGGCTGCCGTTGATTTTTCCCATCATCTGGACGGTTCCTGTATCACGGAGGAGGAATGCTCCGCTTATCAGGAAAGCATCCTTGCCACGCTTCTTATCTCGGAAAAGGACGGCGCGCTGACCGGTACGCACACCGGTCTTTTTTCCACGGTCGTTTCCGTTACGCTTTATGACTGTACGGATACGGAACTGCTGAAGGGCTGTTTTTCCCTGCTGGCAGAATACGAAACTATTTTCAGCCGCACGCTTCCCGGCAGTGAGCTTTACGCGGTCAACCACAATGCCTCCGGCAGCATGGAGGTCTCTGCAGAGCTCGCGGAGCTGCTTGCACTGGGGCTTTCGTTCCGGGAAGCATCCGACGGACGCTTTGATATTACGACTGCCCCGTTAAGCAGTCTCTGGGGCTTTTCCTCCGGCACCCCGGCAGTTCCTGCGCCTGACGCGCTGAAAAGCTGCCTTGCCGCTGTCGGCGGAGAAAACGTCGTACTGGAGGGTACACAGCTTTATTATCCGGCAGGCACACAGTTTGACCTCGGCGCGCTTGCCAAAGGGTGGCTCGCTGACCGCGCTGCCGCCTATTTAAAGGAACACGGCATCAAAAGTGCGCTGATTAACCTTGGCGGCAACACACTGGCGCTCGGGTCAAAGCCGGACGAGAGCGCCTATCGTATCGGAATTGCCATGCCGTTTTCCCCCGCGGAGCTTGCCGGCGTTCTTACAATCAAAGATAAGTCGGTCGTTACCTCCGGAATTTATGAACGCTTTTTTGTCGAGGACGGCATGCTCTATCACCATATTTTAGACGCTGCTACCGGATATCCCGTCCGAAACAATCTGCTTTCGGTCACGATTGTGTGTGAATCCTCCGTGCTTGCCGACCTTTTATCTACCATCTGCTTTCTTCTGGGAGCAGACGATGGTCTGGCGTTTATCGAGGAGCTTTCTGCCGGAATCGAAATCCATGCGCTGTTTTTAAGCGGCAGCTACGACCCGGAAACACAGACCGTCACCGGACCGGAGTACCTCTTTTCCAAAGGTTTTCAGGAGGCGACCGGCTTCCGGTTCTCCCCGTAAGGCAGGGCTACGCCCTTTCCTTTACCGGAAGCCAGATTTCACTCACATAACTGTCCGACGTATTATCTCCCGGCAGATAATTTTCAATATCGTAATCCGTTATCAGCTCATAACCGGCGCCGGGAAGCCATTCCCGGTAAATACGGTCCCACATATTTTGTATTGCGTCAGGCATCGCGCCTACACATTTAAAAATTGCCCATGTGTAAGCCGGAATGTCCAACACCTCAAACCCTTCCGGCACTCCGTTTACATCCTCTGCATCACACCCGATTCCGTACAGAAAGTCCTTTGCTCCCATTTTCTCCTGTGCGCATATCCCGAGATACCCGGGTGCCTTCTTATAAATCTCTTTCTGGTAATATTCCTCCCAGAATGCCGGAATGCCTTCCCTGCTGCTCTCTTCCGTAAACCTCCGTGAATATACCAGAAGCCGGAAGCCCTCCTTTTTCTCAATACGATAATCCATAACAGTACCGCCCTCCACAATGATTTTTACAACAAGCTTATGAAAGTATTTTAATTCTTTCCCTTTCTTTACCTGATGCGGAGTAATCCCGTGAAATCGCAGAAACGCCTTTGAAAAGCTTTCGGGAGAATCATAGCCATACTTTAATGCTACCTCGATTACCTTCTTATCCTCCTTCGTCAGCTCCTCTCCCGCCAGGGACAGCCTTCTCTTCCGCAGGTATTCTCCTATTGTCATTCCGGTAAACAGGTGAAATGCCCTCTGAAAATGGAACGATGAAAGATACACCTGCCCTGCAACATCCTCCGCACGGATATCCTCCAGCAAGTGCTGTTCCATATATTCAATTGCACGATTGATTCCCTGAATCCACTCCATATGCTTGTCACCTCTGATATCATACCACGAAGGGCCTTAAAGTTCCTGTCTTTTTGTGCGCAGATTTGTCTGCCAGAAAACGCTTTGCCGACTCCAGGAGACCTTCAAAATCAACCATAGCAAAGCTTGTCGTGTCGACCTTTATCGTCTCCCCATCCAGATGAAAGGCGTCCAGATTATGGCACCATTGTTCAAACTTCTCCTGGGTAACCGTATCCCTCCTTATGTTTGCCTCCCCTCTCTCCGGTGTCTTTTCACGTTCCATAAAACGCCGGTACAAAGCCTGCGTATCTCCCATGAATTGATAGGTAAGCGCCGTATAGCCGTACCTGTCAATCAGCTGGCGGAGAACGCCTTCCTCGTCTACACTCTTGACGCCGGCAGGCACAAAGTTTCCTTCGATAATAAGCGGATATCCGGCTTCAAACATCCTCTCTGCTACATACATCATCCCGTCAAACGCAGCTGTCGAAAAACGGCTGCTTTCCTTTCCATTTTCAATGGTTGTATGTTCACACAGGGCAATCTTAAAGGTATCTTTCATAAGATAGGGAATTCCCGTTTCCTTTGAAAGCCGCAGTGCAAAAGAAGACTTCCCCGAAGCAAGATAACCTCCAATTACAATAATTTTCCGATTCATTAACCTGTTGATTCCTCCTAAAGTGAAACTACTTTCTATTGCCTCGTATTTCTCAGTATCCAAGCCGCTCCAGAGCTGCCTGTGCCTTCGCATTCCCCTGTCCGGCTGCCTTTTCATACCATTCCGCGGCTTCGTCTATATCCTGCGCTACACCCCTGCCGGTTTCGTAGCATAGACCCAGATTATACTGGGCAGACTCCACGCCCTGCTCCGCCGCCCTGGAAAACCAGATTGCCGCCTTCATATCATCCTGCTCCACGCCGTTCCCCGTGATATAACAGATACCCAGATTGAGCTGTGCCTGCATCTGTCCCTGCTTTGCCGCCGCCGTATACCATCTGGCAGCCTCGGCGCTGTCCTGCTCTACCCCGTCTCCTCTTTTGTAGAGAACCCCCAGGCTGTTCTGTGCGTCTGCATGCCCCTGGAGCGCTGCCTTTGTATACCATCCGGCAGCCTTGGTACTGTCCTGTGGAACGCCCTCTCCGTTTTTATAGAGATAGCCAAGACTATACTGGGCGCCTGCATGTCCCTGCTCTGCTGCCCTCTCATACCATCGGACTGCCTTGTCATAATCCTGCTCCACCCCTTCTCCGTCCCTGTAACAGCATGCCAGATAGTATTGTGCGTCCGCATAGTCCTGCTCTGCCGCCTTCTCATACCACACCGCGGCCTTGGCAGGGTCCTTCTCCACTCCCGTTCCGCGCTCATAATAAATGGCAAGATTACACTGTGCCTGCGGCACTCCCTGCTCCGCCGCCTTTTTGCACCACTCTGCCGCTAAAGAATCGTTCTGCTCCACTCCCTTCCCCTTTTCGTAGCACCAGCCCAGATCATTCTGCGCGCAGGCATTTCCCTGCTCCGCCGCCTTCCGGTACCATTCTGCCGCCTTGCCATAGTCCTGGACCACGCCCTCCCCGTCCTTATAGCAGCATGCCAGATTGCGCTGGGCATAGGTATGCCCTTGCCGGGCTGCCCTCTCATACCACATCGCAGCCTTGGCGCTGTCCTGTTCCACGCCTGTGCCCTCATCATAGCATAAGCCCATCGCATATTCAGCATCTACGTCCCCCTGCTCTGCCGCCCTTTGATACCACGGAAACGCCTTGGCATAGTCCTGCTCCACTCCCGTTCCAAAGTAGTAGCAGGCAGCTAAATTATAGCAGGCAGGCGGATGCCCCTTTTGCGCCGCCTCCTGATAAAGCGCAAAGGCCTTTTCGTAATCCTGTCCGACTCCTTCGCCATTTTCATAGCAGACACCCAGCTGGCTCAATGCCGGAGCATACCCCTGTTCGGCTGCCTCGCTGAACCATTGCACTGCCCGTTCAAAGTCCTGCGGAACGCCCATCCCATTATAGTAGCAATTCCCAAGATTAAACTGGGCATCCGAAAATCCCTGCCCGGCAGACCTTTCATACCATTCCACCGCTTTCTCAAAATCCTTCTCCAGACCGCCATATCCGCGCTCATAGAACACCCCGAGATTAAACTGGGACCATTCGTGTCCCTGCTCCGCCGCCTTCCGGTACCACAGTAACGCCTTGGCACGGTCCTGAGAAACACCGTTCCCGTGGTCATAACAGACGCCCAGATTGTGCTGTGCATCCGCATCGCCGCCTTCCGCAGCTTTTATGTACCAGGATACCGCCTTTTCCTCGCTTGGTCCCACACCCTTTCCCTGGCTCCAGCACCAGCCAAGGCTGCGCTGTGCGGCAGCACTTCCCTGTGCCGCGGCCTTCTCATACCATGCGACAGCCTCGGCATAATCCTCTTCCACAAACCAGCCATACTGATAACAATCGCCTAATACAGTCTGCGCGCCCGGCTCTCCCGCTTCTGCTGCGGCACGGCATTCTTCCAGACGAAAGTCGTCAAAGAGGATGCTCTCCCTGCTGAACCGGTTCCCGATGCCTGTGTTATTGCCGTCTGCTTCCCCGAATTTATCCATACTTCCTTTCCTCCTTCTATTTCCTTTCTTCTATTTCTTTTTTTCATCGCATTATCCTTAAAACACCCTCACTTATGATACGGCTCCCCGCTGTTAATCCGGTACGCGCGGTACACCTGCTCCAGCAGTACGACCCGCATCAGCTGGTGCGGAAAAGTCATTTTCGAAAAGCTAAGTAAATACTCCGCCCTTAAAAGCACCTCCTCCGAAAGTCCCAGCGAGCCGCCGATGATAAATACGATATGGCTTGTTCCATTCACGCCAAGCCTCCCCATCGTCTCCGCCAGCTCCTCACTGGAAAGCTGCTTTCCCTGAATAGCAAGCGCAATGATATATGCTCCGTCCGGAAGCACCTTCAGAATACGTTCTCCCTCTTTCTTCCTGATCTGCTCCTCCAGCGCCGCTGATGCTCCGTCCGGCGTTTTTTCATCCTGCAGCTCCACAATCGAAAGCTTACAATACCGGCTGAGGCGTTTTTCGTATTCTTTGAGTGCATCCGCAAAAAACCTTTCCTTTATTTTTCCGACACAAACAACGGTAATTTTCATCCTTTTCCCCTTATCTCCGGTCTCGGCCCGACATACTGGTACAATACGCCGTTTTTTACCTTGCGCAGCTTCGTCCCCCGGAATCCCAGACGGAACAATTCAAGACACAGATTAAATATCATAAACCCGTGACAGACGATTAAAATATTCTCCTGGCTCCAGTCAATCGTTTTTAAAAACGCACGAATCCGCCGCCTCGTTCCTATGATGCTTTCCGGCTGGCTTTTGGACTTAAAGTACCAGGCAAGCCTTCCACAGACATGCCACACCTCAAACGGCAGCTTCAGGCGCTCCGTATGGATAAACGGCGCGTTATCGACCTCCCGCAGCAGCTTATCCAGATAAATATTTCCGCTGTAAACCTCCTTTGCCGTTGCCACGGCACGGGGAATATCACTGGAATAGCAGATGTCCCACTGGATACCATACATTTCCACATGCTTTTTTAATATTCCGGAATGTTCATATTTCTCCGACCACTTGCGGAATTCTTCTGATGTCATCATCTTTTTATGCGGACAGTCCACCTTAAAATGCCGCAGCAATCCGATTCGCATAAATACCCCCTTACCTTCTCCGGTACAGGACCCTGAAAAAAGAATCCACTACAAACACTGCCAATGCAATCATTCCCGCCACCTGAAGCGTATAGGAAAAATAATAGGAAGCGGACTCCCTGTTTTCCTGCAAAAGATAATACACCATGCGGTACATGCCGACTCCCGGCACTAACGGCAGAATCCCTGGAACAAGATAGACTGTCACCGGCGCCTTAAAAATTCTCGCCAAAAGCTGTGAAATTACTGCCACAAAGACCGCAGACAAAAAGGCGCTCATCATCGCATTTTCCGTCTGATTCATTACAAGCAGTTCAATCAACCATCCGCCTGCCCCGGTCAGCCCGGCAGGCAGCAGATATTTTCTCGGCACATGAAATAAAACCGCAAGGGAGACCACGCCTAAAAATGCACTCACAACCTGCAGCAGCACACTAAGCGGACTCATAGCACACCTCCGCTTACTAGATGTCCGAGATAAAGCCCCGCCCCGATTCCGACCGCACAGGAAACAGCCCGCACAAATGCCTCGACGATACGTGCCGCCCCGGAAATATAATCCCCCTGGAGCGTATCCCGGATAGCATTGGTAATTGCCACGCCAGGAAGCAGCGGCATTGCCGTGCCTGCTACGACAAGCTCCAGATTAATTCCTGCGTTTGAAATCGCCTGTACTACCGAAACAAGGAACGTCGCACAGGTAAGCGCCGTTACATGGTACATAAACTCATTCATGCCATGCTTCATAAAAAAGGCACGGAACAGCACCATAACAATCGCCGACATCCCGGCAAAAACCGCGTCCTTTGCACTGGCTCCTAACAACAGGGAAAACATAATCACGGTAATCAGGGTGCAGAGATAGACGACAGCCGGAGGATATTCCTTTCTTTTCTCAAGCTTTTTCAGCTCCTCGTACATCTCTCCCAACGCAATTTCCCCGGCGCAAAGCTTCCTTGACAGCCCGTTTACCTCACAAATATTCCCCAGATTCGTCCCTCTTGCCGAAATCCGCATTACCTTACTGACCGCAGGACCGGACGGGGCATCAATCGTTATCATAAGTGCGGTAGAAAATACAAGCACTTCTGCTCTCTCCGCACCCGAAGTCTTTAGTATACGGCGCACCGTATCTTCTACACGATACGTTTCGGCACCGGCCTGTAACATAATCTCGCCTGCTAACATTGCAGTATCCGCCAGTAATCCGTAATTCATTCCAATCCTTTCCAAAAAACTATTCTTGTGACTACCTTCCGTTGACAAAACTATGCCTCCGGGTTCTTTCTGAATAGCCTGTCACCTGTCTGATATCATTATACGTTTTCCTCCCTGAAAATGCAAGAAAAACACTATATAGGCAGCTATACCACAATGTCACTTATTTTATGTCCGGATTTTGCTGTTCATCCTCCTAAAAAATATGGCTCAGTCCGTTATAACCGAAGCGAACCGGCTTAATACCGTTTGTGAAGCGGATGTAATAGGTTCGTGTTTTTTCGTCGACATCTTCGACGATTCCCTCGCCGAACACCTTGTGGCGCAGCTGATCCCCTTTTTTATATATCGTATTGCTTTCGCCGTTGAATTCGGCGGCCTGCACGGCAACCTGTGAACAGACATCCTGCGGGATTTCACCGGCTATATTCAACAAGCCCTGGTCAATGTCAAAAAGAAAACGTGACGGTACCTTGCTGTACCCCTTTACACCGAATCCTTCACTTTCGGTCAGATAAAGCCTTTTCTTCGCCCGGGTGATACCTACAAAGCAAAGCCGCCGTTCCTCCTCAAGCGCATCCTTTTTCCGTTCCTCAAGACTTCTTGCCGACGGAAATATCCCTTCGGTTAAGCCGACCAGAAACACATTTTCAAATTCAAGCCCTTTTGCGGTATGAAGCGTCATTATCTTTACGCAGTCACTCTTATCCGGCGCGTCATTGTCGCGAAGCAGCGTTATGGTCTGTAAAAATGTCGCAAGCGGCAGATGCTCGCCGAATTCGGTTTCCTGCACCACAATTCCGCGAAGCAGCTCCGAAACATTGTCAAGCCGCTCGATATCCCCGCTTTCACGGATATAAAGCTCATAGCCCGTATCCTTGATAATCCGGGAAAGCAGCTCCGAAACCGGGAGGGTGTCGGCAAGTGCCCGCAGACCTTCCACTGCCGCGATAAACTCCTGCGCTTTGCAGCCCTTGAAATTGTCTTGCAGGCAGCAGACGGAAAGTGCCTGATACAGCGAGGTATGGTTGCTTTCCGCGTAATTCTTAAGCACCTCCAGTTTGACTTTCCCGATTTTACGCCGCGGTACATTTATAACGCGGAGAAAGGAAAGGTCATCGTCCGGATTGTTGACAAGCCGCATATACGAAAGAACATCCTTTATCTCGGAGCGCTCGTAAAACCCGATGCCGCCGTATACTATGTAAGGAATATTCGCCGCCAGAAAGCCCTGTTCAACAAAACGGGAAACATAATTGGAGCGGTACAATACCGCAAAATCCGAATATTTACCGCCACTGTCCAGATGGGCGATAATTTTATCCGTTATGTATTTTATCTCTTCTTTATCGTTTTTTCCATGATAATATTCAACCGGCTGTCCGCCCTGCTTTTGCGTAAACAATTCTTTTTTTACGCGATTGTTGTTTTTATTGATAAGCGAATTTGCGACTGACAGGATCGGGCTTGTACTGCGGTAATTCTCGCTCATAATAATGTCACGGCATTTGAAACCGTATTGGTTTTCAAAGCATTTGTTGTTCAGCCATCCCTCAAAATCCACAAGCACGCTCATGTTCGCTCCGCGCCATTCGTATATATTCTGGTCCGGGTCCCCTACGACAAACAGATTTTGATTCACCTCGGAAAGACGGCGTATCAGCTTAAATTCCTTTACCGTGATATCCTGAAATTCATCGACCATGATGTAATGCAGACGTTTCTGCCATTTTTCCAGAATGTCCGGGTAGGTTCTGAACAGATATATCGTGAAATTTATCAGGTCAAAAAAATCAAGACCAAAATACTTACGCTGCTTTTTTATGTAGCGGAACATTATCTCATCCGTTTTTTTCTCGGAAACAAGCGTTGAATAATCAAAATCCGGGTCAGAGAGATATTCCACATAGGTAATCAGATTTTTATAATACCGTATCTGGTCTATCATAAACCTGAAGCTGGCAGTGTCCATCTTTATGCCCAGCTCGTCATAAACCTCCTCAAGTATTTTTTTCTGGTCTATGTTATCAAGAACAATGAAGTTTTCAGGGTAAAACAGCTTTGAAATATCCTCGCGCAGAACCCGCGTGCAAAAGGCGTGAAGCGTGGCGACAAAAGAAGTGTCAAATTCTTCGCCGAGCATTGCCTTGATACGCCTTTTCATTTCGTTTGCAGCTTTGTTGGTAAATGTAATGCAAAGAATATTCGACGGAGAAATGCCGAGCTCGGATATGATATATGCGTAACGGTGGGTCAGGGCCTTGGTTTTACCGGCTCCTGCTCCCGCTATGACACGAATATATCCCTCTGTCGCAGTCACAGCTTCTTTCTGGGCATTATTAAGGCCGTTTAATATGTCTGTCATTGGTGCTTACCTCTTCTCTGGTAAAATTTTCCTATCATTTTGCAGATTATTCTCAATGTAGCTGATGACCTTATCAAATAATCTACCTTGTTTCCAAGTCATACCACTGAATCTTATTATACCATAAAATTAATTGCTTCGATTGATATATTTTGCTGTTCAGGGAACAATTTCAGGTGTTCTGTATGAATGGCATAGTGCCAGAGACCCATCTCCCGGTCACATTGTATCTTACTTGCTTGCAAGTTTACAAATTGTTCACATTTTGTCCATTGTTTATTCATATATGCAGGGTATTCTTGTACTTGGATAGTGATAAAACACTTTCTACTCCCACCCTATTATACGTTGAGTGATATGTTCCTCATAGCATGTCACTCGGAAAAGAGGCTGTTCCCCAGCCTCTTTTCTTTTCTATTTTTTTGATAAACTTGTTTAAAAAGTTCTTTGTACAAAATTTATTTACATTCTGTTCATACTTTGTTCATAAACCGATGTTATAGTATGTCTTGGATAGTGATAAAACACTTTCTACTCCCACCCTATTATACGTTGAGTGATATGTTCCTCATAGCATATCACTCGGAAAAGAGGCTGTTCCCCAGCCTCTTTTCTTTTGTTCTAATTCTCTTTTCTTTCGGTACAATCCTTCATTCAGTGAATCCCGTGAATGTGGTAATCCTCCGCCGCACTTTCTCCGTAATAAACTACTGCTACGTCACCACTCTCAACAGAGTATTCCCTTTTGCGGCTGTCGGTACAGGTTTTCGTGCCGGCTTCCTGGTTCCAGATATCATTCCTTACATCTCCCGGCAGCTTTCCATAATACAGCACTTCCCCGTTTCCATTTTCTACCCGGACCGCAAACTGCAGCATCAGGGCTCCGTCCTTGACCCAGAAGTCTTCCAAAAAGTTCAGCCCGTACCGCTTCTGATATCCTAAAACATCACTTCCGCTCTCTGCCACATAAAGAGCATCCGGCAGTGAAAATCCCCCGTTCCAGTATTGAACCGCTTCCTTTACCTCTTCTCCTTTTTCCACTTCTCTTTCATGCTGTTTCAATACGTTCTCCTCGCCGCTCCACTTTTTCAGAAAAACTCCCTGTGCAGTTTCTTTCTCATAGTAAACATCAACCTCTTTTCTGCCGCCTTCCGTCAACAGCACAAACTCCGGCAGTATTGTCAATACTGCTTCTTGTCCATAAAAGCTTCCGATGCTTTTTACCCGGAAGGAAAAGGAAGCACCTGCCGGTAAGCCTCCTGCATTTTTATAATACGGATGTACCCCGGCACGGAGCGGAAGGGCATTCACGGAATAGGAAATCCCTGTTCCGTACACTTCTTCCCATGCGGCAGTCCCCCGGATATCATAAACGTTAAAATCATACAGCCGTCCGGTAATATACACTCTTTTTTCTGCTGTAGCCGTATAGTTCTCTTCCTGTGTGTTACGCCCGGCTTCCGTTTTTTCTTCACTGCCCCTTCCATTGACTGCCACGGAACGCATTCCGACCTTATATTCTCCCTCTGCTACCCACAGCGGGACATAGAATCTCTGTTTCTCTGTTCCAAGCGTATACCACGTTTCTTTTTCTAACAGTACATCGTTTTTCCTGTCCTGATCGTTTCCGACATCAACCCAGACTTCAAAAGGAAACCTGACCTCATTCTGCACCTTTCCGTCCTTTTCCGCCAGATACTGTGTATATGACCTGTCCCCATAGCCTTCCCGGCTGCTGTGAACCCCCGTATTTGCAATCTCCACGGTAAAATCCGAATGAAGCCCTTCCTCGCTCAGAACAAGCACTGTACTGTCCTTGGGAACTTCCCTGCACTGATATTTGTCCTCATGCTCCGCCTTGAGGAACGCCTCGCAGACAACCGGCGTATGAACATGCACTGCATTTGCTGCCGCTTCTCTTTTCTTTGGCTCTTTTCCTCCGACCACACAGGCGTCCGCTTCATACACACAGACCGCACTGCTTTCATACACACGGTTTTTACTCTCTGCAGAAAGCTTTATTCCTGAAGCGTAGGTCTGCCGGTATGCAGTAAGCGGTATTTTTTTCTGCAGCTGCTCCGCGATATCCTCTGCCGGAGCAGCTGTGTCCCGTTTACAGAGCGCGTCGGAAAGCACCATGACCTCCCCTGCCTGTACCCGGTCATTCCTTACCGCAAACTCTCTTTCATCCGCCCATGCCAGATTTTCTGCCAGAACGGCAAGGTACGCCCCGGCATCCGGCTGCTCTCCTGGAATCCCGGAAACAATCCGGTACTCCTGCGGAGCTTCCACCGTACACATCGGCACGCCGTCGGTATCGTACTCCTTCCACACAACATGTTCTTCATAAGAACGGTAGGCGTAGGAAGGCTTTCTGTCCTCATAACCTTCCCACTCTACGGGAAGCCTTACCTTTCCCCCTTCCAATGCTGCATTGCCTACCTCCATATAGGACGGGTAATATAAGCCTCCTTTCTTTAACTCCCAGTAAGACCACGCTTTCGGCACCATCACCTCGATAACCGCCGTCCGTATCCCGCTCTGCACCAGTTCTTCCGTTTCCACATCCTCATAAACGGTCCGATAACGGAGTTTTACATAAGTCCGTACCGGCGTAATCCCGCTCTTTCTCGAGAGAATACCGGAAAACAGACAGCTCCCTGCCTGCGCCCGCATGGCAAGACATTCAGTAGAAGGAATTGCTCCCTCCTTTAAAAGCGCTGCCCCTGCGTAACAGTCCGAAACCTGATATGGCGGCAAATCCTCCTCAGCGCCGGTTTCCGGATTGTAATCATCTGCATAAATCTGCACACATTCCCCTCCCGCTGCAGCTTCTATCCTGCGCTCCGTCTCCGGCAGCACCTCCGGTAGTTCTTTTTCTTCTTTCCCTGGCAGTTCTACCGGGTCCTGCTTCCAGCATGCGTACAGGATATCCACATCCTTTTCCGTCCAGAGCGCAGTCCCCCTGCCCGCTTCATCAAAATACTTCTTTCCGCTGCCGCGGATTCCGGTAAAATATCCTTCAAAGGTGTAACCCGTTTTTTCCGGCGGAATGACATCCGGTCCGGTCTTTTTATAGGTCATGGCAACACTGGTCTGCTCCTGCTTCGTTGCACCCCTGCCATCTAAGGTCACTTCTTTTTCGGATATCAGATATGCATAGAGCGCAGTTACACTCCCGTCATAAATTCGCCAGACCTGCAGCCCCTTCCCGGTTTCATCATAATACTGCACTGCTCCTTCTGCCGGTTTCCCGTCTTCATCCAGTCTGTCATAATAGCCAAGAAACACATGCCGGTCAGAAACCGGGACTGCCGCATCCGGCACCATCCGGTCAAAGGTGACAGTGACAGACGCCTGCTCCTTTTTGATTTCCCCCGGTTCCGCCTCCGGATCCTCCGCAATCAGGGCGATTTCATACATCTTCGGCTCATAGTACGCATACAAGGCTTCATTTCCTTTCGGCTTATACCGCATCATACTCCCTTCCGGCGCATGGATGACCTTTGCCACGTCGGCCTCTTCTTTGTCCGTGCTCCATCCGGCAAAGTCGTACCCGTCACAGCCTGCGGCCGGAAGGTCCACATAGGACGCCTCCCCTCCCCAATACGGGAACAGCACCAGCTCACATCCTTTTTTCACGGCAAGGTTTTTAACCATCGCACCCGGCTGATAAAAGCCAAGATAGTGATAACCATCTGCCGTTTCCTCATAAAGCTGCCAGCCAAGAAATGCAAGGACCGCCTTCGTATACCGGTCGGAATCCGGGTCTTTTGTTTTCCAGTATGGAACCGTGCTCCTGCTGCTGTTCCGGTTCAGGTAATAGGTAAGCGTATAGAACCTGTCCGGACGCACGGCAGGGATGCTCATTTCCTCATCATACGCTAACTCGATACTATCTGTTATCGTAACCGGCGTCACGCGTATCTCATCCTCTGCCACTTTTACCACATAGGAAAACGGCTCCCATTGCGCATATAGAACAGTGGTCCCCGGCGGTATGGCTATAGATGCCCTGTCTGCATACGAGCTCCCGCTCCCGTCTGTCTCCGTGTTCCATCCGGTAAATTCATAGCCGCTCTTTTCATATTCGTTCCCTTTCAGGAGCGCTCTTTCTACCTCAGGGGCATAGACATCATCCTCCATAATACCGCTCCCGCCGTTCGGGGCATACCGGATGATATTTTCCGCCCGCTCCCACTGCGCATACAGGGTCGCCGGAGCAGTCAGGGGAAGACATTCTCCCGGCTGTAAGGAAGTCCCGCTCCCGTCCGCCGCCGTATTCCATGAACGGAACCGGTAACCCGGATGGGAAAACATATTCGCGTAAAGGGTCTCTGCAAACTCATAGCCTGTTGAATACGCGGTTTTCCTGAGCTTCTGCCGGGCATCCGCGACAGCCTCTTCCCCGGTAATCCCGGATATCCTGCCGTCTGCATAGTTCCATACATTCCCGTTTTCGTCCAGAAGGAGAACCTCCTGGTCTGTCATGCCTGCCCGGTGGATATAAAGCTTTTCCACGCCGGACAGCAGGCACGATGGTCCGGAGGACATCCATGAGGTATAGGACGAGCCGTCAGAAGCATCATACTGTGTCCTGCCGGTATCCCCCATCACCCAGAGGCGCCCCGTGTCATCTAAAAGGAACAGGGTGTACTCCGTGTAGTAAACACCTGATTCCCATCCTTCCCCGGCATAGCTTCTTGCCGTTTCCCACTGTGCTGTTAGCTGTACACCGTCCGGGAGCTTTACCGGTTTATGCGGCGGCATCCCGTATGGGGAGGACGGGATATTCCGGTACAGGTACACCCAGGTACTTCCATCCGCACCGGTAAGCAGGGCATAGTCCGCGGCCACGATCTCTGCCGATACAAAGTTCTTCCCGGCAAGAACACCGTACTCCCTGCCGCGTTCTAAAAGGTTTTTCCCGGATGTCTGGGCCTTCCCGGCATCTGTATAGAACAGCAGCTTCCCGTCCGCATCCAGTACGCTGGCATATGTGCTGCCTTTATCTTCCCCTCCGCCGAACACCTGACGGATTCCGTCCACCGTTTCCCACATGTAACCGGCAACCGGAACTGTCTCTTCCCGTACCTCATTCTCCGAATATCCCGGTGTCGTTTCCGCTTTTCCCGTGTAGCTGCTGTAGGATGTCTTCTGTCCCGGATTCCCGCCGGAGGCACGCCACAGGTTCCCGTCCGTATCCTCCGCGTACACGTCCGGCAAATACAGACTGTATTCCGTCGTACTGGACGAATACCCGTCTCCCCAGCCGGAGGAACGCCATACCCTGCCCGCTACAGCCTCCACGGCATAAAAGCTCCTGAACACAGCCCCTTCCGGTCTGCGGAGCGTTTCCACCGCACTCCCGGTCCGGATACGGTAGGAGGATGAGCTACCGCTGCCGGAACTGCTGCTATAATAACTTTCCTCCCTGCACCGGTACATTTCCTTACGGGCTAACTGCCCGTCCCTGTCCATATAGTAGAGGTAATATAGTTTTACAGTCCCGCTGTGCCCCGATGAATAACCGGTACTTCCCGACTGTTCTTCCGAATCCTTTACCGTGCTGCATACCCACTGGTGCCGGCTGCTTCCTGCAGGTATCCCGGTATCGTTCCATACGCCTGCCGGGTCATAGAGGTATACTTTCCCGTCTCCGGCAAATGCAAAGCAGTAGTCGCAGCTCTTGCTGCTGGAACAGGACTCCGAATCCTCCCGCTCCGAAAGCGTGACCTTCCGGATTCCCATGAATTTCGTCTCCCGCATTACTTCCGACGGGAACAGCGCCCCGTCCTTCTTCAGCCAGAGCGTGCCTTCCATATCCAGTACCATTTCATAGGAGCCGGAAGTGCTTGTATGACCGCTGTTGCTGTAGCTTGTGATACTCCCGGAAAAAGAATCTCTTCTCTCTTTTTTCAGTACCTCCAGCATAGATGCCGTCGTATATTCCTCCGCAGGCAGCGCATTTTTGTCATAAGTGACCGGATATCCACAGCGCACTGTGTAATAATCCTCATACCGCAATCCGTAATACATCGCCTTTGATTCCGGCACGGTAATAATCACGGTATCCGGGTTTCCCTTCGTCCCGAGGGTATCGCGGGTGCCGGATGAATTTCCTCCTCCTATCACAGTATCCTTTCCGGGAACCGTGATGCTGTTCAGGTCACATGCCTTAAAGGCATCGTCCTTTATAAACGCGACGCATTCAGGAAGCTTTACATCAAACAGGTTCTTACGGTAGGCAAACGCATACTCCCGGATGGTGTCAAGTACCGAGAATCCGGCAAGCTCCATGTACTCACGGAGCGCCACCGCGGACTGCCAGGAACGCATTGTGTCCGTCGGTATCCCCATGGAATACGATTCGTTGTAATAATACCGCCTGTAATTCCCTGACTCCTCCACGGACGTTTCCGTAGTCAGGACAGATGCACCGGCAAAGGCATGCTCCCCGATGTCCCTCACCCCTTCCGCACCGATAATTTTCCGCAGCCCCTGGCACTGGTAGAACGCATAATCGCAGATTTCCGTCACGGTATCCGGGATAGTGACAAATTCCAGCGTGGTATTGTAGACATAATAAGAGCTCGCATAATCACGGTAGCGGAAGGAATAGTTTCCGTCCTGGAAAAAATCAAAATGTACGCTCCCACTGCTGGTAATTTCCCCGTTCCCGATGATACCGTAACGGTACCCGGTATGTCCATCAATGTTCTGGTAGGTTGTAAGTGTCCCGGACGAAGAACTGTTACTGCTGGTATAATAGTAGGAACCGCTGGCTTTATCAAGCGTATACCCTGTATACGGGCTGTAGCGGCTTGCATCGTGTGCATAGCTCCGGTACTTGTCTGTCCCACCGCCGATGCTTGTGACGGTATAATTCTTTCCGTCACAGGCAATCGTCTGCGGGAAGACCAGTTCCCTGATTTCCTTAACCTGTGGCGAATTGACAGTCTTCCCCTGATAAACAGCCGGATGCACAAAGACGGCATCCGACCCGGACGGAACAAAGTACCATGTATTCCCCAAAGAATCCTGCCCGACAGAATAATAAACGTCGAGGGCAGTATACTCATTCGTCTGGATGCGGCTGCTGTCCGCAGAGGAAATACCCGCAAGGGGACCGTTACGGTCATAGATTCCCTTTATGGTATAACCCTGGTCCGTGCTGTAGTACCAGATATTCTGTTCATAGGTCTCTCCCGGCTCCGGAAGTGACGGGGTCGGGGTCAGCGCCAGGGTCGGGGTCGGCATCGGTGTCGGTGTCGGGTCGCCTGACTTCGGGGTTACAACCGGCTTCTTCGTCGGCTCCGGTGTCCTCTCCTTTTCAAAATTCGCCGTGAGAACCACATCAAAAGACGGCATGGTGAACACGGTGTCAGCCTCCGCCTTATGAAACCCGGCAGAACCACCCTGTACCGTCCAGCCTGCAAACACATACCCATCGTTCGGCACGGCGCGGACCCGTATCTTATCCCCGGAGAAGTATCTGCCGCTGCCGTATGTGGTGCCATGGCTGTTATCATCTGCCTGCACGGTAAGGTCGTACCGGGTAAGAGAAACCGTAATGGCTGTATCATAATAGTTTTTAAAATTTTTCCATGTTGTCCCAGACCAATCTGCCGCTCCTCGGATGGCAGCCAAGGAACTGTATGTCCTCCCCGTAAGATAGCTCCAGTCATCGGATGCAGAGTTCCTGCATTTCAGGATAAATCCTTCACTGATGTATACAGTCTGCGGACTGTTTAACCCATCCTCCCCATAAAGGTATCTTATCATCTCCTCTAATTCCGCACGGGAAACTGTAAAGGTATCAAGGACATAATCCGGTTTATCCGCCGGTTCGGAAGTATGACAGAATACATCCGCAGTATAACGCTCTCCCGCCGCTACTCTTCCCGGATTTGAGTCTGTATTCTGTTTTGTGAAATAAAGCTCAGCGGTATGGTAGGACATGGTCGCGGTACTTTTGGTATAATAGTCTCCCTGTACTACAAGGTTCCTCTCCTCGTCAAAATAAATCTTATGGTTCCCTCTGACCGCCTCAAGCTTCAGATTGCCAGACCAGTTTCCGGCCGCTTCGGCACCTGCAGACGGCAGGACGGTCAAGGGTACTAAGCCTGTTATCATACAAAATAGCAAGAGCCCTATCATAAGCCTCTTCTTCATAAACTACCTCCATTCATTTTTTTCTTTATCTGTTAGCTGTTTTCTTTAAGACCGTAGAAAAGGAAAGAAAAAATAAGAGACAGACTATGCATGTCTTATCTCTTATTTTCGGAAATACGCTGTATTGGTTTTTTACCTAGTTCATTTTACTTTTTCTACTTCTGCAGAAGCGATGTCAAGCCACAAGACCGGTCGGACACCAAGAAAAATTTTATCTACATAATACCCCTCTTGGTCAAGCAATCCATCTGGATAGATATACTGGTTCTTATCGTAAGGTCCGCCCATTGTCCGCAAGTTCCAAGGACAGCACTTCCCTGACCATAAAGACTCAGCACCTCTCATATCAACCCCGTTCCTGACCGCGTACCCTGTAGGAAATCCGAGTTGCGTGTCCTGCTCCGGATAAACACCATCTTTCCAGATGTGTTTGGTCTCATCGCCTATCATTATCCACTCCTTACCAAAGTATTTCACTGCCTCGCTTTCGCTTAACAGGTATACTTTATCCCTGGTATCCGGTCCGGAACTTGTATCACGGAGAGTTCCCGGCAAATTTTCAACGTGTGACAATAAAATGCTTTCCTGCTCGGAGAAAGTAAATGCATTTCTATAAAAATCATTGTTCAACCATGCACGGACGGAACTTTGCTCCCATGTCCCGCGATAGTGATATGTTTTATCTGTAAGCCATGCAGAAGCATCGTAGTTTTCATCATATGCCTTTGCATCCAGGACATATCTCGAAAGAAGAAATGCCTTCCCTTCCGCCGTTTCCAGTACCAGCCACTCGACTGGTTCCCAAAGAAAATAACAGAATCCTTCCTTCTCATAGTAGTCCGGGAACTCTGACGGTGCTTTTTTGTAAATCTCACTGTAACTCATCCTCGCATACTTTACTCCGTCCACCTCCGCATTCCCTTGCTCATCATAGGATGCATTGATGATATCGTCTGTCAGATCTGCCCCTGTAATTTCCCTCTGTGGATAGCTTCCAAATGTCACATAGTCCCCTTCCACGATTCCCGAAACCGGCACCGGCATAATGGTCGGCGTCGGTTTCAGGGTTGCCGTAGGTCTTGGCGTTGCCGTCGGCTTTGGTGTAGGAGTCGGCGCAGAAGTGGCCGTCATTACAGGCTCTGATATTGCAGTGGGTTCCGGGAGCGCTGTTGGTTCCGGCACAGAGGTTGCAGACGGTGCCTGTGTTACTGTCGGCCCTGGCTTAGCGGTTACCGCGGGCTCCGGGCTTAGTGTCGGTTCCGGCGTAAGTGCTCCTGTTGGCGCCTGTGTAGCAGTTGCTACAGGCTCCGCCGTTTCAGTTGGCTCCGGCAGCTTTGTTGCTTCTGCCGGTCTTTCTGTTGCCGCCGGAGTCCCTGTCGGCTGCAAACCTGTCTCCTGATTACAGCCGGAACAGCCTGCTGCTCCGGCTATCAAAAACGCCGCCGCTGTCAAAGCAGCGATTCCCTTTCTAATTTTCCACATAATATTGCCTCTCTTTCCCTGACTAAGCGTAGATTGTTTCTCCCGGAGGCAGAAGTCTCCCACCTCTGAAAATAGCAGACAGCTGTCTGCTTCCTTTCATTTAACTGACAAAATATTCCATATAATTTCCATTATAACATAACAACGGCTTTTTTCAAGTGCCTGGGTCTTCCTTGAGTTTTCGCATTTTTCAGCGCCTCCGGGAAAGTCCCCGGACCTTCCCGGAAACTTCGGACTTCTGCACGCACAGGGACTTAAGTGCAAAACATACAGCGCTGCACCACGCGCTTTTTAATCTTCAATTGTCAAGGTTCTTCTATTCCCTTTAAACAGCTTGCACAGGGAATTGCCCCGTCCTGTGCGCTTTCCTTTTGCGTTGCATAACGTGCAATTACCTTGTCCTTTTCACAACGGCTGCACGAAGGCAGATGACAATAATTATCCTCCGTCACAAAATATGCCTCTCTTACCCGCTGTGCCGCCGCATACAAAAAGACATCCTGTTTCTTTCCTGCCGCCTCCGGCAGCCCCGGCGCATATACCGCAAACACACACGCCCTTGACAGGCTCTGCTCCCAGACACCCGTTCCAGCCTTTTCCATCCGGTAGCTTTTTGCAGACGAGACGTGCAGGGCGTAATACCGGGAAAGCAGTTCCTCCGTTTCGGAAAAAAAGCTTTCCGGAATTTCTTCCTTCTGCTCTATCTCCACTGCCGTCCATACATAGCCCTGTCCCGGCACATAGCTGTAACGATAGTACCCTGTTTCATCAAAAACAACCAGACACGGAACATACTCCCGCCATACCCTCCTCCCGGCTGCATCCGGCGTCCCGTCATGCAGCACTGAAAGAGTCTGGAAAAAAATCTCCTCTGCCTGCTGTAATCCGGACGCTGCCACTCTGCTGTCCTCTCCGGAAAATACTGCGCCTGCCGCCGCATTTACCGCCGCTACAAGACAGTCGTACTCCGTCCGCCGGATTTCCTCCTCCTTCATGGCAGTCACCGAACGAATCTGCGCCGTCACTAAGAACCCTGCGGCAATTACAATAAAAATCAAACCAAAATGATACAGCTTCATGGATACGCTTCTCCTGTCCTTACCGACATAAAATATACAGTCGGCGTCTCATTGATATAAAGGGTCAACCACAGCCGGTCTCCGCTTTGCAGCTTGCTTGTCCCCTGTGCCACAATACTTTCGTGTATCCTTTCCCTGTCTACCGTGTATTCCTTCTCTGCCACTGCACCATCTTCTCCCTCCGGCTCAAAAAGACTCCGGACACGGCGGATTTCATAACGGGTACAGCCACAGCGACGCAATGCGCGTTCCAGCTCCTGCCATACCGGCAGGGTAATTTCCCCCGCCGTACTGACACGCCTTAAAAATGTTTCTCCTGCCTGTCCTGCAAGAATTGCCTGCGAAACCCTTGTTCTTCCTCCGTAATACAACAGCGGAACCAAAAACAGAAGCAGGCATGACACAAGAAAATCTACGACCTTCTCCAATGCATTCATGGCATTCGCCCTCCTGTAACAACCGTCGCCCCGTCTCCGTAAAGAAATGCTTCTAGCTTTCCTCTTGCTGCTTCACTGACTAATATCCGCAAATAGCTTCCCGGGGAAAGCACCTTCCTATCTCCTGTCCCATCCCATTCTTCATAAAGGTAAATCCTGCCTCCCTCTCCTTCAAAGCGCCTTCTTTCATACACGGTAAGCTCTATGTGGTATTTCCCGAGCCTTTTTAGCTCCCGTTCAAACCTCTCCTGCCCGGTCCGGGAAACAATACCGCTTTTTAATATCCGTTCCGCATATTCCAATGCCATACTGTGCACCGTTTCATTTTTCTGCCAGTATACCGACGACATTTTAAACGTAAGTACCAGCACCGCCATACAGCACACTGCCGTAAGAACCGCAATCATTCTTCCAAATGTCTCCACTCCTCTTTCGTCTCCTCAAATAAAATCAGCCGCTCCGGCATTTTACCGATTACCTCGGACTGCCTGAGAAACGCCATATGCAGCCACATCAGCAGCAGAAATGCAATGCAAAATAGTATACTGCCGACCGCTGTTTCAATCGCATGCTCTATTCCCTCCGTCATCGTACTCTCCTATTGCTGCTCAAACGCAATCTGCACAATCATTCCATTGTCATCTTTCACAATGCTTCCTAAAAACAGTGCACGCGAATTGATATAACCGTCACTTGCCTTCTCATCCGAGGGCAATGCTTCACTTGCCCTGCCCGGTCGTTTCTTTTCTTCGTCAAAGCCCTCGTACACATAGCTGCGCTCCGTCCCGTCTCCGGTCGTCACCTTGACCTGCAGATACTCTTTTGCCGTAATGCTCTTCTCTATCAGACGCCTGACCTCGGCTCCGGATACCAGCAGCCCGTCGTACATCGATTTCCCTAAATCCTGATACTCGCTCATCGTTGTATGAAACTGTGCAAACGCGCTGCTTGCCTGCGCTTTTCCCTCCCGCGTATTCTGAAACGCAAGTCCTGCCACAATACAGGTAATAATAATTCCCGCTGCAATCAGCAGTGCTTTTAATCCGTTATTCATCTTCTTTCCCTCCTTATTCCTTTTTGGTAAATATAATTTCCACAATTACTCCGTTTTTGTTTCTTACTACTCTGCCCGCATATTCAGATAACGGCGCAATATAGTCCGCGTGCTCTGCATCCTCTGTCTTTTCCGCTCCGTTCCGGTCCCCGTAAGAACGGCTTCCTCTCTTTTCCTTTACCGTAACAAAAAAGCCATCTGCGGTTTCGGGTAATTCCTTTTTCATCAGATTCACAACATCGCTTCCATATACCACGGCTCCGTCATACTTCATAAGGTCGCGTTCCTCCACTACATTTCTGTACCGGTAAAGCTCTTCTACAACATAATTGCCGATAGTTCCTGCCTCTCTTGCCAGCCGGAAGCCAAGACTTACAATAATGCAGGTGATGATTGTCGACGCAGCAATCAACAATGCCTTCAGCCCGTTATTCATTTTTCCTCCTTTCCCGTGCAGCTCACGGAAAATAACGAATCTGCTCCATCTCCTTAAAAATCTCCGTCATCTGCCCGACACTCGCAAAAAGAAACGGAAAAATCAAATAGAAAAACAACAGTACCGCCATCGGTGCAAATGCCAGAACCTGTGCATTTGCGGCTTTCTTTTTCAGCTCCTGTTCCGTATCCAGTCTCTGCTGTTCCCTGAAAAACTGCCTGTCTTCCGCTATTCCGGAAAATGCGCGTACCAGTCCGATCCGTTCGCTGATTGCAATCCTGCCTGCCAACTGCCGGAAGGCAGGATAGGCTTCTTCCCTGCGGAGCAGTTCTAACGCTTCGCTTTCTTCCGACGCATAACGGTCCGCACAACGGAGCAGCGTTTTTTGAAACAGCTCCGCATAATCCTCTAAGGTCGCTAACAGCTTCATCACCGTCATATTGGGTACATCATACAGCATCAATATGACGGACTGCAGTCCGAGAACCTCACCGCCCATTCCGATTTTTCTTAAATACTCTGAATAACGGTAAAAAAGCAAAACCATTCCTACACCAAGCGCTGCTCCGGCAACGACTGCTGCGGTCATCCGGGCAATTCCCTCCCCCCGCACAATCCATGCGCTGCAAAGTGCCAGACCGACTGCTGCCGCCATGCAGAGATACTTCGGCCTCCGGTAAAACGCGCCGTTTGTCTTCCTTACAATTGTCAAAAGTGCATAACTGCACACTGTAACTATGGACACTCCAATTACGGTAAACTGTCCGGCAGCACCTTCATAGAACTTCTTCAGCTCCGGCATATTGACAGTTCCAAACTGTCTTACCAGCGGAACAAACACAACAGGTACTGCTGCGACCAGTCCGAGGCCTGCAAACAAAAATGCAGCCTGCGACCTCTTGTAACACTCATTTTGAACATCTCTGCGGAGTTCTGTCATATTTTTGACGAATACCGATTCTGTACCTGGTTTTCCGCTTCCATACTGTACTGCATTCTGGCATTGGATAAAAAATAACTTTAAATACTTTAAATGCACCGGATAACGGTATTCCGCCACCGCATTTTCCATATCCTCACCTTCCAGTAAAAAGCAGATTTCTTCTAACTTCCTTCTTAGATTTCCGGGCATACATTCCGATGCCCGGAAAATAGACTCTGTAACACTTTTACAGACATAGAACTCATAGTTCAGATTTGCCAGAAACTCCGCAAAATGCTCCAACTCCCGGTATTCCTTTCTCCTTTTCTGAAAGCCCCTATATTCTAATAAACAAACTGTAAAAAAATACAGTATCGGTATTGCATAATCCTTTATTCCTCCACACCTCCGTTAAAAAATGCCTGCAGCTTCTGCCGTTCCTCCTCCTGTATGCGCTCTGTCATACGCTCCAAAAGACGCTCTGTCGGAATATTAACTCTTTCATATTTCCCGTTCCGATACCGGTACAGCATACGCACTTTCCCTCCTTCTTCCGGAACAATCTCCGAAACCTCTTTCACATAACGCTTACCACTTAAATCCCGCTCACAAAGCACATGAATATGAAATGCCTGTGCCACCTGTTCTTTTGCCATACCGGCATCCGAATAAGCGCCGATACGCAGCAGGGCATTTTGGAAATAGTCTAACAGCTTATCTGTCGCCATCGCGTGATGCGTAAATAACTGCTGCTCCGATACCTGGCTCAGTTCAATCATCAGCGCTGCTGCCTTGATATTTCCGATTTCACCCATCATCAGACAGTTTCCATCTGTTTTCCGGAACGCGTCCAATCCCTCCACCGAATCAACACTGTCCGTTTCACGGAACGTCAGTATATTCCTCTGCGGAAACTCCTTCCGCATCCAAAGCTCAAAAACCGACTCTTCAATCCGCAGATTGTATTTGGGATTAATATAGCGTACCAATGCCTTAAGCAGTGTTGTTTTTCCGCTGCCCTGCGCTCCGCTGATTGCAATATGAAATCCACCGCCCACAAAATACTTCAGGGCTTGTATCAACTCCCCGGCCCCCTCGCCGGTAATCAGCTCTTCCGGCTTTTTCTCCTCTGCCGAATCAAACTTCCGGACAAAAAACGCCCAGGACTCTGAAAACGGCGGTCTGCATGCAAACACACGGCTTCCGTCTTTCATATCGTTTACCATATAGGGGCGGTAAAAGGAGAGCTCGCCGGGAGCCTCATAACGTAAGAGTGCCTTCGTCACCCTGCGCAGCTCCTGTTCACTTCCAAAGCTTAGAAATGACAACCGTACCGTATTCCCACGGAACATGACAAACACACTGTCAAACGAATGCATTCCGTCAAACCTTCCGTGCAGCTCCTCCTCATACCGGAAAAACTGCTCCGGCAGCCCGGATACACCCCCTGAAACACCATCCAGCCTGCAGTCCCGCAGCCTGTCGATTACCCCGTGTCCAAAGCCTTCATACACGGCGTCGCAAAGCAGCTCCAGCCTCTCCTGCCCGCTTAACCAGGGCTGCTCCTTCTCATAAATCCGTTCGATATCGCCTGATGTAATCTCAAAATAGCATCCGTCTTCCCTGCATACCTCACCGGGCAGTCCCCACCGGTCGCAAAGCTTCAGAAATCCGTCCTTCCCATACTGCTTCATAAAAAGATACAAAAGAATATCAAACTTCCTTGCGGGAGGAAGCCGCTCCGGCGCCTGCACCGGCAAAAGCTGTTCCATTTCCCTGGCCGTCAGTCCGGCTACCTCTAACTCTCCCATAATATAACTCTTTATATAATTCTTCTCACCTCCTTCCCCGTAAATACAGCCACGGAGCGCCTTCCTGAGCTGTCCTGTCTGTATCAGATACTTCTCCCGCTCTCTTGCAGGAAGTCCCGACAATTCTTCCCCTTCCATACGTCTGCGCATTGCCGTCCGCACATACTCCCTGAGTCCGGCCACTGTTTCAAACACAGGTCTTTCCGTCTTTTTCTTTCTTCTTTGTCCTCTAAGCATCTCCTTCCTCCTGACAGCGTTTTAAACTGAGATATGCCTTTCCTACCTCCTTAAAAAACGGATGAAGCACATCCGCCTCTCCCATATGACGTCTTCTTTCCCAGAACTCTTCTGCCTCGCCTGCGCAGCAGGCAGCCAGATACCGGTCCTGATACGGTATCGCTGCGCACCTGCCATGCAGCCGCGGATACAAAAGCATCATATTATGTCTGGTATAGGTACAACGCTTTTCGTGTGCGCCAATCAGGAAAAATTCTTTTCCATAAACCGGCGCCTGCACAAGCTTTGCTGCCTCGCTCGGACTCTGCGCGAGATTAATAACAACCAGATCTGCTGCCTTGCAAAGCTCTTCTGCAAGCACTGAATTTCCCGCAGGAGCCTCTATCCAGACATTCCGGAAGCACCCTGCCGCACGTTTCACAATTCCAGTCACTGCCGCTGCCGCCTTTTCCTCCCTTCCCTGATAAAACAGTCTGCTCCCGGCAGGAAGAATGTGCAGCTTCCCCTCTGCAAACGTATAGGAGGCATTTACTGCAAGCGCTTTGTCAAAACGCTCACAGTGAAGCATCTTATCCAAAAGCTCTACTCCGAACTCCCTCTGCTCCATCATGCGGATGCGGTTTCTGCCTGAAAGCAGGAAATGCTCCGGTCCGCTGCCCCTTTCATCTGCATGGATGACAAGCTGTTCCGTACCTTCCTCCGCCACCGCCTGCAGCGCCATCATAAGGAGATTGGAGGACTTTCTGCCTGAAAACGGCGTCAGGCTCCAAAATACAATTTTCAAAGGCTCCTCCTCCCTTCCTGCCGCCGGATTCTGCGGCGGAACTCTCTTTTCGATATCTCCGGGCAAAGACGTCCCGCGGTCCGGTAAATAAACTCCTGCAGCTCAGGCGAAGCATTTTTTACATGATACTCGTGCAGCGTTTCACACACGCAGCGGTTTTCAATATCGCGCTTATCCGGAGCCAGAAAAAGCTCCTCCCGGTTCGGAAACCTGTTTAAAAGCTCCTGCAGCTCCTTTTCTTTTGCATACAGTCCGCCCGGCATATCCCTGATTAAAACCTCCTGCACAAGCTCCCTTTGCAGCTCCAGCCCGTTTAACTGCCGGATATGATGCAAAAGCGCATCCGTTATGAGAAAGATTTCCGTACAGCACTCCGTCTCCCCGCAAAACTCCTGCATTCCGAAATCAGCGAGCAGAATATCATATTCCTGCAGCATCTTCGCATTGATTTTCTGCTGTGTGAAATACAGCCCGTCATATGCCGCAATCTCTTCCCCTACAGAGATTCCTCCCGGCACCGGTACCGATGCACTCAGCGTATGGCGAAGATTACGGTCGCACAACAGCACCTCTTTCTCCGCGCTGCTCAACACCTTCGCTAACATCAAAATCACATCATGGCTGTAACACCCGACAAATCCTATTATTTTTCCCTGCACTTCTTCCTCCTCTAAACATCATTTTCCAGACGCTGCTCCAAAGACTCCCGGAGCTTATACCAGCTTACCGGTACGCTAATCTCCTCTGTCCCTGACTCCTTCAGCTGCATTATTATCTGGGCCGGCGGAACATAAAAACTGTCCGCCTCCTTCTGCAGCCGCTCCTCGACAAATGCGACTACATAAAGCTCCGCACCCCGGTACACTTCCGTATCATACCGAGCCGCACTGAGCAGGATCTGCTCTGTCTCCGTCAAAGTAAATCTGCACTCCTCCGGATTCTCCTGTCTCCGCCGTAAACGCTTCTGTTTCAGCACACAGTAATTCTCTCCGTTCGGATAGCGGATTCTGACATCCACCATTTCATAATCCGAAAAACAATCCGGAAGCGAAATATCCTCAAAAACACATTCCCGCTCCGTCCCCAGAAACTCCTGGCTGCCGCACAGCGCCGTGCTGACAATACTCCCTGCCGGCAGATCGGCACAGGCAGCCAGACCAAGCACCTCGCCTGCAATTCCTTCCTCTGCCTGCTCCGAAAGCAGATACCTCCGCTCGGTATTTTCCGATGTAAAACTCTCACCTGCTTTTACCTCTTTTACTGTAACATAGGCAAGGCGTTTCGCACCTTGAATCAGGGCATCACGCTCTGCCAGCAGGACTTCATACACCTTTGCTGTCCGTCTGGCAGAAAGGGCGCTTCCGGACAGGAAGATACCTGCTCCTCCTGCTGTCAGCAGGAAGCAAAACAAAATTTTTCTTTTTACACTTCTTCGCAGTCTCCACATACATGATTTCTCCTTTCTTCTGCATATTTTCTTAAATCAATTGCCGTTTTCTTTACACACCGGATAAAGTGATATGCCCTGCTCCTCCTTGAACAGTTAATATTGCCGCCAATATAAGCCGCCGTATTCCCTTCCCTCATGGCCTGTTCAAATTCCGAATCATACGGGATAATGCCAATCCGCTCCTTAGGCACCTTATACCTGTGACACAGATAAGACGGACGACAGGAAACCGTTGCCCTGTAATTTCCGAGAATAAAAAAGCTGTCCTGGCGAAACGGCGTATCCGAACGGAAAAACGCATCTACCGCCTCCTTCTCCGGCGGAAGCGCAATTACGGTGAGCCCGGCTTCCTGCAAGATGCTCTGGGAGCTGCTCCCGTAGCCGCATGCCGTATCAATCAAAAGAAAGCCTGCCATTCCCATTTTCTTTTTAACTCCCTTTAAGCCGCTGCCGGAAAACATCCGCACCTCTTCTTCCCCTGTCATCGGAATATAGCGCATACCGCCGTTTAACTGTACGGCAAGCCCGTTTCCTCTTTCGCACAAAACCCGGAAATATTCCGGTTCTCCGAAATTATAGCAGTAATCTCTTCTCGCAAACTTTTCCTGGCGTTCTGTTCCGCCCCGCAGGCGCTCTAAAATGCTTCCGTTGCAGATGTGATTTGATGTAATGGTGATTTCGCCTTCAAAAAGCTCTGCCCATAACACACTAATTGCAGCAACGCCTGAAGTCACCCCGCTGCGGTGCCTGACACCACTCCAAAATGCAATATCCATACATTCTCCTTCACCCTGTATTTTGTTATTGGAAATCTTCGGGACCCCCGAATGGAATCAGATAATTTTATCAGATAAATAAATATTACTATAGGTTGCATCTTTTGTAAATATCGGGAAAGTACACATATTTCATGTCGATTTTTGTCTAATCTTCACAATGCTTTTTCATTCAAAAAATCGCACCAATCCCTTGAAAACAAAAGGGTTGTCATACCTTTTCCACTTGTGACATATATTTTTTCAATAAGTCTTACAGGAGTTTTTATGAAGTTTCATTCTCTTTCTGCCGAGGAGGCACTGCGCACTCTGCAAAGCAGGGAAGACGGACTCTCTGAAAAAGAAGCCGGCCAGCGCATTCATCGTTACGGCTATAATGAGCTTTCCGGAAAAAAACCGCGGAGCCTGCTCTCCCGTTTTGCGGAACAGTTTAACGATTTTATGATACTGATTCTGCTCGGTGCCGCCCTCGTTTCTTTTCTCAGTTCTTTGCTCGAAGGGGAGGTAGATTTCGCCGAACCGCTGATTATTCTTATCATTGTTATCATCAATGCGGTACTCGGCGTGGTCCAGGAAGCCAAAGCAGAGCGCTCCCTCGCCATGCTCCGCAGGCTTTCCGCTCCGGAAGCGCAGGTCGTCCGGGACGGCAGGAGGAAATTGATTCCGGCCAGGGAGCTTGTACCCGGAGACGTTATTTTCCTTTCCGCAGGCTCCATGGTTCCTGCCGATGCAAGGCTTTTACACTGCGAACAGCTGAGCGCGGACGAATCCGCCTTAACGGGCGAATCCGAGCCGGTTCGGAAACGTGCCGACTGTAAACTGCCGGAAGGCGCAGCCGTCGGAGACCTCATCAATATGGTAAGCTCCGGCTCCGTGATTCTCTCCGGACACGCCTCCGCACTCGTTACCCAGACCGGAATGCAGACACAGGTCGGAAAAATTGCCGATTTAATCCAGCAGGATACCGCACCGGAAACACCATTAAAAAAACACCTCGCCCACACGGGAAAGGTCCTTGGAATCACAGTGCTTGCCATCTGTCTGGTCGTTTTCCTTCTGGGCGCCTGGCAGGGCCGTCCGCTGCTCACTATGTTTATGACCGCAGTAAGTCTCGGCGTTGCTGCAATTCCGGAAGGACTGCCTGCCATCGTTACTATCGTGCTGTCTCTTGGCGTACAGCGCATGGCAAAAAAGAATGCCATTATCCGGCACTTATCCGCGGTAGAAACCCTTGGCAGTGCCACCTACATATGTTCCGACAAAACGGGAACGCTTACCCAGAACCGCATGACCGTTACGGAAATTTCCGACGGCAGGAGGAAGCTCCCGCCGGATTCGGCCGCAGCCAAAAACATCCTGCTGTGTGCTGCACTCTGCAATAATTCCTTTTTTGAAAAGGATGGCAGAGGAAACGGTGAACCGACAGAGCTTGCACTGCTCCAGGCGGCAAAGGCAGCTTCCCTTTGTTCCCCTATGCCGGATACCCGCTATAAAAGGCTGGCAGAGTATGCCTTTGATTCTACACGAAAATGTATGTCCACAATTCATCTGCTGCCCGGAAAAGCTGCTTCACCGCTTCCGGTCATGCCGCAGGATACCTATGCTTTCCTTGTGTGCAAAGGCGCACCGGAGGTACTTTTGTCCCGCTGCAGCGCATGGTATGACGGCGGTTCCGTAATGCCGCTCACTGCTCCTCTCCTCCAGTCGCTGAATGACTACTGCAACCGGTGTGCGGAGCATGCGCTCCGGGTACTTGCCGTTGCCTATCGCCCGCTCTCCGATTCCGTCTGCCGCAAGCTTCTGGATAAAGAAAGCCCTGCAAAAAATGCAGAAAGTGATTTAATCCTTCTTGGCTTTCTCTGTCTTATGGACCCGCCGCGTCCGGAGGTACGGGACTGCGTCCGCATTTGTAAGGAAGCCGGTATTACGCCGGTTATGATTACCGGAGACCACGCACTGACGGCACGCGCCATTGCAGCAGACCTTGGTATCTGCTCCCGTAAGGACCGTCCTGTTACCGGTGCGGAGCTTTCTGCCATGAGCGAGCAGGAACTGATTGACTGCGTCGGACACTGCCGTGTTTTTGCCAGGGTCTCCCCGGAACATAAAGTCGCTATTGTGCATGCGCTGCAGGCGCGCGGAGAAGTCGTTGCCATGACCGGGGACGGCATCAACGACGCTCCGGCACTGAAAACAGCCGATATCGGCTGTGCCATGGGGCGTTCCGGCACTGATGTTGCAAAGGAAGCTGCCGACATGGTGCTTCTCGATGATAATTTCGCAACCATTGTTGCCGCAGTACGGGAAGGACGCGGTATTTACGCCAATATCCGCCGTTCGGTCCATTTTCTGCTCTCCTGCAACATCGGCGAAATTATTACGATTCTTTTTGCACTGCTGTTCGGCATGCCGTCTCCGCTGCTTGCGGTACAGCTCCTCTGGGTCAACCTGATTACGGACTCCCTCCCTGCCGCTGCACTCGGCGTGGAGCCGCCGGAAAAGGACGTTATGCAGCAGCCTCCGTGCAATACCGGAAAAAGCTTATTCTCCGGCGGGCTTGGATTCAAAATTGCGTTTGAAGGCGCAATGATCGGGGCAATCTCCCTTATGGCATATGTACTCGGCAATCACTATTTCGGCGCCGGCTCTACAATGACATTCGCGGTACTGAGCCTGTCCCAGCTTGTACACGCCTTCCATATGAGAAGTGAGCACCCGCTTGCGCAAATCGGCTTTTTTACAAACCCGAAGCTCCTGCTTGCCTTTGTAATCTGCTCCTTCTTACAGATCAGTGTGATTATGCTTCCGTTTGCACGGGAAATCTTTTCTGTCGTACCGCTTTCCGCCCCGGCATGGTGTGTCGTAGCCATCCTGTCCCTGCTGCCGCTGCCGATTGTAGAGCTTCAGAAACGCTCCCGCTCTGCGTAAGCATAAGTCTCTGGCGGCTCTGCAACAGTTTTATTTTGCAAGCGCGAACGCTTTGCAAAATAAAACTGTTGCAGAGCCGCTGGGACTTTTAAAACTGCTAAAAATTCGGAAACTTAAGAGCAGGCTTCTTGATTTTCAGGCCTTTACATGGTATACTAAAGAAAAAAGGAGGGATTTTATGAAGGACACAACTTATACGCCTCTTCTGCCTTTTGATTCCACCGTGGCAGAGAACTTTATCATCTATTATCCCACCGTTTATGTAAGGGATATTAACCTGATTCCGCCCGAGAAAATTGCCATGGAGAGCGGAAATCTTATAAAATACTACCGTTGTAATACGACGGAGCCGGTGCCGGTCGGCGGTACTCCGGTCCACACGGACGATACAGACTGAATACGGAGGCTCCGGATGAAAGAAATTACCATTGATGAAACAAAACTCCCTGCCGTAATGGAGCTGATTGAAAAAGCAGCCGTACTCATGGCAGAAAAAGATTGCGGAGGCGATGCAGACGCAAAAAGAGAGCTGGCAAATCTGCAAACGGATTTAAGAGAGCTTTCCGGAAATGAGGAATTACAAATCAAAGATTTTCAAAGATACTGGAGCTATACTGATCTAGAAACCATGGCACGGAAGGCTTTAATGGCTCCACCCTCAAAAGGTAAGCTGACCGATGCGCAACTCAAAGAGATTGTTTTAAATATTCTGAAATTCAGAGAAGCAGAAATGGATTGGTGGCTGAAGTATCTGAAAATCAATACAGGCTTAGATAACCTTACGGATTATATTTTTTATCCTGACTTCTTCGGGCTTGACCGAAAGGCTACTTTAGAGCAGATTGCAGATAAAATCATTGCAGACAGAGCGTGATTTTGCCCTGCCTGCTTCAAAACAAAATAACGTCAGACAGCGGTAAATCTTTCATAAATTTACCGCTGTTTTTCGTAACAAAATATAGCCTACCAGGAAATACTGTTTAAAAGACCACCTGTAACAGATTAAATCTTTCCTATTTCTCCTGCCCATTTGAAAGCAAACTTTGTTTGTCTGTTACTTACCGCATTCCCCTCAATTCTGCTTCAATCCGGAGCAGACGGTTGTACTTCGCAGTTCTCTCCGCGCGGCACGGCGCCCCTGTCTTGATAAAGCCGGTATTTAAGCCGACCGCAAGGTCTGCAATCGTCGTGTCCTCCGTTTCACCGCTCCGGTGTGACATAATCGCACGATATCCGTTTTCTGTCGCAATCCGGACCGCCTCCATCGTCTCCGACAGGGAGCCGATCTGGTTCGGCTTAATTAAAATCGCATTCGCCGCCTCATTTTTAATGCCGTATTTCAGACGCTTCGGATTCGTCACGAACAAATCGTCTCCTACCAGAAGCACCCTGTCGCCGATTTTCTTCGTCAGCATCCGCCAGCCGTCCCAGTCCTCTTCGTCCAACGGGTCCTCCAGCGAAAAAATCGGATATTTTTTCGTCAGGGTATCCCAGTGCTCCATCAGCCCCTCGGACGTAAATACGGTTCCCTGCTTCGGCAGACGGTAGGAAAACTGCCCGCTGCTCTTCTTTTCTTCCTTCCATTCGGACGCCGCCACGTCAAGGGATATCATAAAATCCTTCCCGCAGCCTGCCGTATATCCGGCACGTTCAATCGCAAGGAGAATCAGCTCGATTGCCTCCTCCTCGCTCGAAAGGTCCGGCGCAAAGCCTCCCTCGTCGCCAATGCCGCTCGACAGCCCCTTTTCCTTCAGGATTTTTTCAAGCGCATGGTATACCTCGCAGCACTGCCTCAGTCCGACGCAGAAACGCTCCGCGCCTGCCGGGACAATCATAAACTCCTGCACGTCAAGATTATTTCCGGCATGCCGTCCTCCGTTTAAAATATTCATCATCGGAAGCGGCAGCTTTTTCCCGTTGATACCGCCGACATAACGATAGAGCGGAACTCCGGTCCCGTCCGCCTCTGCGCGTGCAATCGCCAGGGAAACCGCCAGAATCGCATTTGCGCCGATTCTTCCTTTATTTTCCGTACCGTCTAACACCGTCATTGTCTCATCCAGCTGCTCCTGAAAGAAGGCATCCTTTCCGACCAGTAGCTTCGCAATATCTTCATTGACATGTGCAACCGCAGTTTTTACGCCCTTTCCTTCATAGCGCTCCTTGTCACCGTCACGCAGTTCCACTGCTTCAAACGCTCCGGTAGACGCTCCGGAGGGAACCGCCGCGGTGCCCCGTCCGCCGTTTTCCAAAACTACCGTAGCCTCTACGGTCGGATTTGCACGGGAATCTAAAATTTCCCTTCCGGTAATCTGTACTATTTTGCTCATCTTTTTTGTTTCCTCCTTGTCATTTTCCATTATTCCCCGGCCTGCATATTTTATTCCGCTCTGCGGTATAATTGTTTCAATGCCCTTTTGTTTCTGCATTTTGTACGTCATATTGTATCCCGGCGGCTGTGTGTTGTCCTGGTTTTGCAAGCGCAACACTCCGCCGGACTTCCTCTAAGCACCGCTAAGCCGCTCGGTAGCGTCCTCGCGCCTAACCGGTGCTAAGAGGTGATTCCGGTTCCGTTAAAAACGCGGTCCTTCGGACAAATGCAAAACCAGGACAACACACAGCCGCCGGGATTTTCCAAAGTCGCTGGAAAAATGCAGAAATTCAAGCTCCTGCCTTCTTGTCAGAAACCAGAAAAAATGCTATACTTATTTCAATCGGTCTACGGTGCGCAGACGGCTCCTCAGATGAAGTTTATCAACGGACGGACGTACTGTGGCGCCTGGGTACAGAAAGGATTTTTATGAATAAATTATATGAGCAGCTGCTCCCTTACCTGGAACGGAATCACGCTTACCAGACCGCGCTTGCCCTGCTTTCCTGGGACACGGAAACACTTGCCCCGCCGGCAGCCGCGGATTATACGGCAAAATCGGTCGGCATCCTGTCCGAAGAGGCCTATCGCATTCTTGTCTGCGATGAAGTGCACGATTTACTGAAGAAATTATCCTCAAAAAAGGAACAGGAGTCTCTCTCCGCAGAAGAGCGCGCCGTTGTACGCTGTCTCAAAAAGGAATACGAAAAGACTGCGTGCATCCCGCAGAAGGAGTACCGGGAGTTTTCCGAGTTCTGTGCTACGGCTCAGACCATTTACTGCAGGGCAAAGCTTGCAGACCGCTTTGAGGATTTTGCTCCGGTACTGGAAAAAATGATTGACTATACCCGCCGTTTTGCCTCCTACCGTGCGAAAAAAGGAGACAACCTTTACGACCTTCTGCTTAACGATTATGAAGAAGGCTTTACCGTCAAGGTTCTGGACGACTTTTTCGAACAGCTGCGGAAGGCGCTGGTTCCACTGCTGCATAAAGTAACAGCAAAAAAGGATATGATCGATAAGTCCTATAACTACCGTACTTACCCGGTGGAAAAGCAGCGTGATTTCTGCCGCTTTCTCGCAGGCTATACCGGCTTCGACTTCAACCGCGGCGTCATTGCGGAAAGCGAGCATCCGTTTACGACAAACCTCCACAACCATGACGTGCGGCTGACCAACCATTACCATGAAAAAAACCTTGAAAGCGCTATTTTTTCCGTGATTCACGAGACTGGACATGCGCTCTATGAGATGGGCGTGGATGACAGCCTGACCGGCACTCCTGCAGGCGCCGGAGTTTCCATGGGCATGCACGAAGCGCAGTCCCGTTTTTACGAAAACATGATTGGCAGAAGCGACGCGTTCTGGGAGCCGCTGTTTGCAAAGCTTACGGCTGCCTTTCCAGACGAGCTTGCAGATGTTTCCATGGAGCAGTTCTTAAATGGCATCAACCGGGCGGAGCCGGGCCTTATCCGTACCGAAGCGGATGAACTGACCTACCCGCTTCACATTATGATACGTTACGAACTGGAAAAGCAGATTTTTTCCGGGGACTGTACTGTAAAAGACCTTCCGGAGCTTTGGAACCAGAAGTATAAGGAATACTTAGACGTCACTCCCAAAACCTATGCGGAAGGCATTTTGCAGGATATCCACTGGTCCATGGGAAATTTCGGCTACTTCCCTTCCTATGCCATCGGCTCTGCCATTGCGGCACAGATTTACTCCTATATGAAGGGACAGATGCCGCTTGACGACTATCTGAAAGAAGGCAATCTGGTCCCGGTCCGTGAATTTCTGCGCGACCATATTCATAAATATGGCTCCATTTACACGACAAACGAGCTGTTAAAGCAGATGACCGGAGAGGAGTTTAACCCGGACTACTATATCCGTTACTTAACGGAGAAATATACCAGACTATACCAATTATAAGAAAGGTAAACTACCAATGAAGCATAAGGTACTTGTATTAGACATTGACGGAACACTGACCAATTCCAAAAAAGAAATTTCAGAACTTACAAAAAGCACGCTTTACGCGATGCAGGAGGCAGGCGGCATCGCCGTCATTGCCTCCGGCAGACCGACCGCCGGTACTGAAAAAATTGCAGATGAATGTAAGCTTTCCGAGTATGGCGGCTATGTCATTTCCTACAACGGCGCGCGCATCGTCCGCTGGAACACAAAGGAAATACTCTACAACCACACTTTTCCGAGACAGTTTCTCCCGCAGATTTATGAAATTGCGCTGAGGCATAACGTCGGACTGATTACCTACGACCCGCAGGATAACCTGATTACCGGCACCAGGACCGATTCCTATATGGAACTGGAGGCGCGGATTAACGGCCGTACCATTACGCAGGTCGAGGACTTTGCCGGCGCCGTCCGCTTTCCGGTCAATAAGTGCTTAATCAGCGGGGAGCCGGAGGTTCTGGCGCCGCTTACGGAAGAGCTACAGAAGCGCTATTACGGTGTGCTGAACATCTACCGCTCCGAACCGTTTTTCCTTGAAATCATGCCGCCAAAGGTAGACAAAGCGCATGCCCTGTCCAGACTCCTCCCGTCCCTCGGCATCAGCCCGCAGGGATGTGTCTGCTGCGGCGACGGCTATAATGACATTACGATGCTTTCGTATGCCGGTATCGGTGTCGCAATGGCAAATGCACAGCCGGAGGTCAAAGAAGCCGCCGACATCGTTACACTTTCCAACGATGACGACGGTCTCGTCCCGGTAATCAAAACCTACTTTTTAAACGAATAAGGTCACCAGAAGGGGCTGCTGCCTAAAGCGCAGCGGCTCCGGGCGTGGCGGCGGCTTACGCTTGTAAGCCGGGGGCTGCGCTTCGTTTCGCAGCCCCTTCCCCTGAACCTGCTTCCTGCCGCGTCAGTTTCTGTCCCACTTATCACAAAGCATATTAATCTGGTCGGCAAACCTTGCAAGGTCCTTATTTGCTCCGCCCTCATTTCTCCGGATTACGCTAAGCAGTCGCTGGCCTGCCGCAAGAAGGCGTTCGAACACCTCCACCTTGCGCTTCTTTATCTTCTCCTTCTTCTTTACATGGACAGGCGGCGCCTGTTCTAACCATACGCCGTTCAGCAAATCATAGCAATACCCGGAATACGGTGCCTCTGCATCAAGTCCGTATTTGTCTTTCAAATGCGCTGCAAAGGTCTCGCACACGGAGTCCTCGCCATGCACAACAAAAACCTTGTGCGGATTTTCTATCTGTGTTACCCACTGAATCAATCCGTCCTTATCCGCATGCCCGCTGATACCGTCCAGCTTACAAATCTCCGCACGCACCTCGACCGGCTCTCCGAACAGCTTCACATCCATAGCTCCTTCTAACAGGCTCCTGCCCAGCGTCCCCGCTGCCTGATAGCCGACAAAGACAACAGAGCTCTGCGGCCGCCACAGATTATGCTTCAGGTGATGGCGGATTCTTCCTGCCTCACACATACCGGAAGCAGAAATAATTACCTTCGGCTCCGAATCAAAGTTAATCATCTTTGACTCCTCGCTGGTAATCGCTATTTTCAGGCCCGGGAACGAAATCGGGTTCACTCCCCTCCTGATCAGCTCCATTGCCTCCTCATCAAAATAGCCGTTAATATTTTTATTGAAAATCGTGGTTGCTTCAATTGCCAGAGGACTGTCGATATAGACCGGAAAGAAGTCGTGCCCATGGACCAGATTCTCTTCCTTTATTCTGCGGATAAAATACAACAGCTCCTGTGTTCTTCCGACTGCAAATGCCGGAATCACCACATTGCCGCCGCGGTCCAGTGTCCTTTGGATAATCGCGGCAAGGTCATTGACATAATCGACATGCTCCATCCCGTGAAGACGGTCGCCGTAAGTAGACTCCATAATCACATAGTCCGCGTCATCAGTTTTTATCGGGTCCTTTAAAATCGGCTGTGATTTATTGCCGATGTCACCCGAAAATACAAGCTTTACCTGTTTCCCGTCTTCCTCTGCCCAGATTTCAATACTTGCAGAGCCGAGCAAATGCCCGACATCCGTGAAACGGATGGTAATCCCTTCCGTCACCTTTATCTTCTGCGCATACTCGCACGGAACAAAAAACTTCATTACACCAAACGCATCCTCGACCGTATACAGCGGCTCTGTCTCCGGCATACCGGAACGCTTTGCCTTACGGTTTTTCCACTCTGCCTCAAACATCTGGATATGGGCAGAGTCACGCAGCATGATATCGCACAGCTCCTTCGTCGCACCCGTTGAATAAACCTGTCCCCGGAAGCCCTGCGCATACATTAACGGAAGCAGCCCGCTATGGTCGATATGTGCATGTGTCAGGAGAATATAATCAATTTCTCCGGGATTGACCGGAAGCTCCTGATTCTCATAAACATCCACGCCCTGCTCCATGCCGCAGTCCACTAAAAGACGCTTCCCCGCAAGCTCCAGATAGTGGCAGCTCCCCGTTACCTCGTGATCCGCACCGATAAATTCTATCAGCATAAGTACTCTCCTTTCTTTTTTGAATCATTCAGGCGGCTTCTCTTACACACAACGCCGTCCCTTAACTAAAGTATACCTTATTTGTGAAAATTTAGCAAGAAAGAAACGACAAAATATAGTTTATTCTCTTAAATTTCCGTATTTTGTATACTAATTTCTGTTCCGCGGTCTGCACACCAAGTTTATTGTGCCTTGTATTTCTCCATTTAATATAGTATAATCTAACAAAACTACTTTGCCAATCCAGAGCTGTCCTGAATTTCCGCATTTTTAGTTACCTTAAAAAGTTCCACAGGCTTTGCGCAGCTTCATTTTGTATTTATGCGGAACCCTTAAGCACATGCAAAATGGAACTGCCCATAGCTGCCGGGACACAAAGCTACATACAAGATGTGGACGCACAGGATAGCCGTAGGCATTCAAAGTGAAATCAGGAGGTTGTTATGCTGCTTGCCTGCAAAAACATTACAAAAAGCTTTGGAGACGACACCATTTTGGAGCAGGTCTCTTTTCATATTAACGAACGGGAAAAAGCCGCCATCGTCGGTATCAACGGCGCCGGGAAGTCCACCCTGCTGAAGATTATCATGCGGGAGCTTTCTGCCGATTCCGGAGAGGTCATTACCGCAAAGGGGGCTTCCATCGGCTACCTTTCCCAGCATCAGGACCTTTCCTCGGAACGCACCATTTACGAGGAGATGCTTTCCGTAAAGGCAGAGCTTTTAAAAGCCGAGGAGCGTATCCGCGCTCTGGAGCAGGAAATGAAGGAGCACTCCGGCGACGCCCTTGAGGCCCTTTTACGGGAGTACACCTCCCTGACCCATTTCTTTGAAGCCTCCAACGGCTACGCCTACAAAAGCGAAGTCGTCGGTGTTTTAAAAGGACTTGGCTTTACGGAAGAGGACTTCGGGAAAAAAATCCGGACCCTTTCCGGCGGGCAGAAAACCCGCATTGCCTTAGGTCGCCTTCTGCTTACCTCGCCGGACCTGATTATGTTAGACGAGCCGACCAACCATCTGGACATGCCGTCCATCACATGGCTCGAAACCTATCTTATCAACTATCCGGGTGCAGTTTTAATCGTCGCCCATGACCGCTACTTCCTCGACCGGGTCGTCACAAAGGTCATCGAGCTGGATGCGGCAAAGGCGCAGACCTTTTCCGGCAATTACTCCGACTACGCCGTAAAAAAGGAACAGCAGCGTGAAACCCTGATTCAGCACTATCTGAACCAGCAGCGCGAAATCAGGCATCAGGAGGATGTCATTGCAAAGCTGCGCTCCTTTAACCGGGAAAAGTCCATCAAGCGGGCGGAAAGCCGGGAAAAAATGCTCGATAAAATCGAGCGCATTGAAAAGCCGGTCGAGGTCCGCAGTAAAATGCGGATTCGTCTGGAGCCGCGCATTATGAGCGGAAACGACGTCCTGACCGTAACGGGTCTTTCCAAGTCCTTCGGCAGTCTTACCCTGTTTTCCGATATCAGCTTCGAAATAAAGCGCGGGGAAAAGGTTGCCATTATCGGAAAGAACGGGACCGGGAAAACAACCATTCTGAAAATCATCAACGGCCTGATTCCTGCGGATGCCGGGGAAATCAAACCGGGAGCCAAGGTGCATATCGCCTACTACGACCAGGAGCATCAGGTCCTCCACAGTGAAAAAACACTGTTTGACGAGTTGCAGGATACCTACCCGCATATGGACAATACTGCAATCCGGAATGCGCTTGCTGCATTTTTATTCACCGGGGATGATGTTTTTAAGCACATCAGCGACTTAAGCGGCGGAGAACGGGGCAGGGTTTCCCTTGCAAAGCTCATGCTCTCCGATGCAAACCTGCTGATTCTCGACGAGCCGACGAACCACCTGGACATGGTATCCAAGGAAATCCTTGAGGATGCGATTAACAGCTATGAGGGAACCGTTCTCTACGTTTCCCATGACCGTTATTTTATCAACAAAACCGCTACAAGGATTTTGGATTTAACAGAGCATACGCTGCTCAACTACACCGGAAATTACGAATACTATCTGGAAAAAAAGGAGCTGACCGAGCGCCTTTATCTGGAAGCTACCAAAACAAAGGAAAGCGCATCGCCCGACGCCTCTCCTGCTGTCACCGAAACCAAGACGGACTGGCAGCAGCAGAAGGAAGAACAGGCACGTCTGCGCAAACGCCAGAACGATTTAAAGAGAACCGAGGAGGAAATCGAACGTCTGGAACACGAAAAGGAAGCGGTTGACGCCGCTCTCTCCGACCCGGAAAATATGACCGACCACGCAAAGCTGACGGAGCTGACCGGGAAAAGACAGGAGCTGGAGGAGGCGTTAGAGCGTCTGATGGAACAGTGGGAAGAGCTGGCGGAGTAAAGCAGGAAGGGGGCTGTTACAGGGTGCCTCCTACCCCTGCCCCCGAATTAAAGCCAAACAGCATGCAGCAAACGATATCCGCAAGAAAGGCAGCGCATAAAAGAGCTGCCACAATGACCTTCAGCTTTTTTGCATACCGGGAAACAACGCCGCTGATGGCAGGCGCAAGCACATAAATTGCAGCCATGCCGCCGATAGCAAATGCGGTAAGCGCCGCAAAGCAAATCCTGCCGTTGATATTCAGAAACTCCGTCTTATAATCCCAATAAGAAGAATTAAAGATAAAGTCTAAGAGAAAGCTTGTCAGATACTCTAACACTGCACAGAGTGCAATTTCCAGCATTAGCAGCTTAAACTTATTTTTTTTGAAGCGGTCCAGCAGAAACACCACTGCCGTACCGCCGACCCCGTAAATCGGAATCCATGGCCCGTACAGGGTTCCCCGGTTGACAAACTCGTGATACCTTACCATATGCAGGCCACACTCCCACAGCCAGCCAATCAGGCAGAACGTAAAAAACATAAAGATAAAATCCAGCATACTGTAAGGGCTGATTTTTCCCTTCCGTTCCGAAAGCTCCAGCGATAAATCCTTTAATACATAGCACGGCCTGCTGACGCTGCTATCGTCCGGTTGTTCCGTATACGCGCAACCTGAAAATACCGGTTCCGTCAGAAGGCTTTTGTCAGTTTCCGGGTTATTACGCAGGGTAAAATATAATTCTGCATTTAACTGCATTTCAAGAGGAACGGCAATGAACAGCCCGACAAGCGGAACCAGCTTCAGAAGCCATATGTAACTATAAGAAAGCTGTGTGCAAAAGACCTTCCATTTAAAGCCTTTTGTCATGGAACGTGACAGGCGCTTTGCCTCCCGCCAGCCAACCGACGGATTTTCGGCAAGAATATAAGGAACAAAGCCATACTGATAATACTTATACACTCCGCCTGCAATTGTAACCGACCAGAGCGCAAGCGTAATATTGTAACACAGCATTACCCGGATTACATGCCAAAGCGTTTTTATGTGAAACGGTGCAAGCATTCTGCGGAACGATATTTCCTTTTCAAAACGGTTCTCCATGACATAACGGTTTCTGCCGACAATGACAACATTCTGTATAAAAAACTTAATGACTGCGGCTATCAGGGCTGCCGCCAGCATATTGGCAATCACCTCGCCCGGATTCCGGCGGAAATATGCAAGATTGGCGCCAAGCAGCTTAATGACCCAGGTTGCTCTTTTCGAAAGAATGTCGATTACCGAAAGTGCAAGGTCCGAGGTAATAAACGATACATTTTTCACAAGCGGGGTTTCTACAATATATTCCTTTAAGATTTCGATATTCCCTGAAAGAATCTCATCATTTGCCCCGATGAGCCGGTCAATGGAACCGATAAAGGTAATCTGTGAAGCGTTTGCTACACCGGCAAAAGCAAATAAGAATCCGACTGCCACAAGCATAAGCCACGATTTCCTGCTCTTATGGAACACCGTGTTCCAGCTGTTTGTTCTGATTTTTTTATAAGCCCACTGCATCTTCTTCTCCCTTTCTTAGCTTTTGTATCCCATCTCGGAAGCCCTTCTCCGTCTACAGTTCCAGCTTCATGTCACCGTACCGGAGCCAGCCCTTCTTCCGCATCAGCTCCGATACTAACAGAGCGACTGCCGCCGGAGCAAGAAAGTGCATCAGTACAATCTGCAGCAGCACGGCTGCCGGCCCCTGCCCTGCCTCGGTCATCGTCTGGTACGCCATAATCTGTCCTACCAGCCCCGCGCTTCCCATGCCAGAGCCGACTGCATTGCTTGTCATACGGAACAGCATCGTGGAAACCGGCCCCAGCACAGCGCTTGCCACAATCGCCGGAAGCCAGATGACCGGACGCTTTACAATGTTCGGCACCTGCAGCATGCTTGTTCCAAGTCCCTGTGCCACCAGACCGCCTATTTTATTCTCACGGTAGCTTGCCACCGCAAAGCCTACCATATTGGCACAGCACCCGATGGTTGCCGCTCCTGCCGCAAGCCCGGACAGTCCGAGCGAAACGCCAAGCGCCGCAGAGCTGATTGGAAGGGTTAAAATCATTCCCATCAGAACCGAAACAACGACCCCCATCAGAAACGGCTGCTGCTCAGTTCCCCAGTTGATAATACTGCCGAGCCATGCCATAAAGCCCGAAATCGGCGGCCCGATGAGAAGTCCTGCCGCAGAGCCGGTCAGGATAGACACAAGCGGCGTCACCAGAATATCCACCTTTGTCCTTCCGGCAACCAGCCTGCCAAACAAAATGCAGAGATATGCCGCAACAAACGCCCCGAGCGGCTCCCCCGGTCCGGTCAGCGTAACGGTACTGCCCGCTATGACCACACCGTCTAACAGCTTGGAGGCAAACGCCCCGACCATTCCCGCCGTTGCCGCGGAAATCGTGACCAGCGTGCTTTCCTTAAACTTAATTGCCACACCGACACCAATCCCCGCACCGGTCAACGCAGATGCCACCGTCCCGATCTGGACCAAAAAATTACCGACCGTGCCGCCCAGCAGCGTTCCCGCCTGCTTTATAATCGTCCCGATAATCAGTGTCGCAAACAGCCCCATCGCCATACCGGACAGCCCGTCGATAAAAATTTCGTTTGCCCATTTTTTCAATTTTGCTTTCATATTACGCTCCTTATTTCCTTATCTGTTCCCGCTTCTGCAAAAATGCATCGATTCCCTTTACTTTACCTTTTTTCTTACATATACGACACTGTGAATCCCGTCTCTGGACGTTTCAAAGCTCAGTTCAAACTTATCCGCATTGTTCTTGATAAACTGGGTCATATTCCGGTAGCCGTAATTCCTGGCATCAAAGCCGGATATCTGCTTATTCAGGGCAGCTCCGACACTGGCAAGATTCTCCCAGTCATCATCTAACGTATTCAAAATAATTTCGATAATTTCCTGCTTTGACGGTATGCTGATTGTTTTTACAATATCCAGCAAATCGCCCTCCTCCTTTAAATCCTCTGCTGCCTCTTCCTCCGGCTCTTCCGCTGAAACTACCTCCTCCGGCTCCTCATTATCCTGCACCTGATAGATTAAATCCAGCACCTTAAACTCATCGCATGCCTGTGCAAGCGACTCATTCGTTTTCTGTTCCCCCATTCCGATTAATACCTTGCCGGACTCCTTAATACGGTATGCAAGCTTGGTAAAATCACTGTCGCTTGTCACAAGACAGATGACATCAATCCCTCCGCCGTACAAAATATCCATCGCGTCAATGGCAAGCGCCTGGTCCGCAATACTCTTCCCGTAAGTGTAGGAAATCTGCAGCATCGGCATAATTCCATATTTCGGCATCACTCTGTACCATGATTTCACGCTCGGCGAATTGATAGAGCCATACAGCCGGAAAATCTTAATACGCCCGCTCCTTGCCGCCTCCTGCCTGATATATTCCGCATATTTCGGCGATATATTATCTCCGTCAATCAATACCGCCACCTGTTTTTCCTGCATATCGTATCTGCCTCCGTACAATTTTTATTCTATTATTATACACCCTTTGAAAAAATATTTCCATACAGGAATCCCCCTGACTTCCGCATTTTTTATGCCGTTTGTGTTCTTCTGGCTGTGTAACGGCCTGCAGAACCTTCCCGGAAAGAGAAACGGCAGATATCCCTTTGAAGAAAGAAATATCCACCGCTGCATAGCCTTTCCCTGCTTAAATTTTCCTTACTTAAAATACTTCACGCCGGAAGCAAAGATATGCTGGTCCTGGTTCCCGTAGATATTGACTGCTACGGAAGCGCCACGGCGCTCGGAATGCGCCATCTTGCCGAGTACGCGTCCGTCCGGGCTGGTGATTCCCTCGATTGCAAAGTACGAGCCGTTTGGATTGAAATCCTCATCCATCGTCGGATTTCCCGCAAGGTCAACGTACTGGGTCGCAATCTGCCCGTTTGCGGCAAGCTGTTCAATCCACTTCCTGTCTGCCACAAAACGGCCTTCCCCGTGGGATGCCGGAATCGCATAAACACCGCCAAGCTCTGCTTCCATCAACCACGGAGACTTATTGCTGACTACCTTGGTATACACGGACTTGGAAATGTGGCGGCCGATGCTGTTGGTCGTCAGGGTCGGCGAATCCTCCTTCTGCGGGGTTACCTCGCCATATGGCACCAGTCCGAGCTTGATAATTGCCTGGAAGCCGTTACAGATTCCAAGCACCAGACCGTCACGCTGCTTTAACAGGTCATTGACCGCATCGGTAATCCGCGCGTTGCGGAACGCCGTCGCGATAAACTTGCCGGAGCCGTCCGGCTCATCGCCCGCGGAGAACCCGCCCGGGAACATCAGAATCTGTGCATTCCGGATTTCACGCTCAAATACCTCGACCGACTCCCTGATATCCTGTCCGTTACGGTTACGGAAAACTACGGTGCTTACCTCTGCGCCTGCCGCACGGAAGGAGCGCATCGTATCATATTCACAGTTCGTTCCCGCAAATACCGGAATAAATACCCGCGGCTTTGCCACCTTATTTTTTGCGGTATAAACGGTCTTGGCATCAAAGAGCGGATGCACTATCTTTTCCTCCTCTACGCCGGAACGGGTCGGGAATACCTTCTCTAATGTACCGGACCATGCCGCGAGTGCCTCCTCCATCGGGATAGTCTCACCGCCATATAAGAAGACCGGCGCATCGGCTACGGTGCCGACCGGCTTGTACGCGATGCCGCTTTCATTCAGCGCCGCAAGGGATTCCTTGGAGATTTCTGCAAGAATCTCACCATACGCCGGTGCAAACAGCTCCTTTTCGTTCACCGTATCGGAAATTACCGCGCCATAGCGGTTGCCGAATGCCATCTTGCTGACTGCCTCCGCAATTCCCTTGGCGCCGAGTGCATACATGGAAACAATCTTTCCGTTCTGCGCAAGCTTCGTAATTTTTGACATCTGCTCTGCAAATGCCGCATAATCCGGAAGCTCATAGGCATCCTTTTTCATTGCAAACTTTACTAAAACACTGCCCGGCTTTTTAAACTCCCCGGTAATCACATCGGAGGTCTTTGCCACGTCTACTGCAAAGGAAACCAGGGTCGGCGGAACATCGATGTCCTGGAACGTACCGGACATACTGTCCTTACCGCCAATGGACGGAAGCCCCAGCTGTACCTGTGCCTCAAACGCACCAAGCAATGCGGCTAACGGTTCGCCCCAGCGCTTCGGGTCGCTTCCCAGACGACGGAAATACTCCTGGAAGGTAAAACGGATTTTCGTATGGTCGCCGCCTGCGGCTACAATCTTTGCCACAGAGGAAATCACTGCATAAACGGCGCCATGATACGGGCTCCAGCTCGACAGGTACGGGTCAAATCCATAGCTCATCATCGTCACCACGTCGCTCTCACCGTCAAGCACCGGAAGCTTTGCAATCATTGTCTGCACCGGCGTCATCTGGTATCTGCCGCCATACGGCATCGTTACGGTATTGGCGCCGATGGAACTGTCGAACATTTCCACAAGTCCCTTCTTCGAGCAGATATTCAAATCGGAAAGCATTTTCAGCCATGCAGCCTTAACGCCGCTCTTTCCGGAAATTACGGTTTCCCCTTTGGCAGTCTTTCTTGCCACACGGGAAGCAGTGTAAGAAGCCCCCTTCTTAAAGTAGCTCTCCTCCCTCTTCGGAATCCCGATTTCGGCAGCCGCCTCCTGATGCGCGCCGTTTGTATCCAGAAATGCCCTCTTGATATTTACGATTTCCTTGCCTCTCCAGACAAGCACCAGACGCGGCTCCTCAGTAACTACCGCTACCGGCACTGCCTCCAGGTTTTCCTCCGCAGCAAAGGCAAGCATCCGGTCAACGTCTTTTGCATCCACAACGATTGCCATACGCTCCTGCGACTCGGAAATTGCAAGCTCCGTACCGTCAAGACCGGCATATTTCTTCGGAACCTGATCCAGATCCACGCGCAGTCCCTCCGCAAGCTCGCCGATTGCCACGGAAACACCGCCTGCACCAAAGTCATTACACTTTTTAATCAGTCTGGAAACCTCTTCCCTGCGGAACAGCCTCTGCAGCTTACGCTCGGTCGGTGCATTTCCCTTCTGCACCTCTGCGCCGCAGGTATGGATGGACTCGGTCGTATGCGCCTTGGAGGAGCCGGTTGCGCCTCCGCAGCCGTCACGTCCGGTTCTGCCGCCCATTAAAATAATCACATCCCCCGGGTCCGAATTTTCCCGGATTACGTTCTTTCTCGGCGCTGCGCCCATGACCGCACCGATTTCCAGACGCTTTGCAACATAATTCGGATGATAAATCTCATCCACCAGCCCCGTTGCAAGACCAATCTGGTTGCCGTAGGAGCTGTAGCCCGAAGCTGCGCCCGTTACAATCTTTCTCTGCGCAAGCTTTCCCTCTAAGGTTTCGGCAATCGGCAGGGTCGGGTCTGCCGCGCCCGTTACGCGCATTGCCTGATAAACATACCCACGTCCCGAAAGCGGGTCGCGGATTGCGCCGCCCAGACACGTTGCAGCGCCGCCGAACGGCTCGATTTCCGTCGGATGATTGTGCGTCTCATTCTTAAAGAACACCAGCCATTCCTCGGTCTTCTTCACGCCGTCTGATCCGGTAATCTCTACCGGTACAATAATCGAGCAGGCATTGATTTCATCAGAAACCTCCATATCCTCTAACTTTCCTTCGGCACGGAGCTTCTTCATGCCGACCAGTGCAAGGTCCATTAAAGAGATGAACTTATCGTCCCTTCCCTTATATAAAATCTCCCGCTCTGCCACATATTTATCATAAGATGCACGAATCGGAGCCGCATAATCGCCCTCGTCAATCGTAACATCGGTAAGCTCGGTAAGGAAGGTCGTGTGACGGCAGTGGTCGGACCAGTACGTATCCAGCACACGGATTTCCGTCATGGACGGGTCGCGCTTCTCATCCTCCCTAAAATACTTCTGGATGTGCAGGAAATCACGGAACGTCATCGCAAGATTCAGGGAATCATACAGCTTCTTTAACTCTTCCTCCGGCATTGCCGTAAAGCCGTCAAAAATCTTTACGTCCTCCGGCTCGGCAAATACAGCCGCCAGGGTCTCCGGCTTCTCCTCTGCCGCCTCCCTGGAATCGACCGGGTTAATGCAATATGCCTTGATTGCCGCGATTTCCTCCGGCTCAAGAATCCCGGATAACACATAGGTCGTCGCGGAACGGATAACCGGCTCCTCGTTTTCATTTAAAAGCTTCACGCACTGCTCCGCGGAATCCGCTCTCTGGTCAAACTGCCCCGGCAGATACTCCACCGAAAAAATCGTATCCTCCGGATAAACCGGGAAGCCCTCTTCATAGACAAAATCTACCGGCGGCTCGGAAAATACCGTACCGAGCGCACGCGAAAGCGTCTCATCGCTTATATTCTCGACATCATAGCGAATCAGCACACGAACTGCGTTCACATGCGGAATCCCGAGGTATTCCTTGATTTCATTCATCAGCTCCTTTGCCCTTACCGCATACTCCGCTTTCTTTTCAGAATAAATCCTTCTTACCTTACTCATTGCATTTACCCATTCCTTTCCGATGTCGCCCGGACATCCGCTGTTTGGTTTTAGTATAACATCTTCCGGCTTATAAATAAAATTAATATATATAACACGTTTTATAAGGCTTTCTTATAAGCTTTACGCTTCCGCAGTTTCTAGGCAACCCTTATGTCCCGGAGACTGTGCCACAGCGTAATTTTGCATGCGCAACGCTACACCAGACTTCCTCTAAGAGCTGTTAAGCCGAACTCTTCCAAGTCATTCAAAACCTGCCGAAGCTTAAAGCGGAAAGCTCCTTGCAGAAGCCCCTTAAGTCTGCTATACTGAAAAAAGCACAGGATTACAAAAGGAGCTGTCTATGGACGTTAATTACGAATTATATAAGGTTTTTTACCATGTTGCAAAAACACTCAGCTTTTCCGAGGCAGCCGCCTCTCTTTTTATTTCGCAGTCTGCCGTCAGCCAGTCCGTCAAGGTACTGGAGCAGCGGCTCGGACAGGTTTTGTTTACCCGGAGTACGAAGCGTGTTGCCTTAACCCCGGAGGGCGAGCTGCTGTTTAAGCATATCGAGCCTGCAATCCACCTGATTACCAAAGGGGAAAACCAGCTGACGAACTCTAAGGACAACGGCGGGACACAGCTCCGTATTGCCGCCAGCGACACCATCTGCCGTTATTACCTTGTCCCGTATTTGAACCGCTTCCACCAGTCCTTTCCGGAGGTACATTTAAACGTAATGAACGCCACCTCCCTGCAGTGTGCGGAGCTGCTTTCCCAGAACGCGGCGGACCTTATTATCGCCAACTCCCCGAACCCGAACCTGAACCATTCCATGCAGATGGAAACCCTGAAGGAGTTTTCCGATGTCTTTGTCGCCAACAAAGACTCCTACGATTATTCCGGAACGGAGCTTTCCTTTGCCGAGCTGAGCGCGCTGCCGATTCTGATGCTTTCCAAACGCTCTACGACAAGCGAATTCCTGCATGAGCAGTTCCTGCTCCATTCCTTGGAGCTTGCGCCCGCGGTAGAGTTAAGCAGCAATGACCTCTTAATCGACCTTGCCAGAATCGGTCTCGGCATCGCCTTTGTCCCTGACTTCTGCGTCAAAGGAAAGACCGACGACAGCTTTTATATTATCCATACCAGAGAGCAGCTTCCGAAAAGAAAGCTCGTCCTTGCCTTTGACAGCTCCCTTCCGGTGTCCGGACCGGCAAAATACTTTATCGAGCTTTTACGAAGCGGGGACGCAGCTCCCGCTCCCTTACTCTGAAAGGCTTACGGTTGCCCCGAACAGTACCTCGTCCCAGACCGCTTCGTTGACCTGCACCGGATACTCTGCAAGCAGTACCTCATAGGCTGCCGCAAACGCATTGCTGCGTTCGACCTCGTACGCCGAATCGACCGCTGCCTCATAGGTCTTCGTGCAGTCGTCGTCCAACATCTTAATCAGATAAACGCCGTATTCTGTCTGCACCGGCCTGCTCACCTCTCCCGGCTTCAGTCCTTTGGCTGCCTTTTGGTAGGCCTCCTCGGCACCGGCTCCGTCTGCTAAGAATGTCCTGATATTCCGTACCGGCGCATTCTCCCCCTCTGCCAGCTCTTCAAACGTCTTCCCGTCCAGGACCTCCTCGTAATACTCCTCCATCTGCCGCATACAGGCCTCCTTTACTGCCTCCTCTTCCTGCCGCAGCTCATAATTTTCATCATAGTATGTTGTTGCAAGGTACAGATATTCTGTCTCGTACTCCTTGTAGTCTTCCTTTTTTACGGTTTCCCTCACGCTCTCCTTCGTAACCCCTAACCGCTCTGTCATTTTATTATAATACTTTTCGGCAAGCATCATCCATGCACATACCTCACGGAGCCCGTCCGTGGTAAAGCCGCCGCGCTCCGTTTCCTCGGCAGTCAGCGCCTCCTTAATCCGCTCCACATAGGCATCATTTTCTGCGATATCATCCTCCGTCAGCGTCATATCGTTTTTCACGGCACAGTCGTACAGAACGGCATACTGCACCAGCATATCCATCGTTTCCTGCTTAAACACATCCCTTGTCGTATGTCCCTCATCATCATAAACCATATCCCAGTAATTTGTCCCGTACTGCGACTCATAATAGAGCGCATAATAATTTCCCCGGACCTCCATCGAGTAAATCAAAAACATTGCCTTATCCATTGCAATGTCCTCTTCCCCGACCGAAACAGCAACCGTTTCCGCGTACTCCTTTGCCTTCTCTTGTACCAGCTTCTGATTGGCGGCGTCAAACCCTTCCGCCGTCCCTGTCAGGGTCTCTGTCGGTGTTACAGTCCCCTCTTCCCCCGGCTTCTCTTCCTTCTGTTCCCCTCCGCTCTTTCCACACGCGGCTGCGCCAAGCAAAGCACCAAGCAGCAATCCGCATGACACCTTCCGGAAAAAGCGCCGTCTCCTTCCGTTCTCTCTCCAAAAACATCCCGGCATTTCCTCTCCTCCTTTCCGGGTTCCAACGCAGGTTTTACGTTCTTTCCGGCACATTGTCCGGAAACTCCATCCACCGGTAATACAATTCCTCAAACTCCGGCCTTTCTGCCAGATTTATGACCTCCCCGGTACAGTGCAACCTCTCTCCCGGACTGCTCAAATACCGGAGCAGCCCGCCGATGCAGCTGTTCCCGACCACCCTTAGCTTCCCCCTGAACTCCTCCGGCATAAAGCCGGTGCGCAGAAGGTCGCCGGTCTGACAGTACCGTCCGGCTCCCCCTGCCAAAAAAACTGCCGTTATCTGCCCTGCATCAATTCCGGCATATTCACAGAGCACCTCGATTCCCGCGCGCACTGCGCCCTTGGCAAGCTGGAAGGTACGGATATCCTCCTGATACAGCCCGGAAAACCCTTCCGTAAAATACGGCTCGCAGAGCAGCCCTGTTTCATCTGCCGCCCTCTCCCGCAGAGCATCCGCCATCAATCGGAATAAATCCGCCGCATAGGCAAATCTTCCTCCTTCAAAGGCGCTTCCCATCGCCGCCGAGGTCGCATATACATTGCCGGAAACCGACAAAAGAAGCTCTCCGTTGGTTCCTAAGTCGGCTAGCAGATAGCTCCCGTTCTCCCTTCCCGCTCCCCCGGCAATTCCGGGAAAGGAAAGAGCGTATGCGCCTGCCAGGACATCCCCGCCCACAAAAGCGGAAAGGCAGGGAAATACAAACACCCCCGCTTCCCTTACCGTGTCCGGAAACTGTGCATACGCCACAGTTTCCGAAAACAGGGACGCAAAAGAACTATGTACCTCCTCTACGGAATAAGGGCGGAACGGAGCCCTTGCCATTCCGTCTAACGGATAGCCGAGCAGCAGATGCTGCATCGTGGTATTCCCGGCAAGTGCAATCCGCACCGGAAGCCTTTCCCATGCGGCGCTCCGCCCTGCAAAAATACGTTCCGCCCGTTTCAGCACAAAAAGGAAGCCTTCCGCCAAGGCTTCCCTGATTTGTTTTCCTAACTGCTCTCCTGCCCCGTGGCATGCCGCGTCAATTCTGCCGATTACATCCGCGGCAGTCCGGCGCTGCGGGTTCTCCGCGCCGTAGGAGGCAAGAACCCTGCCCCTCTCATCCGCGCATACAAAGCCAAGCGTCGTCGTACCGATATCCGCCGCCATCAAAAGCGCTTCCGGCATGCCAGATTGATACCCTGACGCTGCGTCCCCGAGTACGGCTGTCTCCTGCGAGGCGTCTTCCTGAAAAAGCCCCTCCGCCGAAAACTCCGTAATCCCGGCATACCCCGCTGCCCGGGCGGCAGCCGTACAGTCCCTGCAGCCGCGTTCGCCGCGGCAGGCACCACAATACCTGTTTCCCATGCCTCCTCCTGAATCAGTGGCAGCATCCTCCGCAGCCACCGTCACAGCTGCAGTCGCCGGAATCATGCGTACTGCAGTTCGGCTCTGCACTCTCCTTCAGACTTCCGTCAAGAAATCCTGCTACTGCGACATCAATGTCACCGGTCATCCCCGGTATTACCGTAATCCCTGCTGCAAGCAGCGCCTCCATAGCGCCCCTGCCGATGCCGCCGCAAATCAGAACCTTTACGTTATTCTCCACAAGCACCTGCACCATAGCCTCATGGCCGTTTCCGTCGGTATTTAATGCGGTTTTCGCCATCAGGATGCCGTCGCTCATGCTGTAAAGCGTAAACCTTTCACAGTGGCCGAAATGACCGAACACATTATTCTCTTCATCCGTCGTTACGGCAATCTTATAATCCCCCTGCTCCGCTGCCATAGCTCCCTGCGGCAGAAGCTCCTTCAACACAAGGGCAACATCCTCCAGCCAGTCACCCTCCAGACTCTCAATCTCACCGGCATCGACGGCCTTTGCAATGCCCGGGTCTAACGGAAGCCTTCCAAGCACCGGAAGATTAAACTTGCGCGCCGTATCCTCGATATGGCTTTCCCCGAATACATACATCTTCTCGCCGCAGCAGCCGCACACGGCATAGCTGTAATTTTCCACCAGACCAAGCACCGGGACATCCATTTCACGCGCCATATTCACAGCCTTTGCCACTACCATGGAAACCAGGTCCTGCGGGCTGGTTACAATAAGAATGCCATCCACCGGAAGGGACTGGAACACCGTAAGCGGCACGTCGCCGGTTCCCGGCGGCATATCGACAAACATATAGTCCACCTCGCCCCAGACCACCTGGGACCAGAACTGCTTCACCGTACCCGCAATCACCGGACCTCTCCATACGACCGGCACCTCTTCATTCTCCAGTAAAAGATTTACCGACATAATTGCCGTGCCGTTCTTCGTATATTCCGGCAGAATCCCGAGCTCGTTCCCCTGCGCCTTCTTATGCACGCCAAACGCCATCGGGACAGACGGGCCGGTCACATCTGCGTCCAAAATGGCGGTCTTATAGCCCATACGCCGCATCAATACCGCAAGATACGACGTAACAAAGGACTTGCCCACGCCGCCCTTTCCGCTGACTACGCCGATTACCTTCTTCACGTTGCTGTACTGGTTCATCGGCTCCGCAAACTGCGACTTATCCGGCTTCCTGGAATCACAATTCGCCGAACAGCTGCTACAGTCATGGGAACACGGAACCTCCTGCTCATAAATCTCTTCGCTCATTACCAAAACCTCTTTTCTAACCCTGATGGGTTTCTGACTCTGCCTCCCATTATACCCCTATGGATTTTTTTGTCAAGGATTGCAAGCCTTGAGTTTTTGCAATCGCTAAAATTTCCCCATTATTTCAGTCAATTCCTTGTTCATTATAACATGAAACAGAGAATAGGTTTGTTATACTTATTTAAATCTTCATCTAACCAACTACCTTCTGTTTCCCTATATGTATGAAATCGAATTTCTATACATTCATCCCCTACACACACATATATAACAAACTTTCTATTCCTATATTTATTTTCTAACATATTATTTAAATCATTTGCTATGTTCAAATATGAATAAGTTATAATTTTATTTTTTTCATATCTAAATTCATTACAGTTTACTTCATACCCTGTCAAATCACCAACCATTTTTAAAACACTATCAAAGTCAACGTCTGACTCATCGATTCCTTCATCATCATATATAACGCAATCTCTTATTATTTTTGTTTTGTTAATAATCCCTTTCAAAAACTCATGCATTTTCTCATCACATTTCTGATTATTTTCGTTGGAAATAATTTTTCTCATTTGGTTATTCATATTTACCATATGACTCACCTGAAATTTTAAGTCCTCTCTCTATTCCTTTTTAACAGACAATTTAGTCAAACTCACTATCATCTATGTTATAAATATAGCTTATAAATTCTTTAAAATCGCTTGCTACAATCTCAACATCATCATAATCAATAGAATCACAGGGTAGTTCAACAATTGGGTTCTTATCTGCACTCATATCAAAAGCATAAATCATTCCCCCACGGTCTGAGGCAAAATAAAATAATTCAGGATGATAATCATTAATCTTATCCTCACCATTAGAACTAATTAATTCCTTCAATCCAAAAATTGCAATATATCCATATTTGCCCACCGGTCCTTCGCCGCCGTCATGTAAAAGTAAAAATTCCTTATATTGTTCCGGAAATGCGAAATGAAAGTCCTTTTCTAAAGTATAAACATCATCCACATTCATAGGTTTTTCTAATTTCATTTGATTTATTTTATCTAAATAATCAATCATTCTATCCTAGCTCCTATATATTTTATTTCTTTTTATCAAAACAATTTAAGCATATTGATACAATATCATCTCTTTCGAAAAAAACACCATCCAGACAAAGATGTTTACTTCCACAAAATTGACATGGGGTTTCTGTAAAATATGCATTTTTTCTACATTTTCAAAATATTTATATTTTCCCATATATTACCTCTAATAACAAATACATTCTGTTAGTTCATTACATATTCATTAACGGCATCATAATTTCCCAATATACTTCCATATCTGATACTTCTAAATTTTCAATTCATATTTATTCTTCATAACACTTCTCTTTCATTCGTCTTTTAAATCAACTTGTTTTAAAAAATCATCATATGCTTCATTCATTTTGTCTTTACATATTGTATTCCAAATAGCTATGTATTCATCTCTTTTTTCTATCTCTGACGGTTCCATGATTCCACCAAAACCAATCCAATCTACAACTATTCCATCAGAATCTGATAATGCAATTTCATTCGGACAATATGTATAACTAAATTGGGAACATTTCAAACAATGAATTCCAAATTTCAATTTACCATTGCACGGATATGTACTTAGCTTTTCATTTCCCGCACAAAATCCTTCAATTATTAAATGCTCCATTTTCATGGGAATACATCTCCTTAACATCTATGATCTGTCAACATATCAATGCTTTTAGGTTTCACTTCCAAAGTTATCTAAGAACCTATCTTCTATAGGGTAACCATACATACATGATGATTTGACCTCTCCACATAATTCTTTTGCTTTTTTTCTTGGCATCCCGAATATAAGGTCTCCAATCTTCTTATACGGAACAAATTCAAATGATTTTTTCATTTTACTTTACCCCCTTCCATAAGCTATCTAATAGGCGTTTGCAAAACGCCACGCGCCGCATAAATACGGCATTTTTTCAGGGATGCATCATGAATACATATGATTGCCTCATATTAGGAAAATCTGTAAATTGCGGGGTTTCATGCGTTGGCAGGTATCAGCCCGCCTCGGCGGTATCGGTGGTATTGATTTCAATGTACTCGGCAATCCGGCGGAACTCATCCGCAAACTTGAAATGAACGCTGATATTGCCGTTTTCGTAAATCTTGATATGGTCTACCAAGTCCGTGAGGATTTCACGGGTGAGCATTTCGATGCTTTGATACTTTGCAAAGGCTACCAGCGCGGGGTGTTCCTTGTCAACGCCATTCAAGAGCTCCGCCCGTTCCGCGTTCAGCCGGGCCAGCACATCCGCAAGCTCGGCGGCCTGCCGTTCATAATCGGCTTTCATATCCCGGTATTCCTGCTGGGTGATTTCCCCGTCTTTCCAATCTTGATACAGTGACTGCTTGTAGCGGGTGATTTTCGTCAATTCCTTTTCCTTTGCGGCTATCTGGTCGTTAAGGCGGTGGGATTGACTTTTTTTCAGCGGGGCCGAGTTGATACGGGCAATCAGCTCCGAGTAGGAAACGGCGGTGTTCACTTGATACTGGATAGCGAACAGGACGGCGGCCTCCAAACGGTTGTGCTTGATAGAGTGCATGGTGCAGGCCGTCCGGGAGCGGTTCTTGTAAGTGGAGCAGGCGTAATAGATATTTTTCCCGCTCTGGCTGCGGGTGATGGATTTCCCGCAGTCCGCACATTTCAGAAAACCGCTGAACAGGTGAACCTCGCGCCCTTTGGGGGAAGTCCGGGTATCGCGTACCAGCAGGGCCTGCACCTTGTCAAAGGTTTCATGGGG
>CAJTUB010000002.1:6979-432692 GCA_910579465.1 uncultured Lachnospiraceae bacterium | reverse complement strand
CCTCCGCTTCCTTCCTGCCCCGCCTTCTCACAGAGTCCTCCGCTTCCTTCCTGCCCCGCCTTCTCACAGAGTCCTCCGCTTCCTTCCTGCCACACCTTCTCACAGAGCCCTCCTGCCTCTTTTGTCACATCAGAAATCCGGTAGTCCTCCATCAGATACACCCGGTCAGCCACCGACAGATACTCGCCGCTTCCGCCGATGACAAGAATGGTCGATACGCCGCACATCTCATAAAGCTCCCTGACACGCTCCGTAAATGGCGTAATCGGCTCCTTTTTTACCAGCCTGCGCATCAGGGCGTCCCGAATCATAAAATTGGTCGCACTTTTATCCTCATCTATCAAAAGTAGCGTACTCCCCATGTCAACCGCCTCCATGATATTGGCTGCCTGTGAGGTAGAGCCGGACGCCCGCTCCGTGGAAAAATGCTGCGTATCGTTCCCCGGAATCCACTGGATAAACGGCGCGATATTGACACCTTTTATGCTCCGCCCGTCCTCCGCCGAAATCCCAATTGCTGTCCTGTCCGTAATGCAAAGCTCTCTTCCGTCCCCTGCCACATGGTCGTAAATTCCCGCGGAAATTGCCTCAAGCAGCGTGGACTTTCCGGAATAGCCGCCCCCCGTAATTACGGTAACGCCGCGCCGGATTCCCATCCCGCGGATTCCGCACACCTCAATTTCATCCTCCGGTACGGAGTGGAACAAAACGGCATCCTGCTTTGGCAGGTCGCTCCCTCCTTCCCTCGGCAGAATACTTCCGTTTGCCAGAAATGCGCAATATCTGCTGTCCTTCAGCCATCTCCGGATTTTCTCCTGAAGCCCTGCAAGCTCCAGTGCTGCTGCATATCCATCGCGGTTAAAATGTGCAATAAACTGCTCCACCGTCTCCGGCAGGTCCTTTGTCAGCATCCGCAGAGTTTTCCGGATGTTTTTTTCCGGCAGCTGCACCTGTATCCGGAAGCAAAGACACAGTCTCGGCTCCCCTGCCTCCTCCGGAGGTATCAGATGTGCAGCGCCGCCCTTGTATACATAATCCTGCCGCAGACATACGGCAAAATGTGCGGCATTCCGTACCAGGACCTCTCCGCCCGGACAGTAGCAATAATACTTCCCCTTTTCCCTGTCCGGACGGTTCCGGTTATACAGCGGCTCATTTAATTCCCTGATATACGGAAGAAATTCCCTCAGACAAAAATCCGCTCCTGCCACGGAGCTCTCCCGTATCCCGAGAAGCTCTGCCGGTATTGCAATCACAACGGTCGGCTTATCCAACGCCAGCTTATGGGTCTGCTCTATTTGGTATGATATCTCCTCCTGATAATACACGTTGTCAAACTCTTCATAAGGCTCCATGAGATTGTAAAGAGGATATACTAACATCCTCCCTTCGTACATTTCCTTATAGGTCTTTGTGTCTGCCTGCATACGAAGTATTGTTTCTCTTAATCGTTTCATAGTTCCATCTCCTTCTCTCACTTTTCATGGTTTGTAATGCTTTTGGGTTCCTTTTCCTGCTGTTAAAAATCCTTGACAATCCAAATCCGGGAAGGAGAGAGAAAGCTCCTGTACTTCACAGGAATCTGCTCTGACGCACTGATACAATATGGTACTTTCTATGAAAAAAAGCGCACCCTTTCGGATGCGCCCTGCATTTACATGAAAAGAAAAACCGTACAGCCAGCCGGTCAGCGGCTGTACCAGATGGCGATTGTTATAACATCCGACTCAGATAAGATTGTCATAATAATCACCTCTTTCTAAAAAAACAAAACCTTAACTCGTTGCTACAATACCTATCCTACCATAAATTCCAAACCATGTCAAGCCATAGCTTCCTTGAGTTTGTGTCAGGTACTCGTTGGCAACTTATTACTTTGTTTTTCTAATGATGTTCTATATGTTTTTTGTATGCCGTCTGCATTGCTTCCATCAGCGGCATGTAGACTCTTACCATATCTGCATACGGAAGACCTTGAAATAATATTAACTCACACACGGCATATATCTATGATGCTTCCCTCAATAAAAATACCCTCTCCGTCGTTCAGACGAATTACATTTGCCTCATGTTCCTTTTCATATATTCGGCACTTTTCTTCAAACCCATCAAATCTTTTTAGAAATTTCTCATAGTGCGGCAAAACTTCTACAGTTGTAAGTTTTATTCCGTTTAAATTTTTTAAACCAAGAAAGTTCATATCCGAAGAGTATCTATTTACTAATTCCAAAGTTGGACCAAATACAAATACCGCGGCACTCCAGCCAATTAAAACTTTCGCATCTGCAATGACTTTTAGTACATTTACAGCATCATGCTCCCTTATGGAATTAAGCAGATAGAAAGGGTTTCCGCCTATAAATTCCACAACATCATAACTAAGGAGCTTTTGAGCAGGAATTTTGTCCAAATCCAATATATCAACATAAAGATTCAGTGCTTCTAATTCCGTAACGCATCTGCTCACATGATAATTTTTTCTTTATATTCGTTATCTGCCGTTACCACCACCGCCGCCGTGCTGCACTTTTTGATTCTCTTTCTCATAGATTTAATGAGATTTTCACTTGACAATCCATTTGAACATAGAACAAGCATTTTAAGCATCCTCTGATTTTCATTTTGCAATATATCTTCCCATACAGCAAAGATACACACATCGGGGATTTATCCATTTGTAAATTCTCTATCAAAAGCTCTCACTGTCTCGCGGTTCAGTTCATCGTTGGGTACACAATTCCGAAAAGGGAGTTCAATTATGATATATCAAAAATTCTTTCCCTCAATCAAATTCTCTTTTTGAATTTCCCCGCTTTTACTAATGATGACCGCCTCTATGTCCGGAACCATGATGACAACCGGAACTCCTGTGTGTATGCTCCCTGTTTATTCTGCAGCCAGCCACATCACAGTATCGATGCGTGTGTTCGCCGTTTATCATGCAACCCTCCACATCACAGTAATGGTGCATATGCTCGCCGTTTATCGTGCAGCCTTCCACATCACAATAATGATGCGTATGCTCGCCGTTTATCCTGCAGCCCTCCACGTCACAGTAGTGGTGTGCATGCTCGCCGTTTATCGTGCAGCCTTCCACGTCACAGTAATGGTGCATATGCTCGCCGCTTATCGTGCAGCCCTCTACATCACAATAATGGTGCATATGCTCACCGCTTATCATGCAGCCTTCCACATCACAGTAGTGGTGCGTGTGCTCGCCGCTTATCGTACAGCCCTCCACGTCACAGTAGTGGTGTGTATGCTCGCCGCTTATTACACAGCCTGGCACATTACAGTATTGGTGCACAGACACACCCTGAACAGCGGCACCTGTTCCAAACAAACCAAGAAGCGCTGCCATAAGAGAAGATATTAATTTCATTTTCATACTGCTTCCCTCCATTTCAAAATATTAATGTCGTTAAGGTCTGATGCTTTTCTAACATATTATTATAGCACTCCATCACAAATATGTCTATATGTATAATTTCTTAAGTTTCCGCATTTTTTAGTGCCCCTGAAAGTCCCAACGGCTGTCCCTGAGCTGCTGCACAGTCTACGGAACACAAAGGGATGTACAAAAAGAGGAAACGCAAGGCTACACCCTTTGGAAGCAGAATACGCCCTGATTATTTACTTTTTCTATATTTTATGGTATAATTTCCGTGCAATATCATACTGAAAATAATACTACGCGCTGTATGGATACAGCAGAAAAGAGGATTTATGAAAAAATTGCAGCATTCCAAACACTTGTTTTTGTGTCCCCTTCTCTTTCTTATGCTGACTGCCCTGTTTCTCACAGGCTGCTCAAAAAAGAATCTTACATACGACGGAACTGATATGGGAAAGCTCACGGAAAGCTCCATTGACATCATGGGTGTGCGCTATAATTTTTATTCCAACGGCTATGCCGAGGTCGTGGCTGTCCTTAACCCCTACTTTGAACTTTCGGAAAGCGTCACCTACGAGGGTACTTCCTATTCCGTTGTAAAAATACAAGCAAATAGCTTTGGCGGTGTCACTGGCTACGGCATCTTTAACAAAATTGGCATTAGCAGCCAGGGCTTTGTGGAAGCCCCGGAGCATCTGGTTCTTCCTGACACCCTGCTTTCTCTGCCCAACTATGTATTTTCACAATGTACCTCCTCCTCCATTACACTTCCTTCTGACTTAAAATCCCTGCCGGTAGGAGCATTTTACCGCTGCGAGAACCTGGAGACCGTGGAGTTCCCGGACTCCCTTGAGGAAATATACACTCCAAATCTTTTTACAGGCTGTAGCAGCCTGACATCTGTGGAACTGCCAAAGGACGTTTCCTATATTCTTTCAACCGATTATTTATTCGTTGGTTGCTCCTCCTTACAGTCCGTTACCATTCCGGGCACATGCGGCAGAGGCATTTTGCACGACCATACCTTTGCAGACTGCGACGTTCTGTCCGAGATTATTCTGGAGGACGGCATTACTACCATCTACTACCGTGCCTTCGATAATCTTCCGGCACTGGAGGAAATCGTATTTCCTGACAGCGTTACGGAGATTAAGGACGCTATCTTTTACGACTGCCCTAATCTGAAAGATGTATGGCTTTCGGATAATCTTTCGGATATTCCGCCTCATATGTTCAAGCAAGGCTATGGCAATTATGATGCAGATACCTCCGGTATCACGATTCATGTAAAGGAAAGTCTCGTGGAATATGCAAAGAATCTCTATCCGGATGCTACTGTTGTTGCAAAATAACCGGAACAGGATACAAACCAAAGCAGGGAAGAAGGAGGCTGCTCTCAGCCTCCTTCTTCCCCGCAGTAATAGTCAAAATATCGTTCTTTTAGCGTCTGATAGGAACCTCGCGGCAGATAAATTTTCTTTCCGCTGTCCAGATGCAGCTCCTGTGCATTCAGGCTGTCAATGTGCTCCAGATTCACAAGATATGCAACCCCGATTCTTACAAACTCCCGGTAACAGGAAAGCATCCCGCAGATTTCCGCTATCGTGATGCGTAACAGGCACTGTGTTCCGTCTTTCAGATACAGATGCTGCGTTTTTCCCTGCGCCTCACAGTACACAATATCATTGACTGCCACGCGCTGGATTCTGCCCTCAATCCGCAGCAGAAGATACTTGCTCTGCATCCTTGTGATTTCCCCCAGTACCCTGTCCAGTACAGGAAACAGCGCCTCCTTTTCCACCGGCTTTACCAGATACTGTACTGCTCCTACCCCGAACGCCTCCAGCGCATGCTCCCTGGACATGGTAAGAAAAATAATCCTGCTCTGATTTCCCATTTCCTGCAGTTCCTTTGCCGTCTCAATTCCCATTTTCCCCGGCATATAAATATCCAGCAGCAGCAAATCGGGCTTATAGCCCTTTCCCCTGACCCTGTCAATCAATTTGTCCGCATGGTCAAAGCATTCTACGGAAAACTCTGTTCCGGGATGCTTCTGTTCATACTCTTTCAACAGCTTTTCCGTTTTATCCAATTCCGCTGCTACATCATCGCAGATTGCTATCCGATACATTGTCTGCACCTCTACCTCTCCCGTTTTCTGCTTCCATTATAGCTTAATTCCTGCCAAAAAGCAAAGTCTGGATGCTTAAACTGCGGAAACTGAAAGCCGGTTATACCCGGAAGGATGCCACTGTACGGTTTAACAGCCCGCTTAACCAGAACAGCTCCTCCATCTGCTTCATTACCGCCCCGGAATTTTCATCCGAATCCTCCGCAGACTGTTCCATCTGCCGCATCGAGTCTGCCATTACCCCTACAAGCCCTGTAATTGCGGCAATCGACTCATTGATTTTATCCATGCTGGCGCTCATCTCCTCCGAGGATGCTCCAAGGTCCCCGGCAATTGCATTATAAAACGCCGCATCCTGCTGATAAACCTCAGCCAACTCCGTCATTCCCTTGTAATCCTCCATTACCTTCCCATTCATAAACTCCAGAAGCTTTCCGGAGCTTTCGGACAGGAACGCAACATTCTGTACGACGCCTTCGGTTACCTGGCGTATCTTATCAACCGCCTGCCTTGAATTGTCTGCCAGCTGCCTGATTTCCTCCGCAACAACCGCGAAGCCCTTTCCTGCGTCCCCGGCCCTTGCCGCCTCGATAGAGGCGTTCAGCGCCAGCAGGTTCGTCTGCGAGCTGATTGCAAGAATTTCCTGTGTCAGTGTATCGATTTCCTGTACCCTCCGGCTGTCTGTAATTGCCTTTTCCAGATTTCCTCGCGTCTCCTGATAAATCGTAACGGCTTCCTTTGCGGAATGTCCGGACATTTCATGCTGCTTCCTTGCACGCTCCATAATACTGCCTGACTGCTCCGCGGCTTCCCCTGCCTTTCTTGCCACATTCTCTATCGCAGTTCCCAGCTCCTGACCGTTGTTTTTAATGCTCTCCGCCAGTCTGCCTGCCTGTGTGGTCTGCTCCATCACCTGTCCGACCAGCCCGGAAATACCGGAAATATCCTGATTTAACACCGTCATTTTGGCAGAGGTTCCCTCGGCAATCGTACTGATATTTTCCGCTTCCTGCTTTGTATTTAAGATAATCTCCCTGATTTGCTTTCTTACCTCGGTGGTTGCCGTCCGGATCTGCTCCGTCTCGTTTTTATATTCCTGCGGAATCGTTTTTTCAATAACGGTATTTTCGGAAAAGTCGCCTGACGCAAACTGCTTCAGCATCTGTACCGGCGCAAGCATTTTCCCGATCAGGCCCGCCATAAACAGCGCCACAAACAGGATAATGGCAAGGGCAATTACAAGCGCCACCAATACCATCGCAACGAGCGGCCCGATGACATTTGCTGCCGGGACTGCCACACCCAGCTTCCAGCCGCTTCCCTCTATGTCTGCCACTGCAAAATAGCAGGTACTGCCGTCATAGTCCCTGAGCTTTTTCACGCCTCCGGCTCTTCCCTCCGTCAGCTCCTCCAGCTCCGGCATCACATCTGCTACCGCAACTGCCGTTGTTTCGTCCGGCTCATACGCCTTGTTTTTATGTACGACGTACTGTCCGCTGCCGTCTACCAGAAAGCCGTAGACCCCCTCCGCATACCGGATGCTTCCTGTCAGCTCCGTCACGGTTGTCGTCGTCACATCCAGACCGATAACCCCCTCCAGACTGCCACCTATGTAAACCGGTACTGCGATTGTTGCGCACATCTGGTTTGTAATTGCATCCAGATAAGGGTCCGTCACTATAACGCCGCCTTCCTTTACTGCCTGCTGATACCAGCCGCGTTCCACCGGGTCGTAGCCGTCCGGCACCGCTGCGCTCCGGTTGGACTGGATAAACCTGCTGTCCTTTGTCCCGCAGTACAGATTTAAAAGCTCCGCCCTGCCTTCTGCGTGCGCATCTACGACAGACTGGAGAAAGTCCGTGTCGGTCCGTCCGCCTGCTTTAACACTGTCCGCGGCTCCGTCTGCAAGCATCTTTTCATTTTCAATCCATGTATTGATTTCTTCCGCGTATTTATCCGCATTTAACTGCAAGGAGCCGGTCTGGTCCCGTATCATCCGGTTTCCTGCAACTGCAGCGATTCCTGTTGTCGTCAGCAGAATACTCGCTACAACAATCCCTATCACACTGACTGTAAGCTTTCCCTTAATTGTCTTTAACACCGTCCTGCACCTCTCTGCTTCTTAAAATGAATACGGGAACACCGTCAGCGCTCCCGCAGTTCTGATTATACCAGAAGAAAAGAAAGAAAAAAACATTTCAGGTACAGTTCGCACTTTTTCAGGTATCCTTTGTGTCCTCTCCCACTTTTTCAATCACCATGTCATGCAGCGTCAGTCCGCTCTGTGCAAAGGCAAGCCGGATACTGATAAAATGGTAGCCCAGGAAATACTCTCCCGTAAAGGAAACCGGCTTCCCCTCCGTCCCGTTCCAGGTAAAGGTATCCTGTGCCGTTCCCATGAGAAACAGCGTAACCGGCAGCTGTGCAAGCGCACCTGCGGCAGAACTGCCGGTAATGGTAATCCGGTAGCGGGCAGGCTCCTTTACCTCTAAAAGAAACGCATGGCTTTTCCCTTTCTCACTGCAGAGCCCTTCAAAGTCAATTCTGAGACGTTCGTCCAGCTCATAGGTAAGCTCTTCTGTGCCGCTCTCCGCCGCATCCTCCGCATCCGGACAATTCAGGAGCTCTATAGCTTCCTCTCTGCCGCAGAGGCGCTTCATTGCGTTGGTTTTCAAAAGGAACCGGCAGATATTGGACGCACTTCTCTGCAGCTCGCCACGCTTTAACGAGCCGTCGGCAAGCGACGCTGCCAGATTGTCCTCGTGCCTCTCACAGTCCGCACATACCATATAAATGTCATTCTGCGCCCGCACCATCGCCGCAAGCTCCTGCTGGTTCGCTGACTCGCCGCGCACGTTGATGTTCGCCCACCAGTCGGTCATCACAATCCCGTCAAAGCCCCATTCGTCCCGCAGAACCGCAGTAACAAGGTCATAGTTTCCTGCCGTCCAAAGCCCGTTAATTGCCCCGTAGCTTGTCATTACGGAAGAGGCGCCACCGTCCCTTACTGCCAGTTCAAAGCACCTTAAATAAATCTCACGCAGGGCACGCTCCGAAACCACCGAATCCACGGTATGGCGCCCCGTCTCCTGGTCGTTTGCACAATAGTGCTTGATAGTACCGGTCACTCCTGCGGAATGAAAGCCCTGCAGCTCTGCCGCCGCCATCGTCCCGGTCAGATACGGGTCCTCGGAAAAATATTCGAAGTTTCTGCCGTTTAGCGGATGCCGGTGCAGATTTAACCCCGGACCGAGCATACAGTCCACATGATGATATGCCGCCTCCAGACCGAAAAAGGTAAACAGCTCCGAAATCAGCTCCCGGTTAAACGTAGACGCTAAAAGGGTCCCGTTCGGCAGACTGAATGCCTTTGTCCCGCAGTCCATGCGGACCCCGGACGGACCGTCCGCACAGCAGGCACACGGAATCCCGAAGTCTGCCAGTGCCTTTGTTACTCCGCCGAACGCCGCCGCGGTTCCCGGCGTCACCTTCGGGCTGCACATCCCTTCTCCCCGGACAATGCACATCAAATCCTCATCCGAAAGCTGCCCGATAAACTCCTCGATGGAAGCCCTTCCCTCTGCCACATCCGAAAGAAGGATTCCCTTCGGACCGGTATATGCAATTTCCTGCGGAAGCAGTGCAAGCCTCCGCTCCTCTTCACATGGCGGCAATCCCGGAACCTCTTCCATCTGCAGGACTACCCCGTTTTCCGAAGCCGCTGCTGCCATACGCTGAAAGGAACGCACCGGCGCAAGCAGCCGCTCCCTTTCCGACACCACGACAAGCTCCGGAAGCTCCAGCTCTGCCACCTGGCTTGCACTGCGGACATCGGCGCCTGCATAGAAACGGTACACGCCTGCCTCCAGCACAAAGCACGAAGGATGCCCGGTCTTTCCAAGGTCATCAAAGGAAGCAAGCTCCGGCATACGGATGGAAAGTGTCAGCTTTTCTGTTTCCTTCGGGGCAAGCTCCTTTGTCTTTCCGTATGCGCAAAGCACCCTTGCAGGCTTTCCAAGCACTCCCTGCGGCGCCTCGCAGTACACCTGCACGACTTCCTTTCCGGAGGTCTCTCCGGTATTGGTTACGGAAACCTCCAGGGCTACCTCCTCTTTTGTCACACGAACTGCCTTTGCTTCCGTGGCAAATTCCGTATAGGAAAGCCCGAAGCCGAACGGATACAGCACCCGGTCCTTTGCAAAGGTTTCAAAATAACGGTAGCCGACATAAATATCCTCGGTATAGAAATTCCTCTCCGGATTCCCGAAATAAGCATGGGACGGGTAGGCCTCAATCGTATCGGCAATCGTATCCGGAAGCTTGCCCGAAGGGCTTTTCCTTCCGGTCAGCACCTCTGCCGTACCAATGCCCCCGAGCATTCCTCCCTGCCATACATAGAGAACTGCCTCCGGGGAATAGCGGGAAACAAAGCCCATATCCAGCAGTCCGCCTACATTTAACAGAACGACCAGCTTTGTAAAGTGCTTCCGTACTGTCAGAAGCAGCTGCTCCTCTTCCGCGCTTAAAAACCAGGCGCCTGCCTCCGCCGTATTGTCCTGGTCCTCTCCAGCAGTCCGCCCGAGAATCACAAGCGCCGTCCCGGACTCCTCTGCTATCTCCCTGCAGAGCTCATCGCTTACCGGCATCTCCTTCTGGGACCACGGCTCTGTTCCCCAGCCGGTTCCAAGGTCAAACGGATGTGCGGCGCACCACTCCCGGTAAACGGAAAGAAGCTTTCCGTTTACCTCTATGGCTCCGCTCTCAAGCAGGGCATCCGTAATCCCGGCTACACGGGAAACATTTACCATGCCGCCGGAGCCCGTACCGCTCTTATAATAATTCAGCTGTATTCTTCCGAATACAGCAACCCTTTCTCCGTTCCGGAACGGAAGCACCTTCTTTTCATTCCGGAGTAGCACAATGCCCTCCGTTACTGCGCGGACTGCCGCGTCCGAATAGCGGCTCCAGTCCAGTTTTCTGCTCTGCTCCATATTACTGCCCTTTCTCCGGTTCCCGGTTCTGTCTTTTTTTCAGCAACGCCTCTGCAAACGCCATATCCTCCGGCGTAGTCACCTTCAGGTTCGTATAGCTCCCCCGCACCATCTGTACCGGGGTGTCCCCGTAAAGCCCTACGACCATCGCGTCATCCGTTACATCGATTTCCGGCTCCTCCATCAGCCGCTCATAGGCATGATACACAAGCGGAAACTCAAACGCCTGCGGCGTCTGCGCAATCCAAAGGCTTTCCCTCTTTGGCGTCAGGGTAATCACCCCGTTTTCATCCGTCATCTGAATCGTATCCTTGACCGGCATTCCTGCCACACAGGCGCCGTAGCTCTCCGTCTGTCCGAGCAGACGGTTAATCAGCTCCGCGGTCACTAACGGCCTCGCCCCGTCATGTATCAGCACATAGTCCGGTGTCCCCGCCGCCTGCAGTCCGTGAAACACCGATTCGTAACGCTCCGCACCGCCTGTCGTCACCGCTGTCACCTTTGTAAACCCGTAGCGCCCTACAAGCTCCGTCCGGCAGTAGTCCTCTTCTCCCTCCGCCGTTACCAGCACCACGCTTTCTACCTTACTTTCCTCAAAGGCACGCAGGGAATAATACAAGAGCGGCTTTCCGGCTAACAGCATATACTGCTTCGGAACCTCGCTCTGCATTCTTGTTCCCTTCCCGCCTGCCAATACAATTCCTGCTGCCGCCATATTCCTCCTTAACGCTCTCCGAGCTGCAGATTCGGCACTGCATTCAGGTCCAGTCCGTGCCGCACTCCTTTTTGAAATTCGTAATATGCCGCTGCGCCAATCATTGCCGCATTATCCGTGCAAAGCACCGGTGACGGACAAAACAGTTCTATTTCCGCCTTTTTGCAGGCTGCCTGCATTCCGGCACGCAACGCGGAATTAGAGGCTACGCCGCCAGCCAGCGCAAGCTTTTTCATCCCGGTATTCTTTACCGCTGCCATTGTCTTTTCCACCAGCACATCCACGACCGACTGCTGGAACGAAGCTGCCACATCCGCAGGATTTACCTCAATTCCCTGCATCGCCGACTGGTTCAGATAGTTTAGCACTGCCGACTTTACGCCGCTGAAGCTGAAATCATACGGTGAATCTGCAATCTGCCCCCTCGGAAACGCAATGGCTTTTGGATTCCCTTCTTTGGCGAGCTTATCAATCTTCGGTCCTCCCGGATACCCGAGTCCGATGGCACGGGCAACCTTATCAAAGGCCTCACCTGCCGCATCGTCATGGGTTTTCCCGAGAATCTCATAAACGCCGTAGTCCGCTACACGCACCAGATGCGTATGACCGCCTGAAACCACCAGACAGAGAAACGGCGGCTCCAGCTCCTTATTTTCGATATAGTTTGCAGAAATATGCCCTTCAATATGGTGTACGCCGACTAACGGGAGCCGCGCTGCATAGGAAAGAGCCTTTGCGTATGCTACGCCGACTAACAGCGCCCCTACTAACCCCGGTCCGTAGGTCACTGCGACTGCATCCGCATCTTCCAACTCCATTCCGGCCTCAGAAAGCGCCTGCTCCGCCACATAGTTAATGCGCTCCATATGCTTCCGGGACGCAATTTCCGGAACTACGCCGCCGTATAAGGTATGTATGTCTATCTGTGAGGAAATTATACTCGACAGTACGGTTCTTCCATTTTCTACTACCGCCGCCGCCGTTTCATCACAGGACGATTCAATTGCCAGGATTCTCACTGTCCCCTCCTCCGTCTTCTGCAGTCCTCCACCCCATGATTTTATACCGTTTGTCCGCGTCCCTGCGCATTACCAGCGTCCGGGAGGCTGTACTTCTTCCGCTGCCGCCGGTCGTAATAAACTGCAGCTGGATAGAAGCATATTCTATGGTCTCATATTTCCACTTTTCCACATTGCTGGCGCGGTCCACGACATAGCCGGCAAAAACAATTTTCTTCTCCGCCGCCTCGGAAAGCTCCTCCTTTGTCGCATCAAGAAGTGCCTCGTAAGGGTTTAACTCCGCGAACTCCTTATCGAACAGCTGGAGCTGCATCTGCACCAGCGTTTCTAACTGCTTCTCCGTCGTATCCTTGTCATAAATCCCCTTTACAATATCGCAGTAAAGCTCCGCCACCGCATACGGGGTCGGCGGATAATTCTTCTCCAGGTCCCTTGCCAGGACCTGCTCCGCCACCGTCCCGGCAGGCTCTATTTCGTCCCTGTCCGACCGGTCGATGTACCAGTACAATGCGATGATTCCGACCGCCAGGACCAGGATGGCAACAATTGTTCCTATCCTTTTTTTCATAGGCACCTCCTTTTTTACAATGCGCACCGGATTACTCCGTCTTATCAAACTCCAGTACCGTCGTTTTTCCGTCCTTCCCTGCAAACGCAGCAGGAAAAATCTTCCTTGCCGCAGGGACATACTCCTCCGGGCGAATTAATGACGGGCTGTAATGCGTCAGCCATAATTCCTTCGCCTCTGCCTCCTTTGCCAGCCTTGCCGCCTCATAAAACGTCATATGCTTATGTTCTAACGCCTTTCCGAGCCGGTCCTCCTCCCCGTACATTCCTTCACAGATAAACAAATCCGCTTCCCTTGCATGGGCAGCAATGGACTTTGTCGGTCTTGTGTCCGTACAGTAGGAAAGACGGATGCCGCGCCGCGGCAGTCCAAGTACCATCTCCGGCGTAAAGACCACGCCTTCCTCCTCTATCGTCTCTCCTTTCTGCAGACGGTTCCAGAACTTCTTCGGAACCCCGTGCTCTTGTGCAAGCTCCGGGAAAAAGCGCCCGGTACGCCGTACTACAAGCGAATAGCCGTAGCACGGCACATTGTGGTTTACTTTATAAGCCTCTATCTCATAGCCGTGGCAGAAAACTGTCTCCTCCGGCTCTGTAAGCTCACGAAAATGAAGCGGAAACGGCAGCTCCGGGGCAATGACCCGCAGTGCGCCGACCACCCGCTCCAGCCCCTTCGGGCCGATTACCGTCACCGGCTCCGTGCGTTCTGCATTTCCCATAGAAAGCAAAAGCCCCGGCAGCCCGCTGATGTGGTCTCCGTGGTAATGGGTAAAACAGATGACGTCAATCCCATGAAAGCTCCATCCCTTTTCCCTGATTGCGACCTGCGTCCCCTCGCCGCAGTCAATCAGCAGACCGCTGCCGTTCAACCGCGTCATCAGCGCCGTCAGCCGGCGATTCGGAAGCGGCATCATTCCTCCGCTTCCCAGCAAACAAACTTCTAACATAAAACCTCCTGCTTTTTTTCTATTTTCACAGGCACTTTAAACTGCTTTATCCACGCATCATAACATTCTTCGCATAAAATAATATGATGAATCTGCAAATCCTTTTCGGAAAAATACCCCCACTCCTTGCAAATATGAAGCGCGTCCTCCGTCACAGTCTTTCCGCTTCTGGTTGTCCGCAATACCCGTCCGCAGCAATTACAAATCTCTTCCTCTTTCATCCACTACACTCCTTTCGTTCCCCCGTAGTGCAATTATACCTCTTTTTCCTGAAAAAGTGTAGTGGTAATAATTGTGGAAGGTCACTCCATGCGCTTCATCAATACTGCATTTTCCCTCGGTTCCTCGTAATAATCCTTCCGGATTCCGGTCTCTTGAAAGCCGAGCTTTTTATAAAGCGCCCTCGCTGCCTGATTTCCCTGCCGTACTTCCAGAAAATACTGCTTCACTGCCCGTGCGCTTCCCTCTTTCATAAGGGCTGTCAGCAGCGCCGTTGCGACGCCCTGCCCTCTTACCGGTGCCGCCGTGCAGACATTGGTAATATCCGCCTCTTCCCCGGCGCAAAGAAGAACACAGTACCCGGCAAGCATTTCCGCCTCCCGTAGCACTAAAACAATATAATTTTCGTCAGAAAGCAGCCCTTCAAATGCCGCGGCGCTCCACGGTCTTGAAAAATTTTCCGCTTCCAACGCCGCAACCTCCGCCACATCTTCCGCACTCATCCGCCGGAGTTTCCGGCTCTTTTCTTCCCGTTCCCGCTCTGCCTGCGACTTGCGCAGATAGACCGGCACAAACTCTGCCGCAGTCTGCAGCCCGCCTTTTGCCGCATAGCCGAACGCACACGCCGCCAGGGATGCCGCACGCTGCTTCCCGAGATGAAGCGGTGCCAAGAAAAACGGCACAGCTGTCATTTTCTCCAACACCTCCCGGTAAGCGTCCACCCCGTCGCCGAGATATGTTACCGGCTCTCCTCTGCGGTTTACCCCGGCAATCACTTCCTCCACTGGCACGGCACACTGCGCCGTCAGACAATCCATCGCGGCGCTTTCCCTGTTCCAGCGGTACAGTCCGGTATAGACCTGCGAACGTCTGGCATCCATCAACGGGCAGATAACCCCGCCGGTACCGCACAGGTTCCAGGCAAGCATCTCGGTCGTCGGCACGGCAATCAAAGGCTTTTTCAATGCCTGTCCCAGCCCCTTTGCCGTAGCGGCCCCGATGCGGAGCCCGGTAAAAGAGCCTGGGCCCGCGCTGACCGCAATCGCATCAATCGTGGCAAGGTCCGTTTCTGTCATTCTTATAATCTCATCAATCATCGGCAGCAGCGTCTGCGAATGTGTCTTTTTGTAATTCGTCGTATACTCTGCCAATACTGCTTCTTCGGTGGCAACTGCCGCGGAAGCAGTCAGCCCCGAGCTGTCAATTGCCAAAATCTTCATTGCTTTCACCTCATGGCTTTTCTATCGTTATCCGGCGGTACTCCGTTCCTTTCTCCAGGTCCTTCCGGATACAGACCCTTACCGCATGCTCCGGCAGCAGCTCCTCTATCAGCTCCGCCCACTCGATGATACACACGCCCTCGCCGAAAAAATAGTCCTCATAGCCGATTTCCTCCATTTCCTCCGGCTCCTGTATGCGGTACACATCAAAATGATAAAACGGAATCCGGCCTGCATACTCCTGCACAATCGTAAAGGTCGGGCTGTTTACGGTATCCGTCACCGAAAGACCTGCGGCAAACCCTTTTGTAAATATCGTCTTGCCTGTACCAAGGTCACCCGAAAGGCAGAATACCTCTCCCGCCTGCGCCTGTTCTCCAAGCTGCCGCCCGATTTCATAGGTCTCCTGCGCCGAATGGCTCTCCAGTTCCATAAACGCTCCTTTCCGGCACTACCCCTGCTTTCTGATACTGCGCCCTGCTACCTTTGCCGTCAGGTGCTTTTGAAACAGCTCCCTGACCTGCGGCTCACAGGCGGAAAGCTCACGCTTCGGCCAGACACAGGCATACACCCTTCCGGTATACACCATAATCAGGGAACGCGTCTCCTTAATCCGGAACACATCGCTCCAGGCAAAGGACTCCGACGCCTCCTCCTGGCTCATGGTAATCCCTTCATCGTTTAACACATACTCTAACGGCTTCTGGAACACGGCGTTTCCTGCCACCTGCCTTTTTGCGCGTAGATACAGCTGTATTGGATAAAACACGGTAAACAAAAGCGCAAGAAACAGCAATGCCACCGTCTTCACCGGATTATCCTTTCCGAAGCCCATCAAAAGAAGCGCAACCGCGCCTGCGGTAATCAGCACATCTACCACAAGGGACACGCCGCGGTAGGAATGCTGCAGCAGAAACAGAAACATATCCTTTGCCTTAATCCGGACCGAAAACTTTACTTCATTCATCGACTGCACTCCTTATAAAATCATTGTCAGCTGGATGCGCTTCTTTGCCACATCCACGCTTAAGACCTTAACCTCTACAACATCGCCTACGCTGACCGCGTCTAACGGGTGCTTGATAAAGCGCTTATCGGACATCTGGGACACATGTACCAGGCCGTCCTGATGTACGCCGATATCCACGAACGCACCAAAGTCAATAACATTGCGCACGGTTCCCTTTAAAATCATGCCCTCTGTCAAGTCCTTCATTTCCAGTACATCGGTACGGAGAATCGGCTTCGGCATCTCTTCACGCGGGTCGCGCCCCGGCTTTTCTAACTCCTTAATGATATCTGTCAGCGTAATCTCACCGATGCCAAGCTCCTCTGCCAGTGCCGCCTTATTCTTAATCTGGCGGCCGATGCCGGAGAGCCCCTCCGGTGCTGCCTCCTCTGTCCTCCTTCCGGACGCCTTCCTTTCCTCCGGCTGCTTTGTATCTTCAAAAGCCATACCGCCCATTGCTGCCATCAGCGCCTGTGCCATAGCGGTATTCCCGCCCTTTACGCGCAGGCGGTTCTCCTTTTCCCGTTTGCGTACCGGCGGCTCTCCCGCCTTTATGCCACGTCCGGCATGCTCCTGCAGCTTCTTCTGTTCCGCCTGTACCTTCTTGATATCCGCCGTCGTATAGCCGAGCCGGGAAAGAAGCTTCTCCGCCGCCTCGTAGGACTCCGGATGCACGCTGGTTGCATCCAACGGATTCGTACCGTCGTTAATCCGGAGGAACCCGGCGCACTGCTCATATGCCTTCGGACCGAGCTTTGCTACCTTTAAAAGCTCCTTACGGCTCCGGAACCTCCCGTTTTCCTCACGGTATGCCACAATATTTTTTGCAATCGGCTTTGAAATACCGGACACATACTCCAATAACGGCGCCGACGCGGTATTCAGGTCTACGCCGACCTTGTTTACACAGTCCTCCACTACGCCGGAAAGCGCCTCGGAAAGCTTCTTCTGGTTCATGTCATGCTGGTACTGTCCGACGCCGATGGACTTCGGGTCAATCTTTACAAGCTCTGCCAGCGGGTCCTGCAGGCGGCGTGCGATGGAAGCCGCGCTCCGCTGTCCTACGTCGAACTCCGGAAACTCCTCGGTTGCCAGCTTGCTCGCAGAGTAAACGGACGCTCCCGCCTCGTTGACAATCACATACTGTACCGGCTTGTTGATTTCCTTCAAAAGCTCCACAATCACCGTCTCCGACTCCCTGGACGCCGTGCCGTTTCCGACAGAAATCAGGGTGACATTGTACTTTTCAATCAGCTTCTTTAAAATACGCTTGGACTCCTCCACCTTATTCTGTGGCGCAGTCGGGTAAATCACTACTGTATCGAGCACCTTCCCGGTCGGGTCCACGACGGCTAACTTACAGCCGGTCCGGAACGCCGGGTCCCAGCCGAGTACGGTCTGTCCCGCAATCGGCGGCTGCATCAGAAGCTGCACCAGATTCTTCCCGAACACCCTGATTGCCCCGTCCTCCGCCTTTTCTGTAAGCTCACTGCGGATTTCGCGTTCGATTGCCGGTGCAATCAGACGGTGGTAAGCATCCCCGGCAGCTGCGGCAAGCAGCCCGTCGGTATATTCATTCTTCTTTGTAATCACCTTCGTGCGCAGATACTGTAAAATCCGCTCCTCCGGCGCGTTCACCTTCACGGTCAGCACCTTTTCCGCCTCTCCGCGGTTCAGCGCCAGAATCCGGTGCCCCGGAAGCTTTGCAACGCTCTCTTCAAAGTCATAATACATCTCGTATACCGACTCTGCCTTTTCCTCCTTTGCGGCGGAAACAATCCTTCCCTCTTCCATCGTAAGCTCGCGGATATAACGGCGGTACTCGGCATCGTCGGAAATCTGCTCTGCAATAATATCCAGGGCGCCCTCCACCGCCTCCTCCGGCGTCTTGACGGAAAGCGCGGCATCCTCTGCCTCCTTTACATACTCCGCTGCCGCCTCTGCCGCCGGTACGGTAAGCTCCTGCAAAAGCAAAAGCTCTGCCAGAGGCTCCAGTCCCTTTTCCTTTGCCACCGTGGCACGGGTCCTTCTCTTCGGACGGTACGGGCGGTACAAGTCCTCTGCCTCCACCAACGTCGCCGCGGCAAGAATCTGTGCCTTTAACTCCTCTGTCAGCTTTCCCTGCTCCTCAATGCTCCGTAAAATCTGTTCCTTCTTTTCCTCCAGATTCCTCAGATATACAAGGCGCTCGTAAAGGTTCCGCAGCACCTCGTCGTTTAACGAACCCGTTGCCTCCTTCCGGTAACGCGCAATAAACGGAATCGTATTTCCCTCGTCAATCAGCTTTACGGCAGCCGTCACCTGCTCTGCCCGGATGCCAAGCTCATTTTTTAACTGTTCACAGATATCCATTCCAGTAATCTCCTCACATCATCTCTCTGTCCCGCCAGGGCGCCCCCTGACACCGCCGTCAGGCAGAGAACCCGCCGCGGCAGCACTTGATTGACACACCTGCAGGCTTCCAGAATCTGCCACAGGGTGTCCAAACCTTATCTATCAGTGTAACACATTTTCAAGAAAATGAAAAGAGGTAGGAAACGCAACAGATAAAAACTTGTACTTTCCGTGATTTTTGACTATAATAATTTGCAAAATACACTTCGGGAGAATCACATGGAAAAAGAATGGAACAGAACATGGTTATTGGAAAATGCAGGGATTCCCATTCGCTATATTCTGACAGGCGATCGTAAATATCTTAAAAGATTTTTGCAGAACGGAGAGGTTTCTGATTGGCTGCTACAGCTTTCCGAACGTGCAAAGGATAATACAATCGGGGAAATCCACGGAAGCCATGATTACAGAATGGAAAACATTTTAGGGAAGTGCTGGATTTTGGGTTTATCAAAAAGTATTGATGTATTTGCAGAAAACATGGCATTCATTCAAAAATTTTTAAATGAGCACATCCAGACTTCTCCATCAAAAGAATTGAGTTTTGGAAAGCTCTATCATTATCGTGATTATGAAAAAGTCCTGAGCTGTTTCCTGCCCCTGCTTGGCTATTTTGCAGATGATGCGGTAAAGCACATTGCCCGGCAGCGAATCGGGCTTCTATATCCTTTTACAAAGCAAAAGCGTTACGACATCTATATAGACGGGGCGCAATTAAAAGGAATCAAGAAAGAATGGCAGCCATTCGTTATCAATCCGGATTTATATGCAGACGGGCATATTATATTGCCGGATATGCATGACCTGCTGCTTTTTGCGGGAATGTATCAATATCTTACAGCGGCTGAACAGCAGCAGATTGAAACGATTGTTGCATGGTTTTTTGATGATAACTACCAGAACATCATTCGCAGATACGGTTACTTTTATGTACCGGAGGGAAACTATCATGCCAAAGCAATTATTTTTAAGCTGCATTTGACTGATTTTCAGAATGCTGCATTTGATAAGGGAGACCTCTCCCCGCTGTTGTTCAATTTGTTTGTTCTTTCCCATTTTGAAACGGCAAGGTCTTCCGAATGGTTTCGCCTGGCACTTACTTACCTGAACCAATTCAAAAATGAAAATGGACGTTATCGTTTCCCGTCACATTTTATTACAGAAAAAAAGGACGCCTTTGTGATTTTTGGCGGTCACATGAATGTCGGTGAAGCAAAACGCAATAACTTATATCACGAAGTTATTTCCACCTATTGGATGGAACGAATCATGCAAAAGTCAGAAATCTGACAGGTTTTCCTTAAATAAAAGCTATCTTCCGCTTGTAAGCCGGGGCTGTCCTTCCTGTGGCAGCCCCGGCTGTATTACTGTTTCATCAGGGAAATGCTGATGAAAGCAGTGATTTCCTCAGTTTTCCGCGCCTGTCATAAGAAGCTGCCCTACAATTTCATCAAAGCCTGCTTCCGACGCATAATAAAGCGCGCTGTGCTGTTCGTTGTCAACTGCATTCACGTCTGCGCCCTTTTCAATCAGCAGCGCCGTAAAATCATTTTTACCGCTTTTTGCCGCACAAATCAGCGGAGTCTGCCCATACGAAGTCTTTTCATTGATATCGGCACCGGCATCTAAAAGCGCCGTACCGATAAACTGCTCGCCGCTGTCCGCGGCAACGTGCAGCGGCATCACGCCGTTGATATTCGCCAGGTTGGTCTTTGCACCGGCCGCAAGCAGCTTCTCAGTAATGACAAGATTCGCCCTGCGCACTGCAAGAAACAGCGGGGTCTCTCCGTCGTCATTGACCTTGTTGACATCCGCGCCCTTTTCGATAAGCACCTTAACGACCTCAACACGGTCCTCCCAACAGGCATGATGCAGCGTGGTATTACCGTAGATGTCAGCATGCTCCTCTGCATCCTGGGAAAGTGCCTTCACAAGCTCCCTGAGCCCCGCAGAGGTTGCATAATCAATCGCCTTATTGTTATTATTATCCTTGAGCTCGACATCTACTCCGTCGTATTTGAGGAACTTAAGCGCCGCGTCTGTCTTGCCGCTCTGCGCCAGCAGCATAAGCGGCGTAACCCCCTCCTTGTCGGTACAGTTGACATCCGCACCCGCTCCTACGAGCAAATCAATAATCTCGTAATTCCCCGCTTCTCCGGCAAAATGCAACGGATACCGCACCCTGATATTCGCGAGATTGACGTCTGCGCCGCCTTCAATCAGCATTTTCACCAAATCGCGCGAATTTTTCATGCACGAATAGATTAACGGGGTGTTGCCGGATTCGTCGCGCTTATTGACGTCTACGCCACCACGCTTCAAAAACATCTGTACGACACTTTTCTGGTTGTTTTTACATGCCTGTAAAAGCATATTGTCCATCTGCATATTTTTTTCTCCTTAAATATTAGAATCTATTTGGATATTGTACTGCGATAAGAACCGCACAATCGGCGCGGCTTCGCTCTCGCGTCCGAGCTGAAAAAGACACAGCGCAATCAGCCACCGTGTGCGTATCAGCGCATAGCGCCCGCACCTTGACGGTGCGCCGGGGTCGAGCGGTAAAAACGCTTCTGCACTGCCCGAAACCTCAAACGCCTTTAAAAGAAACTTCCTTTCCGATATCTCATACTCGGACGGATTGCCAAACGTCTGCTCCGCATGCTTTAATTCCGCAAGCGCCTTTTCCCATTCACCAAGCCGGAACAGACACAAGCCGCAGTTAAACGCCGTAGCAGGATTGGAGCTTTGCTTTAAATCCTTGCCCAACAGATAAGCCGCAGGCAGGTCTCCGCAAGCAAGCGCACGGTACAACGGCTCGTCTGCAGCAGCTCCCTCCATATTTTTGTTTTTACCCAGAAGTTCCATTATTTCCCCCTTTGCATGCATCGTTACACCATAAGCTCAATAACCTCTGTAAGCCCGTTTTTCAGCGCGATATCCACCACGGATTTTCCTTTTCTGTTTTTTAAACGAACGTCCGCGCCTTGCCGGATGAGGTAACAGGCTTCCTCTTCGTTGCGGTCCTGACATAATATCATAAGAGGAGTTTCGCCATCGTTATCCTGTGCATTGATATCCGCACCCGCTTCCAAAAGGGGCCTGATAAATTCATTGCAATAATTTACAGCCATGTGCAGGGCGCTCTCCCCGTCGTTGTTCCTTGCGTTTACATCTGCGCCGCACGCTAACAACCTGTATATAATCTCTTCATTACAGCTTGGGTCTAGCTCCTTCCCGTATCTGCTATATCCATCTAAGGTAAGCGCGCTGATTAGCAGGGTATTTCCATTCGAATCGGCACAATCCGGATTTTTCAGAAGTGGTACAATTTCGGCCTTTTGTTCCTCATACAAACGCTTCTCACCGACAGACCTGTACAGAAGCGAAAACATTGCCGGTGTTCCCTCAGCATCACAAAGGGCTTCGTCCGCCCCCGCTTCCAAAAGCATTTTCGCCATTTCAGGATTCCCCTCGCGGCAGGCAAGCGCAAACGGCGAAACACCGTACATTTTTACAGCACCATAGCTCTCTTCCCCACCTGTCGCATCTACAGCCGCACCGCGTTCCAGCAACAGTTTTGCAACCTTCTGCTTATTTGTCAGAACTGCACACATCAACGGAGTCATTCCATAGCAGTTGGTATGTTCAAACTCCGCTATGCCGAAGTTTTCAATAATATACACCGGCAGTCTCTGGCTTGTCTCCGGATAGCTCTCCTCGCCCCAGTCATCAAATCTCACATTCTCAATGGCAAGCGATAAAACGGTATCGCCGTAAGTATTTCCCGCATATACGTCTGCTCCGAGGTCGACTACCTTTTGAAAAATCTCCGGCCCTATCTTCGTTTTCTCTACAAGTTTTAAAATCAGGCTTTGCCTTTTTCCCAGTTTAAAATTGATATCAAATCCTTTTGACATGAGAAACCCGAGAAACTTTACCCCCTCTTCCGCTTTCGAAATTCCATCCTCGGCTTCATAGGTAAGTGCTGTTTCTATCAGACCGATAAGCTCTTCCATGTCCTCATCGTCATCAAAGTCAATTTCCGTTCCATGTTCCTCAATTATTTTATAGGCGTCCTGCGGGTTTCCGTAGCAGCCTTTCCCACAATAGCGAAAGCAATCTTCCAAATCCCGTAAGAGTTCTGTATCCATGTTTCTCTCCTTTTCACATACGTTTTACGCTCCATAAATTACATCATAAGCTCCAGGACATCCGCAAGTCCCTTTTCCGCCGCAATATCCGCCGCCGATTTTCCTTCTTTGTTTTTTATATTAACATCAGCACCCTTACGGATGAGCAGGCGTGCCTCCTTTTCGTTGCCTTTCATACATTCTATGATAAGCGCGGTATTGCCTTCGTTGTCCTGCGCATTGATATCCGCACCCGCACTTAAAAGTTCCTTGATAATATCTCCCCAGGATTCTGCTGCAAAATGCAACGCGCGCTTCCCTTCATTATTTGCGGCGTTTACATTGACGCCGCGCTCGATCAGCATGCTCATTAAGGCTTTGTTGTCAAACGGAGAGTTTTTTTTATCCCACGAATAATCGTAAAAGACCATCGATTTCATCAGAAGGGTATTTCCATTGGAATCGGCAAAATCAAGGTTTTTCAAAAGAGCTACAATCTGAGCCTTACGGTCGTCAATTTCTTTTCTCTGTGTTACGGTTGCATCACTATAGTCAAAAGAATGATATATGAGCGAAAACAGTGCCGGAGTCCCTTCCGCGTCACAAATCGTCTCGTCCGCTCCCGCATCTAAGAGCTTCTTCACAATTTCTACATTAACGTCACGTAATGCAAGTGCAAGCGGCGAAACGCCGTACATTTTCATCCAGTAGCTGCAGCCGCCTGTAAACTGCCCGCCTGTTGCGTTCACATCAGAGCCATGCTTTAAAAGCGCATCGACCAGATTCGGCTTATCTTCCATTACGGCATACATCAAAGGGGTGATGCCATATCCGTCCGGATGATCGAGCCTGGATAAATCAAAATGCTCGACAAGATACAGCGGAAGCCTTTCTTCAAACCTGGTTCCTGCCGAACGCGTAAGTACATTACTGCCGGAAGTCGTCTCGGAATATACGTCCGCGCCGAGGTCGACTACCTTTTGGAAGATTTCCGGCGTTATTTCATCTTCTGCAAGAGCTAAAATAAGACATTCTCTTTTTCCCAGTTTAAAATTGATGTCAAATCCTTTTGAGATGAGAAATTCGAGAAACTTTACCCCCTCTTCCGCTTTCGAGATTCTGTCCTCGGCTTCATAAGTAAGCGCCGTTTCTATCAGATCGATAAGCTCTTCCATATCCTCCTCATCATCAAAATCAATTTCCGTCCCACATTCCTCAATTATTTTATAGACGTCCTGCGGGTTTCCATAATAGCCGCTGCCACAATAACGGAAGCAGTCTTCCAGCTTCTGTACGAGTTCTGCATCCATGTTCTTCTCCTTTTCCCATACAATTTATGCACTGTATCTTATAGGAGAAGCTCCAGAACATCTGCAAGTCCCTTTTCCGCCGCAATATCCGCCGCCGATTTTCCTTCTTTGTTTTTTATATTAACATCAGCACCCTTGCGGATGAGCAGACGTGCCTCCTTTTCCCTGCCCTCCATACATACTATGATAAGCGCGGTATTACCTTCGTTGTCCTGCGCATCAATATCCGCCCCTGCGCTTAAAAGCTCCTTAATAATGTCACCCCAGGATTCTGCTGCAAAATGCAGCGGGCGCTTTCCTGCATTATTTGCGGCGTTTACATTGGCACCGCACTGGATCAGCATGCTCATCAAGGCTTTGTTGTCAAACGGAGAGGTTTTTTTATCCCGCGAATAATCATAAAAGACCATTGATTTCATCAGAAGGGTATTTCCATTGGAATCGGCAAAATCAAGGTTTTTCAAAAGGGCTGCAATCTGGCTCTTACGGTTGTCGATTTCAATTCTCTGCGGCACGCTTTTATCCCCGTAATCAAAGGAATGGTATACAAGCGAAAACAGTGCCGGGGTCCCTTCCGCATCACAAATCGTCTCGTCCGCTCCCGCATCTAACAGCTTTTTTGCAATTTCTACATTAGCATCACGGCACGCAAGCGCAAGCGGCGAAACACCGTACATCTTCATCCAGTAGCTGCATCCGCCTGCAAACTGTCCGCCTGTTGCATTTACATCAGAGCCGTGCTTTAAAAGCGCATCGACCAGATTCGGCTTATTTTTCATTACAGCATACATCAGAGGGGTAATCCCATACTCGTCCGGATGGTCGAGACCAGACAAATCAAAATTCTCGACGAGGTACAGCGGAAGCCTTTCGCTTACTTCAAGGTCTGTTTTAAACAAGCTTTTAAACTCAGCCTTTGCCGAACGCGTAAGTACATTGCTGCCAAAAGTCGTTTCGGAGTATACATCCGCACCAAGGTCTACCACCTTCTGGAAGGTTTCCGGTTTTATCGCCCTTGTTGCAAGAGTCAGGATAAGGCACTCTTTTTTCTCCAGTTTGAAATTAATATCAAACCCTTTGGATATAAGGAACTCCAGAAGACGGATCCCCTCTTCCGGCTGGTCTGTTCCATCGTTGCCTTGATACAGCAGCGCCCGTTCCAGAATCTCAAGCAATCTCTTCATATCGTCATCGTCATCAAAGTCAATACTGTTCAAATGATCCTCGACAAGTTTGCAGGCCTCCTGTGGCTTGCCGCAAAAGCTGAAACAATTTTCCAATTCCTGAAAACTGGGTATCCATTATCCTACCTCCATAAAATTGTCTAAATAATTTAATTTATTTGGAACTTCAAAAAATAATGACAAAAGGAGAAATTTTAGCTCCCTTTTATCAGGACAGGAACTGAGATATTCAACCTTTTGACACAAGTAATATACCACAATTTAGGGGAAAAAGCAAGTACGCCTTGTCCTGCTGCCCGTCACGGACCCATGCGCAAAACGCGTTATTTCGGCGCATTTTCCTGAGAAAGCAGAATTACTTTCGTAGCGACCTTTTCACGAAATCTTACATCATGTTCCACAAACAACATCGTCGGCTGGTATTCCAGGAGCAGTTTTTCAATCTGCATTCTTGAAAATACGTCGATATAGTTCAACGGTTCATCCCATATATAGAGATGCGCAGGAGTCAGCAGGCTTGCCGCCAGCAGCACTTTCTTTTTCTGGCCTTCCGAATAGGCTTCCATATTCTTAAAAAGCTGCGCCCGTTCAAAATCAAGCTGCCGGAGTATCGTACATAACAAGCTCTGATTCAGGTTATGCTGTTTACAAAACGCCGTAATATCGCCCTTTAAACCTGAGGCATCCTGTCCTACATAGGAAATCACAAGACCTGGCGCAGTTTCACATATGCCTTCCTCTGAAATTGTACTACCCGTACTAACAGAATCTGTTTTCTGCAAAATCATCTTAATAAGCGTCGACTTCCCACAGCCATTTTTCCCGGACAGCGCAATCCGGTCACCTCTGTTAATGGTAAAGGTTATATCTTTAAGGACAGGAGTCTCTGCATCTGCATATCTTACGCCATACTCTCTTATAGTTACAAACACGCTCTTATGATGCGTAAGCTGAACTAACTTTAAATCAACCGGCGTTTCTATGTCTTGCAAAAGACCTTCCTTTTCCTCTATCTCCCGGCTGATTCTCCGTTCCATCTGCTTTACCCTGCTCTGCATCTTTTTGGTTTTTGCACCAATAAATGACCTTGTACTGATGCATCTGTCATGCTCCTTAACCGGACTAAATCCTATCTTGGTACGCTCATTCTGGTCTGCCCACTGCGACGTACGCGCTGCTGCCTGTTTCAGCTTTTGAATCTCCTTCTGATGCTTTTCATTCTCTGCTACAGCGAACTGGTCCTTCCGCCGCTTATTCTCCCACCAGCTGGAAAAGCTGCCGTCCTGCACCTCAATGCTGTTCCGGTTCAGGACTAAGCAATGGTCTGTGCAGGCATCCAGCAAATCCCTGTCATGGGAGACAAGAATAAATCCTTTCTTTGATGCCAGATATCGTTTTACCATTTCCCTGGCTTCCCAGTCCAGATGATTGGTCGGCTCATCAATCAGCAAAAAATCATTCTCACCGGAAAACAAGACTGCCAGTAAAATTTTTGTTTGTTCCCCCGGACTCAATGTCTGATATGGTCTGTAAAGGATTTCTGCACCTTCTCTTAATTTCTCCAGTTCACATATGACACGCCATGTTTCACATCCCTCTTTCAGCTCCTCCATAAAATCAGCCGCCGGTAACTCCATCCGGCGCTCTGTAATCTTATATGGAAAATAATCAAACCTGGTTGATGTCTCTATGGAGCCCTTATATGCATACTTTCCCAATAATAAATTCAAAAAGGTTGTTTTCCCTTTTCCGTTTCTCCCTATGAAGCCTAATTTCCAATTTGTATCAATTGAGAATGATACATCCTCAAAAATAGAATCAAAACTCCCGTCATAATAAAATGTAAGATGACTGATCCTTATTTGTGCCATATCCGTTCCTCCTCGCAAAAACAAAAAATCATTCGCTGCCAAACGGTTCTGTTCCATACAATCACCCTGCACCATGAGGGCTGCGATTGATTCCCATCGCTTACCTTAATTTTGCGCACACAAAAAGAGAGGTTATGAGAACATAATCCACTTTTGGCAACATGACAAACAGTATGTCCAGCGTTCTCCATACCGTTAAAAACCTCATGCAATCAAAAGCAGGTTATCTTCTCATCCTTTCACCTCTCTCTTTCAGATACTGTCATTTTAACATTATTGTTTTATTTTGTCAACAAAGGCTGCACTTAAGTTTTCGCATTTTTCCCGGCAATCTCCGGGACTCTTCATACCAGCTTCACATAAGTCTGTTATACTTAGGAAAAGGAGGCGCTTTTTATGTACGATATATTGGTTGTTGAAGATGACCGCAATACGAATCAGGTCATCTGTGAATTTCTGAAAGCCGCAGGATATGCCGTTACGGCTGTGTATGATGGAGAATCTGCTGTTTCCCGCTTCTACGAACAGCATTATGATTTAGTCGTACTCGATATTATGCTTCCGAAAAAGAACGGCATGGAAGTCCTGAAGGAACTCCGAAGCCTGTCAAATGTACCGGTAATTATGCTTACTGCATTGGCAGACGAATATACTCAGGTCAAAAGCTTTGATTTGCAAGCAGATGAATATGTAACAAAACCCTTTTCAGCAATTGTTTTAGCTAAGCGTGTGTCTGCCATGCTCCGGAGAAACCATCCGATGGATAAAAAAGTAGTTACCTTCGAAAATATAGCCGTTGATTTTTCCGCATATACTGTTTCAAAAAACGGTATACCGCTTTCTCTGACAACAAAGGAATTTGAAATTTTAAAAGTCCTGATGGAGCATCAGGGATATGTGCTGTCGCGTACACAGATTCTGAATATGGTATGGAGCTATGACAGCGACATATCTGACCGCATTGTTGATACGCATATTAAAAACCTGAGAAAAAAGTTAGACTGTACTTCTATTTTGACAGTCAAAGGAATTGGATATAAATTCGAGGTATCAGAATGAAAAATATGAAACTCTTCCCAAAAACGTTTTTACATTGTATCAGCCTGATGATTGGCGTTATCTTAATTGCTTTTCTATTGATTTATATACTGCTGCCGGTATTTTACCGTAGCTACAAGCAGCACGAAATTGACAGCGCCGTAAAGCTGCTGACAAATGAATTACAGCATCTCCCGTTAGAGGAATCCAGTTCCGTCATCGTACCTTTTGCTACGCAAAAGAACTATGGCTACACGGCGACGAACAGAAACGGAGAAACCATCAGTTCAATGGGAACCGAAATGAGCGTTCACTTTTTGGGCAGTATGGAAGGCTCCGGGGAAGTCAGCAATACAATCTGCAAGGACATTGACTACCTTCAAAGCGAAACCTCCTTTTACACTGCGGACCATGAGTATGTTTGTCTGAACCTGAACGTATCCTTACAACCAATTGAGGATGCTGTTTCCGTTTTAATTTTGCTGCTCCCGATTGTACTTCTGATCTGTGTTTTGCTTTCTGCAGCTGTTTCCTGGATTTATGCAAAAGGGGTTGTAAAGCCGATACAAAAGATTACGGATACCACAGTCAGGATGAGAACGCTTTTACCAGATATAAAATGCCGGGTTGACCGTGGCGATGAAATCGGAACCTTGTCCCGGAATGTAAACGAGCTGTATCACCGGCTGCTTGATACGATTGTAGCCTTAGAACAAAAAATGGATGAAGCAAAAAAAGCTGAGCAGGACAAGCTGGATTTTCTGCTTCTGGCATCGCATGAATTGAAAACACCCGTAACTGCAGTTCGTGGAATGATTGACGGAATGTTATACAACATTGGGATTTATAAGGACAGAGACACTTACCTGAAAGAATGCCAGTCCATATTGGAAAACCTTACAAACTTAATTTGCAGTATTCTTGAAACCTCAAAGCTGGATGCGGCTGCAGCTGCGCAGAATAAAATTACTATCCCTGCAGGGGATTTGCTTAGAAAGGTTATGGCGGATTACTCGGCTATTGCACAAAGCCGCAATTTGAAAATCAGCCTGCAGGCCGAGCACGATTTTCAGGTAGTTGTTTCCGCCGAATTGATTCAAAAGGTGCTGTCGAATATCCTTTCCAATGCGGTAAAATATACAGATGAAGGCAAACATATACGCATCTATTTATGTGGGAAATCAGTTATTATTGAAAATGAATGTACCCCCTTGTCCCAAAAAGAACTTTTGCATATCGGTGAACCATTTTATCATCCGGACGGACAGGGCTGTCATACCGACAGCACAGGGCTTGGGTTATATTTTACAGACCGTATCCTTAACGCCTGTAACCTGCAATATTCTTTTCTGCCCTATGAGAATGGCATGCGGTTTACACTAAATTTCTAAAAAATTCTGCAGCTCCATACAGGCACCATTTTGCAAACGTATAATGGTGCCGTAAAGGAGGTACAGAATGATGTACATATTCAAAAATTCCCTTAAAAACCTCGGACGCAACAAGGGCAGAAATTTTATTCTCTTTTTTATTGCCTTTCTTACGCTCCTCTCCGTGACCCTTTCGTTTTCCATCTGGACGATTTCAAATCTTACCATTAAACGCTATAAGGAGCGCTTTGGTATCCATGCAACACTTGAAGTCAATTGGGAAAAACTGAACCGCGAGCATCCCGCCATAGAAACGGTCAATGCAGACGGAAGTATTACAATGGAGCAAACCTTTGAAGTCTCTGCGCCAGACCTTTCCGAATATGCCAACTATGCGGACTCACAGCATGTAAAGCAAATGCTTTACCATGCTTCGTGCAGCATTTATTCTGCTTCACTTGAACAGGTTGACAATCACTTGCGGGAAGGCTATGAAATTATAGATGTCGGAGGAATGAGTAAGGAAGCGCTTATGGAATTTTTCCAGGCAGCAACCGAGGAGGATTTGTATGACGCTGTCGGTGGTAAGGAAGAGCTGAAAAGAATGATGGATACAAAGCATGGCGCTATCGGCTCTTTAATTGGATTTACTGACGTATCCCTGCTTGAAGATTTTGCAAAAGAATACCGGAAGCTTGAAGAGGGCACATTTCCTGCCAAAGAAAAGGAATGTATCATCAGCAATCAATTTGCCCGGAAGAATCATTTGAACGTCGGAGACAGCATTTCAATTTCAGGCCCGAGCGCATCAATGGACCGGACGGAACTCCCTTTCACCGTTGTCGGCATTTATGGAGATTACTTTAATGCCGCCACCGGAGCCGAGCTGGGAATGGTTTACGGCGACATTTTTACAACATATGACACCCTGATGAACAGCGGATTTCATTACATTGACATGCTGAATGCAGAATTTATTCTGCATTCGCCTGAATGTGTGGAATTGTTTGAAAAAGAACTTTATGAAAAAGGGTTAGATGAATACCGGAACCTGGTCTGTTCCACAGAAGAATATGAAAACTACACGAAACCCTTGAAAAATATTTCTCATATTGCGGAGCTCTTCACATTGTCGGCAAGCCTGATTGGCATGTCTATCATTTTTATGATTGCGTTTATTACGATACGGGAGCGCAAATATGAAATCGGCCTCCTCCGCTCTATGGGAATGAAAAAATCCGGCATTGCGCGAGGCATGATGTATGAAATCATTTTTATTATGACAGCCGCCTTTCTTATCAGCATTCTTACCGGAAGCCTTTTAACAAAGCCAACCGCGGCTATACTTCTTAAAGACTTCACAGATGCCGGCACCTCGCTCCCTGTTATCTCTGTTCTGTTCAATGCAGCGATAGCTTCTATTTTGAGCCTCATATCAGGACTTTGCGCAGTATTTGCTGTTATGCGTCATGAACCTGTAAAAATCCTCGCAGAAAGGAATTAGGAAGACAATGGAACTATTAAAGTTAAGTCATGTATCTTACCGATATAACAAAATGAAGCACTCTGTCCTTCAAGAGATAAACCGCGTTTTTGAAGCAGGAAAGCTTTATTGCATTACAGGAGAATCCGGCTCAGGCAAAAGTACCTTGCTCTCCCTCATCGCAGGACTTGACCTCCCTTCATCGGGAGAAATACTTTATCAGGGTCAGAATACTGCCAAGATGAACCGGGATGAATATCGTTCTAAAACAACCGGCGTCATTTTTCAGGGCTGCCATCTTCTGCAAACTGCAACAGCGGCAGAAAATGTCCTGCTTGCAATGAACATTGCAGGAAAATGCCCTGTAAAGTCTGCCGTTTATGACATACTGGCTCAGGTAAGGATTGACGAAGAAAAAGCAAACCGCAAAATATTAAAGCTTTCCGGCGGAGAACAGCAAAGAGTGGCTATTGCAAGAGCGTTAGCGGGCGGCGCCCCAATCCTCGCAGCAGATGAGCCGACCGGAAATCTTGATCGTGAAAACGAAGCGATAATTATGGGCATTTTTCAAAGGCTTGCCCATACATCTAATAAATGTGTGATTGTTGTTACCCATTCCGACCAGGCAGCTGCCTGCGCTGATGAGGTTTTGACCTTAAAAGAAGGACGTTTTTCCACAGCAAAAACCTTACCTCTGATGTAAGATTTCCTGTTTTGCTGCACAGTAATAAGTGAACCGGTTCAAAAGATATCCCATGCAAGAAGGACGAGGCACGGATGCAGGATGACATACTGTTAGAACAATTACAAAACAATCCCGATACCGCCATGTCGCTGCTGATAGAACAATACGGCGGTCTTGTCTATGCCAAGGAATACAATACCGCCGTACAGTTTTTTAATCAATACGACCTGCCGACCGAAGGGCTTTCCAGAGGAGAAATCAAAGCGTACCTTTCGGGCCTTTCGGTGCCAAAGCTCCCTGACGAAGAGGCTGATGCCGGCGGCAGATATGATATTGCTCATGTACTGAATTACCTTGACGACCACAATCTCCTGCGGGGTATCACAAGCGAAGAGCTGACTCCTCTGGTCAGGGCGCAGTATACCGCCCTGCTGCTCATATGTGAGCCGGACGCGGGCACCCCGCAGGAGTTCTACTCCGTCAAAGGCTCACTTGATGATGCGCTTGCCATAGACGATACCGGAAATCTTCTCTGGAAAACCGCGAGCATTACCAATACCTTTTACTCCCCGATAACCAGCTCATACACCATCGGCGGAACCTGTACCATATTCGAGTACAGCTTTGATAAAAACGGCAGTCTGTGCAGTCAGAAAAAAACCGGCCTGACGCTTCCTTACCGCCGCTAAAAATAAAGTCTGACAGGACGCAACGCCTGCAAAGCAAGGGGGCTGTTGCAAAAAGCGCAACAGCCCCCGCTATCTCTTTTCCGGCAGAAATAAGCCGGTCTATTTCCCTATCAGCTTATCCTCATTCAGAATATGGCTCACAAGCCAGTCTGTGACAATATGCAGCATTTCTTCTATTGCCTCATCCTGGTTCTCATCAATTGCATCCAGATTCCAGCCGTTGATGGTCTCCCGCAGGGCGTCATGCTGGCTTTTCTGGGTAAACATCCGCTTATAGCCGATAGACGCCATATATGCCTCCTCATGTTCAAAATGCGTCAGCGTATAGTCCCTCAGCTCCTCTAAAATATGCCGGATATTATCATACTTATCCGGGATGAATTCCTCACATTTCAGCTCATAAAGCTCATCCGCAATCTCAAAGAGCCTTCTGTGCTCCCTGTCAATCTGCTCGATTCCTGTCAGAAACTCCTCTTTAAATTCATACATAACCTTAAACCTCCTGATTGATCCGGTCGAAAAACGGGAGCCTCCGGCAGCGGTATTCAGATTTTGAACGTATTCATATCCCGCTCCAGGGTTTCTGCAATCCGCCGGAGCTCCTCCGACTTTTTGGAAATATCGGCAACGACAGCAGAAATCTCTGTAACCGAAGCCGAAGTTTCTTCCGTACCTGCCGCATTTTCCTCTGCAATTGCAGTCAGACTCTGTACTCCGTCAACAACCTTACATCTTGTATCGTCCATTTCATTTGTTTTCTTTAAAATATAATGCATGGCTTCCACAGAGGCATCCACTTCTTCCCTGATTTCTCCGAATACCCCGTCTGTCCTGCCGACATACTCGCTCTGCTCTTTCATGCTGACCTTTACGTCCTTCATAATTTCAACAGCACGCTTCGAATCCTGAAGTAATACGGAAATAATCGTTCCAATCTGTCTGGCAGACTCGTTAGACTGCTCTGCCAGCTTCTGAATCTGTGACGCCACAACAGAAAAGCCCCTTCCCTGTTCCCCTGCCCGTGCCGCTTCGATTGAAGCATTGAGTGACAGCAGGTTTGTCTGCTCTGCAATTTCTGTAATCATCGCCGCAGCCTCACTGATTTTTTTCGCAGACTCATTGGTCGTATCTGTCTGCTTTGCAATAATGTCAATGTATTCTTCTGCCTTTGTATTTACCTCTGATAACTGCAGCAGGATGTCCTTAGCATTGTCTCCGGCATCCTTCATCCTGGATGCATTCTGCACAAGCTGCTGTACAACGCTGTTCGTGTCTTCAACCATACTGCCCATTGCCATAACGCTTTCCGTGGCTGCCTGTGTCTCCTCTGCCTGGGCGACTGCACCCTGGGAAATGTCGCTTACTGCATTTTCAACCTGCGACATCGTATTCGCCGTCTCGCTTGCGCCCCTGTTCAAATCATCTGCCGCTCCCCGGAGCACTTCACTTTCACTGCGGATATTCTTTACAACGCTTACCAGTCTTTCACGCAGTATGGAAACCGCCCTGCTCATGGCGCCGATTTCATCCTTCCGCTGATTCAGCCTTTCCGACGCTTCGTCCTCTCTGAAATCCATCTCCGAAATCTTAAGCGTCATATTGGTCATGCAGGTAATCGGCCGGACAATTGCCGTCGCCCACAGATAACCGACCACGATACAAATCACCGTCGCCAGAATAATCCCTCCGGCACCAAACATATTTACCTTCTTAATCGGCTGCATAATCTCACCCTGGTCTGCCGTAACAACCAGGACAAACTCCTGATATTCGCTGATATAAAGCGCCGCATATTTCACTTCACCCTTATAATCGTATGTAATTACCCCGCTGTCGACCCTTTTTCCTGCCTGCAGGTCGGCGCAGGCGGATTTCACAACGGCATTTTCGACCGGCTTTCCTATCTTCCCTTCGTCGGGATGATACAGCATGCTTCCGTCCTTTGCGGCAACGTAAACATAACTGCTTTCAACTTCCTCCATTCCCTTACCGGCAAGCTTCGTAGAGAGGTTTTTCTTTCCCAGAACAACCGTCGCTTCACCGAGGGCTTTGATTTCATTGTCCAATGTACTGCCGTACGCCATCGCCAGGTCATCAATATAGTGCTCTGTCATATTATTCATTTCTTTTTTCAGATTGATGGAATATGTCAGAATCATCGTCAGTCCGGTCAGAATAACAACTACAGTAAGTAAAAAACCGATTTTTGTCTTAATAGAACGTATCTTCGTTTTCTCCATAGCCTTGCTCTCCTTCTCCTATTATTTTTCGTTTATAACACTGATAAAGTTTCATAACTCCCCTCCTTTCTGCCCTATTTTCAGGACTTTATTCGCTCTCTGGCTTCGTATTTTAATTATACTACTATTTCAGTCAGATAGCAAGAACTTTCCACTTTCTTGCGCCTTAGCACCACAATTCCTATTGCTTCGTTTCCAGCACCTTCCGTACTGTCTCCTCCAGCACCGCCATATCCACAGGCTTTGCCACATGGGCATTCATGCCGGCCTCCAACGCATTATTAATATCTTCGGCAAACGCATTTGCTGTCATTGCGATAATCGGCATCGTATTTGCCAGCGGATGACCGCTGTCACGGATGACACCGGTTGCTTCGTAACCGTTCATTACAGGCATCTGCACGTCCATCAGAATCAGGTTATACTGTCCGGTCTTTGACTGCACGAACGCCTCTGCGGCAAGCCTGCCGTTTTCATAGACATCGCAGGTCGCGCCTGCCATCGCCAGAAGCTCCTTCAGAATCTCCGCATTCAGCTCATTATCCTCTGCCACAAGAACATGCATCCCTTCCAGAACACTTCCGTCGCTGCTTTGCACAGTCCTGTCTTCCGCATCGCCGCGGTTCAGCACCGCATCGATTTTATTACGGAAATTTGCCGCAAAAAACGGCTTAGGCAGAAATGCGGCAATCCCCGCTTCCTTCGCCTCTTCTTCGATTTCCGTCCAGTCATAGGAGGTCAGTACAAGCAGCGGAATCTCCTTCGGGATTTCCTGCCGGATACGTCTTGCAGTCTCAATACCATCCATGCCCGGCATCTGCCAGTCAAGCAGCACTACGTTATACAGCCTGTTCTCTTCATCCGACTGCTTCACCATACGGACGGCAGTCATTCCGTCCGCCGCATATTCCACACTGACACCGGTTCCCTCCATTGCCACCATGACATTCTGTCCGATTACCTCTTCATCATCTACAACAAGCAGCTTTGTAATACCGTGCTTTGTCCAGTATTCGTTATCAACATCATAATCGCTGATACGCAGCTCCAGTTCTATGGTAAACTCCGAACCGGCATCCTTCCGGCTCTTAACCGAAATCTTACCTCCCATCAGGTCCACAAGATTCTTTGTAATTGCCATGCCGAGTCCTGTCCCCTGTATTTTATTGGTCACACTGTTTACCTCGCGGGTAAACGCCTCAAAAATGGTCTTTACAAACTCCTCGCTCATACCAAGACCGTTATCGGCTACGACAAAGCGGTACAGTGCATATTGTTTGGAACGCTGCGGCAGCTCCTGCACCGTCAGGGTAACATGCCCGCCCTCCGGCGTATACTTTACGGCATTGGACAAAAGATTCAGGAGAATCTGGTTCAGCCTCAGCTTATCCACTACAACTGCCTCATGCCGGATATCCTTTACAATTACATCAAACTGGTGATGCTTTGCCTTCATCTGCGGACGGACAATCGTATCAATTTCCTCAACAATCTCGCCGAAGCTTTCCTCCGAAAGATTCAGGGTGGTTTTACCTGCCTCAATCTTCGACATATCCAGCACATCATTAATCAGCCCCAGCAGATGCTGGCTGGAGGAGGTAATCTTCTTTGTATACTCGCGCACCTTTTCCGGGTTCTCCGCATCTCTGGAAAGAAGCGCAGAAAACCCTACAATGGCATTCATCGGCGTCCGGATGTCATGGCTCATATTGGAAAGGAAATTGCTCTTGGAGCGGTTTGCCTCCTCTGCAATATGCAGTGCCTCCTCTGTCATACTCTTGGTAATCTCAAGCTCTGCATTCCGTTTTTCCAACGCCTCGCTGGCAGCCTGGATTTCCTCATTTGCCTTTTTCAGCGCCAGATTATGCTCCTGCAGGATACGGGCGTTCCGGGCGTTCTCTTCCGCCTCTATCGACCTGCGCCGCCAGAGATAGGCAATCACAAGCAGAATAATTAAAAGAAGAAGCGAAAAAACAACAAGACCGTTCCTGTTCATGGAATCCTGGTATGCCACCATGGCATCCTGTGCGCGGGATACCATGACCTCACAGACAAGATAAAGCGGCGCCTGCTGCATCTTTCTATATGCAAAATAATACATCTCATCCTTCTCTACAAGCTGTATCCCGCTGCTCCCACGGGCAAAATCCGCGAGAACCGCCTCCTTATCTTCCTGCGTCATATTGCCATTCTTAACATATTTGGAAAGAAGGTTGATATTATTTCCGGCAGTATCCTCCCCTGTACTGTTGGTGAACATGACAACGCCGTTTTTATCTGACATATACAGGGCTGCCTCGCCGTCAAAGCTCGGAATACTAATCATCCCGGCTAAAGTATCAATATCAAAAAGCAAAACGACTGCCCCGTACGATATGCCGTTTATCGTAACAGGATTCCCGGCAGGAGTCGCAAACGCATATTTTATATGGTTATCCCAGAAAACATATCCTGACACCCTCTTTTGGTCGAGAAACAGCTCCGAAAGACCTTCGCCCAGATCCAGCCTGCCCTCTTCGCCGTCCGACGACAGATAGCGCCCGGAATTATGGAGAAATAAAATCTCCTCAAGATTCCTGCTTTCCCGCATGGAATCAAAATATATGCTGAAATCCTTTATGGAACCTTCCTTCCCGTCGGCGGTTTCATACACATACTTCCCGACCGCATCTGCAATCCTGTAATTGCCGTCAATCACATCACTGCAGGATTTCTCGACAAGCACAAGCATTTCACTCAGATAATTCCGGCTGAAGTTATCAATATGTCTGCGCGAATCCAAAATATAGTAACGCATAACAATGCCGAAGGCTGCTGCAATAAAGAGCAGCCCCAGTATCAGTGCTACAGGTGAAATATTCCTTTTGGCTCCCTGTTTCTTATTGATGTCCATATCTGCTTACACTCCTCTTTCTTTTCGGGCATCCGTGTCAGAATATCAGTCTGCCTGCTTTACTCTCAGGTAAGGAACAGGCTGCGCAATTTTTCCGCCATCCTGCAAATACTTTTGCAAGTACAAATGGCAGAACTTGAACGGCTCCGTAAAATCCTCCCAGCCCTCAAATGCAGTTTCCGTCCCGGTATCCGCAAGATAAAACATTTCGACGCGGGTCGCCGCCACGGTAAGCTCGGTATCCCCGGCTAAAGGCCTGCCATCGCGCAGGATTGCCGTCACCTTATAAGGCTTCGGCCCGAGGATGCTGTTCCTGACTGCCAGAAGCTCTCCGGGATTTGTAATACCGAGCTCCTCGTCACGAAAGCCATCCTCCTTATATGTAACCTCATAGACAGCGCCTGCCATAACAGGGAGGTTCTGCAACACACGGTGCGTCAGGTACATATCCCTGTTCATAATCCGGAGCAGTTCACCCACTGTCATCGTTCTTATGTAAAGTCTCTGGTTGGAAAACAGATAGCCTGCCGTGACATCGGTATACTCCCCGTCCAGCATAGCCATATTTACGAGATCGGCGTTGGCAATCATCACATCAACCCCGCGGCTTTTCAATTCCTCACATTCCAGCATCGTATTGCAGAAAGCCGACGCCGCAGGGCACCCGCCCAGGTTCTCATCGTACAGGTTCGAATACCCTGCACCGGAAATCGTAAATACCGGCAGTGCAGAACTGTCCTCTTCCTTCTTTGCACGGACCTCCTTCACGGTCTGCACAAACAGGTCATACGCCTGTTCTGCGGTAGCATTCCCGTCACAGACCGCATTCATCACAGCCGCCGCAGCCGCATTCAGACCGTCGTCGGTAGTCAGTACAATAGTATTGCCCTCATTCAGAGCCTCTACGATTGCTTTGTTCCCGTCCCCCACAAAGGTCCCATTCTCCCGGGAGACATCCATTACGCCGCCGCGCCCCGCCTCGTGCGTTTCATAGAGCTCCGTGGAACACAGCGCCGAAAGAACCTGCAGGACCGCCTCCATCCGCTCATCCGTCACCTTATTGGAAACTGCATAGCGCGGCGCCGCATTTACCAAAAGCCAGCCTCCGGTTTCCGAAGCATTATAAAAGGGCTTTAAGGTAAAACTCTTTCCGGCCAGCGCCTCCGTCGCATTGTAAGCAGTGGAATCCATCAGTACCATGGGTACCATATCCTCTTTCAAGGAAGTCAACATCTCCGTGGTGTCAGTCGTAAGCTGTTCCTTCCGTAAGACGCCCGCCTGCCTAAGCTCCACAAGGCGTTCAAAAATCTGCGGCCAGATGGCATTCTCGCCGGAATCCAGAATCGTATCATCTGTAAAGGCAGCATAGTTTTTTGCCCATGCCTGCCCGTATGCACTCTGCAGCAGGTCAGCGTTTAAGGCACAGATGACGGACCACGCACGATAGCTCTTTCCCACAGTCCCGAAATCAATGCCGATACCGTTGACCCCTCCGGCATCAAACGCCTCCACTGCATCCAGAAAACCGGCATAATCCTCCGGAGGCTTAATGCCGTACGCTTGAAACATCGCATCATTTAACGCCACGGCAGTATATTCCACCATACCGGGAATCCAGTAAAGCTCTCCGGCAGCATTCCGGCAGTTATTGAGCAGACCGGTATTGATGCCCGAAAGCAAATCCTCCCCGGATAAATCCCTGAAATATTTACTGTCATTGTTGTCATAGCTGGCAAGACTGTTTCCAAGCACAATATCCGGCATAGTGCCGTTCTTGTAAAGCTCCTCGTAGTATCCGCCGGATATTTCGCCGGAATTGACACACCAGTGGAACCACCGGATATCGATATCGGGACACGCCTTCTCCACTGCCGCCAGGTCATCCTCACAATAGGTATTTGTCATAACCGTAACCGTTGCCCGGCTGCCTCCGGTATGCTGGTCCACGACATTGCCTTTACAGCCGGACAGCAGGGAAAGCACGAGCATTCCGGGCAGAAACATACCGGCAATCTTCTTAAAATTCATAACACGGCCTCCTTTCCTTGTTTTTTGAACCGGAATATGTAAAAACACAAATCAAAAAATAAGCATACAGAAGCTACCGGCGCCCCCGCGGGTTCTCATCCTCAAAATCAAATACAAACCTCTCATATGCATTAATCACATGGGTCTCCTCATAGCGGTCGTAACGCTTATGATTTCTCCCGTAAGACAGATGCACATGCCCGTGCAGGAAAAACCTCGGGTGGTATTTCTCCATTAATGTCCGGAACACCTTAAAGCCCTGGTGCGGCAGGTCGCGTCCGTCATTCAGCTGATAGGCGGGCGCATGCGTCACAAGAATGTCAAAGCCGCGCCGCCGGAGGAGCTGGAACCGGAGCCTTTTCACCCGCTTCTTCATCTCACCCTCCGTATATTGGTGGGGACCCGGCTTGTAGCGCATGGAGCCGCCGAGTCCCAATATTCTTATGCCCTTATAGACAAAAATTTTATCCTCAATACAGGTGCAGCCCTCCGGCGGAATCTGCTCATACCTGCCGTCATGGTTCCCGTGTACATACAGCACCGGTCCTGTATAAAAGGTCACCAGAAAGGAAAGATAGCGCGGGTCTAAGTCGCCGCAGGAAATAATCAGGTCAATTCCCTCCAGCATGCTCTTATCAAAATAATCCCACAAGACCTTTGATTCCTCATCCGCAATCGCTAATATCCTCATCCTGTATTAACCTTCCTTTTGTTTTACCCCCTGCTGCCTTACTAACGGCTCCGCCTGCTCCTTCAGCTCCACGGTCTCCGGAATCGTGCCGATGACATTTTCCGCCAGCCAGTCCATCTGCATGATTTCCTCCGGTGTAAGGCTCTTATCCGGGTCCGGCTGCGTCACGCCTGTCTGTGAATATAAAATACCGGAAAACGGATTAAACTGCTCTGAGCTGATTGCCGCCTTTAACAAATCCAAAAGCCGCTTCGTGCCAATCGGCAGACGCTGTGAACAGATTACATCGATTGCACCCGACGAAATCCCCCACCAGTAATTAATTGCCTTGGTCGCAGAGGAGCTGTCGTCCGACTTCCATTTTCCTGCCATAATCGTACGAATCAGCTGCTCGTAGAACTTGCCCCAGTGGCAGATTGGCATCGCAAGGTTACGCGGACTCTCCCCCTCCATATGGTAAAGCCCGAAAAAGCGGGACGCCTCCTCCGGTATCATCATATCCTTTCCGGAAATACAGGCAGGCGAAAGCTCCCGGATTTTCTTATCAATGTCAAACTCCTTTCTGGCCGACCATTCCAGATAAACCTCCACCCGCGGATTAATCATCTTCGCCCCGAGCGCAAAGGCATTGATATTGGCAATTGAGCCGTAAATCGGGTAATCCTCGATGTAAAGCAGACGGTTATTCTCCGCCATTGCCCCGGCAATCGCCCCCATCAGGAACTTCGCCTCATGCATCCGCGCATAGTAGGTACGGATATAACGGTGGGAGGTGTGCAGGGAACAGTTCATAATCCGTACCTCCGGATTGGCAATCGCCGCCTTTACACTCGCCTGCACAAAGGAAGGCGTCGTTGTAAAAATCAGGTTACAGCCCGCCGCCACCGCATCCGCAAGCAGGCTGTCAATATTCTCCTGTGTTCCCCACTCGTAGCTGACTGTGCTGACCTCCTCCGGGAAGGTCTGCTCCAGATACAGCCTGCCAAGCTCATGCGCATACGTCCACGCCGAGGTTCCCGGCGTTTTCTCATAAATAAACGCAATCTTCAGTTTCGGGGAGGACAGCGGGAAAATCGCACTGAGCAACGACCTCTTCTCCTGATTCGGCTTCATTTTCAGCTCGATTCCCTGCTCCTCCTGCAAAAGCTCAAACTCCTCCCAGCTCTTTGCAAGCAGCTCCTTCAGCTCGCTGGTCGTCTTTTCACAGACCTCCTGATAGCCGTACAGCATGATAAACGAAAGAAACGCATCCCCTGCGGTCGCCTTCAGCTTTCCGCCGCCCTGCGACTTAAACTCCGCGGCAAAGCGGTTATACATGGAGCTGAACTCCCGCAGATCGTCCTCTGTCCACCGTTCCTCCGGCTCCTTGCCGACTGCCTCCTGCAGCCTTGCAAAGCTCCCTTCCTGTGAGAACCAGATGTAATTAATCGGCGCAAACCGGTAGAAATCCAGAAACTCAAAATAAATCTTATTTTCCTTATCCTCTGTACGCTTCGGAATAATCCGGGTCACCTCGCCCGGAATCGAATCCGCCTCAAAATATTTCATAACGCTGACGCGTTTATTTCCTTCCTCCACATAAAACTTGTTCATGTATTCATATGCCTTAACCGGAGTGTGAATCCCCTCCTCCACATGACTGGTGCTCAGCTCCGACCATTTGGCGGCAAACTCCGTACCGTCGCGCAGAATCGGCATAAAATTCCCTGCAAAGGAATTGCTGCGCCCGGCATTCTTTGTCCCGACAATCTGTTCAATCGGAATCTGCACCAGACCAAGCGGCTGCTCCGCATATGTACCCTTTTCCGGCAAAATATCATCGAGCACCTGAAGCGTCGGCTTCATGCCGCGCAGCATACGCATCTGATAATCCCTTTTCCCAAGCTTAACCGCCTTCGCATAATCTTCTTTTCCCATAGTTCCCTCCTGATAACCATACAACAACTTCTTCTGCTTTCCTCTTTGTTATACCAGAGCGGACTCCGCTACCATAATACCAAATCCACCGCTATTTTACAATAGGCAGAATTATCTTGAGTTCCCGCAGTTTATACACCTTTTTGCGTTCCGCAGGCTGTGCAGCCTGCGGAACTTTCCCGATTTATTCAAAAATGCAAAAACTCAAAGTGGGATTATCCATAAAAAAGAGAGTGTACCTTATCTGATGAAGCGTTCACGCATACAAAAATAAGGTGTACTCTCTCTTTTACAATAAAGCAATTTTCCAGATTTCTAAAACGGGGGCACCGCCGCAAGACATCCGTGCCTTTACCCCTTCTGTTTCCCGAACAGCTCCTTCATCCGTCTGGCCGCCTCCCTTGTATCCTCCGGGCTTCCGAAGGTAGAGAAGCGGAAATACCCTTCGCCGCAGGCGCCGAAGCCCTCGCCCGGCGTACCAACCACCTGTATCTCATGGAGCAGATAGTCAAACAGCTCCCAGCTTGTCATGCCGCCCGGACACTTCATCCACAGGTATGGCGCGTTCTTACCGCCGCAGTACCAGATGCCGAGCTCGTCTAACGCCTCCATCAGACATGCCGCGTTGTTTTTATAAATCCGGATATTGTCGTGAATCTGCTTCTGCCCCTCCGGCGTGAAAACAGCCGCACCGCCCTTCTGTATAATATACGACACGCCGTTCGTTTTCGTCGTCCGGTTCCTGACCCACATCGCATTCAGGTTCATACCACACCGCTCCAGCTCCTTCGGGATTACGGTATAGCCGAGCCTTGTCCCGGTAAAGCCCGCGGTCTTGGAAAGGGAACAGATTTCAATCGCACAGGTACGCGCGCCCGGCAGCTCAAAGATGCTGTGCGGCAGTCCCGGCTCCTCGATGAACGCCTCATAGGCGGCATCGAACAGAATGACCGCCCCCGTTTTATTTGCATAATCTACCCACGCCTGCAGCTTTTCCCTGTCAAATACGGCGCCGGTAGGGTTATTCGGCGAGCAGATGTATAAAAGGTCTGCCTTCGTATCCGCCTCCGGCAGCGGCAGGAAGCCGTTGTGCTCTCCCGAAGCGAGATGGACGATTTTCCTGCCCGCCATGATATTCGCGTCCACATAGGCAGGATACGCCGGTTCAATCACAAGCGAGGTGCTGCCCCGGTCAAACAAATCAAGAATATCGCCCAGCTCGTCGCTTGCGCCGCTGGAAACAAACACCTCCTCCGGAGAAAGCGTCACACCCCTTTTTTCATAATACCCGGCAACCGCCTCCCGTAAAAACGGCGCGCCGCACTCCGGCATATAGCCGTGAAAGCTCTCCTTTACCGCCTGGTCCTCCACCGCGCCATGAAGCGCCTGGATGACCGCGTCGCACAACGGCAGCGACACATCCCCGATACCCATACGGTACAGATGCGTCCCCGGATGCTCCTCAAGATACGCCTTTGTCTTCTGCGCAATATTATAAAATAAATACGAATCCTTCAAATCCGCATAATGCATATTAATCGTCTGCATACGGTTCCTCCATTCTATATTATTTTCTTAGATTTCCACATTTTTTAATTCTCCCTGCAAGGTCCCGCACCTGCACGCTGCCAGGAGTTTGCATTTGTCCGAAGGACCGCGTTTTGCACGGCGCCGGAATCGCCTCTTAGTACCGCTTAGGCGCGAGGACGCTCCCGAGCGGCTTAGCGGTACTTAGCGGAAGTCCGGCAGAGTGCAGCGCCTGCAAACTCCAGGAGCGCGCAGGCGCAGGGACTTTACACAGGGGGCTCAAAAAATGTGGAAATTCAACTATCCTTTTCGTTAATGACGGCTATGCCGATGGTCGTCTCCTCCAGCACGTCCAAAAGGACCTTTACGGTATCTAACGACGTCAGCATCGTTACATTATTCTGGCTTGCGCACTGTCTGATTGCGACTCCGTCCTCGTAGTGGATTCCCGACAGTATCGCGCGGGTATTGATGACGTAGCTGACATACCCCGCCCGGATGGAATCCAGGATTTCCTCGCTTCCCTCGCTCAGCTTCCTGCGCACCCTCGTACGGATTCCGTGCTCCTTTAAAAAGTCCGCCGTGCCGATGGTTGCCTCGATATTAAAGCCCATGTTATAAAACCTGCGTACTAAGGAAAGCGCCTCCTCCTTGTCCTCATCCGCGAGCGTCACGACAACCGTCCCGTAGTTCTGCAGCTTCATTCCGGAAGCAATCATTGCCTTATACATGGCACGGTGCAGCTTCCTGTCATACCCGATTGCCTCCCCGGTTGACTTCATTTCCGGCGACAGATACGCGTCCATCCCGTTCAGCTTCGAGAAGGAAAACGCCGGCACCTTGACATAGTACCACGACTTTTCCTTCGGGTAAATTTCCGTAAGCCCCTGCTCCGCAAGGCTCCTTCCCAGAATGGTATAGGTTGCGATATCCGCAAGGCTGTACCCGGTTGCCTTGGAAAGAAACGGAACAGTCCGGGAGGAGCGCGGGTTTACCTCGATGATAAAAACCCTGTCGTCCCCGTCCACGATAAACTGGATGTTAAACAGGCCGATAATCCCGATGGCAAGCCCGAGCTTTTCGGTGTATTCGAGTATCGTTTTTTTGACCTGCTCCGAAATACTGAACGACGGATATACGCTGATGGAGTCGCCGGAGTGGATACCGGTCCGCTCAACTAACTCCATGATACCCGGAACAAACACCCGCTTCCCGTCACAGACGGCGTCTACCTCGACTTCCTTTCCGCGGATGTATTTATCGACCAGCACCGGTCTGTCCTCGTCGATTTCCACCGCGGTCTTTAAGTAGCTGCGCATCTGCTCCTCTTTCGCGACAATCTGCATTGCCCTGCCGCCTAAAACGAAGCTCGGGCGCACAAGCACCGGATAGCCGATTTCCGCCGCTGCCCGGACGCCGTCCTCCACGTTCGTCACCGCCTGCCCCCGCGGCTGCGGGATGCCTAACGAGGAAAGCAGCCGCTCAAACGCCTCGCGGTTTTCCGCCCGGTCGATTGCGGCGCAGTCCGTACCGATAATCCTGACGCCCCGCCTGCTCAACGGCTCCGCCAGATTCACCGCCGTCTGTCCGCCAAGTGCCGCAATCACGCCCTCCGGCTGCTCCAGCTCGATGACGTTCATCACGTCCTCTACGCAGAGCGGCTCAAAATACAGCTTATCCGAGCAGGTATAGTCGGTGGAAACCGTTTCCGGGTTATTGTTAATGATAATCGCTTCATAGCCCGCTTCCTGAATCGTCTTAACCGCATGGACGGTAGAGTAGTCAAACTCGACCCCCTGCCCGATACGGATTGGTCCCGAGCCAAGCACGACGATTTTTTTCCTGTCCGAAACGACCGATTCGTTTTCCTCCTCATAGGTAGAATAAAAATACGGGATATAGCTGTCAAACTCCGAGGCGCACGTATCAATCATCTTATACACGGGAAGAAGCCCCTCCTTCTTCCGGAACGCAAACACCTCCGTTTCCGTCCGGTTCCAGAGCCTTGCAATCTCCCTGTCGGAAAAGCCCATCCGCTTCGCATGATACAGCACCCTCTTATCCCCCGGATGCTCCCTTACCTCGTTTTCCTCTTCTACAATGTTTTTCAGCTTCCGCAGGAAAAACAAATCGATTCCGGTAATCCCGGCAAGCTCCTCCTCGCGAAAGCCCCGCCGCAAAAGCTCCGCCACCGCATAAATCCGGTCGTCGCTCCCGTTCTTAATATACCCCGAAAGCGCCTCTCTGCTTTCGTCGTCAAACCTGCTGCTGTAAAGATGATACAGCCCTGTCTCTAAGGAACGGATTGCCTTTAGCAGACTTTCCTCAAAGGTCCTTCCGACGCTCATCACCTCGCCGGTCGCCTTCATCTGCGTGCCGAGCGTATGACTGGCGTCCGCAAACTTATCAAACGGAAAACGCGGCATCTTCGTCACGACATAGTCCAACGCCGGTTCAAACGATGCCGGCGTGTTGGCTATCTGTATTTCGTCCAACGTCATGCCGATTCCGATTTTAGCGGAAACCCTCGCAATCGGATAACCGCTTGCCTTGGAGGCAAGCGCGGACGAACGCGACACCCTCGGATTGACCTCGATTAAATAATACTGGAAGGAGCACGGGTCCAGTGCAAACTGCACGTTACAGCCGCCCTCGATTTTCAGTGCACGGATGATTTTTAACGCGCTGTCCCGGAGCATCTGGTACTCCTTGTTCGTCAAGGTCTGGGAGGGACATACGACAATCGAATCTCCCGTATGAATCCCGACCGGATCGAGGTTTTCCATATTACAAATTGTAATTGCCGTATCGTTACTGTCGCGCATTACCTCATACTCGATTTCCTTATAGCCCTTGATGCTTTTTTCAATCAGGACCTGATGCACCGGGGAAAGGGACAGCGCATTTTTCATTAACGGCAGAAGCTCCTCCTCGTTATCCGCAAACCCGCCACCGGTGCCGCCTAACGTAAAAGCAGGGCGCAAAACAACCGGGTAGCCGATTTTTTCCGCCGCTGCCAGCCCCTCTTCCATAGAGGTCGCAATCTCCGAGGGCAGCACCGGCTCCCCGAGGCTCTCGCAAAGCTCCTTGAACAGCTCGCGGTCCTCCGCCTGCTCGATACTGCTCCCCCTCGTCCCTAAAAGCTCCGTACGACACTCCGCCAGAATCCCTTTTTTCTCTAACTGCATGGCGAGATTCAGCCCTGTCTGGCCGCCGATTCCGGGCAGGATTGCATCCGGACGCTCATACCGGATAATTTTCGCAATATATTCCAACGTCAGCGGTTCCATGTATACTTTATCGGCAATCGTCGTATCTGTCATAATAGTCGCCGGATTCGAATTACAAAGGACGACCTCATACCCCTCCTCCTTTAACGCAAGGCACGCCTGCGTCCCGGCATAATCAAACTCCGCCGCCTGACCGATGACAATCGGTCCCGAACCTATGACGAGGATTTTTTTAATATCTGTTCTTTTCGGCATCGTACTATTCCTCCTCCATCCACTTTAAAAAGCGTTCAAACAGGTATGTGCTGTCCTGCGGGCCAGGCGCGCTCTCCGGGTGGTACTGTACGCTGAATATCCTGTCCTTCTCGCATTTCACGCCCTCAACGGTCTGGTCTAACAGATTAACATGCGTTACGGTAAGCCCCGTCTGCGCAAGACTGTCTGCCGCAACCGCATAGGAATGGTTTTGCGACGTGATTTCTATTTTCCCGGTTTCCAGGTTCCGTACCGGGTGATTCCCGCCGCGGTGCCCGAATTTCAGCTTATAGGTCTTTGCCCCGCAGGCAAGCGAGATAATCTGGTGACCCAGACAAATCCCGAACATCGGGACGCTTCCCCGCAGCGCCCTTACCGTTTCAATGACCGGCGATACGTCCTCCGGATTGCCCGGCCCGTTCGAAATCAGAAGTCCGTCCGGAGCAAGCGCCCTTATCGCGTCAGCCTCCGTATTCCACGGCACCACGGTCACACGGCAGCCCCGCCTGCACAGGGACTGTACGATATTCTTCTTCATGCCGCAGTCAATCGCCACGACATGGAAGCCCTCTGCCTCCGGATTTGCCGTCCATATCCTTTTACAGCTTACCCGCGCCACGCTATCCGTCGGGAGCGTGCTTTCTGCCAGAAGAGAAAGCCCTTTTTCAAGCGGCATCGATGCCTCCGTAATCAGCACCTTCCTGCTTCCGTAGTCGCGGATGGAGCGCGTCAGCTTCCGCGTATCGATTCCCCACACGCCCGGAATATGATACCGCTTCATCACCTCCCCTAACGCCGCCGTGCTCCTGAAATTCGACGGAGCGTCGTTGTATTCCCGTACAATCAGACCGCCGATTACCGGCAGCTCTGTCTCGTAATCCTCCTCTGCCATCCCGTAATTCCCAATCAGGGGATAGGTCATGACCACCGCCTGACTGGCATAGGACGGGTCCGAGAGAATCTCCTGATAGCCGGTCATAGAGGTATTAAACACAAGCTCGCAGACCCTTTGGGATTCCCCGCCGAACGCGTAGCCGTAAAATTCGCTCCCGTCCTCCAGAATAAGCTTTCTGTTATATTCTGTCACCATACCGCCACCTCGCTTTATTTTTTCTCTTGCGGTTCCGTGCAAAAACCGCGGTCCTTCGGACAAATGCAAAAAGCAGCACAAGCACAGTCCGCAGAACCTTCATAGTTACCTGAAAATGCGGAAACTCAGGTTGTTTTTATTCCATTCCGCATGGAAAGCTTCTGCTCGAAGCGTTCCTTTCTTGTGTCCGTGGGAACCGCCGTAGGGTAGTCCCCGTCGAAGCAGGCGCTGCAATAATTGCAGTTTCCCGCAAGCTCCGGAAGCGCTTCGACCGGCACATAGCCGAGTGTATCCGCGCCGATGATTTCCGCAATTTTTTCCACGGGATACCGGCAGGCAATCAGGTGCTCCTTCGAGTCGATGTCTGTCCCGTAGTAGCACGGGTTCAGAAACGGCGGCGAGGAGATCCGCATATGGATTTCCTTTGCGCCCGCCTCTCGGAGCAGCCTGACAATCCGCCCGCTCGTCGTCCCGCGGACAATCGAATCGTCAATCAGGACGACCCGCTTTCCCTTTACGCTTTCCTCAATGACGCTCAGCTTGATTCTCACCTGGTCGGTCCTTGCATGCTGTCCCGGAGAGATAAAGGTTCTCCCGATGTATTTATTCTTAATTAACCCGATGCCGTACGGAATGCCCGACTCCCTTGAGAAGCCGAGCGCCGCGTCCAGTCCCGAATCCGGCACGCCGATGACGACATCCGCCTCCACCGGGTGCTTCTGCGCAAGAATCCGCCCTGCGCGTACCCTTGCCGCATGTACCGATTTTCCGTCGATGACCGAGTCCGGTCTTGCAAAATAGATAGATTCAAACACGCACAGCCGCTTTTTCTGTCTGCCGCAGTGCTCCTTTCGGGAGACTACGCCGTTTTTCCCGAATATCAGGATTTCCCCCGGCTCCACATCCCGCACAAGCCTTGCCCCGACTGCCGCAAGCGCACAGCTTTCCGAGGCTGCCACATACATGCCGTCCTCCGTTACGCCGTAGCAGAGCGGCCGGAAGCCGTAAGGGTCCCTTGCGCAGATGAGCTTCTGCGGCGACATCAGGATCAGGGAATAGGCGCCGTCAAAGCTCTCCATTGCGGCACTGAGCGCGTCCTCAATCGAGGGCGCCTTCAGGCGCTCCCTTGTCACGATATAGGCAATCGTTTCCGTGTCGCTTGTCGTATGGAAGATGGCACCGGAGAGCTCCAATTCGTTCCGCAGCTCCGCCGCGTTGCTGAGGTTCCCGTTGTGGGCAAGCGCCATCCGCCCCTTCTGATGGTTCACCTCAATCGGCTGGCAGTTCCTGCGGCTCGTGCCGCCCGTCGTCCCGTAGCGCACATGCCCGACCGCCATACTTCCCTCCGGCAGACGGGATAAGACGTCCTCCGTAAATACCTCGTTTACGAGACCGAGGTCCTTATGGGAGCAGAACACCCCGTCGTCATTTACTACAATGCCGCAGCTCTCCTGTCCCCGGTGCTGCAGCGCATACAATCCGTAATACGTAATTCCGGCAACATCGGCAGGCTCCCGCGCCATGACGCCGAATACGCCGCATTCCTCTCTGACGCTCATACCTCACCTCCGCGGGAATACGCCAATGCCGCACCGACAAAGCCCAGAAACAGCGGATGCGGACGGTTCGGACGGCTTTTAAATTCCGGATGATACTGGACGCCTACATAAAACGGACGCCCGCTCAATTCCACCGTCTCTACCAGCCGTCCGTCCGGCGAGGTGCCGCCGAAGGTCAGCCCGTTTTCCTCAAGCACCGCCCGGTACTCGTTATTCAGCTCATAGCGGTGACGGTGGCGTTCACTAATCTGGCTGCTCTTGTAGCAGCGCTCTAACGTCGTTCCCGACTGAACGCTGCACGGGTAAGCGCCGAGCCGGAGGGTGCCGCCCTTATTGATTTCCTCGCTCTGTCCCGGCATAAAATCAATTACCTTGTGCCGGCACTGCTCGTCAAACTCGCCGGAGTTGGCATCCGGGATTCCCGCCACGTTCCGGCTGTACTCGATGACCGCAATCTGCATGCCGAGGCAGATGCCGAAATACGGCAGCTTCTGTTCCCTGGCATAGCCTGCCGCCAGAATCATCCCTTCGATGCCGCGGCTACCGAAGCCTCCCGGCACTAAAATCCCGTCAACCCCTGCAAATATCTCCGCGGCATTTTCCGCCGTAATTTTCTCCGAATCAATCCACTGGATTTTAATATGCGTATCATATGCATACCCCGCATGCCGGAGCGCCTCCGCCACCGAAAGATAGGCGTCATGGAGCCCGACATACTTTCCTACGAGCCCGATGGTCACGCTGTGCTTTCTTCCCTTAATCTGCTCTATCATCTGCTTCCATTCCGTGAGGTCTGGCTCCGGTGCCTGTAACCCCAGCTCCCGGCACACGACAGCGGAAAATCCCGACCTTTCCAGCATAAGCGGCGCTTCATAAAGGTTCGGGATTGTAATATTTTCAATCACGCAGTCCGGCTTTACGTTACAGAACAGCGCGATTTTCTTAAAAATGGACTCCTCTAACGGCTCGTCACAGCGCAGGACGATAAGGTCCGGCGTGATTCCCATACCCTGCAGCTCCTTGACTGAATGCTGGGTAGGCTTGGACTTATGCTCCTCCGAGCCGCGCAAAAACGGCACCAGCGTCACATGGATAAACAGGCTGTTTTCCCGTCCTGCCTCCAGCGATATCTGGCGCACCGCCTCAAGGAACGGCTGCGACTCTATATCGCCGATGGTGCCGCCGATTTCCGTAATCACGATATCCGCGCCGGTTTTCCTGCCCACGTTGTAGACAAACTCCTTAATCTCATTTGTAATATGCGGAATCACCTGCACCGTGGAGCCGAGGTACTCGCCCCGGCGCTCTTTATTTAACACATTCCAATAAACCTTACCGGCGGTAAGGTTGGAATACTGGTTTAAGTCTTCGTCAATAAAACGCTCATAATGACCGAGGTCCAGGTCCGTCTCCGCACCGTCCTCGGTCACGTAGACCTCGCCGTGCTGGTACGGGCTCATCGTACCTGGGTCTACGTTAATATAGGGGTCCAGCTTCTGGGCGGCAACCTTAAAACCCCTTGCCTTTAACAGCCGCCCGAGGGAGGCTGCCGTAATGCCCTTGCCGAGCCCGGAAACAACGCCTCCTGTTACAAAGATATATTTTGTCATCGTCCTCTGCTCCTTCCTTCCCGTGCGCCCTGCCGCGGTCAGGCTGATTCCCTTCCTATTTCCCGCTGTCGCCGTAGTTTGCAAGCACCCTTGCCGAAGGGTCGTCTACGTTGCAGCCCTCCCATTCCTTGTTCGGCATCCAGAAGTCTGCAATCATTTCCGCCTGTCCCGGATAGTATTCTTCAAAAATCTCCCGGTAAAGCAGGGACTCCTTTGTAAACGGACGGGCATGGGTATACTTTTTACATTTTTCCTCAAATTCCTCATCGGTATAAAACGCCTGCGCATACTCCTTTAAGTAGTCCACCATCGAATGTCCTACCGCGTCCGAGAACGCCGCCTTTTCGCGCCAGAGAAGCTCCTCCGGCAGATACTCCCCACCCTCAAACGCATGGCGGAGCAGATATTTTCCCTTTCCATAGGTGTTCCGTTTCAGCTCCGGTTCCACCGCCATGACATATTTCACAAAATCCAGGTCACCGAATGGCACCCTTGCCTCCAGGGAGTTGACCGAAATGCAGCGGTCGGCACGAAGCACGTCATACATGTGAAGCTCCCGGATTCTCTTTTCTGCCTCCTTCTGGAAGGCTTCCGCATCCGGCGCAAAGTCGGTATATTTATAGCCGAACAGCTCATCGGAAATCTCACCGGTTAAAAGCACCCGGATATCGGTCGTTTCGTGAATCGCCTTGCAGACCAGGTACATTCCCATGCTTGCCCGGATGGTCGTAATATCAAACGTGCCGAGCAGTTCGATTACGGTTCTCAGGCTGGCAAGCACCTCCTCCTTCGTCATAATGACCTCCGTATGGTCGCTGCCGATATAGTCCGCCGCCTGCTTCGCATATTTTAAATCAATCGCATCCCCGCTCATTCCGATGGCAAAGGTCTTAATCGGCGTCTTGCTTTTCTTTGCGGCAATCGCGCAGACAAGGGAGGAATCCAGCCCGCCCGAAAGCAGGAAGCCGACCTTGGCATCCGACACCAGACGTTTCTCCACGCCTGCCACCAGCTTGTCGTGGATGTTGCGGCAGACCGTTTCCAAATCGTCCGTGCAGACCTGATCCACATGGGCAATGTCCGAGTAGCAGACAAAGTTTCCGCCCTTATAATAATGCCCCGGCGGGAACGGCATAATGCGCTCCGCAAATCCTACCAGGTTTTTTGCCTCGCTCGCAAACAGGATTACGCCGTCCTTGTCGTAGCCGTAATACAGCGGCCTTATGCCGATCGGGTCCCTTGCGGCTATGTATTCCTGTGTTCTGTTATCATAGAGGATGCAGGCAAACTCCGCATCTAACATTGCAAACATATCCGTGCCGTACTCCCGGTACAGCGGCAGAAGGATTTCACAGTCGGAATCACTTTCAAACGTATAACGTTCCGCAAGCTTTGCCCTCCATTTTTCAAAGCCGTAAATCTCACCGTTGCATACGATATAGCTGCCGTCCAGCGAGAACGGCTGCATCCCGGCAGGCGTCAGGCCCATAATCGCAAGCCGGTGGAAGCCCATCAGCCCCTTCCCGGTATCGACAATCCGGGTATCGTCCGGTCCTCTGGAAATCGTACGCTCAAAGCCCTTCTGAAACGCCTCCGGCGTGGCAGTGCTTCCGCAATAAGCCATAATAGAACACATAGAATACACCTCCGTAAATTTCTGTCTGCGGAAAGCGCCTTATGGCGCTATTCCACATCCTGTAAAGCGTCATACCCCTCTTCTCCGGTACGTACCTTTACGACATTCTCCACCTCGTATACAAAAATCTTACCATCCCCGATATGTCCGGTATAAAGCACGCTCTTTGCCGCCTCGATTACCTTCCGTACCGGCACCTTGCTGACCACGATATCCACCTGTACCTTCGGCAGCAGGTTTGCTTCTATCTGTACGCCACGGTAATACTCCGGCTTTCCCTTCTGGACGCCGCAGCCTAATACATGGGAAACCGTCATGCCGGTAATCCCGATGTCCATCATGGCGTTCTTTAATGCCTCAAACTTCGATTCCTTACAGATAATCTCTATCTTCGTGAACCTGTGCTCTCCCTCCTCAAAGGCAGGCACCTTCTTTACCGGAACCGCCTCCGCTACAGGAATCTCGCCGGTCACCGGAACTGCCTCCTCGTAGCCGTAATCCAGGCTCTCGACCGCCGGGACAAAATCCGCATAGGCGCTCGGCAGACCGTGCTCGGTGCTGTCCAAGCCCTTGATTTCCTCCTCGGCGGATACCCGCAGGCCGATTGTCTTTTTAATTACAAGAAATACTAATGTCATGCAGACTGCCGTCCAGCCAAGAACTGCCAAAATACCAAGCGTCTGGATTCCGAAAAGCTTTGCGCTTCCCGTATAGAACAGCCCGTCAAGACCGGCAGGCGCCTTCGGGTTTGCGAGAAGCCCTACCGCAAGGGTTCCCCAGATTCCGTTCGCAAGATGTACGCCGACCGCGCCGACCGGGTCGTCGATATGTAACTTCAAATCCAGTACCTCGACCACCACCACAACAAGAATACCTGAAACCACGCCGACTACAATCGAGCCGATTGCGTCCAAGGCGTCACACCCTGCTGTAATGCCGACCAGACCTGCCAGAGAGGCATTGAGACACATCGAAACATCCGGCTTCCCGTTTTTCATCCAGGTAAACAGCATCGTAACACAGGTGGCAACCGCCGGTGCAATCGTCGTTGTCAGGAAAATGGAAGCCAACGAGGTGTTATCCCATGCTGCCGCGCCGTTAAAGCCGTACCAGCCGAACCACAGGATAAAGCAGCCGAGCGCGCCGAGCGTAATGGAATGCCCCGGAATCGCGTTTACCTTCTTTTTTATCTTGCCCTTTTCCTTCACGTATTTTCCGAGACGCGGTCCTACCATAATCGCCCCGATGAGTGCGGTAATTCCGCCGACCGAATGAATTGCCGCAGAGCCTGCAAAGTCATGGAAGCCCATCTGTGCAAGCCAGCCCTGGGAATTCCATATCCAGCCCGCCTCCACCGGATAGACGAACAGGGAAATCACTGCCGAATAAACACAATAGGATATGAACTTCGTCCGTTCTGCCATCGCGCCCGAAACAATCGTCGCCGCCGTCGCACAGAACACAAGGTTAAATACAAAGCTCGACGCATTTTTTTCAATGAATCCGCCAAAATCCTTAAAAATATCCAGATTCGGCACACCGATAAACCCGAACGCGTAGTCCTCTGCCATCATAAGCCCGAAGCCGAGCAGGATAAATACGACGGTCCCGATACAGAAGTCCATCAGGTTCTTCATTATAATGTTGCCCGCGTTCTTTGCCCTCGTAAAGCCCGTTTCCACCATAGCAAAGCCCGCCTGCATAAAGAATACAAGTGCCGCCCCGATTAAAAACCAGATTCCGAATACCTTACTGTTTACTGTTTCCTCTATCAGCTTTGTAATTTCATCAATTACCATACCAATCATCTCCTTATTTTTCAGGGAAACGCCGGTGAAGGCGTTTCCCGCGCCGGGTCTTTACAAAAGCCCTGCTCCCGGTATCCCCTGCTTATCTCACGCCGAAAAGTAAATCGCCGTAGGTTGGGAACGGCCAGTAGCTCTTCGCCGTAATCGTTTCCGCCTCGTCACAGGCAAGCCGCAGCTCGCTCATCTTCACAAGCACCGTATCCCGGATGGCATTTGCCTGCTCGCCGATTTCCTCTGCCGACGAGAGGGACAGCAGCGCCTGCTCCAGCTCATCTGCCTTTCCTGCAATCCGGTCGGTCAGGGAGGAAAGCCTCCTTACCAGCCCGCTTTCATAGGTGCAAGGAAGCGCCGCATCTACTGCCTTCTTTGCCGCCGCAGTCTTCGCTACCTCCTTTGCATACGCCTCTACCGCCGGTGCAATCTCGGTCTTTGCCATATCAATCATCGTATTTGCCTCGATGATAACGGTCTTGCAGTAGTTCTCGAGCGTGATTTCGTAACGCGACCTTAGCTCTGCCTCCTTGAACACACGGTGGGAGGTCAGCATATCCACGTTCTTCTTATCCAGAAGGTGCGGTACGCAGTCCGGCGTCGTCCGGTAGTTCAACAGCCCCCTCTGCTCGGTTGCCTCCTTAATCCATGCGTCGTCATATCCGTTTCCGTTGAAGATTATGTTCTTATGGTCCTTAATGGTCTTCCTTATCATCTCATGGAGCGCCGTCTCAAAGTCCTCCGCCTTCTCCAGCCTGTCAGCATAGATTTTCAGGCTTTCAGCAACCGCGCTGTTTAACATGATGTTCGCACAGGCAATGCTGTTGGAGGAGCCTAACATACGGAACTCAAACTTGTTGCCGGTAAAGGCAAACGGCGAGGTACGGTTCCGGTCAGTCGTGTCGCGGTTAAACTTCGGAAGCACGTCAACCCCGAGCTTCATCTGCGTCTTTTCCGCGCCGCTGTACGGCGTTCCCGTTTCAATCGCCTCTAACACCGCGTTCAGCTCATCCCCGAGGAACATGGACACAACGGCAGGCGGCGCCTCATTTGCACCAAGCCTGTGGTCGTTCCCTGCGGTTGCAACCGAAATCCGGAGCAGATCCTGATAATCGTCTACCGCCTTAATTACCGCACACAGGAACAAAAGGAACTGTGCGTTCTCGTACGGCGTTTCACCCGGGGAAAGAAGGTTGACGCCGGTATCGGTCGCAAGCGACCAGTTATTGTGCTTACCGCTGCCGTTCACGCCCGCAAACGGCTTTTCGTGAAGCAGGCAGACCAGACCGTGCTTTGTCGCTACCTTCTGCATAATTTCCATCGTCAGCTGGTTATGGTCGGTCGCTATGTTTGTCGTTGTATAAATCGGAGCCAGCTCATGCTGTGCCGGAGCCACCTCGTTGTGCTCCGTCTTTGCCAGGATTCCGAGCTTCCAGAGCTCCTCGTTTAATTCCTCCATATAGGCGGCAACCCTCGGCTTGATGACGCCGAAATAGTGGTCATCCATCTCCTGCCCCTTCGGCGGCTTTGCCCCGAACAGGGTACGTCCCGTAAAGCGGAGGTCGCGGCGCTTATCATACATTTCCTTATCCACAAGGAAGTATTCCTGCTCCGGTCCTACCGAGGTACGCACGCATTTCACCGTATCGTTCCCGAACAGATGCAGGATACGGAGCGCCTGCTTGTTCAGCGCCTCCATGGAACGAAGTAACGGCGTCTTTTTATCTAACGCCTCGCCGCCGTAGGAGCAGAACGCCGTCGGAATGCAGAGCGTCTTGCCCTTGATAAAGGCGTAGGAGGTAGGGTCCCATGCGGTATAGCCCCTTGCCTCAAAGGTCGCCCGCAGCCCGCCGGACGGGAACGAGGACGCATCCGGTTCTCCCTGGATCAGTTCCTTTCCGGAGAACTCCATAATCACGCCGCCGTCCGGAGACGGGGTAATGAAGCCGTCGTGCTTCTCGGCGGTAATGCCGGTCAGCGGCTGGAACCAATGGGTATAATGGGTTGCGCCATGTGCGAGCGCCCAGTCCTTCATCGCGGTCGCTACGGCATTTGCCACGCTGATATCCAGCTGTGCCCCCTCGTCGATGGTCTTTCTGAGTGACTGATACACCTTGGCGGACAAATTCGCCTTCATCACCCTGTCATCAAACACCAGACTCCCAAAATAATCCGATACCGTTTGCATCGTAAAACCTCCTTTTCCTGATAAAAAGAAAACGACACCTTTCACGTTGTTTCCATGAAAGACGCCGTTGCCTTTTCCAATCCTATAAACCTGACATTTCTATGTACCTTACCAATTCGCGGGTGCGCATCCCGCAGAGCAGTTTCACGGGAAGATACCTTCCTGTGCCGACGCGGCACGGTACTTCCCATGAAATGAAAAAAGCGTCTTTGAGAATAACCTCAAAGACGCCCTTGCCTTCATGTGGTGCATTATACACCCGTAAAGGTGATTCGTCAAGACCCTTTTTTAAATTTTTTGCGAAGTGCTGATAACCCCCTCCAATGCAGGGAATTATTCTCACTTTGCCTTCACGCGAATAAACTTTAACGCTTCGTCATAATATTTTTTGGCACTTGCCGTTCCTATCCGGAACTCATCCTCCTCCCTCAAACTGACCCATACATATCCCTGCCTGTATATTTTTATAAAAACCGGCTCTGTATGCTTCTCTGACACCAGCTCCAGTTCCAGGATCTTACTCCTGCCTGTGATTAACACCTCATCCACCGGCTCGGAAACCCAACGAAGCCTGTACCTGATTGCTTTTCCCCAGGTAAGTCCTGCAAAATCATCCGCAATCATCGTCCAAAACTCCACCGGAAGCTCCAGGCTTACCTCCTGCCCATCTTCTTTCACAAGGGAAGCAGAGCGTATTCCCGTTACTCCCGTATCCAGCTTTTCCTTCCGCAGAAGCTTTCCCAACGCCACCGCATCATAATCAAATGCCCCATGATACCACGCACTGTTCCTGATAAAAAGAATCAGGACAATTACAACTAATACAATGACAGAAAGTGGCAGAAAAACAAAATACTTCCACCTCTTTTTCCCACCGCGCCGGTTCTGCTTTTCCATAGACAGACTCCTCCCTTCTAAAGCAATCGCACACCATAACACACTGATATAAGATGATATTTCCTAATAAATAAAAAACAGCCGCAAAAGCACTTGCAGCCGAATTATTTTAAAAGTAACATAAGGTCAGTCCCTGATTCCTCATATACATACCTTTTCAACTCCCGGCTTATCCTCTTCTATCCCAAAAAACCAGATTACTGTATTATGATAGCATCAATTCCGTTTTTTGTCAATTAAAATGCCCTATCTTACAAAATTGTAAGACCAGCACGGAAAATGTAAGCGGAATCTATGGAATCAGGCGGAAATTTAATCTATAATTATGGCAGAGAAAACGGAAAGGAGAAACCGGATATGAAAAGAAAGATATTTTTCGTTATAGCAATCGTACTGCTTTGGTGGATATGCCTGGCGGGTTTTGAATACAGGAGCAGACCCGGTTTACAATAGCCGTGATTCAAAAGCCTCCATAAAACGGTATCTTACACTGCCTGCTTCGTTGTAAGAACATAAGAAAGAACTTTCCCCTTTTTCATAGCTGCAAGCTGATTGCAGGTTGCTACCAAATTTTCTCCACATTTTTTCTTGACAAAACAAAAATAAAATTGTATAATGCAAAAAAATGAGCAAAGGTGTTCATTTTGGCGCAGACGCGGGTCTGTTCCGAAATGAGCGCCTTTGCTTTTTTGCTTTCGCAGAATGTGAGAAAGGAAGGAATCGATATGAAAACTGAAGGTCAGATACGAATCCCCTCCGGCTGTGCCATCGCCGCCGTCATTTCCAGAGAAGGAAAGCGGATGTCCGGCGAACTGATTACAAATGCCATGAAACCGATGCATGACCGCTCGAACGGTCTGGGCGGAGGCTTCGCAGGATATGGTATCTATCCGGAATACAAGGACTTCTATGCGCTGCACCTCTTTTATAATGAGCGCAGTACCCGGAAAAACTGTGAGCAGTTTCTAAAGGAACAATTTGAGATTGTAAAATCAGAGATTATTCCTACCAGAAAGATTCCGGCCATTACCGACGAGCCTGTTATCTGGCGGTATTTTGTTTCTCCCCTGAAATCCGTCCTTGCTTCCCTGCAGCTTGACGAAAAAGAGTTTGTTGCAAGAACGGTAATGAAAATCAATGCGGAGTTCCCGGGTGCCTATGTATTTTCCAGCGGGAAAAACATGGGAACCTTTAAGGCAGTCGGATTTCCGGAGGATGTCGGCGTCTTTTACAAATTAGACGAATACGAGGGCTACTCCTGGACCGCGCACGGCCGCTATCCGACCAATACGCCAGGCTGGTGGGGCGGCGCACATCCGTTTACCCTGCTCGACCACTCTATTGTACATAACGGCGAGATTTCTTCCTATGATGCCAACCGCCGCTTTATTGAAATGTTCGGCTACCGGTGTACCCTGCAGACCGATACCGAAGTTATCACCTATATTATCGATTATCTGCTCCGCGTCCAGGGACTCACCTTAGAAGAGGCAGCAAGCGTCATCGCGGCCCCGTTCTGGAGTACGATTGCGGCAAAGGCAGAGGAATCGGAACAAAAAAAGCTTACCTATCTCCGCACCGTTTTCTCCAGCCTGTTAGTCACCGGACCGTTTTCGATTGTCCTTGGCTTTAACGGCGGTCTTATGGCATTGAACGACCGGCTGAAGCTCCGCTCGATGGTCGTCGGGGAAAAGGCGGATAAAGTTTTTATTGCAAGTGAGGAAGCTGCCATCCGAACCATGGAACCGGCAGCAGAAAACATTTACGCTCCTGCCGGCGGCGAACCGGTCATTATTCAGGTAAAGGAGGGCGCTTTCTAATGAGTATTGAATACATCTATCCTGAATTTGAAGTAATCCGAAATGAGAACCGTTGCATTTCCTGTCACATCTGTGAGCAGCAGTGCTCCAATGAAGTACATAGCTTTGACGCAGAGCGCGGCATCCTGTTAAGCGATGAAAGCAAATGTGTCAACTGCCAGCGCTGCGTTTCCTTCTGCCCGACAAGGGCATTAAAAATCGTCAAGAGCGACTGCACGCTCCGCGAAAATGCCAACTGGAAGAATGAAACGATTAAGGAAATTTACAAGCAGGCGGGGAGCGGCGGCGTACTTCTCTCTTCAATGGGAAATCCGAATCCGCTTCCTGTTTATTGGGACAGGATTTTAATCAACGCTTCACAGGTCACCAATCCTCCGATTGACCCGCTGCGTGAGCCTATGGAAACCCGCGTTTTCCTTGGCAAAAAGCCGGAAAAATTAAATCGTGATGAAAACGGCGAATTAAAGCTGGATTTAACTCCTCAGCTTGAGCTTTCCATGCCGGTGATGTTCTCCGCCATGAGCTATGGCTCCATCAGCTACAATGCCCATGAAAGCCTGGCGCGTGCCGCCACGGAGCTTGGCATTTATTATAATACCGGAGAGGGAGGTCTCCACGAGGACTTTTACTGCTACAGCGAAAACACCATCGTCCAGGTTGCCTCGGGCCGCTTCGGCGTTTATAAGGACTATCTGGAGGCAGGTGCCGCTATCGAAATCAAAATGGGCCAGGGTGCAAAGCCGGGCATCGGAGGACACCTGCCGGGTGCCAAGATTGTCGGCGACGTTTCGCGCACCCGTATGATTCCCGAAGGCTCCGATGCCATTTCCCCGGCGCCGCACCACGACATTTATTCCATTGAGGATTTGCGCCAGTTGGTTTTCTCCTTAAAGGAAGCGACGGAATATCAAAAGCCGGTTATCGTAAAGGTCGCTGCGGTCCATAACATTGCCGCCATTGCAAGCGGCATTGCACGGAGCGGCGCAGACATCATTGCAATCGACGGCTTCCGCGGCGGAACCGGCGCCGCCCCTACCAGAATCCGCGATAATGTCGGCATCCCGATTGAGCTTGCCCTGGCTGCGGTCGACCAGCGTCTGCGCGACGAGGGTATCCGGAACCATGTTTCGCTTGTCGTCGGCGGAAGTATCCGCAGCGCAGCTGATGTCGTAAAGGCAGTCGCGCTTGGCGCCGACGCCTGCTATGTTGCTACTGCGGCACTGCTCGCCCTGGGGTGCCATCTCTGCCGGACCTGCCAGAGCGGCAAATGTAACTGGGGCATTGCTACGCAGCGTCCTGAGCTTACCAAACGTCTGAATCCTGTCGTCGGAAGCGAACGCCTGATTAACCTTATGAACGCATGGCGGCATGAAATCAAGGAGCTGATGGGCGGTATGGGTATCAATTCCATTGAAGCGCTCCGCGGGAACCGCCTGATGCTGCGCGGCATCGGGTTAAGTGAAAAGGAACTTGCAATTCTTGGTATTTCCCACGCCGGTGAATAACAATTCCATCTGCATTTTCTTTGGAAATACGTAGAAAAAAGTTTGGAGGTATAGTATAATATGAAATTGATTGATGCGGTAGATCTGGATTATAAAGACTTAAACGCCCTGCTCCGCGGGGAAACCGGGGAGTTTACCATCTCCGGCTGTCTCGGCCAGCGTTTCATTGCTGCCGGAATGGACGAACGCAGGATTACCATCGACGGTATTCCCGGAAACGCACTGGGCGCCTATCTGAACGGCGCAGAAATTATCGTAAACGGTAATACACAGGACGCCGTCGGGGATACTATGAACGAAGGAAAAATTGTCATTCACGGAAGCATCGGGGACGCCGCCGGATATGCGATGCGCGGCGGAAAAATCTTTGTCCGCGGAAACGCCGGTTACCGCGCCGGAATCCATATGAAGGAATACAAGGAAAAGGTGCCGGTACTTGTCATTGGCGGCTGTGCCGGAAGCTTTCTCGGCGAATACCAGGCAGGCGGAAAAATCATCGTCCTGGGACTGGATGCCGATGGCAGGCAGATTATCGGGAATTTCCCATGCACCGGTATGCACGGAGGGAAGATGTACCTGCGCGGCGACTGCACCGGGCTTTCCTTCCCCCGCCAGGTCACGGCAAGGCTTGCCTGCGGGGAGGACATGGAGGAAATCCGGGGATTTCTTTCCGAATACTGTGAACTGTTTAGCTGCGACCAGACAGAGGTGACCGCTTCCCCGTTTACCGTCGTCACCCCGGACAGCAAAAATCCTTATAAACAGATGTATGTAGCAAATTAAAAGAAAGTAGGTTGTTCTATGAAATATTCCGCCCAGGAAGTCATCCAGTTTGTCAACGAAGAGGACGTAAAGTTCATCCGTCTTGTCTTCTGCGACGTCTATGGCAGACAGAAAAATATCTCCATCATGCCGGGCGAGCTCCCGCACGCATTTGAGTACGGAATCGCAACCGACGCCTCGGCAACGGAGGGCTTTGGCGACGAAACACACTCGGACCTTTTACTGCACCCGGACCCTTCCACGTTAGCCATCCTGCCGTGGCGTCCGGAGCACGGACGCGTTGTCCGGATGTTCTGCAGTATCTCCCACCCGGACGGCAACGCCTTTGCCTGCGATACGCGCAGTCTTTTAAGAAAGGCTGCCGAAGAGGCAAAAGCGGCAGGAATCGAATTTTCCTTCGGCTCCGAGCTGGAGTTCTACCTCTTCCGGCTTGACGAACACGGAAACCCGACCGACGTCCCGTACGACCACGCCGGGTATATGGATATCGCCCCGGAGGATAAGGGGGAAAACGTACGGCGTGAAATCTGCCTTACACTGGAGCAGATGGGCATCTGTCCGGAAAGCTCCCACCATGAGGAGGGACCCGGCCAGAATGAAATCGTGTTCCGCTACTCGGACCCTCTCTCCGCGGCAGACAATGCGATGACCTTCAAGACCGTCGTCAAGACCTCTGCGTACCGCAACGGCCTGTGGGCGGACTTTTCCCCGAAGCCGATCTGCGGGAAGCCCGGGAACGGCTTCCACATCAATGTGTCCGCCAAAGGCTCCACGGGCGAGGACCTGCTTCCGCACCTCATTGCCGGAATGCTGACGCACATTACGGATATGACGGCATTCCTGAATCCGGAGGAAAGCTCCTACCAGCGCTTCGGAACGAACAAGGCGCCGAAATATATCTCCTGGTCAACCGAGAACCGTTCGCAGCTTATCCGCGTCCCTGCGGCAGCCGGCAGCTACCGACGGGCAGAGCTCCGTTCCCCTGACCCTGCTGCCAATCCTTACCTCGCGTTTGCCCTGCTGATTTATGCAGGACTTGACGGAATCCGGAACAAACGGCTCCCGCAGCAGCCTGCGGATATTAACCTATACACGGCTGACGAGGCGGTATTAAAGCAGTTCGGGAGGCTCCCTTCCTCCCTACAGGATGCGATTTCCGGAATGCAGGGCAGCGCTTTCATCAGGGCGCATATCCCGGAGCAGATTATCCGCGTTTACAGCCGAAGCCTTAAGTAAGTCAAAGCAAAGGAGAGTCCTTACAGTGAATTTGCAGGAACAAATATACAGTGTTCTGATTGTATCCGCAAAGGATACCTTCAACGCGTCGTTGCAGGCGCTGCTTCCCAATTCAAAATTTTCTCCGGTCCGCTTTGAAAACAGTATCAGCGCGGCAAAACGGCTTCTGCTTGAGCGGAGCTATGACTTTGTCATTGTCAACTCCCCGCTTCCCGACGATGCCGGTACACGCTTCTCCGTCGATTTGTGCAGTACGAATACGACGGTTGCCCTCCTGATGGTCCCTTCGGAGCTGTACACCTCCGTCTACAGCAAGGTCACGGAGCACGGGGTTTATGTGCTTTCAAAGCCTACCGCAAAGCTGCTCGTGACACAGGCCATCGACTGGATGATAGCCTCCAGGGAACGGCTCCGGAGGCTTGAAAAAAAATCCGTATCCATTGAAGAAAAAATGCAGGAAATCCGCACCGTAAACCGTGCAAAATGGCTGCTCATCGAGCACCTGAAAATGACCGAGGCAGAAGCCCACCACTCCATCGAAAAACAGGCAATGGACTGCTGTACGACCAAAAAAGAAATTGCAGAAAATATCATTAAAACCTACACATAAAGCAAAATGGGACTGCGCTTCATGCGACAGTCCCATAAAACTTCTTCTTATTTCAGTACCGCTACCGCGTCGGCAATCGTCTTTTCCATTGCCTCGCGTCCGTACTTGTCTACCTCTGCCTTGTTCTTCTCCCCGTGGGTCAGACAGCCCGCGCCGCCGATACAGCCGCCGGTACATGCCATTCCTTCCACAAAGTTAGCATCAAGCACGTTTTTATTTTTCTTTAACAGCGCAATCCGGCAGGCCTCGATACCGTCGCAGGCACATGCCTTCAGCGGGAAGTCCTCTAAGCCCTGCTCCTTCAACGCCTGCGCCACCGCGTCGGAAAGACCGCCGCTGCGGGCAAAAATCCTGCCGTAGTAGGATGCGTTGTCTAACACACCCTCCTCCAACGTCGTAATGTCGATATCGCGGCTGTCAAACAACGCCTGCAGCTCTTCGAACGTGAGCGCCGCATCGATATACGGCTTCACCGACTCAAGCTGTACCTCCATCTTCTTGGCGGTACACGGTCCGATAAAGACGATTTTCGCATTTTCCGTCGTCCTCTTAATATACTCGCCGATTGCCGCCATCGGGGAAAGGTTATGGGAGATAAACGGCACCAGGTCCGGGAACTCCGACTTTATGTAGGACACAAAAGCCGGACAGCAGGAGCTCGTCAGGAAGCCCTTTTCGGCAAGCTCCTTTGCCTCGGACATGGACACGATATCCGCCCCGAGTGCAGCCTCTACTACCGCATGGAAGCCAAGCTCCTTCAGACCGGTAATGACCTGGCCGAGCTTCGCATAGGTAAACTGGCTCGAAATGGACGGCGCCACTACCGCATACAGCTTATAATTCCTTCCCTGCGCGCTCTTCTTGAGCAAATCGACCACATTCAGAATAAACGACTTATCCATGATTGCGCCGAACGGGCACTGGTAAACGCAGGCGCCGCAGGCAATGCACTTGTCATTATCAATCCTTGCCGCGTTGTCCTCATTGATGGAAATCGCCTTAATCTTACAAGCGTTCTGGCAAGGACGCTTACGGTTCACAATCGCCGCATACGGGCAGACCTTCGCGCACTGGCCGCACTCCACGCACTTCGTTTTATCGATATGCGCGACATGGTTATGGTCGAACGAGATTGCGCCGCGCGGGCAGACATCCTCACAGCGGTGTGCAAGACAGCCGCGGCAGGAGCCGGTTACCTCATAACCCGCAGCCGGACATTCGTCACAGGCAATGTCAATTACTTCGATTACGTTCGGATTATCCGTATCGCCCCCCATCGCAATCTTTACACGCTCCGCTAAAATAGCGCGCTCCTTGTAAACGCAGCAGCGCATCGTCGGCGTCTTGCCCGGGACAATCGTCTTCGGAATTTCCAGTACGTTCTCAAGCAGGGTATCGTTCCATGCCTGACGGGCAACTTCGCGCAAAACCTTATACTTCAAATGCTGTACCTTTGTATCAAACTTTCTCATATGCCCTCCTCTCTAGAAATAACTGACCTTGATGTACTTTCCCATCTGCTTTAAGCACTTTGACAATTCTTCCACCAGATTCATCTTAATATTGAAATTAATCGGCAGATCCGGATTCTGGTGCGCCGGATTGACTGCCCTGCCGACATAGAAATTGATATCCGTCGCCTCCTCAAACAAAAGGCGGCAAATCAGCGAGGCCCCGTCGCGCTTTACGCTCCAGTGCTCATAATCCTTGTTTTCCCCAAGGTAGTCCCTTGCGTACTCCAACACCTTGTTTACCGTAATGACGCCCTCGGTCACAAGGTCAACGCCCTCCAGCTCCGCAATCGGCGGAACATCGGAGCGCTCAAAGTTCAACGTCGCCCGGAGCGGCTTCCCGAGATACTTCGCGGCAATCGAGGACGTCGTCCCGCCGCATATAATATGCTTTCCCTCCTTGGAAAAGAACAGCGACATCATACGCTCCCCATCGTCGCGGTTCCTCGGCGGCCCGAACAAAAGATTCATCGGCTCCCGCTTCCGGACACGGATTACACACGCCGTCGCATCATCTCCCGGACGGTTCCCGTACAGCTTATTGCACTCGTCCACGAGAATCGTAGAAAGGGTCTTTGCGGTATACCCGGCAGGCGCCAGCGTCTGCATAAACGCGGCAATGTCCTCCCACTTCCAGCCGAAATTGTAAGCGGTCCCGATGCCCGCATGCGGGCAGCCGTCGCTCATTGCCACAAAGATATCGTTCTCCCGGAGCTTGATTACGGTTTTATAAATCTTCTTCCCGTCAATATTCATCTCCGTCTTCGGGTAATCAAAAACCTCTTCGTCCCGGATCAGAATCACATGCGGATTATCGTACTGGATGATTTCCGCAGACTCGTTATTAATGACATGAATAATCGTAAACGTGGAGTACGCCACTCCCCGTGACGAACAGACCGGAAGCGTCGCCGCAATCGTCGCGACGCACTCCTCCAACGGCAGTCCCTCCGCCATCATCGTCGAAATAATCTTGGAGGTCAGTGTTGACAGAATGCTTGCCTTTACGCCGCTTCCCAGCCCGTCAGCCAGAACAATCACCATGGAGTTTTCCCCCTGCTCCACGATATCCACGTGGTCGCCGCAGAGCTGTTCCCCGTAATGATTAATACTCTTATAGCCGATATCGGTACATAAATCATTCATTTGAAATTGACTCCTTTAACTTTGCGAGGGCAATCTTGGTCTCCGCCGCCGTCTCACCGAGCAGCGACGCAATTTCCTGAACAATGCGCATCTGCTTATCCACCACCTTGTCGGCAACCTCTACCGTCTGGCGGCTGATATTCTCCTTCTTTTCGCGCTCATTTTCCTCGTCCGTTACATCACGCATAATGCAGATTAACATACGGGATTCCTTATCATGTACTACTGTCTGCTCCACATAACGCTTATACTCCGCCAGATAGACGCGCTGGTCCCTTACGTCCCGTCCGGTATTTAACACTGTCATAAATACGTCCGGGGCAAGGATACGGATTACCTGGTCGCCTAACACATCGGACGCGGAGCGGATATTCATAATCTTTCTTGCGGCAGTATTAATCTGCTGTACCTCCAGATTCTCGTTTAACACGATTAAGCCGTTCGGCGTATTCTTTACAATTGCATCCGAAAAGCTCTCCGCCTTATCCTTCAGGTACGGCAGGCACATGGAAATTTCTGCCTTCCCCTGGAAAATCGCAATTGCCTTTTCGCGGCACGTATTGTAGCCGCAGGAACCGCAGTTCAACTCCTGGGACGGCTTGAACTTTCCCATCTGATGAAGAATCTCGGTAATCTGGCTCTCCGCAGGCATCTGGGAGCGGCGCTCGATTAACTCGAAATGCTTCCGCAGCGTCAGAGGCTCCGGCTGCGCCACGTCAAAATCCTTCTTCCCGGCATACTGCGCTACCGCCATATAGTCCTTGACCGGGGAACGATGGTACTTTTCCATGACCGGACCGCCGATACAGCTGCCCACGCACGCCGACATCTCGATAAAACACTTATGTATTTTACCACTTTCAATATCGCGCAGCGCGGCAATGCAGTTCTCTACCCCGTCAACTGCCATATAGGTATAGCCCGGCGCGTCCTGTGCCATTGTCTTTAAAATACCGCCGAGCGTAGGGAAGAACCGCGCACGGCTTTCCTCGCACGCGTCTATCTCCTTGCGGAGTTCTATCGACTCGGCATTCAGCCAGTTTGTCAGCTCTTCAAACGTAAGCACCGCGTCTACAATGCCTTCGTAATGCTCTGCCTCATCCTTCTTCGATACGCATGGCCCGATAAAAACAGTTTTTGCCCCCGGATAACGGCGCTTCAATTCTTTGCAGTGCGCCTGCATCGGAGACATCACATCGGCAAGAAACTCCAGCTCAAGCGGAAAATACTTCTGAATCAGCAGATTGATGGAATGACAACAGGAGGAAATCACGACGTCGCGCTCCTCCTCTGCAAGCATCCGCTCATATTCGGTCTTTACAATAGACGCACCGATTGCCGTTTCCTCTGCGCCCGCAAAGCCAAGCTTTAACAACGCCTCGCGCATTGCCTCAATCCCGACGCCGTCATAGTTTGCAATAAAGGACGGCGCAAGGCTGACATACACCGGAGCGCCGCCCTGCAAAAGCACCTTCACCTTTTCCGTTTCATCTACGATTTCCTTTGCATTCTGCGGACAGACAACAAAGCACTGGCCGCACAGGATACATTCATCACCGATAATATGCGCCTGGTCCCCCGAAAAGCGGATCGACTTTACCGGGCAATGCCTGATACACTTATAGCAATTTTTGCAATTCGACTTTTTCAGTGTTAAACAGTTCGCCATATTCCGTTACTCCTTTACTGCGTCAATTTGGCAATCACTTTTTCCTTAAAAAACTCCTGAAAGTTTTCCCTTACAATTCCCGTATAAATATCATCATCGACCTGGATTGTTACCCCCATACGGTTACACTTGCCGGTACAAAAGCTACCGACAAGTGTAATCTCGTTTTCCAGGTGCTGCGTTTCTATGGCTTCCCGGAGGAGCTCCACAATCTCCTCCGAACCCTTTAAGTGGCAGGAGCTGCCGACACAAACCTGAACAATCATATTTTTCACACCTTTGCAAGCACTTGCTTTTCAAAAAACTCTTTTGCGGAATCCGGGGTTACGGAATAAAATTCACCGTCAACCGTGACACAGACACCCTGCTGGCACTTGCCCATGCAGAATGTACCGCCAAGCTCTACCTTGTCGCCCAGATTGTTCTCATTTACAAGATACTGGAGCTGCTCTACCACCTGGCGGGAGCCCTTAATATGGCAGGACGAACCAATACATACCGTAATCTTCATACTGTCACTCTCCTTACTGATAATCTACAACGTTTACCCAGCTAAGCAGGAATTCACGCTCTTTTTCGTTGCCCTTAACCGACTGGGAAGCTGCAACAATCGGCATCCACTTCTGTACATACTGCTTTGCGGTATTGCTCTTCTTGCAGAACAGGTCAAGATACTTCTTTGCCCCCTCAATATCGCCCTCCAGCCAGAACAAAAGATAGGTTCTTGCCGCATCGGCAGAGGCATTGCCCTGCGTTACATGGGACCAGTCAAGGAGGTACATCACGCCGTCCTCGCCTACGATGATATTGGACGGGTTGAAGTCGCCGTGACACACCTTATTGTGCTTCGGCATACCCTCAAGACGGGTGTGCAGGTCGTACCGGGTGGTTGCATCCAGCTCTGCCTTGCTGATTTTTTCATTCATCTTATCCTTCAGCTTGTTCAACAGCGGACAGGTCTTTTTATGTACCTCTACCTGCAAATCCACAAACTGCTCCAGATACTCATCCTTCTTCTCCGGGTTTTCCTGCATTAACTGTGCCAGCGTCTTTCCCTTGATGTACTCGGAAACAATTGCCCACTTCCCGTCAATCATCGTAACCTCGGAAATCTTCGGAATATGCAGCCCGATTTCTTCGATTTTTGCCTGGTTCAGCGCCTCATTCAGCACCTGCGCCTTGGAATAGTTCTCGCTAAATACCTTGATACACTTATCGCCGTCACGGTAAACGGTCTTATTATTTCTTACTGCAATCACTCTGTCCAGCTTCATACCTTTCATCCTCCTTACAGATTTTTATTGATGCCGTTCTTTGCCCTGCGGAAGCTCTGCTTAATATCACTCTTGTCAACGCCCTCCGACAGCTGGCGTGCATCCGGTGTCTTCTCTTCCACAAAGCTCTTTCCGTAATATGCGTTCAGGTACATCTGCTTAATCTCGCTCATCAGCGGATAACGCGGATTTGCACCGGTACACTGGTCGTCAAATGCCTGCTCGGTCATCTCGTCAAGCCTTGCAAGGAAGTCCTTCTCATCTGCCACATAATCCTTGATTGTCGGCTTAATACCAACCTTTACCTTTAACTCGTCTATCGCTTTAATCAGGTTCTCTAACTTCTCGCTGTCATTCTTTCCCTTGATTCCGAGATAATCTGCTACCTCTGCATAGCGTGCCAGCGTATGCGGATGGTCGTACTGGGAGAACGTACCCATCTTCGCCGGTGTCTCTGCTGCGTTGAACCGGAGTACCTCGTCAATCATCAGCGCATTGGCAACGCCGTGCGGCAGATGATGGAATGCGCCGAGCTTATGTGCCATGGAGTGGCATACGCCTAAGAACGCATTTGCAAATGCCATACCGGCAAGCGTTGCCGCATTTGCCATCTTCTCTCTTGCTTCCGCATCGTTCTGGCCGTTCTCATAGGCTCTCGGAAGGTACTCGAAAATCACCTTTAATGCACGGAGTGCAAGACCGTCGGTATAATCAGTTGCAAGCATGGAAGCATAAGCCTCCAGTGCGTGTGTTACGGCATCGATACCGGAGGCTGCCGTAAGACCCTTCGGCGCCGTCATATGGAAGTCAGCATCGATAATTGCCATATCCGGGAGCAGCTCGTAATCGGCAAGCGGATACTTTACGCCGGACTTTTCATCGGTAATTACCGCAAACGGCGTTACCTCGGAGCCGGTACCTGCGGATGTCGGGATTGCAATAAAGTATGCCTTTTCTCCCATCTTCGGGAAGGTATAGATTCTCTTTCTGATATCGATAAAGCGCATTGCCATATCCATAAAGTCAGCTTCCGGATGCTCATAAAGTACCCACATAATCTTTGCTGCGTCCATCGCAGAACCACCGCCGAGTGCGATAATGCAGTCCGGCTGGAACGCATTCATCTGCTCTGCACCCGCCTTTGCACAGGCAAGCGTCGGGTCCGGGGCAACGTCAAAGAACGTCGTGTGCTGGATTCCCATCTCATCTAACTTATCCGTAATCGGCTTCGTATTCCCGTTCTGGTACAGGAACGTATCCGTTACGATAAATGCCTTCTTCTTCCCCATGACAGTCTTAAGTTCGTCAAGAGCTACCGGCAGACATCCCTTCTTCATATAAACCTTTTCAGGCGCTCTGAACCAAAGCATATTCTCTCTCCTCTCGGCTACGGTCTTAATATTAATCAGATGCTTTACTCCTACGTTCTCGGACACGCTGTTACCGCCCCAGGAGCCACAGCCAAGCGTCAGCGACGGAGCCAGCTTAAAGTTGTAAAGGTCGCCGATACCACCCTGGGAGGACGGCGTATTTACAAGAATACGGCAGGTCTTCATTCTCTCGGCAAACTCTGCCAGCGTTTCCTTCTCAGTAACCGCATTCAGATAAATCGAAGACGTATGTCCGTAACCGCCGTCTGCAATCAGATGCTCTGCCTTCTCAAATGCATCCTTGATATCCTTTGCCTTATACATGGCAAGCACCGGAGAGAGCTTCTCGTGTGCAAACTCCTCGGAAAGCTCCACGCTCTCCACCTCTCCGATTAAAATCTTTGTTCCCTCCGGCACCGTTACGCCCGCAAGCTCGGCAATCCTTGCTGCCTTCTGGCCTACAATCTTTGCGTTTAATGCGCCGTTGATAATAATGGTCTTTCTTACCTTTTCCGTCTCTGCTTCGTTCAGGAAATAACAGCCGCGTACTGCAAACTCATTCTTTACTGCATCGTAAACGTCCTTATGTACAATCACGGACTGCTCGGAAGCACAAATCATACCGTTATCAAAGGTCTTGGAATGAATAATGGAGCTGACCGCAAGCAGGATGTCTGCCGTGCTGTCAATAATTGCCGGCGTATTGCCTGCACCTACGCCGAGTGCCGGCTTGCCGCTGGAATATGCTGCCTTTACCATGCCAGGGCCTCCGGTTGCAAGGATAATGTCTGCTTCCTTCATAACCAGATTGGTCATTTCAAGAGACGGAACATCAATCCACGAAATAATACCCTCCGGTGCGCCTGCCTCTACTGCTGCCTCCAGTACCACCTTTGCCGCAGCAATTGTCGCACCCTTTGCTCTCGGATGAGGACTGATAATGATACCGTTTCTGGTCTTAAGCGCAATCAGCGTCTTAAAAATAGCAGTGGAAGTCGGGTTGGTGGTCGGGATAACCGCTGCAATTACGCCAATCGGCTCTGCCACCTTTTTGATACCGAATGCCTTGTCTTCTTCAATCACACCGCAGGTCTTGGTGTTCTTGTAGGCATTATAGATGTACTCGGAAGCATAATGGTTTTTAATTACCTTATCTTCGACAACACCCATTCCGGTCTCTTCTACCGCAAGCTTCGCAAGGGAGATACGTTCCTTGTTTGCGGCAGACGCTGCAGCTAAGAAGATTTTATCTACCTGCTCCTGGGTATAGGACGCAAACAGCTTCTGCGCCTCCCTGACACGGGCAATGGCTTCTTCCAGCTTCTCAACGCCATCAACAATTTCGTACTTCTTTGTTTTCATAACTCATCCTCCTGCATTTGTTATTTTTTTAACATATTCAGCGTTACCATTGTCAAATCCTTTGACTGTTACTATTTTAACAATCTTTTCCCGGTTTGGGAATAACAAAAAAAGTATAGCAATATATATAAAATGATATACCCCTGCCACCTCCTCCTGCGGCCGGACAAAAGCCTGTCACAAAATATATACGGGCCTCCGCTATTGAATATACCGGCGTTTTGAACTGCACAGCTCGGTAACAAACAGGCTGTCCAGCCCGGTCAGATGATACCCCTTCCGGTAAATCAGGACATCCTTATAGCATTTCCGGTTGTCCGGGCACTCTCTCTGCACCAGCCCGTAACGCGCCAAAAGCTCGTCCGGCACCGGCGACACCCACATAAAGGTATCCGGATTCTCCGAGAGTATTTCAAACTGACTCGCACGCTCGAACACAAAGATACGGCGGCTGATGCCGTCGGGCAGCTCCTCCTTCTTTACCTCCGACAGCGCAGGCGTAGGAACAAACGGGTCTGCGTGCGCAATCTCTATGTAAGCGCGCAGGTCCGGATAATGTATCTCCCGCTTTTTGTTTAAAGGACTGCCCTTCTGCAAGGCAAGCACATAGTGGAACTCTGCCACAAGCTCAAAATTTAAGCCCTTCTCTTCAAAAACCGCTTTAAAATACTTATCATAGTTCTCCGCATACCGGATAATGCCGAGCCGGGACTCCGAATGAAGGACACTGTCAATCGCGCTCTTTGAATTTGTCTCCTTATAAAATATCTCTGCCGGTTCCTCTCCGATGCCGCGCGAAAAGCGGGCAAATGCGTCAGCAATATAGCTCGCCCTCGGCGCACAGACGGAAAACTGCCGCTTTACCGGACGCCCTGCCTTATACATCGTCTCCACCTCATCAATCTGGGCGAGAATCTTTTTGGCATATCCGACAAACCGCTCTCCCTCTTCCGTAAGCACCATACCCTTTGCAGAACGGTCAAAGATTGTGATACCGAGGTCTGCCTCCAGCTCCTTGATGGCACGGCTCAGATTCGGCTGCGCCATCAGCAGGGTCTCCGAAGCCCTGTTAATAGAGCCTGCCTTCGCCACCTCAACCGCATACTTCATATGGAGTATATTCATACGCTGCCACCTTCCCGGGAAATTCAATCCACCTAGTGTGCTGACCCGTTCATTTTCAGCCAAATGACGCAGAATGAATTTTCAGTCTGCAAGGCGGCTGAACGAGGCGATGCGGTGGCATCGCCACCTGAAGCCAACGCAGCAGATGGAAATTCAGGCAAGCCATTTTGCGAAATATGAACAGGTCAGTACACTAGGTTTCATTATACCAAAAAAGCAGCGCGGCGTCAATTTGTCCGGGGGTTTACATTCTGCATTTTTTAGTCACCTTGAAGACTGCCATAGCTGTGCAGCATCTGATTTTCTTTCATTGCATCTTCTTGACCTTTGTTATCAACAATAGTAATATTGACAACATCAGACAATAACTATTGAAAAGAAAAAAGCCATACCCCGGAGGATTTAACAGCCTATGAATAAAATCTATTGGGACAGGGACAAAATCTCAATCCTGACAAACCAGATAGAAGCCGTGCCGCATAAGCACTGGGCAATGCAACTGTTTTTAAGCGTGGAAAAAAATCTGGAAATCAACATAGAGGGACAGCAAATTTCCTGTAAATGTATCGTGATAAACCACAACACGCTGCACAGCTTTTCAACGGGGAACCGCCTGCATTTTACTCTGATTATGGAACCGGCTGCAGGCTTTGCCCGGCAATTTGATGAAATACTGAAGGGAAAGAACTGCCACGTTTTTGACAACCCGGAGATTGATAAAGCCCAGAGCCTGCTGCTCCGCCTGATTGAGAACGGCGGGATGAAAGAATACCATGACTTTATGATACAGCTATACAAGGCGCTGGGCTTGAAGGAGCAGGCGAAATTATATGACGAGAGGATTCAGGACCTGCTTTCTGAAATAGAGCAAGGTAACTGCGACACATATTCTATTGCTTCCTTTGCCGACAAGGCAGCGTTGTCACCAAGCCGGCTGTCCCACTTATTTAAGGAGCAGACAGGCATCCCGCTAAAATGCTATCTCCAGTTCCATCAGATGAAGAAAGCCTTTTTAGCATTATCGGAGGGCAAAAATATTACGGAAGCCTCCATGACAGCCAATTTTGATACGCCATCGCATTTTGCGGCGGTCACGAAACGGATGATGGGAATGCCTGCGGGTATTTCCCTGAAAGATAGCGTTTTTTTGAAAGTCACCGGGGAAGAAATAAGCTATCATTAAGCCAAAACAGGAGGCTTGCTTATGGATATGCAATTTCTTGAAGAAACCAAAATGTTAAATTATCAGTCAGCCGCTATTCAGAAGCTTATCAATGAAAAACGCTGGAAAGAGCTCGATGATTTCGACAAAATAAAAGCGGTCTACGGATATGTCCGGAATGAAATACTTTTTGGCTACAACCGTAAAGACACCCTAACTGCCGGGCAGGTACTGACAGACGGATATGGACAGTGTAATACGAAGGCGACTCTTCTCATGGCTTTGCTAAGAGGCGTCGGTATCCCGTGCCGTCTCCACGGCTTTGAAGTATCAAAGGAGTTTCAGCGTGGTGCAACCACAGGCATAATTGCGGCGCTTGCACCGGACAGAATCATACATACCTGGGCAGAGGTTTCCTATCAAGGGCAATGGCTGGCTTTAGAGGGAGTCATTATCGATGAGCCGTATCTGGAGGCGGTCAAAGCAAACCACCCTCATGTCCAGGGAGACTTTATGGCCTTTGCGATTGCAACCAAAGACTTTCCAAAGCTTTCGCTCGATTGGAACGAAAACAGCACCTATATCCAGAGCGCCGCCATTGTGTCCGATTTAGGCATTTTCCCAAACCCGGATATGTTTTTTGAGCGTTATACACAGCATTGGAGTAAGTTAAAAAACTTTATGTATGTCCATTGGGGAAGAAAAATCATGAATTATAATGTCAGGAAAATAAGGGATGGGAAGGGGTAAGAATAAAGGAGCGAGACTGTCGCTCATTCCGGAATAGGAGACATAGCAGAAAACAAAAACGAAAAAGGAAAAAAATACTTGACATTTACTTATTGTATGACTTATAATATACCGATTTAGATTTCGAAATCTAAATGGCTGGCTTGGGGGAAGAAAGGAGATTTTATGTTTGATTATGTAAAAGATAAGGAATTTCTAAGCCGTATGCGAACTTTATGCGGTGAGATAATGCAGGATTTTTGCCACCACCTGAAAGAAGATTATAATATTGGTGCAGTATTCCATCTTGTAGGAAGCGGTGCCCGGAACCTCATCGTACAAAATGCTTCGTTGCCGATAGACTTGGATTACAACCTTGAAATTGTGAGATGCGAAGATTTTGAGGATTGCAAGACTATAAAAGAATATGCAAAGAACTCCTTTAATAAGGTGTTGCAGAAATACAGTTTGGGAGATTGCGAAAATTCAACATCTTCTCTGACCACGAGAAAAATTCATTTTGTCAAAGGCAATCCCACCGAGTTCTCGATGGATGTCTGTATTGTTTGTAGAGATACCGAGGAACATTTATACAGGCTGATACACCCAAAGACAGTGTTCACCTATCGTGACAAATACTATTGGAACGAAGCCCCTCATTCTGCGGGAATACAGGAAAAGGCTAACTATATCAAGAAAAGGGGGAAATGGCATCTTGTCAGAACGCAGTATCTGGATATTAAAAACAGATACCTGCGTCAAAACGACCACGACCATCCCTCTTTCATATGCTATATTGAAGCTGTAAACAACGTATATAACGCAAGAATGAGTTGGAAGTAAACTAAATAAATTAGAAGGAGCTGTTGCAAAAAGCGCAACGGCTTCAGGGTGGCGGCTTCTTACAAGCGATAGAAAAACACGACGAGCTGTAAAAGGGGGGAAGTGCTGCCGTATTTTGCATTTGTCCGAAAGACCGCGTTTCTAGAGCAAATCGTCACTTTGAATATCTTCCCCCGGAAAATAACGGTTCTTCATAATTTAACACTTCCTTCAAAGCATAGTACCCTCTTCCTTTTTCTTCCAGTATATAGCCCTCCTGATACATTGTCAAGTACGGTTCCCTTGTGTTTTCGCATTTTGTATATACCTTTGTGTCCCGGTTGCTGTGTAGCAGTTTTTCTTATGCCTCTCCATTTTTGCGTACCCTTAAAATCCTCAAACCCACACACGCCGGTCGCTGCAGGCAGCGACCGGCGCGTCATGTGTAATAATCATCACGGAGCTGTCTGCAGCAGAGCGGCGGATGTAGTCAATGATTTGGGCGATATGTCCGGCATCGATACCGGCAAAGGCTTCATCTACTCGGCTTTTCCATTACGGCATCATCCCTCCGGACGTTTGGATTTCCTCTGTTCTGCCTGCCGCCAGAGTTCATTTGCCTCCTCTAAGGATAGTTCATCAAACAGAATCTCAAATATTTGTTTGATTTTTTCCTGATACCGGTCATTCCTCTCCGTTTCCGCAAGCGCGGAAAGATGATGGGAAATGACGTATGCTATCGGCGCAAGCGCAGCGCGTGCCGCCTCGCCCTTTTCTTTCCCCTTTGTCAGTGAAACAAGGGCATTTTCACGCGTCTTATAAAGATTAGGCAGCTTTTTGGCAGCTGCAAGCGCCTTATCGTGCTCCCCCAGCTTCTCATAAGTAAAGCAGATATTGAATAATGTCGCGCTGCGTACCTCCGAGTCCCCGCCCCGCAGAATCTGCTCCTGCAAAAGAACTGATTCTTTGAGATTTGCCTCTTTTTCTTCCTTTGTCCCATCGAGCGCTTCCAGTGACGTTGCAAGCTGGACCAGCAAAAGAGCGTCGTTCGGATAATTTTTCAGGGCATCGCGCATCAACGCGACATTCTGCCGGTGAAATGCGTCCGCATTCTCCGTTTTTCCTTTTTGGTTATTTTCCTCCCATCTGCGGTTAATCTCATTATACTGCGCCGCCGATGCAATTTCATTCATGCCAATCAGCTCGTCAACCGTTATGCCAAAATAATTTGCCAGGGCAGGAAGCATCGTAATTTCCGGATACCCCTCGTTCCTCTCCCATTTGGAAATTGCCTGATAGGAAATTCCGAGATGGGCAGCCACCTCCTCCTGTGTAAGTCCCTTTTGATGCCGGTGGAATTTAAGCTTTTCATTAATTAAAAGTCTCATCCTGTCTCCTCCTTACTCTGTTCTGTTTTTAAATTGTTCATGGGTACCCATGAGTACATTATATCCGCTTTCAGACAGAACACAATAACGGCATTGTGGAAGCAGTAAAACGAAACGTAGAAAAAATCTATTTTTCGTATAAAATACGTTTTTATTTCCTTGAGTTCCCGCATTTTGCATATGCCTTTGTGTCCTGGCGACGGCACAGTAAGTTGATTTTGCAAACGCGAACGCTCAAGTTTTTTCTATTTCCTCTTGATTTTTTCAAACATATGTGATAGTATTAGTTTATGTTAGATGTAGTTTTTAATACTATGTGTAATATTTCAGAACAATACGTTACATAATATACAGCAGAGCATTTGTACTTTTCTGTATGTTTTCCAAAGAAAAGCAGACAATAACCCATAATAGTATTAAACTCAAGGGATTCCCTGAATCCCCGCAAAGAAAGGAAGGATATCATGGAGCTTACAACAAAAGACCTTACATTAAATAAACCGGTTGTCCATACCGGCAGGAAAATGATTCCGCGCCAGCCGGGCAGTGCCTATACCCATCTTGCAGGAATGGCGTTCGCGGTCTTTGCCGCATTTCCGCTCTTAAAGAGGGCGGCGGCCACCTCGGGCGTCTCCTTGTTTTCCTGCGCGACATTTATTCTCGGCATGTTCTTACTCTATAGCGCAAGTACGCTTTACCACACCTTCGGCAGAACGGAAAAAAGCTTTCTCCGCCTAAAGAAGCTTGATCATCTGATGATTTATGTACTGATTGCGGGGACCTATACACCGGTTTGTCTGGTCGCACTTGAGGGCAGCAGCGGCTTACGGCTTTTTGCACTGGTCTGGGGCATTGCCTTTATCGGCATCTTCCAGTGCCTGTTCTTCATCCGCTGTCCGAAATGGGTGTCCGCCGTTATTTATATCGCAATGGGCTGGTCGTGCCTGCTTGCCTTTCCGGAGCTTCTCCGCAATGTTTCTCCCGGCGCCTTTGCCCTTCTGCTGACCGGCGGAATCATCTACACCATCGGTGGCGTCATCTACGCGTTAAAGCTGCCGATTTTCGACAACAGGCATCCGGGCTTCGGGTTGCACGAGATTTTCCACTGCTTCTGCCTTGCAGGAAGCCTCTGTCACTATCTGTTTGTGTACTGTTATCTGGCGTGATAAAATAGGGGTTGTCGCATAAAGCGTAGCCTCCGGCTTGTAAGCGGAGGGCTGAGCTTTGTGCAACAGCCCCTTTTCTGTTCCTGTGTACAATTCGTGCATTATCCATTATCCGTTTTAGGAACTTTTTCCACCTGTCCACGCCTCATCGCTTGCGCTATTCTTCGTAAACTAAAACGACCGGCGGACAGCAGGCGTCTACATTCTTCAAATGCAATCCTTTCCCGTATGCCTCACGGACAATCGCCATAACAAAATATTTTGCTGCATAGTGATATCGATAAAGTTCGGGAACCGATGTCAGGTGCTTAGGAATCCATGCTTTCATAGGCATAATAAATGCTGTAAATTCATCTCCGATTGCAGCTTTTATTTCCTCCACAGCTGTTTGCACCAGAGCACATACCTCCTGATAGGAGACCTTTTCCATGACGGGTATTTTTACGTACGGCTTGTCCTTGGAATAACCTATCAGCCCCACCGCTTCAAGTGTCGGCATATAGGAAATAAACTCGTTTGGAATATCTGAGGCCTCCAACGGTATATCGTCATAAATGTGCCAGAGCATCGGAATGATATACTTAAAATACAGTTCATAAGCACCGCCGTAACGGCAGGGACTATCCCACAGGGTAGTGTCAAATTCATAAAGACGGATTCGCTTTGTCCGGCCTACCGCTATCGCTTCCGATGTGCGATGCCCGCCTTGTATTGCATATTCCTGCGCTTCCTGATATTCCTTTGTATTATATCCGGCATCAAGGGCCACTGCTTGTGCAAGCCACCGGCCTCCGTCTTTCCGTTTCGGGAAGACGGGAGCTTCTATCCTGCCTGTTCCAAAATGCTGAAAATCCTGTAATGCTTTCAAAACGGCATAACGCTCCAGTATTGTTTTTTCTACACTACCCATGCCTTGCACACAACTAAGCCCTGAAATCCTGTCGCACATCCTGCAAAGTATGTCCCACACAGTATCAAAATGTCTATGCGCAAAGTCAAGCTGGGGCTGAAAACCCTTCAGCACATCCTGGGGTCTGGTAATGATAAAGTCAGAATAAAGCTTATTTCCCTCTGTCTGTACCATCAGTTCACCGTCCACAAGCTTTTTCACAATGGGCTCAATGTATGCGGCAGGAATCCCGATTGCCCTCGAAAGCTCGCTTATTGTTAAAGGCTTTTCATAGGCAAGAATCAAAAGATTTTTCGCAATCAAATCTCCTTCCACAAGTGACATCGGTTCTCCTTTGAATCCCTCTGAACCGCCAAAGGATAGATATAGTTCTCCCGGCAAATAGTTTTCTCCTGTTTCCATCGCTTCAAGTCCTTTCTTCATCTGACTGCGACCTGCTGATAACCGGCTTTTTACGGTGCCCTCCGGAATATCCAGTCCTTCCGCAATATCCGCAACACTTTGATTTCCGTAGTAAAAACGAACCAACACCTCACGAGTGATATAGGCAAGGTGATTCAGCTCCTTTCGCACCTTGGATGCCTCCTCTGAGGCGAGATACTCATCATTATCTTCCTCCGGAATGTCCATCCCTTCATCAAAATATACCGTAACCGGGGAGCGATACTTCTTACGGAGCTTATCGTTGTACTTATGGTAAAGTGTATTGGCAAGCCAGGTTTTCAGGTGCTGAATCTTTCCGCCCTTATGCACATAGACAAAGGCTGCAAGCATTGTGTCACCTACAAGGTCTTCCGCATCCGCTTGTGAATTGCATTTTGATACTGCAAGCCGCATCAGATCATCATAATATTGGATGATTTCATCGTTGTTCATATTTCACCATGCTTTCCGGAATGCTTTTGAACGTTCACCCATATAGTCGCAATAAATTGAAGCTGGTTCGCAGTTGAAGAAAACTTTTTTCAATAAAACCTTCCTACCTCTCCCATTTTAATCCACGCTTAACAAAAACTCTGCCAGATGCACGATTTTAACCCCGTTGATATTGCCTGTGGCAAGCTCGTCAAGCGTTACCACATATTTCGGATAGTGGTCTTTGAGTTCAAGGAGGTTCGCAACCTCACGGTCCGATTCCTCCGGCAGATTGCGGCAGACCTGCACATAAATCCGCTCGTCGCGCCGTACTGCTACAAAGTCGATTTCTTTTGTCTCATTTTTGCCGATGTACACCTCATAGCCTTTCCGGCGAAGCTCAAAGTACACGATATTTTCAAGCATTGCGGCAACAGACTCCGGATGGAAGCCCAGCCTGCAATATTTCAGGGAAGCGTCCGCAAGATAGAATTTCTCCTGCGTTTTTAATACGGACTTTCCCTGCAGGTCGTATCGCTGGCAGCGATAGATGACAAATGCTTTTTCCAGCCATTCCAGATAATTGTAAACCGATTCCACCGAGAGGGAACGCCCCTCGCTTTTCAGAAACTTCACAATGGCGTTCGCCGAAAAGGTCTTACCGACATTTTCAACGATATACTTCACAACGCGGTTGAACAGGTCAAAGTTCGTGATATTGTGCCGTCTCGTTATATCGCTTGTGATAACGGAATGATAAATGCCCTCGACAATCTGATAGGCGGCGTTCTCATCAAAGCTGCCCAGTGCAACAATCGGGAAGCCGCCCATGCGAATATATTCCGTAAGCAGCTCCTTCGGCGTGCGCCCATCTGGCCTTTTAAATTCGATATACTCGGCAAAGGACAGCGTAAACACAGAGATGGAGATATACCGCCCCGTCAGATAGGTGGATATTTCGCCTGACATCAGCCTGGAATTGGAGCCGGTCACATAAATATCCGTATCAGCGTTTTCCAACAGACTGTTGACAGCCTTTTCCCAGCCGGTGATTTCCTGCACTTCGTCAAGCAGAAGATAGTAGCGCCCGCTGCCGGTCATTTTCTCCCTGATACCGTTATACATATCTTTATCGGTCATGCCGTCGTCAAAATCCTCGGAAGTATAACGCATACTGATGATGTGGTCTGCGGAAACGCCGTTTTCAAGCAAATCCTCCTTCAACATTTCTAAAATCGTGGATTTCCCGCAACGGCGGATACCCGCAAGAATTTTCACCAGTGGCACATCACGATAAGTTTTCAGCAAAGCTAAATAGTGGGGTCTGACAATCATAATATGCCTCCTTTACGCCAGCATAATCTGTATATTTCTCTCATCTTTTATTAGTATATCCAAAAACAAATGAATATTCAATACTTTTTTCTGAAATTCCGTAAAAACTTTGTTCTTAAGGAAACGCTGATTAAAGCGCTTCCTCCCGCTCTACCGGAAACGCTTCCCCGTTGGCAAACGCATAGATAATACGCTCTGCCACCGGCTTTCCGGTTATCTGGCGCAGCGCCCGCTCATAGTAGTCGATCTGCGTACGGTAACGCTTTGTCAGCACCTCCTGCACATTTTCCCTCACGGAATCGGTTTTATAATCCACCAATACCAACGCCCCGTTTTCCTCAAAGCAGGCGTCAATCATTCCCTGTACCATGACATAGTCCGTGTTTTCTTCTGCCCCTTCCTCCCGGTACACCTCCCTGTACGGGATACCGATGACAAAGGGCTGTTCCTTTTTTAAGGTCCGTTCCCGCGCCGCCTTCTGCATCCGCACTCCGAGACTGCCTGCAAAGAACTGCAGAAGCTTCCTTGCGGAAACAATCCTCCCGGCATCCTGCCGGAGCAGACCTGCCTGCACCAGACGCTGCAATTCCTCTGAAACCGCAGCCTCGTCCTTATAGTCCCGGCAAAAATCCATACACTGCATCACACGGTGATACAGCGTTCCGCGTTCGCTGCCGGAAACCATTTCCTCCGGCTTCTCCTGCAAAAAGCGCGGAACCGTTTTTTCCGGCTCCGGCTCCGGAAACAGCTCCTCCTGTCCGTCCTCCTCCTGATATGCCGCCCTTTTCAGCTCCGACACCGAAAGCTTTCTCTTTCCGCGTCCCGGCGGATAAGGGTAGGCATAGCCGGCACGCGCCGCAAGCTCCTCTGCAAGTCCCTCGTCATAGACGGTTTCCGTGTCTGCCGCCGAAATTTTCAGAAAACGTTCCTGCCTTAAAAGCGCCTCGCGCTCTGTCTCTGCGACTGCCTCCTCTGCCTGTCTTACGGAGCTTTCCGCCTCCGAAAGCCGGAGGCTTCCCCGCTCTATACAAGCGTTTAACGGAAGCTTTAAAAAGTCGAGATAGGAATTTGCCGAAAACAACGCGAGATACCCTGCCTGTCCCTCACAAGCCTCCTGTGCCGCATCCTTGAAAAACTTCTCCTCCGACGGAACTGCCGCTGACAAAATCAGCTTTTCCTTTGCCCGCGTCAGCGCTACATAGAGAATACGCAGCTCCTCGGAAAGCATCTCATAATTCAGCTGCCCTGCGATTATCCTCTTTTGCAGCGTCGGCGCCTTAACGCGCAGCACCTCATCGCAGAAATCCATCCCGATTCCAAGCTCCGGGTGCAGCACTACGCCTGCCCGGGCATCCATCCGGTTAAACTGCTTGGAAAGCCCCGCGACAAAGACTACCGGCGCCTCCAAGCCCTTACTTTTATGGATGCTCATCAGCCGGACGGCGTCCCCGCCTGCCGCAGTCTGGGCTTCCCCGGTGTCGGTATCGTATTTTATCAGCCGGTCGATGTAGCGGACAAAGTCAAAAATGCCGGAATAGCTGCTTTCCTCAAATGCCTTTGCCTTAACTGCAAGCATCGCAAGATTCTCCGCGCTCCGCTCTCCGCCGGGCTTTACCCTGACAAAGTCCGGATAGGACGTCAGGCGGTAGAGCTCCGAAAGCACCTCCGGAACCCCCGCATAGAGCGCCAGCTCCCGGAGACTTTCGAACCGCTCCTCAAACAGCAGAAGCTTTTCCCGTGCGCTCTGTATCCCGTCCCCGGACTGCTCCTTCGTGCCGGTATTCCTCTCCTTCCCGTCCTCCGGCGCCGTCTTCTCCAGAAAAAGGCGCACGGCATCATAAAACGAAAGGCGGTACGTTTCTTCCCTTTCCTTTGCCGCAATCCGCACAAGCGCCAACTCCTCCTCGGTCAGCCCTGCCATTTCCGAACGGAGCACCGAGACAAGCGGGATATCCTGCCGCGGGTTGTCAATTACCCGCAGCGCATTCAGGACAACCGCTACCTCCTGTGCCGTGAAATAGCCGCTCCGGGTTTCTGCCACGGCGGGAATCCCAAGCTCCGTAAATACCTCTAAAAAGGGCTCAGCATACCCGCTCATGGCACGGAACAAAATCACGATATCCCCGTAGGATACCGGATGAAACTTCTTCCTTTTTTCGCCGTCCTCCCCGGTCTCCTCCCCGTCATAGATCGGAAGCTGCTCCGCCAGCAGGCGCTTGATTCTTGCCCCTGCCGTCATTGCCTCCTGCATAATGCGGTCGCTCCCCGCTTCCTCCTCTTCCCCGGCAAGCTCCGTCAGCAGAAGCTCCGTCGTATAGCGTTCACTCTGCTCCGGATTATCCTCCTCCCCCTGCCACGGGTACGCCGCGCCGGGATTCAGCCTCGCCGCATCGTCATAGGCAATCCTGCCGAACTCCTTTTGCATCAGACAGGAAAATACGTCGTTTACCGTATCCACTACCGCCGTCCGGCTCCGGAAGTTCCTTCCGAGCACTATCTTGCGGTACGCCCCCTCCTCCTTATACTTCTCATATTTCTCCATAAACAGCTCCGGCTTTGCCATACGGAACTTATAAATACTCTGCTTGACATCCCCGACCATAAAACGGTTCGGTCTCCCGTCCTCCTCGCCGGAAATGCTCCAGAGCAGCAGCTCCTGAATCTGGTTACTGTCCTGGCATTCGTCTACCATAATCTCATCAAACCGTGCGCGGAGAAGCCTTGCCGTCTCCGTCGCCTCCGGCGTCCCGTCCTCTGTCTCCCGGAGTAACAGGCGCACCGCCAGATGCTCCAAATCATTAAAGTCGAGCAACCCCCGCTCCTCCTTTGCCTTCGCGTAACGCTCCCCGTACTCCTTACAAAGCCCTGCTAATGTCTGCATCAGGGGCGCCATTGCCGCCATATCCTCCGCCATCCGCGCGGCATCTTCAAAAAAGTAATCCTTTTTCAGCTTTAACAGCATTTCCTTATACGCCGCGCGGAGCCGCTTCACCTGCTCCTTCTTCTCCTCCGGCACCTCGCACTTTTTTCTTGAGAGCGCCTTAAACTCCAAGGCTTCAAAGGCTTCGGAAAACTCCGCGTAGGTTTTCTTTGCGCAAAGCACCCGGAACAGCTCCCTGTCCGCTTCGACTGCCTCCGCATAAGTATAAGGGCCCTCTGCCCCGGTACAGACCGCCAGTGCCTTTTCGCAGAGAGCTTCCCCGTCCGCCAGGACCGCATGGATATGCCGCAGCAGAAAGCGCATGGGTTCCCCCTCCTCTGTCATGCCGGAGGCACTTTTCAGCTTTTCCAAGTCCTCTGTTATTTTCCCAAGCCACTGCTCCGGAAATGGCGCGCTCTGCGAGAAGTTATAAAGGCTCTCAATCTGCCTGGTCAGCATTTCGTCCGTTTTCCCGCTCCCGATGCATTCGGTCAGACGCAGAAACAGCTCCTCTCCTGCTTCGTAGCGCGCCTCCAGCATCTCCTCCATCACATCGGCACGCAAAAGGGTCAGCTCCGCCTCCTCGGCAATACGGAACGCCGGGTCCAGCTCCAGTTCATAAAAGAACTCCCGCAAAAGACTCAGGCAGAAGCCGTGAATCGTCATAATCGGCGCGTTCCGTAAAAGCAGTACCTGTCTCTGCAGATGGGCGCTCTGTGCATACTCCTCGTCGGCAAGGCACTCGGTCAGCCGCTTTCCGATACGCTCCCGCATTTCTGCCGCTGCCGCATTCGTATAGGTCACAATCAAAAGACGGCTGATGTCCTGCGGCTTCTCCGCCGACGTCAGCTTCTCGATAATCCGCTGTACTAACACCGCCGTTTTACCGGAGCCTGCCGCCGCTGATACCAACAGGCTGCAGTCCCCTGCCTCAATTACCTGTCTTTGTTCCGGTGTGAACTGAATCTTCCCCATGACACTCCTTTCCGAACCTTTCCCAAAGCTCTTCTTTCCCAAGCTCCGGCAGGTTCCGGTAAGAAAACTCCGGCAGGCGGCTGTCAAAGCCGCAGACTGCACGATACGCACAGTACCCGCACGGGGTTTCCTTTTTATAGCGGTACGGCTTTGCCGCCGTATCTCCTGCAAGAATCTGCTCTGCCTCCTGCTCTAACTTCCGGTAGACATACTCCGTCAGCACGGAGAAGCCCTGCTCGCTGATTCCCTTAGAGGCTGCCTTTAGCTGCCCCTCCTTATCCGTTTCCGCATAAATCAGCTTCGAGACCTCCGAAGGCTTCAACCTGCCGTCCTCCGTCCGGAGGGAGACGTCCAACGCCGTCACGGCGGACGGCGTCCCGTTAAACAGCCCGTCCGGCCGGAACGCCTCCCGCACGGCATCCTCGGAATACTTCTCCCGCGGCAGGAACGGGTCCTCAATATGAAAGTAAAACATTCCCGCAGGGCGCGGCCGTTCCCCGTGCTCCTGCTCCGTCTGCCGCAGGGCTGCCGCCAGATAGACCTCCAGCTGCACCTGCAGGCCGTAATACAGCTCCGCAAGGTCAAACCTCTTTGTCCCGGACTTATAGTCCACGACCCGCAGATACCATTTCTCTTCATTCCGGCACAAATCGTACCGGTCAATTTTACCGTGCAGGGAAAGATATTTTGCCGTATGCTCAAACACCGCCTCGCAGTGCTCCGGCTCAAACAGGCTGCCCCGTATCTGCTCCTGCAGCATTACTACCGTTTTCAGCAGAATCCGCTTCGCCTTTGTCAAAAGATATTCATTCCGCTTCGTTCCGGCAAACACCCCGTTTTCAAAGGTCTCCGCCGCTTCCGCAAGGCTTTCCGTGCAAAGCTCCTCCCGCGTATCCTCCGGGATGGTATGCCAGGAGAGCTCCCTTTCCCGTACCTTCCGTGTAAACAGCTCCAACGCCGTATGGTACAGATTGCCGATTTCCGGCGCCGCCACCTTATAGCTTGCGCGCTCCTCAAGGGAAAGCCCGTATTGCAGAAAATGGGCAAACGCACATGCCGCATACCTTTCTAACCGCGTCACGCTTCCGTACAGCACCGCGCCATACAGGCGCTTCGCCGCATCCCCGCCGATTCCCTTTACGCCGTTCCCGAAAAACGCCGTCCGGAGCAGACGCCCTGTCTCCGGTGCATCCTTTAACACTGCCTGCCGGTACAGCTCCCAGAACGCAGGCTCCCCTGCATCCCCCTGCTCCGCAAAGCGGCGGATTCCATCCAGCAGATACGAGCGCCCCGTATCGTTCTGCAGCAGGGAAAGGTACGCCTCCTCTTCTCCCTCCCGTACCGTAATATCCGAAAAAAGGTCCGTAATCCTCCGGATAAAATAAGACGGCTGGAGCTGCTGCCCCTCCGCCGAAAGACGGCTGTAGGTCAGTACCAGACGCTTCTTCGGCTTTGTCAGCATCGCATACAAATAAAACTGCTCTGTATAGGCAGCTTCCTTTTTCGTCGGCGCCAGTTCAATCCGCTGCTCCTTTAACAGCTCCCGCTCTGCCTCGGATATCAGACCGCCGTCTCCTCCGGACGTCGGCGTCACTCCCTCGTTTACTCCGGCAAGATAAAGCACATCGATGTCAGAAAGCCTTGTACGCGTGATATCGCCGATGACGACGCAATCCGTCCCCGGCGGGACAAGCCCTACCTTGCACTCCCGAAAGCCCGTTTCCATAAGCTCGACATATTCCCGCAGGGAAAGCTCCTCCGTGTCAAGAAGCTCGATAAAACGGTCAAATAAGTCGATGACGCTGCGGTATACCTGACGGTATTCTCCCGCACGCGCCATATCCCCCTTTTCCTCAAACCGAAGCTCCATATCACGCAGCTGCTCCTCGATGCCAAGCTGCTCGATAAACCCGTACAGCGCCCTTGTGCGCTCCCCTGCGGTTTTCGCCTGCGTAAGACCTTTGCAGATACCGCCAAGCTCCTGCCAGACCCGTTCCCGCAGGCTGTTCAAATAGTCCGGGTCCACCTCCTGTCTGGTGCGGTAGCGGTATTTCCATTCCGTTTTCCACATACGCTCCCCGCGGATGCCGCAGGCAAGACAATAATTTTCAAGCACGGAAACCTCATCCTGTGAAAACCTTGTCAGACCGCTCTTTAAATACCGGAATACCGAATCATAGGAAAAGCCCTGCAGCGCATTCTGCAGCAGCGCGCGCACCAGCGTGATACACGGGTTATGATAAATCTTCCGCTTGCTGTCCAAAAACGCCGGTACCCCGGCGCGCGTGCACTCCGCAAGCAGCAGGGGGCCGTACCCCTCCATATCGCCCGTTACCACGGCAATCCTTCCGTAACGGAGCCCCTCACAGCGTATGCTGCGCGCAATGTCCGCGGCAACAAACGCCGCCTCGGCAGCCCGGTTCTGCCTCACATAAATCCGGATGGCGTCCCCACATGCTTTCTTTGCCGGAAGCGGATACCGGAACAGTCCCCGCTCCAAAAAAAGCAGCGCTTCCTTTTCCTGAAAGCGCGGCAGCTCCCCTGTCTGTGGCAGGACAATCGCGTCTACCGGACAGTCCGCCTTTTTTGCAAGCCTGGATACCACATCCCTTGTATGTAACGTCAAATAAAAAAGCCCGTGCTCCGGAACCGGGGCAGCTAACGCCGCACCATCCACTGTAAGCGACATATAGCAGTGCCCTGCCTTTTGCAAAAGCTTTGTCAGCAGTCCGTACTGCGACGGCGTAAAGCCTGTAAAGCCGTCAAAAAAAACGTCGCAGTCCGAAAGCAGCGCAGAGCCCTCTATCACACCGGCAAGCACATCCGACACGGTTTCCGCCGCCAGATACCTCCCGTCGATTGCCTGTGCAAAGCCCTGGTACAGCACTGCGGCATCCGTAAGCTTTTTATACAGTACCGGCTCCTCCTTTGCCGCCTCCGCTATCTCCCACAGGCGCTCCGGCGTAATCCCGTACTGGTAAAACTCGGAAATCAAAGACTTCATCTCGTCAATAAAGCCCGCCTTTTTCACATTGGCGGCAAACATCCTGAGCTCCCCTGCAAAGCGGTTTACCACACGCTTTACCAGAAGGCTCTTTCCGATATCGGTCAAAAGCTCCCCCGGCACAATCCCGAGCTCCTCAAAGACCCGGTAGGAAAGGCGCAGAAAGCTCAGTACCTCGATATTCGACATACTCTTCGTCTCACTCCGGGTAATCAGATCCTGCATCGTCTGCAGGGAGAACTGCTCCGGCACAATCACCAGCACGGTCCGCTCCGGATGCTCCTTTGCCGTCCGCAGGATGCTCCGGTACATCCATTCCGTCTTTCCCGCGCCGGACGCGCCTAAAATAAATGTAAGCGCCATACGAATAAACCACCCCTTTCCTGAATACCTTGTAACAATAACGCATACGCGCAAACTCTGGAGGCTGTTATGGCAAAAACACGAATCATTGTTTTAAAATTAAAAAAACTCCTTCGCATCGTGATTCCGGCTGCGATTGTCCTTGTCCTTTTTCTTGTTCTGTTCTTTCTTTTCTCCTCAGGCAAAAAGGAAGAGGGAAACGGCGAACCCGTTACGCCAAGTGCCGCGACCTACCGCGCCGGTGTTTACACCTCCGTCATCGAACTGAACGACTCCCTGCTAAATCTGGAGGTGGTGTTGGACACCGACCATATCAAGTCCGTCCGTCTGGTCAACCTTGATGTGGCAACCGCTGCCATGTACCCGTTAATGACTCCGGCAGCCGCTGACATCAGCGCGCAGCTTGCCGCCGGTACCTCGCTTGACGACATCACCCTCTCCGAAAGCAGTAAATACACACAGATGCTTCTGCTCGACGGTATCCGGGCAACCATTGAAAAGGCTGAGCTTAAGGAATCGAAATAAAGCTGTCTCCTCTCTTAAAAGACAGCGCTTACCGCGCAGGCCTTATCCGTTCTAAATCCGCAAGCCATGTATGGAACGATGCATCGCTTGGCATACGCAGGTCTCCCCGCGGCGAAACCCCGACGGAGCCGACCTTCGGACCGTCCGGAAGGCACGAACGCTTAAACTGCTGGGAAAAGAACCGTTTATAAAAGCTCTCCAGCCAATGATAAATTGTTTCCTCCTCATAGGCACCGGCAAACGCCGACACCGCAAGACGGTAAATCTTTGAAGGCAGAAAGCCGAAACGCAGTACATAGTAGAGAAAGAAATCATGCAGCTCATACGGACCGACCAAGTCCTCTGTCTTCTGCGCAATTTTACCGTCTCCGGACGGCGGCAGAAGCTCAGGACTTACCGGCGTGTCCAGAATATCGCGCAGCACTGCGGCTAACGCCTGATTGTCCGTCTCGTCTGCAAAATAAGAGGTCAGATAGCGCACCAGCGTCTTCGGCACCGACGCATTCACGCCGTACATTGACATATGGTCTCCGTTATAGGTTGCCCAGCCAAGGGCAAGCTCCGACATATCGCCCGTACCGACAACAAGACCGCCTACCATTCCGGCATAATCCATCAGCACCTGGGTACGCTCCCTTGCCTGCGCATTCTCATAGGTCAGGTCCTTTTTCTCCTCCGGGTGACCGATATCCGCAAAATGCTTCCGCACCGAATCCGCGATTGGTATTTCTGCCACGGTAGTCCCAAGCTCCCTTGCAAGCGCAAGCGCATTCCGGTACGTCCGGTCCGTTGTCCCGAAGCATGGCATCGTAACCGCATAAATCTTCTTTTTATCAAAGCCTGCAAGCTCAAACGTCTGGCAGGTTACAAGAAGGGCAAGCGTGGAATCCAGCCCGCCCGATATCCCGACTACCGCGCTCTGCAGCCCGGTATGCAGCAGTCTCTTTTTCAAGCCCTCTGCCTGCATCCTCGTAATCTCGGCACAGCGCTCCCTCCGCTCGGAGGTCTGCTCCGGCACGAACGGCGTCTTAGAAAAGCTGCGGGAAAATGTGCATTCCGTTACCTCATCCGGTAAAGAGAAATATACCGTGCGGTACTCCTGCGGCAGCTCCGCCGTAAAGGAGGTCACACGCCGCCTCTCGTTCCAAAGGCGCTGCACATCGACCTCTGTCACGCAGAGTCCGGTCGAAAAGCGTGCCGACTCCGCCAGCACGGTTCCGTTCTCCGCTATGATATTATGGCCTGCATAGACCATATCCGTCGTAGACTCACCCTCTCCCGCATCCGCATAAACATATGCTGCAAACAGACGCGCCGACTGGCTTTTCACCAGCTCCCTGCGGTACGCGCTCTTCCCTGTCGTTTCATTGCTCGCAGAAAGATTTGCAATTACCGTCGCGCCTGCAAGCGCATGATGGGAGCTCGGCGGAATCACGCTCCAGAGATCCTCGCAGATTTCCGCTGCAATGCAGAAGCGCTCCTCCTCCCAGCAGGTAAACAAAAGCTTCATCCCGAACGGCACGCTCTGTCCGCACAGTGTAATCTCAGTATCTACCTCTGCACCTGTCACAAAATGCCTTCCCTCATAAAACTCGGAATACGCCGGAATCAGACACTTCGGCACGACGCCCAGCACAACGCCGTTCTGGAAAAATACCGCTGTATTATAAAGCTTTGCATTTACGGTAAGCGGCATACCGACTGCCGTTACCATCCCGCTTCCGCGGCTCTGTTCCACGAGCTCCGAAAGAGCCGCTTTCGCCTCTGAAAGCAGGGCATCCTGCAAAAACAAATCGCCGCAGGTATAGCCGGTAAGACAGAGCTCCGGAAAAACCAGAAGCCTTACCTCCTGCTTTTTTGCCTCTTCCATCAGCTTTCCTATCTGCGCCGCATTATACCGCGGCTCCGCTACATGAATCGCAGGCGTCGCCGCCGCTACCTTTACAAAACCATCTTTCATAGAACCCCTTTCCACAGACCCGGTCTGTGTCATATTTTACTCTCTATCAAAACTACACGCCTCACGCGAAGCATTGTTTACCGCGCGCACCGTGCGCCGCTTCAGCGGCTAATTTCATCTGCACGGGGCTGTGCAATCGAGTAGGGAAGATTTTCTCCCTACTCGCCGCGCCGGTCTACGCTCCGCTCCGCGCAAAACCGATGTCCCCCGGACATCGTGCGCCGAATGCCCGTAAGGGCATAACTTCCTTTCCGCGGCGTGTGCATAAAACAATGCCGCGCAGAGCCTGCGCGGCATATCTCTCATTCGTGTCTTACCTATACTCTTTTGTAACTATCCCGGAATGCCGTTTCCCGTATTTTGACTCCTAGCCACAGCTAGGTGGGTAACCGCACACAGGCTTTTGCAGTCCACTCAGAGGAGGCTTTGCAGCTACCTGTAAATATAGGAATCCCGTTTAAAGAAATGTAGGTTCAAAATAACAGGGAGTGTCGCACATCCTAGGATAGATAACCTCTTATGTAGTTTTCCAATAAGGCGCATCGCCTTCTCTTCTTTTGTATGGCTTTATTATACCGCAATTTTCTCTGAAATACAAGTAGAAAGTATTTCTTTTTTTGACCTTTTTTTGGAATTTTTTACCATCCCGGGCGTGTTTCTCCCGCTTACGCCCAATCCTTCTTTCTATACAAAAGAGCTCCGGCGGCAACCAGTACGACGGTCAGCGTCCCGAGGACGGCAATCTCCTTACCGTGCTCTATGAGACTATCCCCGGCAAAAACCCCCTGCATAAAATCCACCGCATAGGTCATCGGCAGAAAACCTGCAATGGTTTTCATCGCAGCCGGAAACAGCATGTCGGGTATCGTAGCGCCAGACAAGAACAGCATAATAAAATAAAAAAGATAACAGAGCAGATTCGTACTCTTCTCATCCCGTCCAACAGCAGTAAAGAAAAAGCCCATGGAAAACATCGCTGCAGCAGAAAGCAGAAGCGCGGTGCAGACCGGAAGCAGCGTACCCTGTATCCTGATATGGTAAAGAAGCTTCCCGGCGATGAGCAGGTTTGCAATCCCGAACAAGGTCATCACCACATTGACTACCGCCTGCGCGGCGATGACCGTTTTCTTCCCGACCGGCGAGGCATCAAACCGCTTATAGATTTTTCTCTCCTTATACCCCGCTAATGTCAGCGGGAACGACATCAGCCCGGTCACGCCCATTACCATAACAGCATACGCCGGTACGGAAACATCCATGACTCCGGTCGCGGCTTCCGGGGAAACCGGCTCATTCCCGTAAATGCCGCCAAACAAAAGAAGCATCAGCACAGGAAATGCAAGCGCAAAAAATACCCCGAAAAAATCCCGCAGAAATAAAATAAACTCTGTTTTAAAAACGATTGCAAAACGCTTCATAGTATCCCCTCCGTCGTAAGTCCTTTTGTTTCAGGTGCAAGCTGCAGGTAAATCTGCTCAAGCGACTGCCCTTCCTCCCATTCCTCCCGCGGAATCCGGCTTTTCGCATATTCCCGGAAGCCCTGCTTCGTTCCGAAGAAGCACTGCTCCCCCTTTTCCAGATAGAGGATTTTATCGGCAAGCCGCTCCACCTCGTCAAGATAATGGGACACCAGAATAATCGCAGCCCCGCCCTTTTGTATGCTTTCCAGACTGCGCCACATCCCCTGCCTTGCCTCCGGGTCAAGCCCTGTCGTCAGTTCGTCCAGAATCAGAAGCTTCGGACGCCCCATCAGGGCAAGCAGGACAGACAGGCGCTGCTTTTCCCCGCCGGACAGCTTACGGACCTGACGCTTTCTCTTATCAGCAAGACCAAGCTGCGACAGCAAAAGCTCCCAGTCGGCAGGTCGTTCATAGAAGCCCGCAAACAGCCTGCACTGTTCCTCCACCCTGATTTTCAAGGGATACTCCGTCTCCTGCAGCTGGACTCCCATTTTCTTGTATACCTCGCCGCGCTGCCGCCAGGGGTCCTTTCCAAACACGCGTATCAGCCCGCTATCCGGCTTGCGCAGACCCTCTATGCACTCCACGGTCGAGGTCTTGCCGGAGCCGTTCTGTCCGATGACCGCCAGAATCTCCCCCTCCCCCAGCGAAAATGTAACATCCCGTACTGCCTGCACCCTCTGATACGAAAGACGCAGCTGCTCCACCTGTACGACTTTCTCTGCCATATCCATTCCTCCGTTCTTTGCTTCCCTCGTTCCTGTTTTATTTCACGCACTATTTTACGCTGTCCCTTCCGAAGAAACAATATGGTTCGCGGAAGCGGGCGCTTCTGCCGTGCAAGAGGTCGGATTTTATGTGCAAGATGCAGGTACGGCTTGCGGCTCTGTGTTATAATAGTATCGGGAAAGGAGGAAGTCCCGTGAAAGTAGAATGCAAAATCAGTCCTGACTATAAAGAACCCTGTGCGGTTCTCCACATAAATAAAATGACCCCCGCCATTGCAGAGGTCATTTCCATACTGGAAAAGGAAGGCACGGCTTCCCCGGCACTGCTTGCGCTAAGCGAAGGAAAAACCTATCTGCTTGAGCCGGAGGCTTTAGAGCTGGTCCGCACCGAGGGCAGGGAAATCGTCTGCTACGACAGGCAGAGGCGCCGCTATCTTCTGAACCGGCCCTTATATGAGCTGGAGACCATACTTGGCAGCCAGTTTGTCCGGATTTCCAAGTCCACGATTGTCAACCTCCGGCAAATTGACCATGTCGAAGCCGGGTTTAACGGCACCATGCTGTTAGTCACCAAAAACGGAACCGAGGATTACATTTCAAGAAGCTTCCGGAACTCTTTTAAGGAAAGGCTGGGATTAAAATGAAGCATAGCATCGCAACTGGAATAAAATATATTTTTTTCGGTATCGCATGGGGCTGTACCTGCTTTGTATTTACCTGCCTCATCGGCTCTGCCGTCGGCGGACAGGAGTTTTTACTGCAGGTTTTTAACGACTTTGCAAGACAGGCGGGAGGCTCTGTGCTGGTCGGTGTCGCCTGCGGCTCTCCCGCCGTAATTTATCAGGTAAAACGCCTTTCCAGAGCCTTACAGATACTCATTCATTTTGCCATCGGAATCGGCGTCTTTTTCCCGACTGCCCTCACCCTTGGTTGGATTCCGTTCTATCCGTCAAGGCTGCTCTATACGGTTCTGCAGTTTTTGATTTCCTGCAGCATTTTTGCGATTATCTGGCTCTGCTTCTACCTCTTTAACCGCAACGAAGCAAAGAAAATCAACAGCAAGCTGCAGGAGTTAGAAAACACGCCGGACGACCATTAGGGAAACGCTGATGAAAGCGTTTCCCCTTAAAGGGACACATCCAGGCTGGCGCCTGCGGCGCCGGTCTGTCCGCCCTCCTTTGCCATGCCCTGCACGGCATGATAGGCGGAGGCTGCCTTTTTACTCCCTGTGCGTTCATTCCCTGCCTTTTCGTCTCTTATTGCCTGCTCTTTCCCCTGCTCCGGGCTTTCCGGGCTGCCCTCCGGAATCTTTGCTGCGGACTTTCCCGGCTCTTCCGGCTTATCTCCGTGACTTTCCTTTTCCTTCACTTCCAGCCGCTTTTCTTCCAGCTTTTCTTCTAACCTTTTTTCAAGCGTTCCCTTGAGCCTTTTTCTCTTTTCGATTGCCCTTTCCCGGTTCTTTTCCACGAGCCTTTCCGCATTTTCCCTGGCTTCCTTACGAAGCCTTTTATTGAGCCTGTCGTCCCGCCGGGTATAGGCAAAGTGAGTATACTGCCCGTTTTCATCGATATACCAGTGGCTGCTCCGCTCCACGCAGCCGCCCATCGAATTATAATAGGCAGTCGCGGTCTGCTCTGCTCTTTCGATATCCTTAATCAGCTGTGTATACTTCTTCTCTGCCTCCGGGTCATTCTGCATCTTTTCCAACAGCTTCGGATTAATCGTGACCGTCCCCATTTTATTGTCCCGCTTCATATTCAGCGCGGAGCCTGTTTCCAGCGTCACATCGGATACCTGCCTCTGCAGGCCTTTCAGATACTCTTTCCTGTCCTTCTTCCTTCCAACCTCAATTTCCCTCTTCGTCGCTGCCGTCCCCTGCGTTTTCTCCCGTGCCGCCGCTTTCCTTGCCGGTACGTCATAGGCGCCTTCATAGACGTTACTATAGCTGCTTCCAATTCCTTTTACTGCCATCGCTTTGTCCTCCTTGAACTTCGTTTTTCATCATAACGGACAAGGTAAATACCCTGCCGTTCACCATCCATTCCACCGCGCCGTGATACTTTTCCGCGGCATGCTTTATATTGGCAAGCCCCATTCCGTGTGCTTCCTTATCTGCCTTATCCGTTGCCGGAAATTCCGCCTGCGGACTCTGCAAAAGGGTTCCGTCAAAGCTGTTTTCTATTTCCAGGAAAAACATGCTTCCTCTTTGGAAGGAAGCCAGACGGAGATACGCGTCTGCCGCCGGTTCCCTTTCCTTCAGCTTCCGGCAGGCTTCGATTGCATTGTCCAGTGCATTTCCTAAAATAATCCCGATATCGTAGCCCTGAATCCGCAGCGAGGCCGGAAAGACCAGCGCCTCCGCGTCCATCCCAAGGTCCGGCACCGCCCGCACCGCCTCATGGTATTTCATATGCAGCAGGGCATCGGCAACCGTATTTCCCGTCTGGAACCTAAGCTCCAGCTTATCCATTGTCCGCTCCAGCTCCGCTAGATACGAGGACAGTGCGCCGTCCTCCGTTTCCCCGCCCCCGGCAGTAAGACCTGCGATAACGGAAAGTATATTTTTCATATCGTGCCGGATGCCGCGGATTCCGGAATGAATCTGTCCGAGCTCCTCCATATGCTCCTGCAGCCCTGTTATCTGCTGTTCCATCCGTATCCTGCTGCTTCTTTCCCTGCCAAGACGTATCATATCCTGAAAAACCGTTACCGTGTATATCGTTGACAGCAAAAGCAGCAGTAAAATCGCCGGAACCAGAAGCAACAATATAGGATATTTGTCATACAGCGTATCCGGGACATTGTCCTTAAGCGTAAACATAATGATATTCAGCAGTTCACAGATACACACGGCGGCGCTGCCGGGAAGAATCAGAAACACCAGCTCCTCCTTGCGGATGGAATACTCCTTTTCCCTGTAGCTGCGGACTACTTTTCTCAGGGACATATACAGCAGGACGACAAAAACCACGCACGCTATAAGCTTCATTGCAATAATGCTCCGTCGTGCCGCCGTAACAGCCGCTTCGCCGCCCGGAAGATAGCCCTGTCCGATGCACCAGTCCCAGAGGAGAAACAGATATCCCCCTGTCTGTTGCAGCGTATAGACAAGCATCAGGATAATATCATTTACCGCGAGAAACTCCACCGAAAGGAACACGGCAATTTTTTTCTTTCCCTTAAAAAATACCAGCGCCAGAAACAGCAGCAGCACATACAGAACTGCCATCTTCCCGATTTTCAGTATACTGTTTTCCACTGTCTGAAACCCAAAGTCTATTGCTGTCTTGCAAGCCGTCCAAAATATGATAACAACGCATCCGCTGCCACGAATACGGAACCTCGGCTCCAGAAAACCGTGATAAAAATAATGCAGGCAGCACCCCTGAAGCACCGCCATAACAACGCCTTCCCAAAGCAGGTTATACAAAGACCCTCCCTCCGTTCCTGAGATAATGCATATATGCTTTTACAAACTCATGGTATCGTCCCTTTGCCAGATAGACCGTTTCCCCGTTGCTTAAGGTAATACTGTCGCTGTCATATTCCGAAATATACGCCATATTCACAAGATATCCTCTGTGGCAGCGGTAAAAGCTGACTCCGAGCTGTTCCTCCAGACCGCCCATGGCGGCATAAATCTCTATCACCTTATCCCCTGTTATTCCCGCCGTATGGATTACCAGCTTCCTTCCCCTGTTTTCCAGATACAGAATCTGCTCCGGGTGCAGCGTGACACTCCGCTTCCTTGTTTTGAACACCAGCTGTTCCTGTCTGCAGCCCTTCCGCTTTTCCACTTCCCTCACCGCCCGCTCCAGTACCCCGGAAAGCTTCTTCTCCTCAACGGGCTTTAAAAGATAATGAAAGGCTGCCACATCAAAGGCTTCCAACGCATAATCCCGGATGCCCGTAACAAAAATCAATACGGTTTCCTCCTGCAATCCGTCTTTGCTGCGCTCCCGAAGCCTTCTTGCCGTTTCCATGCCGTCCATCCCCTCCATCCGGATATCGAGAAAAACAATCTCAAACTGCTTCCGGGCGGCAAACAGCTCCTCCCCTGATGCAAAGCCCTCCGTCCGGCAGTCCGGTCTGCACTTTTCTATCAGGCTTTGCAGATGCTCCCTGATTACTTTTTCATCGTCAACCACTGCTACATTCAATTATCTCACCTCGGACCTTTGCAGCGTATTTAAGCTTCTGGGGTTTCAGTAACTTCTTTTCAATGACTTCCCTTCACTTTATATATCGGCAGGTTTTTTTGCTTTTCCGGCAAAATGTAACGAATCCCTGCCAAAATGTAACGAAATCCCCCTTCGTCCCGTCCCACGCAAAAAACCAGCCAGTCCCATGCTTCCAAGGGTCCTGGCTGGTTTCATGCAGCGGAGTGGGTGGGATTCGAACCCACGGTACCTTGCGGTACAACTGATTTCGAGTCAGTCTCAAAGCCAGTAAAATCAAGCTTTCCATATATGTATGACTACATTTTGACTACAGCAAGTCTCTCCTTTTTTCTACGATTACAGCACCACCCAGCTCCCCGGGGAGCCCTTTATCTTACTGATATTAACCGCCTTACCATATACCTTATATACATAGTACGTCCCTGGCAGCACGCGGTTCCGGATATTTTTTCCTGCCACCGCGTCCGCGGCAGTGTTATGTCCGGTCAGCTCTTTGGTAATTTTAATCTTGTCTCCCGCTGCCAGAGGCTTTTTCGTCTGCTGCTCGATCCAGTCCGGGATACCATAAAATGTCCATTCGGATGCCTTAAAGACTCTCTGCTCGCATCCGTCCCACATCTCCGTTAGCTTTCCGTCTCCAGTGTAAATCGCTACGTGGACGATACTTATGCTTTCCTGCCGGAACAGCAGACATATCATATCAACCGGTAGGTCTGCCGCTTTACCCTTTATTTTGCACTGATTATAGTACCCTGCCGCCGTCAAATCCACGCCGGACATCGACGTCAGGAAACCGGAGCAGTCCGCACCGATGCGCCCCTCCACATCTGCAAGGTCAAGGTCTTTGTAGTGGTCTGTCCCGTGGCGCTTTTTTAATGTCTCCAGCAGCCCCGCCGTGATAACCTGTCCGTCCGCACCCCATACATACACTGCCTTAGCGGCGTGCATGGAATCGCAGTATCTTTTTACTCCTTCTGCACTAATCATCTTCCCCGTCCTCCTCTTCTCCGTCCAGTTCCGCCCTGCTCTCCGTCTGATGCTTGATATACAGTACCATTTTTCTCAAAAATCCCGGCATCGGCACCCCGATGTCGCTGATATTCTCGAGGATGGACAACAGCTCGTTACACACAATCCAGATGCATACAACGCAGGCTACCAAAAAGGTAAACGGCAGGGTGAGCCCTATGGTTTCCCCGGCGTACAGTAGCAGCCTGTCTACGATAGCGCCGACCACGACAAGCAGCCACATACATATCTTTTTCACGATTCCGGATAAGCCGACCTGGCTGTTAACCTTCTTCCCCCTCTTCGGTGCTGCCGCAATCCCAGTTAGGTAATCGATGACACTGCTCGCTACCATCAGGAGTACCGGGACCGGGATTGCGCCGAACAGGCTTGTCAGTGCCCCGAACAGGCTGATAAATACATATTTTATTTTTTCCATTATTCTTTCTCCTTCCCTTCTGCTTCTGGAAACTGTAGAGAGGACACCCGCAAAAGGACATCCTCTCTATTTTCCTGCTTACTCTGTCACAAGGTCTTCCTTCCCGGCATCCGTCAGGAGCTCCTTCACCTGCTCCTTCAGCCGTGCCGGTACGTCCGCATAGCTCTTTTTCCCGAGCAGAATCTGGTTTACCCACAGCATTGCTACCATCGTTTCCACCTCCCTTCCGAAGAGTAATCTAAAGATAACTCCATGCCTATTCCGCATAGATAATCTCTGACATTTCTAAAATGCAGCTCTCCAGCAACGCATTCTGTTCCGCAAGCGTTTCGTTCTGCGCCGCAAGTGTCTCATTCTGCGCCGCGAGCGTTTCCGTCGTCTGCTCCAGTACCGTCCTTGCCTCCTCCAGTGCCGCGACCGCCCCGGTCAGCTGCTCGTTCGCATTGAGCAGCACCGACATCTGCTCCTCCAGTGACACCTTGTGCAGCTCCACGCTGTACTCCCCTGCCGCATACTGTGCCTCAAACACCCCGTACCCGGCATACTCGCAGAGCAGGGTATCATCCTCGTAATACTTCACGGGTTCCTCTGCCCCTTCCAGCGCCGCCCGCAGGCTTTCAAAATCCGTCTCCTCCGCAGATATCCTTATCTGCAGCACCTTCTCGCCTTTCCCCTGCATGTACGCATACGGGGTAAGCGACAGCACATTGATTTCCGTTGTCCCGATAACAATTTTCTTCATAAAAGCCTCCTTGTTCTATTCCGCGAAACCATACCGTTTCCCGTTTATTTTAAAGTTCCTCACCTCTGCGGTTGCGCTGTATGCACCGTCATTGTATGAGTACGATGTCGACAGACATAATCTTTTCATCGTTGCGCTACTGTCAACGACAGTAGCTGTCACGCTCACATGCGTAGCCACTGCCTCCCCGGGCGGCTTGAGATACAAATTAGTCGTTGCATTCGACTGCCCGATGGAAAAGTTATGATACAGCGACAGTGCCCCTCCGGCATTTGTGGTAAGGTCAAACTCAATGACATCGCCGGTCTTATAGTCGTAGTAGAGTGTAAAGACTACTGTCCGGGTCTGTGTTGGATACTTCCGGTAATCATTTTGGAAGTATATCCTGTCCGGTGCTATCTCCAGAGTGTCCGTAGGCTGCACGTTTTTTGTTGATGCATAAAACCATCCGTAGTACCCGTGCTCCACCCACGCCGCGGTAGCCGTATCGTATGTCTTTACCCCGCGGGCATCCACCCATGCCGCTGCCACATCGTCATAATACCGGCCGCCGTGCTCCGCCCATGCCGCCGCCACATTGTCATATGTCTTAAGCATCCCCCCGCCCCCTTACTTGCTGGTATCAATCCAGAGCGCGGTTTTGTCACTTGGCGCCGACGGTCCTATGACAACCGGCCGGTACGACAACCCGTTTATGGTCGAGATTTGCATAACTGGTATACTTGCCCCTCCGGACACCGTCACTGACCCGGGGCTGACCTTCAGCGTGTTCGAGCAGAGGTTGACCGCACCCCCTCCGATACTGCTTGACGCCACGCTCTGGGTTGTCACCGTGAGGGTCCCGGTCATTGTCCCGCCGCTTAGTGCTACCGCCCCGATTTTTGCCGGGGTCAGGTTCACGTCCCCCGTATGGTATGTGGTCTCCGCGCCACCCTTTACCCTGACGGCTGCGGGGATAGTTACAGTTTTTGCCGAGCTTCCGTCATAGCTTCCGTCCGCGCTTCCCGTAAAAGTTAATGCCGCAGGGTTTTTCATGGATGTGGGTTTATTTTTTATGTACGCATCACTGCCGCTATCTGTTGTATTCCAGTCGGACTGTACATTCACTTCTGCGCCCTCAGCAATATTCTTAAGTTTGTTTTTTTCAGCCGTTGTATAGTCGTTAGCAGACAGGCCCTTACCGGCAATCTTCTCTACCTTACCATTTACTTCCTGCCCTATTTGATTAAATTCAGCTGCACCAATGGCATCGCCTTCTTGCGTGTACTCGGTGGCATCAATAAATGACACCGTTCCATCACTATTTTTCACTATCTGATACTTCCGCGCTCCTGCAAAAATATCGTCTTTAAAGTCCTCTCTTAACATACGGGAGCCCTCCTTCTTCCAATTTGGAACACAAGCCTCTGCCGTCCGGCAATTTGACCTATCAGATTACTGTAAATCGTTTGGCATGCTGATTCGATACGGTTCAATTCATTCCAGTCAATGAACGGTTGATTATCATAAAAAATCTTCCGTTCTCCCACTGCAAAGTGGTAAGTTCCGTCGCAGATAAGGTCGATATTTTTCTCAAAACGGTTAATCTCATCTGCATAGAAGCCATAATCCTGATAGGTCTTATCCTCTCCCATTTTCTCAAATGCAAATTCTGGCCACAAAACCAACGCCTGTTCCCGCATTGCTTCCAGATTACCTTTAATTCGGTTATAATCTTCCACATTAAAAAAATCTGTCGGTTTCCAATCCGTTTTAGGTGTTTGCCACATCTACAACCCTCCTTGCCTTTATTGTCCCGCTAAGTGCACCATTGAAATTAAGCATATGTTCATAAATCTGAACCATCATACCTGCCACATATCTATTTTCGAGATACGCCAAATCATTTCCTGCAAGTCGCGGCTCTCCCCGGTACTGCAACTCATACTCCCGGTCTGATGCAAAATACATTCCCAGCCATTCTGCAACATCGACGGCATGATCCGAGTCTGAAATCAACGGATTATTCCACTCCTTAATTTGTCCCGCATCTCCAATTCCATAACTTACCTTTGCCTGAGATACTGTATATTCCTTGCCACTCACTACCAGTTCAGATGCTCCCGTACTGCCGGAAACTTCAACAGCCGCATAATAACAGCCCTGTTCTATAATCGTTACTTCTGCGCCGGAAGCGTTACAGGACAGATTATAGACCGGGCTTCCAAAGGTAAATACATAAGTTCCATCCTTGCTTATAATTTCTTTTGCCAGTTCTTTGACATTCGCTTCCGGAGTATACAGATTTCGTGTCACCTGTACTTCCTTAACCTTCGAAAGCTGTATCCCCTTCGGAGTTTTCGTAAGTTCCGCTCCGTAAGTCAACGTATAGTCCGTCCTTTCACCCAAAAACAAATTTTGCAGATTTACTCGGTTATTCGGACTTCCTTTGGTAAACTTCAGCAAAAGACGGTCAAACTCTGGAAATTCGTGGCTGATTACAACCGTTTTATCAGATATCTGTACCAGATATTCCTCTTTTAGTTCACCTGAAAGATAAGCCATGAAGCATACTTCTTTCGGCTGATTCCCTCCAAATTCCAACGTAAGACCAAAACACTTATATGCCGCCTCAAGCAGCATTGTAATAGATGGCGCCGTAACGAAGTTTCCTTCTGCATCTGCCAGGCTTTCAGAAACATATCCGACCTCCATAAATTCACCTTCTCTCGGAAGGAAAACCTGCATTCCATCTACCGTACTCGCATTCTGTCCTGTTACTGCATACTCCGCTTTCTTACTTCCGTCCCAAATGTCTTCCACGCGGCTATAATAAGCAGCATTATCAGAATTTACGCTGACCTCTGGTACAAAGGAGGATTTTATCGTAATTACTCCCTCGCTTCCCTGATACAACACGCACCTTCCGGCATTTGCAATCAGCTGCAAAGCCTCCTTATGCGTAATAACCGGCATGGGATTATTCACTGATACCCCTTTAAGATAGGGGTCTATCCAGTAACCGCGACTATCAATTTCCGCATCGGCAAGTACATCCAACGCCAAATCATACAGACTGATACCATTTGAATAAAATTGCCCCTTTTGATAAATGCCGTTCATATCATCAAACCTGTCGGATGCCGTAAATGTCATTACTTCATCATCTGCAGACCATTCACGCAGCACTAAATTTCCACCAGGGAGCCACTCCGTAGTACCATCTTCCAGTTCCAGACCGTACCGGATACTGACACTCTGTCCGATTTCCAAAAAATTCACAGCGCTTTCTACGTTTTCGATGTCAAATTCCCGATTTCTATTTTCAACAGTAACCGTAACATCAATTGTCGGAAGCTCTGCCATAATGGGGCTGATATATTCATGTTTTACAAGGGATTTCAGCCTTTTATTATCAAAATAAATCCCCGTTCCCATTGTGATTCCGTGCAGGTGGAGCCGCCCTTGTCCGTTGCTCATACTTTCCGGCACTATTCGTAAATACGTTACTCCGGTAAAAATTTCATCTGTAATATACCGTTCTGAACTATTCCCTGTTACCGTCACCGTCCCGCTGTCTGCCACAATCGAAAAGTCCACCGGATAAGTAGCTCCAAACTCCAACGTGAGTCCTCTGATATCAACAGCTTTCGGAAAGCATATCTCTATGCTTCCCGAAAGCTCTTCTGTCACAATCCCTTGATTCAGCACAACATCCCTCCGTTGCCTTGGAAGAAAAAACATGGTGCCATCAACGGCAGCATAGTCCTGTTCGCAGGTTGCATAACATTCTATTGCCGTATAATTTTCAAAAGGCTTACGCAAATCTGAGAAATAAGTGCATTTTTCACTCTGCGCCACCTCCGCCGACTTTTGTGCTTCCTGATTTACCACGCCGACCGTAGCAGACACAAAGGTTCTGCCACGAAAAGAGTCTTTCATGGCACGCTTATATGCGTCGCTTACCATCTGCATTACTCAATCACCCCACAATCCACCAAATTCACTTTGCAATTATGGTACATACTCGGTAATCCGGTTATAGGATTGATTTCCGCGGGAGTGGCGGAACGGTTACCCGGGTACATCCGGATCGTGAGCCAGCTATTATGCACCATATCCGGAATACGTGCAATCACTACAAACCGCTCAAACTCCTGCAACATTTCCGCCCATACCTCTGCGGACAACCGATGCCATATGAGCGCATCTGCTTTATACTGGTCACGCCCTACCTTCTGCCCAACAAATTCCCCATTGGCATTCTTTCCATCGGAGACTGTTGTTGCCACAATAAACTCCATTCCCATATCCGGCGCGGGAAATTCTTTTTTATTGATTGTTATCAGTGCGTTTATTTCGCTCACCTCCTACGTAAAGCTGTAACCGCTGCGCCCTTCCAATTCTTTCAGCTTATTCCGGATTTCGCGAACATCTAGCGATACCGTCAAATCAAGCCCCTCAATTAATGCAATAATACGTTTAAGCAATTCAATCACCATAGCAAGATACTGGTCTGACAAATTGCTCCCTGAAGCCATTGCCACAGCTTTATCCACCATCTCCTGCAGCTTATTTTCCGGTGCGACCACCTCGCCGTATCTCCGGTTATCTCCAATCATGGCTAATTGCGGCGTATTTGCCTTTACAAATCCGCCCTGCGCCAATCTCGGGATTGTTACTTCATTTAACTTCGGAATATTAAAACCGAACGTCTTACCCCTCATTCCCGGAACCGGAACCCAGTCAGGGATATCAAAAGAAAACCCGTTCATGGCACCTATAACCTTGTTAATGCCTTTCACAACTCCGTTCGCCATTTTTTCAATGCCTCCAAGTATACTGTTGATAACGCCCTTAATTGCTCCCCACATCCCGTCAAAAATTCTTTTTACTGTGTTCTTAATGTTCGTAAATACATTGCTGAATTTTGTCCGTATTGTATTAAGCACCGTCGAAATTGTTGACCTTATCGTTGTCATAATTTCCGAAATAAAATCTCTGATGCCATTAAATTTCTCCTGTACGGTTTCAGATAAGGTATCCCATATATTTGAAAAGAACCTTTTTATACCGTCCCATACCGCTTCCCATGACTCCTTAATTGCTTGAAGCGCAGTATCCAGAACGCCTCCAATGGTATCCAGAACAGTGGTTATGGTTTCTATAATAGCGTCCCATATATCACTAAAGAACTCCTTGATACCAGTAAATACCTCTTCCCATTCACCTTTAAACACACAGGAAATAAAATCTGCTAATCCACCAAGCGCATCAAGAATAAATCCGACTGCTTTAGTAATTCCGTCCCATAACAGAAAAAATGTATCAATTAAAACACTAATAACACCACTAATCACCGGTGCCATAGTTTCAATAAACCATGTTACAAACGGTTTCAGGAAATTTTCCCACACAGAAATAATGGCTTCCGATACTTTTTCGAAAAACTCCTTAAACTTTTCAATCAAAGGATTTAAGGAGTTTTCCCTAAACTCCTCAAATTTCTTCGAAAATTTATCTACAATCGGCAGCACGTACTCATTCCATACGGTAAGCAGCTTTTCAGCTATTTCTGTAAATCCCTCTTTAAATGAGCTTATTACAGGTGCTACTGATTCATCATAAATCTGCTTAATTGCAAGGAATACATCATCTACAATCTCCTTAGTCTCTGACAGAATCGGCTCAACGGCAGAAAATGTATCCGACAAAGTAGTCTGGATTAGTTCCTTGTTCTCGATAAATGGTGCAGTTATCAGACTAAAAACATCGGTCCCAAACAACGCCGATAACTCTGTGATTCCTAAAAATGCATCCGAGAATATCCCAATGATATCAGCCGTAATCTGCTGTGCCTCCGGCGTCTGAAATACCGTAAACACATAGGACAGTGCCGTCATAAGATTTGTTTGGATTTCTCCTGCACGTTCCCTGATATCAAACAGCGAAACCAGCGTTTCCTTTAAAAACGGGCTATTCTGCTGGAGATATAACTGAATCCCTCCAAACAGATTAGAAGCGATACTACTCCCTACCGTGCCAATATTCCCTACAGAAGCCCCTAACACTGTTACAATGGAAGATACAAAGCCTCCTGCCGCTGCCTGAACATCAACGTCTAAGAACAGACCTTCCATTTCTGTCCTTATTCCGGCCAATGACCCTTTTATGCCGTCAAGCGCACTTGTATCAATGACTTTGAAGAAACCTTGCTGAAAAGTTTCCGTAAGCTTATTGAATGCCCCTGCCAGTCCTCCAAGCTTTCTTTCATACTCCTCTACTGCAGCTCCGCCTGCATTCAATTCCTTACTTGTATCAGAAACACCTGTATCTGCACCGCTACTTCCAGAAGAGGACTTTCCCTCAGTATCGCTAATAATATTTAACTCATCGATTCCGGTTGTACCCTTGCCCGTTTTTTTCAGCTCGTCGTTCATATCTCCGACAGCCCCGGTAGCAATTTGGGCATCCGCGGCAACTATCGCTGCTTGCGACTCTCCCTTTTTCCCGGTCAGCTCTTCTGTCAGCGTCTTAAAAGAGTTCGCTAATGCCTGCACCTTCGGAATAAGACTATTTATCAGCTGCAATACCGGCGTTAGTACATTGATAAGCCCCTGTCCAATCGTCGCTTTTAGACTGTCAAATTGCAGTTTCAGGACACGTACCTGATTCGCCCAACCGTCAGAAGTTCGGATAAAATCCCCGGACGCCGTCGATAACTGTTCCTGGACAAAGGCATATCGTAGCGCAACCTTCTCTGCTTCACTCATTGCCGCGGTTGTTTTACCATACCCCTTCGCCATGGCAAAACTGTCGAGGGCTGTCTGCGTCATTACTACACCCAGGTCTTTCAAGCTCTCAGTTTCACCGGTAAATACAGACTTCAGCTTTGTATAGGCTTCATCTTGACTGATGTTATAAAACGATGCCACATCACCGGCAAGACCTGTTAATGCAGTAGACATTTCATAGGCTGCCTGCTCATTAAAACCAAACGCCTTTGCCATGGATCCGAAGGTGCCAGTAAACCTCTTTGCCATTGTTTCCGACAATCCGAAAGATGCAGCTGCGTTCTGCGCAAAGGTGTCTACCTGCTTTGACAGTGACGGAAAGGTAACGTCAACCACATTCTGTACTTCCTGCAAATCGGAACCGAGTTCAATACACTCTGCACCAAAATCGATTATCTTCTTTACTGCAAAAGCAGATGCAAGCACCACTGCCGCCTTTTTGGCAACAGACTGTATTCCCTTCATCTGCTTATCAAATCCATTTTTATTTACTACAAGGTCAAGTCCAATCTGTCCAACACTATCTGCCACTTTTCTCGCCTGCCTTTACAATTAAGACAGGCACATCGGCACAGCGTCTTAGATTTTCAATTCAAATTCTTTTTTACAATCCTTGTTCTTACACTTAAAAAAAATACCCTCACAGCGGGCATCCGTACTTTTCATTGCGTTAACCGGGTGCCCGCAATAAGGACATCTGACTTTTTCTTTTCGATGTGTCATTTTTTCAATTTTAACCACCTCCGCACATTGCCGCAAACATCATTTCCAGCTTTACCATTTCCTTATCATAATCCGCCGGGGTAATAGCATCTGCAGCCTTCTTCCGCCATTCATCATATATTCTCATCTGCTCCTTATTGAAATGCTTGATTACTTCCTTGTCTGTTTCTGCCCTGATTGCCACGATTCTTCCGAGTGGTGTTTCCGGAGCAATTCCGGCAAGCAGCGATTTAAACTCATCCCACGAAACCGTTTCAAAGTCCTTAGTACGAATACGCAGCCCATACTGTGTCAGAAAGCTCGAAACAATTAAATCCCAGTCGTCAAACAAATCGTAGAAACTTTCCCCTTCTCCATCAGCTGGGTGTGCCAACAACCAGTTCAATTGCAGACTGAATCAAAACAACAAGACCTCGGAAATTGATACGCAATTCCTCAATGACTTTCCTTGCCTGCTCGTCAAAAATCTCTTCATATGCCGCCACAATGTCCGTGGGCTTCGGATCAGCACCGATTAAAGCCATTACTCTGAGCATCGTCGGTGCATCGTCCTTCACTCTGATTTCCTTGCCCTTAACTACCAGCTTCGGGCTTTCCTCAAATTTCAGTTTATCCGTAATATCAAGTACATTTGCCATTGTTCATACTCCTTTCATAAGCAATGCGCCCGGATTTATTCCCCGAGCGCATTTTCCATTGCTATACTATCTTCCTTTACTTCCGGTTCTGTTTCTGCGGCAATTTCTTCCGGAATTACTATATTGCCGCCGGGGTAAAAGCCGGTTTTCCGTAACAGACAATCTCAAACTCCAGCTTATCTAAGTTTGTAGTATCGCCGCCACCCGGCGTCGTCACATTCACCATGCAATCAAACGACAGCTTTGCTCCGGATACCATGGTCCATTCAAACTTTGTCATTACATCATTGCCAAACTTCCATGCAAGCCCGGCAATATAATCATTGCCAATATCACCCACGCACCGCTTCCCACTGAAAGAAAACCCGAGTTTCTTTCCGGTCATTGCCGCCTTTGCCCAACCTTCCGCATCCATCGCATACCATTCCTCTACCGTACTGTCGATGGCCGGAGCAAAATTTTCAAGGTCAGATGGCGTCATCATCTCTGCCTCTGTGCTTTCAAGTCCGTTCGTACCAAACTTAAACTTATTGTTATGTACCGGGAATACTTTTCCGTTCATACTATCATCTTTCCTTTCCGTAAACAAAATCAATCCATATTACATACTCGTACACGCCACTATCATCCGTTCCAACGCTCTGCGGTTCAGGAACCATAAGCATAATACTACGAACTTCGGCAGTCCCGATTGTAATATTGGATACCTCTCTTAGCTTCTCAAACAACATATAAGCTGTTTTTTCCGTTTCATCCGGATTTTTGTTCCAATGAAGCAGAAGCGATACTGCTTTTCGGTCATACGATGAGGCTCCTCCAAGAGCCACAACCGGCGGTCCGGTTCCTCCTCTCGGATATACGCCAATGGACTTTTGCTTTTTATTATCCAGTTTGCCGATATACACGTTATCGTCGGTCACAATGCCAAAATTGGAAATATACTGCCGGATATCCATTAATGTAAGCATCAGACACCTCCCAATCGTTTAAACAAATTCCGAAAGGTCTTCGCAGCAAAATCCGCATACTTACCACCTTTCATCCAGTCTTCAAACCATCTGCCTTTCGCATTTGGATTCTTATCCTTTTGGAAATTATATTCAGGGTGGTAAAAAAGTCTGCGGGCATACGGCGTACTGGTAACAATACTAACCTTTCCATTTGCGGATTCACTACAATCCACAAACGTACTTTCATTTTGCATTGTTCCGGTATCCCTTGGCATTACCTGTGCCTGTTCAATTTCCGTATGTAATTCTTCGGCTGTCATTTCCAATGCCGTAACCGCCGTCTGCGATAGGTGGTTAATCCGCGCCATATTCAGTTTTACTGTTGAACTTACTTTCATTTCTATCACCCCCTTTCAAAACAAAACGAGAGCCCTATGCTCTCGTTTCATATTCCCACTTACATCCGTATGCTGTTTTTATCTTCTTTTTGCAGCACTTTCCTATATTTTGTGGGTAAATATTAAGCTGCTTTCCTGCATCATCGGCTGAATCCCATTTTTTTATCAAATTCCCATTTAGGTCAAGCTGAAGAACTGGAATCTTACTGCTTTCCGAATTTCTCTTCTGATGCGTTCCATAATTTTGATTATAGTAATTTGAACACCATTCCAAATTTCCAACACTATTGTTCTGTTTGTTCTCATCTTTATGGTTCACTTCTGCTAGATTATATGGATTTTCCAAGAAAGTCATTGCAATTATTCTATGCAATCTGTGTGTTTTCGACTTCCCGTCTTTGCTAAGAGTTACATATACATACCCGTTTTTTTGTATAAATGAACATAATATTTTTTCTCTTACCTTTCTGTAACCAATTCCACTACTATGGCGGCAGTTTCTTTGTAAGCTCTTTATTCTTCCACCCGTACTTGCCTGATACAATCCTTCATACCCTGGAATATCCTTCCAAACCTCCTGTTCAACTATTGGCAACACCGCCTCTCTTCATTTCTGATTTAGCAGCTTTCATCCCCTGCATATAACCAAAACGAAAACCATTACAGATTAAGTCATAACCATTTTCACTTGCTTCCATGATATCCTTAATATTTCCTGCATACATAGTATAGTTAGAATCAATATGGCCAATAGATTTTTTAACTAACTCCATAGTATTCTTTACTTTTGCCATAATAAAAACTCCTTTCAAATTTGATACTTGAAAGAGGTCTCCGCATATGTTACAATATTCATACAGGGAAACTTCTCTGTGAGTGATAGAGCGTTTGTTTGATTGTCAGTCGGGCAACGCTCTATTTCTTTGTTTCGTATACCAAATCAGGCATTGTCTGAAATGAGTAAACAAGACTTATATTAAACAATTCAGCTTATACGCCTTTATGTGGTCTTGGTGGAAGTCGATACTTTTTGTAATAATCATGTAATATTTCTTCATTTCTCCAATAATTTAAGCAGTACGGAGATATGCAAAAAATTGTTCCCCTTTTACCGATATTTTGTAATCTTGCTTTCGGCTCACTTGTTGCTCCTATTTTCAGCAAACAAACTCCTTGAATTACTGGTATTTTCACTGCATAACAACATCCATATCCACTTTCAATATTTGGTACTTTTGATAAATTTTCAGTTATAATCCAATTCTTAATTAAGGCAACCCACTTTCTATCATTTTTTTGATTTCGATAATTTCCTGCAAGATTTTGTCCTGCTTATCCGCCCGAATATCTCCATCAATCAACCTTCGGATGTAATCGTTCTTGCTTACTCCGATTTCCTTTGCCTTTTCACCGATGTAATCCAACTGCTCCTCTGTCAATCGCAACGTAAAGGTTTTAATGCTCAACTTATCATCTCCTTTCTATTTGAAGTCATATTGAAGTTATTTAACACTTTTAATATACCATGAAGTCAATTTAAAGTCAAGACATTTTTATATAAATTCCAATCTGCAGTAATTCACCGTACCATCTGGATTCCTCGCTTTCATCCCCTGCTCAATGTGGCGCTCCTCACCGAATACCGTCATCGTCCCGCCGCTTAAAGTCGGAAAATCCGGTGCGATATCCCCTTGGAATAATGCCGTCCCGGTTATCTGTACCAACTTCTTTTCCGTTGTCAGAATTGTTTTTGCGCTGTCCTGAAAATTACACAGCAGGTCAACATCCAGTATCCGTTTCGGCATTCCCAGAGTATTTAACTCTTCTGATTCCAAATGCACATGAACGGATGTCTTGCAAAGCTGCTTTGGAACCAAACATGGATATTTCACAAAATCACCTCGCTAACCGGCAGCATAGCCCGCTCTGTGACAGCAGCGCATACACATCCCGCCGCATGGCAATTCCCTTGTCCGTGAAAACGTTCCATGCGCTTCCAAATTGTACCGATACACCATTGATACTATAACCGGACAACACCATATTGATTTCATCCGCATTCTCGCATTCAAAGTCTGCCTGCTCGCATATAACTTCCCTGACAATATCCTGTTGAAACTCTGTCAGGGCAGATATTCCCCGCCCCACAATTCGGTTATAAGTCAGAGAATCAATGTGTCTGCTTGCCTGTGTCAATGCTTTTTCCTGCTCCGTTTCGGGAATAACGCTGCCTTTGTATATCTCCCGGTAATACTCCGGTGTAACATATGAGCTATACATCCTGCCCACTGCCTTCCGGCATCTGCTCCTTAATCTTCTTTACGATTCCGGCAACGCTGGAACTGCGTCCGATATCAACTCCGTGTTCTTCGGCGTATGCCTTCAGGATACTTACCGTCTCCTCGTCACCATTACCGTCCGCCTCACTGGCATTCTTTTCCATCAAGATGTCATATTTCTTTTTTAATGCGGCATACTCCTCATATGACACCTTTTTTCCTCTGCCATAGGAAATCACGGCACCATTCTCGTCGATAATATCAAAACCTGCTTCCTGATAGTGTTTTTTCTGCGTTTCATCAATCGTATAAGATTTGTTTGCTTTTACTGCTCTCATAATCTGCCTCCTTATGCGCTTACATTCATTGCACAGCCATCAACCTTCTTTTCCAACAGGAACAGATCCCCAAAGCAGCGGTTCTGATACAGATATCCATCCGCGGTTCTGGAATCGGTACCCGGAGTAAACAGCTTAATATAGCTATACTTATCGCGGCATACTACACAGGATGTATGAATCAGAATCCAGTTAATCTGCTTTGCATCTACTGCTGCAACACAGCCGTCTGTGAAATCATACTTCGTTTTCATACGCGCCGCCGGCACCATCTTGATTGTGACATCATCCAAGGAATGTACCTTCCGGTTAATCGTTGCCGGGGTAGTTACTGTCATAACACGCTGAATGCCCTCTGCCTCTTTGACAATCTTTCTCATAGTCGGAGTAACATATAGGATACGTCCCTCCTCCGGCACCCCTGCTTCATCCATAATTGCCATCTCAGTGTCAAATGCTTCAAGAAAATTTGCCGCGTCAATAACTGTAGTATCAATTCTGCCGCTGAATGCAGTCAGTTCTGCATGAAGCTTTGAAAAACGGTAGGAATCCTTTTCCGGAATTGCCTGTTCCGTTTCAAAGGTATTCTGAATATTGGCAACAGACAAGGTAAGGTTTGTTTCGTCAATATCCATCGGATCAACAAAAAACTCAATATCTCTGTCGTGCTCCAGCTTCTTCGCTTCCCAGCCATTGGAGAGCGTACCGGAATTAAATCCCGGTGTACGGGTATGGTCCTTATAACCGGATACGGCCATCCTCGGAAGCTTAATCGTCTGTGCGTTAAGGAATTTCACCTGCTGATTACTCTGTGCAAGTGCATCGGAGCATAACTCCTTTTCGTACTTCTTCTGTAAAAGCTGTGTAAATGTGGTTGCATACTCATATACTGCCATGTGTTAATCCTCTCTTTCTTTAGAGCCCGAATGCTTTCTTTAAGGCATCCTCCTGTACCTGCGACTGGCTGTCTGCACCAGCCCCTACCTGTACAAAACCTGCTGACTGCTCCGGCTGCGGTTTTAACGCCGGAAGGTCTTCCAGCACCTTACTTAAAGCGTTCTTTACAGTTTCATTATTGATTTTTCCATCCTGCCCGACCGCCTGACTGAAATCAGCCAGTTTAAGAACATATGGAATGGTTTTTGCATTCAATCCCAGTTCCACAGCTTCCATCATTGCCGCATTCTCAATCCGTGTTCTTTGTAATGCCGCCTGTGCCTGCGCATTCTGGTTCTGTAATGCAATGACATCCGGCTGATTCTTTGCCTTTTCCGCCTTAAAAGCAGACATCGCCTGTTCTGCCTCTTCCTGACTTAGCCCTTGCTGTTTAAAATAGGCCTTTAACGCCGTATCTTCCTTCGCTGCAAGTGTTCCGTCAAGCATCTGCTGAATCTTAGCATAATCAATTTCCGGTACCTGTGTTGCAGAAGATTCAGTTTCCGCCTCTTCTTCTGCAAAAAACTGTAACTTCATAGAAAATTTTTGTTTCATGGTTACTCCTTTCCGTTTTAAGGGTGTCGCCCTGTAAAATCCATTGTCTTCGGTGTCGCCGGTCACGCACATTTTAAGCTCTTATCGTGTTTGGAGCATTAAAAAAAGACGCTATTTCGCGTCCTGATTTAATCATATTGTTGTTGCACCGGTGCAATTTCCCATAATATGATACGCGGGAAGTATTTTTCAATACATTTGCGCTATTCTGCATAAAGTCTGATTAATAATATTGACTTCTAATACATATAATGATATAATGTAAGCAAGATATCTTACAAAATAAGAAGCAATACCTGACGCCTCTGTGTTGGGAGATTGCTTCTTATTTTTTGTTTCTTTCATAAATTGCTATGATGTTATCTCCTTTTATGATAATTACTCTGTTTATAAAATCAGTATGATTATTCAAAAAGAGTTTCTGAGCCTGTGCCAATATATCAGATTTATCTAACGGGCAGGATGATATATCAAATATAAAATTGCTGGCCTGCTTTTTCTTTCTCTTTACCAAACTGTAGAGTACACTATCACTTGACCCGGTCGGTGACTTTAAATCGTACCTTTCGCCTCTAAAAATATAATCCGGAGTCGATATATTTTTAGGGTACATCACCCTCGGAACCATCCCAATCTCTCCACCAAGATGTTTTTCAAGTAACTCTGCTATATGTCTTTCATTTTCCGCATAATCGAGTATAACATGCTTTCCGTCTACCCTATATGTAACATTTTCCACTGCATATTCTTGTAAATCTACAATATTATGACTATTTGGCGTTGCATTTTTCTTCCAATCATCTGTCACATCAGTAAAACTGATTTTTTCCAAAGATTTTTCTATTGAATCTGCCTTTTCCTGATACTGCCTTTTATTCTCTTTGTCAAGTGAATACTTCGCGAGTCGTCTGTTCCGCTCCATCTGGCGCTTAACATATTGTTGTTCGGCATCTTTCTTAGCGGCTTTTTCTACCGCTTCCAGTTCTTCCTTCGTCCAGGTATCATCCGCCGTAGATATCCCCGGAAAGTATGTTGTATGACTATCCTTACAGCGTGGATGATACAGCCCTGCACATATTGCAGCGGACATCAACGGATACTTACCATCCTTTTTGGTTCCGCCGCTCCATACATCATCAATCAGCACCTTTCCGACAAAAGGCAGACACTTCGGACACGGATTGCCGCGTTTATTCATAATCACGGTTGAGATTCCCCACTCTTGCCGTTTAACGCCTTCTCCTTGTAAATATGCCCTCTTGCTCGCGGTGCGGATTGCCATATCGGCATAATCTGACAGAGTATGTCTGGCACCGTTTTTATACTCCACACAGTTCAGCCCCGCTGCCAAGAAGTCCTTTGTTGCCATATCAACGGCTTTCTCATAGGTTGCCGCCCCAGTGTTTGCATATACCTGTGCATTGAAAATGACCTTACGATATCTGTCATTTGCCATACGCAGCACCGCCATCTCCGCTTTTTTCATATCGTCCGTAGTTGCCTTAACTAATGCTTCCAGTTTTCGCTCATTCAAAGCAAAAAACTGACCGCTCATAGTTGCTGATATTTTCTTAAATCCCTTAAATCCACCCTTGATAGCCTTTAATATGGCTATCTCCTGCGACATACTGCCCTCTTTCTTTGCCTGCCGAATAAGCGCCTCTATCTGGTTATTGATAGATTTGAACTGCTTCGTATACTTCTTTTGGTTGTCCCTCTTATACTTTTCCAGTGCCTTCAGCTGCTCTGCCTGCCATTGACTCCATTCAATCCCTTCCTTGGTTTCCTCGGCGCGATGGCGGCTCATATTACGAATCATGGATGCCATCAGTTCATCCTCAATTGCCTGAAATGCTTTCGTAAAATCATATTCTTCATTTTGGTGTCGCGGCACCTTCATCACCTTCCGTTCGACAACACCTTAAATCCCTGTGCTTTAAACTGCCGTGTCAAAGCCTTTAACTGCGTTATGCTATGGCATTTATCATTCCTCAGTTCTGCATACTCACCTTTTTCCACCGCGTAAATACCAAACGGAACCTGCTCACTTGCTGTCTGCAATAATCCCTCATACTGCTTTCGTCCCATCTGGTACAGACGGTTCATTATCTTTATTTGCATTTATTTCCTCCTGTCCACGAATCGAAAGTCCATCCTTCGAAACTTCCACATGATCCATTTCAACAATGCCCTGCTCCGCTTTTAGTCTGGCTACTTCTTCCGCTTTCCACTGGCTGTCTTTGCTATCTCCATATAATTCATCCACTTGAGCTTCAATACTCATCATCGCAACACCCGGCCGTGCTTTCGACAGCGTTTCCACCTGACTTTCAAAAGAGGGATTTGCATATTCACCGAACGGTACCGTTACCTTGATTTCCTCTATCGGTTTATTCAGCAACATGTAGTATGCGTTAATGCAAATCGAAATCAGCTCCGGTAATGTTTCCTGCAATGTTTCAACAATCGCATTTCTTGTATAAAGCGTCGCTTTCTCCTTTTCTCTCTGCGCATCCGCATTATCTAACTTTTTCATATCTATGCCAAGCGTAGACGGACTAATAATCCCCTGCAAACACAGGTCAAGCGCTGTAACATAGCTTGCCAAATAGCTTTCATGTGGTATCGCAGGCTGTTCCACGTCAATTTTATTCTGCGCTTTCTCTGACATATCAGAATCTGTCTTTATGTAACGGTTATCAAAGTGGTTCGGCCGCAATTCTTCGCCTGTCATCGGATTTCTCGGCAAAAAGCACTCCGGAATATATTCCTTAGCTCTGCCCGAACGCAATGCATCCATCCACTGGCTCCATGTTTCATCAAGCGCATCGAAGCTGTCCAGCTTCCCCTCGTATATAGAACCACCTCTATCCTCATATTTTGCACTTTCATAGACTTTAAGCGGAACCGCGAGGATAATGCTCTTGTTAAAATTCCAGTCGCTGATATTATTCGTTGCTTCCAATGTCTTAATATCTACCTGCGTATCCCCGAGGTATAACTCATTTCTGATATAGCCGTATCCGTAATGCTCATAGAGAATATATTGTTGCCGATTATACGAAAGTGGTGTTTTGAATACCACTTCCTTTAACCGTCCTCTCCGCTGCACAATCTCTATCCTGTCCCCCGGATACCATTCCAGAATCGGATATTCGCTTTCTTCTGTGTCAATTGTGACCTTATATGCACCGTCACCAATGCACAGCACATCCTTTAGCGAACGCTCCAATGCTTTTCTAAACTTATTCTCTTTCTCAATTTCTTTCCATATATCCTCCTGCAGTTTATTTTCAAATTGGAAGTCATTCATGTCGCTTAGTACAATCGAACATAAAGTCCGAACAATCAATGCAGGTAAGCCGGTGTGAATCTTTCGCATCTCCATTCCCGGCGTACATCTGCTCGTCCAGAATTTATACTTGTCCGCATATTCAGCAGACTGTTGGTAGAACTGCTCCAATTCGTTTCCGTCGCCGCGATACCAAATGCGATTCCGGATAGCTGTTAATTCAAAATCAATGACTTCGTTAATTTGGATTGTCGTTCCTGCTGTTGGTTGTATCTGCAACCAGTTTCTGATACCCCTCTTAATGCTTTCACTCATCTGCTTTATCAACCTCATTCCTGCTTTATTCCTCCTCAAATCCAATCAAATTCCTATATGGAATCCAAGAATACTGGCCTGCATTTATTGTGTGGTCGTTCCGATCTTCCGGCTCATCCTTATCCTCTTTCCAGCTATACTTTTCCAGTTCCGCTATATGTTCCTGGCAATCCTCTACAACCAAATAACAGCCTTGCTCTATCCAACCGAGTTGTAGCTTGATACGATCCATAATTCCAAGCGCTTTGTATGCGTCAATAAAATTGTAGATGCTTCCGTGTAAGCGTTTGTGCTTCCGCAGCTCGGTAATCGTTGCCTGATCTGCTGAATCAATAAACACATCTTTTGCAAAACCCCATTCCTTCCTGCACTGTTCCAAAAATGCAATAAATTTTACCGTAGTATCAGAAGGCGCAAGCGGAATTGACAGGTCTGCATTACTATACACCTTTTCAGAAAGAGTTATCAGCTTGCGGCATTCCGTGGTCCCCTGAAACACCATCGCAATTGTATCCGGTGACTTTGCTGAATAAGACGTATCCAATCCGGCCGAAAACTTTTTAAATTTTAACTTTCCCGCTGCCATCTGTTGCTTTACCCATGCAGCGGTAACAACATTCTTTTTCCGGTCGAAATTCGGAAAGATAAGCCCCGTTGCTTTCCCGCGTAACCCCTCTATTTTATTTTTCCATATCTTTGTTCCTTTCGGTGTATTCGTAATGATTTGTTCTAACTTTTCTTTTGGTAATCCCAAATTATGCTCAAAAGAAAAGAACCAATGCACCCATCCCGGCTTTGGTTCTTCCTTTAGTTCATCTAATATCTCTTTCGGTGTTTCCCGCTTCCATTGCGGAAGAGTTCTTGCGCAATTAATGTATTCCTTATAGACAGGTAAGTCCGGGTCATCCGGATTTAGCGTTGCCAGCAGGTAATCGCACCGCATAGCTGCTTCACGGACAAACTCAATATCTGCCGTGTTAATCTCATCAATATACAGACATCCGTACTGACCTCCAAGAGCCTTCTGCCACTTCTTTTTATCTCCGTAGCCCATGACATATACTGTTTTGTCACCACTGGAAGTATGAAGCAGAATATGCGGTATCTTATCGTCCTTAGTTCCGTTTCCGTTGTAGTCTGTCAGCACTCCGAAATCATCCAGTATACCAAGGTCTTTATTGATGATATTCTTTTCAGCAGTCCCGGTATCTTTTGCCGCTATAATGTGAAGCTTCTTTTTGCTCTCCGCCACTTTCAACATAAACTTAAACAGCCCGACGGTGGTTTTGCCGGCGGCGGTAGTCCCCTCCAAGAACTCCACGGGAGCATCACACCGCAGAAATGCCTTGTACTTATCAGAAAGCACCAATCGCTCCGCGCTCATTACCCATCACCACGCATCTGCTTGATAATATCTTCTAGCTTCGATTGTTCCGTTTCCAATCCGGTCAGCTGTACCTTGTCCTTAAAAATACCAAGATGCCGACCCAAAAGTTCAAGCGCCCGTACTTTATCACATTGCACCACTTCGATACCGTACTTTCCGTTCTTAATACAGGCAATTGCCCGCACCTGTTCTTCAGTAAGGTTTTCTGTCAGTTCCAGCTGCACATCTTGTACGAGAATCGGCTTACCTTCGCTGTCATATAGCGGAATCTCCGTACCATCTTTTCTCATAACCGTTGCCTGCCGCTCGATTACCTTTGCATAGTCCGACGCCTTAGAAAATGCTATGCCTGCAATCTCTTTAAGCACCCTGTCCTGTGTAATCTCCGTTCTCTTTTCACGTTCTTTCATACGCTTTTCGATATACTCTGATACCTTGACATTTCTCAACATTCTACTTCCGGCCTGCGCTGCCGTTTCATCCTTCTTTACAGCGGGGTATGCCGCCCTATATGCTCTAGTGGCATTAAGGTCTATCAGATATTCATTAGCAAATTTTTTCTGCTTTGGCGTTAATGCCATAGACTCACCTTCTTTCTGAAAACGGGTATAAGAAAAGCACCCTCTGCTATAGGTGCTGTCCTGGCTTTGTGTCTATTCTATATATCAAATAAATTAACTACTGTTCTTTTATGTATGTGTCACGCAAATTGCCAAGCAACATATTGCCTCTTGCTTTCTTTCCGTCTCCGTCATAGACTATAAAATCATATCCCGGAAACTGCTTTTTTAACTTTTCCTTAAAATTTGTAACATTGGAATAATTTTTTGTCTGATATACTGCGTTATAATTATAAGGCAAATCTACCTCATCTCTTACATTTCTTCCATTCTGAATAAAATTAACTTTAAATCCTTCGCGCTCAAAAATCGTTTTCTCCACATAACTTACTTTTGGCATACCCTTTACCTCCTCATTTTGTGTAGTCGTAACGCTTATAGCCCTTCTTTAAGTTCTGTTATACTCATCAGAAGGATATTCTTTACACTCTTAGTATACCATTTTCACAAAAAAAGTAAAGGTTTTTTCCATTTTTTTCTATTTTCTGTAGAAAATCGACTGCTATGTCTCCCCTCCGCTGCCTGATTCATTACAAAAGAACTCCGGCAAAGTATAATTACCTTATGCCGGGGTCCTTCATCTCAGGAGGATAACTTTATACATTTCTCTCATTTTAAATTATAACACGGATTTTTTTGCATTGTTTGCAAATTCAATGTATGACGTAATTTTTTTACTCACAACACTCAAATCCAAGTTTACCTTATCTGCTATCTCCCGTAACTTCATCCCTTCTATGTACCGCATCCCGAATATCTGCCGAAGTTCGCTGTCCCCGATTCCGTCTATGTACCGCTCCACTTCCAGCATTTTTTCACTACACCGCCGCTGCCGCTCCTCCAAAATGGCAATTGCCTCGTTCAGTTTATCGTTTGCTGCCGGCTCATACATCTGCACTGACACATGCTTCCTGATACACGGATAGAAGCGTTCCGATGCCTGCACCTTCCCTGCTACTACCGGGATATCTCTTCCGTATAGCCTGTCCAAACGATTCCGCAGATATCCGATTTCCTTTTTCAGTTTGCAATACTGCTCCAGTTCTTTTTTATCCACTATGCGCTCATCCTTTCAGTTTTGCTTCCGCCTCTGGTCGTGTGATAAATACATCTCTCCCTATATCCGTCTTATAATAGGAATATCCAGCGTCCCATTCGTCCACACATTCCATTTTGAAGCTTTCAACCAAGTTATTATTAAATATCTTGAAATTTAGAACTTGCAATGGTATTATGGGTTGTTTTGCTCCTTTGTTAATTCGATAGACCGTATCGCCTATGGAACATGGAAATATACGCAGTTTCCCTTGTTCCTCCAAGTCCTCGTATTCTGCGAGTTTTTTAAAGTATTCGTACTCGTCACAATCATCAGAAATCAATTCTTTTGGATTTCCGTTTTTTAATATCCAAATTCCGGCATCAGTGTGAATTTCATTATTTGATAATGTCAATCTATCCATTCTTCCTATCCTCCATTTCCTTAACTGCTTCATACACCTTTTGCAGCAATCCCCTGCAGGTCAGCTTTGTTTCTGGCTCATGGTAAGCGCAGCTCCCGCACCCGTCACCCTCTAAGCAATGCCGCAGTTCCTCTGATAGTTTGCTTTCTTTCATAGATTCTCCTTTCTTTGCGGTTATGGGCGGTATGGTTCGGGTAAGGGTTGCCATGCTACTATTTTTTCATTGCAACACCAAAACGGACTATTATATCCATCTGTAATGCTATCAAATTCGCAAGAAAATATCTCTCCGCTATCTGACTGCACTAAAAATGAACCTCCTTTTGTTGGCAACCTATCCTCACACGCAATCCATCCACCGCCATAATCAGTCTTTAACAAATAATCCCTTGCCCTCTCGGACAATTCAGTTTCCCTTCCATAGCAATTTTCGATTTCCTCTGCTAGTTCTTCAATTAACTTCTTTTCTTTCCCGTAGCATCTCTCCGACCGCTCCATATTTGCCGCCGCCGGCTTTTCAGATAATGCTTCTATGGTGTCGGCAGCTTGTGTAATCAATGCTTTCATTACCTTTTCCGCTCCGACCCAGTCTAAATATTCTGCATATTCCCTCAGTTCCTTTACCTGTTCGCTAATCATGCTCACTTCAAAATCCTCCTTTTTTAACTGCATAACTGCTCAACCAGGAGCCTTATTGCATAACCAAGACCGTCCTCGTCAACCCCATCCTCGTCATACAGAGGAGACAAGTCCAAAGCCTCTGCCAGTCTGTCCATTGTTTCCTTGCTGATTTCTATTACCGCTCTCATCTGATTTTCCTCCAATCTCTCATTTCCCGCTCCGCAACATGCAAAACAGCAGCTCTGCCATAGACCGCGTCCGTAATTGCGGGCGTGCGCTCCGTATTGCGTACAGTCTCCATTCTTGTTCTTCTGATAACTCCGTGGGGTTCTCAAATTCCTCGTATTTATCTATATATACCGGCACCGGAACCAAAACACCGACGTTATGTGGAATATCATGTATGACCTCTTTGTATGTAGCCATCGGCATTACGAAGTAATTCTCCTCCCCGATGAAATTCCTGCCAAAACCGCTTTCAAAATCAGCCTTGCAGCTTTTTACTTCATAGCAGATAAAAATTCCCTTTTCGATTCCGCTCACGCCACCGACCACGCCCTCCGGTTTAAACTGCATAAAATCAACGCGCTTTACATCTGTTGTGCCGTAGTCGATGCTGACCTCGCTCGCCCAATACTTGCCTAACCCGGAAAATTTTTCTTTTATCAACAGATTTCCGAGAAAATCTGTTATCTCTTTTCTAGTCATTCCATGCACCTCAGCCTTTCTTCTCATTTTTCTGATACTCCTCAAAGCTCCTGCAAGTCCTAAAAATTTGTCTGCCACACACATATCTTTGCAGTTTCCTCAACCTATGTCCTGCCGGGATATCACCTTTGTCATACAGCATCACATACGGCGAATATCCCAGGTCGCGTAATGTATATATCCTTTCGAGATCCTGCTCAAATGTCGTCTTAAAATTGCAGAGTACATATACAGTCATTTTTTGATAACCCCATCCGGTCTGTTCCGCAAACATCTTAAACTTCGGAATGATAATCTCTTTATCCTCGTATCTGTCCCAGGCAAAGTGTACTTGCTTAATTTTCATCTTCTTTAACATTTCTGCTTTTTCCCCGCTCATTGTACGGATGTCCAATCCCTGCGAAAAGTCAATCCATGCTTTACTGTCAATAAGCTGCTGGAACAACTCTTTCCAGTCCTTACAAGCGGTTATGTTCGGGTCAAGCAGGACAATGTTTTTCTGCCCTCTCCAAAAGGTATCAAGGTCGGCAACCTTATAAGATTTTCTTCCCTCTTTACACCCGACATGGCAAAATTCACAGCCTCTCGGGCATCCCCTCGTCAGAAATCCGTAGGCGGTATTCTTGACTTCTGGTATCTTGTCATAGTATATTTCGTAGTCGGGATAAATTGTCTCTATTTCCGGCGGTAGCAAGGTATCTTTTGCTGTGTCGTAGACTTCTTTCACATCCTCAAGCCGGATACAGTAACCACTGCCACCCTTATGTACCTCTTTTGCATTGACATAGTAAGGATAATCCGGAGTAAAACTGAATACTTTTGACATATATACCTTATCCATAGGCGGAAGAGGAAAACCGTGTTGCGTCGGTATATACCATTCCACACTATCGCCCTGCCGTTTATGCCATGCGGATAGTTTCATCAGCGGCAGGTTGGGGAAATTGTGTCCGTCAACATCTATCAAAGCTATTCTCAAGTCACCACATCACTCCAATCTCTCATTCTCCGTCATTCCGCTACCTCTATTCATTTTTTCAGCCCTTTAGGAAATTCCTGTATGAGCGGTTCACCCCATATCTCTGCAAGACTGGATTTCATACAGAGAGGAATATTGTATTTCTTGCAATCCTCTGCAATCTGTTCAATCCATTCTCTCTTAGGGATAACCTTGTCTTTCCGTCTGCCGGTTTCCGCACCTACAATAAGCCACTTGCAATGAGGAACTTCTATCGGTTCCAGAATCGGCTCCACACTTGCAAATATGTTATAATCCGGATTCCACCACTGTTTACTTTCCTTTCCGGTGTAAGAATACCCAAACCACATATTACTCTTTGCTTTCACAAAAAAGCCTGTATTGCTTATCAGTTCAACATATCTCTCTGGATTTTTCGTTAAAAACAAATAATTGTGCTGCGGCGCTTTCTCGCAAGCCTTGAACACTTCCTCAATCCAACTGTCCGGCACCCATGAGCCGAACAAATCCGCCATAGAACAGACAAAGACATTTCTGCTTTTCTTCCCTGTGTATTCGCTCAAGCGGTATTTGTGTAATGTAGGTTCAAATCCAAATGGATACGGAACCTTTCTTCCATAATCAAGCAAATTCACTGGATAACGAAGAATATGATTTCCGGCTCCGCTTCCTTTTGAATCATTAACCCATGTTCTCTGCAATTCAGATGGGGCATCTAATGTTTTTCCTTCATAGGAAAATCTCTTTGCTATTCCTCTCGCATAGCAGTATTCGCACCCATGCAGGCATCCCGTCACCGGATTCCATGTGCTGTCGCACCAGTCTATCTTCGTCTTTTCCATGCATTCACGTCCTTTCTTTGAGATTAACCCATATCACGGCTCCCTTCGGGTGCCGGTACGGGACAGGCTCCGCAAACCGTACAGCATTCTGCAGATGCCAGATATGAGGCTCTTCATACGGCAGGCTCTCAAAATCACCGGGGATACGGTGGTACTCCCGGAACGTATCGAAATCCTCTGCCAGAAGAACCTCTGACCCCGTGATTTCAACGCTCCCCCATACCATCCCGGTGCCGGAAAATATCACCCCTACCCTGCCGCGCACCTGCGTCCCTGTTCCGCGGATTTCCCAAGGCTTCAGTCCGTCCAGTATGAGGTTGCCCCAGTGTTCATTTACGATAAAGGCTTTTTCTATCAATTCTTTCTGCATTGTCAGTCTCCTAAAAGTTTGGGATTGTCGAAAATGTTTCCAATAATCTCCGCTTGAAATTCATTTGGCTGTTTCCATTTTTGTATCGCTTTGAGAATGCTTGAATTTTCCCATGCCGTTGGTTCTCTATGCCGATTAAAATACCTTACTCCAAATCCGGCAATTGCATCAATCCAAACAATATATCCAATAAAATAGGTGCTATATGCGAGACCTTTGACAATATCATTCTCAAAAATCTTCCTTCCGTTCTTATCCGGCATACCCGTATATTCGCAGACGGTTTCAGCGGACACCTCGCATTCGCTTGTCCATCCTAGTTTATCCACGGCGTTGAAAAAGTAGCTTTCGATATTCCCTTCCACGTCCGTAAAACCTGGCTTCGAAACATAACCTTCAACCCATTCCCCATCGTCAATCCGTTTCGCTCTGAAAAGTATTTTCATTTTCGTCCTCCTTATCTGTCCTCAAGCGACAGTTGCTTTCCTTTCGACCACGGTATGCAATGCATGACCTCCTTCATCACACACCTCTTTACTAAATCCAGTATTCCTGCGGAACCTGCTTAAGCATATTGTCAAGGGTTTGGACTTCTTTGTCATATTTCCACCGGAATCCGTCTGAACTCTTTTCAGCAACCAGATACTGTTCTTCTATCCCCTTGACTACTCTGATCCGTTCCATATTTTTCCCCCTCAGTATTTCAATTGCAGCATCCAGACAGTCATATCTATACCGGATTGCCATATACTGATAGGCAATTTTAAGGCACTGGCCGACGGCTTCTAAAATTTCCTTTTTGGTCAGCGACATGATTTTCTTTGCTGCCTCATCCTCCGCAAATGAATAGTCATATGGCTCCAATCCGTAATAATCTCCCTCATACTGATCGAAGCCCAGATATCCCCCGGCGTAGCTTGCCTTCACTGCCGGGAATAACACATCAAAATAATCCGATACATACTCGCTGTCCAAGTCCCCTTGGAACTGTTCAAGCTCTGCTTCCAGATCTGAAAATGCCATTTTGAACTCATACGCTTCGTCCTCATCCCCGTCGAGTGCATGTACAAGCGATTCTTCATCATTGTCATACCAATGGATATCTTCGCAGGCTGACATCATATCCCATAATTCCGACTGTATCGTTTCAATGTTCAAATCCCTGGCTATCGGCTTTTTGTAACGGAGCTGTTTCGCCTTATATGCTTTCTTTTCTGCTTCTGTCATAATGTCTCCTCCTCACATCGCGAACCGGAGCTGCTCCCCGCTGTCGTCAATCCTCATGTTAGGCATCCGCTCGGCTACGCACAGCTCCGGCAGATTCGCCCTGACCAGCGCCGCCGGTACCGGAGGACACACTGCATTCCCGCAGCGCTTCACCTGCTCGCTCCGCGGATATTTCTTTCCATCACAGTCACGGTCGATGATGTAGTCCTCCGGGAAGCCCTGACAGCCGTACAGCTCTTTCGGTTCCAGCATCCGCAGCCCTATGTCGGCAATCTGGTACATTACACCGTGTACCGTAACCAGGCCGAACCTGTCATTTGTCGTAACCGTGTCAGGCGGGACCTTTATATCCTGCCCTGTCGCATCCCCGTACTTGACCAGGAACGCCCTTACCTCGGCAAAATGCCCGTCCCCTGCAGTTATGGTCGGGATAGGTTCCGTGATGTTCCTCCCGTCGCAGTGGTTATTCATTTGGATAAGAGTTGCCGTTACCATGCTGTTATGGTCTACTGCAGTTACTGTCGGCAGAGGGTTCCAGAGGGAATCCCCGGCACCCTGATAACCTCCGTCAAAATACTTGTGTAGGAAGGACAGCACTAATCCGTACCGGTTGGAGGTATCCACTGTCATAACAGGCGCCTTTACCTCCTGCCCTCTTGTTTCACCTCCGGAAGTAGCGGAATGGTACTGTATCAGGCACGGTGCACACAGATAATGCTTCCCGCTCCCTACTATGGTAGGCAGGGGTTCCCTGATATCATGCACCCTCGGCCTCTGTCCTTCTTTTTCGCCGTACCCGATAGGGATGATAAACGGGTCCGCATTATCCAGCACGAACTTTTTCAGTCCCCGGGCAATCCGCTCCATCGTCTTCGGTGCCAGCGGTCTCACCGCCCGGATGCCGTATTTCTCCTTTATTTCTTCCGCCGTATCAAAAATGCTCGGACACGGCAGGGAGAAATCTATCTGCGTATACGCCCCGGCATACGGCTCCTTAAGCCCTGCCGCCACGGCTGCGCTTCCTGCAGGTGCATGGGTCGGCTCCGGCCAGACAACCGGTCTGCCGTCACACCGGGCAACAAGGAAAAACCGTTTCCGCATCGTCGGCGCGCCATAATCCGCTGCTACAAGTTCGCGGTAATCGACGACGTACCCGAGTCCCTCCATCTGCCGGACAAAGCGCCGGAATGTCATGCCCTGCTTTGCCTTTACCGGACGATGCCTGCGGTTCAGCGGCCCCCAAGTCTTAAATTCCTCCACGTTCTCAAGCATAATCACCCGCGGCCGTACCAGAGCCGCCCAGCGGAGCGCCACCCATGCAAGTCCCCGGATACGCTTGTCCTTCGGTTTCCCGCCCTTTGCCTTTGAAAAGTGCTTGCAATCCGGGGAGAACCATGCCAGTGCCACCGGATGACCCCCGCATACCCTGACCGGGTCGACATCCCACACGCTCTCACAGTAATGCTTCGTTCCCGGATGGTTGGCCTTATGCATCCGTACAGCCTCCGGGTCGTGGTTGATGGCAATATCGACGCTTTTTCCTGTTGCCAGCTCAATCCCGGTGCTCGCGCCGCCCCCGCCTGCAAAATTATCTACTATCAGTTCTCCGTTTATCATTGTCCTTCTCCCTTTATGTACTCAAATATGCTCATCTGCGCATCCTCCCACATGAACTGTGTCTCCTTGTCATGGATACTTGTCTGTGTCAGCGTGTTCCATTTATCCCCTATAAGATTTGGTTGCGTTTCCAACCATAAAAGTGTATTCCAATATTTCCTATGATTGTTTCTTAAATGCCGCAGTTCACAATCACGCGCGTTAGGACAGAACCAACAGCCGCCCCTCGGAGCAAAATCATATATCGGGGATAGCAAATCATATTTCTTACAAAGGTCGAAAGCCATTTGCTCTGTATATCTGTATTTTTGCAGTAATGATATTTGATTTGTGCTTTTAACAATTCTGTCAAGCCGTACTGGTTCATCAACCGCAATCCCTATGTATTGTGTAAATTCTTCTTCAAAACTTTTTAAAAAACGCTTTATTGGAAGAACCTTTACGCTACGATTAATCTGACATCTGCCGGACATTGGAAAGCCTGTTATCATTCCAGTTCCAAACCGTTTCCCCCTTGTCGGCTGTCTAAAAAATATATCCATATAGGTCAAGTCAGAATGAAGTACCTTCGTTTCGTACCCCCAACTCTCAAACAGAGGAATACACTTATTTTTGATAAAATCAATGTGTTCCGGCAGCTCCCCACTTATATTTTCGTCAAACATAACCTCCGAAAAGATGATAAGGTCAAGCGGTTCGCCATGTTCATGCGCTAAAATTATGCTTGCGGTGCTGTCCTTACCACCGCTCCAGCTCGCGATATACTTCATTCTTTAACCGAACCCCCTATCCCAAGCAGCGCCGCCTCCAGTTCCGCCAGCTCCTCCCGGCTATGTTTCCTCTGAGGGAAATTACAGAACCGGTTCTTTGTGTCCGTTTGCTTTTCCGGACGCTTATATCTCCCCGGCAGATAGTCCTCGAAAGCGCACTTGGCGAGAAAATTATGCGGATGGTATATCTTGTCCGTCCCCTCTATCCCGCAAGTTTCGGCATAGTTCACCGCGGCAGCGTGCAGTTCCTCCGGTGTCACCGCGCCGGAAAGAAGCAGGTCACAGTATGCCGTCTCCGCCTCCTGCCTGCGGACCTTCTTCGGGTAAGCTTCCCAAAACGCCTCGAAGCCCGTGGCGGCATCTATATTTTCTTTTCCTTTCCTTTCTTTTTCTTTCTTTTCCTTTATGGCATTTTTCTCGGATTTATCGCCATTCCCCCCGGATTTACTGCTATTTTTCTCGGATTTTCCATCTTTACGGGTAACTTTAATACAGGTAGCGGTTTCCCTTTCTTCCAAAAGCCAGAGCGCTTCATCCACATAGACATCACGCTTGAGCCTTTTCACCGCCTCCTGGTAGCGTTTCTGTATTCCCGGTGAGGTGATGGCAGTGTCCGTACCGACAAGTATGCTTATCAGCAGTGACCGGTCGGCAAAGAATGCCATCGCCTGCTTTATGAACCCTTCCGTAAGACCGAGCTCCGAGACAATCCCGTCCTCGCAGTCCCGGTCGTACCATATGTAATATCCGTTCCGGTAGATTTCCGTCAGCAGGTAGATATACAGCAGCACCCCGTCGCTCCCGAACCGTGCCCTCAGCGCCTTAATCCGCCTGTCCGCATAAAAGAAATCCGTATCAAAGGGAAAGTAGCCCAACCCGTCATTTTTCTGACGCGCCATACTCTACCTTCTTTCCTGTCTAAATGTCCCGGACAAAATCTTGCACGCCGGTTACGTTCGCGTCGTCGATGTGCAGCTGCCCCGGCAGATGCTTCCGTATGATATCCGCTACTTCCTTCTTATTCGGTATATTCGGATATTCCCCGGTCTTTATTTTGTCCACCGTGGTAAGCTCCACCGTGACAATCCTCGTAATCTCCATCATTTCCTCGTCCATCGTTTTTCTCCTTTCCCCCTGCGGCTGACGACCGCAGGGATTCGCAAAACCATGACGTTGACCGTGTGATATGCGCAACGTCAGAAGTGCCTTGTCAAAATTACAGATAGTTCCGCCCGAATATGCTCCGGAAATCCTTGTCCGGATAGGTTTCCTCAAACTTCGCCTGTGCCATCTTTTTCAGCGCAAGGTCGAGCTGCTTATCGAAATGCACCCCAGCATCGCTGCCGTTATGGTGCTCATAACAGAGTGGGACCGTGAGGCCGTACTTTTCCGACCACTTCCGGTTAGACGCACCGAACACATGATGCTTATGCGGATGCGGCTTCCCGCAGATGATGCATCTGCTCATGTCCTGTACTATGATGCTCTGCCGCTTTTCTGTTTTTCCCATAGCTCGAGCGCCCTCCTCATTTCCCCGGATGCCGGTACGGCAAGCCCGAGTTCCTTCATCTCGGACACCACGCCGTCAAGGAGCCTGCCAAACTCCGCCGTATCGTATGTACTGCTGCCGAAGTAGCAGAGCATCTGGACTGCCGGACTGCCGTTGATGTCCACCTCCCCTATCACTTCGCATTCGCGCCACTGGAGCCTGACTGCGTCGACCACGTTCGGTTTCACGCAGATGTATGTAAATTTCCCGTAGCGCTTCAGCATCAGCAGATACACCTCCCACTTATCCGTCCGGAGGGCTGCGGCCATTTCCGAAAGGCAGGCCCACAGCATCCCGTTGGCATCAAGGGAGCGCTTCTTCCTGTGCTTCCCTGCCCGGATATCCAGTTCCATCCCGGCAAGCGTATTCAGCTCGTCCACCGGCTCCGTGTCGATGGAGAAGGATACCGTCAGCTTCCCGCTGCCGATGTCCCTCGCCACCGAGACAAGTTTCCCCGTCGTCTCCATCACACCGCCCCCTCCTGCGGGAAAATACCTTTTTCAAGGCATTCCCCGAGATACAGCAACCGTTTCTCGTACTTCTTTATAAATTCCCCATCGTAGGGGATTTCGTGGAACGTCAGCCTCGCGGCATCAACCTCCCGGTAGAAATTCCGGTAGTCCGCCTCCTCCAGCGCATATGCCACGATGCAGGCACTGTATATCCCGGAGGCATACATTTCCACGTTGACCTGCTGCCGGTATGCTAACGGCGCCCGGAACGGCTTCCCTGCACGGTACGTCTTGACCTCGTATATCTTTTCCTGCGTATTCCCGTCCAGGTTCACGCGGAGCCTGCCCTTTATAATCTGCCTGTCCTTTTCAAGCCCGGGTATCCCGAGCGCATCCAGAATCCGGTGCTCGTAAGCGCTCCCTGCCATCATTGCCTCACTGGCAAAGTCCTGTGTTTCCAGCCCCTGCTTCACCCTCCACCACCGCGCAAATGTTTTCGTGTCCCAGGAGCGCATGACAGCCGCCGTATCGCTGGCGCCGATATACCCTGACCTGTCCTTATCGCTTATCATCGCACCTCCGCAAGGATACGGTCCAGGTTATTCTCCACCGCGGCAAGGATTTTGTACGAGGACATATACTGCCTCAGTTCCTCCTCCGTCCTCCCCAGCCTGCCCGCAAGCTGCGCCATCGACATACCGGTTTTCTTCTGGATTGCCGTCACGGTCTCGAATACCCGCTCCTGTATCTTCATTATGTCGTGGTACACGTCCCCGGCCTCCTGCGCCCTGCGTTCGCCCTCCTCCTCCGTCATCCAGAGGGAAAAGCCGAGCCCCGTGTACATGGCGACCGCCTTGACAAAGGAACGCGTCATGCTGTTCCAGACCCGCTGCTGGCTCATGCTGTTGTCCCTGACCGGGCTTATCCCGTTCATCACCGGGGACTGCATGTAGTAGGTCCTGTCATCAATGTGTATCTCAATCCTCGTCTCATAGCAGCGGTTCGTTGCCCCGCTCTTGTCAGTAAACACCGTCTCCGTCTCGTACAGGCTGCTCCCGTTCCGCGGGTTCGGCACGGGAAGGAAATAGACGCTTTCCGCCCCGTGCTCATGTAACAGCGAGATGCAGGCATTGTACGGCAGGTAGATTATGCCGTCCCTGTCTTTGCAGTACGGCGTCACGTCCACCTCCCGCAGTTCCTTGTATGGCTTAAGCATCCTCCCCACCTGCCTCCCCCTCGGCTCCGTCCGTCTCCGGCGCCCTTTCCTCCCCTTCCGGCTCCTTTTCTTCCCCTGCCGCCTTTTCCTCCCCTTCCGGCTCCACCGGTTCCAGGGTAAACGAAATCCCTTCCCCGGCCTGCATTACCATATCCATAAAATTCCACGCTTCGTATCCGTCCTGGAAAAAAAGCCTGATATGGTCATAACCCTGGTTCACTGTAACCTTCACACTTTTCTTTGCCATCTTTTTTCTCCTTTCGCTATCCGGAATCAATAAACTCCTGCCTTTCCCGTGTCTCCGTCCGTCTCCGGTACTTTTCCCTGCCCTTCCGGCTCCTCCGTACCCACGGCAAACGAAACCTTTCTCCCTCCCTCCTCCGCAGCTTCCATCGCGGCATCCATAAACTTCCCTGCCTCGGTGCAACTCCGGAAACAGAACACGATATCGTTATAACTCTGTTTCATCGTAACCTTTATCTTTGCCATACCTTTTTCTCCTTCTGCTAATCAGAATCAACAAACTCCTTTTTATCCTCGAGGCACCCGTCGCAGTACCACCTCCCGTCTATCCGCACCGCCATCTCCTGCTGTATGTGCTCCGCACAACAGGTACAGACCGGCAGCCGCAGGAGCAGCGCTTCCTGCGATGCGGAATACCTCTCGAAATCACCTTCCGGGTCGCCCGTATAACAAAACATCACTGCACCTCCATCATCATCTGCCCGTCCGTACTACACAACAATAGTGCGGACATCCTCCTGTCGCGCTCCTCCCGTGCCTCCTCCGCTTCAATGCAGTCCGGACATACACCGTCCCGGAGCTCCCCGGCGTCGCAGTTCCCGCCGCATACGCGGCACTTATACCTGTACATTGTTATCCTCCTTTCTGATACCGGAATCCAAAAACCCCTTTACAATCCGCCCGGAGTATGGTATGATATCAGTATCATTCATTCGCGCGCCCCGTCAGGAATCCTTTCCGGATGGGGCGCATCTTTCATCTGCAGGGAGAGCATGTACTTCCCGTAGGTCATACCGGCGTCACGTGCCTTCTGGTTCAGCTCCGCAAGGGCAGGACCTGACGGGGGACCGGCATACGCTTCCTCCGCCTTCCTCTGCACGGCTGCCCTGTAATACTCCCGTGATGCCTGCAGGATTTTCTCCCGGCGGCATCCGGCACCGCAGTAACACCGGTTACCCCTGCCGGAAACCGCGAAAACCTTACCGCACATCGCGCATTCCTTCACGCGTATCTTTTTTTCCATCTTTCTTACCTCTCTAACCTTCTTTGCTGGCAACAGATCCCTAAGGTCTCTTTCTGGCATTGATAAACTTCTCAAACGCTTCCATATCAAAAAGCCATTTCCCGCCTCCGGAAGTCTTGAATGCCGGACTTCCTTTACTATGTGCTATACACATTAGCTCCGTCTTCGTCCAACCTTCTTTTATCAGTTCTCGAATTGTTTTTACAACCATATCTACACCTTCTCTCTATACTTGTTCTGTCCTATCTTCTACCAAGAAAGTTAAACTTTTTGAACTTTTATTGTAAAAAAATATGTCTGTATATCATCTTCTGAAAGACCAAGAAGCTCGATTGCTTTGCAAATATCTGTCTGCTTCCATGGAATCTTTCCGTTTATTTTCTGCGAAAGCGTTCTCTCTGACCAGTTCATTGCCTTGGCAAATAATATTTGATTGACATACTTCTCTACAATTTTTCCTCGTAGTTTACTATAGTCAAAAGCCATTTGTTTTCACCTCCATAGTTAAAACTTTTGAACTAATTAGACTATATCACTAGCCTAACACAATGTCAATAGCAAAATTCAATATTTTTAACTTTTTTTGTTTTTGTATTGAACTTTTGTTCAAAATATGGTACTGTAGCATTTAAAAGGAGGTCGGTTAAATGAGTAGCAACAGAACAAGTACAGCAGACAGACTAAAACAACTAATGAAAGAGCGAAATCTGAAACAAATAGATATTCTAAATATGTCTCTCCCGATATGTGCCAAATATGACATTAAGATGAATAAATCGGACATAAGTCAGTATGTTTCCGGAAAAGTTGAACCGAGCCAAGAAAAGTTAGTAGTTCTAGGAATGGCATTAAATGTCACAGAGTCCTGGTTAATGGGATTTGATGTTTCCCCGGAGCGAAAAGACACAGTCGTGCAGGCAGAAAAAGATTTTGATATTCTTTATAGATATTCTATGTTAAATGAACGCGATAAGAAAGTAGTATCTGATATGATTGATTCTATGCTTTCAAACAAGGGAAGAGGGGCAAATTAGCCCCACTTCTCTAAATATAATTCAATAAACCTGCATAGATACTCTAATGCACCTAGATTCTTGGTTTTTTCCATCATTTCAATAATACGCTCCTTACACTCCTGTTTCTTTTGTTTCTCCTGTTCCTTTTTCACTATACTCATCTCCCTGTAAATTGTAAACGCATGTTCTATGTACCAATTTTAGCAAACGCTTCCATATCAAAAAGCCATTTCCCGCCTCCGGAAGTCTTGAATGCCGGACTTCCTTTACTATGTGCTATACACATTAGCTCCGTCTTCGTCCAACCTTCTTTTATCAGTTCTCGGATTGTTTTTACAACCATATCTACACCTTCTCTCTATACTTGTCTATCTTCTACAGCAGGCGCTCTATTTTTTGCGAACACATCACCGATTGAACAAAGCCCAGCAATTGCAAAACTTCTCTTTGCTCTACTTACCGACGAACTTATTCACAAAATAAATCTGTCCCTTACCGGTAACCTTCGGCGTGCGCGTGATTCTTACGCTACCGTCCGGATTTTGCACATTGCTTTCCTTAATTTCGAAAAGCCCCTGCTCCATTGCGCGCTGTGTAGGCATATTCCGGTCAGCGCCGTTCCGCTTGATAAGATAGCCGTTATCTCTAAGCCATGCGAAGAAACGCTTTTGACCAATTTCAACGCCGTTCTGTTTGAGCAGCTTCGCCATCTCTCCAACAAGGATTGATGTGTAGCTTGCCGATACGGCATCTGCAAACAGAGCTTTCGGCTTCATCGCTTCAATAAGCTTGTCCTTCTGCTCAATCAATACTTTAGCCGCAAGTAACCCATTTGCCATCTGTAGTTCCGGAGTATTGAGCTTCTGTTCCATAAGGTTGAAAGCTTCTATGTACTTCAATTTCCATTCAAGTGCCTTCGCTCCGGTAAATCCCATTGCCAATAGAGAAAAACCGTCTCTGTTCATCTGATATGTCCTTTGAGGTCTTCCGTAACTATCCGGCTCCTCTGTTTCAAAGAACATGTGTCCAAAATTGGGCACATCTTTTAAATTATCAATACCCCGCAAAACATGCCTGTGTTCTTTCTCAAAAACCTCTGCAATCATCTTGCTTGTTGTTACAGGTTTTCCATTGTTTCCTGCTAATGTAACTAACTCGTTCATACATCCTCCATTCCCATGAATATATTAACTTCTCCCTCGCTGCCCCGTAAAATTGCATCAGTGAATGATGCAGTATCATTCACAAGTAGCTGTGCTAACAAGCCAATCTTCTTCAATCCCTCTTTTTCTCCTGCTTGAAATCCATGCTCAAAAGCTTTCCGTTCTTGCGGTGTTGCAAAATCACTCTTAATCATCCTACGCTCCTTGTTTTATAGATTTTTTACGTAATTATCTCTATTTTGTAGAGTTATTAGTAAAAAAAATATTGTTTACTGATTCACCAATTACTTCCGCAATAATTTTTGCATTTCCAATACTTATATTATCAGGACTGTCTTCCCATGAAGCATAAGTATTTCTATGCACCTTGCATTTTTTCGCCATTTCTTCTTGCGATAATCCTTTTACAAGACGCCACTGTTTTAATGTTAACATACACTGCTCCTTTCTTCTTTTTGTAGACTAACCACATTATACTCTACGTTACGTATACTTGTCAACTATTTTTTCTACATTTCCTATACTTTTTTCTACATTTTGAATATTTTATATTGCATTTCCCCGTTTCATCCTATATAATATAGATAAAGATTCAGGAGGTGATTTTATGACTTTAGGCTCTCAAATCAAAATGTACCGAATAAGAAATGGATTCAGCCAAGATGAATTAGGTGAACTTCTTAATGTAAACGGCGAAACGGTGAGCGGAAAAACAATCTCTTCTTGGGAAGTAGATAGAACTGAACCGAAAATGGGAACCATTGAACAGTTATGTACGATTTTTAAATGTCAAAAAACAGATTTACTCGGTCCAGACAAGCACATTGATTTAGATTTAGCTATTATTCAACGTGAACGCAGTAAAATGTCTGATAAGGAAAAAAATAAATTAATGAACATCCTTAAAGCAAATTTTGATGACTACAATTGGGAGGAAGATGACTCTGGAAATATCGAGTGATAGAAGAAACGAAATTAAAAATTTAGTATATTCTGCCTTTCTACATGGAGGTTCCTCATCTCTTCCAGTGAAGATAGGAAATATCATACGTTCATATTCAAATATAAAACTGATAACATACAGCAGTCAAATTAAAAAATACAATATAACATATCAAGAACTTATAATTAGTGCCGAAACGAAGGATTCTTATGTTGTTTATAATAATTTCTGCGATAAATACTGTATATATTATAATGATATTGATAGAAATATCGTCACTTCAAATCGTGTGCGCTGGAACTTAGCTCACGAACTTGGACATGTTCTTTTAAAACATCATAGATTATGTAACAAGGAAAAATTATTAAGAAGTGATATTTTTCTTAATAATATAGATAAGGAATCATATAATGTAGCAGAAGATGAAGCTAACTATTTTGCACAATTGATATTGGTTCCACATGCCGCATTAGCAGGTTTCAAAATAAATAATAGCCAAAATATTCGCTATATGTGCAAAATATCTGATCCGGCAGCCCGAAGGCGTTACGTTGACTTTATAGAATGGAAATCACATATCAATGCAAAAGACGAATATGATAATCGGATTTTTAAATTCTATTACAACTTTGTATTTAAACGTAGATGTAAAAAATGCGAGGCCGGTTTAATTCAACGCTATGGAAAATACTGCTCTGTATGTGGCAGCAAAAATACTTTACAATGGGGAGATGGTGAAATGAAATATCCTTTACTACCAACACACGAAAATGGAAAATTAAAAGAATGTACAAGATGCAAAAATGAAGAAACCGCAGGAAATGGAGAATTTTGTAAAATATGTGGATTACTTATCGCTAACAGGTGTTCAAATTATGATTGCTCCAATAATGAAGTTCTTCCATCAAATGCAAGGTATTGCCCAATATGCGGAGAAACTAGCACTTTTTACAATTCTAAAATACTTAATGGCTGGGATTACAAACCGCAAGTTCGCAATTCTTATGAAATGATTAATATTCCTGATGGAATCGATGAAGAATTACCTTTTAACTAATTTATTCAATTTTTCGAAAATTTCTTAGCTGTGCTTGAATTGATATAATATGGAGGTTTCTATGGGATTATTTGATTTTTTCAAAAAGCCAAAGCAAGATATGAATTCTACTTATAAAGGATTTATTGAAAACGAATCTCTTGCAGCCATGTTGCTAAAATTTCGCGATTCAATATACGATACTGCTTTCGTAACAACATCACGAATATGTCCAACTTGTTCAATTTATAACAGACGGGTTTATTCACTGCTTGGTCGAGATAAGCGTTTCCCTTTACTTCCGAAATTTTTGGAACAAGCAATATGCCAAACTTGCCAAACTCATATAGGCTATGCTCATTACTTTCCAAAAATAAATGGTAATCTAAAAAAAGACATGCGATTTAGTAATCGCCCATTTAAGGATTATAGAACCTCAGAAGAAAAAGAGATTTGGGCAAAACATATCGCAGAAAAGGAACAAACCTTAAAATTAAGAAATGATTTTCATTGGATACAAGACAACCTTCCAGACCTTGCGCCGAAATCACTCGCAGGATACAGTCGTATGGTTAATAGTAATTCTGTTAACTATAAAAAAATAATATCTGCCGCACAAGAAAAGGGATATACAATATAACACCTACCATTTTGTTTACATTGGCAAGACAATGTAAAGTCGGAAAAGCAGTACGCAATACAATAAAAAACATTGGTGGTGCCATGCCGGAAAATCTCCCTACTCTGGAGAAAATTATATGCCAAATTGAAAGTGAACAAAAAAAATTAGATAAGTATTAAAAAACCGCCCCGGTGCTGCGAACACCGGAGCGCTGACATACAGGAACTTGGGAAGTCCCGATATGCCCCTGACAAGCATATTATAACACTTCCCTTATGAAAAGTCACGCTTTTTTAAGAAAGGAAGTGTTTTTTTATGGCGAGAAAGTACAAACAAAGGGCAGACGGACGTTACAGTACACAGCTCAGCACCGGAAGATATACGGACGACGGGAAGCCTGTCCGCATTACCCTGTATGCTTCCAGCAGCCGGGAACTGGAACGGCTTGTGTCCGAAAAAAAATATGAGATTTCCCGTGGTCTGGTTGCCAAAAGCAGCAATGCCCTCTTCGGTGCCTATGCCGAAGAATGGTTTTCCTTAACCAAGGCAAATTCTGCACCATCCACCAGAAGCATGTACAGGACCATGCTGGCAAATCATCTCGGGCCCTTGGCAGGCATGAAAATCAAGGATATCACGCGCAACGACATCCAAAGGCAGATTAACACCATCGCACAGCATCCGCGTACCTGTAAAATGCTCCGCATGACAATAAACCAGATACTGGAGTCTGCCCTGGACGACGGGCTGATATTAAGGAATGTATGCAAGAAAATTGATATGCCGGTCTACAGGGCAAAGGAAAAGCGTACCCTGACCGATTATGAAAAGAAAGCTATCCGGTGCGCGGACTTTACCTTAAAGGAACGTGCCTACGTTTATCTGATGTACGGCTGCGGGCTCCGTCCGGAAGAGGTACGGGCTCTCCGCCGCTCCGATTTTGATTTCAGCACGAATGAAGTCTCCATAAACAAGGTCATTGCTTTTGACGGAAACAATGCCATGCTCGCAGAACGTACCAAGACATTTGCCGGAATCCGTACGCTCCCGATGCCGGATATTACTACCAAGGCAGTAAAAGAATACCTTGCCATACTGGAAGACCATGATTTTCTCTTTGCCCTCGACGACAATGGTCAATATTATACCAAGGCTGCCTACCGTGCGGCATGGAACCGGATTCTGAAAAAGATTTATAAAGGGAATCCGGGAGAACAGCTGACGGAATACATCTTCCGCCACAACTACTGCACCGAGGTATACTATTCCGGGATATCCATAAAAGAATGCCAGCGTCTGATGGGGCACTCCAACTATGCCATGATTGTAAAAGTGTACGCCCATCTGGACGCAAAAAAAGAGCAAAGCGGTGCCAAGATACGGGAGATTTTCTGACTACTTTTTCCCCCGGTTCTGACTACACTTTTGACTACATTTTTTCAAAAATGACTACACTTTGACTAAAAATGCTTTCCCTTATTCCCGCCTGTTCCAACCTGTCCTGCATCCTGAAAAAAACCAGCCAGTCCCATGTTTCCAAGGGTTCCGGCTGGTTTTTTTATAGCGGAGTGGGTGGGATTCGAACCCACGGTACCTTGCGGTACAACTGATTTCGAGTCAGTCTCGTTACGGCCTCTTCGATACCACTCCGTATGATATATGGCAACAGCTGCTGCTGTAATACCCGTTATGATGCGCCGACGGCAGTCAGCAGAAACAGCTCTACTGCAATGCGCTCGTCGATACGCCCTGTTTTAATCTGCTCCTCAAGCTCTGTTCCGTAGGTGATCAGGTGAAGGAGCTGCTCCGTAGTAAAGTTCTTTGCCTGGGAAAGACACTTCCCTACTGCAAAGGGCGGCATTCCTGCCTTTCCTGCAATGGCGGAACGGTCAAGCCCCTGCCTGCTCATCTCCGCTGCCTGCAGAATCATGTTGCACTGGCGTACCATCAGATACAGCACCGTCATCGGCTTTTCCCGCACGGCAAGCAGGTCATGGTACAGCCTCAGGGCAAGCTTTTTATTCCTGACCCCGAGCGCGTCGGTCATAGCAAAAATCTTTCCGGAAATCTGCTCTGTCGTCACCGTCAGGATATCCTCCTTCGTGACAATCTCCCGCTCTCCGGTATAGCAAATAAGCTTCTCCGCCTCGGTCTCTATATTCTCCATATCGCTTCCGACACGCTCTAAGAAAAACCGCAGGTCATCCTTGCTGATTTTCTTCCCGTCCCGGTTCAGAAGCTGGGCAACCCAGAGGCTTAAATCGCCCTCTGAAAGACCGTTCATTTCGCAGACATAGCCATGTTCCTTTACCGCCTTAAACATCCGGCTGCGCTTATCCACTTCGCTTTCGTTAAATATCAGTACCGCAGTATCGAGAAGTCCCGCAATCTCGTCCGCAAACTCGCACGCATTCTTAAACGCCCCGGTATTTTCAAGAACAAGGACACGGCGCTCCGCAAAAAAAGGCATTGTCTCCGCCAGGTTCCTGACCTCGTTCCAGTCCGTCTCCTTACCGGAAAACACAGACAGGTTCATCTCGTCCCCGCCCGCAAGCGCTCCCGTCTTCAGCTTCGACGTATAAAGACGGCGCAGATAACTCTCCGTGCCGTACAGCAGATATACGGTCTTGTACTGTCCGGTTTTGATATGCTCCTTAATTCCCTTCATAGGCACTCCTTTAACTTTAACTATTTTACATGAAACACGCACAAATAGCAAGAGGAATTTTAACTTTTTCTTATCATATGGATTTTTCTCCCCATTTTTCCGTGTTTTTCCATGCTCCACGGAAAACTCCCACCCTTTCTACGTTATTCCCGGACGCTTCTGCCACTCCAGCCTAAAGCCCTCCCTGTCTTTTTTCTTAGGTCTTCCGGCTCTCCTCTCCGTCCTTCCGCCGGAGTCTTCCGGCTTTCCTCCCAGCCTGCCCTATCCTTCCTCCGGCGCCTTCCGGCTCTCTGCCGTATTTCTTCCCCTCTTGTTACTCCTCCCCAAGCTCCCCGTAGTAAAGCAGCCTTTCGTCCGCTCCGCCATATATTCTATAGCCCCGCCTTCTTACCCTCACGGTAATACATCCTGTTTCATCCGTCCGCAGCACCTTTCCGGAGCTTCCGGACAAAATCTCAAGGGCTTCCGGATGCGGATGCCCGTAACGGTTATTTTTCCCACAGGAAATCACCGAACACACCGGACGCAGCGCCTCAAGAAATTCCCGGCAGGATGAACCGGACGAGCCATGATGCGCTACCTTCAATACCTCGACAGAGCGCTCCTCAAACTCTTTCCGCGCTGACAGCTTCTTTTCCTCCGCCGCCCCGATATCCCCGGTCAGCAGCAGGTCAAACTCTCCATAAGAGGCAAGCAGTACCAGCGATGACGCATTTCTGCCGGAAAATGCTGCCCCCTCCTCCGGCGCGAGACAGGTAAGGGAAAGCCCCTTCCCCGGCAAAAGACAATCTCCGGCAGACAGCTCCACTATCTCCACCTTCTTTTCACGGGCACTTTCCACCAGCGCCTGATATGCGGCGTCCGGCTCCGCAAGCCGCGGCAGTGCAATTCGCTTAATCAGGATTTCCCCCGTATAGCCTGCCCGTGTCGCACGGTAGTGGGAATAGGGCGGCATTGCCGCCAGCAGCTCACGGATTCCGCTGATATGGTCATTGTCTGCATGGCTGATGACGGCGCAGTCAATCACACGGATTCCCTTTGCCTTTAAATAAGGAACCAGCCGTCTTCCTCCGACCCCCTGTATATCGCTGCTCCCGCCGTCTACCGTCAGTACCGTGCCTGCCCTTCGCAGGATAATGCCGTCTCCCTGCCCCACATCTAAAAACGCAGCCTCGAACGAACCGGAAGGAATCGGCAGAAGGACAAGCGGCAGAAAAATGAGCACAATAAAAATCCGTCTTTTTCTTCTTTGCTGCCCGCCTTCCTTTTTCCTTTCTCCTTGCATTTTCTGCACCAGCAGCAGCCCTCCTGCCAGCACGGAAAAATAGAGTATCATCTGCCACAGGGCAGGCTTCCCGAACAGCAGAAGGGAATACGGGAGCTTGGAGACAACCGCACAGGCGCCCTTATAAAACCACAGGATTACACGCGCACCGCCTGCAAAAAAGTGTCCAAGGCCTGTGCTGAACACTCCAAGGAAACCCGAAAGCAGCGCGCAAAAAAGCAGAAGCGACATAAGCGGCACGATAAACGGATTCAGGAAAAACCCGTAAAGCGGATACTCAAAATAATGAAATACTGTAATAGGAAATGTAATCAGCTGAATTGCTGCTCCGAACAAAATCGTACGCTTTCCCTGTTCCTTCAAGGCGCGCCAAAGCCGTCTTTTCCTGCTCTCTGCCTGCCCTGCCACAAGCAAGGCTTCCTCCTCCGGCAGAAGCTCAGGACTCCGTCCCGTAAGCAGGACAGGAAGCACTGACGCACCATACGCCGCCGCAAAGGAAAGCTGGAAGGATGCTGTATAGAGAGCGCCCGGACTCTGACATAGAATTACAACTGCACTGACTGCCATCGCGGAAGGCGTGTCATAGCTCCTGCCGAGCGCCGCGGCAAGTAACAGAAGAAAAAACATAATAACGGCTCGTTTCGTGGAAGTTCCTGCCTCCGTAAACCTCCCGTAAAGAAAGACGCAGGCACAGGCTACCGGTATCGCTCCGTTCCTGCCAAGTACCGTACGGCGCAGGAGGCGGTAGACCGCCATGCCGAGCAGGGATACATGCAGTCCCGAAATGGCAAGGATATGCGAAATCCCCCCGCGCCGGTACAGCTCCTTTGTATCCTCCGACAAAAGCGCCCGTTCCCCTAACAGCATCGAAGCAGCCACACCGGCATCCTCTTCTCCCAGATATACCGCATAGCTTTTCATTAACTTGTTTTTTGCCTGAAAAAATGCCTGATTTAAGCGATGATAAGAAAAATCCGTGATACGGACCGTGTCCGCAGAAAGCGTTCCCGTAATTCCTAAAGAAAAATAATACTGTGCGGCATCAAACTCCCCGGGGTTCCCTGCCGCTTTGATTCCCCTGCCCTTTCCATATAGCAGCACCTGCTGCCCGTCCTTTATCGTACCGTCTTTTCCCGTGAGACAATCTACATAAACTAACAGCGTTCCGGCTTTCCGGTAGTCGGTCCGGTCAGGCGGTGAAGCTTCTGCCTGTTCCAGCTCAAAGGCAAATCCGTTCTCTGTCTCTCTGATATGCCTTACCGTCCCTCTTGCCAGTATCTCCCTCCCGCTCTCCACACTCTGTTTAAACTGCGCCGCCTGATTGTTATACTCCATCCTCCTGCCGCACATCAGCAGGAACCCGAAAAGAAAACACACAGGCGCGGCAAAAAGCAGCCTGTCCCCGGACGATATCTTTCGTCCTCCCTTTTGCAGCCGGACAAGAAGCCGGATTCCTACCACATAAAAGACCAAAATAGTCCCAATCACATAAAACGGCCGCAGGCGTTCTGCCGCGATACCTGCTGCAAACAAAGCAGCATACAGCACTGCGGGCCGCTTCAAAAAAATCATTCTCCGTCCTATCGCTCCTACTCCTTTTCAATCACATTCAAATTACGTTCGTATTGCGCCATAAGGTCCATTGTCTGGTACAGCCTTCTCTGCGCGCCATCCACCGAAAACTGCACCCGGTATACTCCCGGAAGCTCCGCCAGACTGTTGACTACCGAATAAATCGTAACCTCTTCCGAAACCTCCGGCAGCTTATCCAGAAACTCCGCGCTTAAATCAACATAGCATACCCCGTCCCTGGTAGACACGCTAAGCACCTTGGTTTCCTCTGAAAGCACCGGATAAAGACCATCTTCCACAGGGCCTGCAATCAGCTGCCGCAGTACAATCTGCTCCTCTGCCTCCGAACCACTGTACGGAATCTTAAGATTGGACGCAATCAGCGCATCGCCCGCTCCGTTAGCATAATACACGGTAGCGTACAAATATTGATAATAATCCGTATCCGGCCCCGTATTATCAATAAAATCCTCCTCCTTCATAATACCGACCGGCGTATTCTGCGCCCCCATCAGAGGCTGCCCCTTCACATAAAACTCTACCGAATCAATCTCCGGTACCTGGCACACCGTTTTCACGACTGCAGCACGCATCAGCACCTCACGGACTCCGGTTACCGTATAATAGGTCTCGTCAAACTGCAGCGTGACAAGCCCGCTCGTTCCCATACTGATTTCCGGAAGCTGTACCGTTTCCGGAATCGCCGCAACATGCTCCTCGTCCGACGGCACCTGCATATGGACAAGCAGCTCCTGCACCATCGGCTCGCCTTCCCCGGATTCCGGGGTATATCCCTCCCTTACAATTTTCGTTTCTGCCGTATCCAAATAATAGACCGGAACGTCTCCCTCCCATACCATCGGCTGTGGTTCCCTACTGCAGCCAACAAGCAGGAGCAGAAAAAGAACCGTCCAAATCATCTGCTTTCGTTTCATATCTGCCTCCCTTACTGTACTACCGGTACAAAGCTGAGCGGAATCCGTACCGTAAAAATGGACCCGACGCCCGGCACACTCTGTACCTTCACTGTTCCGTTGTGCATCTGCACCGCGTTTTTTGTAATGGAAAGCCCCAGCCCCGTACCTCCGGTTTCCCTGGAACGTGCCTTATCTACCCGGTAAAAGCGTTCAAAAATAAAGCCCTGCTCCTCCTCCGGAATTCCGATTCCGGTGTCTTCTATCTTCACATAAAAATACTTATGATCCGCATTCAGCGAAACCATAATCCTGCCGCCGTCCCGGTTGTACTTAATGGCATTCTCGATAAGGTTCGAAAAAACCAGTGACATCTTGACCTCGTCTATCTCGGCGAGCACGGTACGGTAGCTTTCAAATACCATCTCGATTCCACGCTTAAGCGCCAGAGGCTTTAACCGCTTCATAATAATTTCCAAGAGCTCATTGATACTTACCTCGGCAATGTGCATCTCGCCGGAGGTCTTGTCCAGCTTTACAAGCGAAAGCAGGTCATTGACAATCTTAGCCTCCCGGTCTATCTCGGAATTGATATCCGCAATAAACTCCTGATACATCTCAATCGGGACGTCCGGCTCCAGCACAAGGGAATCCGAAAGCACCTTAATCGCCGTCAGCGGCGTTTTCAGCTCATGTGACACATTCGACACAAACTCCTGTCTGGATTTCTCCGTCGCATTAATCCGCTCCATCATACGCTGGAACGCTTCTGCAATTTGTTCCACTTCATAATAACTGCCCGGCTCAATAATCTGCGTCCCGTCGTATGCCTCCGTAATGTGTTCAATCCGGCCCGAAAGCTTCCGCAGCGACTTTGTCATACCGCCGGAAATCAGCATTGCCACCACAAACAGGACCGCAGACGCACCAATCGTCAGGACAATAATATTTTCCCAGAACAGCTCCTGTGCTTCCTCAAGGTCCGCCATCGAGGCGCTGATTACCATAACGCCTATCACCTGTCCGCCTGTCAGCGCAATCGGCAGCGTGACCTCCTCCATTTTTTCTTCCTCACTGTAGTAAAGAACGGTTTCCCCGCGCAGCGCATAAATCGGCTCCTCCGAAATCAGGGTTTTTCCTTCCTCGCGCCCCGCAGTATCCTTTACAATGACAAGATTGCTGTTGACCAGAATAATACGCCCTTCGTATAAATCGGCCACGGCCTGCAGCTCGGCAGACATCTCCGCCTGCAGCTGCTGTTCCAGATAGCCGGACTGCACAATCTGTCCCGCCAGCGTCTTTCCGCGCTCCTTTATCTGCTCCAGGCGCTTTTCATAGCTGTAATTCCAATACAGCGCCTTCATGGCATGCATCCCCGCATAAAACGGCAGAATCCCCACAAGCAGCAGTACGCACAGCAAATGAACGCGCATGCTTTTCCATGCTCTCAGCTTTCCCTTAAATTTTGAAAAAATAGCCAACCCCCCATTTTGTATGTATATAGTCCGGTTCACTCGGGTTACGTTCTATCTTCTCACGAAGCCTTCTCACATGTACGTCTACCGTTCTCACATCCCCCGGATATTCATAGCCCCAGACAATATTCAAAAGGTTTTCCCGGCTGTATACCTTGTTCGGATTTGTCATAAGCAGCTCCAGCAAATCAAACTCCTTTGCCGTAAGATTCACTTCCTGCCCCTTTAAAAATACCCTTCTGCCTGCACGCTCCAGACGGATATCCCCGACCGAAAGCTTCTTCTCGCCCGCGTCCCCGCCATCACGCTTTCCGCTGCGGCGGAGAATTGCCTTAATACGCGCCTTTACCTCCAGAATATTAAAAGGTTTGGTAATATAATCATCTGCACCGTATTCCAGTCCCATAATTTTGTCAATATCTTCACTCTTTGCAGTCAGCATCACAATCGGTACATCCGAAAACTCACGAATCCGGCTGCATACCTCAAACCCGGAAAGCTGCGGCAGCATCACATCCAGAAGAATGACATCATAGGAATTTGCCTGCACTGCCGCCAATGCCTCCTCGCCGTCATAGGCGCAGTCCACCAAAAGCCCCTCCTGCTCCAGACTGAACTTAATTCCCTTGACAATCAGCTTTTCGTCGTCTACTACCAAAACCTTTTTCTCCACACAAACACCTCTTTATTTTACTACAATTTTGTCTTTTATACGCTCAAACATGGCTTCCCCGATTCCGCTTACCTTCTTCAGCTCCCCGGTTTCCTGAAACGGTCCGGCATTCTTCCGGTAAGTAAGAATACTCTCTGCCTTTGCCTCCCCGATTCCGGGTAATGTCATCAAAAGCTCCTTGTCCGCCGTATTAATATTCACCGGCAGAGGCTCCTTCCTGTCCCCGCCCTCCGCTTCTGTCCTACCGTCAAGACGCTCTGCTGCGGTCAGCTCCTCTGTCTCCGCTCCGGTCGGCACATAAACCTTCTGTCCGTCGGAAAGATACGCCGCGAGATTGTGATACGCACGGTCCGCTTCCGCAGTAAAGCCGCCTGCGGCATCCACCGCATCGACAAGACGGCTTCCCGCCGGAAGGGAGTACACACCCTCGGCGGCTACCGCTCCGCAGATATACACACAAAGCGTCTCCTCCGGCACAGCCTCTGCACGCGCTGTATGCTCCGTATCCAAAGCACCTCCGGCTCCCCCTGTACTGCCGTCTGCCAGCTCCGCTCCGCCGCTGCTCCCTTTCCCGGAAACAGAGACTCCTTCCCCGTCCGCTGCAGGGCTCTCCTCTTTCCGTTGCAGTACCATCTGCTCCTTTTGCTGCGACACGTAATACGAGCCGAGCGAAGCCAGCCCGCAGACGGTAACAAAACCGGCAGCCAGCCATACTTTTCTTTTCTGTCTTTTGTCCATCGCTTCCTCCTTCAATTCAAGAAAACGGCGGACCTGTTCTCTCCTCCTCTATTTTAACGGATAAACGCCAAAAAAACAAGTGCTTTTCCCCTGCCTCCCCCTATTTTGAGCCCGAAGATTTGAACCAGATGACGCCGCCCACGGTAACCGCCGCCGCGCACAGCTTCTGCCACGAAAACGGCACCTTTTCCACGCCAAACAGTCCGAACAGCTCTATCACATACGCGACAATCAGCTGCGCCGTCACGATAAACATTGCCGACTTTGCCGGTCCGAGCATCGCTACACTCTTAATAACGGTAAATGTAATAAATGCGCCGAGAATCCCGCCAAGCAGAAAATACTTCGGGCTGACGGAAAGCAGGGAACGTATTCCCTTTTCCTTCCCCGAAACAAACCATGCCATAATACAGACCAGCAGGGCGGAAAACTGCACAAAACCCGCCGCTGTCCAGACGCTCGTCTGCTTTGTAACGCCCGCATTCCAGATTCCCTGCACACTCATAAGCGCACCGGAAATAATTGCAATTATAAAGCCAAGCATTGCATTCCCTCCTTCAATAAATGAAGTATGTGCACTTTTTTTACAAATATTCCGCGGCAGGGACTTCCTCCGTTTAAAACAAAACCAGCCTTTCCGTTTAAGCCACAAAGGGTATGCAAACTGTGGAAAACCAGACCTATCTATTCCCCGTACTGCAGGTACGCAGGCGTTTTATCAGCACTTCACGGTATTTTGCATGCTCCGGCATACCCAGCCCGCCCTGCTTCGGCAGTCCGAGCTTAAGGAAGCTGCCGTTTTTCATTGTAATGGAACACCTGACGGCTCCTGTCCATGAGTTTTTAAACTCACAATTCTGGATTTCTGCAAGCGGGAAGCAGGTGCCGATATCCTCTAAGCGGAGCTCCGTATCAATTTCCTCTACAGCGCCCTCCACCGGCTCCGGGACGCTGTCAATCTCATAATAATGCTTGTAGGTTTCGCATTCAGAAAGAATCAAATAGTTCCAGCTAATCCCGATGTATACGCCAAACCTTGCATACTTACTTTTACTTACCCGGAGCGTCGTCCCGTTTTCATCTGCTATCAGCCGCTCCCCGGCAAGGACACACTTTCCGAATACCTGTCTGACGTTTGTCTGAAGCCCGGCGCCGCATATCCCCGCTTCCAGTGTTTCCCCTTCCGGAAGATGTTTTTGTAACGCCTGCCACATCACCTTCTCATCCATGACGCCAAACTCCCCCCTATTCAGGCTTATCAGCCCCGGTACAATATGTCCGAACGCTACGATAAGAAAAAGCACGCCGCAAAGCACCAGAGCCACATACAGCGTAACGGTACTTTTACTGATTGTACTTCCTTTTCCGGTAACACCATCCTTTATGTAAAATTCATCGAAATATTCTGAAAAATTATCGAGGTTTATTTTATTATTTCCAAACGCCATAACGCTGTTCGATATCGCTATTTTTTTAATCGGCTCGGTAAGCTTACAAATCATACCCTGGAACTGGTAAGCGGAATTTAATTCCCCGCTCCCTGCATCCAGTGTATCAATGATACCCTTCATCGTTTCATTGGACAAATTTGCAATATAAATATGGTTATTTACGTCTGTCACATAATAAAATATACCGACATTTTCCATCACGGGAAGCATTGCCTTCGGCAGCGCGGCAATTTCCAGCCTGACATACTGTCCCTCCTCCACCTCCCCCTCCGACGCAGGTGCGGATAAATCAATTACTTCTTTCCCATTCTCAGAAGCTTCTTTCTTCTTCTCGGAAAATACCTGAAACGCAACAAAGCCTATCAGTGCAAAAGCAATCCCCGAATAAATCAACACTAACGCAATCAGCTTCCTTTTTGCCTTTGAAATTTTGTTTTCTGCTTCCATTTCTTGTCCTCCACAATTACGGCAGTAGTTATTTTCCTGTTATTGATTATACGGACCGGGCAATAAAAAAGCAATATTATTTTAAAAATCCAAAGTTTTTCATGTTCACGCCTGCGGAATTATGATAGAATAAAAGCAAAGAAACAAAAATCGGAATGGAGAGGTGGACCTTAGTATGAAGGAGATAATTTGTTTCCATAACCCTGATGAAATGAATGGCTATTTAAGCAACTGGTATCTTGCAGATTTTTCCGTAAACAATATTCCATATTCTTCTATGGAACAGTACATGATGTATCAGAAAGCATTACTTTTTAACGACATGGAAATTGCAGAGCAAATATTAAACACATCAAATGTAGGAAAAATCAAAGCCTTAGGGCGCTCTGTCAAAAACTATGAAGATATCATATGGAATGGCATGCGGCAAATCATTGTCTATCAGGGCTTGCTTGAAAAATTTCAACAAAATGTTGAATTGAAAGAAAGACTTCTTGCTACACAAAACACCCTGTTGGCAGAATGCGCAGTTCAAGATAGAATATGGGGAATCGGCCTTTCAATGAAAGACGAACGGCGATTGCATTTGCACGAGTGGCAAGGTCAAAACCTATTAGGCTTTTCTTTAATGAATGTGCGCGCAGTATTGAAACAGGCAGCTCTGTGAATAAAGCAATGACAAACAAAGAGACAGGATTTTTCTATCAGCAATCCAAAGTTGCGAAAAGCACTTTAAAATTGGTGGTAAATAATTTTGCTATTTTGTATCATAGAAATCGTCAGTGATACATAAAAAAAATTTTCTCATTACAAAAGGAGCAGAAGAGCATGGAAAAATTAAAAGAAAATGTAGAAAAAGCCATAATGGAACGCTTTGGAAAAGACAGTTTAATCGCATTGGCCACTGTCGAAGACGGTGTACCACATGTGCGTACTGTTGACGGATATTATGATAAAGGCGCCTTCTATGTACTTACCTATGCACTTTCCAACAAGATGAGGCAGATTGCCCAAAATCCTGTTGTTGCAATATCCGGAGAATGGTTTACAGCACATGGGACGGGAACTAATTTAGGGTGGTTTTGCAAAAAAGAAAATGAGCAGATTGCAAATCAGATGAAAACCATGTTTGCAGAATGGATTGATAATGGTCATAATAATTTTGAAGATGAAAATACCTGTATCCTGCGTATCGACCTGACAGACGGCATATTGTTTTCCGATGGAACAAGATACGAGATTGATTTTACAAAATAGGAAATTCGTTTCAAATTCATTAAAGAGCCAGATAAGGGAGCGGTCAAGCCTGACCGCTCCCTTAACATTTGCCTGAACAATATCCGGAAAGCATATTGACTGCAAGAGAAACGTCAGGCTGAAAATAAATATCTTTTCCTTGATTGCTCTCATATATCAGGTCTTTCAAGGGCTTGCTCGTGTACTTTGAAAAATCTCCGTAGATTGCAACCCGCACGCCATAATTGATAAATTTCTGCAATATTTCTCCTGCCAGGCAGGTGCTTAAAATAAAAAAGTCATCTACAATGGCTTCCTTATTTACGGCAATATTGCTACAGCCCGTTTCATACTTCACTGTCATAATAAAATCCAACGCAGACTGGACATCCGTAATCAGCAGCTCGTCACTGCTCACAACTGCAACCTCTGTATTATTTTTTCTCACAACTTCTGTTTTCATTTTCTGCCTCCTATTATTCATATAAGCTGTCAATCAGATGCTCCACCATAAAATCAAAGGTTTCCCTGTGGTCATACGGGAGAATACTCTTGTTTTTAATATTCATAATTAAAGAATAAATAACTGACATCGCCATATCAGCATCGACCTTAAACTTCAAATGCGGGTGTTCCAAAAAAAGCTGCCGGCTCATACGATTCGAGTCCTCCATTTTTTTTGCCTGTTCCTCGGACAGCTTGTTCATCAAAATTGTAAAATCACTGCTGTCTGACTCACATAAAAAATTATTCTTATCATATTCCCGGTAAATAAGTTTCAGTGCAGCTACAACACCAGACTTATCCTTTTGCCTTTCGATAAAATCAGAAGCCGCATCACAGATTTGCTTCTGGACGGAACATAAAACCTCGCAAAAAAGAGCTTCCTTTGATTCAAAGAAGAGATAAAAGGCTCCTTTTGAGATACCTGCCTGCCTGCAAAGCTCATCCACGCTCGTTTTCTTATAGCCATACTGTGTCCAGCTCTGCTTACAGGCTTCCTCCAGTTTCCGTCTGATGTTTTCTTTTTCCCGTTCTGTAAAACTTCTCGGCATAATACCCTCTCCTTTTTGTGACCGTAAATACCGTTTCAGTCATAATAATATACCATTTGCACCGAAAAGTCAAGCATCAGTTTTAAAATTTACATGGATGGTACTTCCCAGAGCTTTTTAAAGAGGCGCTGATTAAATCACTGCTTCCCCCAAAACTGCCTGAAAAGTGCGTACACTAAAAATCCGGGGACTTGTATTTTTCCCGGACTTATGTCAAGATAAAAGAGAACAACAAAACAGCTAAGAAAAACAAGAAAGGGCTTCCATGAAAAAAAGAGCTTCGCAACAGAATACACTACGGATTACAGTAAAGAAAAGACGCTTTGGAAGAGCTGCTGCCCTGCTCCTCCTGCTCCTTCTTTCGCCCGCTGCCAATGTCTTTTACAGCATGGCAGTGATGTCCGTTTACAGCAGAATGCATGAGGCAGACAGCATCCTGGCAACGGAAGGGATTACCCTTTCTATTCCGGGCGGGCTTTCCACACCGCGCTCCGACTGGTATCCCTTTGTTATGACCTTCTGCGCGGACAGCGGCTTCCGGAGGTTCACCGGAAACCCTTCCCTGTCCCTGACTATCCTGTATAATTTCCCTGCATTTTCACCCCTCCGGGGCTGCAGCAGGCTGTATGATACGGAGTCTCCTTATTACAACAGCTTCTATGGCGCCTATCTTGTAAAGGACGAGAGGGGACTTCCTTACGGGTTTTCAGAAGCTGCCGACGGCACGCTTTTCCCGGATGCTGACGCTGTGGCAGAGGTGCCGAGGTATGACTTCCAGTCCCTGGTGCTCTCCGAGTTCGGACTGACCGCGGCAAATGCGGTATTTGACTGGAGGGTGACAGAAATCACGGGCGGACAGTCCTATGCCGGAAAAAACGATTTCTTCCGTATCGATGCCGAGCTTACCGTAAACGGCGCCGCCCACATCTACCACGGCTTCACCCAGTCCTATCTCCAGTATGGCAGACCGGGCTTTCCGGCGAAGGAGCCGCTTGCGTCGGTTTGCATGTATGGCAGGCTCTACGGAACCTACCTTGAGGAAAAACAGGTCTCCCTGTTTTTCTATATTGTTGCCGCAGACAAAGAGGTGCTGGAGGAATGCGACCGGGAGCTTCTGTCAAGGAGTACGTTACGCTATTAACCAGAACCCTGGGGAAAAATAATAAAATAGTAGTAATTGATAAAAAAACAAAATAATATGATAGAAGCAAACAGAATTACGAGGTAACTATGGAAAACGAAACAGTTTCACTTGTAATAATCATTATCAGCATTATTATGTCGGCATATTTTTCAGCAACCGAAACAGCGTTTTCATCCTTTAACCGGATCCGGATTAAAACTATGGCAGAAAAGGGAAATAAAAGGGCACGCTTAGTCATGCGGTTATCCGAGAATTACGACAGTTTATTGTCGACAATTCTGATTGGAAACAATATCGTAAACATTACAAGTGCATCTCTGGCTACTGTGCTATTTGTCAAATTGCTGGGGAATGAAATCGGTCCGGGGATATCTACTGCTGTTACTACAATAGTTGTCCTGGTTTTTGGAGAAGTGTCCCCGAAAAGCATTGCAAAAGAATCCCCGGAAAAGTTTGCTATGTTTTCAGCCCCTTTCCTAAATGCATTTATACTATTACTTACTCCGTTCAATTTTCTGTTCCGGCAATGGAAAAAACTTCTATCCATCCTGATTAAATCGACTGCTGAAAACGGTATTACAGAAGAAGAGCTATTATCCATCGTAGAAGAAGCAAAGCAGGACGGCGGTATTGATGAGCAGGAAAATATGCTGATTCGGAGTGCGCTCGGATTTACCGGGCAGGAAGCCGTTGATATATTAACTCCAAGAATTGATATTACCGCCGTCTCAACAAAAACAAGCAAAGAAGGAATTGCGGCTGTTTTTGCCAATACAGCTTATTCAAGGCTCCCTATCTTTGAAGATACGATAGACCACATCATCGGGATAATCTATCAAAAGGATTTTTACAATGATGTATATCATGCCAATAAGGAAATCTCCGAAATTATCCGGCCGGCACTATTTATTCCAAAAAATAAAAAACTTGGCACACTATTAAAAGAATTACAGCAGAAAAAGATACATATTGCAGTTGTCTTAGATGAATATGGAGGGACAGTAGGAATCATCACATTAGAGGATATTTTGGAAGAGCTTGTAGGAGAAATCTGGGATGAGTATGATGAAGTCAGTCCGGAGATTGAGCAGGCCTCGGAAGCCGAGTATATCGTTTCCGGTAGCGCAAGCATTGACAAGGTATTTGAATTATTAAATATCAAGGCTGATGAGGAGGAACTCCAATCCGGAATTGTAAACGGGTGGATTATGGGTGCGTTAGGGAAGGTTCCTGAAAAAGAGGATTCTTTTGAATATAAAGGATACCGGATTACTGTACTGGAAATGGATGAGAAACGAGTGGAGAAGGTCTTATTTACTCCAAAAAGGAGTGCGGTATAGCACTGCACTCCTTTATTTTCAGGATTTCCCTGCTCTCTTTTTCCGCAGCACCGCGTACAGCACGGCACATAGTAGCGCCCCGGCTACAATCCCGCCGAAAATCAGCAGGGCACAGTGCATAAAAAACGCATCCGGCAGAATCGTAATCACCGGGTCGGTGGCACTGTCAAACAGCCAGTAATCGTTCCGGAAGAACAGCTTATGGAACACAACAAACACCGTATCCCAGCACACGGCAACGAACACCGCCAGTACCGCGGGCAGGGCAAAGGAGACGATTGCCGTCATTTTCAGATACCGGCACTCCCTTTTCCGTGCCATAAAAACGATTCCTGCGGCGCCCAGTATACCGCCGCACAGGGCAAAATATTTGAATACGTCAAAAATATCCTTGACCTCTTCGAAGTGCGTTTTTCCGTTTTCCGACATCGGAAGCGACGGGAAGGAAAGCTCCCCGTCGCCCCATGCCATATTATAATCAATCAGCGCATCGTAATTCCTGCGGATTTCCTCCTCGGAATAGCCGGAGCTCTCCGCAATCCGGAGCCTCTCGATATCTGCGTAATACAGCGGGCGGAAGGCAAGCGTCCCGACTACGGACACGCCGATAATAAACAGTGTCAGTACGACCGAAAGCCCCGCCTGCAGCCACCAGATTCCTTTCTTCATCCCTGCTCTCCTTCACCTTCCGTGCAGCCCGGAAACGGACTGCACGGTTTACTTGCCCCACGCGCTTCCCTTCGCGGCACATCAGGTCGCGATTCCTGCGAACTGGTTCTGGTACAGCTTTTCGTATTCGCCCTTCTTTTCCAGAAGCTCCTCATGGCTGCCCTCTTCCACGATGACGCCGTTCTTCACTACCACAATCTTATCCGCATCCCGGATGGTAGACAGCCGGTGCGCAATAATCAGGCTGGTCCGGTTCTTCATCAGCGCCAGCATTGCCTGCTGGATGTGCATCTCGGTTCTCGTATCGACATTCGAGGTTGCCTCGTCGAGAATCAGAATCCGCGGGTCGGCAATTACCGCCCTCGCAATGGCAAGGAGCTGACGCTGTCCCTGCGACAGATTGCTGCCGCCCTCGGTCAGCACCGTATCGTAGCCGTCCGGCAGACGCTCGATAAACCCGGCTGCCCTTGCCGTCCTTGCCGCAAACCGTACCTCCTCGTCGGTCGCCTCCGGCTTTCCGTAACGGATATTCGCGCGGATTGTGTCCGCAAACAGCACCGTATCCTGCAATACAATCGCAATCGCCTCACGGAGCGTTTTCTTCGGAAGCTCCGTGATATCCATCCCGTCCACGGCAATCGTCCCGCCGTCCAGCTCGTAAAAGCGGGTCAGCAGGTTCACAATCGTAGTCTTTCCCGAACCGGTCGCGCCTACAATCGCAATCTTCTGTCCCTGCTTCACGGAAAGCTGCAGCCCTTTTAACACCGGCTCCTCCGGCACATAGCCGAACTCGATTCCCCGGAACTCGATATTGCCCCGGATTTCCTCCGGGGAAACCGAAAGCGTTCCCTCGTCGATTTCATCCGGCGTATCCATAATCTCAAAAATACGCTCCGCGCCCGCCATTGCCGTCATAATCGACGCATACTGGCTCGCGATTTCGTTAATCGGACGGTTAAACTTCTTTGAATACTGGAGCATGGACTGGATATTACCCGGAGACATTTTGCCCCGGATTACAAAGAAAATACCAAACGCCGCCACCAGCACATACTGGAGGTTCCCTAAAAAATTCATGCACGGACCCATAATCGAGCCGAACACACGGGAACGGATGCTGGTTTTCCTTAAGTCCTCGCTGATTTTTCCGAAGCGGTCGACCGTCTCCGGCTCCTTGCCGTACGCTACCACCGTTTTATAGCCGATTACCATTTCCTCGACCTCTCCGTTCAGCTTACCGAGAAGCATCTGCTGCTGCACAAAATAGCGCCGCATGAACCGGGCGAGCTTTGCCGATACCAGAAGCGTCAGCGGCACCGTGATAAACGCCACGAGCGTTACGACCACGTTACAGCGCAGCATGAAAATCAAAGCGCCGACAAAGGTCAGGATGCTGGAAAACAGCGACGCAATCGACTGTGAAACCGCATTGGAAACATTCTCGACATCATTTGTCATACGGGACATCAGATCCCCGTGGCGGTGATTGTCCGTACTCTTTATCGATAAGCGGCTGATTTTTGCAAACAAATCATTCCGCATGGAGAAAACAGTATCCTGGGAAATCTTTGCCGACAGGATGCCCTGCAGATAGGTAAACACCGCGCTGACCGAAAAAAGCACCAGCATCTGCAGCAATATCTTTTTCATTTCCTCAAACTCTACCGTAAACCGCCCGTCCACGAAATGAATCGTATCGATTGCCTTTCCCTGCAGGGTCGGTCCGAACAAATCCAGCACCGTAACCGCGCTCATCGTAAGCAGCAGGCAGAGCAAGAAATATTTGCTCCGTCCGATTACCTTAATCAGCCTAAACAGGGTCTTTCCCATATTCTTCGGCTTCTCTTTGTTGATTCTCGCCTGCATGGCAGCCGGACCCCTGTGCCCGCCGCCGAAGCCGACGCGCGGCGGCTGCTGCTGTTCCTTCGGTCTTCCTTCCGGATTACTCATGTGCGGCACCTCTTTCCATATACGCACCGGACCTCATCTGGGAGTCGTAAATATCCCGGTACGTCGGGCTGCTCTCCAACAGCTCCTCATGTGTCCCGCAATGCAGGATGGTTCCCTCCTCAAGCACCGCAATCCGGTCCGCCTGCCTGACGCTGGCAATCCGCTGTGCAATCATAATAATTGTCGTGCCAGAAAGCTTTTCCTTTAACGCGCGCTGCAGCTTTCCTTCGGTTACCAGGTCAAGCGCAGAGGTCGAGTCGTCTAAAATCAACAGCTCCGGCTTCCGCAGCATTGCCCGCGCAATCGAAATACGCTGCTTCTGTCCGCCGGAAAGGGAGGCTCCCTTCTCGGCGATAAAGGTATCATAGCGCTCGGCAAAGCCCTCGATAAAGTCTGCTGCCTGCGCCGTCTGTGCCGCCTCCTTCACCTCATCGTCGTCCGCCTCCGGATTCCCCCAGCGGATATTGTTGGCTACCGTGTCAGAAAACAGCTCGCTCTTCTGCATGACATAGCCGATATTTTTCCTCAGTGCCGTAAGGTCGTACTCCCTTACATCCACTCCGTCTATGTATACCGTTCCCTCCGTCACGTCATAAAAACGCGGCAGAAGATTAACCAGGGAGGTCTTCCCGCAGCCTGTCGCGCCGATAATCGCAAGCATTTCTCCCTTTCTTATCTTTAAATTGATGTCCTTTAAGACCGGCTCGCCCTGCGTACCTGGATAGCGGAAGGAAACACCGCGGAACTCCGCTGCCAGGTCTCCCCTGCCTTCGGTCTCCGTGCCGCCCGTAATCACCGGCTCCGCCTCCATAACCTCGGAAATACGCGATGCCGACGCCATTGCACGCGAAACGGACTGGAATATCATGGATACCATCATAATCGAAAATAGAATCTGGGTCACATAGGTAATGGCCGCCATAACAGAGCCCGTCGACATCCCGGCATTCTCAATCGAAACCTGGAAGCCGCCGATATAGATAATCGCAATAACCGCAAAATTCATCACAAGCGTCATTACCGGTCCGAACAGCGCCATCAGCCTCAGGACACGGAAATTCGTCTGGCGCAGCTCGCGGTTCACCCCGCCAAAGCGCCGGATTTCGTACTCCTCCTGCCCGTATGCCTTTACTACCCTCGCCCCGGCTACATTTTCCTGTACCACGGAGTTTACCTTATCCAGCTTTTTCTGTAGCACCGCATACAACGGGGTGGCACGCATCAGAATCACCACGACCATAAGAATCAGCACCGGCATGGCGCACAGCAGCACCGCACCGAAGCTTAAGTCTAACGTCAGCATCATCGCCGCGCCGCCAATCAGGAACATAGGCGCCCGCACGCACATCCGGAGCAGCATCTCCACAAACTCTACCACCATAGCAATATCGTTTGTCATACGGGTCACTAACGAGCCTGTCGTAAAATCGTCGGTCTGCTCAATCGAAAGCGACATGACCCTCCGGTAAATATGGATACGCAAATCCCGCCCGAAGCCCTGTGCCGCCGTCGCTGCCGAATAGGCGCAGAACACACCGAAAAAACCTCCTACCAGCACGATTGCCAGCATGATAACTCCCGTCCGCACTACATAGCCCATATCACCATTCTGAAGGCCATTGTCCACAATCCCCGACATCAGCTTCGGCTGAAGCAGGTCGGCAAAGACCTCGCCCATCATCATAAGCGGTGAAATCAGCGCAAAAAACCAGTACGGTTTCAAAAAACGAAACAGCTTCTTCATCTTTTCTATCTCCTGTTCTTTCTGCCTTACCTTTCTATGTCTCCATATAATATTTTAAGATATTCTGGAAGAATAAGCAAGAGATACATAAATTTTTCATAAAAAGCGCCTTCTGCACACGCCTCTAAAGCCGGTAGCCGTGATGCAGCGGGCCGTTCCCTTTTCCAAGCTCCAGCATTGCCGCGAGCGCCCCGGACAGGTATTCCTTCGCATTTGCCACTGACTCCGGCAGCGTCTGCCCCTTTGCAAGATTGGACGCAATGGCGCTGGAAAGCGTACAGCCTGTTCCGTGGGTGTTCGGATTCCCGATTCTTTTTCCATAAAACCAGTACAGCGCCCCGTTATGATACAGCAAATCATCGGCGCCGCCCTCCCGGTGTCCGCCCTTGCAAAGCACCGCACAGCCATACTGCCTGCCGATTTCCTCTGCCGCCCTCTCCATAGCCTCCGGCGTACGGATGTCCCGCCCTGCCAGCACCTCTGCCTCCGGAAGATTGGGCGTAATAAGCGCCGCCAGCGGAAACAGCCGTTCCTTTAAGCTTTCAAGAGCCGTGTCCGGGAGCAGCGCCGTTCCGCTTGTCGATACCATGACCGGGTCTATTACAACCCGCTTCGCCCCGTACTGCACGAGCTTGTCCGCAATCACCCCGATAAGCTCCTCCCCGGCCGTCATACCGACCTTTACCGCGTCCGGGACAATATCCGTAAACACGCTGTCCAGCTGCAGCGCCAGAAAACCGGACGGCACCGGAAGCACACCCTGCACTCCTGTCGTATTCTGCGCCGTAAGCGCCGTAATTGCGCTCATTCCGTATACGCCGTTTGCCAGCATGGTTTTCAAATCCGCCTGGATTCCTGCACCGCCCGAGGAATCAGAGCCCGCAATCGTAAGAACCGTTTTCATTCCGCTGCTCCTTTTAAACTTTGATATGCCTCCCTTAGCTCCCTGGCTGCCCGCTCCGGATCCTCCGCCTTCATAATCGCGGAAACGACGCAGATTCCGGCAATCCCGGAGTCTTTCAAAATCCCGAGATTATCCTTTGTAAGACCGCCGATGGCATTGACCGGCACGGTCGAGGCGGCACGGATTTTCTTTAACAGTTCAACCGGCATCGGCGAGGTCTTTACCTTTGTGGTCGTCGGATAAATGGCGCCGACACCCAGATAATCCGCTCCCTGCCTGCACGCCTCCTCCGCCTGCTCCACCGTCTTTGCAGTCGCCCCGATTATCGCGCCCTCCCCGAGCAGCTTCCGCGCCAGAAAGACCGGCATGTCCGACTGTCCCAGATGCACCCCCTCCGCTTCTGACGCAAGCGCTACATCCACCCGGTCATCGATAAGCAGCGGGATTTTATGACGTGCCGCAATTTTATGTACCCCTTCCGCAAGCGCAAGATACTCCCTTGTACTGCGCTCCTTTTCCCGCAGCTGCAAAAGCGTGACGCCGCCCCTGCAGGCTCTCTCCACCTTATCGAAAAAGACCTCGTCCTCCAGTCCTGTACTGTCCGTAACAAAATACAGGCTCGTATCAAATCTCTTCATAGCCTTCCGCATCCTTCCTCCGTTATATGCAGTCTTTTTTCAAGCTCCTCCGGCGGCAGCACCGACAGATAATCCATCAGATTCGTATAAAAGCTCCCGTTCCCCCGCTCCGTCGCAGACAGCTCCCCGCAGATTCCCATCACGGCACATGCCGTCACCGCCGCCGCGATTCCCGGCTCCGCTGTCAGAAAGCAGGCGGTCAGTGCGCCAAGCATACAGCCGGTCCCGGTAATCCTGGAGAGCTGCGGGTGCCCGTTGTGTACCAGACAGCACCTCTTCCCGTCGCCGACGATATCCACCGCCCCGCTTGCCAGCACGATACACCGGTATTTTTCCGCGAGAGCTGTTACTGCCTCTATCAGCTCCTCTGTCCGCAATGTGCCGTCCGCGTCCACGCCCGCACTCTGATACGTCTCCTGACCGAACGCATAAATCTCGGAATAATTTCCTTTAATGACCGTGGGCGTGCCCTCCCGGAGCAGCCGGCCTGCATACGCCCTGCGGAGACCGGAGCAGGCAATACCCACTAAATCCAGGACAACCGGAAGCTGCCTCCTCCCTGCCGCCTCTGCCGAGTATCGCATGGACTCCATACGGACATCGGTAATATTCCCGAGATTCAGTAACAGCGCCTGCGCCGTTTCCGTAATCTCCGCCGCCTCTTCCGGATGCTCTGCCATAACCGGTCTCCCGCCGATTGCAAGGATGGCATCGGCGCAGCTATGGATGGAAACCGGATTCGTAATACAATGCACCAACGGAGACCGCTCCCTCACTGCCTCACGGATTTCATTCAGCTGCTTTGCTTCCATTTCTTTTTCCTTTCCGCAGATTTTCTGCAACGCAGGCATCCCTGTCCGCATACTGCCGCGTACCGAGCATTCCCTGGAACCTTCGGAGCAGACCTGCCCTGGCAAGCTTTTTCAAAAACAGGAACGCAATTCCGCCGCCAATCAGCGTCCCGCAGAAAAAGGACGGGACATAAAACAGCCAGCTAAGCCCTTCCCTGCCCCATAAAAATGTCATCACCGGATAGGAAATGACTGCGCCGATAACGCCGGTTCCGATGACCTCCCCCAGTACCGCACACAAAAGACTTCCCTTAGACATCCGGTAAAGCACGCCGGATAAGAACGCCCCGAACACGGCTCCCGTCAGGGCAAGCGGCGGAATTGCCATAAGCGTCATGCGGAGCAGCCCGATGATAACCGCACACAGCAGCGACTCCCAGGGACCTAATAATACGGCACAGACAATATTGATAAAATGCGCCATCGGGCACATTCCCTCCACGCGGAGCACCGGCGAAATCACCACGCCAAGCGCCACCAAAAATCCCAGCAGTACCATACGAAGCAGCGCCTTTGACCTTGCATTCATCCTCCCTGCCTCCTTTCCTTTCTTTTTCTCCTTGATTTTCTCCGTACGCTTCCACCCTCTGTATCTCCTTTATGTTTTGCAGGTGGTACAATCGCTTATTTGCATACGCAACGCCCGCCGGGCTTCCTTAAGGAGACACCTTATTTTTCCGTGCAAAACTCCACCGTTTTCCCTTCCAGAATCAGGTTTGTCGTTCTCACCGCGCACATTTTTCCGCACATCGAGCAGGTATGCCTGTCCGCCGGAGGCGTGCTTTCAAAGTAGGCACGCGCCTTCTCCGGGTCCGCCGCTGCCGCAAACATTGCCTCCCAGTCTATCCTGTGGCGCGCGTCGGACATTCTGTTGTCACGCTCCCTTGCATGCGGTACGCCCTTTGCGATATCCGCGGCATGGGCGGCGATTCTCGAGGCAATGATTCCCTCCTTTACATCACCGGCATCCGGCAGACGCAGATGCTCCGCCGGCGTTACATAGCACAGAAAATCCGCCCCGTTTGCCGCCGCAATGGCCCCGCCGATTGCAGCGGTAATATGGTCATACCCCGGAAAGCAGTCGGTCACTAACGGCCCGAGTACATAAAACGGCGCCTCATGGCAGATGCGCTTTTCCAGCTGCATATTTGCCGCAATTTCATTCATCGCCATATGCCCCGGTCCCTCGACCATCACCTGGACGTCCCTGTCCCATGCCCGCTTCGTCAGGGCACCAAGCTCAATCAGCTCTGAAATCTGCCCGGCGTCGGTGCTGTCGTCGATACAGCCCGGACGCAGCGCATCCCCGAGGCTTATCGTCACATCATACTCCCTTAAAATCTCCAGGACCTCCTCATAATGCTCATAAAACGGATTCTCATTTCCGGTCATCTCCATCCACGCAAACAGCAGGGAGCCGCCCCGGGAAACAATATTCATCCTGCGCTTATCGCGTTTCAACGCCTCCACGGTGCGGCGGTTCAGCCCCGCATGAATCGTCATAAAATCCACGCCCTCCTCCGCATGGACACGCACCACCTTCAGAAAATCCTCCGCCGTAATCTCCAGTAAATCCTTTTCCAGATAACCGATTGCATCATACATCGGCACCGTGCCAATCATCGCCGGGGAAAGTGCAATCAGCTTCTTACGGAAGGTATTTGTCTTTCCGTAATTGGACAAATCCATAATCGCCTCCGCGCCGAACTTCAACGCCATGTTTACCTTTTCCATCTCGCTTTCGTAATTATTGCAGTCCCCCGACACGCCAAGATTTACATTGATTTTCGTGCGGAGTCCCTTGCCGATTCCCTCTGCGGAAAGCGAGGTGTGCCTGACATTTGCCGGAATCGCAATCTGTCCCAGGGCTGTCAGCTCCCGCACCCGCTCCGGCGCTATGTACTCCTTCCTTGCCACGAGCTCCATTTCCGGGGTAAGAATCCCCGCCTTTGCCGCCTCCATTTGTGTTTTGTAGCTACACATCCTGTTCTCCTTTTCCTTAAAATTATTTTTCGCGCAATCCTTGTGATTCCTTCCCTGCTCGCCGCGCGCCCCATGCGCCGCCTCTGCGGCATACTTCCTCTGCATGAAGCTATGCAATCGAGTAGGGAAGATTTTCTCCCTGCTCGCCGCGCCGCCGCGGATGCCCGTAAGTGCATAGCTTCCTTTCCGCGGCGTGTGCATAAAAAGAAAAGAGAGCCCCGACGGGACTCTCCGTAAAAAACCAAACTATGTCTTCCTACGGCGGCATTATCCGCATCAGGTTAAAGGGTCGAAGTTCGATTACTTCCTCTCAGCCTGCTTCCACAAGCTCCCCTGTATTTTCTCTTTGCTTTTTATTCAATTCTGACAACAAGTGCATTATAGCAAATGCCGCTTTTGTTGTCAAGCAATACGGTTTTGAATGAGTATGGCTATCCTTTTTACTTAATACTCTCGATAATATATTAAATTACCCTCATAGTTATCATCTCATCAAGCCCGATTTCTCCAATATCACATTCTTCTTTTCCGCGAAGACATATCTGTATATGATAAAACATTAAACATTCACGAAAATACTTTATCAATTCCTGCGTCCTCCGTTTATATCCATATGCTTTGAGCAATGTCCTCAATTTCATTCTTATATAATCCTGACCGTCCAAATAAAGAATTTGCAATCGCTTCATTTTAAAAAATAAATCAATATCAGAATACTCTGTTACAAATGCTTCTTTTCAGCTTCTCTGCCAAAGGATTGAAAATCCTTTTGAATAGATGGAAATTCCCTATCTATCACTGGCTTGTCACATAAATAATCTATCCAATAATAGATATCCTGATACCATTTACGCAGATTTTTGCGGTAATATGGAGTCAGATAAAGATTGTCTTGTTTCCACACCTTCTCTAACATAATGCTTGCCGTTTTGATTCCCATATCCTGACTACGAATAATGCAGGCAAGGTCAAACGAATCATAATATAATTCAATCAATTTTATCACCTTTCATCCCATTACACTGTCTGCAAAGTATCTGTAAATTCTCCGATACAGTTTTACCACCCTTATTCATTGGTGTAATATGGTCTACCTGAAAGAAAATACGGTCTGTTCCCCTTTTCCCACAACAAGCACAGGTATATTTCCCATCTGTATCTTTAGACTGTTCAAACGCAGCATTCCGAAGATTTTTTTCTAATTCAGGATTCACCTTCCCGATTTCAATTAAGGATAAATCCTCCAGCTTTCTTATTCCGCATTGTACGTTTTCTTCCTCGTCATAGATATGTGGATTAGATAATTTGGTTAGTTCAATGTCAAGCTGTCTCCAAAAATACAGTTTTCTTCCAAAAAATAATTTTAACAGGTTATCATCGCTGCCTTCCCACAAAGAATTTACATATTCTGTTTTCTGCCGTTGTCCCATATCTTTATCCCAAATATATTTTGCAATCGCAGAAACATCCAATCTGCTTTTGTCTATATCATCAAAGGAATAAAACTGCGGCGGTGTCTCATACTGGGCATAATATTTCAAAATCCGTATTATATCCTTTTCTTCATATGGCGGAATCATTTCCCCCAAGAAAAACGTACTTCTGGCTTGTGCTGCCATTTCATCCAATAATTCCTCTGCCGGGTATTCATCCATGCAGCAAAATTCTTCAAACAATTTCGGCAGTGCATCCATCATATCCGCATATGCCTTTCTGGTGCTGTCATATACCATGACCTGATAAGAAAAATCTACCCCGTTTTCTTCCAAATAAGTAAATGCATACATTCCGACTGGAATCCTTTGTACAAATGGTACTTTTTCCAACGCAACAGTATCAACAGTATCATCAAGTACAGAAGCAAATTCTTCTATTTTGGAAATGGCTATCATTCGTAATTCATGCTTCGCATGCTCTACAGGATTATCCGTAAAATCATTATTACCACTAAACAGGCTATCCGGATTTACCCATGCAATGTGTTCATTCCAGTTATCCACAAATGAAACAATATACGCAGAAGCCGTTCCTCCCGCTGCCTCCCCCCGGAGGGCACGTCCTATCATTTGAGTCATAAGTATTGTAGAAACCGTTGGTCTGGCTAAAAATACCGTCTTAGTCTGTGGCAAATCTACTCCTTCTGTCAGAATATTAACATTTACGAGCACCCGTACATTTCCTAATCTGTATTCTTCCAATTTTCTTGCATTGTCTTCCCTGCTGATTGAGACTCCCGTAACAGAATCCTTTACATCCGACACAATAAACTCAGATCTGATACCAGCCTTATTAAACAATGCACTTAAATGAATTGCATGAACCACATTAAGAGCAAACACAATTGTCTGACCGTACTCTTTCTGTTTTGATTGGTATGTATTTACAATTAGCTTATTTCTTGCCGCACTATTTGCCATCTGCCCGGCTACATCTTCAGGCAATACGTCCAAGCGTTGAATGCTTTCCCAGCCATCCAATCCTAAAGCCTCCCCATACATCTCATCTGTATAATAGCTTTCAAAAATTGGTTTTGATAAAATATGACGGCTGATTAACTCTTTTAACCCGATTTGATATGTAATGCCAATATCACCATGAACTATCTTACCGTTCTCCAAACCATCCTCATAAATTTTTGAAAGAAGCCCTTGTTCATTATCAGCAGTACGGAAAGGAGTAGCTGTCAATCCAATTAGTTTTACATTTGGAACTCTTTTCTTAACATATTCAATTACCTTGCGATATGTCTTAGCGGTTGAGTGATGTGCCTCATCTACAATTAAAAAAATTTCCTTTTCACCAGTCAGCCACGAATCAAGGCTGCCTAAATTTCTTCCTATGCTGTCCTTACTGACAATCAATAAATTATCTGTAGGCTTGATATCTATTGTCCTGTCATGACAAGATGCACCAGATACAACACGATATTGGAAAAAAGGAATATGAGGTATCACTTCTGAATATGCAAACTTCTGAAATGATTCTGCTGCCTGATCAAGAAGCATCTGGCGGTGTGCAATCCATAGAATTTTTTTCTTGTAATTAAGTGCATTTTTCAAAAGCCACATAGAAGCTGTATAAGTTTTTCCGCCACCGGTAGGCAAAACAATCATAGTACTATACTTGTTGTTTTTATTGATAACATCAAGGTTTTCCATTGCATCCTTCTGGTGAGCATAGGGCGTTCTGGCATTCGCCCCCTTTTTAGGAAATACCTTCCCAAATGATTTCACTTCTACATAGTCCTTTTCCATTATCCGTTACCTCCAATATTCTAATAGGAACATCTTGCAGATATCCTATTCGTCATTATTTACTTTCATCATACTGACTCAATCATACATCCAATCTGCATGATTGGGAAGAGGTCCGGACCTCTTCCCTTCATTTTTACCAACGATAGTTATAAGCTAAGTTCCCTTCTTCTAAAAATTGCTTCCGTTCCAGCCCCAGTCATTTACCCCGTGATAGGTGACATAGACCGACTTTCCCGGTATTCCGAGCTGCTCCTCATAAAGCTTGCAAATCCGCTCCGTCATGCTTTCATAAGCGGCACTCGACGCCGAGCCGAAGAGGCTGACCGAAACATAGGCGCCCTTCTCCAGCTTCTTCCCGCCCATATACAGGTCATAATTGTCCTCAAAGCCTACCATCAGAAAGCTCTCCGGCTTTCCAAACAGAGCTACTGCCTTTCCGAACTCCTCCTTGAGTACCTCTCTCTTTTCCTGCGGCACCGGTACTGTAATTTTAGAATCAATAAACGGCATAAAAAACCTCCTTTCGTTTGTCTCATTATACCAGACTTTCCAGTCTATGGCAACGCCCCTCCGTCCGGATTCCCTCATTTTTGAATAACCCGCAAAAGCTTTCCTTTTATTCCAGATTCAGCGGTTCATAAATATGTATCTGATAATCCTTAAAACGGTATAACTCGGCATCCTCCGGAACAGTACACGGGATTTTGTCCAAAAGAGGATAGGCAGCCTCCAGAACCGCATCTGCCGTTATCCTGTTATCCTTTACCGATATGCTCTCCCTTACTCTCTGGAGAGAGGTATGGCAGCAATTCCCGTCTACGCCTGCACTGACATCTTTCAATTCGTATTCGCCGTCACAGTTAAATACGATACCGCCGTCCTTGGCAATGACAGCATTTGCCCGGACACTCATACCGCAGGAGGTTACGATTTGCAAATCCACATAATCTTCCGGATGCTTATACAGATGGTTCACAAGCCGCTGTCTGCTATGGTCAAGACAAATATCGATACCGATTTTCAGACCATTGTATTCAAAAATGGCAAGGCCGTCGGCAGGAGACTTTTTATTTTCGCCCCCCGAGGTATCAATATCATAATATTTCGTTGTCGTCTGCAGGTATTTTGGCAATGAAGTTACCTGATTGCTGTTTGAGTAATTTAATATAAAATCTTCCTTCGACTTATACTTTTTCTGGACAATGACAGGTTCATATACAGAGCCGGAAAGAGAACCTGTTTCTGCCGACAGGATATCTGCTCCATTTAAAATAATACAGCGGTTCCCGACTTCAAGCGAAGCATGAGCATCACAGTAATCCAGGGTTTTTTTCAATATATCCACATAAGCATCATCGGAAGCGCTTCCGGAACTATTCCAAACCATGTCTGCCGTCCCGGTTATATGCTTTCCATCCAATAGTTTCAAGAGCCTGCCCATACTGCTGCCCTTACAGCCTTCAAGCATATCCTCCCGTACCTTTTCCTCAGGGTGAAGACGATAATATACATCCAACAGATAATCGCCTGTCAGATAGAGGGAGGCATCCGGTTCACTGTTATAATCAATTTTGCTTTTCGTACTCAGAATAGTTCCTAACACAAAAAGATAATCTTCATCAAATTCAATCCCGGACTCCCTAAGCTCCTTCAGGACCTTTTGGAACTGTTCCACCAGGATAGTTTCTGCTAAATAAGGAAATGCACTGTAATAAGCGCCTAAAACACCCCGCATGAAAAATTCCGGAAGAACAAAAATTTTCAGCGTTTCTTTGGAAGAATCCGTCTTTTCAGATAAAATAGCTGCCCGGACCGACTGTTTCACAAGATTCAGCCTTGCTATCAAATCCTTGTTATCGTCCGGCAATCCTGCATAATAGCCATCGTCGCTGGTTTCTTCAATGGAGTTAAGATTCGCAGGGGTGGTACATATTGCAGTACCAATAAACTGTACCTTTTTGAACATAATTTTTCTCCTTTCCCTGTCAAAAAGACGGCGTACACTACACATATTTGATTACGGAATATATGCAGCAGATAGAATTTTTAAATAGAAATGTACTTTGCAAAGTAAAAGAAGCAATTAAATAATACCATAATTTTACAATATGCGCAACCATTTTTAACCAGCCCGGGCATATTTTTGTCAGACCGGAAGCTTCCAGAATGCTTGCTATCGTAACTCTTTCGTTCTTTCTCCCTCTACCTGTGTAACAGTTCCGAAGGGGTAAAATGGCTGATTTAATCATAAAATTACAAATAAGAACACAGTAAGTCACTGAAAGTTTGCTGTGTTCTTATAAACTTGTGATAGAGTATAAAGATATAAGCTATTTTGATATTTCTTTCAGCATCTCTGCCATCTGTTCAGGTGATTCATAAAATCCGCGCGTTATCCATTCATCAAGCAACCCGAAAAGACCATAGGATAAAAACCGGTTTTTATAACATTCCCCGGCATTCGCCCCGCATTGAGACACGATAATCTCGTAAAATGCGTCGTATAAAGCAGACTGCAATTGCCTGTCATAAACCACATTAAGAAGATCACGAATGCTGTAATTGAACTGAAAAAAATCAAGGGCATTATTCAGGGAGTATCCTCTTCGATCTGTCAAATTATGTTCTTCTGCCCATCTGTCCCATAGCCGCACAAACTTAAAGGTGACTGCTTCATTTTTGGTTGTAAAGTTTCTGAAAAAGGTTGCCCTCCCAACGCCTGCTAATTCCACAATTTGGGGAACGCTTATTTTTTCTATTGGTTTTGTTTTCAGCAATTTAATCAGTGCGTCCGCCATGCACTCTTTCAAAAATTCTGTTGTCTTTGCATTACCGCCCATTATACTTCCTCCGTATAGAAATGATACTTTTTCCGACATTCGTATCTATTCATTTCTGTGTACTTGACAGCTAAATAATAAGTGATATACTATGATACAAGAAAGATACTTTCGTATCGTTAATAGTATATCGCATCAGTATTGAATTGTCAAGAGGTGATTTTATAATGTTAAAAGCGATCCTGTTCGATTTAGATGGGACGTTGCTTCCAATGGATCAGGATGAATTTACAAAAGGCTATTTTAGCCTACTCGCACAAAAAATTGCGCCGTATGGCTATGAGCCGAAAAAGCTCATCGAAACGATATGGGCGGGAACTGCCACTATGATAAAGAATGATGGAAAACAAAGCAATGAAGCAGTCTTTTGGGATAAATTTTCAGAGGTTTACGGGAAAGAAAAAACGGAGCAGGACAGACCTTTGTTTAATGACTTTTACGTGAATGACTTTGAAAAAGCCAAAGATTTCTGCGGTTATCATGCTAAGACGTCAGAGACGGTCAGAAAATTAAAACAGCTTGAATACAGGGTTGTACTTGCTACAAATCCTATATTCCCGAAATCGGCAACCGAAAGCCGTATCCGCTGGGCAGGACTTGAACCATCGGACTTTGAATTTATCACGACTTATGAAAACACCAGCTACTGCAAGCCAAATCCCGATTATTATCGGGATATAGCAGAACGGCTCGGCGTACCGCCGGAAGAATGTCTGATGGTAGGCAACGATGTGAGCGAGGATATGGTTGCCGAAACGGTGGGAATGAAAGTATTCCTTTTGACAAATTGCCTGATAAACAAGGAACGAAGTGATATTTCCGTCTATCCGAGAGGAAACTTCAAACAGCTTATAAATTTTATAAAAGAAAAAATAACCGAGTAGAAATTAAAGATAGTCTCACAGGATTATCTTAAAATAAAATTCAAGAAAGGAATTTGATAAAATGACACTTACACAAAAAAAGATAAGCGTTGTGATAAAAGCATTAAAAATTGTGGCAGCTTCAGGGTGACACCGAAGCAGCAAAGGCGTTTATTGGTAAAACCCCGGAAATTATGAATAATGGGTTGTATCAAGATCAGCAAATTGACATGTAATAAAGGAGGACACGGAGATGAAAGAGAAAAAGAAGATGGGCGCAGGAAAAATCATTTTGATTGTTTTTATCGTATTGGCGGTTCTTGGTACAGGAGTGGTTGTCGCTGTGAAAATGTTCTTTAATAATTTCAAGGTTGAAGAACTGTCCGAGGATCATAAAACAGGCGTCTGGTACAAATTTACCCCGGACGGCGCCATTGATTCTATTGGCAAGCCTTGGCATGGGTTAATTCGTTTTGGAACAGAAAATAAAATTGTTATCAATTTTTACGGCGGCGGTGTCAGCATAAATGAAGATACTGCCAAGGAAGGCGAGGATTTTTATTTTCATACAATCACAAGTGATTTTGCTCAAACGATGGGGATATCCGCTTCAAGCAAAGATAATCCACTCAATGACTGGACATTCATAAATGTTCCTTACTGCACAGGCGACTGGCATATCGGAACGAATGATTTTGCATATACCGACAAAGATGGCAATTCGCAGATTCTTTACCATCACGGCTATACAAATTTCAAGCTGATGATGGAAATGATACTGCCATATATAGGCAATCCGGAGGCTGTACTTGTCACAGGCTGGTCAGGAGGCGGTTTCGGTGCATCCTTCCTTGCCGAAGAAATTTTCAAAGACTATTTTCCGCAGGTAGAAAACAAAACCGTATTGGTTGATGCCGCTTTCCTGCTCAAAGACGACTGGAAGAATATTGCGGACAGTGTTTGGGGTACGCCGGAGCATATTGCAAACAGATTTACAGGGGATAATCTTGTACTGGATAGCCTTCATTCTCTGTCGGAAAATGTTACTGACGCAAAGATTCTTTTCCTCTGCTCCATTCGTGATGAGGCCTTGACTAAGTATCAAAACTATCTGAATACCGGTGCTTTTGAAGCAAATAAAGCCGCAGGAACGGAGTTCGAGAAAAATCTGAAAAACATGGTTGATGAACTTCTTGCGTTTCCGAATGCCTCTGCCTTTATCTGGAGCGACAAAGACAATGATACGGACCTTACGGCGCACACCGTGACGATGATTCAATTTGTAGATGCGAAGTACGGCGGTATCAAGGTGTCCGACTGGCTGATGGACGCTATCAACGGAAAACTGACAAACTATGGTCTTGATTTATTGAATAAACAGCACTAAATTATCGACAATATTATAGGAGGTACATATGGAAAACACAAATAGCAAAACAACGTCTCATCTGATCCGGTCAAATCCGGTTATCAGAAAATTAAGTAAAATCAATGAAAGTGACGCCAATCACGCTTGCACATACCAAGGAATCACACGCAAACTTGTATTCTTTCTGCTGATGATTGTCGCCGGTATCGCCGTCAACGCCTTTTTGAAGCTGAGCGGATTTCAATTCCCGGGTGACGCAGTTCTCACAAATACAGAGCTTGGACTCAGTATTACTGGAACAGAGCTTATGATTCTTGTAATATGCAGTCTGTTGTTTCTGATTGCTCCGATTCTGACAGTTCTAATCAAGGCAACAATTCCCGTGACCGGTCTGCTTTACTGCATTGCGACAGGCTATCTTCTTTCGTGGCTTGCCGCCACATTCGGCAAGGAATATGCCGCTCCTCTCCTGCTTGCTTTAGTGCTGACCGTGCTAATCGTGTTGGTTATGGGGATTCTATATAGCAAAGGCATTGTGAAAGTGACAAGAAAATTTCGTACGGTTGTTACAACACTCTTTTTTACCGCACTTGCCGGCGGAGCAGTAGTAGGAATCGGTGCGCTGATTCCCGCAACACAACCGTTGGTTGCAGCTCTGAAAGATAATCTGCTTCTTTCCATCGGCGGCGGAATTTTGATGGTAATTATCGGTTCGCTGTTCCTTTTAGTGGACTTTGATACGATTCAAAGTGCCGTAGAAAATAAAGTGCCGAAAAAATATGAGTGGTATGCTTCTTTCGGACTTGTATTCAGCGTGATTTGGCTGTATTTCAAAATTCTCGATTTGATTTTGAGTATTATGCAGGCAAGTAACAAAAAATAGGAGCTCAAAAGAGGAATTAGTAAATGAATAAATATTTTCTCTCTGCGCCCGTCCGCGCCTTATTGCGGACGGACGCATTTTTCGTTTTGATATCTATCGATGCCGCTCGCCGCCTTTCGATTATAATCCCGTAAATATCCGGTGATACACGCTTCACAATCATAACAGCAGCCTTTCATTGCATTTGTTCCAAATATTCAAACTCCAAACCGATAATTTCGTCCATAGGTACTCCCTTACGCACCCTGCTTTCAAAGCGTTCCGCCTCTGCCCACAGAAAAGGATAGAATGCCACGCCCTCATCATAACCCAGCTTCGCAACCTCCTGCTGCCAGTCTTCCCAACGATAATCCAAATAAAACGTATCTGTATCCCCATGCAGGCACCAATATAAAAACTGAGGATAACGTATCTCCATATCCTCCAGCTCCAGGCAGTCAGGAGCAAAGTATCCGATATTCCCATTCTCTAAATATACATACAGACCACCTAAAATATCTTCGCCGACTACGAGCTCTTCCAACGGACACCGCTCGTTTCTTGCAATAATATTTACCTCTCCGGAGCCATATAGCCTTATCCAGTCCTCTATTATGATACCGCCTGTATTTTCGATAACGGTTCCGCATACAGACTCAGGGTCTAACGAAAACCTTTTTCGCACTTCTTCCTTTACTGCGTCTGCAACAGGCAGGACCCGGACCTTCTTTGTGGAACGATTTATATCGTCCATTATTTTTTGAACTCTAGCATCCATTTTTATTTTCCTTTCGCTATGTAAACATAAACTCCGATAGGACACCTAATTCCCCCGAATTCGGGGGAATTAAATCATTTTAAGACCTTTGTATTTTGTTCCTCTAAAATAGACATCTGATGTATTGCAATTTTATTAAGCTTTATTAAGCGTTCCTTTTGGCTTAACCCATCTTCAATCAACACTGCATTGATGTTTTCCATATTTGATATACATATTAATTCATTTATACTTGCATAGTCACGTATATTTCCTTTTTTATCCGGGTTCTTATCCCTCCACTGTTTAGCTGTTATACCAAATAACGCCATATTCAGTACATCAGCTTCAGATGCATAAATAATAGAGGTTTGCTGTGGTGTAAGTTCCAGCGGAATAAGATTCACTTTAATTGCATCTGTATGTATCCGATAGTTAATTTTCGCCAATTCTCTTTTAGCACTCCATCCAAGTAAAGCCTGTTCTTCTTTTTTTAACCGTTCAAATTCCTTGATGAGATATAATTTGAATTGCGGAGATACCCAGCTTGCAAATTCAAACGCAATATCTTTATACGCATATGTCCCGCCATATCGTCCCGCCTTTGCTACAATACCCTTTGAATTTGTGCGTGATACCCATTGTTTAACCGACATAATGAAACGGTTCAATCCTGCCTCCAACATGATTTCTTCATAGGCAGCAGTATTGAAGTCTGCATTATACATTTCTTCCCATATGCCAAGAAATTCTATTGTATTCTTGTTGCGTAACCATTTTTCTATCAGAGCAGGTCCGTTTTCAATTTTTCTTACCATATCGGTTAAGGAGATATAATCATCTTCTTCAATTTGTAAGACCTGTATCTCTGTTCCGTCAACATTGAGCTTTCCCATAAGAAGGTTCCTTTCATTTTATAGACAGCGTCGTTTCATTACTTCTTTTATCAACTCTGGGTGAATCAAATCGTTTTACAATTCTCCCTTCTCGAAAGCCACTTTTACCTGTTCCAAATTATCATATTTAGCAACTATAACCTTTCTTATTTCTTCGTCCGGCTGCCATAAATCCGGAACCATGACAGGCTTACAGCCTGCCCGGTATGCGGACAGCAAGCCATTTTTAGAATCCTCCAACGCATAGCAGCTTCCCGGCTCTGCGCCTACTATCTCACATGCCTTCAAATAAATGTCCGGTGCGGGTTTTGAATTTTCAATCATATCACCACATACGATATCGAGAAAATAATCCTTTACTCCGGCATCTTTTAAATGCTTTTCCACCTCCCACCGGGGGGAAGACGTTGCAACCACCATTTTGCACCGTTTACTTTTCAGAAAATTAAGCAAACTATACAACCCCTGCTTTACCGGAACGGTATTCTCATCATAATATTTTTTCAGAAATTCCTTTGTATATTTTCTTAACTCCTCCTGATGATACCTGTCACCGAATTCTTCCTTCCATACGTTATAAGATGCCGCTACATTCATCCCCAGTGTCTTATATACCATAAATCCGGCTTTTCCTATGCCAATTTTTTCTCCTGCGTAATCCCATGCTTTTATAAAAACTCTTTCGGTATCAAACATGAGGCCATCCATATCAAAAATAACATTCATATAGTTTAACCTCCGCTTTAGTCAGATTGATATGCCTGACATTTTGAATTTGTAACTATTTTGTTTTGCTTATCCTGCCCTACTCAATTTCCCACACAAAGGCAGCCGTATCCTGCACGTCAATCGTATCCGGCTCAATATCCACACTGCGCATCAAGCCCTTGGCAGACGCACAGTTCTCGGCCAGTGCATATCTGGCAGGCGAATATAGCTCCACCTCGCTCCAGTTATAATTGATTGTTACCAGCTTCCCGAGTCCCACTCCTGAAGCCTCGCAAAGCAGTTCTGCCTTTCTCCTTGCATTTTCCGCTGCCGCCCGGAGCAGCTCTTCCTTTACCGCATCGGTGTCCTTTACCGTAAATGCAACATTCAGCTCCGGTCTGGCAGGACATCCTGCCGCTGCCGTCAACGTCTGTGCCAGTCTGGCGGAATCAAAATCAAACTCCGCCTTCAGATGATGCTCGCAGACAAATCCGTTGAACTCGCGGGCATACGTGCCGTCCGGTCTCTGGACATTGTTGTAATCGGTACGGACATGGAAGTTTGTAGTTTTCACGGACTCCTTTTCAAATCCTGCTTCTTTCAGGCTCTCCTGCAGCTGTCCAATCTGGAGCGCCGCTCCCTCCATCGCCTTGTCGTACTCCATTTCATGCGACTGCAGATGCATGGTAAGCACCACATAATCCGGTCTTGCAGAGACCTTTCCTGTTCCTTTTACTGTTATTGTTCTCTCCATTTTTTATACCTCCTCAAAATAATAGGTTACATTTTTATCGTTCTGAATCATCGCGCCGGACGGCACCTTCTTTAAAATATGCGCCGCGTTGTAAAGGTCGGGATAAACGCTTACCATTCCCATGACCGCCATTCCGAACAGCAGCCCGTTCAGCTCCCGGAGACTGCTACTGCTGATGCAGAACAGTACTAACGGTATCACGCCTAAAATAACCGGCAATATACTGAGAAACAGGAAATGGTTTCTCTTTACCGGACTTGGCGACAGTGCCACCAGAGCCATGCTTTTCGGCATAATCCCGAGATAGACCGTCGCGTCCTTCGGATAAGCGACAGCATGTAATACTTCATGTACAACAAGCAACAGAAGCCCTGCCAGGACTCCCACAAATAAGAAACCAAAATGAACGACCCGTTCCCCCGCTATTACCGTTTTCACCAGCATACAGACAAGGCAGATCAGCACGGACGGTATCATAAACGGCAGCGCCTTCATCTGCATCCTTTTGATATCCTCCTCCATCTCTACCCTTACCGCATTCTGCGGTATCTCGGAGGCAGGAAACTCCTCTTCACTTTTTATCACACCCTGCCACATAATGTTCGGCATCGTTTTCCTCCTTTTCACCGGCTGTCCGGCAGTCCGCAGCTGCTATTCCATCCTTTGCTCTTTCCCCTCACCGCCCGCATCCTCTCCGGATGATATTACAGATTTTATCATAAAAGCGGGGAAAATACAACAAGCGCAGGTCCTTAAGTTTATGCATTTTTATTTATCTATAAAGGTACTTTTATCCCCAAAATATAAAATATCCAATTCATGGAGCGCCCTCGTGCATGCAATATACAATATCTGCCGGTCCCTCCCTGAACAATATTCCTGCGCGGTAACTTCCGGTACAATGACCCAGTCAAATTCCAAGCCCTTTACAAGATATGAATTGGTTATAATAATACCCTCATGGAAATCGGCATCCTCTTCATTCATCAAATAGCAGCACCTTTTATGCTCTTCATCAAATGCATCGTACATTTTTTTTGCACTTGCTGAAGTCTTACAGATAACTGCCATCGTAGTGATTCCGGAAAGCTTCACATGCTCCATTCTGTTTTGAATACTTACAATCATATCATCATAAGCTTTGCATTCTTCAAAAACCGGTGGCTTACCATGCCGCTCAAATATTTCCGCCTCCTTAAGTCCGCATAAGCCTCTGCAAAATTCACTTATCTCATAGGTTGAACGATAGCTTTTCATCATTTTTATTATTGTAACCTTCTGTCCAAATACCTCTTGTATATTATCCGGTACTGCTTCATTCCCCTTATCTACAACCTGATTGATATCGCCTAAGATTGTCATATTGCATTTGAACAGAATATGAAGTATCGCATACTGTATCATGGAATACTCCTGCATTTCATCTACAATCACATGCTTTATTCTGTCAAATTGCGATTTATGGCTTCCAAATACCATTCGCTTTAATAGTACAACGGGAAAGATATCTTCATACAATAAGAATTTTTCTGAAATAAAATCATTTTCCATCACGGAATAGCGCTTTTTTAAAGACTCGGTAAATTCACGATACAACCTTACAATATCCTGCGTCCTCGCCATCCCGTACAAGCTTTGCTTTATTTCCTTCCGTGCCAAAACAGAAACAACTGCATTATAATTTGATTCATAACTATCGGCAATCCTGTCACCAATTTTATCCAGACGCCCGAATATCGGTTCCATTGAAAAGGTTTCCTGATACAGACTTCTGATTTTTTCTTCCTCCACCGTGTAATTCTTGAATGTAAAAGAGGAAAATGTAATCAGACTGTCTTCCAAATGCTTTACATATTCCTGCAATTCCTTTAAAAAAACAAGACTGCCTTTAAAACGAATCCTCTGTAATCTCTCATCCTCTTCTGAACGGCAACCGATAATATACTCCATCTGTACATACTTTGTTTCAAATCTACAAATTCCATCCATTTCATGTCGGGCAATTTCATCAAAACTCAATTCTGAAATATTTTGTTCCCCCAACTCCGGCAGGACGTTGGAAATATAATCGGCGAATATGTTATTGGGCGAAATAATCAATATTTCACTTGAATGCAAGTTTTTCCTGTTCTGATACAGCAGAAAAGCAATCCTGTGAAGCGCAATTGATGTCTTTCCCGAACCTGCTACCCCCTGTACCAGCATAATAGAAGAGGTCTGATTTCTCACAATTGAATTTTGTTCTTTTTGAATTGTTGCTACGATATTTCTCATTTTTGTGCTTCCATTCCCGGACAGCTCTCTCTGTAAAATCTCGTCATCCACCTTAAAATCTGAGTTCAATGCATACTCTAAATTTCCTTTTCGTATTTTTATTTGCCGCTTTTGAACGATTTCGCCACTAACCCTGCCCATTGGCGCTTCATAGTAAGCGTTTCCAATATCAAAATCATAGTACATACTCGAAATTGGCGCACGCCAATCATATATCAGAATTTCAACCCCATTTTTCTCCCTCAGCCCTCCAAGTCCGATATACAATGCCTCCTGTCCGGATTCCCCGTCATAAACAAAATCAACCCGTCCGAAATAAGGATTGTCCTGCAATTTCAGTAACAGTCTTTTTTGCTTCTCCCTAAATTCATATGAATCGTAATCTTCTGAAATAATTCTCCTGTTGGATGCTATTTCTTCCAGATCCAGCTCATAAATATTTTCCCAAAGATACCTTTTTTGTTTTATAATCTCCTCCCGGTTTTTATCCAAGGAACTATCGACATCCTGTAACTGTGCCCGGATTACTTTCTGTATTTCGTTCAAATGCTCCTTTTCTTCCCGCATCACGTCATTTTGTTGTTCATTCATCAATATTACCTTCCTATTCTGTCACGCTCCAGATACATAACTTTCAGACCGTTGAATATGAACACACCAAAAAAACAAGTTCCTGAATCCCTAAAATGGCAAGTCAAATACAAATCATATTTACTCATACAGCCTATCTCCTTCCGTCTTTCTCACATAAATCTGACACGGGTTTGCCTCGTCCCAGAGGGTAGAAAGCACTTCAAGCTCCTTAAAGCCAAGGCTTTGATAAAACCGGTTCGTCCGGTCATAGTCCTCGTAATGTCCCATCTGTACCGTTTTCACCTGAAGAAAGGAATAGCCCTTCTGCAGCGCGCACACCCGCGCAGCCTCAAATAGCGCCCTGCCGATTCCCTGCCGGTGGTACTGCTTTAACACTCCCATGACGGCAAGCTCCGCCGTATCCTTCCCAGTTTCCGTAAGACACAGGAAGCCGACCGGGCTTTCCTCCCGGAAGGCAGCAAAAAACAGCTGTTCCGCGCTCTTTTTTATGTAGTCCTCTCTTGCCTCCCGAAGCTCGAACCATTCGGGCAGCGCCTCCAGGACCGCTCTGGCTATGCTGCACTTCGTCCCTGCATCATCAATCTCCTTCACCACAACGTCCTGCGTTCCCGCCTTTCTTTGCCCTTTGTCATCCCCGCCGTCCTTCAACAAGGCTTCCAGCCTGTCATAATACTGGTAAAGCTTCTGCGTCCCGTTTTCCAAAATATAATAATGCCGGATATACGGAACCAGAAGCACAAGCAGGGAAAGCAACAGCACTCCCGACCACAGGGAAAACGCCGTCACCGCCTGTATGAAAACAAGCATTGTCAGCAATGCAAACAATACCGTCACGAGCAGATGCACCAGCCTCTCATGCTGAAAAAATCCAATCTGCACGAGCAGCTCCTGCTTCTCCTTCCGTATCCGGTCACAACTCCCTTTGCCGTTTTCCGGCACCCCTTCCCTGCGCTCCTTCTCCAACTCGTCCACGATATGCCCTGTCTGCCTTAAATAGTGCTTCAACCGTTCCTCCATAGCATGTCCCTCCGTAAAATCTCCGCCCGCATCCGCTCCGGATGATACTACAGATTTTAGCACAAAAGCAGGGAAAACACAACAAGCGGCATGCACGCATCGACTCGTTGTGATGCCCCATATTCCAAAACAAGCTTAAAATATAAATAAAGTAACTTGAAAATAGTATATCTAATTCACAATACATATAACATACCCTACATAGCGCTATTTCCTTCAAAATACTATATAAAAACCAAATAATATTCATATCATAATGCAAAGCAGCAGTTAAAGTACACAAAAGCATGGTACACGCCTGTAAGCCTTATAGTTCAATATTTTACATCTTTTCTGTCGTGCTAAAATGTTTAAATTGAAAATCAATATTCAAATATAGTATAATATATGTAGATTATACAACAACACATATAATAGGAGGGTGTTTATGAAATTCAGGCAAAAATTAATCTCTTGTTTACTTGCTGTATGTTTATTCATGTCTGACATGATTTGTGTCACACCTCATACTGTCTATGCTGCTGAAAGCGCTGCAAATTCCGTCTCGTTAGAGGATGTAATAGCTGGCGTGGCTGACCCCTCGCAATTGAATGACGCAACGACTAAGGCATTAACCGCCACCCCTCTGCTTGATAACGGTATTTACTATTTGAATAATAAATATTGTGGTGACTACCTAAAAATAAATTCATCTTCTCCTACTGCCAGTTCAGGGCGTTTATCATCGCTTGGAACATCCGTACAATGGCAAATAACAAATATAAACAATAAGATAACAATACAGCCGCAAGAAGACACCTCAAAATATCTCGCTGTTCCAACATCAAGTACCTCCAGTTCTACTGTAACACTTGTAACAGTAAGTAATTCAACCGTCCCTACGGAGTGCTTGTGGACTGTGTCTATTGGGGAAGGTGGCTGTTTATTACAAAATGCCTTTAACTCACGCTATTTGTATACAAATGGAACATCCCTTTTCACCTCCGACACCTTAAATTCTTCCGGCACTTCCACATATAAATCGCGTGTATGGAGAATAAGTTCCCTCAGTTATATAGATGGAAAAGAGCTAGCCTATAATACCGAGTTTCATAAATGTGATCTTCTTATAGGTTATGATGCTAATCTAAAGTATAGAAAATCTCCCGATAATGCCATATGGGCGCAAGCAGATGATTTTGTTTTTAGCGGATATAATAACAGCGTGATAACGATTGATTCCAATGGAAAGATTACTCCTGTTGCTGTAGGTCAAACATCAATAACTTGCACGCACAAAGTGACTGATCGTGTGTTTACTGTTGATGTTCGTGTTTGGAGGGTCAAAGATAATCTCGGCTCAATATCACAATGGGCAGATATTGAAAGTAATTTTGTCGGGCATTGGATTTCCGTTCCAACCATTTATTGCGAAAAACTAAACACTAATTCAGCATTCTATTTTTTGCCTGGTTTGAATAGTGGGATTTCAAAATGGAATACAGCGTTGGAAATCAATATTTCGACAACGTCTTCCGAAGCAAGTGCCAATATTACCGCATATGGCGGAACAATAAGCGAACTAGAAGCATTAGGATATTCTCTCACTCCGGTAACACTTGGAACTACTGAGCGGTCTTACACCTATCTGGGCCATTATACATACAATAATTCTGTAAAACTTGGAGCCAGAATTGATGATGCGGTAATTTGTATCCAAGATAAATCAGGAAAAACCCCTGCAGATTACATAAATACTTGTACACATGAATTGGGACATGCGCTTGGATTCTTTGGTCATGCGTCCTCGTCCTCTGCAATCATGTATGCCTTCGGACATACCGGCAATACCCTTCAAACACCAGAAATCAATCATTTGAAACAAGTATATGATTAATATAGCTGGCAAAGAATCTTGAAAGGCGGTTTTAATATGACAAAAAATATTTCTTTCATCTTACTGTTAGCAGTAACCGTAACTTGTATTTGCAGTTGTTCAGGCTCTCAAGAGCAATATCCCGACGAATCTGTCAACACGGAACAATCGGTTTTGTCTCATAAAGATGATTCTTTTAATCAAAGTGACTCAACTTTTGTGGAAACACAAACTCAAATTATGTATTTGTCATTTGAGGAGTGTTTATCTGCTGCAACTCATGTTGTATCTGCCACCTACAAAGGAGAATATGAAACACATGGTAAATATAAAGACCTGGTGTTTACTGTAGCGGAACAGTATAAGGGAACTGAGCTACCGGATGAATTCCACCTTCGTGTGTGCGACCAAACTGTTATTGTCGCAGATACGGATATAGGTTATTCTACATCTGCGGATAACTACGAGCCCGGCGAAACCTATCTCTTGGTTTTGGAAAAGCATGTATCTGTTTATTATCCCTATGATCTTTATTTGGCATATGGAAATATAAAGATAACAAACGATACTGCTGTTATGTATGATGGAAGTAGCATAACCGCTCATTCCAACAAACTTGATAACTCATCCTTGAATGATGTAATCAATTATGTTGAAAATTACGTCAAAAATTCCGTTCCCCCTGCCGCTCAAGGGTTTGAGTTTATTCGTAATTCAACTCTGGATCATGTAGTAGATAACACTACAATTATAGCAGTTGTGACTCCCACAGAGTATATAGGCGGTAGTGAAAATAACAATACGAGTCGATATCTGTGTACTGTAAACGAGGTAATAAAAGGTTCGATAAATGATACTGATATAAAAATTATATTTGTAACCGGTTCTGTGGAGCCTGATTGCGAGTATGTTGTTATGTTGGAGGAAATGGGAACCTACTATATTTTATCTTCTCAAAATAGCGTTCACGATGCAGTCAACACTGGCATTATTCAACAGGTAAAAGATATGGTTTCTGTTGATTAACCTGAACAGGCGGTTAAACGCCGTTGTGCTTAACCGCCTATCTATTTCATACTTTCTTGCCAACTATAATTTTACTCTGGGTTTTGCATTTTGAGCCGCCCGGGAAAGCACCGAAGGTACAGACAGCCTCGTTACAGCACAGGCTCAACCGTAACGAATACCGTATCTCCCGGCTGTTTCCCTATCTTACTCCGGATGTCTTTGCGGATACCGATGATATAGCAGACCGAGCCGTCCGCATGCTTCACTCCCATATTTACAATACTTCCGGAATAGGGCTCACCGTCAAAGGTAATCTCTGCTTTTACCCGTCCCTTTCCGAATTCCTCCCTGATATCATACGGGAAACGTACATAGGCTCCGCCCTTCTCAGGAACGGGCTCTATCACTGCATGGAACTCATATAGTTTCCGGCTCATTCCCGTCTCTCCTATTCTTATTGTCCTTACTGGCGTGTCATACACCAGATAATCACAGCCTGCTGTGCTGCCAGTAAATTCTTTTTAAATTCATAGCCCACAAAATATTCCGACTCTACTACCTCGCCGGAAACCTCTTCTCCACGATAAAACGGCGGACAGGGATTCAGTACCGCATGTTCATTTGCCATCTCCATGATTTCCGTGGTGACCTGACATTTCTGGAAATCCTTTAAGACTTCCGCAGGCTACAGCCTTCCGTTTTTCACCTGCAGCATATAGTTCTCAATCCCCTTTTCTTCGCTCTCATCATAGGAAAAACGGAGGTGTTCCGCTACCTTCCTCGCCACTTCTCCAAATAAATACAGCATTTCAAACGCCGCCTCCCACATATGCCCATAGTCCGCATCGGAATAGGTCCTTTGGAACCTCCCGTAGAGCTCCGCAGGCAGCAATTTTTTAAAATACTTCCCCTTCTTTCCTGCGGCCACGGAAAAGTTATAATTGATACCGACATACCATTCCAGCATCAGAATCAGCATATCCCGGACATAATGATTTAACTGCTCCATTGCATAGGAAAGCTCGTCTCTCGCAATCTCCTTTGCAACATTATTTAAGCACCAATGAAATTCACTACAGCAATCAGCAAAAATTTTGCAATCCGGCTTTCTAATATACCAGAAATCCTTTTTTACTTTAATCTCAGGAAGATAATTCTCTTTGTCGAGTAAAACAACCGCCGGTTCCCCGTCGTCCAGATAAGGGTCCGGCGTAAGCTGTAAGTCAATTCTGTTTCCATCCGGAAACAGCATCAAATAAATATAAGCTCCGTCCTCGTCAGGCGGAATCAGCCGCATGCTTTCCGGCTTCTGCACAAGGGACGGCTTTCCGAATTTCTCTTCTACCCATGCCATGTTGTCCCAGTACGGCTTCACATCCTTTACAAAATAAACAATATCAAAGTCCTGATACAAATCCGCCGCGCAGTCCGGATTTGCCCTTGAGCCTGTCATAAGCACCGCCCTTATATTTTCGTCATCTTTTGCTATATCGATGATAAGCTTCATTACTTCGTCCGGCGTCCGCACTCCTTGTTCCTCCTTATCTCTTTCTGTCTATTGTAACCAATTACAGCTCAGATACTTCGTATTACCATCGTAATTTTTACATTATACCCCTTTCATGCTATTTATGCAATCACTTTTTTATTTCAATCGATAGCCTAATTTTTCAACCTGCTTTAAAAAGGATATTTTTACGGGTATCCCATAACGCTCCGCAATACCAGTTCTCACGAGCCATTCATAATTTATCCCGAATCCATGCGGTCTGATTTCATATCTGAAATTTTCTAAATCGCCATACTTCTTCAAATGAGAAATGACCGGTTGATATACAAGCCTTGTATTATCTTCTAAATATGATACACAGCTTTCCAAGATACCCCTTACCATGGCACAATCCACTTTTCCTTTGAATAATACATCATATATTTTCTCAAAAATAGTACGATTCCATCTTTTCCCTTGTGCAATCAGCTCACGTTCCGGAACCTGCTTATTCTTAAATATTTCTATTAACGCTATATTCTCGGCTATTTGAGGAATAAAGTAAACTGCATTTTCAATATTTTCCTTTATATAAAAATTTTTCTCTGCCTTATTTAAATAATAGACAGCTCCTGAAAACGCTAGCAGCATTTCTTTCTGCTGCACCACATCCCCAATACAGAAAGCCTCCTCCAGCAGCTCGTCCAATAAAAAATCCTTTGTAAATATTTTTGTACATTTACTGAATGCTTTCCACATAAAATCATCTACATGTACCGTCCCGATAAAGCTCTTAAATGCAGTCAAGGTATATACATTTAAAGCAACCTTCATTTCCTCTTCGTATAATGCATAATACCTATCCCCTTTATATCCGTCATCCAAAATGACTGCTATCTGTAAATCAGACCATTCCCAAATTTGATCGTGGCTTACACTTCCCAGCAAATATGCCCCGATGCACCGCTCATCTTCCTGCAGCTTTTCTCCTATATTTTGTATAATACGATTGCATTTTTCTCTTAATGCCTGACATTCCATATGCTTCTCCTTTTCTCACTACCGTTTTCTTATCAGCCGTTCCCCTGTAAACATTTTCTCAAATACTGCGCTGTTTTTGATGTTGCATGCTCCAGCATCTGCGACGGTGTTCCTGCAAACATGACCTCTCCTCCGTATTTTCCGGCTCCCGGTCCCATATCAATGATATAATCAGCACTCAGAATCATATCCGGGTTATGCTCTACCAGCAATACTGTATTTCCACCTTTTACTATATTTTGTATCACCTCAATCAACATCCCGACATCCTTTGAATGAAGTCCCACCGTAGGCTCATCAAATATATAGAATAAATTTTTCTTATTCTTATACTTCGTCATTTCCCTGGCTAATTTCATTCTCTGTGCCTCACCGCCAGAAAGTGTGCAAAGAGGCTGTCCCAACTGCATATAACCTAATCCCAACTCGCACACCAGCTTAACTTTCTCAAATATATCCTTACAATCCCCAAAAAAGCATAACGCTTCTTGAAATGTCATATCTAAAACTTCTTTGATACTCCTGCCATGATATTTCACCGCCAGCACCTCATCAATATACTGCTGTCCATTACATTCCGAACAAACCGTTCTTGTTTCACCAAAATATTGTATGTATTTTTCAATATAGCCTTTTCCCCTGCATGCAGGACATGCCCCTTTGGAATTAAACGAAAAATATGCCTTTTTGTCCTTCATCTCATGGCCATCTGCTACGTTCTGGGCAAAAAACATTCTAATCGTATCAAAAATATCAAGATACGTCGCCGGAATAGAAGTATTTTTCCCCTGGAGCAAGGACTGGTCAATGCATATCATATTCTTAATATTTTCAAGCCCCTCTACGGCTTTATGCTTTCCCGGTATCGTCCTGCTGCCTTGCACCTTGGCGCAGAATGCCTTATACAATACTTCATATACAACAGAACTCTTCCCTGAGCCGGACACACCTGTAAAACATGTTATTTTATTAAGTGGTATCTCTATATCTGCATTTTTTATATTATTTTCTTCAATCCCCAATATTTTAATTGAGGCGTTCATTTCTAAGCTATCCTTCCTTTTATTATAAACCGGACTTTCAAAAAGACGCTTTCCAATAATCGAGGCAGGATTATGATATAGTTCCCCGGGAGTTCCTGCGGCAATTACCTCGCCACCCTCGATACCAGCGCCAGGCCCCATTTCAATAATATAGTCCGCCGCCTTTATCACATCATAATCATGTTCTATTGTTATCACTGTGTTCCCTTTTTGCAACAGCCTGTTTATCACCTTAATCACCTTTTCATTATCTGTTCCATGCAGGCCATCCGTCGGTTCATCAATGATATAGGTAAGACCGACTAAGCCTGACCCTACCTGATTTGCTATTCTGAGCCTTTGATATTCGCCGCCCGACAACGAATCAATACGCCGTTCAAAGGACAGATACCCTAATCCGATTTCCTCCATCAGCTCAAGTCTTTCTGTTAATGCATCAATGATTGGCTGTGAAATCTCATTCCCCCGGACCTGTTTAAAGAACTCCAGCAAATCTAAAAATTCCATTTTCCCCAGCTGCAGATAATTTTTACCGCTAAGTGTAATATAGCTCTTTATTTTTTTTAATCTTGTACCATGACAGCTTGGACACTCAATTTCATGCATATATGTATTAAAAAAATTTTCACGCTCCGGAGTCGGCGTTACGGGAGCCTCTATCATCTCCTGATAAAGTTCCTCAATACGGGTCAGAATCCCCTTAAAGCTAACAAGCTTTCCCTCCTTTTCTAAATAATTAGGCAATACTTTTTCATACCCTTCCGGTCTTTTCAATAAAAATGTTTCTTCCTTGGTGCCATACATAATCAACCTTTTCGCTTCTTCTGATAAATTTTCGTATGGTTCATCAAACGAAAAGCCATAATGGCAGGCCAGACTATATAAGCTCATATACGAATAAGGATGACTCATGGAATATATTTCTTGAAAAAATGGTCCCTGACGCAACGTCTTCTTGGAATTTTTTATCACCTTTGACGGATGAACTATTTTTGTAATTCCTTTTCCCATACAGACCGGACAGGCACAAGAGATATCATTGTAAGAAAAGCTTGCTGCCTCCATCGTAGTCGCAATAATGTGATGCTGTTTACATCCATGCTTCTCATAAAATCGTTCTATTCCCCCTGCATCTTCCCCGCTCAGATTTATTGATATATAGTTATCACCATTCTTACTGGCACTTTTTATACTATTCACATCACCTTTATTCAATGTAGCAGCAGCGTGAAACTTACTTTCTACAACCATTATATATTCTATAGCTTCATCGATTTTTATAAAATCCTTAAGATGAGCCTTTTCATCCCCGACATATATCTCTCTGTATCCTCTCTGCCTTAATCTATCAATCTGACGTTCGCGTTCAACGATATCGGAAAAGAAGTAAGGGAAGCTCACTTCGACAATCGTGTGCGGTTCCAATGCTTCAATATCCTTTATGATTGCTGCAATACTACTCTGCCGGAAGACTTCTTTACAGCAAAGGCACCTGCACTGTCCGTGAATCGCCATCAAATTCCTGATATATGACCCCAGACTCGTATATGTGCCTATCGTAGACCTTGGATTATGATTCGGGGTCACCTGCTTTAAGCTTATTACTGTGGATAAACCTTCTATTTTCCCAACCTTTGGTCTTTTCATTTTTGAACCGAATCTTTTTTCCTGCTCTGACATACAATCCAACAATTTTCTTTGTGCGGTAGCATAGATAACATCATAAGCCAGAGTAGATTTTCCTGAACCGCTTACTCCTGTGATAACTGTATGCTTATGATAAGGAATTTCAACATCTATATTTTTTAAATTATTCTCACCCACCTGTGTCAGCTTAATTGAATCTGGCATTACATACAACCTCCTTCATAATACTTAAGAAATTTCTTACATGTGCTTCCATATAACAAACCGTTGCTTCCGTATGTACCTTCCATACGGCATACCTGACTTCTTCTATTATAGCTGATGCTCCATAAAGCTTCTTGACTTTTTTGAGGAATAGGACTGCCTCTCCCATACTGCAACAAAAACCGCTGCGCAGTTCTGTCGCAGCGGTTTTTGTATTCTATTTCCAAATGTATCTCAACCGGATAGTAATATCAGCCAGCCCCAAGCCGGCATATGGGACAGGGGATTCCTTCGTATCAGGCGAATGTCCGGTCATGTTGATCGCACCCGCACTGACGCCCAAAATCGCAGCAGAAGTATTGCGAATCGCAGCATCTAAGCCTTTATTACATATTAATTAAAATTGCTGACCGGGGTGACCGCCCATGAGAAATACACAGGAAGCTTCACGAATCAATTGCGTCGCGCAGGAAGCATCCATCTGATTATCAACTACATGGTATCGCACAAACGCTATATCGCACCTCTCGAGCATGCCATACATACCGGTTGAATCGCTGTCTGATTCGTTGACACTTTCCTTGACTTAGGCGGTCAAAGAAAGAGGATGTATACAGATTTTTCTATTGGCGCTTTTTTTATTTGAGAAACAGATGGATGGATAGCTCTTGTCCTTGTAACGATGCATTGACCTCGCCCCCGTGGAGTTCCATGATGCGCTTTACAATGGCAAGCCCCAGCCCGGAGCTTTGGGGGGCGCTTCTGGCCCGGTCCCCGCAGTAGAAGCGCTCAAAGATCCGGTCAGGCTCAATGCCGTGAGCATCCGTCAATCGGTTCGTGATACAGATATGGAGTCGGTCCGTCTCCTGTGCCGTCACGGTTACCGGAGCAGAACGATCGGCATATCTGCGGGCATTGTCCAGCAGATTCTGAAACACCCGTACCATCTGCTGCGTATTGATATCGGCGACATGGCTTTCCTCCCCCAGCTGCCAGGAAAGCGTCAGGCCCTCTGCCTCCATAAAAATTTTATACTCATAAAGGATATGCCGCAGCAGTTCCAGCACATCCCTTTTCTCCATGTCAGGAAACCGGTCGGCGGAGCTCAGCTTTGTATATTCAAACAGTTCGTTAATCAGCCCGTTAAGCCCCGTCAGACGCCGCTCTACCACTTCAATGTATTCATCAAAGCGCTGCCTGTCTCCGGGTCCCGTCTCCTTCAGCAGCTCCACATAGCCGATGATTGAGGTAAGGGGGCTGCGCAGATCATGGGAGACATTGGTAATCAGCTCATTTTTGCTCTGTTGCTGTCTTTTTTCCCTTTCCTCCTTTTCCCTGAGCTGGACGGACATCTCGTTGATGACGGCGCACAGCTGGGTGATTTCATCGTCCCCCTGCAGTTCCATGCTCCTTCCAAAGCCCTCCTCCCGAATCTTCTGAATTTCCTGAGACAGATACTCCACATACCTGACCCTGCGGTTAATCCTGACGGAAAAGGAAACAACAAAGCATATCATGGGAAGCGCCACTGTCAGCACCGACTGGAGATATTCGGCGGCAATGATGTATCCGTAGCCCAGCTCATTAAAAAAATCCCATATTCCGGAATGGAGCAGAAGCCTTTTCATAGCTAATACCATCGTCAGCACCGCCAGGCTGATAACAAGGGAAACGCAGGCTGCTTTCAGGAAATATGCTGTGAGGCGTTTTCGGATAGAGGAGGACAGTCTTCCGTAAACCAGAAAAATCACGAAAACCGTTCCTCCGATAACAATGCCGTTGATTAAAATATAGTCTGGAATTATCTTAAATAGCGTTAGCGTCATATTTGATACCCTCTTCCCCAACAGGTTTTGATAAAATCCGAATGTGCATTATCCCAGTTCAGTTTATTACGGAGATTGGCAATATGCATCATCACAGTATTTTCCGAACAGAAAAACTCTTCATGCCATACCGCTTCATAAATCTGTGCCATAGTCAACACCTGCCCCTTGTTTCGCAGCATATATTCCAGGATGTCATACTCCTTGCGCGTCAGCCTCACTTCCCGTCCGCTTACCCATACCTGACGGCTTTCCATGTCCACCGTCAGGTCCTCCGCCTGGAGCGTGTGCGCCGGCTCTTCCGTATCATTGTACTGTTTATAACGGCGGAGCTGGGCCTTGATGCGCGCAAGAAGCTCAATAGGCTTAAAAGGCTTCGTCACATAATCGTCTCCTCCCACCGTGAGCCCTTGTATTATGTCTATATCTTCCGTTTTTGCCGACATAAATATAATTGGCATTTTGCTTTTTTCCCTTATTTGCAGACAAGCGCTGATACCGTCAATTCCCGGCATCATCACATCCATCAGGATCAGATCCACCTGATAGCGCTCCAGTATCTCCAGCGCCTGCGCTGCATTTTCACAGGCGAGGTAACGGTAGCCCTCATTGCCCAGATAGATGCCCAGAAGCCTGCGGATGTCTTTATCATCGTCAACAACCAATATAAATTCTTTCATGATAGCTTTGCTTCTCCCTTTTTGCAGAAATGCTGCAGCGCCGCCGAGGCAAGGAACATGAGCAGAAGCTCCACGGCGATAATCTGCCATCGCCTCAGACCGCACAAGTCGCCAAAAAAACCCGAAAAGGCAATCATACCAATGGATATGATTTTAGCAATTATACCAATTTTCAGAAACTGCGTCAATGATATTTTCAAAAAAGCAGAGCCTGCACAGAGCACTTCATCGGACACAAGCGGAACGATCAGCAGTATACCAAGAATCCAAAAGCGGTACCGCCCCATCAGCTGCCTTAACCACGCAAGCTGCCTTCTCTCTTTTTTCCCCTTTAAAATACGATGTGCAATCAGTGAAGATAAGGAATACATAATCGCCAATCCAAGCACGGAGCCTGTGACCCCAAAGAAAAAGGCCCCCAGGCTGCCGATCTGTCTGGTTCCCCACAATATCACTGCCGCTTCCGGCACCGGAACACAGATAGGGAGCAGCACACAGGCAAGAAAATAGACGCACCACATAATAACACCTCCTGATATTTGGTTCATACCGCACCGTCTGCAGAAGTCTGCTTCGCATGGCAGCATTTCAATTTCATTTGCAGCACATATGCCGGGGGCAGATTCCGCCAGACTCTTACAATCTTCTGGATATTAAAATAAGTTTCAAGAAAGGCTTTCCGCAACAGCGTATACTGAAATGTGGTAAATACACCTTCCATTCCGATGGCCTTTTGGGTCTGTGACAGTATTCTTTGGGACACCTGCTGCGGAAGGGATGTAAATGGCAGCCCGGAAATAATATAATCCGCATACTGAAACCCCTGTTCTCTTAAAAAGCCGCATACATTTCCGGCATCTCCATGAACCAGCACCACCCCCGGCATTCCGTGGAACTGTTCCCATAGCATTTCGTAAAAACGGTCATTCTGCTCAATCACGATATAAGTCGTGTCCCGTCTTTTTCTTTCTGCCACCTCTCTGGTAAATACGCCTGTCCCCGCCCCGTATTCTACAATGCAGTCTGCTTTATCGAAATCAATAGAAGCCGTCATGGACACCGCAAGATGCCTGCTACTGGGTGCAATAGCTCCGATCGTATGCGGAGCACTGAGATATTCTCTTAAAAACTGCCACATAGGATGTCCTCCTTATATAAGAAATTCAGCGTGTTATGCTGTCATTTGATGATTTCAGTATAAAGAGGAAGTATAAAGAGAACACCGTAAGAACTATAAAGATTTCTTTAGAAGTGATTCGTATTCTGATTGGTATTTGAACTACTTTGCTTTTGCTTCGTTTTTCATTTATTTCCTTCAAGTACGGGATGCCGTCAATCGTCCCCATCCTGTGGAGGCTTGGTAGCTTTCCGATAGTTCCATCATTGCAAGGATTTATTAAGTCAACTTTCTATCTCCTTCCGCTTGCTTCTTAAATAAAGCTGTGCTAACATATCACCATAACGGTATAATCAGGGATTACAAAGAAAAAGGAAGCCGAGGTAATGACATTGAAAAAAATATCCTTTGATGAATTTTTGAGATTACGGAAGTTAGGGAAACGCTGATGAAAGCGTTTCCCGCGCCGGATTTGCGTTGCGAAGCAACATTCACCTCGGCAAATCCGTGCGCATCCGCCGGAGGCTCTGAGGAAGCGATGATTTCACCAGCGCTTCCTTAGATTCTGCTTATTGTACAAGTCCGCCAACTCCGTTAACTCTTCCACCACATTCGGTCTCCAGACAACTGTCTTAACCAACCACTTGCACGGAAACTCTTTACACAATCCACAGAACTGCACATTATACTCCCGTACACATTTATGTATTGGACAACCGTTAGATTGTGTCCATTCCACGCAATGACCGTCAGACTCTATACAGCCCTGACAAATGCCATCCTCTTTTTTCTTACACCCTGCACAGCATTCTCCACAAGCTGTAATTGCAGTAAAGTCTATCGAATTGTTCATCTTATCACCTCAACAAATATCTCTCAATTCAGCGTCTGCCTGATGTATTATATAGCTCCTTTTAAATTGCAATCCACCAACACACTCCAAACCTGTCCATCACCGTTGCACAGCATTTACTCCACGGCAATTCCCCTATCGGTTCCAGCACAACACCGCCGTCGCTTAATACATCAAATGCTCTGTGAACTGCCTCTTCACTTCCCATTTCAAAAACATTAAATGTCATAGTTTCCCACTTCATCTTATGTACCAGTTCTATATCACAAGGCTTTTTCGCTTCTGCCAATGCTAAAAAGCCTTCGCCGTTTACAGATAACTCGCAATGTTCATACAATGTTCCGGCATCATTTTTGAACTCACGGGTAATCTCTGCCCCAAAAGCTTTACAATAAATCTCTGCAGCCTCAAAGCTGTTTTTCACATAAACCTGGGCATAATTTTTCATGTAGGTTACCTCCAAAAATCAAATCTTTCTTCTTCATTGCTTGTCCGGATTAGGACATGTAATAATCCATGTATAACCAAAACGGTCCTTTGTAACCGAACCACAACCTGCATCATCCGGTTCCGGATGCGGTTGTAACGGCGAAACAATGGTTCCACCCTTTGCCAATACGGATATTGTACGTAATGCATCCTCTTTTGAATCCATATGAATCATTAGTTTTATAGTCGCATTCACATCCAAATCTTTATAGGAATCTCCTGCCGCCATACGAGTATTTCCTAACACAAACTCTGCATGCATTACCTTTCCTATTTGTTCCGGTGTAATATCAAACGTCTCCTCACTCCAACGAGACAGATAAAAAATCTCTCCACCAAATGCCTCTATGTAAGTATTGAGTGCTTCTTCACAATTTCCCATAAATGATAAATATGGAATTACAGTAACCGAATGTGTATTATTAATCTCAGCCATATTTTTTCTCCTCTACAAGCTTATATCGAATATATGTTCGCTTTTAATTATATCACATTACTTGCAAATTATCAATAACCTTCCTCACAAATCTTTCATATACTCCCCCCTTTCCCACGCAAAAAATCCCCTCCCAAAGCCATTGCGTTTTGAGAGGAGATTTGATGCTTTACTTATTTTTCCTTAACCTTTAGTTAAGCGATTGCCTTACTTATTATTGATAGCCGCCTGTGCTGCTGCAAGTCTTGCAATCGGCACACGGAACGGAGAACAGGATACATAATCCAGTCCGATCTTGTGGCAGAACTCTACGGAAGACGGGTCGCCGCCGTGCTCACCGCAGATACCGACATGAAGCTTCGGATTTACCGGCTTGCCAAGCTTAATGGACATCTCCATTAACTTGCCGACACCTGTCTGGTCAAGCTTTGCAAACGGATCGTTCTCAAAAATCTTGGTGTCATAGTATGCATTTAAGAACTTGCCGGCATCGTCACGGGAGAAGCCGAACGTCATCTGCGTCAGGTCATTCGTACCGAAGCAGAAGAAATCTGCATCCTTGGCAATCTCGTCCGCAGTAAGTGCTGCTCTCGGGATCTCAATCATCGTACCAACCTCATAAGAAAGGTTCACACCGGCTGCTGCGATTTCAGCATCTGCGGTATCTACGACAACCTTCTTTACATACTTTAATTCCTTGACTTCACAAATCAACGGAATCATAATCTCCGGCTTTACGGTCCAGTCAGCATGCTTCTTCTGCACATTGATTGCTGCACGGATGACAGCCTTGGTCTGCATCTTTGCAATCTCCGGATAGGTTACTGCAAGACGGCAGCCTCTGTGACCCATCATCGGGTTGAACTCATGCAGGGAGCTGATGATGTTCTTAATCGTCTCAACGGACTTGTTCTGTGCCTTGGCAAGCTTCTCGATGTCAGCCTCCTCGGTCGGAACGAACTCATGAAGCGGCGGGTCCAGGAAACGAATCGTAACCGGGTTTCCTTCCAGTGCCTCATAAAGAGCCTCGAAGTCGCCCTGCTGGTACGGAAGAATCTTCTCAAGGGCAGCCTCTCTCTCCTCTACGGTATCCGAGCAAATCATCTCACGGAATGCAGCAATTCTGTCTTCCTCGAAGAACATATGCTCGGTACGGCAAAGACCGATACCCTCTGCACCAAGCTCACGCGCCTTCTTTGCGTCAGCCGGGGTGTCAGCATTGGTACGAACCTTAAGCGTTCTGTACTTGTCAGCCCAGCCCATGATTCTGCCGAACTCACCTGCGATGGAAGCGTCTACGGTCGGCACAATGCCGTCGTAAATCTTACCGGTGGAACCGTCAAGGGAAATGCAGTCTCCCTCATGGTATTCCTTACCTGCAAGCGTAAACTTCTTATTCTCCTCATCCATGGCAATATCGCCGCAGCCGGATACACAGCAGGTACCCATACCACGCGCAACGACTGCTGCATGGGAGGTCATACCGCCGCGGACAGTCAGGATACCCTGTGCAGCCTTCATACCGGTAATATCCTCCGGAGAAGTCTCAAGGCGGACAAGAACTACCTTCTCGCCTTTTGCAGCCCATGCAACGGCATCCTCTGCTGTGAATACAATCTTACCGCAGGCAGCTCCCGGAGAAGCACCAAGTGCCTTTGCAATCGGCTCTGCGGACTTTAATGCCTTCGCATCGAACTGCGGGTGAAGCAGGGTATCGAGGTTACGCGGGTCAATCATGGCAACTGCCTCTTCCTCGGTTCTCATACCCTCATCTACTAAATCACAGGCAATCTTTAACGCAGCCTGTGCGGTTCTCTTACCGTTTCTGGTCTGGAGCATATAGAGCTTCTTGTTCTCAACGGTGAACTCCATATCCTGCATATCCCTGTAATGCTTTTCCAGTGTCTCACAGACATTCTGGAACTGCTCGAATGCTTCCGGGAACTCCTCTGCCATCTTTGCAATCGGCATCGGGGTACGGACACCGGCAACCACGTCTTCGCCCTGTGCGTTGATTAAGAACTCGCCCATCAGCTTCTTCTCGCCGGTTGCAGGGTCACGGGTAAATGCAACGCCGGTACCACAGTCATTTCCCATGTTACCGAATGCCATGCTCTGTACATTAACAGCGGTACCCCAGCTGTACGGGATATCGTTGTCACGGCGGTATACATTTGCACGCGGGTTATCCCAGGAACGGAATACTGCCTTTACGGCGCCCATCAGCTGCTCCTTCGGGTCATCCGGGAAGTCAGCACCGATCTTTGCCTTGTACTCTGCCTTAAACTGGGAAGCCAGCTCCTTTAAATCCTCTGCGGTCAGGTCAACGTCATATACGACACCCTTGTCCGCTTTCATCTTATCAATTAACTCTTCGAAATACTTCTTGCCGACTTCCATAACGACGTCGGAATACATCTGGATAAATCTTCTGTAGCAGTCCCATGCCCAACGCGGGTTACCGGACTTGTCCGCAATAACATTCACAACCTTCTCATTTAAACCAAGGTTTAAGATGGTATCCATCATACCCGGCATGGATGCTCTTGCACCGGAACGGACGGAAACAAGCAACGGATTCTCCAGGTCACCAAACTTCTTGCCGGTAACCTCCTCCATCTTGCCGATGTATTCGTTAATCTGTGCCTGAATCTCGGCATTAATCTCTCTGCCATCCTCATAGTACTGTGTGCAGGCTTCCGTCGTAATCGTAAAGCCCTGCGGTACCGGAAGACCTAAACCGGTCATCTCCGCAAGATTTGCGCCTTTACCGCCGAGAAGATTACGCATGCTTGCATCGCCTTCGGTAAAGAGGTAGACCCATTTCTTTGCCATTGTAAATTTCCTCCTATAATTGATTTTTATAACCTTTCATCTGACTATTTTTAGTCACCAATACTGATTATACCATATTTTACCCATTATGGGAATCTTTTTTTCAAAAAAAGATAGGAAAAACACAAAGCCGGACTCCTAAAATGCAAGCTTTTCCTCAAAATATGCCTTTAAATCCCCGATTTTTACACGCTCCTGTTCCATCGAATCACGGTCGCGCACCGTTACTGCGCCGTCATTTTCGGAATCAAAATCATAGGTAACGCAGAACGGCGTACCGATTTCATCCTGTCTTCTGTAACGCTTGCCGATGTTGCCGCGGTCGTCGTATTCACAGTTATAATACTTCGAAAGTTCTGTATAAATCTTATCCGCGCCCTCGGCTAACTTCTTCGAAAGCGGGAGTACGCCGATTTTTACCGGAGCTAATGCCGGATGGAAATGAAGCACGGTCCTGACATCGCCCTCTCCGAGCTCCTCTTCATCATATGCGCTGCAGAGGAACGCAAGCGTAACGCGGTCGGCGCCAAGGGACGGCTCTACGACATAAGGGATATAACGCTCTCCCTTCTCATCATCAAAATAGGACATATCCTCCTTGGATACATTCTGGTGCTGGGTCAGGTCATAATCGGTCCGGTCCGCAATACCCCAGAGCTCGCCCCAGCCGAACGGGAACAGGAACTCGATGTCGGTCGTTCCCTTGCTGTAAAAGCAAAGCTCCTCCGGGGAATGGTCACGGGCACGCATCTCCTCGTCCTTCATGCCGAGAGACTTCAGCCAGTCGATACAGAACTGTCTCCAGTACCGGAACCAGTCGAGGTCGGTTCCCGGCTCACAGAAGAACTCTAACTCCATCTGCTCAAACTCTCTGGTACGGAATGTAAAATTGCCCGGCGTAATCTCGTTCCGGAACGCCTTTCCAATCTGGCCGATACCGAACGGAATCTTCTTACGGGAGGTTCTCTGCACGTTCTTAAAGTTTACGAAAATTCCCTGCGCGGTCTCCGGACGGAGGTATACGGTATTCTTCGCGTCCTCGGTAACGCCCTGGAACGTCTTAAACATCAGGTTGAACTGGCGGATATCGGTAAAGTTTTTCTTGCCGCAGCTCGGACAGCAGATTTCATGCTCCTTCACATAAGCTGCCATCTCATCATTGCTCCAGCCGTCTACAGAACCCTCAAAGGTAATGCCGTTCTCTGCCGCATAGTCCTCAATCAGCTTATCCGCGCGGAACCGCTCCTTACACTCCTTACAGTCCATCAGAGGGTCAGAAAAACCGGCAAGGTGACCCGAAGCCACCCAGGTCTGCGGATTCATTAAAATCGCACAGTCTACGCCGACATTATACGGATTCTCCTGGACGAACTTTTTCCACCATGCCTTTTTTACATTGTTCTTCAGCTCGACGCCAAGATTGCCGTAATCCCATGTATTGGCAAGCCCGCCATAGATTTCGGAGCCCGGGTACACAAATCCCCTGGATTTTGCAAGCGCAATCACCTTTTCCATCGTTTTTTCCATTTCGTATGTCCTCCTTTTCGTTTTCCATAGGCATCCAGACAGGTAAGCTATGGTAATTGACTGCGGATAACAGGACTCGAACCTGCACGGTTGCCCACTGGAACCTAAATCCAGCGCGTCTGCCAATTCCGCCATATCCGCAAATAACAGGAAAGTCCTGAAAGAAGCTTCATAGAATGCACCTCCTGACCAGATGCAGTACGGTATCCTATGAAGCAAAGAAAGCAAGGCAGATTCTCTCCTTGCTTCTTATGAGCCACGCGGGACTCGAACCCGCGACACCTTGATTAAAAGTCAAGTGCTCTACCACCTGAGCTAGTAGCCCATCACCGGCTGCTCCGCTCAAACACCGTCCGGAACAAAACCGTCCGACAGACCGCACACGGCAGACCGTCTACTGGGCTAGCTGGATTCGAACCAGCGGATGCAGGGATCAAAACCCTGAGCCTTACCACTTGGCGATAGCCCACTACACTGCAGGGAACGTAAAAATTCCCGATAGTGAAGAAAAAAGCCTGTTGCTCACGCAATAGACTTTCAAGGTGGATACAGGGATTCGAACCCTGGGCCTCCAGAGCCACAATCTGGCGCGCTAACCAGCTGCGCTATATCCACCACAGTATAGACTGCCTAAGCAGAATGTGCCAGAAGGGATTCGAACCCCCGACCCACGGCTTAGAAGGCCGTTGCTCTATCCAACTGAGCTACTGACACAAAATAAAAAGCGCCGCCGAAAATGCAGCGCATTTTCAAAAGCGGGTGATGGGAATCGAACCCACGTATCTAGCTTGGAAGGCTAGTGTTCTACCATTGAACTACACCCGCGTATTATAGTCACAGAGTCGGGGTGACAGGATTCGAACCTGCGACCTCTTGATCCCAAATCAAGCACTCTAGCCAAACTGAGCCACACCCCGCCAAGAGTTCTTCGGGAGCCGAGCTTCCTTTCTTGTGACGCAAGACATATTATATATGAGGACATTGAAATTGTCAACAATTTTTTTACAGAATTTAAAATTTTTTCAAGATGCTTTCTTTTTCAGCGCTTCTCCCCGCCTTTCCTGCCACACTTTACAGGCAGTACGGCGATCCTGCGCTGACATGGCAGCCCTATTGCCCCGGATATTTAAACTCCCAGCGAAGCTTCCCGCCCGGCTCCTTCTCCAAAACAAGATAGGTCGGTTTCCGTACCTCCTGTCTTGGCTCCGTTATACTGCCCGGATTTAAAAGAATGACCCCGTAACGCTCCTCTGCGAGCGGAATATGCGTATGCCCGAACACTGCGATTCCGGCGCCCGCCTTTGCTGCCGCTGACGCCAGCTCCGTCACTCCTGCCCTTACATTGTAACGATGCCCATGCGTCAGAAAAATGCGTTCCCCGCAAAACTCCACGATTCTCTCCTGCGGATAGTCCCCGGTCCAGTCACAGTTCCCGCGCACCACATACACCGGGCACCCTGCCCAGTCCTCTATCCGCGCGGCTCCTCCCTGAATATCACCTGCATGCAAAAACAGGTCAAACGGAGCCTCATGTTCTATTATCTCCTGAATCCCTCCGAATCTTCCGTGGGAATCGCTTACAATCACTGTTTTCACGCTAAAAACTCCTTTTTCATCTCCCGCAGCGCCTTGGCACGGTGGCTAATTTCATTTTTTTCCGCTAACGACAGCTCTGCCGTCGTCTTCTGATACTCCGGCACATAAAATACCGGGTCGTACCCGAAGCCGTTTTCTCCTGCCGGCTCCTTCGCCAGCTCGCCTTCAATGGTGGCACGGCACACCTTACTTTTTCCGTCCGGCCACACACAGGCAATTGCGCAGACAAACCGTGCGGAACGCTCTGCCCCCTCTACACCTGCAAGCTTTTCAAGCAGATATCTGTTTTTTACTTCATAGGAGGTATCCTCCCCTAAAAAACGTGCGGAATAGACTCCCGGCGCCTTGTCCAGATAATCCACCTCTAATCCGGAATCATCTGCCATTGCAATCTCGCCCGTAAGCTCTGCGATTGTCCTTGCCTTAATCAGCGCATTTTCCTCAAAGGTGGTCCCGTCCTCCACAATCTCTGCCGTCACGCCGGCTTCCTTCATGGACACCACCTCATAGGGCAGGTCTTTTAAAATCTCCCTGATTTCCTTCATCTTTCCGGCATTTCCGGTCGCAAAAATAATTCTTGGCATCCTGTTCTCCTTTCTCCTGTCTCACTCTTCTTCTGAGGAAGCGCTGATTCAATCACCGCTTCCCCAGAGCCTCCGGCGGATACACACGGATTTGCCGCAGAATCTGCTGCTTCACAGCGCAAATCCGGTGCGGGAAACACTTTCATCAGCGTGTCCCTGACGCGGCATACGCCGCATCAATCACCCGGCAGACCGCTTCTGCACAGGCACGCTGGGCTTCTTCGGACAGGATAATACTAAGGTCCCTCCGGTTTGACATATATCCGAACTCTATCAGAGCACTTGGCATCACACAGTATTTCATTAAATGCAGGTCCGCCGACCTCTCTACCAGCTTATTCTTCTTCAGACCGGTTGCCGCGCTTACCTCCTCCAGACAAAGCCCTGCCAGGTCTCTGGAGGTAAAGCTTCCCCCCGTCTGAAGCTTACTGTAAAGCACGTCCAGGCCGTTCACGGAGCTGACCGGAATATGATTACAGTGGATGCTGATTAACATATCCGCATGCAGGGCATTCGCAAACTCGACACGGGTTGACAGATCCGGCAGCGTATCATCCGTCCTTGTATAATACACCTTCAGGTCCGTCCGCCCGTCCAGTATTTCCTTAATATAACGTACTACCGCAAGGTTCACGGCAGCCTCCGTGCTTCCGCCCCCGTTTGTTCCCGGGTCGTTCCCGCCGTGTCCCGCATCAATGACCAGAATCTTTTCATAGCGCTCATAAGGCCGTACCAGGGCAAGATATACAAACTCCTCGTCCTCCGTCACCGTCACCTCATATACGGTATTAAACTCGAGCACAAGCTTCTGTTCGCCGTTCTTCTCCTCCATGGCAAGGGAAAGCAGCGTATCCTCCGACGGTGTCTTCGGCTCCCTGACACGCGGAACATTCTTTTCCTCCTCCGGTATCACAACAACAGGAACGTCCGGCAGCCCACGGTACACCTCTGTCCCACAGACGCGGAGCACGTCTTCCGGAGAAACTGCTGCTCCCGTCATAATAACATTTACCCTCCGGTAGACCATTTCCTCTGAAATGCGCACAAACGTCCCGCCTTTTTTCGGTATCAGGACACAGTAGTCTCCCTGCTTTTTTGCCGCCTCCGGAAGACTTGTCCCGAAAATATGCGACCATGCGGAGTTCTCTGCCACCACCTCCGAATGTCCGCCATGAGGCGGGTCTGTTTCCCCTGTCTGCGCCGGCGTTCCGGTAATTTCACCGCCAGACTCCTTTTCTGTCCCGACACCGGCATTTGCCACTCGTATGCCATCCATCCTGTCCTGTATCCCGTAAACGGCCAAAAGCACGAGGCAAAGCAACAGAACGGAACTGCAGCATTTTCTTACTTTCTTAGTGATTCCTCCCGTCATTTCCCTGCCTCCTTTCTCCGTTTCTATTTTAACCTCTGCAGCAGCCGGTAGCGCTCAATGAGCCCCTTCATCTCGTCCAGATACTCCGGATGCTCCCCTGCAAACTGCAAAATTGCCATTTCATTTTTTTCCTTCTGCTTTACGTTATAATCAATATGCTCCCGGAGCTTCTGGCGCCGTACGTTCAGATTATGCCGTACCTCTACCATCTCTTTGTCATCAATCAATGCCTGCGGCTGCAATACCCAGATTCCCGCATCCGCAATCCCGTGCTGGCGCAGCTCCCGTATAATTGTACTGCGGTAAACCTCCCGCTGCCGGTCATTCCTCCGCTGCCGCTCTTCCTCTTCCTTAATCCGCAGATACTCCTTCCACATGGTTTCTAACTGGATGGAGCTCGTCGTATGATACTTCTCATACGCATACTCGACTGCCCATGTGCAGTTTACATACCTCAGCTTTATCCTGTTTTCCACCTCAATTACCTTATTCCGCTTCCTGTCCGCCACCTTCATGTTATAAATATTTCTCCTGGTGGCAACCATGGCATACATGGCAAACACAAGACCTGCAATCACGGTAAGCAGGAACGGAATCCGCAAATCCTTCCCGGTTGCATCGCCGATTCCGAAAAACAGGCACAAAAATACAAAGACACCTATACTGATTCCAAGCAACATTTTTTTCAAAAACTCATTTTTATTAAGGCACTCCTCATGCTCCATGACATACACTGCCTTTTCTCCCGCAAGATACTTTAACTTCCCGTCAAGCTCCCTCTGATGCTCCTCTTCTCCGCGCAGCCATTGTATTGTTTCTGAGAGCTCGTCCTCATGCAAAGCAAGAAAGGATCTCTGCGCCTCGGAAATCGACGGCGGCTGCTTTTCAAGACGCTCCTTCGTGCTCTCTAAGGTAAGCAGGCTTTTTGCCGCCTCCTCAATCTCCGCCCTGCTGTTCCCCGTAATCGTTTCCAGCTTCTGGATATCAGCAAGGTAGGCTGTCACCAGCCCGTATTCGTTTTTGGCCTGTTCGCTTTGAAAAACAGCCTCCTCAATCAGCTCGCTGCACTCCTTATAGAATGCCTGCCGCACCTCCGGGTCGGCTGCGTTCCCGTTGACGCCCGCCTGCCGTACCGTATTTGTCTTTTGCTTCTTTTTTCTGTCTTTAAACCACGAAAACAGTCCCATTCTGATTCCTCATCTTTTCCGTTACATATTATCCAGCCGGTACCGGCTTTTAAAGCCCGCAAGCAGCTCCTGTGTTGCCTGCCGGTACTCCTCCACCTGTCCCTCGGCAAGCAGCTTCTTGATGCGCAGAAAGCTCTGGTATTCCGGCGCTTCTCCCGCTTCCACCATACTTTCAAACAGCATGGCATCAATCTCGGTGCGCATCGCTTCCGGCACCTCATAGTGTTCCAGTGCCACAAGATATTCGTTGTCTTTCTGGGCAAGCCGCAGCGCAATCAGATAGGAACGCAGCGACTCAGGATTACGGTTTTTCTCGTACGCCGTGGCAAAATGGATTCCGGCGCTTCCCGCCCCTGAAATATGCAGCTCGCAAACCGCCAGATTATGATAGATATTACCTGCCGCTGTTTCCGGCATTCCGCTCTCTTTTCTTCCCCGCAGAAGCCGCTCGTACACCCTCACCGCATCACGGTAATTCCGGTGTTCCAGATAAACATCCGCCTTTGCCTTCTGCTTCTGCCAGTCCTTCAGCTCCTGCAGCCGCTCCAACTCTGCCAGATACTCGGCGGTTTCTTCCTGCGTATACATCGGCGTTGCGCCAAACAAAACCATCGCATATTCCTTTAACGGCGCCTCTGATGCCTTCAGCAGACGGAGCCGCTGTGCCGTATCGGGAAGACCAAGCTCCTTTTCATAATAGTCTGCCAGTGCATCCTCCGTAAGATAATCCTCCGCCGTTGCGGCATGGCGGTAAAGATAATAGCAGATTTCCTCGGCGGAGTACAGCTTTTTATTTGTATTGTGCAGGCACAGGGGAACCCTGCTTCTCCTGCCGGCACAAAGAATTACTCTTGCCATACCGTATTCCCCTTTCCTTCTTTTCTTCTTATGGCATCCCTATGGTCCCATCTGCGACAGGTCTGCCAGTTCCTCGTAAATTCTGTGGCTTGGCGGATAAAACTCGCCGAAGCCGGTGTCCTTTATCTGGATTACCATACAGTCCCTTTTCACAAAAAAGATACGGACCAGATACCGGCTGGTACGGTCAGTCCTCAGCTCAAGGTCTTTCGGCGCCACCCGTACCAAAAAGGCCTCCCCGCCTGCCGGGACAAACTTAAAGGTCAGCTTTCCCGCCGTATCAAACAGCACCTCTGCCTCTGCCTGCACACGACGGTAAAACTCTCCCGCCCTTGCCATCAAAAGCTCTCCCTCCTGCGCGGCATCCTCCGCAAGCAGGTAGACGTCTGCCGTAATCTGTCCCGGCATCAGAAGGGAAAAATCTGCATGCTGTTCCTTCCGGAACTCCTCCGCTGCCGCATAGCAGGCTCCCTGGGTATACAGGTTTTCCCCGCGGAATACCCTGCGCCCGTTTGAAAGCAGGCGCAGCACCTCGGAAACCCATTCGCCTTCAAAGCTGCGTCCGGTTACAAACAAAGACACCGGTCTCTGCTGCAGCGCCATCCCTGCCAGCCGCTCAAACGTAAGCGCAAGCCGCTCATTTTCCTCCGTCCCGGCAAAACCTGCCGGGACAAGCTCGGAATAATCCTTATAATCCGCCAGCACCAGACGCCGTCCTCCGGCGCTCCGGCATTCCATGGAATAAAACAAAAGACCGTCTGCCGCATAATCAAACGCCGCCGAGCCGTTTTTCCAAAGCCCCTCCTCCTGACGGATTGCAAAATGCAAAAATGCTTCCAGATGGCTTAAGACAAGGCATCTCCCGCGAAGCCCTTCCTTCTCCTCCAGAATCTCATAAAGAAGCCCGGCAGCACCCCCGTCCGTATTTGCCTCCTCACAGGTGACTGCCACAAAGCCGATTTCCTGGTTCAGAAAACGCTCCCTTACCATACGGAGCAATAACGCAAGGTACTGTTCTAGAAGACTCCGCCCGGCGTATACCCTGTCCCCGCAGGAAACCTCGCCGCCGCGGACCGCCTTATGAAAGAAGCTTGTAACCTGCCGGCTTCCGGACTCTGCCCCTGTGCTGATAAAAAACTCTCCCGCATCATCCACACACAGGACCGTCGGCAGAAACTCCTTCCTTGTCCGGGCATCAAAACAAACTGCGTCCGGCTCCGCTGCATGCGGACGCATTACTGTTACCTGTGTAATATCGTCGCACAGGTCTATTCCCAAAACAAGCTGACCTATTTCCTGCATTTTACTACTCCTTAATCGGTGCAAACAAACGATTGATGGTATATTCCATGCGATAATAATTTTCCAACATATCAATCGTCGTTTTTTCGTCCTGCATATCCTGCGCCGTCAGAATCAGATTAATCTGACCATACTTTGTCGTTTCATCATGGACCTTTGCCGCATCAATTTTACAATAAAAGCTCTCGGTAATCGTCCGTTCCGTTTCCTGCTCTTCCGTAATATAATACTGCAGCACCTCCCCGTAAAACAGGGTGAACTCCTTTGTAAACACACCATAACCGATATGCTTCATTTCTTCACAAACAAAATACTCCCCCGCATTATTGTCATACAGATAGGAAATCATCACCTTCCGCTTCGGATTGGTCCGGTACTCCACATAAATCTTATCTGCCATACACGGCGGAAGCGGCGCACGGTCTTCAAACTCCTTAAAAAACGGAAATATCATGCCCTGCTCGGCGAACAGCTGCATGCTGTAGCCCGCATACTGGACCTGTGCATCTGTCAGCGTTTCCTTTTCTGCATATTCCTTTAACACCGCTAAACGGCATATCATATTATCGTCATCTGCTTCCTGACGGATCAGTCCCGAAAGCTCCTCAGGCAGCTCACAGTCCCGCAGGAAATACCGGTACGCCGTATAGGAAAGATATGCCCTGACAAGCTTCGGATTCCCCTTTTTCCGGCTGTAGCCAAGGAACACCCGGCCCGCCTCCGGCAGATAGCTCTCTGCAAACAGAATCTGGCATAACAGCCGCTCCTCCAGAACCCCCGTACCGATTTCCGGCTCTGACTCTGCTGCCGCCTGCCATACCTGATACATTTCCTCTGTCGTACCATGAAAATACTGTACCAGATACTGCAGCACATTCTCATTATAGCGTCCTTCAAAAAACACCTTCCTGCACAGCAAAAGCAGCATATCATTCTGCTCCCCGCCGCATTGCAACAGCATCCGCTCACACAGCCTCAAAATCCGCTTGACGGCAACCCCGTCCATGCCATATCTGGAAATCGCGTCCAACGCCAGATCGTACCGGCCGCGGACAATCAGCAGCTCAATTATCTGGCTGCGCTCTTCCTTGCTTAGATAGTCCAGATGAATCCGGGCAAGGTAGCTGTCCATCAGTTCCCCCTGGAAATTATCATAGCAATACCGTATCAGGGAATGAATCTCCCTTTGCCGGAACTCCTCCCGGAGTCCCTCAATACGCGCCACACGCTTGCTTAGCTCTACCGAATCAATCTCAACTGTCCGGTAGGTATATTCCTTTTCCAGCAGATTCAGCAAAAGGAAGCGGTTCTCCCCCGCCAGCTCATAGCAGCGTGCCAGCAGGTCCTCCCCGTGCAGAAGCCGGAAAATCCGGCAGTCACTTGCCGGAAGATAGCGGTTACCCTCCGCATCCAGAAGCACTACCTTGGCATCCTCCGTATAGATATGGATTATTGCCGTACCCGATACAAACGGAACAATGCTCTCCTCTTCCTCCTCCTTATGCAACACCGCTGCCGCAACTATTTCTTTCTTATCACATTCCACGCAATAACTGAACAAAAGCTCCGGCAGCGCCTCCGCCAGCTCTGCATCCAAAAGCGAATGATGCAGGACCTCCGTATAAACCACCGCCAGGTTCCTGTCAATCCTGCCCTTCTTCATGCTGTTTACCGCATACTGCTCAATCCGTTTCATATAGGTGCGGTAAAAGGAACTCATCGCATCCTTATTCCGCACGATATAGGCATACAACCAGGCACAATACGGCTCCTCCAGCTCATTCCCGTAAATGAAATACAGCAGCACCGACTGGTCAATCTGCGTCCGGCTTCCGCACTCACAGGTATAAATATAATACGCCTGCAGATTCGGAATCCGCATCTGCAGCGCACATGCCTCCGCAAAATAGCGGTGATACTTTTTCTCCCGCACCCCTTTGGAAATCAACAGGCTGCAGAGCGCGTACAGGATATCGCGCTGCCCGTACTGCTCATAGGCAAGACACAGACAGCGGCACAGCATTTTGTCCTGCCCCTTTGCCTGCAGGGCAAGAATCGAAAGCTGTAATACCGCCTCCTTCTGCAGCATTCTCCGCTCCAGGGCAAAGAACAGCGCCTGCAGTTCAAACGGTCCCGCCTCCTTTAACAGTGCCGGCTCCTCATTCCAGAGAGCCGCCGCCTCATAATAAAGCAACGGGCTGCGGCACCCTCTTTCATAGCGCTCTGCAATTTCCTCAAGATTTGCAAGTCTTCCGCCCTCGCTCCGTTTATCTGTATACAGGCGGAACCAGAGCAGCAGTGCGCTCTCTTTACAGCTCTCCGCAAGCTGCCGGATTCTTGCCGCATACACCTGCACCTTCTCGGCGCTCTTCTGGCGCATCGCCTCAAGATAATTTAAACCACCAAGCAGCTCTGCATCCGGATTCTCCCGTTCAAGCTCCGCGTGCAAACGGCTGATTTCATCGTCCGCAAGCTTATCTTTCCCGCCGATTAAAGCAAGATAGGCGCGGTACATCTTATACATCCGTTCTTTCCTTCTACGGACAGGCTCCGGAAAAATTTCTTCCTGTAATCTTACCAGAAGCAGCTCCACAATACTTTCTGCTTCCGCAATATAGCTCCCTGCACGCAGCTTTTTCACCCTGAAATCAAAGTAACGTTCTAACAGCTTTATCTCCGATTTCCGGAACGCATGACGCTTTTTTTCATTTTCTCTCGCTGTCCGTTCACACAGACAGGCAATATCAATCTTAATACACTGCCGCGGCGTCTTCAGAAAGAGCCTGCCGAAGTGATTCCCTTCGGCAAGCGCGGCGCCGTCGACCGCAACCTCTAAACTATAACGGTTTCCGTTAAAATTCTCTGAACATATCTGTCTCGCGGACACCAGAAAAAACTCGCCCTCGGTCTCCACCGTGATATCTGCATACCCCCAGGTATCCTTCCACAAGGTAATCTGCTCCATCACCGCATTCGCGCCTGGCTCGAAACGAAGAAATGTCCTGTCCGCACGAATCTGCACCGGAGCCTTCTTCTTGCTGTGTACCAGGAACTCCTCTAACGCACGGTCAGAGGAAGGGCTTTTCTTCAGCTGACGGTAAATCGTCTGCTCCCCTTCCCTGTCGCCTAACACCGCCTGTTCAAAGCGATCGGATAAAAATACCCTTTTTGCCTCCTCCCAGTCGCTTTGCGCAAGGCTTGCAAACTGGAACAAATCCCTGATTTCCCCTTCGGAAGACATACAGCATACCGGCGTAATCCGCACTACAAACGGAAGCTTCACCTCACCGCACTCGCTGACAATTGCAATATTGCCCTTATACACCTCACCCGCTTTTGCATACTCGGCATGCACCGTATACGTAATCTCATTTTCCCTTCCGACAAACTGCGTCTCATTTAAAACAAGCAGTTCGCAGGACGAATACAATACTCCTTTCATCAGGGTCATTTCACGGTTGCAGACGGAAATTTTGCCGCAAAAAACCTCACCCGCGGAAACACTGATTGAAAGCATTTCCTCGGACAGCAGCAGCTCCGGCTGTTCATATTCAAAAATCCCCTTTGCCAATCGCTCAATCTTATCCTTCACGCTGTTTCCACCTGTCCGCAGATTTTCTTACCGTTTGATAAACTCCCCCGTCGCATCATCCCTGCTGTAAACCGCGCTTCCGTCCAATGCCACATAAAATGTCCCGCAAAAGCTCCTCTTCCCTTCCACGACTGCAATCAGGTCGATTCCATAGCATTCCTTGCCGTCTGCCACGGTCTTCCAGCTGTCTACCTCCATTTCATAGGCGGAAACCTCCATAGCAAGCCCCAACGCCTCCTTGGAATACCCGGAAAGCACCTTCTTCGCCTGCTCCTCCGATATCACATCGGTTCCGCTGCTTCCTGTCTCCGTCTTATCCAGCGGGAACTTGGAAAACGGGGATACCACGCCTGCAAAATCATAGCAGAGCAGCGCTCCCTCCTTCTTCTCTACAATCAGGAGCGGCTCCAACGCCGTCCCGTTCTCATCATTAATACAAAAGCTGTAATACTCCTCCCCGTCAATCATCAGATGGTCGTCCAAAAGCTCAATCGTATAGTCCGGAGACTCAATCCGGTTTCTCACAATACGCTCTGCCTCTTCCCGCGATATCGAAGGAGTCTCCGTCGGTGAAGGCGTAGGGGTCTTATCCTCCGGCTTCTGCGTCGCAGACGGCTTCCCGGACGGTGTCCCGGTCGGCTGTCCCGCAGGTGTCCCGGTCGGCTTGTTCCCGCCCGGAGTCTTCGTCACCGTTGCCGGAGGCGCACCGGTCGGCGTACCTGACAAACTGCCAGGCTCCTGCTCCTTGTTTTTCTGTTTATTATAATTTACCAGTAAAAAAACCACCAGAATTGCCGCAAGCACTACAACAACAATCGTAAGTATATCCAATCCGCTCTTTTCCTGACGGGAATTCTTTCCGCTTCCCTTCTTTCCGGAGGAGCTGCTCCTTTTTGACGTCTGCTTCCCTCCCCGGGAGGTTCCTTTTTTTCTGTTTTCTGCCATACCATACCCTCCTGTCTCTTCCCCGGTTCCCCTTTTACACTAGTGTGCTGACACGTTTATATTTGATAAAACCGCGCCGGATATTCGTTCATCTGCAAGGCGGATTTTCGACGGTGTAGCGGTGGCTACGGCTAGAAAATCCAACGCGGCAGATGGGCGAATAGACAAGCAGGTTTGTCTATTTATAAACGTGTCAGTACACTAACTCCAGTATATCATATTTTCTCTTTTTCCGCAACGGAAAAAGGCATACTTGAATTTCCGCATTTTTTAACAGCCCTGGCAGATTCCGGAGGCATCTGCCTTACAATACCGCAATCACGATGCCCGCAATGATAACCCCCGCGCAGAACAGCTTGTATGCAACATTTTTCTCCTGAAACAGAAACTTCCCGGCAAGAATCGTTACGACACAGCCCGCCTGCTTTAACAGCGTCATAATCGTAACCTTGCTGTCGCCGGACTGGTTTGCAATAAACAGTGCCTTGTCCCCGATGACAAAAAGGATACTTAAAATCCAGATCCAGTAGTTTTTAAACGCACTGCCTAGCTTGATTTTTGTCCGGGAAAATACGATATAGAGCGCATAAAACAAAACCAGGAACAGCATGTACCAGAACTGCAGCTGCGTACTTGTCACCGTCTGCATCAAAACCTTGTCCATTGTTCCGGAAACACCGTTTAACAGGCAGGACAAAAGCGCAAAGCAGATCATTTTCGTATCCGCCCTTTCCGAAGGCTCTCCTCCTGCTCCCCTCCGGAAACGGTACAGAAACAGCCCTGCGCACACAAGCGCCAGCCCTGCAATTTGCCAGGACGTCATAATTTCCTCTAAAAAAATAACACCCATCAGAGTAGAAAAAATAACCCTGGAAAGGTCAAGCAGGCCGTAAAGGCTGACCGGCAGCTTTTTGATTGCCTTAAAGCTCAGAATCCAGGCGACAAAAATCACAAAGGACTTGAGCGCAATCAACAGCATCGTGTGCCACTCGACGCCTCCTGCCCCCGGTGCGCCCGGCGCCACAAACAAAAACGAAAGCAGGGTGTATACAAACAGCACCTCCACTACCGTATTCCGTTCCATTGACTTTTTCTTTACAACCTCACGCGCTCCCTTAATGATTCCATATAAGAGCACCAGCCAGACCCAAAGCATATCCTTTATCCTCTCTTCTGCGTTTTCTCTTCTGACAGGCAGAACCTGACCTTTATTTTAAAAACGGAGTCTGTCAGCTCCGCTTCCAGAATACCGCCCATTTTTTCCGTCAGTTCCTTTGCAATTGAAAGCCCAAGCCCCGTGGACGAACAGGTTCTTGCAGAATCCGCCTTATAAAACCGTGTAAACACCTGCGACATATCAATCTGCCCTGCGTCCTCCACATCATTATCACAGGTAAACACAATCCATCCCTGCTCCTCATACAGCCGCATTGCAAAAAAGACTTTTCCATGTTCCAGCGCATTCTTGACTACATTCTGCAAAACCCGGCGGATTGCTTCCCGGTTCCCCTGCACGATGTAGCTTCCTTCCAAAAGGGAAAGCTCCGGCTCCAGATTTCTTTCCTTGAACTCCTCATAAAAGGAGAACAACGTATCATATACGCACTTCCCGAAATCCACCTCCTCCATTGCCAGCTCATACTTCCTGTTCTGCAGCTTCGTATAGGTAAACAACTCCTCTAACATCGCGTTCAGACTGGCAATCCGCTCCTGGATTACCGCGCTGTAGCGGGCACATGCGGCTTCGTCCGTCTCCTGCCGCAGCAGCTGGAAATATCCGTCTAAGGAAGTGAGCGGCGTCCGGATATCATGGGAAATATTCGTAATCGTCTCCTTAAAAAGCTCCTCCTTCTGCATGGTCTCCCGGTTTAAGCACTTTGTCTGCTCCAGAATCCCGTTGATTTCCTCCCGCAGTATATCTAACTCCGGAAAGCCTCCCTCCGAGCGCAGCTTCCTGTTCGTATCATTCTCCCTGATAAACGCCAGCTGGCGGCAAGTCTTCTTTACCTGCCGCCGGTACAAAATTATTATCATAAGCAACCCAACAGCCGCTGCCGTTGCTGTCGCCGCCCATACCATCATAAACCGCTCCTTTGCTATTTTACATCTCTCTTTTGCAGCACCACTGCCGTAAGAGAGACTGCCGCGGCAAGGATGACTCCTGCCGAAAGTAACATCGGCACTATCTCCTCCCGCTCTGTCGCATACATATACTTTGTTATGTTCATTTCAATTGCATAACGCCCGCTGTCAAACGTCTCCCTGCCAAAGACTGACTTCATCATCCGGTCGGTCAGGGAATAAAGCAGCGCCGTAACCTTGCAGGCAATCAGCAGTCCGACCGTAATACTGAGCGCCGCACTGCCGGAGAGTGTGCACAAAAATAGCAGTAACGCCGCAAATGCCATATGAAGCAGGAACTGTCCCCCAAGCACCGCAAACAGCTTCCTTGCGGAATCCAATACAAGTGCCCTTCCAAAGCAGACACTTCCGGCTGCCGCCATCGTAACCGTCAGCAGGGAAAACATGCAGACTCCCCATACCAGTAATGCCGCCAGCTTCGATAATGCCAGAAGCCATCGGCCGGGAAGCTGCCCTGCAATATTTTTCAGGTAGCCGTTTTTTTGCTCCGCATGCACAAAAAACGAAACAAAAATCGTGACAAGAATCAGAAAGATTCCGCTGGCAAGCTCACTTCCGAGCAGCTCGGAAAAACGCACCTCCCCGTCTGCCCATTCCTCCTTTGTTTCCGAAAAAAATCCAAACGCAAAATCAATCTCCTGCCCTTCTGTCTGCTCTGTCTCTTTTTCTATCTCCGGCTCCGTTCTTGAAACATCAATCTTTGTCATTACCACGGTAAACACTACTGCCACGATAGTAAAAAAGAACAGAATCCAGGTAGAGGTACTGTGAAACAACCGGTATAGCTCCATTTTAACCAGATTAAGCATTTGCCGCACCTCCTGTCAGATTCAGATAATAATCCTCTAATGCTTCATTTTTTACTGTAATTCCTCTGACCTGAATCCCGTGCTCCGCAAGCTGCAGCACAATCCCGCTGCTCTCCTGCAGACGCTCATAAATCTGTATGATTCCAGCCTCTACCACCTTATACCTTGTAATTCCGATTCCCTCAATCACTGTACACGCCCGTTCCGTGTCCGGCGTCTGCAGCTCGATATATTCACCGCACTTTTCAAGAAGCTCCTCCCTGGTCAGCTCCTGCAGTAATACTCCCTTGTGTATAATACCATACTTTGTTGCAATTTTCGAGAGTTCCTCCAAAATATGGCTCGAAATAATAAAGGTAATCCCGTGCTCCCGGTTCAGCACCTCAAGCACTTCCCTCATTTCCGCAATTCCCTGCGGGTCCAGTCCGTTAATCGGCTCATCCAGAATCACCAGGTCCGGATTCCCGATTAAGGCAAGGGCAATGCCAAGCCGCTGCTTCATGCCGAGGGAAAAGTTTTTCACGCGCTTTCTCCCTGTATCCTCCAGCCCCACAATCTTCAGGACCTTTTCAATCTCGCCCTTCCCATGTACGCCCATTGCAATGCATTTTATTTTCAGATTCTCATACGCAGACATATTGGCATACACGCCCGGATTCTCAATCAGCGCGCCAATGCGCTCCCGCAGCTCTCCTGCCTCTCTCCCGGTTTTTCCGAACAAAGAAATCTCTCCCGCCGATACTATGGCAAGACCGGAAATCATCCTGAGAAGCGTTGTCTTTCCGGCGCCGTTTCTTCCAATCAGCCCATAGATTTCTCCCTTTCTTACATGCAGGCTGACACGGTCCACCGCCCTCTGCCGTCCGTACTGCTTTGACAGATTCTCTGTCGTCAACAAATACTCCATTAAAACCAAACCTCCTTAAGCTTTACTCATCTAATTACAGCATATCTGATATTTGCAAATATTTCGCAAAGCAAAGTTTAAGAAATGTTAAAGCTATTTTGCCAGCTTAAATCCGATTCCCCACACCGTCTCGATATACTCCTCCTCCGTGACATTCTTTAACTTCCTGCGGATGTTGCTGATATGGACGTTAATCGTCTTATCCTCTCCCAGATACATCTCATCCCACGCATAATCGTAGATATCCTGCTTGGAAAATACCCGCTTCGGATACAAAAGAAATAACTCCAGTATCTTATACTCCTGCTTCGTCAGCACAAGCTCATGCCCCTCCACGCTTGCCGAAAAGCTTTCTTCATTCAGCATAAGCCCCTTATAGGTAAGCTTCCTCCCTGACGTCTCCGCCCCTTTAAAACAGCGGCGCACCTGTACGCCTACCCTTGCCGCCAGTTCCTCCAGCTCAAACGGCTTTGTAATGTAATCCTCCGCCCCGTGATTTAACAGCTCCACCTTGCTATCCAGACTGTCCTTTGCGGACAGCACGATGACCGGAACCGTTCCCCGCCTCCTGATTTCAGCAAGCAGCTCCTCCCCGGACATGCCCGGAAGCATCAGGTCGAGCAGTACAAGCAGCAGCTCCTCCTGCTTTACATACAAAAGCCCCTCCGTGCCGGAAAACGCCTGGATGCACTCATAGCCCTGCCGGACAAGTACCTCCCTTATCATATTGTTAATCCCGGTATCATCCTCTACAATCAATATTTTTTTCATAAGGTCCTTCTCCCTTTCCGGCTGTGCCGTGATTCCCCTGTCCCTCAACGGTTCCTGTCACGGAATACCCGCAGCAGCTTCCGGACAAACAGTGCCGTCTGCCTGTATTACCGCGTATGCCGCAGCGAAGCGGCTTTCCGCTCCGTTATCCTGTCCCCCTCCTCTACAATACCACATAATAACGGGGAATGCATCTCATATTTCTCCCGGTTTCTTTGCACATATTCCGGCCCGCGGCTGGCATAGCAATAAATACAGCCGTTCGGGCAGGTATCATAGGCACCGATATCCACGCTTTCCACACAGCCGCACGCCTCTCTCTGGTTTTTATCCTTGGAAACCCTTATGCTGCTCCCGGTAAGCTCCTCTATCAATCCCTGATCAATGCAGCAGTTATGCGCAATGCCGCAATGCGTCAAATCCATTGCCTCCGCACAGCTTGCCAGCTCCATCCCGTTCTCCTTTGCAATCCCACACAGCTCCCTTGCGAAGTCCTCCAGCTCTACCTGGGGAAGCCCATAGACCCCCGCCGCCTGTATATTCTTTTTATTCTTGGCATAGCTGTCCACAAAGCTGATGATGCACTTCTGCGTATACCCGCATAACGCCTCTGCGATCTGCCGGAACGCCTTCCTGTGATACTCCGGCGTATAGGTCTTTGTAAACAAAACCGGGTCATACCGCCACAGCACGCGCCTGCTCCCGATTTGTCCGGAAAGCCTCTGGAATACCGGAAGCATAACCTCCCTCTTATGCGGTACATTGCGCTCGATATCCCTCCCGTAGCCGGTCAGTGTAAACTGGAAATAATACCGGTACGCCGAAAGCTCCTCCATACGCGCAAGCATCGGCGCCGGATTCTTTGTCCAGAACACGATACAGTCCACCACCTCCGGCGACAGCGCAATCCGGCTGAGCTGATGCGGATTCATCGGATTGCGCACATACACAAAGCCCTCCTTCAGCCGCTCAAAAAACCAGTCCGGGTAGCAGGCAGGAATATCGGTTCTCCGGCTGACACTCAAAATCATAGATGCTCTCCTTTCCGTCGTTACCTGTCCTCTTAGCAAACGGCAAATTCCTCCCGTGGCAGGTCATTGCAAGCCCAACCGGCGGCAGCCGTCTGGAATAGCGCTATGCCTTATAGTCCTCAAGACTGATATGAAACTGCGTGCAAAGGTCCGGCATATCAGGAAGAAAGCCTGTCTGCTTATAAAGCGCCTGTGCACGCAGATTTTCTGCCTTTGTACCAAGGTACAGATACTTTGTCCCGAACACCTCAAATGCCAGCTTTTGCGCTAACTGCAGCGCTTCCCTGCCGTACCCTTTCCCCTTTTCCGTAATAACAATTCGTTTTAACTCCATCCGTTCTTTTACCTTTTCCATATCGCGGAATATAATAAATCCGACCGGCGCACCGTCTTCCTTTTCGATAATGGTCTGCAGGAAATCCCTGTCACCAAATTTTGCAATCCGGAACCCCAACGGCCAGCTTCCGACCCAGGGAGAATTATCTTCGTCAAGCTCTACGGAATACATAAACCCTGCATCTGCAATATTCGCCCTGCGGATTACCAGCCGTTCCCCCCGGATCAGTTCCATACGCTCACCGCTGTCATTCTTTACCCCGTTCAGGAAATCCATTGCAAAATATGCTTCAAACTCTGCAAGCTGCTCCGCAGCAGACTGGCTCCCCTGATTCCTCTTATGAATTTCAAGGAACTCATAGTACGCTTCCTTGTAGCGGGGATTTTCCTCAAATAACGCAAATAATTCTTCCCTTCTCCTCGTGTCCATAGTACCTTCCCTTCCTGGCAGAATCCACCTACAGCCAATTCATGCGCTTTTCAAACACTACCTTCTTTTCTCCCTTTTCTATTGTTCCGATTTCATAGCACGCATAAAACTGATTGATATGTTTCATAACGGCAGCGGCATCCCGCCGGGACACCACTAACTGAAAGCCTACGCCGCAGTTAAACGTCCGCAGCATTTCTTCATCGCTGATATTCCCGCTGTTTCTGATGTACTTAAATATATTCAGGGTTTTTATCTTCGATAAATCAATTCTGGCACTTAACCCGTCCGGAATCACCCGGCACAGGTTCCCCTCTATCCCGCCGCCGGTAATATGTGCCATTCCATGGAGCATATCCCTGCCAAACAGCCCCTTGATTGCTTTATAATAGGGCGTATGCGGCTTCATAATCTGCTCTATAAAGGTGAAGCCATCTATTCTATCCAGCTTTATCTGCGGCATTTTATCCATCAATAAACGGACTAACGAATATCCGTTGGTATGCAGTCCGTTTGAAGCAACTGCCAGGACAGCGTCTCCCGCTTCTATTGCAGAGCCGTCAATCACCTTTGATTTTTCAACAATCCCGGCAATACTTGAGGTAAGCACATAAACCCCCGGGTCCACCACCAAAGGCTGTATGGAGGTCTCACCGCCCACCAGGGAGCATTCATTCCGCTTACATGCCTCTGACACACCCTTTACCAGCGTTTTAATCGTGTCCTTTTCCGCATTTCCACATACAATCGTATCCAACACTGCCAAAGGCCTTGCTCCCATCACTACAATGTCATTCACCAGATGATTCACCATATCGTGGCAGATGGATTCGGTATAACCGTACTCCATCGCAAGCTTTTGCTTGGAGCCCGGCTCCTCCGACTTTAATACCAGGACCGGATGCTTCATCTCCGGAAAATTGATATCATACAACGACGCAAACGGACCCAGTCCGTTTAAAACACGCTTATCCCCCGTTTCCAGATGTTTTGACATTTCCTTCTTTATCGTATCCGTATAGGTAATATCAATCCCTGCCTTACTGTACGATAAGCCCTCCGCGTCCCTCTCGCTCCCGGCTAAAATTTCATCTACCGATACATTTAAGACAATTGCCAGGTCCCGCAATATCTCGATATTCGGATATGCTATCCCGTTCTCCCACTTCGATATTGCCTGAAATGAAACATTCAGCTTATCCGCAAGCTGCTGCTGCGTCAACCCGAGTGCCTTCCGCTTGTCCATTATAAAACTTCCGACTTTACCACTGTCCAACATAGGAACTGCCTCCGTTTTTGTTTTATAATAGCTTACACCAAAGTCCTCTCACAATAACCAAACAATAGAATTTATTGTTCCGGTTCAACCAGCGGTTGAGGAGCTGCTCCTGCGATAGAAGCTATTCTATTTGCTGCACACTTGTTTGCCCGACTTCTTCTGCAGAAGTAAGTGTAGAGCTTTCACCGACCCAAATCACATGTGTCTGGTACTACCATTATATTTTTTCTATCAACATACAAAATATGCCAACCCCCATCTCCCCTAACTCACATTAACATTATCTTATATACAATAACCTTTCTCTTAAAAACACTCTATCCTCTATTATGTCAATGATCCCATTTGATTTCAATTTATCAAGAATGCCATTTAACTCATCTATATGTATCCTATTATAATCGTTATCTTTTTCAACTTCTTTATGTAAATTTAAAATAGGAATAGCAATCTCATAGGCATTTAATTTGTGAAGTACATATACTATTTCCGCCATCTCTGATGAGAGTTCTATTTTCATCAGATTTACTACTCTATATGTTATTAAAAGTATCAATTGTATTGAATTAATTATACTATCTGGAATTGCCACTGTTAAAAATAATTCTATTGACATTTCTATTGCTTTTTTCAAATCTATTATTATATTAGCAGGCTTAATAGAATATGTACTTTTGTTCATTATCATCAATTCCATTATTCCAAAATCATCCACTTTGATACGCAAACATTCTTCCAATAACAAATCTGCAAACTCCCTGGAAACAAATTTGCTACCTACAGACTCATTTACAATACTTACTATTTCTTTAAGCAAATCTTCCGCATCATTTTTTGTCATTTCCTGCCTCCCCTATGCATTCTAACAAGGAATTTAACTGCCCTGTTTTCTCACGATATAACAATTCTGTTTTGTATTTGTCAATCACATCCAAAAAACCAGCATATAAATCATTTCCCTGATCTGTATCAAACGAAAACTCATCCTCATATGGAACATTAAAAAGACTATCTCTTCTTTTTTTAACTTCAGGATGCTTATCATCATTTTCAACATATTTTTTAAAAATTACTCTGTCAACGTAAAAAATCAGCTCCCAAAAGTCAAAAAACATCATAGGTGACAAATAACAAAAATCTGAAAGTTCTCTATCAGAATCAGAGTTTAATTTGCTTTCATCTTCCATGAGATGCAATACAACATGATAAGCTATGCTATCTGCTTGATATTCACTTTGTACAGGATTTGTTTTTCTATTTGTCATACAATTAATATCTTCTAAATACCTATGTGCCACTTCATGCGCTATACAGAAATATACACAAAAATATTGGCATCCTACAGCAACATTAGCAATACTTGTTCCTTGTCTAATCTCATCACCTATATATTCAAAACTATATATATTACATGTTTTATTTTGTATTATTCCAATTAAAACTACCGTTAAATAATTAAAAAATCGACCATACTTATCTTCATCATCTATATATTTACCCCAAATCATTGTCACCATAAAAAATTCATGTAGGCTATCTTCTAAATTTCTATCAAAAAATATACAGTTTTCTCCTATCTCAACAGATAACGTTCCCTTTGTTCTATTCTTTATAATTTCTATATTATCATTTCTATAGCTATAAATCTGTTCAAATTTCTCTAGTACCTTTTTCAATATTTTATCTATACTATGATTATACATTGCATTTCTAATAGCTTCTTCTGAAATTTGACCACAGTCCTTCAAAATATTTAAACATCCTTCAATTCCCTGCATTTCGTTGTAATCAAGTTTAGAATTTTCTTCAACATAACTCCCAAAATCATCTTCAATAATACCTTTCAAATCTTCCCAGTTCAATTTCTTCATAACACTCTATAAAATTTCCTTTCCCAAGTTATAGCATATCCTTATCTTACCATCAAAATTTGAATATATATATATATGTTTACTAATGTCATCCCTGCTCCCATCATTATAATCACCTACAATTTTTACACCATGATTGGTTTCTAATCTTCCCTTTTCCCATATTTCTAAATCCAAATTCACTAAGAGGCTTTTCCTCCCCGCACTTTGGGCAAATACGTGTTGGCTCACTTCCATTGTAACCACTTGCTTGAATAATTGGTTTCTTATCATTTTTATTATTTCTAATCATAATACTCTCTCCTTGCTGTATTATCTTTCAAAAAGTATTTCATAAAAACACCTTCTTCATTATCCCCTGTTCCATATCATCAATACTATAAATCGTATTCATGACCTCGAATGTTTCCCTCAAGTTACCTCTTGCACTCTTCCAGCCAATTCCATCCGTAAACCACACAAATGTAAATCCGTCTATCATATCTGCTTCCTGTGAGAGCATCTTATAGCTTCTTGCAGTTTCGTTAAGCTTAGAACCACTTCCACTATAAAAATTTGTTTCTATCCCATAAATCATTTTATCTGTCTTAATTACAAAATCAAATCTTTTCGTCGTTTTTCCTTGATTAGATAATGCCGACAAATCAATACTCCATCTTTTTTCAATATCCTTTAGGTACATTTCTTTAAAATAGCTTTCATCTTTTTTAAATCCTGCTGCTACAATATACTTTTCTACTAAATCTTCCATCTGATGACCGCCTCGGTTCTTACGGCCATTAGAATCAAGTCCGGTTTCAACCCCAAGTGCATAGTCTACAAGATTATTCACCAGATGGTTTGCAATCATATCAAACAATCCTGTCTTACGCATAAATACCTTATACTGTTCTACACTGTAATTCATCTGCTTAAAATCATATAGAAACGCCCCTTCATCATCCTGTGCATAGATTTCATCTTCTCTTACTGCAAGAAGCAGGGGAATACATGTCATCGTTTCAGGGTATTTCATTACGATTTTCTCAAAATCCTCCTCAATATTTTTTGAACCTATTAAAGAATTTAAAATATTCAATTCTACTTTAATATCTTCTACATTTTTTACAACCTTTTTAAAATCAATATAGTAGTCATAACCTGATATACTGGCTCTAAACTTACTTAACCATTTGTCAAAATCCCTATTTGTCATTTACTGCCTTCTCCAATCTTTTTCTGGATATTTTTAAGTACTCTTCACATACATCTATTCCAATAAATTTTCTTCCAAACCGTACCGCCTCAACCCCGGTAGTGCCGGAACCACAAAACGGATCCAGAACTACTTGTCCTTCTTCTGTCGAAGCCAATATAATTCGTTCAAGCAAATACTCCGGTTTCTGAGTCGGATGCCTCCCCTCTTTCTTTTCAGAAGGCTTGGTAAGTGTTCCAGTCCATACATCTTTCATCTGCTTACCATTATTCATTTCTTTCATTTTCTGATAATCAAAAAAATGCCGCAGCTTCTTTTCATTCTTCTTTGCCCACAAAATGGTTTCCGTAGAATGTGTGAAGCATCGACATGCCAAGTTTGGTGGTGGATTTGTTTTTTGCCAGGTTATATTGTTAATAATTTTGAATCCTTCCTGTTCTAATGCCATACCAATCGAATATATATTATGCAGCGTTCCTGATATCCAGATTGTACCACTAGGCTTTAGTACCCTGTTACATAACTTAATCCACTTTCTATTAAACTTATGCTTTTCTTCAACACTGGTCCCACGCTCTGAAAGCGTATCCCATGAACCCTTATTCACTGAAACCATTTTCCCTCCCTGACAGGTAACTCCATTATTGCTCAGGAAATACGGAGGATCTGCAAAAATCATATCTATGGACTCCGGCTTCATTTCTTTCAAAATTTTAAAAGAATCACCTAATACCAACTGCAATTCATCCGTCGCAAAATACAACGGTATCTTTACTCTAAAAACAGGTTCCATCTTTATCATGCTCCACTATTAGCGACGTATTTTCGAAATATCCCATAGATATTTCTCCCTTAATAATTACATATAATTACCTCTTCGCCAACCCTTCCCTTTGCATCAGAATTAATCATACGCTTTACGCTTACAACGTCCATTTTATAACCATTCCCCCCATATAACTCATTGATTAATTTCGTATTATGATTGGTAAGCATACAATAGCAGCCTCTGTCCGTTAATTCACCATACAACCTTGCTAATCTTCCATGACTTTCTATGTCAAATCCCTCTTTTGTGTATGATTCAAACGAGGTCGGATTTAACGGGGCATACGGACTATCCATAAATACAAAGTCACCCTTTTTTGCACCAGAGCACGCCGCTTCAAAATCACCATCTATAATAGTTACACCCTTCAAGTATCTGGATACCTCCATAATAACCGTAGCATCAACAGACAGATTCCGGCTATTGTTATATGGAACATTGAAAAGTCCCTTACCATTTACACGATATAACCCATTAAAGCAATGCTTATTGAGAAATACAAATAATGCAGCCAAATCCACATCGTACTCCGCCTGCATCATCTTATCATTATAACGCTCTCTGAGTGAATAATAATAGCGCTTTCCGTCTTCCCACATTTCTATATCAAGTTTATTTACTGCCTTCAGAAACAATTCGGGCGCATTGCAAATCTGCCTGTATGTATTAATTAAAGCCTTATTAATATCATTTATCAACGCATTTTCAGGCCGCAATCCAAGTATTACTGCGCCACCACCTACAAACGGCTCATAATAGCGGCCATACTTTTCAGGCATTCTTTCTCTAATCTGCGGAAGCAACTGACGCTTTCCGCCAGCCCATTTCACAAACGGAACGATATTTGTACTCATCTTCATTCCTCTTCTCTACATCCGTATATATAAGCAATCCATCCTATATTTATTATACTTGCTGACACGGTAAATAGCAACCCTGACTTTTACTCTTTTTGAATTAAGTTACTTTTGAAACACGAAGATATACTCATGTGCCAGCAGGAGAAAACCATTATTTCGTTTTTCCCAATAGTCCGTCATACCACAGTTATGCTGTTCTTTCATAATAATCTCTTTATTTATAAAACCCGCCCGCAAAAAGCACTCCATTATCTGGAAGCCTAAAGGAACTATCTTGCCGTATTGTCTTATATCACCAACCATTACAGCACACATCTTTCCCTTTTTTAATACACGGTATGATTCCTCTGCTACTTTCAACATTTTCTTCAAAAATTCACCTACTTCAAGCAAAGAAAGATCCCCGTTTATCTCTTTACTATACCTGATGATATTCGCATAAGGCGGATGCGTACATATAAAATCAATATGACTGTCTTTGATAAAATTCAGATTTACCGCGTCACCATTCCTTACAAATATTTTCGAACTTGCTCTACATTGAAATTTTAGATTTGCTTCAGAAATGAAAACAGACTGCGGATTGATGTCTACACCTACCGCATTTCGATTCAGCAACTTTGCTTCTATCAGAGTCGTTCCACCGCCCAGAAATTGATCTAAAATCCAGTCACCCGGATTCGAATAACGAAGCAGCAGATTTCTCGGCACATATGGAGACCAGTTTCCCCGATACTTCCCTGAATGTGTCGCCCAATTTCCTCTTTCCGGAAATGACCAGACACTTGTTGACTCTAACTTAAAATTACCTGGTTGTAAATTAATACACAATACCTCCTTTATCTTTCGATATATAGGTATAGTTTACATCCATTTCCCTAAAAAGTCCATACTTATTTTTCTTTCACCATAAGTGATTTATATGGTGCAAATCTTATAAGATAAAGGCAATTAAACCTTTAAGGCCTATTGCCTTTACCAAATACATAAATCCTATTGATATTACTGCCATATTGGCACAGTTATTCATAATTGAGCAAGATGTAGGATATGGCGTAAAAAGTACCTTTGACCCTCCTTCGCTATATATTCATGGATGGATTCGTACATTTATTGAAACGGAACAGGAGATAGATCAAATAATATATCGAATATATAAAAATACTCCTCCTGCAGTAAAATATACCTGCCAGGATAATAAGAAACATTCTAAATACAATTCAAATCCTAAATTACTGTGGTATATAAATTAAAATCAAAGATACATTTTACCGGAGCCTTAGACTGGTTAAACTTCCAGGGACTCACTCCTCTTCAACTCCTAAAACCTTTTGAAAAAATTCCAAAAAGCCGTCCTCAACCGCAACCTGGTCTAATTTCTCTGCCGGTAAATCATAAAAGTATTGATTGGTTTTCCTATCCACCGATATGCTATCTAACGGAAAGCCCTTTTCCCTGATTGTACTGTGCGGCGTATCCGTTAAAATAAACCGTTCGCTTTCCATCGACGGCTCCATTGCTTCATAAATCCGGTTTTCATCCATTACAAAACAAATTGCATTTTTATATCTTGCCGTAAGATTTCCGTATTGCTTCGCCAGGCCCGAATAATATTCTAACATTTGCCCATCAGACAAATAATTCCCATTGACCGTACGCACATGCACACCCGGCTGAATTTCCTCCGGCACATTATCAAAATACAAGCCTGAATCACAGGAAAATACAGGCATCTGAAACGCCTTATAATATGCCTCTGCCTTCTGCCTTGCATTTTCAAGGGGAGTTTTCCCGTCCTCAGGTACTGCCGGAATCGTAAGCCCTTTTACTTTTAAGTCATGTAACCCTATTAATTCTATCCCTAACCTTTCAAGCCTCCGCTTCATCGCCTCCAGCTTTGCCGGATTCCCGGTTCCATAGAGTAATTTCATTTCCGAATCACCTCTTCATCCCAGCTTTAGTATCCTTTATAATACTTTTTAAATTCAATTCACCAGTATCTCCCCTAACAAGTCTTTGCATTTAATTATTACACCTATTTCAATTCTATAATTTATTTCGGTCGTTCCTTTCACAGCAATTCTAAACACAATAGGAGAAAAAGGTTCCACGACTGCACCCTCACTCTTCACGGACAAAGCAGCTATTCAATAATTAATATTTGCTTTTCTCGCCTGACTGCACAGGTCACGAGTAGATAGCGTGTAGTTTTTTCCGTCTTTGATAAAATGTGTCCCACACTGCCGGAACTCAAAATGTACATTATGGGAAATACATTGCTGCCGTATCTGCAATACCCAGTCATAGTTAAGTGGTCTTGCATTTTTGTCAGACTCCCCGCCAACAACAACTAATTCTATATCATGCAAATATTCAGAGAGAGTGATGTTTTCAATTAACGGTTGGCAAATGATATTTTTATGTTTAATGGGTAGTCCGGAGAAAATTTCCAAACGGTAATCTGCGTTTTCTTGATTTTCAATCGTGCAGCCAACCGTAACATTTTCGTACCCGTCTTTCCAATCGTGCGGAATACAATCCAAAAATCTTTCAATTCTCTTTGTCAGAAAAAAGAAATGTAAATCGGAGCGTTCCCGTATCATCTCCCAGCATTCAGTACGCCACTTATCAGCGTCCTCTATTAAGAAATCTGATGAAAAGCATACATAAACTATTTGACCGGATTTCATTTTATACGCTCCATTTTTTGTTTTTTCAATAGGGGCGTAAAATTTTTCTGTTTTTGTAACAATGTTTGTATCAATTCCTTTTTTATAATCCCCTTTATGTATATAGCAATATTTACAGCCTGTACTGTATCTATGACAACCACGCCAAGGGTTCCATGTTCCCATAAAATACCTCCTGTTTTAACTTCATCTTTTACGTTTATCAATCGGCTTTTCCGCGCATAGCTTTTGTACCCGTCTTTCTGAAATGTCCAATTTCTTCGCTGCTTCCGGAGCAGAAATACACTCCGACATTTTTATTCACACTTTCTCAAAACTCTATCAGCTATGATTATATACGGTCAGCCGAATAAATACAAGCAATTAAAAAGATGTTTCCTATGCTTGCTCCGAAACTTATCACTTTAGCAAATACGGAAAGGAAGAGAATGGGATGGAAACTAAGTGTCGAAACTACTTCCTTGTAACTGAAAGCCCTTGAAAATACTGGACTTTCAAGGGCTTCATAAAATCTTTTATTCTGTTTAAAATTATCTCTTCGAGAACTGCGGTGCACGTCTTGCAGCCTTTAAGCCGTACTTCTTTCTTTCCTTCATACGAGGGTCTCTGGTTAAGAAGCCTGCCTTCTTTAATACCGGACGGTAATCAGCGTCTGCCTGCAGCAGAGCACGGGAAATGCCATGCCGGATAGCGCCTGCCTGGCCGGTGAATCCACCGCCGCGTACATTGACAAGAACGTCAAACTTGTCAGCGGTCTCAGTTAATACAAGCGGCTGACGAACGATAAGCTTTAAGGTCTCAAGACCGAAATACTCGTCGATATCTCTCTTATTAATCGTTACCTTACCGGTTCCCGGTAAGAGGTATACTCTGGCAATACTGCTCTTTCTTCTGCCAGTACCATAATATCTTGCTTTCGCCATTTTTATTTCCTCCTTTCGACCTGATTAAAACTTAAGCTCTAATGCTTCCGGCTTCTGTGCAGCATGCGGATGCTCAGCGCCTGCATATACATGTAACTTCGTAATCATGCTTCTTCCTAACGGTCCCTTCGGAAGCATGCCCTTTACTGCAAGCGTAATAACTTCGGTCGGCTTCTTATCCAGCATTTCCTTTAAGGTCGTCTCTCTCATTCCGCCCGGATAATCCGAGTGATTAAAATAAATCTTCTGCTCCAGCTTCTTACCGGTTACCTTCACCTTTTCTGCATTTACAACAATAACATTGTCACCGGTATCAAGGAACGGGGTGTAGGTCGGCTTGTTCTTGCCTCTTAAAATCTTGGCGATTTCAGAGGAGAGGCGGCCTAACGTCTGTCCCTGTGCATCGATTACATACCATTTTCTTTCGATGGTAGCCGGACTTGCCATAAAACTCTTCATAGCGTTTCCTCCTTCATTCATTTCAAACTTCATTCGATTCAAGCATGGTCAGCTTCCGCTGACAATGCGGAATAACCTTACCAATGTTTCGTATTATAACGGCTGCCCGGAGTAAAGTCAAGCGTTTTTCAAGGATTATTTTAACTTTTTTGAAATTTTCTCCTTTTTCATTTGAAAAAGTCATTTCCATCATTACTTTTATTTATGAATTTTTAGTTTTGTAAGAATACGCTTTGAGTCTGGCTGGTGCCTTTGCCCGGTGTTTCCCTTTGCTCCCTCCACATCTGCTCCGGGTCAGGAAAATACTCGATTTTTACCAGCATCAGTCCCTTTGCCGGTGCGGTCGGCCCCGCCGCTTCGCGGTTCCTTGCCGCAAGTATTTCTTTGATTTCCTCCGGCTTTTTCCGGTGCTCCCCCACCAAAAGAAGCGTTCCTGCGATAATCCGCACCATATTATAGAGAAATCCGCTTCCGCTCACACGGATGGTAAGCAGATGTCCGTCCTCTTCTATCTCCAGCGAGTAAATGGTGCGTACATGGTCCGGCACCTGTGCCTTGACGGAGCAGAAGCTGGTAAAGTCATGCTCCCCGAGAAAATACTGCGCCGCCTCCCGCATCGCCGCCACATCTAATGCATGATAAACGAAATGCGTATACCCCCGGTTAAAGGGCTGGATAAAGTCCGCATTCCAGATTTTATATTCATAGGTCTTTTTACTGTCCCATTTCCTCGGATGAAACTCCGGCGCCACCTCAAAGGAGCGCTGGATTACAATGTCCTCCGGCAGACTGTGGTTTAAGGCATAGCAAAGCTTTTCCGCAGGCATCCGGGTATTCGTGTCAAACACCGCCGCGTTTCCCATGGCATGCACGCCTGAATCGGTACGGCTTGCGCCAATGACTGCAATTTCCTCTTTCAGCAGACGGGACAGTTCACGGTTCAGTACCTCTTCCACAGTAACCGCATTCGGCTGAATCTGCCAGCCGCAGTATTTTGTTCCATCATACGCTACAATCAACATAATCCGCCGCATCCATGCCCTCCTTCCGTCCGCAAAAGCTTTTCATAGGTCTCCGCCGTCATATGCCTCTTTAACAGCGGCATGGCTTCCTCATACTCATTGACGGCAGTCCCATAGGTATCTGTCTTTGTGATGAAAAACCCAAAATCATTGTACAGCTTGATTGCCCTGTAAGAACAAGGCTGTGTATGCAGATAGATTTTCTGTCCTTTTGCAAAGCACTCAAACAGTTTCATCACCTGCGTAATCAGCATTCTGGCATAGCCCTTTCCCGCATAGGCATCGTCTACGGCAAGCCAGTGCAGGACAGGAACCCCGTCCCCGTTTTTTTGCTCAAACCATGCCATGCAGGTACCTATGTACCTGCCGGTCTCCTGCTCCTTCAAAAAAACACAGCGCTCTGACAACTCCTGCTGTCTGTCCCCGTAGCGCTCCATAAAACAGGCGGCAGCATCGGACACAGAATCCTCCGCAAACTCTCCTGCCGCCTTTTGCACCTTTGCCCAGACCATCTCCATACCCGCTTTATAAAACACCACCTCTACCCCGGATGGCAGCTCCAGATAGGCAGACTTGTCAATCCGGTCACAGCGCATAATAATACTTTTATATTCTATCGACGCATCTATCATTCCCTGACTCCCAGCCAGCTCCTGATTTGCTCCGTCTTTGTCCGGTACGCATACAGCTCCTTTATCGTTCCCCTGACCTGCTCTTCGCCCAGTCTGATCTCTTCCTCATCAGACGCCTCTTCGCCCAGGGCACGCTCCAGATTATATTCCAGCCAGCCAAGCATTCCGCCGGAGCCTCCGGCAAACACCGCCGCCCAGTCTGCCCTTGACAGGTCCATATGCGTTTCATAGGCTTTTACGATAGCTTCAAAAAGGCTGCGTCTGAGCCCTCCCTGCCCGTCGTCTGCCCAATAATTGATGACCTCTAAAAGCTCCTGATACGGATTAACATATCCTGCGGCTTCCCAGTCAATCACCACCGGCTCCGTGCCGTTCCACATTACATTTTTCGGGTCAAGGTCCCTATGGCTGATTACCAGCGTCTGCGCAAGCACCGCCTGTGCGTCATACGCTTCCTGATTCCATGCCCGGATATCCGGGAGCGCCGCCTCATACTGCGAAAGCCATGGATTAGTTCTCGGCTTCTGCTCTTTTGCCATTTGTAAAAGCCCCTCCCAGTCATACAACGGGACAGCTTCCTCCTCCGGCTCCATCCCGTCGCATGTGATATTCCTCTGGTGCATCTTCCCTAAAACAGTCCCGATAACTTCACAGTGCGTTTCGTTGATTTCTCCCGGAAAAACGGAAGCTCCATCAACCCAGTCAAACACCATATAGAAGCCCCCGTCCAGCGGATGAACCTGCCGCCCGTTCCACTCCAGCGCCACTGCTGCCGGAATGTCTTTGGAAAAGATGGCAGCTGCCCGCTCTGAATGTATCATATTCTGCAAGGCTTCCGGTCTTTTCATAATCCCGTCATCCAGCACCTTGACCGCAAATACTCCCGCCGGGGTGACAACACGGTACATCTTATGCAACAGACCGCCCTTTACCGCAACGGGAGCTTCCAATACTTCTCCGAAAGAAAGCTCCTTCATCAGCTTTTCTATTTGTATCCTGTAATCCATTTCTTTCCCTGCTTTCCTTTTCTTACTCTTCTTCCCTTATTTTCCTTTTCTTACTTTCCTTCTCTTACTTACCTTCTCTTATTTTCCTTAACTTTCCTTCTCTTTCTTCTCTTCCTTTTCTTCTCTTTTCCTCTCCTCAAGGAACTGCCGTATCAGCGCAGTCTTGCAAACGCGGCAGGTTTTTCGGACTCCCGGCGGGGACGTTCTCTCAAAGCGCAGTTACGCCGGGCGCGGCAGATTTGCCGGACTCCGGACAGGGACGCTCTCTGCAAAAGACACGTTACCGGAATAAGAATCCGCTTCCGATAACTGCCCCCAGATAAGCAAATAAAATAAGGTAGGCAACCGCATCCCTCTTCTGATAGCGTAACGGCTTCATCTTCGTACGCCCGTCCCCGCCGTGATAGCAGCGCGCCTCCATGGCAAGGGCAAGGTCATTGGCCCGGCGGAAAGCGGAAACAAACAGCGGTACTAAAAGAGGCACCAGCGCCTTTGCACGCTGTAGCAGCCTGCCGCTTTCAAAGTCCGCGCCTCTCGCCTGCTGCGCCTTCATAATTTTGTCCGTTTCCTCAATCAGAATCGGAATAAAACGCAGTGCAATCGACATCATCATCGCAATCTCATGCACCGGAACCCGGATTTTCTTCAGGAAGCCGAGCCCCTTTTCCAGACCGTCCGTCATCTGGTTCGGCGTGGTGGTAAACGTCATAAGGGAAGAGCCGATTACTAAAAGTACAAGGCGCACCGCCATCAGTGCCGCCATAATCACACCCTCGTCGTAAATATGGATAATCCAGAAGGAAAAAACCTCTTCTCCGTTTCGGGTCAGCAACAGGTTAAACAGCAACGTAATCAGCAAAAGAAACAGCACCGGACGGAGTCCCCGCACGATATAGCGGAACGGCACCCTGGAGAGCTTAATGACACAGCCCACGAACACCGTCGCAATTACATAGCCCAGATATCCGGAAAACACGAACAGGGAAATCAGAAAAAGCATCGTCCCGGAAAGCTTTACTCGCGGGTCCAGCCGGTGAATAGGCGAATCTGCAGGATAATACTGCCCGATGGTAATATCACGAATCATCTCCTGCCTCCCTTCCAGTCTGCAAGCAGAAGCTCCCTTGCTTCCTCTACGGTCGTTGCATTCTGCGGCAGGGAAATCCCTGCGTTTCTCAATGCCTCCGAAAGATACGTTACCTGCGGCGCCGCAAGCCCGATGCCCTCTAACTCCTGATATGCGTCAAAGACCTCCTTCGGCGTCCCGTCGGCAAAAATCCTGCCTCCGTTCATTACAATCAGTCTGGAAGCATATCTTGCCACGTCCTCCATGCTGTGGGAGACCAGAATAATAGTTCTGTTTCCTTCCCTGTGAATCTGCGCAATACGGTCTAAAATCTCGTCCCTGCCCCGCGGGTCAAGTCCCGCGGTCGGCTCATCCAGAATCAGGATATCCGGCTGCATGGCAAGCACACCGGCGATTGCTACCCGGCGCTTCTGCCCGCCCGAAAGCTCGAACGGGGAGGCGTCGTAAAGCTCCTCTCCGATTCCCGCCTCCTTTAATGCCGCAAAGGTCCGCATATCTGCCTCAAGCCCGGACAGTCCCATGTTCTTCGGACCGAACGCCACGTCCTTTACTACCGTCGTTTCAAACAGCTGATGCTCCGGATACTGGAACACCAGTCCCACCCTGCTCCGCAATTCCTTTTTATTGTAATCGGCAGCGCCGATATCGTTTCCCTTATAATAAATATGTCCGGAGGTAGGTGCAATCAAACCGTTTAAGTGCTGCACCAGGGTAGACTTTCCTGAACCGGTATGCCCGATTAAGCCGATAAACTCCCCGCTTTGCAATACCAGATTAATATCCTGCAGGGCATGCTTTTCATATGCCGTACCGGCACCGTAGACATAATTCACATGGTCCAATACCATACACTCCCGCAGGTCCCTGCTTTTTGCCCCTGTTTCCATCACGCAGCCTCCTTTCCGGCATGACAATTCTCCTAAGTCCCCGGATTTTGTATATTACCTTTTATCCCGCATCCAGCGGCCCTTTTCTCGCAATTATGCAAAGGCTCCCTCAAGCCTTGCCTTTGCGGCACAGTACGCCGCCTTAAACTCCTGCACCGTAAGGATTCCGTCCGGCAGCGGCACGCCCTCCTTTTTCAGTTCATAGGCAAGCTCCGTTACCTGCGGCACATCGAGGCGATATTCCTTCAGCCGCTCCACCTGCGAAAAAATCTCCTTCGGCGTCCCCTGCATCACGACCTTCCCGCCGTCCATTACAATCACGCGGTCGGCGTCAATGACTTCATCCATATAATGCGTAATCAGAAGGATGGTCACACCCTCATTCTTATTCAGTTCATGCACGGTCCGCATTACTTCCCTGCGCCCTACCGGGTCGAGCATGGCAGTCGGTTCGTCCAGAATAATACACTCCGGCCGCATTGCCATGATACCTGCAATTGCCACACGCTGCTTCTGCCCACCGGACAGCTTGTTCGGCGAATGGCTCCGGTACGCCGTCATCCCTACCGCCGTCAGGCTCTCTTCGACCCTGCGCCAGATTTCTTCGGTCGGTACACCGATATTTTCAGGCCCGAACGCCACATCCTCCTCGACGACCGTTGCAATAATCTGGTTATCCGGATTCTGGAACACCATACCGGCGCTCCGGCGGATATCCCACAGATGCTCCTCATCCTTTGTGTCCATTCCGTTCACAACAACGGTTCCCTCCGTAGGAGTCAGAAGCGCATTGATATGCTTTGCCACGGTGGACTTTCCGGAGCCGTTATGTCCCAGGATTGCAACGAACTCGCCCCGTTTTACCTCCAGACTCACCTCGTCCAACGCCCTGGCAATGCTCTCGACATTGCCCTCTTCATCCCGGCGGATGTATTCAAATACAAGCTTATCCGTGGAAAGCATATTCCTTTTCATAACGGTCTCCTTTCTCCTTCTTTCCCGGCTGTCCTTACAGCCGCCTGCCCGCACCTTCGCACTCCTGCAGTATACGGAACCTCTGCATCCCCTGAGGCTATCAGGCTCCGCAAGCCGCTTCCGCAGTATATGGAAAAGGGGCTATCACACTATTCTCAGTGCGACAGCCCCGTCAATCACTAAACTAACTCAATGAAAACTTCCATTGCTGCGTCGCCCTTACGCTGGCCCAGCTTTACGATTCTGGTGTAGCCACCCTTGCGGTCTGCATACTTTGGTGCAATCTCATCAAAGAGCTTATCTGCAACATCAATCTTCTTTGTATTCTTCTTCTTAGCGGCTGCTTCCGCCGGAACAAAGGTGATTCCGTAGAGTACCTTATTCATCTGACGTCTCGCATGAAGTCTGGAAGCTGCTTCCTTCTTGATTTCCTTGTCCACTTCGTCGAATACGGTTACTTTCTTGCCGTCAACTACTTCCTTAACTCTCTTACCGTCCTTGTCCTTGCGGGCAACCTTAGCCTTAACGGTAACCATCTCGTAGTTGTCCTTTTCCTTTACTGCCATCGTAATCAGATGCTCGGCTATGCTGCGGATTTCCTTTGCTTTAGCTTCTGTTGTTCTGATTTTGCCATGGTATAACAGGTTTGTTACCTGATTTCTTAACAATGCTTTTCTCTGGCTCGACGTTCTGCCGAGTTTTCTATAGCCTGCCATTGCGCCTTCCTCCTAATCTTAGTCATCGCCCTGGTTTAAAGACAAACCAAGCTCTTTTAACTTTGCAAGTACCTCCTCTAAGGACTTGCGACCAAGGTTACGCACCTTCATCATATCCTCAGGAGTCTTGTTAATTAACTCTTCTACGGTATTGATACTGGCTCTCTTCAAGCAGTTAAACGAACGAACCGAAAGTTCAAGCTCTTCGATGCTCATTTCAAGCGCCTTGCTCTTATCGTTGCTCTCCTTCTCAACCAGAACCTCAACGGTCTTTGCTTTCTCAGAAAGGTTGATGAAAGAATTCAGATGCTCACTCAGCACCTTTGCCGCAAGGCTTACTGCCTCGTCCGGCGCCAGCGTGCCATTGGTAAACACATCCAACGTCAGCTTATCAAAATCCGTAATCTGTCCGACACGCGTATTCTCTACGGTAAGATTTACACGCTCTACCGGTGTAAAGATAGAGTCGATAGCAATTACGCTAATCGGCATCTGATCATTCTTATTTTTGTCCGCGCCAATATAACCTCTGCCCTTCTGAATGGTCAGTTCCATATACAGCCTGGAGTCCGGACCACCGTTTAAAGTGGCAATCACCTGTTCCGGATTCATAATTTCAATGTCCTGGTCCACCCGAATATCAGCGGCAGTAACCACACCTTCGCCGGAGAAGTCAATATAGGCCGTCTTCAGCCCGTTTGTTTCGCTTGTGTTCTTAATGGCAAGACTCTTGATGTTCATAATAATCTCGGTAACGTCTTCTTTTACGCCCGGAATCGTGCTGAACTCATGTACTACACCGTCAATCTTTACATGACTGACTGCGGCACCCGGCAGAGACGAAAGCATAATTCTTCTGAGGGAATTACCCAACGTCGTCCCGTACCCTCTCTCAAGAGGCTCTACCACAAAACGACCGTACTTATTATCTTCGGAAATTTCAGCAATTTCAATTTTCGGTTTTTCAAAATCAAACAAAGCGACCCTCCTTGTTCATTAAAAGTTGATTACTTAGAATACAACTCGACGATAAGCATCTCATCTACCGGGACATCAATCTGCTCTCTGGACGGAATTTCCTTTACTGTACCGGTCAGGTTCTCCTGGTCTGCTTCCAGCCAGCCTGCCACGGTTCTTCCGCCGGTCACTTCAAGAACATCCTTATATCTCTGGGTACTCTTAGCTTTTTCGGAAATAGAAATTACATCGCCTGCTTTTACAATGTAGGACGGAATATTTACGCACTTGCCGTTTACAAGAACATGCTTGTGGTCGACAATCTGTCTTGCCTCACGTCTGGTTCTTGCAAAGCCAAGACGGAAGATTACATTATCAAGACGAAGCTCTAAAAGGATGAGCATATTCTCACCGGTCGTACCGTACTTAAGCTTCTTCGCATTCTCGAAATTATTGCGGAACGGCTTCTCCAGAACACCATAGATAAACTTTGCCTTCTGCTTCTCACGAAGCTGCATGCCATACTCGCTTACCTTCTTGCCTGCTCTTGCAAAATTTCTGTTAGACTTCTTATCAATGCCGATATATGCCGGCTCAATGCCAAGGCTTCTGCATTTCTTTAAAACAGGACCCATATCTCTTGCCATGTCAGTTCTCCTTTCACTTTCATCAGACTCTTCTGCGCTTCGGCGGTCTGCAGCCATTGTGCGGAACCGGGGTTACGTCCTTAATGCTGGTAACCTCAATGCCGCATGCCTGAAGGGCACGGATTGCTGCTTCTCTGCCGGAACCCGGTCCCTTTACCATAACGTCAACCGACTTTAATCCGTGCGGGATTGCTGCCTTTGCTGCCGTTTCTGCTGCCATCTGTGCCGCATAAGGAGTAGACTTTCTGGAACCTCTGAATCCTAATCCACCGGCGCTTGCCCAGGAAAGAGCATTGCCTTCTGCATCTGTAAGCGTAACGATTGTATTATTAAAAGATGACTGAATATGTGCCTGTCCGCGATCCACGTTCTTCTTGACACGCTTCTTAGCCACTTTCTTTGCTGCTAACTTCTTAGCCATGACAAATCCTCCTTATATTACTTCTTCTTATTCGCAACTGTTCTCTTCGGACCTTTTCTGGTTCTTGCGTTATTCTTTGTATTCTGTCCGCGGACCGGAAGTCCCTTTCTGTGACGAATGCCTCTGTAGCAGCCGATTTCCTGCAGTCTCTTGATATTTAAGGCAATCTCACGTCTCAAGTCACCTTCTACCATATAATCTGCATCAATCACATCACGAATCCTTGCTACTTCCTCATCAGTCAAATCCTTAACACGCGTGTCCGGATTCACATTTGCCTTGGCAAGAATCTTGTTGGAACTTACTCTGCCAATACCATAAACATAGGTAAGGCCGATTTCTACACGTTTCTCTCTTGGTAAATCTACACCACTGATACGAGCCATGTGCGCATTACACCTCCGTTAAATATTGTTAATCGTTTCTGCGGATTGCTCCGCCCTGCCCCTTTTACGGGGCTCCCGCAATGCGGGACTGACTGCGCAGGCAGTCACCAGCCGCTTTAAATTGTGACGGCGACGGCGTTTCCCGTGCCGAAAGAGAAGGTGATAATGACACCGTCCTCTAAAATAAACATCAAAAAACCGGAAAACCTTTTCACACCCAAAAGGCTGTCCCGCAATCCAACACGCAGCCGCGTGTATCGTATCGATGTATACCCACAATATCACAATGTTCCCTCTGCGGACCGTCATGCGGTCTTATCGCAGGGGCTTGTAACACAAAAAGCAAGAACTGTTTCTCTATCTACCAAACGGTATTTATTGAAACGACCTGCTCCGGGAAAATTCCCGCAAAGCAAAGTCCTATCCCTGTCTTTGTTTGTGCTTCGGGTTCTCACAGATTACTCTGATGGCTCCCTTTCTTTTAATGATCTTGCATTTTTCGCAAATCGGTTTTACGGAAGACCTGACCTTCACTGTATTTCACTCCTTTCGAAAAAAGTCCGTCTATCATTATATCATCTATTTTTTTATTTTGCAAGTATAATTTAGTGAGATTTTTCAATTTTTTCCACCTTTTTCCTGAATGTAGCATCATGCACCTTCCCCCGGGCATGTTTATTGTAAAAAAATGAAACTTCTTGTATAATAAGAAAGCGCCGGGGCATCCCGCAGATGCACCCGGCATAAGCTCCCCTTTTTATGAAGCACTAAATCAACGCCGTACTGAAATACCGCTCGGCACGGTCCGCCAGAATCGTCACAATGACCTTATCCTTCCCGTACTTTGCTGCCATCTGCTTTGCCGCCCAGACATTTGCCCCGGAGGAGGTCCCGACCAAAAGGCCCTGCACCCTGGCAAGCTCCCTTGCGGTCCGGATGGCATCATCGTCCGTCACCTCTACGATATCGGTAATCATCTCCGTGTCCAGTACCGCCGGAATAAAGCCGTCGCCGATGCCCTGGATCTGATGCAGCCCCGGCTCATCCCCGAGAAGCGCGGAGACGTTCTTCGGCTCTACCGCCACAATCTTACAATCCGGATTCTGCTCCAGCAGATAGCTTGCAATCCCCTGCAGCGTACCGCCGCTGCCGATACCGGATACAAAAACATCAATCTTCTTTCCCAGCTGCTCCACGATTTCCCTTGCCGTGGTCTTATAATGCGCCCGCGGATTTGCCGGGTTCTCAAACTGCTGCGGCACAAAATATTCGTCGGAGGACGCGGCAAGCTCAGCTGCCTTCTCCACCGAGCCGCCAATGCTAAGCTCCGGCGGCGTAAGCACTAACTCCGCGCCGAGCGCCCGGATAATCTTCTTCCGCTCGTCGCTCATATTCTCCGGCATCACGATAATCACGCGATACCCCTTCCGCACGCCGCAGAGGGCAAGACCGATTCCCGTGTTCCCGGAGGTCGGCTCGATAATGGTCATCCCGGGTCTTAGCTTCCCGCTCCTCTCTGCCTCCTCTAACATATTCAGGGCAATCCGGTCCTTAATGCTGCCGCCCGGATTCAGAAACTCTGCTTTTGCATACACCTGCAGTCCGGTCGTCTCCTCCAGGCTCAGAAGCGGGGTATTCCCGATTAAATCCAGAATATTGGTAATGTACATGTCTGTTCTCCTTCTATGTTTTCCGCATTACAGTCTATTCAAACCTTCTTGTTTGTTTTCCTGTACATTTTACCATACCCTGTCCCAAAAGGGAAGCCGCTTTCCATCCCCGGAGGCAAAAAGGCTACTCCTCCGGATTGAACCAGAACGCTGGCCGTACACCCCCGTCAGTATAACCCACGGCGCGTCCTCCACGGTAAACAACGCCGGGGTAACCTGTATATACGGCAAGGGAACCATTGTCACCCGGCGTACGCAGCCACCAGACGCCATTTCCTTCATACCCGCCGGAGGCACCGTCCTCTTCGCTATACACAAATGCCCCGTTTGCTTTCGCATATTCCGTTACCTTTGCACAACGTGCAGGGTCCCCGACTGCAGGAACAGGGTCAAAATAAAGCGTTGCTTCCCTGACACTCAGAAGAAATACCTTATCCTCCGTATCGTTTCCACCCTCTGTCCCGTAGTTATCCTCGTTTTTCACCGTTACCGCCGCAATATATTCCTGCTCCTTCTGATTGAACGCAGTTTTATAAAACGTCCCGTTCAGCCACTCCCGCAGTGTACAGGTTTCCCAGGTAACCTCTTCCTGCTCCGCATGATACTCTTTACAATCCAACACATATTTACTGAGCAGTAAAAGCTTTCCGTCCTGCTTATCCAGTACAAGCCATTCGATTGCTTCCGCCCCGTTCCCGGCATCATTGTCCTGCTCATAGCTTCCGAACTGCACCGTATCCCCCGGCTCTGCCTCTGAAACGGCAGCAAACGGTGTCTCCGGCGGGGACGTCGGTTCTTCCGCTTGCGTAGGCGTCGGTGCTTCCGTCGGTGTTTTTGTCGGCGTTTTTGTCAGTGCTTCCGTCGGCACCTTGGTCGGTTCTGCATCTGTTCCGGCGCAGGCCGCCGCTGCCAGAAGCAGCGCCGTCACAAGCAAAGGCAGCGCAGTATGCCTCTTCTTTCCCATCAGCTCCCATCTTCCTTTTCCCTGTTGTTTCTTTTCCGCCATAGTACATCCTTTCTTTTCCCAGAAACATTCTTCTGCTGAAAAACAACTAACCGGTTTTAAAATCTCAGCCCTATCAGCCCCATCAGCAATACGACAAGGAATACACCGAACGTAATTGTTGCAATCCGGCTGAATTTGCTGCTGAAAAACATGATAACTCCGCCCACCGCAACAGAACACAACGTCCGGAAGCTGTAAAGCAGCACCAGATACTGTTGTATGCTAACCTGCAATGGAAAGAAACGTACACAGGAAATACTCTGAACCTTCACATTAAAATCTGCATAAGTCAAAGCCTCCCCGATTTGAAAATACTGTATCAGATGAATAGGAAGGGTAGCAAGGATACAGATTCCCAGCATAATTACAATTTTCCGGACCAGAACCTGGCCTCTGCCTTTATAAAGAGAACGCAACAAATGCTCCATATGCGCCGCCTTTTCAAATGCCATAATTCCCGACAGCATCAGAACCACGGTCAACAGGCTATACAGATAATTCCGCAGAATTGTCCGTTTATCATTGTAAAACAAAAGATCCCATGCGGTAGGGTCAATCAGCTCGATTACATTTCCGCTTTCCAGTGTGTAGGCATAGCCTTCCTCTGCCTGCGTAAGCACCACCGAAAGGCCTCTGATTTCTTTTTGATTTTCCTCTAACAGCCTTTCAAACTCAGAAATACTTGACGTTATCTGCCCGATATCCTTGCCTTCCAAAAGATACTTTTCCAGCGTACTCTTCGCCTCTGACAGCCATTTCTGCCACAATTCGGACTTTTCTTCCATTTCTCCCTTTTTACCTTGGATGGCAGCTATCTTTTCCCCACTGATTTCCCCGGCATACTCTTCATACCAATGGGTTACATATTTGCTGCGGATGTCCTTATAATCAGACTCCGTAGAAGCAGAATAGGCAAGATAGAACAGGAGCGCAAAAAGAATCAGCCCCTTTTGTGAAAACAGTACCTTTTTCAGTTCCCAGCCGGTCATGGAAGCGGACGGCTTATGCCTGCTGACAGCGGCATACATCCGTTCCATAATCCGGAGGCTTCTGTATTCCCCTTTCGGATATTGTCTCGAATACCGGAACAGGCAAACTAAAATCATGCCTGCCGTTCCAAGGAATACCAGCAAATCCGCGCCTGTTGCAATATGAAACGGGCGCCCGAAAAAATTCAAATTGTAATAGGCTGCATATTCTGTCCCGCAAAATAAATAAGTATATAAATTCAGGTATTTTAATACCCCCCACTTTGTTGTCGGAATCATCAGGACATACAGTCCGTACTCTCCTGCGAAAAAGAGGAAAAAGGCAGCCACGCAGAAGCTTGAGCGGAATACCGACATAAGAAAATATAAAATCAGACAGACAAATAAGCAGCCTACTACTTTCTTTAGCAAAAACAAAAGCATATATGCGCCAATGGAATACCTGCCGATGACGCCCCCGAATTCCGGGATGGACTGTACCGGTCTTGCCATGTCACAGCCCGGAAACATCCTCATGCTGATTAAAAATGTACTTCCATATAAAAAAAGTACCGCCGCCAGAATCCCAAAGGCCAAGATTCCGATTCTTTGCAGGGAAAGCTGCATTCTCCCCCGTTCGGTGCTGCGGACCAGCAGATATAAGCCCTTCTGCCTCTCTGCCATAAAGCACAGTACAATATAAATTCCGACAAGCAGCAGTATAAAATTCGTCAGATTAAAATTCAGCAGGGTGACAATCCCCCGGTTTTCCCCGGCAACAGGCAGGACTCCGTCCAGCTTCGCATAATCCTTCCCGGTCTTTATCAGATTCCGGTATACAAAGGAATCCTTTTCATCAAACAATGGATTTTCCTGCATCATATCCACATTTTCGTGAACAGACTTCACATAGTCCTCATAACTGTCTATATATTCTGTCAGCGCCTCTCCGGTCAGCGTATTGGATTTTGCCTCATTACACTGAAAGACGAAAAATACGCCATGAAGAAACAGAATCAGCCCAAACAAAAGAAGAGACCTGCGGTTCCATAAAATTCGTTTTAATTCCAGCATAGCACCCTCCTTTGCAGACTAGCTTTCCGTCAACTGTTCCTGCGCATGGAACAGGTACACATCCTCCAGCGACAGCGGATGCTCCGGTAACTGCTGCTTTCTGGCCAGAAGCTCCTCCGTTTCCCGCAGCAGCTCCTCCGCCGGTGCAAAACGGCAAAGCGTTCCGCGGTAAAGCAGCAGCACCTTCTTGGAAATGGTTTCAATATCCCCGATTACATGAGTTGCTAAAAGCACCGTGCGCTCTGCCGCCACCGAGGCAATGTAATCCCGCAGACGTATTCTCTGCGTCGGGTCAAGACCTGCGGTGGGTTCATCCAGAATCAGGATTTCCGGCTCGTCAAGCATTGCTGCAGCCAGCAGCACCCGCTGGCGCATTCCACCGGAAAAAGAGCCTACCTTACGGTGCGCGCTGTCAGACAGACAGACAATATCCAGAAACTGCTCCGTCTGCTTCCGGCACTCCCTTCTCTTCATTCCCTTCAACGCCCCTATGTAATGAAGGAAATCACGCGCGGTAAAATCGTCATACATTCCCTGCAGCTGCGGCGTATAACCGACCCGCTTCCGGTAGCTCCTGCCAAGGGAAAGTATATCCTTCCCGTTATAAAGAATCTGACCGGAGGTACGGGGCAGGTTGTCTGTAATCAGATTGAGCATGGTAGACTTTCCGGCGCCGTTTGCTCCGAGCAGTCCGTACACTCCCGTTTCAAAGGTTACACTCAGCGCGTTTAGTGCCGTTTTATTTCCATATTTTTTTGTACAATCAATCAATTCCAGCATAGCGGATTTCTCCTCTCCTCTGAACTCTGTTACTCTTTCTTGTAAACAAACGTAAACTCTGGATTTCCTTCCAGCAAATCGCTCCGGTTACACTTATAAACCAGCCTGCCATTCCCAGATGGCTCTTCGTTTTCATCAATCAACGCATAAATCTCATCTCCCAGAAAACTCCAATATCCAAGCCGTTCGCTATAGAGCATATCGTCATCAAAATCCTCAAAGATTGCTCCCACATTAACCAGTGCAATTTCCTTCAGGTTATGGTCCATCACACATACATACCTTTGTTTTGGAACCTTTTTTCCATCCAACATCATATCTGCAGGCTGCCGTATCGCGTAAATGTAAGTGCCGTCGGTCGTGAGCGATGCGATATCAAAGCTGATTGGCAAAGCAAAATCACTATCCGTCAGACCCCGGAGCGCTATCTCAGGCATTTTCTTTGCCTCCATGCTCTCCCCTGTGGAAGGATGGTATAAATAAAGTATGCTAGCAACAGAACGCAGATAAATAATATTGTCTTCATCCACTACAACATACTTACCTTTGAAGCCCGGCTGAAGCTTATAGCTTGTATCTGTCCCGTCCTTCACACAATACTGATGCAAAACTGTTTTTCTTCCCTCTTCCTTACAATAATAAATGTAATCCCCGTATGCACTTATTCCGGTCGCCTGAGCATTTTCCCTGCTCAAAGGCTCTTCATCAAGATAACTCACTTTCCCGGTATCCAGATCCAAAATCGCCGTGCCATACTGCACCGTATCATCCAGGTATGTCTTTCCCGCCGCTCCCAGGAAAATAACCGCTTTATTCTTATGAATCGGCAGCTGTCCCCCACGAAGCATTGGAAACTGTCCCTCCCCTAATGCCGCCTTATCCATTGTCATATAGGTAGCAACTTCACCCATCTCTGAGCCATCTAACGCAATAGCAAGCAGCTTCCACAAAAACTGCGTATCCGTTTCTTCGACGGATGTTGCAAAAATTCTGCCGCTATACAGGCAAAGCTGACCGATATCATACTTTTTATTAGTAGCAACGCAAAAGCTGTTTCCATCATGCTTACACTCCGGCTTATTGCAAAGGTAGATATCCTTTCCTGTAACCGCATCAACATAATGAAATGCAGCAGTTCCCTGCTTATCAAGTGGATTCACATATTTATAGTAATAATATCCCTTTTCCGTTTTCATCACAAACTGGTTTCCAGGCTGTAAATCCTCCGAGATTATCTTACCCGCCAGACCTGGTTTTACTTCTTTATCCCCCCCTGGGTTCTGCTCTTCTATATCCTTTCCCGGTCCCTCTGTCTCCTTACCGGAACACCCCGGGAGGCTGAACAAAAGGACTGCAAGCAGCGCCAGATATATTGCCTTTTTCCTGTGTTTTTTCATAGACAATTTCTCCTTTCTTTTTTGTACTTTTATCATACTTCCCAAAAAAAGAAAAAGCAACCGCTTCCGCAGAAGTGGTTACTCTCTTTGCAGAAGTGGTTACTTTCTTTTAGAAAAGGTATGGGCTGTTACAAATTCAGCAAAAGCGATACACAGAATCTTTGGTTTTCCGTCTCCACCTCCATGCTTCCTTTGTATTTTCTGCAGACCTGCCTTACGGAAACCAGACCGATGCCATGCCACCCCGCATCCTTTTTGGTGGTTTTCAGTTCCCCGTCCTGTCTGGAAAGCTCACCCTCATAAGAATTTTCACACGAAATAAACAGCATGTTATTCTGCCGCTCTGCCCTGAGCAAAACCGGCTCTCTGGTACCCTGGTGCTTCCGGACCGCTTCAATCGCATTATCCAGCAGATTTCCAAACAGACTGCACAGGTCATACTCTGTAATGGAGCTCCCCGCCAGGCTGCAGCCGATTTTAAACTGCAGCTTTACCCCTGCCTCATTCGCCTGCTGATACTTTTTAAACAACAGTAAATCTAACGTATCCGAGCCTGTTTTTGCAGGCAGAAGCCGTTCATGGCTATACTCAGCCAAATCGCCGATATACTTTGCTGCCTGCTCTTTCCGTCCATTTTCGTAAAGTGCCTTGATTGCCAGCAGATGATTATTAAAGTCATGCCACAGAAGCCTCGTCTCCTGATACCTCTGGTCGATTTCCCTAAGATACGCATTCATCACCTCCTGCCCGGAGGTCTTGTGCCACTGTCTTAGTCTCCGGTACATCAAAAACATCATCACCACAAATACCACCGTAAACACTACGGCAAAGGTACCTGCCCGCGGAAGCAGCCTGCCCGCCAGATTCAGATTCAGATACCGGTTTACAAAGCGTTCCAACGTAAAGGCGGAAAAAAGATTGACCTCCTGGAGAAAAACCTCCGCATTCGTCTCCGCAACTCCGGCACATTTCCAATATTCAAATACAATCCCTGCCGCCGCCAGAAGACAGATCGGAAGCCGACGGACACTGGTAACGGCACAAAAGCAGATTGCAAGCAAAAGCAGTTGGCCAAGAACCTTCGCACAGATATAAACTGCCAAAAAACTGCCTATCGTAATCGGATACGGGCACATATAAAACTCTTCCAGAGACTGGATGGGCGCCGTCATGGAAAGTGTACCGAACGTCGTCCCCACAATACAGAAATTCGTCACATAAAACCCTGTGATACCAAGCACCATCATAACGAATGTACCGGCAAGAACCCGTCGCAGCCCGAAAACCTCCCCGAAGGAATTATATTTCAGATAATAGCAGAATACCGCGGCAAGCAGTGCAGCATAAGAAAATGCCAGCAAATCCGTAACATGATAATTTAATACAAGATTAACCGTATTGTCTAACATTACCTGCGGCTGCAGATATTCCAAGCCGTAATAGTCCTGCTCGCACCGGGCAACATTTTTTAGAAGCCATCTGTCCTCATAAATGGAATACAGCATTTCTGCAATACCCTTTGCATTCTCTTTAATACCCAGAATATAGCTTCCATAGTTTTCTACGCCTCGTATGCGTTCGCGGACCTGCCTGTAATTTGCAAGGCCTTCCTCTCTTTTTTCCGTTCCTCCTATCAGTCTGTACTTTTCATAATCCTCCCATTTCTCTCCTCTGTCTTCCTCCAGCAGCTCAATAACTGCATCAATTTCTTCCAGTGCTTTTGCTGGGTCTTCCGGAAGGAGCCCGATAATTTGCTGCTGCTTCCTATAATCCTTTGCCCTGACGGACTGTAAAGTACCCCAGACATTCTCTGACTGCAGATACTCCCCGGAACACTTTGCAGAATAGAACAGGAGCCCGTTTAACAGAAGCAGGGCAGGCAAGGCTATCCAGATAAAGAGCATATACCGTCTTTTTGTTTTCATCTGTTCCGAATCCTCCTCATCACTGCCGTCATCAGCTGCTTTCTCTTTCTGCGGCTCACCGGCAGTTCCTTATCATTATCCAGTACGACAGAGTCCATATTTACCTTCCGGATATGGTCGATGTTAATATAAAGGGAATGATACGCTTCAATGAAAAGCTCCTCCGGCAGCTGCTTTGCAAAATTCTGGATGGAGCTTTTCTCCTGATAGCATGAAACCGCCGTATGAATGGCAGTATTTCTGTTCTCCGGCTCCACATAATAAATTTCGGTAAAGTTTAACATCACCGTCGTGTCATGGTGCTGCAGCAGAATGCTTTTGTTCTGGTACAGCTCATTCAAAAAACGCTCCATGAGCGCCGGCAGCTTCTCCTTGTACTGCCGCTTAAAAAGAAAATGAAACGCGCTTACATCGTACCCTTCCGCAATCCGGTCCTCCAGGCTTGACAAAAATACCGTAGGGATTCTTACACTGCCGCGGTTCAGCTCCTTTACTAACTCCACCCCGTCCGCATCCCCTAGGTGGATATCCATAAACAAAAGGTCAATCGGCTCCTCCTGCCCCGCCACGGCACGGAGCTCCTGTCCGCCCGGGCAATGACAGATGCGGCACTCCACCTGCTTCTGCTCAAAAATTGCCGTCAGCTCCTTTGCAAGCTCCGCGGCAAACTCCGGCTCGTCCTCGCATATTACAAGATACATCCTGTCACCTCCCGGTTCTTCTTAAAAGTAAATTTTCACTTATAACCTTGGACCTGTGACACTAGTATAGCATAGAACGCCGCTTTTTTCTAGCGGTGGTTTTCTTGAGTTTCCGCATTTTTAGCGACTTGGGCATATGCACACGGATTTGCTGCTTCTGCCTTATAAATCCCCTTCCTCATAATCCGAGCTATCAATTTTACAGCTTCCCGCCTTAATTCCGTCTGCCGTAACAGTACAGAGAATGCTTCCCGCCTGATGTGGTTTACCTTTTACAAGAAAACCGATTCTTCCACCCTCAAGAGCTACCGGGGATTCCCCGATAAACTCTCCCGGTCCGCTGACACTTATCTCTACCTCATTATCTGAGTACGGAAGCCGGGTACCGTTTTTATCAAGAAGCTCCACCGTCACACAGGTCATGTCAGCTCCATCGGCAAGAAGCGAATCATAATCCGGAGTAACTGCAATTCTGTCAGGCGCCTCCGGTGTCCGGCGAATCGTCCTCGCTACCTCTCTATCTGCAATATAGCCCACCGCTTCAAGCTCACCCGGCTCAAAGACCAGTCCCTCAAACAAAAAGGCGGGATGCGGAATATTCGTGTAAAGAGCCGGCTTTCTTCTCCCTTGGGAGCTTCCATTGATAAAAAGCTCTACCTCGTCACAGTTACTGTAAATCTCCACCTCCAAAGGAGACTCTTCTGTCCAGTAGCCTGCTATGTAAAGAACAATTTCATCGTCCGGACTTTTCTGTGAACGGTATAAATAGGAAGCCGGCTTATCAAGCCTCCAGAGGTCATAGAGCCCGCTGTAAAACACATGCCCTGTGTGCATGTAATTCACCTCATTGTTGTAATCAAACATACTCCATGCAAAGCCCCCGGCGCAAAATTCATTGCCATAATAATAATCCAGGGCTTCACCAAAAGATCTTGTAAACCTTGCCGCCGCATCCTCTTTTGACCACGGATAGCCGTCGCCGCCCCAGTCCCCGGAATGCTCCGTTATAAGATACGGCGTAAAGCGGGGGATTTCAGGATACCGGTAATTCACAGTATATAAATCCTCAATCTTTTCACTACGTTCATAATCATCTCCCTGACGGACACCATGCGTCGGTCTTGAAGGGTCAAGCTCCTTTGCAATTGCAGCACTTGCGGTTACAAAATCATGATTATCCCGGGATTCATTGACCCGCACTCCCCATGTCACAATGGACGGATGGTTCCTGTCACGGAGAATCATTTCCTTTACATTCGTCTTATATATCTCCTGCCATGCCTCCCCGCCAATGTGCTGCCAGCCGGGAGCCTCCTCAAATACGATAAGTCCTATCTCATCACAGCGGGAAAGAAACTCCGGCGCCTGCGGATAATGGGAACAGCGCACTGCATTCAATCCTGTCTCTTTCATCATATCTGCATCACGGATTTGCAGCTTTCCGGGAACTGCCCTTCCCTGCCACGGCCACTGCTCATGCCGGTTTACTCCGCGGAGCTTTAATTTCTCCCCGTTCAGGTAAAATCCCCTTTCCGTAAACGCAAACCAGCGCAAGCCGATTTTTGTTTCCACCGTATCAATGACTTCCTCCTGTTTCAAAAGCAAAAGTTTAGCCGTATACAGATACGGGCTATCCACGCTCCAAAGATAAGGACATTCTATTGCCGGGGTTCCTGCTTCCAGCTTTATCTTCCCGCCTGCCGGGACTGTTACTCTGATACTTTCCGAAGCCGCTACCTCGTTTCCCTCCGCATCGCGGACACTAAGCCGGACCGCTACTTCTTCTGCTGCTCCGGTGGTATTCTGCAGCATTGCGCTACAGTTCACCCTGCTGTCTCCCGCAGCCAGGCCCGGAGTCGTAAAAAAGCTATCCTCAATATACACACTGTCTGCTATCGTAAGCGTCACACCGCGGATAATACCTCCGAAAAGACAATAATCTACATCTCCGCCCTCCGGAGGAATCTCCTCCTGTCTGGAAGAATCCACCTTTACCGCAATCACATTATCTGCATTCCCAAACCTGATGCTATCCGTTATATCAAAGGAAAATCCGGTATAAGCTCCCTTATGGACTCCGGCACGGACTCCGTTGACATAAACCTCCGCGACCGTCGCCACTCCCTGAAAGCCGACCATGACGCGCATGCCGCGGTACTCCTCAGGAATGGTAAAATGACGGCGGTACCAGGAGACAAAACGATATGATTCTATCTGCTCTTTAAAATCATCCCCTTTATGTTTTTCCAGCACCTTGTTTGCATGAGGCAGGGTCACTCTTTCAAAAGCGCCATCATCAAACAACGGTAACCGTGCAGCTGCATCATCATGCGGGGAATACAGCCATCCGGTATTAAACTCTGTTACCTTTCTGTTTCTGCACATCTCTTTATACCTCCGGTAGTTTATTTCTATATTCATATACTATCTCAAGCAAAACCCAGTGTCAATCAAAGTATAATCAAATCCATATTAGTATTTTAATATTGACAGGGATTCGCACAGCTATTACAATAGAACAAAAAACCACGATAGAAAAAAGAAACGGAGGTCTGGGCATGGCTTCAAAAAAAATGATTTTTTCGGTCATAACCGGGATGGAAGAACGCTTCCCTTACTATACTGCAGGCGTCGGTCTGGACTATGAACAGGAAACCATTACCAGACCCCAGGGGCATCCTGAGTTTCAATGGATTCAATGCCGCAGCGGAAAGGGAGAACTGTTTCTTGGAGAAAGCTGCTATACGGTGGAAGCCGGACAGGGCATGCTGCTCTTTCCGGAGGAGCCTCACTCCTACCACGCTATTGACGGAGAATGGAAGGTAGACTGGATTATTTTTCATGGACAGGGTGTTGCAGATTTTTTTACACGGGTCATGGGCATGAAGCATTCCGGTGTCTGGTATGTTTCTTCGCTGACTAGAATTATAGAAAAAATCACAGAGCTATATTTTACCATCCGGCACGGAGCTTCTTCTGCACATACCTGCTCAAGCCTTACCTATGAAGTCCTGCTTGACATTATGGCGCTGACATCAAAAAACGAGAGCTCTTCCTTTGATATCCGCTTCCGTAAAATTGAGCTGGTCACCCGCTTTATTAACGAAAACTACAGCCGTCCGCTTCCTCTGGACGAGCTTGCAGCAATCGCCGGGATAACACCGCAATATCTTTGCGTTCTTTTTAAAAGATTTACTTCGCTCACCGTATCGGATTACATTAATCTGACCAGAATCCGTAAAAGCAAAGAATTGCTTCTGGGAAACGAAACGATGCTTGTCAGGGAAGCTGCGCGGCTTTCCGGCTACAATGATGAAAGCTATTTTTGTGCGATGTTCCGCAAATATGAGAAAATGACGCCCCTGGAGTTCTGCGGGCGATACAGAAAAGCCTGAGACCTTCCCTGCTGCCCTGAACGCTATGACGCAATATCCTTTCTTCCGTACTGCCAGAATGCTGCCGCGATTCCTGTGGCGGCAAGCCCGAGACCCGCGGCAAGATACTTCGCCGGAAGACATCCGTCCACGATAATCCCTGCGCTGTCCGTGTAGCCGAAAGGCGTAATGTATTTCAGAAATCTTGCGTTCTCCGTCAGATTTGCAGCAATGTTGAAAAAATAGAACAAAGCGGCAAGCCCCAGCCCGATTCCGGCTCCGCCCCCTCTGAGAAAGGCGGAAATCCCGAAACAGACTGCCGCCGTTTCGAGCTGCATGATACCATAGGAAAGAAACAGCAGCGCCATTGTCTTTAATTCAGGAGCCTCCCCGATTAAAATCACGGCAAGGGCAGTAGCTCCGGCGGCTGCCACGTTCAATAATAGGAGCTGTACGAGGATGGACGCAAGCTTCTGCAGTACGACCTTAAAACGACTGACCGGATGTGTCAAAAGAAACTCCGCCGTATGCTCCTTTTCCTCCTTTGCAAGAGCCGTACTGCCAAGCAGCGCTGCAAAAAATGCCCCGCCGAGACCGAGTATATTTCCGCACTCCACACCGAAAAATCCGAGAAATTCCCCAAAATTAATTTTATCCATTCCAAATGCGGCAGAAAATCCGCCCATATCAGCAAAGGCTCCGCCCAATTCGCCCATCTGCTTTGCCATCTCCGGATAAATCAGGATGCAAAGCCCGATCATCGCTGCAATAATTGCCGCCCATAGGATAAGCGCAGTCCTCCCCTGCCTTAACTCGTGTCTGAACACTATCATTTTCCTTCCTCCTTGTAGTAGTGCATGATGATTTCCTCCAGATCCGGCTCGGTAATCGTCACATCCGTTACGGGCATACCGGAAAGTGCCTGCAACAGCCCGGCAGCCTCCCCGCTGTATAAAAACCGGACCGTATCTCCCTCTGTCGTTACATTCCGGATTCCCTCAAGGGCAGGCGGGGTCGAAACTCCTGTGAGTGTTACATTTTTCGCATACGTGTGCCCTAACCTTTCTATGGCATCGCAGACCAGAAGCCTTCCTCCGCGGATGACGGCAGCATGTCTGCAATACCGCTGCAGCTCCGAAAGGACATGGGAGGAAAGAAAAATAGTCGCTCCTTTGGCGTTGCGTTCTTCCAGAATGGCATAAAACTCCCTCTGCATCAACGGGTCCAGTCCGCTCGTCGGTTCGTCAAGAATGCACAGCCGCGGATTGTGCTGTAAGGCACAGACAATCGATACCTTCTTCCGGTTGCCGAGAGACAGCGCACTGATTCTTTTCTTTGTATCCAGCGCAAGCCTTTCACACAGCCGTGCTGCCTCCTTTGCACAGTCCCTGCCCCGCAATCCGGCAGAATAACGGATTATCTCGCCCACTCTTCCGTTGGGATAAAAGCATGCCTCCGACGGCATATACCCGATATCCGCAAGCACCTCCTCCCTTTTTCCACGGATATCCCTCCCGAAAATATCCGCCGTCCCGCCGGTTGGCGTCAGCAGACCTAACAGGGTACGGATTGTAGTGCTTTTCCCCGCGCCGTTCGGACCGATAAATCCGAAAAAATCCCCCTCCGGCACAGTAAGATTAATGTCGATGATTCCTCTTGACTTTCCATAATATTTCGTCAGGGAAACGGTCCGGATTGCTTCCATTTTACTTCTCCTTTTTCAGATAAACATTTTTCCAGAAGGACAGCATCTCATTAAAATCCTTCTCCAGCTTCGAAACGTCCAGCTCCGTGTCACATTGGAATACCTCCCAGAGATACCCCTCGGATGCCAGATACATCTCCCGGTACATCAGGGTGAGATCCAATCCCGGAACAAAGCTATCCGGGTCAATCCGGGAGAGTGCCCCCTGCGCCTTAAGTTCAAAATAAGTATGATAGCTTTTTTGTATCTCCGTACGGATTTCAGGCTCCTTCTCATAAAACGCTTTGATGACAAAGGCTGTCATCTTCGGATACTTCTCCATCATCCGGAGCTTCGCCTTCATCCCGCGCTCCATCATCTCAAAAAGGTCGTCCGGCTCATAGCAGCCGTACCGGTTAAGATACTCCATCGTTATATGACACGCCCTGTCCCACAGAAACAGATAAAACTCCTTTTTGTTGTGGAAATAATGAAACAACAGCGACTTACTGATTCCCGCCTCATCGGCGATTTCCTTCACGGAGCTCTTACGATACGAGTCCTGCGAAAACACAAGAAAACCCGCATTGATAATCCTCTGCTGCTTCTCCCCTGGCAGCAGGTAAAACTTGTCATTCATGGCATTCACCTCATTCTCCAAACGCTCAGCTCCATTATAAAGCCATTGACCGTTTTTGAGAAGACCCTGCCTGCTTGAGTTTCCGCATTTTTTAGCAGCTTTAGAAGTCCCGGCGGCAGTACGGTAAGCTGATTTTGCATTTGTCCGAAGGACCGCGGTTTTTAGCGCAACCGGAATCACCTCTTAGCGCTGGTTAGGCGCGAGGACGCTACCGAGCGGCTTAACAGCGCTTAGAGGAAGTCCGGCGGAGTGTTCGCGCTTGCAAAATCAGCTTACCGTACTGCCGCCGGGACACAAGAGCATATGCAAAATGCGGAAACTCAAGCTGCCGCGTAATACGCAGCGTCTGTCATTTTATGCGAAAATCATTCGAAACTATGCAGATTTTATTTGAAGAGATACTTGAATTCTGCGCAGAGCCAAGAAGCCGTGCCGATATTGAAAAGCTTTTTGAGGGCAGAATGACGATTGCTTATGTTATGACAAAGTATATCCATCCCATGATTGAGGACGGGAGAATCCGGCTTACACTTCCCGAAAAGCCAAAAAGCAAAAAACAGCTGTATGTCCGGACGAAGCAGCCGTTTTAAGGCAGCGTTATTGTATTGGGACCTGCTCCGTCCCTCCGGTTTCTCTTATGATAGATTTTATTTGTCCCGCCGTGTTCATACATCCCTACAATTTGGATTCTGCCGTCTGCATCTATCTTCCAGATAGGCTTTCCCTCGGGAGGGTAAGAACCCATATGATGATAATATGTTTCGCCCTCATACTGGAAACGACCCTGTACGGGATTATGAAGAATTCCTGCTAGCTGTCCCTCATGGCAGTCATCAGGGATATAGGAGAACCGGGTCCTGTCAGGCGCCCAAGGAAGCGGCGCCTGCGCCGGGTCCGGAGCAATCACCACCCCAAGCTCCTCTGCAATCTCCTGCATATTCTGATATATACAATACTCCGCGCCTATTGTCCGCTCAATAATCTGCCGGATTACTGTATAATTCACCTGCGGATTAATAAAACGACCCTGACGCGCCTTTATATACTGATACTTGGGGTCACGCTCTACTCCGCGCAAGGCCCTGCTCAGTCTCCGCTGTATACATGCCTGCCCTGACAGGTCATAGCGTTCGCGTAAGCGGCGTTCCCCCGCTCTGGCGACCGGCGGCTGAAAGACGCTCCCGGCAGGTATCCTTTCAAATGTCCTCTCATTTTCGTGTAAAAACAACATTGCTCTTCCTCCCTTCTGCCAAAAAACGATGAAGCCTGTTCATTTTAAGCCTATTATAACACAGCATCCTGCTTTTTTCTACCTGTCAGGCTCTTTTCGCTTCCGCATTTTTTGAATGACCTGGGAAAATTCCTCAGTTTTGCATTGATCCGAAGGACTTACGTTTAACGAAACCGGAATTACCTCATAGATATTTTCCCGCGGGGAGGCCACTGGGCAGCTTACCAGCCCTTGAAGGAAGTCCCGGCAGGGCGACTATGCCGTCTCCCCCGCTTCGTCCAGAGCGGCAAAGGTTCTTTTGGAATACAGGGAAATCCCCATTGCCAGAACCGCTGCACCAATCATTACAACATACGGTCTATCGGAAAAGGTATCGAATAACAGCCCGTAAACCGCCTGCCCTACGGGCTGGGAGCTGCTTGAAACGGCAATGCTGACCGCCATGATTTTCCCGAGAAGCTGCGGCGGGGTCTGCCGTTGTACCGCTGTCAGCAGTGACACGCTGAACATGGTGGAGGCGCACATTGCCCCGAAGCTTGCAGCGGTTATTACAATGTAACTGACGCCTGCCGGTACTGCTTCCAACAGGGAAAGCCCCATAAAAAACGCTGCCAGCGAGCATAGGACGAGAATAACCCAGCCGTTTTTCAGGCGCATTTTTTCTGCCGCCGCGCCTGCTATAATTCCGCCTGCAAGACCGCCCAGTCCCATCGCTCCCTGCGTGATTCCGAGGACAGTATCGGACATCCCCAGAACCTGCACGACCATCACAGGAATACCGACAAGCATTGCCGCGGAGAATACCAGATTAAACAGCACAAGGATTCCAAGCACTGAACGAAACACCGGTTTTTCATCTATCACAAACCGGATACTCTCCGCCAGGTCGGAGCCTGCCGAACGGAAGATACTTTTCCTGTCCGTGCTTTTTACAAAGGGAATGTGTATAAAAAGCTCCATTACTGCTGAAAAAACAAAGCAGCCTGCACTGATAAAAAGGATTGGCATGATTCCGGACGCGCCGAACAAAACGCCGCCGATCACCGGTCCGAGCAGGCCCGCAAGCGTGCTTACCATATTGATGACCGCATTGCCCTGCAACAGCAGCTCCCGCTCGGTAATCAGCGGAATACTTGCCTGTACCGCAGGCTGATAAATACCGGATATCCCGTATAAAAGCATCAGCACCGCAATCATCAGCGGCACAAGGGAAACCCTTCCTAGCACAAGACAAAACAACAGGATAATTGCCGCCGTTGTAAAATCCAGCACAACCATAATATTCCGCTTGTTTTTCCGGTCGGCAATGACTCCGCCAAAAAGGGAAAAAACTACCACAGGAATAAAGGAACAGGCAGTCACCGCGCCAAAAAGCGACGAGGAAGCCGTCTCACGGAGCAGGTACAGCGGCAGGGCAAACCGCAGTATCGCGTTGCCGAACAGTGAAATAATCTGCCCGATTACTACCATTGTAAAATCACGTTGAAAAAGCTTTTTCATACCCAGACCTCCATTTTATCAATTTCATTTCCAAAGAAGCTCCCTTTATAATACCAACCGCCGGTATGTATGTGAATAAATTTTTTCTGCCCTGTTCCGGGCAGAAAATCAAATCCCCTCCGGGTTCTATTTCCTCCTCTGGTAAAGCTCTGCAAGACTACGAAGCCGCTCAAACACGCCTTCGTCCAGAATATCCAGTCCGAAGCCCCGCAGCATCCTGTCGTACATCACGCACTTCCGGTAGACCTTTTCGGGCGTATCATCAAAAATCATCGAGTCCAGCCAGATATTTCCCACCAGCATAATCAGCTCCGCAAGCTCTTCGGGATACTCGGTCTGAATCGAGCCGTCCGCAATCCCCTGCTCTATAATCGGCAGGACATAGTCAGGAGCAACGCCTTCTATCGTCTCCTTCAAAATACTGAACACCAGCGCCGGACTGGAGCCTAGATTCGGCGCCGCGGCAAAAATCTCATCATGGACAGAACGGTTTACGGAATCGGTCAGCAGCTTTTTCAGCTTTTCCTTGCCCGTCATACCGGTACAGTTCCGTATCCCGAGAAGCATTCTGTTGGACTGCTCCGTCATTTTATTTGTCACCGCGACCAGTATCTCTTCCTTCGACTTAAAATGATGATAAATCGCACCCTTGCTCAATCCGCCGAGATTATCGATAATATCCTGGATCGAGGTATGCTCGTAGCCCTGTTCCATAAAAAGCCGCGCCGCGGTTTCAAGGATAAGATTTACGGTTTCCTCAGGATATTTGTTCCGCGCCAATTCAAAGCCCTCCATTTACATACTAACGGTATGTTTATATTATGCGACAATCCGGCACGTTTGTCAAGTGCTTTTTCCCTGGGTTTCCACATTTTTAAATAGCCTGCAGAATGCAAAAGGATATACAAAATGCGGAAATTCAAGCTTTTACACCCTGTTTTTCGTCAGGTGTCATTACGCTTTTGAACTAACCCTGTCAATACTTCATGGAATGCCGGAAGCTGTTTTGCCATACGGATGATTTTATTATCCTTATCCATAAAACAATGGGCAGAGCTTGCCTCACATATGACTTCGTTACACTGATTTCTCATTTCGTATTGCAAAACAAGCTTAATACCCTTGTACTCTGCTACGGATACCTGAATCGAAATTTCATCGGAAAAGGTGGACGATTTTTTATAATTGCATTCCACCTTCACGACAGGCGACGTCACCCCTTCCTCCTCCAGCTTTGCATAGTCCCAGCCAATCTGCCGTAAAAAATCAATTCTGGCTTCCTCCATCCACCTGATATAATTCGAATGATGCGTAATCCCCATCCGGTCAGTTTCATAGTATTGCACTACATGCTTATATTCTCTCATTTTATACTATCCCCTTTGCTCTACGACCTTACTGCATAGGCAATCGCGTCCGCCTGAAACAGTAATCCGTTTTCTCCTCCTACATGTGCAAACGCAGTCTGAATCGATTTCCGCACCGGGTATTTTCCGTGAAATCTTTCCCGGATTACCTTTTCCATGACCGGAATATTCCATACATCCCGGAACAGACAATCCATCTGCACAACATTTTCCAGTGTCAGACCAACTAACGCCAGTCTCCTTTCCATCTCGTCAAAGGCTCCGTTAATCTGCTGCTCAATCGTACCACCCACATTGCCGACACAATAATTTAAAAAGCAGAACTCTCCTGCCCTGATAATACCCGAATGCGCAAAATCCTCACTAATATCATATCGTTCTATTTCCTTCATCTTACCGTCCTCTCCTGTCTTTTCCTGATTTTATAATGCTACTCCTCATACTCCCTTTGTATTTCCTTACAAGTTTTTATAATACGCTCTCTTACTTCCTGTGGTTCGATTATTTTAGCCTTATTTCCGAAAGAAAGAATCACTCCATACCAAAATGTCTCGTGCTCTGGTACAGAAAAGCAAAACTCAAAATCGCCGTTTTCAAATTCCTGCGTAATCTGTCCATGCAGATATTCCCTGCACTTTGATTTTATCATTGCTTTTCCGTAAAGCCTGATACGAATCCCGTCCGTATTCCTGCTTTCCTGCATTATCTCCTCCGGAAGCTCATGGAGCTTTGTATAGGTCAGCTCCGTTACCTCCAGCTGCTCCATACGGACTAATTTGAACATACAATAATCCTGATATTTTTCATAATATCCAATCAAATACCAGCTATACCATTTGTATTGCAGTCTGACTGGCTCCACTTGGATTTCCTTCACTTCATCATGACCATTCGTATAGGAAAACCGAATCACCTTCCTTTTTTGAATTGCATCTTCTAACCGCATCAGCTGCTCATTTATTTTATCGTCCTCGCCTGCTGCCCCAAAATCCACGGAAACCGCATTTTCCTGCGCAATATTTACACTTTTCATTTTAGCCAGCACCTGCTCCGGCCCCTTCCCCGGATATGCACCTGCCAGCCCTTTCAGTGCGGTAACAATCCAATCATATTCCGCATTTGTGGCAACCTGTTTTTCTAAAACATAGCCATCCATAATCTGATAACCGCCTTCCGCTCCGTAGAAGGACTGAATCGGAATCCCTGCCTCATCCAGCGTCTCCAGGTCCCTTATAATCGTTCTGGGCGAGACTTCAAATTCTTCAGCGAGCTTCTGCGCAGAGGTGCGTCCATGATTCAATAAATAAACAACAATTCCCATAAGCCGGGCAATCTTCATATTTCCTCCTTTCCGCATCAGTATAGCAAATAAACTATGACAGCATTGTGTCATAGTTTTCTTCAAAATACAAAAGAAACCGTTGCAGAAAGCGCAACGGCTCCGGGCGTGGCTTGCAAAAAGGGGGCTGCGCTTCGTACCGCAGCCCCTCTTTCCTTATTTATCTCTCCAGATGATTCTTCCCTTCGTCAGATCATACGGGGAAAGCTCCAGGGTTACCTTATCCCCCGGAACAATCTTAATGAAATTCATACGAAGCTTTCCGCTGATGTGCGCCAGCACGCGGTGTCCGTTTTCCAGCTCTACCTGGAACATCGCGTTCGGCAGCTTTTCTACAACAGTTCCTTCAATTTCAACAACATCTGTTTTCGACATAAATCCTCCTTAAATTCCTTCATTCCGTTCTATGGTAAGCAGCTCCGGCTCACCGTTTGTAATCAGTACCGTATTTTCATAGTGTGCCGACGGAGAACCGTCTGCCGTCACTACCGTCCAGCCGTCCTCCAGCCACTGTACTTCAAAGCGTCCCATGTTTACCATCGGCTCAATCGCAATGGTCATGCCGGCCTCCAACCGGATTCCCTTCCTGCGGGTGCGGAAATTCGGCACCTGCGGCTCTTCGTGAAGCGCCTTTCCGACCCCGTGGCCGACCAGCTCCCTTACGAGGGAATAGCCGAAGGATTCCACATAGTCCTGGATTGCACCCGAAATATCGCCGATGCGGTATCCCTGCCTTGCAAATTTAATTCCCTCAAAAAAGGACTGCTTCGTTACATCTATCAGACGCTGCCATTCCGGACTGATTTCACCTACCGCAACGGTACGTGCCGCATCGGAATGATATCCTTTGTAGATTACACCCGCATCAAGGCTTACAATGTCGCCCTCCTTCAGAATATGCTTCTTATTCGGAATCCCGTGCACTACCTCTTCATTCACCGATACGCACACGGACGCCGGATACCCCTGATAGTTCAGAAAGGAAGGAACACAGCCGAAATCCCGTATGATTTCATAACAGCGTTTGTCAATATCCAAGGTGCTGATTCCCGGCCGTATCATCGCCGCAAGCTCCGTATGCACGATAGAAAGAATCCTCCCCGACTCACGCATCAATTCTATTTCACGTTCTGATTTAATTGATACTGCCATACTCTGCCTCTTCCCTTACTGTAAAATCGCAAGGATATCTTCAAATACTTCTTTCATGTCCTTCGTACCGTCTACCTCGCGAAGAACACCCTCTTTTTTATAGTAATCGATTAACGGCTGCGTCTGGTCATGGTATACCGCAAGACGCTTCTGTACGGTTTCCGGCTTATCATCGTCACGAAGCACAAGCTCCGCTCCGCATGTATCACAGACATTTTCCTTTGCCGGCGCATTGTATTTGATATGATAGGTTGCACCGCAGCCTAAGCAGGCGCGTCTGCCGGACATCCGGCTTACAATCGCCTCATCCGGAACCTCTACGTTGATTGCAAAGTCAATGTGCTCGCCGTTCTTCGCCAGCGCCTCTGTCAGTGCCTCTGCCTGCGGAATCGTTCTCGGAAAACCGTCCAGGACATAGCCGTTTGCGCAGTCCGGATTCTGGAAGCGGTCCATAATCAGCTCCAGCGTCAGGGAATCCGGAACTAACATCCCCTGGTCCATATATTCCTTTGCTCTTCTGCCAAGCTCCGTGTTTTCCTTAATGTTTGCACGAAAAATATCTCCCGTAGAAATGTGCGGAACCGAAAACTTTTTCGCAATCTGCTTTGCCTGCGTTCCCTTACCGGCCCCCGGTGCGCCTAACATAATAATCTTCATTTCCAAGCCCTCCTGCTTTCCATATAGATTTTTGTTATGCAGAATCCTGTCTGCAAATATCTTCCGGATAAAAACTGCCCGAATACCCAACATAGGGTGGAACAACGCAGTCCCACCCTACAAAGAGCTCTGTTAGTCGTTTAAGAATCCCTTGTACTGGCGAACCAACAACTGGGAATCAATCTGCTTCAGCGTCTCAAGGATAACACCGACCACGATGATGATGGATGTCCCTCCGAAGCTTACTCTTGCTGCAAAAATACCTGAGAATACAATCGGTATCAGACTGATAATGGTAAGTGCAACCGCACCGATAAAGACGATGTAGTTCAGCACCTTCGTCAAATACTCGGTCGTCGGTCTGCCCGGCCGGATACCCGGAATAAAGCCGCCCTGCTTCTTCATGTTATTCGCTACTTCCATCGGGTTGAACGTAATGGAGGTATAGAAATACGCAAAGATAATCAGCAGGATAACATAAATGAGCGCACCGAGTGTATACTTAAACTCACCCCATTCCTTGATATTGAACCAGTTACTGGAGGTAAGCAGGTAAGCTACCTTCGGCCAGAAATGTGCTCTTTCCGCGGTAATTCCCATAAAGGAAAGTATGATGACCGGCGTCTGCATCAGGGACATTGCAAAAATGACCGGGATAACGCCTGCGGTATTCACCTTTAACGGAATAAAGGAGCCTTGTCCGCCTACCATCTTTCTTCCCTGTACCTTCTTTGCATACTGCACCGGAATCTTTCTCTGTGCATCCTGAAGTAAGATAACCAGCACAATCAGAACAATTACAATTGCTGTGATGCCAATCACGCCGAGTACCTTATTCACAACCGCCGTCGGATTAATGACGAACTTCTTAATCAGGTTGGAAAAGTCGTTCGGAAGCGTCGCTACAATGTTAATTAAAAGGATAATGGAAATGCCGTTGCCCACACCCTTCTCGGTAATACGCTCGCCTAACCACATCAGGAAAGCACTTCCTGCGGTAAAGGATGCCGTAATTACTGCGATATTGGAAATGGTCAAGCCGCCCTGCAGAATACCGGAATTGCCGAAGCCGATGGTCAGGGCCACCGACTCGATTACGGCAAGGGCAATGGTAACATAACGGGACCACTCGGCAATTTTCTTTCTTCCTGTCTCGCCATCCTTTTGCAGCTCTTCTAACTTCGGAAATACGATCGTCAGAAGCTGCATGATAATGGAGGAAGTAATATACGGAGAGATGTTCAGTGCAAAAATGGACATTTGTGAAAAGGATCCACCGGTTAAGGTATCTAAAAATCCAAGTCCTTCCTTTTGCGCCATCCAAAGCTGAAAGTAAGCGCGGTTAATACCCGGAACCGGAAGGGCACATCCGATTCTGACAATCAGCAATGCCATCAGCGTGTATAAAAGCTTGCTTCGGATATCTTTTACCTTCAATGCATTCTTGACTGCTTCAAACATTCTATACCACCTCTGCTTTTCCACCAAGCGCCTGAATTTTCTCGATTGCACTCGCACTGAATGCGTTTACTTTGACATCAAGCTTCTTGGTAAGTTCGCCGTTTCCAAGAATCTTTACACCGTCCTTCGGATTGCTGACCAAACCGATTTCCTTCAAAGACTCAACGGTAACCTCTGCTCCATCCTCAAATCTATTTAACATGCTTACATTGATTGTTACGATTTCTTGTGTATTTCTGTTATGAAAACCTCTCTTCGGGAGTCTGCGGTACAACGGCATCTGACCGCCTTCAAAGCCCACTCTCGGAGCTCCGGAACGAGCCTTCTGACCCTTATGGCCCTTACCGGCTGTCTTTCCGTTTCCCGAACCGTGACCACGTCCGCGTCTGAAATTTCCGCTCTGCTTGGAACCGTCTGCAGGTCTTAATTCTGATAAATTCATCGTGTTACACCTCCTTACAGTAATTTAAATTTCTTCCACCTTTACTAAATGTCTAACCTGCTGAAGCATACCCTTGGTTGCATCGTTGTTAGGCATTTCAACGGACTTGCCGATTTTCTTTAAGCCCAATGCGGCTACCGTTGCCTTATGCTTCGGGATTGCGCCGATTGTAGACTTAACCAAAGTAATCTTTAATTTATCTGCCACTTTAAACACCTCCGTGAAATATAATTACGTCCTACAGCTGATCTACGGAAATACCGCGCAGTGCTGCTACCTGCTCCGGAGTCTTTAACTGGCTTAATCCGTTGATTGTTGCAAGAACAACGTTCTGCTTGTTGTTTGAGCCAAGAGACTTCGTACGAATGTTCTTAAACCCTGCAAGCTCAAGTACATTACGTGCCGGACCTCCTGCGATGATACCGGTACCTTCCGGGCTGCGCTTTAAAAGAACCTGCGCGCTGCCGAACTTTCCGAGATAATCATGCGGTACGGAACCGTTTTCATCAAGCGGAAGCTTGATTAAATTTTTCATTGCATCCTCTTTGCCCTTACGGATTGCTTCCGGAATTTCTGCTGCCTTACCAAGACCTGCTCCTACATGACCGTTCTTGTCGCCTACAACAACAAGCGCTGCGAAACGGAAATTACGTCCACCCTTTACAACCTTGGTAACGCGCTTGATGCTTACTACTTTATCTTCTAATTCCAAATTGCTGGCATCAACGATTGTACGTTTCATGTTTTCCCTCCTGACTAGAATTCTAAGCCGGCTTCTCTTGCTGCCTCAGCAAGTGCCTTAACCTTGCCCTGATATACGAAACCGCCGCGGTCATATACAACCGTTTTGATTCCCTTCTCAAGTGCCTTCTTTGCAATAACGGTTCCGAGCTTTGCTGCTGCTGCAACATCATTCGTCTTCTCGAGCTCAGCCTTGACATCCTTATCCAGGGTGGAAGCTGCAACAAGAGTGTTGCCTACCGTATCGTCAATAATCTGTGCGTACATATGATTATTGCTTCTGAACACTGCCAGACGCGGTCTTTCTGCTGTGCCGGAGAAACGGTTACGAATCTTCATATGCTTTTTTGCGCGAACTTTAGATCTGGACTCTTTATTAACCATATTCTTTCCTTCCTCCTCTTACTTCTTACCGGTCTTGCCGACTTTACGTCTGATCGTCTCATCAGCGTACTTGATACCCTTGCCCTTATACGGCTCCGGTCTTCTCTTATCTCTGATTTCTGCTGCGTACTGACCGACTTTTTCTTTATCAATACCTTTAACGGTAATCTTGTTCTGACCGTCGAGAACGGTTTCAACACCCTCCGGGTCAACCATAACAACCGGATGGGAGTAGCCGAGCGTCAAGGTAAGCTCCTTGCCGGCCTTTGCTGCCCTGTAACCAACACCGTTGATTTCAAGAACCTTCTCATAGCCGTTTGTTACGCCGACTACCATGTTATTGATGAGCGTTCTTGTCAGACCGTGCAGAGACTTCATTCTCTTTAAATCATTCGGTCTGTTTACTACGACTTCAGCACCTTCTACCTTGATTTCCATTTCTGCCGGTAACACTCTTTCCAGTGTACCCTTCGGTCCCTTTACGGTAACCTTGTTATTTTCTGCCACCGTGACAGTTACACCTGCCGGAATGGCGATTGGCATTCTACCTATACGTGACATGCCCGTACCTCCTGAATTTTGAATTTGAGAAACGGTGAACTGCTTCACCCGCCTCCCTGACCTTTTCGGTCTCCTAAGAAAAGAGTTTCCGCATCCTTCCTGCATTATACAGCTCTCAGACAGACTTCTTTTCCATGCTCCGGTCCATTACCAAATGAACGCTAATACTTCACCGCCAACATTCTGGGTTCTTGCTTCCTTATCGGTAAGCACACCCTTGTTCGTGGAAATAATGGCAACACCAAGTCCGCCAAGTACCCTCGGAAGCTCCCCGGCATTTGCGTATACACGCAGGCCCGGCTTGGAGATTCTCTTAAGGCCGGAAATAACCTTTTCGTTCTTATCCTTGCCATATTTTAATGTAATATGGATGGTCTTAAAGGAGCCGACCTCTTCCACATTGTAACTCTTGATATAACCTTCCTTTAACAGGATTTCTGCGATTGCAATCTTCATTTTGGATGCAGGTACATCTACAACATCATGTTTCGCAGTATTTGCATTACGGATTCTTGTAAGCATATCTGCAATCGGATCGCTCATTGTCATTTGGATTTCCTCCTTCTAAAAATATTCCGGGCCTACCAGGATGCCTTCTTCACACCCGGTATTTCTCCCTTATAAGCTAATTCACGGAAACAGATTCTGCAGATTCCGTACTTTCTTAAATAAGCATGCGGACGGCCGCAAATTCTACAACGATTGTACTCCTGGGTGGAGAACTTTGCCGGACGCTGCTGCTTTAACTTCATCGAAGTCTTTGCCATGGAATTTCCTCCTTACTATTTGCTAAACGGCATACCAAATAATGTCAACAGTTCTCTTGCTTCCTCGTCGGTCTTGGCCGTCGTTACAAAAATAACGTCCATACCTCTTACCTTATCAATCTTATCGTACTCGATTTCCGGAAAGATTAACTGCTCCTTGATTCCAAGTGCATAGTTTCCTCTGCCATCGAATGCGTTCGGATTCACGCCGCGGAAATCGCGTACCCGCGGAAGTGCAAGGCTGATTAAACGGTCTGCAAACTCATACATCTTGTCGCCACGCAGCGTTACCTTACAGCCGATTGCAAGACCTTCCCTGATTTTGAAGTTTGCGACAGACTTCTTTGCCTTGGTAACAACCGGCTTCTGACCCGCAATAATCTCCATATCCCTGACTGCGGACTCCAATGCCTTTGCGTTATCCTTAGCTTCGCCGACGCCCATATTGATTACAATCTTTTCTAACTTCGGAACCTGCATTACGTTTTTATAACCGAACTTCTTCTGCATCGCTGCAATGATTTCGGCATTATACTTTTCCTTTAATCTAGTCAACTTTGTGAACCTCCTCTCTCAGAATTAGTCGATTACCTCACCGGTAGACTTTGCGAAGCGGACCTTCTTCGGACCATTCTTCCCCTCTGCCGTGGTGAAACCGATTCTTGTGGTCTTACCCTTATGAACGTACATTACGTTGGATGCGTCGATTGCAGCCTCCTTCGTAATAATACCGCCCTGCGGGTTTGCCTGGGATGCCTTCGTGTGCTTTGTCACAGTGTTGACACCTTCCACAGTTACCTTGCCGTCAGCAACGGAAAGAACCTTTCCTTCCTTGCCCTTATCTTTTCCGGCGATTACTCTGACGGTATCGCCCTTTTTAATCTTTAATGTCGCCATCTTATGAGCACCTCCTATAATACTTCCGGAGCCAGGGAAACAATCTTCATAAACTGCTTCTCTCTGAGTTCTCTTGCTACCGGTCCGAAAATACGGGTTCCTCTCGGATTCTTGTCTTCCTTGATGATTACTGCTGCGTTTTCATCAAAACGAATGTAAGAACCGTCCTTACGGCGTGCGCCCTTTACAGAACGGACCACTACCGCCTTTACTACATCGCCCTTCTTTACAACTCCGCCCGGCGTTGCATCTTTGACCGAAGCGACGATTACATCACCAATGTTCGCATATCTTCTGGTTGAACCGCCCATTACACGGATGCAAAGTAACTCCTTTGCACCGGTATTGTCAGCAACCTTAAGTCTGGTTTCCTGCTGTACCATGGTACAATCTCCTTTCAGCTGTTTCTTGAAAAAACTTATTTTGCCTTTTCAACAATCTCAACAAGTCTCCATCTCTTATCCTTGGACAACGGTCTTGTTTCCATAACCCTGACTCTGTCACCGATGCGGCACTCGTTGTTCTCGTCATGCGCCTTTAACTTGTAGGTTCTTTTTACGATTTTGTTATACAGCGGATGCTTTACGTTATCTACGACCGCTACAACGATGGTCTTATCCATCTTGTCACTTACGACCTTACCGGTACGCATTTTTCTCAGATTTCTCTCCACGACAGTTACTCCTTTCCGAAGCTGCTATTCCTATATGAACTAATTTGCCTTTGCAGAAATCACGGTCTGAATTCTGGCAATGTTCTTTCTTACTTCTTTGATTCTGCTTGTATTGTCAAGCTGGTTTGTTGCGTTCTGGAATCTCAAGTTGAACAGTTCCTTCTTTGCGGAAACTAACTCTTCGTTCAGCTCTACAACGGACTTAGCCATTAAATCCTGCACATACTTACTGGTTTTCACGGTCCGCACCTCCCTCTAAATCTGCGCGAGAAACGATCTTACACTTCACCGGAAGCTTATGGGTTGCGAGACGAAGTGCCTCTCTTGCTACTTCCTCTGCTACGCCGGAAATTTCGAACATAACACGTCCCGGCTTAACAACTGCTACCCAATACTCTGTCGAGCCCTTACCGGAACCCATTCGGGTCTCTGCCGGCTTTGCTGTTACCGGCTTATCCGGGAAAATCTTAATCCAGACCTTACCACCACGCTTAATGTAACGTGTCATTGCAATACGGGCTGCTTCAATCTGATTGGACTTAATCCAAGCAGGCTCTGTTGCTACGATACCATACTCGCCGTAAGAAATCTTGTTTCCTCTCATTGCCTTACCGGTCATAGAACCGCGGAACTGCTTACGACGCTTTACTCTCTTTGGCATTAACATTATTTATCGCTCCCTTCCTTGTTGGCTGCCTTCACCGGAAGAACTTCACCGTGATAAATCCAGGTCTTAATACCAACCTTACCGTAGGTGGTATTTGCTTCTGCGAAACCGTAGTCAATGTCTGCTCTCAATGTCTGAAGCGGCACGGTTCCCTCTGTATAAAACTCGGAACGTGCAATATCTGCACCGCCAAGACGTCCGGAAGCCATCGTCTTGATGCCCTTTGCTCCGGCCTTCATCGTTCTGGACATCGTAGACTTCATTGCACGGCGGAACGAGATACGGTTCTCAAGCTGCTGTGCGATATTCTCTGCAACAAGCTGTGCATTGATGTCCGGTCTCTTGATTTCCTTAATCTCAAGGTTTACCTTCTTGCCGGTAAACTTTGCTACTTCATCCTTTAACTTATCGATTTCTGCGCCTGCCTTGCCGATAACGACCCCCGGCTTTGCAGTAGAAATAATCACCTTGACCTGATCCGCGCCTCTTCTCTCGATTTCAATCTTTGCGATGCCTGCGCTGTATAACTTCTTCTTCAGAAACTTTCTGATGTTGTAATCTTCTACTAAGTTGTCAGCGAAATCAGCCTCTGCGTACCACTTGGAATCCCAGTCCTTGATAACACCGACTCTTAAACCGTGAGGATTAACCTTCTGTCCCATGATTCTTCTCCTTTCTTAAAACTATCTCTCATCCAGCACAACAGTAATGTGGCTTAATCTCTTTAAAATACGATATGCGCTGCCCCGTGCCCTCGGCTTGGATCTCTTCATGGTCGGTGCGCAGTTTGCATAGCACTCAGCGATATACAGCCTGGAAGCATCCATACCGTTGTTGTTTTCTGCGTTCGCAATTGCCGATTTGAGTAATTTCTCTATTAAAGTTGAAGCGTATCTCGGATTGTAAGCTAAAATACCGAGCGCCGTCTGTACATCCTTGCCTCTGATTGCATCAAGAACGAAACAAGCCTTCTGAACGGAAACTCTTGCGTAAGATAACTTCGCGGACGGTCTCTTATCTCTGTTCTGCTCATTTCTTTCTCTCTTAATCTGGGATCTATGTCCTTTTGCCATGGATGTGACCTCCTTTCAAATGGTTAGCGGTTCTCCGCTATTGTTCTTCCGCCCGTGTCCTGCCGGGCATTATGGTGTTGTAAACGGGCCCCGCCCTGGCGGACGCACCGTTTACCCTGTTTTCTTCAAAGAAGACTATCTGCGGGCCTTCTTCTCATCCTTGCCATGTCCGCGATAGGTTCTTGTTACTACGAACTCGCCAAGCTTATGGCCAACCATATCTTCCGTGATATATACCGGTACATGCTTTCTTCCGTCGTGAACAGCGATGGTAAGACCAACCATCTGCGGGAAGATTGTGGAACGTCTGGACCAGGTCTTGATTACCTGCTTGTCACCGGACTTCACAACTGCATCTACCTTTTTCAGTAAGTGGGCATCCGCGAACGGACCCTTCTTTAAGGAACGTGCCATATCAGTTTTACCTCCTTCTACCGGCGGCGGCGACTACTTCGTCAGCGCCTTACCATCTCTTCTTCTTACAATCAGCTTATTGGACTGCTTATTCTTCTTACGGGTCTTCAGACCGAGAGCCGGCTTACCCCACGGGGTAACAGGGCCCGGACGACCGATACCGGTCTTACCTTCACCACCACCATGCGGGTGATCGTTCGGGTTCATTACGGAACCGCGGACCGTCGGACGGATGCCCATGTGACGCTTACGTCCTGCCTTACCGATATTAATAAGCTCGTGTTCAATGTTGCCGACCTGACCGATGGTTGCACGGCAGATAATCGGAACCATTCTCATTTCACCGGACGGAAGACGCAGGGTTGCGTACTTTCCTTCCTTTGCCATCAGCTGTGCGCTGTTGCCGGCAGAACGAACCAGCTGACCGCCCTTACCCGGATAAAGCTCAATATTGTGAACCTCAGCACCGACCGGAATGTTCTGGAACGGCAGGCAGTTTCCAACCTTTACCTCAGCTTCCGGACCATTCATCACGGTCTGGCCGACCTTTAAGCCGTTTGGAGCGAGGATATAGGACTTCTGTCCGTCAGCATAGCAAATCAATGCGATATTTGCCGTTCTGTTCGGGTCATATTCGATGGTCTTAACCGTTGCCGGAATACCATCCTTATTTCTCTTAAAATCAACCAGTCTGTACTTTCTTCTGGAGCCGCCGCCCTGATGTCTTACTGTAATCTTTCCCTGATTGTTACGGCCGGCATTCTTCTTTAAAGAAACGACTAAGGACTTCTCCGGAGTGCTTGTAGTAATTTCCGAGAAATCGGAACCGGTCATATTTCTTCTGGAAGGTGTATATGGGTTATACGTTTTAATTCCCATTGTTGTTACTCCTTTCGTCTGCGTCACGCAATATCCTGTGTTCTATTCTCTACGTGCGCGTTTTATAAACCTGCAAAAATCTCAATCTCAGCACTGTCAGCCGTCAGCTGCACAATTGCCTTCTTGGTCTTGGCAGTCTTTCCGTAGGTATAGCCGCTCTTGCTGCTGCGTCTGCGGGTCTTGCCGTCTAAGTTCATGGTATTGACGCTGGCAACCTTGGTGCCTGCAAACATCTTCTCCACTGCTTCCTTAATCTGCTGCTTCGTTGCATCCGGATGTACGGAGAACGTGTACTTCTTCTCGCTCATGGAGTTCATACTCTTCTCAGTTACTATCGGCTTTAAGATAACGTCATAATACTTTAAATCCGCCATTATGCGTACACCTCCTCAATCTGGGCAACGGCTTCCTTGGTAATCACCAGGCTGTCATACTTCAGCACATCGTAAACATTTACGCTGCCGGACATGGTGGTTCTTACCTCCGGGAGATTTCTTGCGGAAAGGATTACATTCTCATCCTTCTTATCAAGAACAACAAGCGCCTTGTTCACCTTCAGGTTCTCAAGAACCGCTGCCATCTTCTTTGTCTTAATCTCGTCAAATGTGAGACCGTCTACTACGATGAACTTCTCCTCTGCTACCTTTGCGGATAATGCGGACTTAATCGCTGCCGCCTTTTCCTTCTTGTTCATCTTTACGGAGTAGTCCCTCGGCTTCGGAGCGAATACAACGCCGCCGCCTGTCCACTGCGGAGCTCTCGTCGAACCCTGTCTTGCATGACCGGTTCCCTTCTGTCTCCAAGGCTTTCTTCCGCCGCCGCTTACTTCGGCACGGGTCTTTGCGCTCTGTGTGCCCTGACGCTTATTTGCAAGCTGGCTCACAACAGCCAGATGCATCAAATGCTCATTTACTTCTACACCGAAGACAGCGTCGTTCAGCTCTAACGTACCAACTTCCTTGCCTTCAATATTATAAACCTTAACACTAGCCATTTTTAAGTTCCTCCTTTCTTAAAGCTTCTTAGTTTGCACTCTTTACGGTTTCCTTTAAGATAACCATGGCCTTCTTCGGTCCCGGCACTGCGCCTTTAACGAGGATTAAATTGTTCTCGGTATCTACCTTCACTACCTCGAGGTTCTGGACCGTAGCCTTAACATGACCGGTCTGTCCCGGCATGTGCTTACCCTTGAACACACGTCCCGGAGTCGTTGCCGGACCGTTGGAACCTGCATGTCTGTGGTACTTGGAACCATGCTTCATCGGTCCTCTGGATAAGCCGTGTCTCTTAATGGCACCCTGGAAGCCCTTACCCTTTGTAATACCGGTCGCATCAATCTTATCACCCTCTGCGAAGATGTCAGCCTTGATTTCCTGACCTACGGCATACTCAGAGCTGTTTTCAAACCTGAACTCCTTAAGAAATCTCTTGTTTGCCACACCTGCCTTCGCAAATGTGCCCTTGCGCGGCTTGTTTACGAGAACGTCTCTGATCTCGCCAAAGCCAACCTGTACTGCCTCATAACCGTCGTTGTCAACCGTCTTAATCTGGGTTACAACATTCGGGGCAGCCTGCAATACGGTAACCGGCACTAACACACCGTCCGCATTGAAGATCTGGGTCATTCCGACCTTCGTTGTTAATAACGCTTTCTTCATTTTGCACCTCCTGTTAATCTACAGCGGATTGAATCCCTTTGGAACTCAATCATCCTAGATGGTCTATCCGGATGCTTGGGTCTTTCTAAGTAACTAGTAAGACGCTTGGACCCTCTATATAAACCCTAAGGATTTTACCGTTAAAACCTGTTGCTTTTCACCGGACTAAGACTACTTTGTCTTCATCTTAATGTCGATGAACACACCTGCCGGCATCTCCAATCTGGAAAGGGCATCTACCATCTTCTGGTTCGGAGCAATTACATCGATGAGTCTCTTGTGGGTTCTCTGCTCGAACTGCTCACGGGAATCCTTGTACTTATGCACAGCACGGAGAATGGTAACTACTTCCTTCTTCGTCGGCATCGGTACCGGACCGCTTACCTTCGTACCCGCCTTCTTCGCGGTTTCGATGATTTTGGCTGCAGATGCATCCACTAACTGATGATCGTATGCCTTGAGTGTGATTCTCATTACTTGACTTGCCATAAAAAAAGCCGCCTCCTTTTCGCACTTTACTTCAGTACGACAAGCGGTGACTGTACACTCTCCCGTGTGTTTCGCGCCTGTCCGAATAAACAACCGAGCACAGCGCTCGGCTTCCCCCGGACAATTCCCGATTATCATCACGGTTTATCTGCCTTATGCAGAAGCTGTATTGTACAGTGACTTGTCGCCAGTTTTCTAACTTGACATTCGCTCCACGGAAAACCCGCGTATGGCACGCGGCAACCTCACGCTTCACAGCTATCAACGTCACAGCAATAGCTATTATACACGATGCAGGAAAGAATTGCAAGTACTTTTTGAAAAATTTTTCAAGGTCCATTTTAAGCCCCCTGCAAACCCGCCCGGATTTCCGCATTCTCCGGGCAGCTATCCAAAAGCTCCGGCGGCTCCCGGCTTACGAAGCTACAGGGAAGAGGAGTAAAAACCCTGCAGCCCCGTTACCGTACCGCCTTTTCGTCTTTTCCCGCATGCCGCCTGTATCCGGTCATGCGGGCATATAAGTCATCTCCTGTCAGGAGGCATGCTCTACATAGTACTGCGCCTGTGTGGCAAACATTTCGGCATAAATGCCGTTCTCCTTCCCTGCGAGCTCGTCATGGGTGCCGTATTCCTTTATCGTATTCTCCGCAAATACCGCAATCCGGTCACAGAACTTACAGCTCGAGAGACGATGGGAAATATAAATTGCCGTCTTGTTTCCTACCAGACAGTCAAAGCGGCGGTAAATGTCATACTCCGCTACCGGGTCCAGTGCCGCGGTCGGCTCGTCTAAAATCACAATCGGCGCATCCCGGTACAGCGCGCGGGCAATCGCGGTTTTCTGCTGCTGTCCGCCCGACAGCTCCGTCCCGTGCTCGTCAAAGCTCTTATACAGCATCGTATCAAGACCCTCCGGGAGCTTCTGCGCATCCTCGTAAAAGCCGGCAAGTGTAAGAACTTCATTAATCTTCTCGTCATTTGCCTTCTCCCCGAACGCAATATTTTCCCGCAGCGTAAACGCAAACAGCTTGAAGTCCTGAAATACTACCGCAAACAGCTTCCGGTACGCTTCCTCCGAGTATTCCTTGATATTAACGCCATCAACTAAAATCTCACCCTCTGTCACATCATACAAGCGGCACAAAAGCTTGATAAAGGTCGTCTTCCCGGCACCGTTTAAGCCTACGACCGACAGATGCTCGCCCGAGCTGATTTTCAAATTAATATCCTTTAACACATACTGCTCCGAACGGGGATACCGGAACCCGACATGAGAAAACTCAATCGTATGCGTTTCCCCGGTAACCTCCCTGCTTCCCTTCTCCAGTGCTGCCGGATACTCCAAAAACTTTAAAAACTGATTGGCATAATTGCAGCGCTTCGCAATATCCATCCACGCAAATGTCAGACCGCGCATTCCCTGATAAAGCTCCGACGCGGATGCCACACACATGGAAAAATCACCTACGGTAATTCTCTTTGTAATGGCAAGCAGACCGATGTAGAAATAACTAATCCCGTCCCGCAAGGCATTCACGATATCCATTCCCCAGGAATATCTGGTCTGCCCTTTCCCTAATTTCCTCCACATTCCGGTTATCTCCTCATTTACTGCCTCAGCCTTCCGCGTCATCATCCCGGCGCTGTCATACAGCCTGATTTCCTTGCCGTAGGAAAAGTCTGACAGCTGGAAAAAATAATAGCCGAATATCCGGTTGCTTTTTGCCAGTTCCGCATATACCTCCGTCTCCATCCTGTTATTTTTGGCATTCAACAATGTCATTAAGAGTAACGCCAGAATTTGCACCGGAAAAAGCAGCGGACAGGTAAACAGGATAATTACACCTACGCCGGCAATTACGGTCACATTCAGCAGCATATCGTATACGCTGTTTAAAATCCCTACCACGCCGCCGCTGTACCAGCTGATTCCCTCCTTTGCACGGTTTAACTGGTCTAACGCCTCCGGGTCCTCCGTGTGCTCAAAGTCCATCTGCATGGCATGCCCGGCAAGCATTGTTTCAAAATACTCGTTGAACCACTCCTCCCAGACGCTTCTGACAGAACCTGCTATGTTGGTTATGATATTGCTGAACACGTTCAGGCCGCCAATCAGTGCCACATACAGCGCCGCATTCCATAAATGTGCCGACACCGCTCCACCCTTCAGAACCAGCATCAGCTCATCCAGCAAAAACTTCGGCAGCACCACAATCTGCACCTTCTGGATACACTGTCCGGCAAAGAAAGCTGCATAAAGCAGAAACAGGGACGGACGCTCCTTCCATGCAGTCTTTAACATAAAGCCCAGAACCCTCCGGACAGCGCGACGGTTTTCCTTTGCCTTTTCACGCTTTTCTTTTCTCTCAGCCTTCTCCATATGCTGCCACCTCCTTTTCTGCACTCTCCACATAATACTGCGCCTGAATCCGGAACATTTCCGCATACGCGCCGCCCTTTTCCAAAAGCTCCGCGTGAGTGCCGCACTCTGCCATTTCCCCGTCCACAAACATCGCAACCCGGCTGCAGAACTGCGTCGAGCTGAGACGGTGGCTGATATAGACCGCCGTCTTCCCGCCAATCAGCTTGTCAAAATCCTGATACAGCTTCGCCTCCGCAAGCGCATCTAATGCCGCGGTCGGCTCGTCCAGCACCACGACCGGCGCCTCCTTATAAAGCGCTCTCGCTAACGCCAACTTCTGCTTTTCGCCGCCGGATAAGTCAACGCCGTTATCATCAACCACCTTTAACATCTCTGTCTTTAATCCATACGGGAGCGCTGCCAGCTTTTCAGAAAATCCCGCTGCTATCAAACACCTTTCCGCCTTTGCAGAATCGGTTTCCCCCGGCTCCTTCATGGAAACATTCTCCTCCAACGGGAACGCAAAGAGCTCCACCTGCTGGAATACCGGCGCAAATGCCTCATAATAGCTCCGCTTGTCGTATTCTTTGATATCTACCCCGTTTAACAGGATGCGCCCTCCCGTCGGCTCGTACAGCCGGAGCAGAAGCTTAATCATTGTAGACTTTCCGGCACCGTTTAACCCTACTACCGCAAGCCGTTCACCCGCCTTTATCGTCAGGCTGAGATTCTTTAAGGCGTAACGCTCCGCTTTCGGATAGGAAAAAGATACATTCTCAAAGGTAAACTCATAGGACGAAAGCTTCGGCAGCTTTTTCCCGGCTGCCTTCTCTTCTCCGCCGTCAAAGTCAAGAAAGCTCCGGTAATCATCTAATTCCCTGCTCCTTGCAAGCAGCGCATTAATCCCGTTTAAAAGGCCGGAAATATATTCAAAGAAGGTAACTGACGAAGCAAGATAAAGACTGAAATTACCGATACTCAGCCTGCCCTCTGCCACCGAATAAATCAGCCATACATAAACCATCGCCTGGGCCCCCACCGACAGCAGATTTCCAAACAGGCTGGTCCAAAACCATATTTTTGAATTTTTCTTCTGCGCGTCGTAGCGGATTTTATTTAACTCACGGTATCTCCCTAACAGCCACTCCCGCAGACCGAACATACGGATATCCTTCGCTTCTTTGAAATTAGTCGTCGTATTCCGGAAATAATACCGCTTCCTCCACCATGGAGCAAGCGGATCCCACACTTCCCTCTTTGCCACGGCATTCGTGTGATTGACAATCAGGAAATTGACAAATGCCAAAACTAACATCAGGACTACCACAAATGGACTCAATGTGCCGAGAATGAACATTCCCACAAGTACAACGGCAAGGGAAATCAAAAAGTCCGTCAATTCCCGCATCATACCCTCGACTCCGCTATTATTGCTGTTACAGGCGCCATGCGCCTTCTGGAAGCAGTCCATGACATCCGGGTCCTCCAGATGCTCAAAATCAACCTGCATCGCCCTTGCATTCATCCGGATAAGCATCGCTGTCCGGGTCCTGATATAGCGCCAGAAAATATGATTCCAGAAATACGTCTGCAGCATCGTCGCAGAGGTCTGTACCGCCGCAAACAAAAGTATCAGCCGCAGCAGTCCGTCCGGGTCTCCTTCTCCTGTAATCATATCCAAAATAAACTTTGACAAAAAGGTCCAAAGATACCGCAAAACAGGCGCGCACAGCACCCCGAGCGGAATCAGGAACAAAAAGCTCTTATCATATGCAATCATATTCCGCAGAGTAAACGCTATATTACGAAACAGCCCGTATTCACGGTGCAACAGATTTTCATTTTGCTGTTTCTTTTCTCTTTTCTTCATAAACAAGTCTCCTTCCTTACCGTAAAAGGCCGCACTTTACCAGGGTCCCTGTTTTCCTGCCAAGGTCCCTGCTTTCCTGCCGGTCTTTTCTATATCATAACACTGCCATTTTTACCAGTTCTTCCATTCCTCCCATTCCTTGATAACTTCTGTCTTTTCCTCAAACTCCAGCCCGAACGGTCCCATCGACATCACTGCCAGCTTAAAATACTGCTTCCCGAACGGAATTCCGAGAATCGTAACCGAAAACAGGGCACCCAGAACCACATAAATCACAATGACCGGGACACCGAGCGTAAGCAGCCATACCACATTGGCAACCGGGTGTTTTCCGAAATTGGATTCCATTTCCTGCCCGAACGGCCATGCCGCAAACCGTACCAGCTTAAAGCACTGCTTTCCGAGCGGAATCCCTACTACGGTAGCGCATAACAGAAGCCCAAGCAGCCCCCAGAATGCTGCAGAAAACGCTCCCCCGCAAATCAGCCATAATACATTACCTAACTCCTTCATTTTCTTTGCTCCTTTTTATCTTTTCTCTTTTTTACTGCTCTTACAGTTCCTTACCTGTCTGTGTCCCCGGGACCGTGCTGCAGGAACTCCAGCTGCTCCCGTTTAAGCAGTGAATTTCCACGGTTACATACATGCAGACTATAGCCACCTGGCTGATTCAGGATTGTATCCGTTCCCGCAAGCAGCATCAGTACCGCAATGATCTTTGACTGGTCTATGGTATAAATGGATTCATTTCTATTATACTCGACCAACTCTCCCTTCTGCAAAAATCCCTTATAAGAAGAGATTTCGCTCAGATAATCCAGTGCCTTCTCTACCTTCTTTTCTTCCAGTTTCAGACACCTTGCTACTGCGGCAGCCCTCACACTTTCTCCGCCCTTGAGCGAAAGAAGATAAAACAACACCTTCAGATTTGCCTTCTCTGACAAAAAACCGAACAGCCCTACAAGTTCGTCTGTTACCTTGAAATAGGAAGCAAATCCGTCCTCTGGCTCCTTCATTACCATCATAAACTCCAGCTGCTTATTCAGCCGGACATAACTGAATCCCGCAGAATCGAGCAGCATGGAAGCCATTATCTGATCATTCTCAGCCAAATACCGCTCGTAATAGCTCCGGTTTCCGTGCCAGCCTCCCAGCTGCATCGCCCACAGATAGTGGAACATCTGCTCAAAGTACCCCGGATGCTCCCATTCCTCCGATGCATATATTTCTTTCATCCTGTCCATGAGCGCCTGCTCCATTGAAACCTTTTCCGTCTCCCTCCCGTAAAGATAATCTATCGATACCCCGAAATAGTCCGCCAGCCGCGGTAGCAGGTCCCCGTCCGGATAGCCCCCGTTCTCCCACTTAGAAACCGCCTGCGGACTTACGCCGAGATAAGAGGCAAGCTGCTCCTGCGTAACGCCCTGTCCCTTACGGAGCTTCTGCAGCGTCTCTGAAAACACCATATCTGCCATCGCCAGACTCTCCTTTCTTTGTTCTGGAGTCAGTATACCATATCTTGCGGTTGTGCGCCAGTTCTAAAATCAATCTACGTTTCAATTTTGATTTATTTTTCTTTGATTTTCTACCTTTGGTTGTTTTTCGAGCCTCTACTAAAGAGAAGCTGCCTTATAAAAACAAAATCGTGCATGGGCTGTTTTCCACAGTGCACGATTTATAAGTTTATTCATTTATCCTGTACAGGGCAGGAACCCTAATGCCAATACCGCCTCCGCTTCTCTTACAGCTCCACTTCTCTGGCACTGTTTACTCCCCTATGAAGCGAATCAAACGGAATATAAAAAGAATCTGGACCTGTTACTGCAGCAAATTCACTATATTCTGTACGGACCGGTTCGCCTGCGCTAACATCGACTGTGCCGTCTGTGACAGAATCTGCGCCCTGGAGTATTCAACAATGGAGGCTGCCATGTCCATGTCGCGGATCTGACTTTCTGCAGCCTGCAGATTTTCCGCAGTATTATCATCAATCATTCCGGCATGCTCCAGACGGTTCTGATAAGCACCAAACAGACTGCGCTGCTCGGAAATCTTCCTGATTGCCCCGTCAATTTTTTCAAGCGAAAGAGTTTTCTGCGCGCTTTCAAATGTATCGACCGAAATATCTTCTATATCTAACAGGGACAGGCTCAGCATATCATATTCAATCGGAATCATCTGCCCTTCGTTTGCCCCTGCCTGGATATCGAGCTGCTTTACATACTCATAGCGCGGCTCATAGGTCGGAATCTCAACCTTATTCGTACTGCTCCATCTGTTATCGTACACAGTCAGCGTCGAACGGGAATCTGAAGAATAAATATCCAGCCCATGAATAGCCTCCCCTAACGCTTTGTTTATCTCGGCGGCAGTGGCACCGGGCCGGACCGTCAGATTAAATGACATACTGCCGACGCTGGTCGTTTCTCTTCCGTCCTTGCATGTAAACTTCTGGTCAGCAACCAGACTAAACGTGTACCTTATCGTAATGGTATGGTCCTTATTTGCCTCTGACAGCGTCTCATTTTTTATCTTATTTGCGTGGCTGGCAGCATAGGCGGCATCGACAGAGTCCGGTGAACAGGACGGGCTGGCAGAATAGTAAGTTGTATAGGTATAAGTGTGTCCGTCATAGGTATGTGTGTACCACCAGATATCCTCATCGTCAGCATCCCTCGTAGAGCAGTAATACTCCGTATAGTTCGGCTTAGTTCTCACTGTCGTAAAGATATCGTTTCCGGCAGCATCCGTACCGGTCTTTAAAAGAAATTCAAACTCATACGCCTCGGAAGGCTTCCCCGCTGTAAACGGATTATTCGATACATTCTCATAGGCACCGCCGTTTTTTATCCCTTCAATGTAGTCTGTGTCCTCGTCCTCAAAGTCACGGTCAGAAACTAATAAGGCATCATAATTTATATCAGCACTGTAGCTGACCGTAAATAATGTACTGCCGTCGCTCTTTTTCCCGGTAAGCGAGGCTCCCCCGGCATCAAATGCCTCCGCCGACTCCGGTGTATTGATACTCGTAGAAACTGTTTTACCATTCAGGGAAGCAACAACATCATCTAAGCCTGCCGTTTCTGCCACATTATAGGTATAAGCAAAATCAAGTCCTTCAAAGTCCTTTGGGTCCGCTTCAACAACGTTTCCTGTTGCCTTATCCGTATAAGTCACCTTGTTAAGATAGTCCTTCAGGTTGAAGGAATGTGAACCGGCATATGGCTCGCCATATTCAATCAGCTCGGAGGTATAAGTATTCCCGTCATATGCCAGCCAGGACACACGGATACCATCCGTATCTGCATCCAGATGGAAGCCGCCCCTCGGCATAATAAAGCGGTTTGTATTTGTAATCGTCGAATAGACACGAGGATTTGATACTGTAACAGCAGAAACCTTTGTAGTTCCGACAATCGTCTCTACGACACGCGGTTCGCCGCTCCAGATTTTCTGCGTATTAAACTCGGTATCCCGGAAAATCCGTTCTGCATCCTCCTTTAGCTCCTCCACCTCCATATCCAGCATAAAACGGTCATCCGGCGTATTTGTTCCGTTGGACGCCTGCACGGCAATCTGGCGGATACGCTGGAAAATGGAATGCACCTCCTGCAAGGCGCCATCCGCAACCTGCACATAGGAAATACCGTCCTGGATATTACGGGACGCCTGATTTAAGCCGCGTATCTGTGAACGCATCTTTTCAGAAATGGCAAGACCCGAGGCATCATCTGCCGCACGATTAATGCGGTAGCCGGATGCCAGGCGCTCCGTCACCTTTGCACGATTCCGCTCAATAATCTGATTCTGCCTGTTTGCATTCATCGCAGGCAGATTATGTGCAACAATCAATGCCATCTTCGTATCTCCTCCTATCAAATACGGCATATTAGTACGCTATATAAAATCTCCCTTGACTTCGCGTCTCAGGAATCCGCCTCCTGCGGCAGCCCTGTCTTTTGTGCCCGGTATACAATTCCTTCCTACCGCTCCTCCAGACTTACATAGCCGCCTTCCTTTAAGACGCTTTTATACGCCGGGCGAATAATTTTATCCTGATTAATCAGCTCCTCCAGCCGGTGCGCGCTCCACCCGACAATCCGCGCAATCGCAAAAATCGGGGTGAACAGCTCCGACGGAAGCCCTAACATATGATAGATAAAGCCGCTGTAAAAATCTACGTTCGCGCTTACGCCCTTGTAAATCCGGCGCTCCCGCTCGATTACCTTCGGCGCCATCTCCTCTACCATCTTATAGAGGCGGTACTCCTCCATTTTATGCTTCTCCTGCGCAAGCTTCTCCACATACTCCTTTAACAGACAGGAACGCGGGTCGGACAGCGAATAGACCGCATGACCCATTCCGTAAATCAGCCCCTTCTTATCAAACGCCTCCTTATGCAACAGCTTCATCAGATACTCCTCAACCTGCGCCGGGTCCTTCGTATCCTCCACCGAATGCTTTAAATCCTGGAACATTTCGACTACCTTGATATTGGCGCCGCCGTGCTTCGGTCCCTTCAGCGAGCCCAATGCTGCCGCTACTGCGGCATACGTATCCGTTCCGGAGGAGGTCACTACATGCGTCGTGAACGTGGAGTTATTTCCGCCGCCGTGCTCCATATGAAGCACAAGTGCCATATCCAGAATCTTTGCCTCCAGATGTGTATATTCCTTATCCGGGCGGAGCATCCGCAGAATATTTTCCGCCGTGGAGAGCTTTGCAGACGGATTATGGATGTAAAGGCTCTTTCCCCTTCCGTAATGGCTGTAGGCGCAGTACCCGTACACCGCCAGCATCGGAAATACCGCAATCAGCATAATGCACTGGCGCAATACATTCGGAATACTGATATCGTCCACCTTCTTGTCGTAGCAGGCAAGCGTCAGCACACTACGGGAAAGCGTATTCATCATATCCTTACTCGGTGCTTTCATAATAATATCACGGACAAAATTGGTCGGAAGGGTCCGCGAAGCATTCAAAAGCTTCTTAAAATCCTCCAGCTGTGCCTCTGTCGGCAGCTTCCCGAACAGCAGCAGATACGTAATCTCTTCAAAACCGAACCGGTCCTCACTGATAAAGCCGTTACAAAGGTCACGGATATTCAACCCGCGGTAACGCAGCACCCCGTCACACGGCACCTTCGTATCCCCCTCCATGCGATAAGCCGTAATATCTGAAATCTTCGTAAGTCCCGCTACTACGCCGTTTCCGTTCAGGTCACGCAGCCCCCGTTTTACATCATGCACTTTATAAAGCTCCGGATCAATTCCGCTGTTGCTGCGGCAAAGCTCCGCAAGCTCCTGAATCTCCGGTGAAATCTCTGTCAACGCTTTTCTCATTGCCGTGCTTCCTTTCAATAAATTTTCGTTCAAAATACCACCATCTCCTTTAACCGTATCCCCGTCCTTTTCCTGATGCAGCCTGTATTCCCTGTTCCTTCTCATTCTGACAGTTTATACCGAATAAAACCCCTATTATTATACTAGTACAAAATTCCATAAAAGTCAAGAAAAAGGACGGCAAAAGAGCATGCCTGCCTCTCTCACCGTCCTTTTTCATCCGGGCATTCCCCGCTAAACTCCTATTCGTAATATTCAATCTGAATTTTCTTTACCTCAGCCCGTTCCGTCTCGGAAAGATAACCATCCTTATTTAAGTCATACTCTTTTGCAATTCGTTTCCGGAAGACCTCACTGGTAAAATGCTCCTCATCAATCGGAATCTTTCCCTTCCAGCTTCCCGCAGCCCTCTATCACGACCTCCTCTATCTTTGATAAATCAAGGTCAATCCGCCGAAGCTCCGGACAGTTCCGTACCACCAGCTTTTTTAAGCCCGGCGCATCCCCGCCGATAACCTCCAGGGACGGGTGGTTTTCCACAACCAACGCTCCGGTACGCCCGAGAGAAAGCTCCCTGAGCTTCGGGAAATATTGAAAGCCATCTAATATCTGCCCGTCAAAGCGGATTGAAGCAGAAAAATCCATCACCTCTACCGCTTCCCGTTCCCGCAGGGACAACAGCTTTTCGTAACCTCCATCCACATTGTACTCCGAATTAAGGTATCTTCTGAATACCGGACTGGAAAAGTTCTCTTCATTGATTCTGACATATCCTTCCTTTAACGGATACCACTCTCCATTCTCCTCCCATTCCTCCAGGGAACCATACACCCTGACCGAACCGTCCGGCAGCGTAAGAATATAATGGCTCCTTTCCGTCTGTCCGAGCACAGTCTCCTTCTGTCCCGTACGGTACACAAACTCCAGCTTCCAGCGAATGCTTGCAAAATTCCCACGGTTCGGGGAATATTTCAATACCTTGACCTCATAAATTTCTACCGGTCTGACAAAGAAATCTTCCGCTTCCGGTTCTTCCTCCGTGTATAGTGGAAATATCACCGGCGTACAGCCTGCCTTTTTATTCTCTGCCGTAATAAAAAAGCCTCTCCTCCCGGCACTGTCAGGACTTCCCTCTGGCATTTCCGAAACCCGGAAATCACAAAAGTCAAGTTCACCTTTTTCTACGCATTTCCTCACCGCCTCTTCTCCAAGAGGCGCTGTTTTTTCCCCTGTGTTCACCCATTCCACGCCAAGCGTCTGCACATAATCCTCCACGGTTTGAAAATAAAGGCGGTCCGTCTCCAATTCCGATCCTGTATAAATAAATGCCTCATGGTACTCTGTTTCAATGTCAAGCGCAACGTTCCCGTCCAGCGTGATATGATTTCCTCCCGCATAATGCGCACGCCCCAATTCCAGGGCAGGAGCCCCGGTAATACACAGGGTATCCATCCAGAAGTCAAAAAAATACATCCTTTCCAGCACAGGGCAGTCTTCTATGATGAGCGTCCCGATATGCCCTTCCTCCCCGGAAATCTTCACCAACGACGGGCAATTCCGAAGCACTACCTTTTCCGCACAGCTGATATCCAGTTCTTTCAGGTCCGGGAAGTATTCAAAGCCGTCCAGACACTCCTGCTCAAACTCATGCTCATAATATCCAATACTAAAATACCGGAAATCTGCCCGTTCCGGATACGAAAGATAGCCGTCCTGGTTCACGTCATAATAGTCTGCAAGATAGGACCGGAATACCGCACTCGTAAAATGCTCCTCATCAATCGGAATCCGTTCCCCCTCCGGGACCGGCGTCACTGTCATACCGGTTTCCTGTTCCCGGTGACAGGCGCAGAATCCGCCCAGAACTGCTAAAAGCAATAAAAGCAGTACATCATATTCTTTTTTTCTCATGTTTCCTCCTGGACTCTATCCGCTTCCCCGTAGAGCTGTTTCTCTGTCTGATACTGCCTGCTCCCATTTTTCTTCCATTCCCATTCTGACCGGTATCTGGTTTTTGTGCCGTCAGATGTAATCGTCCAATATTGGTCATCTGTCATCGTCCCCAGTACGATTTCTCCGGAATTATCCGCATACACCGCTTCCAGCTCCCAGATGATATGAAAACTTCCTCCGTGATTTGGCGAATACTCTAAAACTTCAGCCTTCTCCAATCCCACCGGATGTACAAAAATCTGTTCCGGCTCCGGATTTGTCTCCGTATAGAGGGAAAATGTCGTCTTACTGTAAGCATCCGTCTTCCGGTCAATGCAAATATTCCATCCCTTTCTTCCCTGCTCATCATAGCAGTTCTCTATTTTTTCTAAAACCTGCACTCCCATATAGGAAAAATCATCCTTATCAAAATTTCTGATAAAAAAATCTTCTCCTTCCGGCATCTCAAGAGCCTGTTCCGCCACATTCTCCCATTCTATAGTTTCAAAGGAAAGACCCGGTAACTCAGGATATCCATCCTTTTTAAACGTATAAAGTCCGTACGGTAATGCGGTAAGCACCGCATCTGCATCCAGCAATAAGCCTGTTACGCTGTTCCATTCTTCAAAATCCAAAACCAATTGCGGACATGCTGAAAATGAAAGAGACTCAAAATCCGAGTTCCTTACCCCGAAGCTTTTCAGATTCCCACAGTTTATTACTGATACGTTGCCACTATAAGCATAGCCTCCGATACGTTCCAGGGAAGGACAATTTTCCATATATAACAGACCAATTCCTCCTTCTGTTCCGCCGACGTACCGAATAGAAGGATGATTCTTAAAAATCACCTTGCCCGCATTGACTACGTTTAAATCTTCTAAATACGGAAAATATTCAAAACCATCCAGTGTCGCCTCGGTAACTTCATCATGATTTGTTCCGATTCCCTCACGTACCATTTCATATGGATCCCATTCCATTTCTTTTATTACTTCCCGTTCTGATTGCGAAAGAAAACCGTCTTTATCTTTGTCATATTTTACTGAAAGAAACCTTCGGAATACCGCACTTGTAAAATGTTCTTCATCTATCGGAACCATTATAATCGCCGGGTGCATTCCTTCGGCCGGAGTATTTTCCGGTTTTTCCGTCATGGAAGGCATTTTCGTATTCTCTGGCAATCCGCTTGTCTCCGGAGTGACAGCCGGTGTCACCAGTCCCACAAGCGTCACTGTTATCTCCGTATCAGCCTCCCTGCCCTGGTTACAGGCACAGAATACTCCTGCAAAGAGACAAAAAAGCAAAATCTTTTTTAAATTCATACTATTCCCCCGCTTTCAGAATCGAATGCTCTTGAAAATTTATTTTACTCTCATCTAATACATTAAACCATAAATCACCATACCTGAAATAAGCCTTTAGATTCGTATAGCTTTTGGAATCAGCTGCTTGTGCATAGGCAGAAAAATTACCGATATAATATCCACTGTATGCCGATGGGGCGTTTACAAAATCATTTAAACTTCCTATCTGTCCATAATATGCCCTCATCAAAACTTTATTTGCCGCTTCCTTTGCCGCCACATATCTCTTTGGAAAACGATCTGTATTATCTGCATCTAAACTTTTATGACAATCGTTCAAATAAAAAACTACGGCGGCAGATAAGCACCTGCCGCCGAACGCTTCCCAAGAATACCGGTATAACTTAAACCTCCACCCGCTTCTCAGACTCCCGGCTTTGTGTCCTTACGTTTCCATAAGCCTGCCCTACCACCAATTTAACAAAAAATTACTATTGAGTTAATTTTATCATGTTGCCCTGCTCACGTCAAGAAAATTTTCTTGCCTGAGTTTCCGCATTTTTTGTGTTCGCGCTTGCAAAATTACCTTACCGTACCGCCGCCGGAACACAAGGACATATGCAAAATGAGAAAAACTCAAGGAGTTTCCGCATTGACCGTTCCGATATATCGTGCTAAAATAATAAGAAACTATAAGAAGCAACGGTTCATCCCGTTATGTCCGCCTGCCCGTGGCTTGCGGAATAGAAAGGATTGCTATGTGGATTGCAAAGGATTGGAAGGAATACGAGGTATTGGATGCCTCCGGCGGGGAAAAGCTGGAGCGCTGGGGTAGCTATATTTTACTGCGGCCTGACCCGCAGGTGCTCTGGCACACGGAAAAATCCGCGCCGGAATGGAACGCCTTAAACGCGCATTACCACCGCAGCAGCAAGGGCGGCGGGGAATGGGAGTTTTTTGATTTACCGCAGAACTGGCTTTTGCATTACAGGGAGCTCACCTTCCGCTTGCAGCCCTTTGCTTTCAAGCATACCGGCGTTTTCCCGGAGCAGGCGGTAAACTGGGACTGGTTTGGTGAAAAAATCCGTGCCGCTAAAAAGGCACAGCCGGAGCGTGAAATCAAGGTACTTAACCTGTTTGCCTACACCGGGGGCGCTACCCTTGCCGCCGCCCTGGCAGGCGCCGCAGTTACCCATGTCGACGCTTCCAAGGGTATGGTAACATGGGCAAAGGAAAATGCGGCGCTCTCCGGGCTTGCCGACGCGCCCATCCGCTATATTGTCGATGATTGCGTGAAGTTTGTCGAGCGGGAAATCCGCCGCGGGAACCGCTACGACGCGGTCATTATGGACCCGCCGTCTTACGGGCGCGGTCCGAAGGGGGAAATCTGGAAAATCGAAGAACAGATTCATTCCCTTGTACAGCTTACCGCACAGGTGCTAAAGGAGGAGCCGCTGTTTTTCCTGTTAAATTCCTATACGACCGGTTTACAGCCCGCCCTTCTCTCCTATCTGCTCGGTACGGAGCTGCGCCGCTTCCACGGCTGCATTACGTCCTCCGAAATCGGCCTGCCGGTACGGGAGAGCGGTCTGATTCTTCCGTGCGGCGCTTCAGGACGTTTCGAAGCAGATACACTGTAATCTGTACTATGCTGTAATATAATATGGATTCAAAAAGGGATTATAACGGCAGAGGTGCCTGCTATATTCTGCCGTATGAATTGGAGAACTGACCATGAAAAAAACTGCTTATCAATTAGATATGACGACCGGCGCGCTGCTTCCGAAAATGCTCCGGTTTGCCCTGCCGCTCATGGCGTCCAGCCTGCTGCAGCTTCTGTTTAACGCCGCGGATATTGCCGTGGTCGGAAAGTTCGCGGGGGATAACTCCCTTGCCGCAGTCGGCTCGACTGCCTCCCTGATTAACCTGATGACCAACCTCTTTCTGGGGCTGTCCATCGGTGCTAACGTACTTTCCGCCAAATATACCGGCGCAGGGGACCAATCGCGCACCTCAAAGGTCGTGCATACCTCGATTACCGTAAGCTTACTCAGCGGCTTGCTTTTAACGGTTATCGGTATTATTTTTGCCCCTCAGATTCTGATTCTGATGAAATCCCCGGACGGCGTCATCGACCTTGCCGCGCTCTATCTGCGTGTCTATTTCCTCGGTATGCCTGCCATGATGCTTTATAACTTCGGCAGCTCCCTGCTCCGCTCCAAGGGCGATACCAAACGGCCGCTCTATTACCTTTCTGCCGCCGGGCTGCTGAACGTCGCATTAAACCTTTTGTTCGTTATCGTATTTCATATGGATGTTGCCGGTGTCGCACTTGCCACCATTCTCTCCCAATATCTTTCCGCAGCAATGATTCTCCGCTGTCTGACAAAGGAGGAGGATGCCTTCCGGCTGGTGCTGCGCAAGCTCGGCATTGACCGGTCAACGCTCTGGATGCTTATCAAAATCGGCGTCCCGGCAGGATTCCAGGGCGTAGTCTTCTCGCTTTCGAACGTCGTTATCCAGTCGTCCATCAACACACTGGGCGATACCATGATTGCAGGCAGCTCGGCTGCCGCCAATATCGAGGGCTTCGTCTGGGTATCCATGAACTGCTTCCATCAGGCAGCGCTCACGTTTACAAGCCAGAACATCGGGGCGGGAAAATATTCCCGCATCAACCGAATCCTGATCTGCTCCCAGCTCTGCGCCATTACCGCAGGCCTGCTGTTCGGGAACCTTGCCGTTTTCTTCGGTCCGACGCTGCTTAGCATTTACTCGAATACAGACTCCTCCATTGCTGCCGGTATGGTACGCCTCGGCATCATCTGCCGCATCTATTTCCTCTGCGGCATGATGGACGCCATTGTCGGCTCCATCCGCGGCATGGGCTACGGTGTCACGCCGACCATTGTCTCGATGCTCGGTGCCTGCGGGCTCCGCATCCTCTGGATTGCGACCATCTTCCGGCTTCCGCAGTACCATACGGCAAAGGTTCTGTTTCTCTCCTATCCGGTCTCCTGGACGATTACATTCCTTGCGCATCTGCTTTGCTTTGTGCTGATGCGCAGGAAATTTCCGAAGCAGGACATGGCACCGCAGACAGCGCAATAGCCTCCGCCTCTGTTCCGGTACGCAGGGCAAGCTGCTCCGGCGTTTCGCAAAGCAGAAGCTTTTCCCGTCTGGTAAGCTGCTTGATATACCATTCCAGCCTTGATGCCACGGAACGGTTTTCCACACGCCAGAGTGCTGCTACCGCCTCCGGCGTGTGATTTTTTGTGTACTTTGCACCCTTCTTCCCGCCGCCGGTATGCTCTGCAAGCCTTCTTGCCATATCGGTCGTAATCCCGGTATACAGGGAACCGCCCGTACAGCGGAGAATATAGACATAATAACTGTTTCCGCTCATTTCTCTTCCATTACCCGGACGAAGCGTCAGCCCTTATATGCCACTACTTCAATCTCAAACAGGGCTCCCTTAGGCAGCGCGCCTGCCTGCACACAGGAGCGTGCCGGGGTCTCGCCGGTAAAATACCTTGCATAGATTTCATTGATTTTCGCAAAGTCTCCGATATCCGCCAGAAATACCGTTGTCTTAATTACGTCGGCAAGCGTACAGCCTGCTGCCGCCAGCACCGCCTGGATATTCTGCAACGCCTGCTCTGCCTGCGCCTCCACGCCCTCTGCCAGCACGCCGGTCGCCGGGATAAGCCCAATCTGCCCCGAGGTGTAAACAAAGCCTCCTGCCTCCACTGCATGAACATACGGTCCTACGGCTGCTGGTGCATTTTCTGCATGAATTGTCTTTCTCATCTGATAACTTCCTTTCTTTTTGTTGGTTTTTATTGGTCTTTGTTGGTTTTGTTTGTTGCTTTGTATTATCTTTTGTTGGTTTTTGTTGCTTTTATTGAAACTCTGCCCGGTGCTCCTCAAAAAAGCGGTGGTACAGCTGCACATTTTTCAGCTGTGTCCACTTTTTCGGCCGGACCGGGAGGGTGTCCAAATCATAAATCTTTGCGCCCTTCATTGCCAGCAGGAACGGCGAATGGGTCGAAATCACAAACTGGCAGTTTAACTGCGCCGCCGCGTTCCCGATAAACTCCACCAGTTCCAACTGCCGCTCCGGCGAAAGGCTGTTTTCCGGCTCGTCCAGAAGATACAGCGCACTCTCCTCCACCTTTTCCTGAAAATAGCGGAATGCGTTCTCTCCGTTGGAATGCTCCCTGATATTGTCCATCAGATTTGCCCGGACATACTTGGACTGTGTTTTCCTGCGTGCCTGATTGACCCGTTTTAACTGTTCAAAGTCCTCCATCGTGCGGTAATGGAAATCGGCATACTTGGCGTCGAGATACTCCTGAAACAACGCCTCACGCTTTGTATTGATGCCTTCATTCAAGGTACGGACATTTAACATATAGTCAAATACGTCGTCACTTGTAATAATCCTGCCGCCCTCCGGCAAATCCCTGGCAAGAGAAAAGTCACAAAGTTCCAGATACTTTCCAAAAAAATCCGAACGATTATACAGCGCCTCCCTCTTTAACGAAAGCTTCTCCGCCAGAATATTTAAAATCGTCGTCTTTCCGGAGCCGTTACCTCCGTACAGTATCGTAATATCCTCGAAATTGAGAATGGAAATCTCCTTTCCCGAAACCTGCCCGAACGGATAATAGGAATCGTAGCAGGTACGCTGCTCGCCAGAAAGGACATCAAATTCCTCGTCTCCGTCCGGAAATGTAAATGAATTGAGATAAATCATAAGGGCTCCTTTTACAAATTATCTAACACGACCGTAAACGGTCCGTCGTTTAACAGCTCCACCTTCATGTCTGCGCCGAACTTACCGGTCTGTACCGGATATCCCTCCCGCTTACAGCAGGCGATAATATACTCATAGAGCTCCTCCGCCAGTGCGGGCGCTCCCGCCTGGACAAAGGACGGACGGTTTCCCTTCCGGCAGTCGGCATACAGTGTGAACTGGGAAATCAGCAGCAGCCCGCCGTTTACCTCCTTCAAGGAAAGATTCGTCTTTCCCTGTGCATCCTCAAAAATACGGAGTCCGAGAAGCTTCTTCACATACTTATCAGCAGTCTCCTTCGTATCCTCTGCCCCTACCCCGATTAAGACCACGAGCCCGCGGTCAATCGCACCGGTACAGGCTCCCTCTACTGTTACGCTTGCTCTTGTCACTCTCTGAATTACAAATTTCATGTTAACCTCGCTTGTATCCTACAATCCCAGAAGCGCTTTCTGTTTGTTCCCGTTTGTTCCTGTTCGTTTTTGTATCTATTTGTCAATCTGTTATTCTACAGAAATAGTACGCCGTAGTCCTGCCTTGATTTCCGTTTCCATAACTATCATACCATATTTTTGTGATATGGCAAGACCGGAGTTTTCTTAAGCTTTTTCACCTGATACGGCTTTTGCCCTCCGGCTGCGCTAAAAAGCAGTTCTCCGGACAATTACAAAATGAGCGCGGGAGATGCTTTCATCAGCGTTTCCCTAAAAAAACACTTGCTTTTTTTCCATATTTCGCATATACTGAGTTTGCAGGCAGAGATGCGCTGTATACCCGTGAAACCGAATTTGCGTTTAAGTGTCATGGAATGGCACCGGCCACGGGGCCGCCGTAAGGCGGTTTTTTACTTCTTTAGGAGGGTTATGGAGATTTACGTTTATTCTGATGAATCGGGTGTTTTTGATAAAAAGCACAACGATGTCTTTGTCTATGGCGGTCTGATTTTTCTCAAAAAACAAGATGTGGCAGACTGTGCCAGAAGGTATCTGGCCGCGGAGTCCGCTATCCGGAAGGGTGTCTATGGAGCAGGCGAGGAGTTAAAGGCCTGCCGGATAACAAATAAGGAAAAGGGGAAGCTGTACCGCTCCCTGAACCGGACCATTAAATTTGGCGTGATTATTCAACAAAAAAGTGTCCTGGACAGAATTTTCCTGAGCAAGAAGGACAAGCAGCGCTATCTTGATTATGCCTACAAAATAGGATTAAAACGGGCATTTGAACAGCTTATCCGGGAGGGAACCATAGAGCCGGACAAGGTCAAAGGGCTTCATGTCTATAACGACGAGCATTCCACTGCCACAAACGGCAGATATGAGCTGGAGCAGGCGCTCGAACAGGAATTTAAGCTCGGCACCTATAATATCCAGTATGACAATTTCTTTCCCCCGATTTTTAATAACTTGAACAGAATTGACTTGTATTTCTGCGCCTCTGACAAGGTAACGCTGATTCGCGCCTCTGACATTATCGCAAACCGCATTTACTATATGGCGCTGAACGGAAAAACAGAGGAGCTTGGCGGTATCTATCTTTCGGCTTTGCCGTAAAGCCAAAAAAAGGGCCGCGCCACGGCAGCCCTCTTTTCTTTTATTCTCACGCCTTATTCTCAGAGCCGAACAGGGCAATCTTCTCACGCACGGTAGCCTTGATTGCTTCAAAGCCCGGTGCAAGAAGCTTTCTCGGGTCAAAGCCCTTCCCCTGCAAATCCTTGCCTGCCTCGATATACTCCCTGGTCGCTGCTGCAAAGGAAAGCTGGCATTCCGTATTTACGTTAATCTTAGCTACGCCAAGAGAAATTGCCTTCTTAATCATATCCTCCGGGATACCGGTTCCGCCATGCAGTACAAGCGGCATTTCACCGGTCAGCTCCTGAACGGCTGCCAGCGTATCAAAGCTGAGACCCTTCCAGTTTTCCGGATACTTTCCATGGATGTTGCCGATACCTGCTGCAAGCATGGTAACGCCAAGGTCTGCGATTGCCTTGCACTCCTGCGGGTCTGCGCACTCTCCGGCACCGACTACGCCGTCCTCTTCGCCGCCGATGGAGCCGACCTCTGCCTCTAAGGACATTCCCTTCTCGTTACAGATTTTAACAAGCTCGCTGGTCTTTGCAACATTCTCTTCAATCGGGTAATGGGAGCCGTCGAACATAATGGAGGAGAAGCCTGCCTCGATGCACTTTAAGCAGCCTTCGTAGCTACCATGGTCAAGGTGAAGCGCTACCGGAACGGTAATCTTTAACTCTTCCAGCATTCCCTTTACCATACCGACTACGGTCTTATAACCGGTCATATACTTTCCTGCACCCTCGGATACGCCGAGAATCACCGGAGAGTTCATTTCCTGTGCGGTCAGAAGGATTGCCTTTGTCCACTCAAGATTGTTGATATTGAACTGACCTACCGCATACTTTCCTGCCTTTGCCTTTTGAAGCATTTCCTTTGCTGATACTAACATATTGTCCTCCTTTTGTGCTTTTGCACCTTTTTTCCGGACTGCCTGCCAAAACAGGCCGCCCGGTTATTTCATACGCATTTGCGTACTTAGACATTACTCTTCGCTTTCTGCAAACTCTGCGGCGATTTCGTCTTCCATTTCGGAATCCGCCTCGTCAAACTCTTCAAATTCCTCTTCCAGTCCGAATTCTTCCATTTCCTCAAGCTCTCCGAACTCTTCATACTCTCCGTAGTTCTCGGAAGCATTATACCGCTCCTGCAGGTCGCTGTCCAGCTTTACATTGCGGTAACGCTTCATACCGGTTCCTGCCGGAATCAGCTTACCGATGATTACATTTTCCTTCAGACCGATTAACGGGTCCACCTTTCCGTGGATTGCTGCCTCGGTAAGCACCTTGGTGGTCTCCTGGAAGGAAGCCGCGGACAGGAAGGAATTGGTTGCTAACGATGCCTTCGTAATACCAAGCATTACCTGCTTTCCTTCTGCCGGTTCACCGCCCTCTGCGATTACCTTTGCATTTGCGTCCTCAAAATCCAGAATATCTACCATGGTACCCGGAAGGAACTCCGTATCGCCGTTGGTTTCTACACGGATTTTCTTTAACATCTGGCGTACAATCACCTCGACATGCTTATCGTTGATTTCTACACCCTGTAAACGGTAAACACGCTGTACCTCCTGCAGCATATAATCCTGTACTGCGCGTACGCCCTTAATCTTTAAGATATCATGCGGATTTACGCTGCCCTCGGTCAGTTCGTCGCCTGCCTCTAACACCTGTCCGTCATATACCTTGATCCTGGAACCGTACGGAATCAGATATGCCTTGCTTTCCGCAGTTTCCGCGTTGGTAATGACTACCTCGCGCTTCTTCTTGGTATCCTTTACGGTAACCGTGCCGCCGAACTCGGCAATGATTGCAAGACCCTTCGGCTTTCTTGCCTCGAACAGCTCCTCGACACGCGGAAGACCCTGCGTAATATCATCGCCCGCAACACCGCCGGTGTGGAAGGTACGCATCGTCAGCTGTGTACCCGGCTCACCGATGGACTGCGCCGCAATAATGCCGACTGCCTCGCCGACCTGGACTGCCTCGCCGGTTGCCATATTCGCACCGTAGCACTTTGCGCAGACCCCGATATGGGAACGGCAGGTAAGCACGTTACGAATCTTTACGGTTGCATTTGCGCCCGCTTCCTGAATCTTCTTTGTTGCTACGATTCTTGCGGCGCGTCTTGGCGTAATCATATGATTTGCTTTTACAATCATATCGCCGTTATCATCATAAATCGTCTCACAGGAGCAACGTCCCGTAATACGCTCTTCCAGACTTTCAATGACTTCCTTGCCGTCGTTAAACGCCTTAATCCACATGCCCGGAATTTCTTCGTCCTCACCGCGGCAGTCTACCTCGTGGATAATCAGCTCCTGCGAAACGTCTACGAGACGACGGGTCAGGTAACCGGAGTCCGCGGTACGAAGCGCGGTATCGGAAAGTCCCTTTCTTGCGCCGTGTGCGGAAATGAAATACTCGAGTACGTCAAGACCTTCACGGAAGTTGGACTTAATCGGGAGCTCAATCGTACGTCCCGACGTATCCGCCATAAGACCACGCATACCGGCAAGCTGCTTAATCTGCTTATCGGAGCCTCGCGCACCGGACTTTGCCATCATGGAAATATTGTTATAAGGGTCCAGCCCGTCTAACAGCGTGGTGGTGATTTCGTCGTCGGCACGCTTCCAGGTATCGATGACTTCCTTATAACGCTCCTCCTCAGAAAGAAGACCTCTGCGGAAGTTCTTTGTAATCTGCTCCACCGTTGCTTCCGCATCTGCGATAATCTGCTTCTTCTGCGGCGGAACAGTCATATCGGAAATGGATACGGTCATCGCAGCCCTGGTCGAATACTTATAACCGAGGGACTTTATCGCATCCAGTGTCTCTGCTGTCTTTGTTGCGCCGTGGATATTGATACACTTCTCCAGAATCGGCTTTAACTGCTTCTTGCCGACCAGGAAATCAATCTCCGGCAGCAGGAAATTCTCCGGCTTTGTACGGTCCAAAAAGCCAAGATCCTGCGGAATAATCTCGTTAAAGATAAAGCGGCCGAGCGTAGACTCGATAATCTTGCTCTCCTCTACACCGTCTGCATTGGTTCCGCTTCTGCGCACCTTAATCATCGCATGCAGCGTAATCTCGCCGTTTTCATAGGCAAGAATCGCCTCGTTCACGCTCTTAAAGAACTTTCCTTCCCCGAGGTCCCCCGGCTTGTGCAGTGTCAGGTAATAAATACCAAGCACCATATCCTGCGACGGAACCGCAACCGGACCGCCGTCGGACGGCTTTAAGAGGTTGTTCGGAGAAAGCAGGAGGAACCGGCACTCTGCCTGTGCCTCTACCGAAAGCGGAAGATGCACTGCCATCTGGTCACCGTCGAAGTCCGCGTTAAATGCAGTACAAACGAGCGGATGAAGCTTGATTGCCTTACCCTCTACCAGAATCGGCTCAAACGCCTGGATACCGAGTCTGTGCAGCGTAGGAGCACGGTTTAACATAACCGGATGCTCGCGGATAACCTCCTCTAACACATCCCATACCTCGCGCTGCAGGCTTTCTACCATATTCTTGGCAGACTTGATGTTGTGGGTGATTCCTCTGGAAACAAGCTCCTTCATAACGAACGGCTTAAACAGCTCGATTGCCATTTCCTTCGGAAGACCGCACTGGTAAATCTTTAATTCCGGTCCTACCACGATAACGGACCGTCCGGAATAGTCAACACGCTTTCCGAGCAGGTTCTGACGGAAGCGGCCCTGCTTTCCCTTTAACATATCGGACAGGGACTTTAACGCACGGTTTCCCGGACCGGTGACCGGCCTGCCGCGGCGGCCGTTATCAATCAACGCATCCACAGCCTCCTGCAGCATTCTCTTTTCGTTCCGCACAATAATATCCGGTGCGGACAAATCCTGAAGCCTTCTCAGACGGTTGTTACGGTTAATAATCCTGCGGTACAAATCGTTCATATCGGAGGTTGCAAAACGTCCGCCGTCCAGCTGTACCATCGGACGCAAATCCGGCGGAATGACCGGAATTACGGTCATAATCATCCACTCCGGCTTGTTTCCGGACTCGCGGAACGCCTCTACGACCTCCAGACGCTTGATAATCCTTGCACGCTTCTGGCCGGTCGACTCACGGAGTCCCTTCTTTAACTCGGCAGAGTCCTTCTCCAAGTCAATTGCCTCTAACAGCTCCTTGATTGCCTCGGCACCCATTCCGACACGGAACGTATCGCCGTACTTCTCATACGCCTCGCGGTATTCCTTCTCATTCAACACCTGCTTATACTGTAAGTCGGTCGTACCGGCATCCAGTACAATGTAGGAGACAAAATAAAGTACCTTTTCCAAGGTTCTCGGCGAAAGGTCCAGAATCAGACCCATCCGGCTCGGGATTCCCTTAAAGTACCAGATGTGGGAAACCGGTGCTGCAAGCTCGATATGTCCCATACGCTCACGGCGCACGCTGGACTTCGTAACCTCTACGCCGCAGCGGTCGCAGACAATCCCCTTGTGGCGGATCTTCTTGTACTTTCCGCAATGGCACTCCCAGTCCTTGCTCGGTCCGAAAATCTTTTCGCAGAACAGACCGTCCTTTTCCGGCTTCAGGGTTCTGTAATTTATGGTTTCCGGCTTCTTGACCTCGCCGCGGGACCACTCTCTGATCTTTTCCGGAGAAGCTAAGCCTATCTTTATCGCATCGTAGGTAATATCCTTTATGCTGTCATTCATCATGTCCATCGGCATTACTTTGCTCTCCCTTCATTTATTCATAATCTTCATCGCCAAGGTCTTCGTAGTCGTCCGGCTCCTCGTCCTCATCGTCCATGTCATCCTCGTCATAGGAGAACGAGCCGTCCTCGTCCGGAGTCACCTGGCTGAATCCTGCCTCTTCATAGCCCTCGTCGTAACGGAAGCCATTGTCGCCCTCCATTAACGGCGTAATATCCGTATCGCCGTAATCAATATCCTCGGTCATAATGACCTCTTCGCCGTTCTCGTCGAGTACGGTAACGTCTAACGCAAGCGACTGGAGCTCCTTTAATAATACCTTGAAGGACTCCGGTATTCCCGGCTCAGGGATATTGTCGCCCTTGATAATTGCCTCGTAGGTCTTACCGCGTCCGGTCACATCATCGGACTTCACGGTAAGAATCTCCTGCAGGATGTGCGCGGCGCCATATGCCTCCAACGCCCATACCTCCATCTCACCGAAACGCTGTCCGCCGAACTGCGCCTTACCGCCGAGCGGCTGCTGCGTTACCAGGGAATAAGGACCGGTTGCACGCGCGTGAATCTTATCATCTACCAGATGGTGGAGCTTCAGGTAGTGCATGAAGCCGACCGTAACCGCACCGTCAAAATACTCACCGGTACGTCCGTCACGGAGCCTTACCTTACCGTCACGGTTAATCGGTACGCCCTTCCACTGCTCCCTGTACTCCAGATGGCTTCCCAGATACTCCATGACCTCCGGCAGCAGGATATCCTTATACTTTTCCTGGAACTCCTCCCATGAGGTATTGGCATAATCGTTTGCCATCTCCAGGGTATCCATGATATCATTCTCGTTTGCACCGTCAAATACCGGCGTTGCCACATTAAAGCCGAGTACCTTTGCCGCAAGGGAAAGGTGAATCTCAAGCACCTGTCCGATATTCATACGGGACGGCACGCCGAGCGGGTTTAACACGATGTCTAACGGGCGGCCGTTCGGCAGGAACGGCATATCCTCTACCGGAAGCACGCGGGAAACAACACCCTTGTTTCCGTGACGGCCTGCCATCTTATCGCCGACCTGTATCTTTCTCTTCTGCGCAATATAAACGCGGACGGTCTGGTTTACTCCCGGAGGAAGCTCATCGCCGTTCTCCCTGGTAAATACCTTCGCATCTACGATAATACCATACTCACCATGCGGGACACGTAAGGAAGTATCTCTTACCTCTCTTGCCTTCTCGCCGAAAATCGCACGGAGAAGCCGCTCCTCTGCGGTCAGCTCCGTTTCTCCCTTCGGTGTTACCTTGCCGACCAGAATATCCGTTGCGCGGACCTCTGCGCCGACACGGATAATTCCGTGCTCGTCCAAATCCTTCAGCGCATCGTCGCCGACACCCGGCACGTCACGGGTAATCTCCTCCGGACCGAGCTTCGTATCACGGGACTCAATCTCGTATTCCTCGATATGAACCGAGGTATATACGTCCTCCTGTACCAGCCTTTCGCTTAACAGAACCGCATCCTCGTAATTATAGCCCTCCCAGGTCATAAAGCCGATTAACGGGTTCTTACCGAGTGCAAGCTCTCCCATCGAGGTGGACGGACCGTCTGCAATCACCTGGCCTGCCTCTACCCGCTCGCCCTTCGTCACAATCGGACGCTGGTTGATACAGGTGCCCTGGTTACTTCTCGTAAACTTTAACAGCTTATAGGTATCCCTCGTATTATCATCATTCTTAATTACGATTTCACTTGCGGCCGCGCGCTCGACAACACCTGCGTTTCTTGCCACGACGCAGACACCCGAGTCGATTGCGGTCTTCATCTCCATTCCCGTGCCGACTGCCGGAGCCTCCGTAATCAGAAGCGGTACTGCCTGACGCTGCATGTTGGAGCCCATCAGCGCACGGTTCGCATCGTCATTTTCAAGGAACGGAATCATCGCCGTCGCCACGGAGAATACCATCTTCGGCGACACGTCCATCAAATCTACCTTACGTCTCTCAAAAAGAGAGGTTTCTTCTTTATAACGTCCGGAAATATTGGAATTGACAAAATAGCCGTTCTCATCAAGCGGCTCGTTTGCCTGTGCAACGACGTACTTATCCTCCTCGTCCGCGGTCAGGTACACAACCTCGTCGGTAACGCGCGGATTCTTCGGGTCCGTCTTATCTAACTTCCGGTACGGTGCCTCAACAAAACCGTACTCATTGATACGGGCATAGGACGCCAGCGAGTTAATCAGACCGATGTTCGGACCTTCCGGCGTCTCTATCGGACACATTCTTCCGTAATGGGAATAATGTACGTCACGGACTTCAAAGCCTGCACGGTCTCTCGAAAGACCGCCCGGACCGAGTGCGGAAAGACGGCGCTTATGCGTCAGCTCACCAAGCGGGTTATGCTGGTCCATAAACTGCGACAGCTGGGAGCTTCCGAAGAACTCCTTCACAGCCGCCGTTACCGGCTTGATATTAATCAGGGACTGCGGGCTGATGTTCTCGAGGTCCTGCGTCGACATACGCTCGCGGACCACGCGCTCCATACGGGAAAGACCGATACGGTACTGGTTCTGCAAAAGCTCGCCTACGGCACGGATACGACGATTCCCAAGATGGTCGATATCGTCGGAATTGCCGATGCCGTACTCCAGATGAATATTATAATTAATGGAAGCTAAAATATCTTCCTTTGTGATATGCTTCGGAATCAGCTCATGGACGCTGCGCTTAATCTCAGTCAGCAGCTCTTCTCCGGAATAGGTATCCATTAACTCCTTTAACACCGGATAATAGACCTCCTCGGTAATCCCGAGCGCTGCCTTATCGCAATCCACATAGGTATTCAGATCTACCATGAGGTTCGAAAGAATCTTTACGTTCCGCTCCTCTGTCTGCACAAAAAGGGACGGCACTGCGGCATTCTGCATGCGCACTGCCAGCTCCTCGGTAATCACCGTGCCTGCCTCTGCAAGCACCTCGCCGGTCGTGGTGTCTACAACGTCCTGTGCCAGCGTAAAACCTACGATACGGTTCTTAAACGCCAGCTTCTTATTAAACTTATAACGTCCTACCTTTGCCAGATCATAACGTCTGGAGTCAAAAAACATGCCGTTTACCAGCGGTTCGGCGCTCTCTACGGAAAGCGGCTCGCCCGGACGGAGCTTTTTATATAACTCTAATAAACCATCCTGATAATTCTCGGACGGGTCCTTTGCAAAGCTTGCCAGAATCTTCGGCTCCTCGCCGAACAAATCCAGAATCTGCTGGTTCGTGCCAATACCAAGGGCACGGATCAACACAGTAATCGGAACCTTACGGTTTCTGTCCACGCGCACATAAAACACGTCGTTGGAATCCGTCTCATATTCCAGCCATGCACCACGGTTCGGAATCACGGTACAGGAATAAAGCGTCTTTCCGATTTTATCGTGGCTGATGGCATAATAAATTCCAGGGGAGCGTACCAGCTGGCTTACAATGACACGTTCCGCACCGTTAATCACAAAAGTACCGGTCTCCGTCATCAAAGGCAGGTCACCCATAAAAATGTCATGCTCTTTGATATCGTCGGTTTCCTTGTTATGGAGTCTGACTCTCACCTTTAACGGCGCAGCGTAGGTAGCGTCACGCTCTTTGCACTCCTCGATGCTGTACTTCACATCGTCCTCGCAAAGCTGAAAACTGACAAACTCAAGGTTCAGATGGTTGCTGTAGTCCGAAATCGGCGAAATATCATCAAATACTTCATCCAATCCTTCTTCCAAAAACCACCGATAAGAGTCCTTCTGTACCTCAATGAGGTTTGGCATCTCAAGCACTTCTTTCTGCTTGGAATAGCTCATACGGACACCTTTTCCTACCCGCATCGGCTTAATTCTGTTTTTATCCATGGACGTTTTCACCCCTTGAAAAATTTTAGGTATGACACAACGAAAAAGACTTTTCTTTTCCGTCCGGATGTGCTATAATTAGTATAAATAGGCACACCACACCACAATAGTGCATTTTTCATATTATCACATTTATGTCAAGTTGTCAAGTTCTTATGACAACTTTTTTTATGACGCCGCCTCTCCTTTTTCGACGCCGGAAACTAAAAAAAGCCATTACACTGCAATTTCTGTCACAGTGTAATGGCTTTTCAGTCTCAGATATGGAACTTGTCTACCAGGCTGCCAAGGCTTCCTGACAGCTCCTGGTTCTCTGCTGACTGCTCCTGGATTCCCTCTGCTACCTGTGCGGTATTCTCATTTTTTTCCACAATGATGGCAATCGCCCTGCTGTTTTCCTCCGTAATGCGGTTTACATTTTCCATATTCTGCGAAATCTGCGTCACGGAATCTTCTAACTGCCGTAACACCTGGTTAATGTCATCCATCCCGGCTTTAATCCCGCCAACCATCTCGTTATATTCCGCCGAGCTGTCCGCAAACTCCTTGAACCGGGCAATCATCACATCCTCCATCAAGGTCAGAATGGAATGGAAGCACTCCTCGACAATACCGATGCTGTTGTTCGCCTCCCCGCATATGCCCTGGATAGATGCCACCGTATCCTTTGACATCTGGGCAAGCTTGGAAATCTCATTTGCCACTACGGCAAATCCCTTCCCGGCCTCCCCTGCCCTTGCTGCCTCAATGGAAGCATTCAGGGAAAGCAGCGTCGTCTGGTCGGATATACTTAAAATTTCATCCGTAAGGTTGTTAATCCGGGAAAGGCTGTTCAGCTTCTCTACTGCTACCCGGATATCCGCCTTTTTCGAGGTCAGGGTATCCTGGCCGTTCCGGTAAGCGCCGTTTGCATTCTCTTTCATCTTTTCTGCGCTTCTCATTACCTCGTCGCTCACTCCGGCAGCATCCTGTGTCTTTTTCAGGATAGTGCCTACCAGGCCTTCTATACTTTCAATTTCACCGTTTACCCCGACGATAATTGAATTTGTATTTTCGAGGGACGCCGAAAGCTCTTCTGTTGTTGCAATACTGTCCCCGGCGCCGTCTATCAGCTTCTGGGAATAGGAATTAAGATTTTCTGCCTTTGACTTAAGGGAACCTGTGCATTCCCGCAGGGCGCCCGCAATCCCCTGCAGGGATTTTATCAGATCCAGGGACGCCGCCGAAATACTGCCCAGCTCATCGCTCCTGCCACCGTACCGGACCAGACCGCTATTATCCGAGATATCAAAATTCTGCAAGGCGACAATCCCGGACTTTATTGCTCCCATCGGTTTCAGCATATAGCTGACGATGCAGAACGACACCACGCAAAGCAGCACCATCGCGCATACGCTGAACAGAATCAGCATATTCCTGAGCGTCCGCGTGGAGGCAAACACCTCATCGGTACTATCCGTCAGGACAAACATCCATCCCCTGTCCTCAATCATGCTGCAGGCATAAATCGCATCGTCTGTCTCCAGATAATTCTCTGCTGGTCTCTCCCGGAGCAGTGTGGAAATCGCTTCATCCTCCACTACTGTCCCGACCACCTCCGGGTCTTTTGCAAAAATATAATTATTGTTGTTCCCATCAATCAGGTAATATTCGGCATTTCCCATCTCACCACTTTGAAGGGAGTCCAGGATTTCCTTTAACTCCTCCGTAAGAACGCCCATACCCGTCATGGCAATCCCATTTCCGGCAGAATCCCGCAGAGGACAATAAAAGGAAACAATCTGCTTCCCGCTCGACGGGGATTTCAGGACACCGGAGGTATAAACGCCGTCTCCCATTGCATCCAGCGCCTCCCACAATGCATCCAGCCTGTCGCCCGTTCTTGGCTGCACGCCTACGGTCTGTATGTTGGAATGTACCCAGGTGGTCGTATCCCATGCACTTGTATACAACCCCTCAAAATAATCTGCTGCCTTTACATACCGCTCCGTATAGCTCTGTGCGGCACGGATTGCCTCTGGACTGTCCGGATTCTGCGCCAGCTGAATCACCTCATCTGCCTGACTGTACATCAGCAGAACTGACTCGACATTGTCTATGTAGCTTTCAATCAGCCGGTTCCTGTCATCCGCAATGGTTTTCATCTTCCCGATGGCTGCCTGGCGCGTGTCTCTGGAAACTATCACACTGACAATTCCCGTAAATGCCGCCAGAACAATAATCTGGATTATCAGTATCCCTGCGGTAATCTTTTTTCCTAACCCCAGTTTCATACCCCTCTTCTGCTCCATAAAAACCTTCTCCTTTCTGTCTTGTCTGCCCGGAAAATGCAACAGGCAACCCCGCATTCCGTTCCCTTACTCCTGCCTTACTCCTGCGAAGCTGCCTGGACTTTCAGAGCGCCCTCTGCGCTACTCTCCCTCTTTTACAAAACGTATTCCTGATATTCCGACTCCTCCCTGTCTCCTTCTGCCTCCCGTCAATATGCGGGTGCCTCCGGTACTATGCATCCTTTGCCCCGACCTCGGTCAGCGCCTTTACCATACCCGCCATTCCCTGGATTTCGGACGGAATGATAATCTTGGTTGCCTTACCGTCTGCTGCCTTTGCAAATGCCTCCAGACTCTTTAACTGGATTACCTGCGCATTCGGGGACGCCTCATTTAAGTAACGGATACCGTCGGCATTTGCCTGCTGTACCTTTAAGATTGCCTCTGCCTGACCTTCTGCCTCGCGGATCATAGCTTCCTTTCTTGCCTCTGCACGGAGAATTGCAGCCTCCTTCTCAGCCTCTGCCTCAAGGATTGCCGCCCCCTTCTTACCTTCTGCAACAAGAATGGTCGACTTCTTTTCACCTTCTGCAATCAGGATGGCCTCACGGCTCTCACGCTCCGCCTTCATCTGCTTCTCCATCGCATCCTGGATTGCAGCCGGCGTAATGATATTCTTTAACTCAACACGGTTTACCTTGATTCCCCACGGGTCGGTTGCTACGTCCAAGGACGCTCTCATCTTTGTGTTAATGGTTTCACGGGAGGTCAGCGTCTGGTCTAACTCAAGATCACCGATGATGTTACGCAGGGTAGTAGCCGTCAGGTTCTCAATCGCCATAATCGGATTCTCTACACCATAAGCAAACAGCTTCGGGTCCGTAATCTGATAGAACACAACGGTATCAATACGCATCGTTACGTTATCCTTCGTGATTACCGGCTGCGGTGCAAAATCAACTACCTGCTCCTTTAACACAATCCGCTTGGCAATCCGGTCCAGAATCGGCAGCTTTAAATGAACGCCTACCGACCAGGTTGTCTGGTAACCGCCCAGACGCTCAATAACGTATGCCTGCGCCTGCGGTACAATCTTTACACAGGATGCCAGAATAATGATGATTACTGCAAACAAAATAATAATTGCTATAATCGGCTCCATATTTCCTCCTTCTTCCGCCTTTTCTGACGGCATTCCTTTTTAATTTTCACTCTCCACTTCTTCTACGATTACCTTTACGCCGTCGATGGAACACACCTTCACACGCGCGCCTTCAGCAATCAGGTTCCCGTTTTTACTGCGTGCGGTCCATTCCAGGCCGTTTAACAAAACTGTTCCGGTCTCGTTAAAATTATCAATCTCTTCCGTTACCTTGCATTGTTCCCCCACAAGCCCTTCTGCATTCGTCTTAGTCCGTCTGCTGTTGTAATACCTGACAGCGACCGGACGTGTAAAAAACAGCAGAAGCAGTGAAACTGCCAGAAAAACAAAAAGCTGAATCACTAAATTGTCCGTAACCATTGCTACAAAAAATGTAACAAGTGCACCTCCGGCAAACCAAATGGTAACCAGATCCAAGGTAATGACCTCAATCACCAGACAAAGCGCTAACACGACTAACCACACAACAACCAAATTGTCTGTAAATATTGCTGCAAAATCCGGCATGGCCTCCTCCTTTCTCATAAGCAGTACACACGGCACTGATTACACCGTCGTTATTTGTATTATAACTCATTCTTTCCTCATGTGCAAGTAATTTGACCGACTGATGCAAAAATAAGGCAGAGAGTCTTTTTTACAAAAAATCTTCCCTGCCCGTCCATAATCTCACTCCAGTTCCGGCCGTATCCTTCCCCGGCTAAACTCTATCTCAGGATTTTTTCTTTCTCCGTCGTCACGACACTTCCGTCCTTTTTGATGCCTATCGTAACCTTTCCGTTTGTACCGACCTATTCAAACCCGTCCAGGTGCCACGGCTGCTCTATATTTTCCCTGCTGATTCCCATTTCCTCAAGGGCATACCAGTCATCCCAGTATATCTCCTCTACCGCTTCCCGCTCTGCCAAGGAAAGGAAGCCATCCTGGTTCACGTCATACAGGATGAAAAGAAACTCCCGGAAAGCACCACACGTAAAATGCGCCGCATCAATCGGAAGCAACTCTTTCTCAGGCTCCGGAGTCGGCATCTCCGTCACGGAAGGCATCGGACTGTTTCCGGGCGCTTCCGTTATAGAAGGCGTCCCTGTCATTTCCGGCGGCATGGTTACGGTCACCTCCGGCGTAAGAGACGGAGTGCTCGTACCTTCTGCCGGGGTTACATTTCTGCCGGTTTCCTGACCTCCATAACAGGCGCAGAGTGTGCCTGCCAGAAGAAAAAAAGCAATTATCTTTTTTAAATTCATATGATTCCCCCCGCTTTCAGAACAAAGCAATCTTACTATCGTCCAACCGATAATCCTGCAGATTCCTTTCACAAAATCATCTCTCTTTCACCTCTTACTTCAGTTTTTCACATCCCTCTACTATGACCTCTTCCACCCCGGCCAGTTCAAGGTCAATCTGTTCCAGCTCCGGGCAGTTCCGTATTACTACTTTTTTTAATCCACGGGAATGCCCGCCAATCACTTTTAAAGAGGGATGATTCTCCACAATCAGGATTTCTGCATCACCAAGATAAAGCTCTGAGAGACACGGAAAATATTCAAAGCCATCTAATATTTCCCCATAAAACCGCACAGAGTCGGAAAAGTCCATTATTTCTACTGCTTTCTGCTCTTTGGCAGTCAATCCTTCATAATAATCCGTATTATAATTTCCTTCAATGTAACGCCGGAAAACCGGGCTGGAAAAATGCGCTTCATCAATCAAAACAACAGGCGCCTCTGGTCCCGTCTCCTCTCCCTTCCATTTTTCCCATGCCATCTGGCAAGGGTACACCCTTCCCCCTCCCCCTGCATCAAGAAAGCAATACTTCTCCTGCTTCTCCAGTACCCCGAGAACCTGCTCCTCTGTCCCGTTCTGAAAAATTATACTTATATCCCATGTTACAAGCAAAGAAGCTCCCCGGTTCGGGGAATACTCCAGTGCCCTTACTTTATGAATCCGGGCAGGGCGAAATACAATCTGCTCCGCTGCAGGAAGGGCATCCGTATCCAAAGGAAATCTCATCTTTTCTGAATAAAGCACCCAGGGCTGGTCCGATAAACTCACCGGATTCCGCTGATACTCCCTCAATTCAAAGCAGACCTCATATTCTTTGCCATCCTCTGTATTTCGGGTCTCTCCCTCCTTTTCAAGAATCTGCACCTGATAAAAATCCGGTCCGGTTTTCTGCAGGCACTCCTTCCAATATTCTTCGGAAAATGGAACGATTACTTCCTTCTGATGAAGAAACTTTATCGGAACTTTCTCCAGACACGCAATTTCCTTTCCATCTACATGGTCATACTGAAAAAACGTATAGCATAAAGTCCCGTCCTCCATAGCAGTAAATACCGGCTCCGCACTGCTATAATCTCCAATTTCAAGCATGATATCAGCATCTAACACCATATCACGCATCGGGCAATTACCTGCCAGCCCGAAAGAAGCTTTCGGCGAAACATTCGAGATATACAAGGAAGAAATCCCAAAAGAATAAAATCCTATACTGGACAGGGAAGGACAATTTTCAATTCTTACCGTACCAATACTGCCCTCCTCTCCTCCAAAGGACTGTATATCAGGATGATTTTGAAGAACTACCTCTTCTGCATTACTCACGCTTAAGCTGACTAACTCAGGAAAAAACTCAAAACCGTCCAAACGTTCCTTATCAAACTCTTTTTCATAGTACTGGATTTCGATTTCCGTTATATTATCCAGCTCTTCTTTGGAAAGAACACCATCCTTATTGCTGTCATAACATCGGGAAATATATTCGCGGAACACCTCACTTGTAAAATGTCCTGCGTCAATTGGAAGCAGTCCGGCTTCCATTCCCGATACCGGCGTCGGAGACGGCTCCCTTGTCAAAGCCGGATTCTGCGACGGTGTTTTTGTATTCTCCGGAAACCCGGTCACAGTTACTTCCGGGGTAGAAAGCGGCGTTGTCAAAAGCCCCGCCGGGGTTGCTGTTATCCCTGTTTCTTTGCTCTGGCTACAGGCGCAGAATCCACCCAGGACTGCTAAAAGCAAAAAAAGCGGTACATTACATTCTTTTTTTCTCATGTTTCCTCCTGAACTATATCTGCTCCGCCTCCTCGCGGAGCTGTTCGTACATCTGATACTGTCTGCTCCCGTTTTCTTTCCAATCCTTTTCTGACCGGTAGCTCTTCTTCGTACCGTCCGCGCTATCGTCCAGTACCTGTCCCCTGTCAGCATCGTCCCAAGTACGGTTTCCCCTGCTGTCCCTGTATACACTACTTCCAGTTCCCATACAATATGGAAGCTGACTCCCTTGTTTGGCGAATACTCTAAAATCCCGGCTTCCGACACCCCGACAGGCCGGACAAAAATCTGCTCCGGCTCCGGCGTCTCCTCCGCATAAAGGGAAAATGCCGTCTTACTGTAGGCATTTTCCTTCCGGTCAATGCAGATATTCCACCCCTTTCTTCCCTGCTCGTCATAGATATCTTCTATTTTCTCCAAGACCTGTACCCCCATATAGGCAAAGTCATCCTTACCAAAATACCGGAAAAAATCCTCTTCCTCTGCAGGAAGCGGCATTTCAACCGCCTGCTCCGACACATTCTCCCATTGGATTGTTTCACAGATCAGCCCATCCCTCCAAAAAGGAGGCCGGAAGGATCCATCCACAATCCGGCAAATTCCTCCCGGTAACTCTGTCAGCACAGCATCCGCATCCAACAATAAACTTCTTACCTGGTTTCCCGCATCCTCAAAATCCAGAACCAGCTGCGGACACCCGGAAAAGGCAAGCGAACCAAGCTCTGATTCATAAACCGAAAAACATTTCAGATTTTCACAATTCGTTACCGACCATTCCGCTCCTCCGTACATACTTCCACCGATATATTCAAGTGCCGGACAATCTTCAATTAATAACTGCCCGATTCCTCCCTCGCCTCCACCAATATTCCGGATGGAGGGATGATTTTTTAAGGCAACGCTGCTTGCACTTATGACAGTCAGGGATTTCAGACATGGAAAATATTCAAACCCGTCCAGATGCCACGGCTGCTCCATATTTTCCTTGCTGATTCCCATTTCCTCAAGGGCATACCATTCATCCCAGTATATCTCCTCTACCGCTTCCCACTCTGCCAAGGAAAGGAAGCCATCCTGGTTCACGTCATACAGGATGGAAAGAAACTCCCGGAAAGCACCGCACGTAAAATGTGCCTCATCAATCGGAATCAACTCATCCAGCTTCCCGCAGCCCTCTATCACGACCTCCTCTATCTTTGATAAATCAAGGTCAATCCGCCGAAGCTCCGGACAGTTCCGTACCACCAGCTTTTTTAAGCCCGGCGCATCCCCGCCGATAACCTCTAACGACGGATGGTTTTCCACAACCAGCGTCCCGGTATGTCCAAGATAGAGATCCGTAAGATTCGGAAAGTATTCTAACCCGTCTATCGTTTCCCCGGCAAAACGTACCGAACCTGAGAAGTCCATAACCATGACATCCTCCCTGATATCTGTTGATAAACCTTCTGCAGCATTTGCGGGATACTTTTCTTCAAGGTAACGCTGAAATACTTTACTTGAGAAATGCTCTCCGTCAATCGGAATCCTTTCCCCATCCAAATCAGGCGTAACCTCCAGACCCTGACACCGGTACGGAGTTATTCTTACCGTATCATCCTCAATCACGCACTGATACAGCTTTTCCTGAATTATGCCAAGCAGTTCCTCCCCTTCCTTCCCCTGATATACCACCTTCAAACTACACTCGGCTGACAGGATACAGCCACGGTCAGCCTCATAATTCAACTGGATTATTTTACTGATTTCCCCGATGGATATACGGATGCTGTCTGCGTCCGGTATTTCATCTGTATAAAAAGGGAAACAGCTGACTCCCATATCAGACGCATCATAATGATCCACAACAGCCAGCCAGCCCTTTTTCCCCTGCATATCAGAAGGTTCCTCTGTATTTTCAGCAACGCTGACCTCATAAAAATTAATCTCCTGTCCTAAAAGATATCGTTCCCATACTTCTTTTGAAAAAGCCCTGCCGTTCTCGGTCTTCCCCACCCATTCCTTCAAAGGTTCCCTGCCAAAAATACGGTTCTCTTCCTCTGCTGTCAGACCCGGAAAACGCTCCGGATTGTAAATATTCAGCCCGCCATACAATATAGATTTATATAGCACTGAATTTCCATAGATAGCCTCTAGCAGAATCTCCGGCGCTGCATCCGCAATGTAGCAGGATTTAATGGAAAAAGGATTGGAAATAAACTGAAATAACGGGCATCGTTCTATCTGCACATAAGCTACTGCTCCTCCCTCTTCCACCTGCAGTCCCCGGACAGACGGATGATCCTGAAGTAATATCTTGCCTGCCTTCCGTACTGTCAGAAACCTCAAATTCGGGAAATACCCCAATCCGTCTAAATCCGGAGCCTCTTCCTCAAGAATAAACCCTTCCTGCAGCAAATCAAAATAATCCCAATGAATCAGACATACCGCTTCCCTCTCTGTCCGTGAAAGACAGCCATCTCCGTCCGTATCATATTTTGCTGAAATTATTTTACGAAAATCCACACTCGTAAAATGCGCCTCATCAATCGGAATCAACTCTTTCTCCGGCTTCATAGTCGGCGTCTCCGTTACGGAAGGCACTGGACTGTTTCCGGGTGCTTCCGTTATAGAAGGCGTCCCTGTCATTTCCGGCAGCATGGTTATAGTTACTTCCAGCGTAAGAGACGGAGTGCTCGTACCTTCTGCCGGGGTTACATCTATGCCGGTTTCCTGACCTCCGTGACAGGCGCAGAGTGTGGCTGCCAAAAGACAAATTATTCCTATACTCCATTTTTTCATGCTTTGCACTCCTCTCACTGAACATAATACGTATGCTTCTCAAAATTATAGTTCAAAACATTTTTATCCAGATCCCCGCTATCAAAAGCGCTTGCACCTGAATTATAAATTTGGGAATTTACTCTTTTAGCATATGATGCATAATTACCAAGATAAAATGTTCCAAAATTTATTGATGGAAATAAAAAGTCTGCCAATAATCCCTCTGTGCCATAACATGCCTTTGCCAGTGCAGACTGTACTGCAGCCTGAGCCGTCTTATATCTCATCGGAAAATAATCAGGATTATCTGCATCCGTTTTCCATGCTTCGTTATTTTCCTCTTCTGTTTTTTTAGGGTCATTATAGTTTTTATGCGATACTCTTTTCCATACGCCTGACTGCTCTGCCCATGTACTATGGGCAAAGGTATCGGAAATGCAGTGTATTGCTATCCCATAGATAAATAACCTTTTATTTTCAGAGGTCACAGATAAATTTACCTCGCGGTCTGAATTTAGCAAATCAAATACCTGCTCCCACGTCCTTGTTCCCAGTCTGGTCGTTGTGATATCCTCTAAAATCCTGTCATAATCATTCTGAAACATAGTCCCCTTTGGTACGGATGCTGCGTTGCCAAAAGCTTTCGCGAGTTTTGTCAGGAAAATATAGTTGGCAATGTAATTAGAATTATATAATGGCGTATATTCTGTTTTCCCATTTGCAACAGTCTTTTTTCTCTGCCACAAAAAACCATGATATGGGTTATCATCCATGTCGTGAAGTCCGGAATCTGCTTTATCCGGATATCCGCAGGCAAAAGTGAGGACTGCCATCTGTGCAGCTGTAAAACTCATCTGTGTCCCTGTAAGACCATCATATATAAAATCTTCATGCCTCTTTCCCTCATGGTCCCGGTTATCCTTCAGCCACATCCCCTCGACAACCTCCACCCCCGTAAAGGTCTCCACTGCCTTTTCGTTTTCCGGTATCGTCTTTAATACCTCGCCCCAGAACTTCTCCTTCTGCTTCTCTTTTTTCTTTTTATTCTTTTCCGCTTTATCGATATGTTTTTCATAAAGCTTTTTAAACTTATCGTTTATCTCAATCGCATACCCCAGGTCAAGTACCCCGTTTCCATATTCATCCGGGGAACCGTACAGATTCGCACTATAGTTTAAGAGCATCCGTATATAGTCCGCAGGCATTTCCGGGTTTAACTCCATCAGGACGGACGCCGCCCCTGCCACATGCGGTGCTGCCATACTTGTGCCGGACATCCCGGTAACGCCGCCGAAGATGCCACTGGAGAGAATATTCTCGCCCGGTGCCATCAGCTCCAGTGCCTCCCCGCTGGCACTGCCTTCTGCCGCAAGCCCCTCCGCGGTGACGGAGCCGACTGCAATTACCTCATCATATGCCGCAGGGTAGGCAACGGTCTCCCCATTTCCTGCGGCCGCTACCAAAAGGATACCTGCCGCAGCGGCTCCCCCAACCGCTTCCTCCAGCTCCTTTACATTCTTTGCGATGCCGAAGCTCATATTGATGATGTCCACATCCTGCCCTACCGCCCAGTCGATTGCTTCCGCAATCCGTCCTACCGGCGCTTCCAGATTCCCATCCAGCACGCGTGCCGAGTAAAGCTCCACGCGCGGATTGATGCCGGTAATCCCCTCATCATTGTCCAGTGCCGCGATAATCCCTGCAACCGCGGTCCCATGCCCGCTCGGATCCTCATAGAGCACATTTCGTTCATCCTCCGGGATGAAGTTTTTCCGTACGGCAACCGGGAGGTCGGTACTGAAATTAATACCGGAGTCAATGACTGCAACCTTTATTTTCCTGCCGGAGCCTTCCGCTTTCCCTGCATTTACGTTTTCTGCCTGTAGCATCTGTAGGTTCCATGACTTCCCGTTCCGGTTCCCCTGATTTCCGTGGTTTACCCTGACCTTTATTTCCTTCTGCTTCTTGTCCTTGATTTTGCTCCCGAAGCCACGGACAATATCCTGACTTTCCCCGGACGGGCTGCCTTGCAGATTTCCTGCATCTGTATATGCCCCCGGCTTCCCGCCTGCCGTCCCGGTGCTGCCCGTCCCAGTATACCCCGCTACAGACAGACCGCTGACACTGATACATACTGCCAATAACAATACAGTAATTTTTTGAATGCTTCTTCTTTTTAACCATTTACTCTCTTTCTTCATACTCTCCTACAAATCTTTTCCGCCGCTATTTTGACTTTCCTGCTGTCTGTCTCCCCCCTTTCCGCAACGACCTTGTAGTCAAATACGCTGCAACGAAAGCTACAGGATATGACTTAGCTTCTCTTTCGCCTGTCCGCCCAGAGGGGCAGGGTATTTGACCCCGCGGATGCGCAAATAAAAAAAATCCCCCCGGCTGCAGTCAAAGCATCTGCAGCCGGGGGAAAACTGAAATCAGAAAACCTGTTTTCCGATAAATTTCTTTTTTACTCCCCCACCTTGCATTTTTATGATTCCACAAAAATTCCATAAATCTGCTTTATTCTACCCTTTCATACTAGCATAGTTTCCCTTTTCTGTCAATTATTTCCCTGCCCGGGTTTCCGCGTTTTTTAAGTAATTTAAAAAGTCCTGGTGCTGTATGGCAAGCTGATTTCGTATTTGCCCAAAGAAACAGACTTTTCATGCAGCCGGAAGAGGCGTTAAGACAAAAACAAGAAAAAAAGTTACTCCCTTTTCGGAGAAATGTTCCCGATGCATAAATTTTGAAATACAAAGTACATTTCTACACAGATTACATAACTTTCAACAATCTAACATTTCTATAAATGGGAATTTGTTCTATTCGTTTAATCGTCATAGTAACACAACATACGCTCATAAATATTTCTGGTTTGTCCCTCATCTCCCCATGATAAGGGATCATCAGCATAACAGAGCGTCCAAAAAGGTTCTATATCTTGGAGGTTTCCGGGCAAATCCTCCCACAAGCTATACATTCGACTTGCAAATTCTCTTGTATCCGAATAATTTTTATAGACCTCCTTTAATTTGCTCATCAAAATTTTACCAAATAAATCTATGTCCAAATTATTGTAATCAATATGCGTTCGTATATAAATAATAGCTTTTTTTATATCCGTTTCCCATTCTAAATAGAGCACATCATCGTTTTCGGGAGCGTTGAGAAATATTTCATCAAGCCGTTTATTGTACTCAGTTTCTGTTACTAATTTCTCATAAAGCAAAAGTGCATAAACCAACAATTCTTCCATGATGATCTCCCCAAATTCCGATTTACATATATGCTCATAAAAACCTTATCTGCCATCTATAGTGTATACTTATAAGTTATTTTCCACGGGTACATGATTTCGAAAAGGGAAAAAAGTTACCGGATTGTCTGTAAAAACTCTTGCACCTCTTTATTGAATGTAACATATCTCTTATTTGCAATAAAGTGATTCCCTTTTATAATCGATAATTTTGCATCAGGTATATTTTCCGCAATCTTCTTTGTATGGGACTCCTTAATCATATCCCTTCTTCCACAAATTACGAGCGTGGGAGCTGTTATTTTTGATAATTCATTTAACCGGATATTCGGCTCATTCACCATTAATCCGAGCAATTCGGCATTCTTTTTCGCACCGGGTGACTTTGCAGCAAACCGCTTTGCTATTTTGTATCCTATTTCAATCGGGATTTGTATCACTCTTTTTACTCCTTCCGGATTCAGGTTTCCCCCGTTCAATATCAATGCCTTTACCTTGTCCGGATATTTTATTGCAAATTTCATTGCTATATTTGCCCCGTCTGAAAACCCCAGAATAACTGCTTTTGAAATTCCAAGACCCTCCATAAAATCATACAAGTCACGGGAAAACTGTTCTATCGTAAAAGGTTCCGTACCTCTTGGTGATTTGCCGTGCCCCCGTGTGTCCAAGGCAATCACCCTGTATCTGTCGCTAAAATAATCTATCTGATTCTTGAAATAGGAGCCGTCTCCTCCGTTCCCATGCAAAAAGAGAAACGGCTCTTTCTTTCCTTTTTCCTGATAATATAAAGCGATATCCATTTATGTCTCCTCTCAAAATTACGGGATTGTGCCTTGATGACTTTTAAGGGAAACAGCAATCGTATGGTATTCCCCACTACAGCTTCTCCGTGTTATATTCCTTCATGCACAAACTGATTTTCAGGTTTCCGTTCCTGCAGCGGATTTCATCGATAAACGCCTTCTCATCCGCCTTCTGCTTCATCTGTACCCGGTAGGTCAGTTCGAACAGCGTCCCCATGTTCGTGGTTCTGACACGCTCCAAAGATGAAGATTTCGTATACTTTCCAAAAATGTCGTCAAACGCTCCGTTATAATTCATATCCTCCGGAATCAGAATGTTCAGCTGCTTTGTCGTATCCTTAAAGCAGACCGCCACGACCTTGAATGCAACCAGGACAATCACGCATAAGACTGCCAGAACACTGAAAGCAAGCGTAATGTAGCCAAGTCCGCATGAAAGTCCCGCTGCCATTGCCATAAATACAAGGGAAATGTCCTTTGACTCTCCCGGCACACTCCGGAACCTGACAAGCGCGAATACGCCTGCAATGGAAAATGCCCGCGCCACATTGCTGCCGACCAGAATAATGACAAGCGTTACAACCGCAGGAAGCATCAGCATACTGACAATAAAGCTGAACGAACGTCTGCTTCTTTCTGTAATCAGAATATAAACCGCGGCAATAATAATTCCAATCAATACTGCCGCCAGCATATACGAAAGCGTGTCCGTTACGCTGATTGCCGCCTCCTGCTCCGCTACTCCGAATAATTTCTCCAACATAATTTTCCTTCTCCTTTTATCTTTCTCTTGTTACCTCATGCCATGTACTTAACATCCGTCCCGGCATTCCTCCTCTGTAGGAGCCGCTTCACGCTGCACCGGCTCCTGCACCGCAAGGTAATGCTTATATTCCGTTCCGTATTTGGAAAAGGACGCCGGATAAATGTGAAGCTCCGAGAGAAGCCTTGTCATCCAGAGCGGCATCGCCTTATCAATTTTGATTTCCATAATCCACTCGTCTTCCGGAAGAAGCTTCTCCCCGTATACGCCGTAATGAAGCCCGAGGTCATACCGTCTGGTCGTAATATCACGGTCAAAGGTAATCCTGAAATCCTTATCCTCTTTTCCAAACATTGCCGCCCGCCGGTAGGATAAAAACAACGCCGGAACCAGCTCCATCCTGTGGATGAGGTAATACAGCTCATGCAGGACCTGTTCATTCATATAAGGCTTATACTCCGGCAGCCTGCCGGTTTTCACAAACGAATATGCCTCTGTCAGTGTCAGTCTGGTCCTCCGTTTATTGACCAGCCCGTTATACTTTTTCTTGATTTCCAGAAACACCTTGTCCTCCGGCGCCGCCGTCCCGTAGCTCCTGAGCCGCAGCTTCTCCTTGTAAAAGGTCTCCTCTATGGAATGCCGGATTAAATCATTCTGTGGCGTATCATAATAGATATTACAGATTGTATAAAGACCACCATCCTGACTGTAGGCATCCGCCTCCATATATTCCGGGAGACGTTCCCTGAGCCTCTGATAACACATATCATTAATCCGGTATTTTTTCTCATACCGGTTAAATACCTCAATTGCCATACGTCCCCCTCCTTTGTTCCTGTCTTTTATCATAAAAAACAGATGTGTGTAATCTGTGAATAAAAAATGTATATTTATGGAACAATGCGTCCGCGCGCAGACTCTCGTGCCGGTATCACACGATGTTTCTTATAAAACAGAAAAAACTGCCGCGCTCAGCACGGCAGCCTCAAACCTCTCCGGCAGGTCCTGCCGGAGCCGCTTTCCCTGATAAATCTGCTCTATTATACCACTTTCCTGACTTTTTTTCAATAAATTATCTTTTAGAATTTCCTCATTTTTTTAATTATTTTAAATACTCCGTTAAAACCTCTCTTAACAGCGCTTCATAGGAGGTTTCTGTTGCTGCGGCCGCCTCTGCCTCTGCTGCGGCTGCCCCGTTTTCCTCCTGCGGTTTCATAGCCTCTTCCTGCGGCTTCACGCTTTCCTCCGGCAGTGCCATACCTTCTTCCATAAACGGCAGTGCCTCCTCCGGCGCCTCCTCCGTCATGGTCCTGGTCTCCTGCACGGAAGCGGCTTCTCTGGCACGTTCACGGCTCTTTAGCTCTGCCAGCTGTCTTGCCTCCATCTGCCTGCGCTCCCGCAGCAGCTCCTCCGTAAGTCTCCGTTTTTCCATCTGTGCCTTGCACTGTCTCTGCTTCTGCTCTTTGCTAAGCTGCATAATCAGTCTTTTTTCCTTCCGGCGTTCCTTCTCTGCCCGGATTCTGCTGCTGCGGAGGTATCGCTTTCTTGCCTTTTCTTCCTTTTTTACTGCCTTTCTGGCTTTCCTTACTGCCCGCTTCTGCAGGGTCTTTTCCTTTTTCGCCTCTTTCTTGTCGCTATGTAGCTTCTTCCCTTTGCTGCGCTGTCTGTCCGCTGCTTCCGGTTCCTCTGCAGCACAGGCTGCCTGTCCTTTGCCATACTGCCTGTCCCATTCTGCAAGACAGCAGTTTTCAATATAGTCCCCGATGCAAAGTCTTATTCTTTCACGCTTTTCCCGCAGTCCTGCAAACAAATCCAGCAATAACAGCACGCCTGCTGACATCACACTGAAAAACAGCATCGCAAGAACCATCCTGCTTTCACATTCCCACAGGACGCCGCCTGACGCCGTCAATGCTCCTGTAAGCAGCACAAGCAGCACTGAGCGCTCTGCAATGCCTTCCCAGATTCCTATCCGGATTCCCAGAGCCTTACACCTTGCCAGACGGTATTCCAGATAGACCATTACGTTCCTTACCCCGGTTCCGTCCTGCAGACGCCGGAGCAGTTCCCCCCTGATTCCGCAAACCGCCTTGTGATTTGTCGTTTCCGGATTTTTGCAGGCAGTTCCAAGCAGACTGTAATATGTCCACAGCACCAGCCTTGTAATCAGTGCGATTCCCAGTATCACTCCTGTCAGAGCCAGTCCGCCTCCCTGTTCCAGTAATTCTTTCATATATACTCCTTTCCGTACGCCATAGCCGCATCGCTTGTCCTTTACGGAACTAAGTATATCTCATTTTACTTTTTTTGGAAGCCAAAAATTACAAATTTTCCCACTTTATTTCAGAATATCCGACACCGTACACCAAAATTCCCTCTGCCGTGGTCAGGCGTCTCTCCGTCTGCGGTAGGTCTCATAAACAAGCAGCGCCGCTGCTACTGCTGCATTCAGCGATTCTGCCTTTCCCTCCATCGGAATTTTCACAAGATAGTCCGCCGCTTCTGCGGCAGCACTGCTTAAACCGCCCGCTTCATTGCCAATCAAAAGAACCGTCTTTCCTGCATATAACGGCATATCATACTCCTGTGTCCCGGCAAGATGTGCCGCATAGAGACATGCGCCGCCCCGTTTCAGCTCCGAAAGCTCCGAAAGGAAGTCCTCCGTATAAAAATGAGGGACACGGAAAATTGCTCCCATCGTGGAACGGACCACCTTCGGGTTATACATATCCACCGAATTGCGGCTCAAAATCACCCCGGTCACACCTGCGGCCTCTGCAGTCCGGAGTATCGTCCCGAGATTTCCGGGGTCCCTCAAATCCTCCAGCGCAAGCCAGACCGCGTCCTCCCGCTTCAGAAGCTCCTGCTTGTCATACTGCGGCATATGCACTGCCGCCAGCACCCCCTGCGGCTCCATAGTCTCCGCCATCGCCCTCATAACCTCGTCTGAAACAACCTCGTAGCGGATACCGGAAAGCTCCTTCTCCTGTTCCGGCATCGCCGCATACTCCTCTGTAACATAGAGCTCCGCAACTGCTCCGGGCGCGTCCCGCAACACCTCCTCAAGCATCTTCCTTCCTTCGATTACAAACAGCCCCTGCTCTTTTCTCTCCCGCGCCTTTTTCTGCAGCTGCACAATATGTTTTACCCGCGGATTTGCCGTACTGCTTATCATTCCTTCCGTTCCTTTCCGGCGTATTATTTTCCCGATTCCCGTAATTTATTTAACTCCTCATTCTTTCCAATCACAATCAGAATATCTTCCTCGCGCAGCGGCTCTGTCGCCTCCGGCGTAATATTCAGCTTTCCGTTCCTGCGGATTCCGATGACATTCAATTTCCGCTTTGCACGCAGATTCAGGTCAATCAGGCTCTTACCAACCCAGTCCGGTGGCGTGGTAAGCTCCACAAGGCTGAATACCGAAGAAAGCTCGATGGCATCAAAAAAGTTTCCTTCAATTAAATTGTTTGCAATACGGATTCCGGTTTCCTTTTCCGGAAATACCACCAGATCCGCGCCGACCTTCCTGAGAATCTTTGCATGCAGCTCATTCTGTGCCTTTGCCAGCACATACGGGATTCCGCATTCCTTCGCAAGAATCGTCACCAGTACGCTCGCCTCGATATCCTCGCCGATTGCAACGACCGCGCCATCAAAGTTTCCGACGCCGAGCGACTCCAGCCCCTCTGCATCCGCAATGTCGCAGGTCACGGCATAGGTTACGCTGTCTGCAATATCCTTTACCTTCTCTGCGTTGTTATCCACTGCCATCACCTCACAGCCGCCGTCGGCAAGTGCCGTCGCTACACTTCTCCCGAACCTTCCCAGACCAAATACCACAAATTCTTTCTTTTTTCCTCTTTTCGACATACTTCTCCTTCTGCCGCACCCTGCGGCCTAGCCGATTAACACCTTGCTCTCCGGCAGTTCCTTTCCGCTTTTCCCCTGTCCTGACTGCAGGGACAGTGCCAGCGTAATCGGACCGATACGCCCAAGATACATGCAAAACACAATAATATACTTTCCAACGCCGTTCAACTCCGCCGTCTTCCCCTGGGAAAGCCCGACAGTAGCCAGTGCTGAGACTACTTCATACAAGGACTCCAGCAACTGGAAGCCCTGGGTCACACAGATAAGCAGCGTCCCCGCCACCATGCAGCAGAAGCTTACAGAAACAACCGCCAGCGCCTTTTTCAGATAAAAGCCCGGGATACTGCGCCCGAACGCCTCAATATGATTCTTCCCGCGGATAACCGAAATTACGGAAAGCACAATCACCGCCACGGTTACCGTTTTAATACCACCCGCCGTACTGGACGGGGAGCCGCCGATAAACATCAGCAAAAGCGTTAAAAAGCCGGACGCCGGTGTAAGCTCCTCCTGTGCAACCGTCTGGAAGCCTGCCGTTCTGGTCGTTACCGACTGGAAAAAGGCGGCCATTACCTTCTGCCCCGGCGCCAGCTCGCCGAATGTCGCCGGATTCCGGTATTCAAACAAAAAATAGAACAGTGCCCCGCCGAGAATCAGCCCGGCAGTTACCGTAATGGCAATCTTTGTGTGCAGGGAAAGGCACTGTCTCGACCGGCGCCATGAAATTTCCTTCTCCTTTACGAGCTTTGCCTGATGCAAAAGATCCCGCCAGACCGGAAACCCGATTCCTCCGGTAATAATCAGTGCCATTGTCACCAGATTGACCGGCACATTCGTCCGGTAGGGAATCAGGCTTGCGTTCCCGAACAGGTCCAGACCGGCATTGCAGAAAGCGGATACGGAATGAAATACCGCATACCAGACTGCCTTCGCCCCGTACTCTCCGACAAAACAGAAAAAATAGAACACGGCTCCGATGCCTTCGACAAGCAGCGTCCCCTTCACAACGCTCTTTGTCACACGGACCAGACCGCCCAGCGTATCCAGATTATATGCCTCCTGTATCAGAAGCCGCTCTGAAAGCGTCACCCGCCTTCCGAAGACAAGCAGCATCGTTGTCGTGACCGTAACAATACCAAGACCGCCGAACTGTACCAGCAGCAGAATCACTACCTGTCCGAACAGGCTCCACTGCTCTGCCGTTACAACCGTTGAAAGCCCGGTCACACAGATGGCGCTTGTCGATACAAACAGCGCGTCCGGAAACCCGGCTGACTTCCCGTCCGTAGAAGCTATAGGCAGGGTCAGAAGCAGCGCTCCAAGCAACAAACCGATCAAAAAACCGAGCATAATAATTCTCGTTGTTGTAAATCTGACTTTCTTCTTCATATTCCCTCCGATAGATAAAATAAAGACTTGAAGGAAAAACAATGGGGCTGCGCTTCGTGCGACAGCCCCATGCTTTATCTTGGAATGGCATTTTCCCTGCCCTTCTTACTGCGTATCTTCTCTTTATACATCAGGTCGTCTGCCTCTTCCACATAATCATCCAGCTCCTTGTCGCTCTTCGGGTCGGTCAGGATATAGCCGATGCTGGCCTCTACACGGTACGGAAGCTTTTCCCTCTCGTTCAGGCGCTCCAGCTCCTCCAGCAATGTATGCTTAAACGCCTCTGCTGCTTCTGCATTTTCTACCGGGCCGATAATTAGAAACTCATCACCGCCGTAACGCACTACGATTTTTTCCTTCCCTGCACATTCCTTCAGAACACCGGAAAAAAGCACCAGCGCGTTGTCTCCCTGGGAATGCCCGAATGTATCATTGATGTACTTCAGATAGTTCATATCCATAAACATTACCAAAAGCTGCCTGCCGCCGTCCTTGTTCTTTTCATACATCTCGTATCCGTCGCGCAGATAGCCGAAACGGTTATATAAATCCGTCAGCGCATCCTTCATATAGATGCTGTCAAGCCGCTTGTTAATCTTGCGCAGATTTTCAAGGTCACGCAGGTTTCCGTAAGCGCTGTTAATCGAATTGGAAAGATAATAAATCCAGCGCCGCTGCAAAAGGCAACACCCCTCCGCCACGACAAAATAGCCGATTACCGCGCCGACCTTCTGTACCGGCATGAACATATAGACATGGGAACCCTCTCCCTCTATTTTCAAATCCTCCGGGAACAGCTGGTCCTTTTTCATCAGAAACGCTTCGCCTGTGTCCTTATTTTTCTTCACATTCATCATAATATACTGTGTCTTACAGTAGCCTGGCTCCCATGTAACCTCAAGCGGCTGCGTACTGTAGTAAACGTCCTGATTTACGCACAGGGCAAAGCCGTAAACGTCATATGCCTTCAGGAAATCACGCAGGGTCCACTTAAACAAGCCTTCCGCCGTTGCAAGCGCAAGATCCTGCCGAATCCGGATAACCTTATCGTAGTATTCGCTTTCCTTCCTCTGTTTATAATAGTTCTGCCGCTGAAGCTGTCTTACGTCCATCCTCTCCGCTTCCAGCTCCTCCGGCGCATAGCAGCCGCAGCTTCCCCGCAGGACAATCTCCGGCTCATATAGAACACGCTCCGGCACCTCTTCCCCATGAATCATCTTCAGCAGGCTGTCGCAGCCTACATACCCGAGCATCCGGAACTTCTTGTCGATCGTAGTAATTTTAGGCGTAAAGGTCCGGGCATTCTCGTCATTATCATATCCGGTAATCAGAAAATCCTCCGGCGGGTACTTCCCGTCCTCTTCCGCCTCCTGGCAATACCCGAGTGCTAATGCATCATTGGCACAGATAACCGCATCCGGCAGCTCGATGCCCTGCTCCTTGAAATCAAGGTATGCCTGTCTGCCATCAGAAGCCAGGAAACGGTAATCCCGGATTCTTCTTTCCTCGACCGGAACCCCGTTCGCCGCCAGAGCATCCATGTACGCCCTTTTCCTGATAATATTGTCCGCGTGCTCCACATTGCCGCCGACATAGTTTAATTTACGGCATCCCCGCTCCTGAATCAGCTGCTCCACCATCTGATACATCGCCTTGTAACCGTCCGGAATAATCGTAGGAATCCCTTCCATCTCTGTTTCCAGGGAAATCATCGGCTTTCCGCAGGAAAGCAGACCGGAATGATACTTTTTTAAAAGCTCATAGCCCTGTACTACATTAACCGAAATGAGAAAACCCTCGTATTCCTCCGGATTGATTAAAGAATAAATATTATAGTTTCCAAAATTATCCGGTTCATCCAGCCCGAAAATAGGAAAACACAAAAAAACATATAAGTCCCAGCCCTTCTCGGCAAGACGTTCCCTGATTCCGTCAATGACTGCACGGAGAACCTCTCCATCCCATATTGCGGCAAGCAACGCTATCTTGTGCTTTCCCATCGGCTTACTCCTTCCAAGCATCTTTCGCTTTCAAAAAATATTTTGTTTTATTATACTCCTTTTTCTTCCTTTTCGTCAAATGTTTTTTTACTTGCACGACGTCTTGTGCATTTTGGCACGATATTGTATAATATTATTCTGGAGTAAATGCAAAGGTACACAAAATTTTATCAAAATAATTTCAGATAACGGAGAATGTTTTCTCTGCGGAAGGAGACCTTATGACCATCAACGAACAATCCCTTGCCCTTCATGCAACATGGAACGGCAAACTCACTACCGAATCCAAATGTAACGTAAATTCCCGCGAAGCGCTTGCACTTGCCTATACACCGGGCGTTGCAGAGCCATGCAAGGTAATTGCGGAGCACCCGGACGAGGTCTACCGCTACACCATTAAGGCAAATACCGTTGCTGTCATCTCGGACGGCAGCGCCGTACTGGGTCTTGGCAACATCGGTCCTGCTGCAGCAATGCCGGTTATGGAGGGAAAATGTGTACTGTTTAAGGAGTTCGGCGGCGTCAATGCATTTCCGATTTGTCTCGATACACAGGATACCGAGGAAATCATTAAAACCATTGTCCATATTGCCCCGGCATTCGGCGGCATCAATTTAGAGGATATTTCCGCACCGCGCTGCTTTGAAATCGAAGAGCGGCTGAAAAAGCTCCTTCCGATTCCGGTTTTCCATGACGACCAGCACGGTACTGCCATTGTGGTGCTTGCAGGCGTTATCAATGCCCTGAAGGTTGTGGGAAAGAAAAAAGAAGACTGTCAGGTTGTCATAAACGGGGCAGGCTCCGCCGGCATCGCCATTGCAAAGCTCCTTTTAAACTACGGCTTTCCAAAGCTGATTCTCTGCGACAAGGCAGGCATGCTCTCGAAAAAGACAAAGGAGCTGAACTGGATGCAGAAGGAAATGGTGGAACTGACAAACTTAGAGGAACGCGAAGGCTCCCTTGCAGATGCCATGAACGGCGCAGATATCTTTATCGGCGTTTCCGCACCGGGCATCGTGTCGGAGGAAATGGTTGCTTCCATGAACGCCGACGCAATTCTCTTTGCTATGGCAAATCCTGTGCCGGAGATTATGCCGGACCTTGCCAAAAAGGCAGGCGCCCGCGTCATCGGGACAGGACGCTCCGACTTCCCGAACCAGGTCAATAATGTCGTTGCCTTTCCGGGTATCTTCCGGGGCGCACTTGAAGGCCGCGCCGCGCAGATTACCGAGGAAATGAAGCTCGCTGCCGCGCTTGCCATCGCTGGCCTTGTAGACGATTCGGAGCTTTCGGAGGATAACATTATGCCGCAGCCGTTTGACCCGAGAGTCTGCGACGTTGTCAGCGCCGCCGTAAAGGCACACATCAAATAGAGGCGTCTTATGCTTACCGTAAATGAATATTACCGCGCCCGGTTCGGCGGAAAGGTCTACCGTATTTCGTTAAACGGCGGCATGACCTGTCCGAACCGTGACGGCACCATCGGTACCGGAGGCTGTATCTTCTGCAGCCGGGGCGGCTCCGGCGAGTTTGCTGCCTCTGCCCTGCTTCCGGTTGCGGAGCAGCTTGCCGCCGCAAAGAAAAAAATAGCCGCCAAGCTCCCGAAGCAAAAAGAGAGCTTTGTCGGCTACCTTGCCTACTTTCAGGCATTTACCAATACCTACGCCCCGGTTCCCTATCTGCGCCGAATTTTTTCCGAAGCGCTTTCCGACCCGGAAACCGTCGGGCTTTCCGTTGCCACCAGACCGGACTGCCTTCCGGCGGAATGTATTGCGCTTCTTGCGGAATTAAACCGGGAAAAGCCGGTTTATGTCGAACTGGGACTACAGACCATCCACGAAGGAACCGCGCGCTTTCTTCGGCGGGGATATCCTCTTGCGGTTTACGATGACGCAGTTTCCCGCCTGCATGCCGCGGGGCTTCCCGTCATTACCCACATCATCCTGGGACTCCCGAAGGAGACGCCGGCGGATATGGCACAGACCGTGCGCCATGTCGTAAACGGCGGGGTACACGGTATCAAGCTGCAGCTGCTGCATATTCTGGAGGATACAGACCTTGCGGATTACTACCGGAGCGCTCCCGCCTCGGAGTTTGCCTGTATGACGCTGGATTCCTATATGGAAGTCCTCTGCTCCCTGCTCCCGCTGGTTCCGGAAGAGACGGTCGTCTACCGCATCACCGGCGACGGACCGAAGAAAGCCTTACTTGCGCCCGCCTGGAGCGCCGACAAAAAGAATGTACTCAATGCCCTTCACCGGCAGATGGAAAGGAGTTTTCATGCAATCTGAAATGCTGATGCTTTACAAACTTATGATTCTTTATATTCTGGACCGGATTGACTTTCCCCTGACCGATTCCCAGCTCACGGACTTTTTCATCGGAAAAAATTACACAGACTATTTCACCTTGCATGAAACAATGAACGACCTGACGGAAGACGGCTTCATTGCCAAAGAAGTCATCCGGAACAAAACGCTGTACCATATTACCGAGGCCGGCGGCGAGGCGCTCTCCTTTTTCTTTAAGGACATTTCCCCGGCAGCCCGCGCCGATATCGACCAGTATCTCTCGGCGCAGCGCTACCATCTGAAGGAGGAGCAGTCCACTCCTGCCGACTATTATGAAATCAAACATTCCGAATACCTTGCAGAATGCAAAATCCTGGACCGTGACTCCGTCCTCCTCAACCTGCAGATTACCGTCTCCGGCGAAGCAGAGGCAGAAAAGCTCTGCAACAACTGGAAGGAAAACAGCACGGACATCTATACCTACATCATCAACCGCCTTCTGGCGGTAAAGGAAAGCTGACTTTAACCTAATCTGCATAAAGCGGCGTAGACAGATACCGGTCCCCCGTATCCGGGAACAGGACGACAATCGTCTTTCCTTCGTTTTCCGGGCGCTTTGCAAGCTCTGCGGCAGCCCAGAGTGCCGCGCCGGAGGAGATTCCGACCAGAATCCCTTCGTTTCTTCCGACCAGCCTTCCTGTTTCAAAGGCATCGTTGTCCGTTACCGGGATAATCTCGTCATAAATCCCGGTATTTAACGTCTCGGGAATAAAGCCTGCACCGATTCCCTGTATTTTGTGGGCACCTGCTACACCTGTAGAAAGGACTGCCGACGAGGCAGGCTCCACGACAACCACCCGAATCCCCGGATTTTTGGACTTTAAATACTCTCCGACGCCCGTAATCGTTCCCCCGGTTCCGACGCCTGCGACAAAAATATCAACCTTACCTTCTGTATCCGCATAAATCTCCGGTCCTGTCGTCTCAAAATGCACCTTCGGGTTTGCCGGGTTGACAAACTGGCCTGCCAAAAAGCCTCCCGGAATTTCCTTTGCCAGCTCTTCTGCCTTTGCAATAGCGCCTGTCATTCCCTTTGCGCCCTCAGTCAGCACCAGCTCTGCCCCGTACGCCTTCATCAGCTGCCTGCGTTCTACAGACATAGTATCAGGCATTACAATGATAATACGGTAGCCCCTTGCAGCGGCAACGGAAGCAAGCCCGATTCCTGTGTTTCCGGACGTCGGCTCGATAATCACGGAGTCCTTTGTCAGTCTGCCGTCCGCCTCCGCCTCATCTAACATCGCCTTTGCGACGCGGTCCTTCACAGAACCCGCAGGATTAAAATATTCCAGCTTTGCAAGCACTCTTGCCTTTAAACCGAGCTTCCTCTCAAGATTTGTCAGCTCAAGCAGCGGGGTTCTCCCGATGATTTCATCTGCTGATTGATACAATGCCATAACATAACCTCCTCGTATTAATTTACTGCGGCAAATGCCTGTTCCAGATCAGCGATAATATCGTCGATATGTTCCGTCCCGATAGAAAGACGGATGGTATTTGGCCGGATTCCCTGCTCCAAGAGCTCCTGCTCCGTAAGCTGCCCGTGCGTCGTCGTTGCCGGATGAATCACAAGGCTCTTTACGTCTGCAACATTGGCAAGCAGGGAAAATATCCTCAGACTGTCAATAAAGCGGTGCGCTTCCTTTTCCCCTCCCTTAATTTCAAAGGTAAAAATGGAAGCACCGCCGTCCGGGAAATACGCCTGATACAGCGCATGGTCCGGATGCTCCGGCAGGGAAGGATGGTTGACCCGTTCTACCTGCGGATGCTTTGACAGAAACTCAACAACCTTTTTTGTATTTTCCGCATGCCGCTCTAACCGTAACGACAGGGTTTCCGTTCCCTGCAGCAGCAGGAACGCCGCAAACGGGGAAATTGCCGCGCCCGTATCCCGCAAAAGAACCGCCCGGATATAGGTGACAAACGCCGCTGCGCCTGCAGCCTCCGTAAAGCTTACGCCATGATAGCTCGGATTCGGCTCGGCAATGGCAGGATAATTTCCCGATGCCGCCCAGTCAAACCTTCCGGAATCCACAATAATACCACCCAGCGTTGTTCCGTGACCGCCGATAAACTTCGTCGCCGAATGCACGACGATGTCCGCGCCATGCTCGATTGGCCGGAACAGATACGGTGTCCCGAACGTATTATCCACGACAAGCGGCAGCCCGTGTCTGTGTGCCAGTTCCGCCAAAGCATCAACGTCAGGAATATCGCTGTTCGGATTACCAAGTGTCTCTATGTAAATTGCCCGGGTATTTTCCTTAATTGCGGCTTCTGTTTCCGCAAGATTATGAATATCAACAAAGTCCGCGGTTATCCCGAATCCCGGAAGAGTATGGGCAAGCAGGTTGTAGCTGCCGCCGTATATCGTCTTCTGCGCTACGATGTGCCCGCCGTTCTGCGCCAGCGCCTCAACGGTGTAGGCGATGGCTGCCGCGCCTGATGCCAGTGCCAGTGCAGCACTTCCGCCCTCCAGAGCCGCAATGCGTTTCTCCAGTACCTCCTGCGTGCTATTGGTAAGTCTTCCGTAAATATTTCCTTCATCCTGCAGAGCGAAGCGTGCCGCCGCATGCGCGCAGTCACGGAACACATAGGAAGTCGTTGCATAAATCGGTACGGCACGGGCTCCGGTTGCAATGTCCGGCGTTTCCTGCCCCGCATGGAGCTGAAGTGTTTCAAACTTATATTCAGACATAATTTTTCTCCTTTTCTCTTTTTCTTACTTATCCTGACTCAGAAACAGCATCGGCACATTCGCCCGGAGCAATTATGATGTTTAATCCAAAATTTGCACTGTTTTCCCATATGTATAACCTACCTTTTCACTATGTTGTATGTATCTTAGCATCATAAACATACTTTGTCAATAGGTTTTTCTTGATTTTTCATTTTTCTATGATAAAATAGACATAACGGAGGTATTCATATGATTTCAACCAGAGGAAGATACGCACTGAGGGTTATGATAGACATTGCAGAAAACAGCAACGGAAGCTTCCTTCCCTTAAACGGGATTGCTGCCCGGCAGGAAATATCCGAAAAATATCTTGAGAGCATTCTTGCACTTCTGACCAAGGGCGGGCTGCTGCTCGGAATGCGTGGAAAGGGCGGCGGCTACAAGCTTATAAAGCCGCCGGAGGAGTATACTGTAGGGAGCATCCTGCGTCTGACCGAAGGCTCCCTTTCCCCGGTTGCCTGCCTGAGAGAAGACGCAGAGCCTTGCAAAAAAAGCGGGGAATGTAAAACCCTGCCGGTATGGCAGGGGCTGCATGAAGCCATCTGTTCCTATCTGGACAGCGTCACCCTTGCAGAGCTTCTGGGGAAGCTCTGATTAAATCACCGCTTCCCCGGACTCCTCTTCGATTCTCTGCCAGATTTCCTCCCGCCCCTGCTTTGTTTCCGCAGAAAACGGGATTAAAATCCCCTCCTTCGGCATCCCTAACGTCGACCGCACAAGCGCGCACTGTTTTGCCACCTGGCTGCGGTTAATTTTATCTGCCTTTGTCGCAATTACCACCGGGAGAAAGCCATGGTATACAATCCAGTTATACATATCGCAGTCATTCTCCGACGGCGCATGCCGTATATCCACCAAAAGGAAAATCAGCTTTAACTGTGCCGAACCCTTGAGATACCGCTCAATCATCCTGCCCCACTTTGCCCGCAGCTCCTGCGAAACCTTGGCATAGCCGTATCCCGGCAGGTCCACAAAATAAAGCTTCTCGTCAATATTGTAGAAATTGATTGTCTGGGTCTTTCCCGGCTGTCCGGAGGTCCTCGCATAAGACTTCCGGTTCATCAGCGCATTGATTAACGAAGACTTTCCCACATTCGACTTTCCGGCAAATGCAAACTCCGGCAGAAGATTCTCCGGCAGCTTACTCGTAATTCCGCAAACCGTTTCCAAATTTACTTTTACAACATTCATTCAAATTCCTTTCATCTCCGGTGTTCCCGGTTACTGCAGCAAAACCTCCGGAAGCACCTGCTCCATTGTCTCGACAAACACGATGTCCAGTCCCTTTGTAATCTCTTCCGAAAGCTCCAGCACATCCGCTTCATTTTTTACAGGAACCAGAACCTTCTTCACGCCTGCCTGCTTTGCCGCCAGAAGCTTTTCCTTCAGTCCGCCAATCGGAAGGACACGTCCCCGCAGCGTCACCTCGCCGGTCATCGCTACATCCGCCACAGCTTTTCTTCCGGTTACTGCGGAATAAATTGCGGATGCCATTGTAATTCCGGCAGAAGGCCCGTCCTTCGGCACCGCCCCCTCCGGCACATGGACATGAATCTGATGCTTCTCAAAATAGTCCTCCGGCAGAGTCTCGCCACAGAATCCTCTCACAAAGGACAGCGCCGTCTGCGCCGACTCCTTCATCACATCGCCAAGCTGCCCGGTCAGCGTAATCCCGCCCTTTCCCGGCATTACATTCACCTCGATTTCCAACGTATCGCCGCCCACGCTCGTCCACGCAAGCCCGCGTACAATGCCGGTCTGTGCCTCCTTGGCAACCGTATCCCTGCGGTACTTCTGCTTCCCGAGATAGGAAAACAGCTCCTTTCCGCTTATCCTCAACGGCAGTACGGTTTCCTCCTCCTTTGCAGCGTCGATGTTCCACACTACCTTCCGGCACAGCTCGCCGAGCTTCTGCTCGAGCTTACGGACACCCGCCTCCTTCGTATAGCCGCTGATAATGGCACGGAACGCCCCGTCCGTTACCTTGACCTCTTTCGGCGTCAGGCCGTTCTTCTTTAGCTGCTTTTTCCAGAGATGCTTCTTCGCAATAAAAAACTTCTCCGTCTCCGTATAGCCGGAGAGCTCGATGACCTCCATACGGTCCAAAAGCGGCTTCGGTATCGTCTGCAGCGTATTTGCCGTGGCAATAAACAGCACCTCGGATAAATCAATCGGCATATCCAGATAATGGTCCAGAAAACGGACATTCTGCTCCGGGTCGAGTACCTCTAACAGCGCCGAACTCGGGTCTCCCTTATAATCGCTGGAAACCTTATCGATTTCGTCCAGAAGCAGCAGCGGATTTTTCACTCCTGCCTGCCTTATTCCGGCGGCAATCCTTCCCGGCATCGCCCCGATATAGGTACGCCGGTGCCCTCTGATTTCTGCCTCGTCCCGGATTCCGCCAAGACATACACGGATATACTTCTTTCCGAGCGCCTCTGCAACGGAGCGGGCAATCGAGGTCTTGCCGGTCCCCGGAGGTCCCGCCAGACATAAAATCGTACCGCCCGCCGTCCCGGTACGCTTCCTGACCGCCAGATACTGCAAAATACGCTCCTTTACCTTTTCCATGCCGTAATGGTCGGCTTCCAGTACCTCCTTCGCATGCAAAAGGTCGTAATTTTCCTCCGTCGTCTTATCCCATGGCATATCCAGGAGCGTCTCGATGTAAACGCGGGCTACCGCGCTCTCTGACACCGCTCCGCCAAGACGCTTGTAGCGCTCGATTTCCTTTGCAATTGCCGTCTTGATTTCCTCCGGCGCCTGCAGTCTCTTTAAGCGCTCCGCAAACTCCTCCGCCTCTCCGGTTTCTCCTAACTCCTCGCGGATTACCTTCAGCTGTTCCCGGAGAATGTATTCCTTCTGGTTTTTCTCTACCTTCGCCTTTACCTTATTCTGCAGCTCCTTCCGGATGCGCAGCTCCTCAATCTCGGTCGCCAGGATATGTGCAAAAAGCTCGAAGCGCGGGAAAAACTCCCGTTCCTCTAAAAGCGCCTGCTTCTGCTCGGTCGTAAGCGGTACTGTCGTCACCGCCTGCTCCATCAGCTGTTCCGGCTCTTTTATCAACAGAAGCTGTCCTGCCGCATCCTTTCCGACCTTCGTATTCACGGAAAAATAAACCTCCAGCAAATCCCGCAGCGTCCCCGCCATGGCATGGCGCTCCGTCGCTGAAAATCCGTCCGGGTGCTCCTGTCCGGCCACTGTCACCTGTGCAGAAAAATAAGGGGAGACACTTACCAAATAGTCAAGCTCTCCTCGCTCTTCACCTATAATCAGGACACGGATCAGATTTCCCGGCAGCTTGATAATCTGCTTAATCCGCGCAATACAGCCGACCGAATACAAATCCTCTACCGTCGGCTCCTCCACAGACGCATCCTTCTGCGTTACCGCAAAAATCATCTGATCCGACCGCATTGCCTGCTCCACTGCCTGAATACTTATCTTCCGGTTCACATCAAAATGCACCAATATGCCGGGCAGCACTGCGATATTCCGCAGTGCTATCATCGGCATAATTCTCGTTTCGTCACTCATATTATCACCTTTACTTTACAGGCTACGCACTTTCATCCGCGTTCCTCTGTCCCGCCTTTCCCGAAAGCGGCTTCCTTCTCTGTCCGGTAAGAACAAGCTCCGGCTCTTCTGTTCCCTCTGCCGCCTCCTTGGTTACAATACACTTTAAAATACTCTCATCAGAAGGCACTCGGTACATTGCATCCATCATAATGTTTTCCATAATGGAGCGCAGACCTCTTGCGCCGGTCTTCTGCTCTACTGCGCGCTTTGCAATGACCCGGAGCGCCTCTGCCTCAAACTCAAGCTCCACCCCGTCTATTTCAAAAATACGACGGTACTGCTTCGTCAGGGCATTTTTCGGCTCCTGCAGGATGCGTACCAGCGCCTCCTCGTCCAGAATATCCAGCGCAACCGTTACCGGCACACGGCCGATAAACTCCGGAATCATCCCGAACTTCACTAAATCCTGCGGCATTACCTGCCGGAACATCTCCCCGATACGCAGCTCCATGCCGTCCCCGATTTCCGCGTTAAAGCCCATCGACTTATGTCCGGTACGCGCCTCGACAATCTTCTCCAGACCGTCAAATGCCCCGCCGCAGATAAACAAAATATTGGTTGTGTTAATCTGGATGAACTCCTGGTGCGGATGCTTCCTTCCGCCCTGCGGCGGCACCGAGGCAACCGTTCCCTCCAATATCTTTAAGAGCGCCTGCTGCACGCCCTCGCCGGAGACATCCCTCGTAATCGAGGTATTTTCCGACTTCCTCGTAATCTTGTCGATTTCATCGATATAAATAATCCCGTGCTCGGCACGCTCAATATCATAATCTGCCGCCTGAATCAGCTTCAGAAGGATATTTTCCACATCTTCACCGACATATCCGGCCTCCGTAAGCGCTGTTGCATCTGCAATCGCAAACGGTACATTCAAAAGCTTTGCTAATGTCTGTGCCAGATACGTCTTACCGCTGCCCGTCGGTCCGATCATCAGGATATTGGACTTCTGCAACTCCACGTCGGTAAACGACGGCTGTACCAGCACACGCTTATAGTGGTTGTAAACGGAAACCGCAAGTACCTTCTTCGCATCCTCCTGGCCAATCACATAATCATCGAGAAATGCCTTGATTTCCACCGGCTTTAATAAATTAATCCCGACATCCTCCGCCTCCGGAAACACAGCCTCATTTCCTCCCTGCAGTTCCTCTACCAGCTCGGCGCATAATCCGATACACTCATCACAAATATAAATGTTGTCCGGACCGGAAACCATTTTCCTGACCTGCGACTGGTCCTTTCCGCAGAACGAGCAGAAAAATGTTGATCTATTATCTGACTTATTTGCCACCTCGGTTCACCTCAATCATTCTTAACGGCTTGTAATGACACTGTCAATCAAACCGTATGCTACCGCCTCTTCGGCGGACATATAATTGTCACGCTCCGTATCTACTTCAATTACTTCTACCGGCTTTCCGGTATTTGCTGCCAGAATCTCGTTTAACTTCTTTCTGGTCCTTAAAATATTCTTTGCCACAATCTCAATCTCGGTCGCCTGTCCCTTTGCGCCGCCGGAAGGCTGGTGAATCATTACCTCCGCATTCGGGAGCGCCATACGCTTCCCCTTTGCGCCGCCTGCAAGCAGGAATGCTCCCATGCTGGCCGCCATGCCGATACATATCGTAGAAACGTCGCACTTAATATACTGCATCGTATCATAGATTGCCATGCCCGCAGTCACCGAACCGCCCGGGCTGTTGATATAAAGGCTGATATCCCGCTTCGGGTCCTCACTCTCCAAAAACAGAAGCTGGGCAACTACCAGGCTTGCCGTCACATCATTGACTTCTTCTCCAAGGAAAATAATACGGTCCTTTAACAATCTGGAGTAGATGTCATAGGAACGCTCTCCCTTTGCCGTCTGCTCAAGCACATAAGGTACTAAACTCATATCAAAAAACTCCTCTCTGTCAACGAAGGGATGCCCGCGTGGAACATCCCTTATGCTGGTCTCTTACTTTTCCTCTGCTGCGTCGCGTACAAGGTCAACTGCCTTCTGTACTGCGATATCCATCCTGATTTGTTCTCTTTCCTTGCTGCTGATTAACTCGAGCAGCTTCTCCTTCTCCATACGGTAGTTCTGCGCCATCGTCTCGTATTCCTTATCCAGCTCTTCATCGGAAACTTCGATGTTCTCTGCCTTAACGACAGCCTCCAGCACCAGCCTGCACTGGATGCGCTTTAACGCCTGCGGCTTTAAATTCTCCATAAAGCTGTTCGCATTCATGCCGGTAAACTTGAAATACTGCTCTAAATTCAGACCCTGCATCTGCAGCCTCTGTGCATACTCCTCTGCCATCTGTCTGGTCTGGGTATCTACCATTGCATCCGGAATTTCCATGGTGGAGCCCTCGATAATCTTCTCCACTACGGCGTCTTCCTTTGCATACTTCGCTTCCTTTTCCTTCTTTTCAAGAAGATTCTTCCGGATGTCCTCCTTGTACTCGGCAAGCGTATCAAACTCGGAAACATCTACCGCAAACTCATCATCTAACTCCGGAAGCTCCTTTGCCGTGATTGCCTTCATCTTTACCTTAAATACGGCAGGCCTTCCGGCAAGCTCCTGCGCATGATACTCTGCCGGGAACGTCACATTCACCTCGACGTCCTCGCCGATGCTCTTTCCGACTAACTGCTCCTCAAATGTATCAATGAAGGAATGGGAGCCAAGCACCAGCTTGTAATCCTCTCCCTTGCCGCCTGCAAACGGCGTACCGTCCACATAGCCGTCAAAGTCAATGACAACCTCGTCGCCGTCCGCTGCCGGTCTGTCCTCTACGGTAAGAATCCTTGCGTTCTGCTCCCTGACACGCTCTAACTCGGCGGTAATCTCCTCCTCGGAAACGGAAACCTCCGTCTTGTCTATCTGTACGCCCTTATAGCTGCCAAGCGTAACCTCCGGCTTTACCGCAACCGTCGCGGTGAAAATGAACTCTTTTCCTTTTTCTATCTGCACAATATCGATTTCCGGCCTGGAGACAATATCCAGCCCGCTTTCCTCTGCTGTCTTCTCATATGCCTCCGGCATGATTTCGTTTGCTGCATCCTCATAAAACACGCCCGGTCCATACATCTTTTCCACTACGCTCCTCGGCGCCTTTCCCTTCCGGAAGCCCTGTACGGACAATTTATTTTTATTTTTCTGGTACGCCTTTTCCATTGCCTTTTCAAACTCGTCTGCTGCAACCTCGATGGTAAACTTTACCATGCTTTTACCCAAATCATCAACCTTGAAACCCATTTCAAAATTTCCTCCTTAAAATCGTATCGTTTTATTATAGCACAAAGCCTTGTTCCTGTAAAGTATTAACTATTTCCCCGGTATATTTCATGCACAGCTCGTCGGTTTCTGCCTCTACCATAATCCGCAGCAGCGGCTCCGTACCGCTCTCGCGCACAAGGATACGTCCCTCGTTTCCAAGTAACGCCGCAATCTCTTCCGTCTTTTTCCGTACTGCCGCATCATCCTGCGCCTTCCGTTTGTCCGTTACCCGGACATTGACCAGGCGCTGCGGATAGACCTTCATTCCTGCCGTAAGCTCTGCAAGGGACTTCTTTGACTCCAGTATGACCTCCATCACCTTCAGCGAGGTCAGTACCCCGTCACCGGTCGTGGCGTGCTTTAGGAATATAATATGGCCGGAGTTTTCCCCGCCGATGGAATAGCCGTTTTCCAGCATATTCTCATGCACATATTTATCGCCGACCGCAGTCTTCTCATAGCGGATTCCTAATTCGTCCAGCGCACGGTACAGACCCAGGTTCGACATGACCGTTGTCACTACCGTATCCTTTTCCAGCTCTCCGCGTTCTTTCATATACCTTCCGCACAGATACATGATACGGTCTCCGTCTACAATATTCCCTTTTCCGTCCACTGCAATACAGCGGTCCGCATCACCGTCATATGCAAATCCGACGTCTAACTTTTCCCGGAGGACGAGCTCCCTCAGCCCTTCGATATGCGTCGAGCCGCACCCGGTATTGATATTTAAGCCGTCCGGCTCTGCGTTAATCACATAGGTCTTCGCTCCGAGCGCGTCAAACACTCCCTTTGCAACCGCAGTAGCGGAGCCGTTTGCCAGGTCCAGTCCCACCCGCATTCCTTCGTAGGAACGGGTAGCCAGGGAAACCAGATAACCGATGTAACGGTGCCTGCCGATGGAATAGTCTACGGTCCTGCCGATATTTTCCCGCATCGCATACGGCACCTCTTCCGTTTTGCCGTCAATATAATCCTCTATCTGCTGCTCGACCTCCGCCTCCAGCTTATAGCCTTCCCCGTTGATAATTTTAATGCCGTTATCATAATAAGGATTATGGCTTGCCGTTATCATAATGCCGCAGTCAAAGCCCTCCCTTTTTACAACATACGATACTCCCGGCGTCGGGGTAACATGAAGCAGGTAGACATCCGCCCCGCTTGCCGTAAGTCCGGAAACCAGCGCATACTCCAGCATATAGCTGGAACGTCTGGTATCTTTCCCGATGACAACCCTTGGTCTGTGCTCCTTCCCGTAATAGTGTCCGACAAATCGTCCCACACGGAATGCATGCTCTACGGTCAGGGTTACGTTTGCTTCGCCGCGGAACCCGTCCGTACCAAAATATTTGCCCATAGTGCCTCCAAACTTTCCGATTATTCACATATGGTATACTTTAACATACATGGAAATGAAATGCAAGCTTGAGTTTCTGCATTTTATCCGGCATCTTATGTTCCGGGTGTGACCGCTTCTTACAAGCAGAGAAACTCTTTCTACTATAAAGGAGACGCTGCTGCCAAGTTTTCTAACCGCTTGTAAGAAGCGGTCACACCCGGGTAGCGTAATCCTCCTTCCTATCATCCCGATAAGAATGGAATAGCCTCCGCCCCTCCCTCATATAGTAATAAAAAAAAGAGTCTGCCATGTCTTTTGTCTATGAAGCCTTGTCCGCTCTCAACCGTTTCCTTTGGAACGGTCCGCTCCTTTTTCTGTTATTAGGAATCCATTGCCTGTTTACCGTGCGCCTGCATTTTGTGCAGCGCCGTCTGCCGGACGCCCTCCGTCTTTCCGGCGGCGGCAGGAAAAAACACGGTTTCCGTTCCCTTACGACCGCACTCGCTGCAACGCTCGGCACGGGAAATATCGTCGGGGTTTCCTCTGCCATTGCGCTTGGGGGGCCCGGCGCCGTCTTTTGGTGCTGGCTGACCGGAGTGCTCGGCATGGCAACCGCCTATGCCGAATGCTACCTGAGCATGACCTGCCGGAAAACGGATGCCACCGGAAAGGTCCGCGGCGGTATTATGTATGTGCTGGAGCATGCGCTTGGCAGCAAGCGGGCGGGCAGGTGGTTTGCCTATCTTCTTTTAATTGCCTCCTTTGGCATCGGCTGCTCCACGCAGGCAGGCACCGTTACAGAGACGGTTTCTGCCCTTGTCGGGACCGCGCCTGCCATCACCGGCCTGATTCTCGTGTTTTTTGTCGGCTATGTCATTCTTCACGGCTCTATGGCAATTACAAAGCTCTGCAGCGTTTTAGTTCCGCTGATGGCGGTGCTTTATCTTGCTGCCTGTGTCGTCCTGCTCTTTTTCAACTCGGCATATGTGTTTCCTGCGCTCCGCCTGATTATGTCCTCTGCCTTTTCGCCGACCGCCGCGCTTGGCGGCATTGCCGGAGGCTCCTTTCTGCTTTCCGCACGGTACGGTATCGCCAGAGGCCTTTTCACCAATGAAGCCGGACTTGGCACAGCGCCGCTCGCCTTTACGGAAAGTGAAGAAAGCAGCCCGGAAAAGGCTGCTCTGCTCTCCATGTCTGCGGTCTTCTGGGACACGGTCGTCCTGTGCGCCCTGACCGGTATTGTCATTATCAGCTCCCTGCTGCGTGTCCCGTCCCTTGCCGGGGAATACACGGCAACGACGCTGACAAGTGCCGCTTTTTCGTTACTGCCCTGCGGGGAACTGCTGCTCGGTATTTCCCTGATTGCCTTTGCCTACGCCACCTTAATCGGCTGGTCCTACTTCGGCTCGCAGGCCGTTACATACCTCTTCGGTGAAGGCGCCATGAAAACCTACCGGCTCTGCTATCTCTGCATGATTTTTGCCGGCTCGGTCCTCTCCATGCCGCTCATCTGGGAACTGACCGACTTTATCAACGCCTGCATGGTGCTTCCTAACGTCCTTGCGCTCTTTCTCCTGCGCCGCAGCGTGAAAGCTCCTGCACCTTAATCCGCAGCTACCCCGTTCCTGCCATACTGGATGGAGGAAAGCAGCTTTTCTGCCGTCTCCTCATCACGAAGCAGGGATACTAACGCCGCACTGAAGGAAATTGCGGTTCCCATTCCCCGGCTTGTAATGATATTTCCATCGATTACGACCGCGTCCGGAACTACCTCTGCTTCCAGAAGCTTCTCCTCAAAGCCCGGATAGCAGGTCGCATGTCTGCCGCGCAAAAGCCCGTTCCTTCCCAGAACGGACGGCGCCGCGCAGATTGCCGCAAGATACTTTTTCGCATCACAGTAGGAATGCAGTACCTCCCTTAAACCCTCGTGTGCCATCAGATGCTCCGTCCCCGGCATTCCTCCCGGAAGCACTGCCATCACGCCGTCCTCGTAGGAATACTCCGGAAATGTCCCGTCGGCTTCTACCACGATTCCGTGCGCTCCTGCAACGCGCTTTCCGGAAGCCACGGAAACCATCACCGTTTCCACCCCGGCGCGACGGAGCATGTCCACCGCGGTCAGTCCCTCGATTTCTTCAAAGCCGTCCGCCAAAAACACATACACCCTGCTCATTGTCCATCCTCCTTTTCCTTTTTCCCGTATCCTAGTGTGCTTGTTCATATTTTACCAAATTGCTTGCCTGAGTCAGTACACTAGCTCACAAAGCTTCTGATAAAGTGCCTCTGCAGCCGCCTGATGTCCCGTAAGCCCCGGATGGCTTCTGGCGCCAATCTGGCTGCCGGTAATCTCATCAAGCCTTATGTAATACGCCTCCTTGTCTCCGCTCTGCTCCCTGTAATCCGCAACGCCGCCTGCGATTGCGCTTCCCACGACATCTCCCATCATTCCGTAGCACCAGAGAAGCTTTGCCGCCGCATTGTGCCGCCGTACCACAGAAAGGAAGTCCGAAACGCCGTGCCTGATTTCCTCCAGGCATTCCTGGCACGGCTGCCCGTTTTCCTCCCGCCGCATCTTTTTCCTGCGGCCGGACGCCTCATCATACCATTCCGGCTGGTCAAAGGCAGCCGCGTCGTTTGTCCCAAGGTTAATTATAATATAATCCGGCTGCCACTCCGTAAAGTCATACGGCTGTCCTGCGCCCAGGCGTCTGTTACGCTCTCCGCCCAGCACGCCGCAAATCTGCCCGTAATACGCCGGTATCACATTCTGCGGGTTATTGTTCCAGGCACAGCACAGGCCGTAGCCGCTCTGGGAGACAACACGGTACTCGGCGCCAAGCCGCTCCGACAGCAAATACGGATAGGTATGCGTCGCGGAAAACCACATCGGAATCCAGTCCTCCTCTGCCGGGGAGCCATAGCTTCCCTCACCCGACGTAATACTGTCGCCGATAAACTCAATCCGACAGGATAGCTCCTTTGGGGCAAAAAACGCGCCGTCCCCGTAAAGGGCATGTACACCTAAGAATGCCGCCTCGTCCCCCGGCATTGCCTGTACTTCCTTCACTACCTTAATATGATTTCTCTTTTTTATCTGCATATTACGGAACAGACAGATCCTCTGCCTGCCCCTTGGCAGCATCTGTCTGGAGACCTGCACTCCGTTTATGATAACCGCAATCCACTGTTCAAAACAGAGATAGTCCGTTTCAAACTCGCACCACAGCTCTGTCCCGTCGTACTCCGCTTCAAACCCGGAACCGGTCCAGAACAGCACTAACGGCTCCCTGTCCTTTGTCGTCCTTCCTAATACCCGCAGTCCCTCGATTTCACTTAACAAAAACTTCTTTTCCTCTGCCATGCAAAGTCCTCCGCATTTTGTTCCTGGCCCTATTCCCTTGTCCGCATGATAATCAGCTGTTCCAATACCACACGGTACGTTTCAATAATCTTAGCGTCCACATACGCACAGCGGTTTGCCAGAAACTGAAAGGTCTTTAAGGCGAAGCAGAGCGTAACTGCACCGATGGCAGATAACAGAACCACCGTCTGCAGATTCAGGCTCATCAAAAAGAACCAGGCAACCAGATAAATAATAAACACCAGTGAATAGGTTTTTCCTACCCGGAATGCGTTATGCAGTGCTTCGTTTAAACGCACATGCATACTGAAAATCCGCTCCGAATCAAAGCGGCTGCAGTATTCGTACATTTCATCAAATAACTCCTTACACTCTCTATCCTCCGGTCCGCAGTTATTATAAACAAAATTTGCAAAACCGTTATATCTTTTCTCTCCAAATTCACTACGCAGAAGTTTTCTAAAAATATTCATTGTTTCCCCGCTTTCGCTCTCTTTCTTTGTTACGACATCTGATAAAAGTATATGCAGTCTGGACTTATCCTTCCCAAACAATAACTTCCACTGATTCCATTTTAAATCTTTTATGGCATAATTACAATATCTGAATTTTCTGAGATTCCGTTATCTACCTGAATTTACAATTTGTTCATAAACTATCCACACCTAAATCATATATGACCGATATAGTAACTATTGTAAAGTGAATCAAGGTTACTAGTTACTACTTTTTCATATGATTTGAGTCCGGCGGTTACCCTCCCCCACTTTCACCGGGCTTCTCCTCTGAATACCTCCGTTTTGTAACGGAGGTATATTTTTGTCCGCACCATTTACTATTGGCTTATTCTAGCAGACTTACAAAAAAATTGCAATATTTACAAAATCCTGAGTTTCCGCATTTTTAAGCGGTTAGAAGTCCTGGCGGCTGTATGGCAAACTGATTTTGCATTTGTCCGGAGGAGCGCGGCTTTTAGCGCAAGCGGAATCCCGGAAAATCTTCTCTTTTCATTGTCGACAAAATTTGTTATACTGTAACAAAACAGGTCCGTACCCGGCTGCACCGGATAAGCGCTTAAGCTACGGCCGCCCACCGAAAGGAGATTGCTATGTCTACGATTATGATTATGGATCACCCGCTCATCCAGCACAAGATTGGTATTATGCGGGATAAAAACACGTCTACAAAGGAGTTCCGCGCCCTGGTATCCGAGATTGCCATGCTGATTTATTATGAAGCAAGCCGCAACCTTCCACTTGCTGACAAGGAAATAGAAACCCCGTTAGTAAAAACCACCGTGAAGGAAATTGCCGGAAAAAAGCTTTGCGTCGTTCCTATTTTACGCGCAGGCATGCACATGGCAGACGGCATCCTGAACCTGACTCCGAACGCAAAGGTCGGTCACATCGGTCTTTACCGCAACGAAGAGACCTTAGAGCCGGTCGAATACTTCTGCAAGCTGCCGTCCGACGCAACAGAACGCGAGATTTTTGTCGTTGACCCGATGTTAGCAACCGGCGGCTCTGCGATTGCGGCAATCGACCTTCTTAAAAAGCGCGGCATCCGGAAAATCCGCTTTTTGTGCCTGATTGCAGCGCCGGAGGGAATTGAACGGCTGCAGGCCGCACACCCGGACGTCAATATCTTTATCGGTGCAAAGGACGAATGCCTGAACGAGCACGGCTATATCCTCCCGGGACTTGGTGACGCCGGTGACCGCATTTACGGAACCAAATAGAGACTGAAAAGCGGGGCACCGCTGGCTGCAGTGCCCCGTTTCTCTTTTATTTTAAAATACCGGAAAAATCCGGCTCCCCGTTCTGAATCAGCTTCCAGATAACTGACGCCACCTCTTCCCTGACTGCCGCGCCCTGTGCCTGCGTTCCGCCGCCTTCCACATAAATGCTGCTATTCCCGAGCGCAAAGGAGGCATAATAAATCACATTTTTTTCTCCTCTGCTGTTCGGTCTGGTCACAAAATATCCTGCCGTCACGGAGATCCCTTCTACCTGCGTACTTTCTTCCCTGCCCACGACTATGGTATCGCGGAGACAAAGCCCCGGCGTGGAAACCACTACCTTTACATTTCCTATTTTCCCATCAAAGCCGGCAGCCTGACGCCCCTTTCCGGCAAACGCCGCCTGCCCCGTAGCGGACAGCCCTCCAAACAGGCTGTTACATTCCTCTTCTGTCAGCTCCCTGAAAGAAGCATCAATATCCGGCATTTGCGTAACCGCCTCCCCGGAGGCATCCGCTTTCACAAAGCTTATCCGGTCGCCGTTCTCAAGGGTTATAATCTCCCTGCTGTTTCCAGACCTTCCCCCGAACAGCATCCCGCCGGTAAAAAGGAGTACAAACAGGAAGCAAGCGGCAGCCGTCCACGGGAGCCAGACTGGCAGTTTCTTTTTTGCCCTGACCTCCCGTGCCTCCTTTACATAGGTATCGTTCATTTCACCAAAGATTTCATACAATGTTTCGTTTGTCATAATTCAAATCCCCTTTCCGAAAGATAATTGCGCAGCTTCCCCCGCAGGCGGTTCAACGTCATGGAAACAGCGCCCTCCTTCATCCCGTGACGGGCAGCAATCGAGGAAATACTGTCCGTATACCAGTAGCGGCAGACAAAAATACTTCTCTTCACCGGAGGAAGCGCTGCAAGGAATGCATCAATCGCCTTTACTAACTCCTTCCGGTCAAGCTCGCATTCTACGTTCTCTTTTCCGGATACGCACCCGGCAAGCTCGTCAAACACCAGCGGCAGCTCGCCGCCTCCCCGTTTTTCTGCGGCATTGTACTTATACCGGTTAAAGGAAATATTTCTTGTCAGCTTGCCAAGAAAGGCTGACAGCACCTCCGGCCTGTGCGGCGGCATGGAATTCCATGCATTCAGCCATACATCGTTGACACATTCCTCCGCATCCTCCCTGCTGGTTACTATGTTCATGGCAATCGAAGTACAGTACCTCCCATATTTCAACGCGGTGGCTGGAATTGCTTCCTCACTTCTCTCCCAATACAGCTGTACGATTCTGTCATCCTCCAACAGACTCACCTTCTTTCTTTTTTATTCCGCCTGCCTATATACACAACTTTCCGGCAAAAATCTCACACAAAAATTTCATTTTCCTGCTCAAAAGTCTATACGATGGGGACAGAGGGCCGGGCAAGAACGACTTAGCACCGGGCAAAGCTCTGGTCTGGCAGACGGAATAGCACTCCACCGGAGGTAAGTTCCTCCCACATCTGTATCTGCCTCTGGTGCAGTAAGTCAAAAACGGGGCTGCCGCCTGCCGCGGTGCCCCGTTGATTTGAATCCTGCTTTCTTTTACGCCTGTTCCGGCGCCTTATTCCTCTGTCGTAAACTTATATACCGTAATTGACTCTGCCTCCTGGTACGCCTTTACGACCGGGGACTGGAAGCCCTTGATATTCACTGCGTCCGGGAAAAACTGTGTCTCAAAGCAGACTCCGGCGCGTCTGCCGTAGGCGCAGCCGCCCTTTCCCTTCAGACCGTCCCGGATAAAATTGCCGGTATACAGCTGCATTCCCGGCAGGCTCGTATACACTTCCATAACCCTGCCGCTCTTTTTATCATAAAGCTCCGCGGCAAACTCCGCTTCCTCTCCGGTGTTATTTAATGCATAATTGTGGTCGTAGCCGCCTGCCTGACGAATCGGGGCATAGTCTGCGTCGATTCCCTCCCCTAACGGCTTGCGCACCCTGAAATCCATCGGCGTACCGGTCACGTCGGTCAGCTCGCCGGTCGGAATCAGCTTCGCATCCGTAATCGTAAACGCATCAGCGTCTATCATAACCTCCTGGTCATAAATCGTACCGCTGTCATGCCCTGCAAGATTAAAGTACGAATGGTTCGTGAAATTCACAATCGTATCCTTATCAGAAACTGCCAGATACTCGATGACCAGTTCATTCTCGTCTGTCAGCGTATACGTAACCGTAATATCTAAATTTCCCGGAAAGCCCTGCTCCATATCCGGACTGAGACGCGAAAACTCTATGCTGAGTCCGCCCTCCTCCGTGAAGGTCTCCGCCTCGTACATATACTTGTCATAGCTTACGGAGCCACCGTGCAGACAGTTCCCGTTGTCATTGTCCTCCACGCGGTACTCCTTCCCGTTAATCTCAAACCTTGCACCACCGATACGGTTGCCGCACCGCCCGATAAACGAGCCGAAAAACGTCGGATTGACCTCATACTCCTGCAGGGTATCAAAGCCAAGCACGACATCTGCAAGCTTCCCGTCCTTATCCGGCACCCAGAGCTGCACAAGCACTGCGCCGAAATCGGAAAACACAGCCTTCATGCCATTCTTATTCTCCAGCGTATAGAGCGTCGCCTCTTCTCCCTTTGTGGTCTTTCCAAAACTTTTTGTCGTAATTCCCATACCTTCTCCTTTCCCGGAGCCGGACCTCTCTGCCGTCCCCGCATAAGCCTATGATACCGCAGGCGGGACGGGATGTCAAGAAGCGAAGCTTCTCCGCCCGAATACCATTTCCATTTTTTCAACGCCCGCATAATACATCTTCGGTTTCAGCCTTAAGATGCCCTTTTGCAATTCCAAATTTCTTCCCGGCCAACAAATATTTTTTCATATTCCGTTGAAGTGTTGTTCCTTCCGGCAGTAGTTCATCAACCTTTTCAATGCCGGGAAAAATCCATCCCATGTACCATGTTGCATCATAATTGACAGTATCAATCTCAAACAGATTCTGAAATGCAATTATATTTGAGTCCTCTCCCAGCAGTTCTTTTAATTCAGGCATGAGCATCCAGGTGTCACTTGTCAGATTAACAGCCTCCCATCCGGGATAATACTTTTTCCTAAATTCATTGAAGTCTTTGATCGATTGAGCAACCGACTCTTTTCGCAAATCAGCATCTGACGGAATATGAATTGCTATTTCTCTATCTCCCGCATCGACAAATTCATACTCTAAAGCTCCTATCCGGTATTCATTTAAGGAAATCTGACGAGGAAACCACCACGCCCAGATAAAATGATAGGTTTGAAAAGTCCGATAGTGTTCATACAGAAATCTGGTACAAAATTTCATGGTAGCAACAAATATATCATTTGAAATATTACGTTTTACATATTCTTCATAAGAATAATTACAGATTATGTTTAATAATTCCCAAAGTATTTTAATTCCGTCAGGATCATCTCCCAATAATGCCTGTAATTCTTTTATTCCTCCATCCCATTCATCACGCTTTAATATTTTACTTATTATGGCATCCGAAATTTGAACCCTTCTGCTGCTACCATAATCAACAAGTCGCCTTTCGACCTCATCAGGAATTTCTAACATTCCGAACAATTCAAGATTCTCCAATAAAACAGCCTCCACTTCTAATTGTCTGGCAAACATATTTCAACCCTCAAAAGCAAACAAAATATTTCTATAATACACCGATAAGTAATGATAAATAGCCCACAATATTAATTAACGAATGAAGCATTATTGATGCAAATACATTTCTATTCTTAACATAAAACAGTGTTAAGATAACCGATGGTACAATATAATAAAAAAACTCAGGTAGCGTAACTATATGTATACAATCGAAAAGAACAATCGAAATAACTGTTGTTACGAATAATACATATTTAGATCTTGATTTTTCTATTATACTAAAACGAAATGTCATTTCTTCAATTACAGGAGCAAAAACACACCCTTGTATTACGCTTAATATAACAGGAACCGAAGCCATTTGATTTTTTACATTTTCATTATTAGCAGGCAATATCTCTACCCACACATTTTGAGCTATCCAAAGTATAACCAATGTCAAAACCAACTCTATTACTAAAGTTATAATTAATCCTAAATAATATCTTTTATCTGATAATTTAGTATTGCGGATAGAATTCCATTCTTCTTTCAATTCTCTGTGAAATAACGCAATTACAATTAAAAAAAGTATTACATATACCACAAATGAAGCCCATTCATCTGATATGATAGGTGCAATTAATTCCCATAACCCAAAATTAATTAAGTAAAAAAGTAAAATAACTGCAATTCGTTTCCATATTTTATTTATACTTTTCATAAAAGCATTTCTCCGTAAAAATCCGATTTGTTTAACTGTCCAACGCTGATATTATAGCACAACCGCACACAAAATTCCATTAAATTTTGTTAATCTCTCTTTGCCTTATTCTTTGCAATCATCATCTGATTACCGCATAAAAAAGACTATAACCGTTACTGTCATATCCTTTTAAGGGTTGAGGAAGTCCCTTTCTTATTTGTATTTGTTTGTCACTCCTCTGCACTATCCAGCCTCCTCTAGACCAACAGTAAAAAGAGGTGCAGCATCATAGCTCCGCTCAGGATCATTACTGAAATTGCAGATACCTTTGCGACAAAACGCCCCTCGTCAGACAGCTCCGGCTTCGCATACTGCCAGCGTCTTAAGAAGAAATGGACTTTGTCCGGAAACAGGAAGCCTGCTGTCCCTAAAACATAGCCTATCGTTCCAAGGAGAATAAACAGGATGGAGCCTCTTGTCTCCATTTCCCCCGAGGCAAGGCGGCAGAAAACAGCACACCATACACCCTCCGAGAGTGGAGGACATTTCCCGTTTATAACCACTGTTACCCACGGTCCAAACGAAAGCGGCCTGCCGTCTGCACCCACAAGATTCTCTCCATTCCAGCTGGCTTCGATTACAGTCCCGCTCTGAAAGACAATACTTACCTGCCGGTTCCTTCCGGCATCAGCCGGGGCAAGCCAGGTCAGTATGGCATTCGTCTCCCTGCTGTCTTTGAGCGCCTTAAAGCTCGCGGTATCTCCCTCTTTCACCATGCTGATTTCCGTCCTCCGGCTGCGATAGCAGTCCGGACCACTCCGGTACAAAAAGTCGCCGTCCACATAGACACCCTTTCTCAAATAAAGCAGACCACTGATTACGACCAGAACAAGCCAGACCGGCGCCGCAATCCATAAAAATTTCCTCCGTGCCGCTCTCTCCTGCTTTTCCATAAAATCCACTTCACTCATACTGTTGTGCTCCTCCCTCTGCATCAGATTACGCGATATCCTTTGCCTATATATTCCATTATACTGCCAATAACCACATAAATCAACGAAATCTACTCCACCGGCCAGAACAGCTCGTCTAATGTCTTATTCAATGCCCTGCAGATATCAATGCACAGGCTGATGCTCGGATTATAGTTTCCTGCCTCGATTAGTCCGATGGTCTGCCTCGCAACGCCGATTTTCTCCGCAAGCTGCTCCTGCGTTAAGTCGCACTCCACACGGGCTATCTTCATTCTCTTATTCTTCATCGCCGTCCGTCCCCTCCAGACGCTTATCTGCGCGCTTTTCCGATTTCCTGATAAAACCGCTCATGGCAAAATAGTAGAGAATGCCCCAGCCTGCCCCCATTCCGAGCATATACAGAAGCCCCTCCGCATGAAACGCGTCGTCATGGTAAAACTCAGGAAATCCCGACAGAATCCCAAACATGGCAGCTCCTATGATAACCGAAACAAGAAAATTCTTCTTTCCTCCCTTTCCCTGCTTCTTAACGCTCCGGACCAGCCAGCCCTGCCTTATGGATGCAATCGTTATAACAAGCCCGGGAAGCAGCCATGCCGCCATATAAGGAAGCACCCACCAGAAGTAGTCCTTTACTGCGTAAATATAAACCAGCTCGCCTACAACCAGCAGCCAGAAGTCAATCATAAAAGCCCTTGACAGCGCCGTCCGGTGTATCTCCAAAAGCGCCTCGTCCTTTTTCCGCACCAGAAGAATTCCTTTTCCGATTTCCTGCATAAGAAAATAGCCTACGCTCGCCAAAAGACACAACAGCTCCAGCACATACACCTGAAACGGCAGCCGACAGACAAGCTTAACGATTAAGGCTATCACAAGCAGCGGCGTAATCACATAAAACATTTTCGCAGCCAGCACATTGCTTTCCTTCTCAATCCTCTCATCCGGCCTTCTTTTTTCCTTTTTTCCAATCATAATCCTGCACCTCCACAGTCAATTTATTTTTTGTTACAGGTACAGTATAGCACACGTTTTGCCAAAATGCAATATATAAATTACATTTTGGCAATAATTATTTTCTCTATGCAATTTTTCAATGTCTTATTGCTTTCCTTCAAGCATAGCTCCCATGAACCGCACCGGTCCCTTCCCGAAATTCAGCTCCCGCACCGTTTCAATCATTTCGTCTTTCCTTGCCTCTGCTCCCGGCAGGTCGCATACGATATCGTTGATATCAAACGGACCGTTTCTGACATGCCCCACGCTGGCGCCGTGGAACTCCCCGTCAATCAGCAGATAATGCAGCAGCGCATGGTCATACGGAAGCTTCTCATAAAGCGGTTTAAACTTTTCCTTCAATCTATGCTCATTTGACTTGACCAAAAAATCATTCTGGTGCAACGCATATACGAAATGAAGCGGAACCGCCACATAGCTTTCTAAAAGCGCCACATCGCTTTTCAGCAGAAGCCCGCCCTCATGCTCCGCAAAAACGCCCTCCGCAACAAGCTCTGCCGCCGCTACCTTTATCTCCTTTTCCGGCAGCCGGTAAAACGACCTTGCCATTGCCGTATCAAACAGCACATGACGGTACGCGAACCTTGGCAGAATTTCCTTTAACGCCTCCTTACGGCTATAGCGCTCCAGGTTACACTCCGGAAACATTTCCGGAAAGACATACCAGCCCCTGTCCCATTCCCCGTCGTACTGGTCCTCGTAAACCAGGAACGCCTCCTGCAGCTTATGGAGCACCGGGGTAATTTCCTTTACAAGCAGCCCTGTTTCTTCTTTGATTTGCTGGATGGTAAGCGGTCCGGCATGTTCAATCAGCTCAAGTAGCTGACGGCACGTTTCCGTCGGTCTTGTCAGGGGCTTCCGGTAAAGCCCCGCAAAAAGCTCCAGCTCCGACGGCATAATCCAGCCTAAATTTCCTCCCGCGAACCTTCCCTTTATCAGCTTCCGCTCCGCCTGCCGCGCGCGGTTAAACTCCTTATCGTCAAACGCCGCGCGGAACACAAGCACCGGCGGCTCGCCAAACCCGTTCCAGTAAACATTCTGCCCCGGCTGCGTGTCGCGGTACAGCTCTATATACTCCGCTTCATCTGCCCTGCGTGTAAAAAACTGCCGCTCCATACGCAGGGAAACTATCTTCTCCTGCTCCACAGGCATCCCTCCTTCTATTTTTCTTCTCTCCATTTCCTGCATTGTTCAATTCTGCTTCCCGGCGGGTTATCCCCGTGCTCCGGGTCCGCTGAATAGTCCTGCAAAAGCTTGCATGGAAACTCCGGGCACTCCCCGCAGTGACGGAACCCCTTCCCCTGGCAGCATACCGCCACCGGACATTCCCCGTGGAACGGCACGCCGTTTGTCTCGATACAGCCTCCGCAATTACATGGCTCCTTAAATTCACATCCTGTACAATGCAGTCCGCAGCGCGAATCAATCATAAAAATACCTTCCTTTCCGCAGGAAGCTCCTGCCTCTTTTTTTGTCTTTCATTATAACAGACAAAATGCGACAGCTGTATGTCATATTGACCGGATTGATGCGGATTGACCTACCTCCCTTTCCCTTCTCCTTCATACTGCCTGACTGCCCGTTCCAGCTCTGCTACAAGCAGCTCCCGGAACTCCTCCGGCGCAGTAACCTGTACCCTGCTGCCAAAGCCAAGGAACCAGTCCATTGCCTTTTCATAAGAGGAAAAGCCCCATTCAGCAGAAAGCCGCCCGTCCTCCAGCACCTGATAGCTGCCCGGACCGTACTCCTCCACGAGCCGGTACGCCTCGCCCGGCTCATAAAGCGCTGTTATCACGATATCATCTGTCATATTCTGCCCGAACCGGAGCTTTTGGGTAGGAATTTCCCGCGGCTCAAACCCTTCCTCCGTCAGCTGCAGCTCCCAGAGACGGTTCAGCTTATACAGACGGAAATCCTCCCTTGCGGGACAGTATCCGAAGAGATACCATGCCGACCACTGGAAAGCCAGACGCATCGGCTCCACCAGCTTGTCCTCCTCCCCCTTCTTACTGTAATAGTGAAAACGGACACAACGGCTCTGCCGGATGGCATCGTTCAGAAGCTCTATCTTCCGGGAAAGACTGTCCTTATAAAACGAAGCCAGGTCAATCGTCATATACTCCGTTCCCGGAACGGTGCCAAGCTTTTCGCCAAGACGCATATGCTTTTTGCTCCCCGAAACGCTATCCAGCGACTTCAGCCCGACAAAAACCGCCTCCAGCTCCTCTCTCGTAAAAACAGTAGTATCAAGCTGAAAGCCCTCCATAATCCGGATGCCGCCGTCTTTTCCGCGGGTTGTCACAAGCGGAATCCCTGCCTGGCAGATTTCCTCAACATCCCGCTGGATGGTACGGCAGGACACCTCGAACCTTTCTGCAAGATACGGCGCCGTCACCTTCCCCTTCTGCTGTAATATTGTAATAATTCCGATTAAACGGCTTACCTTCATCGCAATCTCTCCTGCCTTCTTCTCCATGTGCCGGGATATCCGCGCGAAATCGAGCAGGGAAGATTTTCTCCCTGCTCGCTGCGCCGGTCTACGCTCCGCTCCGGTCCGCGCAAAACCGATGTCCCCCGGACATCGTGCGCCGGATGCCCGTAAGGGCATAACTTCCTTCCCGCGGCGTGTGCATAAAAAAAGTTCCTTATCCGCCAAAGGCGCCCCGCTTTCCTGCGGACGCAGCTTTTCGATAAGGAACCCTTACAGCCCTGCCTTATTTGAGAAAGCCCTTGAGCTTCTCCACCAGCTTCTCTGCCCCTGCCTTATCCAGACCGGTAAACTCACACACCTTATCCACCGCGGCAATCTTCTTTCCTGCCTCTAAAAGCTTTAAGACTTCCTTCCGCTTATCCTCCGGAATCTTCTCCACCAGATCGTCCAGATTGTCGGAAATCGCGTCCATCACTTTCTCTGCTGCGCCATCCTCAATCTGTTCCTTTGCCTTATCTAACAAGTTATCCAATAAGCCCATTTTTTCTCCCTTTCTTTTTGCTTATCTTTTTTTACATTATAAACCGTTTTCCCGGTAAAGTCAATCCGGAGCGGAGCTTTAGTTTCGGCTTAAACCTCCTTGATACATGCCGCTATCGGCATGACATACTTACGGTCCGAAATGTCATAGGAGTGCGCAATCATCTCCGCCATGCCTTTTTCCGCTTCGGATTTGTTCTTTTTCCCCGCCATCATCTTGGAAAACAGCTTCATCATCATCTTGGAAGCAGGCTTCATCCTTTCATAGCGGAGCCCGCCCGGACAGTAAAAGACCGAAAGCTCCCCCCACTCCTCCGCCGTGAAGTTTTTCCGCAATGCCTCCTCGATTTCCGCGCCCCCGGCAGGGCTTGCCCCTACCGCAAAAACTATTTTTTTCTTATCCCTCCACTCCGGCATTCTCTTCTTGAACCAGCCCAGCTTCCGGATCAGCCCCGCATGGCACCAGCTGCCGAACACAATTGTATCGTAGTCCGAAAAATCCTTCCCCGCCGCCTGTTGAAACGGAATACATTCCCCTTTCGTTTCCTCGGCTAACCACCTTGCGTACTGCTCTGTAAACCCCGTCTGGGAATAATATATGATTGCTGTCTTCATAAAAGCTCCTTTCTTTCCGTGAACATTTCCCTCATTTTTATCAGATTTTCCTCCATTTTTGATAATCCATCAAACAGCTGCGCCGCCTGCTCCTCCGGCACCCCCTCAAACAGCCGTCCCATAAACTCCTCCTCCTTTTTCCGGTAGCGTTCCGCTGTCCTTTGGGCATAGTCCGTAAAGAAAATCCGGAGTTTTCTCCGGTCCTCCGGATCCTCCTCCACCCGGACGTATCCCTTTCTTTCCAGCTTATTGACAATCTGCTTCACATTCTGGTGCGAGCTCCCCATCAGCTGCGCCAGTTCCTGCACCGTCGGCGCTTCCTCCTGAAACAGCTGCATACATGCCAACAGGAAAAACTGCTTACATGTGATTTCCTCATAAAAGGCATCTCCCACTGCCTGCAAACGGTTCTGAAACGCAAATAAAAGTCCGAACAGCGCATATCTGGCATCCATCTGATTCAGCAAATTCCTTGGTATCATCTCTTCTCCTTTCTGTTACGGGTCTCCCGCAACCTTCTAAGGAAGCGCTGATTAAATCATCGCTTCCTCAGAGCCTCCGGCGGATGCGCACGGATTTGCAGGGGTGAATGTTGCTTCGCAACGCAAATCCGGCGCGGGGCTGTCGCACGAAGTGCAGCCCTAGCTTACAAGCTCAGGGCATCTTTTCCTGTAACCGGAATATGGCTGTCTTATTTCTGCAAGCGCAACGCTCCGCCGGACTTCCTCCAAGTACCGCTAAGCCGCTCGGGTGCGTCCTCGCGCCTAAGCGGTACTAAGAGCTGATTCCGACTGCGCTAAAAACGCGGTCCTTCGGACAAATGCAAAATAAGACAGCCATATTCCGGTTACAGTCAGGCAGATGTTCCAACTGCTTGTAAGCTATCGCCACGCCCGGAGCCGCTGCTCTCCGTGCGACAGCCCCTAAAAAGTCTTCCGTACCTTATTGCTGCCGAGGCAGGAAATACCTGTACTCCCTTGCGGCGCCTCTTTCATCAGAATACACCCGCTCCTGTTCGCACTCCCGCACCATGCCGAGCCGCTCCATGACGCAGGCAGACGCAAGATTTCTGCAGTCACAATGCGCGTACAGCTTTTTCAATCCAAGGGACGCAAACGCAAAATCCCTGACTGCGGTTGCCGCCTCCGTCGCATACCCGTGATGCCAGTACGCCTTATGCAGCATCCACGCAAGCTCGCCGCAGCCCTCCCCGCCCTCCGGATAAACCGAGGCAGTGCCAATCTGCACCCCGTCTGCCAAAATCGAAAACTCATAAAAAGAAGGGCTCTCCTTTTCCCATTCCGCCTCTACCGCCTCCAGAAACTCCCTCGTCTGCTCCCTGTCACAATGCGGAAAATAAATCATATACCTTGTGTTCTCCACATCTGACGCATATGCATAAAACGCCTCCAAATCCTCTGTTCCTAACGGACGCAGCAGCAGACGCTCCGTCTTTATCTGAACCTTTTCCATTCCTTCTACGCTCCTTTTCTCATAACACAGGTATCAAATCAATTATGTAATATGTTACCTATTAGATGCTACTATTATACAATAATTGGCCGGGGTTGTCAAGCTGGAAACTTAAAGAAGAACTATCCCTTCACCTTATGCGCCGTAATTATGGTATAGCTATGTGCATTTATCGTTATCCTCTGATTCCCTGTCACTACATACCAGTTTTTCCCTGCCCGTTCCATACGCGCATTTTTATCCAAAATCCTTTCCCTGCACCACGAAACGACATCGTCTGCTTCAAGTGCTAAGTTTCTCTTTATGCGTTCCACACCCATTTCGGTCGTATGGAGCTTATCTATATTTTCTATCAGGTCATTCATCTGCCGCCTCCACAAATAATACACCTAAAGTCCCGGCACCACAGTGGCTGGATATCACGCCGCCCGCCCGTGTCACATAAATCTCTTCAAAATGCTTCAAAGAAGTCAGATAGCTCTTTACCTCATCAATAATTTCCTGATTGATGCCCGAATGGGTAATAAACACACGCTTTGGTTCCGCCTTTACCAGCGCCTCCTCCATATCCTTTACATAAGCGAGCACCGTCTTTTCCCGGTTCCCGCGGTACTTCTTTGATACGCCCATTTTCCCGTCTGTCACCTCAATGCGCGGCTTCAGCTTTAACGTATTTCCTACCAGCGCGGTCACTGCGCTGCAACGGCCTCCGCGCTGTAAATACGTAAGCGTATCCACAACGAAGCTCGCACGGACGCGCGTGCGGTATTCCTCAAGCTTCTTCGCCAGAGCGTCCGGCGCAATGCCCTCCGCCGCAAGCTCCGCGGCATACAGCACCTGTAAGCCGATACCGGTGGAGAGGTTCATGGAATCCACCACATGGACATGCCCGGTGTACTCCAGCTCATCTGCCGCCAGACGAAGCACCTGACAGGTAGAGCTCATCTGCTCGCTGATACCAAGGAAGCATACCTCCTCGCCTGCCTCTGCCGCCGGGCGCAGAAACTCAATCGCCGCCTCCGGCCCCGGCGCCGCGGTCTTCGGCGTCGTCTTGTTTGCATCCGCCCATGCGTAAATCTGGTCCGGCGTAGTCTCCACTCCGTCCAGATAAGGCGCGTCGTCCATCATAATATTCAAAGGAATAATCGAAATCCCGTACCTCTCAATCAGCTCCGCCGACAAGTCACAGGTGCTGTCTGCCATAATCCGAATCTTACCCATCTGCTTCTCCTTTCAAAATACCTGCATTCGCTCTGTCCTGAACTCTATTTTACCCTGAAACAGATAAAATAGCAATACGGCAATTCCCTTTAAACCAATCGCTTAAAAATAAAAGCAAGTTACATTTTACCATAACACTATTCCAAACAGATAATAATACGAAAAGTGATTCAGATAGTAAAAAAACTGTGCGGCAAAACTCAATACCAAAATACTTATTACTATCATTCCTCTTTTCCTTGCCTTTTTCCAATAGTAATCTTCTTTCAGGTAGCTGTCTTTTGCAATCCCTTTCATAACATATACAATCCCCAAAATCAAAAGCACGAGTGAGATTGTAATAGAAAAGCTACAGGGTCCATAATGATACTTCGGACTCCCTACTATAAAATCATAGAAACGAAAACAAGACGATATCGGTTCCAAAAAAATGTTATATACCAAAAAGACAATCCAGTAGATTGGAATCGTAATCCAAAATTTACTTTTTTCCATAAGTATCTATTCCTCCTGAAACGAATTCGATGCCTCATCCCATTGATATTTTACACCGGGATTATTTATGTTTTCAAATACTAGAGGTGACTTTATTGCCTTTGATATCTTCTGTTTTTTTCCATAACGAAACATAATGTTGCCATTTATTTTCTGAAAATGCCAGAATTACCATTTCAATATCATTTTTCAGTTCTACTTCCATCATACCTTAGCATCCAATATTTTTTACAAAACCCAAACAAAAGGAACCGCGCTACCGTACCCGCCGCGGTTCCTCTGCTTTAAAGTCCCAGCTTTTCAATATTTTCTATCGTACAGATAATATGCTCATGTGCCAGCTTTTCTGCCAGTGCGCCATCCCTTGCGCGGATTGCGGAAAGAATCGCCGTATGCTCCGCGTTGGAACGCACCGCGCGCTCCTCCTTGGAAAGCGTAATCTTCCGCACCCGTTCTACATAATGGTGGAAATCCGAAAGCTCATGCTCCAGTATCTTACTGCCGCAGGCGCCATACACCAGCTTATGGAACTTGCTGTCCAGCTCCACGACCTGCTCAAAATGCCCCTTGCCGGTATGGAACTCCGAAAGATAAATCACTTCCTCGATGGCATCTAACTGCTCCTCGGTAATATGCTCACACGCCCAGCGCGCACACAGTCCCTCCAGATAGGAACGTATCGTATAAATATCATGGATATCCTTCTCGGAAATTCCGGTCACATACGCGCCCTTGTTCGGGACAATCGTAACAAGCCCCTCCAGCTCAAGCTGGCGCAGCGCCTCCCGCACCGGTGTGCGGCTGACGCCGAGCTCTGCGCCGATTGCATTTTCCTTTAACTCTTCATTTTCACTGTACCGCCCCGACAGGATTCCCTCCCTGATATGGCCGAACACCCTGCCGCGCAGAGAATACCTGTCTTCCCCGTCGTTTTGCAGCTTGGCATCGCTCATGCAGCGACCTCCTTACATCTTTTCGATGGTTTCCATAATGTAATCCGCAAACTGAGCCCCGGTTGCACCGGTATCGCGGCCGGTCATCACCAGCTTTTTCTCGGTAATCGTACAGATATCCAGCGCCTTATAGAGCTTATCCGCCTTGTCATTGTAGCCGATGTGTGCAAGAAGCATCGCTGCCGCACGGATGACGCTACACGGGTCCGCATAAATATCCCTTCCCTCTTTTACCATACGCGGTGCAGAGCCGTGGATTGCCTCGAACATCGCATACTTTTTCCCGATGTTTGCGCTTCCTGCCGTACCGACACCGCCCTGGAACTCGGCTGCCTCGTCGGTAATAATATCGCCGTAGAGGTTCGGCAGCACCACAACCTGGAAATCCCTTCTTCTCTTCTCATCTACCAGCTTTGCGGTCATAATATCAATATACCACTCATCTGCGGTAATTCCCGGATAATCCTTTGCAATCTCACGGAACGTCTCTAAGAACTTGCCGTCGGTCGTCTTAATGATGTTCGCCTTTGTTACTGCGCTCACCCTTGTCTTTCCGTTTGCCTTTGCAAACTCAAATGCCGCGCGGATAATTCTCTCACAGCCCTGCGAGGTCACTACCGTAAAATCTACGCCAAGGTCCTCGGTGACATGAACACCCTTACTACCGACCGCATAGGCACCCTCGGTATTCTCCCTGTAAAACGTCCAGTCGATTCCCTGCTCCGGAATGCGGACCGGTCTTACGTTTGCAAATAAATCCAGTGCCTTACGCATTGCTACATTTGCGCTCTCGACATTCGGCCACGGGTCGCCCTTCTGCGGCGTCGTGGTCGGTCCCTTCAGAATCACGTCGCAGGTCTTTAACTCCTTCAGTACCTCTGCCGGAATTGCGGCATTCTCTTCTACACGGCGCTCAATCGTCAGTCCCTCGATATTTTTAATCAGTACCTTTCCGGAAGCAATCTCATCCTTTAACAGATACTCCAGAATCCTCTGTGCCTGTCCGGTAATTGCCGGTCCGATGCCGTCTCCGCCGCAGACGCCGATTTTAATCTGCTCCAACGACTTGTAATCGACAAAATCCCCCTGTTTTTTCATCTCCTCGACCCTGGCAAGCTGCTCCTCTAAAAGCCTTCCAAACGCTTCCTTTGCCGCCTCAATTTTTGCCTGCATCCTGATATCCTCCTTGCATTTTCTTTTCCATTTGCTTTTCCTTTTTCTATTCTCTTCTTTATTCTACGGAAACCTCCGGAAGCTCCGTCCCACATTCCGCCTTATACCGGTTTATCAGCTCTACCAGCTCCGCATCGGTCATCACCGTAATACGGCCGTCCTCATACTCCTGGTCCACGATTTCCTTCAGCTTCTGCACCAGAGGATTGGACTTGTCAAGCGCTGCGCTGCCCTTTAAATGATAAAAGGAATTAATCCAGTGCGCAATCCCCGCAAGACCGGAGGTATTGGAAACCGACACAAGCACCGGACGGTTCAGGAACTTCTCCGTATCAAAAATATTATAAATCTCTTCATTCTTCAAAAGCCCGTCCGCATGGATTCCGGCACGCGTCACATTAAAATTCTTTCCGACAAACGGCGTCCGGTGCGGAATCTGATATCCGATTTCCTTCTTATAATACTCTGCAAGCTCGGTAATCACCGTAGTATCCATACCGTCTAAGGTTCCCTTTAACTGCGCGTACTCGAATACCATTGCCTCCAACGGCGTATTTCCGGTACGCTCCCCGATGCCGAACAGCGAGCAGTTGACACCCGATGCCCCGTAGAGCCATGCGGTCGTCGAATTGGAAACCGCCTTATAGAAATCGTTATGCCCGTGCCATTCCAGAAGCTCGGACGGCACACCGGCATGGGTCATCAGACCATAGATAATTCCCTGTACGGAACGCGGAATCACGGCGCCCGGGAAGTTCACGCCATAGCCCATCGTATCACAGGCACGGACCTTTACCGGGATTCCGTACTCGGCGCCAAGCTTCATCAGCTCAAAGCAGAACGGAATGACAAAGCCGTAAATATCCGAACGGGTAATGTCCTCCAAGTGGCAGCGCGGCGCCACGCCGGTCTCCAGACACTCCCTGACTACGTTCAGATAATGCTCCATTGCCTGTGCCCTTGTCATTTTCATCTTATAGAAAATATGGAAATCCGAACAGCTTACCAGAATACCGGTTTCTTTCATTCCTATCTCTTTGACCAGCTCGAAATCCTTCTTATTGGCACGAATCCACGAGGTCACCTCCGGGAACTGGTAGCCCCGCTCCATACACTTATATACGGCGTCCCTGTCCTTTTTGCTGTAAAGGAAGAACTCACTCTGGCGGATAACGCCGTTCGGACCGCCGAGACGGTGCAGATAGTCAAAAATCGTCACAATCTGTTCGGTCGTATATGGCGCCCTCGACTGCTGCCCGTCGCGGAACGTCGTATCAGTAATCCAGATTTCATCCGGAAAACAATGCGGCACAATCCGGTCGTTAAATGCAATCTTCGGCACCTCATCATACGGAAACAGATTGCGGAAAACATTCGGGGTAGAAACATCCACCAGCTCATACATATGTTCCTCTAAGGAAAGCAGGTTATTATGCGGATTTCGGTATACTTTTCGATTCTCCATGCAGATACGCTCCTTTTTATCAATCACATTACCGTATAATTGTATACAATTATACTTGTATTGTCAAGCCCTTTCCGGACCGCCTGAGTTTCCGCAGCTTTTGCAGCATATTTGCGCTCCCGGAAAGTTCTGCAGACTGTGCAAAATCAGGATACTGCACAGCCTGCGGGACACAAAAGGATATGCAAAATGCGGAAACCCAGGCTTAGGGAAACGCTGATGAAAGCGTTTCCCGCGCCGGAGGCTCTGAGGAAGCGATGATTTAATCAGCGCTTCCTCAGTTCCCTCCGAGCTTCTCCAGGCGTTCCGCAATTGTCTTATTGTAGTTCTTTACCTTGCGCTCATATTCCTCCTCCATATAATGCGAGTGGAGCAAAAAGTCCGCCGTCGCCAGATTATTGGCAATCGGGATATCGTAAACAAGCGCAATCCGCAGCAGCGCCTTGACATCCGGGTCATGCGGCTGTGCCTCTAGCGGGTCCCAGAAAAAAATAACAAAATCAATCGTTCCCTCCACAATGCGGGAGCCTATCTGCTGGTCGCCGCCAAGAGGACCGCTGTTATAGCCCTTTACCGGAAGCCCGGTCTTTTCTGCGATTAACCGTGCCGTCGTCCCGGTGCCGCAGAGGAAATGCCGCTGCAGAATCTCTTTGTTCCGTTCGCACCATGCAATCAGCTCCTGCTTCTTGCCGTCATGCGCAATCAGCGCAATGTGCTTCTGTTTTCCCATCGTAAACCTGATTACATCTTCCATCCTTCTCTATGCTCTCCTTTCCTTCCTGCCTTTCTTTTTGTCCTTCCCGTCGTCCTTCCCCGCTTTCCGCTCTTCCCGCTTCGCGTATGCGAACTTCCGGTATTCCGCCGGAAGAAGCCCTGAACGGATCATTTCGGACAATTCCTTCTCAAACTCATTATAAGAAATATCGGCAGCCGCCATACTCTCCAGAGTCTGCTCCACTTCCTTCTGATAGTCTTTTAATGTCAGGATACCGTCCTGCCATAAAAACGAGGTAAGAAACAGCTCCTTGCTATAAGGGCCTGCCTCCTGCTCCTGTATTCTGCGGTCATTGAGCTCAATCCGTAGCGGAAGCAGCCTTCTCAGCCCGTTCACGGAGCCGGAAGAAAACTTCATATCCCCGTCTAAAACATAAAGATTTTTCAACAGCACCGTCCTGCCACCGATTGTTTTTTGATGATACCGCGGCAGATACGGCGTAAACATAAGGTTCATCAGCTCGGTCTTGCGGAGCTCCGTATATTCGTTGGATGCGCGTACCGCTATCCCGCGCTCTACCTCAAGCACCTGAAGTGCATGACAGGAGCGCTCAATCAGACGCGGCTTCGACTCCACCAGCAGAATCTTTAAGCTTCCTCCTGCAACCCAGGCAAAGCCGGGGCACTGCTTCACACGCTCCGAAACGCATAAATCGATTACGACCGGAACATGCTCCTGCTTTACCTTATAGCGCACCAGCAGATTTTTCAGCTTACTCTCAGTCATGTTCGTCAGCGCATCCTCGCCAAGCTCTTCCTCGTCCGCCTCTTCCCGCGCTAACGCTTCCTCCTTTGTCTCCTGCTTCCCGGTCTTTTTCCTGTCCGTTCCCTTTTTTCCTGCCTTTTTCCTGTCTGCCTTTTGTGTGTCAGGTTCCTTCTCGGCGGCTTCCTGCCTGTCAGACTCTTTTCGGTCTGTCTTTTGCCTGTCAGGCTTTTTTTCACCTGCCTTCTGCCTTCCGGGCTCCTTCTCAGCGGCTTCCTTCCGGTCAGGCTTTTTCCCGTCCTCTTTCTGCCTGCCGGACTCCTTCCGGTCAGGCTCTTTTCTGCCTGCTCCCTCTCTGTCCGGTGACTCTTTCTTTTCTTCCTTCTCTTCCTTCTTCTCTTTCCTCTGTTCCGACGGACTTCCGCCGCCCGTCCTTCCTCCGGCAGCCTTCTTCCCCGGCACCTTTTTCACCGTGTTATCCTTACTTACCACAAGTACCGTATCCCTTGTTACGGCAGCCGTAATCAGGCCCGATGCCACCGACGCTACCCAGAACAGCGGGGAATGTGTCATAATTGCCGCTACAAGACAGCCCACCGTTGCCAGTCCAAGTCCTATCACCGAAATCAAAAATCTCTTTGTACGGCTTTCGCCGTGTAAAAGCGTATTCCAGATTTTCTGAAGCATAGAACCCCCCTTTCTTTTCCCCTTTTATTCTTTTCGTGCCTATTCTACCGTCAAATCATATAGCACAAGCTTTCCGGCGGCAAGCGATTCCTGTACGAGAATCGTCCGCTGGTTTGCAGAGCCCTTAAAGCGCAGGTTCAGGCTCTTCTGCTCTTCTATAAACTCACCGTCCACCAGCACGTCAATCATGGAGAGCAGCTCCTTTGTCGGCTCCCACTCACGGTACATATAGCCTGTAATGTCTTTTTCAAAGTCATAGCCGGAAAATGCCCAGATATCCTTGTCCGGCAGGCGTTCCTTTACCCTGCGCAGAAACGGAAGCAGCGCCTCCTGGTTCTCCCGCTCAAACGGCTCCCCTCCAAGCAGGGTAAGTCCTCTTACATAGGGCTTATCCAGATAGGAAAGAATCTGCTCCTGTGTTTCTGCAGTAAACGGCTTTCCGTAAGAAAAGTCCCATGCCTCTTTGTTGAAACAGTTCTTACAGTGGTGCGTACATCCGCTTACAAAGAGAGAAACCCGGACGCCCGGCCCGTTTGCAATATCATACTGTTTTATATCTGCATAATTCATTCTGACACTCCTGTCAGGCACACTGCCTTATTTTCGCTTTGCCGCAGAATCTGCTGCTTCGCAGCGCAAATCCAGTGCGAACGCGCTTTCCTCAGCGTTTCCCTAAATGTGCAGTACCCTTGCATTGATTTCCTTTGTCTTTCCGACATTCCAGAAATTTTCCCCGAGATACCCGCAGGTCCTTCTCGTCACGTTCATTTTGGAGTGGTCCTTATTGCCGCACTGCGGACATTCCCATTCCAGCTTTTCGTTAATCTTGATTTCCCCGTCAAAGCCGCATACATGGCAGTAGTCCGACTTCGTGTTAAACTCTGCATACTGGATATGGTCGTAAATATAGCGCACCAGCTCCTCCAGCGCCTCGAGGTTATGACGCATATTCGGAATCTCTACATAGGAAATTGCACCACCCGAGGAGATAACCTGGAACTTTGCTTCAAAGTCAAACTTCGAAAAAGCATCGATTTTCTCACGCACATCTACATGATAGGAATTGGTATAATAGCCCTTATCCGTAATATCCTTAATCTCGCCGAAGCGCTTTTTATCAATGTTGGCAAAGCGGTAGCACAGGGACTCCGCAGGCGTCCCATACAGCCCGAACCCGATTCCTGTCGTCTCCTTCCATGTATCTGTTGCCTTCCGCAGACGGTTCATCAGCTTCATTGCAAACTCCCTGCCGCCTTCCTCTGTATGGCTGACACCGGTCATCAGCTTCGTCACCTCATAAAGCCCGATATACCCGAGGGAAATCGTAGAATACCCGCCGTGCAGGAAACGGTCAATCTTTTCTCCCTTTTTCAGCCTTGCAATCGCGCCGTACTGCCAATGCACCGGCGACACATCCGACAACGTCCCCTCCAGTGCGCGGTGTCTGCACATCAACGCCTCAAAGCAAAGCGCCAGACGTTCCTCTAACAGCTGCCAGAAGTGCTCCATATCGCCCTTTGCCAGAATCCCGATCTGCGGCAGGTTCAGACTTACCACGCCCTGATTAAAGCGTCCCTCGAACTTGTACTCCCCGTTCTCGTCCTTCCACGGCGTCAGAAAGCTCCGGCAGCCCATACAGCTGAACACGTTCCCCTCGTAGTTTTCGCGCATTTTCTTTGCAGAAATATAGTCCGGGTACATCCGCTTTGCCGAGCACCGTACCGCAAGCTTTGTAATAAAATCATACTCCCCGCCGCGCAGGCAGTTATGCTCGTCCAGCACATAAATCAGCTTCGGGAACGCCGGGGTGACATAGATTCCCTTCTCATTTTTGATTCCCTCCAGCCGCTGCCGCAGGATTTCCTCGATAATAATTGCATTTTCCTTGATATACGGGTCGTCCTTATCCAGATTCAGGAACAGCGTGACAAACGGCGACTGCCCGTTTGTTGTCATCAGCGTATTAATCTGGTACTGGATGGTCTGTACGCCCGAACGCAGCTCGTCCCGCAGACGCTCGTCCACCAGATAGCCGATTTCCTCCGCGCTCATCGAAGCGCCGAACCTCTCCTCATAACGCTTCTGGTACTTCTCCCTGCTGATGCGGAGATATTTCCCCAGATGCCTTACGTCTACCGACTGTCCGCCATACTGGCTGCTTGCCACTGCCGCAATAATCTGTGTCATTACCGTACATGCCACCTGGAAGCTTTTCGGGCTTTCAATCAGCTTCCCGTTCATTACGGTACCGTTATCTAGCATATCGCCGATGTTAATCAGACAGCAGTTAAAAATCGGCTGGATAAAATAGTCCGCATCATGGAAATGCAGTACGCCCTCCTCATGTGCCTTGGAAATCTCCTCCGGCAGAAGCACACGCCTCGTCAGGTCCTTGGACACCTCGCCTGCAATCAGGTCGCGCTGTGTCGACGCAATATAGGCATTTTTGTTGGAATTTTCCTCCATTACGTCCTTGTTGCTCTGGTGAATCAGGCTCATAATCGAATCGTCGGTCGTATTCGCCTTACGCACAAGCTCTCTCGTATAGCGGTAAATAATGTACGCCTTTGCCAGAACAAACTTCCCCTCCGCCATCAGCTTCTGCTCAATCATATCCTGAATCTCCTCGACCTGCATCCGGTGTCTGCCAAGCGACTCGATTTCCGCGATAATCTGCTCTATTTTCTCTTCCTCTACAGCCTCGTCCTTCCCGACAACACGGTTTGCCTTGCGAATCGCAAGTAATATCTTATTCCTGTCATAATCTACCGTGCGTCCGTCTCTTTTTACTACATACATATCTTATTTCCTTTCTGCACTTTTCCTTTCTACTCTGTACTTCTCTCCCTTGCGGTAAAATTACAGCTGCTATAAGTATAGCAGATTCTTTCTTCCAGGTCTATACATTTTCTTCACACATTTCATAGATATTGAAATTTTTTCCCGTTTTTTCTTTTTTACTACTAGATATAGTGTTTGCACAATTATCTGCATTTTGCTTTTTACGTATCCGCCGGACGCAGTTTCTCCCCGGACTTCCTGAAAATTTCATAAAAAATGCTAAATTTCAAGGCTAAATTGATTGCGAAGCAACTGTTTTCGTGCTATACTAAAATTACTTTCACCCGGGAGGTTTTACATGAAAGAAAAATACGCAAACTACATCAAATGGGGAGTCACCGTAATCTGCACCGCCACCATATGCTTTTTTATCTTTTTCCTGATGTTCCGCTTCAGGGACTTTATTTCCTTTTTCAAAAGATTATGCGATGTACTGCTTCCGGTCATTATCGGCGCTATCATCGCTTATTTGCTGAACCCGATTGTCCGTTTTCTTGACCGGCTTTTTACAAGGCTTTTCCTGCGCCTGAAGCTTTCTTCGAAAAAAGCCGGAAAGCTTTCCCTCGGACTTTCAATTTTTATTTCCATGGCATTCTTTCTCTTTTTTGTATACTTTATTATCTCCCTGATTCTACCGGAGCTGTACCAGAATATCAGAAATTTTGTATCAAACTTTGAGAGCTATGTCACTACCATTACCAACTGGTTTTCCAAATCCGCATTCTTAACAAAGATTTCGGAAGATAATCCTGCACTTTATGCCAATCTTTCCACTACGTTAGACAAGATGTTAGACTCCCTTGAGGAATGGGTCAGCACCTCGCTTCTTAACAGTATTTCCGGGATTGTATCCGGTCTTACCTTCCGCATTATCGGGATATTTAACGTACTCCTTGATGTCGTCGTAGGTCTGATTGTTACGGTTTATATCCTGTCCAGCAAACGAAAATTTACCGCAAAGGCGAAGCGGTTCGCGTATGTCGTATTCAAACCCCGGACCGCCAATACCGTTCTCCATCTGGCTTCGGAGAGCAACCACATTTTCAGCGGATTTATTTCCGGCAAGCTTCTGGATTCCCTGATTATCGGTATGATGTGCTTTATCGGCCTGAGCATTTTCAAAATGCCATATACCCTGCTTGTCAGCGTAATTGTGGGCGTAACCAATATTATTCCCTTTTTCGGTCCGTTCATCGGCGCTATCCCGTCTGCCATCCTTATCCTTCTGGCAGACCCGACCAATTTAAAGCCGGTCATTATCTTTGTCATTTTCATTCTCTGCTTACAACAGTTTGACGGTAATATCCTGGGGCCGAAGATTCTTGGCGATTCCACCGGTATTTCCGCACTGATGGTTGTCGTATCCATCACCCTGGGCGGCGGCTTTTTCGGCTTCATGGGAATGTTCCTCGGCGTACCGACCTTTGCAGTCATCAGCTATCTGATCCGCTGCTTTATCCACTACCGCTTAAAGAAAAGAGGACTTCCTCCGGGACATGACAGCTATGTGGACCTGACCTCCATCGATGAAACGACCGGCGAGTTCCGGTATTGCACTCCTTCCACCGGTTCTCTCTCCGGCGCACCGGAGACTTATACAAAGACCTTTCAAAGCACTTCTCCGGAGGAAACCTCCTTCTCGAAAAGCGTGCGTGAGGAAACTCCTCCGTCCGCAGCAAAGCCGACGGCTCCTGCCGGGAAGACGCCGCGGATAAAAAAAAGGAAAGAAAAGAAGTCTGACCCGAATGCTCCCGAAAGCAAGGACAAATAGACACACCTTTCAGAATGAAAAAGGGGTTAAAAGCCAGAAAGCGGGACCGCACTTTGCGGCACCCGCTTTCTTCGTTGTACTGCCACAACTGCGTTTCCACCGCAGCCGTGACAGCCTTCTTCTTACTCTTCTTTATCCTTCCGCTTCCGCGGCTTTTATCATAATCGCGCATTCCATCCGCTTGCGGAACAGCCTACAGCCGTACTCATACACGCCGGAAATATCGCCCGACGCATGGTAGGCATTTGCGGCACAGCCGCCGGAGCAGTAAAGCTTCGCCCAGCAGTCCGCGCACTCCGTTCTGGAGTAGGCATTGCACTCCCGGAACTTCTCCCGCAGCGCCGTATTGGTGACGCCGTCCCACACATTGCCCATCCGGTACGCCTCATCCCCGACAAACTGATGGCACGGATAGAGGTCACCCCAAGGCGTGACCGCCATATACTCCGTTCCCGAGCCACAGCCGGAAATACGCTTATAAATGCACGGGCCGTGCGATAAATCAATCATGTAATGATAGAAGGTGAAGCCCCTGCCTTCCTTCTTACGCCTTATCATTTCCTTTGCCAGAAGCTCGTACTGTTCAAAAAGCTTTGGCAGGTCCTCCTCCGTCAGCGCATACGGCTCGCCCGGCGCACAGACCACCGGCTCCATGCTGAGCTCGGTAAAGCCAAGGTCCGCCATATGGAACAAATCGTTGGTAAAATCCACATTGTTATGGGTAAACGTCCCGCGGATATAATAGCCCTTGCCGCCCCTGCTCTCTACAAGCTTCTGGAACTTCGGCACAATCGTGTCGTAGCTGCCCTTTCCCTCATAGTTCTTGCGCAGGCGGTCATGGACCTCTTTTCTTCCGTCAAGACTCAGCACTACATTGTGCATCTCGCGGTTGGCAAAGTCTATCACATCGTCGTCAATCAATACCCCGTTTGTCGTCAGCGTAAAACGGAACTTCTTGTGATGCGGCTCCTCCTGTGTCCTTGCATAAGCGACCAGCTGCTTTACCACATCCCAGTTCATCAGCGGCTCCCCGCCAAAAAAGTCTACCTCAAGGTTCGTACGGCTTCCGGAATTGGCAATCAGGAAATCCAATGCCTGCTTTCCTACCTCAAACGACATCAGGGCGCGGTCACCCTGATACTTTCCCTGGCTGGCGAAGCAGTAATTACAGTTCAAATTACAGGTATGCGCCACATGAAGGCACAGCGCCTTCACTACATTGCTCTTCTTTTTCAGCACGCCTGCCTTATCCGCATAGATATCCTCCGAATACAGCTGTCCGGACGCCTTTAACGCCTCTACCTCTGCAATGCAGGCACAAATCTCCTGCTCCGTCAGGGACTCGTCACGGTACTTCTCTGTCAGCTGCGCTACAATCTCATCCGGCGGCGTATTCTCATACATGGCAATGACATCATATGCCACCTCATCCACAACATGAATCGCACCGCTGTATACATCGATTACGATATTGCAGCCGTTCATCTTATACTGATGTATCATGTATCTCCCCTAGCGCTCACACGGCTGGTTAGCCACACCACAGGACGTCTTGCACGCGGACTGGCAGGAGGTCTGGCACTCGCCACAGCCGCCATCCGTCAGGCTCCCTGTAAGACTGCGGGTATTCAATGTTTTGATATGGGTGTTCTCGCACGGCTGGTTTGCCACGCCGCAGGAGGTCTTGCACGCGGACTGGCAGGACGTCTGGCACTCGCCGCAGCCGCCGTCCGTCAGGCTTACCGTTAAATCTCTCGTATTCAGTGTATTGATTCTGTTCATTCTCCATTACTCCTTTTATGTAATATTACTGCACTAATATCCCTATTATAGTCCAAAGACAAGGCGTTTGTCAACGGGTTTGATTCTTTCCCGGGTTTCCGCATTTTATATGCTATAGTCAACGCGGTTGCCTGATGCCCGTTCTTCCTTCGCCAATCTCTTTTCATTTACACCATTTGCCGCAGCCCTCGCTTTTTCTAACAATTCCTCCTTGGAGGAAGCCACAACAAGCAGCCTGTTCCCTGGAGATTCTATCTGCTTCTCCCGCTGTCCTTCCGCTTCCCTTTTCTCTGCCTTTTTCTCATCCGTCTTTTTCTGCTCCTGTGCCTTTTCCTGTTTTTCCTTCAGCCTGTCGGCGCTTTTTGTACCCTGCTCTGCCAGACCGTCAAACATACTGTCCTTTTTCTTCACTAACGACCATGAACCCATTTCCCCGTTCTCATTAATAAAATATCCGCAGGAAACCAGCTCCAGTCCGTCCCTTCGGAATGCGTCCTCCAGCCATTTCTGCGCCGATTCGACCCCGCTTAACATTTCGTCCAGCTCTTTTGCTGTTTTTTCACTGTTCTCTGCCTTCGCCAGATAGGCGGGACTGATGATAACCCCCTGGAAGCCTCTGCTTTGGGACGAAATCTGGTTCCGGGAAAAGGTGCCTGCCGTAATATCAAAACCGGAATACTTCTTCTGCAGCTGGCTTAACAGACCATCCTCCCTTCCCGTATCCGCTTTTGCTTCCGGCTTCCTCTTCTCCGTGATTTTATTGGCATCGGCCGTCATTTCCTGCCCATAATGCCGCTTGTTCGTTGACTCGCCCGATGTCCTTTTCCTACTGCCCGCTGCATCGTAACCATTGGCATAATAACCGCCATAATTGCTGCTAACCTCCATCGCCATGTCATTCATCCTCCTTGATAAAATAGTCCTTTGTCCTTACTTTAAATCCATTGAAAAATGCAGTCAAACATATCCCTCTGCTTTTTATATTCTATTTTCAGGATACCCTCGTCCAAGACCGCCTCGTCCAGATATCCGAAGCCCCCTCCCCCGCCGATTCCCGGTAATTTATAATAGCCGCCGATATAAATACAGATATCACCATCTGCTGTGGAGCAGTTTTGTAACAGCTCCCGGAAGCCCTCCTCCTTGATGTAGATATAGGCTTCATCATAACAGACTGCCTTTCTTAACGCTTCCCTGTCGTTTACAAGCTCTGTCCCTGCCTCCATATCATAAACGACAATGCCGGTCACCGGATTACTTCTGCCATAGGAGCCCTCCCGTATCCATACAGCCGCAGTAACGACATACAGTGCGGCAACTGCGAACGCACCGGCTGCCATCCTTCTTTTATATGGTTTATACCTTGCAATTCCTGCCACCCTCTGGCGGACACTCCGGTATTCCCTGTCTCCCGCAAAACTCGCATACAGGTTAAATTCCTTCCCTTCCGCCTGCAAAACCCGCATACTTTTTAACAAAAGCTGCCCGTAGTCGTATGCGTTCCCCCGGCTACGCCGGATTGTCACGCGGTCACAGATTTCCTCCATATCCTCCCGGAGATACCTTGCTCCTACGGCAAGCAGCGGATTTGGCCATAACAAAATCCGCAATATGTCCCACAAAAAATAACACAGTAAATGACCGAGCCGGAGATGCGTTTTTTCATGGAGCAGGATTGTCCGGATTTCCTTCCGGTCATATTCCTTCAATATAATCTCCGGCATGACTATCCTTGGCCGGAATACGCCTATGGTAGACGGTGTAACGGGAAGCTTCGTAACATAAACCAAAGTCCCCTCCACAGTTCTTTTCTCCATGCCCCTCACCATTTTTGCCGCCCTTCTCCTTCTGGAAAGCAGCAGGACGGCATAGAGAGCCGCACCACCAAAATACAGCGCGCAAAGCCATACATGGTTCATGCAGGCTGCCGTCAGCCAGGAAAAAAGCTTTACGCCTGCGCTGCTTTCATAAAAAAACCTCAGCCTGCCAACCAGCAAAACCGGAAGAAACAGGCTCCATGCCGCGCCCTTTAGAAATACCTGCTTCTTCAGTACCGTTTTCCGCAGGGTAAAAACAACGGCAGACACCGCAAAGGAAAACAACGCACATCTGATAAGCTGTACTGCATAATAAACGACGCATATTGAAAGGAACTGCATTCCGCTCTTCCAAATCTCCTGTACTGTCATACCTTAACAATCCTTTTCTTTGCACTGCTCTAAGATTTCCTCTAATTCCCGGAACTGCTCCTTTGTCAGCTTTGTGCCCTGTACCAGCGCCGCCATTGCATTTTTCCGGCTGCCCTCAAAATAGCTGTCGATGAACCTCTGGCTCTTTTCCTTCTGGCATTCCTCCTTCGATTTTACAACCGAATAGTGGTAAACCCTTGCATCATGCTCATCCACGGTATAGCTTAAAACGCCCTTCTGCCATAACCGGTTGAGCAGGACACGTACCATCCTGGGCGACATATCTGATTTTTCCCGCATTTTCCTGATTACCTCCTTGGCGGTCAGGGAGGTACTGCCTGCCCAGAACACCTCCATAATCAGCCATTCGCTCTGGCTCGGGGTAGTCTCCTTTTCCACGTCATCTGCCTCCTTTTTATGATACTCCGGGGAAGGGGCTGTACTTCCTGTGACGGCCGCTTTCCTCTATCCTATATATCGGATGCAATTCTTATTTTGTTAATGTTTGTTCCTAAAAAATTGAAGAGGCTACGTTCTGCACGACAGAAGCAAGTGCTTCCAGAGCCTCTGCCTCCAGTTCTTTACTTCTCTGTAACAGCTCAATTAAAATCTGACGTTGGGCACTGCTTTTTTCTGCGTCCCCGGAAGGCTGGGGAAACAAACCATGGATACATTTTTCACACATCGCTATCATTTCTTCGTACTTTGAAATTGCCATCATAAAAGGCCCGTTATCCATGCCCTCCAGCAACTGCATACAGAGCTCCAGAAATTGTCTGATGCGGAGCTTGCCCTCATAGTGTATAAAGATATGAGGAAACATGCACTCGATCGCCTTAAGTTTTTGATTATTTTCTTTTCGGAGTTCATCGCACCAGTTATCATAGATAACCAGTCCGTACCCGACAAGCGGCTGTTGGAATCTATGCACTTTATTGCTTAAAAGAGAAACTCCTTTTTCCAAAGCCTCCCTGCATTTAGCAGTGATGGAAACCTCTTTCGGATAAGGTTTTATCAGCAGCATATCAGAATTTCTGACATACCATTCCGGAAAGTTTTTCAGCTGTCCAAAGGACATGACAGAATTTTTCCCGTCATCACCGTCCAGAAACGGAAGGCCTCTTAAAATCTTTCCCTGATTGGAAAAGCCCGTTGCCAATATCATATCAGTATATTCGTCCGGGATAACAAGAACCGGATATCCGCCTGAAATCGTATCTACTGCCAGACGAATAAACTCTTCTTCGGAACAGTCTGTCCGTCTATGAACCTCAGCAGTCAATCCATATACCATAAGACAATCTTCCAAAACCTTTTCAGGTTCCCAGGAATATCCGAAGCAGATAGAGGAAAATGCGGATTGGAGGACATATTCCGTATCATCGTTTATTTGCCGGTTCATGGAATCCATGTGCTTTTCAAGTCCCATAAAAAGCTTTACGGCGGAAAGGATGGCCGGCTTTGCCATGCTGCGGGGCCAGCTTTTCCCTGTAAACTCTGCAATCGGGGCATAGGGCAGCAGCGTATACTCAAAATTGGCGTTTACTGCAGGCCGGGAGGCAGGAAAGAGGATTCCGTCGATTGTAGAGTCCAGCAATTCCGATAATTCCACCAGCACAGACAGCTCCGGCATCGCACGACCATTTTCCCATTTGCTGACCGCCTGGGGACTTATGTTTAACCGCTCCGCAACCTCCTCCTGGGTCAGCCCTTTGCTTTTTCTTAATAGCGCTATTTGTTTCCCTGCTTTCCTGTTATCAAACATTCTAATCTCCTTCTTCCCGGGCTCCCTGCTCTCCCGGACTTGTCCGTCTTCCGAAAGAATAACCGGCAGTTTTCTCTTATTATATGTGCGCAAAATCCATTTTTCAATACATGCAAAGTTAAGTTGAAAAAGGAAAACTCAACCTGAGGTTTAGATAAATGTTCTTCGGATTCTTACAAACGGGCAGAATCCCTTCCGTTGTATGATTAGAGAAAAAAGGCCGCGCCTTGCGCAGCAGCCCCTTCAACCTATGACCCTTTCCCTTTTCCTTTTATCCTACCGGATGCTGTGTACCCGCAGCCACCCTTCAGCCCCTCGGCTTGTCCGGTGCAGGCGCACGCCGCCCTCCTCCTTGTGCAGCAAAAAATCCACCATTTCTTTCGAAATCTCCTCGCCCGGCACCAAAAGCGGGATCCCCGGCGGGTACGCCCAGACATACTCCGCTGCCGTTCTCCCGACAGACATCGCAATCCGGCATTCCTCCGACGGCAGCTCCTCCGCCTCCGCCATACCCTGACGGCAGACCGGCAGCGCCGGATAAGGCGCCCTTTTCCCCGGCACCGGACGGCACCCGGCGTCAATTTCCAGAAGCGCCCCAACGAAACGCGAAAGTCCCTCCCTGGTATCTCCCATCCCGGTCATGGCAACCAGATACTGCTCCTGCGCCATTTCCGCCTCGATATGATACTCCCTGCGCAGCCGCTCCATCAGTGCCGTCCCGGAAAGCGTCGTCCAGACAGTGCTCACCACGAGCTTGCTCCTGTCACGGAGAAGTCCGGGCTTTCCGGCTCCGGAGTAACTGTTTTCTCCCGGTCTGCCTCCTGCCCTGCCTGTCCTGCTTTTTTCCGCCCCGATGAGCGTAAGGTGCTTTAACGCGTCTGCCTGCGCATACGCCTCCGAAAGCGCCTCCTGCCAGTCTGCAAACAGCGCTTCCCCGTTTTCCTCCAGAAGCCTGATACAACCTTCGATGGAAGCCAGCAGAAGATACGACGGGCTGCTTGTCTGGAACAAATTCACTGCTTCCCGGTAAGCTGCTCCTGAAACCAGCTTCCCGCTCCGGTGCGCGACTGCCGTCTGCGTCAGGGAGGGCAGTGTCTTATGCAGGCTTTGTACTACAAGGTCGGCACCACAGGAGACCGCGCTTTCCGGAAACGAGCCGAACCCGAAATGCGCCCCGTGTGCCGCGTCCACCAGCACCGGAACCCCTTTGGCATGCGCTGCCTCACAGATTCCCACCACGTCGCTTACCACTCCTTCATAGGTCGGGCTGGTCAGAATGACAAGCTGAGCCTCCGGGTTGCGCTCCAATGCCTCCTCCACTGCCGCAGGCGTCACCGGACCGCAGGCACCGGTTTCCATGTCCTGTTCCGGCAAAAGACAGACTACCTTTGCCTCTCGCAGACGAAGGCCGTTATAGACTGACTTATGACAGTTCCTTGCTGCAATTACCGTCCCGCCGCGCCGCACTGTTGCATAAATGCCCGCAAGAATCCCGCAGGTGCTTCCGTTGACCAGAAGATACGCCTCGTCGCTGTGCCAGAGCGCAGCGGTGCGCTCCTCTATGGCGCGCAGAATCCCCTCCGGCTCCGCCAGATTGTCAAAGCCTGCAACCTCGGTGATATCACAATCCGCACTAAGCGCCTCCAGATACCCCCCTGCTCCGGAAAGTAAAAGGTTCCTTTTGTGCCCCGGCATATGCATCGGGAGCATGGTCTTGTCATACCCTTTCAGCTTTTCATACAAAGATTCTGCCATCCGCCTGCGCCCTTCCTTTCTCTTCTGCGCCTTCCGGTATCCTTCTGTCCCGGCTTCCACTCCCGCCTCACTATACTGCACCTTCTACCGCTCCCGCTTTTCATATTCCTCTTTTAGCTTTTTCAACGCTTTTTTTTCTATCCTCGACACATAGCTCCTGCTGATGGAAAGGCGGCTTGCAATTTCCCGCTGCGTCATTTCCCTGCCACCCAGAAGGCCGTAGCGCAGCGCAATAATCTCCCGTTCCCGTTCCTCCAGGATTTCTTCAATCAGCCGCGGCAGCACGGAAAGCTTCTCCTTTTTTTCTACCCTGTCCGTGTAGTCTTCCTCTTCGGCTTCGATAATCTCCAACAGACTGATGGCATTTCCTTCTTTATCCGTTCCAATCGGGTCGTAAAGGTACACTTCCTTTGCTGATTTCTTGCCTGCCCTGAAATACATCAGCAGTTCATTTTCAATACAGCGTGCGGCATACGTTCCCAGACGGATGCCCTTGTTTTCATCAAAGGTGTCCACTGCCTTAATCAGACCTACCGTGCCGATGGAAATCAGGTCCTCATTATCTTTTTCGGGCTGGGTATACTTTTTCACGATATGTGCCACCAGACGAAGATTGTGCTCAATCAGCAAATCCCTTGCTTCCTTTTTCCCCGCACGAAACTCGGCGAACAGCGACTCCTCCTCTTTTGCATCAAGCGGTTTGGGAAAGGATAACACGCCATGCCTCCGTCCGTTCTTTCTAACAGACTATGACGCGGAAACATGACCCGTGCCTGTCGCACTATAAACTAATTTATAAACAGCTGTCCTTCCTGCGTAAAACGGTAAGCGGCTCTGCCTTCTGGTCCAGTGTCACATACAGCATCTGCTGCGGATGCGGGCAGCTTTCCATGGCATTCCCGTCTTCGTCCGTTATGGCAAGCACCTTTGCAGGACGGTTTTCTCCTCGGGGCTCCATGAGCTCCACAGTATCACCGACGCAGAACTTGTTCCTCTGTTCCATATAAAGTCTCCCGTCCTCCGTGACCCTGAGCGGAAAACCGAGATACGTATATTCCTTCTGATATTCATTGCTTTCATAGACCTGCGCATCACTTCCCGGCGCACCAAAGAAAAAGCCCGTCGTGTAGCTGCGGCAGGTACACTTGGACACTTCCTCCCGATAATATGGCAGACGCGCCCTGTACTTTTCCTCACTTTCAAAATAGTCGTCGATTGCCTGCCGGTAGGTGCGCGCCGCGGCGGCAACATAAAGCGCGGTCTTCATGCGCCCCTCTATCTTAAAGCTGTCGATTCCCGCCGCAACCAGCTCCGGGATATGCTCTATCATGCACAAATCCCTCGAGTTAAAAATGTAAGTTCCCCGTTCGTTTTCAAACACCGGAAGATATTCGCCCGGTCTGGTCTCCTCCATGATATAATATTTCCAACGGCACGGATGTGTGCATGCGCCGAGATTCGCGTCCCGTCCCGTAAAATAATTGCTAAGCAGACACCGGCCCGAATAGGAAATACACATGGCACCATGCACAAATGTCTCAATTTCCAAGTCCCCCGGAATATTCCGGCGCAGCTCCCCGATTTCCTCCAGGGAAAGCTCCCTTGCCGATACCACGCGCTTTGCGCCCAGACGGTGCCAGAAACGGAAGGTCATGTAATTGACATTGTTCGCCTGCGTGCTGATATGAAGCTCCGTCTCCGGCAAAAGCTCCTTGGCAAGCTCAAACACGCCCGGGTCCGAAATAATCAGCGCATCCGGCCTGAGTTCCTTAAGCTCCCCGAAATACGCCCCGACGCCCGCAAGGTCACGGTTGTGCGCCGTAATATTGGCGGTCACATAGACCCTGACGCCGTGCGCATGGGCATAGGCAATCCCCTGCTCCATTTCTTCCATCGAAAAATTCCGCGCCTTTGCACGCAGCCCGTACATCCCGCCGCCGATATACACTGCATCTGCGCCATAATTCACCGCAATTTTTAATACCTCAAGGCTCCCTGCCGGAAGCAGAAGCTCCGGCTTTTTTCTCGCATCCGTCATCGTTTCGTGCCTTTCTTTACACTTAATGTCATACCGTCCCCGACCGGCAGCACCACCGTTTCCAGCTCCTCCATGTGCTTTAACGTATACACATACTCCCGCATCCGCATATGTATCGTGCGCTCCCTGCGCGGTATGGTATACTTGGACTCTACAATTGTCCCCTCCTGCAGTACATTATCCGTAATCAGAAGCCCGCCCTCCGGGAGAAGCTTTAGCAGATACGGCAGGAAGTTCATATACTGCCCCTTTGCCGCATCCATAAAGATAAACGGATAGCTTTCCCCCTTTCCGGAAAGCTCCTGCAATACTTCTTTCGCATCGCCGCAAAGCAGCGTTACCTGTCCCGCCCTCGGAATCCCCGCAAGGTTTTTCTTTGCCTCCCGGATACGCTGTTCCACCTTTTCAATCGTGGTAATTGTCGCGCCCTCCGGCATATATTCACTCATAAAGGCGGCAGAGAAGCCGACCGCACAGCCGACCTCCAGAATCCGCTCCGGCTTTAACAAGCACAAAAGGAAACGCAGCAATGCCTGCGCTTCCTTTCTGATAATCGGCACCTCGTCTGAAAGTGCCTGCTGCTCCAGCCGGTCCAGATAGTCCGGCAAATCACATTCCAATGCCTTTAAATACTCCGACAGCCGTTCACTGATAATCATGTGCCTTCCTCCGGTATTGCGTTTGATAAGTCGGTAATGACCGCCAGCACCTCGTCATAGGTCATGGAGGTGTTCAGCCGGAACGTCCCGTACATAATCGCATAATCAAACAGCCGCGTTTTCAAATAAAAAGTGTATTTGTTGACAATTACCTTGTTCATATAAAGGTCTTCGGCAATTTCCATTGTCGATTCCCCTTCCGTAATGCGGATTTCCACATCGCGCCCCGGCGCAGCTTCACATACACGGTCCCCGAACACCTGATAGGAAAATTCATATACGTTTGTTGCAACAAAATAGAGTCCGAATGCAACAACGGCATAAAAAACCAAATTCAGCAAAATTCCGAGAAGATAGCCTATAATATCAAGTGCCGCTCTTGAATGCTGTGTCTGCTTTGCCATAATTACGCATCCACCTCCATAATAATCGGCAGAATCATCGGGTTACGTTTCATCTTTTTCCAGAGATAATCGCTCAGGGAATCCTTCATCATACTTTTAATTTTGCCCCAGTCAGACATATTCTTCGCGAGGCACCGGTCGAGCGCGTCAATAACGACTTCCCTTGCCTCATCCATAAGGTTTTCGGACTCCCTGACATAGACAAAGCCGCGGGAAACAATATCCGGTCCTGCCAGAACCTCGTTCGTATACCGCTGCAGCGTCAGGACAATAATCAGCAGGCCGTTTTCCGACAAATGCTGGCGGTCGCGCAAAACGACATTCCCGACATCGCCGACCCCGAGACCATCCACGAAGATCCCCTGCGCCTCTACCTTATCCACGACGTTTCCGTTCTCTTCGTCAAGCTCCAGCACATCCCCGGAGGAGAGAATAAATACCCGCTCCTTGTCAATTCCCATGCTCTGGGCAAGCTGTCCGTGCGTCACGCGGTGATGATACTCCCCGTGCAGCGGAATCGCATACTTCGGCTTCGTCAGCGCATAAATCAGCTTGATTTCCTCCTGACAGGCGTGACCGGAAACGTGGGTGTCCTGTGTAATCACCTTTGCGCCCTTCCTTGTCAGCTCATTGATAATTTTGGATACCTGCTTTTCGTTGCCCGGAATCGGATGCGAGCTTAAAATCACCACATCGCCCGGCACAATCGAAACCTTCTTGTGGGTGGAATTTGCCATCCGCGAAAGCGCTGCCATTGCCTCTCCCTGGCTGCCGGTCGTAATCAGCACAAGCTTTTCATCCGGATAATTTTTAATCTGCTCAATATCAATCATAATATTTTCCGGAATCTTGATATAGCCGAGCTCCGCCGCCGTCGAGATGATATTCACCATGCTGCGCCCTTCGATTACGACCTTGCGGTCGTACTTCTCCGCCGTGTAAATAATCTGCTGTACGCGGTCCACGTTCGAAGCAAAGGTCGCAACAATCAGACGGTGGTTCATGCTTTCCGAAAAAATCGTATCAAACGTCTTTGCCACCGTGCGCTCCGACATCGTAAAGCCCGGGCGTTCTACATTCGTAGAATCTGCTAACAGCGCCAATACGCCCTTCTTCCCAAGCTCCGCCAAACGCTGTAAGTCAATCGTATCGGAAAACATCGGTGTATAATCCACCTTGAAGTCGCCGGTATGCACAAGCGTCCCTACCGGCGTAAAGATTGCCAGCGCCGCCGCGTCCGCAATACTGTGATTGACACGGATGAACTCAATCCGGAACGCCCCCAGGTTAATCGACTGTCCGTATTTAATTACCTTACGCTTTGTCGTCTTTAACAGACTATGCTCTTTTAACTTGTTATCAATAATACCGACCGTCAGCTTCGTCGCGTAAACCGGTACGTTCAGCTCCTTTAAGACGTACGGCAGCGCGCCGATGTGGTCCTCATGCCCGTGGGTAATGATAAAGCCCTTGACCTTATCTATATTCTCCTTCAGATACGTAATATCCGGAATAACGAGGTCGATACCAAGCATATCGTCCTCCGGAAACGCCAGACCGCAGTCTACGACAATGATACTGTCCTCGTATTCATACGCCGTAATGTTCATGCCGATCTGTTCCAGTCCGCCAAGCGGGATAATCCTCAGCTTTGACTTACTTACTATATCCTCTTTTAAAAACTGTTCTTCCTCCAGTGCAGCCACTGCTGCCCTGACTCCTCTTCTTCTCAAAAATGCTACCTCCTGTTTTGGTGCATCGTAAAACAAAGCTTTCAAAAAGCCCTCGCAAATTTTATCACGCACGCCCTGACACCGTATGCCCTCCTGACACACGCGGCAACCCCGGCTCCGCCGTCCTTTTTATGACGGCCGGGGCCGGAGCCCGCGGATGCTTATGGGAAAGCCTCCGGATTCTATTCTGTTTTATAATGCAGCTTTTAATAAATTATTCCCTTTTTTTCTTAAACAAACCCGAAATCCCGCAACAAAACGGAGATTCCTGGCCTGTTTTATTCCTTACTCATTACCAGTTCCGTGTCTTCCAAAATCTCACTGAACAAATCTGCAACTGCCTGCAGTTCCTTCTCATCCTCTACAATCTCGTAAACTGCCTCCGGCTCTCCCTCCGCTGAAACATCCTTTAAAATCAATGCCTCTGTTTCCTCATCCTCAATATCATCCAGTACCAGAAGATAATCCGTCCCGTTGATACGGGTCTCTTCTATCACATGAAATACTGCCTCGTCGCCGTCCTCCGTCAGAAACGTAACGGTATCCTGCTTTCTTTCCATTTAAACTTCCTTTCCATAATTCAGCCGGTCTAAATATCCCTGCAATATTAAAACTGCTGCCAGTTTATCTATCACTGCCTTCTTCTTTTTCAGTCCTGCACCGCCTGCCTCTAAGGTACGGTTCGCCTCAACCGTCGTCAGACGCTCGTCCTGCATCTCTACCGGAAGCCCCGTTCTCCGCCTCAGTGCCTCCGCAAACTCCTCCGCCTTTTTTGCACGCTCCCCGATGGAATTGTTTAAGTGCTTCGGTAAGCCCACTACAATCCTCTCTACCTCATATTCCTGTACCAGTTCCTCAATTCTCCGGTAAGTTTTGCGGAGCTGCAGCTCCTGCTCCCTCCGGATGGTTTCTATCCCCTGGGCAGTAAGCAAAAGCTCATCGCTGACTGCAACGCCGACCGTTGCCGCCCCGTAATCCAGACCCATAATCCGCATATCTTACCTGCCTCTCATATCACACCGGCCAAACCTTACAGTTCCCGCTTAATATAATTGCACAAAAGCTCTTCAATAATCTCATCGCGCTCTACTTTCATAATCAGGCTCCGCGCATTCTCATAACTGGTAATATACGTCGGGTCACCGGACATAATATAACCGACAATCTGATTTACCGGATTGTACCCCTGCTCTGTCAGTGCATGATGTACCGCCGCTAATATTTCCCGCACGTTCGGCGCGGTATTCTTTTCCACCTTAAAAAACTGTGTATGATTCACCTCATGCATAAGTCTGCGCTCCTCTGTCAAAAATCACTGCTGCCTTTTGTCCTATTAGACTTTATGATAATATATTTTTGGAAAAATTTCAATACATTTCCATCTTAAGTTTCTGCATTTTTTGAATCCCCGGAAAAGTTCCGCAGACTATGAGCTACTTGCGTTTGCATTTGTCCGAAGGACTTACGTTTATTCAAGAACGCCTCTGGCGTTCTTGCGGCGGCGTGCGGGTCAGCCTGGCTGACGATATTCCATTTCGCACGCCTGCCATCCGCCAGAGGCTCTGAGCGGTGATTTAATCAGCGCTTCCTCAGAGCTGGTCAGGTGCGGGGACGCCACCGGGCGGTTTAAAGCCCTTCCTGCACCGGCTCCGCCACAACAGAATCCCTGAGCCGCAGCTTTGACAGCCGGACCGGCACGGTTTCATTTGGCCGCGGAATATGCTGCCCGTCTGCCGGGAGTGCCGCCTTAAGATAGCGCGTTGTGTGTCCGGTCAGATAACGCCTTCCGTCTATTTGAATTTCCTCCTCAAACAGCACCGGCTCCATTGCCCCGGCAAACTGTTCCCGGTAAGCTTCCTCCAGTTCCTCCTCCAGTGCCGACAGCGCCGCGCTGCGCTGTGTCTTTACCGGCTCCGGTATCTGCGCCTCCATCCGGTCCGCTGCAGTTCCCGCACGTCTGGAATACTTGAAAATATGAATCTTGGAAAATGCAATCTCCTCTGCAAAGCGCATCGTCTCCGCAAACTCCTCCTCTGTCTCGCCCGGAAAGCCGACAATGATATCCGTCGTCACTGCCGGCCGTTCAAAATAGCGGCGCAGCCGCCCGACCGCCTCCCGGTACTCCGCGGTTGTATACTTCCGGTTCATCCGTTTCAGCGTCGCATCGCAGCCGCTTTGCAGGGAAAGATGAAAGTGCGGGCAGAGCTTTGACAGCGTTGCAAGCTCCGCTGCAAATGCTTCCGTCATAATTCTGGGCTCCAGTGAGCCGAGCCGGATTCTCTCGATTCCCGGAAGCTTCTGCACCTCCCTTAACAGGGCAAGTAACGGCAGCACGGTTTCCTCTGCAGTCTCCCCTGCGGCAAGTGCCGCATCGAAGCCGGAAGCCGTCTCCGCATCCGCTCCGGTGCCTTTTCCCTTGTCCAGACCATAAGACGAAAGATGAATCCCGGTCAGCACTACCTCCCGGTAGCCCTCCGCTGCCAGCCGCCTTATCTCGGCAAGCACCTCCGCCGTCCCGCGGGAACGCACCCGTCCGCGCACATATGGGATGATACAGTAGCTGCAGAACTGGTTACAGCCGTCCTCAATCTTAATATACGCCCTGGTGCGTTCTGTTACCGTCTCAATCGGCAGCTCTTCAAACCGCCGCTCCTTTGCAATATCCAAAAGGGCATGGCTGTGCTCTGCATCCCTTTGCTTTAACGCGGCTTCCACCAGCTCTACAATTTCTGCTTTCCGGTTATTGCCGACGACAAGGTCTACGCCATCCTTTTCTCCCAGACGCTCTCCTGCCGCCTGTGCATAGCACCCTGCCGCCACCACGAGCGCGCCGTTTCCTCTTTTCTTTGCACGGTGCAGCATCTGTCTGGACTTCCGGTCGGCAATGTTGGTCACGGAACAGGTATTGACAATATAAATATCTGCTTCCTCTTCAAACTCTGTTTCCACGGCACCAGCCTTTAAAAACAACTCCCGCATTCCTTCCGTCTCATACGAATTTACCTTACAGCCGAGCGTCAGAAAGGCAACCCGTTTTCCTGCCATTGTCCTGTTTTCCTCTTTTTCCATTGCCGCCCTCCTTCCATAAAGTTTTGTACTAAGCCGCCGTTGCACTCCGTACAACAGCCCCCTGAATTTTTTATTTGTTTTATATTGACATTTCCAGCTTCAAACGGTACTATATAGGTATAAGGCTAGCTCACAAAGAGTAATCTATAGTCAAAATATAAAGAAGGAGGCTCTACTATGAAGACCGTTAAAATTTCTTTAAACTCCATCGACAAGGTAAAGGCTTTCGTAAATGAAATTACGAAGTTTGATTCCGATTTCGATTTAGTTTCCGGAAGATACGTCATTGATGCCAAGTCTATCATGGGTATTTTCAGCTTAGACCTTTCCAAGCCGATTGACCTGAATGTCCATGCACAGGACAACCTGGACGATATTCTGGCAGCATTGGCGCCTTATATCGTAGAGTAATAAAGCAACAAAGGTATCTGTTACAGACGGGGAGGCTGCCGCACCAAGCGCAGTCTCTTTTCTTATATCCTCCTGTATTTATCCTCTTATACTCCTTTTTCCATATCCCATTTTCCTCAGGGGGCTTTCCTGTAGCCCGGCATTTCGCGCCGGTTCCGCTTTACATTCGTCCGAAGGCGCACGGTTTTGACGCAGCCGCCGGGCATTCCCAAAAGCTTTCCTCTACGGTTCTACAAGGATAGTCTCCGTCGTCTCAATCGCAGTCTTTACCAAATCCTCCATCACGCCGGAAAGCACTTCCTCTGACTTTTCAATCACCGGCAGCACCGGCTTTGTCACCGGATGCTTTGCTACAAAAATCGTGCAGCAGTCCTCATATGGCAGAATCGAGGTTTCAAACGTACCAATCTTCTTTGCAATATCTATGATTTCTACCTTATCAAAGCCGATTAACGGCCGGTATACCGGCAGCTCACAGACTGCATTCGTCGTCAGGAGGCTCTGCATGGTCTGGCTTGCCACCTGCCCGATGCTTTCCCCGGTCACCAGACCAAGACAGCCGCCCATCTTTGCAAAATGCTCTGCAATCCGCATCATATAACGGCGCATGATAATCGTCAGCTCCTCATGCGGGCACCTCTCATAAATGGCAAGCTGGATATCCGTAAAATTGATAATATGCAGACGAATCGGTCCGGTATAACGGCTCACAAGTCTGGCAAGGTCCACTACCTTTTCCTTCGCACGCTCACTCGTATAAGGCGGCGCATGGAAATAAGCGGCTTCCAGCTCCACGCCGCGCTTGGAAATCATATAGCCTGCCACCGGACTGTCAATCCCGCCGGAAAGCAATAACATTGCCTTTCCGCTCGTTCCGACCGGCATTCCGCCCGGTCCTGGCAATACTTTAGAATACAGATACGCCCGGTTGCGGATTTCTACCGTAATCACCTCCTGCGGATTGTGCACATCCACCGAAAGCTCAGGGAAACGTTCCAATAGATACCCTCCGATATCGGCACACATCTCCGGGGAAGTCACCGGATACTGCTTGTCCGCACGCTTTGCTGCCACCTTAAACGTAAAATCCTTCCGTGGATACATCTTTTCCACAAAATCCGCCACAGCCTGCTTTACGGTTTCCCATTCGGTACTCCCTACCACCTCTACCGGACAAAAGCCGGATACACCGAACACGCGTCCGAGAGCCTCGACGGTATCCTCGTAATCGTAGCCCTCCGGGCATTCCACAAAAATCCTTCCCTGCTCACGGGTCACCTTATATTCCCCCAAAGGGCTTAACTTTTCCAGCACGCGGTCCCGCAGCGCATTCTCGAAAATATGGCGGTTATTTCCCTTTAAGCCGATTTCACCGTACTTTACTAAAAAAGCCTGATACATAAATCCTCCTTCTTTTCCCTGTCAGAAGCCTTCCCCCGCTTATCTGCGTGAAAAGCGCCTGAGCTGCGGCAGCAGCTCCTTTAATACCGCCAGCGTATATTCCAGTTCCTCCTGTGTAGTATCCTTACAGAAGCTGAACCGCACCGTCGCGTCCAGAAGCTCCTTGTCTACCCCGATTGCCTTTAACGTGCCGCTTACCGCAGGATGATTGGAGGAGCACGCCGAGCCGGAGGAAACATAAATTCCCCGTTCCTCTAACGCATGCAGCAGTACCTCGCTCCGCACCCCGGCAAACCCGACGCTCATAATATGCGGCGCCAGACGGTGCAGACGCTCCCTCTGCTCCTCTCCGCCGGAGGCTTCCCCGCCCCTTTGGTCCGCCAGGTGTACCGTTACACCGTCAAGCGCCGACAGCCCCTGTGCAAAATACTCCTTCAGCGCATAACAATGCTTCTGTACCTCTTCCGTCCTCTCACATGCCAATGCCGCCGCAAGCCCGGTCCCCGCAATCCCTGCCACGTTTTCCGTCCCGGAACGCATGCCCTTCTGCTGACCGCCGCCATACAAAAGCGGCTTTATCTTCGTTTTCTCCCGGACATACAAAAAGCCGCAGCCCTTCGGTCCGTGAAGCTTATGGGCGCTGACCGAAAGCAAATCAATATTCTGCCGCTTCGGATAAATCCGGTACTTTCCGTATGCCTGAATTGCATCCACATGAAATACAATCTCCGGATGATACTCCTTTACCGCCGCGCCGAACGCCGCGACATCCTGTACCGCCCCCACCTCGTTGTTGACCGCCATTACCGAAACCAGCACCGTATCCGGCGAAAGTGCCTCCTTCAGCGCTTCCACGGAAACGCTCCCGTCCGGTCCCGGCATAAGGTAGGTTACACGGAAGCCAAGCTCCTCCAGAAAAAACAACGGCTCATACACGGAGGCATGCTCAAAGGAGGTCGTAATAATATGCATTCCCCTGCGCTTATTGGCAAGCGCGGTCCCGATGAGCGCCATGTTGTTTGACTCTGTTCCGCCGGACGTAAACAGAATTTCCTCCGGCTTGCACTTTAATGTCGCTGCAATCCGCTCCTTTGCGGTTTTTATATGGCGCTCCGCCTCCATCCCCTTCCTGTGGCGGGAGGACGGATTCCCGAAATCCTCCTGATATACCCGGTTCATCAGGGCAAGCACTTCCCCGTCGATCCGCGTCGTTGCCGCATTATCCAAATATGCTTCCATGCGCTCTCCTGTTCCTTTTCCCGCATTCTATTCCTGCTCCGCCCCGCAGGCCGGAGCTTCCTGTTCCCCTGCACACTCAATCGAAAGCATCAGCGCCGACAGCATGGAAAGTCCTGCCGTCTCGGTCCGCAGAATCCTCCTGCCGAGGGAAAGGCATGCCACCCCCTTCGCAAGAAGCTCTGCCGCCTCCTCCTCCGTAAAGCCGCCCTCCGGTCCTACAAAAATCCCGATGCTTTTTTTCTTCGGGGCAGCCTGTAAGCACTCCGCTAACGGACGCATCCCGTGTGCATTCTCGTACAAAATCAAATTATACTCTATATTTTCCATCTGCGCAAGAGCCTCTTTCCATGTGCAGACCGGAGCGACCTCCGGGATTACGCCCCTGCCCGACTGCTTTGCCGCGCTCTCGGCAATCGCCTGCCATCTGGCAAGCTTCTTTTCCTCCCTGCCGCCCTCTGTTTTTACAATCGTGCGCTTTGTCACTACCGGCACAATTTCCGCCGCGCCAAGCTCCACTGCCTTCTGGATAATCAGCTCCATCTTGTCCTTCTTCGGGAGTCCCTGGAACAGCACAAGCCGCACCGGAAGCTCCGTCTCTGACGGGCGCTCCTCCAAAACGGCGGCAAGCAGATTCCGCTCCCGCATCCCTGTCAGCTCGCACAGATAGTCGGTTCCTGCCCCGTCGCACAAAATAAACTGCTCCCCGTTCCGGATACGCAGCACATTTTTGATATGATTGACATCCTCCCCCGTGATTTCAATCGTATCCCCCTGCTTCTGTGATGCCCCGATATAAAAACGATACATAGCTTCCCCTTTCCAAAATGCCCTTGCCGTTCCGCGCACCGCAGACGCCTCCTGCACCTACGCCGGTTACCTTTACCCTTGCCGTTCCGCGCACCGCAGGCACCTCCTGCACCTACGCCGATACCTTTACCCTTGCCATTCCGTGCACCGCAGGCGCCTCCTGCGCCTACGCCAATACCTTTACCCTTGCCGTAAACGATACCCAGTCACCCTGCACATTGACCTCGAGAATCTCAAAGCCGTTTTCACATAACGCCGCTTCCACCGCTTCCTGCTTTGTATTGATAATGCCGGAGCTGATAAACAGCGCATCCGGCTTCATAAACTCCTTTACGACGCCGGAGAGCGGAATAATCACGTCCGCTAAAATATTCGCCACGACAATATCATAAGAGGCAGAGCCGAGTGCGGCGCGGAACGCCTTATCCTCAAGCACATTACCGTCCGCCACCTCAATCCTGTCTGCCGCCCCCGTAAATACCGGAAGCCCGTTGGCAGCCTTCTCACAGAGCCTTGCGGAAAGACCGTTGACACCGGCATTTTCCACTGTTACCGCTGTTGCTGCCGGGTCAATATCGACCGCCGCGGCATACCGTGCGCCAAGCAGCATGGAAATAATGGACAGGATTCCGCTGCCGCAGCCTACGTCAAGCACCGCGGCACCCGGCTTTACATGCCTCTTCAGACTTCCGATGCAGAGCTTTGTCGTCTCGTGTGCCCCCGTCCCGAACGCAGTCCCCGGGTCAATTTCTACCACCAGGTCATCCGGTCTTTTTTCGGTAAGCTCCTCCCAGGTCGGCTTAATAACAATACTCTCGTCGACACGAAACGGCTTGAAAAACTCCTTCCAGTTATTAATCCAGTCCTTGTCCTCGGTTTCGGATACGGTAAGCTCCCCGCTCCCCGTATCCACAAACTGGCCAAGCTCCGAAAGTCCCTCCGCAATATTTGCCTTCAATGCTTCAATATCCGTACCGGTATCCAGATAAAAGCTTACCTTCGCGCTTCCGTCGTCCGGCGGCAGCTCCGGCAGGATATCAATAAACATCTTCCTTTTATCTTCTTCCGAAAGAGGCACAAAATCCGTAATCTCGATTCCTTCCACCCCAAGCTCCTCTAACATTGCGCCGACAAGGTCTACCGCCGCTGTCGTCGTTTTTAACTCCATTTTAATCCACTTCATCATGCCCCTCCGTTATGCTTCCTGACAATCGAGCAGGGAAGAGCCATCTTCCCCTACTTGCCGCGCCGCCGCGGATGCCCGTAAGGGCATAACTTCCTTTCCGCGGCGTGTGCATAAAAAGGCAGGACTGCCGCTTCCTCTTGATTCAGCCCTGCCTTACCTTCCTAAGTTTCCGCTCTTTCCTGCTCTTTTTCCCTGAGTGGGAGCCTCTGTACAGGATTGATTTTTGCATGCGCAACGCTCCGCCAGACTTCCTCTAAGTACCGCTAAGCCGCTCAGGTGCGTCCTCGCGCCTAAGCGGTACTAAGAGGCGATTCCGGTTCCGCTAAAACCGCGGTCCTTCGGACAAATGCAAAAATCAATCCCGTACAGAGACTCCCCCTTGGGACTTCCCAGGTACATCAGAAAATGCGGAAACTCCGGTTACCTGCTTTCTCTTTACTTCCCGAAAAACTTCTTTTTTCCGGACTTTCCGCTTTTCTCACCGCTCTCCGTATCACGCTCCCCGGAGGCCTCCGCAAATTTCTCCAAAAGCTCCTTCTGCTCCGAGGTCAGCTTCGACGGCACCTGGACTACCAGTGTTACATAATGGTCGCCCCGGACCTCTTTATTCCGTAACGTCGGCACGCCCTTGCCGCGGAGTCTGACCTTGGTCTCCGTCTGCGTTCCCGGCTTTACCGTATAAAGTACATCGCCGTCCACCGTACTGATCCGTACATCGCCGCCAAGCGCCGCCTGCGTAAAGGACATCGGTGCGGTAGAATAGATATCATAATCCTGACGCTGGAAAATCGGATGGCTGCTTACCGCTACCTCTACAAGCAAATCACCCTGTTCTCCTCCGTTGACTCCCGGCTCACCTTTGCCGCGTACGCGGATGCTTTGCCCGTTGTCAATCCCGGCAGGCACTGTTACCTGTATCTTCTTACGCTTCGTTACATAGCCGCTGCCGTAACAATCCTGACACTTTTCTTTAATAATTTTTCCCGTTCCCCGGCAGTCCGGACAGGTCTGCACCTCCCGCATCATGCCGAACAACGCCTGCTTTGTATAGACTACCTGCCCCTTGCCGTCGCACTTCTTACAGGTCTCTACCTGCGTTCCAGGCTTTGCGCCGCTCCCGCCGCAGGTATCGCACTTTTCCTTCAGATTCAGGTCCAGTTCCTTCTGTGTCCCGAAAACCGCCTCATTAAATGTAATACGGATACCGGTACGCACATTGGCGCCCTTCTGCGGTCCGTTATTCGCCCGGCGGCTTCTTCCGCCGCCGAATAAATCGCCGAAAAGATCCCCGAAGAGGTCCCCCATATCCATACCGGAGAAATCAAACCCGCCGGCACCGCCGCCGCCCTGCTCAAATGCAGCATGCCCGAACTGGTCATACTGTCTCCGCTTCTCCGCGTCACTCAGAATTGCATACGCTTCGGAAGCCTCCTTAAACTTTGCCTCCGCCTCCTTATCTCCCGGGTTCATATCCGGATGATACTTCTTTGCGGTCTGGCGGTATGCCTTTTTTATTTCATCTTCCGTGGCGTTCTTCGAGACGCCAAGGACTTCATAATAATCCCGCTTACTGTCAGCCATCTTAACTCCTCCGTTCAAGCACATTTATGGGGCCGCCGCGCTCCTTGCGGCAGCCCCATAGCTCTTTTCCGACCTCTTCCCGGAGGGTTACACCTCCCGGTAATCCGCATCTACGACATCATCCGCTGCGTTTCCGCTTCCGCCTGCCGCGCCCATATCCGGACCGGCTCCGGCTGCACCGCCTGCCTGTGCCTGCTCGTATACCTTTGTGAACAGGGACTGTGCGCTCGCCATAAGCTTTTCCTTTGCCGCCTTGATATCCTCAACCTCGCCCTCGGACATTACCTCCGGGTTACTCTTTTCTACAAGCTCCTTTAAGTGCGCAAGGTCTGCCTCGACTGCGCTCTTATCGCTTTCCGCAATCTTATCGCCGACTTCGTTCAACGCCTTTTCTGTCTGGAATACCATGGAATCGGCATCGTTGCGGACTTCTACTGCTTCCTTACGCTTCTTATCCTGTGCCTCGTACTCGGCAGCTTCCTTTACCGCCTTATCGATATCGGCATCGGACAGGTTCGAGCCTGCGGTAATCGTAATATGCTGCTCCCTTCCGGTACCGAGGTCTTTTGCGGATACATTTACAATACCGTTGGCATCGATATCGAACGTAACCTCAATCTGCGGAACGCCTCTTCTTGCCGGCGGAATCCCGTCGAGACGGAACTGTCCGAGACTCTTGTTATCCTTCGCAAACTGACGCTCGCCCTGTACGACATTGATATCTACTGCGCTCTGGTTATCCGTCGCAGTGGAGAAAATCTGGCTCTTCTTCGTCGGAATCGTCGTATTTCTCTCAATCAGTCTGGTTGCCACGCCGCCCATCGTCTCAATGGAAAGGGAGAGCGGGGTTACATCCAGAAGAAGAATATCGCCTGCACCTGCGTCGCCTGCCAGCTTGCCGCCCTGGATGGAAGCGCCGATTGCCACACACTCATCCGGGTTTAAGGTCTTTGCCGGCTCGTGTCCGGTCAGCTGCTTTACCTTATCCTGTACTGCCGGGATACGGGTGGAGCCGCCGACTAAAAGCACCTTGCCAAGCTCGGAAGCGGAAAGTCCGGCATCCTTTAACGCATTCTGCACCGGAACTGCTGTCCGCTCTACAAGGTCATGGGTCAACTCATCGAACTTTGCTCTGGTTAAATTCATATCAAAGTGCTTCGGGCCTTCTGCCGTTGCCGTAATAAACGGAAGGTTGACGTTCGTAGTCATCTGGGAGGAAAGCTCCTTCTTTGCCTTCTCCGCAGCCTCCTTTAATCTCTGGAGCGCCATCTTATCCGTAGACAGGTCCACTCCCTCTGCCTTCTTGAACTCATCAATAAAATATCTCGTAATACGCTCGTCGAAGTCGTCGCCGCCAAGCCTGTTATCACCGGAGGTCGCCAGTACCTCGATAACACCGTCGCCGATTTCGATAATGGAAACATCGAAGGTACCGCCGCCGAGGTCGTATACCATAATCTTCTGCTCTTTTTCATTGTCCAGGCCGTACGCCAGCGCAGCCGCGGTCGGTTCGTTAATAATACGCTTTACGTCAAGACCTGCAATCTTACCGGCATCCTTGGTCGCCTGTCTCTGGGCATCGTTAAAATATGCCGGAACCGTGATAACTGCTTCCGTTACCTTCTCGCCGAGATAGCTCTCCGCATCTGCCTTCAGCTTCTGCAGAATCATCGCGGAAATCTCCTGCGGGGAATACTTCTTGTCGTCAATCGCTACCCTGTAATCCGTACCCATATGACGCTTGATGGAAGAAATGGTCTTGTCGGAGTTTGTCACTGCCTGACGCTTTGCCGCCTCGCCTACAATACGCTCTCCGGTCTTTGTAAACGCCAGCACGGACGGGGTCGTTCTGATGCCCTCCGTATTAGTGATTACTACCGGCTTACCGCCTTCCATTACTGCTACACAGGAGTTTGTTGTTCCTAAGTCAATTCCGATAATCTTTCCCATGTCTTTGTCCTCCTATAAAATAATTTTAATTTGCAACCTTGACCATACTGTGACGAACGACGGAATCCTTATACATATAGCCTTTCTGGAACTCCTCTGCCACTATATTCTCACCAAAATTTTCATCTTCTATGTGCATCACCGCATTATGAAAATCCGGATTGAACTCTTTGCCTACCGCCTCAATCGGCGTCACGCCTGCCTCTGCAAGCTCTGTAACAAGCTGCTTGTAAATCTTTTCGATTCCCTGCGCAAACGCGCCGTTCTTTTCCTCCTCGGAAACCGTGGCAAGCCCGCGCTCAAAATTATCTAACACCGGGAGCAGCTTTTCCACAATACTTTTGGCACCGATTTCAAACATCTGCGACTTTTCCTTTTCGGTACGTTTCCTGAAATTCTCGAACTCCGCCATCTGGCGCAGCACCTTATCATTCAGCTCTGCAATCTGCTCGTCTCTTTTATCCTTCTTTTCCTTCTTCTTAAAGAAGCCCTTTCCTTCTTTGGCTTCTCCCTTTCCCTCGTCCTTCGCGTCCTCATTCTCCGCCGCTTCCCCTGTCCTATCGGCGGCATCCTCCGCCGTCCGGCTTTCCTCTGCCTCTTCCGCAGCCTGCTCTGCCGTTTCCTCTATCGTCTCTTCCAAGTCCTTTACCTCGTTCTCTTCCATTTCCTTCACCTTTCCTGCCTACTCCTTATTCTTCTTAAAAATGTCGTCCAGCTGGCTCTTTAACGTCTGCAGCGTTCCGACCACCTTTTCATAATCCATGCGCTTCGGACCGATAATGCCGATGCGTCCGTAAATCCCCTCTTCAATCTCGTAGGTAGCGGTCACGACCGAACAGTCCTTCATCGACTCCACGGACGTCTCCTGCCCGATATAGACCTGAATCCCGTGTTCCTCACTGTTTTCATTCATAAACTCAGTCAGCGCCTTCTTTTCCTCCAGCGCATAAAGCAGGTCACCCGCCACATGGCTGTCGCTTAACTCCGGGTACTTCAAAATATTCGTTGCACCGCTCGTATAAACCGGAATGTCCTCCTCCTCGCTGATTGCCTGTGCAATGGCATCCAGAAGGTCGCTGATGACATTCCCCAGCCCCTCGGACTGTTCCTTCAGCTTTGCAATGACCGAAAGATTAATCTCGGACATATCCAGTCCCTGTAAATACGTATTTAACACTATATTTAATTTTAAAATATCTTCCCTGCCAAGCCCTGCCGCCAAAGGTAGGATTTTATTTTTTACGATATTCCCTTCCAGAACAATAACGGCAAGCAGCTGCTCCTCATCTACGTCGGTCAGCTGGATAAACTTTACCTTCCGGCTGCGGTACTGCGGTCCGGTCACCAGCGTAGCATAATTCGTATTCACCGCCAGAAGCTTTGCCACCTGCTGGAGCAGTGACTCCATCCGGTCCGCCTTGTCATTCAGGGCATCCCACATCTGCTCTACTTCCTGCATCCGGCTCTGCATCATCGTATCGACATACAGGCGGTAGCCCTTATCCGAAGGAATGCGGCCTGCAGAGGTATAGGGCTGGATAATATAGCCTAACTCCTCTAAGTCCGACATCTCATTCCGTATCGTTGCGGAACTCAGGTTCAGGTCCGTAAACTTCGAAATCGTCCGGGAACCGACCGGCTCTCCTGTTTCAAGATAATTCCTGATAATCGCCTGCAATATCTTAAGCTTTCTCTCATCCAGCTCCACCGGTTCCCTCCTTTCCGCCGTCCCGGCTGTTGCTGCTGTCTGGCTTCTTTGTCCGCCTTTGTTAGCACTCATTTGAGTGGAGTGCTAATATCGTTTGACTATAAAATAGCACCACGGGAATGATTTGTCAAGTGGTAACCTGAAAAAAATTAGAAAAAACGGGCTTCTTTGCAGAAAACCCGCTTTTCGTTCCTTTTTACCATATGCTTTTGCTATCTGCTTCCCTTTTGCGCATTCAGCAGCCTGCAAAGTAACGCCGTGATGCCTCCCGCGCCCAGTATGACAAGCAAATCGACCGGGGCAATTACCATAGCCCCGATTCCTTCAAAGAAAAATCCCGAACCGAAGCGGTACAGGTTCCCGTTCAGTAAAATCATTTCCCCGGCGTACATGCCAAGCGTCGTGAGGACGGCGATACCCGCCGGGAGCAGAACGGATAGTCCCTTCCCCTTACCCAGCGTAAACGAGCCTGCAAATACCCCGACGGTAATGCCCAGCAGGGCAAAAAACACCGCCATCAATACGGCAGACAGGGCGGATACCACAAGCTCCCCGGTACGATAAAACGATGTAAAGCATGCCCAGATACACATCCCTAAAAAGGAAAGGCTGGTTGCTGCCTGTATCATCAGGGCAGCCCTTCTTTTCGTATCCCCCAGATAAGCCATTCTGGCAAAGCCATAAAAGCAGTTGAGCAGGGACAGGATAAGTACAATCGAAATAATATAAAAATGAAGCTTAAACGCAGGGCTATAGCCCCCGAGCAAGATATCCACCGCCTGCCATGTCCTCGTCTGATACTGCTGCGGCGGAACATAGCACATACTCATCTGCCAGCTCTCAAGGGGAACTGCTTCTACCGCCTGGACAAGAATTTTCGTTTCCATCAGCCTTTCGGCAGCAAAGAAAATTCCGGTGGAAAAGACCGCGCCGCAAAGGAAGTCCCATCCCTTAAACAGCCTCCGGAACAGCGGAATCAGCAATACCCCGAAGATAAGCGCGATAGAAACCGGCGTATACGGGATAATATATTTCGGATAGCTTTCTATCGGTACGGTGCCGTTGCGGACGATTTCAGCCGCCACCCGGATTCCCATGTAAACAGGGTAAACGGATGCCGCCGCAATAACGGCTGATGAAATCAGATAACACTGCCAAAAACGCCTGTTGTTCATTTCACGGCTCCTTTCCGGGCAGGAGAAAGCTGCACTACCCTGCTTTGCTTCTGTCCTTACTTCTACCTTCGTACAAACTCATCCAGCAAAAACTCCGCGAGCACCACGTTGCTGACGTCGATGCCGCGTCCGGTCAGGAATACCCTGCCGTCCGCCTCTGCCAATACCCCCTGTGCGGTAAGACGCTTCATTACATCACCATAAATCGTCTCAATCTCACAGCGGAACCGCCGTTTAAACTCTGCCTTCTCAATACCCCGGCACATCCGGAGCCCCAGAAACATGAACTCCTCCATCAGCTCCTTTTCCACGAGCCGTTCTACCTCCGAGCGGAGCAGATGCGGCTCCCCTGCATTGGTAAGGTACTCCTCCAGAACCGTGGTATTGTGGAAGCGTGCATTGGACATCAGGGAAGACGCCCCGAGCCCCAGCCCCAGATACTCCGTTCCGCGCCAGTACGAGCTGTTGTGCCTGCTCTCAAAGCCCGGCCTTGCATAATTGGAAATTTCATACCGCTCATAGCCTGCCTCTGCCAGAAGCCGTCCGGTCAGCTCATACATCCGCCGGTCGGTCTCCTCGTCCGGCAACAGCTCCCTCTCGCTGCCGCCCTCCCCGTAGCGCTGGTAAAACGGCGTTCCCTCTTCAAGCTGCAGGCTGTAGACGGAAATATGCTCCGGCTGCTTTTCCAAAAGGAAGCGGATGCTCTCCGTCAGGGAGTCCCTGGTCTGTCCCGGAAGCCCGGACATCAGGTCCGCGCTGATATTCCGGAAGCCTGCCGCCCTTGCCGCCTCCATACAGGCAGCAAACTCCTCCCTCGTATGAATCCTGCCAAGGGTCTTTAACTCCTCCGGCACCGCGGACTGCAGGCCGATGCTGAGCCGGTTGAAGCCAAGCCCGTAAAGCGCTGCAAGCTGCTCCGCCCCCGCCGTTCCGGGATTTACCTCAATCGTAACCTCCGCAAGCGCCCCGCTTCTGACACGCTCCGCGCGCTCCTCCGGCGTCTCCGGCAGACTGCCTGTCTCCTCCTCCGCCTGCCTTCTCCGGAACAGCCCTTTTTTCTTTGCCTTCGCTTCACGCTCAAACCCGCGTACCTCGAAGGTCTCCCGCACTGCCGCAAAAATCCGTCCGAGCTGCTCCGTCGTCAGCACCGACGGCGTACCGCCGCCGAAATAAATTGTCTCCACCAGATACCCCTGCGCATTTTCCGCATTCGCACGGATTTCCTTACAGAGCGCCTCCGTATAGCGTTCCCTCGTTTCCGCCTCCGACGAAAACGATAAAAAATCACAATACCCACATTTCCTTACACAAAATGGGACATGAATATACAGTCCGAGCGGCCTTTTTACCGCTTCCTCTTTTCCTCTCATTTTCCCTCTCCTTAGACCCTTGGAACGCTGTCCGCGTTCCTTGTCCCGGACGCCGCATAGGCGCTCCGCTTACTCCTCGTCTAACTTTAACACGCTCATAAACGCCTTCTGCGGAATCTCCACGCTGCCAACCTGGCGCATCCGCTTCTTGCCCTCCTTCTGCTTTTCCAGAAGCTTTTTCTTTCTTGTAATATCGCCGCCGTAACACTTTGCCAGCACATCCTTGCGCATTGCCTTTACGGTCTCCCTTGCGATAATCCTGCTGCCGATGGCAGCCTGAATCGGAATCTCAAAGAGCTGTCTCGGAATTTCCTCCTTTAAGCGCTCGCACATCCGCCTGCCGCGCTCATACGCGGTTTCCCCATGCACGATAAAGGAAAGCGCGTCCACCTCCTCATGGTTCACGAGAATATCTAACTTCACCAGCTCGCTCGGCACATAGCCCTTCAGCTCATAGTCAAACGACGCATACCCGCGGGAACGGGACTTTAAGGCGTCAAAAAAGTCATAAATAATTTCATTGAGTGGCAGCTCGTACTTCAACAGCGCCCTCGTCTGCTCCATATACTCCATACCGAGATACACGCCGCGGCGCTCCTGACAGAGCTTCATAATCGCACCCACAAACTCCGTTGTTACCATAATCTCCGCGCTGACAAACGGCTCCTCCATATGCTCGATTTCGGACGGATCCGGAAGATTGGACGGATTCGTAATTTCCACGACCTCCCCGCTTGTCTTATATACCTTATAGACAACCCCCGGTGCGGTCGTCACAAGGTCAAGGTTATATTCCCGCTCGAGACGCTCCTGGATAATCTCCAGATGCAAAAGCCCAAGAAACCCGCAACGGAAGCCGAAGCCGAGTGCGACGGAGGTCTCCGGCTCAAACTGCAGCGACGCATCATTGAGCTGGAGCTTCTCCAGCGCGTCCCGCAGGTCGGGATACTTTGCCCCGTCCGCCGGATACATTCCGCAGTATACCATCGGGTTTACCTTTTTATAGCCGGGCAGCGCCTCGCTGCACGGAAGCTTTGCGTTCGTCACCGTATCGCCGACACGGGTGTCCTTTACGTTCTTTAAGCTCGCGGTGATATAGCCTACCATACCGGCAGAAAGCTCCTCACACGGAATAAAACGTCCCGGTCCGAAAATCCCAAGCTCAACCACCTCCGCCTGCGCCCCGGTTGCCATCATAAGAATCGGCGTGCCTGCGCGCACGCTCCCCTCCATCACGCGGCAGAAAATAATCACTCCCTTGTAGGCATCATAAATCGAATCAAAAATCAGTGCCTTTAACGGTGCCTCCGGGTCGCCCTTCGGCGCCGGAATCTTCGCGACAATCTGCTCCAGCACATCCTCGATATTCACGCCGTTCTTTGCGGAAATCAGCGGGGCGTCCTGCGCCTCCAGCCCGATGACGTCCTCAATCTCCGCCTTGACCCTCTCCGGGTCGGCGCTCGGCAGGTCAATCTTATTGATGACCGGCATGATGTCCAGATTGTGGTCCAGGGCAAGATATACATTCGCAAGCGTCTGCGCCTCGATTCCCTGCGCCGCGTCCACTACCAGAATCGCACCCTCGCATGCCGCAAGGGAACGGGATACCTCGTAATTGAAATCCACATGCCCCGGCGTATCAATCAGATTAAATACATACTCCTCCCCGTCCTTTGCCCGGTACACCGTCCGGACCGTCTGCGCCTTAATCGTAATGCCGCGCTCGCGCTCCAGCTCCATATTATCTAACACCTGCGCCTGCATCTCACGGCTTGTCAGCAGGCCGGTTTTCTCAATAATCCGGTCCGCAAGTGTGGACTTCCCGTGGTCGATATGCGCAATAATACAAAAATTCCTAATCTTTGTCTGGTCCGCTGCCATACAAAATCCTCTCTTTCAAACAAGATGGAACCTATCTGCCCCGCCTTGTAAATTGTAAACTAAGGAAGCGCTGATGAAATCATCGCTTCCTCAGAGCCTCCGGCGGATGCGCACGGATTTGCAGGGGTAAATGTTGCTTCGCAACGCAAATCCGGCGCGGGAAACGCTTTCATCAGCGTTTCCCTAACTCACGTCCGGGTCTGCGCACCCGAAAGCACAGACCTCCATAATAATGGTAGTATAACAGAAAGCGGGAATGTTTGCAAGAACAGACGAAAAAGGCATGTACAAACAGGATGATTACCTCTTTCTTATAATCAATCATCTGGTTCGGCATCTGCAATGAGAAACGCCACCTCTCGATGGTCGCCGAAACATATGGAGGACTATCGTCTAATTTGCATGATTACTCCTGTTATGATGCGGATTATTCAAAAATGCATCCTTATAACTATTAAATTTTGATTACAATATTCTTTCAACATCTTCATCAAATTGCAAATCTAACAAATGTGTTATATCAAACACATATAGCTTTTAGGTCGTTTTTTGTACATTGAAATATCAACCACAATGAGAGTACAGTTCTACCAGGAAAGTGCCCTGAAATAATATTTATAAGCTATTCCTAATAATAGAATAAGCATGCGGCATAGAATTCACAATTATTTTATCAGAAATCGGAATGGCTCCATTAGGTATCATCCTGTCATCTGGATTCCACATTGCAGGATGCACATAGATTTCCGTTTTTCTACCTCCCCTTACGCCATAGATTTTATTGTTTTGAAAAACAATATCAAATCCTGCTTCCTCTAAACTTGCCATCTCCTTTATTCCTTTGATAAGAGTTACTTGCCTGTTATAAGGAATTGACCCTGCCTTTTTTTTATTTTTGCTCCAGTCAAGTAACTGCTTCGCCAAATGCCTATCAAGTAGATTTTGCACTCTCTGATTCCAATAGTGTTTCAAACAATCATGGCAAGCTGTTGCACAATGATTTTTGCATTCTAACACTTTATATGTTTCTTCCATTAAATCTGCGATACGTCCTGCAAGCATTGAACTATAGCCAGCTCCACTCGATAAACTATCAAACAGAAAAATATCAACACATACTTTATCTAGCGCATAACGTAAACGATATCCGCCTTTCAAATCATTAAATTCAACATCCAATAATTGACCAGCAGCCAACACCATTGCCTCAGAAAGTGTTTGTGCGGCACCTTTTATCCACAAAGCATCCTGTCTAGTATTAACATTTTTAGAATCCAAGCTTATTTCAATCAACATCATATCAGTCAAAAAGTTATGCCCCAAAAATGCATTTGTAATGCTGCTATCAGGATGTGTACAACGAGTTCTTAATCTCGGATGTCTGTACGGTGGTCTGATTTTTTGAAGTCCAAATCTGTCATCCCCCGGGACAGCAGCTCCGCAATCTTCACATACTGTAAAGCCCTTTCCTTCAGGTCCCTGATTCAGTATCGTAAGTGGTTGATCAACCAATCGACCATATCTTACCAGTTCATAAGCACTCGACTGCTTCATTTCATTATCTTTTATCGGAGACGCATAACTCGGTAATTCAGCCCATGACATCTCTGCTTCTGCCTCCGCTTCTCTTATGCTACTTCCGTCTATCGGAGCAAATCCCCAAGGCTTAATAACATGCTGGTACTTTATACTTTCCTGTAAACAAAACAAACATTTCTTCCCCGGATTCTCATATCCAACCCAATTGCATGCCATGTTTTCACAATAAAACAACGGCTTATAATACTCTTTACTTTCAAAATACTTTCTTGCCGGATGCTCTTTATCTTCATCCTTGAATTTAGAATGGAAATTATAAATACCACCTGACTTGTATGTCTTTTTATTTACCACAATCAGCCTTCCTGGTGCATATTCACTGATTGCCATATCTAATGCTCTATCTGGCTCTTGTTCCACCTTGCTTCCTTTGCTATCTTCAATACTAAAACCAACAACATTTCTTGGAAATGAATAGGTTGGGAATATTCCCTCTTCCAAAAACACATCCAATAACTTCTTTTCGTTGTCATTTGAATCATAGTAATCATCCTTGAAAGCCTTTATCTTTTCCGATAGTACTTTTACTGCATCTATGAATTCTAGTTTCTGTCCTTCTATAAATTCTCTTTTTGACTTAGGAACCAGAGATTTAATCTCATCGTCTGCAAATTTTTTTGTTTGTACAAAAGCCAAAAATTCTTCCCCATACAAATCAAAAAATTCAATGATACCTACCGTATTTGCCGCTGTATCATACTTATTCAGAAATTCAGATACATAAATAACATTCAAATGTCGGTATATCAGTTTTCTATTATCGATATCTATTGATGGGTGACGCGGTTCACCAGCTATTATTTTTTGTGGATTATTAAAGTAATAACTATCATGAGGTCCATTATCTGTATATGTAATAATTGTTGATATTGCGGACCCTCTTCTTCCCGCACGACCTGCTCTCTGTTGATAATTTTCACGCATAGGTGGAATATTTCGTAATCCCACAGCAGTTAAGGATCCGATATCAATACCTACTTCCATCGTAGTCGTGCAGCTAAGAATATCAACCGGTCCCTTATCATCTATATAAACATTCTGGAATCTCAGCTCATACTCTTCGGTAGTAGACCACATATCAATTCTTTGATCTTTATGTGACAACTGTGCTGTATGCTCTTCTGTATTAATCCTTGTCATTAGTGCATCTTTCTTCCCTGCAACAGCGTCAAGAATGGGTTGTCTCCAAAACTCCAGCCCTTCAAACTCATTTTGAGTCATAACTTCTGGTGTTCCTTCACAACACCAGACACACTTATTCCAAAGAGTATACGGAAATACTCGACCACAAGCAGGACACTTATACCATACATGTTCAGAATCAAAGTTTAAGGTAATAACTTGTGGATTCAAAAACAATCTATCATTTTCCTCCCTACCTTTTTGGGTAAACTTACACAAGCCTTTATAAATTAATTTCTGTTTATCCAGCTCTATTCCATTTACTTTTAATAGCCTTTCAAAACGAGCAGGAAGTTTTCCATCAATCTCAATACCAAAACGAGGAATATTTGTCAGACTTCTTCTAACATTTCTATTTATATCATAATCATATGCATAACTATCCGTTAAAATTTCAGCACACCATGCTGAAAATAATCCAAAGAACTGTTCTTCACTAATCCCCACTTCATCTCTTTCAAGATCATCTAAAACCTCATCAAGCAAAGTTCCATTACATGGTTCAATCCAACACAACCCCAAATCAGTAAAAGATCTGAAATTACTACATAAAATTTTAAGCAAATATCTCGAATACAATTCCGGTACAGTTGCAAATCGCTGTTTCTTTAAATCCTCATAATTAATCTTTCGATTTCTTCTTCCGCCTCTCTGAGCCTGTCTATTAATAACCTCTTTCATCTCCTGAAGATGGTCATGCAAATCTTTTTCGTCCTCACCATAGAAGAAGCTTAATTTATTATCCAACGCAACTTTCAGAAATGCAACATACAGCAAATCCATACTTGCTTCATGATTGGTACTGTCTGCCCATTTTTGGAGTTCTTTGGTCGAAACCGTTAATGCTTTTCTCATCGCATCTTCATCAGCAACGGATGTAAGTTCTTTTGCCAACGTAGCTGCCCTCTGTCTGCTATCTGAGAACAATAATACTTTTCTTCCCGCGTTTGGGGTGAATTCCAATTTCTTGGAATCAGTAATCATTGGAGGCTGTATCATCAACTGCTCTGAAACAAGATGAAAGAACGGTTCATTTCCTTTTGTTGAAAAGTCCGTTGTATGTAAGTGCATTTTTCCACATCGAGGACATGTTGAAAAAGTATACATATTCGGTGTATCTTTAGGGCTTTTCAGTGTGAAGGCAACATGCATATATTGCGGTTCTCCTGCATGTCCATCATCCATTTCAAGACGTCCTGCAATGGAATTCAACCACCCTGTCTTAACATCTTTTCTGACCTTAAATTGTGCATTTTCAGGAATTATATAATAATGTATTTCCTTAAAAGTTTTATCCGTGACAATACCTTTTTTATTCCATACGAAACGAGCCTGTGGTTCATCTTCATCAATGTATCCTTTTAAAAATAATGCCCCACAAGTTCTATCATTCAATAATTCATAAATTTTTCCGCCACACTTACATACATCATCATGATTGCCTATGTATATTTTTCCCAAAGGCATATCTGAATCATGATGTTTTTCTGAACAATTAGGATTAGCACACGCGTAAATCCCTCTTATTCCTCGAAACATCATATGTAATCTGGATGGAAATAATACTTGACCTTCTTCATTTTTTGCCATCGGAGCTACTGACAATAATACACTTACTGCTTTTTGTGCAATATCTTCTGAGACTTCCGGAAAAACATTTGAAGCAAGCCTTGCAAAAGAAACTGCCTTCCCTCGGCAATTTTCCATGATCTTCAATAACGGTTTAAGCCTTACTAATTCTGCATACAGCCACTGCTCAACCTCTTCCTCTTTTAAAAAATTGCAATTATTTACATCTAAATTTACAATTTCTCCAAATTTCTTTATGGCGGTCAACCTATCCTCTGAATGTAATGAATCAACATCAAATAGAGCAATTTGCTTCGGAGCCACATCATAACTACACTCATATTGTATCTGCTCACGCTCTCCTGTAATAATTTGAATCTTATGCAATTCCGAACCATCTATAGCAGTCAAATCGCAAATAAATTTTTCAACTTTAGCATTTTCATTCTGCGGAATACTTGCACTCGTCAATATGAACTGTAATTTTTCTCTCTTAACCCCTAACTTATGCAGAAAACGCCTTATCAATAGCGCAACTTCTCCGCCAGGAGCACCTCTATACATATGTGCTTCATCAATAATAAACAACAATTTATTATCTTTATCTTGCTCAAGCCACTTTTTTGTATCTTCCCAAATGCTCTGCTCTTCTTGCCTCATTAGCATATACTCAAGCATAGAATAGTTCGTGATCAAAATATCTGGCGTATTGCCCTGCATTTCAAATCTTGTTATCATTTCTGCATCACGATTATCCGTCACATGCCTCCCTTCAAGCAAACCATCTGTAAATTTCTCCATATCATATTTCGCAGGAAATTTTCCCATCTTCTTCAGCTGATTTACAGTTTCTTCATCACGCGCAATCAAATTTGAACGCAATGTGTCAGAAAGAGCTTTATCTTGTTCTCTCCTAATTTCACCTGCATATGGAGTTCTACCGGTATACATACCAAATTGAGGCCTTCTGGAAACACCAGTGTATTCAATAAACATATCATAAAATGATGCTGTTCCTATCATACGCCGCAATCTTCCCAACTGATCTGATACAAGTGCATTCATTGGATACAGCATCATAGCCCTTACACCACGCTGTTTCCATGAATTATGATTACATTTTGCTTCATTAATGAGTTTGGTTACCATTGGCCACATAAAGCATTCCGTTTTTCCGGAACCGGTACCCGTAGCAACAAACAAATCACGTTGCTTATAAAATCCTTCTAAAGCTTGAACCTGATGAGCATACGGACTCTTATACACACCCATTTTACGCTCAATCATCTGCTTTAATATTACCTTTATGCCCACTGGAATATCTGCACTTTCTATTCCATTATGAAGTAACTTATAAGCCGGATTTGCCTCAATATATGGTTCTTTCCACATTACTCCTTGTGCTTCCAATTCAGTTCTGCACAACTCACGCAGTTCATCATTTTTTCCAAAATATGCTGTTTCAACATAGTCGATTAATCTCTGCTTTAAAGCCTCATGCGTATTTTCAATACTGTATTCATCCATTTAGTTTTTCTCCTTAAGATTAATACCTAAACTATCTGTAATAATATTTCTTATGTTCTCCCATATAAAGCTGGGTATAACATAATTATATTTATCATCCATTGAATTTAACGGCCAGCAATATGTATTTATTATCGTCTGCTCTCTTAATGGCAAACCACAATACAAACTTAACAAGTACACTGTATCCCTTTCATTATATGTAGCCTGCATTGGATTCCCGGCATGTTTTCGAAGCGCTAATAACACTCTTCTTTCTTCCTTCCATTCAGCTAATACTGTTGTAATCAGTGAACTCCAGTATCTATCATGTTCCTTTTTTATCAAATAGTATTCATGTAGGCCATTGTAAAGTGTCAGTCTTGCCAGAATTCTCTTTTCGTTATTTGGAACTGCATTTATCCATGATTGATAGGGCGGTCTCTTACTAAACGGATTAAAATACTCAAATGCATCTACGTTGTGGCATTCAGTCCATGACGCCCCTACATATATCCAGTCAATATATTCATCAATATCAATCTTATCCACTGGGACTCTATTTTCATTATCTTCCTCAATACGATCAATACGAACGATTCTGGTTACCCCAACATGCTCCAGTTTACTTACTTCTTCTGATAAACCAGTCACTCTATCGTAATCATTGGTACAATAACGTTTCTCATATATCGGTAATCCAATATTCCGTAATTCATCAACTTCCAATAATTCTCCGGCGGCTAACATTTTATCTCTTAATGCTCGAACTAATTCATCGCCATCAACCGGATTTTTCAAGTCTTTAAAAATCCACTTTTTACACACCGGAAATGCATCTGACATAATACCCAGTAATTCTTCCATCCTGCTTAATACGTATGTCTTGCTTTTTCTGTCATACTTCTGAGTTGTTTCATCCATAACGGCATATCTCATCCAATGACATAATGCACAATAAATAATTCTTCCTGTATAATTAGTCTGCGATTCTCCAGCATACGGTTTTATTCGCATGTCCTGTGCCATTTTGGTTAAAACATCATTTTCCATAATCACTTACCTATACCACCGGAATTGTTATTCCACTCTTACTTAAAATATCACTTAAATTTTCATCCTCAGAACATATATCACATGCACATATAATACCTTTCTGCATAATTTCACCCAATGTGTTTCCTCCTACAAGTGCGAAATACAATTGCAACAAGTTACTATACTCAATTGAAGCTGACTTTTTTATATAATCATTCATTACCAGTCTACTAAATGTCTTTTTATATATTTCCTGACTCTTCCTCATATCAAGTTCGGGCATAAATGGTTTCAACTCATGATTACCTATCAGAATATAACCATCCACCAGAAAGTGAAGTTCATTTTCCGCATCTATCACGATTGCATAATTCAACATTGCTTTGGACATCATTTCTAAGTTTTTCAAATCGGATACGGAAAAGAACAAATATTTTTCTTTACATACTTCACATATTCTTGTAAAAAGAATCTCGTTATAATTATCTAAAATTCCTTTGATGCATACCACCCGAGATTCACTTTCATTGACAATATCAACAAGTGTCTTCAAGCTCTCTTTTTCTGAATCAACATTAATTACCAATGGCGAACTTTCATCCAGCAAAGCTGCAAGTGCTTCGGATAGATAACTACATACTTTATCAATTGCAATTATTCCCATTGCGTTTAAAATAGCCGCCAAAACTGAACCAGCAATTTCTGTTTCATTATCAAAATATAACGATATATTTGTCTTATAATCCTCAAAAAAATCTTCTATAGAACTTACATCTTCTCCATATTCTGCGTTTTCATTAAACTGTCTCGCTGGTATTACAATAACATCGGACGGATTTGAAAAAACCAAAGGTATATCTGAATTTGTATTATTCCTTTGATTCTCGTATCCTAATTTTTTAAATATGATAGAATCTATTTTTCTTTCAATAACTCTTTGTTCAAACGATTCAAAATATCTATCTTCAATAACATTTAATTCCTGAATGTAACTATCAAGTTCCTTCTTTCTTTGTTCAAGATTATCAACCTGTGTATCTAATATTTTTTTCTTACCAATCAATTCAGCCACTTGTAATCTAAGTCCTGCCAATTCGTTGAACAGCATCTCCTTAGAAGAAACTAATTGTTTACGATATTGTTTCTTCAGTTCTGCGCTCTTTTTCTCCGCTTCTGCCTCAAGCGCAGACAATAAATTTTGATAATTTGCTTTAGCTTCATCAGAAGCTTTTTTCCGTTGTGTATCATCTGCCACTTTTCTTGCTACAAGCTCTCTTTCATATTCAGAGAGCCATTCCTCTTCTCTTTTTTTCCTTTCGGCCTGCGTTATATTTTCATATTTTTGCAATCTTTGTTCTGTAGCATTCAGCTTCTCTTGAATTTCTTTACATAGTGCATTTTTTTCTTCAATTTGTTTCCTTAAATCACATTTTTGCTGTTCAAATTCTACTGATAACCTTTTCTCCTGCTCCTCTACTGCCTTCTGAATTTCTTCCTTATACTTCGTTTCAAGTTCCTTTGTCTGGCGGATATTTTCTATCTCCCTTTCTACACTTTGACGAGTTTTCTCTTCAATTATAACATCCTGTAGTTTAAGAAAAATAAAAAACAAATCTACTGATATATCTGTAGCTAAAATATCCAAAATTTTGAAATACAACTCTGCCACAGCTTTTGCATCATATTCTTTTATATCATCTACGCAAATAGGCGGCTCCACACTTGTTATCGCCTCAATAAATTTTCCCCGATATCTACCTAATTGAGTTGCGATGGCCACCCTGAATGGCTCTTCTTCTTTTTTATATAATCTAAACGCAATCCCTGGTAAAAGTTTTTGTACTAATACAGATTTCTTATCCAATCCGCCTAATTTTTTTGCATACTTTGCATATCGTTTATCCTTTATCGGCATCAGAAAAAGAGCAAGATCCGCATTTTGGCAAACCATATTTATTTCCTCTTCATTCAAGAAATTCAATAATTCAAAATTAATTTCAATCTTACTCATTAAGCATTTCCTCCAAAACCTTTATCATTGCTGTAGATATACTATTGCCTTTTAACATATTATTAAGATAATTTCTTGACAACACAACCTTATCTTGAATTTCATATATTTGAATTCGAAATTTATACGGTAACTCAACCTTTTTCGTCCTTTTAAATTTTCTAAGCAAACGATATAGCTCTTCATCGCTTATTTTTATATCACCTTGTTGCTTTTCTATCAATATAGCAAGAATATTAACAAGATATCGATTTTGTAACACATATATTGAGTCGCCGTCTTTTAGGTTTTCAAAAATATACTCTCCCATACCGCCATTCTTTTCTATTTGTCCACTCTTTCGCACCAATATAAAGTCTGTCTGATGCCCGGATTTAAACAGTATCTTGTTACAATTTCTATATACATTTTCCTTTTCGAGTGAAACATACCTATCATCTATTAATTCATAAATCTCAACATCGTTCGTTATAATGACTCTTGGTCTTTTTAAAAGTAATGTTCCACTTGAAACATATTTCCTATCAATATTAACTAATGCCTCTTGAGCCCAAACTTTAACACATATCAAATGATTGGCTGAATCTAATTCATCCGGAATTTTTCTTATTCCCTGATAAACATATATTCTTGGATTGTCATTACCCGATACTATGTATCCATACACACTTTGCTCTCTATTATTAACAATATAACCATCTTCTGTCTTTACAACAGGTGGCCATATTGGCACAAATTCAGGCTGCTTTTCGAGAAGATGAATTTTCAAATTTGATCTTAAATATGATGTAAGGCAATTAAACTCTGCATCTGAAAGATTTGACGAAAATGAGCCACAAAAAACATTTAAAACATTATCCTTTAATATTAGATGTCCACACTCTTCCATCTCAATGCCTGGAATAAAACTTGGAAGCCGTGATTGACGTCGTACCCAATAATACGTTTTCTCTGTGGTAATAGAATCCCCATGCCTGATTTTCTTTCCGCCTTGTTCAGATACCGTAAATATAGCTCCCTCGTATGAAAAACCATCTGCATAATCAGACCAATGCTGCAACACTTCATATACCTTGTTCATTGGTTCGTAACAAAGATGATATTTATGTCCAGATAATGGAATATAATCCAAAGGTATTAAAGCAATCCCTTCACAGGAGAATCTTTCGTTATTAATTCTGTATGTACTCTTTCCATCAATTTTCACTGATATTGATTCTTTAATTGCTTTTTCCATAAGCATAGGCGGTAATGCCTTAAATCCCATGTATAAGTAAAAGTCACCTGAAGAATTTTTTCGCATATAAATAGGTAATCCTATCCTCTCATACACCGAATCCGTTGGACTACCGTCAACACGTCTATCACACTCAGCAGATACATCACTCTTTTTAAAATGTGCAAAATGATTACTATACCTACTTCCTGTCAAATGAACTGCTTCCCCGCATTCCGGACAAATAAATCTGTCTCTACTATAATATCGAGAGCGGTCGTATTCATCTGCATTCGCCTCTTTTTGTTTTCCTCTTGCATAAAAATCTAAAGCAGTTTTCATGTACTCACCTCCCAATATCATAAATCTTCTTAATCTCCTGAGTTAAATTCAACCAACTTATCCCAGTCAATAGCTCCATCTTTTTTACAGAAACTATTTGAAAACTCTCTAATTAATCTGTTTGCTGCTTTATTATAGCTTTCCTTATAAGAAACTACATATTGTTCCGGCATAGTTCCCATAAAAGCAATTATCTTAATATAAAAATTTTCATCTCCCGTAAGCTCTGCCCAAAATTGTTTGCCTGCTAATTCCTGATACATCTTTGGCTTACCTCTTCCACTGTCTTTTTTCTTACCATAACAATATCCTATATAGGCTTCATATCTTGCTTTTGCCTGTTGTGCCAGTTTGGCCGCTGCCATAAAGTTTTGCTCCTGCCGTTTTTTACTATCTGCATTAAATACAGAAGGTCCGCTTTTGACAGCAATAGCATAAATCGTGTTGCTATCATCATCTTGTATCATCAAATCAATACCTTCTGCCAGAGCCTTGTTTCCACCGCTTACTGCAATAGCAATTGGTTCAAAAAAACAATTGCCAAAAATGGTTTCCTCACTGGATGTAACAAAAGCACTTAAAACAGATTCTACTATCTCAGAAGCACTCTCCATTGCTTTCGCACGGTATAAATATGGATTCTTTCTCTTGATTACCTTTTTGATATCAAGCGAATCTATTTTTTCAATTAATGTTCCATAAAATGTTTCCAAAGCTTTTGCTATTGTCTGTACTACTGCTTCTTCATCATAAGAATTATTAATCATCATATGAACTTCCTCCTAATTTCATTGCGTTCTTTATTTTATTGTGTACGCTGGTTCCCCTGAATCGCTTCGTCTCTATAGTTGATGTCTTATTCGCTGTAGCAATAACTGCTCTACCAATAGCCTCGGCCAATCCAACAGGAACTGCATTTCCAATCTGCCTGTATTGTGCTGATATAGTTCCTGTAAACTTCCAATCATCCGGAAATTGTTGAATTCTGGCATATTCTTTTATACTCAATGGTCTGTCCTGCCTTGGATGACAAAGCATTGTAGCCTTCTGTGCCGGCGATGTGGTAATTGTAGGTGAAGGCTGGGCATACGACAGTCTTCTATAAAATCCAACTTTACCTCCGCCAGATTTATACGCACCTCCCATAGCAACTGGGATAGTTTCCTGAGGCAAATCTCTCCAGTTCCCCCCCTCCGGAACCATATGAAGATATTTTTTCCTATCATCACTTAACGGTGTATACTCCCCTGGATTACTCTCCAAATCTTTTATAACCTCTCCGGCTGTTTTCCATCGATAATCCGGATTTTGATGCATTTGAAAATGCGTCGGTATCGGCAGGAATATATCCTCATTATCCCGGCTACCTATTAATACAAAGCGTTCACGGAATTGAGGGACTCCATAATTTACTGCATCTAAAATACCATAAACTGTTTTATACCCTAACTTATTAAACTCGGACAAAATAACATCTAAAACTGTTCCCTGTTTTTGCTCCAGATTATCCTTAATTTTTTCTTTTTCCGGAACATGTTTTAACGGTGCGGAAACTATACCCTTTACATTTTCCATTATAAAAAATCTCGGACGTATATAATCTATCATTCTTATAAAGTCCATAAAAAGACTTCCCCTCGGATCATTAATCCCAAGTCGTTTCCCCGCAGTAGAAAAAGGTTGGCATGGTGGTCCTCCACAAATCATAAACGGTTCGCCTACATGTAATCCCGTCAGTTTCAAAAGTGTCTCCGGCTTTATGTCTCTAATGTCTCCTCCAAGAACATTATGCCCATTCGCTTTTATTGTTTCTACACACGAAGGCTCAAAATCCTGTCCAATCACTACATTAAGCCCAGCTTTCCCGAGACCGATATCTAATCCCATTGCTCCTGAGAACATCGAAATCACATCTCGGTTATTCTTATACTTCTCACGTACTTCTTCTAAGTTAATGTTTTTCATCAAACAGATTCTCCATCATTTAATATAAATTTTCGTTCAAAAATTGTTCCAGTTGCCTCAGCAATCTGATTTAAGTCCGATATTGTAAAAGTTTCTCTCTTTAACTTAGCATTCAGATTTTGTGGTGACATTCCCATTCTGCGTGCCAATTCTGAAACGCTTATATTCATTCTCACACATCATAATACTTTTATTTGTTCTGATATAGTCATAAAAATACCTCTTTAAAAATCCAACAACTACGTTGTAATTATAAAACATAGAGTTTAAATAGTCAATATGATTACACTTTCACAGCTTTAAATAGTAAAGAAAATTATAATATGCGTACTCGAATTTCCACACGCAGAAGAGGCAGTACACCCCCTCCGGAATGCGCCGCCTCTTCTTCCTCTTGTTTTCCTATTTTACCTCGACAACCCAGCCTCTGCTATCCTCTATCCTGCCAAGCTGGATACCGGTAATCGTATCGTAGAGCTTCTGGCTGTATTCGCCGATAACACCGCCCTGAATCTGCATCACACGGTCTCCGAGGCGCAGCGCACCTACCGGGGAAATGACTGCCGCGGTACCGGTGCCGAATACCTCCTCAAGCGTCCCTGCCTCGTAGGCATCGACCAGCTCCTGCGCGGAAACGCGGCGCTCCTCTACCGGAAGCCCCCATTCCTTGCAGAGCGCAATGACGGAGTTTCTTGTAATACCCGGCAGAATACTTCCGTTTAACATCGGCGTTACCACGGTTCCGTTGATTTTAAAGAAAATATTCATTGCGCCGACTTCCTCGATATACTTGCGCTCTACGCCGTCGAGCCAGAGTACCTGGGAGTAGCCCTCGTCATGCGCCTTCATCTGTGCCGCCATCGAAGCGACATAATTGCCGCCGGTCTTTGCCTCGCCGATACCGCCCCGGACTGCCCTGACATAGTCGTCCTCAATCCAGATTTTTACCGGGTCAAGCCCCTCCGGATAGTACGGACCTACCGGGGAAAGAATAATAATAAACTGATACGTATCCGACGGCCGTACCCCGAGGAACGGGTCAGTCGCGATAATAAACGGACGGATATAAAGGGAGGTGCCCGGCTTTGTCGGAACCCATGCCTCGTCCATCTTTACAATCGCCTTTACGGCTTCCACAAAATCCTCCTCCGGAATCTGCGGGATACAGAGCCTTTTATTCGTATTGTTTGTACGCTTTGCGTTCATGTCCGGACGGAACAGAAGCACCCTGCCGTCGTCGGAGCGGTACGCCTTCAGCCCCTCGAACATTTCCTGCCCGTAATGGAACACCATCGCCGCAGGGTCGAGCACAACCGGCTGGTACGGTACGATACGCGCGTCATGCCAGCCCTTTCCGGTTTCATAATTCATAATAAACATATGGTCGGTAAAAATCGTACCGAACCTTAACGGATTCTCCGGAGTCGGAAGCGGCTTGGGAGCGGTTGTCTTCTCAATTCTGATGTCTAACATAAAATGTCCTCCTGCTCACTTTTCTTACGGACATAACGGCGGCGCTCATAAACCAGATCATAATAAGTCTGCTCCTCCGAGACGTCCACACAAACCCAGTCCGGAGCCGCATCAAGGTTCGGAAGGTATTTGTCCGCATCATAGTCATACTCTACTTTTGTAATAAAGGCTTCGTCACAGTACGGAAGAAACTGTTCAAACACGGACGCCCCGCCGATGACATATACCTCATCCGACGGGTATGCCTGCAGCGCCTTTACTGCCTCCTCAAAGCTGTGTACAAACGTAACGCCCTTCAGCTTTATATCCGTCCGCCGGGTCAGTATAACCGTATTCCGGTCCCGCGGCGGCTGCCCTGCCGGAAAATTTTCCAGCGTACACCGCCCCATAACGACGGTTTTATACATCGTCTCAAAACGGAAAAAACGCTCGTCTGTCGGAATGCGGACCAGCCTTCCGCCGCGATGTCCAATCGCCCAATGGTTATCTACGGTTGCAATCAGCTTCATCCGTTTCCTGCCTCTCTTACTTATTTCGTACCCTATTGTAACGCTTCTCTACTAATATTGCAAGTCCTTTTTAACCCCAGTCTCCCTTACGGCTTCTCGACCAGAATCCTCTCCTCCTGCATCGAGAGCTTTACCTTATTTCCCGGCAGTTCCAGCTTATCCAGTAAATCCCGCGGAATCTGGAGACGCCCTGCGCGGTCGATAATCGCGTACTCCTCCTGGGTTTCCTCTAACTCCTGCCAGTTCACGGCAGATGCCTTGGATAAGTCACTGAACTCTTCCTTCAGGATACGCTCACTGCTGATTTTACCGTCGCGGATGGCAACCACACGCTTTACCTTCTTAGCAAGCGTCGTATCATGCGTAACAATGACAATCGTCTGCCCCTTATCGCGGTTTAAGCGGACAAACAAATCATAAATATAGTCCGCGGTCCTGCGGTCAACCGAGCCTGTCGGCTCGTCGGCAAGCAGAAGCTTCGGTTCGTTTGCAAGTGCAATCGCAATTGCAATACGCTGCTGCTCACCGCCGGAAAGCTGCTGTAAACGGTTATTCTTCCGGTGGGACATCCCCACAAGCTCCAGAAGCTCCAGTGCCCATTCCCTTTTATTCTTACGGTTCGTCAGGTGCATCGGCGTCATAATATTCTCTAACGCCGTCAGGTACGGAAGCAGGTTTCTCGCATTGTTCTGCCATACAAAGCCGACCGTGTCACGCTTATACTCTACTAACTCCTTTTCGTTTAACGTAAAGAGATTCTTGCCTGCCACAAACAGCTTCCCGGCACTCGGCTTATCCAGTCCGCCAATCATATTAAGGAACGTAGACTTACCGCTGCCGCTGTTACCGATAATGGCGACCAGCTCTCCCTTTTCGACTGTCAGATCCAGCCCCTGGAGCGCCAGCACTTCGATGTCCTTTGTCTTATAAATCTTTACCAGGTTATCCGCCTGAATCATAATTTCTTCTGCCATAGCTGCCCTCCGTTAGTTCTGTGCCGTCTCGTCCTTTAATGCGCCGTCTTCCAGTTCATAAGAAAGCGTTCCGGCAGACATCAGTCCGACGTCATGGGTCGTCATAACAATCGTAACATCCTCCCGCTCAATCAGGTCACGGAACAGCTTCATCACCGCTACCGCGGTCGCCGTGTCGAGCTCTGCCGTCGGCTCATCCGCAAAAATAACCTTCGGGCGGTGTGCCAGCGCCCTCGCAATTGCCACACGCTGCTGCTCGCCGCCGGACATCTCCTGCGGCATATGCTCCATACGTCCGCCGAGACCGACCAGCTTCAAGCACTCCTCCACGCGTTCCTTTCTTCCTTCCTTGATTCCTGCAAGCCGCATCGAAAACTCCACATTCTCAAATGCGTTCATCATCGGTATCAGCGACACCGACTGGAACACAAAGCCGATTTCCTTCCGCCGTAAAAGCTCGCGCTTTTTCTCGCTGTAATCACAGATATCCGTACCCTCGTATAAAAGACTTCCGCTCGTCGGACGGTCTAACGCCCCGAGGATATTCAGCAATGTCGTCTTTCCTGAACCGGAACGTCCCTTTAAAATCGTCAGCGAGCGTTTCGGTATCTGAATGGAAATATCCTTTAACGCATGGAACTCCCCTCCGGTTACCGGGAAAATACGGTTCAAATTCTGAGTTTCAATCATACAATCCATGGTATTCTCCTTTCTCCGCCTAGTCCTCACCGAGCTTCAATGCATTGGTAATCTTCATTGCCGCAATGTTCCGGACAAGCACTGCAATACAGATGCAAAGCATAACTGCAATTACCGCAAACAGCTTCACCGTATCGGCACTGTCCGTAATCAGGGTCTGCGGCAGCACCTGGTTTTCCGCCGCATAGGTAATCTGAATCATCGGCACAAACAGTCTTGCGGAAACGACGCCGACCACCCCACCGAACAGAATCGAAAGAACGCCGGAGAAAATCTGCTCGTTAATCAGCATATGCAAAATCTCATTCTTTCTCATACCCATTGCACGGAATACGCCGAACAAAAGCTCCCGCTCCCTGATGGAGAGAATCCAGTAAATCAGATAGCCGACGCCGCACAAAAGGAGTATAATGATAAAGCTCAGGGTCAGGATGCCGTTCGTTCCCTGAAACAGCGTATCGGTACGGATTCCTGCAAGATTATTGTCCAGATTCTCAATGGAGGTAAACTTATAATTGTTCTCCTCTGCCCACTCATAAAAGAAATCCAGATCCTCCGCATTGGTTTTCAGCCATACCTGATACGGACGAAGGTCGAAGCCCTCCTGCACCTGGGAAAGATGCGCAATAATCAGATAATTGTCTGTGGTTATAACCTCACCGTCCGTTACAACCTGATTGGTCGGCACATAGCCGGACCAGTAATCCACAAAGCCGTAAATCGTACCTTCGATGCTCTTTCCTTCCGCGTTCGTATAGGTAATCTTATCGCCGATGGACTTTCCGAGCTTCATACGGAAATTATCCGATACCAGCACTGCCTCTGCATTCGTCGAAAGTACATTCAGGTATTCGTTTAAATAATATTCATTTAAGTCGCTCTGCCCGATGACGGTTTCCCCATATTCCTTCGTATTAATGGCAAATACTTCACCGTCTGCCAGCACCGTTTTCCCGTCCTTTATCTGGACCTTCTGCCGGTAAACCCTTGCAGCACTTTCCACCTCTGGAATTTCCGCATACTTGCTGAATTCCGGCTCAACATAAATGAGGTCTGCAGTAGGCTCTACTTTTATAAAATTTTCATTATTGACCCAATACTCCTGCACTACCAGATTCGTCCCCGACAGATACACCATATTCTGCTCTGCATTGGCAAGAATCGTGCGCGCTACCGTTGCATTGAAAATACCAAGCGCCACTGTCAGCACCAGGAACAGCATAATAAACTGCTGCTTCGTACCGGTACGGATGGTCTGTAAAAACGAAGCATAGCCTGCCGGATTTAACGTCTTTTTCCGAATCAGGAACAAAAGCTTTATCAAAAGCGGCTGCAGACGCAGAAACAGCATTCCGACACCTAGCATAAACAGGGAAGCACTCAGATAAAGAAGCGGGTCCAACGCTTTTCCGGCCAGTACACTTTCTTTCAGCTCCTCCATTCTCCCCGAAAAACTGTAATAGCCGTACAAGGACACCACAATCAGGACAACATCCAGATAAATCTTCTGCCAGAGCTTCTTTTCCGAGCGCGCCTTCTTCCGCTTTACATGTACAATGGAAACCCCGCTGTACTTCACGACCGGAATCAGGGTCAGCAACACCGAAGCCGCAATTGCAATACCGGCGTAGGCAAACACTTCACCGTTCAATTCCACCGGCAATGCCCTTCTTACACCAAATTCAAGAAATGCGGTTGAAGAACCGATGAGCTTACAGAGGTAAATACCGAGCGGCAGACCGATGACAAAGGAAACCGCCGCCAGCAAAAGATTCTGCATAAAATACAGACGTATAATCTGCCCCTTGCCTGCACCACGGCTTTTTAGGAGCGAAATCTCGCTCTGCTCCATCGAAAGCATTTGCCCGGAAATCATAAACAGAAATGCCGCCAGCAGTGCAAGCACCGGCACCTGTAAAATCATCAGCGTCGCATTTACCTTTTTCTCTTTTCCGACAAAATCACGGAGCACCTGCTCGTAGCCGTCACATTTAATTACCTTGCCGACACCGCGCAGCCCAAGCAGACTGTCAATCCGCTCCTTTGCCTGCACCGCATTCTCCTCACGCAGCGTCCCGCAGTCACTTAATACATACCAGGTCCCGCTGATGCTGTAGCGGTTCATATTCTCACCGCGGAACTTTTTCATAAACAAATCCTGCGCAATAAATATTTCGTCGTCATAGCTGTCCGGTCCCTTGACCCAGTATAAGTCATCAGCAACAGTATTTTTAATTACGCCGACAATACGGACGCGGATCAGATTGCCGTCTGCATCCTTTAACGACGAAAACTCCAGCTCCTCGCCGACCAGAAGATTCTTTTCAATCAGGGCTGCCTCGGTCACAACCGCCTCAAGGCATCCGTCCTCTGCCGGCTCCTCGGAATACATCGTACCGGAAATTACCTTGCTGTGCTCCTTCAGGTCAGAAAGAGAGCCAATTTTAATTTTCCGGGTCGAACCCTCCCGGTCCGAGACAGGGAGCGCACCGGAAGCAGTCAGGTTCTGGTGTGCCACGCGCTCAATCAGCGCTACCTCCATCTCATCACAGACGCGCGCCGAATAGTCCTCCAACGCCAGAAACTCCGACTTAAACTCTCCCTTCTGGGAAGATGCCGACATCGTAATCAGACCCGGGTGTTCCCCGTGCTTCTCGGCATAAGCATCAAACTCATCCGACAGCATCCTCTGCAGGGAAGCATTCTTATACATCGGATATCCGGCGGCTACCGCCACCAGCAAAATATTACCAATCAGCAGACATATCACAAGCCACTTTTTGTGCCTGAGCTTTTGCATCATAAATCGAAACATACTATCCTCCTGTTACTGCATTAAAATCTGCGTGCCTTCCTCCAGACCATCCACAATCCAGTACGCCGATGTACCCTTGCGGCCGGCAGTGAATCCGACGGAATGCAATCCGTACTCATCCTTTATCTTTACCATCTGGTTTCCGTCCTCAATATAGGTTGCTGCCGCATCTAACAGCAACACATTTTCCATATGCACTGTCTCTACCGTTACCGAAATCATAGAGCCGGTATAAAGCTCCCTGCTGTCTTCGGAAAGTCTTATATATGCCGTATCCCCTGCCAGCTCTTCGGATAGCGCATTGGCGGAAGCAGTGATAACCGTCCCTGTCCCTTCCCTTGTTTCTCCGTTTATTTTGGCTGTCACCTTTACCTCCTGCCCGTAACGGAACAGCTTGTTTTCATTCGGCACCTCAATCAGCTGCTCTCCGAGGTCCGCTACGACAATACTATAGGAATGAATCTGTGTTCCGTAACGCAAATACTCCTGTTCCAGCAGAAGTCCGTCCTCTTCCATTACGATTTCTGTCTGCTCAACCGCCTTCTGCATTTCTACAAGCTCTTTTTTCAATTCCTCATAGGTCTCTCCCGTTTCCCCGCGTTCCTCCATGCGCTGCAGCTGACGCTCCCGCGCGGCAAGCTCGATTTCGTCAATCTCCACATAAATCCGGGCAATTACTTCCCCTGCCTCCTTGACCGGGGAATCCCAGCCGACATCCTCCATAAAATAAACATTGCCATACGGAAAATCATAGCGGATGGTCTCCTGCTTCGGGTAAATGACCGTGCCGGAAGCCGTTGCAGTTGTAACAAAATCCCCTCGCTTTACCGTGGCATACTTCTGTGTGCCCATTCCGCTTTCCGCCAGTTCAAGCGCCTCTGTATAAAGAGTCTTTGAGCTTTTTTCATTATTTATCGTCATTCCTGACTGTGTCCCCGTCTGCTGTGCTCCTTCTGCTGAAGGTTCGTCAGGCTCCGCCTCCGGACGTGCCGCACAGACACAAAAAACCGCACATAATGCAAGCACTCCGAGCCATTTTCTGCTTCCCTTAGTTTTTAACATAAATCCGGTCTCCTTCCTCCAGGCCCTCTACAATCTCGGTATAAATATTGTTCTTACGCCCTGTTGTAACATTCCGGCGGACCCTGGTATCGTCCTGTATCAGATATACATAGCTTCCGTTGCCGTCTTTATAGATTGCATTTCCAGGAACGGAAAGCACCTGCTCCCGGAAATCGCTTACCATGCAGACCAGAATAAAATCTCCGAACCTTGCGCCATTCAGGTCTTCGGCGGTATAATAGGTGCGCAGCCCCTCCTCCTGCATCAGCTCCTCTACATAGGTAAGCTCCGTCTCTTTCCCGTTTATAATTGCATAAACTCTCTGGTAGGTTTTGTACTCTGACGGTGCAATATAACCGCTTACGATAATATACTGTCTCGCCGTATCTGCAAGCGCAAGCACCGGCTGTCCCGCAGCAAGCTGCGTTCCCTGCGCCACACATGCCGTCACTACGCCGTCATACGGTGCATACACCTTACTGTTGCCGACTCTTGCCCTTGCCTCTTCCCAGATTGCCCACAGTCCCGGCTCCTGCATCGCCCACATCTCTTCCGCCTGCGAAAGCAGCAGCTCATACCATTCCCTCTCGTCTGTACTGAGGCTTCCGGCAAGCTTTTTCCTTGCGCTTTTTACTGCATCCAGATATGCTTTCTTTTCCGACAGATACTTATCAAGCGCATTTGCCGCGGCTGTCCTCACTCCGTCCTCTTCCTGCTCCGCAAGCAGCTCTCCTGCCTTGACCTCGCTCCCGATTTCTACATACAATTTGGAAACCCTGCCGCTTGCTTCAAACGCAAGCTCCTCCGTATGCGGCGTCAGCTCCGCATCCCTTGTCTTCAATGTATAAAAATCCCGGTAAAGCGCCGTCTCAATATCAACCACCGCTTCCACAGGTGCAAGCAGGGGAATACTCTCTCCCGCTTCCTCCTTTGTTCCGCATCCGGCAAAGCAAACGGCAGCAAGAGCGATTACCGCCAGCCGGAATCCCTTTCTCTTCTCTTTCATATTGGCCTCCTGTTATCGCAAAATCACTTCGTCGCCTTCTGCAAGTCCGTCCAGAACCTCGATGTCCATATCGGCCGCCATTCCGACCGTAATATACTTCATCTGGCGGATACCGTCTTCGTCTATGTAATACACATACGCCTTCTCCCCCGCATAATGTACCGCGGACTTCGGAAGATACAGCACGTCCTCCTTTTCCTCCAGCACAACCGTATACATGACCCGCAGGCCAAGCGGAAGCCCGTACTGCGTCTCGGTAAGCTCAAACCGGAATACGCCTGCATCGGCGTCTGCCTCTGCCAGCACTGTTTCATATTCCACATCCGAACTTGTGGCAAAGGTATAGGTCTCTCCTACGGTAAAATACGGGATATAGGCAGTGTCGCTGCACTGGAAGGCACATACGCTGCTGTCACTGACTGTCATCAGCGTCCGCCCGCCCCATGAAATATAACCGCTCCCGGTATATCCCATATAGGTTACGGTTCCGTCCATTCCGGCATAAATACGGCAGCCCTCCACCTGCCCCCGCAGCTTTTCATACTGCAGGGTATTGATATAAATCGCATCCTCAAGGTCCTCTGCCTCCAGCTTATAGGCCGCCTCGATTTCTGCAGCACGCTCCTGATACTCCGTCTCGGACATCGCACTCCTGCGGCGCCCGAGCTGCAGCAGCTTTAACTCCTTCTGCTCCTGCAGATGCTCCACCTCTAACTTCTGCGTTCTTATCTCATACTCCAGCTGCTGTACCTGATCCTTTTCGTCGTCACAATACAGCTCCGCCAGAAGCTCTCCTTTCTTTACTGCATCTCCCACAGAAACATAAACACCGGTCAGACGCCTTCCGTCCACAGCAAAACTCAGGTTTTCTGTCTTTACCTGCTGATAGGTCGCAGACAATGTCTTCGTCTTCCGGATACTGCCGCGCTTTAACTGCGTCATTTCATACGTCTTTACCGCTTCCTCTTTGATAAGAATCGACGGTCTGGCTTCCTCCTGCGGCAAAAGACATCCGCCGAAAGTAACTGCGCAGGAGAGCAGCGCCGCTCCTGCATAAACCCTTTTCCTTCCCATTGTAACCTCCTGATCACTATGCAAAAATAAATGTAAACCCGTTTTTCTTCCCCACTTCATTCTATCACATTCCCTTTCCGGTTTCCACAAAAACTTTTCCTTCTCCGGCACTATTTTTGGTGATTTTATACAAAGACAGGCGGCTTCCTTCCTGCTCCTTCCACTTATTTTGTAAGATTACTAAAGCCCGGCAGAAGCAAGGGGCGCTGCCCCGTCCGGCGCGCGCCCCTGTCTGCTTATGCTTATTCTGCTTTTTCTGTTTTACTTTTCAAGTAAGGTATCAATCAGCCGGTAGCCTTCCGGATAGAAAATACCGGAATCCTCTGCCTCTGCTTCATTATAGAAGCCGATGCGCTTCTGCTCCCTTGTACTGTCGTATAAAAGGAACGGTACCGGTCCGGAGGTATGGGTACGGCAGCGGATTGGTGTCGGATGGTCCGGCATAATCAGCAGGCGGTACGGCTCTCCTGCCGCCTTCATGCCCTCCACCACGGTACGCACTACCTTAGAGTCCAGCGATTCAATCGCTTCTATCTTATTTGCCAGATTGCCCTGGTGCCCCATTTCATCCGGCGCCTCTACATGGATGTATGCAAAGTCATAGCCGTCCTTGAGCAGCGCATCGACTGCCGCCTGCGCCTTCCCCGTATAGTTCGTATGAAGTGTTCCATCTGCTCCCGGCACCTCGATGACCTTCATTCCGGCACCGATGGCAATTCCCTTTAACAAATCGACCGCAGAAATCATCACGCCGCGCTTTCCGGTCTTTTCTTCAAAGTTATCCAACGCCGGTCTGGTTCCGGCGCCCCAGAACCAGATGGAATTTGCTTTATGCAGGCCCTGTTCGGCACGGGCAATATTTAACGGATGATTGTTCAAAATATCGTAGCTCTTCTCCATCATCTCCCGCAGCTTCTCCTCCCCCGGAAGGTAACCGCCGATTTTCTTCCCGAGAATATCATGCGGCGGCGTCAGCGGCACTACCCTGCCCTTATCCCAGATTAAAAGATGACGGTAGCTTGTGCCGACATAATAGCTGTAAATGTCGTCTGCCAGCTCCTTCCTTACTGCTTCCAGCAAAACAGCAGCATCTGCCGTAGAAATCTCACCGGAGCTATGGTCGATGATAGTTCTTTCCCCATACGGCACATCCTCCTCGGAGAGCGTGACAATATTACAGCGGAGCGCAATGTCCGTATCCTTCATCGGTACTCCGATGCTCAGTGCCTCTAACGAAGAACGTCCGGTATAATACTGCTTCGGATTATATCCGAGTACCGCCAGATTTGCCGTGTCACTTCCCGGGTTCATCCCCTCCGGAATCGTCGCCGCCAGCCCGATTACGGACTTCCCTGCAAGCTCGTCCATAACCGGCGTCTTTGCCTGCATTAACGGCGTCTTTCCGCCGATTTCTGCAATCGGCTCGTCCGCCATACCATCGCCTAATACCACAACATATTTCATTTTATCCGCCTTCCTTTCTATACTTCCATACGGATACGGTTCTTCACCGTAACCCGTCTGCTTTTCTCCGCAAATGCAGCCTCTGTCATCTTTTCCGTAAGAAATGCAAATTCCCCTGCAACGCCTTCCGCCTTTATCTCCTTTACCGCGCCGAACACCTCGCCTGCCGTCTCCTTCTCCTCTGCCGGCACCCGCACAAAGAACACGCTCTCCGCCTCCTCGTTCGAAGAAAGTGCCAGCTTCTTACTGCTCCAAAGCGTCATAATATTCGTGCCGACATGCTTTGCGGCATCTACGACATCCGCCACGACAGCACTTGCCGTCGGAAGCTTGCCTGCGCCGCTCCCGTAGAACATCACATCTCCCAGCACATTTCCGCGTACCAGGATTCCGTTAAATACATTGTTTACGCTATACAGCGGATGGCTCTTCTTCACGATGCGCGGGGCAACCATTGCAAAAAACTTATCATTCTCACGGCGGCCGGTGCCAAGCAGCTTCACGGAAGCATCCATGGCATCCGCATACTTCATATCCTCCGTCGTAATCTTTGTAATACCCTCAGTGTAAATATCCTCATAATCCACCTGCTTTCCGTAGGCAAGGGACGTCAGGATGGCAAGTTTTCTACATGCGTCGTACCCTTCCACGTCCGCTTCCGGATTACGCTCCGCATAGCCAAGCCCCTGTGCCTTTTTCAGCACAGTCTCAAAATCATAACCATAGTCATGCATCTGGCTCAGGATATAATTCGTCGTTCCGTTCAGGATTCCGGTAATCTCCATAATCTCATCTGCAGTCAGGGACTGGTTCAACGGACGGATAATCGGAATCCCTCCCCCGACGCTTGCCTCGAATAAGAAATTCACCCTTTTCTGCTTTGCGATTTCAAGCAGCTCCGCTCCATGCTTTGCAACCAGCTCCTTATTGGACGTACATACGCTCTTTCCGCGCTCGAGGCATTCCTTTACAAAATCATATGCCGGATTCACACCGCCCATGACCTCTACGACGATTTCCACCTCCGGGTCCTCCGCAATCGTTTTAAAGTCATGCACCAGCACGCGCTCTACCGGGTCTCCCGGAAAGTCCCGCAAATCCAGCACATATTTTACATCAATATCTTTCCCGGCTCGTCTTGCAATGTTCTCCCGGTTTAAGCCCAGTACCTCCACTACGCCGGAACCTACGATTCCGTATCCTAATACTGCAATTTTCATTTTTCTGCCTCCGTTGTTTATTCTCTGCCCAGAATTTTAATATAGTGTACCCCGTGAATTGCTTCCATACGCTCTATCAGTACCGTTGCCTCCTCCGTCTGCGGAAGCATCTCGATTGAAATTGTAAGCGATGCAATGCCCCCGATTGGAATTGCCTGATGAATCGTAAGGATATTCGCCCGGCTCTTTGCTATCTCTCCCAGTACCACGGACAAAAGCCCCGGCTCGTCGTCCATCTGGAGCATGAACGTAATCGTCCTGCCGCGGTTATTTTCGTGAAAGGGAAAAATATCATCCTTATACTTATAAAAAGAACTCCGGCTGATACCGACCGTCTCCACTGCCTCCTGTACCGTCAGCACACGTTCCGAATCCAAAAGACGCTTTGCTTCCACCACCTGCAGCAACACCTCGGGAACCGCCTTTTTCTTTACAATATAATATTTCTCCTCTTCCAAACGGTATCCTCCTCTCGTGTTCGTGCCATAAAAACAATTGTCCGTATCAAGAAGATATCATAACACATCCGGTCAGAGATTGCAACTATTTTCTCTTCTTTTCCTCCGTCTTCACAAAGCTCCCATCCTCCCTGACGCCGACCGTAACCCTGCCGTTTGTATCTACCGCGACAATATTGCGCCATTCCTCTACCGCGCACTGTCCCCAGTCATTTCCCAAGGTACATACTGCAACGACGGTTCCGTCCGCCCTTAAGCCTACTACCGTATCCGCTGCCACTGACAGCCTTATAATATCGCTCCACTTCTCTATGGTATTGATAAGATAATCTAACTCCGGGTCCTCTGCAATTATCGTTCCATCCTCTTTTATCCCGACAAAATACGAACCGCCGTACAACTGCTTCAGCTTCGGCCATTTCTCTAATTTCCTTTGCCGTGTCAAATCGTACATCGGCGTAAACACAAACGTACCGTCTTCCTTTATTCCTGCCATTCCTCCTGCAATGGAGGTGGCAATCTGTTTCGCTCCCTGCAGCTCCTCAGGATAGCGCGGACTGGTATTCCGATAATAGCGGATTACCGTCCCGTCCTCCAACACCGCATCATAATCAAACAAGTAAGAGCAGATGAGCTGCCGGATTCCAGAAAGCCCTGCGAGGGAACGCATCATATCCGGATCCCTGTGGCTGCTTCCCCAGTTTCCGCCTGCCTCTATGGCTTCCCTTATCGCTTCCTCCAGTTCCTTTTCTACCTCCTCCGGCGTTTCCGGATAAGAAGCCCATGCCTTTCCTTCCTCATCAATCACGACAAGCAGAGTACGGTCCACCCCGAGCCCGGTATACCTTTTCTCCAGGTCAACGTCCTCCGTCACCCCTGCCGTATCATAAAGAACATGCAGCCTTCCCTCTTCATCCAGATACGCTGCATAGTAAGTCCCCACTACCAAAGAACCCTTTCCTTCCCCCATCTCCCAGGTCTCCCCATCCCCAGTTTCCTGCACGCCCGTCGGAATCACTGTCGGGATATCGGTCGGACTATCTATTACCGGATTCGTTGGCGTATCTGCCACCGGCAGTTTCCCCTGCTTTTTGCATCCGGCAAGACCCAGCAGACTAAAACCACATAACACACAGAAACCTATCAGCTTCCTCATCCTTATCTACCTCCCTGAATTTCGGGGACTGCTCTCTTTTATAACAGTCACCAGACGGATATCAATTCCATAATGAATCTGCTATTTGTGTTATTTAATAATATTCAAAGAAAATATTATATCCTTTTATATAATATGGGGCTAACAATGTCCGTATATCCTCCGAAGGTTGTAGCTCTGCCACTCCTGCCAATGCCACTTTTCGTATCGGACTTCCCCCATAATACCATGAATTATTAAAAACTGAAAATGCTTTATTATCATACACATAGTTCACTGACAAAAAGAATGTCTGTGTACTAATATATGACGGAATAGTTCTTATGTACTTTAATTCATCCAAGCTCGTAGTATATGCCAAGGTACAAGCTAATAAAGTAGCTTCCTGCCACGCACTATTTGTTTTGTCTTTTACTAGCCGTGCATCTTTTGTATCACTCAAATATTTGTCATAACTTCCAGGATTGATGGTAGAAAACTGTGAGTTCCTAGTAACCGCACCGTAAGGAGATATATCCATATCTGAATTAACTCTATTTATAATAACAACAGTTATTGCTACTCTGTCATAATAACCGTTATTTCCACTATCTTCTTTTCTTCCATTATTCTCTGCAAAAATACAGCGTGCTACTAACTCAGTTTGATTTAAACCATCATACCACCTTTTCCCGTTATTCCACTCACTTCTTGTCACGCAGTCATTCGCAAAATCAGTTACTCCATAGGTCGGGGAAGACATATAATAGGAATATGCTTGTACAATTGTCCGGATAATTGCCGGTTCAGAACTTCTGGCATTTTTTACTTTATATTGATTATTCACATATAAGTTATTTTCAACATCATAATAAATTCCTTTTCCCATATAATAATGCTTACTTTCCCTGTCATAATACCACGCCTGATACCTGATTGGATTTATATTTCCAATAAAATCTTCCCTGACATTCAAAACAAATTCCCCATCAACATTCTCGTATACTTTGGGTGATGCGCCTACATATTCATATTTACAAATAAGCAAATTATTTTCATCGCAAATATATTCAACATTACCAATTTCATCATACAGTAATGTATATCTCCCGCCATTGATAATGAGTTCTGTACATAACATATCACCATTTACATTAGAATAAAAATATTGAATATCATTTTCCCCGGATTCACTTACAAGCAAATTTCCCTCATATAAATAACTCACTTCCCTTTCTAAAAACACTTTTTTCGTCCTATGCTTGCTTTCATCATAACAATACTTAATTCTCACATTATCCTTAAGAATTTCTTCAATCGGTTCCGGCTCTTCAATCAGTCCTAATATTTGTTGAATATCAATTTCATCTTCCTGCCCCGCTACAACAACCGTCGGTTTGTTACATACATTTACAATCATCAAAATAAAAAAAGTAATCAGTAGTCTTCTTTTCATAAAAAACCTCCTCACAATAATTTGATTTTTCTTTCATTATTCAAATAAAAAAGATAGGAAAAACACACTACTCCCATGACATCTCTGACTTTACCCTTATTTTATAATATATCATGTCCTTTCCTCTCTGTCAACATTTTCCAATTAATCATATTTCAATTGACGTATCACTAAAAATGTTTTATAATTAGAACATATGTTATAGAATCTATGTTATAGAATATACGTTATGGAAAGGAGGGCGAGATTTCTTATGCCGCCAAAAGCAAAGTTTACAAGGGAACAGATAATTGAGGCTGCGTTAGCTATCGTGAGGGAGGGCTCCCTTGACGATTTAACGGCAAGGGCACTCGGGAAAAGGCTCGGTAGCTCGGCATGCCCCGTTTTTACCGTGTTTGAGAATATGGAGGAGGTGCAGCAGTCAGTTTTGGAAGCCGCCAGGGCGCTTTATAAGAGATATATTGAAAAGGGCTTATCCGAAACGATTGCTTTTAAGGGCGTCGGTACGCAGTACATTCTGTTTGCAATGAAAGAGCCGAAGCTGTTCCAGCTTCTCTTTATGCACGAGCATGCTGACGTTCCCAATCTGGAGCATGTGCTGCCCCTGATTGACGAAAGCTATGACAAAATTCTTATGTCCATTATTTCCGGCTATGGAACCGGAAGAAAAGCTGCCGAGAGGCTGTACCGGCACTTATGGATTTATACCCACGGGATTGCCGCCCTGTGCGCCACCAGAATGTGCCGCTTTACCGGAGAAGAAATCAGTGCAATGATGACCGAGGTATTTTTAGGTCTTTTAAAAACAATGAAAGAAGGGGACGTCCATGATTGAAGTAAAAGGAGTTACAAAATCCTACGGAAACAAGAAAAGCGAATTTCAGGTGCTAAAGGGAATCAGCCTTACGATTGAGGATGGTGATTTTGCCGTGATTTTAGGCGCATCCGGTTCCGGAAAGTCTACCTTTCTGAATATCATTTCAGGACTTGAACGTCCCGACAGCGGCAGGGTAATGTATGATGAAATGGATATTATGGCGCTCTCTGATAAGGAACTGACGGAATTTCGGAAAGAAAACACCGGCTTTATTTTCCAGCAGTATTATTTACTGCCGCATATGAACGTCGAGAAAAATGTAAAGCTCGGCGCCGACTTAGCAGATAACAAGGATTACAGAGCAGTGATTGAAGCAGTCGGACTTGGAGAAAAGCTGCACAAATATCCGGGCGAGCTTTCCGGCGGCGAACAGCAGCGGGTGTCGGTTGCAAGGGCTCTGGCAAAGCGTCCGAAGGTTCTATTCCTTGACGAGCCGACCGGGGCGTTAGATGAACAGACCGGGCGCCAGGTGCTCGACTATATCTGCAGGCTCCAGAAGGAATACGGCTTTACGATGCTTATGGTAACGCACAATATAAACATTGCGGAAATGGCAAATACGGTGATTAAAATGAACAGCGGGAAGCTCTCCGGGATTTCTACAAACGAAACGCAAAAGACCGCTTATGAGATTGGATGGTGATACTATGCTGATAGGAATCAAGGATGCCGCAAGACTGACCGGGATTTTAATCATTTCCTTCTGTGCAGTATTGGTCTGCACGATGTTTCTGAACTACCATATGGATATTACCGGCATAGAAAATGAAATCGTTTCGGAGCAGGCGATGGTGTTCTACCATGCGCAGGTGTCCACGGCAAAGGTTGTCAGTGCCGTCAGCGGAGGCTGCCTGCTGATTACCTCGGTTATTATGCTTTTGTTTTATATCAAGCACTATATCGACACCCATAAAAAAGAGCTTGGTATCCTGAAAGCTCTGGGCTATTCCAATCGTAAAATTGCAAAAAGCTTCGCGGTGTTCGGCAGCAGTATCTTTTTAGGCACATTACTTGGCTTTGCCGGAGCGTTCCTTATCATGCCGTCCTTTTACATGATGCAGAACAAGGAGCGCATCCTGCCGGATATTTCGGTACATTTTCATCCTATGCTTTTTGTTTCCCTTGTTCTTCTCCCCGCTGCCATTTTTGCCGCGCTCTCGGTCTGGTATGCCTTTTATCAGCTGAAAACGCCGGTTATACGGCTTTTAAAGGATACTCTGCAAAATGGTTCTAAAATGAAACGACATAAGGAGGAAAAAAACAAGCCCTGTCCATTTTTAGACGATTTAAAACGGAATACCCTGCGGGAGAAAAAGGTGCTTGTGTTTTTTATTCTGTTTGCTTCCTTCTGCTTCTCCTCCATGACACAGATGTCCTTCAGCATGAAGGACCTGGCAAGCGTTATGATGGGCGTAATGATTCTGCTGATTGGAGTCGTCCTCGCCTGCACGACCCTGTTCCTTGCGATAACAACGGTCGTCAACAGCAATACAAAAACCATTGCCATGATGAGAGTCTTCGGCTATTCCCAGAAAGAATGCTGCAAGGCAATTCTTGGCGGCTACCGAAAGGTATCTTATCTTGGCTTTATAATTGGAACGGTTTATCAGTATGCCCTGCTCCGGATTATGGTGGACATTGTCTTCCGGAACATGGAGGGCGTCCCTGTTTACAAATTCGACTTCCCTGCCATGCTGGTCTCCCTCGCTGCCTTCCTGCTGTTCTATGAGCTCGTAATGTACGCCTACTCCGAAAGAATCAAAAAAATCTCCGTAAAGGAAATCATGCTGGAATAACAGGAAGGGGCTGCCGCACTTCATGCGGCAGCCCCCTTCCTGTTATTGTAACGCTTCTTTCACTTCCTGTACTGCTGCCTGCAGCTGATTGTCCTCCTCTAACGGAACTACTACCATCTGCTTCAGCCCTTCGTCCAGTTCCGCCTCTACGTCCGGCGTAATGCCGAGTCCGTGGATACATCTGCCGTTCGGCGTATAATACGTCGATACCGTCATCTTTACCGCGCTTCCGTCTGTCAGCGGCAGGATACTCTGCACAATTCCCTTACCAAAGCTCTGCATTCCGACAATCGTGGCAAGTCCGTAATCCTGCAGTGCCCCGGAAAAGATTTCTGATGCGCTGGCACTGTTTCCGTTTACTAATACTGCCATCGGAAGCTTCCCGACGCTGCCCGGCGTTGCCCGGATTTCTTCCCTGTCGCCATACTTATCCAATGTGTAGACAATAAGGCCGTCCTCTAAAAACAAATCGAGCATATCGCAGACCGTTGTCAGAAGTCCACCCGGATTATCACGGATATCAATAACCAGCCCCTTCATTCCCTGCTTCTTTAACGCATTCAGCGCCGTTTCAAACTGCTGTGCCGTCACCTCGTCAAACTCCATCACATAAATATATCCGATAGAATCCTCCAACATCTGGTACGTTACGGTCTCTACCTCAATCAGATCCCGGACCACCGTCATCGTCACATATTCGCTCTCCGCGGCGCGCCATACCTCTACCTCGACGCCTGTGCCCTGCTCACCCTTCATGCGCTTTACCGCCAGGTTCAAATCCCAGTCCGAAACATCCTCACCATCAATACGGGTCACAATATCGCCCGGAAGAATCCCTGCATTATAGGCCGGACCGTTGACAAACGGCCGCACAATTGTAATCACCTTCGTGGAGGCATTCTGGTTTACCAGCGCACCGATGCCGCAGTAAACGCCCTCCACCGACTCCATCAGCTCCGCATATTCCTCCTTTGTATAATAGCAGGAATACGGGTCACCCAGCGCTTCCAGAAGACCGCGGTACATTCCCTCGTACAAATCCTCTTCATCCGTATCCTCCCAGAAATACATGTCAATCAGGAGCTTTAAGTAATTTGCCTTTTCAAGAAACGCCTTGTCGGCAGCCTCCGAATCCTTCTTATCCTCTTTGTCTCCCGCCAGGCGGTCAAAAATGTCCCAAAGACCCCCTCCATTCTCATCCTGCGTGTCCTTTGCATCGCCCGGCTGTCCGGCTCCGATGCTGCAGCCCGCCGCCACGGTAATACCGGTAAAGCAAAGCATCCCTGCCAGAAGCATCGTGGCAAGCCTTTTTGCAAAGCTCTTTTTCCTACTCTGTTTCATTCTTATAAATCCGCCTTTCTTCCATCTTCTCTTTTATGGACTGACATAATCGCACGGGTCCACCGAGGTTCCGTTGATTTTTAACGTAAAATGCAGATGCGGTGCAGTGGACCAGCCAGTTGAGCCGCATTTCATAATCACCTGCCCCTGCTTCACATAATCGCCTACGGATACCAGAAGCTTTGAGGCATGCAGGTAATACGTAACTACCCCGTTCCCGTGGTCGATTACCACATGATTTCCGTTCATGGTGCTCCATGTTGCCTTCGTCACCGTACCGGCAAGCGAAGCGACAATATCCGCGCCGTACGCCCCGCCGATATCAATTCCGCTGTGATACTCACCCTTTCCCGTAATCGGGCTGATACGATATCCGAATTGTGAATAGATATTCGGGTCGCCCGGGAAAGGCCATATCATATTATCAATGGAGGTCTCATCGGTCAGGCCGAGCTTCTTTAATTCCTCCTCGCGCTTTTTGCGCTCCTCTTCCTCCCTTTTTAAACGTTCCTCCTCCTCACGTCTTTTGCGCTCCTCCTCTTCAATACGGATACGCTCTTTTTCCTCCAGCTCTGAAATTTCAATCTGCTTGCTTTCTATCTCCTCAAAATATTCAAAATACTGTTCCTCTGATATCCCTAAGCTCTCTGCCAGCTGATCCACGTAGGCTGCTTTATTCGCAACCAATGTACTCAGATTATCAATCTGCAGCTGCTGTTTCTCCTTTTCAACATTTAACTCCACCAGCCTGACTTCATATGCTTCCTCCTTCTCACGCACCAGCTCGCAGGAAGTTTCATAACGCTTGAAAAGATTATCATCGTATTCTGCAATCCTGGAACGGTATTCCACCTGATTCAGCAAATCCTCAAGACTTTTGGAGCCTGTAAGCAATTCCCAGAAGCTTGTGTCGCCGTTCTCATACATATATTTTATCCGTGCTTTCATCGTTGCATACTGATTATCTTTTGTTTTAATTGCTTCCTCCAGTTCCTCCCCGGCCTCTTTCAGCGCTTCCTCGCATTCCGCGATGCTCTGGTTGAGCTCCTCCATCTTGCCGTAAGCAAGGGAAAGCTCCTCATCCACCCTCCGGATATACTCCTCCGTACTCTTTTTATCTGCCTCTAATGCCGCAATACGCTCCTCGGTCTCTTTTCGCAGCTTTTCCAGGGCTTCCTTCTCCTCTTTTGCCTTATCGATTGCAGCCTGATAGGAGTCTCCTGCAAACACGACTTCCTCCCTGCCTCCCGGAATCACCGTTACCAGCACTGCCGCTGTTATCACATAGCACAGCCTCTTTTTCCAGATTCGCTTCATCTGCTTTCTCCTTTCTGCATAGTTGCTTTCCTTTTCTCTATCGTAAGCTGATTTTCCTCAGCTGCTTTCCGGTCGTCATCATACTGCCAAGCAGGCCGATTAGCACACCGATTCCGAGAATCAGCGGTGTCAGCGTCCTGAAAATCTGCTCTTCGCTCAAAAATGACATCGTATAAAATACACTTTCAAATTCTCCTGCAAAAAAGCCGATTGCCCTCACATAGAGCAAATGCAGGATTCCGAGCGGCACAAGCGCGCCGACCAGTCCCAGAAGGATTCCCTCCACAATAAACGGAAACCGCACAAAGAAATCCGTGGCGCCAATCAGGCTCATAATGGAAATCTCTTCCTTACGCACCGAAATACCCATAGAAATCGTCATATGAATCAAAAATACGGCGACGGCAACCAGTACCAGAATAATTGCAACGGAAACGATGGTTGCAATCTGATTAATCCCATTCAGGCTTTCCGCTACGCCATCCAGCGCATTCACCTGCCGCACACCGTCCAGTCCTTCAATATAGCGCACCAGAACCGGCTGCATCGACACATCATTCAGAAAAACCTTATATGACGCCGACTTTTCTAACGGATTGTCCGTTCCGAACGTGTCCGCCAGCTCTTCGCTCAAATGGTCCTTTTTATAATTCTCCCACGCCTCCTCCGCTGAAACATAAATGACATCCGCCGCCTCGGCACGCTTCCGGATTGCGTCGCCGATTGCCCGTACCGTCTGCTCCGTACAGCCCTCCTCAAACAGAACCGTCACGCCCACATTCTGTTCCGCTTCTTTCATCACATAGCTGACATTCACCGTAACAAAATAGAATAAGCCGATTAAGAACAAGCTTGCCGCAATTGTCCCGATGGAAGCAAGCGAAAACTTTCCATTATGGAAGATACTCCGGATTCCCTGCTTCAAACAATAAAAAAAACTTCTAATACTTTGCATACACATATCCGCCCTTTTGCTCGTCACTGATTACTCTGCCATTTTTCAGCGTAATAACACGCTTCTGCATCATATCCACCACCTCACGATTATGCGTTACGACAACCACCGTCGTTCCGCGGCGGTTGACCTCTTCTAACAGGTGCATAATCTCCCATGAATTTTTCGGGTCCAGATTTCCGGTCGGCTCATCCGCAAGCAGAATCACCGGATTGTTAATCAACGCCCTTGCCAGTGCCACCCGCTGCTGCTCCCCGCCGGAAAGCTCCGACGGAAACGCCTTGTACTTCTCGTTCAGTCCCACAAGGGAAAGCATCCTCGGAACCCTTTTCTTAATCTCCGCCGGCGGAACCTCGATGACACGCTGGGCAAATGCCACATTCTCATAAGCGTTCCGGTCCTTTAACAGACGGAAATCCTGGAACACGACGCCGATGCTGCGGCGGTACTTGCTCACCTGAAAGCGGCGCAGCCTGGAAAGCTCCCGCCCCGCTACAAAAACCTTTCCCTTGGTCGGGGAAATCTCCCGCAGCATCAGGCGGATTAAGGTCGACTTCCCGGAGCCGCTGCTCCCGACAATAAACACAAACTCCCCCTTTTTAATACTGATACAAATATCATCCACAGCATGAACATCCTTCTGATACGCCTTTGAAACATGGTCAAAGAGAATGACCGGCGCCTGTATATTCTGCAAATCCCTGTGTAAATCGTATGAACCCGCCATGCGGTTCTCTCCTCCTTTTTCCTTCCCGTACCAGCCTGTGCGGCTTCCTTCGCATGCAGAACAGCCGCATCGTCACGGTGCGGCTGCACAGGCCTAAAACTCCATATTTTCCATATATTTCATATATTTTACCACCATTAATGCCATCTTAAACGTTATCGCATCCTCAAAAATGCGAAGGTCAAGATTCGTCATCTTCTGCAGCTTATCCAGACGGTACACCAGCGTGTTCCGGTGGATATAAAGCTGACGTGACGTCTCCGACACATTCAGGTTATTTTCAAAGAACTTATTGATGGTAACAATCGTCTCCTCGTCAAAGTCATCCGGCGACTTGCCGTCAAAAATCTCCCGGATAAACACCTTGCACATCGGCATCGGAAGCTGATACACGAGCCTGCCGATTCCAAGATTCGAGTACGCCACGACATTGCGGTCGCTGTAAAAAATCTTGCCGACCTCCAACGCCATCTTTGCCTCCTTATACGAGCGGGACACGTCCTTAATCTCATTGACAATCGTCCCGAAGGCTATGTTCACCCTTGTCATCGCCTCGGTATTGAGGGTATCTAAAAGCACCTTCGCGGTCTTCATCAGACTGTCATAGTCCTCGTTTACCTTCAGCTCCTTGACAAGAATAATATTCCTCTCATCCACCGCGGTAATAAAATCGCGGCTCTTCCCTGCAAAAAGACTCCGCACCGTCTCCAGTGCATTCATATCCTTTTCCTGCTTTGTCTCAATCAAAAACGCGGCACGGCGCGCATCTGCCTCGATGTGCAGCTTCTTTGCAAGATTGTAAATATCCACAAGAAGAAGATTATCCAGCAAAAGATTCTTAATGAAATTATCCTTATCATAGCGTTCCTTGTAGGCGACAATCAGATTCTGAATCTGGAATGCCGTCATCTTCCCTATCATATAGACATCATCCGTATCCCCCTTCGCCAGAATGACAAACTCCAGATGACTGTCGTCGTACACCTTAAAAAACTGATATCCGGCTAATGCCTGACTGTCTGCCGGAGATTCCACAAAAGCGAGCACCGCCTCGGTACTCTCCAACCCCGGGAGAAGCGTCGCCGCCAGAATCTCACCATCAGCCCCTAATACGCACAAATCCACCCTTGTAATCGCTTTCAGCCCGTCTATTGTGCTCTGTAACACCTGATTTGAAATCATAACTCCTCCTTCACAAGTAAAAAACACTCTTCCACATTATCAGTTTAACATTCGCCCCATAAAAAGTCAACCAAGCCATTTCTAAATAATTTCTTAAAGATAGCACCCTCTGGAACATAAGGCAGTCCGCAGAACCTTTTAAGGCAACTAAAAATACCGGGACTCAGACCCGCGGCAGAGACTGAACCCGGGCTGACTTTGTTCTATGCTTTCGTAGGAGTAAATCGACAAATCGAAATTTGCGGAGGCCGCCATGATGAGAAGAAAAGAGCAGGAAGTCCAAGACAATCAGGAAATCCTGGACATCCTGCGTAGATGTGATACCATACGGATTGCAATTTATCTATTTTCATTGCGCACAGCAGGGCTTAAAGATAGCCCTGCTAAAGAAAAATCCAAACGTCTGCGTAGAGGGCGATATCTTTTTACCTCCCAGGTCCTCTGACCCCCTGTATTTTCAAGACACTACGCTTGTCTGGCACCCAAACTTCCCGTATTTATGAAATGGAGTATCCGCCGCAGATGGGGCAAATACTCCATTCCATAAAACACCGTCTTTTCTTTATTCGTGAAAATCACTTCTCTGGTCTTGATACATCTCATTATTCATAATTTCTGGATTTTCCCCGACAAACGCCTTTGCCGCTTCGCTATCCCCCTGAAGCTGCCACATAAACCATGCGGTTACATAGCCTCCTGCTTTATACATCATATCGTCATGCGTCATGCCAACTCTTCGTACCATAACTTTAGGTGAAGTGATTTTATCGTACATTTTATTCATCTCCGATATCGGGATAACAATTTCTGTTTCAAAATCACCGCTGGTTCCTGCAAGCATTAGAATAGGGCAATTTACCTTTGCGGAATCATATGGATAATCTGTTGTCTGTTCAGCGGTTTTCTCGCTTACGGGAGAAAGCGGCACCGCAGTTTTGAAATAGTGACTTTCCTCAAACATGGTAATAGCCCGCAGAGTTGCAACCCCGCCCTGAGAAAATCCTGTTATGCCTATATTCTCCACATCTATTTTTCCGTAGAAAATGCTACCCTTGTTTTCATTTTCTCCGAGCATATAGTTCAGCGTTTTTATTGTAGTTTCGCCCTTGCCTGTCCCTTTGTCCTGCGTTCCGATGACAATAAAGCCCCAGGAAGCTAATTGTTCAAATTCAGGTTCATACTTTGTTGCTTTATTAGTATTGTTTATTCACTAAATCAAGACCATAGTCTTTCATCTCACCATTTATCGCGTCGGTAAGCCATCCAGCGACAGATTGATTTTGTTCCTCAAACGGCAACCACACAGCCGGAGTTGCGATGATTGTATGCGCCGTCATATTTCTCGGATCGTCATACCACGCCACGCCATCCCAAATAAACAGGCCTACATTGATTTCCTTGAATTGTGGAATGGTGTCCTTTAATATCTGCTGGTAAACGTCCGCTTCTTTTTCCGATACGTCCATTATGCCCGTATCAAAGTAATTTTGCACCTTTGCTAAGTCTCCGTCACGGGTAGAGCAGTCAAACAGAAGATGGATGCCGTCGCCGTATTTTTCATGTAGGGCGGTCAGACAGTCCAGCGTAAGGTTATTACCCGTCAGCTTATCGGAGATTTCCTTCGGGGCTTGCCAAACATCCGTTGCAATGGTGTGCCAGTCATTATGCAGGAGCAGGGAAGCATCCACCAAAACGTTCTTACTTTTCGCATTCGGAAAGTAATTTGTAAAAACATCATCAGAGAGCAGCGCAGCGCCGAATCCCCCCGCACTGTATCCCGTAACAACGACTGCATCGGGATTGTCAACACCGGCAAGCTCCGTTATTTTCTTCATTGCTTCTGTGTAATTCACATAACCGTTGTGGTAAAGAATCTTTTCTTTGCCGTCTTTATCGGTATAGTGAAACTCGCCTGTTCCGGCATGGAAATCTCCTGTCGCATAGGGAAATAGGATAATACTCCAGTTTTCAAATGGACTACCCTCAACATCAGAAGCAAGACCACCCATGTTCATTGTGACATTTGCAAGCATATCCGGCCATACCATTTTGGTGTTATAGGTATCGTCTTTTGCTGTTTCCTCATTGATGCTGACGCCGCCTCCGGCAAAATAGATCAGCACTTTATTCTCACTGCCTTTTTTGAAAAGGGCGTGATAGCCATTTCCTTCGGAATCCTTCATCTCATTGGTTGCAACACGATACCATTTTCCCACGGTAGGGTTTTTCTTCAAATTCGGGTATCGCAATACAAGGAAATACACAAGCAATGCGATGATAATAAGGATTAGAAGAATAATTCCAATTATTTTTAATATCTTTTTCATTTTGCTTTATCCTCCGATATTGATTTGCTGGTCTTGATACATCTCATTATTCATAATTTCTGGATTTTCCCCGACAAACGCC
>CAJTUB010000002.1:0-6879 GCA_910579465.1 uncultured Lachnospiraceae bacterium | reverse complement strand
TTGCCGCTTCGCTATCCCCCTGAAGCTGCCACATAAACCATGCGGTTACATAGCCGTCGGCGGTATAGAGCATATCTCCGTGAGCCGCATCCTTTCTGACTGCCATAGCCTTTACGGAATTTACCTTTGCATAGGATTTTTCCATATTATCCGGGGTGATGACATCATTTTCGGTGCCGGAGAGCATCAAAATCGGGATAGTAGTTTTCGATGGGTCATACGGAATATGAAGAACCTGCTCTGCAACCTCTTCCTGTGTCGGGGAGAGTGCGACCGCACATTTATACAAATCTTTGTGTTCCGTAGCGTTGATCGTGTTATACACGCCGACGCCGCCCTGCGAATGTCCCGTAACGCCAATATTATCAAGGTCGATCTTTTGATAGAAAACGCTGTTTTCGTCCTCATTTGCTTTTAGAAGCCATTCTAACGTTGCGTCCGCCTTTTTGCCCTCCCATGTGGACGGATCTTCGTTTCCTACTGCAATAAATCCCCACGACGCAAGGTGCTCAAACACCGGCTTGTATCTTGACGCACCCACGCCCGTACCGTTCACGAACAGCACCACAGGATATTTTATGTCACTGTTTTCCATATCTGCGGGATACCATATTTCAATCTTTTTGATATCCGCATTGTCGGGATAATCAATCTCAAAGCACTTTGTTTCTTGCTTGCCGTTTGCCATGTACTTTGCCTCTATGCCGCCGCCTGTTTTTACTTCCGTCGTATAGTTGTCCGGCGCCATTTGTGCGGTTGTGATATTGTGCCACAGCCATTTCAGCCCTAGATAACCGAGAAGCAGCAAAACAAATATTACGACAGCGATAATCAATATAAACTTTAAAAATTTTCTCATAGGATATTAGCCCCCTTAGTTTATTCATGTTTCTATCTTATATCAGCATTACCAATACGGAAACTGCAATCCTGTTTTTTATCCTTCAAATATCTCCTTCAGCCATATGAAATAGCCGTCCATATAATATTCCTGCTTCATCCCGTGATCCTGACCGTTGACTTCTACAACCGTTATATCGCAGCCGCTTTCTTTTGCATGGTTGATGTAATTTTTTGTTTCATCCATACCAACCATACTGTCTTTTGTACCGTACACGATAAACTGCTTCACATTCTGAGAATCAATATATCGGTACAAGTCTGTCAGTTCCAAAAGCTCTTCCCGTTTTGCCTCGTCCCGTACAGCCTCATCATCAAACATACCAAACAGCATGGGAACATTATAGCGGAAGCTGAGTGCAGGGTAGATCATAGCGGCAGAAGATACAGAATCGTCTATGGCGTCAATTTCATCGGGAACATAGTCCTCCGGAAACATATTTTTACCTTGAATGGTGTTAATAAATGTTCCGATCTCGTTTCCGCCTGCACTGAATCCAATCAGACTGATTTTATCCGGATTAAGATGATAGGTTTCGACATGATAGCGGAGATAACGCACCGCCCGTTGCACATCCAAATACGGAATCGGATACTCATAGGGATTGGTTCTGTAATGCAGAACAAAGGCGCTGATACCGTTTTTATTCAGTGTCATGGCAATGTCCCTGCCCTCTGAATCGGTTCCGTCCATCGACTTATATCCGAAACCGCCGCCCGGAATAACAATCACAGCGCTGTCGCTGCCCTCCACAACATACGGGATCAGATACGGCTCATCTTCATAGGTTTCCTTTTCATAACCGCCCTTGATCTCATACAAATAAGTAAAGGTGTCAATGACCGATTCCTTGTCGGAGTATTTACTGTTGACGATAGCTCCGGCAAATTTCAGCGTGGCAAACAGTGTGTTCTTCTTCCCGTAATCAATGTTCATATCCTCCAGTTTGGAACGGGAACTGTTTCCGGGGACGGTATTCCAGATATTCACTCTGGTTTCATAGTCTGCCACCTGTCCCGACCCGATTCCCATAGATTTTGCCGCCTGATACAGTATAAAAACACCTCCGCTTATGAGAAATATCATAATAGTTAAAATAATCAGTATAACCTTAACCGCCTTTTTCATATCTGTTTCTCCATTTATTTAAGCAAATCAAACTCGTTGCGGTCAATTTAAAGGCATATATCTGTCGAGATATTCCTCTACCGTTTCCATATATTCTTTCATAACCGCATTGTCATTCTGAACGCCATGTCCCGAATGTGTAGCTTCAAAAAGCTTATACTCAACGCCGTTATCTTCAAGTGCTTTTACTAAATGCCGTACTCCGTCCCAAGGCTGCACTCTGTCCTGCGTACCGTAAAGCAACAGACTCGGGCAGGAATTTTGATTGACATAGCGAAAAGCAGAAATTGGTTTCATAAGTTCCTGATATGAGCCGTCTTTTATCATTTCGGGAGTGAGTTCCACACCTCCCATGACGCCGAATAAACCCGCTGCCGCTTTTCTCGAATCGTCTGTATCCTGATTAAGCCCATAGATTCCCCAATCCTCGGCATAGAAGCTGGAGGGACCGACCATCTCAAAAAGAAGCCTGACAGGAACCGGAGCTTCCGCAGCGTCTCTGTATGCGTAAAGCATGGCAAGACAGCCTCCGGCAGAACCACCGGACATGGTCATTTCCGTAATGTTGTAGCCAAGTTTTTTCGCTTCTTCAATAACAACGGGAATTGCCGCTTTGATTTCATTGGATTGCGTAAGTACACTGGCATTATTTGCTTCGGTGCGAAGCGTATAGTTAATACCGCAGGCAACATAGCCCTTACTGCACAACCATGAAAGTGTTTTCCTATCATCGGCTTTGTCCCCGGTTGTGAAGCCGCCTGCGTGAAGATAGACAACGAGACCATAGCTTTCCTTCGCGTTATCCTTCGGCAGATAAAGGTCAAATTTATTCGCTTCACCATCACCGTAGGAAAGATCGGTTTTCAGCGTTCCGAGTTCATCACTCCATGCAACGCTGTACTTCTTAGACCAGGACGGAGTAATCGCAAATTTCGATACCACACCGCCAACAAAAGCTACAAAAAACACCAAAATTCCAAGTCCGACCGGCACGGCTTTCACCTTCTTTTCTTTCTTCGTCTTACTCATAGGAAATTACCTCCGAACATCGTTCCGCCCAGCATAAGGTTCATTACGGCCCTGACTGCAAGCCTGCCAAGAACAAACGCCACAATGGCAATTATGATTAGAAAAATCCATCTCCTTTGGGTAAGTGTCAATTTTCTCTGATTCATTTTTCCCTGCTTCCTTTCTGTCATTTGCTATTGACTTTTTGTTTACAGAATGCTATCATAATGGTGATACATCTGTTTTGATGATATGATTGTATCATCAAGTTAATTTCATGTCAACGGGAGGCAGCAAAATGAGACAAACTTCGAAAAATGTATCACCGTTCAGCAATGAAGCGAGAAACGCTTATGTCATAGAGCATATTACAGACGCACTTCTGAAGCTACTACAGGACAAGCCTATCGGGGATATTTCCATCAGCGAATTATGTGACCTTGCCGGTATCGGCAGGGCTTCCTTTTACCGTAATTTTGAAAGCAAAGAGGATATTTTGCGGAGATATATCAATAAAATATTTAAAGAATGGACGGAGGAAGCAGACAAAAAGGAAAACAGACCGTTAAACGAATTGCTCGGCTTACTGTTTGCACACTTTGAAAAGCACAGGAATTTTTACAGCCTGTTAAATGAAAGAAACCTTGTGTACCTTCTGAAAGATGTCATTATCGGACTATGCGGACCGAAGCCGGAGCATTCAAAGATGGAAGCATACGCAAGGGCTTATGTAGCCTACGCGCTGTACGGCTGGATTGAAGTCTGGTTCCAGCGGGGAATGCAGGAAACCGCGGAGGAAATTGCGGAAATGTTTAAAAGTCAGGGATTGTAGAGGTATCGCTATTGCTTAGCCGTATCCCATTTCTTTATCCACAATCCCCGTCACACACGCCCGGATATTTTCATTCGGAGACTTAAGCTTTTCCGGCTACAGCTCCCCTTTTGCAAACAGGTTATCCTTTCCCATGCCGCACACAAACGGATTGGAATCATAGCGGTGACAGAACTCCAGAAAATCAGACCTCTGCTCCGGATGGTTCATTATTTTTACGAGAATTTCGCGCGGCAGCGTCCTTGCATACGCGCCCGGACCCGCCAGTTCAATATTTTTCACACCGGCGCTCTCCAGTATTTTCTTCAGCTCATCCGGCAAAAAGGTATAGGTGATACACCAGGGAGCGCCGCCTCTTTCGTACTCTGCAATTTCATCACTGCCTCCCATAAGCCCTTCTGACCACAGTTTTTCAACGGCATCCTTATCAAACCGAAACGCCTCTATCGCACCTGCTTTATTGCCGATACACCACCGGACAAAGGCATCCTCACAATTTTCATCCAAAATGAACTGGTTCTTCTGAACCGGGTTTGCCAGATAAGGAAGCACACCAAGGCGGCTTGACACACTTATCATAATGCGCTTTTTTCCGATACGGACAAGCTCCCGGATTACCTGCTCCTGATTCGGATAGGTATACGAGATTGGCGCATCAAAAGACATCACCAGGTCATACGACTTGTCCCCGAACTCCCGCAAATCCTCCAGCGCGCCCTTGACAAATGTAATTTTATCAAGAACGCCCTCCTTGCGTGCCAGTTCCTTCGCCTTGTCTATCATCGGCTGTGAAATATCAAAGTGCGTCACCTTACAGCCATGCCTTGCAAGCAAAATGGAGAATCTCCCGCAGCCTGCACCGCCGTCAAATACAGTCTCTACCCCGTCAAGGCTGGAAAGCAGCTCCTTTTCAATATGGCTTTTCTGTATGATATCATCCATAAACATCTCTTCCCGCCTACTTTCCATTTCCCCCTTATCCGGCAGATTCCACATCCGCTCGGATATCTTTCTGCTATAGTCCATCCTCTTTCTCCTTTTCTACTACAATATATTTCGTTAATCAACCTTACATCCAGCAAGAAATTACCCTTTTTGCTGCTTGACTTTAGTCTGCCATAAATTCCGGACCACGGATACCCTGTGCTTTTTTAGAAAAAAATACGCGCCGTTACACAGCAGGGAAATCTGCTCTTTGAAAAAGAGGCTGTGCTTACTGCACAGCCTCCGTGTCTTTTACTTGTTTTTCCTGTCTGACAATACGCCGTATGCTTTTTTCGGATAAATACCACCGTTCCGCCAGCTCGCCAACCGTCGCGCCGGACAAATAGCTCTCGTAAATCAACCGATTCCTGCTCTGCAGCTCGCATTTGTAGGTAGTTTTAGCTCCCCACTTCTGCCTGCTCCCCTGCTTTCTCGGAATATACAGATTCACTCCGTCAGCATACTGCTGTATCAGTTCAATTACCTCTCCCGGCAAAATCTCTTCTGCTCTTCTATAGCCCATGTCTGCCTCCTAAATTTATATTCTTCAGGATGCGCTATGGCTATAACAACTTACTTTGATTGCAATAGCCAGCGCTATGCAAACATAACATATCTTCTCATATACAGGCCCCCTTTCCAGTGCTTCCTTTATAGCCCTCTTCAAATCCCGGTTCATTTACCGGAACACCTTACCGCGGTGGTATAGGTATTCCGGTAAAGCGGCATCTTCCAGCCTGCGGTATTCCACAACCTTTTAAACTCTTCTATCGTTACCTTCCGGTTATAATGCTCTTCCTCGCAATTCACCAGCTCACGGAAGGACTCCGTAATAAAAATGTGTTTCTCATCATATCCGACGACCGGAACATAATGCAGCCAGTTTTTACCCGCATAGGTCCGCAGCATTACAATCACAGGATTCCCTTTCGCAACCTCACGCTTCAACGCACTTAGCGTCCCGGCGCAATACCTTGTACGAAAGCCGTACCCGGAAAGGAGCTTCCGTATCCCTGCCGGGTACACGGTCCCGTCCCGCCTTTTGCCCGGTATCCTCTCATACAGACCGGCTCCGTTCTCTTCTATTCCCCAATGCCTTAAAACATATGCCGACGAAAATGCGGCGCACTCGTTCCCGTTCTGGAAGTCCATTCTGTTTTCCCTGGTAATGAGGAACTGCTTTACGCGGCAGCCAAAAGAAAGCCGGAGATGAAGTGCTCCCATTAAGACGATATCGATAATGGTAATGATGATAAGGGTATTCACCAGATAGATAAGCACCATCAGAAAAAATAATTTCATTTATCAATCCTCCTTTAAAATAACAGACTTACGTTGCATTGATTTGTTCTGACTGTTATATTTTTCTTTAGAAATACTGCGGTAACGCCCGCTCTCCGCTTCTTAAAATTATAATAATTTGCTTCCAAATCCCTGTTATTATTCTATCATAAAATCCCGTTTTTTTCAAGACTTGTAAACCTCCCCGGCAGGGTCTGTAATCGGCTTACTAAGGGAGGTACGGCTTATGGATGAGAAAACCCAACTGGAAATAGCGGCAAAACAAACCTTTCCCTGCCATCCCGTAAAAAAGGAAAATAAATGGAAATCCGTTACCCTTTGTGCTATAATGTGAAAACAGAGCAAAAAAGACAAACTCACATTGGTAACTATAGGTTATCAGGGATACGAGGTGGATGAAAAATGGCAATTGAAAAGGTCAGAAAATATTTTGAAAAACACGGGATAGCAAACAGAATACAGGAATTTGAAGTGTCCAGTGCAACAGTAGAGCTCGCTGCGAAAGCATTACATTGTGAGCCCTGCCGTATAGCAAAGACCCTTTCATTTCTGGTGGACGGACAGCCTGTATTGATTGTTGCCGCGGGCGACGTTAAGATTGACAATCCGAAATACAAATTGCAGTTTAAAACAAAGGCAAAAATGCTGTCGCCAGATGAGACGGAACTACGAGAGTATGAAACTTTTTCTGTAAATAGTGTTTTGAAAGGTCTTCTATGATAAA
>CAJTUB010000001.1 GCA_910579465.1 uncultured Lachnospiraceae bacterium | reverse complement strand
GCCCTGGAAAGCGGGCTTTCCGGGCGGCGGACTCTTCGTGCAGGGTTTCCGGTCTCAATTTTCGAGCATATTTTCAATAAATGTCCCGTAGCCTTTGGTGCTGTCGCGGATGAATACGTGGGTGACTGCGCCGATTAGTTTTCCGTTTTGTATAATCGGGCTGCCGCTCATTCCCTGTACGATTCCACCTGTCAGTTCGATGAGCTGCGGGTCTGTTACTTTTATAACCAGTCCCTTGGCATGGTTCCGGTTAGAATAGTCTACCTGCTCTATCTGGATTTCATAGCATCCTACTGTTCCGTTAATTTCACACATGATGGATGCTTTTCCTTTTTTCACATCCTGCTTCAGCCCGATTTCCATGGTCGTGCCGTTTTGCAGCATGCTGCATTCTTTTTTTACCTGTCCAAAAATTCCCTGTGCTGTATTTTTTGTTACCGTTCCAAGCCGCTCTTCCTCCGAGCGGTGTATGACTCCGCTTAATTCTCCCGGTTCTCCCGGCTGTCCTTTTACGACACGGATGATTTCTGCATCATAGGCATTCCCGCCTCCTACCTCTAACAGAACGCCGGTATCCACGTCCGTTATTCCATGTCCGAGAGCACCGTATTTTCCATCCTGCGTAATATACGTCAACGTTCCGATTCCCTGCGTATCGTCACGGATCCATGTGCCGATTTTGTAGGAACCGTCTGCTGTCCGTACCGGTGTAACTGCTACCCCGATGTTTTCTTTTCCCCTGCGTACCGTAAAATGGATTTCATCACCGTCCGATTCCTTTAGTATTTGTATCAGGTCTTCTTTGTTGTCGATTTCCTTCTGGTCTGCTTTTATAATATAATCACCGGATTTCAGACGGTTTTCTGCCGGCTCATACGTCATTTTATCTTCACCTGTGACAGAGGTTGTTCCGAGCACCAGAACACCGTCCGTTTCTACATGGATTCCGATTGCGCCTCCCCCGACAACAACACTTTGCGGCGTAATTGCTGAAATCTGTACCTTTTTCAGCGGAAAAATTCCGAACAGACGCATTTCCATCGTGGCATTTGTCGTCTCAGCCGCACGCATTGTAATTGTATCAGATAAATCAATGGTAATGCTTCCCTTTTCCAGAGGCTCCCTGTTGACCTCCAGAACGCCGACGCTGTCTCCCTCAATTTTTGCCGAAAACGGCAGCAAAAACGAGAATTTTTCCTCCTCTCCGGTAATCAACCGTATCTCTGTAGGAAGTCTGTCTTTATAATAGTAAATTCCGTACCCGAGGATAGCCAATATGTTCAATACCAGCGCCGTAATCAGCCAACCGCGATATTTTTTCTTCATAGCACTGCCAACCTTTCTTTTTTATACTAAACCCGATTGACAGTTCCCTGAAGAAGTCTTTCTTCATTTTCTCCATAAAAAACGCTTCTGGCACAAAAATAGGGAACCCTGCCACAAAACAGGTTCCCTAATAGTATGCGTAAGAACAAGCGATTCAAACTAGTTTTTTTTAACTTTTGCCATTCTTCTTTTTTGCCGCCGCAAGCTGCTTCATTTCCCTTGCGTTTTCAAGGACTGCGCCGGTAATCTCCGCGCCGCCGAGCATTCTGGCAAGCTCTTCCACCGATGCCTCGAAGGAAAGCTTTTCCAGCCGTGTCACTGTCTTTACGCCGTCAGTCGTCTTTTCAATGAAAAAATGGGTGTCCGCCATCGCCGCAATCTGCGGCAGGTGCGTAATACAAAGAAGCTGCCGGTCCGCGGAAATCATTGCCATTTTTTCCGAAACCATCTGGGCAGTCCGTCCGCTGATACCGGTATCGATTTCATCAAAAATCAGCGTCGGTATTTCGTCACGGTCCGCAAAAACCGATTTCAGCGCAAGCATAATACGCGACAGCTCACCACCGGAAGCCACCTTAATCAAAGGCTTCATTTCCTCGCCCGGATTGGTTGCAATATAAAACTCAGCTGCATCAAACCCGTTCGCTCCATAGTCTGTCCGTTCAAAGCGGATTTCAAACCGCACCTCCAGAAAATTCAATTCGGAAAGGGCACGCTTAATCTGCTCTGTCAGCTCCGCAGATGCTGTCTGACGAAGTCCGGACAATGTCCCGCACTCGGCTTCCAGCTTCTGTCCTGTCAGCGCGCATTCCTTCCGGAGCCGTTCCAGATAGGCGTCAAAGTCCGCATAGCGCGCCAGCTTCTCTTCGCATTCGCGCCCATACGCAAGCACTTCTTCCATTGTTTTCCCGTATTTTGATTTTAAACGGTTTAACAAATCCAGCCGCTCCGACACACGGACATACTCCTCCCCGCCGTCCGCAAGCGACTCCAGATAAGCCGAGGCACTGCGGTTAAACTCTGACAACAGAGCAGCAGCTTCTTCTGCCTTCCCGAGCAACTCCTCTGCCTCCGTATCATACATGCTGATTTTAGAAAGACTCCTTACCGCGGCGCTTAACAGACTGTCCGCGGTTTCTTCACTGCCGTCCGCGGTCGCAGAAAGAGCTGCCGCTACGCCCTCTGTCAGCAGCTTCGTATGGGACAGCTTCTGAAAGCGCTGCTCCAACTCTTCTAACTCTCCTTCTTTATATGCCGCCTCAGCAATCTCCTTCGCGGCAAACTCCAAATAAGAACAGTCCCTGTTCTTGTTGGTACTGTCCTCTTCTGCCTGTAAAAGCTCAGCCCTGCTTCTGCGGTACTCCGCATAAAGCAGGGCCGTCTTTTCCTTCTGTCTGGCAAGCGTCTCTCCTGCATAACGGTCCAACAACTCCAGATGCTTTTCCCTGTTTAAAAGGGAATGATGCTCCTGCTGTCCGTGAATCTCTAAAAGTAATGCAGCAACCGCCTTTACCGTTGCTGCATTTACCGTTTCCCCGTTAATACGGCTGACACTCTTCCCGGCAGCCGTCAGCTTACGTGAAATTGTTATGCTGCCATCCTCTGCAGACAATTCCTGTTCTGCAAGTTCTTTTGCGGCAGCTTCTCCGCACTGTTCAAACACTGCTTCCACATAAGCCGACTCTGCTCCGTTCCGTATCAGCTCCTTCGACGCCTTTGCCCCGAGCACCGTCTGTATCGAGCCAAGCAAAATGGACTTTCCGGCGCCTGTTTCTCCGGTCAAAATATTCAGGCCTTCCCCGAACTCTACTTCCAGTTCTTCAATGAGCGCAAAATTACGCACCCGTAAGCTTCGTAACATAAAAACTCCTTATGGTGCAACTACCCGGACCGTACATGTCAGCGTCCTTCCGTTCACCCTTGCTTCTACGATTGCCGTCCCGGTTCCACGGGAGGTCAGAGTACCATTCGCCGATACCTCGACAACCTTTCTGTTGGAGGAATACCAGCGCACCGTCGAGGTTGCGCCCTCTACATACAGCCGGTCACCGTTCGAATAATAATCCATCACGATAGAGGTACGGTTCAGTCCGACGACAATTACATTGATTACCGCCTTTTTACCGGAATCCATCATAACAATTACGCTTGTATTTCCCGGAGCCACTGCCGTAATCTCGCCGGTCACTGCATTCACTCTTGCAATGGACTCATCGGTCGAGGTCCACGTCATGGAGTCCGTCGTATTGGCAGGCGTTGACTTTGCAACAATCGTCTTCTTTTCTCCCGGCGCCATGACTACCTCGTCTACCATTGTAGTAACTCCGGTGGCAGGAATCGGCGCAATAACCGTAACATAACACTTGCAATATTTTCCGCTGCTGTCCCTTGCCTTTGCCGTAATCCACGCCGTACCCGGGGAAATCGCCGTTACCATACCGTCGTCGTCTACAATGGCAACCTCTTCATTGTCTGTCTCCCAGGACGCCGTAGCGTAGGTGGCATCTGCCGGGCGGATTTCCGCCTCCAGCTGATAGGACTCACCCTGGATTAAGGTAAGCGTCGACGTATTCATCGACATGCCCGTTACTTCCGTTACTACACGGATTTCACAGGTCGCCTCCGCCTCGCTTCCGTCTGTCGCAACCGCCGTAATGGTCGCATAGCCTAAGGACATACCGCGGATTCTTCCGTTTTTATCTACCTCTACGATACTCTCGTCGCTGGAATACCACTCCATATCCTTATTGGTCGCCGAAGAATTTTTCACCTCGACAGTCAGCTGGTAGGTCTTTCCAAGTCCGAGCTTATACTGCTCCGGAACAATCTTCATTTCGGTGATTTCTTCAATGACAGTTATAATACAAACCGCATTGTAGCCGCCGTCGTCCGTCTTACACTGGATTACAGCTACGCCGCCCTGCCGTCCGGTAACCTCGCCGTTTTTATTTACGGTTGCAATCGCTTCATCCGAGCTGGACCACTGCACATTTGTATTACTTGCAGTAGCCGGGAAAAACTCCGGAATCAGGGTAACTCTTTCTCCGGCGTCAATGACTGCCTTTTCCGGCGTAATCTTCAAGCCCGTCACTGCCTCCAGTACGGTAAGCTTACAGTAAGCCGTAGCACCATTCTCGGTCTTTACCATAATAATGGTCTCGCCCGCCTTTTTCGCGGTCACACGTCCGGTCGAGGAAACCGTCGCAATACTGGTATCCACACACTCCCATACAAGACCTTCCCTTGAACTGTTGACAGGCGTCAGCACTGCATCCAGATAGAAATACTCGCCGGCGTTCATCGTCAGATTCGTAACGGAAAGCTTTACATTCGTCGGCTTCTGCTTTACTACAATCGTACAAAGGTCCATATAGGAGCCGTCTACCGTCTTTATAATAATCTCAGCCTGCCCGACTGCCTTTGCGGTCAGCATGCCGGTATTGTCCACCGTAACCACGGAGGAATTGGTAGACTCCCAGATTACCGTCGGTGTACTTGCGTCGCTCGGTGTCACCAGATACGTCAGGCGGTAATTCTCCCCGACATACATCTCCTTGGAATCAATATCCAGATAAACACCGCTGACTGCCTTTAAGACCCTTACATTACAAAACGCCTGTATGGAAGGATTATCCACCGAGGTACAGATAATGGATGTCGTTCCTGCCGACTTCATCGTAACCAGACCATTGGCGGACACGGTAGCCACCTTCGGATTGGAGGACTTCCATGTCACATTCTGGTTCGTCGCATTCTCCGGCGTAATCGTCGCACGGAGCTGCACATTACTACCGATTCTCGAGGTAACCTCCGTCTCCGAGAGAACCAGACCCTTTACCGGCTCCAGTACCTCTACATTACAGAAGCCGACGACAACATTATCCTGATTGATTGCCGTAACAACCGCGTTTCCTCCGGCAACACCCTTTACCGTAACCGAAAGCCTGCCTGACTCGGTAATCACAAGCACATCTTCATTTGAGGAAGCCCACTTCAAGGACACGCCCTTTAAGGAGCTTGGTTCAATCGAAGCCTGGATTACCTCATACTTCCCGATGCCAAGTGTCAGCTGCTTCGGGTCTAACGTCACCTTGGTCACCGAAGGCTGCACATAAATCGTACACTGCGCCGTCTTGACGATACCGTTTACCGTCTGCTGGGCGGTAATTACTGCGATACCCTCCTTGACACCGGTTACCAGTCCGTTTTCTACCTTTGCAATCCGGTTATCGGAGGAAGACCATTTTACCTCCTCCACCCGGTTGGTCACAATCGGCTCCAATAGTATGGTTCCCATAATATTGATGGTCGCCTCGGTATAATTTAACTGAATCCCGTCAATAACCGTTACTTCAATCGTAATATCCGGTACGCCGGTCGCATATTCTCCGTTGCCACCGGTTTCAAAGATACCGTTGTCCCTGTATTTCATCGTAATGATTGCCGTAGAGGAGGAACTGTTTCTCGCCGTAATAATACCTGTCGTCGGGTCAACCTCTGCGATATTCCTATTAGACGAAACGTAGGAAAACTGGTTTGCCGCCGGAATATTGGAATTTTCGATAATATTGTAGGTATCACCTACATTCATCAGAAGCTTCCTGTCCGACAGGTCAAACAGTACCACGACCCTGGCTTCAAAGCTTGGAATCGCACCGTTCTTTATATACTCCTTATCGACGTAGGCGCGAATCACATACGTCCCCGCCTTTACTCCGGTAAAGTTCACGCTCCCGCTGTACTCATTGATAGAATACTTCAGGATATCGCTGTTAGAGGAAAGCTCCTTTTCCACCGGCTTTCCCTTTACCGTAACCAGCTGGGAAACCTTCCAGACAAGATTGGACGCCGACTGCCCGTTGACGTAAATCATAAAATTGTCCTTCCGGATTTCCGTTGAAATCTTGTCTTTATAGCCGGCATAATCCTTTTCCTCGGTAAAGGAACCAATCGGGGCAACAATCACCGTTGCCGAACGCACCAGTGCCTTGGACTGCCCTGAAACCGTCTGCGTTGCTACCGTAATCTCCGCACGCCCGGCGCCGACCGCCGTCACGTTTCCCTGCTGGTCAACCGTAGCAACCATCTCGTTGGAGGAGGTCCAATCCACCAATGTGTTTGCAAACTGCGTCGCATCTACATATTTTAATACGACACGCTTGGAATCGCCAATCTTATCTAACTTTAAAATACGATGTCCGGCGTAGTCAATCGTAGTAAAATTCTCACCGGTAATCTGTAAATCCACCTTTACAAGACAGCTGATAGAGTAATTGTACTCACCGTCGGAAACCACCGCAGTAATTGTAGAATATCCCGGTCCCTTCCTGACCATCTTCGTCATTCCCTGGACGCCGGTATCCTCACACACAATAACGCTCTCTTCCGAGCTGTAAAACTTCACCGTCGCCGTCACAGGAAGACCTTCCGTGGATTCCTTCGGCTCCACGGCAAGAAAGGCATTTAAAGTTCTCATTTCAATTTCGGAGCCGGACTGTATGTCTGCCGCATTATAGTCAAACTGATAGCCCAGTGTCGCCGCTTCCGCCTTAACGCCGTCTCTCATTCCAAACAGAAAAACAGCGCAAAAAGCCATCAATAACAGGCTTAACTTGGAAAATCCGGATCTTTTCTTCATAAACACTCCTCCTTGGTTGCACTCTCCTTAACTATATATCGGCCGCACCCTGCCAGAAATTAATCTCTCACTACTAAATATAGCAGTAGTTTTTGGCATTCCTGTGTCAAAATTGTAAATCCGGAAAAGTTTTACTTTCTCAGCTCGATTCCAAGGTCGGACAGTCCCTTCAAAATCTTATCCGTTACTGCCGTAATCTCCTTTTCCTCTAATGTTCTGTCCTGCGCGCGGAGTCCCACCGAATATGCCATCGACTTATAGCCCTCTTCAATCTGGGAACCCTCGTAAACATCGAACAGGGTGCAATGCTCTAAGAGCTTTCCGGCGTTCTTCCGGATAACCTCCTCCACCTGTCCCGCCAGAATCTCCTTTTTCATCACCATGGAAAAGTCACGGGAAACCGCCGGATACTTTGCAACGCCGGTATACTTGACGTCAAAGCCGGCGCGCTCCGTCACCATCGGCATATCAAGCACTGCAATATACGCCTTGTCACCGATTCCATAGCCCTCTGCCACCTCCGGATGAATTTCACCAAGATATCCGATTGCACAGCCCTCGTAAAGAATCTCCGCCTTCCTGCCCGGATGCAGATAATTGCGTTTTGCCGCCGGGTCATAGGTAATCAGTCCGTTTAAGCCTACCTTTGCCAAAAACTCCTCTACAACTCCCTTCATTGTAAAGAAATCGCCCTCTCCGTACATACCGAAGGTCAGCTGCCTTCTCTCGTCCGGAAGCTCTGTGAGCGGAAGCTCCTTCGGAAGATAGATGGTAGCAAGCTCGTACAGGCGCACATTTTTGTTTCTACGGTTGTAGTTTGTCGCAAGCGAAGTCAGCATTCCGTTTAACGGCAGCGTCCGCATAATACTGAAATCCTCCCCGAGCGGGTTACTGATTGTCACGGTCCGGCGGAGTGTATCGTCCGCATCTAACATCAGCTTATCAAATACCTTCGGACTTTCAAAGGAATAGGTCATTGCCTCACAGAAGCCGTACTGCTCGGCAACCAGTCTCGCATAGCCCTCAATTCTTCTTTTAAAGGAAAGCTTTCCGGTGGTTGCCTCTCCTGTCGGAAGGCTGACCGGAATATTATCGTAACCGTAAAATCTCGCTACCTCCTCCGCTAAATCCGCCTGGCACTCGATATCCTGACGCCAGCTCGGAACAAGCACCTCGTCCGTCTCCTTATCATATTCCAAATCCACTGCCTCAAAATAAGAAATCATCTGTTCCTTGGAAAGCTCCGTCCCTAACAGCTTATTTGCCTTCTCCGGAGAAAACTTCACACGTCTCCCGGTACGGACCTCCGGATAGACGTCTACGGCGCCTCCTACGACCTCACCGGCGCCAAGCTCCTCAATCAATGCACAGGCGCGGTTGATTGCCTCCATTGCCGTATTCGGGTCAAGACCCTTCTCAAACTTCGCGGAAGCGTCCGTTCTCATACCAAGCTTTTTCGCGGAAAGACGGATATTCGTACCGTCAAAGCATGCCGCCTCAAACAGAAGCGTCGTCGCATTGTCCGTAATCTTGGAATTTTCACCACCCATAATCCCGGCAATTCCGATTTCCTTTTCCGCATCACAAATCATCAGCATCGAAGCGTCTAACGTCCGCTCCTGCCCGTCCAATGTCTGGAAGTTCTCCCCGTCCGCGGCGCGGCGCACGATAATCTTATGCCCTGCAACCGTATCCAGGTCAAAGGCATGCATCGGTTGTCCGTACTCCTCCATCACATAATTCGTAATGTCCACAATATTGTTAATCGGACGGATTCCGCAGGCTGCCAGTCTTCTCTTCATCCATTCCGGAGACGGCGCCACCTTGATATTTTTTACCACACGGGCAACATAACGCTTGCAAAGGTCCGTATCCTTGATTTCCACGGATACATAATCCTCTGCCTTTTCGCTGTTTCCGGTCTCCGGTACCACCGGCGGCACAAACGGCTTACGGAAGGTTGCCGCTGCTTCTCTTGCGATTCCTAACACCCCGAAGCAGTCCACGCGGTTGCTCGTGATTTCGTATTCAAATACCACATCACGGAGTCCGAGCAGTTCCACGGCATCGGTGCCGAGCTTTACTCCCTGATATTCCGGGTTATCGCTGATAATATAAATTCCGCTTTCCGGCGCGTCCGGGTACATATCCCGGTTTGAGCCGAGCTCCTCGATAGAGCACATCATGCCGTTGGATTCTATGCCGCGAAGCTTCCCCTTCTTAATCTTCGTGCCACCCTCCGTCTTATTGCCGTCATGGTCTCCGGCTACCCGTCCTCCGTCCAGGACGACCGGGACAATGTCCCCTTCCTTTACATTCGGGGCGCCCGTAACAATCTGGATTACAGTTCCTTCCTCGTCAATCTGCACCTGGCAGACAATCAGCTTATCGGCATCCGGATGACGCTCGATTTTCAAAATCTTTGCCACGACGATTTTTTCCAGATTTTTATCCAATGCCTCAAACCCCTCCACCTTCGTACCGGTCAGCGTCATGGCATCGGTATATTCCTGTGCGGTACACGAAAGGTCCGGCACATATGCTTTAATCCAAGATAACGGTGTATTCATAATCTTACCTTCCTTTCCTAGAACTGCTTAATGAAACGTACATCATTCTCATAAAGAAGACGCATGTCATCAATCTCGTATTTTAACAGGGTAATACGCTCCAAGCCTACGCCGAACGCAAAGCCCGAATACTCCTCCGGGTCAATGCCGCTCATTTTCAGCACGCGCGGATGCACCATGCCGCAACCGAGGATTTCAATCCAGCCGGAGCCTTTGCAGAACCGGCAGCCCTTTCCCTTGCACTTAAAGCAGGTCACGTCCATTTCCGCAGACGGCTCCGTAAACGGGAAATGATGCGGACGGAACTTTACCTTTGTCTCCTCGCCGAACAGCTCCTTTGCAAACTCTGCCAATGTCCCTTTCAAATCGGCAAAGGTAATATTTTTATCAATTACCAGCCCTTCCACCTGATGGAAGTTCGGGGAATGGGTCGCATCTACCTCGTCAGAACGGTATACCCGCCCCGGCGCAAGCACGCGGATTGGAAGCTTTCCTTTCTCCATCACGCGCACCTGGACCGGGGAGGTCTGGGTACGGAGAAGAATATCGCCATTGATATAAAAGGTATCCTGTTCGTCCTTTGCCGGATGATTTGCCGGAATATTCAATGCCTCGAAATTGTAATAGTCCTTTTCCACCTCCGGACCCTCTACTACCTCATAGCCCATACCCACAAAAATACGCTCCACTTCCTCAAGCGCTACCGTATTCGGATGCCGGTGCCCCGTCGTCTGTCTCTTTGCCGGAAGCGTGACGTCAATCGTCTCCGCCTTCATCTTCTCCTCCCGGAGACGCTTGCGGAACTGCTCCTGCTTCTCCTCTAAAAACGCCTCGATTGCCGCTCTCGCCTCATTCACCATAGCCCCCACCTTCGGCCGGTCCTCCGGTGCCACGTCCTTCATCGACTTCAGCACTTCCGTCAGCTCGCCCTTTTTGCCAAGAACTGCAACCCGGATTTCATTTAACGCTTCCGGGTTCAGGCACTCTTCCATTTTTTTCATGGCATTGTCCTTAATTGCCTGTAACTTTTCCTTCATCATACTTCTTCCTTTCTGAAATTCTATTTTGCGGCTTTTCGCCGCTCGCTTTTTACCTTTCCCTTTCGTGCAGGCTGCGCTCCGCGCCTGCCCTCACCTCGCGGCTTTCCGCCGCTCGGTCGTGGGCTCTACACAATCCACCTTCCTCTTCGTGCAGGCTGCGCTCCGCGCCCGCCCTCACCTCGCGGCTTTCCGCCGCTCGCTTTTTACCTTTCCCTTTCGTGCAGGCTGCGCTCCGCGCCTGCCCTCACCTCGCGGCTTTTCGCCGCTCGGTCGTGGGCGCGCTCGCATTTTCGGCAGTATCCGGAAGCAAGCTTCCGATACTGCCTCTATGCTCGCTTTTTACCTTTCCCTTTCGTGCAGGCTGCGCTCCGCGCCTGCCCTCACCTCGCGGCTTTTCGCCGCTCGGTCGTGGGCGCGCTCGCATTTTCGGCAGTATCCGGAAGCAAGCTTCCGATACTGCCTCTATGCTCGCTTTGCCTGCACGAAAAAAATGCCCCATCCCATACTGACGTAAGGGACGGAGCTTATTCTGCTTCGCGGTACCACCCTGATTCCAAGGCTCTGCGAAACTGCCGCATGCCAAGGCTGCTCATTGCGTGCGTAACGTGCACCTGCGGCATCTCCTACTGGACGGTTCAAAGATGCTGCTCCGGCGGGAACATAAAATATAGTCTGCACTTAAGGACACTTACAGCCGGTGATGCCCTCTCTCTGGAAGAAAACTATATTCTTTAACGCCATCTAAGCATTTCTCTATAAAACTAAGCTTTATTTTAACACAAAGGAAAATAAAGTCAAGAGAAATTAAGAGAAAATTTTATAACCATTATTAAAAAACATTTTTACTGCGACAACCGCTCCTACACCAAGAAGTCTATATGTTCCTAATTTTATGTCAATCTGCTGATTTTGATAAAACTTGTTATTCATAATTTCCGGGGGCTCCCCGGCAAATGCCTTTGCCGCATCGGTATCTCCCTGAAGCGCCCTATGGAACATAATTGTCCCCGCACCTTACTTTCGTCCTGCCCTTGCACGGAGAAAGGATACCACCGCCAGAACCAGCAGCACAAATACCGTCAGCAGGTCCCAGACATCCGCAACCGGCTCTTCTATCATCCGGGACAGTATCAGATTAATCACAAACACAAACGGAACCGCGCATAACAAAGAGACTCCGGAAGCGGTCCACTTATCTTTTTTCCCGATAAAGAAACAAACCGCAAATATCACCCACAAAAATGCAATCGAAGGCACCGAAACCGCCGCGCCGATAGAGATGACCTCCTTCACCCCCAGCAGACGGCTGAGCAGATACAAATACGGGATTACAAAAACGCTGCACGACAGCAGGCTTACGGCAATTCCCCGCCTTCCCGCTATCAGCCCCGGGAAAGCAATAACCCATGCAAAGGCAATCGAGCTGGCAGGAATCAGTGACCAGGTAAAATGACCCGAAATTGCAATATCACAAATAAAGCAGACCATCACTCCGATAAAAAGTGCGGCAGAAAAAAGAATCGAAATTATCACAGTTCTATTCTTATTATTTTCAGCCCTTCTTTTCAAGGCAACCAGATTTTCATCCGCCTTCCTTTCATAGCTCTCCACGCTGACCTTCTGTCCGCTTAACAGCTCATTTACCGTGATTCCAAGTATTTCACAGAGTTCTAACATAATAGACGAATCAGGCATACTTTTTCCCGTTTCCCACTTTGACACAGCCCTGTCGGTAATATTCAGCTTTTCTGCCAGCTCTGCCTGTGTCAGCTTTTTCTCTTTCCGGCATCCGGAAATAAATTTCCCGATTTCTGTCTGATTCACCATAATACCTTCTCCTTTTCCTGTTTGATTCATTCTGGCTTCTCCTTTGCAGATTTTTATATCCGGAATGAATGATAGCATAAAATACCCGTTTTTAAAACAAACCATAGGTTGAGTTCCCTGAATCAACCTATGGTCGGAAAGCTCTGCCGCACCCTGTCATACCCTTTATCCTCTGCTATGCCCTTCTGTCAAAGGCAGGTTTTTCTTCCAGATAATCCGGCAGTTCAGCAGGTACGCTGTTTTGCGGAAGTCCTCTCTTTGCATCCCCCCATGCGGCAGTATAGAGGATGCACATCTCCGTCTGACGTGCAGTTTCTGCCTTCGTCGGATACATCGTCCAGCCGTTATTGGAATAGGTTGCTACCATTTCCCCGTTCTCATCATAAAACTCGATATACTCGCTTTTTCCTGCCCGCAGGTTCTGATATCTCACCTCTCCCTCAAGCAGCGTAAGAATAATATCTATCGGCTTTAACACCGGCTGCCGGCTTTTATCAACCGCCTTCAGCCCGGAGGTAAGGAGTCCCTTTCTGTCCGGTGACACTTCGGAAACATATTTTTTCATAAGCCGGTTAAAGCCTTCCGAACTGTTCTGGAACTGTCCGTTTGCAAAATCGGTATAAGCTTGTTCCACAATCTTCTTTTTATATTCTTCATCGCTGGTGCCGCTTTTCTGTCTGGAAAATACAAAATGACTATTCCAGTCAGGCAAAGGAATCCCCCCTATGCTTCCTGCTCCCGAAAAGCTGCTCTGTCGTAATGAAATCCTTGATGGTTTCATATGCCTTTTGTCACCTCCGTCATATCTCCGTTTTAAAACAACTCATCCGGTAAAATATAATACCGTATCTTTTTCCAATCCGGGCGGCTCATATACGCAGGGCTGCACGCCATCTCTCCCGCACCTATTATAGCAAGTACGCCGGAATCCGTCAAACTAATTGTCTTTGCTCATAATTCTGCTCCTTTACATAAAAATAGGGGCTGTTGCAAAAAGCGCAACGGCTTCAGGCGTGGCGGCTTCTTACAAGCGATAGAAAAACACGACGAACTGTAAAAGAGGAGAAGTGCTGCCGTATTTTGCATTTGTCCGAAGGACCGCGTTTTTAGCGTAACCGGAATCGCCTCTTAGAGCTGGTTAGGCGCGAGGACGCTACCGAGCGGCTTAACAGCTCTTAGAGGAAGTCCGGCGGAGCGCCAGCGCATGCAAAATACGGCAGCACTTTTCCCCTTTTACAGCAAAGAAATATCTGCCGCTTGTAGGAAGCCCCACGCCCGGAGCTGCTGCGGTTTTTATTTTGCAGCAGCCCCTGACGCTGTGTTACTTATTCCGTTGTGATTGTAGTAATAATGAATGTTTCGACAAATTGAACTCTATATTGCTGTTATTTTTCAGAAAATCGCTAAATTCTTTCAATTCCTTTTTTGTATCTTCGGAAAGTCTGTTATATTCCGTATCACGAATTGCACCCTCTAATGTATATAAATGTACCAGACAAACATTTGGATACTTCTGCTTCTGCTTCAGCTTAAGAAATGCGTCTTTTGCACCTACCTCAATCAGTTTCCCGGAAGATTCAATACCAACCGATATAAGCTTTCTTTCCATTTCTTTCCCAATATTCATCATAGCTGTTAAGTCTGACATATTATTCCAAAATCTCCTTGTTCCGCTTATTTTTCTAAATCCCGATTTGTACTGCTAATAATTCAAATGCTGTTTGGGGTCGGAAATGTGGCGGTTGATAAGGTCTGTCCTCTCATAGCGATTATGCCCTTGTAATTGCTTTTTATATTTCCAACACTTAATTGCTTCCTCTAAAGATTTTCCAGTATTGTCTGCAAAAAAATCCCGAATATAAGTATTGTACTCAAACTGCTTATCAATTTCTGTTTTTCCTTTTTTCTTATCTTCAAGAATTTGATAATAAGCAGAAATCGCTTCTCTATAAGTTTTTCCAGTATTGTTTTTTAACCATTTTTGAAAAGCTACATTGAATGAAAAACCATTTCCTATATGCTCTCTAAAAAAAGCCCTATGCTTTTCCGAACAAACAAAGTTTGCTTCAATTTTTGTATCTTCACTAATGGTAGATATTGCGGCTGCTTTTTTTGTTGCCATTGGTGCAGAAGACAATACTTTGCCTGTCTCAAGAAAATAAGCAATTCTATCTGTTATTTCTATTTTTCCACCCAAAACAGGAATCCCATTTTCTCTGCAAAAATTGACTAATTCCTCTTTCAAATAATAGTAATCACGAAATGTTTTGCTATCTAAATTCCTATCTAAAACAGGTCTTTTATTCATACTATATACCCCTTTTCTGTTACAGATCAAATTTCAATTTGTTGACTTGTTCAATGCTGATATTTTACCACAACCGCATACACAATTCCATTAGATGCAAAGTCCCGCAAACTTTTCCTTTTCTTTTTCCCCATTCTCTGCTATACTATAAACAGTTTCATAACTATATCACATTCCGGTCTGGAAAGGAGTACACGATGGACGAAAATTCAAAGCTTTATGAAGAAAATAATGACCAGATTACCCTGACAATGGAGGACGGCAGCGAGATTATCTGTGACGTCATCGCCATTTTCCCGGTAGACGGCAGGAACTATATCGCACTGCTTCCGGAGGGCGATGACCCGGATGCGGAGATTTTCCTGTACCGTTTTGAGGAAAAGGGCGACGACGACATCAATCTGGTCAATATTGAGGATGATGACGAATTTGAAGCAGTTTCCGACGCCTTTGACGAGCTTTTGGACAACGCGGAGTTCGAAGAAATGTTTGAAGAGGAAGAGGAGTAGCGCACTAACGTTACCCCTCCCGCCGGGACACGACTGCCGTTTTTTTTAGCGTACGTCCTCCGGCACATAGTCCGCCTGTTCTATCCGGTAGCTTCCATCCGGGGACAGGCGGATTAACGTTGCGCCCCGCTGTGCAGTCTGCTCCGCAATCCCCGGATAGGCATAATAGTCGATGGACTTGGAATACACCAAATCCACCCCTTTATATCTGACTCCCATATAATTCAGATGGTCGTGTCCTACAAATACCGCTTCGGTACTCTGCTTTTCTAAAATCGCGTCAAAAAATCCCGAATCCCTGTCAGGACAGCTGACACCCTCCCCGTTTTCCCCGAAAAGATACTCCGCGTCCGGGCTGCCGCTCTTTAATGCCTCCTGTGCCGTCCGGAATGCCCGGAACGGAATATGCATAAATACAAAGGACGGAACCAGCCTTCCCTCTTCTTCCGCTACCTTATCAATGGTATCCCGATACCATTGTATCTGGTCCTGATGTACGGAATCATACTCATTTGCCTTGTTGGAACCCTTTACATAGTCATTCGAGTCTACAAGGAATACCAGACGGTTCAGGCTGCCGTCCTGATTTTCAATACGGATATACTGATTGTATCTTCCATAGACCTCCGGCTGTATTTCCGCATACAGCATCGGCTCGCCGGAGTTCCTGTAATGCCGGAACAGACCGGACAGTTCTTTTGCACTATAAGCCGCCACGGTTTCCGTGTCATGGTTTCCGTATACCATTGTCCACGGGATTCCGATATTGTTCATAAAGACGCAGACCTGGCCGATGGCATTTAAGTTATTCTTACTGAACGTCTGGATTGGAATCGGATAAATCAAATCGCCCGTCAGGATAATCAAATCCGGCTGGGTTTCCTTTATCAGCTCATAACAGGCACAAAACGCCTTGCGGTCCGTGCCGATTGTAGTGATACTGGCACAGATATGAAGGTCGGTCAGCTGCAGGATACGGAATTCCTCCCTTGTACCGGAAACGGTATATACCCCTGTAGAACCATCATAGGCAAAGCTGCTGTTATGCTGAAAAACCCCATAGTCAAGGGAACCGATATACAGTTCATTATAGCGTGAGCCGTCGCCGATAAAAAGAAAGTAACCATACACTAACGCACAGGTGGAAAGAAGCCTGCCGAGCCTTATCGTAATGCGCTTTGCACGGAGACCGGAAAAGCGCCGGAACGGACTGTTTATCATAAGGCGTATGATACAGTTTATGGCTGCAAGCACAAGGTAAAGCGCATACATTGTCAGGCTTTTGAATACAAAGCTTATTGCAAGGTAGCCTGCCAATATGAAAAGCCAGTAAACGGACCATTTGACAATTTCCCGTTTTATTTCCTTACGGCGGCTGTAGGAATCCCTCTGCTCCGTATCTTCCACACAACAGACTTTCAACGTCCTTCCGGCCTGCCATTTATAGAAAAGGACAGCAATCCCGTAAACTCCTGCTGCCGCCATGACCGCACAGAACGGAAGAATATAATACAAATCCGCCTGTAACAATAATCCGGCACAGATGCCGGAAAGCAGCCCGGCGGTCAAAAGCAGCAGGGAAAACACGACCTTTCTGCGACTTACGGCTATGCTCTGCCTATAATACCGCATTGCCTCCGGATATGCCTGTACCGGCGCCTTGGAATAGAGCTTCAGCCTTTTTCCAAAAAGCAGGGAAAGGAAAAAAAGCACCACCCCGGACAGAAACAGGAGGAACGTATAGGCCAAAAGCCTGGAATGGTAAATCCCAAGACTGGCAACCCGGCTGCCTCTTCCAAATATCAGCGTCATAAGACAATACCGCAGCATCAGGAAAAAAGCTGCCATCGCCAACCCGAAAAGAACAGAAAAAGCAGAAATCCATGCTACCAATTTTCCCATCCGGCAGGTGTCAAACGGCTGGGCAGACAAAGAACGGAGCATTCTTTCCACAGACTCCGCCCTGTATTTTTTTATATTTTGAACTATCCTGCTCTGGTTTTTCTTACTGTCCGAATGTCGAACCTTCATTCCAATCCCTCTTTTGCCTGTATTTCCGGCGAACTGCTATGTCTCAGCTTCCATGCCGGAGCCTGCTCACTCCGCTGTCCGCAGCAGCCCGCTCTGTACGCAGTATGCCTCATTCAATACCTTCTCCTCCGGGAAATGGTCAAACCGTATCCGGAGCCTTCCCTCGTCTGCCTCCGTAATCGTCCCCTCCCCGTAAACCTTATGTACAACCCGTGCTCCTGCCGTAAGCTCTGACCGGTCCGTCAGCACCTCCCCCACAAAACGGCTCGGAACCAGCTCCTTCGAACGCAGCTCCTTCATGCAGGAAAGCACAAGCCGCCGCTTGGCGCGGGTCATTGCCACGTAGAACATCCGGCGCTCCTCCTCCACATCCTCGGGCTGCACTGCCTGCCGGTGCGGGGTCAGTCCCTCGTTCAGCTCCGGCAGAAATACCGTATGGTATTCCAGTCCCTTGGCGGAATGGTAGGTGGAAAGCGTTACCGCCTCCGCCGTTTTTTTCTTTTCCTGCAGCTTTTGCTGCTGCAGCTGTTCTGAATACTCCTCCATATGGGCAAACCATGCCGCAAAGTCCGGATACTCCGCCGCATCCTCCTGCAGCTCCGCCAGCAGCTCGAACAAATCCTCCGCCTGCATCCGCCGGTAAGCGGCATACTCGGTCAAAAAGCCGTCATAGCCCACCGCGCGCCGGATATAAGTAACTGCCGCAAGGGGATTTAAGCCCTTTATCATGGCAAGGTCATATTGGAGCTTTTCAATCCGGTCAATCACATACTCTTTGTCGGAATAATATGACTTCAGCCGTTCAAAATCCACCTCCGGCAGATCAAGCGCCTCCCTGGAAAGATACCGCTTCGGCCGGTTCATCATCTGCAAAAAAAGCCCCCGTTCCCTGCTTCCGAGCGCCATTTTAATATAGGCAAGCAAATCCCTGCAAATCCAGTGCTCGTAAAGATTCGGGACGGAATCCCTTGTCTTGAACGGAATGTTGTACTCCATCAGCTTTCCCATGATGCCCCTTGTCTGGAGGTTCGTCCGGTACAGCACCGCAATCTCCCGCCACGGCAGCCCCTCCTTATGGAGCCCTGCAATCTCCTCCGCAATCGCCGCGCACTCCTTCTTCCGCTCCGGATAGCTCCGGAACTCTACCGCCTCTCCCTGCTCCTCCTTTGCATACAGCGCCTTGTCAAACCGCCGTTTGTTATTCCCGACAACCCGCAGCGCTGCCTTGACAATCGGCGCCGTAGAACGGAAATTGCAAAGGAGCGTGACCTTTTTCGCCTCCTTAAAGTCCTCCGTAAAATGCAGCATCAGCTCCGGCCTTGCCCCACGGAAGCGGTAAATCGACTGGTCGTCGTCCCCAACGATAAACAGATTGTTCTCCGGCTTGGCAAGCAGGCGTATCGTGTCATACTGCAGCCGGTTGATGTCCTGGAACTCGTCAATCAGGATATAGGTATACTTTTGCTGCCACTGGCGCAGGATATCCTCCCGCCCGGTCAAAAGCTGATAGCAGAGCAGCTGCATATCGTCGAAATCCACCTTGTTTTCCCTGCGCAGCCGTCTCTCATACTCGGTATAAATCTCCCGGAACACCGCGTCGGGACAGCTCGCGGAATAGTAGCTCTCCAGGGAAAAGCGCTCGTTCTTTACCATCGAAATCTCCATGCCGACTGCCTCCACCAGCTCCTTTTCGTCCGAAAAGTCCTGCTCTATCTTCGCGCAGGCAATCTCCCTGAGAATACGGTAGCGCTCCTCCTCCCTCAAAATATTCGCCGCGTCATAATGATAGGCGAACTTTAAAATCTTAAAAAAGACTGCATGAAAGGTACCGAAGTTCACACGCCCCCTTGCCGCCTCCGGCAATGCTTCATAGCGCTCCTTCATCTCTTCCGCTGCAGCCTTTGTAAAAGTAATCACCAATATATTTCCCGGATACACACCACATTCTTCAATCAGGAACCGCACCCGCTCCGTAAGCACCGTGGTTTTCCCGCTTCCCGGTCCCGCAAGCACCAGCATCGGACCTTCCCTGTGGGTAATCGCCACGCGCTGTTCCGCGGTAAACCGTTGTAACTCCATGCTATTCCCTCCTGATAATCCGTATGGTTCAATACCTCTTACATCACAACTCCTATGATAAATGGAATTGTTCGTTACGCTTATGCTATTTCAAGCTGTTGTTTAATCCTGCGCAATTCCGTTTCAAGTACAGTCACACGAATAGAAAGCATTTCTTTTTCATTATCCACCTTTAAGGCTTCGTGCAGATTTTTTGACAAATCAAGATGTCCCTCGGCTACACGCCGGATATTGACACGTATTTCATTTTCAAGTATCATCTTAATATCCGCGACATCGGTTTCAATCTTATCAAGCCTGCTTTCAACCTTATCGAGCCTGCCTTCAACCTTATCGAGCCTGTCTTCAACCTTTTCAAGCCTGCCTTCAACCTCATCAAGCCTGCTTTCAATCTTATCAAGCCTGTCTTCAAGCTTATCAAGCCTGCTTTCAATCTTTTCAAGCTTGTCTTCAACCTTATCAAGCCTGTCTTCAACCTTTTCAAGCCTGCTTTCAATCTTATCAAGCCTGTCTTCAACCCTTTCAAACTTACTTTCAAGTTTATCAAACTTTGAAAGAATCAAATCAAACTTTTCATTTTCTGTCATAGTATCATCCTCCCCTGGTATGACTTACGCATTAATGATCGATATCCTATTCCTCCTCCGGCATATCCCAGTTATGGAAAACGTCCTGCACGTCGTCGTCCTCGTCTAACAGATCCAGAATACGGTTCATGCTCTTAATGTCCTTCTCGTCGGTCAGCTCGCCCCAGGTCTGCGGAATCATTGTCACCTCGGCAGAAGCCATGACAATCCCGGCAGTCTCCATTGCCTCCCGCACCCCGCTGAAGGAATCCGGGTCCGTAATAATCTCAAAGCTATCCTCCTCCTCGGAAAAGTCCTCCGCGCCCGCGTCCAGAGCCGTCATCATCAGCTCGTCCGCATCTCCGGAATAGTCCTCCTTTGCCACAATAATCTGCCCCTTCTGGTCAAACATAAAGGAGACGCAGCCTGTGGTGCCCATGTTTCCGTTTCCCTTGGTAAACGCATTGCGTACATTTGCCGCGGTACGGTTCTTATTATCGGTCAGCGCATCCACGATAATCGCAATACCGGCAGGACCGTATCCTTCATAGGTAACGTGCTCGTAATTTACGGCATCCCCGTCTCCGGCTGCCTTCTTAATGCTCCGCTCAATCGTATCGTTCGGCATGTTGTTTGCCTTTGCTTTTGCCACAACGTCCTTTAACTTACTGTTATTGTTCGGGTCCGGACCGCCTTCCTTTACGGCTACCGCGATTTCACGGCCGATACGGGTAAAAATCTTACCCTTTGCCGCATCGTTCTTCTCCTTCTTGTGCTTAATGTTCGCAAACTTGGAATGACCTGACATAATACCGTTCTCCTTTATTCTTTTTCACTTGCTCTGTAATCTCCGATTAAACGGTGGAGTTTTTCCATTACTGCTTCCGTTTCCTTTTCCGTCCGGATGGCACACATAATTGTATCATCCCCGGCAATACAGCCGACAATCCCATCCACCTGCAGTGCATCCAGCGCAGCCGCAGCAGCCATTGCCATACCGGACACTGTCTTTACCACCAGAAGATTCTGTGCCTTCGCCATGGAAACAAACGAATCCCGCAAAATCCGCGCAAACTTTTCATTCATTTCCATGTTATGCTCCCGCAGGACAATATACTTCTGGCGCTCTAAGTCAATCGCAACCTTTGTCAGCTTCAGCTCGCGGATATCACGCGAAATCGTTGCCTGTGTCACATGGTATCCGGCTTTTTTCAAAAGCTCGCCCAGCTCCTCCTGGGTCTCGATTTCATTTTTCTCTACCAGTTCAATAATTTTATTCTGTCTTGCCGTTTTCATCTTTTCCTTCTCCGCCTTCTTTTTCTTTTCCTGTCTCTGAAACTACTCCTTGCCGCCCAGTTTTTTATGTAATACATCAAAAAAACTATGGTCGTTTAACTGCACAAAATAAGCCTTGTTCCCAGACCTGCGAATGACCACCTGGTCTTCTGCCGCAAGCTTTTTTGCATTCTGACCATCTACGGTAACAAACGCTTCCTCATCCTGTGTCTTTTTCCCTTCCTGTACTACCAGACGCACCTCGTCCTCTCCCGAAACCAAAATACCCCTTGCACTTAAAGAATGCGGACAAATCGGCGTAATCAGAATCAGCTCCGTTGTCGGAACGACCACAGGTCCCCCCGCAGACAGATTGTATCCTGTAGAGCCGGTCGGCGTCGCAATAATCACACCGTCCCCACGGTAAGTACAGACCGGCTTGCCGTTTACAAAAATACCGACACTAATAATACGGGAAAAGCCGCTGCGCGTAATGACAGCATCATTTAATGCCGTATCGAACACCCTGCCGCCTACGGACACTTCCAGCATCATGCGCTCCTCTATCCGGTAATCTCCCGAAACCAATGCCTCCAGAGCCGGCTCTGCCGCCCCGTACTCTGCGCCGGTCAGAAATCCGAGATTCCCGATATTAATCCCGATAACCGGGATTTTCTGTACCGCCAGACGCCCGGCTGCACGGATTAAGGTTCCGTCTCCGCCAAGCACCACCGCACATTCGGCGCCTTCCGTCAGCTCTCTGGAATAAGAGACCTGCTCTGAAAAATCTTCAAAAAATATGGACGACTCAATTCCCCGCCGACAGAAAAAGGAAGATACCTGCTCCGCTATCTCTTCTGCCTTATTTTTCCCGGCATTTGCTATAACGCAAACCTTTTTCATCGGCACTCCGTCCTCCTGTCAGACATACTTTTAAGGTAGTTATAGTCTACAACCAAACGAACGGAAAGTCAAGTACAATTCCCCTGCTTTCCGTCCGTCTATTTTTCCAACGTCTCATGTGCATTCCTTGTCACCGTATCCGCCATGGAAAGAAGCGCTTCCGCCTCTTCGGACAACGGCATTTCCCCTGATTCCTCTCCTGCCTCTTTCGCATCTTCAGACCTTTCTCTCTTTTCCATATACAGCAGATATTCGATATTTCCTTCCGGTCCGCGGATTGGCGAATAATCAAGTCCCAGCATAAGAAACCCAAGGGCATCCGCATAACGGATCACCTGTTCAATGACCTCCAGATGCGTCTCCCGTTCCCTGACTACTCCCTTTTTTCCGACCTTTTCCCTTCCCGCTTCAAACTGCGGCTTAATCAGACATACAATACGCGCATGCTCCTTCATCAGCTTCCGTACCGGCTCCAGCACCTTCGTCAGTGAAATAAACGCAACATCAACAGATACAAAGTCCACTGCCTCGCCAAGAGCCTCCGGCACAACATAACGGATGTTCGTCTTTTCCATGGAAACCACCCGTTCGTCGGTACGCAGCCGCCATGCAAGCTGGTTCGTTCCCACATCCACTGCAAACACCTTCCGCGCGCCGTTTTGCAGCATACAGTCCGTAAATCCGCCGGTGGAAGAACCGACATCCATACAGACCGCATCCTCCAGCACAATTCCAAACGAATCCACCGCCTTTTCTAACTTAAACCCGCCCCGGCTGACATACTTCATGGCAAGCCCGCGCAGCTCCACGAGCGCCTCCTCAGGCACGACAGTCCCTGCCTTATCCTCCCTGCTTCCATTTACAAAAACATTGCCCGCCATAATATACGCCTTCGCCTTTTCTCTCGACTCTGCCATATTCCGGCGGACCAGCAACACATCCAGTCGCTCTTTTTTCTTTTCGGGCATGTTCTCTCCTTTGCTTAGCCGCACTCCGCGAGCCTTATCTCTCCGGCAATCTCTTCCGCCGTCAGTCCGTACTTCTGCCGCAGCACCCCGGCGTCCCCGTGCTCAATATAATGGTCCGGAAGTGCAATACTTTTCAGATGCACACATGTTCCACGCTCTGCAAAATACGCCGCCGCCTTTTCGCCAAAGCCGCCCGCATGGACATTTTCCTCCATCGTGACAAGCATATGGCAGCGCTCTGCCAACCGGTCAAGCAGCTCTGTGTCAAGCGGCGAAACAAACCGCATGTTTACTACGGTAACACCGTACGCTTCGGTATGAAGCAGCTCCCTGACCTTTAATGCCGTTTCGACCATGCTTCCGAACGCCAACAGTGCAATCCCCTGCTGCTTTCCTGCTTCCCCGTACTCCTCGTACAGTACCTCCGCCCTGCCGTATACAAGCGGCGTCAGCGGACACTCCGCAATATCACGGGCAGCGCCGCGCGGATAGCGGATTGCCACCGGCTTTTTTAACTCTGACGCAAAGAAAAGCATCTGCTTCAACTCCGCACCGTCCCGGGGCGCCATTACGGTCATACCCGGAATATGCGTCAGATAAGAAATATCTAAAATCCCCTGGTGCGTTTCCCCGTCATTTCCGACAATCCCGGCACGGTCCACTGCAAAAATCACCGGCAGTCCGCCGACACAGACATCATGCACAATCTGGTCATAGGCACGCTGTAAAAAGGTTGAGTATACCGCCACAACCGGCTGGTAGCCTCCTGCAGCCAGCCCTGCCGCAAACGTCACTGCATGCTCCTCCGCAATCCCGACATCAAAAAAGCGCTCCGGATACCGCTTTGCAAACTCCGAAAGCCCCGTCCCCTGCGGCATTGCCGCAGTAATTGCCGCAATCCTTTCATTTTTCTCTGCCAACGCACAGACTGCCTCCGAAAAGACATCGGTATAGCTTGCCTCCCTTGACGTCTCCAATACCTTTCCGGTCTTAATATGAAACGGCCCGATTCCATGAAAGGTGCTCGGGTCCTTTTTGGCAAAGCCGTACCCATGACCCTTTTCTGTTACCACATGCACAAGCACCGGCTTATTTGCCGCAAACGCGGTGCGGAACGCACGCACCATCAGTTCTATGTTATGTCCGTCGATAGGACCGATATACGTAATTCCCATATCCTCAAAAAACATTCCCGGCACAATCAGATGCTTGATGGAATCCTTGGAACGCTTCAGCTTATAGACCAGCTTTGTCCCGAAACGGGTCTTCCGCAGTGTCTGCTCCAGGTCATCCTTAAACCCGACATACTTCGTATTGGTACGGAGCCTTCCGAGATAGGTCGCCATACCGCCGATGTTCTCTGAAATGGACATATGGTTGTCATTTAATACAATGAGCAGGTTAGAACGGCTGCCGCCGATATGGTTTAAGGCTTCATACGCCATGCCGCCTGAAAGCGCCCCGTCGCCGATAACTGCGGCGACCCGGTAATGCTTCCCCTCAAGGTCCCTTGCTGTCGCAATCCCGGCTGCCGCAGAAACGGAGGTAGAGCTGTGCCCGGTATCAAACGCATCACAGTCACTCTCCCTGCGCTTCGGAAAACCGCTTAAGCCTTCATAGCAGCGGAGTGTCGCAAAGTCCTTCCTCCGTCCTGTCAGGATTTTATGGGTATATGCCTGATGTCCGACATCAAAAACCAGCCTGTCCTCCGGAAAATCCATCACAAGATGCAGCGCCATCGTAAGCTCTACTGCCCCCAGGTTGGAAGCAAGATGTCCGCCGTTCTTACTGACGCTCTGGACCAGAAAGGCACGGATTTCTTTTGCCAGCCTCGCATAATCTTTTTCCTCTATTTTTTTTATATCATTCGGTTGATTGATTAATTCCAGCAATCCATTCATTTCTCTGCCTCCGGAGCCTTTGCAGCCCTTAATAGTTCCTCTCTGCCAGATACAGCAGCAGTTCCTTTAAAAACGGATTCCGGTAAGGCAGCCTATCTAACAACTCTGCCGCCTGTCCGGAATACTGCCGCACCTTTTTCTCTGCTTCTTCTATTCCGGTCAAAGCCACATAAGTAGTTTTTTCATTCTTTTCATCACTGTGCAGCGGCTTTCCCAGCTTCGCTTCATCTCCGGTTACATCTAAGATATCGTCCTTGATTTGAAATGCCAGCCCGGCATATGTTCCCACCTGCTCCAGAATACGGAGTTCCTCCTCTTTTGCCCCTGCAAGCGCTGCGCCTGCCATCAGCGCGGCGCATAAAAGAGCCGAGGTCTTCCGCTCGTTAATATAGTCCAAAAGCTCCACGGAAAGCGGCTTCCCGGTATACACCAAATCCACCGTCTGGCCTGCAATCATTCCGCGCACACCAGCCTTTGCCGCAAGGATGCTCATTGCCTTTGCGGCACGCATCCCCTGTTCACAAACCGCGTCACTCATAATTTCAAATGCATAATTTAATAAGGCATCCCCTGCAAGAATCCCGACTGCCTCTCCGAACTTTGCATGTGTCGTAAGCTTTCCCCTGCGGTAACGGTCATTGTCCATTGCCGGAAGGTCATCATGCACCAGAGAATAGGTATGAATCAGCTCGATTGCCGCCGCAAACGGCTCTGCGGAGGAACCCTCTCCGCCAAACATCCGGAAGGTCTCTAACAACAGCACCGGCCTGAGCCGCTTTCCGCCCGCCGCCACACTGTAGTTCATCGCTTCACAAAGAAGATGCTCCTCTCCTGTTTCCTCAGGAAAATACCGTCCAAGAATCCGGTTTACTTCCTCCGTCTTCTGCGCTCTTTGTTCCTCAAACTCCATCAGGCTTCCTCCAAAATCCGCAATTCTTTCTCCACCATATCCACTGCGGCATTACACTCCTTTAAAAGCTCCATCCCCTTGCGGTACTTTAAAAATGCCTCCTCGAGCGGAAGCTCCTCTGCTTCTAATTCCGATGTTACCGTATCCAGCTCCCAGAAAAGCTCTTCTATCGTCCGCTTTTTTTCTGCTTTCTTCTCTGTCTTTTTTCTTGTTGTGGTTTTACGCTCCTCTTCCTTCTCACTCATTGGCTGGCATCTCCTTTCCGTATCCCATTTCCTTATGTTCTACCTTTGCCGTAAACGAACCGTCCTGTAAGGATACCCTGACAGTATCCTCCGGCTCCACCTCTGCAACCGACTTTAAAGGACGTCCTTCCTTTCCCGTAACATAGGCATAGCCGCCCGAAAGCCTTGCAGCAGGCGACACGGCATGAAGACGTCCCGCAAGCAGCTCCAGACGGTGCTTCTGCCGTACAAGATGTCTGTTTATGGCCTGTCCTATCGATTCCCGCATATGGGCAAGCTGCAGCTTCTTTTCCTTTACCGCTCCGAACGGCCCTACCCTTGCAAGCTTCTCTCCGGCCGCTTCCGCCCGTGCCCGCACTGACGCAACCTTCCGGCGCATCGTATAAATAAGGTCCGTATGGAACTCTGCCAGCTCTTCTGCAAACAGCCGGTATTCAAACACCGCCAGCTCTGCCGCCGCACTCGGTGTCGGTGCGCGCAAATCCGCGGCAAAGTCCGTCAGCGACACGTCGGTTTCATGGCCGACGGCACTGATGACCGGGGTCCTGCACCCTGCTACGGCACGCACGACAGACTCCTCATTGAATGCCATCAGGTCCTCTGCGCTCCCGCCGCCTCTGCCGATAATAATCACATCCGGATGCAGCTCATCAAGTGCCAGAAGCGCCCGGACCAGACTCTCCGGCGCCGCCTCCCCCTGCACAACGGCCGGCTGCAGCAGCAGCTGCACATAAGGATTCCGGCGCCTTGCAATCTGCACAATGTCACGGATTGCTGCTCCTGTCTTTGCCGTAATGATACCTACAGTCTTTGCATAAACCGGCACCGGCTTTTTATGTTCTGCGGCAAACAGCCCTTCCGCTTCCAGACGCCGCTTTAATAACTCCGTCTGTTCGTAGAGCTGCCCGATTCCGTCTTTTCTGATTTCCTCTGCATAGAGCTGGTACTTTCCGTCCCGCTCATATACCTGGATACTTCCGAACACAATGACACTTTGTCCTCCCTCCAGGGTAAAAGAAAGCCCCCTGCAGGCATTTGCAAACATAACACAGGATAACTGTCCGGCGTTATCCTTAATCGTAAAATACAGATGTCCCGAAGAATGATACTTGCAATTTGACACTTCGCCTTTTACGGCAACCTGCCGTAACCCGTCATTCTTCAAAAACATCTGTTTAATATACCCGTTTATCTGACTGACTGAAAAAACCGGCTGGTTCATCCACTCCTCCTGTCTGTATGTTTATTCTTCTACCAGTTTTGCCAAAATACCGTTGATAAAGCCGGCTGACGTCTCCGTTCCGTACTTCTTTGCAAGCTCCACAGCCTCGTTGATTGCTACCTTGTCCGGAATCCTTTCATCAAAACGCATCTCAAACAACGCCAGACGGAGTAACGTAAGCTCAACCTTTCCGATACGTTCCAGACGCCAGCCGCTTGTCGCTTCCACAAGCATCGCGTCGATTTCGTCACGATGGCGGCAGACTTCATAAAAACGGTTCTTTACTTCCTCCGCATCCTCCCCTGCCGGTGCGGACAAAAAACGCCTGCGGCCCTGCCCGTCCGCATCCTCGGATAAATCCACCCCGTCAAAATAGAAAGAGAGCTGTTCCTCCATTTCTTCCGTACTGTAAAAATCCCTGCGGAACAACAAAATGAAGGTATGTTCCCTTAATTCGCGCCTTGTCATAAAAATCTCCCTTATCTTGTGATAGTTGTATCGACGCCTACAATGTGAACATTGACAACCGATACGGAAAGCCCCACCATATTTTCAATCGCATTCTTCACACGCTCCTGAATCGCCTTACAGGTCTTCGGGATGCTGTAGCCATAACGCATCTGCACTGACAAATCCACCGAAACAGTATCTTTCTCTAACTCAATCCTGACTCCTTTCGTCAGGTTCTTCATTCCAAGCCTGCCAACCAGCTCGTTTGTCAGATTGCCCTGCATGGCAGAAACTCCTTCGACCTCCGTTGCCGCCAGTCCTGCAACCGTTGCAATCACATCATCTGCTATCATCACATTCCCAATGGAAGATACTTCCTTTGAGGACCAGCTTGCGTTCCTCGCTTCATTTTCCTTTGCCATAACCGCCTCCGTTCCTTACAGCGCCGAAAACTACGTTCCCGGCGCCGCAAATTCATCTCAATTATATATAGTATACCATCTATTTCGGAAATTGAAAAGTGTTTTCTTGAGTTTCCGAAAACTAATCCTCCTGCACCGCTGCCATAATTACAATATGTTCTGCTCCTGCTCCCGTCTTTCTCATAACAATATCTTCAATCTGTGCAATCTGGCGGTCGGTCACACTCGTCGCATTGATTACAACATCGACTTCCTCGCCCACAATATTCACTACCGCATCGGCAAATCCCTTTGCTTCTAACAGAAGCTCCGCTGCCTGTTCTTTTTCGGAAATTGCAGTCATTTCAAGCAAAACGTCGATAGTCTCCTGCTTCTGCTCCTCCGAAATGCTGGTATCCCCGAGCAGATTCATTAAAACCTCTTTGTTCTTTGCCCTTGTCTGTTCCCGGTTCAGCTTTGCATTGACTGCATAATCCCCGCGGATTGTCGTGCTGACTAAAACCGCTTCTCCCGGGTCTTCTACCAGGTCGCTTCCGTCGCTTACCTTATCCCCGCCCTGTACTCCTACTGACGTCTGTTTTGCTTTTTCGTTTTCGTCCAGGGCAAGCTGTCCTCCGTTCATATCCTCATCCGAAATGTCCCCGGCTGAAAACTGATAGTACCCTTCTGTCTGATTTCCCGGAGTTATCGCCTGCTTTGCATCGTCCTTTTTCGTATCCCCTGCCATCTGAAGATACCCGGCAACCGCTATCATAAGTGCCAGTGCCGTAATAATCACCTGGTTTTTCTTAAAAATCCCTTTCATTCTGACCTCCAAATCAATTGTTTATTATCTTTACCTTATGTGCCGGAATATTAAATAATGCCTGTACCGCCTCTGCTATTGCAAGCACGTTTTCCGCCTCTGCCCCGGAGAGAACGATGACAACCCCTGCCACCTCCGGCGTCAGCTCCTTCGTCAGATACGGTTCCTTTTCCCCTGACAGTACCGTCTTTGTTTCCTCCATCACCTTTTGCGAACTGCGAAGCCCACCTCCTCCGTCTTCTTCCTGTAAGCTCTCCGTATTGGTTTCGGTATCCTGCAGAACAATTTTTTCCGTCGTTGATTTTACGGTAATGAGAACCTTTGCCGAGGTAACCCCCTTTACCTTTAAAAGCAGTTCCTCCAGCTTTTCTTCCATCTGCTCCGCATAGCTTTTCTGCTGTGTGACGTTTTGCTGTATAACCGCTTTGGAGTCTGCTGCTTCGTCTTCCTTTCCACGAAACAAATCAGGTACGGATAAAAGCAAAAGCAGTGCTCCCGCAGCAAGAATGATTGCCCACTCCTTGATACCGGGTTCTTTCTTTGTCTTTTTATCCATCCTTTTCCTCCTTGATACTAACATATATATTATCCTGTTCCAGATTATAGAAGTCCGCAAGCATGTCCTTTATACGAATTTCTTTTGCACTTGCCGCTTTTTCTTCCTGCTCCCGTTCAAATACGATTGGTGCAATTTCAATTGTCCCTCCGGAACCTTCTTTCTTTACGGAAGCAGTCAGATACAGCCCCCGCACCGTACCGAAGTCCTTTTCCTCTGCCGAAACGGTAAAATCCGCTGAAATCAAAGTAATTCCCTCCTCTGCCAGAGTCCCTGCCAACTGCGCCGTCAGCTCCTTCTTATATTCCTCCAGGACTGCAAACTCATAACCTGCCTCCTCCGGTACTGTAAAATCTGTATGGCTCTGTGCCAGCAGAAGCGAAATTTTCTGTTCTGCCTGCGCAAGCACCCGGTCGTCCATGCCAAAAAGACGCAGTACCGGGGATAAAATCAGTATAACCAGGATCATGCCGCAGACAGGACGCACAAACCGCTCGTAAGCGCTTCCCTTTAACAGCTGCATCATCAGATTGACAAACAGGAGGAAAAATAATACCTTCTTCGCATAAGAAACAAGCGCATCCATCAGCCTCCTCCTTTACTGCCCGTCAGAACCGCAATTAAAAGAATCGTAACCAGAAACAGCAGCATCGTATATAACAAAAGCTTTATCAAAAGCCGGTGCGCCTTTGCCGCATAGCTGAGACAGTCCGTAATCCGCTTGTCCGAAATCGGCTGCAGCACTGCGGCGCCAAACCGCAGGGAGATATTTGCAATCCCGACCCGCAGCAGCGGGACAAAGCAAATGAAAAATACAAACACCGCGCCTGCGGCACCAATCGTATTTTTCAACAGGACACCCGCGGCCAGCACTGTCTGTGTCGTACCGTCCAGCAAATCCCCTACGACCGGAATGGAGCCTGCCGTTTTTATGATTGCGGAACGCTTTACCGCATCCGCCGCCGGTGCAATCATTCCCTGAATCGTTCCGATTCCGAGCACTGCCGCAATGGAAATCTTCATTAAATTATCTGCCATCGAATAGAACAGCCCTGCAAGCTTTGATAAAAAATCCTCCTCCAGAATCCGGTTTAATACCGAAAGTGTAAAATACAATCCGATGACCGGCAGAATCACATCCCTTAAAACAATACTGACGACGGTAACACCTAACATTGCCGCCTGATAAAATACGGAAGCGCTGAAGCCTCCTGCGGCAACTGCGACCCCGGTACAGTAGGCCGGCAGCAGCACCTTCATAAAATCAATCAGCGCGGTCAGCGTCTCGCTTACAATCATCCGTGAAACCTCATAAATCTGGAAGGTTCCCGCCACAATCAGCAGATACGCCACAAAAAAGCCGGTCTGGGCAGCCTGTCCCTGCTTTCCTGTTTTGGACAGGATATAAAACACCGCTGCCGCAGCAGCGATAAAAAGCAGTTCCTTCACTCCGAGAAAGCCATATAGCATCCCCTGATATCCCGATGAAGCAAGCGAAGAAAAGAGCTCGTCAAACGGGATTTTTCCGTTCAAAAAGCCGGTAATAATCTCTGAAAATCCCGGAATTTCCTTCTGCGGAAGCAATCGTTCTACAGCTGTATCTAATTCTGAATAGTCTATTGAAAAATAATCCGTATTCATCCGCCTTCCTCCGCTACAATGTCATCTGGCTGATTGCCTCAAACAAAGAAGTCACCACAGGCATACTGAGTGCCAGAATTGCTAACTTTCCCACAAGCTCAATCTGTGCACTGACGGCGCTCTGCCCCGCATCCTTACAAAGCGCGGAACCGAACTCTGCAAGATAGGAAATGCCCAGTATTTTCAAGAGAATGGACAAATACCCGCCCGGCAGCTTAATATACCCGAACAGCTTCTTCAATTCCCCTACAATATTTGCAAGACTTCCGCCTGCATAAAGCAGCAGAAGGGTACAGGCGCCAAGACTGACCGCCATTGCAAACTCCGGCTTTCCCGCCTTTAGCAGCGAAATCATAAATACTGCCGCCAGACCGATTAACACTACCTTCAACATATACCGCTCCTATAATTCGAATAAATTCATAATTGTCGTAAACAGTTCCGCAATATACGGCACAATCCATAAAAGCACCAGCAATAGCCCTGCAAGACTCACTAAGAATGCCTGCTCCTCCCTGCCGGAATGCTTTAACACCTGATTCACTACCGAAACCAGAATGCCGACGGCCGCTATTTTAAATATCAGCTGTATTGTCATAAAAACCTCCGCTTTCCGTTCTTTTAGTACAAAAGTACCGAAAGAAAAATTCCGCCGAGCACGCCGAGACTCCGGTACAAATACGAGCGCTCCTTCTTTTTTTGCTTTTCCTCGGAAAGTGCAAGCCTGATTGTTTCGGCATAATACTCCAGTGCCTGGATTTGTTTTTCCCGGTCCGTACCGCCGAGCGACTGGAAGGTACGCAAAAACGCTGCCTCCTCCTCTGCGGTCAGAACGCTTCCGCGGAAAACCTCCTCTGCCGCTTCCTTTAACAATACCGGATAAGAAGAACGCCCCTCTTCCATCCGCTCTGCAATCCGGAGCAGCATGCTTTTATATACGCCGTTTCTCTTTTCCTCCCCGCACTCCGCAGCGCATTTTAATGCCTCCGGCAGTGTCCTTACTGCATGGGAAATCTCACTTTTCAACCGGAGCAGACAATAGTACAGCTCCTCCATCTCCTGTGTCCTGTGTGCCATCTTATGTACCGGACAGGAGCCGAACCCTGCCCCCGCCGCAATCACCAGTGCTGCACCGATTATTTTCAAGTATTCCATCGCTTAGAGTTCCTCCCCCTCTGCGTCATAAATTGCCTTTACCTCAAAGCTATATCCGCTTTTTCCAAGACAGACATATCGTTCAAACCTCCGCTCCTCCCACAGCTCCCTTAACATCGGATTCCTCTGTATCTCCGTCAGCGTACTGCCGTGGGCGGTCGCCAGAACCTTACAGCCGCTTCCTGCTGCTGCTCGTATGGCAAGCGCATCCTCCGGCAGTCCGATTTCGTCTGCTGCCAGCAACTGCGGGGTCATGGAACGCAAAAGCATCTGCATTGCCTCCGCCTTCGGACACCCGTCCATCACATCGGTACGCCCTCCGAGGTCATGCTGCGGGATTCCGTGATAACATGCTGCCAGCTCGGAACGCTCGTCCGCCACGCCGGCACGGACACCAGACTCGGAAAGAAGACGCACCAGGTCACGCAGGAACGTCGTTTTTCCACATCCGGCAGGCGCAAACAGCAGCGTATGATAAAGCCTTCCTTCCCCGTACAGACGCCGGAACAGCTCCCGGCTGCAGCCCTTGCACTCATGTGCGATACGGATATTCAGAAACGAAATGTAATTCATACGGAGTACCCGCCCGTTTTCGGATACGGCACGTCCCGCCACACCGATGCGGTGACCGCCCTCCACAGTAAAATATCCCTGCCGCAGCTCGTCCTCAAAGGCATATACCGAATATCCCGTCAGAAGCTCCAGCGCCGTTTTGACATCTTCCTTTGACACAAGGTATGCTTCCGCTTCCGAACGGACGCTCCGTCCGTCCCTTGCCAGCAGCTTTTCACCGTCTGCCGTCTCGGCAATCAGCCCCCGCCCCGTCCGGAGACGTATTTCCCGCAGCGCCTTCTCCGGGATTGCAGAGCGTTTTATAATCTCCTGCAGGGCTTCCGGCAGCATCCGGAGTATCTTCATGGCGTTTCCTCTCTTTCCGACCGAGTTCCGGACACACCCTGTATGCCCTCTTTTCGTCTTATCACAATATATGAGACAGGCTATAAAATATGCCCTTTTTCTTGCAAACTACCCTCCCCTGTGCTATACTTTCTGAGAAAACAAAAACAGGAGGCGCGACTTATGTCTGCAAAATACGGTCTTTTAGGGGAGCACTTATCCCACAGCTATTCCAAAGAAATCCACGAAGCCCTCACGGATTACACCTATGAGCTGATTCCGCTCACAAGGGAAGAACTGACAAGGTTTATGACGGCGAAAGAGTTCGCCGCAGTCAACGTCACCATTCCGTACAAGCGGGAGGTCATTCCTTATTTAGACGTCATGGATGAACGCGCCAAAAGCATCGGCGCCGTCAATACCATCGTAAACCGCGACGGGACCCTGACCGGCTACAACACCGATTACGACGGTTTTCTTTACACACTAAAGAAAAATAAGATTGAGGTCACCGGAAAAAAGGTCCTTGTCATCGGCAACGGCGGAGCCGCCCAGGCGGTGCTTGCGGTTCTGCGCGGCCTCTTTGCAAAGGAAATTGTCATCGTGGACATTACGCCGGGGGAAGGCATCTGCACCCACGAGGAAGCAAGACGTCTGCATACTGACGCCGCACTTTTAATCAATACCAGCCCGGTCGGCATGTATCCCGCTACCGACGCTGCCCCGCTTGACCTGACGCCGTTCACAAGCCTTACCGCGGTGGTCGACATCATCTATAACCCGAACGTCACAAAGCTTCTTGCGCAGGCAAAATCCCGCGGTCTCACCGCCGTAAACGGCCTTGAGATGCTGGTAGCGCAAGCATTTTTTGCGGCACAGCACTTTCTGGATAAGCAGCTGGATGAAACAAAAATTGATGAGGTAACAAAACAAATCCGGGAAACGTTAAAATAAGAACTACACATCGTGATAAAAAAAGATATGACTTAGTACACCGCATATCCCGCAGGGCTGCGTTGCACTAAGTCATATCTTTTTTCTCAGTCATCAGGATCTTCTGCTTTCTGCAGATTTTATGATACTGTTCATTTCTTTGATATACAGACCGACATTTTGTGGAACATGGGCATCTGACGCGGTCAAAACCGGCACATTGCACTTTATCATACATTCCAGCATGTCCGGATTCATTCCCGGCTGTTTATCACCATAGTTAATTGCCAAGCCGCTGCTTTCTTCTATATACATATGTTTTGAACAAAGTGCCTGCGCAAGCTGTAGGTAAGTATAGCGATATTCCTTTTGCGGATATGCCCCGAAGCATTGTAGCGACTGCGGATGCGCCAGACCCGAAAACAAACCGCACTGAACCAATGACATCATCCGTGCATAATATTTTTCATACAACTCATCTATATCATACGCATCCTTATCCCATCTCTGCTTCAAATGGCTGAACGCCCATCCGTCAATAAAATGAATTGAGCCAACCAAAAAGTCAAAGGGATACATTTGCTTTATCCTTGCAATGTCAATTTCATGTTCCGGAGAATAACATACCTCAAGACCAAATTTTAAACGTACCGGGAACTCTGTCTGCTTTAACTTTTCAATATAATCTATGTAATCCTTTAAAGGACGTGCCTGCTCCCATTTTCTCTGATACCAGTTCTTCTGATATTCATTAAAGGATGACATTTCATTATACAGATTACTACATTCTTTGAAGATATGCGTATGTTCCAAAAAGAAAATCTCATCTATATTTCTTTTTACAGCATAATCGATAAACTGCTCCACCCATTCTACGGTATAAGCCCCTTTTTCCAAATGAACATGTGCATCAATCATGTAACGCTTTCTCCTTCGAAACTGTCCCGCCAAGATAAAAAGGTGCGGATTGAGAATTTAATCGTGCCATACCTACTTGAAAATAATTCACTCTCATATGCCAGGAACTTACTTTTGATGTTCAATAATCCATTGCAGAATATTCTTCTCACAAACATCTCCGGATGCCAGTGCAAGAACCATATCACTTAACTCCTTTTGACCGTAAGATAATTCATATCCATTCAATTCCAAAAAAACCAGCATCACATGCGCACCAAGTCTTTTGTTTCCGTCTATCATTGCATGATTCTTTACTAGTCCAAAACAAAGCCGGGCTGCTTTCGCCTGAATACTCGGATACAGTTCTTTTCCCCCAAAGGACTGAAAAGGATTATTTAGTGCCAAATCCAGTAAGCCTTCATCGCGAATACCCTCCCTTCCCCCTGTAGCTTCTATCAGACTTGCATGGAGATTTAATATCTGTTCTTTGCTTAGAATAATCATTTTGCAAGAACCTCGTACGCCTCCATATTTTGCTTTATTAACCGCTCAGATATTGCAAGAACGTCTTCCGTATTGGCAACCTTTTCTTTTTCTGCCTTACTAAAATCAATCACTAAATATCTGGGTACATTATTTTTCAAAATTACTGCTGTTCCATGCTCATCAACTACTTTAGCTACTTTTGAAAAGTTTTGATTCGCTTCTGTGATTGAAATCATCGTATTGGTATCTATTGTCACTTTATATGCACCTCACTTTCCTTTATAGTATACACAAATTCTAGCTAGAAAACAACATATTTTATTCAAGCAGGGAGAATTTCTACTTTGCAAACTCCCGGATTGCAGCGTCTCTGATTATCCCGCCAATCCGGTGGCTGATGTTCGTATAATAGCACTTTGTCTCTCCGCCTGCCGTAACAGCGAGTACCCCTCCCTTTACCGCAATACTATAAACGGCATCTGCCGTCTTTAACCGTATGAATGGACAAACATCCGAGCCGGGAGCCGGGTCTTTCACCGGTTCCGGTGCGCTCTGGTAACACCCGTTTAATAAAATCTCCCGGATATCCTTTAAAACATTCTCGTCATAAAACTCTCCCTTCAGGTCGGGATTGCTCCCCTCATCCAGATACATTTCCTGTACCTCTGAATTCATCAGACCGCCGAGACCAATATCGTAAACATCCATAATTCTGCCGCTGCCGGATTTCCGTAATGTAACAACCGTAATACACACTGACGCAAGAAGTGCGCAGGACATTATAATTAACATTATAGCAGCAATTTTGTTCTTTTTCACAGGTATTCCCCCTCTTATAAGACGGGGCTGCACTTTACACAGCGCAGCCCCGTTTTCCTCTCTCTTATCCCGGAACCCTTAATTACAAGGTTCAAACCTCCAGAGCTGGTTCTCTGCGCCGTAATAGGTCCACTGGCACACATTTACGCCATCCGACGAGCCCCAGTTATAAACATCAAGCGCCCTTGCATCGTTTGAAACCTTTGTGGCAATCCCGTATACTCCGGCATCCGATGTTTTCATAAGCTTGAACTTCTGTGCATCTGCACCGTTTGCAGAATAGGTCTGGATATTGGTTCCGTCGTCATTAACTCCGTACTGCACATCCAACATATAACCATGACCGTTCTTTAAGGTAATATAACCGTCTCCCAGGTTCGTTACATACCACTTCTGTCCTGCCGCCCCGGAGCCCGTGCCAATTTCCACATTTATACTGTTTCCGGCCACATTCCCGGCTGTCTGCAGATACTTCTGTGCATGCACATTTTTAATATAATACCAGCCATCTGCCAGCGCCGTCTGGGTCCCTGTTGTACCGCCGACGCTGTAGCCCGCATCCTTGTAGGCGTCCAGAACGCGGTAATATGCATACTTTGCATTTCCTAATGTTGAAAACAGCAGCGGTGTTGCTCCCTTAATCCATGTAACATCGTCAGAAACGCCCCATAAGGTGATTCCCGTGATATTACCGCCGTTCTTTTTGACTGCCAATATGTTTGACATTAAATCATACATATAATTTGCCTGGTCAACATTATCCTTGTTTACGACATCTAACTCTGTAATCTGTACCTCAAAGCCTTCATTTACAAAAGCCTGTAATGCCGCCGTATAATATGCCACGCTCGGAAAGGTTGTCCCAAGGTGCGACTGCATGCCGACCCCGTTACACAGCTTCCTGTCCGAATTAATGTAATGAATCATCTGGATGACATCATCCACTTCCATGTATGTATTGTAGTCATTGTAGAACAGGCTGACAGAGTCTGTTAAACCGAAATAACTGATGCAGTCATACGCATACTGGAATGCACGCTTTACAAATGCCGGAGAGGTTGTTACGCTTCCGTAAATTGCCTGCCAGCCCGATTCCTGTGCATGCAGATACTCGTTGACAACATCCCATGCATACACTACTCTGCCATACGGGCTTGTGTATACATGATTCATGACGGACTTGATATAATATTCCATACGGATATCCATCTGTGCGGCTGATACATAGCCGTAATCCTTCGAATATCCGACGCGGAAAAACCAGTCCGGCGTCTGGCTGTGCCAGACTAAGGTATGTGCCCGTACAGAAAGTCCGTTTTCATAACAAATCCGGAGTACCTCGTCCAGTCTGTCAAAGTTAATCGCCGGCAGATAGGTTTCCGTACAGGAAGAAGGTACATAGTAGCCTGAATTTTTTGCCGCCTCTTTTGTAATAAGGCTTGGGGAATAGCCTAACATCGCGTCCGGCTTCATTTCATTTTCCAGTGTAATGCTGTTATAATGAGTCTTCACATGTGCTAACGTATCCGCATCACGAAGCTGACTCAGATTGATGCATGTCCCGGAATAACCGAACAGTGCCCCATAGGTGTTTAACAATGTCTCCTGCGCTGCACTTGCACTGCCGCACGGAAGCATCACTCCGAACAACAGGGCAAGCGTCAATACACTGCCAAGCAGCTTTTTCCATCTTTTCTTCATAATAGCAAACCCTCCAAAAATGATGTCTTTCAGTAACATACCTGCACACATCAAAACCGGCTTGTAACTGTTCCCTATTTTCTCCTTTCCGTTACTATATTAAGTCAATTTCGATGTTTGCCACTAAATTATATCATATTTATAGGGCTAATGTTGCATATTCTATTAAAAATCCAAGTATTTCTTCTCGCTAAATCTGCATTTTTCTACAAAATTCGATACTTACCTGACAAAGAATGCACCTCCGCAACAGACCTAAGCACAGCTTAGTTTCCTTTGACATCAATCACGACATACTCCGACTTACATCCCGTCTTAAACCGGATTGCCCAGTCCGAAATGCCGGAGGTCACAATAAAATTTGTATTTCCCTGCTTTTCATAGCCATATATCTTCTCATTCTCGCTGACCAATCCGCTGATAAAAGCAAGCGGAAACAGCTGCCCGCCATGTGTATGCCCCGAAAGCACCAAATCCACGCCTGCCCTTACCTGGTTTTCATAATCACAGGGCTGGTGGTCCAGTACGATAGTAAACTTATCCATATCCAACGGCTCTGTCAGCCCGCTCATCGTTTCCCTTGTACCGCCAGACTCTGCCTCCTCCGACAAATCCTGCCGTCCGATAATATAAAACCTGTCGTCAATCAGTCTGCTTTCATCCTGCAACACAATCACCTGGTTCTTTTCCAGCTCGGCAATCAAATCGTCCCCGTCATATCCTCTGTACGCCGCATCGTAATATCCCTTATCGTGATTTCCAAAGGCATAATATACCCCATAGGTTGTTTTCAGTGTCCCGAGCGCGCTGCAGGCAGCAATCATATCCTCCTTCGAGGTATCGTCGTCCACAAAATCACCGGTAATCACAACGACATCCGGATGTTTCTCCTGCATTTCATTCACATAAGTTAAAAAGCCAGCCCCGTCGAACGTTGTACCGATATGGGAATCCGAAAACAGGACAATACGCAGATTTCCTGTCGCCTTCTCCGTCTCGATGGTATAGCTTGTCTGCCGGACATCGTGTGCCAGATGCCAGCCTGCGGTTAAATAACAGACCGAAAAAATGACAGCCGCCGCCACTGCATAATACGGTTTCATTTTCTTCTTACTCATCTTCCCGACGAGCCAGAAAATACCATCAAAAATTAAGCTGAACGCGACTAAATGAAGAATACAGATTACTGCATTCATATAGCCCATCCACAGCCAGAGCCCGACAAAAAGCAAAAGAACAATTGCAAGACAAACTGCAATTCCGGTTCTTTTATTTCCATGTGAAATTCTCTTTGTAAAACCAAACCGATAAATCCGGCTTGCCAGATAAACAAAACCGGCTATCTCTGCCAGAAACAATAACGTCATAATGATCTGCCACATCACTCTTCTCCCTTCTTTGCTAAGGAAGCGCTGATGAAATCACCGCTTCCCCAGAGTCTCCGGCGGATGCACATGGATTTGCTGTCAACAAGGCTGATGCAAAAAACGCATCAGCCCCGTCCGACAATTACAGTTCCCTCGAACCTTGCATCGTCACGGATGACCTCTCCGACCTCCGGTACATAAATATGACCTGACAGCGGATTTTTAATGCTTACGACAGGCGTCGTAATCGTCGCCTCCACCTCCGACTTTTCAAAGCAGAGATCCGTATCCACCATCTCACAATCAACCAGCTTTAAATTTTTGCAGTAGCAGAGCGGCTGTGTCCCGATAATTTTACAGTTTTCAAAGGTAACATTCTCACAGTACCAAGCAAGATATTCCCCCTTCACGACACTATTGCGGACTATTACGTTCTTTGCATGCCAGAATGCATCCTTTGTATCGAATACACAGTCTTCAAATACGGAGTCCTCAATATACTGAAAGGAATACTTTCCCTTCATCCGGACGCCGGTAAACCGGAGCTTGTCGGAACGCATCATAAAATACTCACTCTGTATGGTGCTGTCCTTCATTTCTATCTCATGCACGGACCAGCCAAATTCCGGTGAAAGAATGTCGCAGCCACACAGCTTTACCCTGCTGCATTCCCGCAACGCCTTAATCCCGTGCAGCTTCGTTCCCGTGATTTCAATATCCTCCGAGTACCAGAGCGCGGCGCGGCAAAGCTCCGTCATCTCTGAATCAAAAATTTTCAGTCCGCTGTCATGCCAGAACGGATAACGCAGATGAAAAAAACACTGCTCCACCTGTATATTACGACTCTCCTTTAATGCGCTTTCACCATCCGCAGGGCCGTCAAAAGAACAGTTCTTCAGTAAAATATCATGGCTCTCGTACAATGCCCGCTCCATATCAAAGGTCTTGTTTGCAATTACATCCATCCTGATAACCCCTTTCGTTCCGTATTATGTCCCATTATACTGTATTTCTCCGGATATGGCAAATACTTCTCTTACATGTCCTGTCATGCCTCTCCTCTATATCACCATACTATGCTGCCGCAAAAAACGGGACACGGTAAAAGCGGCCGGAATCAGAAAAGGAACCGTCGCACAAGGCACGGTTCCTTGTTCTTTATGATATTTTTGTTCAGACTGCCTTGTCCAGCGCCTGCTTTAAGTCCGCAATCAAATCCTCCACATTCTCGATTCCGACGGAAAGACGAATTAAATCCGGTGCCACGCCTGCCTCCTTCAGCTGCTCATCGCTCATCTGGCGGTGGGTATGGCTAGCCGGATGCAGAAGACAGGTTTTGGCATCTGCCACGTGGGTTACAATCGAGGCGAACTTCAGCTGGTCCATAAACCGGATGGACGCTTCTCTTCCTCCCTTGATTCCAAAGGCAAGCACGCCGCAGGTTCCGTTCGGCATATACTTCTCTGCCAGCGCATGGTACTTATCGTCCTCTAAGCCTGCATAGTGTACCCAGGCAACCTTTTCCTGCGTCTGTAAAAACCTTGCCACCTCAAGCGCATTCTGACAGTGACGCTCCATGCGCAACGGCAGGGTCTCCAGACCGAGGTTCAGATAAAAAGCATTCTGCGGGGACTGGATGGAACCAAGGTCCCTCATCAGCTGCGCCGTCGCTTTGGTAATATAAGCGCCCTTCCCGAAACGCTCCGCATAGGTGATGCCGTGATAGGACTCGTCCGGCGTCGTCAGCCCCGGATACTTGTCCGCATACTTCATCCAGTCAAAGTTCCCGCTGTCAACAATACAGCCGCCTACGCCCACTGCATGCCCGTCCATGTACTTCGTAGTGGAATGGGTCACGATATCCACTCCCCACTCGAACGGCCTGCAGTTTACCGGCGTCGCAAACGTATTGTCCACGATAAGCGGAACACCGTGAGAATGTGCCAGTCTCGCAAACTTTTCAAAGTCAAACACGGAAACCGTCGGATTGGTAATCGTTTCCCCGAACACTGCCTTCGTATTCGGACGGAAATACTTTGCCAACTCCTCCTCCGGCAGCTCCTGGTCCACGAACGTACACTCGATTCCCATCTTTTTCATCGTCACGCCGAACAGGTTATAGGTGCCGCCGTAAATAGAGGAAGAAGCGATAAAATGGTCCCCTGTCTCACAGATATTAAAAAGCGCATAAAAGTTTGCCGCCTGTCCGGAGGAGGTAAGCATTGCCGCCACTCCGCCCTCCATTGCACAAATCTTTGCCGCTACGGCGTCGTTGGTCGGGTTCTGGAGCCTTGTGTAAAAATAGCCCTCCGCCTCCAAGTCAAACAGCTTTCCCATCGCATCGCTGGTATCATACTTAAACGTCGTGCTCTGGTAAATCGGCAGCTGTCTTGCCTCGCCCTGCTTCGGTTTCCATCCCTCATGGATACATGTTGTTTCAATACTTGCCATTGTCATAGCCTCCTTGTAGCATTTCTAATATTGTTCCTTCTATTATTTCATTTTACATGCTTTCAATTCCCGGTCTCCTGCAGCCGTTCAAAGCTGTGCCAAAGCCTCTGCCCGGCGCTTCCCATTTCCCCGACCAGACAGATACTCATCCTCTCCGGGCGGAGCACCGAAAGCGCATATTGCTGCAGCTCCTCTGCCGTTATCTGCTCGATTTTCCCGAGCTCCTCTTCCTGTGAAACTACATAGCCACGAAGCAGGACGGAACGCCCGTTGCCCTCCATACGGCTCTGCACGCTCTCCTTGGACAAAATCGCCTCCGTCCGGATAAGCGCCTTATGTGTCCGCAACGTTTCCTCCGGCACCGGCTTCTCCCTGAGAAGCCCGCATACCTCCATCGTATAAGAAAAGATTGCTTCTGCCTGGGACGGCGCGCTTACTGCGTCGATATGTAACAGCCCTTCCTTTGCATACGGACAGCCATAAGAATACACTGCATAGGCAAGCCCCTCTTCCTCTCTTATTTTCTGGAACAGCAGCGAATTGTTGCTTCCGCCCAGTACCGAATGAAAGACCGCAGCGGCATAACGACGCTCATCCAGATAAGAAATCGCCGGGAACACCAGATTCATATGCAGCTGGGACGTATCCCGTTTCGCACGGCTGAAGCTCCTTTTATACTCCGCCGTCTTACGGCTCCTTAACGGCATGCCCTCCGCCTGTCCGGTCTCCTCTTCATAATACCTTCCATAACGCGTATCAAAGCTGTGCTTTTCCCTCTTTAAAGCGCCCGAAGCCCTCTGCCCCTGCGGGCAGAACAGCTCTAAAAGCCGTTCCGTCACCTGCTTTTTTTCAAAGGCGCCCGCAACCGAAAGCACCATACGCTCCGGACGGTATTCCCTCCGGTAGTAGGCCAGGACATGGTCTCTGGAAAGCCCGCGCACCACGCCCTTATTTCCCGAAATCTGGAATCCGAGCGGATGCCCCTGCCATACGCGCTTCTGCGCCAGCTCATGCACCAGGTCATCCGGCGAATTATTATACATATCAATCTCTTCGCAGATTACTCCCTTTTCCTTGGAAAGCGCTCCCTGCTCAAACACGGAATACTGCAGCATATCGGAAAGCACTTCCATCAGGCAGTAAAGCTCCTCTGCAATGGTCACGCCATAATATGCCGTGTATTCCTTTCCGGTATAGGCATTAACCGTGTCCCCGAGACGCGCGGTAATATCCGCAAGCACCTTTGCACTCCGGGTCTTTGTTCCCTTAAACAGCATATGTTCAATCATATGGGAAATGCCGTTATTCTCCTTTGTCTCACAAACAGACCCCACACCGACAAATATGCCGAATGCAGCCGTTTTCACATAAGGCATCGGCTCCAGTACAACGCGGATTCCGTTCGGCAGACTGATTTGCTCGATTTGCTCCGTCATACATTCCTTTCTTCCGCACGGCACTGCATCAATAAGAGCCATACGAAAAACGAAGAGGGCTGCATAGAAACGGCAGCCCTTTTCTTACAGCAGCTCCGGCTGTTTATTTTACATCCTTAATGCTGAAGCTGATTCTTCCCATCTTATCTTTGCCGAGGCAGACAGCCTTTACAACATCCCCTAACGTCAGCACATCCTCTACATGATTGATACGCTCCTTTGAAATCTTGGAGATGTGGACCATTGCCTCCTTACCCGGCGCAAACTCAAGAAATGCGCCGAACTCCTTAATGCTGACAACCTTGCCTTCCAGCACCTGGCCTTCCTCAAAGTCCGTCACGATAATCTGAATCAGCTCAACGGCACGCTGCATCCCTGCCGGGTCCGTACCGCAGATAGAAACTGCACCATCGTCGGTAATGTCAATCTTAACGCCGGTCTCTTCAATAATCGCATTGATGGTCTTGCCTCTCTGTCCGACTACATCACCAATCTTCTGCGGGTCAATCTGAATCTGGATAATCTTCGGCGCATACTTGCTTACCTCTGCTCTCGGCTCGGCAATCGCCGGCTTCATGCAGTTCTCCATAATAAACATCCTTGCCTCACGGCATCTTCCGATAGCGCCCTCGACAATAGCCCTCGTCAGACCGTGAATCTTAATATCCATCTGAATCGCAGTAATTCCCGCGTCAGTACCGGTTACCTTAAAGTCCATATCGCCGAAGAAGTCCTCCAGCCCCTGGATATCGGTCAGCAGTACATAATCATCATCCGTCTCTCCGGTTACAAGACCACAGGAAATCCCGGCTACCATCTTGCGGAGCGGGACACCTGCCGCCATCAGCGACATACAGGACGCACAGGTGGATGCCATCGACGTGGAGCCGTTCGACTCAAACGTCTCGGAAACGGTGCGGATTGCATACGGGAACACATCCTCCGGCGGAAGCACCGGAAGAAGTGCTCTCTCTGCCAACGCGCCATGACCGATTTCACGACGTCCCGGACCTCTGGAAACCTTGGTCTCGCCTACGGAGTAGGACGGGAAATTGTAGTGGTGCATATAGCGCTTGGACACCTCGTTCTCGTCAAGCCCGTCCAGCTTCTGCGCGTCAGAAAGCGGCGCCAGCGTACAAACATTACAAATCTGGGTCTGGCCTCTCGTAAACATTGCAGAGCCGTGTACCCGCGGGATAATATCCACTTCTGCAGCAAGCTTACGGATCTGGGTAAGCTCTCTTCCGTCCGGACGCTTGTGGTCCTTTAAAATCATCTTGCGGACGGTCTTTTTCTGATACTGGTAAATCGCCTCCCCGAGTACGGCAAGCCACTCCTCATTCTCTGCGAATGCCTCCTCGAGCTTCTCCGTAATCTGGCGGATATTCTCCTCGCGCTTCTGCTTCTCATCGGTAAATACCGCCTCTTCCATCTCCTCCGGCGGAACAAGCTCCTTGATTGCCGCAAACAATTCCTCTGGAACCGCACAGCTTGTATACTCATGCTTTGCCTTACCGCACTCTGCCACGATCTGGTCAATAAACGCAATCACCTTCTGGTTGATTTCATGGGCTGCGTAAATTGCCTCAATCATCTTTGCCTCCGGCACCTCGTTTGCACCGGCTTCAATCATAATTACCTTTTCTCTTGTGGAGGCTACGGTAAGCTTTAAATCAGAAACCTTATTCTGGGAAGAATTCGGATTAAATACAAACTCGCCGTTTATCAGGCCTACCTGGGTCGTTGCACACGGACCGTCAAACGGAATATCGGAAATCGCTACTGCGATTGCAGAACCGAGCATTGCGGTCAGCTCCGGGCTGCACTCCGGGTCTACCGACATTACCATGTTATTGATGGTTACATCATTCCTGTAATCCTTCGGGAACAGCGGACGCATCGGCCGGTCGATGACACGGGAGGTCAGCACCGCATTCTCGGAGGCCTTACCCTCCCTGCGGTTGAACCCGCCCGGAATCTTACCTACGGAATACAGCTTCTCCTCATACTCTACGCTTAACGGGAAAAAGTCGATGCCCTCCCTCGGCTTCTCCGAAGCCGTCGCGGTGGAAAGCACCGTCGTATCACCGTAGTGCATGAAGGCTGCACCATTTGCCTGTGCGGCAACCCTGCCGATGTCTACGGTCAGTGTCCTGCCTGCAAGTTCCATTGAAAAACTCTTATACGCCATTTTGAATCTCCTTTCATTTCTCATGCGGAGACACCGAAACAACTGAAAAACACACCGGATATCGCTATGCTTTTCAGAAGTCTCGGAATTAATCTCCGCTAAATTCTTATTATACCACAAGGTGTAAAAAAAAGCCAGTATTTTTTATATTCTTGAACTTCTGGAACTTTTTCAGCCGCCTTAAAAGTTCCAAAGACTACCGTATCCGGCATTCTGCTGTTCTTCACAATCACATCATCCCTGCTGTTTCATAAAATAAAAGCAGCAAAATAAAAAAGAAGGGATAGTCTCCTATGCATCAAAAAAACAATTGTATGAAGTCATGTATCACAGACTACGGTCCCGAATCGTTTACCGTAGATATGGAACAGGCAGTCTGCCATAATGAAAATTTCCGGACAGCGCTCTGGACCGGCTGCCACCTCCAGCTGACCCTGATGTGTATCCCGGCAGGCGGTGAAATCGGACTTGAACTACATCCGGATACTGACCAGTTCCTCCGCCTGGAATCAGGCGAGGCTCTGGTAACAATGGGAACCTGCAAAGAAAATTTAAGCTTCCGGAAATGTATCAGTGCAGGCGACGCTGTGTTTGTTCCCGCCTGCACATGGCACAATATCATTAACACCGGCGGCTGTCCTCTCAAGCTCTATTCCGTTTATGCCCCGCCAAAACATCCACGCGGAACCATTCATCCGACAAAGGCAGCGGCAGATGCTTCCGGAGACTAAGTTTCTTTTTTATCAAAACTGCAAAATGCCTGAAAGGCATAGCATATGATAGTTTATAAGTATTCGCTATTTTTTTCCTTCTGCATTATACTATAGATATTCCGGAAGAAAACAAAGGAGGCCTAAGAACTTATGAAACATTTCTCTTATGAAGCATTTGAAAAAGAAAATGTATTTGGAAAAGGCAGTTTGAACGAAGCCTTTTCCGAATACTTTATCGGCAATTCCTATTTAAAGCCATTGACAAACCCGCAGGAAACGGCTGTATTTCTCGCAAACATCACCTTTGAGCCGGGCTGCCGCAACCACTGGCATATCCATCACGCCAAAAGCGGAGGCGGACAGCTTTTAATCTGCACCGCGGGCGAGGGCTGGTATCAGGAAGAAGGACAACCGCCCGTCTCCCTTACGGCAGGAACCGTCATTACAATCCCGCCGGAGGTAAAGCACTGGCATGGTGCCAAAAAGGACAGCTGGTTTTCCCATATTGCCGTCGAAGTACCAGGCGAAGAAACCTCCAATGAGTGGCTGGAGCCGGTAGACGACAAGAATTATTTAAGATTGGAGTGAACTTCCTTATGATGAAAAGAAAACGACTTTATTTTATGATTTTGGCTTTTGTATTTATTTTTTCACTTGCCGCCTGTGGAAAAGGACAGGAGGTTTCTCTCACACCAGCTCTGACGCCAACTGCGGAACCGACGCAGGCAGCAATTCTGACACCGACTTCAGAACCAACACAGTCACCGACTCTGACTCCGGCTTCCGGACCAACACAGACACTAACAGCAACACCGGCTCCGGAACCAACGCAGACGCCAGCTCTGACACCAACTCCGGAACCAACGCAGGCAGCGGCTCTGACACCAACTCCGGAACTAACGCAGGCAGCGGCTCTGACACCGACTTCAGAACCAACGCAGGCACTAACAGCAACACCGGCTCCGGAACCGACACAGGCACTAACAACAACACCGGCTCCGGAACCGACACAGGCACTAACAGCAACACCAGCTCCGACTTCCGAACCGACACAGCTTCCGACGCCGACACCAGCTCTGGAGCAGGAAACTAAAATCCTAGTCGCCTATTTTTCGGCAACAGGCAATACCGGGAACATAGCGGCGCTTTTAGGCGATATCCTTACAGCTGACCTGTACGAGATTCAGCCCGAGATACCGTATACCGCAGCCGATTTGGACTATCACACAGACTGCCGCGCCAATCGCGAGCAGAATGACCCACAGGCACGCCCTGCTATTTCCGGAGCCGTAGAAAACCTTGCACAGTACGATACGATTTTTATCGGCTACCCGATCTGGCACGGACAGGCGCCGAAGATTATCAGCACGTTTTTAGAAAGCGGTTCCTTTTCCGGCAAGACGCTGATTCCGTTCTGTACCTCCGGCAGCAGTCCGATCGGCTCCAGCGCACGCAATCTCCATGCCTTGGCGCCGGACGCAGTCTGGAAGGACGGCAGGCGCATTGCCAGCAATGCCTCCCGCAGTACATTAGAGGACTGGATAAGGGAACTTGAACTCAGTCAGAAGGAGGACACCATGAAGCTTACCATCGGAGACACGGTTTTAACGGCGTCCTTAGCGGACAATTCCTCGACCGCGGCATTAAAAGAGCTGCTTGCCAAGGCTCCTGTTACGATTGACATGCAGGACTACGCCAGCATGGAAAAAGTCGGCCCTGTCGGCACCCCGCTTCCGAGAAATGACGAGCAGCTCACAACAGGACCGGGAGACATTATTTTATATCAGGGCAGTTCCCTTGTCATTTACTATGACAAAAACTCCTGGAGCCTTACCCCGATTGGAAAAATAGACGGTATTACACAGGCACAGCTGAAAGAACTCCTCGGCGACGGCAATGTAACCGTTACCTTCTCACTGGACTAAACTCAAAAAAAGGCAATCTGCAAAGGGTACAAACCCTGAACGCTCCGCTAATATCCGTGACCCGGTATTCTCGGCATCGGCTGACCATACCGGGCACTTTCCGTTTTTCAGTATCTCGTTTACACAAAGACGGCAGGCGGCTTTTGCATACCCTTTCCCACGCTCTCCGGCCAGCGTATGGATTCCGACTTCCCTGACCATATCTGTCATATAAGGCACTGAAGGAGAGTCCGTACAGCTTACAACCTCCCCGTCCAGAAAAACTCCGCAGCACAGATTTTCTGCTACCATCTCCTCAAAATATTCCTTCAGCCAGGAAACATTACTGCAGTCCGGATTATTCTTCCGGAAAAAAGCTTCATACGCCGGATAATCCTCAGAACACAGGCATCTTGCTGCTGCCCCATCTGCCTGCACCTGCCGGAACACATACTTGACACTATGCCACGGTCTGCAGCCATATATTCTTTCGATTTTTTGTGCCGCCTCTTCTGCCGGACAATATCCATCCAGCACAGCCTTTAATTCTTCTATTTTAGCACTGGCGGCATCGCCATAGGAAAGAAAGAGCTTGTCAGAGGTTACAAGCGCCCACAGGTCAAACTGCTGTCCGTAACCGGTCTGCACCTTATTCCGTTCCGCTGAATAAAGATATGTAACAGCCGGACTGGCAGAAAACAGATTTTCAGACGAACCAAGCCAGCAGGAATAATAAGCTTCTGTAATATTGCGGGTATCCATATGAAACTGCCCTCCTTTTCACAAACCTTTCACTTATACTGCTGCAATAAACACTGCTCTGCAGCAGATATTTTCACATTACTAAAATATCTAATATCATATAGCTACTGATTTTATTATTTTTATCAAATTTAATTTCTATTTGCAGCGTCAAATCACTTCTTTTGCCATCAATCCATAAATCCAAATCAACCTTTAATCCCGAATTATCATTATACTTATATATATCCAACGTATCTTCTCCATTCGGAATTGTTGAAAGGCAACCTCCATATTCATGCAAAACCCTTTTCATATCTTCCTCTGATACTCTGCATAATGCATTATGCTCATTAAGAAAATCATAATCTTCATTTTGCAAGCAGGTCACGATCTCTTTGCATAGTTTATATATGTCGTCCATTTTGCATTCCTCTATTGCAACTGATATTAACAAAAAATTTCTCCTCTGTCACTTGCAAGTCACCGCGTCCAATAGCTCCTCGATATCAGAAGAAATATTTTCTCCAAATGCTTTCCGGGCTAAAGCAATGATATCTACATCAAGTACAATTCCTACCTCATTTATGTTTTGCAACATATTTTCTAATGCGATTCTCTTCTCCCCATGCTTTATCAGTTCCCTTGCTTCTAATAATACATTTTCAATGTATACGACTTTATTGTAGACGCCAAATTCATCATAAACAACCGCATCTCCATCACTTTTCTTTTTCAATTCTTCCATTTGAAAAAGAAACCGTTCTAAAAATTCTTTCTTCATATCACGCCCCTTCGCTTCAAACCTCCCCTCTCCTTAATAAAGAGCCTCTCTTATCTTCCTCATTTCCTTCCAGACATCATCTCCGTAATTGCTTACCAGCACCGAAATAATGCCGTTATTCGGATTGTACTCCGAAAAGAAACTGACGCCCGGGTCACAGCCCTGGAAATAAGCAAGGTCCTTCCCCGCAGGGTTATCGATAATCCATACGCCATAGCCGTAGTATCCCTCTTCCGCATCGGAGCCGTCCCCGCTCTGCTTACTGAGCATACCGGAGACCAATTCCCTGGAAAGCAGCCTTCCCTCTGACAAGGCAGTCCAAAAGCTGACGATATCCTTTACGGTAATAAATGCGCCGCCTGCCCCTGTCCCTTTGACGTCAACAGAAAATATGTTGGTACGATATTCGTTGGTTCCGGCACAATAAATGTAATTATTCGCACACCGGGACGGCAGCTTGTCCAGCTCATAGTAGCCGGTCGAAGCCATGCCGCATACATCAAACACATTGGCTTTCAGATATTCGTCAAAAAACATTCCGGTAACCTTCTCAAGTATCGCTGCAAGCAGTACATAACCAGAGTTATTGTACTGGAACCTTTCTCCCTTCGGATACATCATCGGTTTGTTGATAAACAACGGAAGCAAATCATTGTTGTGCCTGATTTTATAATTCGGATAGTCTGTCCATAACTCCTCATATTCCTCCATGACGCTTTCATCAAAATAATCGGGAACACCCGACGTATGCGTCAAAAGCTGTCTTACGGTAACATCCTTGTCAATCTCATTCAGCTCAATATCCAGGAGCTTCCCTAAGGTATCCTCAAACTCTATTTTCCCCTGTTCTATCAGCTGCAGGATGCCTGTCGCAACAAACACCTTACCCGCTGACGCGCTCGCAAATCTGGTATCGGTTGTATTTGGGATTTCATTTGGCAAATCGGCGAATCCGGCTGCCTTTTCTACCAAAACCTTACCGTTTTGAACAATATATCTGTTTCCTCTGAAACCTTCATCAAACAGTATCTCTTTTTCCATCTTTCTCTCTTACCTCCTGATAAACAAAATAAACCTCTGGTTCTTTACACATCTTCAATCTGCCAGTCAATCGGCTCTAAGCCGTTCTCCTCTAAAAATGCATTCGCCTGCGAAAAATGCCGGCAGCCAAAGAAGCCTCTGCTTGCAGAAAGCGGACTCGGATGAGGCGCGGTAAGCACCTTATGCTTCGGATTCGTCAGCATCGGCATCTTGCTCTGCGCCGGACGACCCCAGAGAAGATAAACAATCGGGCGGTCCTGTTCATTGACTGCCTGTATAATCGCATCGGTAAACTTCTCCCAGCCCTGTCCCTTGTGGGAGTTCGCCTGATGTGCGCGGACAGTCAGCACGGTATTCAGAAGAAGCACGCCCTGCTCTGCCCACTTTACAAGATAGCCGTTGTTCGGAATCCGGCAACCGCAGTCCGTCTGCAGCTCCTTATAAATATTAACCAGAGACGGCGGAACCTCCACATCCGGTCTTACGGAAAAGCAAAGTCCGTGGGCCTGTCCGACATTATGATACGGGTCCTGTCCGATAATTACTACCTTTACCTTCGACAGAGGGGTCAGATGCAGGGCGGAAAAAATCTCGTCCGCAGGCGGGAAAACCAACGTCTTGGAATACTCCTCTTTTACAAACTGATATAACTGTGCATAATAAGGCTTCTTAAACTCTGCATTCACTGCAGGAAGCCAGTCATTGTCAATTGCAGCCATCGCTTTTCTCCTTTTCCTCTTCCTATTTTGACTTTATCGGTACTTTTTAATCATTTCAACAAACTCCGCATTATTCTTCGTATTTTGGAACGTACGCATAATATTTTCCATGGACTCCTCTGCCTTAGAATTGCTGAACATTTTACGAATGATAGAGATTGCCTCCTGCTCCTCCTTTGTCAGAAGCAAATCATCCCGCCGTGTGCTCGAACGCGGCAGATCAATCGCCGGGAATACCCTGCGCTCGGAAAGGTTCCGGTCCAGCTGCAGCTCCATGTTGCCGGTTCCTTTAAATTCCTCGAATACCACGTCGTCCATACGGCTCCCGGTCTCTACCAGCGCCGTTGCCAGAATCGTAAGGCTGCCGCCCTCGCGCATATTTCTTGCCGCGCCGAAAAACTTTTTCGGCATATGAAGGGCTGCCGGGTCAAGACCGCCGGATAAGGTCCTGCCACTTGCCGGAATCGTAAGATTGTAGGCGCGTGCCAGACGGGTAATGCTGTCAAGCAAAATCACCACGTCCCGCTTCTGCTCTACCAGACGCTTTGCACGCTCGATTACCATTTCGGAAACCCGCTTATGGTTCTCCGGAAGCTCGTCAAAGGTAGAGTAAATTACCTCCACGGTCTTTCCTTCAATCGACTCCTTGATGTCCGTTACCTCCTCCGGACGCTCGTCAATCAGAAGAATAATCATGTTCATATCCGGATGATTTGTCGTAATCGCCTTTGCAATCTGCTTTAAGAGAGTCGTTTTTCCTGCCTTCGGCTGGGAAACAATCATGCCTCGCTGTCCCTTCCCAATCGGGGAAATCAAATCCACCATACGCATGGACAGGCTGCAACCCGGCGTTTCCAGATGAATGCGTTCATTCGGGAAAATCGGCGTCAGGTCTTCAAACCGCTTCCGTTTTACAAGCTCGTCCACCGGAATCCCGTTCACATTTTTAATATAGAGCAAGGCGCTGAACTTCTCTCCCTGCATCCTTATCTTCGTATTCCCGCAGATAATATCTCCTGTTCTCAAACCGAAACGACGGATTTGTGAAGGAGAAACATAGACATCATTTTCCCCCGGAAGGTAATTGTCACAGCGGATAAAGCCAAAGTTCTCCGGCATAATCTCTAAAATACCGGAACGTGTCTCCCCGCTGTCCAGACTCTGGATATCTGACGGTGTAACCTTGTCTGGCTCAAAACGCGGCTGGTACGAAGTCTCGTTGGACGCTCCTTCCCCGGACGTCTGCTGCCCCATTCTCCCGGATGTACGTTCCTGCCCCATGCCTGCAGTCCGCGGCTGCGGTCTTCCCGTCAGACGTTCCTGCCCGGTCCCCATTTGTACCTGCGGTCTTCCGGACGGACGCTCCTGACCGGTACCCGTCCCCTGTACCTGCGGCCTTCCGGACGGACGCTCCTGGCCTGCTCCTGTATTCCGTGACTGCGGCCTCCCGGACATATATTCCTGTCTCGGAGCGGTTCTCTGACTCTGCGGTCTTCCGGACGGACGCTCCTGACCCCCTGCATTCTGCCGTACCGGCCTCCGCTCCGGCTGCGCCTCATACCTCGGAGCCTCCCCGGCAGGTTTATCCGCAGGCACAGGCTTATCTGCAGGAGCAGGCTTGTCCACAGGCATGGTTCTCTCCGCATTTTTCTTTTCGGTCTTCTCCTCCTGTACTGCCTTCTTTTGTGCAGCCTTCTGGTCCTCCTTTAAAAGAAGCTCTGCCAGCTCCTGCTTTTTCATAGCAGAAACTCCCTTGATTCCGCGTTTCTTTGCCTCCTCTTTCAGCTGCGCAATTGTCATGTTAAAATAAGCTTCCATAAAACCTCCTCTTAAAACTGCAGTGATTTTTACGTTATCTCAACCCATAATTAACTCTTTTGATTTTAACATTCATTAATTTTTCTTACCGAACTTTATATACAATCGTATTATAATTGGGGAAAATTTACTGAACCGTATCGAAAAAACTTCCTCATAGCGTTTCTTTTCTTCTATAGTAGCATATTGCACTGCAAAATGCAAGCATTCATTATACCGGCAATGCACCCGGATCAGCCCCTGTCCCTGTTTAACAAAAACAGCTCTCTGGGATTTCGCCTTACTACACTGATACAATGCGGTGCTCTCTGGGAGGTAACGAAGAAAAAAGCCCCTGCCCGTAGTCTTTCACCTACCGGGCAAAGGCTCTTATGTTGCGTCCTGTCCTATTCCGTATCACTCACCGGCACTGTATTACTCAGCCGTGATGATTTCCTTCTTGTTATAAGAACCGCAGGCCTTGCATACTCTATGCGGCATCATAAGCGCGCCGCACTTGCTGCACTTTACAAGGTTCGGGGCAGTCATCTTCCAGTTTGCTCTGCGACTGTCACGTCTTGCCTTGGAATGCTTATTCTTCGGACAAATTGCTCCCATGATTACACCTCCTTAAAGTTGTTAAAAATATCTCGGATAACAGACATTCTCGGATCCGGTTCCGTGCGGTCACAGCCACACTCGCCCTCGTTCAGATTTGCTCCGCAAACCTTGCAGATTCCTTTGCAGTCTTCCTGACACAGAACCTTCATGGGGAACCCAAGCAAGATTTCCTCGCAGACAAATGCGTCCACGTCTAAATCGTATCCGTTTATAAAACTGGTTTCGTCCAAATCGGCAGCTCTTTCCTCATTGCTCTGGGAAAAATCGACCTCCCGCTCCGTCTGGAACGGAATCGACACAGCTACCTCCCTGAGACAGCGGCCACAAGGCAGGGAAACCTTCACCTCGCCCTCCAGTACAATCTTTATCTTTTTTCCTCCGAGATTCGTCATCGTCAGACGCACCGGCTTCTTTTCCAGAAACGGATACCGCCCTCCCGCATAGCAAAACTCTTCCGGCCCGTACGGAATCTCTCTTGTAAACACTCCGCCTGCGACCTGCATAACCTCAGATAAAGATACTGTCATACAAAGCTCCTGTCCCGCCAAATGGCATACCTTGGGTATGGCTCAAAACCCACACTAGAACATTATAGTATTCGTCATTCTATTTGTCAACTATTTTTTTAATTAAATTAAAGCCTTTGTCTCCCTTGCGATTGCAAGCTCCTCATTCGTCGGGATAACGTATACCTTTACCTTGGAATCCGCACCGGAAATCTCCACCTCTTCGCCGCGGAGCTCATTCTTCTTTGCATCCACGGTTACGCCGAGATAACCGAGATAAGAGCAGATTGCATTGCGGATTACCGCGTCATTCTCACCTACGCCGGCGGTAAACGTAATCGCATCCACACCGTTCATCGCAGCTACATAGGCGCCGATGTACTTTGCCACACGGTATACAAACGCCTCGACTGCAATGTCCGCCCTCTTGTTTCCTTCCCTCTGTGCCTTCTGCACGTCACGGAAATCGCTGGACACACCGGAGATACCGAAAATGCCGGACTTCTTATTTAAAATGTTGATTACCTCGTTTACGTCCTTTCCTTCCTTGTTGGCAATGTACTGCACCACCGCCGGGTCAAGGTCACCGCTTCTCGTCCCCATAATCAGGCCTTCCAACGGAGTCAGCCCCATACTCGTATCCACGCACTTTCCGTTTACTACAGCTGAAATGCTGCCGCCGTTGCCGAGATGACACACGATTACCTTGGAATTGTCCGGGTCCAGCTTCCCGAACTCAATCGTCCTCTTGGAAACAAAACGGTGGCTTGTTCCATGGAAGCCGTATCTGCGGATATCATACTTTTCATAATACTCATAAGGAATTGCATACATATATGCCTTTTCCGGCATGGTCTGGTGGAACGCCGTATCGAACACTGCCACATTCGGAATCCCCGGCATTGCCGCCTCGCACGCTTCAATACCGATTAAATTCGCCGGGTTGTGTAACGGTCCGAGGTCAAAGCAGTCACGCACTACCTTTTTTACATCCTCGTTTACCACGATGGAATCACTGTAATACTTTCCCGCATGGAGCACACGATGACCGACTGCGGCAATCTCATTTACATCGGAAATCACACCGTAGACCTTATCCTGCAGAGCTGCAAGTACAAGCTTTACTGCAACCTGATGGTCCGGCATTGCCTCTTCCTTCTCTAAGACATCCTTCCCTGCCGGCTTGTGGGTCAGCTTAGAGCCTGCAATCCCGATGCGCTCACAGAGTCCCTTTGCAAGAACTGCCTCATTCTCCATGTCAATCAACTGGTATTTCAGGGACGAGCTTCCGCAGTTAATTACTAAAATCTTCATTTTTCTTTCCTCCTATATTTGTGCCGGGCTTTCACCTCTCTGACAGCAGAAAGAACCACTATGCTTACGCACAGCAGTCCGTTCCGGCCATAGCACCGGCGCTTTTTTCCATTATACCCCTAATCGGCGGCGGAGACAAGCCTTTTTCTGAGTTTTTCCTTAAAAATGATAGACAAGCGTCCCGATTTGTGTTACGATTACGCACAGTAGAACCGGTTTGAAAGGAGACATTACTATGAAACTTTGGGGCGGTCGTTTTACGAAAGAAACGGACCAACTGGTACATAACTTTAACGCTTCCATCGGCTTTGACCAGAAGTTTTACCATCAGGACATCCGCGGCAGCATCGCACATGTTACGATGCTTGCAAAGCAGGGCATCTTAACCGACGCGGAACGGGACACCATTATTGCCGGGCTTTCCGGGATTGAACAGGATATTGCAAACGGCACCCTTGTCATTGACGGAACGCAGGAGGACATCCACAGCTTCGTCGAGGCAAACCTGATTGCCCGTATCGGCGAGACCGGGAAAAAGCTCCACACCGGCCGCAGCCGCAACGACCAGGTAGCGCTTGATATGAAGCTCTACATCCGGGACGAAATCACCGCTATGGACGAGCTTTTGCTTTCCCTGTTAAAAGAACTGCATCTTTTAATGAAGGAAAACCTTACGACCTATATGCCGGGCTTTACCCATCTGCAGAAGGCACAGCCAGTCACCTTCGCCCACCACATCGGCGCTTACTTTGAGATGTTTAAGCGCGACCGTTCCCGTCTTGCGGATACGAAAGCACGCTTAAACTACTGCCCGCTTGGCGCGGGAGCCCTTGCCGGCACGACCTACCCGCTGGACCGGGACTATACCGCCTCCCTCTTAGACTTTACCGGAGCCACGCAAAACAGCATGGATTCCGTTTCCGACCGGGATTATTTAATCGAGCTGTTAAGCGCCTCCTCCACGATTATGATGCACCTCAGCCGCTTCTGTGAGGAAATCATTCTCTGGAACTCCAACGAGTACCGTTTCATTACGCTGGACGACGCCTACTCGACCGGCAGCAGCATTATGCCGCAGAAAAAGAACCCGGATATCGCAGAGCTTGTCCGCGGCAAGACCGGACGGGTCTACGGCGCCCTGATTTCCATCCTGACTACGATGAAGGGGCTTCCGCTTGCCTACAATAAGGATATGCAGGAGGATAAGGAGCTTACCTTCGACGCCATCGACACCGTAAAGGGCTGTCTTGCCCTGTTTACCGGCATGATTTCCACCATGACCATCCATCCGGAGGTCATGGAAGCCAGCGCCAAAAACGGCTTCACCAATGCCACGGATGCGGCAGACTACCTTGTCAACCACGGCGTCCCGTTCCGTGATGCGCACGGCATCGTCGGACAGCTTGTCCTCTTCTGCGAGCAGAAGGGCATCGCCCTCGACGATATGACCCTGGAGGAATACCAGGCAATCAGTCCGGTATTTGAAGCAGACATCTTCGACGCCATCCGCATGGAAACCTGCGTCACCAGAAGAAATACGCTCGGCGCTCCGGGACCTGCCGCCATGGAGCAGGTCATTGCCCGCAATGAAGCGTACTTAAAAGAAGCATAATTTTTCCCTGTAATAATCTGACTGCCTCCGTGAGATACTATTCTCAAAAAACGGAGGCAGCTTATGTTTAAACACGAAAAAATATTATTTCATCCCATCGGAGTCGAAAAGGCAAATCCGCAGTATGCCGCTCTTTTGCAGGAACAGCTTGGCGGTGCGAACGGCGAATTAAAGGCAGCCATGCAGTATATGTCGCAGAGCTTCCGCATCAAGGACCCGGAAATCAAAGACTTGTTCTTAGATATCGCCGCAGAGGAGCTGAGCCATATGGAAATGGTCGCACAGACCATCAACCTCTTAAACGGTCACGATGTGGACGCCGTAAGCGTCCCGGCAGGCGAAATCCAGACCCATGTCCTGCTCGGCTTAAATCCCGGCCTCATCAACGCATCCGGCTACTCCTGGACCGGGGACTATGTGTCAGTCACTGGCGATTTGTGCGCCGACCTTTTGTCCAACATCGCCTCGGAGCAGCGTGCAAAAGTCGTCTACGAATATCTCTACCGGCAGATTCACGACAAAAAAGTACGCGAAACCATCGACTTTCTCTTAAACCGCGAGGAAGCGCACAACGCCATGTTCCGGGAAGCCTTTAACAAGGTCCAGGACACCGGCTCGAACCGCGACTTCGGCACCACCAAGGCAGCCAGAATGTATTTCAATATGTCGGAGCCGTCCCCTTCGGATAGCAGATTTACAACGATAAATGGCAATCCGCCATCATTCCTGTCGGGGAAGAATAAATAGGGAACGCACATTAACCCGGAGCGGCTGCAAAACGCGGCGGCTCCGGTGCAATATTTATATGGTTTATTCAGATATTAATTTAATTATGGTATACTGCCTGCTCCCTCTTCAGAGTGTCATACTGGCTCCGGGAAATCTCTCCCTTCGCCAGAGCCTCATTCGCCTGCTGCCCCGCTAGCCCCAACGCATCCAGCTTCTCCCTGGTCACCCCCACAGCCTAGGCCAGAAGCCTCTGTTTCTGCGCCATCAACTCCGCATTGCCGGGGACCAGCTTCAACAGCTTGTTCACATCCTTCAACTGCCCCTGCGTGTCCCAGATCTCCTTATTCACCTTTGAAAGCGCCGTGGAGAGCTTCATATCAGACATGGTCTTTCGGTCTCCTTTTGACGAATTTTTTTGTGATGACTTTATTCTACCAAACGGCTATAGACCATGTCTATTTCTATGAAATTAATTTGCGAAACTTGTTATACGTCATCCCTGATACCCAAAATCGACGCTAACCCCATACACACCTAAAATCCACAAAAGAAAAGCACCTCCGAAGAGATGCCCTTAAATATTACTTATACCTGCACACCATATAGTTTAAATAATTTTTCAAAAAAGTCAATTATTTTCTTTTTAGGCAACTGTTCCTTCATAAACTCATATCCACCAAACCTAAACACATTATAACCATAGAGTTTCAATTTACGATCATCTTCCACCATTTCGGCATATTTTTTTGGGGATGCTATATGTTTTTTAATATTGTTTGCAGAGCCATTTATTAAGATATCCGATTCCTGTTCTTCTGAATAATGCTGCACTCCATCAATCTCAATTACTACTCTCTCCCTATCTGAAAAAAGCATCAAGAAATCCATTCTTTGATGGACATAAACTGCACCATTCCTCATTTTAGCGGATTTTGGGTCATAATGACAATATACCTGCGGTATCAATGCTGGTAATCCCGGCTTATTCCTATCTTTAACAAAACACTGATAATATACCCACATAAAATTCTTTTCCGGGCTTGAATCCATTGATTTTATCAACCGCCCAAAAAACCTATCTGCATCCTTTTCTGTATACTCATCAGTATTACCCCACCAAGTTACTAACTCATTCCATTTAAGTCCGTCTACAGAAATTGGCTGATTATAAACAAGGCTGTCTCCCCCGTTCTCAACCACTTTAATTGTATTACTCAAAGAATCCTCTAATACAATATCTGGTTTTCCACCTATACTAGCAAAAATAATATTTTTTACTTCATTCCCAACACCTCTAACATTTTTCCGTAAAGTGAATACTGGATTTCCAGAAACATAATTTGAACAATATAAAGAATACCCATCATCCTTCAAATAGGAGTTTAAAACTTTTACATATACTTTTTGCCGTTCTGTATTATGCACATCAAAGTAAACCAATTCCTCCATAAATCTTTTAAATGTATTGTCACTGACATATATCACCTTCAAAACATCCTCTAGCAGTTCTTTATATGTCAAATCATCATTTCGTACCATATGCCTCAAAATATCCTCTTCTCTATTTATTTCTCCATAAACAGACGGCATATTTTCCAAGTTCCATACTCTATTTAAAAATTTATCTATGCGAAGTTCTCCTTCCAAATCTATCTGTTCAGAAAGCCAATTTAATATTTTCCTTCTCGTTATAGTTGTAATCTCAAATAATTCCTCTTCCAGATACCTATCAATCTTCTCAATCAATTCTGGGCAGTCATTATCCGAAACTATCGCTTTCACTAATTCTATAATTTCTTTGTCTTTCATTTTGTTAATTCCACTTTTTAAATATATGGCTTTACTGTGCATTGGTTCCAAATCACTATTACATGGAATCTGCAACCGCTCACAAATAGAACGCAAATCCAAAGCACTATAAGCCTTCAAATGTTCAACTAAAGCATTTCTGACAATCTCGCTATTATTCATAAGAATTACCTCCTACACTTTTCTCAAGTATAACACAAACCCTAAAAAACTAAAATCCCCCTCTCATCATACACGCTCCCTGTACTCCCGCCAGTCCGCACCGCCCGGTCAAGCCCTATGATCGCCGCCACCGCACCATCAAATATCCTTAAAACCCTGCCCGAACAGAACCACCGTAAACCCAAGCCCCTCCAGGTTCTGGACCATCTGCACCGCTCCCCACCCTTCGCGCTCCTGACACAGCTTGTCCTGTATCTCTATGCGTTCTTTGCGTTCCGCGACCGCCTGTCCCAAAAAATCTTCTTATGTATCCTCCTTATTTGCAGCGGCTTTTTAAAAGAATCTGCTCTCTTTTTTTTAATCAAATATATTTTAAAATTTCCAGTCTCCATGCTGACCGTTCCTTCCTCCTATGAATTTTTCATATCCTCTGCCACCATTGCCAATTTCGGAACCGTTCTCTATTTATTAATTATTTTTCTTTGGAAGTCAATAACCAAACACAGAATATCTAAGCTTTTCTCCTATACTCCTGTTTTTATATCCCTGTTTTTTCCCTTCCTTTCCCTCTTTTTTATCTACTATCTGTCAGAGAACAATAAAATCAGCTATCTCTCAATAAATATTTATATTATCTTTGTCATTCTTGTTAATATCCTTTTATATTACCTGACCCTGCACTCCCGGCAAAAAAGCCAAAAAGAAAAGGCCTATCAGGCCCTTTGTGAACGCTATGAGCTGGAACGGCTGCAGTACGAAGCCCTGGAAGCCCGCAGCAAAGAACTTGCAAAGCTCCGCCATGACTTTAACAGCCAGCTCGCCGCCATCAACGCCCTGCTTTGCTCCAAAAACTATGCCGCGGCAAACGAACTTGCCACGGCACTGAAAAAAGAACTTTCCCGTTTTTCCTGAACCTCTCCCCTACCTGCTCTTCTTTATCACCGGCTCGCACGTTAAGTCCACCCCGAGCTTTTTGAAAACACCTAAGTCCACCTCGGAGAGCATGACCGACGTATGCACCTGACAGCCGCGCAGCCTCGGAAGCTCCCGCATGGCGCGCTTTGCGTTCTCGTCGTCTACCGCGGAGATTGCCAGCGCAATCAGCACCTCGTCCGTATGCAGGCGCGGGTTCCTGCTGCCAAGGTAGCCTACCTTCAGCGCCTGAATCGGCTCGATTGCACTCGGCGAAATCAGGTGGGTATCGTGCTCTACCCCGGCAAGATACTTTAACGCATTCAAAAGCAACGCCGCCGACGCGCCGAGCAAATCGGTCGTCTTTGAGGTAATCACGGTCCCATCGGCAAGCTCAATTGCCGCAGACGGTACGCCCAACTGCTCCGCACGCCGCTTTGCCGCCACCGTCACGGCACGGTCGTCGGTCGTAATCCTTGCCTGCTTCATCAGAAGCTCGATTTTATAGACCTCGTTCTCCGTATCGTCTCCCTTTGCCAGCTTATTTAACGTCTTGTAATACCGGCGGATAATCTCCATCTTCGACGCCTGACAGCAGACCTCGTCGTCCAGAATACAGTTCCCCGCCATATTTACGCCCATATCTGTCGGAGACTTGTACGGGTTGCTGCCGTAGATTTCCTCAAATACGGCATTCAGTACCGGGAAAATCTCAATATCGCGGTTATAGTTTACCGTAGTCATCCCGTATGCCTCCAGATGGAACGGGTCAATCATATTGACATCATTCAAATCTGCAGTTGCGGCCTCGTATGCCAGATTCACCGGATGCTTGAGCGGCAGGTTCCAGATTGGGAAGGTCTCGAACTTCGCATAGCCTGCCTTGACGCCGCGCTTGTTTTCGTGATACAGCTGCGAGAGACAGGTTGCCATCTTACCGCTGCCCGGTCCCGGCGCGGTTACGACCACAAGCGGACGGCTGGTCTCAATATAGTCGTTTTTCCCGAAGCCGTCGTCACTTACAATCTGTGCCACATTCGTCGGATACCCCTCGATAACATAGTGGCGGTATACTTTGATATTCTTCTTTTCCAGCTTTTCTTTAAACATATCGGCTGCCGCCTGTCCGGCATACTTTGTCACAACGACGCTGCTGACAAAAAGACCACAGTATTTATACTCCTCTACGAGACGCACCACGTCCTCATCATAAGTGATGCCCAAATCTTCACGCTTTTTATTCTGCTCAATCGAATCCGCACCGATAACAAGAATGACCTCCGCCTTGTCCGCAAGCTTTAACAGCATCTTTAACTTACTATCCGGTAAAAAGCCAGGCAGCACTCTTGACGCGTGATAATCGTCAAACAGCTTCCCTCCGAACTCCAGATACAGCTTGTCCCCGAACTTTCCAATGCGCTCCATAATGTACTCTGACTGCATTTTCAGATACTTCTCATTATCAAATCCGATTTTCATACGTTACTTTTTCTCCTTTTCCGTCTCTTTCTCTCCACCGGACTATTCTACAGCCCGAGCAGATGCTCTGCTAATATCTTTATCCCTAGTACAATCAGCACGACTCCGCCCAGAAGCTCCGCCTTAGACTTATATTTTGCCCCGAAATGATTTCCTACTTTCACGCCGATGACAGACAGCGTAAAGGTAATCAGTCCGATAAACGAAACCGCCCAGCCAATCTGCACCTTCATAAACGCAAACGAAACGCCGACTGCCAAAGCGTCGATGCTGGTCGCCACCGCCATCGGAAGCATTGCCTTCGGGGCAAAGGAGGCATTCAGCTCCTCGTCCTTCTCTCTCGACTCCCGTATCATATTAATGCCGATAATCCCGAGCAGGACAAACGCAATCCAGTGGTCGAACTCTTCTATGTACTTTGCAAAATTACTGCCTAACAGATACCCGAGCAGGGGCATTCCTGCCTGAAACCCGCCAAAATATAAACCTGCGATAATCCCCTGCTTCAGAGTCGCCTTCTTCACTGAAAGCCCCTTACAGACCGCCACAGCAAATGCGTCCATGGACAGGCCTACCGCAATCAGAAACAAATCTAAAATACCCATACCAAAACCTCCACAACATAAAATCTAGTCTACACGATTTTCAAAACAGTGTCAATATTCCATTGTAGTATTTTATGCCAAACTGCGCCGGTAAATACAACTACGATTCCCATAGACTTTCCCTGCATTTTCTGTTATACTTTAGGAAAGTTTTATTTTGATATTACCTTTCACTTGACAGGAGGCTGTTATGGGAACAATTTTAGGCATTTCCATTCCGGTAATTCTTTTTTCGGTGGCGGCACTGGCACTGGCCGGAACTATCTGGTATTTTTATAGAAAAGCAAAACGCACCATGAAGGACCTGTTCGGCACGGACAACCTCGGCGAACTGATAAAAAGCAGGGAAGAGGAGGAGGCGAACACGCCAAAATCGGTTTCCGGCATGACCTCGATTTATGTCCCTCAGATCCAGAAGGACTTTCCTGAGTTAAACTGGGTAGAACTCCGCGGCATTGCCGAAGGACATCTGAAAAAGTATCTGCGTGAGAAGAACTTTGCGGGCGTCCGTATCCACAAGACCGAGGTGCTCTCCTACATAAAAAACGCCGGGACCTGCGTTATCGTGTTCCAGTCCGGCGTACAGTACCATACCGGCACAAAGAAAATCCAGACCCGCTTCAATACACATATGATGTATATCCAGGATGCCGTCGAATACGGAAAGGAAAACGGCTTTTCCGTGACCTGCCCGCACTGCGGCGGCGCCCTGACCTCCCTCGGCGCAAAGTTCTGCGAATACTGCGGCTCTGAGGTCATCCCGATTAACATCCATGTCTGGAATCTCCATAAAATCGAAGAGGTATAAGACAATTAGCACTTATCAAAGGGGCTGGCGCACAAAGCGCAACAGCCCCTTTCTCTTTTATCTTATTTCGTATAGCCAAGAGCAAGTATTGTAAATGCCTTGTCTTCATGGCCTTCTGCCATGCGGATCTCGATTGTATGCTCGGCGGCTTCGGTCTCATCCAGCACAAGCACTACATTCGAATTGTTCCAGCCACCCTGTGTCCTGCCCTGGAGCGTCATTACCTTTTCACCGTCTACATAGACCTCAGCATCACCAAAATCAGCGCCATTTGCGGTCTTATAGTTCAGCAGGAGGTTCTTACAGGTCAGCTTCATGGTAAAGCTCTCGTTGCCTGCAGCCGCATCATGCTTCCAGTTCTCCGGGAACGAAGCCTTCCCCTTAAAATACTGCACTGCCGTGTCAGTCTGGGTAAAGCTTCCGGCTGTAATCTCTACACCCTCGCTCTCCGCATCAATCATTTCCACCTTACAGAAGTCTAACGGCTTCCTTCCGGTCTCCGGCAGCACGTTCATCTCATCTGCCTCTTCCTTGTCAATCTCATCAATCAGATGCATAATACAGTCGCTCATAATCGTATGACCATAGGTCGTCGGGTGATATTCATCCGAAAAGAACCTTTTATCATCCAGGGTTCCCCTCAGATACGGAACTGCAACCGCATCCCGGATGCTTACCATCGGCAGGTCGTAATATTTTCCGACCGGAATATAGTCGCTCTGCATATTCCACTTCGATTTGAACACGGAAAACACCAGAATTACTGCCGCGTCATTATCCTGGGAAAGAACATCGCGCACCAGACTTTCATAGGCACGTCCGCCGGTCACCTCACCGTAATCGTTTACTGCAAACTCAAGGATAAACAAATCCGGCTCTGCCCCAAGCTCTTCTACGACATCCCGCTGGAAGCGGATTACGCCAAGGGACGACGGTGTTCCGCCAAGACCAGCATTTACAAAGTTAATATTGCTTCCCCGGTCCGTTCCGTAGGCTTCTGCAAACGCATCCGCAAACTGGTATGCATAGCCGTTGTTCATCGAATTTGCGCCCGCGCCCTCCGTTACGGAGCCGCCAAGTGCCGCAATATTCACGGTCTCACCGTTTCTTGCCTTTTCCAGTACCTTCTTTAAACGGGCATTGTTCCCGGTAGACACCAGGGAAGCCTTTACCATATCCTCATACCAGTCAGTCTCCGGAGTAGGTGTAGCCGTCGGCTTCGGCGTCGCGGTCGGCTTTGGCGTTGCCGTCGGCTCCGGAGTAACGGTAGGCGTCATGGTAGCCGGGACATCCGTAGGAGTTTCCGTGGTTCCCTTGTTACATGCTGCAGCCGCCAGTACCATAGCTGCTGCGAGCAGACAAATCTTTTTCTTCATGGTTTCGATTCCTTTCTATGTATCCTGCCTTGCTTTGGCTTTACGCTCGCGCCTTTTTATATAAAAGCGCTCTGCTCTCTTTACTATACACTATTCCCGTTAAAATTTCAATTCCAAAATCCCCTTAAATTTCCGTATTTTCAGACAGCCTTAAAGCCGCTGCCTGATTCTTGCATTTGCCCGAAAATCATATATCACGTTGCATATGCAAAAATACGACTGCGGCTTTTTACAGGATAAAGATTTCCTGCACTTGTAAAAACGGGCTGCGCTTTGTGAAACTCACAACACCGTGCTACTCCTTATAGCGTGCCTGTATAAAGACCTGCTCGATTCCATATCTTTTACAGCATTCCTCTGCCTTTTGGAACAGCTGCTCATGCTCCTGTACCTGACACTCACCGGTCAGCCTAAAAAATACTTCTGCATTTTTATCCTCTCCGCTGATACTGTATAAGCGCAAATTTTCAAGCCCGGCAAACGGCATGCAGCCCTCCAGTTCCTCCCGCAGCCTGTCATAATCCTCTGCCTTTAGCGGCGAACGCACTGCAAGCACCGCAAAAATCCGTTTCAGATTCCTTGCCACACCGCAGAAAATAACGAGCGTCATTCCGATTGACAGTAACGAATCCAGAATCGGCAGATGAAAAAAGTGCATAATGACTCCCACGATTAATACCGCTGCCCAGGTTAAAACATCCTCCAGCATATGCGTGCTGATTGTCTTTTCATTGATATTGCTCCCCCGTGCAGTCAGAATCATGGCTACGCCGTTCATCAAAATTCCAAATACCGCAAACACAAACATTCCTGCACCGTCAATTTCCCGCGGGGAGAAAAAACGCTGGGTACAGGTGACAATAATAATGACGCCGCCCGCCAGCAGAATCAGATTGTTAATCAGTCCCGCAATCACCGAAAACCTCCGGTAGCCGAAATGATATTTCTGATTCGGCGGTCTCTTGGAAAGCTTCTCCATGCGCCATGCCATCCCAAGCGCAATACAGTCCCCGAAATCGTGGATAGCATCCGACATTATCGTGATGCTTCCGGTCAGAAGCCCTCCCCAGACCTCGACAAAAGAGAAAAACAGATTTAAAAGAAACGCAAGTAAAATCCTGTTCTCGGATTTTTTTACACGTCCACAGCAGCCTGCTGTATTTTTACCCATAAAAAAGAACCGCCCTTCGGTTACACTCTGTTACAGTGTATTCCGTCGGACGGCTCCCGGTACTTCATTCTTCCTTTTTCGCGTCAGTAATTTCTTAGGGAAACGCTGATGAAAGCGTTTCCCGCGCCGGAGGCTCTGAGGAAGCGATGATTTAATCAACGCTTCCTTAGTTCGTAAACAGCTGTGTGAAGTAGTTTACGCCTCTGGCATTCTGCTGGTAGCCTACACCAAGCTTCGTATAGTTCTTATTTAAAATATTGGCACGGTGTCCCGGAGAATTCATCCATGCTTCCACTACTTCCTCCGGAGACTTATGTCCCCATGCAATATTCTCACCAGTGTAGCGGTAAGAAATACCATAATCCTTTAATGCAGACGAAAAATATCTTCCGTCCGGACGTGTATGGGAAAATGACTTTTCAATCTCAAATGCACGCGTCTGCGCCGGCTTGCTCAGCTCTGCGGAATACTCCACCGGAGCCAGTCCCGCTTCGGCACGATGCTGATTTACAAGCTCTGTAATACGAAGACCATACACATAGGCCTTGTCCTGCTCTTCCGGTTTTTCTTCCGGCTTCTCAGGCTTACTCTCACCCGGATTTTCCGGCTTGCTCCCGCCCGGCTTCTCCGGTTTGCTCTCATCCGGATTTTCCGGCTTGCTCCCGCCCGGCTTCTCCGGCTTGCTCTCGTCCGGATTTTCCGGCTTACTCTCACCTGGCTTCTCTTCCGGCGTACCCGGCTGTTCCGGTCTGCTTTCTCCCGGTACTTCCGGCTGCTCCGGCTTACTTCCGCCCGGTTTCTCCGGTAATTTGTCACATTCAAATCTGGAAAGCAGTTCAAACAGAAGGTCACACCGGACATTCAGCCGTTGTAACGTCTCCTTCCACTGTCCTGCCGTTTCGCCATTGATTCTGCTTACATATACCGGCCGTGCCGCTGCCTGTGCCACATGCGCTCCCTGCACTCCTGCAGACGTAAGCGCTATCGCTGCTGCTATTGCATATACTCTTCCTTTCATCCTACGTTACTCCTTTCTTTGCTTCCGTCCTGTTACTGCATTCCCCTCGGTACGGGACCCCCGTTACACCGTAATCCTAACATAAATCCGGTAAAAGGTACATAGTAGAACAAAGGAAAACGGCACAGTTTTTTCCTATGCCGTTAATCCAAAGCCGCTATTCCTGATGGTCAGGCTGCTTGTGCCGCCCTAAAAACAGCCCATTTTAATCCCTCTGGAACAGGGAAAAAGGCTTCTGCCTCACCTTCCGGTAAATCCTGCAGCAAAACTCTGTTTCCTGTTCCGTAAATTCACTGCGGGAAAATGCGGCTGCCTTTGCAAGCTCCATGTAGCGCTTCCAGTCCTCCGCCTGGATTTCCCGGTAGTTTTTCTTTAATAATTCCTCATACTCCGCATCTCTCAGGGACGATTTAAACAATTTCCCGCTTCGCCGGAGCCTCTGATAAATCTTCCGGTTTACAAATCTGATTGCCTGCCGGTTCCCGCTCCGCTGAATCAGCTGTTGCAGCCGCCGGTCGGCTACCCTTCCTGCAATCTTTTTGAAAACCCTCCAGAGAGGTACAAACAACAGTTCAAAAATGAAATAGAAAAACAAGGCAAAGATTAAAATCACCGGAGAAATCTTTTTTGCAAGACTCTCCTTCTTTGCTTCCGCAGACGGCTGTTTTATTTCCGGAAGCGTAAGCTCCGGCTGCTTTCCCGTCTGTGTCGTTTTATCATCCGGGGGTACGCCCGGCGTCACCGTCAGCTCCGTCCTGTCTTCCGGCGGCTCCTGTCCCGGCACATTGCCCGGTACTTCCGTCGGAACAGGCGTACCGGAAGGCTGTCCTGGCGGTTCAAGAGGCGGAACCGGCAGCGTAAGACTTCCGTCTGATGCCGGATTCTCGTATCCATTGGTAACCTCTACCGGAATCCAGCCAATTCCGTCCAGGTATACCTCTGCCCACGCATGTGCCCTGTTATCCAAAACTATCGCTTCATATTTTCCGTACTTAGGCAAAAAGGCAGACTGCTTCACAAGATAACCGGCCGCATATCTTGCCGGGACCCCCAGCTCACGGAGAATCATAACTGCGGCACTTGCGTAATGCATGCAATAGCCAGCCCTGCTTGTCCCGAGAAAAAACTCAACCGGGTCGGCTCCGGAAGGAAGCTCCGGAAGCTCCATACTGTACCCTGTATTCCTTCTCAGCCATTCCACAACAAGATATGCCTTCAACAGACGCATTTCGTTTTCGTCCATAGGTTCTTCAAAAAGCCCTCTCTGGTATCCCTTCTCCTCTATTTCGTCCGCAGTCTTCCGTACATGGGTCATATTCTCCGGCACCGCAAGATAAAACTCCCGTACATAGCTTTCATACCAGTCTTCCCATTCCGGACTCTCTGCCGCTACCAGCTTCAAAAAATCCGTCATGCTCCCGTCCTGAAATTCCCAGAATGTAAATGACGTCTCTTCCAGACCCTTTTCCCTTTTCACATACCAGTCACTTTCCATATAGATATCCGCACCATCCGGCTCTGTGAAATATGGAAAATATGCACCTGTCCCGGACGAATCATAGTAAAAGAGCGTCGCGGCTATTTGCTGCATCTCCTCTGGCAAACGACCGGCAGGAGCCTTCCTGGCAAGCTCCCCCACGGTAGATAAAAGAAGCACTGCGGCAGTCCTTTCACTGTCAAAGCCCGCCCTCCGGCACTCCTTTTCAAACGTCTTCCGTCCTCTTTTCCAGACCCCTGCCTCATACTCTCCCGTACAGAAGCCCTTCAGATAAATATTTTCCGCCGGCCGCTCCTCTGTCTGTATCCGGAGCACCGGAACTCCCTTATACCGTGGCTCCTGGTTCGTTACCTCTGCACTGTCCGCGTCTTTCTTCACAAATATAGTCCCGACAACCTCTTTTAAACTCTCTAACGCCTTGGGTGCCTCTATCTCTTCCAGAAAAGAAAAATTAGACACCTTATCGATGAATTCCTCCTGGAGCCGCTTAGCCTTTCCGGAATTTTCCCGGACCATCTCCTCTGCCAGTGGCGCGCCTGCGAGCTTTGCCAGTCCGCAGACAAGCAGGATACCGGCACAGGTCAGAAGCACAGGGGCAAACCGTTTCTTTTCTAAGACCCCCTTCTTTCCTCCCGGCGCCGGACAGAAATCCGGAAGACTGAACCGTATGGCATTGGCAGACAAAATCCCGGCAAACATCACAAAGATTCCCAGACCCTCCGGCGAATCCCCTGCCAGAAACTCCAGCAAAAGGACAAACACCGGCACAAGCACCGGAATCGTATTCTCTCTCCGCATTCTCACTGCCCACAGCAGGAGAACACACAGAAATACTGTTACGGCGTCCATCGCTGCTTCGATTTGCTCCGGATTCCCGGAAGAAACAAAAAACTCCGTTCCGTAATACGTATTCCACTTATTCACATAAACTGCCGCCATCTCCTGGAGACCGGAACGTATCTCCTCTGCATTGTCCCCGGAACGCAGATAACCGATTGAAATAAGCCCTATGGCAAACGGCACGCTCCAGCGCAGAAATACCGTTATTTTCTTCCTACCCGGAACCTCCACCTCCATTACTGCACCGGTCAGAGTGGCAACAAAAAACAACAGCAGCACCTTATTACTGTTTAAGCTGCCCCATTGATAAACCTCCTGCAGCATATAATATGCAGCACAAAGAAATGCAAGCGTACACGCCACGGAAAAAAGCACTTCTGCCGCAGCGGTCTTGCATCCTGTCAAAGTATTATCTTCATACCGATTCGTTCTGACGGACTCACTCCATCTTATCTCCCGTCTCTTTTTCACTCTTTGCACGACCTGTCTCTATAATAATAACTCTCTCTGTGACAATGATTGTTCCAAATCCTCTTCCGAAAACCGGGCAAGAACCTCCTCCCCTTTTCTAAGCCGGAGCTCCTCATCCAGAGACAACGCCCACACATACGGCTCCGTCTGGTATTTTTCCCTGTAACGTTGTACCGGCTCCTCTTTCGGCTGTCCCCATTGAATCCGCATCAGGATTCCGATAAAATAAAACAGACTTTCCTCATCTTCTACCCGTAACCGCTTTAAATCCGCTTCCTCGCCGTCATACCATGCGATATAGTGCGGACACCCGGCATCCATAATAGAAAAGGAAAGACTGGCAGCGGCCTCCATATATGAAATCAGCCGTTCCTTCTTTATGCGCTTCCCTGGATGGAAGTCCAGGAATAATACGACCGGACAAGGCTTCGGCAACGCATGCTCCTTTACCATAAGCTCTTCCTGCTTCGCCGTCAGCTTCCAATGGATATCCCGGAGCTGGTCCCCCTCCCGGTATTCTCTTATCTGAAACAGCTCGCTGCTGTCATCTCCTGCCGAATGTCCATCGTACACATCGGATTCGCCGCAGAAATTTTTTGTTGCCGCCGTCAGCTGTACCGGCACTTCATGCAAAACAGGCATCACCTGGATATCTGCCGCACTGCTTTCTTTACTATCCCCATGCAGCAGGCCTGTCCGGTCATACACCCGCAGCTTTTTCAGTACAATCGTATAATTCCCGGCGTCAGAAAAGGAAATCTGGTCAATCAGGGAAGTCTCTCCACGGGAAATGGCAGACAGCTTCATCCAGCTTTCTGTTTTCTTTCCGTTCAGCTTATCCTCCACGCTAAGCAGCGCTTTTATCCGCCGTATTGGAAACGGACAGCCGTTTGTAACCACAAGCCGGACCATACTCTCCCTTCCCGGCTCTGAAATCCCGACAGGCACCTCCAGCCTTGCGCTCACCATAACAGCCCGGAACGACACGCTAAAAAGAGACACTGCAAAAAGTGCCGCCAGCAGATAGGCTAACAGCATAATTGCCGCATTTTCGTACATCAGGGCAAGATAGAACGCCGCAATCGTCAAAAAAAATAAATTTATAAAGCTAGACATGATATTCTTCCTTTTATTTGTAGGACGCCGGCTGCTTTGTTTTGGACAAAATCTCCTCCAACACCGCCGCCGCTGAAACCCTGCCAACCCTTGCCTTGGCGTTTAATACAATTCTGTGCTTTGCCACATCCAGAAAAATGTCAGCAACATCCTCCGGTAAAACATAGTCTCTCCCATGTAAATAAGCCCATGCCTTCGCCATACGGACACAGGCAATCGAACCTCTCGGGCTTAAGCCCATCTCAATATAGGCATGCTCCCTGCTTGCCTTTGATAATGTTGCAATATACAGAAACAGCGGCTCACTCACATGAACCTCCTCCACCTGCCCCTTTACGGCAACCAACTGCTCCATGCTGAGCACCGGACCCACCTGAAGAACAGGCGAGCCGCTTTTACCTTTCAGGATTTCCACCTCATCGTCCAGACCAGGATACCCCATGCTCATACAAATCATAAAACGGTCCAGCTGTGACTCCGGCAGAAGCTGTGTCCCGGCGCTTCCCTTCGGATTCTGGGTTGCCATTACTATAAACGGCTCCGGCACCTTCCTGCTTTTCCCGTCTACGGTAACCATCCCCTCCTCCATCACCTCTAAAAGAGCGGACTGGGTCTTCGGGGAAGTCCGGTTTATCTCATCTGCCAGAAACAGATTGCACATGACCGCACCCGGATAGTAAACAAAGCTTCCCGTTTCCTTCTGGTACATATTGAACCCGAGAATATCCGCCGGCATTACATCCGGCGTAAACTGCATCCGGTTGCTCTCCAAGGAAAGCGCCTTGGAAAACGCCATGACTAACGTCGTCTTTCCCACGCCCGGCACATCCTCGATTAAAATATGCCCTCCTGCCAGAATCGCCGCAAACGCCTTATAGATACAGTCGTCCTTCCCTGTAACCGCCTTCTTTACCTCCTCCGGCACCCCGCGGACCGATTGATTTATATTCATTGCCTTGCTCCTCTCAGTTCTTCCTTAAGCCGCTCCAAAAGCGCCTGACAGCCCTCCTGCACATCCCGGTAGGTTGTCTCGAAATCCCCGGTATACCACGGGTCTGCCACGTCATTTCCATTCCCGGCAAAGGAAAGCAGCTTGTACACCTTCCCCTCCGGGTCTCCTCCGAACGCCCGCTGCATATTGCGAATATTCGCGCTATCCATCCCGACCAGATAATCATACTCTGCATAATCCGCACGCGTAATCTGTCTCGCCTGCCGCCTCGCAAACGGAATCCGGTATCTCTGTAAGACTGACCTCGTCCCATAGTGGATATCATTCCCAAGCTCCTCGGTGCTCGTCGCCGCAGACGCCACGAAAATGCACTCCGAAAGGCCTTCCTTCTCTATTAAATCCTTCATTACAAACTCCGCCATAGGAGAACGACAGATGTTGCCATGGCAAATAAAAAGTATTTTTACTCTATTTTGCATAACTTTGTATAACCCTGAAAAGTCTTGCATTTCATAGACTTTTGAGTATTTCCCTTCTTACTTATTTTAATAAATCCATGCATGTATATTCATAAATCAGTATCATTCGGTGTGAATTTGAGTTACAAATTGGGTCAAATTTAAAATTTATAACTTACCTATTTTATCCATTTTTACACCTTCCTACTAACATTAAGTACATAAATTACATATAGCGAAAGCTTCAAGCAAGATAAATATACCACAACTAACATTCTTTTTCAATCGTTACGTTGGAAGGTTCTGATGTATTCACTAAAAAAGTAAAGACCTTCGGTCACACTGAATGTGCCAAAAGTCCTTAAACCCTTTCTTTATACCCGGCTCCTGTCAATTGTATTAGATTAGTCATTCTATTAGTCATTCTGCATCCTTAACTCATCCAATGGCACCGTTTGTAAAAAATAATATTGAAAGTTCTCTCCATCACATTCAAATCTTGTGCTGGCAAAATAATCAGCAAAGTCAGCCACCTTATACTCCTTTCCTTTGATTTTCCAAGTATTTCGAAGTTCAAATCCAGACTCTATATTTGAATTTCTTAGAACAAACAGACCTTTAGGATTGCTTAGCAGTTCCTTCATTTGAGAAGTCCTTTCCCTTTTATGTCATTTCTCCAACATCATCAGGTAACTATCCAGCCTTGCATTCACATAGCCTGCAAACAGCTTTTCCATTGCTCCGGAACTATGCTTTACATGATACTCATCAAACGCATTGTAATAGGCAATCCGGTCTGCAAACTTAATATCAATCGGCGGAAATCCGGCTTTCATCAATTCCAGATTCACAAGCAGACGGCCTGTTCTGCCATTCCCGTCAGCTTATGTCAAGTATGGGACAAAAAATTTTTAAAACTTTATCTCAATATCCATCAATCCATATGATTTTAAGAATCCAAAATAAGGGCATTTTTTATCCTCCAACTGTTTTTTCTGCAAATTACGATTACATTGTTCATCGCAAATATCACCATTAGATTTGCAAAAATTATAAATAGGACATACACTTCTTTTCTCAGTTCCGCCTGATACATATCCAAAAAATCTTTGCAAAATATAAAATTGAATAAATTCATTCGCATTATCTTGAGTGGATTGCAAAGATATACATTCTTCCTTCTCGTTCATTACCAAAGGAAGACCTATATTACTAATTATCCAAGATATCGTTTCTTCAAATTTACTTGTGTCCATTGTATACATATCTGAAAAAATAAATCTATTGGATAATTCCTTTTCAGAAAAATCATTTACTTTTTTAATCCAATTTTTTATACCATCAAAATTAGAATAATGTAAACTTAGATTATCTTCAAAGTCTTTCAATCTTCTATTCGTTTTATGAGTAATGGTCTCTTTCACTCCATCTGTTGATACAAACTCTAATGATAAAAATTTCTTATATACTTCTTCATAACTTAAACTTGCGATTCCTTGCCTAAATTCTTCGTTTTCTAGGAAATTGACAAAAAGAAATCGTATTGGATTATCATTATATAAACAAACTTCTGCAATACATAATCTAATAGCATTTGATACACCGGATAAACCATAATGTTCAAAAAGCAAGTCAACAGATTCATACGGTAGCTGTGGCGACCTCCCGTCAGACACAAAATGCTTAGATTCAATTTGATGAGCAATATACTCCAATAAGTCTCTAGCACCTAGATTATACATAATCCCATTATTAATACGCATATTATATGTGTACACATTAAACTCTCGATATTTCATTGAATACGAAGCGTCAAAACCAGATGCTTTTTTAGAACTCGGAATTGCATCTTCCAGCTTCCATACTTTACTAACAAATCTTGAATCACAAAATATTCCCCCCATGGTCATACTATATTGTAGCAGTGTAGTTTTTGATTCACTATGCCAATCATTAAAAGGGCATATAATATAACCATTGTCAAGAGCTGATTGCCGCATATTTGAAAACCAATGTAATCTGCTTAAATTCGTTCGGATATTATAAGGCAATATTATATCTTGAATATAATGTATAAACTCATGTGCAAAAGTCGCAGTATACTTATTGATAGCTCCTGAAATATCTTCGTTCGTTTCAAAAACCATGTTAAAAAACGATGGATTATAGTGTCCACCTATATCATCTAATCTCATAATCATTCCCTCCTAAAATCTATCTTCTTACGCTATAAAAAAACTTCCCCAAATTTCAATCACCAACCACCCCAAAATTCTCAAACATAATTTCCAACTTATCTATTCTCTTCTCCGTATGATAATGCCCACAATACCACTTCCCATAATCCAGCCTGTCCTCAATCCCGTCCAGCCATTCCTCCGTAGACTTATCCACCCTACTCTGGTCCACCCCGGCCATAAACACCTCCACCGGCTCATATTTTAGCGGAACCGTATGGCTCAACACCACATCCACCTTCCACCCCAGCCCATCCAGCCGGCGCTCCACATACCTCTTAACCTCCTCCGAAGGCTGCTCATCCGGCCACCACCCATACCCATACATAAGCCGGACCATCTTATCAATACTATAAGCCCCGCCCATGACAATGGCCTGCTTCCCGTCCAGGTCAAACACTTCCCCATCCTTCGCAAACAACAGACTCGGATACGCCTCTTCCTGGTACACCACACCCCCGCGCCACACCTTCTCCTGATATCCTTCTATGGCCTGCGGCCTCCGCTCATGGTTCCCATGGATCGCAAAAACCGTAATCGGCAGAGCCTCCAAAAACTCCTTCTTCCTCATATCCCGGATTCCCCCGCTGAAATTAATCCCGGCGTCCCCCAGAATAACCATCACATCTTCCCTGCAGGTCCCGAACCGCCTGCAGAAAGCCTCAATCCGCCCAAACTCCCCATGGGTATCTCCCGTTATGTAAATCATGCAATCATCCCTTCCGGATGCCCGCCTTCCGGCAGGCACCCTAATTATACCATATCCTCACCGCATTTCACCTAAAATCTTTTCATAAACATCTCCAAATTTCCAGACCACTTCCAGCCTGTCCTCCCCCATCACCTTCGCACTCTCAATCAGAGAAGCCATCACCCGCTTGTCATACCCCTCCAGATGCAGACACTCCCGAATCCCCATGTCCTCCCGGTACTCCCTCTTCCCGGATTCCTCCACGGCCTCCCGCGCCTCCGCCTCCAAAACCGCCGCAGACACTTCCTGCCTCCTGATATCCAATGCCTTCTTCCTCTCCACAAACCGCTCCCTTGACATCCTCCCCGCCACCGTGGACACCTTCCGGGACATCTGCCGCCCGCAGTCCCCGCAGACCGCGATCCCCGAAAACAGATACACATGCCCCCTGTCCGGCGCCACCCTGGTATCCCGCAGAAGAAGCCCCTGCACCAAGTCAAACTCCGCCCGTGGGATAATGGCCTCAAACGCATCCTCAATCCGCACCCAGTCCGCCTTATCCTTCACCACGGCGCTCCACCGCATCTCCTTCCCCGTCCGGAACTTCGCCCGGTATCTGCTCCCGCAGCTCTCCTTGTACGCCGCCGGACACATCACCCCTTCCCGGTTCAGCCTGTCCGCGATCCCCTGCTGGCTCATGCCCGCCCGCTTCCAGGCAAAAATATCCCTGACCACCTTCGCCGCATACTCGTCCACCACCAGCCGGTTATGGTCCCCCTCGTCCTTCTGATACCCGAACACGGCGAAAGAGCCGATAAACTCCCCCTTCCTCCGCTTGATATCCAGATGGCTCCTAATCTTAACAGAAATATCCCAGCAGTAAGCGTCATTAATTAAATTTTTAAACGGTATCACAATCTCGTCCGCCTGGGACTTCCCCGCCAGGCTGTCATAGCCGTCATTGACCGCAATGAACCGCACCCCCAGCATCGGAAAAATCTTCTCAATATACCTGCTGGACTCAATATAGTTCCTCCCGAACCGGGACAGGTCCTTCACCACCACGCAGTCCACCTTCCCCTGCCGGATGTCCTCCAGCATCAACTGAAAGGCCGGGCGCTCAAAATCCACCCCGCTGAACCGAGCTGCCTGGAGACATGCCGCCGTCCCTCATTTTTTCCTCACGAAAACCGGAAGCCTTCCGGTCCGCGCCTGTTTGCATGGAACCAACGCCACCCGATAACCGCCTTTTCACCATGCCTGCAGGCAGAAAGGAAGCCAGACAAATGCAGAAAAAAGACCAGACCACACAAGAGCTCTTCTCCATCATCACCGAACCCAGCACCATCCAGGGCATAAAAGAACCCCTCAAACTATGCATGGACAGCCTCAAAGACAACACCCTGAACACCCTTCTCACACAAGACGCAGACTACCAGACAGCCCTTCTCGAATAACGACAGGCCCACCAGCGCTACCAGGACACCCGACTTCACAGAACCCCAGCACGACACCATAGACACCCTCCTGGTCCGTAAAGACGAAAGCGAATTTGAACACGTCACCAACGCATACATGGCCGGCCTCCTAGACAGCTACCGCATCCTGAAAAACTTCGGCCTCACACTCGAATAACCCGCAGACACACAATGTCCCGCAGCCTCCCCATCCAGAATGCCGCGGGACATTGCTTCTCATTTTCTATACACCAGACAACTTCTATCCCAAACAAAAACCACAAAAATTATATTCCAAAATATCTAATTGCCGTATTTTTGTATTTTCTTAGCAAAATTTCCAGTTCGCCCTTTGCCCAATATATTATAGACTCCTTTTTCTTTATTCTATCTAGCGTTTGTGGGCTTAGCATACCACTATAAAACAATCCGTAACCACTGGCTTTAAAATCTTCAAGTAAGTCTGGTATTTCAGAAATATCTTTTCTATCTATTTGAGCCTTCGTATGTTTACATTGAAAAATCCAATGTTGTTTCTGTTCCCCTAAAATTGTTTCCACTTTCATATCCGCTTCTAAATCTACACCCCCATCAGAAGCTCTTGTATTCCCCCTTTGAATAACATTTTGAAATCCCATATCCACCAATAAGTCTCTACACATTTTTTCAAATGCTCTGTCATCTAATTTAGAAAAATCATACTCTTCATGTAATAACTCCGGAGATATAAATGGAAGCAACTTATTATACATTTCCTGAATGCCCTTATACTCCTTAGCGGCAAATACATCCTGCTCACCATTCAAAGCCATTATAATTGCCCAGAAACCACTGTACAAAGTTTTAACTACCAATATATTTTGACTTATTTCATACTCCTGACAATCTTTATCCTCTACCTCCATGATATCTAAAAATGCATTGATACGTTTAAGATATTCGCTGTTTATAGAGACTTTTAATTCTCCAGATTGCGCCAAACAGTATTTTTCACCGGAATAAATTTTATCAGCTATACAAGTCTGGAACTTCATCGAATCCTTAATCTTTTTAAAAGAATCATCGCCATAACCTGCAATGAAAGCCCCCTGCCGATCTACAAACACATTATCTATATTACCAAATTTTGAGGGATACCGTTCTGATATATCTGAATAATCGGACTCCATCAACATTCTATAAGCATACTTTATCTCATCTCCATACTCTAAAAATGCACAATATTCTGATTTAAAATTTCGTATTAAATACTCTTCATCTATTTCCGCATTTCCATACGATGCGAGCGCTGATTCAAAAGCCCCCAGAATCTGTTTGATATTTTCAAAATCGTACTCCACATTAAAATATCCAACATGCACATCTGTAAATGGGCATCCCATTCCATCAAAGAAATCCATTCCAGGCAATATACCATATGATTTTCCTAAAGCCTGCATCATTAATAACTTTTCCCTATCAATTTCACGAACAGTAAGTAGGCTATAATATTCTTCATATGTAAATACATAGTATATATCACAAAAATCCGCTTCTAAATCAATGATCACTCCGCCTTCAAACATGATATACTCATCTTCTGATTTTTTACGGCCTACTATTTCAATCTCATTATCCCCATCCATGGAATCAATCATATATACAGCTTTGCATTTTTCAATAAATTCTTCCTTTGTCATAGTGCTATCCTTTTCTGCCCGATATCGGCATCAACTCTAACTCATCACTATCTGATATCCCAACTTGAAAAATTCCTGTAATGCCAGCCGTTTCCGCCGCATTAGCATCTGACGGAATCATCCAGCTGCGCCCTTCCCGGATAACGCCTGCTATTTTTCCTTCCGAGCATAGTATACGCACCCTCCTGTCAGAAATCCCCCACCTCTCTGCAGTCTGCTTTACCGTCATATACATAAAAAACCGCACCTCACTTTCCAGAACAGTATACTATACCTTCGGAATAATAGCAACCGAAAAGGAACAATATTTTATGCTTTCCGGAATAATAGTTTATCGCTTTCCAATTTATGCTGTGCACATCTATTTATCTCCCGCATCCCGATTCAGACACATTTTCAAATATTCTGCCAGATCCGGATTTGTACAATAGACATAACACCCTTTCATTCCCCGCGTCATTAAAGTCCTATATGTATTCTTTATAATTTCATCTGATATCCGCAAAGCCTTTTCCGGATTCTCTTTATATAATGTCTTGATTCCTTTCAAGGATTGATCGGTTTTTGCTCTTTTAGTAAAATCAGTCACGATTCGTCCGTCTTCATACCGCATATCATCACCAATAATTACACCAACATAATCAAACTCAAGCCCTTGAGATGTATGAATACAACCTGCTTCATTAACTGAGGTTTCGTCAATGGCAAATGTGGTAGTATTCTTCAGATTCCAACTCATCTCAAAATCTCCTATTTTAATATCATGAATGTCAGAGTTATTGTGCCCCTCTTTTAACCAGTTCCAACAATATCCAGCCAATACCCTGGCTCTGTTTTTGCTTTCTACATTACGCTCTATAATCAGATTTCGCATCTCATGCGGAGAATCCATTATCTGAATATCATAATTAATATCTTCCATATTCCAATTTGCTGTTTCACGGATTTCAAGCACATGATCCAGCCATGCTAAATATCCATCCGAACCATTACAACGAAACTGCGAAACCAGTTCCAGACATTGAACTTCCGCAGCTGCTAAGCCAGCCCATTTCTTGATTTCATCAATACTTCCAATATCATTTAATGTAACTCTCTGGCTCTCGTCAATGAAAAAGACACTGCATTTCCCGGCATGAATAATCTCTTTTATCTGATTCTCACCTAGGTTTTGAAACATTCCTGACTTTTCATTCAAACGATGGGCTTCATCTACAAGTATTGTATCAACTATCCCCTCATCTGCCTCAGTATATATTCCGGAACCTTTAAACATATTATCAACACTGCTTTTACGTACCTCACCCTTTAACTTTTTCTGATACACATTACGTGGAGCGCTGTTTTTTGAAACATATTGGCAAAACTGACCCTCTTGGGTTAACTGTACTAAAAGGTTAATGGCTACAACTGTTTTTCCAGTTCCTGGTCCACCTTGTATAATAATGACCCTCTTTTTCCCATCTTGCATTGATTTTCGTGATGAATTTAAAATTTCTTCATACACTACTTTTTGCTCATCCAGCATGACAAACTCCCTGTTACCTTTTAGCATTCTGGCTATTGATTCCTGCAGGCTCTTAGACGGTTTAATTTTTCCGTGTTCAATTGCATAGAGAAGTTCCTTATTATCACCTTTCACCACACTTTTTTTGATAAACCTCCTAAGTTTATCAACCTGCCCTCTTGTAAATGCAGGGGCATCTTCAAGGTATGTTTCATACTGCTCTTCATCTAACGGATCCTTTTCTGCACGACGATAATTATGCAAATATGCACACGGAAAAAGTTCAATATTTCCCTCTTGAACAGCCTGATTATAATCCGTAATAAGCATTGCGTAGGACCATGCCTGATAAGAGGGATGTACTACCTGACGCACCGCATTTCCTGTATATGTTTCTACAAGCCCGTCCCTTCCCGGAACAGCATTTAATTTATCCCACTGCTTCAATTCAATAATGATTACATTGCCCCGATTATTTTTGTTATATCCGGAAATCAAAAAATCCACTCTTTTTGAAGTCTGTGGGATATTATACTCAATTGCAATTCCTGCATCCTGTGGAATTTCATGGTCATTCAAAACCTTATACATATATTCCAGGGAATTTTCCCATGCGCGGAATTCATTCTGTGCGGTATGACGATTCATTTTTTGATATATGGTTTTTTCAATTTCAGAAGCAAGGGTCTCTTGTTCTACCCCGTACAGAAAATCCGTTTTTGTTCCATCGTAAACTAACATTAAACTTGCTCCTTTTCGTAAAACTACCGCAAAACAGTTACGGTATAACCCCTTTTTTAAATTACTCTTTCACCCTCTCCAAATACTTCGCCTCCACTTTCTTTATCAGCCATACGCCATTTTCAGACAGATAGAATGTATCCCCGTCCCTGCGCATAGCTCCGCTATGTACCTTCAGAACCACCGGATTCCCATGCCGTCTGCCAACCTTCAGGGCTGTTTCAATATCCTTTGACAAATGAACATATAACCGGCTCATAGGCTTCAACCCTTCTCTTTCAATGGCATCCAGAAATCTTTCAGCAGTTCCATGATATAAAAACTCCGGCGGCTCCTGCTCCTTTAGCTCAACGTCTACCGGTATACTGTGTCCCTGATTTGCCCGGATCAGCATTTTATCCTGATTGAAGCTGTATCTCTGCTTACTATCGGTTGCAACAATCTCCTCCAGCAATTCCATGTTGATTTTTCTGCCGGTATCGTTAATGCCGGCCAGCAGCTCCTCGACATCTGCCCATCCGTGCTCATCCAAAGCGATGTGCGCCGCGTCCGGATTGTGGCGCAGTACCAGACTTATAAATACACTCAATTTTTCTGTTTTTCCCATATCTTACCTCTATTCCTTCTTTTTTATTAACTCCAGACAGATAATCTCCTGCCTTAGTATAAACCATTCCGGATACAATAGCAATACTTCCGAAACAATCCCTTTTCTTTAAAATAAAAAACAGGACTGCGCTTTGTGCAACAGTCCCTTAACTTCCTACACCGCATTTACATCTGTATAATACTGCTCCTGCATCCGGAACAGCTCGGCATAGCCCCCTCCCTTCCGCATCAACTCCTCATGCTTTCCACACTCCTCAATACGGTTATTGGCAATAAATATCACCTTGTCGCTCAGACGCGCATTAGACATCCTATGCGAAATAAACACGACCGCATGCTGTTCCCCGATCTGGTTCAGATTTTTAAAGATGACAGCCTCCGAAATCGGGTCCACCGCTGAGGTTGCTTCATCAAACAGCAGGACAGGGGCATCCTTTGCATACATTCTCCCGAGTGCTATTTTCTGCTTTTCCCCGCCGGACATATCGACGCCGTTATAGCCTGTCCCCTTCCCGATATAGGTAGAAAGCCCCTGTTCCAGACGCTCCACCCTCTCCCTTACATCCGCCTTTTCCAGACACGCAAGCATCCTGCCCTCTTCCATTTCCCGGTCAAGCTGCAGATTATCGCGTACTGTAAAGGGAATCAGCTGGAAGTCCTGAAACACAGGACTAATCAGCCTGATATACTCATTATAGCTGTATTCCTCAATATTCCTGCCATTGAGCGTTATTTCCCCCTCGGTCGGCTGGTAAAAGCGGCAGATTAGCTTAATCAATGTAGATTTTCCTGCTCCGTTTTTCCCGACAACAGACACCTTTTCGCCCTTTTCTATTGTCAGATTCACGTGCTTCAAAATATCCCTGTCTGTATTTGGATACCGGAACGAAACGTCCTTAAATTCAAGCTTACACTCCCCTGGCATCTCCGGCAGATTTTCCGTATAGGTATCATCCGGAAGCTCCAGATAGGCTTCCAGCTTATCCATCTGCTCCCTTTGCGCCGCTATCCTCTGAAATGCGGTCAGCATACACTCAAAGGAAGTGCTGAGCTTACTGATTGTAGCAGTATACATAAAAAAGTCTGCGATTACAATCCTGTCAGCAATATATTCAAGCGTTGCATACAAATACAGTAAAAAGGACTGCACACCTCCTAAAAGGTCTGTTGCCAGCCTCATTTTCAGATTCTCCTTTTCCTTTTTCATTTCATATCCGATTACCTTGTTGTTGACAGCACGGATTTTATTTTTATAATACTCGTTTAACTGGAATATCCTGACATCCTTTCCTTCCTCTGCCCTGATGCTTCTTGTCAGATAGTAGCTTCGTCTCCGGTCGGACGGCGTTCTTTCCATATCCAGACGGTTCATATTCCGGATTCCTCTTTTTGTAATCCCGCTATTGACCGCCGTAATCGCGACAAATAAAACGACTACCACAGGATTCAGAGAGCTCAATATGGAAACGCTTCCTGCAAAAATAAACAGTCCTGAAATAAAAATACATAGCTGCTCGACACTGTTTGATACAATCCCATCAGTTCTATATAAATTTCCGATTTTGTTCAGAACATCCGGAGACTCCAGTAAAAAATACTTTAATTTCATTTTCTTTTTCAGTGAGTTCACGGTAAACATATCGTTCATTTTTATATATCCGGTACTTGCCATCCAGCTTAATATGATTTTAAGCCCTTTAAAAAATACTTCGCCCATGCACAGAAGCACTGCGTCCGTAAGTATTTTTCCTGTCGTCTGCCCTGCGGTAATATCGTTAATTAATGCCCTGAGCAGAAGGATTCCCCAAAAGGTCTCCCCTACTTCTGACAGGGCAATCAAAATCCGCAAAAATAAATAGCTCTTTCGTAATCTCCATACCATAGATAAGGAATATTTTAATACTTTGATTCCATCCGACAGCATCGTCCTTCCTCCTCTCTTTTCTCTATTTGTAGCTCTGCGCCTGCCTTGTATACATTTCAAAGTAGTCCGCCCTCCGGGCAAGCAGCTGCTCATGCGAGCCTTCTTCCGTTATTTCGCCTTTTTTAATCACTATAATTTTATGACACAGCATCGCGGCTGACAGTCTGTGGGAAATATACAATACTGTCCTGCCGTCTACAATTTCATCAAAATCACGGTACAGCTGATACTCCGCTGACGCGTCCAGCGCCGCTGTCGGTTCGTCAAGCACCAGCACCCGGGAAGGCTTAAACAAAGCTCTTGCAAGCGCCATTCTCTGCTTCTGCCCCTGTGACAGCTCCTTCCCGTTATAATCAAACTCCTTTGACAGACTGTCGTCATACTGGATCTGGTTTTCTTCTAATATCTGACTTATTTTCAACCGCTTTATAATGTCCTCCATTCTCGGAAGGTCCGTATGGTCAAACATGATATTCTCCTTCAGCGACTCCGCATAAATCATATAATCCTGAAAAACCGCAGAGAATAATGTAAGATAGGCGCTTCTGTCCAGTTCCTTCACATCTGTTCCATCTATCAGGATTCTTCCTTTGGACGGCTCGTACAGCCCTAAAAGCAGTTTTACCAGAGTAGACTTCCCTGCGCCGTTCAGGCCTACCAGCAGAATCTTATTTCCTGCTTCTATTGTTAAATTTATGTCCTTTAGCACATATTCCGTTGTTTCCGGATACATAAACCACACATGTTCAAAGACAATAAAATGCGGCTCCGGCAGGGATTCCTTTCTCCCCTGTTCTTCCTCTTTTTTATCAACAATTTCATAATAATCTTCCATATATTCGCCAAACAGATTCATGTTCACTACCGACTCGATTATCATAGAAAGACTGTTGACAAAATTCATAATTGTGGAAAAATACTTGGAAAAAGAGCCGATGGAAAATCTCTCTTTTACTACATTCCAGGCAAGATAGCCATAGATTATGACATTCTGCAGACCGCTTATCAATAACGCGCTGCCCTCAATTCCGAGATAGGAAGCAAAAAAGCTTCTTCTGACTTTAAAATAATCCCTTCTGTTTCCTTTATGTTTTTCTATCAGAAAATGCTCCATCCCAAACAGCCTGATATCCTTTGCCATTCTGACATCATCCATTGCCATATAGCAGGTGTTCATCCTTGTGGACATTTCGCTTGTCCGCTCTCTCTGCGAAAAATCAATCCGCTTCTTTTTCGTCGATAAAAAGGAATTCAGCAAAACTGAAACAATAATCAGGAGTACGATTCCGATATGCAAGGCAGACAATATGTAGATATAACAGAGAATCTGCACAATTCCTACAAAAATATTGGAAAATCCTATGCAGATTGCATTTACCCCTCTGGGACCGGACACGCCGCGAAGCACCGACCAGCTCAAGTCACCGTTTACCGCAACCCTCGCACGCTCTGCCTTTTTTATAAACGCGTCGCTCTCCATGATTTCATATGGCATCCGCATCACTGCCTCAGAAAGATTCTCGTGCAAACGGCTTTTTAATCTCTCCAACATAATATTACAGGTCTTTTCAATGCACCTTTCAAGTCCCAGCAGACCGGTGCTTGTAAGTACCATAAGAACGATAAGAGCAAGCACCTCCGGCATCTCTCTTCCGTTCACTAATGCTTCAATAATGGCTGCCGGAAAATATATCATAGGAAATGGCAGCAGACATTTCACAAGAGTCAGTGCCGCAATTCCCCATGCTAATCGAATCTTATTTTTCCGGGCGCTCTGAAATAAAAAATGAACAATCCTGAAATAACCCTTTATTTTTTTCATACAAACCCCTCTCAATATTACATTCCGTTTTTCACTGCATTACTCCTTTAAAATATAGTGTATCACAGACTTCTGCCTGACACAAGTATCGTCTCTGATTTAATCAGTATAGCTCCTGCAAAATAATTCTTGTATTTATTCGACTGACGGTATATACTTTTATCTGATAGAGATAACCACCTCTCTTTTTTGTGCAAGGATAGAGAGGAAAAATTTAAAGATAAGCCTTATAATGATAAAGACAAATTCATGTCCACAAAGCACAGTATGTGCGGATAAGGAGGTATCTCATGGAATGGGTTGAAAGATTAAACCAAAGCATGAATTATATTGAGGAACACCTGACAGGCGAAATTGACTATGAACAGCTTGGTCGGATTGCCTGCTGCTCCACCTATCACTATCAGAGGATGTTTACTTATATGGCGGGTATCACTCTGGCCGAGTATATCCGAAGAAGAAAAATGTCTTTAGCAGCGGTAGATTTACAGGGCGGGGATGAACGGATTATTGATATTGCAGAGAAATACGGCTATCGTTCCCCGACCGCATTTAACAGGGCGTTTCAGTCTTTTCATGGAGTAGCCCCTTCGTCCGTGAAGAGCGAAGGCGCAGCCGTGAAATCTTTTTCTCCCATTGTATTTAGAATTGCTGTGAAAGGAGCGACCGAAATGAATTATAGAATTGAAACTAAAGAAGCATTCCGCATTATTGGCGTATCTGCACCTCTTGATAAGGAAATCGAAAATAACTTTATGGTTGTACCTAAGATGTGGCAGGAGGCATCTGCAAATGGAACCATACAGAAACTGGCAGGATTGATGGATACACCACCGATGGGACTTTTGGGCGTGAGTGCCTGCAATGATGAAGAACAATGGAACTATTTTATTGCCGTTTCCAGTACAAAACCAGGCGGTGAGTTTGAAGAATATACGGTTCCTGCATCCACTTGGGCAATCTTTTCCGGAACGGGTACAAACCAGTCAATCCAGGAATTGGAGCAGCGGATTATTACAGAATGGCTTCCGACCTCTGGATATGAGTATGCCAACGCTCCCGATATTGAGGTTTACTTAAATCCAGACCCACAAAACGCACAATATGAGGTATGGATACCCGTAGCAAAGAAAAAGAGATAACGGAGGGACGTATGGACGAGAAATTTAGTATATTTATGGGAACAGTTGATGAGCGTTTCCGTAGCTTTGTAAGCCAAATCAATGAGTATCTGATAGTGAACGGCTGTAAATGCGACATAAAATCACAAAAAAGCGGCTATGTTGTTTCCTATGTGTTAAACAGCAGCAAAAGGACCTTGGCAACATTCGTATCCCGAAAAACGGGAATGAAGCTCCGCATTTATCCTGAACATATACAGGAATACCAGAGCTTTCTTGATACACTGCCCGAAAAGGTAAAAAAGGAAATCAAGAAAGCGTCCGTCTGCAAACGGCTTATCAATCCTGATGACTGTAATCCAAAATGTATCATGGGATATACCTTTATATTGGATGCTGAGCAGTATCAGAAATGCCGTTACATGGCGTTCCAGCCTACATTGAGTGAGGAAAACAATCCGTATATAAAGCAGTTTTTAGAGAAAGAATTGCAGGCAGGTTCCGATTATGAGTAAGCAGGAGCGTTTGATTGGCGCGAAAGATTTACAAATAATAGTTATCAAAAAGCAATCACAATAAAGAACCGGACGCATAGACACAGAGCCGGCAGACTTGTGAGAAATCACAGTTTGCCAGCTCTCTTTATATTCAAGAAAGCAATTTCTATAAAGTCAACAATTGTTTGCAGCTAACTTATGGACTACCTTCCGGTAGTCATAAATCACTCCGCCCTCGCGGCTTTCATGTACAAAATATTCAAATCCCCTACGCACAAGCTCCCCATCGGGCGCCTCCCGCTTCACTTCATCGTCGCCGTTGCAGCAGACAAGGACCCCGCCGTCCTTTACGACACGCGTCATCTCGGCAGTCCCTTCTTCCTGCCAGTCACCGGCAGCATGCCCTGCCATGACGATATCAAACGTATTGTCCTCGTACGGCAGATTCGTCATCTCCCCGTCAAGCACCTTCATATTGGAAATCCCGTTCTGACTGATTTTATCACGCATATATTCGCGCAGGACATCACAGGGTTCGCTGGCATAGACACGTTTTGCATAAACTGCCGCCGCGAATGCCAGGCGTCCTGTCCCGGAACCGATGTCCAGGACAAGCTTCCCCTTAAAATCTGCCAGCGCATACAGTCTGTCCGGACTCCAGTCCCGGATAGAACCAAGCTGTTCCATGACCTCCGGATAGGCGTACACAACAAAGGGTTCCAGTGCGGATAAAATTTCAGTTTCCGCGCGCCGCGCTTCCGCTTCGCTGATACCGGCGGCGTCAATGCCCCTGATTTCCTTTAAAAACCCTGCCGCACGGATGTCCTCGATTTCCTTTAGAAACCCTGCACACTCGGGCGCTTTTCTTTTACAGAATTCAATGACATAAGGATAACGGCTGAGTGCCTTTGCCATATCGGTTTTGTAATCACGCTGTCCGTTATTGTACCAGGCATTTTCACTCATAATATGCCGGATGACCCACCGGTCAAACAGTAAAACCGTCTCCATCGAATACTCTTCTGCGTTAATCCAATGATATCTCATAAATCCCCCTCAATATTACATTCCGTTTTGCGCTGCATTATTCCTTTAAATAGTAAACCACAGACTTCCGCCTGACACAAGTGTCGTCTTTGATTTAATCAATTTTCGCAGAAAAATCCCTCTGTCCTAAGGTGAAACTCACTTCCTTTGACAGAGGGTCTTCATTATCTGTATAAAATCTGTCTTATTGTGTCCTCGGAAAGATTGTATTCTCCGGCAAGCTGCAACACCGTCCTGCCGTCCTTTTTCTTTCTCCTGATTTCATTGTTTCTCGCCTCATACATCTGTCTGGCGCCCGATTTGCTCCCCCATTCCCTACGGGAAGACTGCTCGGGAGGAATATAAACCAGCCCGTCACCTGTATAACTCCTGACCTCCTTAAGAAGCCAGCCGGGAAGAACATTCTTTGCATTGATATATGACATTGTACTCACTCCTGCGAAATAATCATTCAAACGCCGGGTGCAGCATATATCAACAGTTCAGCGGCAATCCCGCTCTGTACATAGCCGCTTACTTCATTGTATAAGCTGCACAGAGCGTATCAGGTGACATATTTTTTTTCTGATAAATATCGGCATTTTAACCGCTCCTTTCGTAAATCAAATTATCCTGCCCACCGCTTACAGCATACCATAGTATCCGGTAAAACGCAACAGAATTGCATTCAACTGTAAGTGAGTTTAATTTAAGCTAAAAAGGGAAGGCATCTGCCGTTCTGCTAATCTGCCTTCCCGAACAATTGCCTGCACTTATCCCAAAGAAAACGATAAAAATATAAATGAAGCGTCGCATATCCAAAGCCCCCGATAAGCCCCGTAACCAGCCTGCGCCTGTTACTCGACTCCTTTATTTCCAGATACTGCAGCAGCCAGTCTGCGAGCATCACACCCGACATTGCCACACATACCGCATAAGAAAGCTTTTTCTTAAGAAACACGAAAAATGCCAGAACAGACGAAAGTATCACCCCGGTGCATCTTGCGCACACCGGGAACTGATAACCCCGGTAGAAAAAGCTCCTTTCCGGCATCTGATGGCACCCGAGTTTCGCCCCGAGCTCCATCCATCTCATCCAGACCCTGTCGCTTCCCATCATGCCTTGAACTTATGACCGCACTGGCTACAGACCCAGTAGGACGTTGTACGGATTTGCTTCCCCTTTCCACAGGCGCCGCATAAAATCCCGATCGGACCTAAAAGAAGCGCACCACAGCAGCCCTTCCCGGCAGAAAAGTCTTTCCCCTTTGTTGTCGTTTCATTAATAATCTGACAGTTATCATCACCGCACTTCGGACACTTCATTGCCTGATTCCTCCCTTGTAGAAAATAATTTATTTTATTATATACCTAATCTCTGCTGCGGTCAATATTTCATTCCCTGGGTTTTCGCTTTTCTGTTTTTTACAGCCTTTTCACCGCCATCATATAGTAGACACTTATTTTATATCCGGCATAGCCGTACAGATGGTCCAAACCGCTATAGGTATAGCCTAAATATGCCTCCTCCATCCCGCTGTTCTTTAAATACCTTGTCCCGACGGTAACAAGATTTACTGCGATATGCTTTCCCCGGAAGGCATGCTTCACGGCGGTACAGCTAAGGCTGCCTGTGCGTCCCGCGGTATCCTCCGTTCCAACGAGCAGCGTCCCGACGATTTCACCGTCGGATACTGCGGCTAAAACCCTCGTGCCGTTTTGCGGCGTATACAGCCGTTCCTCCTGATAATACCTTGTAAACTCCGGATACGCATCGTCGGTACATGCGCACACCTTATCCCTCTCCTCCGGGACTGCCCACCGGTACGTAATATTCCCGATGGTATCCCCGATACAATATTTCTCACTTTTAAACTGCTTTAACGGAAGCCTCATGTCAAAGCAGTTACAGTCCCAGGAATGCCGATAGCCTCTTTTCGTAAAAAAATCACCCGCTGTCCCGTCCACCATAGGGGACAGGCTCTCATTTTCCGCTTCAAAATAACGTCTTGCCGTCGGAACGCCCGGCATAATATAATCCGCTCCGGCGCCTGCCCTGATTTCACTATAGCCGCCCTCCCGGACAGCCTGCTCGGACCGTTCCAGAAGTCCGGAGCCAATCCCTTTCCTCCGGTGTTCCTTATCGACGCACAATAAAAGGATGGTATCCTGATGAAGTACCGACACCCCGATTCTTCTGTATGTTCAAAACCACTAAGATACAAATTCAGGAACTCTGTTATTTCTTCAAAACGATCGGATACCTTTGCCATATGTTTCATACAGAGCTTCCCAGACCCCTTCCTTTCTTCCGGACTCACTGACCTGTTTCATTTTTATGATAACTATAGCATACTCCGAATCAAATGTACAGAAAAATTATTCTCCCGAAAGCAGCGCCCTCGGCGTAATCTTCCTGATCTGCAGCGACAGGAGGCAGGCAGCCGCGAACGCAAATAATAGTAACACGCCTCCGGCAATCAGATTGAAAACGAGGGGAACCTCAAAGGTGCAGCGGACAATTCCTACCCCGTGTAAAAACAGGGCTGTCAACGGGTTGACAATCTGCATGCTGATAAAAATCCCTACCGCTACGGAAATCGTCATTGACGGCATAAAGCTCAGTGCCGTCTGCAGGACAAGCTGTCCCGTAGTAAAGCCGAGCGCCTTTAAAATGCCGTAATCCCGCTTTTTGACGTTTAGCAGCGTCCTTACTAACAGATACAGCACAAAGACAATCACGACCCCGCTTAATGCCAGTATGGCAATTACGATAATTGTCATCAGCGAAACATAAACATTGCCTGTAGCCTCTATGACTGCAAGAATATTGAAGGTTGCATTTACATCGCTCCCGAAGCGTTCTGTTATCTCACTGTTAAAGGCATCGATATCCGTACCGTCCGTAAGATCCATGTAGTAGCTCACATTCTGCAGGCTGACTGCCTTTTCATAGCCTCCGCGGGTCAGTATACAGTCCTTTCCTAAGTTATTGGTAACCTGGGAGAATCCCGTAATAATGTAATCGTTATCCTTCCCTCCGATTTTAATGGTAATCTCGTCTCCTATGCGAAGTCCCTTTTCCCTGGCATATTTTATGGCAATCACAATTTCATTGTCGTATTCCGGAAAACGCCCCTCTATCACCAGTTTCTGATTGTTCAGCTTTGTACCATCTTCAATCGCGGACGGCATCAGGGAAACCCCGCCGACATGCTGGGCGTCCAGGTTATTCGTAAAGAGATAGAACTTCTCCACGCGGCTGTCGCCCTCCAGCATGGAAAGAAGCTCCTTCTCCCTGCCTGTGTTTATATTGATGCAGGAATCCGCGGATTCCCCGGCAATAAAATCAATAAACGGCTGCATATCCATAATCATATTCTTATACATCAGACCCGAAAATACAAGAATAAGGGACAGGACCAGCATCGTAACACAAATCGTAATATTGGTTTTCAGTCCGGAGAGCGTGGTTTTCATCGCAAGGGCCGGCTGGAGCGGCAGCCTTGTTTTCTCAAGCGGAACATGGTTCTTCTTGAAATTATGGGTCGTAATTCCCTGCCGGAGTGCGGTAATCGGCTCGATTTTTTTCATTTTCCCGGCAGACAGACGGACTGCCGCGGCAACAATCCCCGCGCTGAACGCTACCGTTATCAGGCAGGGTACGATAAGAAACCTTACCGTATACGGAATCCCCGTCTGGGCAATCATCATCTCGTTTACCGCAGGGAAAATACAGTAGGAAAGCGCAACCCCTACGGCTGCTGCGGCGGCGGACAGTCCGGAAAACTGCAGGATAAGCGAGGAAACAAGCTGTCTGCCAGTATACCCCACTGCTTTGAGCGCACCGAGGTTCTGCATATTTTCCTGAATATAATTCACTACATTGGAGGCAATGACTACCAGTCCGATGAGCAACACGAGAAACGCCATTGCGCTCGTAATCCCTGCGCAAATCATCTGGGAGATATACCGGGACGTCGTAATGTCCTCATAGTAGTTCCCGGAAACCGTAATATCAGGAAACTTCCCTGCAATCTCCTTCCGCAGCGACGCTTCTATCTCTTCGCCCTGCATCTTATCCTTAAGCCGGAGTGAAATATAGGTAGACGCTACCGCACAGTCCTCCTCTGAAAACTCCCGGAACTTATCCCCGCTCAGCAAAAAGGACAGCATCCCGCAGTTATGGGAGCCGGTCATTGTGCTGTTAAAAAATCCGCATACCGTGTATTCAAATTCTTTTCCAAAGAGCGTAAGCTCTATTGTATCGCCGACGGCGTAGTTATTTCCCGTGCCATAAAGCATAGGAACGTAAACTCCGCTGCCAGAACTGTCCTCCCCGATTATTTCATACTTCCCGACCTCCCTGGAAAGAGCAGCTTCCTTTTCCAGCATAACGACAAACTGGGAGACTTCCCCGCCGGCATACCGGAAGGCCGCAGGAGCGCAGAACGCGTCAGTAACAGAAACCTCCGTCACGTCCGGATTCTCTTTTAAGATACCGGTAACAAACTCCCGGAACTCTTCATCGGCAGAATACGCCGCAAGATTCACATGCCCGTCGTTTAATTTATCATGACAGCGGTCAAAATTTTTCTTATAATCCAGGGAAAGCATCAGCCACAGGTTCATCATCAGCGACGACAACAGGACAAGCACGACAATCGCGACGGTCTGCCCTTTCGCCTTACGAAGATTCGCACGGGCAAGCAGCAGGTTCTTCTTCATACTACCACCCCATTTCCGAAAGGAAGCCGGACAGCTTCCTGTGGCGCTCCCCGTCATCCGGTCTGTATTTTCCCAAATCACACTCGCCCAGTACCGCGCCGTCCTTCAAATACAGGATACGGTTTCCCCGTCTGGCAGAACGCATATCGTGTGTTACCATAACTACACTCTGTCCCTGCTCATGAAAGCCTGTCAGCGTATCAAGGACATCCAGCCCCGCCTTGGAATTCAGCGCGCCGGTCGGCTCGTCGGCAAAAAGGATTTCCGGGGCGTTGATTAACGCGCGGACAATTCCCGCCCTCTGTGCCTCGCCGCCCGAAATCTGCGTCGGGAATTTCCTGCGGGTCTCCTCCGGAATCCCTACCTTTTCAAAAAGCTCCTCCGCACGGGCGGTAAGCGCTTTTTTATCCTTGCTTACAAGCAGCCCTGCCGCAAGCACGTTATCAAGCAGGCTCATTGTGTCAATCAGGTAAACCTGCTGGAACACAAAGCCGCAGTGCGCCTTCCGGAACAGCGCAAGCCCGTCGGTGCTCAAATCCGAGATAACCTTCCCGTCAAAGGTGATTCTGCCGATTGTCGGCGTATCCATGCCCGAAAGCGCGTATAAAAGCGTGGACTTTCCCGCGCCCGACGCACCCATGATTACGGTAAAATCCCCCTTGTAAAGCTCCAGGTCGATGTTTTTCAAAACGTGCTGGAGATTCCCGCCGTTCGAAAAGGATTTGCTTAAATTTTCGGTTTTTAATAATATTTCTTTCATGGCTATCCTCCTTTTTATACGCTCCATTCTATCCTTGCAAACCTTAAATGTCTTTAGGGAATCCTTAAGGAAACCTTAAATCGTACCGCTTATGGCAAGCCTTACCGTTACCCTTAGTCCGTTCTGTCCGTTTTCAACCACAAGCTCCCCCTTCATTTCCTTCATGAAATAGTCGGAAATGTAAAGTCCGAGACCGGCTCCCTCTACCTGCCCGGTCCGGCTCCCGCGTTTGTATTTTTCCTTTAACAGCGGCAGCTCCTCTCTGCTGACGCCTCCGCCGTAGTCCTCTATACTGACGGCAAGATAATTTCCTTCCCTTTGTATCGCTGTCTCTATCCCGGTATTGGCATATTTATAGGAATTGGCAAAGATATTGTCAAACACCTGCTGCAACCGGAGGCGGTCCGCATACAAAAGACAGTCCGGAAGCTCCGGAATTACGGCACGATGCAGGTAGTCGGCATTCCTTAACAGCTCCTCCACCTCCCTGCCCTCGATATCCACAGGCGCTATCGGGAGCTGCCCGAGCTCCTCTAACGTCGCCGTAAACAGATTGGAGACCAGCGTGTTAATCTGGTCCGCCTTATGGATAATCTGCCTGTAATTCTCCCTTGTCTTTTCATTGTCCGCCAGTGCGGCGCCCACCTCCGAAGCCGCCTTGATGCTTGCAACAGGCGTCTTGATGTCATGGGAAAGCTTTGCAACAAGCTCCTTTTTACTTGCATTTGCCTCCGCCTCGGCAATCCGCGCCTTTTTAAGCTCGGAACGCATAATATCAAAGCTTTCCGTAAATGCGCCGAAAAGATTCTGCCTGTCCATTACAAGCGGAATATCCAGATTGCCCTCCGCAATACGTCCGGCAAAGCGCCGCAGCTTGTGAAACGGCCGGATTACGGTACACTCCAGATACAGAAAATATCCTGCGCAGACAATGCACTGGATGAAAAGGGCGGCTGCAAACACGGCAACAACAGCCTGTTTCCCGGACTGCGCAGCCTGTGTACTGTCATTGTATAAAATAATTTTACCGACGACAACGCCGCTGGCTTTAAGGTCGAGAATCGTGTCCCTGTGGCTTACCGCGCGGTTGATCGTTTCACTCAGCCCGTCCCTTGTCCGGAATAAAACCGTCCCGTCCGTATCCAGTACAACATAATCAAGCCCTGTCCGGTTGACATGGCTCTCCATCGTATCCCAGTCAGCCTGCACCGACTGCACCGCCTCATTGACGGCAACCGTATCCTGCACCCATTCCGTATCCTGCGTGGCAAATAGAAGCAGCGCTGCAAGCTCTGCCGCAAACACCAGAAACAGGCTTACAAAAAAGAAGCGTTTTCTCATTGCTTTCCTCCGTTAAACCGGTATCCGTCCCCCCAGATGGTACTGATGTATTCAGGCCTGCCGGGATTTTTTTCAATTGCTTCCCGTATTTTCCGGATATGTACGTTCAGGGTTCCGTCGCCCGTGAACTTATCCTCCCAGACGTTTTCAAACAGCTCTTTCTTTGATACCACCCTGTTTTCCTGCTTCATCAGATAAAAAAGAAGCTTAAATTCAAGTGCAGTCAGCCTGACAGGGTTTCCTCCGGCAAACACCTGCTTTGCATCAAAATCAACCGTCAGCCAGCCATCGGCATATCCTGCCTTTGCACTCTGCCCATAACGCTTTAACACCGCCCTGACCTTGGCAAGCAGCACCCCGAGGGAATACGGCTTTTGCACATAGTCGTCGCCACCGATATTCAGTGCAATAATCTTATCGTCGTCACTTGTCCGGGCGGAAATAAACAGAATCGGAATGTCGGTCGTCCCACGGAGCTCCTTACACAGCGCAAAGCCGCTGCTTTCACCAAGATTGATGTCAAGCAACATAAGCCCTGCCGTATTCTCCTTGAAAAAATCCCTGCATGCAGAAGCGCTATATACCACTGCCGTTTTCACGCCAAACAGATTAAAATACTCCGCCGTGCTGTCTGCAAGCAGCTTCTCATCGTCAATAATCAAACAATCGTAGTTCATGGCTTCCCTCTTTTCTAAAGCCAAGTATAACACAATCCCGAAAGCTTTGTAAAGCCGGGCGCTTTCCTGCGTTTCCGTATTTTTCCTGTGCTGTATGTTCCGAAGGCTGCACACCCTCCGAAACTTTTCAAAATATTTCAAAAATGCGGAGACGCAAGGGAAGCCCCCTCACCCCTTTTCGTCCTCTACGCGGAGTTCTGCCCCCTCTATGTGCTTGCGCTCCATCTGGTGCCGGAGCTTTCTTGTCTCCACGCTGTCGAACAAAATAGAGAAGTCATAGTTTTCCGGGTAAAGCTTTTCTGCCGCCACATGCAGCTTAATCCGCTTATGGTTTATCCAGAGCTTTCTGTCCGGCATCTGAATCCGCAGCACGCCTTTTTCATTTTCCGGCTCGCAGACAATCCCGATTTTTTTCTCCGGATAAACCATAACGCTATCTCCAATCTGGTATTCCCTCTTTTCTCTCTTATGGGACGGCGACGTTTTTTTCTTTACAATCCGTGGAACTGCCTTCCCTTTAAGCTCCCTTACCTGCTCCGCTCCCTCAAAAGAGGACAAGTCTGCTCCGCTCCCGTAGGCAGCCTGTGCCGCCCGCCGGAGCATAGCCGCAGGCATTCCAAGTCTCTTTGCAATGGAAAAGGCGCAGCTCTCCCCTGCCTCACCGATAACCAGCTGATACAGGGGCTTCAGATTTTCCTTGTCAAAGGTCATCCGTGCATTTACAATCCCTTCGGTTTTTTCAGCATATACCTTTACCTCGGGATAATGCGTCGTCACCAGAAACAGAGCGCCGCTCTGCTTTAATTCCTCTAAAATCGCGATTGCAATTCCCATACCCTCTAATGGGTCTGTCCCGGAGCCAAGCTCATCCATGAGTACAAGACTCTGCGGACCGACTTGCCGTAAAATATCAAGTACATTTGTGATATGTGCGGAAAACGTGGAAAGGTTCTCCGACAGATTCTGCCCGTCCCCGATATCACAGAGATAATTGGCATTCATACAGATTTCCGCACTGCCGCAGGAAACATGCAGCCCGCACTGTGCCATCATACAGTTTAAGGCAACCGTCTTTAACGCCACCGTTTTTCCGCCGGTGTTCGGACCGGTAATCACGATTCCGTTTACACCGTTTCCGATAGAAAACTGAAGCGGAACACAGCTCTCCTTTTTCATTAACGGATGCCTCGCATCCTTCAATACCATCCTCCGCTCCGTTATGATTTCAGGCTCGGTGCCGTCATAATACAGGCTCAGTTTTCCTTTGGAAAAGATAAAATCAAACTTTTCCATCAGCCTGATATTTTCTTTTAATCCTGCCGCATTTTCATCCACCATCCCGGTCAGCTCATATAAAATCCTGCGCACCTCATTTTCTTCGTCAAGGCGCAGCTCCTGCAATTCCTCATAATACTTCGCAGCCGCAGCGGGTTCGATAAAAAACGTGTTGCCGGTAGCGGACTTATCAATCACACTGCCTGCAATTTTAAACCGGTACTCCTTTTTTACCGGGACGCACACACGCCCGTTCCGGAAGGTACTGAAGCCATCCGACATGCAGTCCTTGTTGGCGCGTATGACTGCGTCTGCCTTTTCCCGCATCCGCCCTTCTGCCAGGACAATTTCACTCCGGAGACTCTTTAACAGCTTCGAAGCATTGTCCGAAATCTGTTCATTGACAATCTGCACATAGATGCTCTCTCTTAATTCCTCCAACGGCTGCAGATTTTCCTCATAGTACCCCAGAGAAAGCCCCTGCTGCTTTCCCCGGAGCAAATACTGCTTTAAACGGGAAGCCGCTGTCAGGGACATCTCCACCTGAAGAAGCTGCTTGATTCCGAGACAGTCTCCCTTGCCTGCATAATCTACAATCTCCTCCAGTCCCTGCAGGGAGACTAACGGCGGATTGCCGTAAAGCTCCATCATCTTCTTTCCCTGCGTGGTTTCCCTCTGCTTTGCCAGAAGCTCTGCCTCGGACAAAAGCGGCGCCTGTTCCCTTACCTGCTTCTTTGCAGAGTCCGTCAGGCAAAACCCTGCCCAGATTTCTTTTATTTTGTCAAATTCTATAAAATGCTCTGTCTTATCCATGTTCGGTTTCCTTTCTCATCAAATCTTTATGAACTTGCACTGTGATAACGCCGGATGCCGCGCTTCCGGACAATCTGCCCTGTCAGCTCTTTCCGCATACAAAAAGACCGTGGACTTCTCTGCCGGAAGGGCGGAAAAATCCACGGTCACAATCAGCCTGCAAAAAAAGAAATACAAAGTAAAAAAAGCACACCTGACAGGCATGCTCTCCGTTTTCTGTAACAACAGACTCTGTTTATCCGGATTTATGAAGCACTTGTAAGGCAGATACATCAGGGCAGACCTCTGGCGTAAAGCCTCTGCCCCGCAACAAATTTAATTGTCGGCGTCCACTCTGTTTTTACTTACAATGCTTAACATAAAATCTCCTTGTTTTACAGTCAAAACTATTTTAACACTGATATTCTACCACGGCATCCTCCGGATGTCAACAGCTACTTTTAGGTGTTCTCTTTTTTCTAAAATTATGGTATACTTGGTACAATATGATAAAAAGAACGCTTGACCGGGACTTTATCCGGCTCCAGAAAGGATTTCATTATGGCATTTGACGGACTTATGACTGCAGCTCTTGTAAAGGAGCTTTCCGATACCTTAACCGGCGGACGGATTACAAAAATCGCACAGCCGGAAAAGGACGAGCTGCTGCTTCAGATAAAAAACTATGATACCTATAAGCTTCTGCTTTCCGCGGACGCCTCTCTCCCTCTCCTTTATCTGACAGAGGAAAGCAGGCAGAGCCCTTTGACGGCGCCGAATTTCTGTATGCTGCTGCGGAAGCATTTTAACAGCGCACGCATTCTTTCGGTAACCCAGCCAGGACTGGAGCGTATCGTCGATTTTACGGTAGAGCATTTAAGCGAGCTGGGCGATGTATGCCGGAAGCACATTCTGATTGAACTGATGGGCAAACACAGCAATATTATCCTTACCGATGAAAACGGCACCATCATAGACGCGATTAAACGGGTTTCCGGTATGGTCAGCTCCGTCCGCGAGGTACTTCCCGGACGTCCTTACTTTATCCCGCAGACGCAGGATAAGCTCGACCCCCTTACAGTTTCCTTTGCAGAGTTTCTTTCGCTCCGTGAAAAGCCGATGCCGCTTTATAAGGCGCTTTACTCCGCTTTTACCGGGCTTTCCCCGCAGACCGCAAACGAGCTCTGCCACCGTGCCGGGCTTTCGCCCGATTTACCGGCGGCGGAGTTTTCCGAAGACTTTTTGCAGCACCTGTTTCACATTTTTTCCGCCCTGATGGAAGATGTCAGACAGGGGCGCTTTTCCCCGAACCTTGTACGGCACGGAAAGGAGCCGGTTGCGTTTTCTGTTATTCCGCTGACTATGTATGAAGATGGCGGTTACGAGATACAGCCGTTTTCCTCAGCTTCTGCCCTGCTTCGGGAGTTTTATGCGGAAAAAAATACCATTACGCGCATCCGGCAACGTTCCTCCGACCTGCGCAGGGTGCTGCAGTCGGCATTGGAGCGTGAGGTAAAAAAATACGATTTACAGCTCCGCCAGCTAAAGGATACGGAGTCCAGAGACAAGTACAAGGTATATGGCGAGCTTTTAACCGCCTACGGCTACGGTGCAGAGCCCGGCGCAAAGGAAATTACCGTAACGAACTACTATACGGACGAGCCGCTTACGATTCCGTTAGACGAAACAATGACCGCCTTAGAAAATGCCAAACGCTATTTTGAACGCTACGGAAAGCTGAAGCGCACGTTTGAAGCGCTTACTACGCAGACCGAGGAAACAAAGTCCTCCATCCTCCATCTGGAATCCATCCGCAATGCACTGGAAATCGCAAGACACGAAGAGGACCTGGTGCAGATTAAGGCAGAGCTTACCGAATACGGCTATTTGAAGAAGCACTCCCCGCTCCGGAAAGGTCCCGGCGGAAAGAAGGAAAAAAAGACCCGCGTTACCGCAAAGCCGCTTCACTACCGTACCGCGGACGGCTTTGACCTTTATGTCGGGAAAAATAACTACCAGAACGATTTCCTGACCTTTGAATTTGCAAATGGAAGTGACTGGTGGTTCCACGCCAAGGACTGCGCCGGTTCCCATGTTATCCTGAAAAATGACGGGAGGGAAATTCCCGACCATGTGTTTGAAGCAGCCGGTTCCCTCGCCGCCTATTACTCCAAAAACAGGGATGCCGGGAAGGTCGAAATCGACTATGTAGACAAAAAGCAGGTGAAAAAGCCGAATGGCGCAAAGCCCGGCTTTGTCGTCTACTATACGAACTACTCCCTTGTCGCATTGCCGGATATTTCCGGGCTGACAGAGATAACTGACTAATTAATACAAAAGGAGGCTTTTATGCTGCTTGCCGATACCCATACCCATACAAAATTTTCAAGCGATTCGACGGCAAACCCTGCAGAAATGCTGGCAGCGGCAAAGGCAGCAGGACTTTCCGCGCTCTGCTTTACCGACCATATGGACCTTGACTTTCCGGGAGACCCTTCCCTGTTTGTCTTTGATGCCGACACTTATTTTAAGGAGCTTCTCCCGTTAAAGAAACGGGCGGCTGCCGATACCTCTTCCCCGGAGCTTCTGCTTGGCATTGAGCTCGGGCTCCGCCCGGGCCGTCCGGACTTACGGGAGCAGATGGATACGCTGCTTGCAAAGCATCCCTTTGACTTTGTAATCGGCTCTACCCATGTAGTAGACGAACTGGATCCCTACTATCCGGACTACTGGACACTTCCGGGGAACCGGCTGCGCCGCTATTTCGAGGACGTCCGCACCAATGTGACAGAGCATACGAACTTTGACTCTCTTGGACACCTTGACTATATTATCCGCTATCTTCCGGATTCGGTTTCTTTGATAAAGGACTATGCTGTGCGTGATTTTATGGACTTAATTGAAGAAACCCTCCGTATCCTTATCTCCCGCGGGCAGGCGCTGGAGGTCAACACCGCGGGACTCCGGAAGGAGCTTTCCTTTGCACATCCGAAGGCAGAAGTCCTGGCACGCTACCGGGAGCTTGGCGGAGAGCTTCTGACCCTTGGCTCGGACGCCCACACGCCGTCCGATACCGGCGCAGACATCAAAAAAGCCACAGGGCTTCTGACTGCCTGCGGCTTCCGCTACTATTCCATCTACCGGGCGCGGACGCCCGAAATGATTGCGCTCATATAGCGTATGCAAAAATAAGCAGCCGGATATTCCGGCTGCTTATAAGCCGCTGCCCTTCGTGCGGCGGCTCCTTTTACTTTCTCCTGTCTATGCCTGTTCTTTTATAATATTCTGACTTATCCTGGTACATCCGGCTCTCAGCCTCTGCCATCAGCTTATCAATGCTCTCCGTTCCGTCCGGATTCCATGAACAGCCGACTGCCAGTACCAGATTGTCCTTCTCCATCTCCTGCTTTAACGCCGCTTCTCTTTCCCGCAGTCCGTCAAGGTTTATGCCGGAGCAAAGTGCCAGAAACTCATCCCCTCCGATACGGAACAGACTATACTCTCCATACACCTTACGCAAACATTCGCCTGCATTAATAAGCAGCCTGTCGCCTGCTTCATGGCCCTGCGTATCATTGACCATCTTCAGTCCTGTCACATCACAATATACCACTCCCATGCTCCTGCCGGACTGCCAGGTTTCAATATACACGTTCATGGCATACCGGTTGCCAAGCCTTGTCAGGGAATCACAGAACGACATCTCCTGCAACTGCCTTACCAGATTCCGGCGCTTTAAGGAGGAGACAATAAAGTGCCCCATAATCTGAAGCATGTTCAGGGCATAGTCCAAGGACCTTCCGGTCGGATTATCGATTCCATAGAAGCCAATCGCCACTCTGTCGTTATACAAAGGAACTACAATCAGGGAATGAATCTTCTGATTTTTCAGAATATCATACTGGAGCGGGTCACTTTCCCTGATATCCTCCAGATTTGAAATCACAATCGGTCTCTTCTCACTGAAATTCTTATACCAGTTGGCACAAACCTCCGGCGGCAGATTCTGCAAATTCTCCTTCTCCGGCGTCACACCGCTTGATACCCACTCGTATGTATTATCATCACCGCCCTCTTCATTCTTTTCAAAAATATAGGTCCTGTCACCGCCCAGAGCCTTTCCCAGATACTCTAACACCACTGCAATCGAGCGGTCAGGCGTAGGCATCTGCAGGGCAATCCGCAGTCCTTCATTGATAAAAGCCTCTAAGTTCTGGCTGCTGCCATCAGCCTGTGCACAGCACTTCTCGTCGCTGACATCAAAGGCAATTTCTATGCGGTAACGTCTGTTCCCATCTGTCTGCAAGGTATCTTTCACCATAAGATGCTTCCCGATAATAGGATTATAATAGCTCAGCTCCTTAAACTTGCCCTCCTGCAGCTCGCAGTTATTGCAGTTCGCACAGGGTGCAGAGCATTTCTGGATTGTTTCATAGCACTTTCTCCCGCAAAGCTCCTCTACAGAGGAAAACCCATAGGTATTCCGCGCCTTTTTATTCATATAAACCAGACCATGGGTCTCTATGTCCGAAACATAAACATATTCATCCATATTCTCAAAAAAATTCCATATCTCATCTATCATACTACAGACGCTCCTTACTCACGGGTTATTAAATGATATCTATTATATCCCGAAATGCCCGCTTTGTCAAATTTATTACTCTTAGGAGCCCTGTTTTTCATACGGCTCCGGAATCCGGACGACCGAAAATGCAGAAACTTAAGGCATCCTCTTACGCCGGATGACTGCACCGCCTGCCACTACATAGCCCCTCTGCCCTGTCCGGCTGTCCTGGTGCAGCCCCTGTAATGCAGGCTCCGTATAAAAGAATGTCTCCTCTTTATAAAACACCACTGCCTGTCCCGGTGCAGCAGCCCGCTGTGGCTCGTCGAACACACAGCGCAGCCCGTTTCCTTCCCGGTACACGGTGCACATGGCGCCTTTGTGGCTGTAACGGATTTTAGCAAAGAAACGCATACCGTCTTCTATCTGCTCTACCGCCATTCCCTGATACCCTTCCGCATAAACCGTCCCGTCAAACAGTGCAGTATTTCCTGCCAAGACCACCTCGTTTTCCTCCGGGCGGAGCTCCTTTACATAGTACGGCTCACCAAAGGCAATTCCAAGACCCTTGCGCTGCCCTACCGTATAATGGAGAAGTCCCTGATGGGTTCCCAGCACCCGCCCGTCCTCGTCTACAAAATTCCCGCAGGCCGGACGCACACCCTCCGTCCGTATGATATAATCCGTATAGCTCTCCCCCTCCGGCAAAAAGCAGACCTCCATGCTGTCAGCCTTTTCTGCCGTCAGAAGTCCGATTTCTGCCGCAATTCTGCGCACCTCTTCTTTTTCATAGGCGGCAAGGGGCATCACGGTACGCGACAGCTGCTCCTGGGTCAGACCGTACAGCACATATGCCTGGTCCTTTGCCACGGAAGCAGCGCAGCGAATTGCAAGGCGGCCGTTTTCCAGACGCACAACGCCTGCATAATGTCCGGTTGCAATCCTTTCCGCCCCTGCTGCGTCCGCCTCATGAAGCAAGGTGCTCCATTTTATTTCAGGATTGCAGACAATACAGGGATTCGGCGTTTCTCCCTGCCGGTAGGATTCCGTAAAATAACGGATAATCTTCCCTCTGAACTGTTCGCTTAAATCTATACTGTAATGGGAAATGCCGATACATTCCGCTGCCATCCTGGCATCCTCCGCCTCTTTCCCGGCTCCTTCATGCATGCAAAGCGTAACTCCTGTTACCTCGTATCCCATCTGCTTCAGCAAATACGCCGTTACGGCGGAATCAACTCCGCCGGAAAGGCCTACTACTACCTTCTCCATACTGCTTTTCTCTCCTTATGTGTCCCGGCAAATCCTGTTTATCTGTTTCCTCCGTCCGTGCGGCTGTTTTCCTTGGCAGCAAATCCGGCATAATACGGAGACATTGCCCTGACCCGTCCGATAATCTCCTTCATGCGTTCTACGGTAAAGTCAAGCTGCTCCTTTGTCGTACCGCGCCCCATCGTAAAACGCACTGCTCCGTGTGCCACATCCTCCGGAAGCCCGATTGCGGTCAGCACATGGGAAGGCTCTGTCTGCCCCGTGGTACATGCCGAACCGCTGGAGGCACAGATACCGTCCGTATCTAACATAATTAACACTGTTTCTCCTTCAATGAACTGGAAACAGAAGCTGGCATGCCCCGGCAGACGGTCCTGCGCAGAACCGGTCAGGCGCACATACGGAATTTCGGAAAGCACACGCCCTATGAAGTAGTCCCGCAGCTTCTTCTCCCGTTTCTCTGTCTCCTCACGCCTTGCAAAAGTAAGCTCTGCCGCCTTTGCAAAACCGACAATCCCCGGCACATTCTCTGTTCCGGCACGGCGCCGTTTCTCCTGTGCCCCGCCATGAATAAACGAAGGCAGCCTGACATCACGCCGCACATACAAAAAACCGACTCCTTTCGGTCCGCCGATTTTATGCGCACTTGCCGAAAGCATTGCTATTGTTCCATCCTCTACCGAAAGCGGCAGCTTTCCGTACCCCTGGACCGCATCCGTATGGAAAAGGATTCCCCGCTTATGAGCGGCAGCCGCAAGCTCTGCCACCGGTTCAATCGTCCCGATTTCATTGTTTGCCGCCATAATGGAAACCAATACCGTATCCGGCCGGATTGCCCGCTGCAGTGTCTCCACGGAGATTACGCCGTCTTCATCCGGCGTAAGATAAGTAACCCGGGCTCCTGCAGCTTCCATTGCTTCACAGGCATGCAGCACCGCGTGGTGCTCTATTTTACTCGTAATAATGTGCTTCCCTTTTCCGCGGCAGCACTGCAGCGCCGTTTTCACGGCCCAGTTATCCGCTTCCGTTCCGCTTCCCGTAAAATAAATCTCCTCCGGTCTTGCCCCGATGGTCGCGGCAATCTGCTTTCTGGAATCCTCTAACGCCCGCTTTGCCTTTCCTGCCAGCGTATACTGTCCGGAAGGATTTCCGAACTGCTCCGAAAAATACGGCAGCATCGCCTCCACCGCCTTGTCATACATCGGTGTGGTCGCCGCATAATCTAAATAAATCAACTGTTTTCCCATGACTCCGTCCTCACAAACTATATCTATATTGTATGCAGAGGCTTCTCTCTGTGTGTAATCTGCCCTTCTTCCTATCTTATCATAAAATGGGACACAATTCAAGGAACAGCCGCCCGGTTTTAACGGACGGCTGTCTGCTCCCTACAAGCGGATGTCTACCGGCGTATCTACTTGTGATGCTGTTTTTGCTTTGTCTGCCGACGTACTCTCCGGGTTCTCCCTGCGTTGCTCCATCTGGTGCTGCCTCAGCTGCAGATTCAGGTCATTAATCCGCTGCTGTATCTCCTGACGCTTCTTCATCTTTTCCTCCGGTGCCATCTGCTCATTGGAAGAAAGCTCCTGCAGCTGTTTCTGTGCATCGGCAATCTGCTTCTGGAGGTTCCTGCTGTAAGAATCCGTTGCCTGATTCATTCCCATCTGTCCTGCCTGTGGGTTTACTCCGTTAATACCATTCACTGCCATTGTCTTGTCCTCCTCGTATAATATACCGTATTTTCAGGTAAGTCTGCCGCTTACCCTTATTTCATTTTTCGGTTCCGGCTTTCTTAAACTAAACCCGCCCTGCTTAGAACAGCCTTTTCCCGTTGTAAACGCAAAAGCTTCCGATTCATCGTGGTATGTCCGGACATTATTCCCTTCCCTTTCTCTGGTTGAATTTCAGATAGCAGCTGACAAAATCCGGATAGTTCCGCTTTGCCATAAACGCCTGTCCCTTTTTCAGATAAATCGTGGTCGCATCGTATTTCCTGACAAAATTGAAATTGATAAGATACGCCCTGTGAGGACGGTAAAAATCCTCTCCTGCCTTTTCCGCCAGCTCCTTCATTTTCCCGTAATACTCTATATCCGCGTCCATCGTATGAATCATTATTTTCCGGTTAAACACTTCGGCATATACAATATCCTCCAGCGCTATTGTAGTGTGCTGGCCTTTTGTGATTACCACAAGGCACGGCTTTTCCTTTTTTATCCCCGCACGCTCCATCTGCCGTTCCTTAAACTGCCTGACCGCATTGTGCAGGACCTCCGCAAGCTTCTCCTCCGCAAACGGCTTGACGAGGTAATGAAACGCTCCCACGTCAAACGACTGGAACACATATTCCTCCGTTACCGTCACGAAAATAATTATCATCTGACGGCTTAATTCACGAAGCTTCCTTGCCGTTTCCAGCCCGTCCGGCTCCGGCATCTGTATATCAAGAAACAGGATATCCGGAAGAGGCAAAACATCCAATACCTCCTGCCCTGACCGGTAAGCCCTGATATCCTCTGCCGGGTAAAGCCTCCTTACCTTATCCGCTATCATCTCCCGTATTTCCTTCTGGTCATCGCATACGCCAATCTGCACAGTTTCACCTCCTGAAAAATATAGTTTGTATTTATATCGGATTTCTATTTGATTTTCGTCAAAGAAATGTTGTGGACAGACTCTTTTCTGACATGAATGCGTTTCTTTCCCGTACATTTGATTTATCAGGGAACTGCCCGCATTCCGTCACGCCTTTGTCATATCGTCTTTTTTACTGTCATAAATTAATAAAAAACGCCCGGAGGCCGCCCCTTGAAAAATGCATTGCTAAAAGGAACCCTGCTGCTTACCTTTGCCGGTCTTGTCACGCGTATTCTCGGATTTTATTACCGCATCTGTCTTGCAGATGCGCTCGGTGCAGAATATCTCGGTATTTACCAGCTTGTTTTTCCCGTTTATGGTATCTGCTATACGCTCTATGCCTCCGGCATACAGACCGCGGTTTCAAAGCTGGTTGCGGAGGAAAACAGCCGCGGGAATGTCTCCCTTGTCTCCTGCCTGATGCGGCGTGCCCTGCTGCTTGCCTTCGGAATTGCCCTGCTGCTTTCTTTTCTGGTGTACTTCGGCGCTACGCCCTGTGCACGCTATTTTCTTATGGAGGAACGTGCCGCGGATTCGCTAAGGGTCCTCTCTGTGGTCTTCCCGTTCTGCGCCGTGACTGCCTGCATTAACGGCTACTATTACGGCAAAAAGAAAACCGCAGTTCCGGCATTTACACAGCTTTTAGAGCAGGTGGTGCGCATCGCTGTCGTGCTGTTTTTAGTGACGCTTCCTACTTACTCTACCGAAAGGGAACGCTGTCTTGCTGCGGTAATCGGTCTGGTGGTCGGAGAGGTTGCTTCTAACCTGTTTAACTGCGCGGCTTATTTTATCCATATCAAAAAAGGCGCGCCGTCGCCTTCCCGGTGCGGGAGCCAGGCCATCACCTCCCGCCTGCTTTCCCTTTCCGTCCCGCTTTCTTTAAACCGCCTTGTCATCAATATCTTACATAGCACAGAGGCCGTTTTCGTGCCTTCCATGCTCCGGCTAAGTGGCTTAAGCGTCTCGGAGGCCTTGAGCCTTTACGGCATTTTAAACGGAATGGCGCTTCCTTTTATTTTGTTTCCTTCCGCCATTCCGAATGCCCTGTCCGTGCTTCTGCTTCCTGCGGTTTCGGAAAACCTGGATGAAAAAAACCGGCCGAGGCTCCAGAAATGCGTCGGAGCCTCGGTCAAATACAGCATGATTATCGGACTGTTTTCTACCGCCGTTTTTTTATTTTTCGGAGCCGGCATCGGCAACGCCGTGTTCCATGATTCCCTTGCCGGAGAGTATCTGCGGATTCTTTCCCCGCTGTGTCCCCTGCTCTACCTCTCCACGACACTCGGCAGCGTGATAAACGGCTTCGGGAAGCCCCACCTTACCTTTTTTACTACCGTTGCCGGACTGCTGGTACGGCTCGCCTTTATTGTATTCCTTGTGCCGCATACGGGCATCTACGGATACCTTCTCGGTCTTTTGGTAAGCCAGCTCATCAGCACGCTCTGGGAGGCTTATCTTGTGATAAAATACTGTAAAGCATTCCCGCCGGTGTCCGAATGGCTCGTCCTCCCGGCTGTTTTCGCCTTTGCCCTGGCGCCATGCTGCGTCTGTCTGTACCGCTTTCTGCAAAAGGAAACCGGGCTTCCTTCCGCCATGCTTTTATTCGGCATCTGCGGAATGTTCTGCCTTTGTTACCTTCTCCTGCTCTATGTCACGAAAATCATCCGCAGGGACGAACTACAGGACTCATAGCCCCACGATACTATAACTGCGGACAAAAACGACCGCCGGACAGAAGCCGCACAGGTTATTTTCCTTTGTCTGAAAAATACTACCCTGCGTGCCCTGTCCGGCGGGAGGAATCCGGTATGCTCTTTTCTTTTTACATGCTCCCCCGTTACTGCTCTAAGAAAGCGTACTGGGACATATACAGGTTGTAATACTCGCCCTTCTGCGCCAGCAGCTCCCCATGGCTGCCCTTCTCAACAATCCGTCCGTGGTCGATGTACATGATGCAGTCCGCGTTCTTTATCGTAGAGAGACGATGCGCAATAATGAACGACGTCCTGCCCGCCAACAGCCTTGCCAGCCCCTGCTGCAGCAAAAGCTCGGTCTCCGTATCGATACTGGAGGTTGCCTCGTCCAGTATCAGAATCTTCGGGTCGGCAAGCAGCGCCCGGGCAAAGGAAATCAGCTGGCGCTGTCCCTGGGAAAGCCTTGTTCCCCGCTCATTGACCGGCGTCTGGTAGCCTTCCTCCATCGCCATGATAAAGTCATGGGCGCAGACCGCCTTTGCCGCCTCGATGACCTGCTCATCCGTAGCCTCCATATTGCCGTAACGGATATTGTCCATAATCGTACCGGAGAAAATAAAGCTGTCCTGCATCATCACGCCCATCTGGGTACGCAGGGAATGTATCGTTACCTTGGAAATATCGATATCATCCACCAGGACCGCACCGGAGTCCACATTATAGAACCGGCTTAACAGGTTGACAATCGTCGTCTTTCCGGCCCCGGTCGGACCGACGATGGCAAACGTCTCGCCGACAGTGGCGGTAAAGTTAATCTTATCGAGGATTTTGACGCCGTCCTCATAGGAAAACTCCACGTCACGGAACTCTACCTTTCCTTTCATCGGCGGCATGATTCCCGCATCCGGCGCATCCTTGATATTCACCGGCTCGTCAATCGTTTCAAAGATACGCTCCAGATACGACATCGCGGTCAGCATCGAATTGTAGAACGAAGCAAGCGTGTTAATCGGCTGCCAGAACCTGCCGATATAGCTGGAAAACGCCACCAGGATACCGACGGTGATTGCCTCGGTCTGTCCGGAAATCCAGCTGACACCGATAAAATAGACTGCCGCGCTCGTAAAAATGGAAATTGTATCAATAACCGGGGAAAGCAGGAAATTGTAACGTACCGCCTTCATCCATGCCTTCCGGTAATCTCCCGAAAGACGGTTGAAAATACCGGTATTGTGGTCCTCCCTGACAAATGCCTGTGTCACGCGCACGCCGTTAATGCTTTCCGCAATAAACGCGTTTAAGTTCGACTGCTTATTGCTCTGGAGCTGCCACGCCTTCCTCTGCTTACGCTTGATGACAAATACAAGCGTATACAACACCGGAATCCCGAGGAGGCAATACAGGGTCAGTTTTACATTCATTGACAGCATAAAGCAGACAATAAAAATCAGGCTGCACAGGTCCGTCACGGTATTGACCAGACCGTTGCTGAGCAAATCACTGAGATTGTTTACATAGTTTACGAGACGTACCTGGATTTTTCCGTGCGGTCTGCTGTCATAATACGAAAACGGCAGACGCTGCAGCTGGTCAAACAAATCGGTACGCAGGCTGTGGATGATTCCCTGCCCGACCTCGCTCATCAGCTTAATCTTTACCGCCATCATCAGGGCGTTAAACACGACAATGGCAAGCGTAACACAGGAAATCATAATGATTCCGTGCATATCCTCATTCGGGATATACACATCCAGCACCTTTGTCATAAACTTCGGCAGAAGCATGCCAAGCGCGCTTGAGAGCAGCATAATGATAATTACAAAAACAAGCGTGCCGCGATACGGCCCTACGTAGGAAAAAAGCCTTTTTAACTGCGCGAAATTAAACTGGGACTCCAGGGATTCGTCTACATCATACTTATTTCTTGCCATTTCCTACACCTCCTGTCCTTTCTTCCTGCGGATTTCCTTAAAGGTTTCAAACTCCCCGTACTGATGATGGAACACGGTTGCATAGTAGCCGTTCTTTGCAAGCAGCGTTTCGTGCGTTCCCTCCTCTACAATTCTTCCGTTATCCAGCACTAAAATCAGGTCCGCCTTCATAATTGAAGAAATCCGGTGCGCAATGATAAATACGGTCTTCTTTCCGGAAATATTGGAAAGCGCCTTCTGAATCTGCTCCTCTGTCTCCATATCGACCGCGGACGTGGTATCATCAAGAATCACGATTGCAGGCTCTTTGAGCAGGGCGCGCGCCAGCGAAATACGCTGCTTCTGCCCGCCGGAAAGCCCGATGCCGCGCTCTCCTACAATGGTGTCATACCCCTCCGGCATCTTTGTAATAAACTCATCTGCATTTGCAATCTCTGCCACCTCCTTGACCCGTTCAAAGGAAGCCTCCGGATTAGCATAGGCAATGTTCCCCTCGATGGTATCCGAGAAGAGAAAGACATCCTGCATTGCAATGCCGATATTTCCGCGCAGCGAATAGAAATCCATCTCGCGGACATCCACCCCGTCCACGAGCACCTGCCCGTTTGTCACATCATAGAACCGGCAGATGAGGTTCACAAGCGTGGACTTTCCTGCACCGGTAGCCCCGATAATTCCTACCGTCTGTCCCGGCTTTACCTTAAAGCTGATATCACGCAGAATGATTTCGTCAAATGCAAAGTAGTCTACATGCCGGAACTCAACCTCGCCGCGTACAAAATCCGGCTTCTGCGGAAGCGCCGGCGGCTTTACGTCCGGCTCCTCCGAATATGTAGCGTAGATTTTCTCAAGCGAAGTGTTAAACCGCTGTATGTCGTTAATCAGCCAGCCTGCCATACCGAGCGGACTATTTAACATCCAGAGATATCCGTTCACCGTTACCATATCACCTGGACTCATGGAGCCGCCGATTACCATGGCGCCGCCGACCAGCATCAGCACGATTGTCATCATATTACTCATAATATGGAAGAGCGGTACAAACTTCATCCAGATATAGGAGGAATTTACCTGCGCGTCACGGTAGGCATCGTTCTCCTTCATGAACTTCTGCCGTTCAAAGTCCTCCTTGGCAAACGCCTTTACCACCCTGTTTCCGCTGATATTTTCCTGCGCAAACGTGTTTAAGCTCGAAAAGCACTGCCGCGCCCTTGTAAATGCCGGGTGGATTGCCTTCGACTGGAAGTACGCCACCAGCGCCGTCAGTGGAAGCAGCACCAGCATTGCTGCCGCAAGCTGCGGGCACACAATGATAATCATAACTAAAGCAAACAAAAACATACAGACATTTTCAACTACCTGATAGATGACCCACGCTACAAAATGACGTATCGCATCCATATCGCCGGTCTGACGCGACATCAGATCCCCGGTCCGGTTCCGGTTGAAAAAGTTAAAATCCTCTTTTAACATCTTCCGGAATACCACATCACGCAGGGTATACAGCATCCCCTGTGACGCTACCTCAAATTCCAAAAGATAAATATACCGGCAGGCAGAACGCAGCAGCGATACTGCAATCATCACCACCAGAAGCTTAGGAAGCCTTTCATACTGCGCCCTTTCAATTACGTCATCCACAATTACACCGGAAATCTTCGGATTGATCAGAAGCAGCACCGCACTGAACAGCACCAGCACGATAGCGGAAAGAAGAAGCCACCGGTATTTTTTCAAGTAGCTTAAAAACCATCGGAACGCCTCCATTTTCTTTTCTCCCTTCATAAGTTATTTAATAAAATTAATTTCTTCTATTTTCTTTCTTCTTTAGTTTACCATGTTTCTACGTTTTATCAAGTCATTTTGATATAAACATTTTAACAATTCATAACAGGATTAGGAACGGGATTTTTTGGCAACACGCTCTCCTCTGTAAAACAAAAAAGACGTCCCCCGGGTCCGTTCAGACCCTTGAGGACGCCCTCTTCTCACTAAAAATACTTTTTGCTGCCCCAGAGATTACTTTTCTTTAAATCCACGTACTCGTTATACGCCTGGTCCAAAATCTGCTTTTCATTTGCAAATTTCAGCATATGGTACGCTTCGTGAAACTTATAATAACCGGAGTCCATGAAATATTCTTCGCGCTGCGGCTTGCTATAATAGCTGTCAGACATCATCAAATACCAATGCACATCTTTTAGTACCGTATTCTGCGGCGTGTTAAAGGTATACTGGCTCTTCCCGACATACTTGATAATCTGGGCCTCTACGCCGGTTTCCTCACGGACCTCGCGCACAGCCGTATCCTTAAACTCTTCGCCTTCTTCTACGGTGCCTTTCGGCAACACCCACCCTTCGTACTTGTTCTTATAATTCTTGTACAGTAGTAAAATCTTCCCTCTGAATATAACTACACCGCCGCAGCTGGTTGCTTCTACCATTGCAATACCTCCTGCTGGTGTGCCTTCAATAACTACCTATAGTATACATCACTTCAGGCTGTTTTGCAACTACTCCGGCGAATGTTTCTTATTTTTCCAGTTTTCCGGTATGCCATCCCCTATTGCGCGGCAAAGTAGTCCGCTATCTGTCCCGCAATCTCCGTCAGTTCATCTCCCTCTGTCCGGCTGACGTACTCCAGACACACACCTGCTGCAGCAACCGGATGCTCTGCCGGAACCAGTACCATGGACATCCTGTGATACCTGCCGGGTATTCCCGACGGCACGCAGGTTTCCGTATAGCGGTAGGAAGCTCCGCCCTCCGTTTCCTTTACGACAAAGCCCTGGAAATACTGTGCGGCAGCCTCCTCCTCTAAGATGCGGTACTGCTCTGTCTCCGTCCGGTAAATGACCTTGCCTCCCGCATCTGCCAGCTTTTCCGTTACATGCGGCGTCTTGTATACCCCTCCTGAGGCACAGGCTCCTGCAAACAGTGCCGCAGCAAACGGCGTAAGTCTCCCTTCCTCTGCCGTAATATACTCCCCGAACGGCGTCGGAAGCTGTCCCTTATAGACGTCCGATGCCGTCCGGAAGGCTGAGGTTGCCTCCTTCACCGGGTACTTTCCATAAAACGCACGGTTGAAAAGCGGCGCAGTTTCCATGCCGTCATAGTATGCCGCATGCTCCGGTTCAAAGTCCGGCAGGGATACCGATGCAAGCAGTCCGCCTTCCTCTAAGCCAATCACACAGGCAGCTCCGTTTCTGCCTTCCATCGCCTGATACACCTGCTTCTGAAGGTCCGTCTGCAAGGTAGTAAACAGATTATTTCCCGGAATCTGCGCGTCCTTCATCCGGTACACAAGCTTCATCAGCTCATTTGCCGAGGAGGAAAGCAGGTCGATTTCCTTTACCGCCTCCAGACCGCTCGAACCGTTCTGCACCTGTCCGACCACATGGGCATACAGGCTCTGGTACGGATATTTCCGCAGCTCCACGCCGTCCAGAAACATGGTGAATGCAAGCGGATTCCCTTCTGCGTCAAAAATCGTTCCTCTTGCATTTTGCTCCTCCAGCTTTGTCTGGCGTCTGTTATAGGAATTAAAAATCACGGTACGCGCTTCGGTACAGATAAACACCGTAAAATATCCTGCAACGGAAAACATCAGCACCAGAAATGCAGCAGAACAATGCCGGATGGCGCGTCTTGCCTGCCCGGACAGCACGCCGGGAACAAAGTCATCCTTATAGGCGCGCAGCGCCTTCTGCTCCCCGTTCCTGTCCTGCATTCCCTGTATCAGCATGAACATAAGCACCATACTTGCCGCGGAGCTTCCGCCCGCACTGACAAAGGGAAGCGGTACGCCGGTCGACGGAAGCATTCTGGTAACACCGCCGACATTTAAAAGCACCTGCGTGGTAAACAGCGTTACAAAGCCGGTAAATACGAGCCGGTAATAATCCTCGGTAAACTTTGCCGTCATACGGAGCAGCAGCAGGATACAGTTCATATAAATCCCCAGAAGCCCCAGTGCAAAAAGGGCACCCAGCTCCTCACAGACGGCGGAAAAAATGTAATCCGTCGTTACAACCGGTATCTGCTCCGGCGCCCCCTTAAGAAGACCGATTCCGAAAAAGCCCCCGGTTCCGATGGCAAACAGGGACTGCGCCAGCTGATACCCTTCGTTATCCACTACTGCAAACGGGTCCTTCCATGCAAGCACACGCACCCTTACATGGTCAAAGAAACGGTATGCCGCAACACCTGCCGCTGCCGCTGCCGCAATGCCGCCGAAAATCCACCGCTTTTTCCCGCTTACGCAATAGAGCAGTACCCAGAACACCACGGCAAACAAAAGCGCTCCGCCCAGATCCTTCGACGCTGCCATAATAAGAACATGGACACCGGCAAGCAATGTCCCGGCAAGAAAGCCGCGCCACGACTTTGCCCGCAGAAGCACGGCGGCACAGCCGAAAATAAAAGAAATCTTGACAAATTCAAACGGCTGCATCGCCACACCGAAGAGCTTCACCCAGATACGCGCGCCTAACCGCTCTCCCGCAAAGAAAAATACCAGCAGAAGCACCACAATGCCGATTCCAAGATAAAGGTAGCCATACCGCTCGATACGGTGCATGGCACGGATAAAGCCCGGAATGAACAAAGCGGCTAGCAGCGCTGCCACAACAATCACAAACTGCCGCACTGCACCGTTAAAATCAAGTCTTGCCAGCAGCACGGAACCGATACAAAGGAGCAGCAGCATATTGTCAAATAAAAGCTCCGACATCCGCGGATACAGCTTTTTATATACAAACGTAATCACACTGTACGCCGCAAGCTGGATAAGGAAAAAATAAAGATAGTTTTTGGAACCGCTCCGCAGGTACAGTACCAGGAAGCACAACGCAAAAATAAGCGCTGTCTCCAGTCTCATGGCAATGCGGACTGCCCTGCTGCGTGTCTCCGCTTTTTTACGCACGGCAAAAAACGCCTGCACATTATAGGCAAGCAACAATGCCGTTAAAATATAATTCACCAAAGCAAGAAATGCTGTCTGCATCTGTTCTATTCCACTCCTCTCCTGAAATGTCCCCTGGTATACCCCTCCTTGCAAAGCGCGGGCGCCCCTCCGGCGGCAATCCGCAGAATCTGCCCTGCCTCCTCCGGCGTCTCAAAGGTAAAATCCACGCGTACCGCCCACGGCTTTAAAGAGGCAATTTCATCTTCCTCCCCGAAAAGCGATAAACACTCCGGATTATACACCACATTATAGCAGTCCCTGCAATACTGCTTTACCAGCAGACGCTTTCCGCGCCGGTCTGTCAGAACGACAGGCTCCTGCTCCTTAGCTTCCCTGCCCTTGCAAAGCCCCATTGTCTTCCTGACACAATGGGCAGAAACCATAAAAGGAAGCCTGCCGTACACAAGCAACGTCATATCGGAAACGGACAGCTCCGAAAGCTCCCTTGCCGAAAGCTCCAACGGTGCCGTATACACACCCACGGACTGTCCGGATAGCTCCCGGTAAAATGCCTTTGCCTCCCGGTTCATCACATACATGTTACTATCCAGACAGAACCGTTCCCGCCAGCACGGGTCAGACTCCATCAAAAACGACAGCGTTTCATAATTGCGGACCAGATATCCGTCAAAGCTCCTCTGTAACGCCGGGAACTCCCCTTCCAGCCGCAGAAGCGTTTCCTTTCTGCAAATCCGCGGCAGCGCCGCCCAGACCTCCTTCCCGGACGCACGGAGCTTTTCTGCCACGGCATAAAACGCCCTTTCCTCCTCTTCGCCCCGCAAGTCAAAATCCAGATAAACCCGGCGGACGCGTTCCTCCCGCCCCGCTGCCTCCGCCTGCGGTCCGTTGCTTACAACACAGTCCAGATAAGGCGTATTCCTTAGAAGCCCTTCTGTTTCCTGCCTGTCCTCCGTCACCGGAGGATATCCCTTCCGTGCTGCACCGGAGTCCCTTCCCGTTACTTCCCCCGCAGCTTCTTCCACCCCGGCTTTTTCCGGAAGCCTCCGCGCATATTGCGCCTGTACTGCCTTTGCAAGCGCTTCCAGCGCCGTTCTCCTGAGCTCATTTAAAAGACCGTTCGGCAAGAAAACAGCATCCGCAAGACGAATCTCCAGCTGTTCAAAATAAAACGGCGCGCTCCCGGTCTTACTAAGCTGCTTCCTGACCGAATCTTCCGTTGCCGGGAGCTTTCCCGCCCTTTCACAGACAAAGCCCTTCTGGCAGACGGAAACCTCCGACGTGTTTCCTTCCGGAAAGGCGGACGGAGGAAGAAGTCCTTCACACCTTGTCGACAGCCGCAGGGTACAGACCTCCCCCGCCTCAGCATAAAAAACGCCATTTACCGGCTGCTTCTTCTCCCGCTCCAGATAGGTCTCCTCCAGGTGCTTAAGCAGCGCATTATTCCTTACCCGGTACACCTTATCCCCGGCTTTTGCCGCAAGCCTCTGCGGCAGTCTTGCCGAAAGCTTCGCACCGGCTGCTGCACCGCTTCCTACTGTGTATTCGTAATAGCCCGGCGTCCCGGCGCTCTCTTTTGTCTTTTCCCTGCGGAGCTCCAGTACATCCTGTGCGTTCACCTCTCTTTTTAAGCGTACCTCTGCCACGCCCCTGCCGCCGGAAACCACCTCGCCGACCGGCACACCGAAATGTCCCGGACGGTTCACCGACATGAGTCCGGCACTGTTATGGCAGACAAAGCAACCGGACGAAAACCCGCCGCGGTTATACACATCCGCCAGTCTTACCGCTTCTTCCTCCAAAAGTCCCGGATGCTCCCTCAGATACGCCTGATACCCCTCTTCCCCAAAAGAACTGTACAGGTCCGTATACTTCCGGTAGGCAGCCGTTACCGCCGCCACATACTCCGGGCGCTTCATTCTTCCCTCGATTTTAAACGAAGCCGCCCCGGCCCGGATTAACTCCGGCAAAAGCGCCAGCCCGCACAAATCCTTCGGACTGAGCCAATACTTTTTCCCACGTTCTGCGCTTTCATACTCCATCCGGCACGGCTGGGCACAGCGCCCGCGGTTCCCGCTTCTCCCTCCGAGCAGGCTGCTCATCAGGCACTGGCCCGAGTAGCAGTAGCAAAGCGCCCCATGTACGAAAACCTCTACCTCCCTGCCGCATGTGGCACAGGTCTCCCGGAGCTCCTCCAAGGAAAGCTCCCTCGCAGGCACCAGGCGCGTTACCGGATAGCCTTCCAACACCGTAAACCCCTTCGCCCCGGTAAACGTCATCTGGGTACTGGCATGCAGGGAAAGCGCCGGAAACTCTCTTGCCAGAAAACGGAGCACCCCGACATCCTGCACGATTGCCGCATCAAGCCCCTGCGCATAATAAGGAGCCAGAAACCGGTACAACGCCCCGAATTCCCGCTCCTTGAGCAGCGTATTTACGGTCAGGTACAGCCTCTTTCCCCGTAAATGCACATATTCAATTGCCTCTGACAGCTCCTCCGCATCCGGGTTCTTTGCATACGCACGCGCACCAAACGCGCTTCCTCCGATGTATACGGCATCTGCTCCCGCCGAAAGCGCTGCCTTTAAGGCTTCCATACTCCCGGCCGGGGCAAGAATTTCAGGCTTTTCCATGATATCCTTCTAACTCCGTTTCCAAACGAATGATTCTTTTCTGGGCCTCCAGATTCTCCTTCTTCAGTTCCTCGATTTCCCTCTGTGCCGCCTCCAGCTTTGTCTGGGCAGTAATCACCTCATGCTTTAAATCAAAAATCTCACCGCTTTTGGCATCCGCGTCCCCGCTTGCCTCCTCCATCTGCTTCTTCAGCTTAAAATAGTCGTCCGCAAGATTCAGCTGCAGATACATACTTTTCATATCGGTATCTAACATCCGGTAGGAATCCATCTGCTTTAGCTCCGTGTACTTTGCATTCAGATAGGAGGCAACCCGCTGTAAATACTCTTCGCTCTCATAGCCGCCTAACATCATTCTTTTTCCGTTAATGATTACTTCGATTCCGTTCTTTTTGTTCATCCTCTTCCTCCTATTCTGCTGTACAGGCCTCCGGCTCCGGCAGTCCGAGATGCCGGTATGCCTTCGGCAATACGACCCGCCCGCGCGGTGTTCTCGCTACAAAACCGTTCATTACCAGAAAAGGCTCATACACTTCCTCCAATGTACCGGAATCCTCACCGACCGTCACCGCAACCGCCTCTAACCCGACCGGACCGCCGCGGAACTTCTCTATCATGGCTGACAGCACCCGCCTGTCCCCTTCGTCCAGTCCGTACTGGTCTACCTCGAACAGATTCAGCGCCCGGTTCGCAATCTCCTTTGTAATCACTCCGTCCCCCACGACCTGCGCATAGTCGCGCACCCGCTTTAAAAAGCGGTTGGCAACCCGCGGCGTCCCACGGGAACGCTTTGCAATCTCTAACGCGCCCTGCTCCTCAAGCCCGACCTTTAACACTACTGCAGAACGCAGCAATATCTGCTTTAACTCTTCATCAGAATAAAACTCCAGACGGGCGACTACCCCGAAACGGTCCCTGAGCGGTGCAGTCAACATCCCCGCCCGTGTCGTCGCGCCTACGAGCGTAAAATGCGGCAGGGAAAAATGCTTGGAAACCGCACTGGCACCCTGTCCGATTAACACATCCATCATATAGTCCTCCATGGCAGAATACAGAAACTCCTCTACCTGCCTCGGAATCCGGTGAATCTCGTCAATAAACAATACGTCGCCTTCATTTAACTTATATAAAATTGACGCCATGTCCCCGGGCTTTTCAATCGCAGGTCCTGCCGTCGTCCTTAAATTCACGCCCATTTCATTTGCAATAATCCCGGCAAGCGTCGTCTTCCCAAGCCCCGGCGGTCCGAAAAACAAAACATGGTCTAACGTCTCTTTTCTTGCCTTTGCCGCCTCGATATAAATTTTTAACGTCTCCTTCAGCTTTGCCTGCCCGATATAATCCTGCAAAAGCTGCGGTCGGAGACTCACCTCGCTCTTCTTTTCGTCTCCCAGCGCTTCCGTTGTAATAATCCGTCTTGCCATAACCGTGCAACCTTCCGTTTTCTAATTCAGACAGCGGCTCAGCCCAGCTCCCTGAGACTGAAACGCACCACATCGTCCTCTGTCATCTCTTCGGTAATCGTTATTTTCTTTACCGCCTTTACCGCTTCCTTCTGCGCATACCCCAAAGCGACCAGTACCTGCACGGCATTTTCGCGAAGCTCCTTTTCTGCCGGGGTCCCCGTACTCTCCTCCTCCGGTTCTGCAGGGAATCCGCCTGCAAGCTCCTCGGTCAGCGCGGCAAGCTTATCCTTCAGCTCAATAATCAGACGTCCCGCGGTCTTCTTCCCGATGCCCGGCGCCGCTGCAATCCGGTCGGCATCCTCAGTCAGCACGGCAAGCCTGAGGTCCGCTACCCCGACCGAAGAAAGAATCCCGAGCCCTGACTTCGGTCCGATGCCGCTGACGGTCAGCAGCAGCTTAAACACGGTCAGGTCTGTTTTGGAAAGGAAGCCGAACAAAGCAACACCATCCTCCTTTACCTGCAGATAGGTATATAATTTCAATTCCTCGCCGCGTCCCGGAAGCTTCTCCAAATCAGCAGACATCACAAAAATCTCGTACGCCACGCCACCTGCAGTCTCTATCACGACTGCATTTGCCTCCGCCTCCGTAAACACTCCTTTGATATATGCAATCACACCAGTCACCTCTTTGTATTCCGCTCATCCTGCAGATTCCCTGCCCCTACTTCAGCTTCTCGAACTTTCCTCCGGAAAACTGCAGCCTTCCTTCATCAATAAACCGCAGGACAACATAAAGCGGGATTTCAAGCCCCTCGGATATCTGGATTGCGTTACTGTTCGGATACTTCTTCAGATAGCCCTCGATACTGTCAAACAACGTCTCGTCAAGCTCTCTGCAGTCATCGCATACCATACGGGTATCCGGACTCTGGAACATACAAAAACAGTATTTGCACCGGTTTCGCTTCATGCGCCGCACCTCCTTTGGGACAAGCTCTATCCTATATAGTATAACACAATTCTTCCTGCGTGCAAATAGTTCCAAAAAGTTTTCCGTAAGTTTCCGCATTTTGTATCTTTACTTATATCCCGGCTTTTCAAATCCCTTGGAATATGCTACACTGGAATGGAGAAAGTTTAGTACCCAGGATTCCATTTACTGAAAGAAGGCCTTGCATGATTACTGCAGTAACTCCCTTTTCCCCGGATTTTATGCCGTTTTTCCCGGAGCCTTACGCCGGGAAGCGCGCGATTTATTTTGATATTGAAACTACCGGACTTTCGGCGCAGACCTCTTATGTCTATCTGATTGGCTGTGCGTGTCAGGAACAGGACGGGTTTGTCCTGACACAGTGGCTCTGCACCGAGCCTGCCGAGGAAAAGGAGCTCCTGCGGCTTTTCTTTGACAAGGCAAAGGACTTCGACCTGCTCCTCCACTATAACGGCACCGGCTTTGACCTGCCCTTTCTTGAAAAGAAAGCCGTAAGACACTGTCTTACGAGTCCTCTTGCACAGTTGGAGAGCCTTGACCTTTACCGGACGGCACGGAGCATGAAGCCGTGGTTTTCCCTGACGGACCTGAAGCTGAAGACGATGGAGCGCTTCTTCGGCTTTCCCCGTACCGACGTATTTTCAGGTGAAGACCTGATTGCAGTTTATGCAAAGTTTCTTGGTCTTTACCGTCTGAATACCCTGACAAACAATAAAATGCAGGCGGAGGAGCATGCACTTACCCAGGTTTTGCTGCTGCATAATGCGGAAGACGTTAAAAATCTTCCGTCCCTTACCGTGCTGTTTTTCCTGCGGTACCTTCCTGCCTTTTTCAAGGCAGAGCGGTTGCGTTTGCCTTCTGCACCGCCAAAGCAGGACGCTCCGGGGCTGTTTTCCTGCTCCTATTCCCTGCCCTTTTCCGTTCCGGAGGACTTTACCCTTTCCCTTCCCTGGGAAACGTCTGACCTCCGGCTCCTTTTTTCAGCAGAACAGGGTACAGTCTCCTTCTTTCTGCCGGTATGCGAAGCAGAGCTGAAATACTTCTATCCTAACCCTGCCGACTACTACTATCTGCCGCTTGAGGACTGTGCCATGCATAAAAGCGTCGCCTCTTTTGTAGAAAAGGAATACCGTAGGAAAGCGACCGCTGCTACCTGCTATACGAAAAAAACCGGCGCTTTTCTTCCCCTCGCTCTCTGTTCATCTTCCGGGAAGAATCCGGACACAAAAAAAGAAGCAGCCAACATTCCTGCTTCTCTTCCGTGCTTTTTCTCCGGCTATAAAAGTAAATTCGCCTATACGCCCCTGACCGACGAGCTTCTTGAAAGCCCTGAACTGCTTACCAGCCTCTGCCGGCAGCTGCTAGGCAGTCTCCTCTGAGCTCTTTGCTCCTCCGGTAATAAACTCCGCATACGGCAGCGTCTCAATCCATGCACAGAACTCCCGCCATTCCGGAAGCCTGTGGTTCTTACGCTGGGCATAAATCGTTTTTAACTGACGGTAATTCGTCGTCATGGCAGCCGTCAGCTGAAAGCCGCAGGGATTGGAATACAACAGCCGCAAATAATCCTCCGGGTCCTGCGTCTCGTTGTACCTGTCCTTCAGCTCGTTCATAATGGCAATCATACGCTTGTCCGTATATTCACTGTACTGATGGTCTAAATCAAACTTCGCAATCCGGTGCATCGTGGACTGGCTGGAAATAAAGTCCAGGAAATGATACCGCTCTGCCTCTGTCCACGCCTTTACCGTAAACGTCAGATCAAACTGCACAATAATCCCCGTCATAAACTGGTCATGCCCGCTCCCTCTCTCACAGGCTGCCAGCTGATAGGTGCGCGGCACTACCTCGCCATTCAGCTTTTCTACCTCCGTCGCCATCGGGAACTTGCTTCCCCGCACCGCACCCTCCATTCCGTACACCTTTACATTGCTGACTACCATTTCTTATGCCTCCGTACTTTAGTCTCTCAGGCTCCCGCATTTCTGCATGATGCTATTTTTGTATTATGCCATTTTTTCATTATACCACATCCGCAAGGGAAGGAAGCTTGCTTACTTCCATCGGATGTGGTAACGACAGAATCTTAGAGTGCGTTAACACGGCAGACGCTTTAAGCTTCTGGATTCTGGAGTTATTATCCCATATGGAGCTATGCCGCCTTATTCTTTGTCCCGCTCCCCTTACGCAGTCCGGTTACCAGAACAATTGCCGCGCCCGCCGCAAAAATAAAAAGGGAAATGAACTGGGACGTAGACAATGTGCCGACCTCCCCGCGCGGGTCATTCCGTAAAAACTCTATCAGAAATCTTCCGATACTGTAAAATATAAGATAGCATCCGGCAATCACACCGTCCTTTTTTACCCTCTTTGCAAGGAAAATCAAAAGGAAAAAATGCAGGAAATTTGCCGCACTCATAATTAACTGCGTCGGTATCACCTTTACCCCGTGCATCCCCGCATATACGGAGTGGTTAAACTCCATCCCGTACCACGCATCCGTCTCTTTCCCGTAGCAGCACCCTGCAAGAAAGCAACCAATGCGCCCAAAGCCCTGCGCCAATGCAATCGACGGCATGACAAGGTCAAAATACTTTAAAAAGCTCAGCTTCTTCACCCTGGTATAAAGATAGCCTGAAAAAATACCGCCGATAATACCGCCGTACACGACAAAGCCATAGATAATGTCACGGAACGTCATGCCCCCATTCAAAAGCGTCTTCCATTCTGTCATAACATACAAAAGCTTGGCGCCTAAAAAGCCGCCGGCCGCACACCATATTCCAAGGGAAAAAATCCGCTCCGGGTCCAGTCCAAGCTTCCCTGCCCTTTTCTCTGCCATTAGCATCGCCGCAATCACCCCGACTGCAAGCATAAGCCCGTAGCTGTGCAGCTTAATCGGTCCGATTTCAAATAATATTGCTCTCATAAACCTTTTTCCTTTCCGTAACTCCCGTCTATCAGGTATTGTAACAGAGGGAAAGCAGAATGACAAGGGGGAGATGAAAATTTCCTCCGGTACTGCCTTCTTCTATTTTCTTATAGAAGTCCCTAAAACCATACGATTCTCCCCATATATGACTCCGCTGTCCGCTCCCACAACCACCGGGTAATCTACATCCCACCTGGGCTGATGTTCTCCTTCGTGTTCACAAAAGATAACACGCCATGCCTGTTTTCCCAAAGGGATAATATCCTTACTTATGCTGCTCATGCTGGCATCCCACCACCGCCGATCATAAAGGTCCCTGGCATCCCACCAGCTGTAATAATCCAGGTACACATAAATATGCTTGCTTTTATATATAGTATCGTTATTGAAATACAAAACTGCCCGTATAATCACATCTTCCGCCGTATATTCATACTCTTCTTTTGGCTCTTCCTTATAATCTACAGTTGCATCCACACTGTCCCACCCGCTAAGTACCTCTTGATTCTCATCCTTCACGACAAAATGCACCGACCGGGTTCCCTCATCATTCTGAAATATCACATGCCATATATACTTCATCCCGTCGCACTCCTTATCGATCAGCGTCATCAGCTCCACTGCCTGAAACTCTGCCGTACGGGTACTCCAGGACTGCCATTCATCAAACGCTTCCACGAGATACTGCTGCCCCTCCTCCAAGACAGCCTCAATCGCCATTTCACTTGTCATCTTCGGCTCGTAGCCCTTACAGCCGCATAGCATTGCGCTAAAGAAAAGCATGGTAAGAAAACAAATGCGTTTCATAAAATCCCTCCCTTTAATTCACCGTGGACGATACCGTACAATTCAGATTATCTGCACTGGTAGAGCCGTTCACCAGAGAAAGAATAACCTTTCTATAGGTAGTTCCATAATTATGAATCACATAGGTTACTAAGCTATTTGTTGATGAAGCAGGCGCAACTACCTCTGTCGTCCCATCCTGCTTTATCCGCACTAATCCTGTCCCCAGAACACCTGCGTTTCTTCTCACCGAGATAGAAAGCGTTTTTGATACCGATGAAACTTGTCCATACCCATATCGTGAACTCGTAAAGGCATCCCCTGTTACAGTATAGCTTTCCTTGTCAGAGCGGGAGACACAGGATGCCTCACCCCAGCCAGAGGTAGCCATCGTATAAAATACCGTCGGCTTACTGATATGCAGGGAGCAATGATTAAATGCTTCCCCTGCCATCGTATATGACTGATTTGCAGCCTCGATCCCTTTCTGGATTGCAGTATATCCATTCGATGTATTTTCCGTTGCTTCTATAATCTTCCGTATTGTTGCTATTCCTCCATTGTACATATCCAGTGTCAACGGAAACACACAGAAACCATACTACATCAAGCTCTTCTCACCCATATCATGCGGCGATACGGAAGTATCCGGCAAATACTGACTGACATACCCGTCTGCCGCATACCGCAAGCCTGCCCACGTCGCAAACGATTCGCCAAACCAGGAGGGCATCGAATATCTGTAGGTATAAGATATCGCATGGAACATTTCATGCGCCAAAGCACTTTTAAAGACATCTGTGACTTGATTTGTTATAGTGTTGTACTGTTCACCCGAATCAAATTTCAATTCGATATAACTCGCCCTTTTTATGGTATTTTATCATAATTCCGGCTGACATTCAAGCAAAGCGCCAAATTACCTTAAATTATGCCTTAATGCACTGACTCGGCACAGTATTCTCTTAAAGCCAAATACCCCGCAGCGAAAGCTGCGGGGCATGACTTAGCTTCTCTTTTGCTTGTCCGCACCTAAAGGGGCGGGGTATTTGACCCCGCGGGCGCGCCCGGATAGTGCAAATATGTTTGCACTATCCTCACTTTGCCTTTGCGCGAACAAAAACAGGGCTGCGCTCAACGCACAGCCCCTCTGATTCACAAAGTCAAACTACAGTACACGTACCTTTAATACGCCGTCGATGCCTTCCAGCTTTGCTACAAAGCTGTCTGCCACCTTTGCCACAACATCCAGAACGGTATAAGCAAATTCACCTCTGCTCTTATTTACCATGTTCTCGATATTGATGTTCTCCGATGCAAACACACCGGTAAACTGAGTCAGCATATTCGGAACATTCTTATGGCAGATAGTAACGCGCGCCTCTGTCTTGCAGACACCGGCGTCACATGCCGGATAGTTCACGGAATTGATGATATTGCCGTTCTCAATATACTCCTTGATTTCATTGACTGCCATCACTGCGCAGTTATCCTCGGACTCCTCCGTCGAAGCACCGAGATGCGGAATGGCAATCACGCCCTCCATGCCTGCCGTTTTCGCATTCGGGAAATCGGTAACATACTTCGCAACCTTACCGGACTTCAATGCCTCTTCCATTGCCTCGTCGTCTACCAGAAGGTCTCTTGCAAAGTTCAGGACAATCACGCCGTCCTTCATCATTGCAATCGTATCCTTGTTAATCATCTTCTTTGTATTGACGTTCGGATCCTCATTCTCAACAAGCGGCGTATGAACGGAAATATAGTCGCAGGCAGTGAAGATTTCCTCACGGGTCTTCACACGATGCACGGCACTGGAGAGATTCCATGCCGCATCAACCGAAAGATACGGATCGCAGCCGTATACCTCCATGCCAAGGCTTACTGCTGCATTGGCAAGCGGACCGCCGATTGCGCCAAGACCGATGATACCAAGCTTCTTTCCCTTGATTTCCTTGCCTGCAAACTTTGCCTTTCCTTTTTCTACAAGCTTTGCAACCGTCTCGTCATCCTTTACGGTCTGTACCCAGTTGATACCGCCGACGATATCCCTGGAAGCCATTAACATTCCTGCAATCGCAAGCTCCTTTACACCGTTTGCATTTGCTCCCGGCGTATTAAATACAACGATACCCTTCTCCGCACATGCCGTAAGCGGAATATTATTTACCCCGGCACCGGCTCTTGCCACACAGAGAAGCTTATCGGAAAACTCCATCTCATGCATAACTGCGGAACGAACAAGAAAAGCGTCAGCGTCAGCCGCGTTTTCAGTCTTTGCATAATCAGCCGTGAAATTATTCAGACCGACTGCTGCAATTGGATTTAAGCAATGATACTGGTACATAAAGGACCTCCTGATTATTTTGTATTTTCTGCCTCGAACTTCTTCATAAACGCAACAAGCGCCTCTACGCCTTCCTTCGGCATTGCATTGTAGATGCTTGCACGCATACCGCCGACGGTCCTGTGACCCTTCAGGTTCTCAAAACCGGCTGCCTTTGCTTCCTTCACAAACTTCGCATCCAATTCTTCGTTTCCGGTTACAAACGGAACATTCATCAGGGAACGGTCCTCCTTGCGGACGGTACCCTGAAACATCTTGCTCTCATCGAGGAAATCATAAAGAATCTTTGCCTTCTCCTCGTTGTACTTCTTCATGGCCTCTAAGCCGCCCTTTCTCTTCAGCCACTGGAACACCTTGCCGCAGATGTAGATGCCGTATGCCGGCGGCGTATTATAAAGAGACGCATTGTCTGCATGAATCTTATACTTTAACATGGTAGGAGTGCCAGGAAGCGTATCCTCGGTAATCAGGTCCTCACGGATAATCACGATAACAACGCCTGCCGGTCCGATATTCTTCTGCACACCGCCGTAAATAACGCCGTACTTCGTTACATCCACCGGCTCGGAAAGGAAGCAGGAAGAAACGTCCGCTACAAGGGTCTTCCCCTTCGTGTTCGGAAGCGTCTTGAACTTCGTACCGTAAATCGTGTTATTCTCGCAGATATAAACATAGTCGGCATCTTCGCTAATCGGGAGATCGGAGCAGTCCGGAATATAGGAAAACGTCTTGTCTGCGGAAGAGGCAATTGCATTTGCCTTACCGTAAATCTGAGCCTCCTGGTATGCCTTCTTTGCCCACTGGCCGGTGATAATGTAGTCTGCCACCTTATTCTTCATCAGGTTCATCGGAATCATGGCAAACTGCTGGGAAGCGCCGCCCTGTAAGAACAGCACCTTGTAGTTATCCGGAATATTCATCAGTTCCCTTAAATCTTTCTCTGCAGTCTGGATGATTTCCTCGTATGCCTTGGAACGATGGCTCATCTCCATGACGGACATGCCGGTTCCCTTGTAATCCAGCATCTCCTCTGCTGCTTCCTTTAATACTTCCTCCGGTAACACGGCCGGACCTGCGGAAAAATTATACACTCTTCCCATTTCTTTATCCTCCATTCTGTTTCCCTGCTGCTTCCTGCAACAGATAATCGATTCAATTATAAAACAAATGACAACATGCGTCAATTATTTTCTTATGAATTACTCACTTTCTCATCAAGGTCCTCCTCCGAAAATGCCTCCTGAATCGGAGCGCCCGGCGCTACCATCGGCCAGACCTTTTCATCACTGTCAATCCGGCAGTCGATTACAAACGGTCCCTCTGCTGCAAATGCCCGGCGGATTGCCTCGTCAAGCTCCTCCCTGCTTGTTACCGTCATGCCCTCTGCGCCCATGCCTTCCGCTACCTTTACAAAGTCCACGCCGTCCTGTAAGGTCGTGTTGGAATAACGCTTCCCGTAAAACAGGGACTGCCACTGGCGCACCATGCCAAGTACATGATTATTGATGACTACCTGGATCATCGGAATCCGGTTCCTTGCCGCAGAAGCCAGCTCGTTGATATTCATACGGAAGCACCCGTCGCCCGCAATGTTAATAACGCGCTTCTCCGGCACGCCGATCTTTGCGCCCATAGCGGCACCAAAACCATAGCCCATCGTGCCGAGACCGCCGGAGGTAAGCAAGGTACGCGGCTTCTGGAAGGAATAGAACTGTGCCGCCCACATCTGATGCTGTCCGACCTCGGTTACAATGACCGCGTCGCCCTTTGTCGCCTCATACAGCCTGCGCACCACATACGGACCGGAAAGTCCCTCCGGGACACGCAACGGATACTTTTCCTTATATTCCAGAATATGAGACATCCACTCCGGATTTGACTTCTGCTCAATACGATTGTTCAAAATCGCCAACACTTCCTTGATATCACCGATTACGGAAGCATCACTGAGAATGTTTTTATTGATTTCCGCAGGGTCGACATCGATATGTAATATCTTTGCCCCCTTTGCAAACTTCTTGGTATTTCCGGTTACCCGGTCGGAAAAACGGGCACCGACCGCAATCAGCAGGTCGCACTCCGTTACTGCATAGTTGGAAGTCTTCGTACCATGCATTCCAAGCATACCGGTATAGTTTTCCTTCGTACCATCATATGCGCCCTTCCCCATCAGGGTGTCAGCAACCGGCGCATCCACCTTCCGTACAAACTCCGCCAGCTCGCCGCTCGCATTGGAGATTACCGCGCCGCCGCCGACTAAAATCATCGGGCGCTCAGACTTTTGAATCAGCTTCACTGCCCTTGACAAATCTTCTTCGGTAATCGTGTCCTTTACACGCTCTACCGGCTCCGGCACTGCCGCTTCATACTCGTAAACCGCAGCGGTAACATCCTTTGTAATATCCACTAACACCGGCCCCGGTCTGCCGCTCTGGGCTATCTTAAACGCACGACGGATTGTCTCCGCAAGCTTTGTAATATCCTTTACAATAAAGCTGTGCTTCGTAATCGGCATTACGACGCCCGCAATGTCAACCTCCTGAAAGCTGTCCCTTCCGAGCAGGGAAACGCCTACGTTACAGGTAATGGCAACAACCGGTACGGAATCCATATAGGCCGTCGCAATCCCGGTTACGAGATTTGTCGCCCCCGGACCGCTGGTTGCCATACAAACGCCGACCTTCCCGGTCGCACGCGCATACCCGTCTGCCGCATGGGCAGCTCCCTGCTCATGCGAGGTCAGGATATGGTGGATTCTGTCACTGTAATGGTATAACGCATCATAAATATTTAAAATTGAGCCGCCCGGATATCCGAATACGGTATCCACACCCTGTTCGAGCAGACACTCCAGTACAATCTGAGAACCATTTAATTCCATGCTTACACTCCTTTCCTCTATCTCTATTTCAACTCCAGCACAGCGCCCTTACATGCCGCAGAAACCAAAGAGGCATATCTTGCCAGATATCCGGTTGTCACCTTCGGCTCTCTCGGCTGCCATCTTGCGCGCCTTGCCTGCATTTCTTCGTCACTTATCTTAACGTCAATCTTATTTGCATTGATATCGATTGCGATAATATCTCCCTCTTCTACCAGGGCAATCGGACCACCCACGGCTGCCTCCGGACAGACATGACCAATCGAAGCACCGCGGCTTGCGCCGGAAAATCTTCCGTCAGTAATCAGCGCCACACTTGAACCAAGTCCCATACCGGCAATTGCCGAGGTCGGATTAAGCATCTCCCGCATACCCGGACCACCCTTCGGTCCCTCATAACGGATGACCACAACGTCGCCCGCCTGGATTTTCCCGGCATAAATTGCCGTAATGGCATCCTCCTCACAGTCAAACACCCGTGCCGGTCCCTCATGCTTCAGCATCTCCGGCACCACCGCGGAACGCTTTACCACACAGGAATCCGGAGCAAGATTTCCCTTCAGCACGGCAATCCCGCCGGTCTCGCTGTACGGATTCTCCACCGGACGGATAATCTCCGGATTTTTATTGCAGACCGGGGCAATGTTCTCGCCGACGGTCTTTCCCGTTACGGTCATGCAGTCAAGGTTCAGCAAATCCTTCTTGCCAAGCTCCTTCATTACGGCATACACGCCGCCTGCCTCATTTAACTCTTCAATATAGGCATGCCCTGCCGGTGCCAGATGGCACAGGTTCGGGGTCTTTGCACTGATGGAATTGGCAATGTCCACATCCAGCTCTACCCCCGCCTCATGTGCGATGGCCGGAAGATGCAGCATGCTGTTCGTAGAACAGCCCAGTGCCATATCGACGGTCAGCGCATTCAGAAACGCCTTTTCCGTCATAATATCACGCGGACGGATATCCTTCTCCAAAAGCTCCATAATCTTCATGCCGGCATGCTTCGCAAGACGGAGCCGTTCGGAATACACTGCAGGAATCGTACCATTCCCCTGTAAGCCCATACCGAGCACCTCGGTCAGACAGTTCATGGAATTTGCCGTATACATCCCGGAGCAGGAGCCGCAGGTCGGACATACGTTTTCTACATAATAATCCAGCTCCTCCTCTGTCATCTTTCCTGCCGCATGCGCGCCTACTGCTTCAAACATACTGGAAAGACTGGTCTTTTCACCGTGCACATGACCGGCTAACATCGGGCCACCGCTGACAAATATCGTCGGGATGTTCAGACGCGCCGCTGCCATCAGAAGACCCGGTACATTTTTATCACAATTCGGAACCATGACAAGCGCGTCAAACTGATGCGCCAGTGCCATTGCCTCCGTCGAATCCGCAATCAAGTCCCTCGTCACAAGGGAATACTTCATGCCGATATGGCCCATTGCAATTCCGTCACAGACCGCAATTGCCGGGAAAACACGCGGTACGCCGCCTGCCATTGCCACGCCGAGCTTTACTGCCTCCACTACTTTATCCAGGTTCATATGACCCGGTACAATCTCATTATAAGAGCTTACAATACCGATTAACGGCTTATCCAGTTCTTCCTTTGTCAAACCAAGTGCGTTCAACAAGGAGCGATGCGGCGCCTGTGTGGCACCCTTTTTCACTGCGTCACTTTTCATAAGTGATTCCACCTTTCTTCCTGTTTATTCGCATCTTTGCACTTACCTATCTTAACCAAATCAGCACACTATTGCGTTAAAGTCACAATTTCCCTTTAGTATAACAGACCCTCTGACAAAAGTCAAGAGCGACAAAAACCGCCTTGCACTTCCACAGTTTTAGTAATCCCGAAAGGTTCCGTAGACCGGCGGAGTCCGGGTTACGAAGAACTTCTGCGGTTCAGTAAGAGTGCTATCAGAAGCACCGCCGGAAACGCAACCGCCGAAAGCATTCCCGCCTTCAGGTTATCCCCATACAGCGCCGATATCCTGCCCACCAGCGTAGGCCCCAGGGAACAGCCGAGGTCCCCTGCCAGGGCAAGAAACGCAAACATTGCGGTTCCTCCCTTCGCTATCTGCGCCGAAGCAAGGCTATAGGTCCCCGGCCACAAAAGCCCGACCGAGAAGCCGCAGAGCCCGCAGCCGGCAAGACCGAGCCACGGAAGCGGCGACAATGCAATCAAAAGATAGCTTGCCAGACAAAGCATCCCGGAGAAAAGCATTGCTTTCTGTAACACAAGCTTTTCCCCTGCCCTGCTGTATAAGGTACGGGAAAGTCCCATCATTCCCGCAAACAGCATCGGCCCTGCCAGGTCGCCCACGGTCTTGCTGACCTTAAGTCCCTTCTCCGCAAACGCGGACGCCCACTGGCTGACTGCCATTTCACAGCTTCCTGCACAAAACATCAAAAGCACAAACACCCAGAACTTTCTTTTGGAAAACAATCCTTTCATGGACAGCCCCTTTTCATCCTCCGGAAGAAGCGTTGCAATCGGCACCCTGGTGCAAACAAGTCCGTTGACAAAAGGAATCGCCGCCCAGAGCAGGGCAAGAAGCTTCCAATGCTCAATTCCGGCAAACACAAAAAACAGCGTGGATAGCAGCACTACCCCTACCTGCCCCCAGCAGTAGAAGGAATGCAAAAGGCTCATGGCTGCCTCCTTATTGTCGCTCGGACAGGCCTCCACCATAGGGCTGATTACAACCTCCAAAAGCCCTCCGCCTACCGCATAAATTACGACCGCCGTCAGAAGCCCGGCAAACGGGTCCGGAAATACCTCCGGGAAAACTGCCAGTGCAACAAGACCCGCTGCCGCCAGAAAGTGTGCCGCCACAACGGAAACCCGGTAACCGATTTTATCAATCACTACAGTCGACGCCAAATCCACTGCAAGCTGTAATATGAAATTAAACGTCACTAAAAATGTTATTTTTGCAATCGAAATCCCATAGGACTCCTGAAAGGTCAGAAACAAAAGCGGTGCAAAATTATTGACAACCGCCTGCACAATATAGCCTACAAAACACGCATACATCGTACGCCGGTACTTTGAATTCATCTTTTTTCCTCTTGATTACTTTTTTAACTTTTCAATTTGAATTGAAAGATTCGAGATAGATTTTAACATACCGGGGCACAAAAAGCAATCTATTTGTCCTTATCCTGGCGCGCCCCCTTGACACAAAAATGAATTGATAGTAAAATCAACCAACAATATCACTAAAATGCGAGGCTTATCCTATGAAAAATCTTCTTTTTTTATGCGGTCCGAACGGAATCGGAAAAACCACAATCAGTAAGGAAATTGTTATGAATCTGCCCCACTCTGCCTATGTGGATTCTGACCCCTGCCGGTTTATGAACCCGTTTGTACTGGACGCCGTTACCATTCCGACAATTGCCAAAAACATAAGCGACATGATTCTTAACTATTTTCACTGCCCGCTCATCCAGACGGTCATTTTTTCATACGGCTTTCATGGGAGAAGAAGAGAGGTTTTTGAAGCTGTAATGCACCAGCTGTCTGCAGTCCCGCACCACTTTATTCCCTATCTCCTCTGGTGCAGTGAAGAGGAGCAGCTCAAACGGCTGCATAAGGACAGCCGGAGTACAGAACGTATCGAGACTGCGCTCCACCCGTCAAGAAAGGCCTTCGAACACATTCTCTGGCCCAGGCTTGATATTACCGAAATGACACCTTCGGAAGCCGCATTGGAAATCATCCGGAAAATCCCCGGGACTCCGTCCGGATATTAACTTAAGTCTCCGCATTTTGTATCCCGCTGGCTGTCAATGGCTACCGGGACATTAAAAGGCAAAGAAAAAAGCACCTGATACCTTTGGAAATATCACGTGCTGTCTGACTTTTACCCGTATAAACGGTAAAAAAGCATGGACCTGAGGGGAGTTGAACCCCTGTCCGAAAGCCCTTCCGCTACGGCATCTCCCATCACAGTTTGTCATTTGGCATTCCCTCCGCTTACCGCCGGCAAACAGGCTGTAAGCTTCAGTAGCTTCATAATACGCCTATACGCGCAAAGCTTAGCGTATATCGTTTCCTACATCATCGATGCCAGCTTCCTGACGTGTAGGTGCGTCAGGTCTGACAGCTGCCATTAGGCAGCGTATGCTAAATTATCTTCAGCGTTTATCTTTAAATTCCGGATTTTAACGTGGTTCCGGATCACGGATGGCTTCCTTAGCTTCAAAACCCCCGTCGAAACCGGTACAAGCCCCGGTAACAATCCGCCGGAAGGCAGATTATTTATTCTGATACTGTGGTCAGTATATCATATCCTCCCGGCACTGTCAATAGTTATTTTGCTTGCGTTTCCCCTTCTATTTCGACTTCTATCGCACAGCGGTCTGCCCCGGTCTTAATGCTTTCCAAAAGCGATACCCTGATCCCTTCTCCGAACACCCGCTTAAATATTCCCTCCGCATTTCCTAAGGTACAATAGCACCAGGTCCTCGACAACTCCTCCGGAACCCGCTTCACACAGGCACAATAACATTCCGGATAACAAAACACTATCCTGTTTTCTGTCTGATACTCCAGAAACGCAAAGGTTTCCTGCCGGTTAAAATCATCCACAAACTGTCTGATGCTCCCTGCCTTATGCAAATATTTCAAAAGCTTATTGGCAATAGATTTTCCGTCATTGCATCGGCATTCTTTCCTGACCTTTACAATCGTCTCTTCCTCGTAGTGAGCTTCCAGATATGTGCAGACATCCTTTGCCCATCCAAATTTTTTCTTACTATCTGCACTCTTTGACAGCGCATGCGTCTTATCAAACTCTTTTGCATCCTCCGCTCCGACCTTCTGTCTTAAGCTGTCAATCAAACGGACCGCTTGCGGATTGTCATTCCTTGCCATCGCCACTCCTCCAATGATTCAGCTTTGGCAGCTGTTCTTCTAAAAACGCGCGCGCCTGTTCCGGCGGCCAGTTCTCGTTGGACATATGGTCAACCAGAAAATTCACCAGCTCCTCCATGCTGGTATATACAAACTTCCCGTCTGCATAACACCATTTACAATACTCCTCATTGTACGTACCATCCGGCTCCTTACTTGTGGCAGCGTCATCCAACGGCATACCGCAGCACTGGCAGACCAGTTTACGCGGAGAGCCGAGCAATGTGTTAATGGACACGTCGAACAGCTTAGACAATAACTTCAACGTCTCAATATTCGGCACGGTTTCCCCCAGCTCCCACCGGGATACTGCCTGTCTGGTTACAAATACCTTCTGTGCCAGTTCATCCTGCGTAAATCCGTTTTTTGTACGCAGTTCTGTAATAATTTCTTTTGTCTCCATTTTTATCACCTCGACCTGAGTATACCATCGTTCGCTGCGTCAATCAAGCAACCGGCTGTTGCGCATGTCCCTCTGCCGATTCCTCCCTGATACCGGACCCGTTTCTTTTTCGTCTGAAAGGCTACTTTTGTTTCGTCTGCTTCGCTTTTTTCGCTTCTCCCTTTTCCTCTTTTTCTTTTATCTCCTTCTTTGCCGCTTTTTCCGGCACTTCCCGTTTCACATTAATTCCCATCATTGCTTTTACGAGGGCAAGCAGCATTTCCTTTGCCTTCTTATCCATTGTATTATAGGAACGGATAATTGTTACGGCACTCTTCCATTTATCATTATTCAAATCAGCAAGCGTTTTGGCCTCGGTTGCGCTCAAAACCTCGTAAATGCAGTCGCAGAAAAACTCCAGTTCCTCCGGCTTCAAACCGCTAAGCCACTCCTTTACTCCCGCTGCCATCCGCCTGCTGGCCGGCTTTACCTCCGGTAACCGGATAAAGCCTGAGCCCATGACCTCCCATGAAGTGACATCATGCTGCATAATTCCATTATGCTTACTCTTAACTACCTGATAGGCCTCCTCGTGCTCTAAAAGCATGCCGATAATGGAAGACTCCGGCACCCAGGTTTCTATCTTCTCCTTCACATCCTGATAACGAAAGCCTTCAATAAACTCCCGGCTAAAACCCGGTCCGTCAAAATTGTAAACACGTAGAATATTTCCGTGAAACATCCGTTTGCATTTTACCGTCGCATACACCGCCAGATTTCCGCCCTTGGAATGTCCGCCGATATAAACCCTCTTGTTCCCATTTTCCAGAATCCGCTCCAGATAAGCAAGCGCGTCGGTCTGTGCCGGAACCGGGGAGAGAAAGCACATATTAAAGTCCTCCTTCCAGCCAATCAGGGAATCGTCCGTCCCGCTGTAGGAAATATAGCTCTCCCCCTTTCCAAGCACGATTTCAACCGCGGCAAACTGCTCCTGCACTTCCGTATCAAGACGGCTTGCATAATTCCGCAGCAGAAGTGAGGAAAAGCGCCTTGTCTGTGCCATTTCGCGCAGCAGAATCCCTGTAGTGCGCAGGGCAAACGACACACAGTTTTCTAACTCCTCCTGTGTATGAAGCTCCCAGTACCGTTTTGAAACCTGCGCCAGAGTAGCCTCCTGCCGTTCCTCCTCATCCCCGATGATTCCTTTAAAATCCAGATAAGAAACCTGGGACAGTAACAGGGCGTCTACCACATTCAGCGATACCTCGTCAAACGTAATATCCCCGCGCCACAACAAATACTCTGATAAACTTGCCATTTCCTCACTCCTCTCTGCTTACAATCTTCCCATTTTCCGATTTCATAATCAAGCTCCGGCAGTTCTGCCATCTCCCGCCAGAATCCGTGCTATTCCCGGCGCGGAACAAACCATTCTTCAGGCGCAGGAAGCGCCTCCCCCTTCCGGAAGGCCGCAATCGCTTCGATACATACTGCAATACAGTGTTCGATGCAGGAAACCGAAGCCTCGTAAGGGTATACGGTAAGCTCTTCCTTCTCTGCGGACGGTTCCTCAAAAAAATCCTCCCGCAGTCCGCCAAACACGTCGTCGTAAAACTCCTGATGTATACCGTCCAAGGAAATGTTCCTGTCTTCCGTCAGTTCGTACGTAAGCCCGAACTCCCTGCGCAAAAGATAATTCAGCCGATGAAAATCCAGATACGCCGCCATGAAGCCCTGCTGACGCTCCTCCCTGGAGCCTGCCTTTGCACGGATACGCGGCTCTGCCATTTCACAAAACCAGATACTGTCCGTAATCAGGTGGCAGAGCACCCCGAGATACAAATCATCCTGCTTCATCTCCTCACGGTAACGGCTGACAAATGTATTCCAATTCATCCCCTTTTTCTCTCCCTTAAACTCCGTATAATGTGTCCGCCGCTTGGAATCGTCCTCCCGCCACGACATATCCGGACAAAGGGAGCCGATAGAAAAACGGTTCTTATCCGCAATCGGAAGCTGCGCCGATACACGCTCTGCTACCAGGTAGTGAATCATTCTGGAAGGCATTGTCCCGCCTCCCTTCTGCAAAGATACAGACAGGTGTCCCTGGTAATCCTATAACTTCCCGCTATGCGCCTTTTGCTCCGCAAAAACTGCAAAAATGCGTCTCTCCTCTGTCCTGCTGCCGCTTCCGCCGGTCTGCATGCCTGAAAAATATAGTCCATAAACTCCTCTGCCGTATCAAACCGGAGCTCCAGGATATAGCTGCGCCGCTCTGCCCCCGGGAATACCCGGAACAGCTCCTCCTCCGCTTTCTTAAACTGCGCCGCGACCTTGGCACACTGGCGCTCTACAATCGTAGAATTTCCGCAAAACTCCCGAAACAGCAATCTTATAGTTTCAAACAGCAGCACCCCGCCCCAGGTGCAGACCAGCACGCCATCCTCTGAAAGCAGGTTACGGAGCTTCTCATACAGACATTCCTTTTCCTGAATAAATGATGCCACATGATTCAGAAAAATGCAATGGAATTTTTCACAAATTTCCATCTGCTCCAAGTCACCCCATAAAAACGAAAACTGCCCCTCCGGAAGCTCTCCCGTACCTTCCTTTTCCTTAACATATTCCAAAAACCCATCCGCATGCGTATTATGCTTATCCACACAGGTAATCCGCACCCCGTCCGGAATCCGTTCCAGGTTATAGCGCCAGAGATTCCCGTAGCCTGCTCCCGCATCCAGTATATTCATTTCCGGACATAAGCCTGCCTGCGAAAAAACAAAACGGGACCAGCCCCGCGGTTCATCCGAATATCTGCCAAGTAAGCCTGCCAGCTCGTCTGCCCTCTGGTTTTTTACAATGCTTCCAAGCGCCTTTAAAAAGGTATCCGCATCCGGTCTGCCTTCCCTGCATTCCACAGCCGCCCTTTCCACACAGGAAATCACGGAATCCAGCCATGCCCTTTTTTGCTCCAGCAGCCGCTTTTGCGTAAGCAGCAACTCTTCTCTCCCCACTGTCTCATAACGCCTTAGAAACTCTTCGATTTGCTCCAGGGAAAAGTCCAGATACTTCATAAGCTGAATCTTCTCCAGCTCCCTGACAGCCTCCTCCGTATAAACCCGGTAGCCATTCTGCCTGTTCCTCTGAGGAAAAAGCAGACCCTTACGTTCATACACACGCAGGGTCTTTACGGAGACTCCCGCCAGCCTGGCAAGCTCTCCGATAGTATAAGTCCGCTCCATACCGGCACCTCTTTCTTTTTTTTCTTCATTATAAACCCTGCCCTTGGGGCAAGGTCAAGAAAAAAGAGTCTGAATTTTCTCCGAGCCTCCGGCGGATGCACAAGGATTTGCTGTAAAAGCTGTGGAATATAAGAATACCATTTATTCCGGCTCGGGCAGAAACCTGTCGATTGCCTGTATCCAGACAGAGGACACTCCCGCTTCCTCCAGCTTTTCCAGAACCTTCTCTTTCTCTGCTTCCTTCAGCCATCCAAAGAACGCCGCCCGGTCCTCAAACAGTACCATCTGTTCCTTCTCCGGAACCGTAATCCTTTCCCCTATGCGCTCCGTCTGCCTGCAGGTAAGGGCGGCAAATACCTCTTCCCCGTTCCAGAGAGCAGTCGTTATCTCTCTTTCTTTTTTGTCCTCTGCGATGGAAAGAATGAGCTTTGGCTGTTCCGGGAAAAATCCGTTCCCGGCAGCTCTCTTTAAAAGCGTCTTTAGCATCCCGGACGGTGAAATCGTTGCTGACGCGTTCAGGTATCCGTCCCTCCAGTCCTTTAAGTTAAAGTCGGTAACAAAAATCTCTGCCACACGCAGTCCCATTACACTGCACTCAAACTCGCCCGAGTACAGCTCTCTTTTCCTTTCTCCGCCTCCCTCCAGCAAAATTACAGTCTTCCCTACCCTTAACCTGATCCTGCACCCGATTTTTTTCCCGTCAACAAGTGCAATATAGCTGAACTCGGATTTGTCTCCGAATAAAAATCTTCTCCCGATGATTTCTCCCTTCTGGTTCACCCAGACCGTCATTTTGATTTCACCGACATCCTCCAAAGCCTCCAGATACCCCGAAAGCCCCGCGACCTTTCCTAAAAACCACTGATACTTTTCCTCTGCGTTCTCCTCCTCCCGTACCTCCAGTACCTCCATGACCAGCGCTTCCAGCTTCTTATCCGCCGACATCTCTTCTAGCAGCATTTCAAGCATATCCCGCACTGCCGCGCCGTCAAATGTCACAGTCACCTCCGTACATTCCTTGATTACATAGCCTGCCTTTACAATCTCTTTCTCGCTCTCTGCCTCCCCTGCGCAGGAGAGTGCCAGGGACACATAACGCCTTAGAAGCCTTTTAAGCTCCCCCTCCTTCGGCATCGCCTTGCAAAACTGCTGCAGCAGGGCAAGGAACTCCTTTAAGTCGCCGGAATCCAGCCCGATAAGCTCCTCTATGGCAATCGCAGGGCATTCCCCGGAAAATTCCGGTATCCTTGCGCACACACTGTCCTGCTGCAAATCCACGAATACCGACGTATCAAGCACCCGGAGCTGATTCAGGCTTAAAGCCCCGGAAAGCATTGCCCGGACGCCGTCCTGCTCTGCGGCTGCGGAGAAATCCAGCCCGACTTCCTTAATACCGGAAGCCTCCTTTCCGGCAGCCGTACCGAAAACCGTGGTGCCGATAAGCTCCCAGAACTCATCTCCCGCTTCCAGACGAAGCGAAACCTCCCCCCTTCTATTCTCTGTAAACGAACACTTCTCTACTATTTCCGCGTACCACTGGCAAAAATCAGAAATCTTTTTCTTTGCTGCCTTCTCCTCCACATACCGGTAATACTCTGCCGGGGAAGAAAGGGCATACCTTGCCGCATTCCAAATGACCGGCATAAAAAATATCAGAACTGCCGCCAAAGAAACCGCAATTCCTATCAAAATAACCGCCCAAAGCCGTTTTTTCCTCTTCCCGGATGCTCTGCTCATTTCTCTTTCTCCCTTTACATTGTCAGGTTTTCTGCTGACATTCATTCTAGCACAAGACCGGGAATTTTTCTATCCTTTTCTTCTTGAGTTTTCTTAATTTGTCATTTTGAGTCATTCCTATTTCATTTTCGGAAATGAAGTGCTATAATAAAGCTATTAACCAACCGAAATATGGAGGAAATCATATGCAGCACTTTGTCAATGAGTATGAATACACGCCGGATATCCTCAAAGAAAGCGTAGGAACATGGTGGGATTGCAAGTTCAAGGCCGGATACTGCTCTATGTTTGTGGTCTTCCTTCTGATTGCAGTGCTGTCAACCGTTATGAAACGGCCTGTCCTTTTGCTGCTTGAACTTGCCCCCCTCTTCATCATAGCGTTATTCTGGCTCAGGAAAAAGAAAGCGATTCAAATAGAACAAGAACGAGTCGGCACCCTGTTTCGTAATTCGGACTTATCCTATCGCGTGGAGGTCGGTGAGGATATTTCTGTCACTTCCTCAAATGGGAATCACCGCATTCAATTTTCGGATGTTGAAAACTATATCGAAACCAGAAATCTGATTATTCTTTTTGTAAAAGGAAGTATGACGCTGGCTCTTGATAAAAAAGGATTCAGGGAGGGCACAAAAGAGGCCTTTCTGTCTCTATTAGCAGATACGATTAAATAAGCCGTCACCTTCCGGTCATAGCTTAAATCCTTTCGTCAAATTCAGGATGATATGCGTCTACCGGCATTTCCCTCCGCATCATTGCCTTTGCTTCTGCTTCGGATTCCGCCTGCACATACCGGATTTCCATCCCTATCCCTTCTGCTTCCGGCGCCGGTCTGTATTCCGTACCTTTCTCCGCGCCAATGGCCTGCTCTTCCTTTTCCTCCTTCTGCTCCTTTCTCTTTTCCTCCTCTTTCTTCTCCTTCCTTTTCTCCAGGCGTTCTTCCAATCCCTTTTTCATTCTTTCCGCATTTGTCATTCCCGTATCTGTTACGGAGTATACGGTGCTCTGTATACTTCCATCCTTTAAAACAGTCCATGTCTGCTGATAATATGTGACCGTCCCGCCCAATGCCTTATTCCGGGCAGAAAGCTGTTCATAGCCCTGCTTTTCAAGCTCCGGTATCTTCTTTAAAAACTCCTCCAGCTCCTTCGCCTTTTTGGAATTTCCCGCACATTTCTTTAAATATTCACCGGATATTGTGACCGTCCCGTCTGCGACACCGCCATATTCCTCCTTTAAATAGGAATAATAATCCGACGCCGTCCTGCCCCCGACATTCTTTTCCTTTCCTGCTTGTGCCTGCGTCTTATCCTCCGCCTCAGTTTTCTTTACTGCCCCGCTATTTTGTGAAGCATCCCCTTTCCCGTATAAGCTATTGTGATAACTGCTTCCGATTCCTGTTACTGCCATCGCTTTTTCCTCCTTTTATTCTTTTAAGCCGCCCGGATGCGTCCTCTTCTGTACTGACCTCAGATTTTCACATCCAGGCTTTCCGCTACACCTGATTTCCCGGATACCATTGCCGTAATACTCTCCTCTGCAAAGATTTCATCCAACAGCCCTTCCGGAATCGCCTTCCCCGCAGTCCATCCGGGCACCTTTGCCTGAATTGCTTCCGTGACCTTCCTTGATATTCCTAAATGCAGCTGACTCAGCGTCCAGCAGGCAGACAAACGGTCCTCTCGTTTTAACGTCTTAAAATATTCGTTATTTTTGCGGTAATACGCATCCCACTCCGCCTCATTTTCCCCGGACATCCCGTTGTATTTGTAATACGCACGTTTTACGTCATTCAAAACATGCTCCTTCATTTCATCCGACACCGGAATTATCTTTTTGTAATCGCTTCTCCCGGTGACGCACATCCCCTCTACCCCGTACGAATTCTTATAATGTCCGGACAAAAGATCCGCTAGCGTATTCCGCCCTCCGGCGCCGGAGCGCCCTGCCGGTGCCCCGCCAAAAGGCATATTGGTATTCGTATTTTTCCACCCTCCGTTCAGCCTTGAAAAAAGCTGCCAGATTCCCTGATTGTTATTTCCGATCCGCATAATAAAATCCTCCTTCTTATATATTCAAATCAAGCCGTGTCCCCTTGCCCTCTTCCTGCGCCTTTACAGAAGCCTTCGCCCGCAGCTTTTCAAGAAGCCTTTCCACGGACTCCGCCTTTGCCAGCCTCTTTTCCTTTAAAGCCTCCTCCTCTTTTTTCTTTGCGCGTTTTTCCTCCAGCTGCTCCTGCAATGTTTTCTTATAATCCGTCTCCGGCTTTCTGTCCCTGTGATATCTGCTGACGCTCCAATAGGAGACCTTCCCGTTTTTATCAATCGCTACCCCGCAGGCCAGATTTTCTCCCCCGAGCGCCGCAATTCTGCTTTTCATTTCCTCTGTTGAATCCGGAACCTTTGCGATTACCTTCTCATATTCCGCTGCAGCTGCCGGGTCTTTCGCCATTTTTTCCAGAATGTCTGCTGAAACCACAACATGATTGCCGCCGCTGCAGCCAAACAGATAGGCATCCTCCTGTTTTCCGTTTCCAAAATCTGCCACCGTAATATTTACGCCCGGATATTTTTCCTTCAACCCGCCCAGATACTCCTGCGCCCTCCTCCTTCGCCCGCTGCTTCCGTTTGTCCTGCCTGCCGTATAGGTACTTGTGTACTCCGTTACTCCTGAAACTGCCATTACTTTTTCCTCCTTGATAAATTATTACAGCCCTTCTGGCTCTTCCTTTCTTTCATTTTTCAACATCACCAACAGGATAAACACCCTTCCCTCCGCTTTGAAATCCATTGTCCCCTGATACTTTTCTGCCGTACTTCTGATGTTTGCAAGGCCTATCCCATGCGATTTCTTGTCCGACTTCCCCGTTGCAGGAAGGTCTTTTGTCCGCCTTCCTGCCAGGTGCCCGTCAAAGCTGTTTTCCACCTTTAAAATCAGGAAATTCCCTTTCTGCAGGGAGGTAAGCCGGATAAAGGTATCCGCCCCCGGTTCCTTTGCCGCCAACCTCCCGCACGCCTCAATTGCGTTGTCCAGCGCATTTCCTAAAATAACGCCGATATCATAGCTATGGACGCCTTGTTCCTGCGGAAACAGCAGCCTGTCTGCATCCATTTTCAGCCCCGGCACCTCGCGCACCGCTTCATGGTATTTCATATTGAGCAGGGTATCCACCACCGTGTTTCCTGTCCGGAAGCGGAGCTCCAGCGCTTCAAAGTTCCGCTGGAACTCCGAAAGATACGCCTGCAGCTCCTCCCTTTCCTCCGTCCCGGTTCCGGCAGAGAGACGTCCGATGACCGAGAGCGTATTTCTCATGTCATGCTTTATACTCCGTATGCCGGCATAAACGCGCTCCATTTCCTCCATATGCTCCTGCAGGCTTCCTATCTGCTTTTCAAGGACAATCCTTTCACTTCTTTCCCGGTTACGGCAAATCATGTCCTGAAACAGCTTCACCCCGCATAAAATCGAAAGCAGCGCTAAGAGCAGAATGGCAGGAAGCAGGAAAATCAGCACAGGATACCTTTCATATAAAAGCTCCGGTACACTGTCCTCCACCGTAATCATGATAATGCGGAGCAGCGTACAGAGCAGAAGCCCTACCGCTGCCGGCGTAAGCAGAAACAAAAGCTCCGTCCTGCGGATGGGATACTCCTTTTCCTGAAAACCCCGTACCAGCCTTTTTAACGACCAATACAGCAGAAGGGCAATCGCCAGATATTGAAGGCACTGTGTTCCGAGCACCCCGCCCTTTACCGCAAGCCCGAACACCTTTTCCGAGGTAATGATTCCTCTTTCCATCCACTGGTTCCATAGGTCAGGCAGCCTCCCGCCCAGCCCGCCAAACAGGATTGCCGCCGCGTAGCGGCTTAAGTCCGCTGCTGCCTGGAACGCAGCCACAAGGAAAACCGTAATCAGATGGAAGCCCTGATAAAAGCAAAGGGCAAGAACGGACAAAATCCCAAGTGACAGCATAAGCTTTCCGATCGCTGCCCGGTAGTCCCCGGTTTCAGACGGCGCCAGCCAGATGACTGCAAGCCTGCCCACGATATAACACACCGCTGCTGCAAGCCCGTTCTGCCATTTCCCGGGGAGCCTGCCCTCCAGAAAGCTTCCGTAGAAATATTGCAGACAGTACCCCTGGAACACAAGCAGCATTCCGGCGAAAACCAGATTGACTGCTTTATACACCAGGCACCCCTCCCTTCTGCAGATACCACATATACGCTTTTACAAACTCCCCGTACTTCTTTTTTGCCAGATAAACCTTATCCCCGTTCGTAAGCAGGATACTGTCGCTGCTATATTCCGCGATATATGCCATATTTACGATATACGCCCGGTGGCAGCGGTAAAACTCCTCCCCGAGCTCCTTAAAAAGCTCCTCCATCGACGCGTAAATTTCTATGCTTTCCTTTGCACCCGCAACATGGATTTCCACCTTTTTCGCCTTGCTTTCAATAAACAAAATATCTGCCTGGGAAAGCGTAAGATTCCGTGTTTTAATAAAAAGCCCCCGCCGCTCATTCTTTTTTTGCACCTCTTTTGCTGCCCGCTCCAGTACCCCGGCAAGCTTTTTTTCGTCCACAGGCTTTAACAGATACTGGAAGGCATACAGGTCAAGCGCGTCAAACACATACTCACGGATTCCCGTAATGAAAATCAGGACGGTTTCCTCTTGCTGCTTCCGCAGACACCTTGCCGTCTCAATACCGTTTCTGCCGTCCATCTGTATGTCAAGAAAAATAATATCAAACCGTTCCCCGGACGAAAGCAGTTCTTCCCCCGAGGCATAGGCCTTGGGCTGCTCCCCCGGCATCTGTTTTTTTATCAGTGCGCAGATTTGCTCCCGTATCACTTTTTCATCATCGACCACTGCTATCTTCAAACCACATCACCTCTGCTTTTATCCTGCCTGTTGTGGCAGCTATTTATTATATCGGCAGATTTTTTCGCTATTTTTGTGAAAAGGAATGAAATGACTGCTTTCCGGGAATAAGCGGCACCCGGAGGCTTATGAAATTTCCGGAGCCTTCCAGCGTTACATAAAAATGCAGGAACGAAACGCTATATTTTGCTTGCCTTTCCCCCCTGCATCTGCTATAGTAATACATGCAGAAATGCTTTCCCTTGTATCCCGCACACAATCCGCGGGCTTACATAGGATAATATTAGCGCCATGTACCATACTGCGGCTTTCTCTTCTGCGGGTGACTTATTTATGAGGTCAGCGCGGAAAAGACGCCCCGGGCCGGTCGACGAGGTGAACGGTAATCGAAAATTCGGCGGATGCCGTTCCGCAGCACTCCGCTGCGTATTCTATGAGAAAAACATGGGAGACCATGCAACAAAGGCATAGAAACGGAGCTTTTATTCCCCGTTGTCGGGACACTTCCGTGTCCTTTGTATTTGTTGTGCTTTTTTGCATAGAAAGGATGAAAAATTATGTGTGGAATTATCGGATTTACCGGCTATCTGGATGCCAAGGAGGTTCTGTTAGAGGGACTTGCCGCATTGGAATACCGCGGCTATGACAGTGCCGGAATCGCCTGCTTTGTCAAGGAAGAGAACCCGGTCAGAATCATAAAATCCGTAGGTAAGGTTTCCGGATTAAGGAACATCGTACCGGCTTCCTTAGACTCCGGCTGCGGCATCGGCCACACCCGCTGGGCAACCCACGGCGGCGTCACCGTTCCGAACGCCCACCCGCACCACGCGGGGCGTGTTACCCTGATTCATAACGGCATTATTGAAAACTACCATGAGCTTGCAGGAGAGCTTGCGGGGACCGGGCGTACCCCGGTTTCCCAGACCGACACGGAAATCGCTGCGATGCTCATCGACAGTCTTTATGAGGGGGATGCTTACGATGCCATCAAAAAGGCAGCAAAACGTCTGGAGGGCGCCTATGCGTTCTGCATTTTATTTGCGGACCAGCCGGATGTTATCTACTGCATCCGCAAGGGCAGCCCGCTCGTCATCTGCAACACGGAGGAAGGCTCTGTCGTTGCTTCCGATATGGTTGCGCTCTTGCGCTACTCCAAGGAATATTTCGTACTGCCGGAAAACCAGATTGCAAAGCTTACGAAAAACTCCGTCACCGTCACCGACTTAAACGGCGAACCGGTCATGCCGCAGATGTTAAGCGTCAACTGGGACATGTCCGCGGCACAGAAAAACGGCTACAAGCACTATATGCTAAAGGAAATCCATGAGCAGCCGGAGGCGGTGCTCCGCACCTTAAGGCCGCGCATCAAAAAGGAAGGAGAGCTTCTCCTTCCAAGCTTTTCCGAGGACGGGATTCCGGATGAGCTGTTCCTTTCCGCAGACCGCGTCATTATCACTGCCTGCGGCACGGCAATGCATGCGGGACTTGCCGGCAGGATTTTAATGGAACGGCTGCTCCGTATCCCGGTTACCGTGGAAATTGCCTCTGAATTCCGCTATGAGGACCCGATTATCGACGGCCGCACGCTGGTGATTACGGTTTCCCAGTCCGGCGAAACCGCCGATACGCTCGCCGCCGTACGCCTCTCCCGTGAAAAGGGCGCAAGGACGCTTTCGATTGTCAATGTAAAGGGCTCCTCGATTGCCAGGGAAAGCGACTATGTCCTCTATACCCATGCCGGTCCGGAAATTGCCGTTGCCAGCACCAAGGCGTATACGGCACAACTTGCCGCCTTTTACCTGATTGCCTTCCGGTTTGCCTACGCCAAAGGGGCGCTTTCCGCAAAGCAGTGCTCGGCCTACATGGATGCACTTTTAAAGGTCCCGGACGCCATTGAGGAGGCATTGTTGAATAAGGACATCACAAAGGAGCTCAGCAAGCGCCTGACCCCTTCCCACGATTTGTTCTTTATCGGCAGGGGACTCGACTACGCCCTCTCCTGCGAGGCTTCCATCAAGCTGAAGGAAATCAGCTATATCCACTCCGAAGCCTATGCCGCAGGCGAGCTGAAGCACGGAACGCTTTCCCTTGTGACGACCGGCATCCCGGTTGTCGCCCTGGCAACCCAGCCGGACGTATTCGCCAAGATGATTTCCAACGTAAAGGAGGTCTGCGCCCGCGGCGCCTTTGTCATCTTAATCACCACGCCTCAGAACGCTCCTTCGGTTGACAAATCCATTGCCGACGTACTGATTACCCTGCCGGAAACCGGGAGTGAGTTTACGCCGTTTACCGCGGCGGTTGTCTTGCAGTTGATTGCCTACTACACCTCCTCCTACCGCGGACTTGACGTAGACCAGCCGAGGAACCTTGCAAAATCGGTAACGGTGGAATAACCGTTTCCCGGAGGTATTCCTTCACGCATTGATACAATACGGTATTTCCTAAAAATAAAGCCGGGACCGTGCCTTCCGCGCCGCCCCGGCTTACAATCCTATTCCTTTACCTTCGGACAGATATTCCGGCTGCTTGTATGCCGTCGCCCGCCCGGAGCCGCTGCCTTTCGTACGCCAGCTTCTTCACTCCTTGCGGCATATAATGCCCTTAACAACAGAACATATCTTTAAAACATAATCTCTGACTTTTTCTTCAACAGTCTTGCGGCATTCACAATCAGCGCGGCTCCTACGAGTGCGCCTGTAATCACTGTTACAATGCCTAACACTAAATCCCAGACACCCACCGATGCCATTGTCTTGTAAATTTTTTCGTCCTGCATAAAATGCCTCCTTTACTCACTTGCTGCTACCTTGCTCCATACTGCACATAGTAAGCGTCAATTGCCTTCTTAATCGTATCATCAATTACAATTTCGCCCTGATACGGCTTATTGTATAAATGCTCCATTACCTCTGCCATAGTGACAATTGCCGCTGTCGGGAATCCATAGGTCTCCGCCACCTCAGCCAGCGCACACTTATCTCCCGTTCCGCGCTCCATACGGTCTAAGGAAACAATCAGTCCCTTAATCTCTACCTCTGCCTGCGCCTTTACAATCGGCACGGTCTCTTCCATCGACTTACCGGAGGTGGTAACATCCTCAATCATAATCACACGGTCGCCGTCCTGCAGCTTATGCCCGAGGAGAATCCCGACATCCCCGTGGTCCTTTTCCTCCTTACGGTTGGAGCAATACCTGACGTCCTTCCCGTAAAGCTCGCTATACGCTATCGCCGTCGCCACGCTTAACGGGATTCCTTTATAGGCCGGTCCGAACAGCACGTCAAACTCATCGCCGTATGTATCGTGAATTGCTTTTGCATAATACGCCCCGAGCTTCCTGAGCTGCGAGCCGGTTACATACGCACCCGCATTCATAAAAAACGGAGCCTTCCTGCCGCTCTTAAGCGTAAACTCACCGAACTTCAAAACCCTGCTGTCCACCATAAACTCAATAAATTCCTGCTTGTACTGCTCCATTGTCTCAGCCCTCCTGGATTCATCTTCTACACATTTTCTTACCTATGTTACCATAAACCCGGTGCTTTTTCAATGCGTTTCGGAAATAATTACGCCTCAGAGTACAATTGTGCCTTAGCAGATGCCTCATAATATTGCTTTGTAAGCTCCGAGCGCAAAAATGAATCATTCAGAAGCTTTATAAAAGCATCCTTCGACTTCCTGCTGCCCAGTCGTATTGTCCCTCCATCTTCACTATATTTAAATTTCCCTTTCAATTCCGGCGTTACTTTCGTAAACTCAATGACTGCTTCTTTAGAGATATTCAGATTGAAAATAGGCGAAGCCTTCTGGGTCTTGGACAATTTTCTTGCGAAACTGATGTCTTCTGCAGAATCTCTTAATACCTCGATATCTTCTATTATAGCAAGCTTTTCTATTGCGTCAACAGCAAGACTTGCAGACCTTTTCATTAATTCGGTAAAGCCCATATTCCGTTCCAGCATCCTGATATCTATTACATAAAGTTCACCATCCAAGCGAAGAATCTGAACCGTTCCGTTCATACGAATAATATCATCCCCTGAAACTTTTTCAAATCGTTCTTTATCTTTTTTCGCTCCTAACAAAAAACTGTCACGCTTTATCAGCAATACCGGATAATGCTTTTTGAATAGCACCAGCCCGTTCTGCATTGTTCCAAAGTAAATGACGTATCCAAATAATGTACTTAAATCATCCTGTTTAAAATTAAACTTTTGAACATCCTCTATTGCATTTGTTATATTAAACCCTTTAAGAATCTCTAGTTCTTCCGGATATGTTTCATAATCATAATGATAAATTGCATTTTCCCTTTCATCATCTGTGGACAGCTGGCATAACTGCAAATCTGCATTCTCTGAAATACGACTGCGGATATATCCTTCAAACAATATTTCAAGCTCTGGCGACGCATCATCCTCGATATCGGCAAGCCGCAGTTCAAAATTCTCGTTCCTTTTCAGAAGTAAATAAACCTGTAACGAATGCTTTTCCGTTAGTATCGCATTGATTTTATTTTTCAATTCTTCTGCCGTCACTTATTAGCCTCCTTAGCAATCCATACAAATTCATCTATCTTTATCCACTTAATTGAAGCATTCACGGACAAACGGTCTTTCGTAATAAGAATAATGCCGCACGGCGGATTTATCCCTTCAATTTCAGCACGGTATAACCTATATCCCATCAAAGCAAGGGTAGGATTTCCATAATACAAATCCATCCTGACAAAAATAAATCCGATAATCAACAATAACACTGTGAGTACCAACACATAACGGACTTTTGTCAAATCAATACAGATTAACGGAATGATATATGTGGTCAAAAATGTAAGATACTCGTAATTTTCATTTTTAATTGCTTTAATTTTATACGGCGGATTCGTAACACCAGCCCAACGGTATTGGAAGCTCTTAGCCAATATCAGGCTGACTATTGCACAGCCCAGTGATATCATTGATAACACATTACGCCTGAGTAATTCTGCAAAGCCAATAAACTTTGCATCAGGAGAAAAAGAAACAGGTACATCAACCGTCAGCAAAAAAATCAGAACAAATAAAAGCCAAAGTGACATAAAATAAAACCGAACTTTTAATGACCCTTTTTCCGGTCCGGACGATATGTGACCCATGCTATCCTCCTAACTTATTTTATTATAGTTATACGCATACTCCCTGACACCCTATTACACCTGTCATAATTTTTATTCTTTCAAATACGTATTCAGTTTCCGTTCCAGCTCCGGTATCACCTCGTCTAACGTCTTTTCCCCGCTCAGATATTTTGCATATTCCGCCCAGAACACATCGTCCGGATAGGAAAATACAATTCTTGCATCCCCGTAAAGCGCATGGACGCTCTGCTCGAACGCATTGTAAGTACCGCTAAGCTCCTTCGTACGGTAGATGCTCTCCTCTGAGCTAAGAGACTCCGCCAGTACCGCAAGATACTCCTTTGCTTCCTCCAGATGCTTTGACTTCGGATTCAGCACAAGGAATACGGCCTCTGCCATACCCTTCTGCGGCTTCTCTTCCTCCAGGGAAGGAAACGGCTTCACCTTAAAAAAGTCGTACTGAAAAATATCAAATATACTTCCCCCTATCAGGCCATGCTTGTGGGAAAGAAAACGTTTGTCTACTATTGCCACAGCCACATTAGAATAGTATTCCGCATAATCCGCTGCAATCTGCTCATCTGTCTTTCCAAGTAAGCTTATTACATTTCCAGGCGCAACCTGGCTGTATCGGGACGGCACCCTTTCCCGTCCGTATTCCTCCTTTATCAGTCCGGAATACCGGCGGAACAGCTCCGTATCAAACTGTGCCGAATCTTGTACGACTGCATAATCTGCCAGATATTGCTCCAATGCTACCTCAAACAATCTGTAGCAATTCAGCTCATAATACGCAGGATTTGTTTCCTCGGCAGCCACCAGTGCCCTATCCAGCTGAAGCAGCTTTTCATAGGTATATCCGCTTTCCAGTTCTATTCCATACCGGACACAGAGCTCCGGATGATACAGAAGCACCTTGCAGTCTACCTCGTATGGAAGCATCCATACCGCCCCGTTCTCCGCTGTTGCGGCTTCCCTGATATAATCAAATCCGGTATCCAGATACCGGGCTACGCTCTCAATCTGGTTCAGCGGCTCATAAGCGCCGGTCCGCCGTATCTGACGTGCTAACGGCTCCGCCGTGGAAAGGATCAGCATATCATAGTCACTGTCCCCTGCCATCAGCACCATTGCCATCGTTTCCTCATCCACATGCTCCAGGTTCAGGTTAAACCCTGTCCCTTCCGGGAGGTCATAAAACGAGGTACTGTAAATCTTTAACGGGGCATTGTCCCGGATATAGTTGCTGTTCCTTATCCTGGTTACCTTCCCTCCGGAAAGGAAATAGGTATAGCCGTCCTGGTACTGCAGGGAGCTCCAGTTTTTAAGCAGCGCCGTTGTCCCAAGCACACTGGTCTGGTTCTCCGCACTTTCAGGTTCGACTGCCACCATGGCGGCTTTAAATCCATCTACATGCAAAAGCTTCCCGTAGGTACTGTCATAGGCAAGGTTCTTAATAGAACCGTTTATCGCCTGCCCCCCATAATGCCTTTCCCCGCAGGTTCCGTTCTTTGCGTCATACTCCATAAAACAAAACTCTCCCATATCCATGTCGTACGCATACAGCCAAAGACTTTCCTCATCCTTCTTACAGAACCCCTTCAGCCGCTCTGCAGGAATTTCCTCTGCCTCACCGGCAGCAGGGTCAAGCTTCATCAGCCTTTCCCCGTAGTAGAAATAGCCGCCCTCCGGGTCATTTAGTGCCGCAGCCTCCGCATTATTATACGGCACCAGTTCAAGAAAATACAGACTCCCGTTTACCAGTTCCATACCGGTTATCGTCGACGGCGGCGGATTCTCATATAAACTCCTTACGCTTCCGTCCTCCAGTGAAATTTCCACCAGCAGACTGCTTTCCATTTCATAACCGCTTTCCATGACAGTTTTGGAAACCGCCGCATACAGCTTGCCGTCCGCCGCACAAAGAGCTTCATACTTCCCTGTCCCTGCCGGAACCTCTTCCATCCGTACCCCCGTCTTATCATACCTGCAAATCCTTTCATCTGCCTCGCAGACATACAGACAGCCGTCTGCCCCCGGGGCAAACGCCGTCACCTCTTCCGCCGGATAAACAAAATCCGGCTCCTTTTCCTTTATTACCTCCTTCTCCTTCTGACAGGCGCACAGACCCGCCATAAGGAAAAAAAGCACCGGAAAAAAGAGAGCTCTTCCCATCTGTTTCCACATCGCATTCTCCCCGTTCCTTTCCTTATTACCGGACAATCCCTGTTTTTCCTGTTTCCAGTTCAAAATACTGCAGGGTTAACTCCGCCGCATCCTTATCTGCGTAATTCACAAAATAAATCCGGCCGCATGCTGCCCATAACAAATCCACATCACTGCGCTTTTCCGGAATATAGGAATGAATCTGCTCTTCCTTCCCGTCCTCTCCTATACAAAAAATTCCTTTCGCATGATTAAAATACAGCTTCCCGTTATAAAAGACCGACCGTGACATCTCCATCCCTTTCATAAACTTCCCCTCTCCCGTAGGAAAAGAGAATACCTGTACCCCTCCCGACCTCTTTAAATAATACAGGGAGTCCCCGTGTACGACCGGATATATCACATCCTGTTCCACCAGATGCTGCCCGCTTCCGTCTGTTTTTACCGCATACAGCTTCTGCCCTCCCAATACATCCTCGCAAAAGAGACAGTCGCCGTAAATACTGAGCCAGGCATATTCCACTCCCCCTGCATTCTCCTGCATTTCACAAAGCACGGTGCGTTCGCTCCCGTCCGGACGCATCTTTGCAATGTAATCACCGGCATTATAAAAAATCCAGTCCTCTGTCACCAGCATGTAAGCTACCGCGTCCCCCCCGATTACCTCCGCTTCCCCGCCATCCTTCCGGATTCTCTTGATACGATTGATTGTACCATCGTAGGCACTGTAATAAACCCAGTCCCCCATCACCTGGATATTGGAAGGAATCTCTTCCGACAATACCTGCTTTCCTGTCCCGTCCGGCTTTGCCCTGCATAAAAAGCCTTCGTTGTTATAATCGCTGTAATACAGCTCCCCGTCGCTCTCACAAAGCCAGCCTTCGCTGAGAAGGTTTCCCTGCAGATTGCCAAGCTCCCATGCAGTACCGGTAACCAGCTCCGCCAGATTCCCGGTGGCAGGCGTCGGCACAGGCGTCCCCGTCGGCTTCTTAACCGGCGTCGGGGTCAGGGTCCCGCCCTGTGTCGGGACGGATGTTGGCGTCAGCTCTGTCGTATGTGTCGGGGCAGGCGTCGGCGTCCCCTGCCCTCCGGTTTCTTTACTGCATGCTGCCATGCAAAATACGCAAAATATACAAAGAACACCTGCCGCATATCTCCTGCTTTTTTTCTCCATTATCCAAAAGCCTCCTTGAAATAAATATCTTTACTCTATCTGTAAGGAGCCTTCCGGAAGAAAGCCCCTTACCTATGCCTCCCTTTTAATACTGACAGAGTCCCGTCTCCATCGGGCAGTACTGGTGCTTTATCTCACAGGTCCTGTAGGAAGTACCTAACAGCACATCACAGTTTGTACACCTGATTTCATGATTGGCAGTTCCAGCCGTCATATTACAATATACTTTCGTTCCGTTCTGTGTCGTATAAAGCAAATGGTAACCTGCCATTTCCGGTCGCCTATATTCATCACAAATTACCTTTTTTAACTGGGAATTGCAACCGGTTGCATGGCTTGCCGCATATGCCGCCCCGGCGCCTGCCGCCCCTACCATTCCGGTTAAAACTACTGCTGCTGCCAGCTTTTTCATCTTCTTGAACTTCTTCATCTTTTTATCCTCCATTCTCTTATCTGTTTCCTATACTTTCTTCCTTTGGCTACCGTCCTTCGTCCTTCCGGGTCCCCTGATTCTGGTCTCATCCATATCGTTTCCTCCTTTATGACATACAAATACAGCATATTATAATGCAGATGTATCACCAGACAAAAAACAAATCAGATGGCAAAGAAAAACGGCTGCAAATCAAACTTTTGCAGCCGGACTCCTCTGGGAAATTCCATAATCAATTAAAGCTATACACCTTCTGAAACTCCCGGCCCTATACTCTGCCTTCCCAATTATCATGCTTTACAATTTCCATAATTTTACTTTATCACATTATACTGTCTCTGTCAATAAAAAATCAAATTTTCTAAGTTTCTGCATGTTTTGCCTTGCCTGATTCCCGACAGTTCATGTGAAAAACTTGAAATTTGTCAGCGCTTGTCGTATAATAAGCAAAAGGCGGGTGACAGAAATGATGCGGAAATATCTTGACATGAATGTATACGAAGCGTTTCAGAGCCGTATGGACTACATTTTCCAGGAATTTGAAAATGTTTATGTCTCGTTCAGCGGCGGAAAGGACAGTGGACTTCTTTTAAACCTTGTCCTGGACTATATGAAAGCACATAATATCACAAAAAAATTAGGCGTGTTTCATCAGGATTTTGAAGCACAATATTCCGTTACAACAAAATACGTTGAGGCTGTATTCGAAAAAAATCTTGACCGGATTGAACCATACTGGCTCTGTCTGCCCATGGCAACAAGAACGGCGCTCAGCAGTTATGAAATGTATTGGTATCCGTGGGACGATACCAAAGAGGAAATCTGGGTCAGGCCGATGCCGGACAAGCCTTATGTGATTCATATGAAAAACAACCCTTTTTATTACTATAAATATAAAATGCATCAGGAGAACCTTGCGAAACAGTTCGGCAGATGGTACCGGGAAGTCCATGGCGGCGGCCGGACCATCTGTCTGCTCGGAACAAGGGCTGCCGAATCCCTGCAGCGCTACAGCGCCATTGTACATAAAAAATACGGTTACAACGGAACGTGCTGGATTTCCAAAATGTTTAAGGATGTCTGGTGCGGCACGCCCCTCTATGACTGGACCGTAAATGATGTCTGGACGGCAAATTATAAGTTTGATTATGCGTACAATCCGCTCTATGATTTGTACTATAAAGCCGGCCTGAAGCCGGAGCAGATGCGCGTTGCCTCTCCTTTCAACGACTATGCAAAGGAAAGCCTGCATCTATACCGGGTGTTAGAGCCGGAAACATGGGTAAGGCTTCTGGGCCGTGTGCGGGGCGCAAACTTTACCGCAATTTATGGCAAAACCTCCGCCATGGCATACCGGAATATCAAGCTTCCGGAGGGGCATACCTGGAGGTCCTATACCGAATTTCTCCTCAGCACGCTCCCGAAGCGCCTGCGAAAAGGATATACCGAAAAGTTTAAAACCTCCATCCGGTTCTGGCATGAAACAGGCGGAGGACTTTCCGAGGAAACCATTCGTGAGCTGACTGAAAAGGGCTACAAAATCCGACGAAACGGCGTATCCAACTATACGCTTGATAAAAAGTCAAGGATTATATTTGTAGAAAAGATTCCTGACCATACGGACAATATTCTTTCTACAAGAGAAATTCCAAGCTGGAAGCGTATGTGTATCTGCATTTTAAAAAATGACCATGCCTGCAAATCAATGGGGTTTGCAGAAACAAAAAAACAGAGAGAACGGATTGAACGAATCAAAAGAAAATACAGAAGTCTGGAGGCGTTATAATTTGGAATACATAAGTCCTGTCTATCATGTAAAACCTGTACCGATTGAAAAGGTAATACCGAATACCTATAATCCGAATACAGTTGCCCCGCCCGAGCTGAAGCTTTTGTATGACAGCATCAAGGAAGATGGCTACACGATGCCGGTTGTCTGTTACTACTCCCCGAAGGATGACCTGTATGTCATTGTTGACGGCTTCCACCGCTACCGGGTCATGCTGGAGCACAAGGATATTTACGAACGGGAAAACGGTATGCTTCCCGTCTCTGTCATTGACAAGCCTCTGGCACAGCGTATGGCAAGCACCGTGCGGCATAACCGGGCAAGAGGAGTCCATGACGTTGACCTTATGGGCAATATCGTCCGGGAGTTACATGATTTGGGACGGAGTGATGCCTGGATTTCCAAGCATCTCGGCATGGAAAAGGACGAAATCCTGCGTCTGAAGCAGATTACCGGACTTGCCGCGCTGTTCCGCGACGCGAATTTTAAACAGGCATGGGTTCCCGAAGAAACCGCAGAGGAATCCATTATCGAAGAACATAGTGTAAAACCGGAAGAGGAAGAACACGGCGCCTGACAGACGCCGTGCCCTTTCCTTTCTTACGGCTCCAGTCTTCCGACATCTCTCGGAAACAGTGTTGCCCTCCTTACATTTTCCTGTCCTAAGAGCCTGCTTGTAAAGCGCTCTAACCCCAGCCCCAGCCCGCCATGCGGCGGCATCCCGTACCTGTGCATCATCAGATAGCTTTCAAACAGCTCCGTGTTCATACCAAGCCGCTCCATTTTCCCCAGCTGCTCCCGGTAGGTGTGGATTCTCTGCCCTCCTGTCGTAACCTCAAGCCCCCGGAACAAAAGGTCAAAGCTTTCCGTCTCTTCCTGATTTTCTGTACTTTCCATGGCATAAAAGGGCCTCTTTTTCGTCGGATAATGCGTTACAAAAACAAATTCACTGCCATATTGCTTCTGTATCAGCTCACAAAGAAGCTTTTCCTCCTCCGGCTCAAGGTCCTCATAATCCCGGATTTCCCTGTGATACTCCCTTGCAATCAATTCTTTTGCTTCCAGAAAACGGACTGCCGGAATCTCCCGGATTTCAGGCAGCTTTACCGAAAGCAGCTCCAGCTCCCAAGGACATTCCTCCCTTAAGCAGCGCATCATCTCCCGCAGCATGGCGGCTTCTGTCTGCATCAGCTCCTCAAAGCCTTCAATATACCCCATTTCAAGGTCTACACTCGTATACTCGTTCAAATGTCTTGAGGTATCGTGCTTTTCTGCCCGGAACACTGGTCCGATTTCAAACACCCGTTCAAATACGCCCACCATCATCTGCTTATAAAACTGCGGGCTCTGTGCCAGATACGCCTCCCTGCCAAAGTAATCGATGCGGAAAATGTTCGCGCCTCCCTCCGCGCCGGAATAAACAATTTTCGGCGTATGGATTTCGGTAAACCGGTTTTCCCGTAAAAACCGCCGTATTCCAAGGGTAATTCCCTCCTGAAGCTTAAAAATTGCCCGCTCCTTCTCATTCCGGAGCGTTACCGGACGGTAATTTAAGAGATTTTCCAACGAGGTATCCACTAATTTATTGTGAATCACAATCGGACTTGCCTCCTCCGGGCTTGACAGTATCTGTACGCGTATCAGCAGCAGCTCATACCCGGTACGGGAACGTTCCTCCGCTGCCACCTCCGCAGTCAGGCACACACAGCTCTCCTCCTGCAGCTCTTCCAGGGAAAACTCCGCCCTCTCCTCCGAATACACGCACTGGACGATACTCCGCGCCGTCCTGAGAAGTACAAAGGCAAAGCCCCTCATCTTCCTGATTTTATAAATACTTCCGTGAATCTGTACCTGCTCTCCGATATACTGCTTTAAGCTTTCCGGCAACACCGTGCGCTCCGTTCTTTCTCCATTTATCATCTTTATCATTTCTTTTTCCTCTCTTTCTCTGCGCTGCCCTGATTCCTTCCCGTACCATGCCGCAACACAGACACAGCCGGTCAGACAGACTTCTGAAGTCTTAAGTTTCCGCTTTGCCTATCATCCGTAAGGACATCGTCTTTTTGTCCCATTCGATCACATCCTTTCATGCTCTTACATACTTAGCTCTTTCCCGGGGTTCCGCAGCTTTTCAATACCCCGGAACCTTCCTTCACAGTCAAATACCCCGCGGGGTGCTGTGCGCCAGTGGCGCACGTTTAGCACCGACCGAAGCGGAGCATAGACCGCATCGAGTAAGCGATAAATTCATCTGCGCACCCCTGCACAATCGAGTAGGGAAGAGCCATCTTCCCCTACTCGCCGCGCCGCCGCGGATGCCCGTAAGGGCATAACTTCCTTTCCGCGGCGTGTGCATAAAAAAGAGCCGCATAAGGAAAATTTAAAATTCTACCTTATGTGGCTCTTTTACTGTCTATTGCTATGAATCCACACAGGCACAACACCGGAAGCGCTTGTACCTGTGAAACCTCAAAGATACAAGCGCTACCTATCGTCGTCCCTGTTCAACCGGAAAAGTTGATTGTTCTGATTCATTGTAGCTTCTCCTTTTCATTTCGGGTTATATCAGACAAATCTTATCACCCTCAATATAAACCGCCTGTCCGTCTGCAATTTGAATTTTCCCACAATCCATTGGCAAACTCTTTAACCTGTCACCATTCCAATGTGGTATTACCGGATTCGGAATTATACTTAATCCATCCTCAAAGTTACCTGCCGCATACATACTCCCTGCACTAATTCCAACATACATAAGACCCGCGTTGACAGCTTGTTCCATCACACCGTCAAATCCTGTCCTGACCATTTCACGGCACAGGACGGCACTATCTCCGCCACCGACAAAAACTGCATCGAATTCTTTTAATTCTTCTGTGCCCATGAGCCTGCTCACTATAGGCTCCTCTGTCACATATGCCGAATAGGTACGCTTATATCCCTTTGACAGAATCAATTCTAAATTATACACAAATATATTTTCGGAACGAATCCCCATCAATGAAAGCTCATACAAACAGATGGCAATGCCTTCCCTTGCACCATCATTTTCAATTCCGGCAGTCGGAATATAAAGTATCTTCACTTCTTCCGGACACTTCCCTATAAGATCAAAAAAGGATTTTATCATATCCTTTGTCAATCCGCTTGAAGTTAAAAACAAATGCCTGTCATTCATTCGTTATCTCCTTTTATCTCCTTGCAGCTTACCATATCATTTTATATCGCCATAGAAAACCCGGTGTTTCCAAAGGGGGGGTACTCATTACTGCCTGTTCCTGCCATACAATCAGATGCTATTTTTTGATAATATCACTTCTTTTTCATTTTGTCAATCTTGGGCTTCTTAAACTTCCTTGCCAACAGGACATATTGTGTTATAATAAACTTAACTACAAAAGGAAACATGAAGGGAGAAACCACTATGGCTGACGTTAAAACCAACCATCCGAACCCGGAGGAAGACCTTTCCTGCCCGGAACACATCACACCTTTCCGGACACGCACCGCGAAAGCCTGGGCTGCTTTTACGGCCTCGGAAGCCCGCCTGCGTAACCTGATGGACCGGGCAAGGACGGAGGATACCGGCAGGGAGCTGATTACCAGCTGCTCGGAGATACTTTCCGCTGCCTTTGACGGTCCTGCCTTTGAATTAGGCTTTGACGGTAAAAAATACAATCTGATTCTTACGCCGGAGGGAAACCGGGTCCGGCTGTTCCAACTTGTTTACTTTGCAGAGCATGCGCCGGAGCATATCAAAGAGCACTGGAATATCCTCGTAGGACGCACCCGGTCTGACAATTATGTCATGCGGATGCACGGTCTTGAGGTTGCCGCTGCCGATTTTACGGTCCGGGCAGAGGAGCGCCCCGGCAAGAAGCTTGCCCTTTCCCTCTATTGTGAAAAGCTGCTTCCGTTACTGGAGGCAAATGAGAACAATGCCTACTCTCTCGCCTATATTCTTCTCGACCAGGTGCTGGGTGAAATCGCTTCGATGCGCTATATCGACGATGTCCGGCTTCTGTCTGCTCCTGCCGGTGCAGACAGCCTTCCTCTGTCAGAGCTGCCTTCCTATATTGAAGCTACGGTTGACCCGGACGGCTGGTCCGCCTCCGCGGACCCGGCAGCCGCCTGTGAATGCTACACCGGCTACCAGAGCACTCCTGTCCTGGAGGAGGACGCTCCTCTCCGTGCGGATGTGTTCGTAGGCATGACCTGCTGTCTGCCGTTAATCAACGCTTATTTTGGCGGTGACGACTATTACATGGACCTTCTGTACCGGGACGGTGCCGTACCTGGCTTTCTTTACTGGCCGTTAGAGGGGATTGGGAAAAATGAAATCCTGCCTCTCCGGGACCGGATAGAGGCAGGGATTTTAGAAAAAGCCGGAGCCGATGCGGCGACCTTTACCGGCGGCGCCACCGGAGAGTTCTACGGATATCTTGACCTTATCGCGTGGGACTTCCCTGCCGTCATCCGGGCGGCAAAGGAAGTTCTTGCCGCCACGCCGCTTGGACAGGCATGCTTCCGCAGCTTCCGCAGAAACGCGTACAGCCTGACCCTGAAGACACCGGAAACAGAAGGACGGTAACTCCAATCAACCGAATCAACGCTTAAACCCGCTCTAACAGAATTACTGCTCCGTCATATTCCGTCATACCGCAGAGCCGCAGCTTTTCTCCCCGCAGCTCTGCGGTAATTTCTTTACGGCAGAACTTCTCCGGAAGCCTCCATACTGCCCCGTCTGCCTCCGGGAGTGTGATTTCCAGCTCCTCCGGCGCCTCCTCGAAGGTATGTACCACGACAAGCATTGCCGTACCTTCCGCGCCCTTGCGGCAGACTGTCTGGAACCCGCGCAGATGGTGATAGCTCTTTAGCAAAGGCCCCTGCCTGTAATTACGCCCGTTTTTAATGACCGGGGCGCACTTTTTATAGAAACGGATACTCTCCTCTACAATGTCCCACTGCCAGTCCGCAAGGTCATACACATCGCCGGAAAGACACATTCTTCCAAGAAACGTATTGCACAGGGAATAATACAGGCGCTTCTCATCGTCGTCCTTGCGTAACACCGCCCAGATCTGGCTCTGTGCCGGCAGGATTGCCCTTGTCACATTCGCCGCAATGACCGGAATCGCCTTCCATTCATGCGCATCCGAAAAGGAAGCCATACTGCACAGCGCCTGCATGGACGGCTCTAAACGGTGCCCGCCGGAGGAACAGTTCTCAATGACGAGCTCCGGCAGGCGTTCCCGGATTCTCCGGAAAAACCGCTGCGATGCCGCCATATTCTGGCGGAGTCCCTCGCCTAACGATTCCGCCCCGTCACAGCCGATTCCGATACTGTCATTGTAATCCACCTTTAAATAGCCGAAGCCGCTCTCCTCCAGCTGGTCAATCACCCGCTCCTCCAGATACTTCTGCACCGAAGGCTTTCTCATATCAAGAAAACGCCGCATGCACGCCTGTAGCGGATACCCGTCCCGGTGCAACAGCTCCGTCTCGTTCCGGAACATCTCCGACGCCCCTCCGGCTACCTCCATTTCAAACCAGAGTCCCGGTATCATGCCTGCCTTCCGGATTTCCGAGGCAATATAGGCCAGCCCCTTCGGGAACCGGTCCGGATTCGGAATCCAGTCCCCGATGTCGGACCAGTCCGCTCCGTTCTTTACATGCCAGCCTGCATCAATCACGCAGTACCGGATGCCCTTCCCTTTCAGGATATCAATAATTTTCAGCATATTTTCTTCGGTAGGATTGCCCCAGGTGGTACAGTATTCGTTAAACACGACCGGAAGCTCCTGCTCCGTCTGCGGCACATTCTCCAGATTGACCTTCTGCGCCGATACCAGCCGTTCGCTGATACCGTCGACATCCTCCCTTGCCACCGTGACAACTGCCACCGGCGTCTCAAACACCTCTCCCTTTCCGAGACGCTTCATCCAGTGTCCGAACTCCCGGTCCGCAAGCCCGCCCGACAAGGAAATCCTGTCGTCCTTGTTGTAGACCTCCATCTGCCACGATGCCGGGTGGCAGAGCTGTATTCCGATGCTGTAGCCGTATTTTGTATCCTCTGCTATCATCCACGGAAAATATCTGCGCACCGGCATAGAGCCGACCTCACCGAAGCGTATGCTGTTTGCCCCGATGCGGAGCCATGCAGGCTCTAACTGCAGGTCGAGGAACGGCGTGCTTTCCAGCTTCCCCTCCATGCTCCACTTGCTCTGCATCCGGTGCAGGACAAAATCCTCCATCCTTAACTCCGGGCTGAGCCCGGAAAAGGCGCACAGATTATACGAGGACACCATCTCTATCATCACCGGCTCCTCCCTGTCCTGGCTTACCTGCGTATACATTTTCATAAAGGAGCTGCCCTGCGGATATTCCAGAATGTGCTTTGCCACGACACCGTCCTTTTCTAACGTCGTAATAATCCTGAACGGATTCCCTTCCTCCGTCTCCTGTCCCTGAAACCGCAGCCCGTATGTGGTAGCGCTGTTTTTCATCGAGTGCCCGCTGATAAAGCCTTCCGGATAGGAGTCCCCCACAAGCTTCATCTGGACCACCGGCTCGATATTCCACCAGCCCTCCATCGTCAGCTGCTCCTGATACCCGTCCGGCAGGAGGGCAAGCCCGCACAGCTGTGTATCCGTATCAAGCAGATAGAGCGCCCACATATCCCCGAGCCGGAACCTTTTATATACCTCTTTCATCGCGTCAGCTCCTTTCCTTACTCTCCTTGCAAATCAGCCCTACCGTGACCTTCCTGTCCTTAAAAGCTTCCTCCTTGTCCACGGAAAGCTTCTGTGCCTGCTCGTTCCAGCGCAGCGTAACGGTCCGGTATTCCCCGTTCTCGTACCCATATCCGTCGCCCGTATCCTCATAAAGCGTAAACTCCCCGTCCCTTCCGGTATAAACGTCCAGAAACAACTCCCCTGTCAGCCCGGCAACCGACTGCGCCGGAAGCGTCCGCGGAACAATACTTCCCTCCCTTACGAATAACGGGAGCTTCTCAAGCGGCGCTTCACAGGAAATCCACTGTCCGCCCTCATAATACCTGCCGCTCCGGTACTCGTACCAGCCGCTCCCCTCCGGCAGATAGACCCTCCGGCATTCCGGAACATCCCCTAACCGCTCCGAGTTCCGCCCATAGTACATCGGATGCGTTACCGGACATACCATCAGGGCGTTTCCGAACAAATACTGGTCCTTTATCCCGAGTGCTATCTCATCCTCCGGAAATGCAAACGCCAGCGGCTTTATAATACTTCCATCCTCCAGCCAGACCAGCCCGGCAAGGGAGTAAAGATACGGCATCAGCTCATACCGCAGCCGGTTTGCCGCAAGCAGCGCCTCATAGAACGCCTCCCCCGGTCCGCCGAAGTTCCACAATTCCCTGCGGCAGTCCGTCCCGTGTCCGCGGAATACAGGCAGAAAGCATGCCCACTGATACCAGCGCACAAACAGCTCCCGGTAGCCCATATCCGCCGTACCGTCCGGGTAATCCCCCTTCCAGTACCACAGACCGCCCTCCTTTACAAAAAAGGCGCCGATGTCTGTCGTCCAGTACGGCATCCCGCTTGCACAAAAGCCCAGCCCCGCCGCAATCTGCTTTCTAAGCGTCTCCCAGCTCGCCGCAATATCCCCCGACCACAGAATCGTAGCGTAGCGCTGCTGCCCCGTATAGCCGCTCCGGGTCAGGTTGACTACTCTTTTCTCATTGCCGTTTTCCTCCGACCGCTGCCCCTCATAAATTGCCTGCGCATGATACAGCGCATAGGCGTTTCCCTGCTCCGCAGGCATATGAAGCGATGCGGTACGATAATATTCCTCGTACATCCTTCCCGGCTCTACCGCCTCCGGATGGTTCCACTCCGGTGTAAACGGCTCGCTGCTGTCACACCACCACGCGTCAATTCCATAGGAAAACAGCCCCCGCTTCACCTGCTCCCAGTACAGCCTCCGCCCCTCCGGTTTCAGGGCATTGTAAATACTGCTGCCCGGCAGAAGAAGCCCCTTCTCTTTAAACTCCTTATAATTCTCCGATTTTTCCGACATGTTCGGCCAGATGGAAATCATAAAATGTATCTGCTTTTCATGGAGCGCCTGAAGCATTTCCGCAGGATGCGGGAAACGTGCGCTATCCAGGGTTTTCTGTCCCCACAAATCCCCCTCCCAGGAACACCAGTCCAGTATCAGCGCGTCCAGACCGATTCCCCTGCCACGGAACTCCTCCGCCACGGAAAGAATCTCCTCTTCCGTTTCATAGCGCTCCTGTGACTGTAAATAGCCGAACGCCCACTTTGGCAGCAGGGCGGCTTTTCCGGTTAAGGTACGGTATTCCCTGATTACCCCGTCCATCGTCCCGCCGTACATAAAATAGTAATCCAGCTCTACATCCGCTTCCGTGTATAGATAGGAGCCGTACGCCGTATCCTGGAAAATCATAGGGCTGTAGGTATCCACTAACAGTCCGTACCCCAGATTGGAAACCAGCACCGGCAGCGCTATTTTTCTGTTTGCCTGATGCACATAGACGGTCTGCCCGCGCAGATTCAAAAAGCCCTCTTCCTGCTGTCCCAGACCATAGAGCGCCTCTCCCTCCTGCCATTCGGGATAAAATCTGGTGTGGTACAGGGAACCGGCACGTTCGCGCTCTGCCTCCCGTACCACCTCCTTTGTTCCGTCCGGCGTAGCTACCTTCTCTATCCGCATTCCTTCCCCTGTCGGCACATAGACCGGAAACTCCTCCAGTGTCTTGCTTTCCCGTTCCCTCTCCCTTAGTAACAATTTTCCGTCCGCACTGAAATACCGGAACGAAGCCGTCCTTCTGTCAATACGGATACAAAGCTCCTCCGTCCGGAAAAGAATGCAATCCTCCTCCTCCTCATACTCCCATCTGCTCCACGGCTCCCGCAAAAGGACGCCGGGCTTTTTCCAGTCAGAAAACTGCTCCCTCTGCGTATAGGTAATCCGGACCGTCCGCGCCGTCTCCGGCTCCAGCCTGTAGCGGCCTGCCTCCGATTCCAGATACAGCCTGTCATTCTCCCGCAGAACCCCTTTGATTTCCCTGTTTTTTCCCTTCACTACAGCTAACATGCGACACCTCTTTTCCCTCTTCCCGGCAGGACCTTCCCTTGTCCGGGAAAAGTATAATCAGACCTTCCTTTATTGTACCATGAATCCCCTCCGGAACAAATACATTTTGTGGTCTGCTTCCGCAGTTTTGTGGCGCATTAGCGAAGAAAAGTCAGTTCGCCGCCTATTTTTCATTATATTTTTTCAAAAAAATACTACTTCCAATCTTCCATAAAATCATTATTGCACAACTATCTAAAGAGGCACAGCGTCCAGAAAATGCTGTGCCTTTCCCTCATTCCTAGAATCGTTTTGGCAACGGCTCCTTCCGTATATACAGACAGTCCTCACATAAAACGCAAATATACTCTCCCCGGATAAATACCTGTCTTACATTCTTAAGTCCTCTCACTTTGCCTCCCCATTTTTCATAGCCCTTCCCCCTGCCTATATAACCAAAAAAGTAAACGGTTCCATTCTTGTTATACAGCACCGCACGGTCACCAAAACCATAAACCTGTACTGCCTTTCCATAAGTTAACACCTTTGTAAACTGTTTATTTCTACCACTCCAGTTTTTCTCGGCTAACACCAGTCCTACCTCATATACCATCCCTTCCTCATCTAATGCCAATATTGTATCTCCCGCATTACTTATTTGTACTATTGGCACCTCTACGGGAATTTTTGTATAATCCTCATACGCATTCATACCAAACTTCCCCTTTGCCCATACCTCTCCTTTTTTAGTCAGACATACATTGTCTCTCTCCGTAACGGACATATCAGCGATTTCAGGCATGTTCTCTACCTTTACAAGCTCCACATCCCCTGTAGCATCTTCATAGAAATCAGCCAGGGTTCCAGGAATCGTCCCTTCATACACCTCTCCTCTTTCCGTAAGCACAACGATACCGTTGAACTGTAGCCCTGCTTTTTTCACTCCCTCCAAACTCGCAATTCTCTTCTCCTGAAAGGAAAAGTCCCTTCCAAGGGCAAGTAAACCATCCTTATGGACACTCAGGATATATACTACATCCTCCTCATACAACACCGACAAATGCCGAATATCCGACGATTCCAGGATAAGGTTTTTCCTTCCGGTATTACTATACCGGAAGACCCCGCCGTCTCCTGTCAGTTCCAGCAGCTCACCATCTGCAATCGGTATGTATTGTGAGCTTTCAGAATATGTAAACGGGTACTTCTTTCCTTTTTTGAACAGCAGAAAAAGAAGCATAACCATGCAAAAAACTGATAAAGATACCACTATTTTGATATAAAGCTTTTTTCTGTATTTCATAGTCCCTCCTTGGCTAGATAAAAAATGCGCCCTCTTTCCCCATGAACATCGCACTTAGAATACCAATGACAGACACAGCACAGCGTGCCGGATAATTAAGCCATATGCCTTTTCATTGTAAGTAATCAGAAACATAGAATTTCACGGAACGGTCACTCTCTAATTCCCAGACTTCAAAATCCTTATAGCTGGTATAACGGCATAGTGCTTTATTCTTTATTCCTTCTTGATGAAAAATCACATTAAAAAATACTGGTTCTCCCCCTGCCCACCTATCATGCCTTTCTGAAAAATACTGGAAATTTTCCTCTTGGGCGATTTCAATCATTATCCTTATAAATACTGGTTCCAATTTTTCATAATCACAACTGTCCTCTTCCACATAAACGCTTATCCAGCAATGTGGTCCATGACCTCCAACCCTAATACTCTCCACATATTCAAATTCTGATTTTATATCCCGTACAAATTTATAAAACTGTCTGTTCACAAGCCTGTACCGGAGCCAAAAGCAAGCACACACTAGCAATAGACCAAGAAATAAATAGAGTACCTTTTTCTTCATAGCTTTTCCTCGACCAGCCAAAAAATACACCTCTCTTTCCTCATGAACATCACACTTAAAACACACCTGACAAGCACCGTATCTGTAAGAACACTGTATTTATCCTTTCGTCTTAAAAGCGTTTTAGTCAACACTCTTTCCGTATATACAAAAATTCTTCTTAAGCGTTCGCATACACATTTTATATCTTGCACTGACGATTAAATATCTGACTCCGGCTCTATAACAGATAATCCAATCCTATCGCATTTTATTGCAAGTAATCGGAAACATAGAACTTCACGGAACGGTCACTCTCTAATTCCCAGACTTCAAAATCCTTATAGCTGGTATAACGGCATAATTCTTCATTATCAATTCCTTCTTGATAAAAAATCACGGTAAAAAATGCCGGACTTCCACCTATTTTTTCGTTATACTTTTCTACAAAATACTGAAAATTAACTTCTTTACAAATTTCAACCATAACCTTAATAAAAACCTTTTCTAGTATTTCATAATCACAATAGTTCTTATCCATATGAACCGTTATCACACAATGTGGTCCAAAATTTTCTAACTGGACATCTTCAACATACGAATATTCCGATTTTATATCCTGTACAAATTTATAAAACTGTCTGTTCACAAGCCTGTATCGGAGCCAAAAGCAAGCACACACTAGCAATGTACCAAGACACAGATAAAATAGCTTCTTTTTCATAATCTTTCCTTTCTTCATCATCCTGTCATGTCAAGCCTTTCATAAAAAACAAGTCTATTTCAGTAAACTCTGTAATTTTAATTTCCTAATAACCCGATATTTTGCTTCCAAATTCCTGTTAAACCGGAAACACATCCCTTTCCAGTTTAACAGGAATTTACGAAGCAAAACTATTCTAACGGGGCAACAGAAAAGCCTGTTCCTTTTTAGGTCCTTTCCTATCACCAATTACTCAAAATAGAGAAGACACTGATATACCTTTTCTCCCTTTAAATACGCATCCAGATCCAGATAGGAATAGCCTCCCCATGTAGATACCTTGGCGATACTCTTCCCCGTAATATCATCAGTCTTTAACTCAGTGATAACAACCCAGTGTGTTTCAAAAGAAGACTGTATCCAACTGTGCCCGTTTGGTTGCATCACTTCGATATCATTTAATCTGTTATTAAATCCTATCAACATTGCAACCGGTGCATCCTTTTTCAACCCGTTTTCAATATAATTAATTACATTTTCTCTTGTAAAATGCGAGAAATCACGGACTCCGTTAAAGGCTGTCCCCTTTTCCTTAGCAAACTTTTCTACCGCCTTTTCAAATCTGCCCATCGGCCAGATGCCTAACGGTATTTCCGTGAACGGAATACGAAACGGTTTCAAAAACTCATACATCTCATTCATATGGGCCAAAAAATTCCCTTTGCTAAAATCATCATATCCATACAGCTGCTTGTACTTTTCATCCCTACCTGCCATGTAAGCGGTAATATTTGCCGCAGCTACCGTCCCACATGCACCATCACGGGCAAGTTTTTCTTTATACCAACCCTGGTACCCGCCATAATATCTGATATCACCATCCCATATCTCGACAAACCTCTCTGCATCCCTGATTGCGACTACCCTCACGTCCTTCCGGAAGCGTCTCGGGTCTACTCCATCCTCATAGCCGTCCCCGTCCGTATCCCTTTTGGTAGGGTCACTCCGGTAATCAAAATACTCCGCATATACCTTGCTATCAAAGCCCTTTAATTCCAGCTCCATCTGTTTCATTATACTCTGCTCCTCAAAGCTTTTCAGGACGCCCATTTCCTCGCCGTCTGTCAGTCCGTCCCCGTCCGTATCCGGGTTCTCCGGGTCGGTGTACACATACCTCCCGTTTGGCAGGAGCATCCCTGCAGTCTCATAGATATCGTATAATCCGTCCCCGTCCGTATCGGTCGTGTCGATTTCCCCGAGGGCAGCCTCTTGTATACCGAATACTGCCTCACGGATTTCCTCCGCCGTGGCGGCATAGTAGAACTTTCCCCCGGTTTCATCCGCAAGCCTCTGTAAAACTGCTTTCCCGTAATGGGAGCTGATCAATACCGGATAGATTTTTACCCCCATGGCTTTCGCCCGGTTTAATGTATCCGGCATATAGGAAGCGTCGCCATCACAGAGCAGCAGTATCATCCTCGAGTTCAGGATGCCGCTCTCCAGCTGTTCCCCGGCAGAAGGGAAGAGGTCCAGCGCCGTTTTCAGCCCTCTATCCACACTGGTCAGACCTTCTGCGGTCACCATGTCCAGCGCCCCGAACAGTCTGGTCTTATCCGGCGTAAACTTCTGATATACCTTCGCATCATCGTCAAATCCGACGATTGCACCCCTGTCACCGCTGTACATCGCCTCAATAAAGTGCCGGATTGCCTCCTTCGCCGTAGCCATACGATCGCCCGACATGCTGCCGGACTTGTCAATGACATAGCAGATATCAAAATACTCCGGTTTTGCAGGACTGTCCGGCTTTCTCTCGTAGGAAACCGCCCTGCTCCATACATCATACCATGCCTGCCTGTCTACTACAAGATACGTGGAAAAATGTGTGGTCTTATAGCTTACCGTATTGTTTTCCGTATCCAGTATGCTTTCCCCGTCCAGGATGACATACCGGTTGTTTTCCTCGTCATACCACATGACCCTCAGGTTTTCCTCCTTTACCTCCCCGAGGACAGACTCGTCATAGGTAAAGGTAATGGTTGCCTCGTCAAATTCAGAGGAAGTCGTGATTTCTACTGGTACGCCTACAAGACCAACTACCCCGCTGGATAATATGTCTTTCCCACAGGTATTCTCTATCCTGGTCGTTTTTTCCACCTCGCCGGTGGCTTCCATGGATACCTCCACCGAAAGGATTGCATTTTTCTCCACGCCTTCAAACCGGACTGCAAGCGTCTGCGGGAGCTTTTCCTTCCCGTCCGGTATCCCGTCCCCGTCGCTGTCTGCGGAAAGCGGGTCCAATCCCAGCCTGATTTCAGCGCCGTCCTCCAGTCCGTCCCCGTCCGTATCCGCCTCTGTCGGACTGGTATGGTATCTCTTTATTTCCTCATAATCCGTCAGCCCGTCCCCGTCCGTATCGTCAAGGAAGAAATGCGTCCCGTATTCCAGCTCCTCGCTTGTCGTCAGACCGTCCCCGTCAAAGTCCTCACCGGCATCACTGACCAGCGGGTCCAGCCCGAAATAGACCTCTACAAAATCCGTCAGCCCGTCGCCATCCGTGTCCTTCGATGTACACGAGGTGCCTAACATTTCTTCCATGTAATCCGGCAGACCGTCGCCGTCTGTGTCTGTTTCCTTATCCGTCCCTGCATCCGTCTGGTATTCTCCTGTCACGACCTGTGAGAGTTCCATATCCCTTAATTCCGTCCCTGCATTTCCCGGGCTTGCTTCAAAGCCCAGCGTTATTGTCTGCCCGGGCAGGATACCGGAGTTATAGCCCCTGTTCTTTACCAGATAACGTCCGTTTTCCCGTGCAAGGATATTTGCCGTGTAGAATGCCGTAATGTTAAAATCCGCATCAAAGGATGCCTCCCAGTCCTCGATTACCTCCGTCGAACGGTTTGTAATCCTCAGCTCGCCCTGGAATGCGGTTCCCCAGTCACTTACCACATGAAACGCCGCTTCATAATCTTCTGCCGGTACCACCTCCCTTTTCATCACCGGGGTAAAGACTTCCGGCAGGATGATGTCCTCGTCTTTTGATGCGGTAAACCCGAAGCTGACACTTTCACCTGCTGCTATATCCTGGTTGCTGCCCGTGTTTTTTACGATATAGTGTCCTTCCCCCGTGGAGGAAAGCACGCCGTTCCACAGATTTGTAATGTCATGTGGCATGGAAAAGGCGAATGCCCAGTTATCCATCCCTGTTTCCCCGGTATTACGGATGACCACCTCCGCATTGAATCCGCTGTCCCATTCCCCGGTCACCTGTACCCTGACCTCATAGCCGTCCCCCTGATACCCTGCCTCCTGTCCTCCCGCCGCAGCGGCAGCAGCCGGTTTCCAGACTGCCAGAACCATCACGATAATAAAACATACCGCCATCCACTTCTTTCTTTTCATACAGCATCCTCCTTGGAATAAATAGGTTTACACCAGAAAACAGAAGTGCTATACTTATTTTGCACTACCGCTAGTGGTGTTTTGTTTCTGCGTCCCCCGGTCTGTTCCCTGCCACGGTCTGGCCGGGAGGACGCGCTCTATATTACAGCCGGATTCACCATTTTTTGAAACCGGCCGGAATATCTGTGTCCTTCCTGATAGGAAAGCATGAAAGGTTATAAAGGCAAAAAGAAAAGGCTGCAAAATAATACTATTTTGCAACCGAACTACCATAAAGAGTATCCCTGTTTCTTCTTAGGCTCCTGGCTTTGCGTCCTCATATTTCTATAAGTTTGCCCTATTATCCATTTCTATTTTACTTCCCTGCTGTTTCCATGTTATCATTCCGCTTTATCGCAGTCAAGTGTTTTTTATTTATAATACCACCAGCCTGCCATAAAAAAAATTGCTTTTTGGGGGTTGTTTTTCGTTGCTTTTCGTTGCTTTTCGTTGCTTTTCGTTGGTTTTCGTTGGTTTTTGTTTCCCTCCTGATATTTTTCCTTTCTCAAACTATGGGATTAACTTTTTCCGATTCCTTGTCATTATAATCGGCGCCCCTCATTGCGGGTAGACTAACAAAGGGATTCCCGCCTTCCTACAGCGGCAATCCCTTCACCTGACACTTTCAAGAACCACATGACTTATAATGCCTTACTCCAAACTGCCACAGGAAATAACAGAGAAGCAAAAATCCAATTATTCCAAGCGGACAAAATGCCAGCTGCCAATGACGCGTTTTTCCTAACAGAAACTGCAACGGATAATATTGAATCAACGTATACGGAATAACATAAGTACAAAAGCGCAGGATTCCTTTCCCGTAAACATCAATCGGATATTTGCCATGTGCCTTTGCCCCGTAGGTAAGCACATTAATCAACGACGTATCTTCAACGGAAAAAAAGCAAAAGCTTGCCTCCAGCATAAACAATCCGATAAACAGTAACGTGCCTCCGATAATCATGGCGGCCATTGTCCAGACCGTCATCAGATTCCATGTTATCCGGCTGTACCGTATTCCCAACACCAGCGTAATAACCGCAGCTAGTAGAGGGCCGGTTCTTCCCACTTCGAATCTGCTTCCTATGACCTGCAGAATCAGACTGCGCGGCCGGAGCAGCATCCGGTCAAATTCGCCTCTCCTTACCATGCTGGAAAACGTTTTGAATCCGTTCCCAAACAGCTCCGCAAAGGTGAAGGACATCTGAATGACAGAAAAGCATAACAAAACATCCCCATAGGTGTATTCTTTTATCTGTGTAAAACCAGAGAATAAGAATTTCAGCGCAATCAGCTCACCAAATGTCATAATAAACCGCCCGGTTACCATCAGTAAAAAAGACAGCTTATACTGCATTACGCTTTGCGTACAGGCGGAGGCATACTTCACATACAATCTTATATTTTCTCTCATCTTCATAACGTCAGCCTCCTTGGATTACAATTCTTTTTTCTGCCCGCTTCCACAAAAGCATTCCCAGAAGCATCAATGCCGCCATCCAAAAAAACTGCCTTACGATACACTGATAGAGTTCTCCGCCGGCAAGCTCCCCGCTGTATATCCGGAATGGGACATTCTGCATATAGGCAAACGGGGACAGCTCTAATAGAAACAAATATTTTTTTGGAAAAAACGGTAAAGGTATGATATTTCCTGAAAGAAAATCTACTGCTCCTGTCAGCACCATTCTCCAGCCCTGCGGTGAAATCGTAAAAAAGCACAACATATAGACGAGCATACAAAAGGTGACTGTTATCCCGAGTGCCAGAAACAGGGTCAGCAAAAACAGGAAAAAGGAAACGCCATCCGCCGGCAGGCTCATTCTATAGGGCTTGGGCATTAAAAACGCACATAACAGGATGGGAATACACCGCATCATTGCTTCGGCTGTCCTCGCCCCGGTTATTCTTGAAAACCACATGGAATATATGGATACCGGACGGCACAATTCATAGGAAACATCGCCATTTGCTATCATTGCAAAAAGCTCATTATCTGCCGCCCATGTATTAAAAAGAACCAAAAGCGCTTCCTTCAGCCAGATATAGGTCACAATGGACGAATACCCCATCGGCAGATTATTTCCGGAGGCTTCTGCAATTGCTTTGTATGCAAGACACTCCATCAATCCCCAGATAAGCTGTGTTGTCAAAGCCGTGACCGACGCCATACGATACTGTATCCCGGTCGCGAAGCGAAGTTTAAAAAAGCAATAGTATTTTTTCATGTCCGTCTCCTACATAATATTTAATTTTGCATAGAGGCCGGCTATCATATGGTCGATGTCCATTTCAAGGCTTCCGCCTCCTGCTTCTTCCGTCCCTGCCTCAAGGCGCAAATCCTCCAGGGTACCGTCCATCAGTTTCTGTCCCTTCCCAATCAGAATGATACGGCTGGCAATCGCTTCCATATCCTGCATGTCATGTGTCGTCAGGATTACGGTTGTCTTGTGTTCTTCATTCATCCTTTTTATAAAGCCCCGGACTGCAAGCTTGGATACTGCGTCTAATCCTATCGTCGGCTCGTCCAAAAATAGCACCTTTGGTTCATGCAGCAGGGAAGCGGCGATTTCACAACGCATACGCTGCCCCAGGGATAACTGCCTTGTGGGCGTTTTTAACAGTTCCTCCAGATGTAACAGCTGCGTCAGTTCGTCCAGTTTGTTACGGTACTTCGCTACAGGTATGGAATAAATTGCCTGTAAGAGTTCAAAGGAATCCATAACCGGAATATCCCACCATAATTGCGAGCGCTGTCCGAAAACAACCCCTATCTGACGAACATACTCCTTCCTGTCCTTCCACGGCACCCTGCCGTTTACCAGACATGTTCCGCTGTCCGGTGTCAGTATTCCGCTCAAAATCTTAATTGTGGAGCTTTTGCCCGCTCCGTTCGGGCCTATGTAGCCTACCATTTCACCCTCTTTTATGGAAAAACTGATATGGTTTATGGCATGAATTGTGTCGTACTCTCTTTTAAAAAGCGATTTTACCGCGTTGCCAAATCCGGAATTCCTTCTGGTCACCCGATAGCTCTTACAGACATCATTAAATTCTATCAAAATAAATCCCTCCTTCCCCCGCAGGAAAAGTCCGGAGCAACCGGTTATCCGCAGCTTTTTCCGCAGGGACATTTTCGTCGTTATCAGCTGATAAAAAAATCTTACCACAAAAATAAAAAAAGAATAGACTTTTCATTATTTTTGTGGTAAGCTATATAATTAGTAACGCCTAAAAATCGAACTATACGAAATCAGTCAGTGAATCACTTTTCTATCCAACGCAGTACCTCCACTTATAGCAGACAATCCACAGGTGCAGCAAAAAAATTCCCCTTGCAAATTGCCTATGAGGGCAAAACAAGGGAAATACATATCAATTCACCAGATAAGATTGAAAAACAGACGTGTATCAATAAAAAATAAATACTGCCTTTCTATGATAACGACCGGGCTGAAGGCTTTTTTAAAGCTTTCAGCCCGTATTGATTCCGGTATACATTTTACACGGCATCCCTGCCTATTCCACACAGCCAATCAGCTCATGCACATCCTCTATGCCGTGCCGTTCCATATAGGCTGCAATCCCGTCGATTACCTCTACTGTCGTATACGGATTGATAAAGTTCGCGGTGCCGACCGCTACCGCAGTTGCGCCCGCCATAATAAACTCCAATGCGTCCTCAGCGGTACGGATTCCTCCCATGCCGATTACCGGGAGCCTGACCGCCCTGGCTGCCTGGTACACCATGCGTACCGCCACCGGCTTTACGGCAGGACCGGAAAGTCCGCCGGTTTTATTGGCTACCGCAAAGGTGCGGCGCTCCACGTCAATTTTCATGCCGGTCAGCGTATTGATTAACGACACCGCATCCGCGCCGCCTGCCTCGACGGCGCGCGCCATCTCCGCAATGTCCGTCACATTCGGGGAAAGCTTCATAATGACCGGCTGCTTTGCGTGCTTCTTTACCGCCGCCGTAATCTCCTCTGCCATCTTCGGATTCTGCCCGAAGGCAATCCCGCCCTCCTTGACGTTCGGACAGGAAATATTGATTTCGAGCAAATCCACCTCCGTGTCCGCAAGCTGCCGTACCGCCTCCACATAATCCTCCTTGGAACGCCCGCAGACATTGACAATGACTTTCGTATCATAATTTGCAAGAAACGGCAGATCCCGCTTCTTAAACGTCTCCAGTCCCGGATTCTGCAGACCGATGGCATTTAACATCCCGCCGCAGGTCTCCGCAATCCGCGGCGTCGGATTTCCCTCCCACGGTACGGTTGCAACTCCCTTCGTCGTCACCGCGCCCAGACGGTTCAAGTCTACAAACTTCCCGTATTCCATACCGGAACCGAAGGTTCCGGAAGCTACCGTTACCGGATTTTTCAAAGTAACTCCTGCAATCTCTACCGAAAGCTTCATTTCTTTTCCCCTTCCTTTCCCTGGCTCTTACAGCTCGATTTCCTCCGCATAGAACACCGGACCTTCCTTGCAGACCCGGGCATTCTTCACCTGTGAATGCCCGTCCACCTTTGTCGTCTGACAGACACATGCCAGACAGGCACCGATTCCGCACGCCATATGCTCCTCCAGCGAAAGCTGCGCGCGGATGCCCTGCCCTGCCGCATACTCCTTGATTCCGCGAAGCATCGGCTTCGGACCACAGGCAAAAAGCAGGTCGCCCTGAATCCCTTTCTCCCGCATCGCATCCAGCACAGTTCCCTTAACGCCTACGCTGCCGTTATCCGATGCCAGGACTACCTTCCCGTAGGCTTCAAACTCCTTTGCCAGAAACGTATCCGCGTCACGATATCCGAGTACAATCGTCTTTTCCCCAGGAAGCGCCTTTGCAAGCTCCAACATCGGCGGGATTCCGATTCCGCCGCCAAGCAGTACCGCGTGCATTCCCTCCGTACAGTCCTCTGTCATAAAGCCGTTTCCGAGCGGTCCGGTAACTACAATCCCATCCCCTGCGGAAAGCGCGGAAAACTCCCTCGTCCCGGCGCCTGCAATACGGTACACCAGACGGAGTTCTCCCTTTTCCTTCTCAATTTCACAGATGCTGATCGGACGGGGCAAGAGCCTTCCTCCCTCCTTGCAATACAGGGAAACAAACTGCCCTGCCCTTGCCTCCGCTGCGATACCCTCTGCCCTCAGCTTCATCTGGTAGATATCGCCTGTCATACAAAACTGCTCCGTGATTACCGCTGTAACCTGCTCCTTTTTACCCATCTCCGTCCTCCTGCATCTTTTATGTAACAAAAAACATACCGGAAACACCTGACTTTACCGGCTTTATCCGTATTCACGATAGTTGAAACACCTTGGACATCATTATAGCATGGCAGAACTTATCTGTCAAAGAAGAAAATGCGGAAACTAAGAGAGTACAGAAACGTGAGGAAAACGGAATGCACTCAATGTCCCTCCGGATAACTGCCATCGGCTATCCGTTGTAATATCTCCATATTCCAATAACGTTTCCCGCTTTTTTTTAAGTATTCCAGTTCCCTTTTTGCATAATTTGCAGCATCCTCCACGATATGCTCCCACATCCTGTTATACACAATGACATTCACACCATACTCACAAACCGGAAGGCTGCCTGCCCATTTATGCGCAATCATAAACGCAAGGCTTCTATCTCTTGTATATTTGCATTTCCCCCACATCTCCACTACCCTCGTCGGTACGTATCTCTTTTTTTCCGCCCCATCATTCTGCAGATTTCCGTCAATCGCCGACCATGCGATACGGTCTATCGCCTGTAAATGCGCCACTCTGTATTGATCCTTCGTCTTTAGAATATAAATCCCATTATCTGCACTCATCCTTCGCTCCTCCTATGCACATTCCGTACAATACTGCTCAGACGACTTTTTCATAATCTTCATGTATGACATCTTTATCAATACCGAGCATATCGGCAATGACAAACTCCATATCGTCCGGCCTGCGACTGCCCTCCTTTTTCTTTCTATTCAGATATTCCTTCAACAGCTTCTCCAGATGATTCATTTTCTTCGTCACAATCCCTTTATCCTTTGTCGATTTTGATTCTTCCAGTATCGTATCAAAGGATACCCCGTTTACCGTTTTGCTGTGTAAGGACTTCGTAAATTCCGCCATAAATTCAATAAATCTCTTATCCTCCGTTCCGGTTTTCGCAAACCTTGCAAATAATCCAAACCACAGGAAACTATCTTTTGAATCGAACATATCGGAAACATCATCTGTCACTACCTTTTCCAGACGCCCAATCATATCTTCAAAATCATCAAAAATAGCAATGTCCGCATTTTCCTTGATATATTTGCACATGTCGTCAAACTTGTTCCATTTATCCAGATAATTGGCTGCCATGATGGACTCAATGACTACCCGGTTAATCGTTCCATTGTTGAACTCTGATACCTTGTACCCTCCCATATCCTTAAAAAATGGCATATTGGATATCGATTTCGCCAGCTCAGCATACTCCGTACCAAGCTTTGTGATACTCTTTTGCGACGATGTCATTGGCTTTCCGTCATTGTATCTTTCAATATGATACCCGATATCTTCTTCCGAGCAATTCAAATACTGGTCATAATTAAAACTGTAATCCAGGAACCTGTCTCTTAACTCCTCCGGTAAATCAGAAAACTTCTTTCCTCTGATATCAAATTCCGCATTTACTGCAATCGGAAATCCACTCTCATCCAAAACATCCCTGCCATGCCCATCCTTTTTTATTGTCTGGTACTTAATCCTCCAGCGCCTGATGTTCTTAGATACTTTGTATCCATTCTTTGAAAATGAATATGCATTGGTACAGCGCTGCTTGCCGTCAAGGTCCCAGATAATAGGAACACCATTGATAATCTGCTCTGCAAAAATCAGCGGATGCAGCTTATTTCCCTGCAAAATATCGGAAACAAGATTTCCTTTCATCGAAGGCGACCACTGGTCAGACTCTCTCTGCAGAGGATGATCAAACCGAATCGTATGCTTGTCTATCTTCTTGATAATTGAAGCAATACTAATTCTATCCGTTTTACAATTCTCCATCGTCTGTGTTGCAATACTCACTTTTTCTTCCTCCTCTTTAGAATTTAATTTACTTTCATCACTGCATAAAATACTAATATTTTTAAAAGAACTTAATTCTTTAAAATTATCCGCATATTCTTTATCACTTAACTTTAATTCTCTCTTGATCCCGGCAACAGACCATCCCTCCATTATCATTTCGGAAATTTTTCTCTGAATTCCGGGCAGATAATTCAAAAACCTTTCTATTCTTTCATCTAAAAAAACCCTCTCCAGCTCTTCGTTTATATCAAACTCCGCCTCCAACGTCTCGCCAAGAGTTCTTTCCTCGTCGTCTCCCACCGGCATATCAATTGAAACAACAGGAAGATATTTTTTCCTTTTTACAAGGTTCCCGCTCTCGTCTTCTTCCTCAATCTCAATGAAAGCCTGTCTCTTTTCCCTGTTCCTGTCTGTCATCTCTTTCAAAACAGCCCTTCGAATTACACCAGAGAAAAACTCTAACGGCGTTTTCCCTTTCGATGGGTCATACAGCTTGTTGAACCTTGCAAGAGCAATCTCTTTTCCTGCCCTTGAATAAAATTCATCCTCGTCCTTTTGTGACAATCCGCCGAACCTGGACATTTCCTTCTTACATAACTGCCTTAATTTACTCTGGTTATTTGCATAAAGCTCCTGAATCGCTGACTCTATCTGCTTTTCTATCTGTTCCATTTCACACACATCCGTTCGTATTTTCTGTTTGCAATGACAAGTATAGAACATTCGTTCGTATTTGTCAAGAGCATTTTCGAACTTATGTTTGTATTATTCGTTGTTATTTTCAATTCAAAAACAGAAATAGAAACCATAACAATAAAAATAGCAAACAAAACATGAACCAAAAGAAAAGGAGAACTCGTAACCATGACAAAAGAATTTCACAAAACAAAGCATTATCAGGCAGACTACACTACTTTCGGAGGAACGATTGATATGGAGGACTTTAATACGAATGCACCAAACAGAAAGAGAATTGAGCATCAAAGTGCCGCTCTTACAAGCTCAATGCAAAGAAAGGAAAATGAGAAATACAGGCATATGACACTGGAAGAATTAAAAAAAATGAAACTTGTTTCAAACACAAACGGGAGACCGTCCCCTACTCTTACCGATGAAACATGGCAAAAGGAATTTGCAATAAGGAAGCTGTTCATTACCCCATATAAGCAGGGCACGAAAAGGCTGAAAGGCAAGGGCTCCACTGAATATGGCAAATGGAACGAGGAGACCAAGGGAAGCTATCATGGACGGACGAACTGGCAGGAATACTGCGCCTATATCAACGATGTTCTGAAGAATATCCGTAGTGGCCAAAGGGATTTCTGCTATTTCATTTATCAAATTGAAGAGCTGCTTAAATTCCATTTTGACACCCTGAAAACAAAGTATTGCGACGGATATTGGGAAGTGTGGCTGGAAAAATAGGATTGTCTTTCTCAGGAAACGGAGGTGTCTAAGAATTGAGCAAGCATTTAACTTCACAGAGATATGTTTTTAAAGTCCATACATCCCGGCTCCGCAGGGCAAACTGGGACCTGACCTTAAGCGTCAGTCAGGCACGGGATAATAAAGAACTGATTGCCTTAAGCGAAAGCCAGATGATGCGGTTTATTGATGAGCTGAACGGCATTACCCAGCCGGAACTACATATTTCAGATATAAAATCCCGGATCAAACACTGGAAACAGGAAAAGAACCTCGCCCTGTCACGACCTAAAATCAAACGCCTTTATGAAGAGCTGGATAAGTACCAATTCAAAAAGGATTACGTCTGCGTGGTCATCGACAATAATAAGGATTATCTGGCAATTTACAAAAACGGCTTCAAAATAAACGGGATTACCTATCGCAGACTGCTCGGAACGACGGGCGGCGTAAAAAATAATACGATTGTATTTGTAAATGAATGTCTGTTGCCGGAGTTGAAGCGCAGGATTGCTAACGGACGGGACCTGACCAAAGAGTTTACACCGGCAAAGCTGGAGGCCTATAATGCCCTGGTTTGCAGCTCTTCCACCCCTGTTTCGATGCCGGACGGCATCGTAGTGGTCCATGACTGCATCACACATTTTAAGTCCGACGTCATCGAATTAGACGATACGGATGCAGGGCAGCCACGTATGAAATATAGCAAGGAGAAGGACATCGCGTTAAACGACAGCGACGGGTATGGTCTTGCAATGCCACAATTACTGGAGCGGTGGGGAAAGGAACTCGGAGAGGACTTTTTACTGCCTGCCTGTGTCATCCGGAATTCGTTTTGCAAGGGCGCCATCTTTCCGGTTGACTTTCAGAAATTTGCGCGTGAGCATAATATATCGGTGATTACCGATGTATGGGGAAATACCTACGACATAGCGCACGTCGAATTAGTTTTGACAGAATCCATGCTGAAATTATGGGACTCCTACGCTTCCCTCGAGGATTATCTGGACAACTGTAAGAAAAATCATTATACGTTTGCCATTACGAAAGCCTCAGAAAAGGAATTGGAGAACGTGAGAACCATGAACTACCAGTTCCTACAGAGCTACGATTTTACCGATGAGCAAATCGACGCGCTGATTTCGCCTACCGTGACAGAGATACGGGATATCCTGTCGGACGACTACAGGAAAACCATCTTGTATACGAAGGGAATCGGATTAAATGAAAAAAACGTCCGGCATTTAGACAGCTCATTTGCCACCGCCCTTATGATTGAACCCGGAATGAAGGAGGACCCTTACATCAAAAACCAAGTATATACCATGATTAAAAAGCGGATTGATGAAGCAAAGGTAGGCGTTCTGAAGGTGCCTGCGAACTATTCCTTCGTCTCAGGCGACCCCTACTCTCTCTGTCAGTCCATGTTCGGCCTTAAAGTAACCGGATTATTAAAGGCGGGACAGGTTTATTCAAAATATTGGATTGACAAGGGTGTTGACAGGATTGTAAGCTTCCGTGCGCCAATGACCTCACATAATAATATACGACTGCTGAACGTCGTCCATAATGCCGAAATGGATGAGTTTTACCGGTATATGACGACGCCTACCATCTTCAACAGCTGGGATACCTGCGCGGACGCGATGAACGGCTTTGATAAGGACGGCGACTGTGTTATGAATACCTCCCTTCCTTTATTGGTCGATAACACCAGAGAGCTGCCGGCAGTCGTATGCGTACAGCGTAAGGCAAAAAAATGCATTCCGACAGAGGATGCGCTTATGCAGTCCAATATAAACAGCTTTGGAAACGCGGTCGGTGAAGTGACGAACAAAATCACGTCCATGTTTGAGGTCCAGGCAAGATACGAGAAGGACAGCCGTGAATACAGAATCCTGGATTACAGAATTAAATGCGGACAGCTCTATCAGCAGAACCAGATTGATAAAACCAAGGGAATCGAGGCAAAGGACATGCCTGACAAGTGGTATCACTGGATTTCCAATAAAATCAGCAAGGGGATAACCTCTTCTGAAAAAAAGGAGCATTGGATGAACCGTAAGCTTGTGGCGGATAGAAAGCCTTATTTCATGCAATATATCTATCCGTCCGAAAGGGCAAAAATGAAGGAATACATACAAAAAAACAATGAAAAATGTATCATGCGCTTCCGGATAAGCTTAACGGAGCTCCTTTGCAAAGAAAATAAAACGCCAGAGGAGGAACAGTTTATTCATTGCTATTATCAAAGAATGCCTCTTGGAACAGCGCCCTGTACCATCAATAAAATCTGCTGGAAGATAGAAACTGCCTTTGATAACATCAGCCTTTGTGAAAACAGTGAATTTGACTATTCCATCCTGAAAAGCGACGCGGAATATTCTGATTCCCTGTACACAAAAATCAAAAAAATTTACGACAGCTACAAACGCAACCTCTCCAGCTATATGCAATATGCAAAGTCAGAACGTATCAAGTCAGAAGACCGTCAGATGCAAAAATACATTTTTAAAGAAGAGTTCAAACGGCAGTGTGCAGAGCAATGCCCTAATGAGGATATGCTCTGCAATATCGTACTGGACCTATGCTATGCAAAATCCAACTCCAGCAAGCAGTTTGCCTGGGATATTTGCGGCGATGTGTTTATTCAAAACCTATTAAAAAGAAACCACTACCGAATCTCTTATCCCGTTTTGGACGAAAACGGGGAGCTTGAATTTGGCGGATTACACTTTCGTATGGACACCACGGAGCTTACTGCAATTCCTGATACAGAAACGGAGGATACCCAATGTCAGTTATACTAAATGAAACAAAAGAAGCCGAACGCATCATGGAAAAAGGGGAGCTTGGCAACAAACCGGCTGCTACCCTCTTTCTCTTAGGAAGATACTATAGCCAAAAGGAAAAAGCCGATGCACCACAGGTCTTTGAAAAACTGAATGCCTTCCTGCAACAGCATTACAAAAGCTATAACCCTGCCCTGTGGGAAACAATGCTTGATAATATTTCGAAAAAAGCAGCAAAGTACCCCTTACGGGAAATCGATTCGATTGGCATTACCCGATATGAACTGGATAAAATTTCCAAAGCAGCTGACTTGAACTATCAACGGCTGTTATTTACGATGCTGTGCTATGCGAAGCTGTACCATTGCATTTCCGAAGCGAATAACGGCTGGGTAAATGCTCCGATTAAAGAAATCTACCAGGTCTCCAGGGTTACCGTAAAGCACAGGGATGACAAGTTTCTCTATTTAAATGACCTGGAACGTGGCGGTTTCATTTCATTCTCAAATAAGAACGATAACCTGAACATCCAAATTAACTTTTTGGATGCCAGGGAGGACTTTGTTCTTATAATAAATGACTTCAGGGAGCTCGGCTATGAATACCTGAATTATACCGGCAACGGAAAATTCATCCGGTGTAAGGAATGCGGCAGGCTTGTAAAACAATCCGGCAGGAATACGCATTACTGTACGATTTGCAAACAGGAAAAACGGCTGGAATCGAAAAGGAACTGGTGGCGGAACCACGGCTAGACCTTTTTAAAACACCGCCAACCCCTTATTTTTCAAGGCATTTCAGCGGATACATCCGTTTTTCTTACTATGTATAAGAATATAAATTTATATCTCTTGCAAGTCTATTTCTATCAAGTCTGTCTATCTCTTCTAACGCAGGTGGCGGTGCTACCCTTCCGGCAGTATCGTCATTTGCTTCTTCTTTATCACAGACTGTGCAGGGCAGCTTCCCCTACGGCATGTGCCTGCCGTAGCCGGAGCAGATTCTCTTCCCTGTCACGGTCTGTTTCAAATAAATAGTTCTATGCAAAGGGCAGTCAACAGTGGGAAGCGCTTCCCCCTGCTGGCTTGCAAAATAAACGGAAGGGACGGTTGTTAAAATTTATTGTAACAGATTTTAATACCAGATAAAACTATGGAAAATGAAAGCAAAAAAAGCTTTTTAAAGCTATCTTCTGTTAAAATTCCCGGTTCAAAGCTTTCCATACGGATTCCTACCGTTGGTGAAATCTTAGATAACGAACCGTATTATTATCATCTTATCTCTTCCCTGACTGCTACTCCGTTCCAGTATATGGTGCAATTAGATGATATGGGAATTGATTTTACAACAGTTACCGATTATCAGTTATTTATGATGCTGTTTTCCTCCCTTTCCAAAGGAGACATGAGCATCCTGTTTGGCGACATCGATTTGTCTGACACCGCACTTTATAAAAACAATCAAAACGACACGCTTGTTTTATACAGCAGTAAAAATGATATCATCATCGACGAATTGACTTACCGTCAGCTTGTCGATATCATAAGAAAAATCAATGGCTTAAAAAGGGAAAACAGGACGGCCGGAAATAAAGATGCCCAGAAGCTCAGACTCAAAATAGAACGAAAAAAGCAAAAACAGAATGCAAATAAACCATATGAACCATATCTGGAAAAATTGGTAACAGCGTTAGTGAACCGAGCAGAATTTAAGTACAATTACGAACAGGTGAATCACCTGACTATCTATCAGTTCAACCAAAGCTTTGAACAGATAAAAACAAGCATTAATTTTGACAACACAATGATTGGCGTTTATGCAGGAACAGTGGATACATCGAAGCTAAAAGATAAATCCTGCTTATCCTGGATTCCAATCGAATAACAAAAATTTGGAGGAAAAAACAATGGCAGTAGATGTTAGTAAGTTAATTATTACCGAGGTTGCACAGATTACGGCTTTTAATAATGCCGGGGAATTGGAATTCATCATGGACGAGGTCCAGAATGGTTCTATTAAAAACTCTCAGGAAAAGGCTGACGTAACCGGCCGGAACGGACGGAAGATTGCATCCTTAAAGAAGAATAAGGCAGTTACGGTATCCGCAAGCAACGGTGTTCTGGTTGGCGGCGCATTAGCGGCACAGACCGGTACGGAAATCGAGCAGGGCAGCTTTAAGGTGCGCATTACCGATGTAATGACAGTAAACAGCAATAAGTGTATGACCACGAAGACCGCAGTCGGTACGGCCGGCGATGAAATCGGTACGATTTACACAAAGAACGCAAACGGTTCCCTCGGAACGAAGCTTGAGCAGGATACGACGGCAGCTGCAGGTAAGTTTGCCTATGACCCTGCGACAAAGGAAATTACGGTTACCGGAATTGCAGACGGCACCGAGTTAGTCGCATTCTACGACGTAGAGGTGGAGTCTGCCAGAATTTCGAATGACTCCGAGAAGTACAGCAAGGTGCTGAAGCTCTATATCGACGTAGTGCTCCAGGATCAGTGCGACGTAGAATACGCAGGACAGTTAATTATCCAGAGAGCCGATGTATCCGGCGAGTTTGAGCTCTCCCTTGGCGGAGACAGCTTCGCACACGCATTTGAGGCTGAGTCCCTTGCCGGTGGCTGCACTGGTTCTAGCAACCTCTGGGATTTAATCGTTTACGGCGTTTAATCCGATCCGCAGCTGTTGCAGAGGGGCGTAACTGATGAGTAAGGTCCAAAAAGCATGCCGGATATGCGGAAAACGGTTTACTCCATGTGCCGATTGTGCAGCGGATAATACCATGTTCCGCTGGAGGAGGTTTCTCTGCTCCTTTGAATGCGCGAAAGACTATTTTGCCAGGCTGGAAGAAGCCAGGGAGCAAAAACAACCAGCGGGAGGAAGCGCTGATTCCATCACCGCTTCCTCAGAGCCTCCGGCGGATTTACACGCCACAGAATCTGCTGCTTCGCAGCACAAATCCGGTGCTGGAAACGCTTTCATCAGCGTTTCCCCAAAAATAGAATAAAGAATAGAGAAAGAGAGCCGATTGATTAGAGAAATGGGATATATGAAATTCTTTCAATCTGCGAATGGAACGAATTTCAATATATCCCATTTTTTTTACGGCTGATTTTAGATATGGAAAATAAAAACCTATGGGATAAGGAATACAACTGCTCCTTTTTGGACGAATACCTGTTTTTAAAGAAGAAAGGCATCCGGTATGAATGGGTATCCAAAAACGAATATGGTATCTCTGTCTGGAAATATAAAAAGACAAAGGAATTGTGGTCTGCACTGGCAGAAATGTATTCCAGCCCGAAATACAACGCTTAAATGGAGATGTTAAAAATGAATGTTTATTTAGACCATGCTGCCACTACAGGGTTATCTGCTTCCATGAAGGAATATCTGGTATCCGTCCTGGATTTGTGAGGGAACCCGTCCTCCCCGCATTCGGTCGGGGAGCCTGTAAAGCGGCTGATAGAAGAAGCAAAGCAATCCGTTGCAACCTTCCTCCATGCCGATTCAAATGACATTTACTTCGTTCCTTCCGGGTCTGCCGGAAATACCCTTGCTATCAAGGGAGTGACGTCTGAAAACCCAGAAGAAAACCAATACGAGGTATTCTATTCGCCAACCGCACACAAATCCATGCAAAGTGCATGCGAATCATGCCTGTCGCACACCCCGTTGAAGGTAAACTCCTTCGGCGAGCTGGATTCCCTGTATCTGGACGCCCTGCTCAGACGGCACAGGGATAGGAAGCCCCTGGTCTGCATCGAAGCCGGCAATTCAGAAATCGGGACGATAAACGACGTCATTGGAATTGCCTCTATTGTACATAAGCATAACGGCCTCCTGGTCGTCGATGCTACCGGCTATCTTCCCTCCTGTCAGGTGAATATGAAGCGGTGGCAAAGCTATGTAGATATTCTGGTTTTCAGCGCGCATAAGCTTCATGCCCTGAAGGGTGTCGGTGTATTGTGGAAGGGAAAGCATATAAAGCTGAAGCCTCTCATATACGGCAGCCAGCAAAACGGCATCCTGGCCGGTACAGAAAACGTCTTAGGCATCGCTTCCTTGGGCAAAGCGGTAAAGGAGTATGACTACTCTTCTATCTTTTCCGCAAGCAGGGATTATGTCTACGGCTATATTATGACGCATATTCCTGACAGCTATCTGGTCGGCGCACCGATTGAGTCAGGCCGCCGGCTGCCACATAATCTGTATCTGTGCTTCAAAGGCATCGAAGGGGAAGCCCTGATGCTTTTTCTGGACAGAAAGGGCATCCAGGTCAGCACAGGCTCCGCCTGCAATCATAACAGCTTATCTGCCTCTCCTGCCCTGTCCGCTATCGGCATGAAACAAGAGGATATTCACAGCTGTATCAGGATGAGCTTTGGCGGGCAGGAAACGAAGACAGAATTAGACTATGTATGTAATACCTTAAAACAATGCGTTTACAATTTAAGATACTTTGCAATTTAAACTATGTGACAAAACAGAAAGGCATACTTACCTAAGATGAATGAAATTATAGAACTAACAAAAATTGATTTTGTAGCGGTATTCATTTCTGTATTTATCATTCTGATTGGCATAAAGGCAATCGTGTCGCTCTCCGAATGGCTCTGCAGTAAGCTCGGCCTTGAAACGAAATGGCTGAGGCAGAAACGGAAGGAACACTCCCTGCTTATAAAAACGTCCGAAGGGCTGTCCCGGCTACAGGAGCGGCACGAGGAATCCGTAAAGCAATCGATTCAACACGATGAAATGTTAAAGCTGGACATTTCCTCTTTGACCGAAACCGTGAACCGCATTGTCAAAATGCTAAATGATATGCAGGAAAAGGATAACGATACAAAATTAAAGGAACTTAAAGGCAGCCTGATCCGCTACTATAACAAATACAAGGACACCGGAACATGGTCTACCTTAGAAAAGGATGCGTTCTGGGACTTATTTGACGATTATGAGAAACGTGGCGGGGACGGCTATATCCACTCAATTGTGGAACCCGTTATGAGGGAATTAAAGGAAACCGAATAGAGAAATCAGCAATATTATATACAGAAAGGACAAAAAACGATGATTACACTAATTCGATGGATATTATTAAAGCAGAAGGAAATCAAATGGAAGCTGGCAATCTGGAAGTTTGCCGATAAACAGCTTATGGATATACTGAAAAATCCGGAGGAAACCGAAAAGAAGCTTATAAACCTTTTATCCGAAGCGATTCAGAATGCAAGCCAGGAAACGGACGCATAGCCCATACGCAGCGCGTACTCTCTGTTCTTGTAAAAACATGAAAGGTTGGTGACAATTTGCCTAACAATGATGAAAAAAAATTAAAAGAAGCTGAAACCCTGATGCAGAAGCTTTCCGATTCGTTTAAAACCCAGATGTCGCAGGCTGCCAAAAGCTTTAGCCAGATGTTTTCTGTAAACTCTGCCGTTACGCTTTTAATCTCCAAGACAAAAGCTGCAATTTCCGAATTAAAGGAAATTGACACCCTTTTAGCAGAAATCAATAAGTCTGGCAGCCGTTTGTCTAAATCCGATTCCGCCAGGCTAAGGAATGATTCCTTTGAGATTGCGAGCAAATACGGGAAAAAAGCAACCGATTATCTGTCTGACGTAAAGGATGCTTCTCTTGCCGGTTATAAAAATCCGGAAAAAATTGCCGAATTATCCCTGGCAGCACAGACTGCAGGCGATATAACGGCGCAGCTCTCCAAGCAGCTGATTTCAGCAATGGATAACGCCTATCAGATGAACGGCTCCATTACAGGGCTGACGAAGGCTTTGGATGGCATGAACTTCATTACGAATCATAATACTGTCAATATGACGGAGCTGTCCGAAAGCATGGCGCTTATCAGCTCGACTGCTTCCTCCTCCGGTGTCGGCATCGGGGAAGCGGCTGCCGCCCTTGGCACAATGCTTGCGACAACACACCAGGGCAGTTCAGAGACCGCAAGAGCCTTTCAGGAGATCCTGCTTTATCTCCGGCAGGTAGCTGATGAAGCAAAGGGAATCGATGCCGAAGGACTTGCCCGCTATGAAAATGCCTGTAAGGCGCTTAACGTCCGGCTGAAGGAAACCAAAAACGGCGTATTATCCCTCCGGAATCCTATGGAAGTATTAAGGGACTTATCTGTGGAATACAATAAGCTGGGCGACTCCGACAGCCGCAAAACGGAACTGCTCAGCTCCATCGGCAGCCAATCCGGAGCGACCCAGTTAGACGCATTACTGCGCCAATGGAGCACCTATGAAGCCATGCTGACGCAATACGCAAACGGAACTGGCTCAATGGCTCTTGACGCAGAGAAAACCGCAGTCTCCTGGGAGGGTTCGCTGAACCGCCTCGAAAACACATGGAAAGACACGATTGAAAATATTGTACGCTCCGAAGGAGTTACAACCATCCTCAACGGATTAAACAGCCTGCTTTCTGTTATCAACAAGATAACAGATGCGCTTGGCCCTCTCGCAAGCATCGGACTTGGTGCAGGACTATTTGCAGGCTTCAAAAATGTCGGCAGTCCTAAAATGTCTGGACCTAAAATTGTTTTGAATTTACCGACAGTATGTTAGTTCTACTGGATACAGTAGTTTAGGGCATACAGCTTATGAGATACATAAGCCTAAATGAACAGGCAATATGCTGGGAAAATGGTAAACCTCACACTACTCTCCTGTTTTGGCAACAAAACAGGCTATAGTGACAATGTGTGAGCTCCATGGGTCAGCAGGGACAGGACTCCCGCAGTCAAGCCCTCACTGTAGCGACAACCCTGAGTAAAAGCCAGATGCAACGCTGCTTTTATAATATGCGCTCGGTACTGGGTGTTACTGATACCTTAAAATCAGCAAGGATTACTCCTAGCCGGAAGCTGTGGAACTAAAACGGAGTTTTAAATCATTTCTATTACAATTCATCACTTATTTACATATTGCGACATTTTTCGCTAAAACTTGACATACTTTACATAATATGGTAGTCTGAATTTAATCAGAACGACTAAATTCCAGGAGGCTGTATTATGCAGATTAATTGCAAAACAAGAACCCTTCAATGGGTAAACACCCAGATAAGGAATAACGGTATTTCACTGTACCACAAGCTGCAAAGGCGAGAGGGGCAATGGAACAGGAAGGCAAAAGCATTGCTGATTGATTCTCTTTTAAGAAACTATCCTGTCAACGTAATTTATACCATTAAAGAAAATAACCAGCTTTCCATTATTGACGGTATTCAGCGGATTTCTACGATACGGGACTATTTAGATAATGAATTTTCATTATCCAAAGAGCTTGACCCCATTACGATTATCGTTCATACAGAGCATGGCACTGTCGAAAAAGAATTTGAAATCGCCGGAAGAAAATTCAAAAAGCTCGACAAAGAGCTTCAGGAGCTGCTTCTCTCTTCGGAACTGCAATTCTATGAAATCTCTGATTATACAGAAAAGGAAGTGCGTGAACTGTTCAGACGCCAGAACAACGGTAAATGTCTGAACAATTCCCAGTCCCGTACCGTGATTGAAACAGATGAAATGAGCGAACTGATTTATGACTTAATCACACATCCGTTCTTTGAGCATGTACTCACCGAAGCACAGAGGAAAAAGGACCTGGATAAAGATATCGTTATAGAAACATTAATGCTAATCGAAACAGATAGGAACACAATTACACCTGCTTTAAAAGCAACAGTCTGAACAGCTTTATCCTGTCTTATCAAAAAGATATCCCTTATGATAAGATTACAATCGTAAAACAGGCATTGGATAAGTTAAATGAAGAACTCAGAGAAACAAAAATAAAATCGTTAAGCATCCCTATGATACTATGGGGAATGTATTCCGTGATAAGCTGTAAGAAATCCGCCACAGACTATATTACCTGGGTAAAGGAATTTCTGGCTGCCTATAATACAAATGACGAATATCTGCAGTACTGTAAGTCAGGAACAAGCGGTTCCGCTTCTGTCACAGGAAGATTCCAGTATTTTGAAAATGCCGTAAAATCAATAAGATAGGGGTTAGTATAACAGGAATAGGTATTATGTATACAGGAAAAAGAACAGGATAATTGCTTCCTGTTCCTTTTCCACAAATACTGCAAGCTATTGCTTTCCTAATTAAATGATAAACCAACAAAAGTTTCCTTAAAACGAATAGCCTTAAAAGCAAACCTTTTGTTGAAATATAATTTGTGCGCAGAAAATTATAAGAAAAATTTGTATACAAAAATTATACTTAAAAGTCACAAAAAAATATAGTTAGTTTTATTGTTTAAAAATCTGAATTACACTTATTACAATGCCACTGTTTACTGTTTCTACTAATACTAAAAATACCAAATAAAGCTGTATGTACAGCTTTAGAAGTTGTGGTAATCTTTTTAGTGTCTTCCGAATGACAATATGGGCACTCAATTTTTGATTTATTCAAAATATCATTATTTAATGTATGTTGATTTATTCGTTTCCAATATTCTTTTTCAGACTCATAGCTTGTATTATTTAAAATTATAGGTTTAGGATAAGAAACTTCTGGCTGACGCAACACATTATATATACATTTGTACTCATGCTTCTGTAAAAGTTTTTTCCTCTTAAAAATATTTGAATTTTTTATTTCCTCCACAATATTATTGTATTCATTTTCGGGTATTATATTTTTACTATTACATTTATCGCAGAATTCATCATCGTCAAAAAGTTGTCTTCCACATTCTATACAGATTTTCATTTTATAGCACCTCCACTTATATTCTTACTAACTCCACATTGACATAAATAACCAATTCATCATAAGCCTAATGCTAATTTCCATTACTATTATAGTACGATATTCAAAACATTTCAATCAGGTTTAAACGGTACAATTACATCTCGGGGATGAATTCGATAATGACCTTAAAAAACAGGAAGCCTTAAGGGCTGATCTTGAAGAAAGCATAGAACAGTTCCAAAACGGTACAATTACCTTAGAACAATGCTTAACGGATATTGGTACGCTTCTTGGCAAGGTATATGACGCAAGCGAAAGTACAATACAGCAAAGCCATTGCAGAACCTTTATTTGGTGACTCCTTTCCCACTTCAGATTTCGAGCAGCATATTAATTGGGTTTCCTTTTCTACTGACATCCTGCAAAACAAAGTATCACCATTACAAGACACATTATAAATGATATTCAAAACAATTAATAGTTCCAAATGAAACAAAAAAAGCTTTACAATTATGTAATCAATATTGAAACACCTTTAAAAAATTTTATGTATAGAAAACAGCCTTACACTTAACTTATAAGGCCGTTTTATGTATATAAATTATACACATATTATTTTTAGAGTTAATCATCTCCTCTTTTGTAAACTGCATCCATTTACCACATAGCTCCACAGTTATTACATTTATGCGTTTTGCCAATCTTGCTACTTGCAAAACCAATTAATTTAAAGGACACTGCCCTACCTACTATTCCAATTTTGGAAATATTACTACTTCCACAGCTAGGACATTTGGGTGTTCGTGCTTGTTCTTCTAATACTGCTTTACCATGTTCCATTTTAGCATTAAACTCAGCAGATTTTTTTGCTAATATTTCATCTCTATGATCAAAGAGATATTGGTCAAATTCTGGTGAGGTTTTAACGCATTCGTCAATGAATTGTTGTTCTGCATTTTTGTCTTTAAAACAGCACTCTAAATCCTCATCCAAAAAAATGTTAGGAATTAGTTCAACGGTGCTATTACAACAGTCACAGTTAAAATTTTTTCTTATGTCATAAGCATCTATCTCAATTATTCTTCCACATTTTTTGCAGTAGTGTAACATAAAGTGGTTCTCCAATCATATTCCATTTTAACATTTATTTTATCACAAAACTTACCAAAATACAAGACTTCACAACTTGTATTAGCAGATTTCTACAATCTGCTTTATGTAACTCTCCACAAGTTACAAAATTTAATAGTATGATATTCAAAACATTTGAAAGTAATATTGATAAAATAAGTTCTAAATGGGGAATGTTTGGGAAGTCACTTAATGATATTGGAACTGCTATTATTGGAAGAATAACCGATATAAACAAAACATTTCAGGCAAAGGATAATTTAGTTGGTTCAATCAAAAATTCAGACAGTATATGGAAAAGATTATACCCAAGTAAAGAATCAATAAAATCTCAAATAATTGATATTGATGCTTTATTCCCAAAACAAGATAATTCTTATTTTTCTTCAAGATTAACTAAATTAGTCAAATTTAATCAAAAGGTTGCCGATGGAAGCAAAAAATGGCAAGATTATTTTAAAAATTTATCAGACGGCGAAAAATGGCAAATAGAATTTGTCCAAAATACTGATCTTCAAAAAGCAAGTTTGTCTGATGTAAAAAAGGCATATGATTCAGCCCGTACCTCTGCTCTCGCTCACAACAAAGCACTCAAAGACCAGACATTATCTGCCAAAGCAAGCAAAGCAGCACTACAGGCACTTGCAACGATTGGTAATTTAGCTGCTTCCTATTTTATTCCCACAGTGATATCAAGTATTAACAATATCATTACAGCAAACGATAGATTTTTAGAAAAAGCACAATCATTAGGCAATCAATTTGTCCAAGAAAAGAACTCTATTGAAGATTATAAAAACAAAATTAAAGAACTTCATTCTACTATAAATGATAACTCATCTTCTTTTGAAGAAGTTACGCAGGCAAGAGTAGATTTAATGGGAATTCAGGATGAATTAATTGAAAAATTCGGCACTGAAAAAAATACTATCGATACTATAACTGATGCTATTGATGGACAATCGAATGCTTTAGACAGATTGACAAAAAAACAATATTTAGAATGGAAAAATGATTTTAACGATAAGGATTTTGGTCAATCAATAACCGACTATATCTCAAGTAACAATGTGTCTGATGGTTTATACCATCTTATAGGATTTGAATTTGAAGAGGCTCGGAAGGCGTTTACAAAACCTACTCAAACTAATATTGACAAAATGGTCAGTGAAATGAGATGGGTAGGTTTTGATATAAAAAAAACTGGTAATGAAGTTTTGGATTCTTTAATTGAAGATATACATAATCCGAGTATATATGAAGATACATTTCATATTTATGGGGAGAATCTAAGTGATGTATATAAAGATTTAATAAGTATACAAGAATTAGAGAAGCTCAAAGAGATGAAGCTTTCCGCAGAGGCAAAGAAACTGACAGACGGCATAGAGGAAACTCTTACCCATATGGATTTTCCCACACAGCACTGGACAAGGATCCGGACCAACAATACCATCGAGCGGCCCAACCGTGAGATCAAACGCCGTACCAGAGCGATAGGTGCTTTCCCAGATGGACAGAGCGCCCTGATGCTGGTATGCGCCAGATTACGCCACGTAGCAGGCACCCAATGGGGGACAAAGCGTTACATGAACATGGATCATCTTTACAACATGGCGCTGGATACAGAGCCAGATAACATAGCCGGCTGAATTCCGGCTGCCAAACGGCAGAAATTAAATTTGCGAAAAAATCTTGACACTATCAAGACAGCATCCTTTCCGGTTCCTATGACACAGACGGTCTTACCCAGGCCTATAAAGGTCTTTTACATCTCGGGGATGAATTTGATAATGACCTCAAAAAACAGGAAGCCTTAAGGGCTGATCTTGAAGAAAGCATAGAACAGTTCCAAAACGGTACAATTACCTTAGAACAATGCTTAACGGATATTGGTATAAAAATAAATTTACTATTCTCCCATTTATCAATATATACAATAACGCCAGCATTTACATATGAGTATAGAAATAAGGATAGATGTTATGTCTATCCTCATTTGTGTCTTTATATGTAGACATATAAATTTTAGAAAGGAAGTGACTCTAATAAATTAAAAATCAGAATTACAATTATTGCAATGGAAATTCTTTGAATTTCTGCCCACACTAAAAATTCCAAATATTGCAGTATGTACTGCCTTAGAAGTATTAGTTATCTTTTTCACATTAGTAGCATGACAATATGGACATTCAACGCCAAATTTGTTGCCTTTGTCTCTACCTTCGAGGATTGCTTTGCCATAATCTAATTTTGCCTTATTCTCCATCCTGCGCTTAAATAAATCCTCGTCTCTATGATCAAATAGATATTGGTCGAACTCAGGAGAGTTTTTAATGTATTCATCAATAAATTGTCGCTCTAATTCAGGTTTTATAAAACCTTTACTTTTGCCACCAAGGTATTCATCTGGAACTTGTTGCGTAATATTTTGACAATAATCGCATGGTTCATTTAATTCTTTTTTTAATAAACTTACTAATCTTCCACATTTATTGCAGTAACAAAGCATTGAGCATTCCTCCAAAAATAAATTAATTATAGAAACTATTTTATCATATTTTCTCATATAAAACAAGTAGTCTCCACAACTACTTATGCGTGCCTCCACAACATGCAAAATAAATAGGTATTCACAACCTATAATAAATTATAGTATGATATTCAAAACATTTGACAGTAAAATTGATAAATGGACTTCTAAAATAAGTATATTCGGAAAATCATTCAATGAACTTGGAACTGCTGTAAATGAAGCATTTAAGTCAGCTATTGATAATCTTGATAAGTTTGATGAAAATGTTGGATTTTGGGAAAGTTTAAAAAATAATCTTTTCTCTAATCAATCAGATAAGGATTGGATTAAAAATTCTTTTGGAGATATTATTTCAAAAGAAAATATTGATAGTTATATCGCTGAATTAGACTTGGATTCTGCAAAAGAAAAATTGCAAGGAATATTTGATTGGCAAGAAGATGTTAAAAATAATGACAAAACTTGGCAAGATTATTTTGATACTTGCAAAGGTGGAAACGAATATCTTATTGACCTCATCAAAAACACCGATGACCTTTCAAAACTTACAGGTGAAGACCTCGTAAAAGCCAACCAACAAGCCCGTGCCTCCGCTCTCGCACACAACGAAGCAATCAAAGCACAGACATTCTCCGCTAAAGCAGGTAAAGTAGCACTACAGGCACTTGCAATGGCTGGAAATATGTTAGCAGGAATCGCAATATCTTTTCTTATAAAAGAATTAGGTGAGTTCATTAATAGAAGTAAAAGAGCTTCTGAAGCTGCGGATGAGTTATATGAGAGTTCACAAGAAAAGGTTGATACCTATAAGGAAGAAAAAAAATCTTTAGATGAACTGATATCTAAATATAAAGAATTAGCAGGATTTGATAATCCAGATATAAATACCCGTAAGGATATAAAAGATATACAAAAAGAAATCACAGATTTAGTCGGTATGCAAGCTAAAAATCTTGATTTAGTCAATGGAAAACTTGATGAAGAATTGGGCAAATTAAACGATATTTCTGAACATCAAATAAAATTTGCATATGAAACAGCATTTGGTAATTACTACAATGCAAAAGATGCTTCTGATAAAGCCATGGGTGAAAATAATAGCTGGAGGTTTTGGAACAATGAAAGCACTGCTTATAGTGGAAAGAAAGAAAAAGATGTATATGATGCTTTAAGAAAAGCAGGATTTAAAGTATTTTCAGAAGACCATATATTTAATCGGTATATGTATATTTCTGATACAACAGACAGGTTTGGAAATTCTTTAGACAACGCTGTTGATAAAGCTAATTATATCTTAGAAATAATTAATTTTCTGGAAAAAAATGCTTTATCTGATACTGATGCATACACCGGACTTCAAAAACAATATTACAAGTACAGACAATATGCAGAAAATCAATCTGTTGCTAGCAATAGTATGGTGGAAAGTTTCCTTGGATATAATGATATCTATAATGCTGATTTATTAAAAATAAAAATTAATTCGGCTGAAGCAATAGAAGAGTATAAACAAACCATGTTCCAGGCGGCAAAGAAAAATATCGCGATAGCCGATGCATTATCAGACGGTTTTTTATCAGAAGAAAACATTAAAAGAGCTATTGATGATTTTATAGCAACTAATGATAAATTCGTTCCATATTATTCTCAATGGGCAAAAAATTTTTCAAAAGATGGAAAAGTAAACAAGGCATTTGAAACGGATAGTGTTATTAAAAAGTTTGCTGATCATATTAAGAAACTAAACTTAACAGAAGATTCTGTAAAAGAACTAAAAAACCTAGATTGGTGGGACGATGAAAATGGAACTTCCTTTACTAATCCATTGCAATCTTTGATGTTCCAATTTAGTGCATTACAAATGCCATACGATTCTATTGACGGGTTAATTGAAAAACTTGTTGAATTGGGATATATTCAAAAAACTACGTTTGAAGGGAAAGAAGATTTTATCTTTTCTGACCATGAAGATTCCATAAAATCTTACAAAGATACACTTTCTGCTGTATCAGAAGTTATTGAAAAAATTCGTGATAAATCTGTTGGTGCAGAAGGCATTAACATTAACGAGTTAATGGGAATGGATGAGTTTGCCAATGTAGACAAGTATATTTGGAATGAAATGCTTACAAGAGGCGAAGTTTCTGAAGAAGACATGAAATCCATTGCCATCAATGCTTGGGAAGGAATCTACAATTCACTTAAAGATTGTAACGGTTCAGAGATAATAATCCAAGAATTAAAAGATGATTTTGAAAAAGCATCTTTTGGTATTCGTATTGATATAGCAGTAAACGAAAAAGCTTATGATGAGCTTATTGGTATTCTCAACAAAGTTCAGAATGGTATGACGTTTACCTATGACGAAATCACAAATTATATCAATACCTATGGCAATGAAATTTCTGGAGCATTAACTGCGGTTAGAGATGGTTATACTATTGAAGAAAATGCTATCATTTCTCTTATTAACAAATATGGAGAACTTACAAATGCTGCGATAGCAAGTGAGGTTTCTACTCTTAGAATGGCAAAAGAGAGAATTGAAGCGTTAGGTGGTATTGAAGCAACCCAAGAGATAGTAAAAGATATTTATACTCACTCTCCTACTGAGCAATCACGTAATTATGCAGAACAATTAAAACAAGATATTAATGATGCAATGGCTTACGATGAGTATTATGCTTCTTGGAAAGAAAGGGTTAACAAACTAAAGGAACTTAGTTCCTCTCCCACTTCAGATTTTGAACAAAAGATAGACCTGGCTTCACAGTCCATAACTACCCTGCAACACAACTTATCTTCATTGCAGAATGTCTTATCTGATGTATCCGGATATAATAATCAGATTGAAGCAATCGATAACATAATAGAAGCACAAGGCAATTTATATACCGGATATGAACATTCAAAGAATCTATATCAGAAACAATATGAAAATTCTTTGAATAATGGAATCCTTGCTAAACATGGTCTTTCTAAATTAGTAAAGGAAAAAATAGAGAGCGGCGCTCCCTTTTTCAATGAAGATTCCATTGAAAAAGAGATAAAATTCGGAAATATCAGTATAACACAGCAGGATTATGAAAACATCAAAGATGCAATATCCTGGTATAATAAGGTTTTGGAAGCAGAAGAAAACCTTACAAAAACCAAGTCTGAAATTGATGAATCTAAACTGTCCAAGTACGATGTGTTTAGAAAGAAATCCGAAGCACATATCAACACACTTAAGAACAGTCAGAAAAACATTACTGATACGATTGATTTCAACGGTAATAAAGCTACAGAGGAACAATATAATAATCTCATACTGTATCAAATGGGAATCAGAAAGGTTTTAGAGGACAGGTATAAATATGAAAGCAGCCTGTTAAATACTCTAAATTCTGAAACTGATCAGTATGCAGAACAGGAAAAACTTGTACGGGAATGTGCGGACGGACTTGTTGAATGTGATAAAAGCATTAAAGACTGGCAGCTTGATATACTCCGCCTTGAGCTTGAAGCGATTGATGACGGGATAGATTCCATTAATGATAAAATCAAGGCTAATCAGGATGAAATTGACGAAAAGGACAAGTTAATTTCCGGTGCTGTCGGTATTCTCAATCAGGAAGTTAAAGTCCAGGAAGGCTTAAGGGATGTCATTCAGGACAGGATTGATGCATTACAGGAGGAAAATGATGAGCATGAGCGCGCGCTGGCTTTGGAAAAGGCAAAGTACGAACTGCAGCGCGCTTATTCCCAGAGGACGGTAAAGCTTTATTCCGGTGAAGAACGGGGATTCATCTATACGCAGGACCACGAAGCTGTTCGTGATGCACAGGAGAATCTTGATAAATTAGAATATGAAGAAACCATACATGCCCTACAGGAACAGGTCGGTTATTATGATGATATTATCGATAATCTGAATGCTATTAAGGATAGCTGGAGTAATATCTCTTCTAACGCACAGGAATTTCTTGAAATCGAAAAGCTAATCGCCAGGTATGGTGTTGGCATAAAAGACAGCATCCTTTCCGGTTCCTATGACACAGACGGTCTTACCCAGTCCTATAAAGGTCTTTTACATCTCGGGGATGAATTCGATAATGACCTTAAAAAACAGGAAGCCTTAAGGGCTGATCTTGAAGAAAGCATAGAACAGTTCCAAAACGGTACAATTACCTTAGAACAATGCTTAACGGATATTGGTACGCTTCTTGGCAAGGTATATGATATCAGTGAAAATGAGTTACAGGAAAAAACAGAGGACATATTGCGCAGTATTGGTTTTCTTCCGTCGGAAGCAGACAATGCCGGTAATACGGTTAAGGCACTGGAAAAAGAAGTTCAAAACAGCACGGGCCACATAAAGGACGACATGAATCAGATTACTGAGGATGTGGATGATACATCTTCCATAGCGGCAGGTAAGGTTACTGAAAATTTAATGGGAGAAACCGACAAACAGCGTATTATAATAACCGACTTTGCCGGTTACATTGATTCTGTATTCACTACCACGTGCAATACGATTCTTTCAATATTCCAACTACTTTCCAATGCGGTGAAAGATATTTTTGCTCCTGCAAATACGGAACTCCCAGACATGGAAATCAACGCCATGCCAACCGGCAGTACGACTGCAAACGATGGTAAGGAGCTGACGCAATCTGTTCCGCCGATTGGTGAAGAATATACCACTGCTGCAGCTTATCAGGAAGGCGGAGCTATATTAACACCATTCCAGAATGAGCAATTCGAGACTTTAATAAAAAATGTTCCGAATATGCCTGCCCTCACACCTTATCATGCTGTTTTCATGCCAAACCTTAATAACAGTCCGACAAGCATAACTCCCGTAGTCCAGAACATAACCCTGACTCTCCCGAATGTGACAAATGAAAACGGCTACGGCAGCCTTGTGAATGTATTAAAATCATTACCTCTTGATTCAGTACAATATACTCACAAAAAATAACTAAAACAATGGCGTCTCCTCTCCTCTTCGATTTCCGGAGGGCAGGGAGGCGCCAGTCTTATGAGGTGCATTATGAACAAAATAAATAATTATATTTTGAAAGCAATCAATACCATCATTGATTCAAAATTATCAGGAATTTATTATGACAAAACCTTTCCCTCTATTATTTTTGATATAAATAATGACGGCACCTATAAAATTTCCAAGGACGGATTTTTATATAGTGTTCCCTGCGCTTTCAACGCCGAGTTAAAAAAGGGACAAAACGTATGGGTCACGATGCCATGCGGGACGGCAAATATCAAAGATATGTTTATTAGCGGGATAAGAAAAAAATAAGGAAAGGGAAACGATATGTCTGATTTGCCAAAAACAATAAAAATACGCGAATTACCACAAACCTCTCATGTAACTGATACGGATATATTTATTATTGAAGACGGTACTACAACCTATAAGGTTACGGTTCAAAACTTAATCGAATATTTTAAGAATAACGAAGCAATCAAGGATTTCTTTATTCCGAAGGAAGATATCAATGTATCGGTTGCCCCTCTGGATGAAAATCTGAAGGTACCGTCAGATAACCTCACCTTCGGTATCACCGGGGGAACTGTATTTGACGGCGGAAGGGGCAAGGCGCTTGAGGAAAGCCTGGATCTCCATATGCTGGACGAAAATAATCCGCACAAACTAACGACGGATACTTTAGGTATCGGGCGGGTAGAGAACAAAAGTTCGAGTGATATCAGAAGCGAGCTCACAAAGGGGAACGTAACAAACGCCTTAGGCTATACGCCCTATACCCCGAATGAGGTAGATAACAAGCTGTCCGCCCTGGAGACGAAAATCGACTGGAAGGAATCCGTAGCTACCTACGACGACATTGCAGCGCAGTATCCGGAGCCGGAGGACGGATGGACCGTAAACGTAAAGGATACGGATTATACCTACCGTTTTAACGGAACCTCCTGGGTCGTGATTTCTGCAAATGCAATCCCGAAGGCCACCGAAACCGTAGACGGGCTGTTAAGTAAAGAGGATTATGCTAAATACAACGACAGCTATACCAAACGGCACACGCATGACAATAAAAGTATCCTGGATACGATAACGCCTGCAATGCTTAACGCATGGAATACTGATGAGACAACTATAACACAGCATATTGCAAATAAAAGCAATCCGCACGGGGTCACGAAAGCAACCATTGGCCTGCAAAATGTTGAAAACAAAAGCTCTGCCACCATCAGAGGCGAACTTACAAAAGAAAATGTAACCTCTGCATTAGGCTATACGCCTCCGTCTTCTAACACAAACACCTGGAAAGCAAATACCGCCTCCAGCGAAGGATATGTTGCCTCCGGCGCCAATCAGGCAAATAAGGTCTGGAAAACGGACGGGAACGGGACTCCTGCCTGGAGGACGGAAAGTGATTCAGCTTCCAAGGACGGAAGCGGGAATGTGATTGCAGATACCTATATTAAGAAATCCGGCGGCGGGTTAAACAATAACGCATCCCTGTCCTTTCCTTCTGATGCAGGCAGTACGGTGTTAAGCGGGACATCTGTCAATCTTTGTGCCAATACTGTGAAAGCAAGACCCGGGTACATAGAGTTAGCCGGAACTACAACCGTAGGAAATTTAGGTGCAGGAACTATAACAATCACACAGCAAAAAGGCGCTTCTGTTTTTACGGTCAGAAACTCCTATTGCACGACAACCGACCCGGGGCATAACGGAACCCCGCCAAGCGGATATAAGAACGGAGACATCATTCATGTATATAAGGCAGATTAATCATGGAAAGAGGTGGTCAAAATGAATCAGTCCTTACTTCCCACACCCTCAATCATAACAAAACAGGCTCTCGATGCCGCGCAGGATAACAGCTTTGAATTTATTTATTACGGCAGCCAGTCCGTAAAAAACAGAGCCGTTATTGTAAATAATGAAACATCCGAAACCGTATATGACACTACCATAGAGACGCTGAAATTACTTCATCCGATTCCTTCCGGCACACTGGAAAACGGACGGCAGTATACCATACAGATACAGGTATTTGATTCTGCTAACCATAGCTCCGCCCTGTCAGAGCCGGTTCTTTTTTATTGCTACTCCTCTCCCGCTTTTGCATTAAACGACTTTGAGAATCCCTACAGCTCTTCCAGTATCCGTCTTAACGTAACCTATGCGCAGGACGAGGGGGAGGAATTAAAAGCTTATCAGTATCTCGTATATGATTATAATAAAATCCAGCTCTGCAAGTCAGACGTTTATTATACCTCCGGCAGCTCCTATCTGTACTACGGGCTGGAAAATAACAGGGAATATTATGTCCGCTGCATTGGCGAGACCGTTCACGGCTTTATTCTGGATACCGGCTACAAAAAAGTATCGGTATCCTACAATACGATTCCGTCCAATATATTATTCCAATTAAAAAACCATAAATGCTCCGGATACATTTCCATAGATACGAATATGACAGTAATCGGATATGACGTGGAAAATGAGAATTATCTCTTCTCCGACGGTTCTGTCACCTTATGGGATAACAGCATCACCTACAACGGCGGCTTCCGTGTCGACGATGATTTCGTATTGCTGGTCGATGCAAAAAAGCTGCCGGTAAAAACCTTCCTTACAACAAACGATGCCGCATTTTCCCTCCGTATCGTCAATGTATGCGGCGTCTATTATTGCGAACTGAAGGCAGGACATTATGTAATCTATAAGCCGTTACCCAAGGCTCAGATTACTACCCTGGACGGTAAATTGATAACGGATGACAACGGAAATAAAATTGAAATCATTAATACAAGCTATGAGGATGACGATTTTGTCGTATTTGAGGTAAAGCGGATACAACATTTTTACAGCTTACATGTGTATTATAAGGCGGATGGATTTCAGATGCAAGGAGGAACATTATGATATTTTTAGGTGCTGCATTCTGCGGTGATGGAAACTCCCTGTTTCCTCCTGCGCTCCCTAAGCAGGAGCTTGTAACAATACAAATTTTTGACGGCACTTATAATCAATTATATTTAAGTGCAAATACCGCAATGACGGTAAAGAACCTGGAGGACACATGGAATTATGACACAAAGCTGAACGCTACCTTTGATTATGACTTTGACGCCGGAAACTGCGGCTTTTCCCTTCGCAATACCGACCATATCGTGATAAGGAGACGGGAAGCCGGAACCGCAGAATGGACTGTCATTTATGTCAAAAAGGTGGAAGCAATAGAGGACTTTGACCTCCATATCATTGACAAATATGCGCGCAGCGACGTCGAATACGAATACTCTGTCTCCTCCTTTGTGAACGGGATAGAAAATTCCTATATCATACAAAACGTCTACAGCGATTTTAACGGCTTTTATATTACCGATAAGGACTGCCTGTATGGAACGATTTACAATGTTGACGCCTGCGATACGACGAGGAATACGTCCAATCAGGTCGTCAAAATGCTGAACAGCAGGTATATGAAGGTCGTATCCAATTCCGGGCTGAATTGCGACAGCGGCTCCATCAGCGGTACGTTTATAAGGTTGAACGAGGGCGAAGGAACGCTGGATGCGGAAGAAGGCTTACAGTACCGTAATTCCGTGAAAAACAGGCTTGCAAATAAGAAGCCGTTAATCCTTAAGATTGACGACGGCCGCATATGGATGATTCAGGTTTCCGGCGTTATCAACGATACGATGAACGGCCATACGGATTTAAGGAATATCAGCTTTGAATGGGTAGAAATCGGCGATGTCAACGATATGAAGGCATTATATTTAAACGGTTTTTCCGACGTTGATTCTAAATGGTGGTGATTACATGAAATATAATATCACGGAAAAGGATAAGCTTCTGTTATTACAGAATGATATCAGATACAAGACAAGGCTTTTCGTATTGAACCGGAACAAACAAATCATAGATGAGCTGGAGGGAATCAGCAGCTTCGGCAGCTATAGCATCGATGCCGGCTCCTCCATACGCAGGACCTTGACCTTTGTTTTGGAATTAGATTCTACCTATAGCTCAAAGCATATCGAAGAAAAGCTGGAGGTATGGATTGGTTACGATTTCCAGGTACAAATCGGGCTGTACGATATACGGAACGAGGAATACAAATGGTACGAGTGCGGGACCTATACCATTACCTCTTCGAATACCTCGTATGACGAAAGCAGCAATACGCTTTCAACGGAATTAAACGACTGGTTTTCCAAGCTGGACGGCACCAGGAACGGACAAATCGGAGGGGTGCCTACCATCGTCATACCGGTCACGGACGAAGACAATCACCCTGTCACAATCAAAGGCGCTACCATAGGCGTTTTGAAGGATAACGGGATAACGGATTATATTATCCAGGACTTAGGGGAATTTTACGGATTACCTGAGTATAACACGGATTACCTGGCCTATCGGACGGCTTATCCGAATTGGAACCAGCTTCCTTATGAGCTTAGCTTCCATGCGGGATGTACGGTTTCCGATATCCTCACGGAGCTAAGGGATTTATACCCGAACTGTGAGATGTATTACGATTTATATAACACGTTCTGCTTCCATATGATTCCGAGCTGCGAGCATGACCCGGTCACAATCGATAATGCTTTCCTGCAGCAGATTATCGTAGCGGAAAACTCGGAATCTGTTACTTATCATATCAGCGATATGAAAAACATTACGGAGGTTTTCGGAAAGGTTTATTCGGTTGACCGGTACTGTGAAGCTGCAACGTATACCTCCAATGTTTATAACCTGACCCTGGATTCGTATCAGTCCTACCAGAACGGGGAAATCATCGCGTTCACCGCACCGCTCTCCTCTCTCCCGGCACAAAAGCTGCGAATCAATACCTTGGCTTCCATTCCGATTTACCGGGAAGGCAAAACCGAATATATTACGGAAGGTACGATGGAAGCAAACAAATTATATTGTGTCAAAATAACCTATCGCGACAATGAATTTGCCGCTGATTTTCTTGGCACCTACCAGCCTCATGCACTCTGCGTATTAACCAATAATGAAAATGACCCTTTTTACACAAAGGATTACTTCTCGCAGAAATATAACTGCAGCAATATTGTTTTTCGTGTAGAAAAGGAAAATCCCTTTGCCGTGCAGAGGCTCGGAGAAATCCTGGACGTAAAATCAGGAAATGAGTTTGATCATATCCTGTCTGATTCTGTCGCAGTAGAAAACGCGCTATATTATAATAAAAACTCTTCCAGCTTAAACGACATCGTTACACTTACGACTACCATGATACCGTGGCTCGATGTCAATGTGAAGGTTTCCTATCAAAAACAGCAGGAATCGGAGCCCCACGACTATATCGTAAAATCCGTTTCCAACGATTTTTCAAACGGAACCTCCGTTATAACGCTGCATAGGTTTTATCCATTTTATTTCAAATTACTATAAAGGGGGTTTATGATGAATTATTCAAGAAACTTCGGAAGCAGCTTTCCAAAGGAGCTGATTGCTCCGGGAAACCATAAGGACGTAGATGCCGCGGCCGGTTCCCTCATTGCACAGTATAATCAATATATGCAAAACGGGAATATTGCGGCGGCAGGCAAGCTGTACCAGGATAACAAGGCTTTGCTTTCCCTGTATATGCTCGATACGTCTTATATCAATCTTTTAGAGGAAGAGCTTTATAACACCGGATTGTTTGCTCTCCTGTCACATGACACGATCGTATCGGAAAGCCAGCCGGGCGAAACCCAGGACACTGGCGGCTATTGGCTGCAGGATTATTGACATAGAAGAAATCAAGAAACAGGTGCAGATATATGACAACAGACGATTTAAAATTTATACCTCATAGCGATATGGGCGCGGACGAGCTTCCTATTGTAACCAGCCACAGAGAACTGATTCAGAATCAGTTATATGACGAATCCGTTTCCTTTTTAAACGGCAACAATTACAAAAAAGGATTTACAGCGGCCGTATTCAATACAATACAAAATAAACTCAGGAAACTACAGGTTTATTTGCTGAATAAACCTTCAGCTGAAGCAGATGAGTTTTATTCCATAACAGAACCCTCTTCGGAAGAAATGGGAAGCAAAAGGTTCTGGATAAAACCCTACTAATCGCTGAACTACCACATATTTTTGAAGGAGGTTTTATGGGAATTTTATCTGGCTTTTTAAAAACAAAGCGATACAGGAAAACAGAAACAGGATACAAATTACAATCGGAGTGGACAAGCTCTGATACGGTGGAATTTCCTGACGGCAGGACATTGACTGAAGCAATGGGCAATTACAGAAACATCATCGTTTCTGACACAGACCCGGGAGATAATGCTTCTGTTACCTATGGAAACGGGACAATTATCAGCGTCTATAAAAATGAAACTACATAAACCGGATGCAGCGGCATCCGGACACTTCAAATTCAGCCAGAACACCGGGCGGAACCATACCGTGTTTTGCATTATTTGAATGGAGGGAAAAATAACTTGGCAGTAAATCAATATGTTATAATAGACGGTAAAACAAAAAAAGTGAATAACAAATATGCCGTCATAGACGGCAAAACAAGAAAAATAAAAAAAGAATATGTTGTAATAGATGGTAAGACAAGGCTCATATTCAACCCTGAAACACTACAGCAGTCAATATTTACAGCTTCTGGAAACTTTACGGTCCCAGCAGGGGTAACATCTGTAGACATATTCTGTGTAGGCGGCGGAGGTGGAACTGGAGGATGCTATCAGTGGATTAACTCAAGCGGATATATCACCCAGAACTATTGGGGAGGTTCAGGCGCGGGAGGTTATACAAAAACCGCTACCATTTCCGTAACTCCCGGTGAAAACCTTCTTATATCGGTCGGCGCCGGAGGTTCAGCGGGAACAATCTCCGGATACTTATACAATTCTCCTGCAAGCGGAGGTACAAGCCAGTATAACTGCACCAATGGAGGCGATGGAGGCTCTTCCTATGTTGTCCGCTCTTCTACCGGGATTTTAGTTGAAGCAAACGGCGGTACGGGCGGAAAGAAGAACTCTTCCAGCAATTATGTAACCGGAGTTTCAGGAGGTTCGGGTGGAAGCTGCGGAGGAAAAGGTTACACAAACAACGGAACAACAGAATATCGTATATGCTACTCTCCTTCTAGTGGCTCTGACGGACAAGACGGCGGGAAATCAATTCTTATACAAAATGGAAACACATATGGAGAATATGGAACTCCGGGGAAGGGACAGGGACGTACGACACGGGCGTGGGAAGAAGAGCAAGGGACGTTATATTCTACAGCTGGCGTCGACTCTCCAAGTCCGAATACAGGAGATGGCGGCGGAGAAGGCATAAGTACCGTACACGATATTGAAAATTCCTACAATGGTGGATCAGGAATTGTAATAATCCGATGGATAGGATAATTTTGAAAGGAGACAACACTATGTGGTGTAATCAGATATTTAGTTTACTATCAAAACATGATAGTAATTACAAAATTGAAAATATGATTGTTGCAGACAATTATGAAATTGCAAGTCAGCTTGCCAGAATCCAGTACGGAGAATCTGCGATTGCAGTAGATACAACAAGATATCCGCTCAGAATCGGTGATATTTACGAGGATGGAGTCTTCTATTCTGCGGAAACCGGAAATGAAGTCAATGCAAATCCGACAGAGCAGGAAGCAATAGAAGAATTGAAAAAGGAAAACGAAGAAAGCGTCGAACACGAAGCAGAGCTTCTTTATGAATTATCTCTCTTAAAATTAGGAATTGAATATTAAACACGACAGAAAGGAATGAAAGCTATGGGTTACAGATTAATTATAACATTAACGAAGAATTACAGGGCAGGGAAAAGAACCTATACGAAGGAAAGAATCATGGAGATGGCAGAAGTCTACTATGCCGCCGGCAGAATGAACGACGATGAGTTTACAGAGGTTGTTGCCACTATCAACAGCTTGGAATAATCTAAGCTATTAGAATAAAGCAAAAGAGGCTGCTGCAAAAAGCGCAGCCCTTTTTTGCTTTTTTTACTACGATTTCATACGAGGATTTTAAATAAGAATATTATGTTGAACGGAATTAAAAATTTTTTACAGATGATAAACGATAACTGGACTACTATTTTAGTAATCTCCGGTCTCATTGCAGCAATCATAAAAAAAGTAAGGGCATACGCCTCAAAAACAGAGGAAGAAAAGATTTTAATTGCAAAGGAACAGTTTACAAATACTGTTTTAAAGCTAATAACAGAGGCAGAAAAGGATTACGAGGCCTGGAATATGGCAGGGGAAATAAAAAGGGCGCAGGTCATTGATGCTATCTATGCAAAATATCCTATCCTGTCAAAAGCGGTAAACCAGAAAGAGTTATTAAATTTCATTGACAAAGAAATTGACACTGCCCTTCAGACGTTACGCACCGTTATGGAACAAAATCAAATCAAACTTTCTGAAGAACAACTATAATTTTACATAAGAAAGGCGTGAACTACAGTGACCGTAAGAATCGGACATGCCGTAATGGATGAGCATGGAAAAGCAAGGGGTGGTAAACCGGGTGATAACACGGGTAAGGAGGTTATAATCGGAAACTGGTACAACGAAGGCTGGAATGTCGTATTAAGGCCAAAAGACAGCACTGTTGCAGAAAAAATTGCTGTTGCAATGGAGCAGGCATGCCTGAATGATGCAATCGGATACAATCAGGGAAACCGGACTACTCTATACAGGGAAGCCGTCCAACATACCTTTAAGCTGGACGAAATTAAAAACTTATGTGAATGTGACTGCAGCTCCCTGGTCTCCGTATGTGCAAATGCAGCCGGTATCAAAGTCAGCAAGGACATTTATACCGGAAATATGGTGAACGCATTGCTTGCCACAGGAAAGCTGGAACAGCTTACGGAGAAAAACTATCTCTCCTCTTCCGACTACCTACAGCGCGGCGATATTCTGGTACATGAAGGCTCCCATACCGCAGTCGTCCTTGATAACGGTATCAATCATCCGGGCGGGGCTGACCGTGAGGGCTCTGGCTTTTTTGTGACCGTTACGGCTTTTATGCTTAATGTGCGTGCTGACGCAAATGCAAAAAGTAAAATCGTGAAAACCATTTCCAAAAACAAAATGGTTTATATCAGCAGGTCAAACGACAGATGGGGCTATAGTGAGGAATTGAACGGATGGATTAGCTTACGCTATACAAAACGAAGCGGTTCTGCCCTGAATACCTATCTGGCAATCACTACTACTGACGTTAATTTCAGGACATCGCCTTCCAGCGCTTCAAGGAAGAACATTATCTCTGTATTAAAAAAGAAATCCTATGTTCTTGTAACAAGGGAACAGGCAGACGGATGGGCTTATGCCAGAGCGATGGTCAACGATACCATATCCTATGGATGGGTATTCCGGGATTATTTATTGAAAACAGACAGGAATGCGTTCGAAAAAAGACGCGTTACTGATGTAACAGGACTCAATATCCGGGCAGGTGCAGGCATCTCTTTTCCCTGCCTTGGTACAATTCCTTATCAAAAAGAATTTCATATTTTGGACAATAAAGCATGGGGGCTTGTCGTATATGAAGATATCTTAGGATACAGCTCCTTATCTGACCAATATTCCAAAAAAATAACATAAAAACATACGGGGCTGCGCTTCATGCGACAGCCCCGTTTTTTTACGCCCTTTGTTGACAGCCTGCATTATTTTAGGAAGCAGTCACAAACTGACTGTTGTAAAGCTCCGCATACATACCGTTCTTTGCAAGCAATTCATCGTGCGTTCCGGTTTCCTTGATATCGCCGTCACGCATATAAATAATCATATCTGCATCACGAATGGTGGAAAGACGGTGTGCAATCACAAAGCTCGTTCTACCTTCCGTAAGGGCATCCATGGCCTTCTGTATTTTTGCTTCCGTACGGGTATCAACGGAGGACGTCGCTTCATCCAGAATCAGCATCGGCGCATCCTCTACCATAGCACGGGCAATCGTAAGAAGCTGCTTCTGTCCTGCGGAGATGGCGACAGTGTCATTCAGGACCGTATCCAGTCCGTTCGGCAAAGTGCCGATAAAATGTTTCAGCCCGCACTGCTTACAGATGTCAAGCAGTCTTTCATCCGAAATTTCCTTTTTACCATAGGTCAGATTATCACGGACAGTTCCCTCGAAAAGCCAGGTGTCCTGAAGCACCATACCGAAAATATCGTGAACATTCTCGCGGCTAATATCGGCAAGGGATGTACCGTCAACGGTGATTTTGCCCTTATTCAGCTCATAAAAACGCATCAGCAGATTAACGATAGTCGTTTTTCCTGCACCGGTAGGACCAACGATTGCAACCTTACTCCCTGCTTTCACCTGAGCTGAAAAATCGTGAATAATGGTCTTGTCAGGATGATATCCGAAGCTGACATGGTCGAAGGTAACATTGCCTTTCACGGTATTCAGTTTCATTTTTTTATCAGACTCATCGGAAAGCTCTTCTTCCTCAAGGAACTCTGCTACGCGCTCGCTTGCGGCGGCAGCGGACTGAATGCTTGAGAACCCCTGTCCGATCTGGCCGAGAGGGGAAGTAAACAGACGGATGTAAATCATAAAGGCAACAACCACAGAGAAATTGATTGTCCCGTTAAAGGCGAGAGCCGCACCGGCAATACAGACAGCAACGTATCCGAAATTACCGACAAATGACATAATCGGCATCATAAGACCGGAAAGGAACTCTGCCTTGAAGGTATGCCTGCGGAGTTTTTCGTTAGATTCCTTAAATGCTGCCAGGCCTTTGGCTTCGGAGTTATACGCACGAACAATATTCTGTCCTGCATAGTATTCTTCAACATGACCGTTCACTTCGGCAAGGCTGTTCTGACGTTCCACAAAGTGCTTTTGGGATCTGCCCATAACCAGTCCCATTGCGACAAAGCCAATAAGGGAAGCGGCAATTGCCGTGAGCGCCATGCGCCACTCTGTTGCAAACATCATAACGACACAGCCTGTCAGGGTTGCAAGGGCCGACACGAGCGCACCTATGCTCATATTCAGCGACTGGCTGATGGAATCCACATCGTTGGTTACACGGGAAAGCGTGTCGCCGTGATTGTGGCTGTCAAAATATTTCAGCGGAATACGGTTAATCTTGTTCGTAATGTCGCTTCTCATTTTCTTTCCGACATTACAGGAAACATATGTCATAATCAGTGATTGCAGATAGCCGAGCAGCATACTGATGGCATAAATCACAATAAGTGTCACGGCGATGCCTGTGATTTTATCCATATCAATATGAATACCCATTGGCGAAATGCCGTTCGTAATCGTTTCGGTCAGCTCCGAGATGTAGTCGGGACCGATCACGGAGAGAACCGCACTAACAGCAGCAAATATAAGAGCCGCCAGAATCAAGGCAAGATATTTACGGCAGTAGCCTATTAATGCGCCAAGCGCTTTTTTCATATTTTTGGCTCTGCCGGAAACTGCCATACCGGGAGCGCCCGGTCCGGGTCTATGTGCACTCATTTCAATTCCTCCTCACTCAGCTGGCTGCGGGCAATCTCCTGATATGCCGCACAAGTTGTCAATAGTTCCTTATGCGTACCCTGACCGACCACCCTGCCGTTTTCAATAACCAGAATCAGGTCTGCATCGATAATCGTTCCGATACGCTGTGCAACAATCAGGCAGGTAGCATCTTTCATTTCATTTTTCAGCGCCTGTCTGAGTTCACGGTCTGTCTTGTAGTCAAGGGCTGAGAACGTATCGTCAAAAATATAAATCTCAGCTTCACGGGCAACGGCGCGGGCGATGGAAAGACGCTGCTTCTGACCGCCTGAAAAGTTGGTGCCGTTCTGTGCCACCTTACCGTCAACGCCGCCCTTTTGCGCCTCTACAAACGAACTGCTTTGGGCAATCGCAATGGCTTTCCCGATGGTGGCATCGTCCGCATTGTTATCGCCAAAGTCAATGTTGGAACGGATATCGCCGCTGAATAATACCGCCTTTTGCGATACATAGCCGATTTTCTTTGCCAGCTCGTTCTTTCGGTATTCACGGACGTTATGACCGTCCACAAGCACTTCTCCGCCGGTTACGTCATAAAATCTTGAAACAAGATTGACGACAGAGGACTTGCCGCAGCCTGTCGCACCGATAAAGGCAACGGTGTCACCTCTTTTCGCCTTGAAGGAGATATCGGATAGAACATTCTCGTTTCCATCGGGATAACGGAAATATACGTTCTTAAATTCCACCGTTCCTGTTTCTGCGGTCCTGCCGACGCCTTTGCCTTCTTCAATCAGTTCCTTTGTTTCAAGGACCTCATTGATACGCCTTGCGCTGACCAGGGAACGGGGAGCAATCATAAACATCATAGCCAGCATCATAAACGAGGAAATAATCTGCATACCATATGACATGAATACGACCATATCTCCAAACAAGCCTGCAAATTCCATCATGGATGCCGCATTGATGATATAAGCGCCGATCCAATAAATTGCAAGGGAAATACCGTTCATAACCAAGGACATCAGCGGATTCATAGATGCCATCACTCTGCCTGTGAACAGGTTGGTGTTAGTAAAATCGTCATTGACCGCTTCAAACTTATTCTGCTGGAAACCCTCCGCATTGTAGGCGCGGACAACACGGATACCGCTTAAATTCTCACGTGTCACCTGATTCAAGTTATCGGTGAGCATCTGCATCTTTTTAAACTTCTTTGTTACAAGAAGCATAATGGTGCTGATACCACAAAGCAGAACGACAACTGCTACGGCAACTGCCAATGACCATTGCCACTGTTTTCCCGCAATTTTTGTAATTGCCCATACCGCTGTGATTGGTGCTTTGATAAACATCTGCAGGCCCATTGTAATCAGCATCTGCACCTGCTGCACGTCGTTTGTGGAACGGGTAATAAGGGATGCCGTGCTGAATTTGTTGATTTCACTCATAGAGAAGCCCTGCACCTTTGTGTAAAGCGTTTCCCGGAGCCGTGCGGAAAAGTCCGCCGCAATACTCACAACAAAGAAGCTGGTAATCATAGAGCAAATCATACTTCCGACGGCACATAACAGCATATATCCACCGTTTGCCCAGATATCGGACATTTCATAAGGAACACCCGTTTCGGCGTTCATGCCGCCTTGTGCGATTTGCGTGATGGCATTCATGTAGTCGGGCATTTTCAAATCAAGCCATACCTGGGCCACAATAAAGACCACTGCGCAGAGAGCGAATAACCACTCCCGCTTTTTTAAATGTTTCAGTAATCTGAACATAAGCGCTTCCTTTCTCTTGACATAATGTTTATTATGTGATACAATTAAATTAGTGTATGATACATCTTGTATCACTTTTGAAACAGTATATCATTTTACCAAATCTCGGTCAATAGGTTGAGAGCAAATGATACATAAGGAGGCGAATTTGTATCATGACGAAGAAAGAAGCACATTCCGTACGCCGGGAAATCATAAATGCCGTTATGGAACTGCTGGCGGAAAAACCCTATATGGATATAACGGTCACGGATATTATCAATACAGCACAGGTTGCAAGAGCATCGTTCTACCGGAACTTCAATTCAATCAATGATGTTATTGATGTTATTGCAGATGAAATCTCCGATGAGCTGATCGGGGATGTCTTTCCTACCCTGCACGGTTCCGACGAAAGAAAATGGCGGGAATTCCTTTTCAACCATTTCTACTGTTTCACAAGAAAACAAAAGCAGATGGAGAAAATTCATCCGCAAAATAGAAATGTTTTATTCTCCCGCATGGATAACATGATACGGCAAAAGGAAGCGGAGCTCCCGTCGGAAACCCTGCGGGACAAGTATCTGGCAGTCGGTAAAATGGGGCTTATCGACAACATCACAAGAAAATGGATGGATAACGGTATGCAGGAAACACCGGAAGAAATGATTGACTACATCATGTCGTTTATCACTCTGTTCTGAGCCTTCCCTGTCCGCCGCGCGGGGGTGCGCATCGCGTAAGCGATAAATTCATCTGCGCATAGAAAAATCCCGCACTTTCGTGCGGGACCTTGTCTCCATTCTGAGGTATAATAAATCACAAATTTATTATACCTGTTTTTTTACGCCTCGTATCAATTTTGCAAATACAAAAAAGCTGCTGACGAGATTTGAACTCGTGACCTACGCATTACGAGTGCGTCGCTCTACCGACTGAGCCACAGCAGCAAAACCTATTTAGCATACTCCACTTTTGCAGCCAGGGCAAATGAAACGAAGCTATTCCAGCAATCAAATAAGTGGTAAAAATAAAATCGAGGCGACAAGATTCGAACTTGCGGCCTCTGCGTCCCGAACGCAGCGCTCTACCAAACTGAGCCACGCCTCGATGTTTTATATTCTCTGTCGTTTAAACCCGACTTTGATATTATGCAACATTTTCAAAGAAATGTCAATACCTTTTTCTAATTTTTTTATTTTTATCTTCGCTTTTTATTCTTATGGCTTTGACGGCATACGTTCCATGTATGCCGTCAAAACATACCCACAGACTCCGTCCGGCAGCCGTGCCCTCCGGAGCTGAGGAAGCGCTGATTAAATCATCGCTTCCTCAGAGCCTCCGGCGGATGCGCACGGATTTGCAGGGGTGAATGTTGCTTCGCAACGCAAATCCGGCGCGGGAAACGCTTTCATCAGCGTTTCCCTAATATGCCACGATAATCCCGCCCTCATTTGCGTACATCGTGCTTACTCCGCCGGTATCTACTACCATACACTCACGGAACGGCACCCTGCTCATAATCATCTGACGGAGCGCCTCCGCCCGGGACGGATGATTGCAATGGGCAATCGCAAGCGTCCTTGTCGTCGCTTCCTTTACATCGGCAACAACCGACTCCACAAGCTTTTTCAGCGTACGCTCCACACCTCTTGCCTGGTCGAGCTTTACAATCATACCATTCTCTCCTGCCAACAGCGGCTTGATATTTAAAGCATTGCAAAGAATCGCCTGAATATGCGTAAGACGACCGTTCTTTATAAAAACATCCAAATCCTCAAGTACAAACTTTGTCTGCATGCTGTCCCGGAAAGCAATAATCCGTTTCGCCGTTTCCGTAAAGTCATACTTCTCAAAGAGACTCCGCAGCTTCAAAACCAGCAAGGACTCCCCTACCGAGGCAGACTGGGAATCCACCACCTCAATCTTTACCTCCGGGTGCTCCTCCTGATAAAGCTGCTTTGCAAGCACCGCACTCTGGTAAGAGCCGCTCAGATGCTTTGAGAGTGTAACCACAAAAACCTCGTCTGCCCCTTCAAATTCACGCATATAGCTCTCCGGTGAAGGGCAGGCAGAGCGCGGACATTCTCCGCATGCACGCATTTTATTTAAAAAATCCTTCTGGTTAAAACTCTCATTATCTACAATATCCTCGCTCCCGACTGTCAGGGTAAGCGGCACCAACCGGACTTCCGTCCATTTTTTCTTCTCTGCTGTGAAATCAGCACAGCTGTCTGCAACTAACCTTCTAACCATAACTCCATCTTCCTTTTGTCGTTTCTTGTCACGCCATGTAGTTTTCATCTCTACATCTCATCATATCACAATGACATAGTTTTGTCTATATTCTTTTAAAAAATTCACAAAAAGATACCGTTCTTCCCGGAGTGTCCGCATTCCGCACACCCCCGGTACTCCGCGGGCAGCGGAGCAGCAGCCCCTTAAGCTGTCCCGTCTCCTTAAAACCGAAGGAATTAAAAAATGCTTGACATCTATATCGAACCGTGATATAGTTATATCAAGCCTCGATACATCGCTATTCAATATATTGTTGTACGATGCATCGGATATTGAGCTATATAATAAGCAATACCTTTACCAAAGAAAGGTATTATTACAACTGCAAAACTTTGAAAGGAGACGCGCATTGGAAGAAAAACTCAGACGGATTTACATTCCCATGACCGAAACCGGCTTCTATATCCTGTTCTGCCTCCGCACGGAAAACCACGGCTATAATATCGGCCAGCAGGTAAAGCAGATGACCGGCGGGGAGCTTTCCATCAGTCCGGGAACCATGTATGGTACTCTTTCCAAGATGGAGAAGGACGGGCTGATTCAGTTTCTGAAAGAGGAAGACAAACGAAAGTTTTATCGGATTACGGAGCTGGGAAGCGAGATTTTGGAACTGGAGCAAAAACGAATTGAGCGGCTGTACCGGAACAGCCGGGGCGAGAGCATAGGAGGTGCCAAATGAAAGAAAAGGAAAATGAGAACATCTTAATCGAGAAACAGAAATTTTATACTGCAGAATTTGAACAGGAGGCGGCATGGCTCTCGTTTATGCACCGCGAGGGCTGGAGGTTTCTTTCCACGGACGGCTTCCATTACCGTTTTGAAGCCGTTCCGAAGGAAGACTGGTGCTACCAGCTCGACTATAAGCAGAACGGTGTCGCAGAGGACGATTATCTGCAGATGTATCAGGACTTCGGCTGGGAGTTTGCAGGCCAGTACGGGAACTGGTTCTATTTCCGCAAGCAGCGCATCAACGGGGAAGAGCCTGACCTTTCCCTGTTCAGTGACCGGGAGTCCAAGCTGGAGCTATGTAAGCGTATCGTAAACGGACAGCTTCTCCGCATCCTTCCGCTTCTGCTTACTATGGGCGGCTCCTGTTCCCTGCTGCTTTTGGGAGGGCTTCTGAACTCCGGAGGATTCTTACGTGTGATGATAGGAATCGCTTGTTTCATCCAGTTTGCCTTCTTTCTTCTACTGCTCGGGAACTACTTCAGCCAGATGGCACGCCTGAACAAAATGATTAAGAGCCTGGACGAACAAAGGTAATACAGGAATAAAACAAAATGGCGCCGGTGTGCAGCTGCAAAGCAGTTTTCCCTGCACACCGTGCGCCTCTTTTTGCGGAATGTTTTATTCTATAAACGCTCCGCTTCTTTACTCTAACACATCATAAGGAATGGAAAGAAGATACTCGTATGTCTCGTCTGTCCGCTTTCCCTCCTCATCCAAAACAGCAAAATCAACAATACCGGCAATCATTCCGTAGCCTGCCGCGGCCGTATTCCTCGAATACTCCTCATACACCTTCGTAAACGAAATCTCCTCTCCCTTTTTTAAGGTATGCTTCATCTCAACATCATACGCGCCGCCGCCCTCCCAGTTCTGATTGCTGTCCGTCACCATAAGTCCCTTAAACGGATCCTCCCTGGCAGAAATTACAACGCTCTCCTTCTCCCCGGCATACCGCAGGGATAATGTGACCTGAATGCTGTCCGTCCCGTCCTGCAGCTCGGTAAGGCGGTAAATGGTCTTCGGCGTCGTCATACTGAACTCAAAGTCTCCGAGGCATACGGTTTTACACGCACTGACCGGTCTCGCAAAATAGGCTTCCTCCTCCAAGGAGCCGGCCATATCCCGGCTCACGTCGGTCCGGTCCTTCTGGATCAGCCTTGCCCACCAGCCCTCCGGCACCGGCGTTGGTGTCGGCGTCCCCGCCGGTGTCGGGCTTTCGCTGCGCCCCTGTCCGCAGGCAGGGAAGAAAACTGTCGTACAAAGTAAAACAAAAAGTAATGCTTTTTTGAATTTTCGATTCTGAAACATAGCTCCTCCTTATTTTCATAAATTGTTAGAACAGAAACCTCTTTTCAAGGCCTTACCTATTCTGTAATCGCCGTAACATTTAACATTCTTACGATATTGCCATATTTACAAAAAACCGAATTTGCCTCATCATATGCATGAAAGGTTGAAGCAGTGTGGGTTCCGATTAAGGTACAGGTATGCCTCCCATTGTTCCATCCTGTATAAATGAATACCGGCGCTCCGCTGTCACCCTGCGCCGATTTATATTTTGCCGCCACATGATCCGTAACTGTAATATACTCTTTGTTCAGCGGCACATAGGTATAATCATAATAATAAATTGTACCGCTTTGCAGCCCGCTTACCTTTCCATACATCAATATACTGGTATTCTGCGGATATTCTGTCGTTGAAGCTGCCGTACAATAATATCCTCCCATAAACGCGCTGGTCGGATTCATCGCACCGTTTGATTCTATAAATGCCGCATCAGCATAAGAATTTGGATAATAACCTGACTGTTTTACCGTTCCGATTACAGTGCCGTCATAGCTCACCTGCTGCCCGATGCTTCTACAGAAATGCGAAGCAGTCACATAACCCTTTACACCGTTACGAACCGCTCCAAACCCAAGTGTGGCTGTCCCTGAAGTAGAAGTATTTATTATTTCATGACCACCTTTCGTATCACTGGTCCTACCGCTCTGATACTCTATTTCTTCATCTGTATTCCGAATTACCATACAGCCGGAATCAACTACCTTCCGGATTTCCGCTTCCTTGTATTCATTAAGATCACGAACCTTAATTACAACGCAATTATTCATGACATCCCTGTACATACTGCCAAGGTCCGCTCCCCGTTCCAACAATTCATCCAAGTGACTGTTAATTGTACCAATCACCTCAGTTAACTCATTATAGGAAAATTTGCAGGACTCCGTTATGATACCAGGATTTCCTGTATATTCCCTGATTCTTTTCCGGTTTTCAGCCGTATCACTCGTAAGCAGGACAACCAATTCTCCGTTTTCATTAAGATAAGCACCGCCAAAGCAATCATCATACTTTGCTTTTCCGGCCGCCGCCTGACTCCGGAAAGAATTTTCACTTTCAACGCCTAATTTATGTAGCAATTGGTTATACTGTTGGATACTTTCTGCCTGGGTTATGTAAAACTCTGCTGTTTTTCCTTCTGGAAGCATTGACGAAATGTCTGAAAAATCCTGGGCATATGCCGTAAAAGAATTCATAAAAAGACCTGATATAGAAATTACTGCCAAAGCAATCAATATTTTTAAATTTTTTCCCATAGATCTCCTCCAATCCTTACCTGAAAGAAGTTTCTGTTCAGAAACATATTAAATTTTCAAGGTACCCTAAAACACTTTCATCTGCAAAACAAATCTATCCTTTGTATTCCTATGCTTTGATATTATCATAATTCAGAATGATTGTCAATCTTTTCCAGCTCTTAAGCTTCTAAATACTTCAAATAACCCGTTGGGACTGCGCTTCGTGCGACAGCCCCAACATAAAATAGCATATATTTCCCTCTCCGGATCATGCGTATTCTTGTCAACGGAAACTAAGCTCCAGTACAGCGGCATATTCCGTCGGCAGCGTCTCCGGCAGCTCCACTACCAGCGCACCCGGATACTGATGGAAGCCGACGGCGCCGCAGCCAAGCAGCCTGACCGCGCTCACCTGCTCTGCCCCGTTCAGGCTCGTGATAACCGTACTCTTCCGCCCCTTTGATTTCATCACATAGACATACAGCTTCCCGTCCTTTTGCACAAAACGGAAATCATCGTCGTCCCATACAACCTGCTCCTCCCGGAAGCCGTCGATTACAACGCGGGCATGCCCCTCTCCTGCAATTCTCCACGGTCTGGTGCCGTATACGGCTTCCCCGTTGACCGCAAACCACTTTGCAAGCTCCTTAAGAATCCATTCCGCTTCCTCGTCGATTGTGCCGTCCGGACGCTGCAATATGTTGAGAAGAAAGGTTCCGTTCTTACTGATGGTATCAATCAGGATATCCAGGATATGATGCGGTGTCTTATACTTTGCCTTTCTGTCATAAAACCAGCCGCCGATGCAGGTCTCCGACATCCAAGGCTCCGGCGAAATATCGTGAAGCTGGCTCCGCTCGATATCAAGGACACCCACACGGTAAATCTGCTCCGAACGATCCTTCTGGGTGTAAACCGCCTGGTTTTGTCCGTGTATTTTTTCGGAGGTATTGTACAGATACGCAACCGCCTCGAGTCCATACCGGTACGCCGCAGCATCCGTCTTATCCTTTTCCGCAAATGGAAGCCAGCTGTCCGAATAAAGCAAATCCGGATGGTAATTATCGATAATCTCCTTCATTACCTTCAGCCAGTATTCCCGGAACTTCTCATTTTCCGTAAGCCATACCCACTTATCAGGCTCGCCCGGCTTGGCAACATGCTCATAATTGTCATGGTAAAACTCCCGGTATGCCGGGTCATTGCCGTCATACGGGACACCCGCATGAGGTCCGTAGGTATCCGCTCCCTTATTGGAACGCCACCATGCAAAGGAAGCGCCCAGATGCTCCGTCATGCCAAACGGCATATTCCATTTTTCACTTGCCGCCTTCCATAAGGCACAGATATCCTTTCCCGGTCCCATATCAACGGAATTAAATTTGTTATATCGTGATTTAAAATTAAAGAAATGGTCGTGATGGGACGCCTGTGCCACGAAAAACCTGGCGCCTGCCTTATGGTACTTCTCCATCAGGGTATCCGGGTCAAAGTTCTCCGCCTTCCACAACGCACAGATATCCTTGTAGCCGAACTTTGACGGATGGCCGTAGGTTCTGACATGATACTCATACTGGTCGGTTCCCTGGATATACATATTTCTTGCATACCAGTCCCCGCACATCGGAACGGACTGCGGTCCCCAGTGGCTCCAGATTCCGAACTTTACATCCCGGAACCAGTCCGGACACTGAAACCTTGTTAATGATTCAAATGATGCTTCGTACATAATATCCTCCTTTTCCGAAGGGTCCGGCGCCAGAACGCCCCCTTCTTACAAACCATGTCCTTATCCCTTATGCCCAAATCTCCATTTTACAAACCCCTGCCGCTTCTTCCAGGAACCGGATTCTGATATAGCGTGCCGTAGTTAAATGTGGATTTAATGTCAGATGAGTCAGCGCCGGCCGCTTCCCGGAAGCAAAAATCCTTTCAAACTGTGTCCGGTCCTTTGACAGAGAAACCTCAAATTCTCCCTTTACCATCCCTGCAAAGGTAATCCGGATTTCCTTGATTTCCTTTGTACCCTCCATATCGACCATGACCCATCCGCCGCCCTCCGTGTCCGCCGGACGCCAGCAGGTATCCCATTTCCCGTCCGTCACGCTGCGCGCCGGGAACTGCTCCTCCTCGCTGCTGCAAAAAACAGGACGGTTGATGCCGATTTCATAAAGCGCTTCCCCCTTTGGCGCTTTCATTACACAAGGCGGTGCAGGAAGCTCCTTTTCGTACTGTCCCGGCTTTCTTTTTTCGCCCGTCACACGGAGCCGAAGCTCTGCCGGCAGCAGCCCCGGCGCTTCTGCACGGATTACCGTATCCTGCGCATACAGCGCCCGCAGCTCGATTGCCCCCTGACCGTCCAGAAAGCTTCCCTGCTCCGTTGACATCACAAAGCGTTTCCCTGTAGGAAAAATGCCACCTCCCTCCATGATGGACAGCGTTACCTCACAGGGATTGGAGAGCCGTCTGCCCTCTGCGTCCTTTAGCGTCACCACAAGCTGCGCATCCTGGGTCCCGTCATCTGAAAGAGCAGCAGAATCCGCGGTAAGCGCAAGGCAATACGGCACTCCCTCTATGGTACTCTCCGGACGCGCTTTTCCGGTCAGCTTTTCCCGATACCAGTACCAGGTATCAAGCGGCAGCCGGTAATAGTCAATCATCCCCATATGCCCCATATCATACAGAATACTGCCGTGATGGAACGCACACCAAAGCGCTTTTCCGCTGCGCCAGGAATAAGTATTTTCTACCCCGTCCGTATAACGCGGCTCAAAGGTCCCCGGACGGTCGGATACCGTACTCCCGTATTCCGATACAAAATTAGGAAAGCCCGGATTATGGAAAATCGCCGCGCCGTCCCCGTTATAGCCTGCCAGGTCCCCCAATACATCAAACCCGCCTCTCTGTGCTCCTCCGATAGCCGCAGGCCTTGTCGGGTCCAGCTCGTGGGAAAGCCCGACCAGCCTTGTAAGCAGCTTTTTGGCTTTCTCCATCGTAGCCGCATCGGTAAAAAACGGCTCGTTGCACATACTCCACACAATGATGCTGGGATGATTCCGGTTCGTCCGGATCATCTCCGTAAGGGAACGAATACAGCTTTCTTCAAATTCCTCCTCATCCTCCTGCTTTACCGGATAGGCACTGGCGGTCCAGTAGCCTTCTATCTTTGCGCCGCCTGTCCCCCAGAAGCAGTTCTCCGACCAGAACAGCAGCCCCTGTCTGTCGCATTCCTGTGCAAAAAAGGTATGGTGCGGATAGTGGGAGCCGCGGATAAAATTCATGCCGCACTCCTTTACAAGACTTATGTCCCGGGCAATTCCCGTATGCGTCACCGCATCCGACCAGCCTGCATGGTCCTGATGCACATTTGCCCCATGAATCTCATAGTGCTCCCCGTTTAAGAAAAATCCCTGGTCCGCCGTAAAGGAAAACCAACGGATGCCAAAGGAGGTTTCATACCGGTCGCACACCTGCCCGTTCTTAGATAAAACGGTTCTTACCTGATACAGCCTTGGCGTTTCCGGGCTCCACAGGCAGGGCTTTAAAACCTCCAAGCTCTGCCGGAGCTTCCCTGCCGTCCCTGCAGCAATCTCCAGTTCCCCTTCCGCACGCGCGACCTCCTGCTCCTCATACCAGATTGAGGAAGCCAGCCGACAGCATACCTCCTCCTCCCCGTCATTCTCCACCTCCGTCACAACCTCTGTCACTGCCCGTTCGCAGGAAACCTCCGGCGTAGTCACACAGGTGCCATACCACGCCACATGCACCGGCTCCGTCACGACTAGACTTACATCCCGGTAAATCCCGCCGTTGAACACATGCTCTCCTGCACGCGGCGCAAGTCTCGGATTCCAGAGGTTATTCACCCGGACAAAAATAAGATTGTCGCCTACCGTCACGGCATCCGTAATATCCACAAAAAAGGCTGTATACCCGCCGCGGTGCGTACCGGAAAGCCTGCCGTTTACATAGACCTCCATCTCCTGGAATACCCCCTGGAACTCCAGCCCGATCCGCTTTCCTTCCCATTCCTGCTCCACGGTCAGCCATTTGCGGTAACAGCCATACCCCACATAAAATTCACCTTCCATAAAGTATGGAATCCCAAAAGAATGCGGAAGCACAATATCACACCAGCCGGAGTCTTCAAACTCCGCTCCGGCGGCATCCTCAAAATCCCCATGATGGAACTTCCAGTCACGGTTCCATAAAATCTGTGTCCTCTCCATCTTCCTCTCCTTTCTCTTCATTCTTAATGCGCTTCCGAAAGCCCTTTCTTCGTCCGTCCTTGAGTTTCCGCATTTTGCATACCTTTGTGTCCCGGCGACAGTACGGTAAGCTGCTTTTGCAAGCGTCTGTCCTCTTGATTTTTTTCCGGAAATTCTTTATACTTCCAGTATAGGAAAAACTGCCTGCGCAGTCCATGCACTTTTATATCAATAATATGGAGATTTCAACATGAAATTTGAACAACATAGAGAAATAGTCACAAATATGAACCGATGGAATATGGAGATTAATGACAGCGCATATGTATATTTAGACTACGACAGCTGGCACAGCACGGATGTCTGCTCCCCGTTCTCCCGTCTGTACCTTATCGCAGACGGTGAGGGAACGCTCGATGCTGCCGGGGCGCAGACCATCCTCCGGCCGGGCTCTGCCTACTTTATCCCTGCCGGGCTTACGTTCAGCTATTGCTGCGCGGATTATCTGGAAAAGCTGTATTTTCATCTGCGTCTCGTAAAACCGGACGGCTATGACCTTGCCTACGGCCTTCCCTTTATCGCCCGGTGCCCGTTGGAAAAAGACGCGCTTCCGGAAATGCTTTCCCACTACCGCGGGAACCGCTGGGAGGATGTGCTTTTGCTGGAGCAGGAGCTGCGCGGCCTTACCCTCCGTCTGCTCGGACAATATGAGGTAATGCAGAGCTCCGTGACTACCTATTCCCCGCTGATTGAAGAAACCATGCACTACATCCATGCCCATTTATCCGCAAGCCTGACAGCAAAACAGGTCGCAGACGCCCTGTTCACCTCTGATATCACCCTGTCCAGACGTTTTCATCAGGAAACCGGCAGAACCCTCCACCAGTATCTGGAGGACATGGTCTTCCAGACCGCCTGCAAACGCCTTGCCGTCAGTAACCGGCCTATCGGTGAAATCAGCGAAGAACTGGGCTTTTGCGACCCGTTCTACTTCTCCCGCCGCTTCCGGCAGCGCTACGGGGAGCCCCCGAGCCAGTATCGGAAACGGCTGAAACTGTAACTTACTTTTCTTACTTCGTCAACAACAGCATAATTTCATTGCTGCGCTCAATAAACTTTGTCATCTCCGCCGGAGCTAACGGCTTATGGGAAAGCATCGCCAGGTCATACAGCTGCTCGCAGATTACGGAAGCGTTCTTGCTCTTCTTATGCTCGAACACATACTGTACGAGCGGATGACCTGCGTTCAGCACAAGCGTCTCTCCCTCGCCCGCAAACGCAGAGGCGTCCATTCCGCCCATATTGTACATCTTCATCATATCCTGCATCCTGCGGCTCTCCTCGGAAAGCGTAATCATCGAAGCCACCTTCTCGTTTTTCAGTTTCTCCACCTTTACGGTCAGCTTTTCCTTATCTAACGTCTTCTTTACGAGCTCCGTCACGGTATCGGCAAACTTCTTCCAGTCCTCCTCGCTCTCCGTCACCTCATCCTTAAAGGCTTCCGTCAGGTCCGCGTCAATCCGCTGGAACCGCAGCTCCTTATTCTCATACTCCAGCTTTGAAATATACATCTGGTCAATGTTATGGGTGAGAAGGACCGCATCCAGTCCCGCTTCCTGAAACATATTGATATACTGGCTCTGCTGCCGTTCATCGGTGACATAATAAACGACCTGCTTCTTCTCCTCCGCCTCATCGGAAAGCCCGTCGTCCTCCCCGGTAGCGGAGCTCCCGTCCGCGTTTTCCACAATCGGGGTCTCTTCGTCAGCTTCCGCAGCCTCCGCGTTCTCTCCCGCTGCTTCCTTTGCTGCCTTTACATAGTCCTCCAGCGTCAGGTATTTACCCTCCAGGTTCTTAAAGAGCATATAGTCCTTCATCTTCTCACTGAATTTATCATCCCTGATGCAGCCGAACTTGATAAACGGGCTGATATCATCCCAGTATTTCTCATAGCTCTCCCGCTCTACCTTACACATGCCGGACAGCTTGTCCGCTACCTTCTTTGTAATATAATCCGAAATCTTCTTTACAAAGCCGTCATTCTGCAGGGCGCTTCTGGATACGTTAAGCGGCAGATCCGGACAGTCAATGACGCCCTTTAACAAAAGCAGGAACTCCGGAATTACCTCCTTGATATTGTCCGCAATAAACACCTGATTGCTGTAAAGCTTAATCGTGCCCTCCAGATTCTCATACTCCGTATTCACCTTCGGGAAGTACAAAATACCCTTCAGGTTAAACGGATAATCCATATTTAAGTGAATCCAGAACAGCGGCTCCTTATAATCATGGAACACATCACGGAAAAACTTCTTATACTCCTCCTCGGTACAGTCGTTCGGATGCTTTGTCCAGAGCGGTTCCGGGTCATTTAACGGCTGCGGCTTCTTCTCCTCTACGGACTCTTCATCGCCGTCCTTTTCCGGAGCCTCCTCCTTCTTTGGCGCATCTACATTCTCAAAGTAAATCGGGGTCGGCATAAAGGAACAATACTTTCCGATAACCTCCTTGGCACGGTACTCATTGGAGAACTCATAGCTGTCCTCATTTAAGTACAGCGTAATCTCCGTACCGCGCTCCATGCGGCTTCCCTCTGACATTTCAAAATCCACACCCTCCTCGGACTCCCAGTGGACCGCAGACTCTCCTTCCTTGTAGGACAGCGTATCGATGGTCACCTTATGTGCCACCATAAAAGCGGAATAAAAACCGAGGCCGAAGTGACCGATAATGCAATCCTCATTGGTCTTATCCTTATACTTTTCCACAAACGCCTGTGCACCTGAAAAGGCAATCTGGTTAATGTACTGCTTTACCTCCTCCGCCGTCATGCCGATACCGTTATCGATAATGGTAATCGTCTTTTCCTCCGGACTTACCTTTACCGTAACCTTCCATTCATTGTCCTCCGGCAAGGATACCTCGCCCATGATCTCTAACTTCTTCATCTTTGTAATTGCGTCGCATCCGTTGGAAATCAGCTCACGCAAAAAGATGTCGTGGTCCGAGTACAGCCATTTTTTAATAATCGGGAATATATTCTCCGAGTTGATTGACAGACTTCCCTTTTCTTCCATTACACTGCTCATAAATAGCGCTCCTTTCGCAAATTATTTTGCCATGCTTCTACTATAATACTGAACCTTTAAAATGTCAAGAAAAATTTAGCACTCATCTTTAGTGAGTGCTAACAGCAATTCCTTTTTCCTTAAAAAAATCCTGCAATGCCTTATCCCACGCGTATTCCAGTGTCTTATCCATCGTAAACCCCACATGGGAAATCCCGCCCGTCAGACGGCAGTTTCCCGCCGCATAACGGATATTCAGATACAGCATCGCACCGGCTTCCTCCGTTTCCTTTCCGCATTCCTTTAAAAGCTGCTCCTTCCATTGCTGCTCTGCCGCAAGGACGACGCAGAACATTCCCGGCAGGCGCTTTCCCTTTACGGTCTGGAAAAAAATCTCTTTCACCTCGCCCCAGCAGGCAAACTCCCTTGAAATGCCCTCGTTTTCTTCAAAAAAATCCTTTTTCAGCCTTCCGTTCACCGACAATTCAAAAAAAGTTTCTACCCTGGCTTCCGTTATTTCCCACCGGTCAAACAGCTCTCCCTTGAGTAAGTGCGCCATAAACGGCTTCAGTTCTTCCACATTTCCCGAAAACATAAATTCTTTCCCTTTCCTGCACTAATTTCCTCTCATAATTCCTGCATACATCGTCCAAACTAACCTCGTAACCAACAGACCGTCATACTTTTTGTATGGTACTATTTCATGTATTTTATGAAAGGAGAATATCCATGCGTGCAAACTTTGAAACTTACCGTAAGGTAGCAAAAGCATGTAGTGCTTATGAGCCGATGAGCGAGACCAGAATCACCAACAGCTGCTGCGATAAAAGCGATATTTCCTGCACCAACTGCAAGCATTTTGATGAGGAAAAATACTGCCGTCTTGACTTGTATGACCAGATTGTACAAAACCACAACATCGAAGAGTAAGTACCACGGCATGGGGCTGTCGCATAAAGCGCAGCCCCATTGTTATAGCTCCCCGCTGCGGACCAGCACGACAACGGAGCGTGCCGGAACCCTGCAGAAAAGCTCTCCGGGAGGACAATCCGCGGTAAATGCATACTGCTTCCCCTCCTCTGTCCGGAGCATCTCACAGTCTCCCGAGGTATCAAGCGCTACCTCCCAATTCCCCGTTTTCCTGTAAATTCCTGTTTTCTCCGGGAGGGCAAAGCAAAGCGGCTCCCAAAGCATATTAAATAAAAGATAGATATCCTCTTCCTTTTCCTGGTTTGCATAGCTGCCACAGAGCAGCACCGCTACCGAGCGGCTGCATGACGCAAAATCCGGCTGCCACAGCATTACGCCGTGATAAGAAATATCCGGCAGTCCGATTTGCTTCCAGTCACTTCCCCTGAGACTTCTTGCCCCGCAGAGAATCCCGTGGCTTTTGCGGAACGAAATCAGCTCCTTTACAAAGGAAAGCCCTTCCCTGCGCTCCTTATTGAAGCGCCAGTTCAGCCAGGAAACCTCGTTGTCCTGACAATAGGCGTTGTTATTTCCCTTCTTCGTATGGGCAAACTCATCCCCTGCAAACAAAAGCGGTACCGACTGCGATAAGAAGACAGCAGCAAGCGCATTCTTCCGCAGCCTTGCCCGCAGCATGCTGATTTTCTTTTTTGTCGTCTCTCCCTCCATACCGCAGTTCCAGCTGTAATTATAATCCTCTCCGTCCTTGTTCTCCTCCCCGTTTGCCTCATTGTGCTTCCGGTCATAGGCATACAGGTCATACAGGGAAAACCCGTTCTGGTCCGCAATATACTGAATCTGCGCAAACCCCGGGACATCAGAGCGCAGGCGGTTCAAAAACTCGCCTACCATATTTTCGTCTCCCTTGACAAAACGCCGCATGACGTTCCGGAAGCCGTCATTATATACTGCGACACGCCGGTCCGCAAAGTCGCCGCTGGTCTTCTGGAGACTCCCGTCATACTCTGTTACCAGAAACTTCACCCCGGACAGAGAAAAGTCCTCTAACAGAAGCCGCAGCGGAAGCCGTTCCCCGATTAAGCGGAAGCCATCCGCACCGTAAGCATACGTCCAATACCGGAGACAGTCTAAGATTACCCCCTGCCTCTCCTCTGCACCAAAGAAAAACTCAAAAAACACGGCAATTCCCGCCTCATGGAGCGCCGCGACACAGCGTCGGAGCTCGGCAGCGGCATTGTCTGTATCCGCCGCATACGCTGCTTTCGGGGCAAAATAGAAATTATTGCTTCCGGTATAGCCCCAGTAATTTACCTTCTCCACCGTCCTGATTTCCTCATAATCCTGCTCATATGCCTGCTGCGCCTTCACAAAGCCGCTCCCGTAGCGCTCTTCATACTGTGCTAACTGCTTTGCAGACAAAGGTCCCCGGCTTCTGCTCACTTCCATACATTCATCAAACTCATATACCGGCATCAGAAGCACCGCATTAATCCCAAGCTCCTGCAGATACGGAATCTTCTCCATAAGCCCTGCAAACGTCCCCTTCTGCCTGACCCCGGAGCTTGCATGCTTTGTAAAGCCCCGTACATGCAGCTTATAAAATACCAGCGACGAGAACGGAGGACAAACAAAGCCCGTCTCTGTCTCCATTTCTTCTTCCTGCCGCGGCAGTGCAGGCCGTACCTCTCCGACCGATGCTCCGAACACCTCTCTGCCACATACCGTTTTCGCATACATATCGCTGAAGCCGCCGTTTTCATCCTCGTATAAATAGGTTTCATACAATTCGGCTGTCTTTTTCGAAAGCTCCGCATAAAACAGCGAGCCGCTGCCGACACGGCGCATTGGCACGCGCTTTTCCGCCGTGTCCTTCCCCTTTTGAAACAGCAGGAGGTCACACGTTCCCTTTCCCTCCGAAACTGCCAGAAAACTCACCTTTCCCGCATGATAATAAACACCCGGCATTCTGCCGTGTATCCCCTGTCTGAACTCCTCCGTGTATCCCACAGCGCTTTCCGCTCTCCTTTCGGCGTTTTATGGCAGTCTACTGTTCGTCACTTATCGTCTCTTCTTCCGGCTTTACCTGCAGCGCCTGACGCTTTCTCGCCATTTCGTCACTGTCCAGATACTCATCATATGTGGAAACCTTATCAATCATATTGCCGTTCGGAAGAATTTCAATAATACGATTTGCAATGGTCTGAATAAACTGATGGTCCTGGGATGCAAAAAGAATTACACCCGGGAACTTTATCAGCCCGTTGTTCAACGCGGTAATGGATTCCATGTCCAGATGGTTCGTCGGCTCGTCCATCAAAAGGACGTTCGTCGCCATCAGCATCATCTTCGAAAGCATAACGCGTACACGCTCTCCTCCGGAAAGCACATTTACCTTCTTTACTCCCTCTTCCCCGGCAAACAGCATACGTCCCATAAAACCGCGGACGTAGGTGACATCCTTCTCCGGGGAATACGGCATCAGCCAGTCCACAATGGAAAGGTCCGATGCAAAGTCCTTTGTATTATCCTTCGGGAAATAGGACTGGCTCGTCGTAATTCCCCATTTGCAGGTTCCCTCATCCGGCTCCAGCTCACCCGCCAGAATCTTAAACAGGGTTGTAATTGCAAGGGTATTGGCACCCACCAGTGCAATCTTATCTTCCTTTCCTACCACAAAGGAAAGGCGGTCTAACACCTTCACCCCGTCAATCGTCTTGCTCAGATTCGTAACGGTCAGAACCTCATTTCCGATTTCGCGGCTCGGTCTGAAATCGATATACGGATACTTTCTGGAGGAAGGTCTGATTTCATCCAGTTCAATCTTTTCCAGGGCACGCTTACGCGACGTCGCCTGCTTGGACTTGGATGCATTCGCGGAAAAGCGCTGGATAAACTCCTGCAGCTCCTTAATCTTTTCCTCCTTCTTCTTATTCGCTTCCTTCATCTGCTTAATCATCAGCTGGGAGGACTCGTACCAGAAGTCGTAGTTTCCGGCATAAAGCTGGATTTTCGCATAGTCGATGTCCGCAATATGCGTGCAGACCTTATTTAAGAAATAACGGTCATGGGAAACGACTATCACCGTATTGTCAAAGTTAATCAAAAACTCCTCCAGCCACCGGATTGCTTCTAAGTCCAGATGGTTCGTCGGCTCGTCCAAAAGAAGAATATCCGGATTGCCGAACAGTGCCTGTGCAAGCAGCACCTTTACCTTCTCGCTCGCCTTCAGCTCGCTCATCATCTTATCATGGAGCGCGGTCTCAATCCCGAGGCCGTTTAAAAGCGTCGCCGCATCTGCCTCGGCCTCCCAGCCATTTAACGTCGCAAACTCAGCCTCCAGCTCACTTGCCTTAATCCCGTCCTCTTCGGTAAAATCCTCCTTCGCATAAATGGCATCCTTTTCCTTCATAATGTCGTACAGCCGCTGGTTCCCCATGATAACCGTATCCAGCACCGGATAGGCATCATACTTAAAGTGGTCCTGCTGCAAAAAGGAAAGACGCTGCCCCGGCGTAATGATAATCTCACCCTTTGACGGCTCCAGCTGCCCGGTCAGAATCTTTAAAAAGGTAGACTTGCCTGCTCCGTTTGCACCAATCAGGCCATAACAGTTCCCTTCGGTAAACTTAATATTCACATCCTCAAACAATGCTCTTTTTCCTAAACGCAATGTCACGTTACTTGCCTGTATCATACTCTTAATCCTTTCCTTATATTACTATTTGCGAAAATCCTCTATTTTATATTGTATCGTATCTGGAAAAAATTGCAAGCAGTTTTTCTTATGTTTCCATATTTTGCTTGAGTTTCCGCATTTTTTAAATGAACCGGAAAAGTTCCACAGGCTGTGCAGCAGCCTGCGGAACGCAAAAGGACATGCAAAATGCGGAAACTCAAGCAAGGACACTTTTCCTTGCACAGCCTCCCATTTTATGGTATACTAAAAAAGCTGACTGCATACAGGTGTTCTTTATTTCGCCTGTTGCAGTGAAAAAGCACGAAGGAGGAACTTTTTTCTATGACAACAGCACAGGTCTGTATTATGATTTCCATTATCGTTTATATGGGAATTGTCGTTGCTATCGGTCTTGTTTTTTCTAAAAAGAACAAATCCGCCGATGACTTTTACCTCGGAGGCAGGAAGCTCGGGCCCCTTGTTACTGCTATGAGTGCGGAGGCTTCCGACATGAGCAGCTGGCTCTTAATGGGTCTGCCGGGTGTCGCTTACTTTTCCGGTATCGCGGAGGCAAGCTGGACTGCCATCGGACTTGCCATCGGTACTTACTTTAACTGGCTTATCGTGGCGAAACGAATCCGCCGCTATTCCCAGAAAGCAAACAACGCTATCACGCTTCCGGATTTCTTTTCCAACCGTTACCGTGACAGCAGCAAGCTGCTTCTGTTCATTTCCGCTGTAGTAATTGTTATTTTCTTTATCCCGTACACTGCATCGGGCTTTGTTGCCTGCGGAAAGCTCTTTTCAAGTCTCTTTGGCGTGGACTACCTTCCTGCAATGATAATCAGTGCGCTGGTTATCGTGGCTTATACCGCACTCGGCGGCTTTCTTGCAGCCTCTACGACGGACTTTATCCAGAGTATTGTCATGTCCATTGCGCTGGTGATTGTCCTCGGCTTCGGCATCTCTGCCGCCGGCGGGCTTGATGCGGTTATTGCAAATGCAAATGAGCTGACCGGCTATCTGTCGCTCACCGCAACGCATAATGTCGCTACCCACCAGGCAGGCTCCTACAATGCGCTGACGATTGCGTCCACGCTTGCATGGGGACTCGGATACTTCGGCATGCCGCATATTCTGCTGCGCTTCATGGCAATCAATGATGACAAAAAGCTGACGCTCTCCCGCCGGGTTGCCTCCATCTGGGTCGTTATCTCCCTCGGGGTCGCCGTATTCATCGGCATCATCGGCTACAGCATGAGCTTAAAAGAAGTCATTCCGATGTTTGAAAGCAAATCTGCCGCAGAAAATATTATCGTACAGATTTCAAGTACCTTAAGCGGGTACGGGATTATTTTCGCTTTTGTGGCAGGCATTATCCTTGCGGGTATCCTTGCCTCTACAATGTCTACCGCGGACTCCCAGCTGCTTGCAGCCTCCTCCTCGGTATCGCACAACATCGTATCCGGTGTTTTCGGCAAAAAGAGCTCCCCGAAAACTGCCGTAATTATCGCCCGTGTTACTCTTGTGATGATTTCGATTGTCGCAATGTTCCTTGCCATCAATCCGGACAGCTCGGTATTTGACATCGTTTCCTTTGCCTGGGCAGGCTTCGGCGCCGCCTTCGGACCGGTTGTCCTCTTTGCCCTGTTCTGGAGACGCTCCAACCGCTACGGTGCCCTTGCAGGCATGATATCCGGCGGCGTTATGGTCTTTGTCTGGAAGTATCTCATTGCACCGCTCGGCGGCGTATTTGCGATTTATGAGCTACTTCCTGCATTTCTCATCGCCTGCATCGCCATCGTTGTGGTAAGCCTTGTCACACCGGCTCCGTCCAAGGAAATCACGGACGAGTTCGACGAGGTAAAGGCAATGAAGTAGCAGCCTCGCACGGTAAAGAAAAACGGGTGTCCCGAAAGTCATCGCCTGCGCTTCGGGATACCCGTTTTCTTTATCTTTTACAATCTTTCTTTCCAAGCAGCATACTGCCCTGCTGCTCCCACGGCTGCCGGGCTACTGTCTTGCCTCCAGCCATTCATAGACGGCAGCGGCCATTTCTTTAACATACGCCTCTCCATACTCGTCGTATGCCGCATTGTCCTTGTCACTCGTAATAAATCCGAACTCTACAATCATGCTGGTCATATTGGCATCGCGGTTAATGATATAATCTTCTCTCGGGTTTGACATGGAGCCGTACTTCACTCCCCGGTTTTCCATGCCGCCTACTTCCATAATCGCATCCAACAGACTGCCTGCCAGCTCGCTGGCTCCCTTCGGCATACTGCTGTGAACCCAGACTTCCACCCCGTTTACCTCTTCGGTACCGGCATAGGAATTCCGGTGTAAGGAAATCAAAGCGTCCACTTTTGCCTTATTTGCAATATCTACCCGTTCGGAAAGCTCCAGAAATACATCCTCATCCCTTGTCATAATTACCTTGATTCCATAAGCCTCCAGCGCTTCACAAAACAGCTTTGACATCCGGAGGTTATCATCCTTTTCCAGCCGGCGTTTTTCTCCGTTCAATACCGCGCCGCCGTCCCATTCCCCGTGACCGGCGTCCACACAGATGACATAGCCTTCCTGCGCCAAATCCGGCGCTTTGGTCGGAACCGGCGTTACCGTTTTCGTTGCTATGGCAGGAGGTGTCACTTCACCCTCAAGGGGCGGCGGACCTGCTTGTCCTCCCTTGACCGAATCTAACTCTTCCTGTAAGCTTGCCGACATCGCCTGTACTGACTCTAACTGCTTTGAAACCTTACCCAGACGTACCAGAAGAACCACTACCGCAAGCAGTAACAAAAGACCTGCAGTCAGGAGTACCGCCAGCCACCTTCTCGTTTCCTTCTGCGCACCCTCCCAGGCCCGCACCATGGACAAGAGCCGGCGTCCCGTTCGCCGTTTCATCCGGCCGCGCAGACTCTCTTGCTGTATCCGCTGCCGGACCTCCGGTCTTCTTTCCACCGGCTCCTCCATCAGCTCCTCTTCATATCCCCACTCCTCTTCTCCCCATTCTTCCCAGCTTCTTCTTTGGTCTCTGTCGTTTTCAATACCGTTTTCTCTTTTATTTCTATTTTCAAACTCAAAATACATAAAGTTACAAACAGAGTTCTTACTCCGGGTCCTTTCTTAAGTTTCCTCCTCTTTAGTTTACCTCTTCCGGCATTGTTTTGCAACCTGTTTTGACATTTCCCTACATTTTACTCACATTTTCTTCCTTCGGCAGCGCGACTTTATTTTCTACGGTTACCTTCCGTTCATAGCAGCAGAAGCAATCCTCGACCGTTTCCTTTTTCATCCGCGGCGTGAGCAGGCTGACTACCGGCACTACGATAAGCCCTGCAATCATGGCAGCGGCTCCCGCATTAATCGGAGATTTGATAAAGGAAAGGAACATATTTGCCACAGTGATACCGACACCTGTAAAAAAGCTTGCCCAGACTGCCGCCTTCGTCACACCCTTCCAGTACAGGCCGTATAAAAACGGTGCCAGGAAAGCACCCGCCAGGGCACCCCACGAAATTCCCATCAGCTGCGCAATAAAGGTCGGCGGGTCCAATGCAATCACAACCGAAATCACGATAAAGAACACCAAAAGGAGCCGCATGCAAATAAGCTGCTTCTTCTCTCCCATTTTCTTTACAAAGGTTCCTTTAATTACATCTAACGTCAGCGTGGAGCTGGACGTCAACACCAGCGAAGAAAGCGTAGACATCGACGCTGAAAGCACCAGCACGATAACAACGCCAAGCAGGATATCCGGCAGCTTGGAAAGCATGGTCGGAATAATCGCATCATAAATAATACTGCCGCTTCCGGAGTAGATTTCCTTCGAGTCAAACAGACGTCCGAAGCCGCCGAGGAAATAGCAGCCGCAGGAAACGACTACCGCAAACAGCGTGGAAATCAGCGTCCCGGTGCGAACCGACTTTTCATCCTTGATTGCATAAAACTTATGTACCATCTGCGGCAGTCCCCATGTCCCGAGCGACGTCAGCACAACCACGCCAAGCAGGTTTAACGGGTCCGGCCCGAAAAAGGACGTAAACGCACCCTTCTGTCCGGCTGTAACTGCCACATCGCTTTCAAACTCCGCCAGATTCTTTACTGCCTCAAGAAAGCCGCCCTGTCCGTTTAATACCGCCACAATCACCGCAACAATACCGAACAGCATAATGATGCCCTGGATAAAATCATTGATTGCCGTTGCCATGTAGCCGCCGAGAATCACATAGGCGCCCGTCAGGACCGCCATTACAATCACACACACGGTATAAGGAATATCAAATGCCATCCCGAACAGACGGGACAGCCCGTTATATACCGATGCCGTATACGGAATCAGGAAAATGAAAGAAATCAGGGACGCCGCAATCCGGATACTGTTGCTTCCGTAACGCTTCCCGAAAAAGTCCGGCATCGTCGTCGCCGACAGATGCTTGCTCATAATACGGGTACGCCTGCCAAGCACCACCCAGGCAAGAAGGGAGCCGATTACCGCATTGCCGATTCCGATCCAGGTAGCGGACAAGCCGTACTTCCAGCCAAACTGCCCCGCATAGCCCACGAACACAACCGCGGAAAAATAAGACGTCCCGTAAGCAAACGCGGTCAGCCACGGTCCCACGCTTCTGCCGCCAAGCACAAATCCGTTTACATTCGTCGCATGACGTCTCGAGTAAATCCCGACCCCGATCATCGTGCCAAAAAAGACAAGCAACAAAATTATCTTTACTATCATACTACCTCTCCTTCTTCCGGCGAAAGCTTTTGTTTCCTTACGATTTCCCTTTTTCGCCAATTGTTTTATTTTGATTTAACTTTCTTTTGCTTTAAACCGTTGCGCTTTAAAGCAATAAAGTTCTTAGGTAAATTATACCTGCCCGGACCAGGAATGTCAAGCAATTCCGTGACAGTTTCCGCATTTTTTCGTACCCTTGAAAGGTGCTACTGTAAAAAGCACATTCTTCTGCGGCAGCCTCATGAAAAAGTTCTTCCGAGCAGCTGCTCCGCATTCCGGTATAGAATCCGCTTCTTCTCTTCGTCCCCGAGCGGCATCGAAAGGAAGGTTTCCAAATCCTTTGCCGGATTCCCCCACGGGCAGTCGGTCGCAAACAGCAGCCGCTCGGTTCCGTGTGTCCGGCAAAGCTTCAGAAAGAGCTCCTCCGGGATGTGTCCCATCGAATACGCGGTATCCAGATACACCGGCTCCCCGGCAAGGGTCCCGAGCACCTCTTCCCAGAGCCCGAAGCCGCCGCAGTGGGCAAGCACAAGCTTGTCCGGCTTTATCTGCCGCAGCACGCGCAGGGCGCGCTGTGGCGTACAATGCACCGGCTCCGGGAATCCGATGTCGATTCCGGCATGCGTAACCACAATCAGCCCGAGCTCCGCAGCATATTCAATAATCCGCAGATACCGGATATCGTCAAAAAACACGCCCTGATAGTCCGGATGCAACTTGATTCCAAGAAATCCGGAATCCGAAAGCTGCTTTAACTCTCCTTTATAATCCGGTGTGTCCGGATGAATCCCGCCGAACGAAAGCAGCCTTGTACCGCCCTCTGCGCCTTCTACTTCCATCTTCTGATTAAGTTCCAGGGCAAACCTTGTCACGGAGGCAAACTGCTCCGGTCTTGTCAGCACCGGAAGCACCACCCCGAGGGATATCCCCGCCGCCTGCAGCACGTCCCGGAGTCCCTGCACACTCCCGTCGGAATGCGCAGGAATCCCTGCCTTCTGTGACAGCATCCGTATTGTTCTTTCTGCAATTTTATCCGGAAATACATGCGTATGAAAATCGATGACCTTGCGCTCCAACTCTTTTACTTCCTCCGTTTTTACTTACAGTTTCCCCCGGAGCTACTGTTCATAACCGATGAAAAACGCTTTTTTATTGATTTCTGCCATCTTTGGAGGCACAGTCGCCTCGATTGCCGCAAGCCAGTCCTCCTTGGAGAAATCCATATGCCTTGCCGCAACGCCCAGGACGATTACATTAAACACCTTCGCATTTCCGAGCTTTAGCGCCTCCTCCAGCGCGTCTACCGTATATACCCGGTGCTCTGCCGAAAGCGTTTCGATAATATGCTCCGGGTACTGCTCCGCTCCCGTCACTACCGTAATCGGGTCGATTCTGCGGTCGTTGATTACCATAGCGCCGTCCTTCTTCAAAAAGTGCGCATAGCGAAGCGCCTCCAGACGCTCGAAGGCAATCAGGACGTCTGCCTGTCCCTCCTCTACAATCGGCTCCGCCACCTGCTCCCCGTAGCGTACAAAGGTCACCACGCTTCCGCCGCGCTGTGCCATGCCATGCACCTCCGAAAGCTTTACGTCATACCCCGCCCTTACGGTAATATTTCCCAAAATGCGGCTGGTAAGGAGCGTTCCCTGACCGCCGACGCCGACAATCATAATATTCTTCGTCATAGCAAAAGACCTCCTTATCTTACCTTTTTCCCAATCGCATCAAACTTACAGAGCTGCATGCAGAGCCCGCAGCCGTTACACATGGTTGCATCAATCGTCACCGTGCCGTCTGCCGTCTTTGTCAGGGCAGGACAGCCCGGACGCAGGCAGAGTCCGCACTTCTTACACTTACTGCTGTCCGTGACGCAGACTTCCGGAAATACGTTGCCCTTTAAAAGCACGCACGGGGACTTGGTAATAATGACCGAAACATCCTCCCTTGCGGTCTCCTCCCGGATAATACGCTCCAGCGCTTCGGTATCAAACGCATTCACCTCTGTCACATGTGCAACGCCGACTGCCTTACAGAGCTGCAAAAGATTGACCGCCTTCGTAGTCTCTCCGAGCAACGTCTTTCCGGTTGCCGCATGGTCCTGATGCCCTGTCATGCCGGTCGTGGAATTATCCAGGATAATGACCGTCCCGGTGCCCTTATTATAAACCATGTTAATCAGGGAATTGATTCCCGTATGCATAAATGTGGAATCCCCGATCACGGCTACCCAGTTCTTTATGTATTCCCTGCCCTTCGCCTTTTCCATACCGTGAAGGGTAGAAATACTTGCTCCCATACAAACCGTGGTATCTACTACATTAAGCGGCGCCAGCGCACCGAGCGTATAGCAGCCGATATCGCCCGCCGCATGAATCTTCAGCTTATTTAACACTGAATAAACGCTCCTGTGCGGACAGCCCGGACACAAAATCGGCGGCCTGGCCGGAACGCGTACCGGTGCCTTTCCCTCTGCCGTCTCCCCCAGTACCGCACGGCGCAGCAGATTCGCGCTGTATTCGCCCTGTACGGTAAAAATCTCCTTGCCGGTGCAGGCAATGCCCCAGGACTTTACCTGCTCCTCGATGACCGGCTCCAGCTCCTCAAAAATATAAAGCTTATCGACCTTTGCCGCAAACTCTTCAATCAGCCTGCGCGGCAGCGGATGTACCATACCGAGCTTTAGCACGGAAGCCTCCGGACACGCCTCCCTCACATACTGGTACGGAATGCCGCTCGTAATAAAGCCGATGGAGGTATCGCGGTACTCCGCACGGTTGATGGAAAAGCCTGCGCCGTCCTCCGCCATCCTCTTTAAACGCTGCTCCACATAAATATGGCGCTGCTTTGCCATTCCCGGCATCATCACATACTTTGCCACATTTTTCTCATACGGCTTATCCGGCACTTCCTTCCGCTCGCCAAGCTCCACCAGCCCCTGCGAATGTGCCAGACGGGTGGTCGTACGCACGATGACCGGCGTATCATACTGCTCGCTCAGCTCAAAGGCTGTCTTGACAAACTCCTTTGCCTCCTCGCTGTCCGAAGGCTCTAAGACCGGCACTTGTGCCGCCCTTGCCACGCAGCGGGTATCCTGCTCGTTCTGGGAGCTGTAAACCCCCGGGTCGTCTGCTGCCACCAGCACCAGACCGCCGTTCACGCCGATATAAGAAACCGTATATAACGGGTCGCTTGCCACATTGACCCCGACATGCTTCATGGAAATCAATGCACGCACTCCGGAAATGGAAGCCCCGATTGCCACCTCGGCAGCCACCTTTTCATTCGGCGACCACTCCGCATAAATCTCCTTATACTGCACCAGATTTTCACTGATTTCCGTACTCGGTGTCCCCGGATACGCCGCCGACACCTTAACACCGGCCTCGTACGCCCCTCTGGCAACCGCTTCATTTCCAAGCATCATCTTCTTAGCCATACTCCATTATCCTTTCGTATCTAAAAATAAAAAGCCTCAGTCCAGCTCACTTCTTTTTAGTATACCATACTCCGGCTTCCCCGAAAAGACCCTTTTTTCTCTTAAATTTCCGCATTTTACAAAAAATTTAATGCAATTCATCCGGTGCTTATCTTACAGATTCCGTCCCTGATATTGTATTGTTACCACATAAACTGTTTTACCTGGTTCATCAATACGGAAAATAGCAATATAATTATCAATTAGCAGCTGTCTGTAACCTTTTCCGGCATATCTGCCCTCATTACGTTCCTGGTGTGACTGAGGAAAGGTATCCAGGCTTAAAATAGATTTCTTAATACGGTCAACTTGTCCCTTTGCGTTTTCAGGAGCCAGTTTTTCCTTTGCGATATATTCGTAAATATGATCTAAATCACGGATTGCTCTTGGGTTAACCTTTACCTTATATTTATCCAAAATGTTTTTTCTCCAATTCTGCAAAAACTATCTCTGCGTCAACTGCCTCTGCTCCATCGGCAATTTCCCGCTCAGACTCGAAGATGGCTTGGTCAATGCGGTTCATTTTTGCGAATTTATCATACAATTCACTGCTCATTACAACCAAGTCGCTATATCCGTTTTTGGTAATAAAAATAGGCTCCTGCTCCCTGTGGGCAATGTTGGAAATCTCGGTTGTGTTGCGTAACTCCTTAATAGGCATAATAAGCGGCATGATGCGTCACTCCTTTCTTTTGGCATAATTATAGCATAATTGTGTCCGGATGTCAATGCGAATATGCAACACTTCTCATTGACATTTCCACAGAAATCCCTTATACTTTATTAGTGGAAAGCGTAAAAGTCCCCTGACGGACAGCGCCTTCAAATCTTACGGAATCCGAGGAATCAATTATGCCGATTACAAACATACTGGAACAAAACTGTAAGTTATACGGGAACGAAATCTGCCTTGTGGAGCTGAATCCGCATCTGCCGGAGAACCGCCGTATTACCTGGAAGGAATATGAGTTAATCGAACCGACGAACACCGCCTGCTACCGCCGCGAAATCACATGGAACGTTTTCAATGAAAAGGCAAACCGCTTTGCAAACTTCCTGCTTTCCCGCGGAATCAAAAAAGGCGACAAGGTTGCCATTCTCTTAATGAACTGTCTGGAATGGCTGCCGATTTATTTCGGCATTTTAAAAACCGGCGCCCTCGCAGTACCGTTAAACTTCCGCTACTCCTCCGACGAAATCGACTACTGCGTCAGGCTTGCCGATGTGGACATCTTAGTCTTCGGGCCGGAGTTTATCGGCCGTGTGGAGGAGATTGCAGACACCTTAAGCAAAAACCGGCTGCTTATCTTTGCCGGCGATACCTGCCCGACCTTTGCGGAGGCCTACTCCGCCCTGACCGCGGACTGCTCCAGCCAGAGTCCGGACATTCCGCTTACGGATGAGGATGACGCCGCCATTTACTTTTCTTCCGGGACGACAGGCTTCCCGAAGGCAATTTTACATAAGCACAGAAGCCTGATGCATTCGTGCCTTGTGGAGCAGAACCACCATAAGACTACGCATGAGGACGTCTTTCTCTGTATCCCGCCGCTCTATCATACCGGCGCAAAAATGCACTGGTTCGGCAGCTTCCTGGTCGGCGGGAAAGCGGTGCTGCTCAAAGGGACAAAGCCGGAATTTATCCTCGACGCCGTTTCCAAGGAGCACTGTACCATTGTCTGGCTTTTGGTGCCGTGGGCGCAGGACATCTTAGACGCCATCGACCGCGGCGAGGTCAACCCTGACGATTACGACCTTTCCCAGTGGCGCCTGATGCACATCGGTGCACAGCCGGTTCCGCCAAGCCTGATTACACGCTGGAAGGAGCGCTTCCCGCACCACAAGTATGACACCAACTACGGGCTTTCCGAGTCCATCGGACCGGGCTGCGTCCACCTTGGCATGGAAAATATCCACAAGGTCGGCGCCATCGGCATTCCGGGCTACGGCTGGGAGGCAAAAATCGTAGACGAGAACCGGAATCCGGTCGCACAGGGCGAGGTCGGCGAGCTTGCTGTAAAGGGACCGGGCGTTATGACCTGCTACTACAAGGATGAAAAAGCAACGAAAGAGGTGCTTGCGGACGGCTGGCTCTTTACCGGCGATATGGCACAGCAGGATGCGGACGGCTTTATTTCCCTTGTTGACCGGAAAAAGGACGTTATTATCAGCGGCGGGGAAAATATTTATCCGGTACAGATTGAAGACTTTTTACGGAAGCATGACGCCATTAAGGACGTTGCCGTCATCGGTCTGCCGGACAAACGTCTGGGCGAGATTACCGGCGCCATCATCGAGGTAAAGCCAGACTATACCTTGACGGAGGAGGAGGTCAACGACTTCTGCCTCTCCTTGCCGCGCTATAAGCGTCCGCACACGATTATTTTTGCTGATGTGCCGCGCAATCCGACCGGAAAAATCGAAAAACCGAAGCTCCGCGAGCTGTACGGCGGCAAAAATCTGGTTGCCGCCCAGACCCAGGGCTGAGTATCATAATATTATAGAAGAAAGGAACCAAACAGCATGGTAAAAGACGGAAAACTCTGGATGTCCCAAAACGAAACCCCGCAGTTTTTATACCCGGCCATGGCAAACCGCCACGGTCTGATTGCCGGCGCTACCGGTACCGGCAAAACCATTACCTTAAAGGTCATGGCGGAGGCATTTTCTTCCCTTGGCGTACCGGTCTTTCTCGCCGATATCAAGGGAGACCTCTCCGGCATGTGTCAGCCCGGCAGGGAAAGCGAGGATATGTCAAAGCGCATCGCAAAATTCGGAATCGACGACTGGAGCTATACCTCGTTCCCGACCCGCTTCTTTGACATTTTCGGAAAGAACGGGCATCCGGTGCGCACTACCGTTTCGGAGCTCGGTCCGACGCTTCTCTCCCGTCTGCTCGGTCTTACCGCCGTACAGGAGGGCGTCCTGAATATCGTATTCCGCGTAGCGGACGACAACGGTCTCCTGCTGATTGATATCAAAGACCTTAAAGCAATGATACAGTATGTCAGCGAGCATCGCGAGGAATATACCCTCTCCTATGGCACAATCAGCCCGCAGAGTGCCGGCGCCATCCAGCGCGCGCTTCTGGCGCTGGAAAGCCAGGGCGGGGAGCTGTTCTTCGGCGAGCCTGCACTTGACATTATGGACTGGATTACCCTGGACGAAGCCGGCAGGGGCATGATTAACATCTTAGACAGCACCGAGCTTGTACAGTCTCCTATCCTTTATGCCACCTTTTTACTCTGGCTTTTGACAGAGCTTTTTGAAAAACTGCCGGAGGTCGGCGACGTAGAAAAGCCGAAGCTTGTCTTCTTCTTTGACGAAGCCCATTTGCTTTTCCGCGATATGCCGAAGGCACTGACACAGAAAATCGAACAGGTTGTAAAGCTGATCCGTTCCAAGGGCGTCGGCATCTATTTTATTTCCCAGAGCCCAAGTGATATTCCGGATGAGGTGCTTGCACAGCTCGGAAACCGTATCCAGCACGCGCTCCGCGCCTATACCCCGGCAGAGCAGAAAGCAGTCCGAACCGCCGCGCAGACCTTCCGCCAGAACCCTTCCTTTGATACCTCCGCTGCCATTATGGAACTCGGCGTCGGGGAGGCACTGGTTTCCTTTCTGGATGAAAAGGGAATCCCGTCCATGGTGGAACGCACCTTTATCCTTCCGCCGCAGAGCCTGATGGGCCCGGTGGATGCACTTACCAGGAACACTGTCATTGCGGCGAGCCCGTTAGATGAAAAATACAGCTTCTTTGTAGACAATCCTTCCGCTTACGAGGCGCTGACTGAGCAGACGGCAAGGGAAGAAGCGGAGGAACAGAGGGAAAAGGAGGAAGCCGCTGCCGCAAAGCAACGGGAGAAGGAAGAGGCTGCCGCTGCAAAGCAACGAGAACGGGCAGAAGCTGCCGCCTTAAAGAAAAAAGAAAAGGAAGAAGAAGCCGCCAGAAAGAAACGGGAAAAAACAACTGAAAAGGTTCTGAACAAAACCATCGGGCGCGCTACCTCAAGCGCCTTCGGAACCATCGGACGCGAACTCGGAAAGTCAATTATCCGGGGACTGTTCGGAAATTCAAAATAATATCAATATTTCAAAAACAGGGAAGCCGCCTTTTTTGCAATCTGATAAACCGGCCCCTCGAGTGCCTTCCTGGCATTCGCCAGCTCCTTTCGTATTTCAATCTGCTGCGGACAATGCTTCTCACAGCTGCCGCAGCCGACACAGTTCGATGCAGACGTGGAGTCCTTCCGCAGTACGGTACACAGCATGTACTCCTGAAGTGCCTTCCGTCTGCCGTCGGTATAGCGCTTATTGTATATCGCAAAGGTGCCGGGAATATCGACTCCCTTCGGACAAGGCATGCAATAGCCGCAGCCGGTACAGCCGACCTTCATCTTTTCATGGATTACCTGGACGACTTCCTTTAAAAGCGCCTCATCTTTTTCCGTAAACTCCCCTGCCCTTGCATCTGCGGCATTCTTCACATTTTCCTGTACCATTGCAAGCGAATTCATGCCCGAAAGCACACAGGTTACCTCCGGCTGGTTCCAGAGCCAGCGGAACGCCCACTCCGCAGGCGTGCGCTTTATCTCATATTCCTGAAACAGCTTCTCTGCCTTTTCCGGCAGATGATTGGAAAGCCTTCCGCCCCGCAGGGGCTCCATAATCATCACCGGGATTCCCTTTGACGCCGCGTAGCAAAGCCCTGTCCGCCCTGCCTGGGAATGCTCGTCCAGATAATTATACTGAATCATGCAGAAATCCCAGTCATAGGCATCCAGCAGCTGACAGAACATATCTGAGTTTCCGTGATAGGAAAATCCAAGCTGGCGGATTGCGCCGCTCTCCTTCTTTTCCCGGAGCCACTCCTCTATTCCCAGGGTCTTCAGACGCTCCCACGTTTTTACATCCGTCAGCATATGCATCAGATAGTAATCCACATAGCCGGTCCGGAGCCTGTTAAGCTCCTCCCGGAACATCTTCTCCGCAGCGTCCCTTGTCTTCAGCATATAGTGCGGCAGCTTTGTCGCAATATTTACCTTCTCCCGGATTCCGTTCTTTTCCAGAATCTTTCCGAGGGCAGCTTCACTTCCGGAATAGATATATGCCGTATCAAAGTAATTTACACCGCCTTCATAGGCCGCCATAATCTCCTGCTCCGCCTTCTCTATGTCAATCTTCCCTGCCTTCTGTGAAAACCGCATACACCCGTAGCCAAGAACAGAAATCTGATTTCCGTATTTGTCCTTACGATACTGCATTCTTTCTTCCTCCATTTTCCTAGTGTACTGTATCATTGGCTTGCCTGAATGCCAGTGATATCGTACCCTGAACTGTGTTCCGCTGCCCCGTCCTGCCCGCTCCCGAAAGCAACACTACTGCTCTGCACTGACCAGCGCAGCAAGCTCCAGCACCTTTTTCTGTGCCTCTGCCATCTCCTCCTCCGTCCCCTGGAACAAATCGATGTCCTCGCTGACAAAATACAAAAGCCGGTCGGACAGATTGGAAAGAAACCTTGCAATCAGCTCCCCGGAGGCGCCGGAAAGCGCTGCCGCCAGGGTCACGTTATCCAGATTGCGTAAAACCGCCCGGATTTTAAAATCATCAGACGACACAAGCTCCTCCAAAAGAGCCGTCTTATCCGAATACGGCTTTTTCCCCTGATAGTTCCCGATTACTTCCTCCCTGGTTCTCTTATGCCGCTGCTCCCTGCTTCTTCTCTCTAACTTCTCCCAGTACCCGATTCCGACATAGGAGGCAAGCGTTTCCTGCAAAACTTCAGGGGCATTGCCAGAGGCTATCATACGCAGCGCCGCGGCTACCATACGTCCCTCCTGCCGCTCTGCCTCCGGCAATGTTTCCGCATAGTTCCCAAGAAGCTGGAAAATCATCTCAAATTCCATTTTTTTGTAAAACATCTCCATTAAAAAACGGACCCCGAACGGAAGAAACCTGCTGCTGCCCGTATAACGCTTCATTTCCTCCTCGACCGCCAGAAGCCCCTGCGCCCTGCTGATTTCAGAGCATTTGAGCAGCTCCTCTGCCACCTCGGCAAGCTGCAGCTTTTCCTCGTCATACATTCCTGCCTGCTGCAGACGGTTCTCACCCCGCCCTACAAGCTCGTCAATCGTACAGCCAAAAAAATCCGCCAGTGCCCAAAGCATCTCGATACTGGGAAGCGCCAGATTCCTTTCCCATTTGGAAACCGCCGCCGGGCTGATGCACAGCACCTCCGAAAGCTCCTCCTGCGTCATTCTCTTTGCCATACGCAGGGAATAAATCTTCCCTCCCATTGCAATTCCGTAATGTTCCATACCAATACCTGCCTTTCTCTCAAAGATTTCTCCTGCTGATAAGGACACGCCAGCAGGACTAACTCTAGTATAAGGCACAGCGGAACTTACGGTCAAAGGAAATGCCGTCGTTTTTTTTAACCACAGGTTTCCCTGACTACTTAAGAAGCTTTCGAAAGCCTATTTGCACGGAACCCTTCCATCCTCACAATTCCTCTGGTTAATCCACGAAACCGAAGCATCCATGGCGGCACGGCACCCCTTTGTCTGGTCCAGGGCATTTAACATCACAAAGTCATGTATAATTCCCTGGAAGCGCATTGCAGTCACCGGTACGCCCACGTCCCTGAGCTTCCTCGCGTATGCCTCCCCGTCGTCCCGAAGCACATCCGCTTCTCCGTTTAAAATCATTGCCTCCGGAAGACCCTTTAACTGCTCCGGCTCTGCCCGCAGCGGAGACGCCGTAATCCGGTTACGGTCACTCTCTGACATCGTATACTGGTCCCAGAACCACATCATTCCCTCGCGGTAAAGATAATACCCTTCTGCAAACGAAAGATACGAATCCGTACAAAAACAGGCATTGGTCACCGGATAATACAACAGCTGCTTCTGGAGATACGGCCCCTTCCGCTCCTTTGCCATGAGCGTCATTGCAATCGTCATATTCCCCCCGACACTATCGCCCGCAACCGTCAGGGTAGACGGATTCATCTGGATTCCAAACCTCCGTAAAAGCCCCGGCAGCCCGCAGAGTACACGGTAGCACTGCTCAATTGCCACCGGATAATGCGCCTCCGGCGAACGGCGGTATTCCGGAAATACCAGAACGCACCCGGTCCGCGCTGCAAGCTCCCGCACCAGCTTTTCATGGGTATGGAAGCTCCCAAACACCCAGCCGGCGCCATGAATATAAAAAATAACATTAGAAGGCGTTGTTACCTCCTCAGGAGTAACAATATAAACAGGCAGGCTGCCCCACCTTCCCGTATCAACAATCGTCATCTGCACCCTGGCAGGACACATACAAACCGGTGTACTCTGCGCCTTTTCAAGCACCTGCCTGCCCTGTGCGGGCGGCAGCTGAAAAATCAGCGGCGGCACCGCACTCTCCTTGCAGACCGCGAGCGCTTCCGGCTCAAGAGAAATTCTTTCCATTTTATCAGCTTCCATTCCTAGTGTACTGTAGCACACTAAATTCCTTTGCTCCATTATATGCCGGAATACGGAAGCTGACAGGAAAAAGTATCCGCCCGCCTTACAAAACCATAAGCAACGTCCCCGCTGCAATCAGGATACAGCCAATCAGAGACTTTAATGTAAACGGCTCATGCAAAAACACAAAAGCAAGCACCAGGGTAATCACGACACTGAGCTTATCAATAGGAACAACCTTTGACGCCTCCCCTGTCTGCAGCGCATGGTAATAGCATAGCCACGACGCTCCGGTCGCCAGACCGGACAAAATCAGGAAAATCCAGCTTTTTTTACTGATTCCCGAAATTCCGTCCTGCGCATGGGTCAGAAACACCATGCCCCACGCCATAATAACAACCACCACCGTCCGGATTGCCGTCGCCAGATTTGAATTTACCCCTTTAATACCGACCTTCGCCAGAATCGAGGTCAGCGCCGCAAAGACTGCGGACAACAATGCAAATACAAGCCACATTACAGGATCCCCTCCGTAATTTCCCGGAAAAACTCTTCCGCATAGTGGTTCATTTCCTCACAAAGCGGTATCGTTTCCGGCAGATAGCAGCGATTCTTCCCCAGAACGCGCTCCTTCATAAACTGCAGCGTCTCCTTCAGGCTCTGCCCCCTGACCGAACCTGTAATCAGCGTTTTCACGACCAGATAGGTTTTCCCGCCCTCCAGCACATGCGCATCATGTAAAATTTTCCCCTCTATGGTCTCCGGAATCTCGCTTCTCTGGGACTCCCACGCAATCTTCAAAATCTTTTCCGTACATTCCCTGCTATAGTCCTGCGCCCCCAGCCACTGCCGTATCGCGTCCTCGTCCCGATAGATAAAGCCGTGAAAATACACAGCCAAAAGCAGACTTTCGTAATCCGTCTCATATCTACCCATAGAAATAATCTTGTCCACCCACTTTTTCACCAGCTCTATATGCCATAAATTATGCATAATATCCTTCCCCGCGTAATATGGCTCCACAAACTCCAGCAACGCCTTCTGGTCTGTCATTCTCATTCCTCCTAGTACATTTTTCACCATTATACCACCATAGGAAGGAAAAGACAACCAACGCACCTCTAAAAGCAGGATGCGCACGACATGTCAAAACTGCTTTGCAGTGACCACCGGCGCATCCGCAATGTTTTCGATTACTATTTTTCATAATACTGCGCCTGCGCCCGCCACAGTTCGTAATACTTCCCGTCTGTCTGCGCCACCAGATTATCGTGCGCTCCCTCCTGCACAATCCCGCCGTGGTCAAATACCAGAATCTTATCGCAGAAGCGGCAGGAGGAGAGACGGTGACTGACAAACACAGAGGTTTTATTCCGTACCATCCGGCTAAAGTTTTCGTATACCTCCGCTTCCGCTAACGGGTCCAGCGCTGCGGTCGGCTCGTCGAGCACGACGAACGGCGCATCCTTGTAAATGGCACGGGCAATGGCAATCTTCTGCTCTTCCCCTCCGGAAAATTCGATTGCCTCCACATCATAGTCTCTGCTGATTGCCCTTTTTAACGTATCCGGTTCCGCTGCCTCTGGATCCGCGTCGAGGTCCGCAAGCTTCTCTCCCATTCCGGCACGGACCAGACAGTCACGCACCTTTTCACTGTCATAAACCACGCCGGACGCAACCTCCTCCCCGAGCGGGAAGCCGAACAGCCGGTAATCCTGGAAAACTACGGAAAACAGTGCCAGATACTCCTCATACCGGTATTTTGCAATGTCGATTCCGTTTAAAAGAATCGTCCCCTCCGTCGGGTCATACAGGCGGCAGAGCAGCTTGACAAACGTCGTCTTGCCCGAGCCGTTTTCCCCGACAAGCGTCATCCTTTCACCGATTTTAAACTTCGCATTCACATGCCGCAGCACCCAGTTCTCCGTTCTCGGATAACGGAAGCTGACGTCCCGGAACTCGATTTCATAATCGATATCGTCCCGCTTCTCGACCGCAAGCGTTCCCTGGTACATCTCATTTGGAAGGTCCAGATACCGGAACAGCCGGACAAGATACTGATTGTTATGCTTTAATCTCCCAAACTCCCCTGCAAGCCCGGAAACGGCGTCGATAAACCTTCCGAGCGTTCCCTGATAAAGAATGAAACTGCCGATGCCGAATGCGCCGATAAACGCCTTTGCCGCAACAAAGAGAAAAACAAAAATATTTACCACCACATTTAAAACAGTCGAAAATATATTATACTTGATCTGCACTTTCTCCTGCCTGACCACCCATGCCGGATGGACGTTATACTTATACATCTCGGCAAGGACAAGCGAATGCAGGCCAAGTACCGTCATATCCGCGCTCCATAACCCTCTGTAAACCTTCAGCCGCATATTATCCTCGGAAAGTCCGCTCACCGCCTCCTCCATCTTCTGCGTACCCCTTACCGTAGTCCGGACGGAGAAGTATACTGCGCCTGCAAGCAACGCTACCAGCACGATCGCCGACCACGGGGAATTGATAAACTGAAAAATCCCGGTATAGTCTCCCTCTGCCGTCCTCACAATCATGGAGACCGTCAGGGAAACCGAAAACATAAGATTGAACAGCCCCCGCAGCAGATTGGGAACCGCCCACCTGATACGGTACAGCCCTCCGCCGAAGGAAATGGCGTCTGTCCAGATCCGGCTACGCAGTTGTACAATATCCGGGTTTTCGAGATGCTCGTACTGATGTGCATTCTGCCTCCGAAAAATATACTCCTCCGGCCGCTCTATCATATATTCTCCCTTTATCCCGCTCCATCCACGTAGCAGACGGGTCAACACCGCCAGAAGGAACCCGCCGGATACCGTGACCGCGGCTAAGAGCAGAAGCTGTCTCTTATCTGCGCCGGCGGAAAGCTCATCTACCAGCCGTGCAGACATATAAATCCCGAAATAAGGGGAGAAAGTTTCGGCAAGAATGTAAAGCATCTGGGAAAACAAGTACCCCGGCATAATTTCATTCCAGACCCTGATTCCGCGGAGAATCAGCCGCCCTTCCTCCAACAGCGTACGTTTTTCACCTTTTTTCCGTTTCATCGTCCTTACCTCCTTCCTTGTAATATTTACTCTGGACCTCAAACAGTTCCTTGTACTTCCCTCCTGCCGCCATAAGCTCCTCATGTGTGCCGGACTCCGCAAACCTCGCCCCGTCCAGCAAAAAGATCCTGTCGCAGAATCTTGTCGAGGCAAGCCTGTGCGAGATAAATACTGAGGTTGCATGCGATGCAATTTCATGGTACCTGCGGTAAATCTTATCCTCCGCAATCGGGTCAAGCGCCGCCGTAGGCTCATCCAGGATAATACAGGAAGGGTTTTTATAAAGGAGCCTTGCCAGAAGCATTTTCTGTGTTTCGCCGCCCGAAAGCTCGGTCCCGTCCCGGTTTAACTCGCGGTTTAACGGCGTATCCGCGCCTTGGGGCAGGGACGCGATTTTCTCCGTGAGCCCGGAAAGCTCGATACAACGCGCAAGCCTTGCACGGTCAATTTTCTCATCCTCCGGCGTACAGGCAATGTTTTTTGCAATGGAAAACGGAAACAGGGAAAATTTCTGCGTCACAAGCCCGAACAGTCCGTACATCTCCTCCCGGTTATATTCATAAAGCGTGTGCCCGTCTAACAGTACCTCGCCCTCATCCGGCAGAAGCAATCCGCACATCATCATCGTAAGCGTCGTTTTTCCGGCTCCGTTTAAGCCGACCAGCGCAATCTTTTCCCCTGCCTCAATTTTAAATGATATATTGTCAAGCACCTTTTTTTCGCCCTCCGGATAGGTAAACGACACGTTCCGGAATTCAATGGAGAAAGGACCCTCCGGAACCGGGATTCCCTTCCCGCGGTTCAGCCTTCCCTCCACCTCCATTACCTCCCGGAAGTCAGATACCTGTAATGCACCCTCGGACACCCGGCTTACCTTCCACAGAATATTTCCCATAAGACCTGACATCTGCGAAATTGCGGAAAAATAAAGCACAAAGGCAGCGGCGTCAAGCTTACCTGCAGCCGCCTGATAAATCAAAAACACATACGCGATTCCGTCCCGCAAAAGAAAAATTAAAAATTCTACCAGTGCAACCAGAAAATTACGCCGCTCAAGCTTTTTCTTTTCACGGACTCCCGAAGAAAGCAGCTCCAAAAAACGCGTATGCATACCGTCCCGCATACCATACAGCCTTATTTCCTTTGCATACCGATTATCAAGCGAGAGATTTACCGCGGTATACCCTATTTTTCCGTCAATTCTATTCCGGATATCCCTGTCGTTCCAGTTTTTCTTCCGCTCCCAGGCGCTCATGGCATAGTTTGCCGCGCAGCCTCCGGCAAGCAGCAGAAGAATCAGCGGATTCAGCATTGATACGACCGAACCGAACAAAATAAACTTCAACAGCATCCCGAGGATATCGGAAAACTCCATCGGAAAATGTACACCTGCCGTATGGTTATTGGTTACGGCGGCATATCCCCTATCGTTCATCTTCCGGATTTCCGGGTCATAGTCAAGGTACCAGTCCCTCTCCCTTCTCTTTTTCTGATACATATAAAGCATCTGCATCAGTACCATATGCTCCGCGTTGCCAACCTTTACCTGAATCACGTTGTTGCAAAGGTTGAACAGCAGTCCTGCAAGCAAAAGCCCCAGAATCGTCAGCGCGATAAACGAAAACCGGTCCGCCGTCTCTAATGCGCGGAGAATCACCGACGGCGTATAAAGGGAAATCGCCGCTAAAATCACCGATAACGGCACAAGCACAATCCCGGTAAATACAAGACCCCGCTCCGTATTCCAAAGCAGCCGGTAGATATAGCCCACACTGGCAAACAGACCGTACTTCGGCTTGCGCTTTGGTTCTTTCTTTTTTTTCTTTCCTGCCATAGTTCCTCCTTCTTTCTGCCGTTTCCCGGCTTTTTTCCGGAAAGAGCCTTGCAGCCCTGCCACAAAACCCCTTCCTTTCCTGCATCATAGCATTTTGTGACAAAAAAATCTGCATTTCGTGTACCAAATGTTCTTTTCGGTGAACGAAATGCAGGGGTTATAAAAGAGGTATCAGGATTTCCGCCGTGAAGCCGCCGTCCTCGCTGTCTGCGGAAAAGAGGCCTCCGTATTTTTTTACGATGCTTCCGACGCGCGAAAGCCCGAAGCCGTGTTCCGGTCCCTTACTGGACAAAAAGAGGTTTTCCCGCTTTTTCCTCTTCTTTCCGGCGGCATTGGTAAAGACCAGATAGAACTGTGTATTTTTCTGTCCGGCATAAATCCGGATAAACCGGCTCTCCTCCGGAAGCCTTTTACTCTCTTCTATGGCATTGTCCAAAAGATTTCCGATGATTACGCACATATCCACATCGCTGACCGGCGTGCCGTCCGGTATGCCAAGCTTTGCATTGACCGGAATCCCGTTTTGTGCCGCTATGTTCATTTTCGCATTTAAAAGCGCGTCTACCATCACCCTGCCGGTCTTTATCGTGACATCCACCGTCGTCAGGTCGTCGTTGAGCTGTCTGAGATAGGCATTTACCTCCTCATAGTTCCCAAGCGCCATACTTGCCTGCAGCGCCTGGATATGGTTATGGTAGTCATGCCGCCAGCCGCGCATTTTCTTATACATCGACTCCACCTCATCACAGTATTTCCGGATAAGGTCGCTCTGATACGCCTCAATCCGCTTATCTATCCACTTTCGAAACATCCTTACACCTCTCAGAACAAACGTATGATTTCTTTTCCGATTTTCTCCGCCATCCCCCGGCTGATCGGGACCTCGGTCCCGTCCTTTAATACCACGCAGTCCCTTTTCACCCGCACCACATACCGGAGGTTTACAAGGAACGAACGCTGGCATTTAAAAAAGTATTCATCCAGCTCCCTTTCCAGCTCCGCAAGGGAGCCCTTCCTCCGGTAGCTTCCGCCTGCCGCATAAATCATCACGTACTGCTTCTGCGCCTCAAGATAAAAAATCTGCGAAAGCGGTACAAAATCGGTCATACGGTCATAAACCACGCACAGCCGCTTCTCTTCTTTTGCAAGGTTGGAAGCCGCCTTATCCAGTACCGTATACAGCTTTTCATACGAAACCGGCTTCATAAGATAATGCAGCGCGGACACCTCATAGCCCTCTGCAATAAAGTCAGGGTAGCCGGTAATAAAGACAAGCTGCACCGTCCCGTCCTTCTGTCTGACAGCCTTTGCAAGCTCAACCCCGTTCAGTCCGCCCATTTCAATATCCAGAAGAAGCATGTCAAACGGACTGTCCTCATAGGCAAAGAGAAATGCCTCCGCAGAAGGAAAGACAGAGACGACAGCCGTATGCCCTGCCTCTGCCGCCCAGCGCCTCACAAGAGCGGCTATATACTCCCTGTCGGAAGCACTGTCATCTACTACCGAAACCTTATAATCCATCTGCCCCGCTCCTTCCTGCTGCTGTCCGCCCGGCTGCCGGCACGGTATTTCACAAAAGCAACCGACATGTGTAAAACTGCATGCCGGCTGCTTCTCTTTCCAGACTATGTTTCATTCCCTGTCTACAGATGATTTACTTCCCCGTATAATCCCGGATGACAGGCGGAATCTGGGACAGCATATTGTCAATATCCTCAAACATAGTGCTTTTGGTTGTTCCCATCTTGCTGACGGAATTGATGTGCTGTATGACCTCCTGATACCGCACCTTTATCCTGTCAAAAAAGCTGAACACGGTCTGAAGCTCCGCCCTTGAAATAGCAATCGCCTGGGCTATCTCTGTCTGTACCGATGTTGCACCCTCTGCAGCCTGCGTAATGCTGTCAAACATCTGATACGTCTCATCCACTCTGGCCAGGCTATTCCCCAGCGCCTGATGGGAAACCTGGATGCTGGAGCTGAGCTTATCTGCCGTCTCCCCTACGTCATTCAGCCCTGAATCTACCACTGCAACAAGATTTCTGATTTCTTCCGACAGGCTTTTTACCTCACCGGCAACAACGGCAAAGCCCTTTCCCTGCTCTCCTACCCTTGCAGCTTCAATCGAAGCATTCAGCGAAAGGATACTGGTCTGGTCCGCGATGGATACAATCTTATCCATGCAGCCCTTAATCTCCTTTAAGGACACCTCAAACGCAGCAAACGTGCTCTTCATCTCATCGAAATAGGATTCCACGAGAACGGCGCTGTTCTTTAGCTCCTCAATTCCGCCCTGCACCTGGACTACGGACTCGGAAATATTGTCTTTTACCGATGCAAACTGACCGGATACGGTATTAATATTGGAAAAACTCTGTTCGAAGTTCTGTATCGTATCTTTAAAGCTTTCTGACTCTTCTAATACACTTCCGAAGGACTTTCTCACCATACCCAGTTCCTGGAGGGATGCCACTTCACTCTGCACAAGCGTCTGCTGGTAATCCCTGAGGCTCTCTGTCACAAACAGTACCGGATAAAGGCTCTTGTCTTTCTGCTGGGACTTCTTGAAAAATTTCATGCTCTTTCCTCCCTTACTCGAATACAACACAGGTCATCGACTGGTTGACAAAGCGGTTGTTATAGTGTTCCCCGTATCCGATCAGACCGGCATGGCTGTTCAGGACGCTCATCTCCCGCAGATACTCTTCCATGTAATTATTCTGGCTAAATAACAGATACCGGAACAGGCAGTTGACGGAAAACACCGCGGAAACCCTCGGGAACTCACTCCGGATTGTCTGTATGGTCTCTCTTACGATTTCCTTGTAATCTCCCAGCTCCAGCATAATCAGCACATCCGAATCATTGACCTGCCGGAAGCAGGTTAACGCACTGCCGCTTACCTCTTTGATTGAGATAATGCAAGTATCGTCTCCGTTGATTTTTCCAAACGGATTCTTAAACGTCTGTGTCTGGATTTCCTTTTCCGATATATGTAAAATGTCCTGATAAACCTGTCTTGCAGGCATTCCGTTCAGCTTCCCCATGATATAGTTCGCCTTATCCGTCTTAGATGCGATAAAGCGGTAATTTCCCATCTGATGGTATATGTTTTCCTTGTAGGTTTTTACCCTGCCGCCTCTGTTCTTCACTAACGCATAGGCGACCGCATCCTGATAAATCTTCCCGTTCGCGGATACCTTGCCCGCATCTCCCGTTCCACCGACCAGGGAAATGTTCCGCTTCCTTAACACGCTGTAAATCGTAGTCAGCACACAGGCGTCGTTCCCGGAGCAAAAATCAATGCACACAGTATCCTCATAGGCACTATCGATTGCATGCACGTCCTTTTCCAGCCGCTCAATGTACTTTACCGGCATAACGGACACTTCTTCCAATACATTCGCCACCGCATTTACTCCGTCATAAAATGCTATGACACCGACTCCCTTTTCCACTACTTTCGTATCATAACACATTCCGATGCACCCTATACTCGGAATCCCCGGATAAAGGTCCTCCAATTTTTTCACATGGGCTTCAAACTGGTCACTATTGGACAGCAGCATAATCAACTGCGGCTTCTCCAAGCCACGCACTGCTTCCTGCAGATTTCCGCTCTGACTCATACCAAAAAACTGTCTCACAACGCCATCCTCTCTTCCTTGCTATGAATTTTGTTTTATGTACTTCATTTATGTAATGAATGTAATTCATTCCTATTATACTTCATGTCTTAAGGAAAGGTCAATAACAAATTCCACAACGGTATCTCCTCTTGTACCAAATTGATACAGGACTATCCCAGAAGCTTATCCCGTGCACTCTCAATCTGCGCCATAATATACCCGAGGTTTCCCTTTCCCGCATAGCGCGATTCATCATAAAAATTGTCTTCCGGAACCACCCAGCACAATTCATTTTCATCTCCTGTAACCGTTACCTGCCTGTTCAGCCTGCCAACATAAACCTCCAGATAACAGTCCTCCGGATAATATGTAAAATCCATCAGATGAGCAAGGATAATATCATCTTTTGTTATTGTTGTTTCTTCCTCAAGTTCTCTGTATGCCGCAGCAAAACCCTCTTCATTCCTTTCAATCTTTCCACCGACAAAATTTAATAATCCTTTATAGGGTTCTTTTCTCCTCCGGCACATCAGAACCCTGTCAGATGCCTCATTAAATACCACAATTAAATTATAGCCCTTCATTCTCTAGCTTCTCAACCTCCGTAAAGTTCATATCTCCTGCTTTTGAAAGCAGTACATTAACACTCTTGCTTCCTATGGTAGCATAATCTGGCATCAAAGTCAAAATGGAATCTTTGAGTTCTGAAGTCTACAAACTTCGCACTGTTTCCTCATTTGTCCAGTAAAAGTATGGTTACACTATAGCAAACAAAGACGGCACCCGGATAACAGATAGTTTCTGTTACGTTTTCCACGTTAAAAGGCTCATTCCTGCATTCGAAATTCCACTGCAAAATGAACCTTTTTCGAGCTTCCTCTATCTGCAATATCTATAAAAACTGCTTCGTTATTTTTCTGACCATCCGACTTGGGGACTCCGGATAAATATACTACAGAAAAGTTTTATCCTGTCTTTTCATAATTACCATTGTAGCCATCTATATCATTTCTGATTCCAGTAGTCTATTTATTTTCTTCCTATACAAATTAAGATTCCCATAATCAAAGTACTGTATAGATAATAAATATATATTAAATGCCTTTACAAAATCATCCATATCACTTTGGCTTTTCAAACTTACATTTAGCCTCTTCTGTTCTCTCTCTTTTCCTTTAGTCCAATCCATAATTTCAAATATGAATGCACACTCATTTATATCATACTTCATCGTAAAATAATACTCATTATTTTCAATATAAAGTTCCAAACAAATTTCACCATTTATATATAATAATTCAAGATATAAATCCAATATTTTTACAACACTCCATATTAATTCATAATATGTATATAAATCATATATTTCTGGCGTCTTATATTCATGCTCCAGTTTATTTCTCATTAAATTCAATTTATTAACGGTCCGGATAGGAAATAAGCCTATGCTCGCCAAAAATTGAGTTTTCTTTTCAAACTTCAGATTTTTCTTATCAAAAATTCTTTTCAAATTAATACACTCAAAAAACATATCCATTTCACAATCTAATGCCCGTTTTAAATTTGAAACAGCATTTACAATTCCTTCTTTTGTCCCGGATGAAATTGCATTTTCCGCAAAATCCAGAAATTCCTCCGGCGATATATCATATATGGGAATATCTATATCTGAACCGCTACTCCCATCACACTCTATTTCATCTGCCTGTAAAATAAATTGAATTATATCGTTCACTTTCATAATATCTTCCATATTTCAACCTCACAATATCTAAAAATGTTTCAAAGTGTCCTTTATTGCTTACATGCACACGAACGCATTCTTCTGTCAGTTATCATCTTTTTTCTTCACTGTGCTGTGAATATTTTTAATGCTTTCCAAATATTCATTTTCAACCGGCGACAAGTTCTGTACCTGATATTTTCTATACTCTTCTGTTGCTTTTTCGATTGCCTGTGTATGACTAATTGTACCTGCTCCCTGCAATATTTTTTCACCTGTAGTTTTTAAAACATTATCAAGATGCTCCACATAATCTGACATATACATAGGATTATGGCGCATAGCTTGAATTTCCGCAAAATCAAAATATCCCGATACAATATTATTTAGAATTTTTAATTCTTCATCATTGAGATAATTCTTTGCAATACTTATATCTTTTAACACCGGAAAATCCCCGGAAAAACTTCTCAATCCCATAAAAGGCTGGCTGGCATCCGCACGTTCATATATAACCTCTGCTGCTGTATGCCCATGTGCCGCATAGTGCAATTTATTTTGCACCATTTTAAAAAATGCAATAGATTCTCTACTCTTGGGATCATAATCAACACTTGTTGCATACAAATCCAGCACCTGCCGATACATGACCTTTTCAGAGGAGCGAATATCCCGTATACGGTCTAATAATTCTTTCCAATAATTTCCGCCACCTAGATTTTTCAAACGCTCATCATCCATTGTAAAGCCTTTTATCATATATTCTTTTAAGCGTTCTGTAGCCCAACGACGAAAATTTGTCGCAATTTTAGATTTCACTCTATATCCAAGAGAAATGATCATATCAAGATTATAATGAATAGTATTATAGTTTTTTCCGTCAGACGCAGTCGTTCGGAATTTCCGAACAACTGAATTTTCTTCCAACTCCCCCTCTTCAAAAATATGCTTAATATGCTCACTGACATTAGATTTACTGGTCTGATAGAGTTCACATAATTGTGCCTGCGTAAGCCAAACAGTCTCATCCTCAAATCTGACATCAATTTTGGTATGCCCATCTTCTGTCTGATATATGATGATTTCGTTCCCGACAATATTGAAATTATCTCTTTTATCCTCCACCTTTCAGTCCTCCTTTTACCGTCCCATTAATTTTCTACCAACTCCTCTTACTCCCCTCAACTGCCTGCAAGTCAGACTTGGTCATATCCAGTTTTATATTTCCTCCAGAGATTAGAAATCTAAAAATTGTCCATTATTCAGAGTTATTATCATACGATAGCACAATAAAATTCACTTTATTATTCCATGATTTCCTTATTTGCTCACGACTATAAATTTTTCCTCTTTCATTTCTGTAACACCAAAAATAATTCTTTCCAAACGCTTTCTTAACAATAGCCCTATTACTATTCTCATCTATCTTTAATCTCCTGCAATCCTTCATAATATATAATTAAAATTCAAGAGAAATCCATGTTGCAAAAAACATTGCAATATCACTGTGAGCATATGTACCGCCATAGCGTCCTGCTTTTGAAACAATACCGATAGCATCTGTCCCTTCAATCCATTTCTTAGGTAACATTATAAAGGCGTTTGCTCCTGCCTGCTTTTTAACCCCCTCGAATTCGAGGGGGTTAAAATTTTGATTATGCAGCTTTTCCCATAATCCCAAAAATTCTATTACATTCCGATTTCTCATCCAATTTTGTATAACCGCCGTTGGGTCATCACTTTTATATCGAACTATGTCCATCAATGAAATAAATACATTTTCAAAGTCCTATTTATAAATATCAATATCTATCCCATTTGCATGAATTGTATCCTTAATTATTTTTCCCATTGCTCCTCCTGTAATAAAGTCTACGGTTTCCTCATAATACTTCACCGCGTACGCCTTTCCCTAAGCTTTGGACAACAAGCACACACTCTCCACATGCCTTGTCCCCGGAAATAAATCCACCGGCTGTATCACCCTTACCTGATACCCTCCCGCGGTCAGCTTCTTTAAGTCCCTTGCCTGTGTTTCCGGGTTGCAGGAGATATAGACGATTTTCTCCGGCGCCATTGTAAGGAGGGCGGATAAAAATGCCGCGTCGCTGCCGGAGCGCGGCGGGTCCAGAAAGACGACCTGCGGCCGGAAGCCCTTTTTTGCCTGCTCCTTCATGTAGAGACCGGCATCCTGGCAGTAGAACTCTGCATTGGCGCATTGGTTGCGCCTTGCGTTCTCCTTCGCGTCCTTTACTGCCTGGGCGTTTGACTCCACGCCGATGACCTGCCCGGCGTAATCTGCCGCAATCAGGGAAATCGTCCCGATGCCGCAGTAGGCGTCCAGTACGGTGTCCTTCTTTGTGAGTCCGGCAAGCTCCACCGCCTTCCGGTATAAGACCTCGGTCTGCTCCGGATTCACCTGATAAAAGGAGCCTGCGGAAATCCGGAAGGTATGACCGCACAACGTATCCGTGATATAGCCGGTTCCGTACAGGACAGTTTCTCTTTTGCCAAGGACCATGCTGTTTTTCTGTGGATTGATATTGTGAAGCAGCGTTACGATTTCCGGATGTCTTTTCTTGATTTCCGCTGCAAATTTTGCCTTTGCCGGGAACTCCGGCGTTCCGGTTACCAGCGCCATCAGCACCTCACCGCTTGTCCGCGCGGTACGCAGAAAGACATAGCGAAGCGTCCCTGTCCCGGTATCCTCGTGATAGGGTCTTGTGTGTGTTTCCTGCATAAGACGGCGCACCGTGCGCAAATACTCCGCAGTCCTTTTGTCCTGAATCAGACACTCCTCCGTTTCAATGACGCGGTGGCTTTCCTCTTCAAAAATACCGGAAACAATCTTACTTCGTCCGAAGCCTTTCTGGCGCCTTCCCTTTCCGGCACGGGTATTGCCTCCGGCATAGCTGTCCTTTCCGGAAAACCGGGTTCTGCCTGCAGTACCCTTCTCTGTATTGCTTTGATTTTCTACATATTTTTCAGCGAATGCCGCATGAATTTTATTCCTATAATATTTCGAGTTCCCTGCGGTAAGAAGCGGCTCTACCGTCCCGAAGGCTCCCAGAGCCTCTTCGCAAAGCCTCTGCTTAAACTCCGCCTGTGCCTTTTCGCTCATGTGGAGAAGCTGGCAGCCGCCGCAGCGCCCGAATACCGGGCAGGCAGGCTCTACGCGCTCCTTTGAGGGCTCCAGCACCTGGCAGAGCCTTGCCCCCGTTTCCTTTACACGGTAAACCAGCTCTATCGTTGCCAGCTCCCCCGGAAGCAGCCCCTTTACTGCAAACTCCCTGCCGTTAAACGTGACGACACCGCGTCCCTCTGCATCGAGCCGCTTACAGCGCACCCTGTATTCCTTTCCCATAAAGACCTCTCTCTGCCGCCTTCCCGCACGGCAGCCTGCAAGGCTGCACGGGACTGTCAGGCTGCTATTCGGTTACATTCAAAATAATTCCGATATCGCCTACGCTTGCGCCTGCGGCGATTGTTTTATTGTAATCTGCCGGACGGACAATCAACGTATTTCCCTTCAGCTCCACCGAAGAGTTCCAGTTCTGCGCTACCTCTGCCTTTACGCCGTCCTTTATGGTAATCCTGCGCTCCCAGTCTGTCTCCTCCCCGCCGGTTACCGATTCGACCGTAAGGTTTAACTGGAGACCTACGGACGAGCCGGAATTCCATCCGTTGCTTACCGTAAAGCGGAGCCCTTCTCCCGGCTCCAGAATGCCCTCTCCATAGGCAATGTAATCCGCCGTCTGCTGGCTGCCCGTAGTTTCACCGGAGGCTGTGCTGCCTGAATTATCCCCGCCAGAAGCCGTATCCCCCTCTCCTGCCTCGGTTGTTCCCGAAAGCGCGGAGCCGATGCCGACGCCTGCCTTCTGCAGCATATCTACAAACCACTTTCCGCCCTCGGATAAGTCGCTTTCCGTAAAACCGTTCTTCTTACTACAGCTGCTCTTTATCATGGACGAGCTTTCCGCCTTGTTGGAAAGGTTCCATGCGACATAGCTGATTCCGTAGCTGTCCAACATCGAAATCCAAAGGTTTGCCTGCTCCCTGTTGATAGCGCCGTTTCCCGACGCGTCGCATATGCCGTACTCGCTTACAAAGATAGGGAGTCCGCGCTTTACTGCCGTTTTGCACTTTTCGCGCAGTCCGTCACGGTGCGTATCCGCATAAAAATGCAGCGCATACATGATATTCCCATACCCGGTAATCGGGTCAGCCGCCGCAAGGTCAACGTCCTGCGACCAAGTCGGCGTACCGACGATAATGACCGCCTCCGGAGCATGCTCCCGGATGACCGGGATGATTTCCAGTGCATAGCGCTTAATCTCGCTCCAGGAAACGCCGCCGTTCGGCTCGTTGCAAATCTCATAAATGACGTTCGGATTATCCTTATACTTCTCCGCTACCTCTGCAAAAAACTTCTTTGCTTCCTCCTTGTTCGTATTCGGATTACTATCCTGCAGAATGTGCCAGTCGATAATGACATACATGTTATGGCTGGTGGCAGCAGTTACGCCGGTATCAATAATTTTCTTTAAGTTTTCCTTCTGTGCGGCATCGCCCGTACAATATCCGTTGGATTCTGCCGTATACATGGCAAGACGGATGACGTTGCAGCCCCACTCTTCTTTAAACTGGCGGATTGCCTTTTCATTCACATACTCCGGAAACCAGCCAAGTCCGTGCGTACTGATTCCCCGAAGCTGCACCAGCTCTCCCTTTGCATCTGCCAGATAGGTACCCTCTACATGCAGCGCGCCATAATAGCCGTCCTCCCCGGACGCTGACGGTATAGGCGTCGGCTTTTTCGTCACGGTCGGTTTGGTGGTCGGCTTCTTTGTTGCCGTCGGACTGCTGGTCAATCCCGGCTCTGCGGTCGGTGTCGGGCTGTCTCCTGACGGAGTCAGGGTTCCTGCTTCGGTCGGCGTTATCATCTCTGTCGGTTCCTCCGTTCCACTGTCAGTCGGAGCCGGGGATGCCGTTGCGGTCAGGGTCGGTCCTCCTGCCGGGCTTGACTCCGGAGCCTCTGTCGGCTTTCTGGTCGGCTCCGGTATATCCGTCCCGCCGTGCTGCGGTCCCTCCGGAGTCCCGGTTGCCCCGGGCGTCCCCTGCTCCTGCCGGTTTGCCGCCTCTTTCTCCGCTTTCTGCCTGCCAATCGGCATTCCGATAAAAATGCCTATAACAAAGGCAACTGCCAGAAGAACCAGCAATCCGGCTGCCTTTTTCCAAAATCCCTTTTTCTCCATGTTCTGTCTCATTCCTTACGTTCCGCTTTTATTTTCCCATTACCTGCCACAAATCTTCTATGTAAGAGCTGTAAAACTCCTCTACCAGCGCACGCTTTTTCTCCCAGATACGCTGCCCTTCCTTGGTCCGCATCGGATTCTTGCTCATCTGGCGGCAGGAAAAGCGTCCGATATGCGCCGCAATGGACTCGAAGGTCGCATTTTCATCCATGGCCTCCATCCACACATCCATCACAATTCCCTGCGCACCGGTATCATCTAGCAGGTCTGCCTCCAGAAGCAGTACCAGCTCCGGCGGAATATCCTGTGACAGAATGTCCTTATCAGAGTGTCTTGCAATCAGGTCACAGATAAAGTCTATCTTCTCTGCCGGATATTTATGCTCTGTTAAAAACCTCCGGCAGATTTCAGCGCCTGCTTTCGCATGCTCCCCCAGTTCTATCTGCCCGTAGCCGCTGTCATGGAATATCGTTGCGACCCGCAGGGAATTCAAATCAACCGTATTTTTCTCCGGATAGGCATTATACAGCCACAGCATCCACCGGTACACACGCCTGGTATGCTCGATTCTGCTGTAACGTATCTTATGCCTTGCCGCTCCCCCGTGGGCATCATACTCCGCAAGCTCCTGCTCTACAAACTGAAACATTTCTTCATAGGAAACCATTCGCCTTATTCTCCTCTCTTTTATTATACTTCCTGCCCCAGATTTTATCGCTCCATTCTCTTTCCTTTTGTTTTCCTCTTTCCTATCGCTTCATTGCTTCCTCTATTTTCGTAAGCCATGCATCATATTCCTGCTCCGTCAGCTCGCCCTCAATCCTGACATACGGGCGGAGCGCACTGTGCGGCACAAACAGAAACGGCGCGTCAAAGCCCCTTCTCAGGCCTCCTTCGAACAGGACAATAACGGCACGTCTGTCAACCGCCGGGATACAATCCGGAGGCATCTCGCCCCAGATCAGAGCCATGGCATCCTCATTCCGGAACTCTGCGTGGTCTGCCGTACAGTAATTGCATTCCATAAAGGCGGTACTGTATGACTCTGCCCACGCCTCCTCAGGATATTCGCCATGCGCCAGCCCGATGAGCGGCGCGGCAGCGGGAAAGCTCTCCAATCCATATGAATGTCCAAGGTTTTCCGCAATCTGCTCTTCCAGCAAAAAAAGCAGATGAAAGCAATTGTTCAAATCATTTGCCACGGCAAAAAAGCCCTGCTGCTTCCCCGGTTGTAATACCAGAAGCTTTAAGTCACTGCATGTTTTCAGCATACTGTTCACATAGGTGACCGATTTTAAGTACGGGCTCTCCGGAACCTCCTCCGACAGATAGGCAAGCTCTTCCTCCAGTCCCATCTCTGCAAGCAGCCGGCGCAGGGCGGCATTCCTGGTCAAAAATGCCATCGTCGAAACGCACAGGATATTAAATCCGCAGTACGCCCTCGCCTGACTGGCATTTTCCTTGTAAAGCTCCGGAACCTCCGGCGGAAGCTCACGTTCCCCCCTTGCCTCCGCGCTTTGGAACATCTCATACACTTGCGTACAGACTTTGGAAAACAGCTCTATAACTCCCCTGCCTGCCGAGGTATCCTCTTCCTTCTCACAGGCAAACCCAATAAAATTTGACAAAAGGCACGCCTTATACAAATCCATCTCACCCAGCCGTCCGCTGAGCTCCGTAGTAAAAGGAATCAGATTGCCACTGTTGATTGCCTCTCCGACTGCTTCTCCAAAAGACGGGCAGCTATGTAAAAGAGCCTCATCCCCCAGTTCCTCCAATATCGTTTCCTGGCATAAAAACACCATCAGCTGTTCCTCTGGCATCCCCGAAACCTCCAATCCGCTGTTTGTTCCTATATATTTAATTATATCACCAAAAATTACCGCTGTCACCTAAATTTTTTTGTGGTTTTGTTACAAAGCAGGGACGCAATATGGTATTTCCCGTAAAGACAAAAAGCCCCGTCCTCCGGCTGTACGTTCGGAGGGCGGGGCTTTTCCATACCCTGTAGCTTACTTATTATAGTTCACGATCTTTCCGAAATCCGGCTTTAAGCTGGCGCCGCCAACCAGACCTCCGTCGATATCCGGCTGCGCAAACAGCTCCGGTGCACTTGCTGCGGATACGCTACCGCCGTACTGGATACGGATTGCGTCTGCGGTTGCCGCATCATAGATTTCCGCGATGCAGGCACGGATTGCGGCGCAAACCTCCTCCGCCTGCTCCGTGGTTGCCACCTTACCGGTTCCGATTGCCCAAATCGGCTCATAGGCGATTACGGCAGTCTTTGCCTGCTCTGCGGTCACGTTTAAGAATGCAATCTTAATCTGCATACGAATCCAGTCAATCGTAATTCCCTGCTCCCTCTGCTTTAAGGACTCACCGCAGCAGATAATCGGAGTAATGCCGTGCTCGAATGCCTTCAATACCTTTTTGTTTACGGTCTCGTCGGTTTCCGCAAAATACTCGCGCCGCTCGGAGTGACCGATGATAACATACTTTACGCCGATATCCGTCAGCATGTTCGGCGCAATCTCGCCGGTATATGCGCCGGACTCCTCGTAGAACATATTCTCGGCACCGATTGCAATATTGGTTCCCTTGGCAGCCTCTAACGCCGGAACCAGCGAAACTGCCGGTACACAGAATACAACGTCAGCTTCGTCGTTCTTTACCAACGGCTTTAACTCCTCAATCAGCTTCACCGTTTCCGACGGTGTCTTATTCATTTTCCAGTTTCCTGCAATAATCTTCTTACGCATTACGCTATCCCTCTTTCTGAACCTCTTACTTGTCGTTTGCTGCTGCAACGCCCGGAAGCTCCTTACCCTCAAGGAACTCTAAGGAAGCGCCGCCGCCGGTCGAAATATGGGTCATCTTGTCGCCGAAGCCGAGCTGGTTGACTGCTGCTGCGGAATCGCCGCCGCCGATAATCGTGGTTGCGTCGATGTTTGCAAGAGCCTCTGCTACTGCAATCGTACCCTTTGCAAAGTTGGACATCTCAAATACGCCCATCGGTCCGTTCCAGACAACGGTCTTTGCATTCTTGATGGCATCTGCATACAGTGCGCAGGTCTTCTCGCCGATATCAAGACCTTCCTCGTCTGCTGCAATCTCGCCGCGACCTACGGTATGGAACGGCACGTCATTGGAGAACTCCTTTGCAACAACGGTATCTACCGGAATCAGAAGATTTACACCGTTCTTCTTTGCCTTCTCCATCATTTCCTTCGCGTAGTCAAGATAATCCTCTTCTAACAGAGACTTGCCGACTTCCTCGCCCATTGCCTTCATAAAGGTATATGCCATGCCGCCGCCGATAATTAACGTATCTACCTTGTCAAGCAGGTTATTGATAACGGAAATCTTGGAGGAAACCTTAGAACCACCGAGAATTGCAACAAACGGACGTACCGGGTTGTTGACTGCGTTTCCGAGGAAATCGATTTCCTTCTGCATCAGATAGCCGACTACTGCAGTATCCACATACTGGGTTACGCCTACGTTAGAGCAGTGTGCTCTGTGAGCCGTACCAAACGCATCGTTTACAAATACGTCGCAAAGAGAAGCGAGCTCTTTGGAGAATGCTTCTCCGTTCTTCGTCTCTTCTGCTCTGTAACGGGTATTCTCTAAAAGAACTACGTCGCCGTCCTTCATAGCAGCTACGGCTGCCTTTGCATTGTCGCCTACGACATTAGCGTCTGCTGCAAACTTAACCTCCTGGCCGAGAAGCTTCGTCAAAGCCTCTGCTACCGGTGCTAAAGACAGCTCCGGCTTCGGCTCTCCCTTCGGCTTACCAAGGTGGGAACAAAGAATCAGCTTACCGCCGTCGTTAATGAGCTTCTTCAGTGTCGGAAGTGCTGCAACCAGACGGGTATCGTCGGTAATCTTGCCTTCCTTTAACGGTACGTTAAAATCGCATCTTACTAAAACTCTTTTGCCCTTTACATTGATATCATCAACAGACTTTTTGTTTAACATGAGGAATCTCCTTTCGGGTTATATTACGTCTTTTCGCAAAGAACCTCTCCGGCCCTTTGTGTATGGCAGCCTCCGGAGTGCTTTCGCCTCCTTTGGCTGACCGGCTGAATGATAAAAGGGCCCGGTCCATAATAGACCGGACCCCTTCTGGATCAATCGTTTTGAAAGAACCCTGACACTATGCCAGCTCAGCGAAATACTTAATGGTTCTAACCATCTGGCTGGTGTAGGAATTCTCGTTATCGTACCAGGACACTACCTGTACCTGATAGGTATCCTCGTCAATCTTGCTGACCATGGTCTGGGTAGCATCGAACAGGGAACCGTAAGTAATACCAACGATATCAGAAGATACCAGCTCCTCCTCCGTATAACCGAAAGATGCGGAAGAAGCTGCCTTCATTGCTGCGTTGATGCCTTCCTTCGTGATATCCTTGCCCTTAACAACTGCAACAAGAATCGTCGTGGAACCGGTCGGAACCGGTACTCTCTGTGCGGAACCAATCAGCTTGCCGTTTAATTCCGGAATTACAAGACCGATTGCCTTAGCAGCACCGGTGCTGTTCGGAACAATATTCACAGCAGCAGCACGTGCTCTTCTTAAGTCACCCTTTCTGTGCGGACCGTCCAGAACCATCTGGTCGCCGGTGAAAGCGTGAATCGTACTCATAATACCACTCTGAATCGGAGCGTAGTCATTTAATGCCTTAGCCATCGGAGCTAAGCAGTTCGTCGTACAAGAAGCCGCGGAAATGATAGTATCCTCTGCCTTTAAGGTCTTCTCATTTACGCTGAATACAACGGTCGGAAGGTCATTGCCTGCCGGAGCGGAAATAACAACCTTCTTCGCACCTGCATTGATGTGTGCCTGGGACTTCTCCTTAGAGCAGTAAAAACCGGTACACTCAAGAACTACGTCTACGCCGATCTGACCCCACGGAAGATTTGCAGCATCCTTCTCTGCATAAATCTTGATGGTCTTTCCGTTCACGGTGATGGAATCCTCACCTGCTACAACGGAATCTGCAAGAGCATATCTGCCCTGTGCGGAATCGTACTTTAATAAGTGTGCCAGCATCTTCGGGCTCGTTAAATCGTTGATTGCAACGATTTCATAACCCTCTGCTCCGAACATCTGTCTGAATGCAAGACGTCCGATACGACCAAAGCCGTTAATTGCTACCTTTACTGCCATTTTAGTTTCCTCCTGTAAATTATTTTTCAGTATCAGAAGGCTTGTCATTTTTTTATCAATCTAAACGCAAGATATCTAAAACGACTCGCCCTAACGAACTATTACATATTGTACCTAATCTGTAAAAAAATATCAAGACCTATTTTAAAAAATTTACTAATCGTTCACAGTTCCGAACTTATGAAACGGGTAAATCCGCAGTAAAAGCTTCCCTCCGATTCTGGAGAGAGGTACAACCCCTACCTTCGGGGAACGGCTGTCCTGGCTGATGGCACGGTTATCGCCCAAGACGAAATACTCGTCCTCCCCGAGCGTCACCGGCTCTGCCGCAAGTCCTGCCCGCGACATCGCAGTGGAGCCGTAGGACTCCTCTAAAGGCTCCCCGTTAATGTAAATCGTCTCATCCACAATCTGCACGGTCTCTCCCGGCAGCCCGATAATCCGTTTGATATAATAGCGTCCCCTGGACTCCTTTGCCTCTTCATCCGGGTAAAACACAATCACATCAAAGCGGTCTAACGCGCCAAAATACCGTGAAACCTTCTCTACAAGAATGTTATCTGCGTCCTGCAGCGTCGTTTCCATAGACGTGCCGTCCACAATGACACGCTCTATCACATACCGCGGCAGACCGAACAATATCAATGCGGAAAGGGCAATCAAAGCCACCGCTTCTATTATTTTTTTTCCTAATTTCATACCGGTTCCTATTCGTCCTCTTCATCACCGACAATTTTTACTTTTCCCTGATAAACCTCCTCCACTGCGGTAGAAAGCGGCTTGGAACACTTCGCGGTCGCATACGGCTGTGCCCCCGCAATAATCTGGCGCGCTCTCTTTGCAGTCGCCAGCACGACTGAATAACGGCTGTTTACCACCGGGTGCTCTCCCGGCTCTACCTCACTGTTTAATACCTGCATTAAATCTGCATAAGACGGATGTAACATACTGCTGTCTCCTTTCCTTGATTCCCCGGCTTATCTGCCGGAGCTATTCCCTGCGCTCATTGACGCGTCCCGCAACGGTTTCCGGCAGAAGCGCCGACAGTACAATATAACCATTCTCGGTCACGATTACGGACTTGCACTTGCGCCCGCAGGTTGCGTCCAGACACCGCTCCGTATCCTTGGCATTCTGTACCATACGCCGCACCGGAGAAGCCTCCGGCTTTACGATGCCGATAATCTTTGCGGCATTTACCATATTTCCGAACCCAATCGGTATCATTCGTTCCATTGTTCCACCCCGCTATTCAATATTCTGAATCTGCTCACGGATTTTTTCAATCTCCGTTTTTAAGTCAATGGCAAGATTGGACACCGCAATGTCATTTGACTTTGACAGAATCGTATTTGCCTCGCGGTTCATCTCCTGTGCGATAAAATCTAACTTCCGCCCGGCATTTTCTCCCTGCCGGAATGTCTCCAGTACATTCGCTACATGACTGCGGAGACGTACTGTCTCCTCGTCGGTGCATACCTTATCCGCAAACACTGCAATCTCTGTTGCCAGAATCCGCTCATCCAGCCGTGTGTCCCCTAACATCTCCGCCACCTTTTCGGAAAGTTTCCTCCGGTACTCCTCTACAATCTGCGGGGAACGCTCTTCTATTCTGACAATCATAGCGCTTATCCGTTCGCACTTTTCCGTCAAATCCTGCCGGAGCCGCTCGCCCTCGGCAATACGCGCTTCCACAAACTTCTCTGCCGCACCGCGGAGCGCACGCTCCAGAAGCTGCACCAGTGCTTCCTCATCCTGCGGTTCCTCGACCACGGTCAACACCTCCGGATAACGGGAAAGCGTCGATATCCGGATATCATTCTCGACCGGAAACTCTTCCGCCATACGAAGCAGGACTTCATAATACTCTCTGGCAAGCTCGGGATTATAGCAGACACAACCCTGGCGTTCGGTTTCATCTTCATAGGAAACGTAAACATCTACCTTTCCTCTGCTGATATACTGCTTTAAAATAGTCCGCACAGAAGCATCACAGGTACCCAGGCGCTTCGGCAGCTTTACGGAAAAATCACCGTAACGATGATTTACCGCCTTTATCTCAACCGTAACCTTACGTCCTCCCTCCGCCATCTCACATCTGCCGTATCCGGTCATACTCTTTACCATGACGGCTCCTTTCCAAAGGGGCTGATTCTTAAGGATTCACAACAGCTCCTCTTGCCATATCAGCTAATTATATAATGTGGACGCAAAAAAGTCAAGCAAGAAAACTGCGCTTTTTCCGGAACTGAAAGCGACATGCAAATTACAGAAATCTGCTACGCCACAGCGTGGCGCAGCTACAGACTAAGACTCCGGATTTAACCAGAAAGCAGGACGAATCACCATACCGAAGCGGTCTACCTTATAGCCGTCGCAGTCCCCGCCATGACAGTCAGAAGCATTGCTACAATCAGCAGGCATGCACGGATATACCGCCTTTCGCCGATGTACACTTCTTTCTCCCACTGCTAATATTCCAGGTTCAACCATAAAGCGGGCCGAATCACAAAGCCGGAATGTGTCACACTGTAACCATTGCTGTCGACAAGACCAGAGGAGGCAACGTTCACAGCACCTTTATTAATATAGCCCGGTGTGCGCAGCCACCACCAGCCGTTCTCAGAATATGCATCATCATTACGGACAAATCCTCCCTGCGCCTTGGCATACGCCGTCACCCTTGCCTGACGTGCAGGGTCAAATGCAGTCATAGAAAAGTCAAAGTACCCTCGTACCTCCCCGGTACTAAGAAGGAATATCTTATCCTCCGTATCGTTCCCTCCTTCGGTCCCGTACTCCAGATTATCCTCGTTTTTCACCCTGGTCGTTACAATACGCCCCTGCTCCTCTGTACTGAACGCAGTGTTATAGAACGTATCATTCAGCCATCCGCGCAGTGTACACGTCTCCCAGGTCACGTCCACATATTCTTCATTATAAAGCTTTGCATCCAAGGCATCCTTACTAATCAGCAGCAGCTTCCCGTCCTGTTTATCCAATACGAGCCACTCGATGGCTTCCGCTCCATTGTCCATGTCATTGTCCTGTTCGTAGCTTCCAAAGCGTACCGTATCACCGGTTCCGGCTTCAGAGACCTCTACTGTGTTTCCGGTAAAAATCATCACTCGCCCGCTAATGCCGGACGGGGTAAATGCCGTGCCGGAAGTGTCCTGTGTCTGAGCCTTTGTCGGCTCCGGCGTCGCAGTTGGCTGTGGCGTTGCGGTCGGCTCTGGCGTTGCGGTCGGCTTTGGCGTCAATGCTTCCGTCACTCCCTCCGTCGGTTCTATCCCCTCCTCCGACGGCTTCCGGGAGCAGCCACCCGCCGTGACAGCCAGAAGCATCGCCACAATCAGCAGGCATACACGGATATACCGCTTTCCGCTGATTGCATCCTTCTTTCCCTTGTTGCTCTTTGTCATAGTGTCCCCTCTCTTTCTTTACAAAGTATCCCCCTCTGTAAAATGCAGAAGCAATTGGTGATTATCCAAGAGGCAAAGCCGCTTCTATGGCTTTCCCTCTTCTTTAATATAACACATCTTTCAGACGGATACAAGAATCTTCCCTTCTCCGGGTTTTCGCATTTTTTGAACCACCTCTTAGAGATACCTGGGCGCGAGGACATTCCCGCCTATTGACAGTTTCCTCAAACCATGCTATTATAAAAATACTATACATAAAAAAGGAGATGATTTTTTTGGACCCCATAGCACAGATAATCGTGCTGCTAATTCTATTATTGCTTTCAGCAATGTTTTCTTCTGCGGAAACTGCCCTTACCACCGTGAATAAGATTCGTATCCGGAGTCTTGCGGAGGAGGGAAAACGCAGTGCAAAAACCGTTGCAAAACTGATTGAGGAGCCTTCCAAAATGATTAGTGCAATCCTGATTGGCAATAACATTGTCAATCTGTCGGCATCCTCCCTTACCACTACGCTGGCTATCAATCATTTTAAATCCAGCTACGGCACAGGTATTGCAACCGGTATTCTGACACTTCTCATTTTAATTTTTGGTGAAATCACCCCGAAGACACTGGCTACGATTTACAACGAAAAACTGTCCCTGGTCTATGCACCTTTTGTTCTTTTTATTACAAAGCTGCTGACTCCGGTCATCTTTTTTATGAACAGGATTTCGCTCGGACTGCTTCTGCTGTTCCGTATCGACCCTTCCAAAAAGGCGGCCGCCATTACGGAAAACGAGCTTCTGACTATCGTTGATGTGAGCCATGAGGAAGGCGTGATTGAAAGCGAAGAACGTGAAATGATTAATAACGTAGTAGACTTCGGTGATTCCCTTGCCCGTGATATTATGGTACCGCGCATCGATATGGATTTTGCCGAGGATACTTTTGATTATGACCGTTTAGTGGAGGCGTTTGAAGCAAATATGTATACCCGTCTGCCGGTTTACCATGAGACCAGTGACAATGTTATCGGTATCGTAAACCTGAAGGACATTTTCTTTTACCGCGGAAATAAAGAGGACTTTCACCTTGCGGACTATTTGCGTGAGCCTTACTTCACTTATGAATATAAGAAAACTTCCGAATTACTGAGAGAAATGCGCAAGGAGTCTATTTCCCTTGCAATCGTGCTGGACGAGTATGGCGCTACCGCAGGTCTGATTACCTTAGAGGACCTGATTGAAGAAATTGTCGGAGAAATCCGCGATGAATACGACGAGGACGAGGAGGATGTGATAACGGCAGTCGGTGATAACGAATATATCGCAGACGGCTCGGCAAAGCTGGATGAAATCAACGAAGTGCTCGGGCTTTCCCTCGCCTCTGACGACTACGACTCCATTGCGGGCCACGTTATTTATCTGCTCGACCACCTTCCGTCAGAAGGCGAGACCTTAACTGACTGCGGCGTCACCTACACGGTAGACAAAGTAGATAAAAACCGTATCGACAAGATTCATATCAAAATCGACCCGGACTATGTACCAGAGGAAACAGAAGAAGACGAATAAGCGTTCCAGCGCTGTTATGGAAAGGGGCTGCCACTTCACGCGGCAGCCCTCTTTTCCACACTCACGGCATCTGCAGAGCCTCTTAACGCTGCCCTGCGCCGTCCCTTCCCTTTCCTTGCTCCAGATACCTCCCGAAACTGCGGATATGCTTATTTCTTCGGAAAATCAGGCAGACCGCGACACCGGCAAGTCCTATCACAAAGAACAGGAGCGCCGCCCCGGAGCCTTTCCCGGTTCCGAACAGCCACGCAGGCACGGTATCCGCAAAGTCTCCCGCCATTAACGGCTCGAACACCCTGTCCACCAGAAGCCCGCCGAGAAAGTAACCAGCAGGAATCGTAAAAAACTGCAGCGTATTCCGCGCGGAATACACTCTTCCCTGCATCAGCGCAGGAATCTCCGTCCGGAAAACCACGTCCATATTGGCATTCATAAGCGGAATAAAAAACCAGCCAAGAAATGCGCCGATGCACCATACGAACGGCGTTTTCCCGAATGCCAGTAAAAAGTTTTCCGTACTCATCGAGAAAAGCAGGGCGTTGCAGATAACCCTGACACGGTTTTTCGGCGCGGGAGCCAGCGTCACCAGTACGCTCCCGGCAAGCGTTGCCAGACCCGTACAGGCATTTACGATGCCAAGCACCGTCTCGCCGCCGTTTTCCCGCGACAGAAGCATGGCAGGAAGCGCCGCCGAATACATGGAGGCAATCAGATTGATGGCTGCCAGAAATAAAATCAGCCACAATATGCCTTTATTTTCCTTCAAATAGGAAAGCCCTTTCCCTGCCGCCTGCAGTAAACTTTCCTTCCGTTCCTCCCGCTCTCCTGCCCCTGGCACCCGAACCCAGAGCAGAAGCGACAAAAAGGCCGCGGAAAAGGTAAACAAATCAAAGAAAATGACTGCCTCCACGCCAAAAAGCACAACCGCCGACGTTGCCAGGACAGGCGTTAAAATAGTAACAAGCGAATTGGAAAACGAACGCAGTCCGCTCGTCTTCTGGTAATATTTCTTTGGCGTCAGCAATGTCACTGCCACATCCGAGGCAGGCTGCTGGATGGTATTCATCAGTCCGTTCAGTGCATTCAGCACATACAGATGCCATGCCGAAAGACTGCCTGTGCGAAGAAGTACCAGCACACAGACTGTGCAGAATGCAGCAAAGCTGTCACTGACCAGCATAATCTTTTTCTTATCCCACCAGTCGCTGACAGCTCCGGCAAAAATGCTCAGAACAACATACGGTGCATACGAACACACCGTCAAAAGCGCCGTTGACGTCGCAGAACCGCTCTTTTCATACAGCCATATGACAAGCGCAAAATTCGTCATTGCGCTCCCCAATGCAGAAAACGACTGCGTAATCCAAAGAATTAAAAATGGCTTTAATTCATTCAATTTTGTTTTCATCAGACCTTGCTCCTTTTTGATTATCATAAGTCAAACTGCAAGGCCGCCGGACAAATTACATCTCATTTCTCCATGCTGTCCGTCCGTTCAGACCCTGCATGGAGCTTCTCCGATACAAAGAACCACCATACCCCTCCTCTCTCTCCTGCTCTTCTTTTATTTTTCCTCCCTCTCCTCCGTTTCTTCTTTTTCTGCTTCGTTCCCTTCTTCCGTTTCGTTCCCCTCTTCTTCGTTCACTTCTTCTGCTTCTTCCCCGCCGTACCTTTCTTCAATCTCTTTTGCAAGCGTCTCCGGGTCTTCGCCGTTCTTCATGCGCTTATTATACCTGCGCAATTCCGAATACTTCATGCCCTTTCCCTGTGCCCCGTCTCCCTTTGACAGACGGGAAAACATCAGCAGCACATACAAAAGAATCGGAATCAGAACGGTCAGGGCAAGACTTGCCAGAAACAAATCCGCTGCCTCCGGTCTTGCCAGACAGGCAGCTACCAGACTCATTCCGTACATTCCTACTAACAGGATAATCCCGCACAATGCCACAATCTGCCGGAAGGTTATCTTTTTTTTCATTCCATCCTCCTTAGCGCTTCTTTTTTAAGAACTCCAGCCATTCCTTCTGCGTCTTTTCATAGCCCTGCTCCGTCGGCTCGTAAAAGCGCTCGCCTGTAACGCCGTCCGGCAGGTATTGCTGCTCCACATAGTGGTTCGGAAAAGAATGCGCATACTGGTATCCGAGCCCGTGTCCGAGCTTTGCCGAGCCCTTATAATGGGCGTCCATCAAATGCGCCGGAACCGGCTCCGTTTTATGGGTTGCCACATAGTCCATCGCCTTTGATATGGCGCTGACTGCCGAATTGCTCTTCGGTGCACAGGCGACATAGGCTGCCGCCTGTGCCAGTACAATCTGTGCCTCCGGCATACCGAGGCGCTCCGCCGCAAGGGACGCGCTCGTCGCAACGACTAGCGCCTGCGGGTCCGCGTTCGACACATCCTCTGCCGCGCAAATCATAATCCGTCTGGCAACAAACGCCGGCTCCTCTCCCGCATAAAGCATTTTAGCAAGGTAATACACCGCCGCGTCCGGGTCGGAGCCCCGCATGCTTTTGATAAACGCGGAAATATTGTCGTAGTGATTATCGCCGTTTTTGTCATACCGCAACACGCGCTTCTGGATGCAGTCGGACGCCACCTCCCTCGTAATGTGAATCAGTCCGTCCTCACTGCGCTCCGTCGTCAGCACACCGAGCTCTATGGCATTCAACGCGGTCCGCGCATCCCCGTTTGCCACATCCGCCAGAAACGCAAGCGCCTCTGGCTCCGCTACCGCCTTATAGGAGCCGAGCCCCCGCTCCGTATCCGTGAGGGCACGGTGCAACAGCTGCTCGATGCTTTCCACGGACAGAGGCTTCAGCTCAAAAATCACCGAACGGGAAATCAATGCCCCGTTGACCTCAAAATAAGGATTCTCGGTTGTAGCGCCGATTAAGGACACCGTGCCGTCCTCCACAAACGGAAGAAGGTAATCCTGCTGGCTCTTATTAAACCGGTGAATCTCGTCTACAAACAAAATCGTTTTTTTCCCATACATTCCAAGGAGCTCCTTTGCCTTCGCAACGACCTCCTCCATATCCTTCTTTCCGGCAACCGTCGCATTCAGCTGCGTAAACTCGGAGCTGGTCGTATGGGCAATCACCTGCGCAAGCGTCGTCTTCCCTGTTCCCGGCGGACCATAAAAAATCACGGAGCCCAGCTTGTCCGCCCGGATAGCCCTGGAAAGAAGCTTTCCCTCGCCCAAAATATGTTCCTGGCCCACCACCTCCTCCAACGTCCGCGGTCTCAGCCTTGCCGCAAGCGGGGACTCCTTTTTCGAGGTCTCCGCCCGCATATATTCAAACAAATCCATGCCCTTCCTCCTGCCGAATCTCTCTTTACGGAAAATTACCCTGCTTTCATTATATACAACCTCTTCCAAAAAAGCAATGATGGTTGTTATTGTCAAATGATTATAATCTGAACTTAAGATAATAACATGAAGTATTTTACACCAATATTTGCAGATTTTTAAAAAGCGGCGAGGTGGCTGCTACGCGAAGCACACCCTCTTCTTACAAGCGGTTAAAAACCTGAATGTGCAGAGAAAAGCACTACCTTATTTTTGCATTTGTCCGAAGGACCGCGGTTTTTAGCGGAGCCGGAATCGCCTCTTAGGGAAACGCTGATAAAAGCGTTTCCCGCACCGGATTTGCGCTGCGAAGCAGCAAATTCTGCGGCAAATCCGTGTGCATCCGCCGGAGGCTCTGAGGAAGCGGAGATTTCATCAACGCTTCCTCAGTACTGCTTAGGCGCGAGGACGCCACCGAGCGGCTTAGCAGCACTTAGAGGAAGTCCGGCGGAGTGTTCGCGCCTGCAAAAATAAGGTAGTGGCTTTCCTCTGTACAGTATAACGCTTTCCTTTCCCCGCTTGTAAGAAGAGAGTGCTTCGTGCGACAGTCCCTCACCCTGCCTCCTCCGCCGCAAAGCTTCTGTAGAACCGTTCCCCCAGCCTCCCTTTCCTCGCTTTTACCTCCATATACTCCTCAATCATGCTTACCGCGATATCTACGGTCTGCCAGTAAATCTTCTTTAAATCCCGGCAGCTTTCCATACAGCGCGGGCTCGGGCGCTTGTGTATTACCAGACTGTACAGCAGACGGTAGGTTCCCGTCACTGAAAAAAGTACCTGCAGGGTGGCGCGCTTCATCGCCCCCTTTGCCGAAAGAAAGTGATGGCACCGCAACATATCCCTCAGTGCCCCTTTAATCTGGCGTACCGAGAGCACCGGGAAAAAGCGCCGGATTACCTCTGCGTTTTCCCGGGAAGGCACCACATGACCTGCAAGCGGATATTCAAAGGGATTCAGTCCGTCTCCTACCATAAGGCTCCGGTCCAGCTCCGCCTCGATTTCCAGATGCCTTACGCCATATTTTTTTTCATATTCCTCGATATAGTCATGGCACCTTCCGTCCAGGGCGAAATGACAGATAAACCCGAACAGATACGCAAGAGACTTCTCGTCTGTTGTCAGAGAAAGACTGCGCGTAAAGAAACCGTATGCATTTTTCTTATGCATACGAAATCCGGTCAGACTGACCGGATTTGCCACTGCCGCATGATAATAAAATAAAATATCAGGTCCGTACAGTCCTATGTCATACAGGTCTCCCGCCTCTGCAATGATACCCTGCAGCTTAGGCGACAGACGCTGCCTGACCTCCTGTCCGAACCTGAAATGTGTATAAGTTGCCGGCATACCAACCCTCCGTTTCTTTCTTAAACAGTAAGGTTAGTATGCACGCTATTCTCCGAAATATTGCCCTGGAAGCTGTTATTCTTTTCCACTCCAGCAATATGTGCATAATTTGCACGGATTGATGCCGACCGACTCAATCATATCGTCCAGACGATGGAACCGGAGGGAAGTAAACTTAAGCTTCTGGCGGATCTGCTCGACCATATCCTGGTACTTGTCCGTTTCCGGATTGACATACTGCTCAAAGTCAATATCCTTTTTATCACCCTCCCGCTCCGCAATGACACGCCTCGTAATAAGATCCATCTCCGAAGTCGAACGGGAAAAGTTCAGATACTTACAGCCGAATAGCAGCGGAGGACATGCCGGACGGATATGAACCTCCTTTGCACCGCTCTGGTACAAAAACTCCGTCGTCTCGCTTAACTGTGTGCCGCGCACAATGGAATCATCAATTAAAAGAAGACTCTTGTTCTGAATCAGGTCGTGCACCGGAAGCAGCTTCATCCTTGCAATCAGGTTCCGCCTGCTCTGTATCGTCGGCATAAAGGAACGCGGCCAGGTCGGCGTATACTTAATAAAAGGCCTTGAAAACGGCACGCCGGACGCATTGGCATAGCCGATTGCATGCGGTGTCCCCGAATCCGGAACTCCCGCAACGCTATCCGGCTTTACGCTGCCGTGGTCACGCTGCGCCAGCTTCGCACCACAGTTATACCGCATCTGCTCCACACTGACTCCCTCATAAGAGGAAGACGGATAACCGTAATATACCCAGAGAAACGTACAAATCCGCATCTCCTCTCCCGGCTTTACAAGCGTAATCACCTCTTCCGGCGTCATTACGACAATCTCTCCCGGACCCAGCTCCTTATAGTCCTGATAGCCCAGATTCAGATACGCAAAGCACTCAAAGGAAGCACAAAACGCTCCCTCCTTCTTTCCGATGGCAATCGGGGTCCTGCCGTACTTATCCCGCGCTGCATAAATCCCCTTCGGCGTCATCAGCAGAATACTCATGGAGCCCTTGATAACATCCTGCGCGTACCGGATACCGTCTACAATATTCTCCTTTTTGTTAATCAGCGCCGCCACCAGCTCCGTTGCATTGATATCACCGCCGCTCATCTCCAGAAAGTGCGAGGTTCCGGAGTGGAAGACATCCTTTACCAGCTCGTCCAGATTATTGATTTTACCTACCGTGATAATGGAATAGGTGCCGTGATGGGAACGTACCAGCAGCGGCTGCGGCTCATAATCCGAAATACAGCCGATACCGATATTCCCCTTCATCTCATGGACATCCTTCTCAAACTTCGTCCGGAACGGCGAATTTTCAATATTGTGAATCGAACGGTCAAACCCGTTCTTTCCGTATACCGCCATACCTCCGCGTCTCGTTCCGAGATGGGAATGATAATCCGTACCAAAAAACAAATCAAAAACGCAATCCTCGTTTGAAGCTACTGCAAAAAAACCGCCCATTTGTTTTTCCTCCGTCTAAATGTGTACCACCATGCCATTTATTGTAATATATAATTTTAAGGAAAGCAAGACACATTTTCACCGAAATCTTCTATTTCTTCCAAGCCGGCCGGAATTTTCCCTCATTTATTTCATTTTGAGGATACGCATGGAATTTAAAATCGCAAGCACCGAAACGCCGACATCTGCAAAAACCGCTTCCCACATTGTTGCCACGCCAAATGCCCCGAGCATAAGCACAACCGCCTTCACCGAAAGGGCAAAGACAATATTCTGCTTTACTGCAGCAAGTGTCTTTCTCGCAATCCGGATGACGGACGCAATCTTTTCGATGTTATCATCCATCAGCACGACGTCTGCCGCTTCGATTGCCGCATCCGAGCCCATGCTTCCCATGGCAATTCCGGCATCTGCCCTTGTAAGCACCGGCGCATCGTTGATTCCGTCGCCTACAAACGCAATTCTTTCCTTTTCCTCCCGGTTCTCCAGAAGTTTTTCAAACAGCGCAACCTTATCACCCGGCAGAAGCTCCGCATGAACCTCATCCAGAGCAAGCTCCTGCGCTGCTGCCTGTGCCGCTTCCTCCCGGTCGCCGGTCAGCATCACGATACGCTTTACGCCCGCCTGCCGCATCCGGACAAGAGCCTCCTTAGCCCCGTCCTTAATGCTGTCCGAAATCACGATACTGCCCAGAAACACGCCGTCTGCTGCTACATACACCACCGTCCCGCTGCTTTTCGCCGGTACATAGGCAATGCTGTTCTGCTTCATCAGCTTTTCATTTCCTAGCAGGACTTCCCTTTTGTCCACAAGAACCCGGATTCCTAAGCCCGCAAGCTCTGTGGCGTCAGATACTCTTGCAAGCTCCGGCTCCTTCCGGTATGCCTCCCGCAGCGCTCCCGCAATCGGGTGATTGGAATAGCTTTCTCCTAATGCGGCAAGCTCTGTCAGCTCTTCGCGACTTACCCCCTGCGGCAGCACCTGACTTACCTTGAACTCTCCCTTCGTCAGCGTCCCGGTCTTATCAAATACCACCGTAGTCACTCCCGCAAGGACCTCCAGATAATTGCTCCCCTTGACCAGCACGCCGATTTTTGACGCCGCGCCGATTCCTCCGAAAAAGCCTAACGGTACAGAAATCACAAGCGCACACGGACAGGAGACAACAAGGAAAATGCATGCCTTGTGAATCCATTCCCCGAAACTTCCGCCGGTCACAAGCGGCGGCACAAGCGCCAGAAGCAGCGCGCCAATCGTCACCACTGGTGTATAGTATCTTGCAAACTTTGTAATAAAATTCTCTGTTTTTGCCTTTCTGCTGCCTGCATCCTCGACCAGCTCCAGTATTTTAGCAACAGTAGAATCTTCAAACTCCTTTGTCACACGCACCCGCAGCATTCCGCTGCCGTTTACGCAGCCGCTGATAATCGCATCGCCCGGCGCAATCCCCCGCGGGACGGACTCCCCGGTCAGGGCGGACGTATCGAGCAGGGACTCTCCCGTGAGTACAACGCCGTCTAACGGAACACGTTCCCCTGGCTTTATTACAATAATGCTTCCGACCTTTACCTCATCCGGCTCTACCTCCCGCAGTGCACCGTCCTCCTCCAGATTGGCATACTCGGGACAGATGTCCATCATATCGGAAATCGCGCGGCGCGACTTCCCGACCGCATAGCCCTGAAACAGCTCTCCTGTCTGATAAAAGAGCATGACGGCGACTGCCTCCGGGTATTCCCCGACGAAAAAGGCGCCGAAGGTCGCTATCATCATCAGGAAATTTTCATCAAATATCTGCCCGCGCCTGATGTTTTTTGCCGCCTTCCAAATGATGTCATACCCGATGAGCAGATAAACCGCAAGACAAAGCACCGGCTCTGCCAGAGGCTCCCCTATCGCTTCAAATCCTCCGGTATACTTTGCAATCAGCAGTCCTGCAAAAAAACAGAAGGAAACCAGAATCCGGAGCAATACCGCTTTCTGCTTTTTTGTCATTCCGGCACCTCCTTTTCTACAAAAGAATTTCGCAATCCGGCTCTATCTTTTTGCAAAGGAGCACTACCTGCTTCATAATCTCGTCCATCCGGCTCTCTTCTGCCTCAATCGTAAGCCTCTGCGTCATAAAGCTGACGCCTGCATTCTCCACGCCCTCGACCTTCTTAATCGCCTCTTCCATCTTTGCCGCACAGTTTGCGCAGTCCAGCCCCTGCAATTTGAACTTCTTCTTCATAATCTGCCTCCTTATTTTCTACTCTTCAATATGCTCTAACCCCTGCCCGATCATTGTCCGTACATGGTCATCCGCCAGGGAATAAAACACGGACTTTCCCTCTCTCCTGCTGTTGACCAGCTTTGCCTGCTTCAGTATTTTCAGCTGATGGGAAACCGCAGACTGCGTCATATGTAACGCTTCTGCCAGGTCACACACGCACACCTCCGCCTCAAACAGCACAAACAGAATCCGGATTCTTGTAGAGTCCCCGAACACCTTAAAAAGCTCTGCCAAATCATAAAGCACTTCCTCCTGCGGCAGCTGTGCATTCACCTTCCGCAAAAGCTCATCGTGTACGCAGACAACGTCACAACACTCTGCACCGTCTTTCTCCATCTGTTCACCTCCGCTCTTTCGACAAACATTTGAACAACTGTTCATATGTTTATGATATGCCAGATTTAAGGATTTGTCAAGGACTTTTTACCTTGAATTTTATATTTTTTGAACGGCACTCGCTCACTCCATCAGACGCAGGCTCTCCGCCACGCATAAGGTTCCCCAGCCCACATAAGAGTTCGGGTATTCCGTAAGCCCCGGCAGCTTTTCCGCCCCCTGGATAAGAAACGCTTTCAGTCTCTCTCCATAAAGGTAAGGGTCGTTTCCTAATATGATACCCCATTGCAGCAAAAGTGCCGCACTTCCCGTTACAAACGGAGTCGCCATGGACGTTCCGGTTTTTGCGGTATATCCGCCTCCCGGCGCACAGGAAACAATCTCGACGCCCGGCGCCGCAATATCCGGTTTGATGTACTGCTCCGCCCTCGGATATCCTCTGCCGGAAAATGCAGCAATACTGCTGGTTCTCGCATCAAATGCTGCCACAGCAACCGGTCTTGCGGCTGTCGAGGGAATCGTCAATGTCCGCTCAGGCGTCGGCTGCAGAAAGCGGGTCAGGGTATTCTGTCCGCTCCGTGCAAGCCAGATGTCATAAACACCTTCCAGAATCCGTACCGGATTCATCAGGATTCTCCATGTCCCGGGTTCAATTTCCCCGTTTTTTCCGCGCAGTGTAATCGAAATTTCCCGTATCCCGCGGTACGGCGTTGCCTCTCCCACAAATACCTCCGCCACCGAGCTTCCGAAGTTTAATACGGTGCCGCCTGCTGCCGGATATCCCTTGACTGCCGTACCACTTCCCCGGAGGTCCTCCGGCAGCCTCCGCACTGTCCCGGACGGCGATACCAGCGACAGCTCTACCGTATCAATGGCATTGAGCCAGAGCCCCATCTGCAGCCTGCTTTCCCTGTTTCCGACCGTAAAAAGCACCTCTTCCTCCGCTCCTGCTTCATTTCCCGTCCCCTTCGGGAAAACCCCGCCGACATGCCGTCCTGCGTTCCCGTCATTCCCGGTGCCTATACAGATACTGTTCCTTCCATAAAGGGAAACTGCATCCAGATAGGTCTCCAAAAGGCTCTGACCGTCATGCGCGCCCTCACTGTTTCCAAAAGAAAGATTGATACTAAGCGGAAGTCCTGCAGCTGCTGCATAGCGCACGCAAAAATCCACCGCTGTCATCAGGTTTGCTGTCTGTGGAAACGGATCTACCTGTGTCCCTCCGAGCTTTACAATCAAGAGTGTACTTTCATAGGCGACTCCCCGGTAGCGTCCACCCGAGGCACGCCCGTTTCCGGCGGCAATTCCCGCCACATGCGTCCCGTGTCCGCTTAAATCCACCTCCGGCACCGGATTTCCTCCGTCTGCATTCTGCTCTCCCCTCAGTGCTGCATCAATCTGCTCCTTCGCATAAAGAACGCCGGAAAAATAGCCCGCCGGAGGCATCCCCTCTCCCCTGGCTGTCTGGTCCCAGAGTGCGGCAATCCTTGTCGTACCGTCCTCATTCCGGAAATCCGGATGGGTATAGTCAATTCCCGAATCAATCACCGCAACCAGCACCCCCTGTCCGGTCAGCTCCGGATGCTGCCCCTGCAGTGCAGTCACACAGGCGGCACGTTTCCCCGCCGTCACCTCCTCATAGACCCGTGCCGGAACCTCCGTCCACAAAATTTCCTGCGCAGAAAGCAAACGCGGAGCAAGCTCCGGCGAAATATGCACAATCGCATATCCTGCCAGAAGCTCCTCCGCCTGAAAGCCGATTTCCTCCTGCAGCCTTTTCAAATCTCCCGTGTAGCGTACAATCAATTGCATGCCTTTTACCGTTTTCTTTTTCTTTCGTTTCAAGCTTATTCCACGCAGGATTGTCCCATTCCCGGGGAACCGGACAGGAAATGCTTCTCCCCGCTGTAGAAGTCTTCCAAAAAAAGGAACCGTACTTTCACACGGTTCCTTTTTCCCTCACAGGGATACCATATTTTTCTTTCCTTTAGTATTTTCCAAAACTGTCGCCAAGGGAAATAATCTGCTCGTTTGCATTCGCCTGGGAAGAAGAGTAGGAACTCACACCTGCGGCAGAAGCAGTGTTCTTGCCTCCCAGACGGTAAACGGAGAGCATCTCTCTCATCTTAGCTGCCTGGTTGGAAAGCTCCTCGCTCGCTGCGGCACACTCTTCACTGGTAGCAGAGTTGGTCTGCACTACCTGGGAAACCTGCGTGATAGCCTGCTCGATCTGTGCTACTGCGGTCGCCTGATAGTTGGAGGACTGTGCGATATTGTTGATCAGCACTTCGCTCTTCTGTACCACATCGGTAATCACGTTCAGCGCCTTCGCCGTCTCGTCCGCAATCTTGGAACCCTGGCCTACCTTGCCGATGGAGTCCTCGATCAGCTCTGCGGTCTCTGCTGCAGCAGCCGCACTCTTTGCTGCCAGGCTCCTGACTTCTTCTGCTACTACCGCAAAGCCCTTTCCTGCCTCACCTGCCCTTGCAGCCTCTACTGCTGCGTTCAGGGCAAGGATGTTGGTCTGGAATGCGATATCGTCAATCACCTTAATGATCTTGGAGATGCTCTCCGATGCCTTATTGATATCCTGCATGGAAGTCATCATGTCGCGCATATGCTCGTTACCCTGCTTTACGTCCTGGATTGCCTTTACTACCAGGTCTGCTGCCGTATTTGCCTGGTCTGCATTCTGCCTGGTCTTCTCTGCGATATCATCGATGGAAGCGTTAATCTCCTCGATTGCGCTTGCCTGCTCCGTGGAACCCTGTGCAAGGGACTGGCTTGCGCTTGCCACCTGGGAAGCGCCGATGGTCACCTGGTACGCCGCGTCGTTGATGCCGGACAGTGCGCGGTGGTTATCCTCTACGAGCTTCTTCAGGGAGTTGCCAAGCAGGTCGCCGCTGGAAGCCGGATTCACGGTCACGGTCAGGTTGCCGTTGGATACTTCCTCGGTGATACGCGCCTGATACTGGATATTGGCGATTACCTTGTTATAATCGTCAATCAGGGCACCGAACTCGTTATTGCCGGGCTTCTCCAGCGAAAGGTTCACAACCTGCCCCAATGCTATGCTTCCCGCCGCGTCGGAGAGCTGCTTGATGGACTTGCTGATTTCCTTTACGATAGACAGCGAAATCCCTACTGTAGCAAGAGTTGATATAATCAGGATGCCAAAGGAAATATAGGAAGCAGTATTCGCATAGCCATTCGCCTGCTTTTTTGCAGTCTCTGCCGCATCCAGCGCCTCGATGAGCTCGCTGCCATCTGTTTCCACAGCATTCAGCACTTCTTGCACCCCTTCTTCCTGCACCACGCCATCTTTTTTCAACGAATCCAGGGTCACGTTCTGTACCCCTCTTATACTCTCCCTGAGCGCCTCAATTTCCGCATCATCCATGAACTGCGCCTGGCCGGCAACATTCCTCATCGCCATGACGCCGAAGACAACGTTGAACAGCATCAGTATCAGGATAAGGGCAAACGCCCCAACCAGCCTTACTTTAATCGTTACATTCTTCATTTCTCATACCTCTCATTCTTCGTTTAAATTAGTTTCATTTGTCTGTTCCGCTGCTGCCGTATTGACATCGTTCAGGAGCTTATCCGCGTCAAGCAGAAGCTTCACCGTGCCTCCCACCTTTCCGATGCCGTACACATACTTGTTCTGTACCTTCCCTGTCCGTCCGATTGTCGGCGGCGGCAGGATATTTTCCTTCTGGATTTCCACTACCTCGGCAATTTTTTCTACAATCAATCCGACCATTGTAGATTTTACAATCACCACAATAATACAGGTCCTGTCATTGTACTCGAAAGGCTCCTGCTTGAAGCGGAGTCTTACGTCAATAACCGGAATGATTTTTCCTCTCAGATTAATCAGGCCCTTGATATAATCCTCTGTCTCCGGAATCGGTGTTATCGCCTGGAAGCATCTGATTTCATCTACATACTGAATCTCCAGACCATAATACTCACTCCCGGATTTGAATGTCATATACTTGCCCTTTGATGTGTCATGTTCATCGGAAGCATCCCGGTCCTGCGCTGCCTGCCCTTTTACTTCACTGATTTCCTCCATTTAGCTACCATCCTTTCCGTCCGTTTATTCTATCAGTCCTACCGGGTCAAGTATCAGTGCAATACTTCCGTCTCCCAGCTGGGTACAACCGGACAGTCCCTTTACCTTCTTGATATAGGATGGAATCGGCTTTACCACAATCTCCTGCTTTCCTATCAGCCTGTCTACGAAAAGGCATATGGTCTTACCCTCTACCTCAAAAATCAGCATCATACCTTTATCCACTGACCTTTGATAATCCTTCAGTCCGTACCATTCGCCAAGCCGGAGCACCGGATAGCATTCGCCGCGGATCATTACATACTCTTCTCCGTTCGGCTCATGAATCATCATATCCTCTTTCACACTGATAAACGACTTGATGACTCCTGTCTCCACAACAAAGGAGGAGGTTCCTGTTTCCATCACGATACCGTCGATAATTGCCAGCGTCAACGGAATCTTTAAGGTCATCGTACTTCCGAAGCCCGGGGTACTTTCAATTTCCAGGACGCCTCCGATTGCCTGGATGTTCTGTATTACGACATCCATTCCTACGCCGCGGCCGGAATACTCCGTTACCTGCTCATTGGTAGAAAATCCCGGCAGGGTAATAAACCGGTATACCTCCTTGTCGGTGTAAGAGCTCTCTGGCTTTCCATCTTCCAAAAGTCCCTGACTTTTTGCCTTGGCAAGAATCTTTGCCCTGTCAAGACCTTTTCCATTATCTGATACACTGATCCATACCTTTCCGGCTTCCGTCCGGGCAGAAAGTGTTACTTTTCCCTTCTCCGTCTTACCGCTTTCTGCCCGCTCCGCATCTGTCTCAATTCCATGGTCTACTGCATTACGCACCAGATGCATCAGAGGGTCGGAAATATTTTCAATGATATTTTTGTCCACCTCGGTATGCTCACCGACCATTTCAAACTCAATTTCCTTCCCTAATTTGCGGGAAACATCAAAAACAATACGGTTCATCTTCTGGAACAGGTTTGTTAACGGCATCATCCGCATGGACATAATGACATTCTGCAAGTCCGTAGAAATCTTTGCCATCTGTGCCGCAGCCTTATTGAAGTTCGAAAGGTTCAGACCAGGCACCTTTAAATCCGGATTCTGTAACACAACCGATTGCGAGATAACCAGTTCTCCGATTAAATCCATCAGCTGGTCCATCTTATTTACATTGACGCTGATAAAAGCAGCCTTTTCATTCTTCGACTTATCTTTTGCCAGCTTTTTCGGCTTTCCTGGCTCTTTTGACTGAATGACAAAATCACCCGGCGCCATTTTCGGCTTTTCTGCCTGCTTTGGTTCGCTTTCCTTTTCCGCCTTTGCTTCAATGACCTCTACGCTGGATTCCAGGTCAATCTGAGGCCCCTGCTCACCAAAATCAAAGCCCCGCAGAAATTCTTCTGCCTTACATTCATAGATGTCTACCTTCTTAATATCGTAACCGATACCAATCAGGTCGCGGATTTCTTTCTCCGTACACTGCGCCTGAAGCAGAATACGGAAGCCCTCCTTCATAATTACGTCAGCACTTTCCTCATCGGAAATAATATCCTCCGGGGAATACAACAAATCCTCTGCAATTTCTTTCATTGCATATACTACTTTGTAGGCATGGATATTTGCCATTACCGTTTCTGGTGAAAAAGTGATATACACCTTGTAAAAACGGCTTGCATCAGTAGCAACAGGAGCTATGTAGAACTGCTGCGGTTCTACATGTACATTTTCAGGAGGCAGTTCCTCTCCCTCCGCCTTCACACCCTTCTTAATCATATCCAGAAATTTATCCAGTTCCTTAATGATACTTTCCGGATTTCCGTCGGCTGTACTTCCATTACGGATCTTGTCCATTTCCGAAGTAATGAAATCCGCCACTTCCAATACATGCTCCACTAATTGCAGATGTGGCACATGTTCGGGATGGGACTCTCTTAAATAATAGAACACATCTTCCAGCTTATGGGAAATTGCAGTGATGTTATCAAACATCATAATACCTGAAGAACCTTTAATAGTATGCATTGCCCTGAATATCTCATTGATACTGTCCTGGTCAAAACATTCTGCATCCTTCTGGTCCAAAACAATTTCCTGTAACTGTTCCAAAAGCTGTTCATTTTCAAACAGATAGACGTCCAACATTCCCTCTGTGTTAAATTCTTCAGCCATATACTCTCCTTTCCTGCATATTTTTTGAGATCAGATTATATCAAGCCCAGCTTTTTCATAGCCTGTTCAAATCTTTCCTTATCAATCGGCTTTCCGGAATAAATCGTGCATCCCAGTTCAAATGCCATCTTAACATTCCGTTCCTCATTAAGTGCAGTTGTCATAATTACTTTTGCTGCCTGTTCCTGCGGAATATTCCGCTGCTTCTCCAGATTCCGGATTCCCACCAATGCCTGATACCCGTCCATAACCGGCATCATAATATCCAGGCATACGAGATCATAAGGTTCTCCGTCCTCCAGCGCCATCATAAAAGCATCCACCGCCTCCATTCCATCCACAGTGACATCACATTCGCCGTACTTCGAAAGAAAATTGACCATAAATTTTCTTGTCGTAAAATCGTCCTCTGCCAATAAAATCTTCATATTTCCTCTCCTTTACGTTTTATTCAGTATACGATAGGCTCTCCCGGCAATATCCTGCAATTTTTCCTGATATTCTACCGCCCCGAGGTCATATGCCACCTTCGGCATTCCGTACACTACACAAGTAGATTCATCCTGCCCGATGGTTCTTGCTCCTGCCTTACGCATAGCCAACAGTCCTTTTGCGCCGTCACCTCCCATTCCAGTCAGAATAATTCCTAACGCCTTCGAGCCTGCCACTTTCGCTACAGATTCAAATAAAACGTCTACTGACGGACAATGTCCGTTCACTTTAGGTCCCGGCCTGCACTCAACCTGATATACACCGTTTACCTTTACTAAATGCATATGCCTGTCACCGCCTGGTGCAATAAGGACATGGCCGGGCAGCACCCTGTCGCCCGTTTCTGCCTCTTTTACCTGCACCCTGCACTGATTATCCAGTCTTTTTGCATACATATCCGTAAACCCTGGGGGCATATGCTGTACAATAACAACTCCCGGAATATCCGTCCCAAAATCCTTTACAACAGAAAAAATAGCTTCTGTCCCGCCTGTAGAGGCGCCGATTGCCACAATCATATCGCTTCCCCTCATGGAAAGACCCGGCTGCTCCGGCTGCACCGCCATCTGCTTTATCCTGCTGATTTTGGCTGTAGAGGCAATTTTAATCTTCACGAGCAGCTCGTTCTGTATAAACTCTTCCAGCTGCGCTCTTCCCGTCACCGCAGGCTTTGCCACAAAATCAACCGCGCCTGCGTTCAGCGCATCAAATACCTTATCGCTGAGAGAGCTGATAACTATAACCGGAAGCGGATACTGCGGAATCAGCTTCCGCAAAAACTCAATGCCGCTCATTTTCGGAAGCTCTATATCCAACGTCATAACATCCGGCTTATACGCTAAAATGGCATCCCTTGCCTCAAAGGGATCCTTTGCCTCGCCTACTACCTCGATTGCAGGGTCCCTGCTCAAATTCTGTACCAATAACTCTCTGAACACCATGGAATCTTCCACGATTAATACTCTAATAGGACGCATACGTCAATCACTTCCTCCCGGTTTTCTGAAAATAGAGGGCTGCACAATCTGGAACGGTATCTGCGTCCGGTCCAGCGTCTCTGTCATCCCGATGAAAAGATAGCCCCCTGGTACCAGACTATCATATACCTTCTGGAGCAGGTCCCGTTTTGTATCCCCGTCAAAATAAATCATCACGTTCCTTAAAAAAATTGTGTGCATTTTTTTCTTGAACGGAAACGGCGACATCAGATTAAACTGACGGAACAGTACCTCCTGCTTCAGCTCATCTGTAACCTGGAACATCCCCTCGCCCGCTTTTTTAAAAAAGTGCCTTTTCCACTGATCTGGAAGATCCTTTAAGTGATCCTCGCTGTAAATTCCTTCATTTGCCTGCTGCAAAACCCTTGTTGACACATCCGTCGCCAGTACTTTAGTATCCCAGGAACCATGCTCCAGTCCGAAAAAATCCCAGAGTACCATGGCAATCATATATGGTTCCTCTCCGGTCGATGCTGCGCCGCACCAAATGCGTAAATCCCTGGTGCGCTCCTCCTTTTTCTTCAGCCACGGAAGCACTACTTTCTTAAAAAACTCAAAATGCTCAAACTCCCTCATAAAATAAGTGTGATTCGTAGTGAGAAGATTGACCAGTTCTTTCTCCAGCTTTCCGGTACGGTCACTTTCCAAATCATTCATAAACGCATGAAAGCTGCTCCAGCCTCCCGCTTTAATATGATTTTCAAGTCTGCCGTTCATAATGACTTTCTTCTCGCCGAGATCAATCCCATACTGCTGTTTCATATGTACGGCAATCCTTAAAAACTCCTCGTCCGTCATCATAGCCTTTTTCCTCCGTTAAAGCCTTGTCTGTTTCCAGACCTGTTCCTTTCTATCGTAGTACAGCTACCAGAGCTGTCTGGAAACCTTACAAAAAATATTGAAGACATCCGGATTGAACTTGCGTCCTGTATCCTGCCGCATCATCTCCAACGCTTCCTCCCTGCTATAGCTGCGCCTGTAGCTTCTTGCCTCTGTCAATGCACAAAATATACTGGACATGGAAACAATCTGTGCTGCCAGGGGTATTTCATGCCCCTTTTTCCCCTCGGGATATCCGCTCCCGTCCCAGTTCTCATGGTGAAAATGGGTAATATCGGTAGATATCTGCATAAAATCATTATAGTCATCCGTCACTCTCAGGTCCTCTAAAAGCTTCGTACCGATTCTGGTGTGATTCTGCATCAGCCTCCGCTCTTCTTCGTCAAGTGCCGCATTCTTCTGAAGAATTTCCTTCGGAATTCCGATATTCCCGATATCACAGAGCGGTGCCGCAATCTCTATCGTCTCCACAAAGCTGTCTGAAATCTGTCCCTCAAACAAAGGAGACAACTGCATGCTTTGCGCTAAAATACGGCAGTTATGCCTGATTCTGTCAATGTATCCGCTCTCATGCCAGGAATTTTCCGCTGCGATTCCTGCCAGGGCATACAAAACACTCTTACGCTCCTGCTCAATCTGACGGATTTGCTCGTTAATCGAAGCCTGTAAGCGCCGGTTTGCCTCCTTTACCTCACAGGTTGCCTCATACAGCCTGAGATGGACATTGACTCTGGCCTGCACCACCTCGGGAATAAACGGTTTTGTAATGTAATCCTCCCCGCCCATGTTAAACCCCTTGACAATATTCTGTGCATCATCAAAGGCAGAGATAAAAATGATAGGAATGTTTCTCGTCTCCACATTCGCTTTCAGTTTCCTGCAAAGCTCGTAGCCATCCATGACCGGCATGGACACGTCGGTAAGCACCAGGTTCGGAAGCTCCTCTGAAAGCCGCTCCCATGCCTGTGCGCCGTCCTCCGCAAAAATGACCTTGTAGCCCATTGCACCTATAATTTCCCCAAGAATCACCCGGTTTGTTTCCACATCATCCACAATCAGAACTGTCGCTTTTCCGATGGCCTTCTCGTTATCCTTCATCATCCGTTCCCCTCTGCCTCAATCAGCATTTTCAAAGCCTCAAGCCCCGTAGAAATCTTCTCGTAGTTCTCCTTTTGAATTGCCATTTTCAGCCGCAATACCGCCCGGCCTACTTCCGGCGGAACCTCTACCGTAAGCTGTTTAATGGTTTCCATAAACATTTCTGCCTTCTCCCAATTTTCCATTTCTACCGAAAGAATCAGCTTGGAAAGAGCCTTCTCCAACGCCTCCCGGTTCGCCGGGGTTCCGTATCTGGATACCTCTGAGGCTTCCTCCTCCGGTGTGTCGGCTGTAAAGACACTCTTCGGCCGCGGGGTAACAACCCCTTCTTCCTCTGCTTCCTTTCCTTCCGGGTCTTTTCCGACCCACACAGAAAAGGAGAACATGGTCCCCCTTCCCTTTACACTCTCTACGTTAATACTTCCGCCCATCAGCTCCACTAACTGGCGGCATATGCTAAGCCCGAGACCGGTACCCCCGTATTTACGGGAGGTAGAAGCATCCACCTGGGAAAAGCTCCGGAACAATTTATCCTGGTCCTTCTGGTCAATTCCTATTCCGGTATCCGTCACCAGAAAGAACAGCTCAATATCGTCCTTCATCTGGGCTGTTTTTATAATTTCCAGCGTAATCTTTCCGACACTGGTAAACTTCTGCGCATTTGAAAGCAGATTGTTCAATATCTGGACAAGTCTCAGCTCATCTCCTACGACATATTCCGGAACGCCCGGGGATACGGTAACAAAAAAATCCAGACCCTTTTCCGTAATCCTTCCCTTATGGTTTTCCTTCACATAGTCGACCATGCCGCGGAAAGAAAAACGACGCGGCTCCAAAACAAACTTTCCTGCTTCCAGCTTTGAAAAGTCAAGAATATTATTAATCAGCTTATTCATTTCCTCGCAGCAGCGTTCAATCAGGCGCAGCGTCCGGAGCTTTTCCTTCTCTGTTTCTTCCGGAAGCATCTCCTTCACATGGCCAAGAATCCCGTTTACCGGTGTCCGCAGCTCATGCGTTACATTCGCAACAAACTCTGACTTTACCCGCATGGCTGCCTCGGCTTCCTGCTTTACCTGTTCCAGCTCCCGGCTGAGGAACTCCTTTTCCAGCACGTCATTTGCCATACAAAAGCAGATGCCCCGCTCTTCATCCCGTAGCATTCTCGTCTCTGTCGGGAAACAGGTCTGGTTCTGACGGTATGCAGTCATCTGGCAAGGCTCCGTTCCAAAAGGGACGGCTGCTTTCCATCCGCCCTCTTCTTCCCGGAAAGCTCCCGGAAAAACGCTGCCAATCGGCAGTCCGCACAGTCCCTGCTCATATCCCAGCTTTTTTCTTGCCGTAGCATTACTGTATGTAATAAGTCCCTTGTCATCAAATGCCAGTATAATCTCTAATGCATTCTCTAAGGGAAGCATTCCCAAAGTGTCCTGACACATAACTTCCTCCATCAAAGCACCGAAAAACAAAGAACACCGCCTGCTCCCGCCACAAAAAGGGCAGCGGGTAAAGAAACAAGGACCTTTCTATGTTCCGGACTTTACTCCGTAAAGCTGAACATCTTAATGACTTCCACGATATTAAAGAAGTCCTCTTTCGCAAGTTCAAAGCATTCCAGCACATCCGGTGAAAACTGGCCGCACTCTCCGTCCATAATCATCTTGTATGCAATGGAATTTCCGTACACTTCTTTATATACTCTCTCACTTACCAGAGCATCATATACATCTGCAATCGCAACGATTTGTGCGCTGATTGGTATCTGGTCGCCGACCAGATGGTCCGGATAGCCTTTGCCGTCCCACCTCTCATGGTGCCAGCGGCAGATTTCGTAACAATACCGGTAAAACTCATCCGACGGATCCTTCTGGAATGAATCCAGGATTTCACAGCCGATGGTCGTATGCGTCTTCATAATTTCAAATTCCTCCGGCGTCAGACGTGCCGGCTTAAGCAGGATTGCATCCGGGATTCCGACCTTTCCGATATCATGGAGCGCGGAAGCTCTTGCAATTTCATCAATCTGCGTCTTGGTAAGACCGTACTTCGGGAAATACTTCTCCAGATACTTTAACAAAATCCTGGTAAAGTATTTGATACGACGGATATGCTCACCGGTTTCCATGCTTCTGAACTCAACCACCGAGCTGAGCGCATCAATCATAAAGTCGTTATTTTTCTGCAGCTTCATCTGCTGGGCACGAAGCTCTTCCTCCTGCTCCTTCAGACGAATCTCCATATTATGTTTATTCTGATATAATTCAATAATATTTTCCGCTCTGCGCTTAACAATATCCGGATAGAACGGTTTATGTATTACGTCTGCGATACCGTATTCGTACGCCGTTTCGCTGTTTCTGACCGTCTCACTGGTAATCAGGATGACCGGAATCTGCTCGATGAGATTCCTGCTCTGCATATAATCCAATACCCCGAAGCCATCTAACAGCGGCATAACAATATCAAGCATAATCAGTACGATATTGTCATTATTCTCTATCTGCTCGATTGCGTCCTGTCCGTTCGCAGCCTGCAGAATCTCATAGTCATCCTGGAACTGGCACTCTAATATCGCCCTGTTTACCTCTTCATCGTCTACAATCAAAATCTTCTGTCTGTCATCCATCGATATCCCTCCGAAATTGCATTAAATTACATTCTGACTTATATTATCATGTTGTATTTGACTTGTCAAGAACAGCAGACTATGCATCCTTTTCAATTACCACAATAAGGCGCTCATAGGCCTCCTTCAGCTTCTGCTTTTCCTCTGACACCCGCTCTCTGTTAATCTCGGATGCTGCTTTTCCTCTGAGCTGTTCCGTCAATTCGGAGGTCGGCACTGAAATTGAACTAAGCCCGAGATTTGCGCTCACTCCCTTGAGTGTGTGCGCACACTTAAAGGCTTCTTCAAAATTCTCCTGATCCAGATTCAGCATCAGGTTAGTATAACTCGTATCATTCCCGAACTTTTTCAGAAATTTTAAGAACAATGCCTCATTTCCCATAAAACGGGACAATGCACCGTCCAGGTCGACATCGTTCTCTGCTAACTTTTGTTTTAACAGTTCATCCATTATTCCTGTTCCTTTCCTTGATATCCCTTCTTCGTTATACCAATGCCGAAAATCGCTCCCGCCAGAAAACCTTCTTATAATGATTTCAGCCGAACAATTCCTGACATTATAATACCATTATCCCCCATTGATGTCAAGTTCTTGTCAGAAGCTTTTTTTCAGCGTTCCGGTGCCGGAACGGCATGTTTCTGCACAGCGTTTTAAGGTATCCCGGCTCTTTGGGAGTAGCATAAAAAGCACGCAGGGAATTATTGGAAGCCCTCCCTCTTACGCTATCGTATGAAGCCGGGCTTGTCACTATTCCCCCTATTCCTTCTTCTCCTGCCTCTGCAGGTACATCTCATCCACCTTTTCCACCAGCATCTGCTCCTGTGCCAGCTCCCCGGACACCGGATAGTTCTTCACCGCATCCGCAAACTGCCGCTCTGCCCTTGCAAGCTCCTTTTCCTCCTGCCGGAACAGCTTTTCATACGCATACAACGTCCTTGCGGAAGAAGGCATCACGGCGGCAGTCATCTTTAAAAAGCCCATTACCTCCTTTGTGGCAAGCCGTTCGATTTCTTCCGCCCTGCCGTGCAGCAAAAGCTCCAGATACAGCGCTTCTCCTAAAAACAGCTTCCGGTACAAATCTACCGAGACTCCTTTTTTTAGCAGCCTTTGGCACAAATCCTCCGCCTCTGCAAAGCGCTCCGTATCGAGCAGATAATTATAACGCATCGTCAGGCCGGTCAGCCCCTTCATGCCCTCGCACTGACTGACCAGAACCTCATTATCAAACGCTTCCCAGTCCTTTTCGAGCTCCCTGATGCGGGTTCCCTGCTGCAGTCTTGCATTAAACTCCAACGACTCCCAGAATGCCCGACGTTCTTCCGTGCTCCGCCCCAGCATAAAAATCTGATAACCATCGTTCGGGATGTCGGACTTTGCCGGAACCGCATTGACAATTCCAAGATAGAGCGCCATGGCACCTCCTGCCGCAAGCATACGCCCCGCAAAGGAACCGCTGCCCATCAGCAAAAATGCGGCAAACAAAACGGCGGCACAAATCAGATTCATCGTAAACCCGCCGAGAAGATAAAATTTATAAGGAAAGCTGCCGTCATTGTAAGGCGGCGGCGCCATCAGACACTGTCCCACGGTCCCCGGAATCGAAAAGCGTTTTATTTTCATTCCGTCCGGATACTTTGCAAGCGTAAAACGCCCGATCCGGAACGAACAATACCGGTAGCCGGAAAGCAGCCCGCAGACCAGATGCCCTGCCTCGTGCAGAATCGTATGTAGCAAAATCCAGACGATAAGCCCGAAAATAACCAGACCGTACGAAATCAGGAAAATCCCGAATTTCATTTCCTTAATATTCCTGACGCCCATCACCCAGATAGAAAGGATGCCTGCCAGAGCACCGATGGCAAGGGAAAAAACCACTTTCAGCCCCTGCCCTGCTGCCGCGCTCCCCTTCTGCTTTTTTACCGTATCTCTTTTTTCGTCTTCCATGCCTTCCCTTTCCGCGTATGTGCCGTTCGCATACCGCCTTCTGTTCCGCCTTATCTGTCTACAGACTTAAATACTTACAAAGCACCTCAAAATAGTCATACCGGTGGAGTCTTCCCTCTTCCATGTCCTTTTTTATCTCTTCCATCGTCAGCCATTTTGCAAGAGCGACCTCCTCTTCCTGCAAGGTCAGTTCTTCCACTGACACATCCGTCTTCAGCAGATAGATATAACAGAATGTATCCCTGCGGCGCATGCTGAACAAAAACTCCAGCTGCTCCGGAAGAACCCGGATGCCAAGCTCCTCTCCTGTCTCCCGCACTGCGGCGGCAGCCGGAGCCTCTCCTGCAACTACGGAGCCTCCGGTCACCCCCCAGAAGCCCGGCTTCCACTCCACTGTATCGCTCCGCTTCTGAAGCAGCAGCCCGCCCTTTGGATTTTGTATCCATATATGCACTACCTTATGGTAACGTCCTTCGGGAACCGGCTCTCCCCGCAAAATCGTTTCTCCTGTCAACTGCCCTGCCGCATCATACAAATCCCAGTATTCTTTCATACCCTGCTGCCCTTCCCTTTCTGTACTGTCTTTTAAAGCTTATCCCGCAAAAATAAGACAGTGCTTCTCCCCCTTTGCAGTATAAAGCTTTTCCGCTTGTAAGAATCTGCCGCGCAAAGCGCGGCAGTCCTTGTCTCACTGTCTGATTTACTTTTCCTCCTGCACCTCTATCTTACGGATTTCCTTCGTGCGGATTTCCTCACAAATTGCCGCGATAAACTCCGAAAGCGGCTTCTGTCCCTCGTCGCCGAGATAACGGCTTCTCACGGAAACAACGCCCTCTTCCTCCTCCTTCTGTCCTACAACGAGTATATACGGTACACGGGCAAGTCTGGCCTCACGGATCTTATAGCCGATTTTTTCTGCCCTGCCGTCTATCTCCGCGGAAATACCGTTCCTTGTCAGCTCCTTCTTTACCTTCTCCGCATAATCGTTATATTTTTCGGAAATCGGAAGCACACGCACCTGCTCCGGGCAGAGCCATGTCGGAAACAATCCGGCATATTTCTCAATCAGCCATGCTAACGTCCGCTCATAGCAGCCCATGCTCGTTCTGTGGATGATATACGGACGCACCTTATCCCCGTTCTGGTCGATATAATACATATCGAACTGCTCTGCCAGCAGGGCATCCCACTGAATCGTAATCATCGTATCTTCCTTGCCATATACGTTCTTCGCCTGGATGTCAATCTTCGGGCCATAGAATGCCGCCTCGCCGACTCCCTCGATAAAGGAAATGCCAAGCTCATTCAGCACGTCACGGATATGCTGCTCCGTCTCGTTCCAGACCTCGGCAGAGCCGACATACTTCTCCGGATTCTCCGGGTCCCAGCGGGAAAGGCGGTATGTCACATCCTCCTCTACCCCGAGGGTCTTTAAACAATACTGCGCCAGCGCAATACACTTCTTAAACTCCTCTACCATCTGGTCCGGACGTACAATCAGATGTCCCTCGGAAATCGTAAACTGACGGACCCTGGTCAGACCGTGCATCTCGCCGGAATCCTCGTTCCGGAACAGCGTCGACGTTTCGCCGTAACGGAGCGGCAGGTCCTTATAGGACTTCTGGCTTGCCTTGTATACATAATACTGGAACGGACAGGTCATCGGCCGGAGTGCAAATACCTCCTTGTCCTTTTCCTCCTCTCCCATCACGAACATGCCGTCCATGTAGTGGTCCCAATGGCCGGAAATCTTATACAAATCGCTTTTTGCCATCAGCGGCGTCTTTGTACGGACATAGCCCCATTCATTATCCTCGAGGTCCTCAATCCAGCGCTGCAATCTCTGGACAATCTTTGCTCCCTTCGGCATCAGGAGCGGCAGCCCCTGCCCGATGACATCCACGGTTGTAAACAGCTCCATCTCACGGCCAAGCTTATTATGGTCGCGCTTCTTAATATCCTCCAGATGCTCCAGGTACGCTTCAAGGTCTGCATTCTTTGTAAACGCCGTGCCGTAAATACGGGTCAGCATCTTATTCTTTTCGCTTCCTCTCCAGTAGGCGCCGGAAGAAGAAATCAGCTTAATTGCCTTGATTCCCTTCGTGCTCATCAGATGCGGTCCTGCGCAAAGGTCAGTAAAGCCGCCCTGGGAATAAAACGAAATCTCCGCATCTTCCGGCAGGTCCCGGATAAGCTCTACCTTATACGGCTCCTCCTTTTCCTCCATGAACCGAATTGCCTCGGCACGCGGCAGGGTATAGCGTGTCAGCTCCGCCCCCTCCTTGATAATCTTCTTCATCTCTGCCTCTAACGCATCCAGCGCCTCCCTGTCAAACGGAGGACAGTCAAAATCATAATAAAAGCCGGTATCAATCGACGGGCCGATTGCGCACTTTGCCTCCGGATACAGACGCTTTACCGCCTCTGCCAGTACATGGGATGCCGTATGGCGGTAAGCTGCCTTACCTGCCTCGTCCTGAAACGTAAGAATACTTAGCTCGCAATCCTCCTCCACTACAGTCCTTAAATCCACCACCTTACCGTTCAGCTCTGCGGCACATGCCATTCTGGCAAGTCCCTCGCTGATATCCTTTGCAATATCAATCACAGACATTGCACCTGCATACTCCTTTACGGAGCCGTCCTTTAATGTAATCTTCATCTTTTTCTCCTCTCTTTCATTTCTTTCACTATAAGAATAAGAATCAAAAAGTCCCTCTGCTGCCAATGGCAGCAAAGGGACGATTTCTCGCGGTTCCACCCTTCTTGAAAAGCATTCTGCTTTTCCGGCTTCGTTCTGATGATAACGGAATCACCGTGGCGTATTAAGCCCGCTCCGAGGTGGTCTTCGGCTGCTTCCGGCAGGCTGCTCCCAGCAAATGCAGCCCTCTCTGTAGCGCTCCACAGCTTACTTTCCTCTTCAACGCTTTCACATATGCTTATTATAGCATCCTGCGGTAAATTGTCAAGCTAAAATCTCCTGGTTTTCCGCATTTTTAAAATCAAAGGACGCTACTGTATATAGGCAGGGTAATATAAAATCGAAAGCACTCCCTCCTGCGCCTGCGCGGCAATGCACAGGGAATCAGAGGAATAAATCTCCATATACTCCTCCGCACGGAGCACCTCATCCATCTGTCTTGAAAACTCCTTCTCCGACCAGTCTGTTTCCGGGTCAAGCATTTTCAATACCTCATAGCTGAACTCCGTATAATCCTCCTCTGCCACAAAGGCAATCAAAATTTCATGGACCTTCTCCACCGCCGTGTCATAATTCACACGTATCCCGAAATAATCGGAAACAAGATAGTCACGGTACGAATGAAAGGAATACCAGCTCTCTCCGCTCCTTTCGGCAAGATAATTCCCGTATTTGTCCAGATTTTCACTTTCCTCATACGCCTCGTCAAAATTCTGCTCCAGCCATGCAGTAAACCCGGAAAGCGTCATATCAAAATGATCCAGCATATTACATTCAAATTTCAGTTCCTGTATCTCTTCCGGATTATAAAAAGAATACTGCCATCCCTCTTCATCCCGATCCGTATCAACAGGCTGCAGCTTCTGGAGCGCCGCAAGCCGCTTTACTTCTTCAAGCTCCTGCTTTGCCTCATCCAAGGAAGAATCCCCCTCACGGTCGTCTGTCCCATCCTTGTCATCCTCCCGGTCCTTTGACCCGTCCCTGTCCGTATCCCCCTTCTCCTCACGTTTTTCTGAGGATACATTGTCAATGGCATCCATAACAAACGGCATAACCGTAGTAGCAACTACAAAAAGCGCATAAAAAGCTATGATTACCACAACAACCGCTATCGCTGCTTTGTTCTTTTCCGGCTTCTTTTTCTGCGTCCCGGTATTACTGCCGTAGTTTTGGGTAGTCTGTGCATTCCAAGCTCCGGACTGGGTATTCCGTGCCGTAGTCTGGGTGTTCCGTGCCTTGGTCTGTGTATTCTGTGACCCCGACCGCGTATTCTGCGCCGTAGTCTGCGTGCTCCGTGCTGCGGTCTGGGTATTCCGTGCCGTGGACTGAGTATTCCGTGCCGTAGACTGTGTATTCCGTGGCGCAGCCGGCGTATTCCATATTGCCGGGTCAGGCATATGATAGGTACAGTTCTCATCATTTTTCGGATTGTGGGACTCATTCAGATGAATCCCGTCCGGCAGCTGATAGGTCTTTACAAAACGGTGACAGTTTTTACACCAGCTTCCGCTTATTTTTTTATCACAGACAGAACAAAGTTTCATTTCTTTTCCCCCTTGCATTCTTCTGTTGCAGTCTGATTTTCCTGCTGTCACCTGTATTCTAGCATACTTTTTCTGATTTGTCTACGACCCGTTTTTCCTCCTCTTCACACATTCTGCCAGCAGATACTCTATCTGCCCGTTCACGGAACGGAACTCCGCCTCCGCCCATGCGGCAAGCTCCTCCCACAGTGCGGCAGATAAACGAAGCGGAACCTGCTTTTTTGCCTTTTCCTTCTCCTTTAGCTCCTTCTCTTTCTTTCGCACCTCTGCTTCCATGGCTGCAAGGCGCTCCAGGCGTTTCTTCAACGCTTCTTCCCTTTCCTCCGGCGTAAGCGCTGCAGTTTCACTCATACTAATAAATGGAGCCGCTGTTTACAATCGGCTGGGCATCCTTATTGCCGCAGAGCACAACGAGAAGATTGCTTACCATGGCTGCCTTTCTCTCCTCATCCAACACAACAATTTCTTCCTCACCAAGCTGGTCGATTGCCATCTTTACCATGCTGACCGCGCCCTCCACAATCTTCTGGCGCGCCGCAATAATCGCAACCGCCTGCTGGCGCTGCAGCATTGCCGCCGCAATCTCCTCTGCATAGGCAAGGTGCATAATACGGACGTCGATGATTTCAAGTCCTGCATCCGTCACACGCTTCTGGAGCTCCGTCTCCATCATCTCCGCAATCTCGTTACTGCTGCCGCGTAACGTCTTTTCCTCTGCATCATCCTCCATCGTATCGTACGGATACAGCCTTGCGATATTCCGGATAACAGAATCGCACTGGGTGGAAAGATAATGCTCGAAATTCTCCACATTAAATACCGCTGCCGTCGGGTCTGCTACCTTCCAGATGACATTTGCCCCGATGATAATCGGATTCCCGAGAATATCGTTTACCTTCTGCCTCTCATTGTTCAGTGTCCTCGTGCGCAGGGAAATTTTCTTACTGGAAAGTCCCGTTCCCAGGGTAAGACTGACCGTCTCCGGCGAAGCTGCCCCGGCTGCCCTCTGAGGCGTATTCATCTTTGCAGGTGCCGCCATACTGCAGAACGGATTCACATAGTAAAAGCCTGCCTCCTTAACCGTACCGTAATACTTTCCGAACAGCGTCAGTACAATCGCCTGATTCGGCTCCACGATATGGAAACCGCAGGAAAAAATAGTCATACCGATAAGCCCAAGGAAAGCAACTACGATTAAAGTAATTGCAACCGGAAAGTTCTCCGTTACAAAATTGATGATGCTGAATACAAATGCCGCAATATCCGCCCCCCATCCGAGAATACACAACAATACATACAATCCACCCGGCTTTGTCTTTGCTGTCTTTTCCTGTACCACACTGATGATATGTTCCATATTACATTCCTCCTGTCTCTTATTGATATCATATGATATCTTTTTGATATCAATATCATAGCACTATATTCCTGTGCTGTCAAGGACTTTTTGGAAATTACCGCACGAAGGGCAGCGGCTCCGGGCGGGGCGGAGCTGTGCTTCCTCAGCAATCCCTGAAAGCCTCTCCGTTTAATGAAACTTCAATTAACTCATTCCCTTGATAGCAGAGCTTCAGCGAAAAGAACGGCGCCTCCTCCTGCAATAAACGGAAAAAAATCCGGTCGCCTTCCCAAAGCTCCAGCTCCCCGATCCGCTCCTTTTTCACCCAGGTAAGCTCCCCCTCGTCACACTCCTGCGCGATATCCTGCCCTGTCCCTGCCGTAAACAGGCACATATACTCCCATTCATCCCAGACTACGGCGTCTCCGTCCGCAGCAGCGGCTCCTGTCCCGGCTCCACCTCTTTCCTCTGTGCTCCCTCCGGAGTCCTCCGCCTCCGGCTTCCGGAAGCAAAACGTCACAAGCCCGCGGAACCTCAGATGCTCCAACGTAAGTCCTGCCTCCTCCATCGCTTCCCTGCGGACGCACTCCTCCGGGCTTTCCCCTGCCTCAAAATGTCCGCCGATGCCAATCCATTTATCCTTGTTGACATCGTTTTCCTTCTTAACCCTGTGAAGCATCAGATATTCGTCTCCCCGCTCCACGTAGCAAAGCGTGGTCAGCCGGGAGCGCTCCCTCTCCTTTTCCATCCTCTCACTGCCTTTCCCGATAGAAGAATCTGCGGACAGACGCCGTTTGCCCTGCCCGCAGATTCTTCTGCCTTCTATGATAATAATTACTTTACAACAACCTTTTTGTAGTTCTTCTTGCCACGGCGTACAATCATGCCGTCCCCGAAGTCCTCCTTTGCAAACTCCTTCTTGATATCCGTTATCTTCTCCTCGTTTACGGTAACGCCGCCCTGCTCAATGGCTCGTCTTGCCTCGGAACGGCTCGGGTTCAACCCTGCTTTTACGAGAACAGAAATCAGGTCAATCCTGCCGTCCGTGAAATCCTCTCCAGTAAGCTCGGATACCGGCATGTTTTCAAGGCTTCCGCCGCCTGCGAACAGCGCCCTTGCGCTCTCCTGCGCCTTAGCGGCCTCCTCCTCCCCATGTACCAGCTTCGTCAGCTCGAATGCGAGAATTTCCTTTGCAGCGTTAAGCTCACTGCCTTCCCAGCTCTCCATTTTCTCAATTTCCTCAAGCGGAAGGAACGTAAGCATCTTAATACACTTCAGGACATCGGCGTCCGCCACGTTCCTCCAATACTGGTAAAACTCAAACGGCGATGTCTTTTCCGCATCCAGCCATACCGCGCCCTTCTGGGTCTTGCCCATCTTATTTCCTTCGGAATTGAGCAGAAGCGTAATCGTCATCGCGTACGCATCCTTGCCGAGCTTCCTGCGGATCAGCTCCGTGCCGCCGAGCATATTGGACCACTGGTCGTCCCCGCCGAACTGCATATTACAGCCGTACTTCTCGTACAGTGCCAGGAAATCATAGCTCTGCATAATCATGTAGTTAAACTCCAGAAAGCTGAGTCCCTTCTCCATACGTTGCTTGTAGCACTCCGCGGTCAGCATACGGTTGACGGAAAAATGCGGTCCGATGTCCCGGAGCAGCTCCACATAATTCAAATCAAGCAGCCAGTCCGCATTATTCACCAGAAGCGCCTTCCCCTCGGAAAAATCAACAAAGCGGCTCATCTGCTTCTTGAAGCACTCCACGTTATGCGCAATCGTTTCCTTCGTCATCATCTGGCGCATATCACTCCTGCCGGACGGGTCGCCGATCATCGCCGTACCGCCGCCGATTAACGCAATCGGCTTATTGCCCGCCATCTGCAGACGCTTCATCAGACAAAGCGCCATGAAGTGTCCTACATGCAGGCTGTCCGCCGTCGGGTCAAAGCCGATATAAAAGGTCGCCTTCCCATTGTTAATCAGCTCCTTAATCTCTTCCTCGTCCGTCAGCTGTGCCAGCAGTCCTCTTGCCTTCAGCTCATCAAAAATCGTCATACTGTTACCTCCTTACAGGCTCTCTTTATTTTCCCCTGCCGCGCAAAAAACCCCCGCCCTTATCCAAAGGGCGAGGGTATCATCTCTCTCGCGTTACCACCTTTTTTCACACCCGGCTCACACCGGCTGCCTCACTAAGTACAAAGAATACCGGACGGCACTCTCGTATACTCCTGCACGATAACGTGTGCGGGGACTCCTATGTCCCTCTGTCCGTCGCAGCCTACTCGCGACTCACGTCCGCTTTCGGTGCGAAGCTCCAGGACGTATTCGTTCCAGGCTTCCCCCGCGCCTCTCATCGGCCGGCTGCTTTCTGTCGGTTTCCCCTGAAACTACTTCTTCCTTTCACTGCTTCTGCCACCGATTATAACGGCTCCGCAACCATTTGTCAAGGAAATTTTTCTTACGCCTCCCCGAATACTGCCGTCACCCACATCTCGTCCCCGTTGATTTCCGCAAATACCTCCCCTCCCATATTCCGCATCAGCTGGCGGCAGATAAAAAGACCAAGCCCGCTCCCCGTCCGGCTTCCCACGTTGGAGCCGCGCCAGAAGCTTTCAAAGATATGCGGCAGCTCCGCCTCCGGGAGCGTACAGCCGGTATTCGCTACCGTAACCAGCTTACAGCCGTCCTCCTCCGACACCGTCAGCCGGATCTGACGCCCGTCGCCGTACTTCACGGCATTTTCCATGAGATTTTGCAGCACTTCTGCCGCACGGTCGCGGTCCCCTCTTAAAAGGCAATCCGGATATGTCCCTGTCAAAAACTCCGTTTTTACCAGCCCGAGCTTCTCACGGTAATATTCCGTAAGCTCCTTAAGAAGCTCCGACAAATAAAACTCTCCCATATTCACCTCAAAACTCAGGAAATCCTCATGGGAAGCCCGGATAATCTCCGACACAAAGCCTTCGATTTCATCTGCCTTTTCATCAATGCTCTCCGCAATCCTGCGCTTCCTCTCCGGTTCGGCATAAAGGTCCTTTGAAAGCGCCTTTGCGTACAGCTTAATCGCGGACAGGGGCGTCTTAATATCATGGGACAGCGACAAAAGAAGCGTCTTTTTTTCCTTCTGTAACGCCAGTTCCCGCTGCCTCTGCTGCTCCATATGCTCACGCAAAAGATTAATCCCCCACACAAACTTTCCGAAAAACCGGTGCTTCCCCTCCCTGACCGGTATCGTCAGATTTCCGCGCGCCAGTTCATACGGCACCGCGGTCATGTGTTCAAAGGGAAGCAGGATTTCCTGGCGGATGTACCATAACACGCCGAGCACCAGGCACGCCATCCCAAAAAGCGCTGCATTTACCGCTACCCTCTGCCTGCTGCCGCCCTGCCCCTTGTCCGTCGAATAATCAAACCGGTAAAGCTCTCCGGCTATCTCCCGGAGGGCATACTCGCCGTTCCCTGCAAAAAACGCCGCTCCCCCGCCGGATTCCTTTACCACTGCAGTCACATACTCACAGCCGGAAAGGTCAAACTCCTCTCCAAAAGCCTCCGGAAAGCCGTTTTGTTCTATCTCCCGTGCCAGCCGCTCAATCTCCACCCGGTACGGTCTGCCGTTTCCAGACCTTCCCGCCGCCGTCAGGAAAATATTTGTGCCAAGAATCAATACTACAATCCAGAAAACCACCCAAAAAAGCATCCTGTCAAACCGTTTCATACAAACCTGTACCCCACTCCCCAGACCGTTACAATCCTTTCCGGATGCCTCGGGTCGTCCTCGATTTTCTCCCGCAGCCACTTAATATGCACGGTAAGCGTCTGCTGCTCTGAAAAGCTGCCGCTTCCCCAGATGGTATGAAAAAGATACTCCTTGGAGAGCGTTCTCCCTTTGTTTGCAAGCAACAGCGAAAGCAGCTCGAACTCCTTTGCCGTCATATCCACCGGAATCCCGTTTTTATACACGACCCGGTTGATTTTATTGATGCGGATATCGTCGTCAACCAGCTCGTCAAGCAAATACCGGCGCTTAAAAATACCGCCGATTTTTGCAAGCATGATATCAATATCATACGGCTTTTCAATATAATCATCCGCCCCCAGATTAAGTCCGGTCAGCTTATCGTCCTTTTCCGTCCTTGCGCTGACAATCAGGACCGGCGTATTGCTCTCCGCGCGAATTTTTTCACAAATAGCGAATCCGTTGCCGTCCGGCAGCATGATATCAAGCACAATAAGCCTTGCGCCGTATCTCTGATACAGCGACAAGGCCTTCTCTGCATTTCTGGCAACGGATACCGTATAATGCTCCGCACGCAGGAAATCACACAGCACCCCTGCCAGCTCCTCATTATCCTCCACAATCAGAATATCAATCAACCCGTCTCCTCCAAACCTTCCGCAATCCAATCTCCCCCGCCTGCCTACCAGCCCATTTCCATAAGCCAGCCGTTCAGCGCGCGCTCACGGTCACGCAGCTTCATCTGTCCGTACTGCTCTAAATGATACTCTCCTTTTATGTTCCCGTCAACCATATATAAAATCCTGGAACACCTTGCCGCGACCTTAACGTCATGGGTGACCAGCATAATCGTCGTCCCCTCCGCGTTCAGCCCGGCAAGCTCCTCCATCACCCCGTCCGAGGCGGAACGGTTGAGCGCCCCCGTAGGCTCGTCTGCAAAAATCATTTTCGGCTTATTCATCATGCTTCTGCAAATGCACGCCCGCTGGAGCTGCCCGCCGGAAACCTCGCTGATATCATTATCGGCAACGTCGATAATACCGAGCTTCCGCATCAGCATCTGACCGCGCTCTGTCGTTTCACGGCGCGATTCCTTGATTTTTCCGGACTGGCACGCCGGAAGAAGGATATTATCCAGCACGGAAAGATTTTTTAACATATACATCTGCTGAAAGATAAATCCCATCTCATCCAGCCGCAGGTCAGAAAGCTCTCCCTGGCTCATTTCCGCAATATTCCTTCCGCAGAAATCCACCTCGCCTGCGGTGATACCATCCATTCCCGAAACCGCATACAGCAGCGTGGACTTTCCCGAGCCGGACGGTCCCATAACCGCAACCATTTCCCCCTCGCCAATACAGAAATTCACATTTTTCAAAACATGGTTCTGCCGCTTGTTCACTATATAGGTTTTACAAAGGTCCTTTACCTCTAAAATATTAGTCATATCCGTTGTTCTCCTTTATTCTATATTTGATATTTCCGAAGAGGAAATTTTCCGCAGCCCCTGTGCCGAGAGAAATGCCGAAAACGCCGTCGCGGCAAGCATAATCGCCGGGAACACCGCATAAACCTCGACTGCACGGATTTCAAACGTAATATGATACGCTCCCGTCATTCTGAAAATCGGCGTGACAATCAGGGTGGAGAGCGGCGCAGAAAGCAGCACTCCCGTAATCACCGAGGCAAGCAATACCATACCGATACGCAGTGTCTGGATGAAAACCAGCGGATTATTCCGGAAGCCGATTGCCTTTAACAACGCGATTTCACGTTTCTCCCTGGTAATAAAGCTCTTCACCATAAGCACCGCTACCAGGATATTAATCCCCAGAATAATTGTCAGAATCAGCATTTTTATATTGTCAATCTGCCCCGCAATGTCGCCACTCATATACGTGATATATTCGCCCGGACGGAATATCCTTGTGTCCGGATACTGCTTTTTCAGCAGCTCCTCCCGCTCTGTGAGCGCCTTCTTGTCGGGATTATCCTTATAGTTCACCTGGATTCCGAAGCTCCCTGCCGCATAGCTGTAGTCAAGCTCCACATCCTGATGAAAACGCACTCCCTCACCCATATTACTCATAGACTGTAGCAGCGCAGTAACAAGATAGGTCCTTTCCGCTTCTCCAATTTTAATCTTCACATCATCACCGATTTCCGCACCAACCGCCGCTGCGGTGATATGGGACAGGGCAACCTCATGTACATTCTGCGGGGGAGTCCCTTCTATATAAACATATTCTTCTGTCGTCACCCCGCCACGGCCCTGAAAGGAAAGCGAACTTGTACGCCTGTCGCCCTTGGAAACAATACTACGGAACATGACCTCCTGGAAAACCTCCACCTCAATCCCGTTTTCAGCAAACAGCTCCCGTACCTCAGACAGCTGTCTGTCAACCTTGACTGCATTATCCCCGTCCGGGTCAAACAAAAGCTCCGAGGAAAGAATATGGTCACTTTCCGCCATATTAAAAGACGTAATCAGATTGTCGGAGCAAAGTGTATTGACTGTATTGACAGGAATAATTACCAACAGCGTCCCAAGTATAAAAATAAGAATCATCGAAATATAGCTTTTCATTCCTCCTAAAATATCGTTTAACGCCATAAACGGGACAACCGCAATACGGGAGCTGCCAAGGTGCAGAATCCCCTTTTTCTTAAAGCGTTCTCCTGTTTCCCCGTTCCGTATTGCATCAATCGGAGAAAACCGGCAGATTTTCCGTGTACAGAGATAAGAGAACAGTACGACCGCTATTCCTGCCAGAGCTGCCGCCCCGATATTAATAAACAAATTCTCCTCACCTGAAATGATGATTTTTTTCGAAACCGTATTCAGCAGCAGCCTGCCAAACGGCACGCTGAGTACAAGCCCGACGGCTGTTCCGACCGAAGAAATCGCCAGATATTTCATTATGTACAGCCTGCGGATTGCGCCGTTTTTAATTCCGATTGCTTTCATCACACCGATTTCCCGGTACTCCTCGGTAATCGTAAAATTAATAATAAACCGCAGTATTACCATCGAAATAAGAATCAGGCAGACGCTCACTACCAGAAGGACTGCCGCCACCAGCATATCTATAAAATACAGCATTTTAGCCATACTCTTATCTGCCATTATAATGGTATCTATGCCGAGTTCATTGAACTTATCCAGATAGTCCGCGTCCTGTGTACAAACCTCAACCGAGCTGCAGACTGGCAGGTTTTCCGCTTCAAACAGCCTGATGTCATTTTCACTGACGAGAAAACGCGTGATTCCCAGCATGGCCGAGCCAAAAATCGCATCCTTGGTATAGCCCTTCAGCGTAAATTCCTTTTCCACATTCCCCTGCTTTATCCGTATTTTTCCCCCCTCGTGAAAATCATATCCGGCTGCCTGGAAAATTGTACTCGTAACGTAGATTTCATCGTCATTAATCCGGGTTATTTCCTCATTATTTTTATCAAAAATCTTTATACCGCCAAGCGTAGACAAGGTCAGCGTCTGGGAATACTTTAGCTTTTCCCCTTCCACGAAAACGCCCTTTGGTTCAATCTGGACCAGCCTTGAAATATAATACTCATAGCCGTTTTCTTCCGCAAGCTTCTCAAACCGTTCAATATCGTTTGTGGAACCAAACCAATAATCAGGCACGCCTGCCTTGTCAAAGAAATTGTCCACCGCCCTGGTCACCGTAATAAAATTATTCGCGCTGCTCGCAATAAACGTTGCTGCCAGAATCACAAAAATAAGCAGTATGACGTTCATGGTTTTTTTGCGCTTCAGGTCTTTTTTTAATATTCGTAGGTACATCCTGCCGCTCCTCTCACTTTTGTGGTTTCATTATAGCATGGAAATTATTAAATGATCCTTAAAAATAAATAAGCAATGTAATATGTAACTTTTACCAGATTTATTTTAGGGAAACGCTGATGAAAGCGTTTCCCGCGCCGGATTTGCGTTGCGGAGCAACATTCACCCCTGCAAATCCGTGCGCATCCGCCGGAGGCTCTGAGGAAGCGATGATTTAATCAGCGCTTCCTTAGAAAATAAGCCTATCTGCAAGCATGGAGTCAAATACCCCGCGGGCGTGCCCGGATACAGGAACACCCCCCGCGTGTGCGGGAGGTGTTCCTTGCCAACTGCTTAATTATATGATTCCAAAAAAGGCATATGCTACCTGCACATGCCTTTTGCGTTACCTGTAAAACTACGTGTCTACTGCCATTCTTAGGGATAAGCAGCGTATTCTTTCATCTTATCTTCCAACCACTGTGTAAAATTACCCCCTGGATTCTTTTTTAAATATGCTCTTCTCATACTCTTATAAATTATTAGTGTGTGCGGATGTAATATGCCTAGCTTAATCAGACAAATCTTGTATGCTTTAAAGTAATAACTAATTGCAGTTTCATATTTCTCCTGATCCGCATACATCCCTGCCAGATTGTTATAGCTTATAGCTGTAGCCGGATGTTCCTCCCCCAGTGCACTCTCCATTATCCGCAGACTTTTTTCATACAATTCCTCTGCCTTCCTGTACTCTCCCTGCGCCTTATACACCCCTGCCAGATTGTTATAGCTTGTGGCTGTAGCCGGATGTTCCTCTCCCAGTACATTCTCACTTATTCGCAAACTCTTTTCGTACAGTTCCTCTGCCTCCCTGTACTCTCCCTGTACCTCATACACCCCTGCCAGATTGTTATAACTTGCGGCTGTAGCCGGATGTTCTTCTCCCAGTACACTCTCACTTATTCGTAGAGCCTTTCCATACAGCTCCTCTGCCTTCCTGTACTCCCCCTGCGCCTTGTACACCCCTGCCAGATTGTTATAGCTTATGGCTGTAGCCGGATGTTCCTCTCCCAGTACACTCTCACTTATTCGCAGACTCTTTTCATACAGTTCCTCTGCCTTCCTGTACTCTCCCTGTGCCTCATACACCCCTGCCAGATTGTTATAACTTGCGGCTATAGCCGGATGTTCTTCTCCCAGTACACTCTCACTTATTCGTAGAGCCTTTCCATACAGCTCCTCTGCCTTCCTGTACTCCCCCTGCGCCTTGTACTCCCCTGCCAGATTGTTATAGCTTATGGCTGTATCCGGATGTTCCTCCCCTAGTACCCTCTCCCTTATCCGTAGAGCCTTTTCATACAGTTCCTCTGCCTTCCTGTACTCTCCCTGCGCCTTGTACTCCCCTGCCAGATTGCTATAGTTCATGGCTGTATCCGGATGCTCCTCCCCTAGTACATTCTCCATTATCCACAGATCCTTTTCATACAGCTCCTTTGCCTTCCTATACTCCCCCTGCTCCTCATACACCCCTGCCAGATTGTTATAGCTTGTAGCTATAGCCGGATGTTCCTCCCCCAGCACTCTTTTTATTATCTGCAAAGCCTTTTTATGCAGTTCCTCTGCTTTCCTATACTCTCCCTGCATCTTATATACTTTTGCCAAATTATCATAACTCATGGCTGTATACAAATGCCCCTCTCCTAGCACTTCTTCCCTTATCCACAGAGCCTTTTTATGAAATTCCTCTGCTTTCCCGTGCTCTCCACAAGCTATATATATTTCTGCCAAATTGTTATAGACCGTAGCTGTATCCGGATGCTCCTCCCCTAGTATGCTCTCCATTATCCGCAGAGCTTTTTTATGCAGTTCCTCTGCCTTCCTGTACTCCCCCTGCTCCATATACACCTCTGCCAAATTGTTATAGACCGTGGCTGTATTTGGATGCTCCTCCCCTAGTACACTCTCCCTTATCCGCAGAGCCTTCTCATACAGTTCCTCTGCCTTCCTGTACTCCCCCTGAGCCGCATACACCACTGCCAGATTGTTATAGCTTGTGGCTGTATCCGGATGGTTCTCCCCTAGTACACCCTCATTTATCCGCAGACCCTTTCCATATAGTTCCTCTGCCTTTCTGTATTCCCCCTGAGCCACATACACCACTGCCAGATTGTTATAACTTTTAGCTGTATCCGGATGCTCCTCCCCTAGTACACTCTTCCTTATCCGCAGACCCTTTCCATACAGCTCCTCTGCCTTCCTGTACTCCCCCTGCACCTCATACACCTCTCCCAGATTGTTATAACTTATGGCTGTATCCGGATGCTCCTCCCCTAGTACACTCTCCCTTATTCGCAGAGCTTTTTTATGCAGTTCCTCTGCTTTCCTGTACTCCCCCTGAGCTACATACACCCCTGCCAGATTGTTATAGCTCGTGGCTGTGTCAGGATGCAGTTCTCCTAATATATCTTCGCATAATTCCGACGACTTCCTGTATAACCGTTTTGCCTTCCCATACTCCGCTGCCCTAAACAACAGACCACCAAGAGAAAAAATAAATTCAATCTGCTCCTCTCTCTTTCCTATATTCAGCTTTTCAAGAATCTTTTCCGCGAACGGAATATATTCCCGGCATTCCAAAATGGAAGTGCCTTCTGGAACCTCCAGACTGTTTCTACACTCTTCCAATAAGCCCTGATGCCGTTCCAGTACCGGTCTGCATTTCTCATAAATGAACTGTGCAAACACCGGATGCAGGGCATAGCTCCCTTGTTCCATATCGAACTGCAGCCAGCCCTTTTGGTACAACCCCATCAGGATATCATCATTTTCACTTGTCCCGGCATCTGCAAGCAGCCATTCATTACATGTCCCTGCTGCCAAAGGAATATAGGGGAACACGGAAAACGCCTCCAGGATATTCTGTTCCGCTTCCGTCAGTCCGGACAAATCATACAGTGCCTCATAAGATTCCTGGATATTGACAAGTCCCCCGTCCTTATGGAATGCCAGCCGGAACCCCTTTTGCTCCAGCTCCTCCCTCAGCTTTTTTACTGTCCAGTTCTTTATATATGCCAGATGCGCCAAAAACTCTACCGTAATCGTATGTCTCCCTGCCAAATGCTCTATGACATATTCCAAATCAGGAACTTCCTCCGGCTTCACTTTCCCGCCGCTGCCCCCGAAGCGGATTCTCCCATAAATCTCCTTGCACTGTTCCATATCGAGGAAACCGACACGGTATAGCTCAAATTCGTCGCCGAAGGAAGCCAGCCTGGAAGTCAGGATAACTGCTCCGGGAATCCCCTTCAACCTCTGCAGACCCGGATCATCACTTACCGTCCTGTCCACATTATCAACAAACAGCAGAAGCTTCCCTTCCGATGCCAGATATTCCAGCTCCCTCCACGCTGCTTCCCGGTTCAACTCCGGACCGTCCTGCTTTTTGAACTTTAAACAATTCTGCAGGCTATTGTCCATATCCCCGCTATACTCAATGTACCCCATGTGCCGGAATGGTCCGTTTCCATCCTTCGCATGCTTGTCAAGATATTCCTCGAATAGCTTCCTGCAGATATGCGTCTTCCCAATCCCGCCCATCCCGCTTACAAGGACAGACTTCCGCCCATCCTCTATCCGCTTGCGTAAATCCTGCAGTTCTGTTTCCCGCCCGGTAAAGTAAGACACCGGCTTTATATTTGCATTATGGGTGGCGACAAACTCCCGCTCTGATTCCTGGAACATTGTAACATACATATCCCGGCCGGCATATGCGCTATGAAAAACGCAGTCTTTATTCTTGTTCGTTACTTCTTCTCTCATTTATACTATCCCTCCCTGCATACGAACCATGGTATGAATTTCCTTTCCCTTTATTAGTAACCCAGGAATGGTCATCACGATTGCCGCAATGAAATGTCTGCGAAATTTTGATTACCTTCCCCGCCGTAAAAATGGATACCAATAGCCCTGCTATGGAACATACTCCACAGATAATTTCAAACAGTTCCATCTTTTGCCTCCCTTCGTATTCCTTTGCCTTTGCTTAATACTTCTATCCGCCTTCTTCCTTAATTTTACAGAAGACTTCCTCAAAAGTCAACAATTATCAACAGATAATCTCCGGCTTTTACAACGCTACATCTTTTTCCGAAAAGCCGAAAAGTCCTTGACAAATTGGGCAGACCGCACTTATAATGACGCAGACAAAAGATTCCAAAGTCGTTGACTCACATTTCCTCTTGACATTCATGCGTATTATGCGTATAATATAATTGTAAGGAGGTACAGAATGAGATTCCGGGAAATAGAAAAAATAATCTTAGCGGACGGATGGCAATTTAAGAAAGCAAAGGGTTCCCACTACTCTTATATCCATCCGACAAAACCCGGCAAGGTTTCCATTCCAAATCATCCCGGCGACCTTGACCCCCGTACAATTAAATCCATTTTGAAGCAGGCCGGGCTGTAAAGTCCGGTACTGCAACACCATAAAGGAGGATTCTTCTATGAAATTAACGTATCCCGCTTGTTTCTATCCCTGTGAAGAAAAAAAAGGTGGTTTTACTGTTGAGGTTCCAGATCTTCCCGGCTGTGTCAGTGAAGGCAGCACCTTGGCCGAAGCCATCCTTATGGGTACGGATGCCGCATCCGGCTGGGTTCTTGACGAACTGGAAGATGGAAAGCCTGCGCCCGAGGCAAGCCCGCTGGAGAGCATTACTCCTGACCCCGGCGGCTTTGTGAGCATGCTTGTACTGGATATGGACGCCTATGCCGAAAAGTACGGCGAAAAAGCTGTGAGGAAAAACCTCACCATTCCCGCGTGGCTCAATACATTCGCGGAAAATAATCACATTAACTTTTCGCAGGTACTCCAGGAGTCCCTGACTGCTCTTTACCAGCAAAGACGGCGTGCCTGAACGACTGCCCCGGTCCTGTACGGAACCGGGGCAGTTTTAAGAACGTCAGACTTAAGATATCAGGAAAGGAAGTGCCATATTTCTTAAACCGGGAATACCATTTGTCTTTCCAAACGTCCTTGACAAATTAGCTGTACTGCGCTTATAATGATAGCAGGCAAAGAAATTATGGTGCACTGTTGCACAAAATGAAACCCCCGGGGCACATCCCCGGGGGTTTCTTATCTTTTTATTCAAACACCTCCAGCACGTCGCTTCCCTCTTTCACAAAAGCGATATACTGGCTGATATCAGCGTGCATCCTTACGGTCTGCTTTCCCTGGTACACCTTTTTATCCAGCACCGACACCCAGCTTCCTTCCGGAAGGTAGACCTCGCGCTCTGTCTGCCCCTTTTGCATCATCGGGGCAAACAAAATATCCTCGCCGAACATATACTGGTCCTCCAGTGTATAGCATACCTCATCCGTCTCATAATCATAGAACATCGGGCGCATCAGAGGCGATCCGGTCCTGCTTGCAATGTCCATATACTTCATAATATACGGCCGGAGCCTCTCTCTCGTCTCAATAATGCTCTTTATAATGCGGTAATTTTCTTCCCCAAATACCCAGATTTCATTCGGGCCGCCGCTCCTCTCAATAATCCCCGGATTCGGCTCCGGCTGATCCGGCGTCCGGCGTCTGGAGCCATGCAGGCGCATAATCGGGGAAAACAGCCCGAACTGGAACCAGCGGACAAGCAGTTCCCTAAACTCCTCGCTCTGCGTATCCCCGGCAAGAAAACCGCCGATATCGCTGTTCCACCACGGGATTCCGCACATTCCCATGGACAGTCCGCTCGTCACGCTCTGCCGCAGCGCATTCCAGTCGGACATAATATCCCCGTTCCAGACCGCGGCGCCGTACTTCTGGCTTCCCGGATACGCGGCACGCGTCAGCGATATGATTTCCGTTTCTCCTGCTTCCTGCAATCCCTCATACAGCATCTTTACATAATAATATGGATACAGCATCGCGGTCTGCGCGCCGTTGCCAAGATAAAAATGCAGATGTCCGAACTGCTGCGGATGCACCTCCGGCTCCGCCTCATCCAGCCAGAAATTGCGGATACCATACTGATAATAATTCTCCTTGATTTTTCCCCAGACAAACTTCCTCGTTTCCGGATTCATCGGGTCAATAAACGTCTGCTGCCCGTAAAACGAAAACGTCCCGTACTGCCCGTTCTCGGTGCGGACCAGCATGTTCTTTTCGTCCATCTCCCTGAAATTCTCACTGTTCGGATTAATCGTCGGCCAGATGGAGACAATCGGCTTTATATCCATCTCTTCCAGCTCCCGGCACATTGCCGCCGGGTCCGGCCAGTATTTTTTGTCAAACTTCCACTCGCCCTGCTCGGTCCAGTGAAAATAATCAATTACAATCGCCGCAATCGGGATTCCTCTCCGCTTATACTCCCTTGCCACCTCAAGCAGCTCCTCCTGGCTCTCGTAACGCAGCTTGCACTGCCAGAAGCCGGAAGCCCACTGCGGGAACTGCGGGGCATAGCCGGTCAGGTCGGCATAGATTTTCATTACATCTGCCGGCCTGTCTCCCGTAAACACGAGATAATCCGCCTGATAGGCGCTGTCGCTGCACCACATCGTATGATTCCTTGTCGTCTCGCATCTGCCCGGAGACGGATTATTCCAGAAAAAGCCGTAGCCAAGGGAGGAATACAGAAACGGAATGGCAGACTTCGTATTATAATGAAGCAGGTTGCACGTACTTCCCTTCCGGTCAAACGCATCCTCCGTCTCCTGTCCCAGTCCGTAAAAATGCTCTCCCTCATTCGCCTCAAAAATAACCTTGATTGCGTAATGGTCTCCCTCTGTATGAATATACTTGTTCGTATAATCCCCCTCATACTTTGTCCTTAAAATCTGCTTCCCCTTCCGGTAAAAGCATACAATTCCGCCATACCACGGGAAGCCCGCCTCTATGGTCGCCTTCATATCCCCGTTGGTAATCGACGCAAACGATTCGTCCCCTTCCACTACACAGTCCTCTGCCGGAAGCGGCGGCTGCAGCGTCCAGCTCTCATCCGATACGACGGAATTTCTTGTGGCACGGCAGCGCAGGCAGTTCTTCCCGTATGCCTCGATTACTACCAGCTCATCCCGCCTCTGGAACGTAAGCTTGTTTTTCCCTAACACTATTTTTCCCATATCCTTCACCTCGCATAAGTTATAGTATTGCCTTACACCTTGATTATAACAGCTCACCCATGAAATATCTTGTCCTTTATTAACACAAACTAACACAATATTGACATTTCAGGAAAAGCATGGTATGTTTTTCTTAGCAGCGGAAAGGAGACCTTATGAAACCGGTAAACAGCAGCGAACTTTATGAGACTATTTCCCACACGACCGCCTCGGCTTCGTATTCGATTCACTATACCCATGTCCCACCGGACTTTAATCCCGCGTTATACCTTCACTGGCACAAGGAAATGGAGTTTTTCCTGCTTGCCGAGGGAGAGCTCTGCTTTCACATTGAAGACAAAACCTATCCGCTCCATGCCGGGGAATGTATCTTTATTCCGCCCCGCCTGCTGCATTACGCCGAAAATACCGGCACCGCCCCGGTTTCCTTCCATGCCTTCGTGTTATCTCCGGATTTTCTTTTTTCCTCCTTTGATACACGCCTGTATAACACCTACCTTCTGCCGGTCATGCATAATAACCTTCCGCTTGCCATTGTCCTGTCGGATTCTGTCGAATGGCAGAGCGACATCCTCCGCTGTCTGCGGCTTATTTTGGCTGCCTCAGAACAGGATGAGCTCTATGTCCGCGGTCTTTCCCTTTTACTATGGGAGCGCTTATACCGGCACCATATTATAAAATCAGAGGGGCAAAAGGCACTCTACTCCCTTTCGGAGCAACTCGCAAAAGCACTCTCCTATCTGCATGAAAACTATTCCAAAAATCTCACACTAAGCGAGCTTGCCGCTCTTGTTCCCTTAAGCGAGGCACAGTTCTGCCGCTCCTTCCGGCGGCTGACCGGCATGACGCCTTTCCGTTACCTGAACCGCTACCGGATTCTGCAAAGCTGCGCCGGATTACTCCATACAAACGATAAAATAACCGAGATTGCCCTCTCTAACGGCTTTAACAACATCAGCTACTACAACCGCGCCTTTCTCCAGTTAATGAATATGACGCCTTCCGAATACCGCAGAACTATGACCGGAGCCCCGCACAATTAGTATTGCAGTCCGCTTCTGAAGTGCCATATAATTAACCCGAGAAAAGCACCTATGGCATAGGAGTCCATAAGTGCTTTATCTGCATTCCCCTGACATAAAATCAGGATGAATATACATTGTCATTGCCACTTCGGATGGCAATACTCTCGCGAGCATTTAAATTGTATCATTTATTTTAGAAAAAAACAATCCTATTTTGAAATTTCTTTTATTTTTCATTTGATTTTTTTCATCAAAATATTACTAAATCTGACATAAAGTGACAAAATATGTGTTTGAACAAATGATAATGTGAACTTAAAAGCGTTTGTAAGCGTCCGGACTCTTTTCTCCTGCAAAATAAAAGAGCTTCTATGATTTAATATTTTATCATAGAAGACTCTTTTCCATTGATAAGGACGCATGTTCTTTGTTGTCATTCGGCATGATTTCTTCCATACCCGTCCGGATTCCTGCTCTGCCACCTCCATGCATCTGCACACATGGTAACAATATCCCTGGCTGCCTCCCAGCCAAGCTCTGTCTTTGCAAGGGACGGGTCAGAATAGCTTACTGCCAGATCTCCGGCTCTGCGCTCCGCAAATACATAGGGCAGCGCCTTACCGCAGGCTGTCTCAAAAGCATGCAGAACCTCCAGCACACTGTAGCCCTTGCCAGTGCCAAGGTTATACACTCTCACACCACAGTTCTTCCGGAGCATTTCCAACGCCTTCACATGTCCAAACGCCAGATCTGCTACATGAATATAATCCCGGATACAGGTGCCGTCCGGCGTATCATAATCATTTCCAAAAATATTCAGATACGGCCGCTTCCCTACGGCAACCTGTGCTATGTACGGAACGAGATTATTCGGAATACCGTTCGGGTCTTCCCCGATCAGGCCACTCTCGTGCGCACCAATCGGATTAAAATACCGGAGCAGAATTACGTTCCAGTCAGGCTCACCAATCTGTAAATCCTGCAAAATCTCTTCCAACATCCACTTGGTCATACCATAAGGATTTGTCGGACGCCCTTTCGGGCACTGCTCCGTGACCGGCATACTCTCCGCCTCTCCGTAAACCGTGGCCGAAGAGCTGAAAATCAGATTCTTTATACCATGTTCCCGCATGGATGTGCACAAATTCAATGTGCCGGTCAGATTGTTATTATAATACTTAAGAGGCTTTTCCACCGACTCCTGCACTGCTTTTAACCCTGCAAAATGAATCACCGCATCGACCCGGTGCTGGTCAAGCACTCTATCCACCGCAGGCTTGTCCAGCAAATCTGCACGATAAAAGGTAAGCATCCTGCCGGTAATCTGCTGCACCCGCTTTAGAGACTCCGCACTGGAATTGCAGAGATTGTCTACTACAATAATGTCATATCCCGCGTTAAGAAGCTCCACACAGGTGTGGGAACCGATATAGCCGGCTCCGCCGGTAACTAAAATGTTCATATTATTTTTTTCTCCTGTCGGTATTTTATGAATTCCCTCCATGCTACACTAGCAGATTGTTTCTATTCGCCGCACTCAATGTCCGGTTTCCATTCCGTTCCACCGGCGATACATATACTCGGCAAACACAAAATCCATTTATTATCAATGTCCGGTAAATCCTGACTGCGGGGCTGATTCTCCAGATTGTAATTGAGCGGCTTATTCTTTTCAAACAAACCTCATTGGAATTCACTACAATGCCATCCAATCCGGAAATTTTTTTTAATTGCATCAGTTTAATTTCCAGCAGGGAACTGCCTGCAAACGGTCTAATATTTTTTACCCGAACCGAACCGGAACGAACAGCTACTAATGCTTTTATACTCATGCGGCGGCACCTCCGATGGTGTCTCCGATAAAAGGAACGAATACTGCATACTGGTACTCTAGTATGTAGTCAGTACCCCCACTTCCATAATTTATAAATCCTGCTGATCAAGCAGCATCCCTGGTCTATTTCTAAGCAACCAGTTCCTGGCAATTAACAGGTCCGCTTCTTTGTGAATATCAATAGATTCTTCAATTTCGTAATATGCAATATTATTTCCCATAAAGCTCCAAGGCTGTTGTCCGTTGCCGTTTTCCGCAAGCATCAGCTTTGTATTTAGTACCCAGAAATTATGTGCAAGAAAATAGCATTTCGGAAGGTCCTGCCGGTTTGTGGAAATTTTCCCATGCACTCCGCACTCATACATCTGCAATCTGTTATTTTCATCAACACGCTTTCCCCGCAGTGGATGATGATCATTATCTTCATATACCGGAACCACCGCGCTAATTGTCATATCCTCTGACATCATCCTGACACATGTATCGATCCACTCTGACGTTACAGTTACGTTATTTGCTAAAAGGACAACCAGAATATCCGGAATCTCTGTGTCCTTTGCAATCTCCGTAAGCGCGTGCAAAATTGCGTCGATATGCTGTGCAGTCGGCGTTGCCAGCTGTGCCGGCCGCAGGATTCTCTTATACCCTTCCGCCTCCGCCGCACAAAGTATCCCTTCATCATCACTGCTGCAATAATACTCCGTTACCGTCAACGCAGCACGGGCCGCATAAGCCGGATAATAAAGAACCGGATGTCCCAGAACCTCCAAAATATTTTTGTCCTTCAGCGTGTTGTTCCCTCGTCCCGTTAATAATGCTGTTACCTTCATTTCTGCCTCCTTGTGTTCTTTTTATATGCTATTTCTTCAATGTTAATCCTTTGAAAAACCTCCAGTCTGCCGCCTCTGCTCGCATTATATATTTTTACTCCGTGCTTTTCCGCATACTGCCTGGCTGCTTCATAGGCCAGCGTCGATTTATAGGTTTGCGGAATATTATCTATCTGATCCGCCTTGGAAAAATGATCCTGCACCCCCTCATTTTTTATCACCGTCCCATCAGGCATGGCATCTATGGAATAATTATGGTCTATTCCAAGCAGATATATCTCGCTGAACCCCATATACATTGCAATTTGAAGACACATATATGTCACAGTAAACCCTTCAAAAACTCCGTCTGATATATCTTCTGCAAATTTCGGTTTCTCCGGATAAAACGCCTCGTTTTTAAGTTCTATGTAGTTAGCATTTTTTATTCGTTTATAAGGGGAATCTCGTAATATCCCAATCCACTTCTCTTTTACACATATTCCCGAAATCTCTTTTGCTGATTTATTGATTAACTTGTAATCCTGCGCACAATAGCAGGATGGACGCCAGTCTGTTTTTTCAAACATATTATAAATTCGATTTGTGCCAAAACTAAATGTTCCCCTTATCAGTTCCAGATCTTCCATGCAAAGGCTTGGACCGTTTCCGACAATAAAGCACTGCTCTCCTGCATGACTGTTTCTCCGTTTCTTCACCTCCCTTTTACTCATTCCTAATAAGATGCCATTAAAAAAATATACGAATCGTTTCAATACTTTCTTAATTATCCGCATTTCCTTTTCCCCCTTTTTTCCATCTTAAAAGCAGAAGCATTTTTCTTCTCTCCGTCTTATCAAACACAAGAAAAAAATTCGAACCTAGTGCAAAACATGAACAGATACCAGCAGCCATAAATAATTCCAGCCAGTTCGTTGTTTGAATAAAAAACTTGTACAGCACGCATATTACAACCATAGACAACGTACAAAGCACACTCTTAAAAATTGATTTATAAAATGTGCTCCATCGCTCTCCCAGACATTTCGCAGCATACAAGGGCGTAAATGTTAAATTCTTCAGTAACAGCACAACACAGGAAACCAAGGGAATTGCATATATTCCCAAGTCTGTATACCGAAGCAGTATTACCGTTCCTATGGTATTGGCAATGCCTGAAATCAAAGAAACAATGGACGGTATCTTTAATTGATTTGTAACTGTAAAAACGTTAAATAATGTATTGATTCCGCCAGACACTACCATTGGAATAATTGTTAAAACAGATAAGCTCTGCAGTAATTCTATATTTTGCGTCGGAACCCATATTTGAAAGAATTCTTTTCCAAATACCAGTAAAAAGGCAATCGGCAGTGTCGCGATTCCACCCAATATTTTTACTGAAAAATCTATACTGTTTATCAGCTCCTCTTTCTTCTCCTTCGCATACAGAATAGTAAATTGAGGTATAAACACTACTACGATTACAGCAATTAAAGACTGAAGAAAACCCGGTATTGTTTTTGCCAACGCGTATATTCCACTTGCCTCCGCTCCTACCAGCACATTCGCCAAAAACAAATCTAAACTCGACAACAGAACAGAACTCAACTGGTTCACTGAATTCCAAATCCCGCTGGAAATCAAGGTAACTACTGCTTTTTTCCTAAAATAATCTATCCTTACCGATAGTTCCGGCAAGACCTTTTTTGTATAAACTATATTTATTGTGCAATATAATATTGTGATAACAAAGGCTACTCCTGTGACATAATATATCTTAGGTTCAAAAAAACCAAACAAACATAACAGCGCCAAGGAGCGAAGTATATTCCCCAGTATCTCATTTCTGGCTTTCAGTTCTAAACAGTCTCTGACAAAATATACATTACTATATACAGAAAACAGCACCGAAATCAACATTCCGAAAAGTGCAAACAATAATGTCACTCTTACATCCTTCTCCAATCCTTGCGGAATTTCAAATATTCCATCCGCAAATACAACCATTAAGATTGCCGGAATTGTCAGCAAAGCAGTTATTAAAACATTAGCAATTAAAGCAGAATTAAAATATACGTTTGCTGCTTTGCTATTCTTTCGGTTATATTCAATGGATATGAACCTGGACGCCATTGAACTGATTGCCACTGTAATGATGGATGAATAGGAAGCAATACTGTTACTTAATGGAATAAACGCATATGCCTCCGTCCCAAGTGTCTCAGTGATATATGGTGTTAATAGCATATGAATGCAAAGCTGTACTCCAAACGCAGCCAGATTCGCAGACATACTATACATTACTTTTTTCTTACTCATTTACTTCCCTTTCAAAATCTTTCCAGACAGCATACGTTTAATATAAATCAAAATTCCCATTCCATAACAGCAATGTGCACACAACCAGCCTTTCATTTTTTCCACCCTGGGAACTCCGGACAAATCCGTAATTTCCTGATATACCCTTTTTGCCAGCCCGGCCATTTTTCTGCTTTTTTCAAAATAACCAAACGGAAGCAGATGTGCTGCTATTTGTATACACCACCGATTGCGTACCCTATCCGCCAGACCACTCTCTCCATGCGCTTCAAAAAAAGAAATCTGCTCCCGGAAAATACTGCACTTATCAAAATAGCTTTTAGGCTTCATCGCTCTTGTAATACTTTCCGGATTGGAATAATATGCATAAATGCATTTATCGGAAACAGCAATCTTTTTACTGCAATAATAAACTTGATATGTGGTTGCTTCATCCTCATGGAGCAGTCCTGCCGGAAACCGTATTCCGTCAAACAGTTCCCGTCTGTATAATTTCATACAGGAAATAACCATTTTCACCGTTTCGGAAGAAAACAGCCGCTTGATTGCCTCTATATTACTATAACTTTCTTCTGTAACAGGTTGATTCCCCTTCTTTGAAAAATCAATCCGCTCTTCTGACGTTGCTATATAATTCCCGACCGCTATATCCGCCCCTTCTCTTACCATTAATTCAAACAAATAGGAAATGCAGTCCTCTGAAATATAGTCATCCGAATCCAAAAAAAACAGACAGGCTCCGCGTGCAAGTTCAAGCCCGGCGTTCCTTGCTGACGACAAGCCTCCGTTTTCCTTATGTATCACCTTGATTCTCTTGTCTTTTTCAGCCAACTGATTACAAATAGCACCACATCTATCCGGAGAGCCGTCATCCACTAAGATAATCTCCAGATTTCCATAAGTCTGCCCGCACACGGATGTCACGCATCGTACTAAATACTTTTCCACATTATATACCGGAATAATAACGCTAATCAGCGGCTCCATACGTCCTATCCTCATTTCTCCAAGTATGCTGTCTTAGGGAAACGCTGATGAAAGCGTTTCCCGCGCCGGATTTGCGTTGCGAAGCAACATTCACCCCTGCAAATCCGTGCGCATCCGCCGGAGGCTCTGAGGAAGCGATGATTTCATCAGCGCTTCCTTAGATTTCCTGACATAATATCTCCACAATTCTTTCAGCTGCATGACCATCGCCATATGGATTGGAAGCATGGCTCATGGCATCATATGCGGCCTGATTCGTTAGCAGCTCACTAAATTCCCTGTAAATAGTTTCCTCTTTTGTTCCAACCAGTTTTAACGTACCGGCTGCTACTCCCTCCGGACGCTCTGTCGTGTCCCTCATTACCAGCACAGGCTTACCAAGCCCCGGTGCTTCTTCCTGAATCCCGCCAGAATCGGTTAATATCAGATAACTGCGGCTCAGGAAATTATGAAAATCCAATACATCTAACGGCTCAATCATATGAATTCTGTCATCCCCACCAAGAATTTCTTCTGCTGCCTCTCTCACAGCCGGATTGATATGAATAGGATAAACTGCTTTTACCTCCGGATGTTCCTCCATGACACGCCGGATTGCACGAAACATATTCCGCATCGGCACACCCAGGTTTTCACGCCGATGTGCCGTAATCAATATCAATTTGCTGCCTTCTGCCCACTCCAGTTCCGGATGGCTGTAATTCTCGCGTACCGTAGTTTTTAAAGCATCTATCGCGGTATTACCGGTAACATAAATAGTCTCTGCCTTTTTTCCTTCCTTCAGCAAATTCTTCTTAGCCAGCTCTGTCGGCGCAAAATGAAACTGACTAAGGATACTTACAGCTTGCCGGTTAAACTCCTCCGGATACGGAGAAAAAATGTCATAGGTACGCAGTCCCGCTTCTACATGTCCTACCGGAATCTTTAAATAAAAGCATGCCAGTGCAGCGGCAAATGTAGTAGAGGTATCTCCGTGTACCAAAACGACATCCGGCACTTCTGATTCCAGGACAGCCTTAATACGCTCCAGAATATTAGCTGTAACGTCAAACAAGGTCTGTTTCTCTTTCATAACAGAAAGGTCATAATCAGGAGTCACGGAAAACACCTCCAATACCTGCTCTAACATTTGACGATGCTGCCCTGTTACACAAACCACCGTAGCTATATTTTCTTTCTTTTTCAATTCCTTCACAAGCGGACACATCTTAATTGCTTCCGGCCTTGTCCCGAAAACTAACATCACTTTTTTCACAACATCCTCCAAATCAATCAAAAGAAAAACGAATACTTCATAAATAAGCCATTGTCAAAATATGCCACATAACGGCAAAGAATAAATAGCATTGCGCCCCAATAAATAACCGCTGCAATACGGCGTGAACCTTCCGAAAAATAGTGCAAAATGAATGTCATACAGGAATACAGCCCTATCGCAAAATACTCATACATTCTGGTTGTTGCCACCGCATTAAAAGAACCTATCAGAACCATCATCAATGTCGTGTCCAGTATCAGCTTCCGCTGCGGATGCTGTTCTGCAGAATAGTGCCATGCAAATAACGTAAAAAAAAACAAACGGAGTATGTAGTTAATAAAGTTGGATTCCGTTGCACCATAATTGGCATATGAAGGATTCACATAAGCTGCCATAATATCAATCAATAACTGATACAACGGATTTCCTAAAACATAAATCCCTATCGAGACTCCTGGTATCCATAATTGCTTTTTTTCATCCTTCCACTTCCCTATAAACAACATCGCAGGTAACAATATCACATTTGCCAACGCTGACGAATGAAAAAGTGCCGGTACAAACACTGCTGCCAAAATGAAAAAGAATTTTTTCCTGCATTTCTTTTTCTCTGTCTTATATAACGAAATAATAAAATACCAGAACAACAAGTCAGCAAGATTTTGCCGGTATATAATCCAGTTATTCCATATAAAATGAAAACAGAAATAAGAAAACAAGAAAATACAGTTCTCTCTCTCCCCGAATTCCATTTTCCTGATTACCTTATTCAGCAAAAACAAGCTGACCGCTGCATATACCATCTGAAATACGACATACTCGTCCGTAAACTGCTTTACAAGTGAATTTAAAACGGTATATCCGACAGAGAAACCATACGCCTGAAAACCAATGACACCATCCAATTTGGGCACCATTTCAAAAAACTGCTGATATATATAGGTATCAGAACCGCCCAGATCCGTATTACGAAATGCCGTCAATACGAATAGCATAAATAGTCCTGTCTTATACACCTGTTTACTGTATTTGCTAAAGCCTCCCCAGAAAATGAATGAGGCAATTAACACATAGATATACAAATTTCATTCCCCCGTCTGTTTTTCTACTTATCACCTCTCCATTTCAGGAAAAAAAACGCCCCGATTGGAAATGTAACCATGCACAAGAATTTATTTCCCACCTGCTTAAAATGTCCAAACCACCTTCCTGTCGCAAGCGCATATGCATTAAACAGGATTGCTTTACGGAGCCGGATTACAAGCTTAAATCTGCGATTAAAATACAACCCGCAGGAGTAAACTCCGCCCACAGGATTTTTCAGTCTCATGCCTTTCCCGCTCCTTGATAATCCTCCTTCCTGGTACTCCGTAATATAAATTACCTTACGAATATACACTGTGTCATACTCATACGCTGAATGAATCCATAAATGATCTTCCGGGAGGAATCGCTCCCCCTCAAATCGGGGAAACGGATATTTGATTAAAACTTCGCTCCTGATAACCTCTGCACAATCGCCGAAGCGCCGTGCATTAATTCTGAAATCTATTGCATTCGAGACGATATCCGTAGTCTCCTCCCAGTCAACAAGCGCTTTTTTCCCTGTATCACCTCTTTGAAAGCTCAGACAGCCTATTTTCTTCTGCGGATCATATTTATTACAATACTCTGATATCACCTCCACGGCATCTTCAGTCAGGGTGTCATCATCGTCTAACATCAGCGTCCACGTTCCATTTATGTACGGGTGCGAATAATTTAATGCGGTATGCTTTCCGCCGTTACTTTTTTTATAGTAGTGAATCGGAAATCCGCCACTGTCTTTTAAGAATCCCTCTACTACCTTTTGTGTTTCATCCGTACTCCCGTCATCCACAATCAGCCACTCAAATTTTTTACATGTTTGTGCAAGCAAACTCTTATAACACTGTTTCAGCAGATTTGCCCGGTTATAAGTCGCGGTCAGCACCGTAAGCCCTAAAGACACAACCGTATTCTCCTCTATCTCTTTCTACAAACAGCCGGTTTCCTTTATTTCACCTTTAAGAAATCCATAACAGCTACTATTTTCTTCAAAATAACAACCGGGACATGCTTTTTTATAAATTTTCTTATTTTCTTTCTGTCGGTGTCCCATGAGCCTTGAAAATGATGAATCGTATAGGTATTCTCCGTTATTTTTATTTCCATTGTCCTGCTGTTTTTCGGGCAAAAAAACTCCTTCGGATAAAAGGTGAAATCGCACACCGTCTGTTTCCTGTTATTAAGCTTCAGCCCTCTCTTAGTTGCCGCATTTGTGATTCGTACAATATTCGTAGTCAAATCGTTCGTTCCGTCTTTTTGGAAAAAATGCAGGGAATTATATTCTTCCATAAGCTGCCGGATAAACAGATTTCCTTTTTCGGCTGCCATGATTCCCGTTGGAACCGCATCCACTCTTTCAAATCCGGAAAAACCGGACTCTTCCAAAAAAATATCAATATTTTTCAGCACCTCGACATCCGTATCCATATAAACACCGCCCACCGTCGCCAGGGCATATAATCTCACATAGTCTGTTATAAATGCCCACTTTTTTGCCTGATATGCTTCTCTTGTATAGTCAAGACTTGAAATATCAAAATTGTTTTCATTCCACTCAATAATCGCATAATCCGGACAATACTTTTTCCAGGACTCGATACACCTGACAGCGCTTTCCGGTAACGGATTTCCTCCGAACCAGCAATAATGTATTATTTTAGGTATCATCTTTCCCCCTCCGATATTTCATAGCTTCTATATCTTTGCCAACATGACCTTCTCTCTTTACACTTTTTTATTATTTTCTTAACTCATTTATGTAATATCCCGTAAAGCCACCTGCGTATTGCATTCGGAAGAATACAAACGAGCGCATGCGGTACTGCAAAGCAGACATAATCTGTTCTCTTTGACCATCCGGATACACATAACCAATTATGAAACTCCAACAAAATCTTACTGTATTGTACTCCTCCACGCCGCAGATACAGCTCCTCCGAAGTCCGCATATATAAAACAGGCTGTTCTAAGTTATAACCCTGACTGCCTTTCTGAAGCATTCTTATCCATAAATAATAATCTTCAAAGAAAGGGTACTGTCCGCTATATCCTCCCGCCGTCATCACCGAACTTTTACGAAACATTACAGCAGGATGATTAAACGGATTTCTTTTCTTAGAGAATCTGCAAATATCTTTATGCACTTCCGGCAGTTCACGCCTCCCCGTAATTTTTTGCGGCGATTCTATAAATTCTAAAACAGTCCCGCTCACAATTGAAACTTCCGGATGCTCCCAAAATACAGCTAATTCCTCTTTGCACCGCTCCGGGAAACTAATATCATCACTGTCCATTCTGGCAACCAAATCATGTTTGCAATAATCTAAACCCACATTCAACGCATTTCCCAGCCCGACATTTTTCTCTAAGCGCACAACCTTAAGAAATTCCTTGTATGTTTCTTTCTTTTCTTTAATTACATTTTCCAGTTCGTCATTCAATGGTCCGTCACAAATCAGAACAAAATCATCGGTAGGAACCGTCTGCAAAAAAATGCTTTCCATGCTTTTACACAAATTTTCTGCCTTTTCTTTTGCATAGACGGACATTAAAACAGAATATTTTTGATTACTTTGCCCGCCTTCTATAACCTTCTGTTCCATACTGCTATTTATCCACCTTTCTTATCTCAGCTACACTTTTATCTATTTCCCCTATAAATGGCAGACACTTTATTGTGCCGTTGGAAGCCGAAACTCTAATGACCAATATTTCTCACCTGTCTCATGGTCATACAGCCCTGTCCGCACATAGCTTACCGGATATTTTACATTCAATTCCGCTTTCGCTGCACAATACAAGGATTCCTCTTCAAGAAGAAGCTGAAAATCCTTAAAATAGAAATCCAAATTATCAAATAAATAAATTTGACGATTTTCAGGTAATCTTTTTATATCCGTAGAATATAAATGCAAATAAACTTTCTTTGGTTCTTTACAGTTCACTTCCACTGTTTTATCTAAAATCCAATACAAACTTTCTTCATACAAGTATACCCAGGCCTTTCCTTCAGGGCTGTATGCGCATACTTTTCCCTCCTGTACAACCTGCTGCATTGTTCCCTCCCTGAATTCAGGTTCTACAAACACTTTCGGGTTGTAATTATATATTTCTCCATCATACAGATATTGTTCCGTTTTAATTTTCTTCCCCTTTTCTGCCTGTTTGTCACTTCCATCCTCATTTGCTGTTTCTTCCTCATAGCTAATATAAAGAAAAAGTTCATAGCAGTTCTTTTTCTTTAGCTTATTCTCCTTCACCTCTGCTAAAAAACCACCATTACTATAATTTCCCTCTAATTCCAAGTATCTTATATATTGTTTCAAATTGCTATTTTCTGCTGCCGTTGTCTCTATAACCTGCTGTCCCTTCCCTGCCGTATCCTGCAAAACTACTTTGATATCTTTAATTTCAGAATCTATTCTCAGTGCCCATCCCGAAATACTCAGTTTTCCATTGTTCTCTTGGATCTCATCAATTCCAGCTAAGATATTAGAATCAAACTCTGCCCAGGCTATAATTGCATTTTCTTTCTCCACCTCCCACCTGACCCATTTCACCATCACCGCGTAGATTCCCCAGATTAGCACGACACTTAATACACAGAAAAGCATCTTTATCCTTCTATTTTCTTTCGATTTCACCGGTATCCCTTCTTTCCTACATGCTTCGTTCTGTTTTCAGCATTCTTCCTTTTCCTGCCCTTCCGCTTCTTTGGCAGCAGTCATTTCAACCATCGCTGCAGTTGTCTGACCTTCTGCAATACCTTCCGTACTTTCCGGTAAAAACAGGATTTTAATTGTTGCAAAGATAATCCGGAAATCCTCCATCAGACTCGGATTGGCAATATACATCAAATCCATCTGCAGCTTATCATAGGGCGTCGTATTATACTTACCGTACACCTGCGCATAGCCGGTCAGTCCCGCCTTTGCCTGCAGACGGAGATTAAACTCCGGCAGTTCCTCCAGGTACTGCTCTGCTATCTCCGGCCGCTCCGGTCTTGGCCCTACGATTGACATAGAGCCTTCCAGAATGTTAAGCAGCTGTGGGAGTTCATCAATACGCACCTTGCGTATAAAACGTCCTACCGGCGTCACACGGTCGTCCTTATCTCCTGTCGATAACCGGGCGCCGTCTTTCTCCGCGTCAACCCGCATACTGCGGAACTTCAATACATGGAACTGCTTTCCATCCTTTGTCAATCTGCACTGCCGGTAAAACACCGGTCCCCTGTCACAGAGCTTAATTGCCGCCGCAGTCACCAGCATAACCGGCGAAGCGAGAATCAGTGCCACGCCCGACGCAATAATATCAAACATCCGCTTCAGAAATAAATACTCCGCCGGCGGATTATAGCGCTCTGCCATAAGCATCGGCAGATGGAGCATGTGCATCTTTTTGGCACCGCTCATAATCACGTCGCCTACCCGCGGTATTACAAACAGGCGGATATCATTTTCCACACAATATTTCAAAATAATATTCCTGTCATGGCTGTGTACGCCGCATACAAATACGGCCTCCATTCCTTCTAACATCTTCAGCCGGCCGCCGATGCAGTCCGATGCCGTTGCCGTTGCGACTACATCAAATTTTTTGTTTAATCTGTACTCATGGATTAAATCCTCTATCCCCCTGCGGGCATCGTATACGACGGCAGTGCGCTTCGGACGTACCGTGGCAAAATACCAGGTCTGTGTTGTGTAGGACCACAGACCGGAAACCAATATCTGTGCCAGTAAAACCACCAGCATGTAAAAGGGATTTACAAATTTCATGCTTAGCAGGGATATAACGATATACATTGCAACATCGGTAATCATTACTGCCAGCACCTGACTATACACCATCTCAAAAATCCGGTGATAGGAAATCAAAAAGGCGTCGTAGGTGTGCCCGAATGCTACATACAGCAGTACAAACAGGGCAATCACCAAAAGATTGCCCCGCTCATAATACGGCGTAACGATACGGTCTGCATAGTAATAGAACCATACAATGGCAAAGGGTACCGTCAAAAAAGCAATATTCAAAAATGTTATAAGCCTAAGTATTGCTTTATGTAGTATTTTTTCCACACCAGTTTCCTTCCTCTTCCAAAGCTAGCCCTCTTCCCTGCCTGTTCCGGCTTTCCTTTTTCTCCAGCCGGATGTCCTCCCGTCCCCTTTTTCCTCTGCTTTTGTATCCTGCATCACACGCCGCTCACATTCCATACACACCTGTCTGCCCTCAGGAATGACCGCGCCGCACATCACACAATGTTCTTCCGAAAATACCATGCTTCCCAATCCGGCCACCTCTGTTTTCCTTTTTCCTACTGCTCTCCCAGCCGCGTTCCGGCGCCCAATCTCATGCCGATAGCAGAAAGCTTTTCCTTCCGTTCCGCCGACAGCCTGCCCTCTCTGTAAGCATCCCTCTGGTGACGGAGCCATTTCCCCAGACGGCATCCTCTTTCCGTAATATAGACAGCAGGGACGTCCAGATTCCCTTTCTGTTCCTGGTAACAGCATGCTTCCTCATAGGCTTCCTCCCATACCGCGTCATGCCTGGAGCCCCATTTCATTCCAATTTCGTCCAGACGCCTGATTTGTTCCCCGGTCAGTGCTGCCCCCCGGTAGCCTGCATTTCCTCTTGCCATACGCATTTTAGAAATCCATGCTCCAAGACAGACCCCTTCCTTGTCTACATAGTCATGCGCCATAGTAAGGCTGCCATGCTCCCTGTAATACTGCTCTGCCGCGCGGTAGTTCTGCTCCCAGCAGTAGGCCGGCACATCCCAGACCATTCTGATTGCATCCAGTGCTGCCACCCGTTCCGGTGACAGATAAGCAGAACGGGTATTGCTTTTTTTATAGGAGCGGAGCTGTGCAATCCATTTCCCGAGCGCTGCCCCGCAGTAGTCGTTCTCTCCGATGTTCACCAGAAGATTCCCGTGTTCCTGATAGTACCTTTTGGCTGCAGCATAATTTTTCTCCCATGCGGCATCGCTTGCACACTGCCAGCGCATGCCGATGGCGGAAAGCTTTTCAATCTGTTTTTCCGTCAGTACGCCGTCTGCTTTTCCTGCGTATACCCGGCGTTGCGTTGCAATCCATGCTCCGAGGGAAAGTCCTTCCTCTGTGATATGGCGTTTCGGCACCAGAAGGTTTCCGTGTTCATTATAATAGTGCACTGCCGCCTCATACATCATCTCCCATGAGGCGCCCAGCGTTTCGTTTAACTTCCGGAACAGGCACAGACAGTCCTTTACCTCGTCTATGACCCGGAACTCCCCGTTGATAATTTCCTTTTCCCTTCCCTGGGACTGGTAACAGGTCATAACCGTCCGCATTTCCTCCTCAACCGCCCCAATGCTGCACAGGTTTTCGATGTTAAGAACAATATCAAAAATTACCGCGTCCTTTTTCCTGCCGGCAGATAAGGCACGCCCGATCTGCTGTTTATAAATAACCGGAGAGACCGTCGGACGCAGCAAAAGCACACCGCTTATGTCCTCCACATGGATTCCTTCATTCAGCATATCAATACAGAACAGAAGCTTCAGATGAGCGCTGTCGTCTGCCCGGAATGCCGCAAGGTTTTTATCTGCCTCCGGCTCCTCTGAAAAGACCGGATAAATACGGGGGGCTCTATCTATTTCTGCAAGCCACTCCGGCACCTTTTCCATCATCTCCTGCATATGCCTTAATCCTGAACAGAAAACAATGTACTTCCCCTGTCTGTCCGGCAGGTGCTTCTGGAAAATTTCCGGAAGACCGTCTGCCTTTTCCAGCGCCCGGCGGAGTGCCTCCAGATAGTTCCCCGCTTCTTCCCGTACCGCCCTGTTTTTCGCAGTACGGACCCTTTCCTCATACTGTTCCAGCTCCTTCTGCCAGGAGTAGACCGAAAGCACATATTTCGGCGGATTTAAAATCCCCCGGACAATGGCTTCCCCGAGCGACATAGAAGAGGCAATGTTCCCGTCAAACAGCTCCTGCGCCATGTCCCTCTGATTATCCAGATACCGGATGTTCGTTGCAGAAAGTCCGAGTACAGGAACCTCCGGATACAGCTCCCGGAGCCGTTTTACCCCTTCCCCCCACATCTTCCCGCCTAAGCGGTGGAACTCGTCAAGAACGATGTAGTCCGGCTTTATCCCGGAAAGCTCCTCCGGTTCCATCAGCAAGAGCTTGGCATAGGTAAAAAAGCGAAGATTCGAAAGTCTGCTCCCTCCGGCGGCAACCCAGTTCTCCTCCTGCACCTTAAAAATATATCCGGAGGGAGAAAGCCAGCAGACAGTACATTCCGGGTGTTCCTCACAAAGACAGAAGGCAATAAACGACTTTCCTGTCCCGGTCGGGTGGACGACCGCCGCCTTCCCCGTTTTTTCCATCAATGCAAGTGCTGCCTCGTATGCGGCACGGTTGTGTCCGAACAGTGTAGTTCCCATCTGCAATCCCTCCTCTCCTGCCCGGCACTCCTCCGGTATAACCCTCTGGGAAGCAGGGAATACTATGGCTGGCGGGCTTATTGTGCGTAATGAAGTACCGCACTTCATTACAAGGAAAATTTGCAAAAATCGTGCCAATTCGCACCTTGAATCCTTTGAATTATATCATAGGAATAAGTTTTTGTCAATAAAACCGTTTTGATTTTCACCGGAAGCATTCCATGAATATTAAAAAGCGCGTCAGAAGTGTTCCCAATATTTGTATTATAATTGATTCGCAGTCAAAATCAGTGTCAGATTGAAAGGAGGAAGCCTTTATGGCAAGAAAGGGAGAAAATATTTTTAAACGAAAGGACGGACGATGGGAAGCAAGATACATCCATCACTATGAAAACGGGAAAGCAAAATACCGTTATGTCTATGGCAGCACTTACAGGGAAGTAAAAGCAAAGAGAACTGCGGAGCAGAGTATGTCCGGAAATCCCTGCCGCGTGCCGCCCGGACGACCGGAAGCCTTTCCTGTCCTTGCAAAAGCATGGCTTGACGACATCAGGGATACGGTAAAGGAGTCTACTTATACAAGGTATTACCGTGTTGTAGAAAAATATCTGTTGCCGTTTTTAGAAGAAACGGCGCTGGAAAAAATAGACCAGAAATATCTGAACGGGATTACATCGGCTCTTCTGGCAAGAGGCGGCACAGGCGGGTCAGCGCTTGCACCGAAAACCGTAACAGATATTCTGTGTGTTTTAAAATCGATTCTGAACTATGGGAAAGAAAATCACTTTTGCTGTCCGGACATCGGCCGCCTGAAATATCCGCAGGGAAAAAGCAGACCGTCCAGAACTCTCACGGAGGAAAGCAGAAGAAAGCTGGAGCGGTGTCTGCTGACGTCTGACGACGATGTCAGCCTCGGGATTTTGTTTACCCTGTTTACAGGCGTCAGAATCGGGGAACTCTGCGGGCTGCGGTGGTCTGATATTGATTTTGGAAATGCGGCGGTGAGTATCTGCCGGACCGTGGAACGCATTGCGGACCTCAGTCCGGACACCCCCGGAAAGACCAAGGTAATCCTGAGCGGACCAAAGACGGAAAGCTCGTTCCGTGTCATTCCCCTGCCGGATTTTCTGCTCAATTACCTGAAAGGGAGACGCCGCAGCGGCGACTGCTATCTGCTGACAGGCAGCAGAACTTATACAGAGCCTCATCAATACTATGTACGCTACCGGAAATATCTTGAGCGGAATGCAATCGGAAGCTATCCGTTCCATACGCTGCGTCATACATTTGCCACCCGCTGCATCGAAACAGGCTTTGATACGAAATCCCTGTCGGAGATTCTGGGACATTCCAGCATTCATACGACACTTTCCATTTATGTGCATCCTTCCATGCAGCAAAAAAGGGCGCAGATGGAAAAACTGGCGCCGGACATTACGCAGTCAGAATCCTTGTATAAAAGGTCCGGGGAGCCTGGATTGAAAGGAAAAAGCGGCACCCTGTAATGAAGTGCGGTACTTCATTACACTCCGCTTTTTATGTTACAGCCTTACAGAATAAGTATCCGTTAAAAATACCACAGAAGACAGCCTGTTTCTGCTGTTCTCTGTGGCATTCTTTTTTAATCTTACTAAAGTTGTCAAAATTTTAATGCAATATTTTTTCCCCCGTGGTATAATATCCGTGAAAAGCAAAGTGAGCAGGAGGAAGACGGCGGATGCGGAAACATCTTTTTGTTTCCGGCAGACGGGTGCCCCGCCTGCGAGCGCGCTACGCGAACGAGCAGGAGGTAACTTACTATGGCATGGTATGACGAAGCCATTTTCTATCACATTTATCCGCTGGGACTGACCGGAGCGCCGAAGCAGAACCCTTACGGCGAGCCGGTACATCGTTTGAATACGGTGCTTCCGTGGATTTCCCATATCAAAAACATCGGCTGCACTGCAATCTATATCGGACCTCTTTTCGAATCCGTCGGTCACGGCTATGAAACGACGGATTACAAAAAGCTGGATGGCCGTCTCGGTACGAACGAGGACCTTGCAAACTTTGTGAAGGAGTGCCACGCACAGGGAATCCGGGTTATTTTAGACGGGGTATTTAACCACACCGGCAGGGACTTCTTTGCCTTCCGGGATATTCAGAAAAACAGGGAAAACTCCCCTTACAGGGACTGGTACTGCAATATAAACTTCTGGGGAAATAATGAATACAACGACGGTTTTTCCTATGAGAACTGGGGCGGCTACAACCTGCTTGCCAAGCTGAACCAGAACAATCCGGCGGTACGGGACTATATCTGTGATGTCATCCGGTTCTGGGTAAGTGAGTTTGATATTGACGGCATCCGGCTGGATGCTGCTGATGTACTGAACTTTGAATATATGCAGACACTCCGGCGGGTCGCAAACGAAGTAAAAGAAGACTTCTGGCTGATGGGCGAGGTCATCCACGGCGACTATACCCGCTGGGTCAATGAGGGTACACTTCATTCCGTTACCAATTATCATCTTCATAAGGCGCTTTATTCCGGTCATAACGACCACAATTATTTTGAGATTGCGCACACGGTAAAGCGGCTCTACGAAATGGGCGGCTGCCGTCCGGACGGGCTGAAGCTTTACAATTTTGTGGACAACCACGACGTAGAGCGGATTTATACGAAGCTGTCAAACAAGGCACATTTTACGCCTGTCCATATCCTGCTCTACACCCTGCCCGGCGTCCCGTCCATCTATTACGGTTCGGAGTTTGCAATCGAGGGCAGGAAGGAGAAGTTTTCGGACGACTCCCTGCGCCCGGCGCTCTCTCTTTCCGACTATGCGGACGCAGTCAATGGAAACCCTCATACGCGCCTGATTGCTGCCCTCGGACGCATCCGCCGGACAACACCGGCACTTTCCTACGGCAGCTACCGGGAGCTGCTTTTGAAAAACCGCCAGTATGCTTTTTCCAGAAATCATAACAGGACCGACGTCCTGGTTACGGTAAACAACGACGACAGCGACTATGTTATGACGCTTCCATGTGGCAACGCGGGGGAATATATTGGCGCCCTGTCCGGGGAGCGGGTATCCGTAACCGACGGACATATTACAGTCAATATCCGGGCAAATGCAGGAGATATCTGGCTGCCGGTACAAGAGGGCGGAGAAACTACCCTTTCGCCAGAACCGGTCCTGCCTGTCACGGCAAAAGAGCCTGCGCCGTCTGTTCCGGCACAGGGCGAAGCACCGGAGGCAGGACAGGACGACACAGCCTCCCCGGCCCCGGCACAAAGTCCTGCGGATGCACCACAGGCACCAGAGACTGCCCCGCAGGACGAGGCATTTGAAAGAGGGAAAATCGCAGGATTGCAGGAGGCGATTCTTGCCATCATGGAAAAGAAAGGCCCTGTCACCGACCGGATGCGTCAGGACGTCTATGACAATACGCACCATGATTCACTGGTAAACTGGGTAAAGAGTTTTTATTAATTGATAAAAGAGAAAAAACGCCCGGGGCTGTTGCAGAAAGCGCAGCAGCTCCGGACTTCCTAGCACGGATTCTCATTCTCCTCCTTTAGCGGATTCCACGTCCCTCTCAGATAGCACACCAGATACAGGACGAACAGCAGCATATTATGTGCAATCATACATGCCCATGCTGCAGTAAGTCCCATTCCCATTCTCTGCGTGCAGAAAAAGGTACAGACAATGCGGACTCCCCACATTCCGGTCAGGTTGAACAAAAAGGGTGCCTTTGTCTTTCCTACGCCTAGCATCATGCCCTCGATAATAATGGAGAAGCCGTACAGAGGCTCCGATACCGCAACCATGCGCAGGACGTTGCTTCCAAGGGCAATGACCTGGCTGTTGTCCGAGAACAGCCCCACCAGCACAGGCGCCGATACAAAGAGGGCTGTCCCGGACAGCACCATCAGGGCAATTTCAATTGGGATAAACATAGAAGCGAGCGACTTCATCCGTCTGCCGTCCCGCGCGCCATACGCATTTCCTGCCAGAGTGGCCGCTGCGGTCTGCATGCCGTAGCCCGGAATATAAAACGCGGACTCCACCGTATTTGCAATCGTATGCGCAGCAGTCGCTACCTCACCGATCGAGTTAATCATCGACGCAAAGGCAACATACCCAAGCGATGTGCCAAACCGCTGCAGCATATTCGGAAGCGTAATCCGCATACACGACTTTAAAATCTTCCTGTCCGGGCGGAGCCTCTGCCCGCGCGGGGAAACCAGCGGATGCCGCCACAAGACAACCGTGCTGTGGAGTCCGCCCCAGGCGTACGCAGCCGCACTCGCCACCGCCGCACCGATTACGCCAAGCCCCGCTCCCGGTATGGTAACGTCCAGACCGAACAGGGAAACCGTGCGTACCGGATAAATAAGTAAAAAGTTCAGCACGACATTTATGATATTTACAATCACGCCGACCTTCATCGGCGTCTTCGTATCTCCCGCCGCCCGGAGCACCGTCCCGAAAATCGAGCTTGCCGTCCGTGGCAGCATCGGCAGATACAGAATAAAAAAATAGGTGGAGGCAAGCTTTTGTATCCCCTTATCCACCTGCATCCAGACCGGGATGCGCCCACTGAGCGACAGCGTCAGCACGGTAAACACGGTCCCGGTCACTAAGACGAGCAATACTGCCTGAGACGCGATATGCCGCGCGGCAGACCTGTCGTCTGCGCCGCACGCCCTTGCGATAACCGCTAAAAATCCTGTACCGATGGCGGAAACCGTACTGAATACGAGCCACCCGACCGTGCTGGTCGCACCGACGGCAGCCGTAGCCTGTGTGCCTAACGCGCCGACCATCGCGGTATCGATATACTGCACCGCGGTCTGCATAACCTGTTCTAACATCGTAGGCCAGGCAAGCCCGAGAATAACGCCTGCCATAGCCCACGAACGCTTCTGACGCGTTTTTTTATCCATGCCCTGCTACCTCAACTGATATTCCGGAATCTGTCCCTGCGCCGCAGTCCTGTTCCGGGTTACAGTTCAATTCCGTTTAACTTCAACAATGCCCTTGCGCTTTCCACGGAATCCGTACCGGTCAGGTTCTTAATCGGGGCAAACTCCTTTTCCCGCACCACCTCATAGACCAGACAGCTATCCAGCATATGAATCATATCAAGCACAAGACTCTCATACTTATACCCGTTCGGCTGCTCCGGCTTCACCGTCTCACCCGCTTCGTTCAGATACGGAATCTTCTTCTCTACAATATGCAGCGGCATCTCCTGTCCTACGATTTCCTCCAGATCCTTTACACGGAACAGATAGTTCAGGATAACGCCGTAATTGTATGCCGGCTCTCCTGCCGCGTCCTTCTCCTCCGCCATTTCCTTCGTCAGCTCATAATATTCGACAATAGACGGTCTGCCGTCCTCAAGGCAGATGGAGCCTACCTTTTCCCCCGGCTCCACCTTCCGGATGACCTTTGCTCCTACCGCACAGTTCTTTTCTGCAACCGCACCGACAAAGCAAGGGTCTGCAATCCGCTGCAGCACATTGTCCACGGCAAAAATATTCAGCCACTCAATCCCTGCCTTATGCACCGTATCCAGAATGCCTGCGCGCTTCATTGAGGAAAACCAGCCGCCGTTCCCGTTCGGAGACGCGGAAATCAGCCCCTTCTGCTCCATATAGACCTTTCCGTTGTAATCGGATGCCGGTGCCATATCCTGCATAAAGAAGCTGACATACTCCGGCGCATAGCCGAAATAGTTCTTCTCCTTTAAAAATGCCGTTGTTTTCTCATGGTTCTTCTCACTCGTCATAATAAACAGATGGATATAGTTCCCGGTCTGCTCCACTACATCTAAAAGATTGCGGAACAGCCGCTCGAAAATGTAGACCTCCTTCGTCAGACCGATATTATACATCCCCTTCGGGTTATCCGAGCCGAGCCTGGTCCCCATACCGCCTGCTAACAGCACCGCGCCGACCTTTCCGGCACGCAGCAGCCCGATTCCCTTTGCCGTATAGGCACTCCTTCCTTCCTCGATTTCCGGAAGCTTCATTGCGCCTATCGGTGTAATAACACCCCTCTTCTGCTTCTTTTCCCGCTCGGACGCCTTCAAAAGAACGGAAAAATCCGTCTGCTCTATCTGGCGCAGCAGCGCCTCCTTTTCCTCTCCGGACAGCTCGTCATAATACTGCAGTATATGCTCCTGCCCGTATTCCCTTACCTTCTTTAACGCCTCTTCATACTTCATTACAGAATCCTCCTGTACTCTTTTCTGTTTCATGTCCCGCTTTTCTTACAATTCTACGACCCCGTATCCCTCTTATTCCTCCGGACTTTTCCTTTCCCGGTCCGCTTTTCCTGCATCGCTTTCCCCGCTCTCCTGTCGGTACGGCGTGGAAAGCTCTACTACCGCTGCCGGATGTCCTTCCCGTTCCTCCTCCGGAGGAGGCGTCATATAATCCGCTCCGTATAGTGCCGTCAGATACGCCGCGCTGTCTGCCGCTCCGAAGAAACGGCTTCCTTCAAACTCATACTCCCTGCCGCCTGACGGAGCCGCAATCCGCTCGCCGCGCCGCCAGTCAAATACGGTATATTCCCGCTGTCCGCCTTTCCCGTCAAATACACCCTGCGGAACCGACTCCCTGCGTCCCCAGTGTCCGAGGTAGTTCGAAAGCCTTGCCTCTCCCCGTAACAGACGCCGTCCGAAGCCATGCTTTCTTCCGTAAGCCGAAACCATGGCATCCAGCCGGACCACCAGCGCTTCCTGCCTTGTTTTCCTGACCGCCGCCTTCATTACAATGCGCTTCAGCGGATTCGTTACCCTTCCTTCCTCTGCAATATGTGCATATAAAAGCTTTTTTATAAGCTTCACGCGCCATTCCTTCCACCGACGGAGGACAGGAATACTGCTATCCGCATCCAACGGGAAAATATCAATATAGACCCCGCCGGTATAGCCGCTTCCGCTTCTGCGCGCCTCAATGCAGGTCGTATTCTCATCCTCCAGCCGGGCAAACGCATACGGCACGCCCGCCTCCTTCGAAAAATGCCGCAGCCGGAAGCCTTGCGGAAACGCCTCCTTGGGCAGTGCGAGCAGCCGCTCATAATCCTTCCGCGGCAGCCCGAAATCCGCATCGTCATCCCACGGAATAAACCCCTTGTGGCGGACTGCTCCTAACATCGTCCCGCCTAACATATAGTAGCAGAGGGCATTGTCCCGGCAAAGCCGGTCAAACACCTTCATAAGCTCAAAAATCTTTTCCTGCAGCTTTGTCATGGAAGCCTATTCCTTTCCCTTTTCCAATATGCACGGTTTATAATGCACCTTCCGCTCTGTCTCCGGCGGAAGCTCCCGGTAGCTGCCGAACATATGCGTAAGATACTCTTCCCAACGCACCGGTCCACGCAGCGTAACTCCTTCAAACTCCCACAGGCTGCACTCGTCATAGGTCTCACCGAAAAAGCTCCGCGGCACAATCTCCTTTATCTTATATGCACCCGTCAGCGTACCGGCACAGGAGGCATGCTCTGCATCCTGCTTCCGGAACAGCTTATCCATTGCACGGTACACACGCTTTACGTTAATCAGGCGGTACAGCCGCAGGGCACGCACCGCACGGAGTACCCCCTGCTCCCATTTCGGACGGCTGGTGCGGATTCCGGTATGCACATTGGCTGTACCACAAAGAAACCGCAGTCCCATCGCCTTCGCATAATAAATGCGCCTTGCCATTTCCCCCTCCGGGGTTCCGTCAATCGGCAGAAGGTCAATCAGATACCCGCGCCGCTTTGTCGTATCCTCTAACAATTCCTCGTAAATTTCCACTTCGGTCGAGCTGATTTTTGCAAAATAGCTCTTAAAATCCTTATCTGTCTGCCAGCTTTCGATTTTATATTTCCCGTCCAGAGCCGCTTCTGCCTCTCCCGACTTTACTAACTCAATTAACCTGTCGTAATCCGCCCGCGGCATCGCAAGGTCCACATCATCATCCCACGGAATAAAGCCCTTGTGCCGTACCGCACCCAACAGCGTGCCGCCAATTGCATAATAGCGGAGCCCGTACTGTTCACAGAGCGCCAGAAATGCCTTCAGGGCATCCAGTTCCAGCGCATGCAGCCTTGCAAGGACTTCCTTGTCTGTCCCATCCTCTTCTGCTTTTCCTCCTGCCTCCGTACTCTCTTTCTCTGCCGTACCGCCCTTTTTCTTCTGCCAGTAGGCAGGCTGCAGGGTACAGGCAAGCACTGCCCGCTCCGGTAAAAGCCGGTAATGCTTTCCGCAGAAATAACCTGTATAGCGCGCCGCCGCGTCCGCAAGAAAGCTTACCAGGTCTCCATAACGCCTCTGCGAAATACAGTATTCTGCCGCACCCTTTACATAGCGGAGCCCTTCCCGCTCCGAGCTTACCTGCCGGAACACCTCCGAATGGTCTGCCTGCGATACGGCAAGGTCAAAGCTTCTCTGGAACTGCGTCTTTAATCCATAGTGATGTGTATGGTACACCCGTGCCGGTGCGCAGTAGGCAATCGCATCCCCTGCCTCAACTAACGACGCACCAAACAGCATATCTTCATTAAAAATCGTATCATCTGCAAATCCGCCCAGCGCGTCATAACGGCTGCGACGGTACATCGCGCAGGCATTGGAAATCATATAGGTCTTAATCCCGAGACGTTCCTTCTCCTCTTTGGTCTTCTTCATGGAAACAGACGGATAATTGTGAAGCCGCAGATACTGCTCCGTAAAATCCGCACTCTCGTCTGCCATCTGCCTTGCATACGCCGCCCCTGTCCGCTCATCCTGGAAGCACTGCAAAAGTTTTTCTATCAGAAAAATATCCGCCGGGACGACATCCTGTGTCATACAGAGAAAAAACTCTGCCTCCGAATAGCGGCGCACCGCAAGATTTCTTGTACCGCCGTGGTCATAGTCCTTCTTCTTCACACGGACAATCCGGATATCCACCGGAGTGCTCCTGTCACTGTCATGCTTTACGGCGACTCTTCCCACACGCCTTTTCAGGTCCTCTGCCGTAAATCCATCTGCTTCTGTATTCATTAAAATAATCTTCGCCGGGCGTACCGTCTGCTGTAGCAGCATTGCCAGCGCCTGCTCCAATCTTTTATCCGCTTTGTAAACCGGTATTATCACATCAGGCCGCTTCATAGACACCTCCTTGCTTTTCCCTTTTATCATACATCACTGCATCGGGATTTACAAGAAGAAAATCCCCGGGCAGAATTTTTCCTGAAAAAATATAACGGAACACCAGAAACACAGTCAAGCAGGGGCGCATACGATATGTTGTAAATAAAAATTCCGGAGGAAATCTTCATGGGAAACTTATCTAATTGTGGAATGGGCGGCGGAAACAACGGTGGATGCTGCTGGATTATTATCCTTTTACTTCTGTTCTGCTGCGGCGGATGCGGATGTGGCAATGGTGTTGGCGGCGGCAATGACTGCGACTGCGGATGCGGTGGCGGCAACGGTGTCGGCGGCGGCTTCGGCGGCGACTGCTGCTGGATTATCATCCTTCTGCTTCTGTTCTGCGGCGGATGCGGATGCGGCTGTGGCAACAACAACGGCGGATGCGGTTGTGGCTGCTAAAAGCACTGAAAAAAGGGGCTGTGCGCAAAGCACGGCCCCTTTTCTATCTGTTTTACTCCGTATATCCCATACAGGTAATCGTAAAGTGCTTTTCCTCATCTCCCGGCGCCATCTTAATCTCTACGGTATGCTTTGCCGCCGTGTCCTCTGCAAAAATCAGGTCCGTCACGGACTGTCCCCAGCTTCCGGTATTGCCGTTGATGGTTTTCACCTTCCTGCCGTCCACATAAATGTCAATTTTTCCATATTTCTCATCATTGACCGAGCGGTACGCAAGCAGAAGGTTTTTGCAGACAGCCTCAAAGGTCAGACTTTCGTTTCCGGCAGTATGATAAAAATTCTTCGCATACAATATCCCGATCGGAAGGTTCCGGTAAGTCTTGTCGTCATCCTTGTCAAAGCTTCCGCACGAAAGCTTAAGCTCCTCTCCGTACTGATCCTTAAAAATAGTTTTCAGTCCGATGTAAGCGGTGCTGTATGCCGGAGGCACGTCCAGATTGATGTCCGAAGCCGCTTCCGGCTGCTCTGCCGCTGCCTTTATCGTATGGAAGATACAGTCCGCCATTACCTTATGTCCTAACGTCGTCGGGTGATAGATATCATAGAAGAACTCCTCAGAGGTCCACTTATCCCCGACAAACGGGAATGCGCCGTTTTTCGTGCTTACCATCATAAGGTCATAGGTACTGCCGACCTTCTTTAACTCCTCCTGCAGCGTATACCCTGTCGGGAATACGGCAAAGACCAGAATCACTACCGGATGGTTCGGCTGCTGTAAAATCTGCTTTACAAGCGACTCATAACAGCCGTGTCCGGTCGGCTCCTCTCCGTCATTCACGGCATATTCCACAAGTACGATATCCGGAAGTCCGTCGTCATCCGTGACCCTTGCCACGATATCCCGCTGATACCGGAGCAGTCCGAACGTAGACGGCGTACCGCCGACCCCTGCATTGACAAAATGCACGTTGGAGCCGTCCCCTGCACCGTAAGCGTTTTTGAAGCTTTCATAGGTCTGGTAGGCATAGCACTGCTGATACCGGACAGCCCCTGCCCCCTCGGTAATGGAGCCGCCGATGGACGCAACCGTAATCTGCTCTCCTGCCTGTGCCCTTTTTATCACTGCCTTTAAACGCTTGTTGTTTCCAAGATTCATCTGCGCATTCGCCAATAAGGTCTGATACCAGTCCGATGCAGCATCCGCCGCATACCTCGGACAATCCTCCGCCAGACTGCCTGCTCCCTCCGTCGGCATCCTGTCCGGATTCTCCGGAACAAACGGCTTCTTTTCCTTTTCCTCTGCCATTTCTTTTCCTCCTCGCTTTTCCTGAAAGGCCCATAAGCCACTCTTTTGTATCTTTATTGTAGGCTTATTTCCAAGCGATGTCAACCTTGAGTTTCCGCATTTTTAAGCAACCTTGGAATGCACAGGAGGCTGTATGGCATCTTATTTTTGCATTTGTCCGAAGGACCGCGTTTTTAGCGGAACCGGAATCGCCTCCTAGTACCGCTTAGGCGCGAGGACGCACCCGAGCGGCTTAGCGGTACTTGGAGGAAGTCCGGCGGAGTGTTGCGCCTGCAAAAATAAAATGCCATACAGCCTCCTGCGCACAAAGGGGAATGCAAAATGCAGAAATCTCAAATGAGCCTTTTTTGCCCCCTCGCAATTCCGCGGAGCCTGATAAAGATACTCGGAACCAGAATCATCCCGTTGCACAAAAGCCACGAGTACAGCGACCACGGATGATAATAATAGAGCTGCAGCCCGCTTTTATGGTACACAAACAGGTTCAGGAGCGTAATCGTAAGAAAGGCAAGTACGATTCCGAGCACCATGCCGATTCCGGTAATCAACAGCAATTCCCCTACAACCTTCCGGTAAATCCGGCGTCTCGGAATCCCGATGCTTTCATATAGGATAAACTCTGACGCCCGCTTATCATAGATTCCGACCAGTACCGCATTGATTGTAATAAAAAACACACAGGTCACTACCGCAATAATGCTTACAAAAATAACGCTGTTGATTGCAAAGCTCTCCATCAGTCTTTCCTGCCGTTCCTCATAACGTTCTATTTTCAGCTTATCATACCTTTCCCCGAGCTCCGTCAGCCTCTCCGTAAAGGCTTCCCTGCTCCCTTCCCCACTCCATGCAAGATGATAAAAGGAATTGAACGCCGAATCCTCTGCGACCAGACACATAAAAAAGCAGTCCACCGGAACGAGCCTGACACGGTAAGGACGCTCCCCGTAATAAAACACCGCCTCGTCCCTGTTTTCCGTAAACAGTCCCCCGTCCTCCAGGCCGAGATACCTTGCCTGACGTTCTGAAACAAACAGCGTATTATCCATAATCACCGTTTCGTCCTCTACCAGTCCCATACGCCGGTTCACCCACAAAAAATCCTCCGTCGTATAGCTGAACGCATAATCACCGTTCCGGAAGCCCAGCGTCGTCGGAAACATGAAGCTATTTGCGCCCACCGGATACAGCCTTAGCAGCCCGTCCGCCTCCGCTTCCGCAAGAAGCGCCTGCAGCTGGTCCCCGTCCGTATCCTCCCCGTTATCCGAAACAAACGCAAAATCCCGGTACTGCTCCATTTCTTTCGCAAACTCTACCTCAATATTGGAAAGATAGCTCCCGCCCACATAAAGCAGACCCGTCATTGCAATCATAAGAAGCACCGCAGTCATCCGGCGCATATTCCGGAGTACAAAATAGCCCGCGCGAAAGGGATTCATTGTACCGCCCCCTTTTCGGAAATCTCACCGTCCCAGATTTCAATGACGCGGTCCGCCTCCTTTAAAATGGAATGGTCGTGGGTAATGACGAGCACCAGATGCTCCCTGGCATACTCCTGCAAATAGTGCATGACCCGGAAGGCATTTTCATGGTCTAAGGACGCGGTCGGCTCGTCGGCAAACACGACCTCCGGCCGGTTCATCAAAGCCCGCGCAATAGCGCAGCGCTGGCGCTGTCCGCCGGAGAGCTGCCCCGGCTTTTTCTTCAGCTCCGAAGGCCGGATACCGAGCGCCTGCAAAAGCTCCTGCGCCCGCTCCCTCGCCTCCGCAATGTTTCCCTTTGCCGCCACAACCACATTGTCCAGGACGCTCATGTATCCAATCAGGAAATGGTGCTGGAAAACAAAGCCGAACTGCTCCCTGCGGAGCGTCTCCAGCCCGGTATGGTTTAACGTCCTGTAATCCTTTCCATTATAAAGAATCTCCCCGCTCGTCGCCTTCTTTAGCGTTGACAGGCAGTACATCAGGGACGACTTCCCGCTGCCGGACGGCCCGATAATACCAATCAGTCCTTTATCCGGCAGCTGCAGGGTAACGTCATTCACCGCACAGACCTTTTCTTCCTTTTCAATATCATAAATTAAGCTTAAATGATTTACCTGAAACATGAAAACCTCCTCCTTACTCTTCCTCCATCGCATCAATCGTTTTTACCCTCCGTATGGCGCATACGACCGGAAGCTGCATAATCCCGGTCAAAAGCACCGCAATTCCTGAAATCTGCAGCAGCGCCCCCGGCAGGAGATACTGGAAAAACATTCCCCTGGCACGCATCAGCAACCCTCCGGTGACGCATAAAAGCACGGTAAGCACGACGGCCAGCAGTATGCTGAACCCGAAGCAGATTGCGTATTCCCGGAACGCCAGTAGATACACCTCCTTTTCCGGATAGCCGAGGGAACGGTACAGGCACCATTCCGCATAGCGGTCCTGCACATGGAGCCTGTACACGAAAAACACGGTAATGCCGAGAACAATGGCAACGGAATACGCCATCACCCGGAGCGGAAACTCGACGTCCTCCTTGGATTTCTGCACGGTTTTTACCGCATTCACTTTATCGCTTATAATCTGTACCACGCTGAACTTGTCAGTGCCTGCCCCGATTCCGAACCTTGCCATATACTCCTTTAAGTCCGGAATCGTCCCGTTATCCAGAAGGAAAAGAAAGCGTTCCGGATATACACTATCGTCATAATCGATTCCCGCCGCAAAATACGTATCATATCGGATAATGCCTGTCAGCTTCGTTTTCCGGTCATAAAGGGTATCACCGACGGAAACGCCGATATTTCTTGCCATATTTTCATCCATGACCATCTCTCCCGGCTTCTGCGGCAGGGCTCCCGAAACAAGCTCCGGCTCCAGATACTCCATCATCTGTTCCAGCTCCTCCTTCGCAAGCAGCGGCGCCGTATAGTAATTATCCCCGGCAAAGGAACGGATTCCGATTTGATAAACATTACATACAAAAACATAATCCGCCGTACCGTCCTCCCGGAGCCGCTCCGCGAACTGCCTGCTCCCCCGGTTAATCTCTGCAATCAGCTCCTCTTCCGTGGCGCGGGAGTCCGCATCCCACAGGGAATCGTCAATCTCGACTCCCAGCTCCCTCATCTGGTTCAGATAGGCAATCTGCATCCGCTCCGCGCCTCTTACCAGCACCGCCTCGTCCATGAAATACGCAGGGGAAAGAAAAAACTGTACCCCGTACAGCAGGACGAAAAACAGACCGAAACTCAAAACCAGAATCGCCGCCCGCTTTTTATTGTTTTTTAAGTAAAACCATGCTCTCAGCCGCTGCATCTTTTTCTCCTCCGCAAATTTATTACCGTTATTGTAACAAAAAAAACTTCCCCTTAACAGTAGCAAAAGTCACAAAGAAGTATGCTTCCCTGTGACTTCGGTCATATGCAATCCTTTTATCCTATCATTTCCTTTAAGAACAGTACCAGTGCCGTCCTGTCATGGATGGCAAACTTATCGTAAATCGACATCATATAATTTTTCACGGTCCCCTCCGCCAGAAACAGCTCCGCCGCAATCTCGCCGTTACTAAGCCCCTTTGTCAGAAGTCCGCATATCTCCAGTTCCCGCGGTGTCAGGTCCTCCGGAAGCCTCCTGTCTGCCGCCTGTATATCCCCTCCGGTCCTTTTACCTCCTCCCCTGGCTGCCCCGTCACCTGCCCATGTATTCCCTCCGGTTCCCTTGTCTCCTCCCCTGGCTGCCGCCATCATCCGCGACAGCGCCTCCAGAACCTTTCCCGCAAGGATGCTCTGCCCGGCAAGCAGCTGGTGAATCGCCTTAATCACGGTATCCGCCGAGCTGTCCTTTAACAGATAGCCGTCCGCCCCGCCGGAGATTGCCCGTGTAATATAGGAATCGTCATAAAAGGTCGTCAGTACCAGAAGCTTTAACTGCGGGTACTGCTCCTTCAGCCTCGGTATCAGCTCCAGGCCGCCCATCCCCTTCATATTCAGGTCGACTAACACAATATCCGCAGTCACTTTGGCAAGCCGCTCTAACGCCTCTTTTCCGTCTTTCGCCGTCCCGACAACCTCCATCTGCCCCTTTACCGTAAGAATAATCTCCATGCTTTCCGTCAAAAGCTCCTCATCATCCACCAGAAATACCCGAACCGCCATTGTCTCCTCCGTTTCCTCTGTCTGAGTTCCTGCATTTTACCCGCCGTTTTTTGTTCCGCTGGTTGCCCGCTGTCTGATTTTTGCATGCGCTTACGCTCCACCAAACTTCCTCCAAGGGCTGTTAAGCCGCTCGGGAGCGTCCTCGCGCCTAACCAGCCCTAAGAGGCGATTCCGGCGAGCTCCAGGACGCGGTCCTTCGGACAAATGCAAAAATCAGACAGCAGGCAACCTACGGAACCTGAAATGTCACCTAAAAATGCAGGAACTCAGGTTCTGTCAGTTCTCCCTGCAAGCGGCAGCCCCACCGTGACTTTAAATCCGTTCTCTGCCTGAAACTGGAAGCTTCCGCCGTGCCGCTTTGCATATGCCTCCATTTTGCACAGTCCGAAGCCCTGCCGGAGACGTCCTTCCTGTTCCCCGGCGGTCAGCGACCCGAACCCGCTTCCGTTGTCCGACACCGTCAGCCGGATATGCCAGACATCACACGCCAGAACTACGAAAAAGGCGGTGGCTCCGCCGTGGCGGATGCCGTTGTTTAAGCATTCCGTCAGCACGGAGTGTAAAAACTCACAGGCAGGCTTCCCTAATATGGCTCCCTGTCCCGTGTCGCAAAGCTCCTGAAAATTATGCACAATCTTAAGCTCGGTATCCTCGGAAAACTTCGCAAGCTCCGTTGCAAGCAGACTGCAGAAGTCCCGCATATCGATTTCCCCGGTTTCCGCGTCCAGAACACGCACCGCGCGCCGGATTTCCTCGAGGGCAAGGTGCATCCGCTCAGAGGCTGCGGTCAGCTTCTCCTCTGCCCGCACAGGCTGGCTTTCCTTTAACACTTCGTATGCCTGCAGGGAAACTAACGCCGACGTAATCGTATGCCCGACCACATTGTGAATGTTTCTTGCAATGTGCTCCCGCTCCTCGAACCTCGCGTTCTGCTCGGCGGTCTGCGCATAGAGGCTGATTTCCCGGTTCAGGTTCTTCACGTCCAGCTCGCTTAACGCCGCCCTCTCCATCTGCCGGTACAGCATCCGGTTTTTCAGGACAAGGCTTTGCAGCACAAACTCTGATACTGCCAGAAAAAGTGCCGAAAGAAAAATGCCCGCCGTCAGGAAAAGTCTCGTTTCCGCCGCCGTCCCTGCCCCGCAGAAAAACGCCGCTCCCGCCGGAAGCACAATCTGGAGACCGGACAGCCACCGACTGCTCCCGTTCCGCTCCGTCTTCGGGTAAAACGAAAAGAAATAAAGCAGCCCGCAAACCGGAAAAGGATACAGCAAAAGAAAGCCTGTGACAAGAACAAGCCTTCCGGACACGCAGAGAAGATGTGCCCGCACATCCTCCCTGGTTACACTATCATAACACTGCAGCAGGAGCCAGCTGCCAATCAGCAGCATGGCAGCCGGCTCTCTTAAAACAGGAATTTCCATAACGCTATCCTTTCTGCGGCGGACATACAAAGTGCTATTCTATGTTATATTCCGCATACAAGATTGCATCCTGCCAAGGAGTTAGAAAGTAGTACATCTCCTCACTCAAATGTTCGGTCTCATCACCACCGATACGCCCTGAGAAAGTGACTTCTTTTACTTGGTTTTCCGTCAGCCACGCCATCTCTTCCTCGTCCCAACTAAGCGCGGGTGCAACCAACATCACTTTAGCACTACTTATGTTCATTCTAATATAAACCTCTATCTGCTTTATATAGCTGTCAAAAAATGCCCGCTGCTCCTCAGTCAATCCCTCCGGAGAACTATAAGTATACCCTGTGTACGCTCCTAAGTCAACATATGTTTCAGGCTCCCTTCTTGTCAACTCATACAACCCGTTAAAATCCCCTTTCCTTAACAGCAAAAGCATTTGCTCCCATTCCTCCTGACGGCCCTTGAATTCCTCGTCCAATACTCCTACCGTTTTTCCACCGGGAATAGACTCCGAAAGGAAATCCGCCAACAGCATCTCGCTGGAATCGGCATCTAGCACATCTCGCAAATACTTAAGCATATAATAACCCCATTCAATATCAAAATAAAAGGTTCCATCCTCCTGCAACTCTACCTCAATATTATAGGAAGCTAGTGGAACCTTTTCCATTACAGTACGGACAATCTGCATCGCTTCTTCTTCCGACTTCACCTGATACTCTGACGGAATGTGTTCTCCTTCCTGAAATACCACACCGGGAACCAACAGCATCTCGTCAAACATCATCGTATCGGGCAGAGCAACATACTGCTTCAGAGAAAACCGGTTCAAGCCGCTTTCAAATAACTGGTATTCTGTAGAGCCCTCCTCTATCTCTCCATAACGCAATTTGGTATAAACAGTACGGATAAATTCCTTCCCGGACGCATACTTGTTAATTCTGGATAAATCTTCATATACTTCGTTCTCCGGATTTGTCAGAGAAAGTATCGTTTCGATGTCCCCTGCCTTCATTGCCTCCAGATAGGAAATCGCAGCGGCATCAATCTCTTCTGCCATTGTCTTACAATCCTTCTCTTCATTCACAGACGGCGTCTTTGTAATTTCCGGGGTAACATCCTCCTTATCATCCGGCTGTTTATCCGGTTCCTTTATGTTGTCCTTGTCATCCTGCGTTTTGTTCCTGTCATTCTCCTGTACAACCTCCTTGTCATTATTGCTGCTTACAACAACTGCTGCCGTAATCCCTCCGCCTACCACTGCCAGGGAAATAAGCCCGGCAATACATTTTGCTTTTAATGTCTTAAGCATTCCTTTCACTCCTTCTTTGGCTGCCACTGCAGCGACTGATTCTGTGGAACCAGCACAGAAAATACCTTCTGGAAGCACAGGAACTTCCAGCCCGGCTGCCTCTGCTGTAAAAAGCCTGCCAAAGAACAGCAATGCGGTAAGACCGTAAAGCTTCTCGCCGTGCTTTTCCTCGTAATGAAGCACACCCTCCTTTATCTTTGCCCTTGCAGAGCTCAGACGATACGTAACCGTACCAACAGGACAGTCCATTGCCTCAGCAATCTCAGGGACCGTCATCTCGTTAAAATAGTATAGCATAATGGTCTGATAGAGTACATCCGAAAGAGAGGAGCGCATAATCTGCAGCACTATCTCCCGCTTCTCCTTGCTCTCCACATACTCCTCCGGCAGAAACGCTTCGTCCGTTTCTGGAAGACACTCCTCTAATGTATCCTCAGCCATCAGTATAGGCGCTTTCTTTGTGAGATGATTCCTGCACTTATTTACGGTAATGCGGTTCAGCCACGGCAGGAACTTTGCGGTATCTCTCAGGGTATCTATCTGCTGCATTACCGTCAGATACACCTCCTGTGAAATATCCGCCGCATCCTGCTCATTTTTCACAAAACCAATACAGGTAAAGTAAACATAGCGGTTCGTCCTCTCATAAATCTCCCCGAACGCCGTCTGGTCTCCGCCTTGAAAGCGTACTACTAACTCTTTTAACTCCTCCAGCTGCTCCATATCCATCCTTCCTTTTGTATGACTGCACTATTCCAACATCAGAAAGGCAAATAGCTCTTCCGTTTTGTTGGGTTTTTTTTAAAATTTTTAAAATTTCATTCTGCTGTAATCCCGTCCGCAGATTCCGCAGCAAAACAGTTACCGTTCCTTCCATTTTCAGGTAAAACGCAAAGAAACAAAGCAGACCACACACCGGAAAAGGAGATAGACCAAACGCTATTTTATTCTGTATTCGACATAGGAAATTGCATCATCCCAGAAAGACAGGAACCTTTCCATCGCACGCTTCAAATCGCTTTTATCTTCGCCGCCGATACGCCATGCAATATCGTCTTCCTTTACTCCGTTTTCCGTCAGCCATGCCATCTCTTCTTTATCCAGACTAAGCGCAGGTGAAACCACCATTATCGTCGTACTGCGTGACTTCGTTTTATTCCAGGTGACATCAGAAAAGTAAACCTCTATCTGCTCCAGATAGCTGTCAAAAAATGCCCGCTGCTCCTCAGTCAATCCCTCCGGAGACTTATGAGCACGCCCGTATGTCCCAGGCTCCCCACTTGCCAGCTCATACAGCCCGGTAAAATCTCCACTCTTTAACAGCGAAAGCAGCTGCTCCCATTCCTCATACTGACCCTCGAATCCCCCATCGGATGCTCCTACCGTTGTTCCTCCATAAATGGACTCCGAAAGGAACTCCTCTAAAAATGTCTCGTCCGAACCGAATTTTGTCGAATCTATCATTGAGAAAGCCCCCGTGATATCAAAATAAAAGGTTCCGTCCTCCTGTAACTCTACGCTGATATTACTGGAAGATAACGGAATTTTCTCCATCACGGTACGGACAATCCGCATTGCCTCTTCTGCAGATTCCACCTTATACCCTTCCGGGATATGTTCTCCTTCTTCAAATACCACACCGGGAACTGTCAGCAGTTCACGAAACAGCACAGTATGAGGCAAGGCAAGATACTGCTTCAGATAAAACTCATCCTTTCCTCTTTCAAGCTCATCCTTTAACCGGTATTCCGTTGAGCCCTCTTCGATTGCCCCGTAACGCAGATTGGAAGAAACGGTACGGATAAATTCCTTCCCTGTCTCATACTCCTTGATTCCGGACAATTTTTTATATAGCCAGCTCTCCGGATCTGTCAGGGAAAGTATTGTTTCGATATCTCCCGCCTTCATTGCCTCCAGATAGATAATCGCAGCGGCATCTATCTGGTCTGCCATTGTCTTATAATCCTTCTCTGCACCGGCAGTCGGCGTCTTTGTAACTTCCGGGGTGACATCCTTCTTATCATCCGGCTTTACATTATCCGGTTTTTTGTCGTCCGGCTGCTTATCCGGTTCCTTTACGTTATTCTTGTCATCCTGCGTTTTGTTCCTGTCATCCTCCTGTACGACCTCCTTGTCATTATTGCTGCTTACAACAACTGCTGCCGTAATCCCTCCGCCTACCACTGCCAGGGAAAGAAGCCCGGCAATACATTTTGCTTTTAATGTTTTAAACATTCGTTTCACTCCTTCTTTGGCTGCCTCTGCAACGACTGATTCTGTGGAAGCTGCGCCCAAAATACTTTCCGGAAGTCCGGGAACTGCCAGTTCCGCTGCCTCTGCCGTAAAGAGCCTGCCAAAAAACAGCAGTGCGGTAAGACCGTAAAGCTTCTCGTCATGCTTTTCTTCGTAATGAAGCACGCCCTCCTTTATCTTCGCCCTCGCAACGCTCAAACGGTATGTAACCGTACCGGCAGGACAGTCCATTGCCTCGGCAATCTCAGGGACCGTCATCTCGTTAAAGTAATACAGCAAGATGGTCTGATAAAGTACATCCGAAAGAGAGGAACGCATAATCTGCAGCACAATCTCCCGCTTCTCCTTGCTTTCCACATACTCCTCCGGCAGAAATGCTTCATCCGTTTCCGGCAGACACTCCTCTAACGTATCCTCCTCCATCAGTACAGGCGCCTTCTTTGTAAGATGATTCCTGCACTTATTCACGGTAATGCGGTTCAGCCACGACAGAAACTTTGCGGCATCCTCGAGCGTGTCAATCTGCTGCATTACCGTCAGATAAACCTCCTGCGAAATATCTGCCGCATCCTGCTCGTTTTTCACAAAACCGATACAGGTAAAATACACATAGCGGCTCGTCCTCTCATAAATCTCCGCGAGCGCCGCCTGGTCCCCGTCCTGAAACCGTACTACTAACTCCTCCAGCTGTTCCATATGCATCCTTCCTTTTGTATGACCGCACTATTCCAACAATAGAAAGACAAATAACTCCTCCGTTTTATTGGGTTTTTTATAAAAAAATTCGAAAAATTTCATTCTGCCATAGTCCCGCCCGCACTTTTGCAGTAAAACACCTACATTTTAGCATAAATCTATGGTTCTGTCCATAAGGCAGAATCCTTACGATTCCCGTATTTTGTATAGTACCCTATGTCCCAGGGAGTCAAATACCCCGAATATTTCAATTTTTTCGTGCAAGTCATTGATTTTTTCGTGCAAATGGTATGTAATATACATAGAATCCTAAAGAAAGGATGATAATTACGGCAAAATCTACCTCCAGTAATATCAGCATCCGCATGGATAGCGACTTAAAATCTGCTGCCGAGGCTCTCTTTGATAAACTCGGCATGAGTCTCCGTACTGTTTTTAATATTTTATTCGCCAAGGGTTATGTGAAGGCGGTATCCCGTTTAAAATCACGAAATAGCACGGCTTACCCCTCTCATTCCAGCATCAGCAGGACGCTGAGGCAGAACTCCCCGCCCCCTCCCTCAATGCGGATTGTCCCGGAGTATTTTTCCGCCACCCTGCGGATATTGGAAAGCCCGTATCCGTGTCCCTCCGGGCTTTCCTTCGTCGTAAGCGGCAGGCCGGTTTCCTCGTCCCATTGCAGTTCTCCCGTAAAGCTGTTCCTTACCTCTATCATATAAGCGTTGCCCCGGCGGTACGAACGCACGGCTACCCGCGGCTCCCTGCACTCTCCCGCATGCTCCGCCGCATTCTGCAGGGCATTATTTAATATTATGCTGACATCAAAGGCATTGACTCCCGTACCCTCCGGAAAATAAAATTCCGTCTCAAACCGGATGCCCCTTTTCTCCATCCCGGTTTTCATTTCCTGCAAAATCACATCGGTCACAGGATTCCCGCTTTTTATTTCCCCTGCCATCCCGGCAAGCGCTGCCTTTAAATCCGCACCGTAGGCTTCCGTCTCCCGGAGCTTATTCCCGGCATACAGCCGTTCCAGGGTAAGGATATGATTTGCCATATCGTGCCGGAGCCTGCGAAGCTCCCGGTAATGCTCCTCCATCTGTCCGATATGCCGCCGGAGCGTGTCAATCTGCGCGGCAAGCAGCTCATTCTGCAGCCTTTCCTCCTGCCGCGCCCGGATATTCTGGAACAATACCGTCACCACCACAATCGTAATAATCGACATCCCATAATGCAGAAATGCAACTGCACCGTAAATCCCCGGCGCTTCCTTCCCTGCATTTTCCTCAAACCAGCCCCGGTAATAACGTATCACCACATACTCGGTCATCCCTGCAACAGACGGCGCAGCCAGCATAAACAGCTCCTTGAAGGACATATTTCCCCGCTTATATACGTAGGCCTTTGTAATAGAATACACGCTGACTCCCATCATCAGGAAGCGCAGCGCCAGTTCCAAAAGCTCCGCGCCGATATAGCATCCCAGCTGTAACATCTTGTGCTCTATCAGATACGGCGTATTGATAATCTGCTGATACAGACAAAGGCTGATTTCCGATATCATATAGGCAGAAAGCCAGCGCAGGGTAAAGAACGTTACGGCGATAAACACCTTCTGCCGGTAATTCCTTTTGTCTATCCCGCACATAACAAAAAACGACGCCAGGATTCCTATCCCGTACGCCACGGCATTCTCCATCTCAAAGGGCAAAAAATAAAGCACTGTCATTATAGCAAAATAAACGACCCCGATATAGGGCGCCTTATGCTTACGCTCCACAAAGGGTCTGGCAAAGCGGTAAAGGAAATAGCCCATTCCCGCCATATCCGCCATGACATATAAGTACGATACAATTCTCCAGTAAAATTCCACTGATTCCATCCGCGTTCCCGCCTTCCTCCGGATATCCCCGGATAGCATGGTACAAAAGCTCTGCTTTCTATGTACTCCCGTCGATTAAATTATATATCGGAATAGGATTGGAATTATTGTAATGAAATGATGCAGAAAGAATGTTTTTTGTTGTAAAAAAGGGGCGCGCTTCGTGCGCAGCCCCTCTTTCCGGTTAGTCAGGTCCTCTGCGCGCTGATACAAATCCGGAGTTCTTCCGGACTCGTATCAGGCAGGACACCATGACGCTTTCCTTTAGCCCTCAATGGCAATATATTTCTTTTTCTCTACCGCAGGCTGCTCTTCCAGCTTAGGAATCTGCATCACCAGCGTCCCGTTCTCAAACTTCGCTTTAATGTCCTCCTCCGTCACCTGCTCCCCTACGAAGAAGCTTCTGCTACAGGAGCCGGTATAGCGCTCCCTGCGGATATATCTGCCATCCTCCGCCTTCTCCTCCGAGCTTGTGTTCGTCCCGGCGGTAATCGTCAGATAGCCGTCCTTCAGCTCCGCCTTAACATCCTCCTTTTTCACTCCCGGCAGATTCATCGTAATCTCATAGGCCTGACCGGTCTCCTTCACATCGGTTTTCATCAGGTCCCCCGAGCCTGCCGTAAGCCTGCCGAACGGATAGTCAAAAAAGTCATCAAACAAATTTTTCCCAAAAATACTTGGCATCAACATAGGTCATCTCTCCTTTGCTAAATTAATTTGCCTTCCTGTTACCTGAAAACCAGAACCGAAGGGAAAGAACTTCAGGATTCTTGTTCCTTTCTTTGTTCTACCTGTACTATAACACATATTATTAGCACTGTCAAGAGGTGAGTGCTAATTTCTTTGTGAAGATTTTGTGAACAAAGTATATGACAAAGGAACTTACATTATACCTATGTCTGAGGAAGCGATGATTTAATCAGCGCTTCCCTTATTTAATGTACAACAGAAAAATAGCTAATCAGGATTTCCTTAATATAGTTATAGCGTCTCGCATAGGAGTTTTCCACACGGATGATCTGCATGTTATGGGCGCGGCAGATTTCGTTCTTTTTCCGGTCACGATTCTTCACTATCTCGTCCTCAAAGTGTTCCTTGCCGTCCAGTTCTATGGCAAGCACCGGAATGTCAAGCCTTCCCTGACGCTCGTACACGACAAAATCAAAACGCCCTGAATAAAATAAATCATCATAGCTGACATTATTTTCAAAAACCTGTGAAATCGCTACCTCCTTCTTTACACTATAACGATTCTGCGACAGCCAGATATTCTCTAGCGCATGATTCAGATTGAGCATAAAAGCCTCCTCCGTCGCCGTACTGAAAGGCTTTACACCTAATGCCCTGGAATTTGCACGTTTTTCAGTGATTGGAGAGTCCCCGTTCCTTTTCACATACTCCACAAGCTCAAACAGGTCATCCTCCCCGTCCTTCTGATGCAGCCGTGCCAGATTTTCAGAATCCGCGAGAACCACCAGCTTCTCCCTCGCACGGGAAGTCGCTACATTGATAAGCTCCTTATTATTTTTCAGCCACTCATAGGTTCCTGCCTGTGTCTGGGCGGTAATCGCCGTAGAAAACAACACAATATCCTTCTCATCTCCCTGAAAGGCATGCACCGTTCCACATGTCACATTTTGCAGCCCTTCCCGCTGTATCGCCTCCTCAATCAGCTTCTTCTGATTTACAAAAGGCGTGATGACTCCGATTGCCTTACCCTCATTCCGGCGCGCGTATTGAACAACCTCCTCCACCTCCCGGCCAGCCGTGTTCTTAATGTCACTGTAATTACTCTTTACATCAAGATATACAAGAGGCTGCGGCTCCGTGCTGTGGGAACAGATATTCAGCATCGAATTATAATACTTCCTATTATTAAATTCAATGATTTTCGGATGACAGCGATAATGATTATGTAGCAGCACCTCATCACTTACTGCGTCACAGGCAAGAAATGTCTTATAAATGGAATTTTTCCGGTAATCATACTCGTCTGCTACCTGATAACGCTTCCGCAGCTTCTGGTTTGATATTTCATCCAGCAAAATCACAGGATTCAGCTGCTGCGGGTCCCCCACCAGCATCAGGCTTTCCCCCCGGATTACCGGCACCAAGGAAACCGCCGTATTACACTGGCTTGCCTCATCTATAATTACCATGTGAAACGCAGGCTCCGGTCCGCCCAGCTTATGTGCGGAGATACAGGTGGTAATCATAACTGGAAAAATCCTCTGCAGCTTTTTCACATTATCCGTCCTGCTAAGATACTTGCTGAAGCTGATAACCTGTGTATCCTCCCCCTCTTCAAATAAAATGTAACGCAGCTCCTTATATTTTTCCTCACCAAGCCTTTTAATATAGCGGGCAGAAGTATAAAAAAGATACTGGTACAGCTCCTCCAAATCATTATCCAGAAGCTCGAGCGCCTCCTTGTCCGTTATTTCTCCCAATGTATTTATTCTGTTTTGGACCTGGTTCAGCTGCCTGCCCTGTAAATCCGCCTGAAAAGGAACCATTTCCAACGAAGCCTTACGCCTGCTTTGATACTCCATCATCCTGTTCAGCGTTTCCCGCCGCTCTTTCAAATCCAATACATCCTCATACCTTTTCAACAGATTTGACAGCTTCTTAGCCCGTTCAATCCGGTCGCCCTTTTTTCGATCCAGGGTAGATTCATATATATTTATTTTCTGAGCCTGCAAATATACAGCTTTAATATACTGGATTGCTTCCTTCAGCTTGTCCATATTTCCTACCCGCAGCACAGGAAATAAAATCTTTCTCCCCTTGTACTCAATATCGGTCAGCTTCTCAAATACACCGTTAATCGGATGATTATTATATGAGGCAAAGAGAACTGTCCGCTCATTGAAAAATGCCGTTACTATCGTATTGATAATCGTATTCGTCTTACCTGTTCCGGGAGGCCCCTGGATATACGCCACCGGATATTTCATGGCATTGTTGATTGCCAGGAGCTGGTCCAGATTAATCTGCCTGTTAATCAGGGTAATCGGATAATCTTTTTTCCGTATGGGCCGGTTCAGGAGATCCCCGAAAAAAGCCTTGATAGGTACGGCCGCTTTTCCCTCATTGTATCGCTCTATGATTGCCCGGTATTCCTTGTGCAAATCCAGCACAATTTCCATTCCAAGACCGATTATATAAGGCATATCATCCACACCCATCACCTGTCTGGCATGCTTCGTCACACAATCCTTAATCCGCTCCTGATTTGCTTCAAAGTCCCTTAAAATCTCATACTCCTCCGCGTCCAGATACTTCCGGATATTCTCCTTCGTCTCACCCAAGGTAAACTCCGTACATATCGTGATTTCGTCATCCGGCCGCAAAACCTTATTCTTTACATCAAGCTGCAGCCTTCTATAAGCCAGCACATACAAGCCCTTGCTGGTATGTATACTTAAGACATTCAGCGCAAGCTGCTGAATGACCAGCTTCCCGTCCTTTCTCTCCCGCTCTTCCATCTTGTACTGGAAATTCTTCACAATGGTCTGGAACTGCGCGGCCGTAAGCTGATAGCTCTCCCCATGAAAGCTTTCCCTGTCCAGAAACCGTACCAGCTCAAAGTCCGAATAATATGGTGTGGTATCCATACGGTTACACATCTCCAAATAATTCAGAATCTTCAAATTGGCTACGTTATCAAACAACGTCTTATATTTATGCGGATTCAGATAAATATCCCTCACCAGGGCAGTATTTACCGGACAATAGGAGCCCTCTACAATCTGCGAAGACAAAATCGAATCTATATAAATCGTATCATATGACTTTGTCGTATATTTGCTTAAATGCAGCCCGTCAACAGCTATCGTGCGTTTTACCGGATTTAAACCACAAATCCCTATCCAGTACCTGGTAACCTGATTCTCCCTGTTCTCATATTCTATTTTCAACCATTTTCCTTCGTGAATCGCCCTGAAAATATCGTGGTATACGTTGTTCATACCGGCCCCCTATCCAACAAACCGTGTCTTCTGCTTCTTTACGCTCTTAATCTCTCCAACAAATCTATCATCTCATTCCATTCGTGGATATGCAAATGTTCACATGCGGGCGCATGACGCCCTCGGGTTCCGCGCTCCTTCTGACCTCCTCAAGAGTACAATGATTTGGATTCTTTGTCGCATACTTCAACAGCTCCGCATTCCCTTTAACAGCATCCCAGCCAGGCTCGTATAAAAGGGTATGCCCGTAATCAAATATTATCATTTTAGGATATTTCATCGTAATTTACCTCCACCGAACAAACCCGATGTACTCCTGAATTCAAACTTTACATTCATTTCCCATATTGTACCATATATTTTCACTTTTTCCAATAGAATACTTACCGGAGTTTCCATATTTCTGACAATCTTAAAACCCCCGGGACCTCACCCGGGGGCTTTGTGTAAGCTAATTGTGTTGCCATTTCCATCTGACCACTGGCAGATGCAGCACCGTCTCCGTCTACTTCCTCCGCACCGGGAAATATACCTCTGTCTCCCAGTCCTCCGGTGAAAGCGAGTCAAACTGCGTTTTGATATAAAGCTCGAACGGCGCTCCTGCCATCTTGTAGCCATTCTCAATAATCCATGAGACAAATTTTTCAGCTCTGAGCTTCCTATAGTCCTTAACATTCCTTTCTTACATCCAAAGCTTACTTTCGCAGCTCCATCGTTTATCAAAATCTGTTTTCCTCAGTATGTTCTGATAGATTGGTTCGAGAAATACCGCCAGCCTGTCCAGTACATCATCAAACAATAATCCCGCTTCTTTTGCCGGATCAAATGCCTTCCACTGGGTATTCAACACATTGTTGTTCTTAAAATCTGCAATTTCCGCAAAAACATCAGCCGACAATTCTCTATTGCGATGAGCCAAAGTACTTCTAACCGCTTCAATAAGAACTATTCCTTCAAAATCAAATAGCCCGGACAGATAATAGATGTCATAAAAATCCTTCATCCTACTTGTTCCGGCCATTCTCTGAAGAATTGCATCAAACTTTTCTGCAATAGTACTTTCCAATGAATAGGTGAACACCTCCGAAGAAACAAAACCAGGCAGCCTTGTAACAATCGACCTTTTAACCGGATTAGGTACAATCACATCATCAATACCGACATCAATGGAAAACGGAATCCTCACCTTTCCAATACGTCCCATAAAAGAAGTTTTTATACCGGGATATTTTTTATCCACCGAAATAGTTTCTGTACCCAAAACTTCCAGCGTTATAAAATCATTCCCTGTACTGATGTTGCAGATATCTCTCATTGTCTGCTCTATGTTCTCCATGCTTCCATGAAGATTCTTTATCAGAAAATCAATATCCCTTGTCGGTCTTGAATCAAATTCTGTAAGCGTATAAATAAACATTCCACCCTTTAGAATCAAATTATCGGCATATTCAGAAAGAGATAGCTTTCTCAAGAACTCTTCCTGCGCAAAAAGCTGAAGTACCATCTGAAATGGAATTCCTTCTTCTTTTGACTGATTTTTCAATCTCGTCAATACCGATGCCGCCATATTCTTTATAGCCATACTCCCAATACCTCCCTTACCTTTTTTTCTACATGAAGCAGTTTTGCGTACTTCATAAGCCTCGCCGTGACCTTCTTCGGATCTTGGACATATCGCCGGATAGCTACATTGAAAACTTCTCCGTCCACTTTGTTCCTATGAAGAAGGAGATCACAAATCGTTCTTTCCCTGTCGTATATCTTGACTGGCTTCCCATCAATTTCCGCTTCTTCTATCCCTATCTGATAACGGTCACTCCTAATAAAATGCGGCTTTACACTAGGATAATCAATATAGAATCTGGTCCTTGTGCTCTTATTATCTACTGCCAGATGCCAGACCGCCGGAGTCCTGTCCGTGTATCCATAGTAATCCAAAGCACTTTCCATGCAGATTACCCCATCCGGAAAAAGTGTAGTAATGGTGGGAATATCCGAAAAGGAATCCTCTCCTGAATACTGATAATAGCCTCGTCTCACCTGTTCGATTTCGCCATCTTTCAGCAATTGTTGGATCTTCTTATAATAAAAACCTTCCTCTTTAAGCTCTGCAGTTCGCATTAGTCCGCCATGCCTGTCAAAAACCGTTTTAAGACTTTCGCTCATGATATCACCCTCTTTTTATCACATTATACAATTTCAAGATAGTTTTTGTATAGTTTGATAAATCAAGTATATCGCCTGTTCCTATAAATGTCAAGAAAAAACATGGCTAGCAAAGAAATTTTCTACCAGCCATGTTTATAACCACCCACTATCCCTCTATATGCTTTCCTCTGAAAAGCGTGATCTATTCACCAAAAAGCATTGGATGCTTGCTACAAGGCTCACTGTCGATTACCTTGACCAAACTTCCACTGGCAAGCTGATAACAGCTTGCAGAACACATGACTTACACCCGTTGGAAACGTGCGCCGCTGGACACACCGTCTCCGTCTACTTCTTCCGCACCGGGAAATATACCTCTGTCTCCCAGTCCTCCGGCGAAAGCGAGTCAAACTGTGTTTTGATATAAAGCTCGAACGGCGCTCCTGCCATCTCGTAGCCATTCTCAATAATCCATGAAACAATCGCACCATATGCCTCCGAGAGCGTGGAATAGCCTCCGTGATGCACTGTCATCGCACACTCGCACGGCTCCAGTACCGTATCTGCCTTATCCTTTTCCTGAATCCCGATAAACACTTCAATGTCCGAAGAGTCCTTATTAAACTCCTCGTCATAATACTTTGCGCCGTTTAATCCGGTCGGTGTGACATGCTCCTTCGGCACGCGCTCAAAAAGCGTCCCGTAATACCTGCCAAACTCATCCACCCCCATCACGGCGCGCGTTGCCAGAACATTCACTGCCGGAGAATGCTTCACTTCAATTGTATAACTCTTCTGATATGTCATAATGTCACCTGTCCTTTCAAATACAGAAATGTGCGTCTGAAGCTCGTTCAGGATAATGGCCATCTCCTGCTGCTCCCGCTTCAGCTTTTCCTTTTGTCCCCGCAGCGCAGCCGCGAGCTCTTTGTAATCCGAAACGGTAATCAGGTACTGGATTTCCTCCAGGGAAAAGCCGTAGCGTTTCAGACGCTGGATATAGTTCATGGTATCAATCTGCCCGGTTCTGTAATAACGGTAGCCCGTGAAGCGGTCCACCTCTGCCGGAACCAGCAACCCGATTTTGTCATAGTGGTGAAGCGTCTTAACGCTGACCTGGCACACCCTGGAAAATTCTCCAATCTGCAGCATTTCCTTTTACCTCGTTTCGTGATGATAGATTGCAATCTAAGGATAGTTTACCATCTGACCTAAGAGGAGAGTCAATACCTTTTTTTAATTTTATTTTGATAAAAAAATGGACAAGCAAATAGAAGGGCTATCGCAGCCGGGCGGCTGCCCCTAAAGAAAATGCAGACAAAAAGAAAAAACAGCAGGAGCACCCGTTACTTTCACGGTAATGCCCCTGCCTTTTTATCAGATATGAAAATCATACTGCCTTCCGCTCTCCGGCAGCCGTTCTGCCTTAACGGCATCCCAGTCCACTGCTCCTATTTTTTCAAGAAGCTCCTCCATACTGTCCGCCTGAACGGTCGTCCGTTTCACATCGGTACTATTCCTTACATAGCTTTGGAAGTCCTTTCCCGCCTTTTTTTCTTCTGCCTTTTTCGCGGTACGCTTCTCTTTTCTGGCTTCCTCTATGTGCTCTCTCTGCTTTTCCCCTGACTTTTCCAGCTCTGCAAAGAATTTTGTCGTACCGTTATCCCCAAACGCAATACCGATTCTGGCGATGCCGACGCCCACCGTACCTTCCTTCCCGAAAGCACGCTCAAAGCCAAACTTCTGGTTTATCTCTTCGGACATACGGACAGCGCCCTCCATGCCCCTTATCTTCTCTTCCAGATACTTCTCATCCGAAGCCATCTTCTCCAGCTCCTCACTGGAAAAAAGAACAGAAAACTCCTTTGTCCCTCTGGAAAGAGTTTCCCTTGCCTCTGCCGCATCCTTAAAGTCTGCCACCATGAAATCCATGTCGCCGTATTTTTCCCTGAGCTGTTTTAAAACATTCTGTGCCCCGCGTGAAAGCGTCGACTCTTTTTTCTGGTCCACATACCCCGAAGACTGTGCTTTACCTGCCGAAGCAGCCTGTCCTGTCTGCTGCTTTTCTCTTTTGTTTACTGTGCTATGCTGATAGCCTGCTGTCTGCTGATACGCTCCTATCTTTACCATACTGTTATCCTCCTCCTTGAAAAGCAACTATAAACTCCGTTTTCTATTTTATCGGCATTTCAGGAAAGATTCTTTACTCCATACAAATCACAAATATCCCCTCTGTTCTTTTCCTTTCTGTCCAGCCAGAGAAAACGGCACCCTGCACGATGTGCCGTTTCCCTGTCCTTTTCCTCATCGCCGATAAATGTCAGCTCCGTAACCGGGACATGATACCGCTCCGCTATCAGCTGCAGCCCTCTGCCATTTGGTTTTCTGAAACCACAGCTGAGAGAAGAAACATAAAAATCCAGATACGGCAGCAACAGCTCTATGTCTTTTTGAAACAGCCCCTCCGGCATTGCCGTCGGCAGGTCTGTCAGCGCCGCAATCCGGTATCCTTTCCCTTTTAATGAGGTCAGCACAGGAATCACATCAGGATAAATGACTGCCTTTAAGTTCAGGCCTTCATAAAATTTATATGCGCATTGCCCGAACGGGAGCTCCTTTTGCCAGTGCTCCAATGCCTTTGAAAAAATAACCTCCGGCGCATACTCCTCTTCCCTGTAGCAAACCCTCGGATTGAATGACGTCAATATCTCTACCGACCTCTTAATATCAGAAGCAGACGCATTACAGTCATAGTACCGGTCAATCGCCGCAAAGCCCTGCTCGTAATAATCTGTCCAGGAAGCAGGCATTCCTGTATATTCCATCAGTGTCCCGCCTAAATCAAATACAAGCACCCTGCTCTCCGGAAGCAGCGTATGCAGCCGTTCCGTCAGAATATTTTTCAGGCTTTCTTCCATTGCTCCGATATTTTTCCGGAACGGTACATGCAGAAACACCATCCGGGTATGCAGACCGTGCTCCGCCAGATAGGACATCCCGTTCCAGTAAATGCTGTTGCAGTAGGAGGTTCCTGCATTCTGCGAAAGCTTGGCAGCAATCCCGTTCTGCAGGAGCATCCCTTGAAAATATTCACAGTCAAAGCCGGTTTCCAGACTGCTCCCGCCATTGCGCGCAGTCGTTTCGATATGTACCTTGTTTTTTATATTCGGGCGCTGCCCCAAACTGATAATATAGTCATAAGTGTTCTGCCGCAACGCGGCAAACAGCACCTTGGCATCCTTCTCCTTATCATTCGGCAAAAGCAGGGTATCATACCGGCTTCCTTTGACCAAATACTCTGCCGAGCTTCCCCGGAAGGCTGTAAGTAATAAATTCATTCTGCATTCTCCTTGTATCATCTGCCGGAGCAGCCCCAGATAATATTATACCATGTGCAACGCTCCGGCAAAAAACTCGAAAACCTTCGGTTTTCGAGTTCGCGTGCGCGTTCAGAGGTCCAAAAGGCTTCTGCTCATGCAAGCATGGCATCTGCCTTTTGGAGCTCTTCACTTTTGCCTTCGCGGATATTATGCCTTGCACCGGAACATTCCGGTGGATTTATGGATGAAAAAGGCTCCCTCCCTCTGAATTATTTCATCGACAGCCTGTATGAACTCCTGTTTTCTTTCCTTGATTATCTCCGGCGTATTCCCCGGAAAGGAATAAACATATTCATAAACCGGCTCCGACGCATCCACCAGAATATCCGAATCAAATTCCAGACACTCAATCCCTTGGAATACCCGCTCTAACTGCTCTCTTCCGTTTTCCAGCCGGAAGTTACAGGAAACCCGCTGGAACGGCATCTCAATACGGGAATCGAACTGCTCTACAAACTCATGCAGCTCCTTCATATGGTTCTCTCCCACCGTAGTCGCGCAAAACATCCCGCCCTCTTTTAAGAGCCGCTTTACCTTCTGGAACAAATCCTGCCGCTTTTCTACGTGGTACAGCATGTGATTTGCCGTAATCCGGTCATAGGTGCCGGGTACGGACAGGCAGTTCGCATCGGTCACCTGATAACTGATTTTTATATCCTTCTTATCCAGAACCGCCTTTTTCGCCGCCAGCCCTTCCCTTGCCTTTTCTAACATTCCCTCGGAATAATCCGTCAGCAGGAAGGTAAGATGCTCCGGAAGCTGTTCTGCAACCGCAATCAGGTTGGAAGCATTTCCACAGCCGATGCACAAAACATCCATTCCCTCCGAAAGCGCAAGCTTCTCTAACACCCATTCGGAAAAAGGCTGCTCCCCGGTGCTGTAATTGTGCAGATTAATTCTTTTTTGAAGATTTTCGTCGCTCCGGTACTGTTTAATTACCATATCCGAAATCTCCAGAATCCGGATTGCCTCCACAAGATTCTCCCAGATGGCTCCCTCCTCCGCATTCTGCACCTTTTCTACCGCATCAATCACACGGTCCAGATGGCGTTTCTTTTCATTGAGCAGCTTCTTCTGCTCCTGGAGCGACTCCTCCAGACTCTGCGTACTGCTGCAGACAACTTCTCCTATCTGCTCCAAGGACAGTCCGAGATAACGCAACATAAGAATCCTCTGCAACGCCACAAAGGAAGTCTCGTCATAATAGCGATAGCCAGCCTCGGAATACCCTACCGGCTTTAACAGTCCCTTTTCATCATAAAACCGTATCGTTTTCGGCGAAACACCAGAAATTCCGGCAATCTCACCCACTGTATAATGCTTCTTTTCCATAAAAACCTCCGTTTCAAAAATTATGCCTTTGTTTCCAACGGATGTCCGGACCATCCCTGTATTGCTATTATAAAGGTTCCCGTAAGGGAAAGGTCAAGCACTTTTATGAAAAATATCCTTATTTCGTTACTATTCACAGCACCTCCCCGCCTCATGCGCAAAATCAGCCAACAAAGCTGTCTGTCGCTGCTGCGCAGCTTCTATATCATGAGCTTCGCTCATGATATAGAAGCTGCGCTCGGATTTTGCAAGCAAACTTGCAAATCCTCACTTCGCTTTCCTTATTTTGCTTATGTGGCGGGGTGACTGCTTCGCAGTCCTGATATGGTTTCACAAACAGCTTCTTACAAACAAGTTTGATGAATCTGTTTGTGAAACCATATCGGCTGTGAATAGTAACCTTATTTCAGGTTTTCCCAGTCAATCCTCTCGTTCTTATAAAAATATTCCCTGTCATGCGCCCCGATTTCCCGCAGCACGCGGCACGGATTCCCGACTGCGACTACATTTGCCGGAATATCCCTTGTCACCACGCTGCCTGCACCGATTACCGTGTTCTCTCCAATCGTGACGCCCGGCACAATCACCGTACCGCTTCCAATCCACACGCAGTCTCCGATACGCACCTCCCTGTTGTACTGGAGCATATTTTTACGAAGCTCCGGGGAAATCGGATGATTTGCCGTCGCAATCGTAACGTTCGGCGCAAACATTACATCATTTCCTACATAAATCGGCGCGTCGTCCACACAGGTCAGATTGAAATTGGAATAGACATGGTTCCCGAAATGCACATTCTTTCCGCCCCAGTTTGCCCTAAACGGCGGCTCGATATAGCACCCCTCTCCCATGCTGCCCAGCATCTCCTTTAGCAGCCGCTGCCGCTTTTCCCCTTCCGACGGACGCGTCGCATTAAACTCATACAGCTTTTCCAGACGCATCTGCTGCTCCTCCATCAGCTCCTCATTACGCGGGTCATATACCAGCCCCGCCTCCATTCGCTCCCGCTGTGTCATGGCAATCTCCTTTTCTCCTTATAAGCGTTTCTCCATATAGCCGCACGTAAACGGAAAGAAATCGAACTTCTTTGTTCCGGTAGAAAGAAATCCGTAATTCTCGTACCATTTTTTCAGCACCTGATTCTCCTCTACAATACCTATGTTAAGCTTCCTGCATCCGAATTCCCTTGCCCTGGCATACGCATCCGTAAGCAGCTCCCCTCCGAGCCCCCTGTGCCTTTGCGCCGGAACAACACAAAGATTATTCAGCTCGCACTCACTATTGTCCTGCAGCACAAGCGAATAATATCCGATTATTTTGCCTTCCTCATAAAAGGCATACATCAGACGGTTTTCATTTTCCATCTGATAGCGAAGCCTGTCCTCCGTAGTGGCAAACGCAGTAAACCTAGGCGCATTCTCCGCCGTAAAACCAAACTCGTCGGCAACCGTCATAAAGCTTTCCCTTATCACTGCAACACATTCTGCAATGTCCGCCTTTTCTATTTCTTTTATCATTTTACAACATCTCCTCTCAGGTATCCTTCCGCTCAAAATAATCGTCCGCTTCCTGCCTGGAATGAAAAATCATAACCTGCCGTCCCTCCCGGTACTTTTCCAGAAGCTGATATATCTGCGGTAACTTTTTCTCCGGAAATTCAAGAATCCACTGCCGGAACTCTTCATCAAATTCCTCCTCCACCCAGGGCAGTTCCTCCCGCTTCTTCCCGATCCGCTCCCCCGCCCCTGCTAGACATACTTCAAGAGGATAATCAAGCAGAACTACCGTATCGCAGGCTTTCATCCTCATCTCCAGTGTCCTTCCATAATTCCCGTCAATAATCCAGCACTCCGTTGCAAGAATTTCCGCCAATCTGGCATCGAACTCCTCCTTCGAAATATTGGTCCTGTCCGGCTGGTGCCAGAGCATATCAAGATAATACAGCGGCAGTCCTGTCTTATCACGCAGCTTTCTCGAAAAGGTACTTTTCCCCGCACCCGGACATCCGATTACAATCACCCGTTTCATCTCTTACCCTTCATCCAACCTTGTCTGCAGTCATTGGAATTCTCCTTTCTCCTTATACTTTGTGCAATGCTCCGGCAAAAAACTCGAAAACCTTCGGTTTTCTCGTTCGCGTGCGCGTTCAGATGTCCAAAAAGGCATCTGCTCATGCAAGCATCGCATCTGCCTTTGGGGATGTCCCAACGCATCTGCACATGCGAATTTGGTATAATCTTGGCGTCAGAAGGCGCTTCGCGCGGTTTCTGCCACAAAATACAGCTGTTGCAGACAAGCCTGCACATCTGTATTTTGCAGCAGAAAAGCACCTGTAGTGCTTTTGACGCCGGAATCATGATATCTGCTTTGGGGATGTCCGAAAGACATCTCCCATGCAAGCATGTCATCCGCTTTTTGTTCATCCTCACTTTTGCCTCCACGGATATTATACCTTATCTCCGGCTATTGCACAACATTTTCCTGCCTTGGATTTCCGTCCTTCCGTGATAACATCACGGAACTGCGCTCCGCCCTGTAGTATACTCTTCTTATCAATCTTAAGGAGGCTCTGCTATGGAAACGAAACCCCGGAAAGCACGAAAGGCTTTTGTAAACGAAACTGATTGCGTTGCATGCGGCTGCTGTGTCAAGGTCTGCCCGAAAGGTGCCATTAAAATATGGAATGGAATCATGGCAAGGGTTACTACAGAACAATGTGTGGGATGCGGAAAATGCGCCAGGGAATGCCCTGCGTCTGTAATAGAAATCCAGGAGGTGCTGCCATGAAAAAGCATTGGTACGACTATCTGTGGATTTTCTCCCTGAGCTATCTCATTCTTGGATTTTTCAATATTTTGTTTGCATGGCTGGGGCTTTTATGCTTTTTTATTCCCCTGATTATCTCCGTTACCAAAGGGACCAAAGGCTACTGCAACCGCTACTGCGGCAGAGGACAGCTATTCGGGCTGTTGGGCGGCAGGTTCGGACTGTCCCGGAAAAAGGACATTCCGAAATGGATAAAAAGTAAATGGTTCCGCTACGGATTCCTGATTTTCTTTTTTGTTATGTTCTTCCAGATGCTTTGGAATACTTATCTGGTCTTTTCCGGCGTGCAGGAGCTAAAGCAGGTAGTCAGGCTTTTATGGACCTTCCGGCTGCCATGGCACTGGGCATATCACGGCACCCTGTTTCACCCCGGCGTCGCCCAGTTTGCCTTCGGCTTTTACAGCGTAATGCTGACTTCCACTGTGCTTGGTCTCATTACAATGCTCCTGTTCAAGCCACGAAGCTGGTGCGTCTACTGCCCTATGGGAACCATGACACAGCTGATTTGCAAAGCCAAAAACAAAATAAAGCAATAATGTTATAGAAAGAATCCGTTTCATGCGATATAATAAACGTAAAGGTCAAACCACAGACCATAACAGGCCTCCGTACCAAGCGGCGCCTGTCTGAACCCTGGAGGTACATTTATGAAAAAGCTTATCCCCGTTTTTATGCTTCTGTTGCTGTTCGCAGGCTGCGGCACAGACAACGAAGAACAAGAAAACAGCTATTCCCGGATTTCCATGGAAGAAGCAGTTACCAGGATGGAGGAAGAAGAAAACTATATTATCCTGGATGTGCGGACGACAGAGGAATATGAAGAAAAGCATATCCCGGACGCGCTCAATATCCCGAACGAAAGCATCGGCACGGAAGAATTGCCGGAGCTGCCGGACAAGGACCAGCTGATTCTCGTATACTGCCGCAGCGGAAACCGCAGCAAGCAGGCTTCACAAAAGCTTGCCGACCTTGGCTATACCAATGTTGTGGAATTTGGCGGAATCATCGACTGGACAGGGGAAACTGTTTCCGGTCCACGGTAAACTATCAGAACATCCGGCAGGTCCGGTAAAAAACAACAGGAGCCCGCGGCATGGGGCAGAGAAAATGTCCGCGCTGCATGGCTTCTGGCACAGGAAAGGTGGAATCTCATATGAAGGTTGTAATTGTAGGCGGTGTGGCCGGCGGGGCAACTGCCGCTGCCAGAATCCGCAGACTGGACGAACAGGCAGAAATTATCGTGTTTGAACGCTCCGGATTTATCTCTTATGCAAACTGCGGCCTGCCGTACTATATCGGCGGCGTCATTGCCGACCCGGAGGCTCTGACCCTCCAGACTCCGGAAAGTTTCTTCTCCCGATTCCGTGTCACAATGAAGGTACACCATGAGGTCACGGCACTTCATCCGGAAACCAATACCGTTTCCGTGAAAAATCTGGAAACCGGCGAAGTCTTTGAGGAAAGCTATGATAAGCTGCTTCTTTCCCCCGGCGCAAAACCGGCACAGCCGGACCTTCCCGGCACGGAAAGCAACAGACTCTTTACCCTCCGGACAGTGGAGGATACGCTCCGCATTAAGGAAGCTATCGCAAAATATCAGCCGAAATCAGCCGTGCTGGCAGGCGGCGGTTTCATCGGTCTGGAGCTTGCCGAAAACCTCCGGGAGCTTGGAATGGAGGTCACTATCGTCCAGCGCCCGAAACAGCTGATGACTCCCTTTGATGCGGATATGGCAGCCTTCCTTCATAATGAACTGCGCCGGCACGGTATCGCGCTGGCGCTCGGTCATACCGTGGAAGGCTTTACGGAAACGGAAAACGGCGTGGACGTCCTGTTAAAAGAGGGCGCCCCTCTTCATGCAGATATGGCGGTCCTTGCCATCGGCGTTACACCGGATACAAAGCTCGCAAAGGATGCCGGTCTGGAGCTTGGCATCAAAGACAGCATCGTTGTCAATGACCGGATGGAAACCTCTGTCCGGGATATCTATGCGGTTGGCGATGCCGTACAGGTAAAGCATTCCGTCACCGGACAGGATGCCCTGATTTCACTTGCCGGTCCTGCTAATAAGCAGGGACGCATCGCGGCAGATAATATCTGCGGCGGAGACAGCCGGTATCCGGGCTCGCAGGGAAGCTCCGTTATCAAGGTCTTTTCGATGACTGCCGCAACGACCGGAATCAACGAGACAGCTGCCAAGGAAGCCGGTCTTGCCGTCGATAAGGTCGTCCTTTCCCCGATGAGTCATGCCGGCTATTATCCGGGCGGAAAGGTTATGACAATGAAACTGATTTTTGAAAAAGAAACCTTCCGCCTGCTGGGCGCCCAGATTGTCGGATACGAGGGCGTAGACAAGCGAATCGATGTCCTTGCTACTGCAATTCATGCAGGAATGAAGGCAACAGACCTGACGGAGCTTGACCTTGCCTATGCGCCGCCGTACTCCTCTGCAAAGGCCCCTGTCAACATGGCAGGCTTTATTGCCGAAAACATTGCCAACGGTCTCGTCAGGCAATTCCACCTGGAGGACATAAAAACGCTTCCAAGGGACGGAAGCGTCACCCTTCTCGATACCCGGACGGAAAAAGAATACCTGCGCGGGCACATCGACGGCTTTCTTAACATCCCTGTGGACGAACTGCGCGAACGGCTGGAGGAACTTCCGAAAGATAAACCTGTCTATATCATCTGCCAGAGCGGGCTGCGCAGCTATATTGCGTCCCGCATCCTTGCAGGAAACGGCTATGACACCTACAATTTCTCCGGCGGCTACCGTTTCTATGATGCGGTGGAAAACGACCGCCGTATGACCGAAGCGTCAACTGCCTGCGGCATGGACCTGTCATAAAGCTGACAGAAAGGAAAGGGGTTACGAAAGCACACCCCTTTCTTTACTCTGCATTCAGGGACTCCAGCTTTTCTTTCCCGGTAAGCTCGATTGTCCCGCGGCTTAGCTTTACCATACCTTCACTCTGAAAATAGCGGAGCATCCGGGTAACTACCTCGCGATGTGTCCCCAGATGGTTCGCTATCATTTCATGGGTGACTTTTAACGGATTCGTATGTTCAAGGGAGGCTTCCTCCAGCAAAAATGCGGCAATACGCTTATCAAGGCTTTTCCACATAATCTGTTCTATCAGCCAGATAACCTCAGAAAAACGGGATGCCATGATTTCATTGGTATAATTGGCAACAGGCGCCGACTCTTCCATGATGCTTTTATAAACCTCCGCAGGAATAATCCATAACTCCGTATCCTTTTCTGTTTCAATGACAAGCTCAAACTGTATCGAATGCAGGATACAGGAAGCAGAAAACAAACAGATATCCATAGGAAACAGCCGGTAAAGCGTAATCTCCCTTCCGCCCTCGGAAAGAATATAGGCTCTGAGCTGTCCCGTATGCACCATAATCAGACCAAGGCAATCCATGCTGCCATTGTGCACCACAGTCCCTTTCCTTACACTTCGAAACATCAGACTCTCCGAAATCCTGTCTCTTTGTTCCGGTGTAAGCCTTTCCCACATAGGAAAATACTTTGAAAAATCCGTGAAATGATTCTTTAAAACGCCCATCGACGCTCACTCCTCTCTTCCCATTAGTAAGCTTATTGCGGAATTGCAGTATTTATTCTTCTTCAGGTGAGCCTTTCGAATTAGCACAAATTCCTTTTCACAAGCCTGAGAAATCAATCAGCACATTGCTGCTGCCTGAATCCCTGCGATTGCACCATCCGCAACTGCTGTAGCCACCTGTCTCACTTTTTTCACACAGATATCTCCTGCCGCAAATACTCCCGGAATTTCTGTCTGCATGGAGCCATCCACCGGAATATAGCCGCCTTCTAACTTCAATTCTGTATACATCTGCGTATTCGGAACAATCCCTGCGTATACAAATACTCCGCATTCTGCATCTTTTACAAGCTGCTTCTTTCCTGTTTTGTTATCTGTAAATTCAAGCTCCTCCACGGCTTCACTGCCATATACTGCAGTAAGGCTTGAATGTGGCATGATTTCGATATTATCAAAGGTCTCAACTCTATCTTTGAATTCCTGTATGCAAGCAAGCTCGTCTTCCACACATACAATCACTACCTTTCCTGCTAATCCGGCCAGATAAAGAGCTTCCTTTACCGCCCCGTCTGCTCCGCCGATTACATAAACATTTTTTCCTTTATAATTCAAACCATCTTTCGGTGCATTTAGTCTGACGCCCTTCAGCGTTTCTCCTGGAATGCCTAACATACGGGCAGAACCACCATTTGCCAGAATTAAGGTTTTAGATTCATAGCTGCTTTTATCCGTAATGACTTTCTTTATTTCGCCTGTAAGCTTTGTCCCTGTCACGTTTTCATAATGAATCTCCACACCGGCGCCAAGTGCCTGCTCCTTCATTCGTTCAGCAAATGTCCGGCCGGTTTCCTCCTGCACAATTGCCGTATAATGTGTCACTGTAGATACCGTTCCAATCAGACCACCCACCTGCTTCTTTTCCAGCACCAGAACCTTTTTTCCTCTGCTTTTCCCATAAATAGCTGCGCTGATTCCCGCCGGTCCTGCGCCGACAATAATCATATCATACATTCCAATCTTCTCCTTATACATTATACAAAATCTAAAACAATTCCGACATTACTTTTAAACCTAATCCCGATTATATTATTACTCTTTTTATACATCTTATTTACAAGATTCCACCACACGGTAACCCGCTTTTCCCCATTCCAATTTTTCCCGTCAGATCTCTTGATAATTTTCCCCACGCCTGCTAAATATCAAGGATGTACATTCATCTGTATAAACAAACCGTATTTCCTATCCGGCACTTGCCGCCCGTTCTTTCCATATTGTTTCAAATAATTCCATATACTCTGAATATTCGATAATAGGTTTTAAGTGCCCTACAGTGAAGTATAACCTTCTCCATTAATCCTGCATTCGTACCAGACAGAATACGCAATATAGGAAAAACTATCACTATAAAACGGAACCCATGATCTTGCACATAGATACTCGCATCTCTGTTGTAAAATCAGATACTGTAAGAAGCATCGTTCTTTAATTTTGCTTGAAACTCACCCCAAATATTAAGAGCCTGAAGCGTTTTCATATGTAACTCCTTTCTTCTCCCAGTCGGTCAAATCCAGCTCGTCCGTGCTAAATCTCAATATGCCGCCTGGCGTTGGGCTTGGAGAATAAACAAACAGACTCCACATGTATCGACACTACTACAGGAACACATATCCTTTACTTCGTTATCCAAATAGGAATACATTTTCTTTCCTCTCCCTTTGGACTTGTCCGACTTACCAAAACGCAGCTTTGCATTTTCAATATCATTCTTTAATCCTGTTTTGTATATGAAAGTGATTTTATAGGGATCCTTGTCTCCTTCTTTATTATACCCACCAATTATAACCTTTTCAATGACACTTTCAAAAACCTCCCGGTCAAACTTCTCAAATACCTGGCTTTTCGAGAGTGTATCTTTCAAATCCTCTATTCGTTTCTGTACGCTTTGCTCTTCCTCCTTCCGCCGCTTCAATACATCTAACTGCCTTTTTATGGCCGACAGCCCCTTCTCTAAGTCTGTATCGGTTTCTTCATAAATGTCCTGCGCCACGATTCCGTTTAAATAATTTTCCAATAACCTCTTTCTCTTGCTCCGGATCGTATCAGCATTCTTGTCCAGTTTTATTATTTCATCACCCAGGGAAGCTTCTCCCAGGGTTCTTTCTACCCGTTGGAAAAATTCTTCAAGAACCTCCTTATCATCCACACATAGCATCCGGTACGATTCGACAAAAGCATTTTCAATAATGCGTTCCGTAATCCCTTTACTGTCCGGACAATACTTTTTCCCGTGCTTTGTCGACTGTATACATTGCCAGATAGTCTTTTGGTACTTGCTGCTACTGTGCCAGCTTCTCCTTGACAGATTTGCACCGCAGAACCCGCATTCCAACATGCAGCTAAATGCGTACTGCCTGCTGAACTTCTCCCGCTTGCCTGGGACAGCAGACTTTTTGTTTCCGTTCCTGCGCCCTCTTATTTCCTGCGCCCTGTCAAATATTTCTGCAGAAACAATCGGTTCGTGATGCTCCCTAATGTAAAACCGATCCTCTTCACCCAGGTTTTCCAGCCTTCTTTTTGAAATAGGATCTACCGTAAAGGTTTTGCCTAGAAGAAGGTCTCCTTTATACTTTTCGTTATTTATAATTCCCATGACACTGGAGGTCGTCCACGGATTTCCTCTGATTGTCCTTATTCCCCGCTCGTTCAGCTCCCGCGCAATCATCAGACTGCCGGCCCCTTCCGTATAGCGTCCAAATATGTACCGCACCACCTCGGCACCCTCTTTATTTATCGAGATTGACTTCGAGGCAATATCATAGTCATACCCGAGGCAGCCCTGAAACCCGACAAGCTCACCCCGTTTCATCTTCATCTTCAATCCCTTTTTTACATAGGCGGAGGTATTCTCTACCTCCTGCTGCGCCACGGAACTGAGAATTGTCATTAAAAACTCGCCATCCTTCAGGGTATTTATCTTTTCAACCTCAAAATAAACAGCTATGTTTCTTTCTCTCAGCATCCTGACATACTTAAGGGTGTCTAAGGTATTCCTTGCAAACCTCGGAATACTTTTCGCAATAACCATATCGATTTTGCATTCCAGGCAATCCTGAATCAGCTTTTGAAATTCTTCCCTTTTGTCAATCTTGGTTCCCGTAACCGCCCTGTCCGCGTAGACACCGGCAAAAATCCATTGCTTATTACTCTTAATATAATCCGTATAATGCCTGACCATTGAATTGTAACTTTTAAGCTGGTCCTCATCATCCGTACTGACACGGCAATATGCCGCTACCCGCAGTTTCTCCAATCTTCTTCTGCCAGGATGTTCCCTGGACGAAGCGTCGGCTTTTATAACCTCGACTTCCATTATACCTTATACCTCCTCACCTGTATTCCCACCAGGTCTTCTGTTATAATTTTATGATGCAATATGTAATATGTCAAGCAGTAATATTCGATACTATCTTATATTCTTTCATCAGCTGCTTCAAAAGGAGCTGATACTCTTTTTCATTGATTTTCTTTATATTCAGAAGATGTTTCAGCATAGATAATTGTACACTATATCGTAACAGCTTTGATTTTTCCATTGAAAGACCTCCCCCACTATTTAGGTACGGATTGATATGATACGGCATTCATCGCCGCAACCGCCCTGGCGTTTTCTAATAAAAGATTGATTGTTTTCGCATCCAGATCCCGGGTAATGTATTCAAACCGTTTACCGTAGGAAAAGCCTTCATCCTCCACAATCGGAACAACATCCGACCAGCGGAGTCCTAACGCTGTCAGGATTTTTATTAATGTGCTGATTCGCAATGAGCCTTCATGCTCATATTTGTATATATAGCTTTCACTGATTCCCGTCTTTGCCGAAAGCTCCAATACTGAAATTCCCCTGCTCGTCCGGGCGGCTATCAGATTTTTGCGAAGCTCTCCCAGAAAACTTTCCATCTGCGTCTCATCAAAATTAAGCGTGTCCACCAATTCCTTGATAGTTTTAGGTTCATTCACGCGAATGCCACCATCCCTTCTTCTCCTTCATCATACCTTAGGACATAATGTCCTAAACTTTACTCTCGTATTCTATACCCTCTCCTTTCGCATCTCAGTCTTAAATTCAAGTGGATCAACCTCCAAAAAGGCGCAGATTGCTAAAAACTCATCTACTCTTAACGGCCTTGTCCGTCTTGCGCTCCTTACCTGTAGCGACGGATACAAGACTCCTGTGGAAAGCTTCGTGGCGGCAGCAATTGCCTTAATCGATACTCCTTTTGCTTTAATATAACTTGCCATCTTCTTGGTAGCGTTCATTGAATCACCTCTTTTAGTGTTTATATTAGCATTTTGTTTCATTATATCGTTTAATTTAAACAATGTCAATACTTTTTTTATCATTTTAAGCATTTTCAATTTACTTTTTCAGCTTTTTTTGTTATAATTTTCATAAATTAAGCACTAATGGAGGTTCACATATGACTTCTATTCAAATAGGTTCGACACTACGTTCATTGCGAAAAAAAGCCGGACTATCAGCTAAAGAAGTTTCTGCAATTCTAAGCAATACTTATAATATTAAAATGGAACATGGAACGTTATACAATTATGAAAAAGGACGGAGTTCACCCGATATAGACCGTTTCTTATCTCTTTGCATGATATATGAGTGCAGGGATGTTTTATATGAATTTGGTTATACAAACAAAAAACTTTCCGCTATACCTTTAAACAGCGAAGAGTTTGAGGTTCTTGACAAATTTCAATCCCTATCGGATTCTGAAAAGGATATGATTCTTGGCGCACTTAGAATTGAAAGGCAGGAACTGCCAAAAGAAAAAACCTCATAATAAAAATAGAAGGTAATATAATTTATGTTGATTTTCGTAAGAAATAAGCATTTTCATATAAATTCGGATATTTACTGCAACCTGACTTTAGGACACAATGTCCTAAAGTCCAACTAACATTCCACAGACGAGGGAGGAGTACAAAATGCAAAAGAATAATGATTCTAATATTTCAATTCCGGTTGGGCTTGACTTTATATTTATCGCGATATTTGTCGGCTATTATCTCTTGTATACTAAACTACACTTACACCCTGTTTTTTGTATTATTGGCGGTATAGTTTCTGGTTCTTTTCTATTTTTTCTTATGTCCTTAAGAATTATAGGTATAGTTCTACAAGTTATTTTCAGTGCTTTTTGGGCATTTATCGGCACATTGCTTCTTGATTATATATTTCACTTTCTTGATGATCCGATATGGACCTGGGCAATTATGATTGTCTTTTTCCTTGTGATGCTAGGCTCGCACCTGGCAGCCTTTCACTCTGACACGCCTTCTTCCAAACGACGCCACGCTTATCAAGAGCTTTCATCAGACGATGATGTTATTACTTATGATTTTCCTATTGTTTTTTCAAATGACGCATCAGCTTATAGCACGAAGTCAGGTGAACTAACCCGAAAAATATCAGTAACTCTGGATAACATCCAAAATGCAGCGGATGAATCCACAAGGCTTTATAACCAAGCGATGAAAATCCTAGAAGATTCCGAAGAATTTTCTTCCGAGCTGGCAGAACTGCAATTAACTGCCCATACTTCTATTTCCTATACCAGAGATAGATTAGATGACCTTCCCGGTTATCAGGACCGCATTGCAAATGCTCAAGAACCTAAAGAAGCCGAATGGATTATAGGCGAAATGGAGCGATGTCTTTCTTCAATACAGACAAAAAATCAGGACTTGCTAAAGTTAATCAACAACGTGCTCATTCAAAATCATTCTGATAGCACTACAAAGCAACATAATGTTAATTTTGATGAAAGCCTTTTCAACGGTTGCCATGATAAGGAAAGCCTTACAAAACGATACCGGAATTTAATGAAAACTTTCCATCCGGATACAGGAACTGGCGATGTAGAAATGACACAAAAGATTCAACATACTTATGAGGAATTACTAAGCAGAATGTCTTAGTACATTTATATTATACTTTAGGACACAATGTCCTAAAGTATAATAATAACTATCATCCTTGGGAGGGCACTTATGAACGAACAGCAATCTTCAAAAGAGCAGGAGTTATTAAAGAACATTGACCATTTAGAATTTGAAAACAACTGCCTCCGGCAACTACTAACCTATTGTATGGATATAATATCCGCAGAAAAAGAAAAAGCAAAGAAGCAGGAAGAAGTCCAGACTGCTCAAGAGAATCTTTTTATCACAGAAACCCAAAACCTTTATCAATTAAAAAATTCCATTTTGAATAAAAGTGAAAGCCGTAACTACTATTGGATTAACAAAGAACTATTCAGTTCTGACTATGCGGATGAATACAAAGAAACATATGGAAAGCTTTACGTTTTTCCACAAGTCGCCCTGCATTCCGTTATTATTTTGGCTGACTTCAACGTAAACTTCGATATATATTCTAATAAATTTTTTAAAAACAAATACTTATCAAAAAGCATAGACTTCCTTATATGTTCCCTCATAGTCAAAGAATATCCTGACTCTGACGGAAATGGCACCCATAAGGACTATCTATATAATCCGATACTTGCCATTGAAATTGATGGTGTTTTTCACTCTTCAGAATTGCAGATTAAACGTGACAATATCAAAAACGCTATACTTGCTGCCGTCAATCTTCCTCTGATACGATATTCTCTGGAGAGTCCGGACAAAGAAGCCATTGGATGTATAATAAGAAAAGCACTTCTGAGTAAATAAACAAAGCCAGAACCACCAGCTTAACTGGTGACTTGCTCTCCCCTATAGGGAACTATTTCCGACAAAGCCTAAAGATTTACTGAGAAAACTCCACTTTGGAAATATTTGCTTCGCCATCCTATAGACAAATATTTTTGTGATAGTTTTTATTTTTTGGCTTGTTAATACCAAGCTAAAATACTTTTGCTTCCCGTATTGAAAAATGCATCGTTCGTTATGCTCCTTAGTTTTATATTAGAAAATAAAAAAGCATTACAGATGTATCAAAAAGTCCATATAATAGGGCGTATGGCAATATGGGTGATGAGATTAAGACAAAAGCTGTCGTAGATATTCGGTGGAACATTTGGTATGCTTAAGGCACAACAACGAAAGAGGTGTCCAAAAATGAAAGAAACGAATACCCCAAAACAAGTCGAGGAGTTTATCAAAAAGACATTTTTACTGTACGACCTATCCTACGAATCTTTTTTCTATGAATACAATAGTAATGAAAATGAGACTCTTGAATTGCCAATCATATTGAATGACAAGTTGGTTATGCCTATTATCGAGAAAGCTGCGATGTGTCTCGGTTTGTCGGTAGAGAATTTTCTTTCCATGGATGAAAATGCGGTTAAGTGCTGGTATAACCAATACCCTTACTTCAAACAAATCAAGCAATTCTATAATGCTTATCATGATAGCTACTTTAACGAGTCTTCCAAGGATTTTCTTTACAGAAAGCTTTTTTTTCCTGCCCAGGACTCCTATTACGGCAATACCTCCTATTTCTTTCTCTTCTCCCTCTGCTCCATCCAGCTATTCTCCTTAAATTTCAGATACTCTGCATACTCCGCCCCTAAGATATCACAGGCTTCCTGCTCTGTATACTGGCTTGTATCTGCCAGACGTCTGACAGATAGGAAAATACCCTCCATCCTTCCCTGTTCCAATAACTGATCTGCTAATGTTTCATATACCTGACCGCCCATTGTAACCGCCTCCATTCCCGGTGCTTCTCCTAGAATGTATTTTGTCGCCTTTTCAAGCATCCAGATTCTGATATGGGTTCTGATATACCGCGCTGCCATACTCCAAGTCAAAGTAATCGTCTTCTCATCCGGATTATTTGGAACGCCTTTATCCACAAACGTGATAGTAAGTCCCTCGTTATGGGTGATTACCCTTACCCTTCGGTTAGAAACCATCAATTCATGTATTTCACGGCTGCTTTTCAGATAGTCCGCATATTCTTTATTTCCCATCCTGGCTGCCTGCGGTATTTCGTCTCCGAACAATGCCAAAAGGGATTCCTTAACAATATCTGCAAACACTTTCCCATCCCACTTCATTCTCCAGCACCTCCTGTTGTTTATTTAGTGAATCAATAGTTTCATCCGGCGGAAAAGAAATTTCCCCTGTACTTCTGGACACTGTGTCCTAAAGTGCAGGGGAAAACTTATCTCAGCCACTATGATCCTCAAACACTCCCGTTTACCGCCTATGCACCGGACGTTTAAATGCTGCCTTTCCCTCCGGCTTTTCCTTCTGTACTGCCTCCTGTTTCTTTTCCTGCTCTGTCCGGAGCTTCTCCTTAAATTTCAGATACTCTGTATACTCCGCTCCCAGAATATCGCAGGCTTCCTGCTCCGTATACTGGTCTGTATCTGCCAGACGTCCGACAGACAGGAAAATACCATCTGCTCGTCCTTCTGCTTTTCCTTCCGCCCGTCCTTCTGCTTTTCCTTCTTCTCTTCCCTCAAGCCGCCCTTCTATCCGTCCCCGTTCCAGTAGCTGGTCAGTTAATGTTTCATATACTTGGCCGCCCATCGCAATCGCCTCCATTCTTTCCTTCATTTCCGGTTCTTTTCTCAAAATGTATTCTGTCACTTTTCTCATGTGACTAATCAGCTCCACATAAACCAGTCCCTTTTCTTCCCCTGTTGCCTTCTCCAGCCTTTCACGGAGTTCAAGGTATTCGCCCTGCAGCCGTACGGATTTTTCCTCATCCTTACAGATTTCGGGAAGTTCCCTCTCATATCTCATAAGATAGTATGGCACAAAAGCCAGCAGCTTCTTTTCAAATAACTCTTCCTTCGTATAATCCTGGACTTTCACAACCGGGACACTGTATCTGTGGAAAGAACCGTCCTGGAAATTTATCCTTACATTTACCTCTTCCTTTGTCCTGCTGTTATCCCTCAGATAAAGCACGCAGGAATGAGGGAATGTAAGCTCATAATCATACTCGGAACCTTTCGTCAGGTTCACTTTTTTTGCCCCCTGCAGGGCAATCGCCATATCATACTCAATAATGCGCAGGGCAATTGTCCTGTCCGGCTTGCTCTGGCACTCCAGATGATACTGTTTCCCGCCGATTTCAAGGACACAGTCCGTGATTATCGTTCCGCTCTCCGTATAGTGTTCGTTCTTTAACTGGACGATCTCTTCATCTTCCGGATAATCCGTCCGGAAGACCTCATTAATCAGCGGTATCATAATCTCCGGTATCTTTTCTAACATCGTCCGGAATACGTCGTCAAATACGGTACTGCTCTCCATACCCTCTTTTGCCTGTTCCATATGTTTCTCTCCTTCAACTTAATTTTAATATGTTTCCTGCTTTTTTTCAAGTATTTAGCCAAAATATTTACACCTTTGGACACAATGTCCTGAAGTTACCGTTAAAACCTGAGTTCAAACTTTGCCCTGCCCTGTTCCAGCTTCATCAGGATGGTCGCGTCATACGTTTTCTTCTTTGTTCCCGAATATAAGCCCTTACAGAACACCTCCCCCTTTGATAACAGGCTCTTTGCCATGCTCTTCGTCAGGCTTTTCTTTTTATTGGAAAAGAAATAGTCATCCTTCCATAATGCGAAACCGCAGCTCCTGTCAATACAGGAAAACGCCCGTTGGTTCTCGCGGACCGGTTTATGACAGAGCGGACATTCCCCGACCGCTTCCGCCAGTGCCTGCTCTTCTCCGCCGGAAGCCTCCGCTCCGCCGAAGGGGAGCGTCCCTCCCTTTATTTCCCCGATTTTCCTCCGCACATACTCCTCGATTTCCTGCCTGTATTCCGCTTCATCTAATTCCCCCTGTGCAATCATGGAAAGCTTTTTCTCCCAGCTCGCCGTCATCTCCGGTGACAGGAAATCCGGGATAGTCTGCTTTATGATGTCATAGACAAGCTCCCCGTCCCTCTCCGGTGTCAGCACCTGTGTCTTTTTATTGAGCATGATATACCCGGTCCGTACCAGCTTATCAATGATTTCAGCCCTTGTCGCCGAGGTTCCTATGCCGGAGCCCTTAATCTGTTCCCGCAGCGCCGGGTCCTCAATCAGCTTTCCTGCATTCTCCATCGCAAGTACCATGCTTCCGGAGTCATAGCGTTTCGGCGCCGTTGTCTTACCCTCTGCTGTTTTAAAGGAAAGCTCCTTTATTTCACTCCCCTTTTTCCAGTCTGAAATAACTTTAAGCAGGGCAGCCCCGCCTTCCTTTTCATTCTCGCCTGTCTTTCCTGCCACCGCCAGATACCCTTCCGATTTTAACCGGCTGCAGGAGGCATGGAACAGCTCCCCGCCCACTGCTATCACAGCCTGGCAGTTCAGGTACACGGCAGGCGGATAAAAAATTGACAGGAAACGCCGGACAATGAGCCCGTATACCTTTTTCTGTATCTCCGTAAGCTGTTCCGCCACATTTTGTCCGGTTGGGATAATTGCATAATGGTCCGTTATCTTTTTATCATCCGTATATGATGTATCTGCAATTCCGGCATACTGCTCCCCTGACAGGATCGTACTGACATACTGCTTCATTTCAGGAATGCTTCCAAGCCCGCTTATGTTTTTTCTGATTTCCTTTGCTATGGCAGAGGAAAGTACCCTTGCATCCGTTCTCGGGTAAGTCGTCATTTTCTTCTCATACAGTTCCTGTGCTATTTCCAACGTCTCATTCGGGCTTAATTTAAACTGTCTGGAGCATTCTGCCTGCAGCTCCGCCAGGTTAAAAAGCAGCGGCGCCCTTTTCTTATTGTCCTTACATTCCGCCAGCTGCACATGGGCTGTCCGGGAGGCAAGTCCTGCAATAAATGCCCCCGCGTCGGCGCATTTCCGGAAGCCGTTTTCCTTATACAGCTTTTCGGAACGGAACAGCTCCGAACCTTCCTCCGCTTTCCATTCCGCTTCAATTCCATCAAAACTGCCAAGCACACGGTAAAAAGGCGTCTCGGCAAACTCCCGGATCTGCCGTTCACGCTCTACTATCATTCCAAGGACACAGGTCATTACACGTCCGACGTTGATTGACTTCCATTTATCCGTCTGAAGCATCTGATTAAAAGCGCGTCCATATTTACAGGTAAGCGCCCTGGAAAAATTGATACCCATTGCATAATCCTCGATGCCGCGCATGATACCTGCTGCGGCCAGCCGGTCATATGCACTTAACGGCTTTGCCTCCCGGATACCACGCAGGATTTCCTCCTTTGTCTGGGAGTCAATCCACACACGCTTTTCCACCATCCCGGCACGGACTCCTCCATAGTTTCTGATCAGACGTCCTATAACCTCCCCTTCCCGCCCGGAATCACCGCAATACAACATCACATCAATATCTTTCCTCTGCATCTGTTCGTGCACGATTTTATACTGCTTTTTTACTGACGGTACAATTTCGTATAGATATTTCTCCGGTAAAAACGGCAGATCCTCCAGATTCCACGTTCCAAGCCTGGAATCATATCTCTCCGGATATGCCATCTGCACCAGATGACCGATGCACCATGTAATGACATAGGCATCATTTTCAATCACCCCGTCACCATTTCCTTTTACCCCGAGTATGGCAGCGTATTCCCTCGCCACACTCGGCTTTTCCGTAAGAATCAGTGTTTTTCCCATAATTTCTCCTTATCTGCTCCGGGATTTATTTCTTTTATCTTGAAAAAACAGAACGCTTTTTGCTGCCCTGCTCTCTTTCTGCACGCTGCAGCACAGCTTCAATCTCTTCTCCTGTTTTACAGACCGTGTTACTTTCCTTATCATATAATTTCCCCCGGGATTCCGCCGCGATTTGCTCCATATCCGGGTCATCCTTTTGCATAACGGATATGCAGTCCACGCATTCCTGATACTCCTTACGGCTTTTTACCGGAACGGCTAAAACTGCTGCCTCTGTAACCGGGAAAAGCGCCAGGTTACTGCCCTCTTCTGCCGCTATTTCCATCAGGACATCCTCCTGATAAATGTCCGCCTGCCCGTTTTCCGGATTACTGATAATAAATACCCTTGATAGTTCACCGTCGCCGGGAAGCACCTCCGATTCCGGCAGCAAGGCTTCTTCCTTTTGGAATGCTGCCTGATATGCGGCTTCATATCTCCCTGCAAGCATTGCGGTAATGGCTTCCGCATTGCCTGTCTGCTTGTAATTTTCATAAGCAGTTCCCAGATGAAACAAAGGAACCGCCGCATCCCTGTCCTGCTTATCTTCCAGACGCAGCAGGCAGGTCACCATATCATAGGCATCCTTCTTTTCATCCAGGCGGAACTCATAATTTCCTTTCTGGAAACCTGCCGACATGTATTTCCTGGCATTATCCTTCACATATTCGCAAAACTCATCAAACCTTAGCATCCTCTTTCTCCTTCCGGGGCACACATGCCGGGGGAATCCCCGGCATGTGCTAAAAACTTATCTTGCCTTCTTTTTCGACGATGGCATCCGGGCTGGAAGTTCCTGTGTTACACTCTTTTCTTTCTTTTCAGCTTCCTGCTGTCTTTTCGCCTCTTCCGGTGATGCCTTCTGTTCCTCTGCACTTCTCCTTTTCTGCAAAGGTACATATGCCCGGTTCATTTCCTCCAGTTTTTCCAGTGTCACGCTCTTATACTCCTTGTTCCACTGTCCGTCCGCATAGACACTTCTTGAAACCGATATCTCCGTCGCAGTACCGTCTTTCTTCGTCAATGGGAAATACAGCCGGTAATGCTCCTCATCCCCCTTTACCTCATGCAGATGCGATGCGCTTCTTATGAAGCTACAGTTTTCCGCCAGATGGATAAAGTGATATGCCTCACCGTTTTTCCCGGTCATCAGGTCACTTACCTGTTCTTTCCTGACATCCATGACAAAAAACTTGTCCTGTTCTTCCTGGTTCCGAATTTCCTTCCGCTGCTGTACGTCGTACATCTCCTTCAGCTGTCTGACCGTAACCGTTTTCCTTTCCTCCCCGTAGGAGCCGTCCGGGTTCTTAAACCCGCGGCGGAGAGTGACCGTATTTTCCTCCCCGTTTGCCTTAAATGCAGCCATTTGGAATGCAACCCTGCCGTCTTTTATTGTCAGCTGGCTGAACGGACGGTTAAATCTCCAGTAATCGCTTACCAGGATGTTCTGCGCCGGTTCGGACATTGTATCCGTCTGCCACTTCTCCTTCCACAGATTTGCTTCCGGGACATTAAACTCCACGATTTCAGGCGTTGCTTTCCCTTCGGACAGTTCCGGCATCAGGTCGCTTTCAAGCATTTTTGAAAGCTTTTCTGAGGTTATGTAGGTATCCTGCATGTAACTGTCAAGCCCCGTCCGCAACGGTATCCGGTATTCCCTCCCTTCCTCATCCGCATACGGCAGGAGCAGCTGGAAGGTATTTTCCTCACTTTTCGTAAGCCACTCCGAAGGCACGGATATTGTACCGTTACCGGTATCAATGATTGCCTTCTTCTGGTCGGAGAATTTGATTTTCTCCCCTGCAATCTTCACTTCAAAAAAAAGCTCATCTGAATACTCTGTTCCATCCATAGTCTTGAATGTCTCCTTTCCTTGTCCTGTATTTTTCATGTATATCTTCTATACATGATTTAATTGTAGCAGGCGTCTTTTTTCCTGTTCTCCACTTTAGTGGAGTTTTTTAAAAAAAGAAAATTCCCGGTTTTCATTTACCCGGGAACTTTCTTTTAAGAACATCTTTTCCATGTCCGAAGACTTCTAAGGAGGCGCTGATTCAACCACCGCTTCCTCAGAGCCTCCGGCGGATGCACACGGATTTGCCGTAGAACCTGCTGCTTCGCAGCGCAAATCCGGTGCGGGAAACGCTTTCAGCAGCGTTTCCCTAATAAGAATCACAAATGACAGAACCTCCTCCCGGACGGTATCCCATATCAGAAAACACCTCTGCCAGCACATCATAGACTTCCTTCTGGTTTTTTTTCAGACCGTGTTTTGCGAGATACTCCTCCGCTGTCAGGACATAAACATCCAGCGTATGTACGATAACCTTTACGGTTGTTGTCTCAGGGACAGGTGTTACTGACGGCGCTCCCGATGGGACGGGCGTTACTGACGGTACGGGTACCGCTGACGGCGCAGGCGTTACGGTCAGGTCTCCCGGTACTGCAGTCGGCACCGGCTGTGGCGCAGGCGCGGCTGTTACGGACGGCGCTCCGGACGGGACAGGCGTTACGGTTACAGTCACCTCTTTCTCATAGGCGCCTCTCCTGAAATGGAGCATATTTTTAAAAACCTCCTCTATCGTATTCTTTTCTTTCCGCTTGTTAATTATGAAATACGGCGCTTCACTTCCGTCAAAGGCATCGTCATTTTCCAGGTCATCCAGATCCGCCATCTTTGAAATGTAAATCAGCAGCATATCATCCTGATTCATGTAAATATCACAGGAACCGTCGTATGTATGGTAGCGCACCTCATCCGCTTTTTCTATCTCTTTCTCAATCACCGCGACGCGCTCCTTTATGCGGTCAACGACAAACTCGCCTCCGCCTGAACCGATTCCGAAGATTCCAAAAAAGCCTGCAATTTTTCCAAAGAACGCAATAACCAAGCCGCCTGCAAGAAGTATCGGCAGGCTTGCTGCTATTATCGTTATAAGCAGGTCCAGGAAAAGAAACAGAAGCCACTTCAACAGGGCAAGCCCCGATTTAAGCAGGAATAAAAGAAGCTTCCATAATGCCTTCCCCACTGCCTTGAAAAACGATGCTGCCGCCTCCTGCAGACTGTTCTTTACCTTTGACTTAAGGATTCCTGCCCCCATCTCCCCAAAGCCAGAAGAGCACCTTTCATCTCCGCCGTTACCTGTAATCTGGTTTATCACAAAACGCTTCATTTCCTGTCTGGCGGCAGGATTTCCTTTTCCCCTGTTTCCCTTTTTGCCCTCCTTCTTCTTCCGCTCCTCCTTTCCCTTCCCGCTTTTCGCTGCGCTTTTTATTCCGTTTTTTTGTTCAATGTCCTTTATTTTTTCACTGCCGTGCAGCTCCTTCCGCTCGGATACATGACTTTTCTTTCCTCTTTCGTTTCCTCTCTGCTTAATACCGTTCCTGCCCTCGATACCGGTAAGGTCCGCCCCGCCTGCCAGGGATTCACTTTTTCTTTCCGGTATCTTCCTTGCCGGTATCTTCTTTTCCGCCGCGTTCCCTGCATTCGTCCCGGTTCTTCCCGTACTTCTCCGGTGGATCTGTCTTCCCCGCGGACGTACTGCCGCATTTCCCTCACGGGAATTTATCCCGTATTTTGCCCCGAGCCCCGGCAGGATCCCGGAATGCGTCTGAAGCTTCGGCGAACGCTTTTCCTTTTCCGGCAGAAGGCCTGATTCACAGCAGACCGCGGCGTTTATCAGTGTCTGCTTTGCCCGTAACTCCCGGATTTTCTTTGCTTTTTTCAGGGCTGCCCTTGAGGAGCAGATGACTGCTCCCGGTAATAACGCCCCTGCTTTCAGTTCCGTCTTTGCAGCCAGTACCCTTACCTTCACGCCTGCCTTCGCCGCCAGCAGCCCGCTGTCTATCGCGCTGAGCATAAGCGTACCCTCGTCCGCCCTTCCGGTATTCCATTTATCCTTAATTCCCGTGATATCCGCCTTTACGGATTCCATGTCCTTTTTTATTCCCATGGTACCCCCTCACTTTACAGACCAAGCACCTTCTGGGTCAATGCCCCTGACCCCTTCACGACCCCGAGGCACAGCAGCGCGAGTAACGTCTTGTCAATAAGCTTCCCTATCATTACAAGGTCATTCCCATGCCCCATAAGTTTCCCGACAAAATCCAGACCTCCTCCTCCGTCAATTCTGGCAAACAGCACTAACGCCAGAATCATGGTCACTCCCTCTAACACCGTCCCTACCGCGTATTTCCAGAACGACACCGCGGTATGATTTAACATATGGTTTCCAGCAATTGTCGAGGAGGCAATTGCCCCATACGGTATCAGCAAAAGAATCTTAAAGAAGCGCATATACGCCGTATATGTAATAATCGCACCCGAAGCAATCAGCGCTATCATGCATATGAAGGCCAGAATAACCCCGAGGATAGCCGCCCCGGCTGACATGCCTGCCAGATCCGCTGTCGTTACATCTACTGTAATACTAAATTGCAAATTTTTTCTGAATTTGGTCAGCTCCGCCACTAGCCCGAAAAGCGAGGTCACAATTCCCAGTGAATTCATCACGAAAAACTCCGCAATGCTCAGCTTGATAAAGGATGTCAGTATGGATTCCAGACGTATTTCATGCCTGATGTCAACCGATTCCGCACAGAATCCGATCAGGAAAAATATCACGACAAGCGTGCTTCCGAAGATTACAAAAATTGTGTTGACTTCACTTACGATAAAATTCCAGCCGCTGTAGTTCCACTGGTCCGGTCTTTTTGTCATAATCGTCAGGGCATTATTCAGCATGTTGTTGTAAACTGTCGTTCCTGCCTTCAGGCAGGCTTCCAGTAAAGGTCCTAAAAATATCCTGACAATCCATTCGACAACGGTATCAAGGAGATTCCCGAGCATCTCCCCGACGACTTCCGCAACTGTCTGCTTGATACTTCCCATTCCTTCAGCCCTCCTTCCTTTCCTTACAATCCGGCGTTTCCTCTTTTTCCGCCCGTGCCTGCAGCTGCTTTGCCTTTTCATAAGGATTCGTATTGAACACATCATAAATCGGATTGTTTTTCTCAATCCGGGCATCCATCGTGACAACCACGTTCCCGTAGCGCAGGATTCCGGTTCCCGGCGCCGCACTTGTAATAAACTGCAGCTGCGCCTCGCTGATGTCTTTAAAGGCAGATAGGATTACATCCACATCATTTGGCGACTGCTTTAAAAACATGGTGTACTGTGAATTGGATACTAACGTCGTTGTATCCGGGTCTTTTAAAAGGTCAATCGCATTCTGCGTTATGCCGGTTGGTATCGCATTAAACTTACGGAAGGTTTTCCATGCTTCAATCGTATATTCCTTGGTAAACGGCGTTTTCGTCAGGTAGTGGAACTCATCGATATAAATCCATGTCGTCTTTCCCCTTTTGAAATTTGCCTGTACCCTCTGGGTAATACAGGAGAGCATGATGCTCATTGCCATTCCCCAGAGGGACTTCCCTAAATCCTTGATTCCGAACACGATGACACGGTTATCCATGTCTACATTGGACGGATGGTTAAAAATCTCCATCGTTCCCGACATGAACCGCTCCACGGCAAGCACAAGCTGTTCGGCCGCATCGGCGGCTATCAGGTTCCCCCGGGTTCTCTCGCACTCAAGCTGCTTTGTCGCCTCGCCGTAAAAATCAGTCATGACCGGTATGTACTGCTTTTCCTCCGGCATGGAAAGAATCCTCTGGTACATCGACTTCACGCAGCGCTCGATAATCGTTTTTATTCCCGGCGGCATTTCGCCGTCCAGTACCTGCTCGATTACGCCGTGTGTCAGCTCTGCCTTTTCTTTGATTATCTCCTCCGGATTACTGCAAAGCCCTGCCAGGCTGCAATGGAACAGGTTGATATAATTGTTTGTGTACGGCGCGAAGTTAATATAGGTTCCCCCGTATGCTTTGCAGATGTCATCGTACTCCATCTGCGGGTCGATGATGATGATATCATCCTCCGTTGTCAGGAAAACGCTCCCGGATTCCATTTTGGACCCGGTCATCGACTTTCCGGAGCCCGGAATACCAAATACGAAGCCATTGGGATTTACCAGCTTTTTTCTTGAAAACACAATCGGATTTTTCGAATCCATGTTTACCCCGTAGAAGAACGGAGCCGAGGTATCATCATAAAGCTCCATTACATGGAACGGGATGAAGCTTGCCGCCGACTGCGTAAACATTGCACGCAGGAAGGCACTGTTCCGCACGCCGACCGGAAGCACCGTATTCAGGCCTTCACGCTGCAGTTGCATGTAAATATTCAGCTTGCAGCTGTTTTCCGCGCATATCTGTTCTACCGTGCTTGTAAGCCGGTCCAGTTCCTCCATCGTACCGGCGCATACCGCAATGGATATCCCTACCCAGAACTGCTTCTGGTCATTCTTACGGACGGCATCCAGCATTTCCTCGATTTCTTCCTTTTCACGGCGCAGTTTATAAGAAATTTCAGACGAAAAGTTCTTCTGCTTGTTCCTCTTCTGCTGCTGCTTGGAAATCTTGGATTCGATTCCCATATATTTGTTCTCCAGGACCTTCTGGGTGACACTCTTTGGTATCGGGATAATATCCATTGTAAAAATGCTTTCGGCAGAAAGGTCCGACAATTCCCGGAAAAACTTGTCCTCCACGGTTTCACCGTAGGAATGCGGGTCGATATACATGGTCCGGATATATTTCCCGTTCATTTCGATATGGCGGGGATGTGCCTTGGTCCAGTCGATATAATCCGGACACACCTCGTTTCTCCAGTCAGCCCCGGTTTCAATACAGCCTTCGATGGAAACCGCCTGCTCGTCATCCCCGCGGTAAAAGCTCCTGAGCAGGTTCAGGCGTTCATTCCCGGATAAGGGCGTGAGCTGGCAGCCGAATCCTGCATACTCCTTGATGCAGGCCGCCTCAAGGGATACCATTGCCTTTTCCGCTTCCCGGCAGCCTCCCTTTTTATCCAGGATTACCGTCAGATACTTTTTCTGCTCGATTCCCTGCTTATCGTCGATGATTTTATTTCTCATGACATCGTTATAACACTCCCTGGCTTCATCATAAGCGTCGCCCTGCATCTTATAAAGGATTTTTTCATTCAGGGTCTTGAGGGAACGCCGCCTGTTAAAAACGGTAATCTTAAAAGGAACGCTGAATGCATTTAACGTTTTCGCCCATGAGTCAAAGAACAATACCTGCTCCTGGTAGCCTTTATTGGAATAATTGATATCATTAATCTCAAAGGTCTTTGAATACCTGTCCTGCCCTATTTCAAACATCCCCCCGGGGGATACCCTTCGTATTTCAATTGCCTCCTGTGCCGACGCAGCCTTTTCATGCAGCAAGGGGTCCGGCCTTTTCAGGCTCTGGAATTGCGCCGATAGATTTTCAATGAATGCCATGCTCTTTATCCTCCTTATACTCTTACGTCATGCTGTCAAAAAAACGTAGAAATGCATCCGCCTCTTTCACTTCCGTGTGATTCCCTGCTGTCTCCCTGTAAAACGGATTCATCTGTACGATATCCTGCGCAGGCATCAGGTTCATTTTTACGGGAGCCCACGGCCGGAACGTCAGCAGATGCCGGTATGCGCTTTTCTGTTCCCCGGGGAAAGCTGCCACTTCGCACCGGTATCTTCCCAGACCTTCTGAAAGCTCCTGCCCTGCCGCCTGCAGGTTTTCTTCGCTTTCGGCTCCCAGGACAAAATAAATTCCTGCGAACACATATCGCCGTTCATTCTCCCTGTCACTTCCCAATACCCTGCCGATGCCATAGTTCTTTCTTTCCAGATGCGCGAATATGTTATCTGCAGAAAAGTATTCCTGCCGGATTCTTGCCGCGACATACCTGTCCTCCACCGGCTCATAGCAGGTTACAAGCAGCCTGCACGCAGCCGATGCCCGTACAAGCCTGCAGATATCTGCCGCATCCCCGGATGACATCCGGCGCACATAAAAGACACGGCGCAGCTCCCCATTATCCGTTACGCGGAGCCATTTCTTTTCCTCCGCCCTGTTCTTCATCTCCATATCCGGAAGCCAGCCGGAATGCCTTTCCACATAATGATTGATATCCATCCGGCTTCCCGGCGTGTCCGACATAACCAGCCGGTGTATGCTGCGCAGCTCCCCGTCTGCATCCAGCGGCCGGAGGACGATGCCGAACGTATAGAGGTTGCCCTGCATATCACCTTCCAGTACCCGGAAGGCTTCCCCTGCCTCCTCAATCCCCTTTGCGGCAAGGCGGATGAGCAGGAACACCTTATGCACCGTGCAGTCCTCATAGAAAGCAAAATCCACGTCCGCGTTCCGGAGCAGCATGGTACAGCCCCTGATTTTTTCCCCGTTACTGGCTGCTGCGGCATTTTCCTCACAGCAGTAGATTTTCTCATAGCTGTCGTCCCTTTTTATAATCCCGCTTTCCGTTATCATCTGGATTCCCGTTGTGCCGGTCAGCTGCTGCGGGACCGCGTAGCATTTCTCATTTATGCCCTGCTTTTTCAGTATGCTGAATCCTCTCTTTTTTCCCATCGTCTCTCCTTCCTTATTCCAGTCCGCTCTTTTCCCTGATGAAGTCCTGCAGCCGTACCAGCTCGCCGCCGTAATATGCCACGCAGCCGTTCAGTGCCGCACCGTACCATTCGCAGGCTTTCAGCCTGCAATGGAAAAAGAATGCATGTTCAAGGTTACAATGCGAGAAATTCGAGCCTGACAGCTGGCAGTTTATAAAGATTGCATCCTGCAGGTCAACCTCCCGGAAATCGTATCCCTCCATCCGTTCCTCCATGAAAATCTTCTCACGTACCCGCATCCGCTTCCTGATTTCCTTTGTAAAATTAAATTCCGGCTGCTTCCGTTCCCTGCTTCCTCCCACAGCCTCCACTGCTTCCTTTAATTTCCGGTCATGCTCCCTGTAATCCATTGCAATAAGCTTTTTTAGCCACCGACTTCGTACTTCATCGAGCCGCTCCATGTACCTCGCTTCACACAAGCCGAACGGCAGGCTCAGCATTTCCGGCGGCACATTCCTCTCCCCGCCCTGCCGCAGCAAAAAGTATACCTCCTCTCCGATGCACAGCCCTAGCTTCCTTTCTGCTGCCTCTGTCATGTAAAAATCCCGGAGCATCTCTTCTTCCTGGTGCAGCCCGTACTTCGCGGTATCCTGTATATTGCCGGTAATCGTCTTCCGGAAAACCGCCGTCAGCTTTTTCCCGTCCGCAAGAACCCTGCCTTCGGACGCGGCCCTTGCCGCGGCATACCGCTCATTGATTTTACCGGGGCTTATCTCCAACCGGAACATATACGTCCCGAACTCTTCGACATACTCCGTACAGCGTTCCGCCTCCGGAATGCCATGTGCATTCTCATACTCTGCAATTACAGTACATTGATTCTCTTTTTCTTCCATGCCCTGCCTTCTTTCCTTTCCGGATTTTTATAACATTATCGCACAGCCTGGTTTATCTGTTCTCTACTAAAGTGGAGGAAATGAAAAAAGAAATGAAAAAAGTGATTGACAAAGCAAACAGACTACATTTATAATAACAGTAGGCAAAAGAAACTATATATGCATCACTGTATGGCAAAACCCCCGGAGGCTCATTCCGGGGGTTTTCCTTTGGCTAGCTGTCGCTATTATCTCCGTCTAGCCATTTGCATATGTAGTAGGCAACTACATTTACCATGACGGAGAAAATAAAAGAAACTATATTAAGCATCACTGTCCCCCCCTTTCCGTTGTCAGATTGGGGTGCGACAACACTATTATTATAGCATGTCTTTCCTTTTTTTCAACCCGTAAGCAAAATTCCCTCACACTCAGAGATGCTCTTACTGCCATCCTCCTACCGTGGAATCCCTTGCCGGGATGATGTTCTTCGTCCAGATTTCCCACGGGACGAACTTTACTCCTACCTTATATCCCTGCAGCAGTTCCCCGTTCCCATAAAATTTCACCTGAATTTCATGGATTTCATTTGTCCACCCCGGACAGAGCGCCATCCGCTCATCCTCCCAAAGCCCGAAAAGCACAATGTCCTTTCTCAGCATCCCCTCGAACCACCGGGAAAGCTTTCCTGCATCATGGGGAATAAAGCCAATCAGCACCTTATCCCCCTCCTCATAATAATACATGGTCGGGTCGTAAACACGTTCCCCGAAGGCAACCGGCGCCCCGTATGGTACGTACTCCACAAATCCGGGCAGCTCCCAGCGCCTGGTCTCCTCGTCATATTCCGCGGAATCGAATGGTATCGTGCGGATTCCGTCCTCCCACGGTACTTCGATTGTCATATAGCTGAAATGCCCTGTTGCGCGCGCCGCAATCCACATGGAGGACAGCCCCCTCTCCCGGATAACAAGTACATCCTCCTCTTCATCCAGTTCCTCCTCCTCTGGAATTGCCTTTGTCCTGAAATAAACCGCGCAGGAAGTCAGCCATACCTCTGCATCCCGGAAGGCAGCTTCCCACCGGGCATATAACGTATGTCCTTCCGTAAGCGTCATCATTGTCTGGGGCGTTACTTCTTCCCCGCAGCCGTTTCCCGTTTCATCCTCCTCCCGGTACCATCCTAAGAAGTTATATCCTTCCCGCGCCGGTACCGGCAGGCTCCCGTACCGGCTGTCGAAGGTTACCTTCTTCGTATCACCGATCCAGTTCGTACTTCCTTTTGCTTCGCCCTCTTCAGAAGAGTCCCAGTCAAAATTCCAGTCAAAGTTTAGCATATACTGCTTTGCCTCGTAATACGCATACAGAACCTCGTTTTTTACCGGCTTATACAGATTCTCCTCTCCTGCCATGACCGGGATGATATTGTCCACGGATGCCGCATCCGGACGGTATGCCCATCCGAGGAAATAATAGCCCTCGCAGGTTACGACCGGTAGATTTACATATGCGCCTTCTCCGCCCCAGTACGGGAACAGTACCAGCACCTCCCCTTCGTTTGTCGTCAGGTTCCTGACCGTTTTACCTGCCATGAAGAACTTCTGACGGTAGCTGTACCCTCCGGCACTTTCCCTGTACAGCTGCCATCCCCGGAAAACATGCTTTACCTTTGTGTTCGCTGCGGTAAGTGCTGCCACATACTCCGGCACCGTGCTGCCCGGCTGGTTCAAATCATAGGATACCGTATAGCTCCTGTCCGGCAGGGCTGCCGGAATTGTCATGACCTCATCGTAATTCAGCCGGAACTCATCCGAAAAGCCGACCGGTCTTATCCGTACATCGTCTTCCGCTACCTTCACCGTGTAACGGATCGGACTCCAGTCCGCATAGACTGTCCCGTCCTCTGGCAGCCTCCACTCCCTGACTCCGGCACCGGTGCTGTCAAAATAACAGTCTCCTCCGCCTCTCGGTTCAGAATAGTACCCTTCAAAAATATAGCCGGGGCGCATCGGAATCTTTACGTCGTCGCCCTTCTGGTTATAGACAATCTTCACCGTGCCCTGCGGCAAAACGGTCGCCCCCTGCCCGTCAAGGGTTATCGTATACTGATTGACAGTCCAGTGGGCATACAATGTAATGTTATCGGTGTACGTCCATACCCCGTTCCTCCAGTAGTTCCCGGAACACCATTTCCCGGCGGAATCATATACCTCCGTACCGCCGGCTGCCTCCGTCCACCATCCGGCAAACGTATGCCCGGTCCGTACCGCCCCGGTATCAGCTAAAACGTTATTATATGGTTCATCCGTCATAACCTCTACGGTTTTCACATCGCAGGTACCGCCGTTCGGATCCAATGTAATCTTATATGTGTCCGGTGTCCATCCGGCGACAAGGGTATGGTCATCATATCCCTCGACAATACTTGATGAATCCTTCACGATGTTTCCATACCACCATCCGTTGAAGGTATAGCCGGGACGTACCGGGAGCGGTAAGTCCCCGTACGGCTTCCCATAAACAACAGCTTTGCTTGCTACAGGGCAGGTTCCCCCGTTCGCATCAAACCTTACGGTCTGCTTCAGGGAAATCCATGCTGCCTTTAAGGTATGGTCGGAAGGAATCGCTACGACATTATCCTTTGTCACTTCCTTCCCGTCTGACAACCAGCCGTAAAAACTGTAACCGGCTCTTGCTGCCACCGGCAGCTCCCCGTATGGCTTTCCGTAAACAACGGTCTTTTCTGTAACCGGGCAGGTACCGCCATTTGCATCGAAGCTTACCGTAAGGTTTCCGGCAATATAAACCTTCGCCGTTGTCTTTTTCGGATACGGATTTTTAGCCGAATCACAGTATTCCCCGTAAGAGAATGTTACCGTCTGCCATGTATTGTACAGCGACGGATGAAAGCCTTCCATGCTGCATGTTACTGTCCTTACCGGATAATCCCCGTGCTTTCCGGAGGTTGAAATAAAAGTAGCATAAGCGGAGGTATCCGGCGATTCCCCTGCCTGCAGGACCTGTTCCGGATACAGCGGGGAAAGTGCCGTTACCACCCTGTCACAGAGGACTTCGCATCTGACACCGGCTTCGGTATAATAGAAGCCTTCTGTTTTTCCACATGACCCGTACGAATCAATATAAGAAGAATCCTTTCCGCAAATCTGCTGGTTTTCCGTATAACCACACGTCAGGATTTCATTTTTACATACGCTGCTGGCAACTCCCCATTCACTTGCACTATTTTCTACACCACATGTACAGGTCCAGCTCGCAAACGGAGCGTCCCTTCCCATGTCAGCGCCGCACCACGCACAGGAATATGCCGTATACCGGTATGTTATGGATGCCGTTTCCCCGCATCTGTAACATGTGCCGGTGCCGTTATAGGATTCCGGCGAACCGCTTCTGCTTCCGCCGCAGGTCACATAGCAGCTGCCGGAATGACTGTGGTAACAGCCGCTCCAGTGACTATGATAGATCGGATAGGAGCAGTTATTGTGTATATGCTTATATCCCGTATAGCATATATCCTCATGCTCATCTCTGTATTCCGGCAGTACGGGAACCGGCACCGGTACTGCCGTCGGCACGACAATTGGCGGTGCTATCGCCCAGGGACGCGGTACCGGGGTAGGCGTCGGGCTCGGTTTTATCGTTGGCAACGGGATCCGTTCCGGTTTCTTCGTCGGCACCGGCGTTGCACTGATATCCGGTGCCAGGGTCGGCTCCGGGGAGAAATTCGCAGTAAGTGTGACATTACCTCCCGGCATTTTAAAGCTAAGGGAGTCACTTTTTGTATTGACGCCTAAGCTCCCGGCGCCGTTCCATCCGGCAAACCGGTAGCCTGCCTTTGCCTCTGCCTGGACAAATACAGGGGTTCCCTTTTCGTAGGTCCCGCTGTTTCCATATACATTTCCTCCGGTATTGGCGGTTACGGTAAGCCGATACGACGGCAGCGGCGTCGGCTCCGGTTCAAGATGATACTGTGCCCATTTCGCTACTGTTTCACAGGTGCTGCCATTTTCCTTCAGGGACGGACCGCAGGCAGTACACCAGCGGATAGGGACATGCCCTGGGGCTTGGCTGCCACTTCCGTGATAAATATAGCCCACAGGCGTCGTTGATGTACTTTTTATACACCTTTTATATATCAGTTCATCGTACTGTCTGCAGTCATATCCAGTATCCCCGCAGTTATAGCACCGATAGTAGCATTCCCAGATACCTGCGGCATCTGTTTCAGTTCTTGTGTTATAGCCTGTTCCTGGTACAAAACTGTAATTAGCCCCATTGCCGGGTTCTCCAGGATAATATTCTTTCCCGGAACCTCCGCAGGCAGTACATCCGGCATCACCTACCTGAAACGCACTGCCCCCAAATGGACAGGATATGCTTTGTGTTGCTGCTTCCGCAACAGAATTTTTCTGCCACGAAACGCATGAAAGTACCATGCAGATAATTAGCAATACTGCTATTCTTTTTCCGTGTTTCATTATATCCTCCTTTTTTGTTCAACAAAAAAGAGATAAAGCAACATGCTCTATCTCCTCTTGATATTGTTGCTATTCAGTTGTCCCTTACTCAAAAGTTATGATAAATCCTTTTGCCTCTGCCTTCTCAATATCTTTAATTGCATCAAAAAATGTCTTTGCAGAAGCACTTCCTGGTGTTATTACCGTCACCGGCTTCTCCTCCAGATACCCTCGAAATGTAATCGATTCTTTACTACCGCCAGTTGTGTTTCCTATTGAAGTCAAACTTTTCGGAAATTCCCAGTAGGAAACAGAGTCAATATGTTTAAAAATGAAATTCCCTAAGTAGGTAATCCCCTCTTCAACGATGATGTTATGAATCGTCTGATAAAACTCCCCTCCACGATCTGGACGAAAATCTTCAAAATAATAGTTCTGGTCCCAGGTGGCACCAGTTCCTTTTACATACAGATAACCGTTATCCCAGAACTCGAAGGTGACGTTATCGCCCATTTTCCTGCTTTCCACTAGACGCGGCTTATCCGGATCCGGGGTAGGCGTCGGCGTCGATGTCGGGACCGGGGTAGGCGTGGCACTGTACTTTTCAGAGTCCTTGATGTTGGCAAGTCCGCCGCATTCCAAGAATGCAGTGCTGGATATTTCCGTATTCCCCGTATCAAGACCGCTCCATTCCGTCTCCCTTCCATAGCCGACCCAGTAGAACGCGGAATCCCCAATCTCCTTTAACGACTCCGGCAAAACTACGCTTTCCACATTCAGGTATGCCGCCAGGGCGCTGCTTCCGATTCTGGTAATTCCTTCCCCGACCACTATCCTCGTACACATATTGTTTTCGCCGCTGGAGAAATCCGTCTCGGAATATCCGGAAGCAAAGATTTTCACGTTCTTGATGATGTGGAGCTGCCTGTCTGTATACTCCTTGAAATCGTAGGTGCTTCCCTGCCCTCTTACCAGTAGCAGTCCGTCCCCGTAAAAATCATAATATACCTCATCGCCCATTTTCACACTGGCAACCGGTTCCTCTCCTTCCGGAACAACCGGCGCCGATGTCATGGTCGGTTCCGGTGTCGGCGTCGGTGTTGGTTCCGGCGTTGCCGTGGCAGTCGGCTTCGGCGTCGCGGAAGGCGTTGCACTCGGCTCTTTTTCAGGTGTTTTTTCTTCCACCGGCACATCCGTAACGGTCGGTGTCATGGTCGGCAATAATACTTCTTTCTGCTCTTTATGACAGCCGCCGCACCCTGCCATCGCAGTCATCGTCAGTAGCACTATAGCGGATATGATTGCTCTTTTCTTTCCCATTCGCTTTTACTCCTTCTCTTATCCTTATAAATCAGGGCTTCTCTGTTAAATTTTCAAGGTGCGCGCAAGGCATCCTGCCTTGTTCACCTTTTACAGTAACAGATTACGGATCATCTGTTCTCTACTTTAGTAGAGGATTTTCATAAACCTGATTTTTTTCCAGATTCTTCCTGCTACCATTGTACTATTTTTCTGTGCCTTTTTCAAGGTTAATCTTGCCCGCACAGGCTCTCCTGCCTTACCACATGGTATAGTTTCCTCCCTTGACATAGAAAAACAGTACCAGGATTACGGCAAGCAGCAAAAACCATACAAGGAATACACACCATGCCGCAATATGCACCCTGTGTCCCCTGTACATCTCGTGAAGGTAATCCTCCCTGCGCCGCCGTCTCTCTTCTTTCCGCTTCAGCTTCGATTGCACTGTAGTCGCTCCTCCTGTGATTTCTTTATTCTGCCTGACCGGTTCACGTTTCCTTCCTGCCTGCGCAGTCCCCTGCCCGGGTTCAGTTACCGTCTGTTTTGGCAATTACGATAGTCCCGGAGGAAAACCGTGTCAGCAGCTCCGCCACGCATGCCTCCTCCACATAGAACGTAAGGATGCATGCTTTCTCTTCCGTATCGGACATACCTATCAGCTCCCCTGCACTGTTGTAGGCTTCATTGATAACCACACCGCTTAAGACTTCCTTAAATTCCTTGTCCTTCAGTGCCATTTCACTCCCATCGACATATATGTTTACCCGGTTTCCTTTCCGGAGGGTTCCTGCGACCCCGTCCGCTTCGTCCTCGATCCGGATGGACATCTCTGCCGGTGAATCAAAACCTTCTGTAAGCAGCTGCTTTGAACATAGCACCCTGGAATACATGATTTCCCCGACACCGATATCCCGGTTCACATACGCACCATATAATCCAGACAGTTCGGTTATCGTTTCACCGGTAACAACCCTCCCGTTTACTTCCACGGTATGGAAGTAAGCATTTACATTATCTTCCGTAATCCAGGTCCCCGCCGGGATTTCCTTCACGCTTATTACTACCTGTTTTGTTTCATAGTCACTCAGTATTTCTTTCTCTAACTGTGTCATAAAGATAAATAACATAAAGGACAATAGCAGCCCGATTACTACTGTCACGATGATTGCTCTTTTTTTCTTATTCATATGCCTCTCCTATTTTTCTTTTAAATACACGGTCTCCTGCAGCGGTATCGCGATTTCCCCGAATATGCTGTCACGTACTACCTTCATCTCTATATGCAGCGATGATGTTCCGCCCGGGGCGGCAAAGGAAGCACTGTCCCCGGTAACCGCGTCATAGGTGTATGCCATCCCGCCCAGGACATTTTTCATCTCGAAGCTTTCAATGACATACCCTTTATACTTCAGGGGGAGATTGCTTCCTAACAGTTTCTCGAAGCTTTTCAATGCATTTTCACATGCAAGTCTCGTTATCCGCCCAGAATGGGAATAATACTTCATTGACTCCTGCCGGGAACCCGAATAGAACACCAGGTCCTCCTTCTCCGTAAAAAGGGACGACGCAACCGGATCATGTAAACACACCGCCTGCGCCGAGATTGTAATACCGTTCTTGGCATCATCTGCAGAATACAGAAACTCCTCCCAGTGGACCAGAAGCAGCAGCAGGGAAATGACAAAGCCTGCAGTCAGGACTGCATAAAAGGGAAGGGCATCCCCCTGCCTTTTTTTCAGGTACGGCTTCCTGCTCACTGTGATGCCACCCCCCTTTTTACAATATCAATATGCCTGCTGCCCCGCTGCATGGAGAAAAAATTGTTTTCACTTTCCTCCGGGACAGTCATGGCAAAATCCCCTTCGATGCGCAAAAGCACCTCCTCGCCGAAAGAAGCCCTTCCATAATTCCTGCGTACATTGTCTGTTACATCGGCGGCAAAGTTACCGCTCACCCGGATGTTGGTTACGCCGCATTCCTCCAGTTCCTGTGTGAGCGCTGCAACTTCGCCTGCCGACAGATAGCCTTTTGCTTCGGTACGCAAAAGATAGGTGCGCAGAATCATGTTCACTTCACTGAGACCGTTCAGACTTTTGTAATGATTCGACATCATAAAAAGCAGGAAGACGGTTACGGCAATCAGTGTCATTAAAATGAATGCTGCCGAAACCACGCGGGTTCCTCCTCTTCTTTTCTTTTGGATACCAGATATCAAAATACTGCACCTTCCTTATTTGATGATTGACATAATCTGTTCCTTGCAGCTTGCGATAACATCCTGGACCATATCGACCAGGTTGGTTTTATAAAGCAGGAGTGCCGCAATCGCCAGAAGCAGTAAGATTACTTCCACGATAATCGCCTTGGAACCGGCAGGCTGCTTCCTCCCGAAAATCTTCCTGCCCTGGCTAACCACCTTGTACACTACCTTTTTCATCATCTTTTCATCCTCCAATTCAATAAAATAACATATCGCCCCCGATGGACACGATAATTCCGTACACGCACAGGGCCATAATCAGCACATACATCAACAGCTGGATTATGAGTGTCTGTGACTCCATCTTGTTTTTTGCCTTCAGATTGATTGACTGCTGCATATCGTTTAGGTGATCCGAAATGTCCTTAAGTATTTCAACCGTTTTCCCGGATTCCATGCCCTGCTTCAAAATGATGCAGAGTATGTCTATCTGCTTGTTATGGAATTTCATCCCGAAGTCATCTATCGTCTCACCGATATCGTTTTTTGCAATCAGCTCCCCGTTCATTTCAAACAATGCCTGTTTCAGTCTCGGATGCCTCGTATTCTTATAACATTCCATGATTGCCGACGTTAAGAACATCCCGCCTTCCGTTTTGATTTTCAGCGTATCAAAGACGCACTTGATATCCGGAAGCATTTTTTCATTCGCTGCACTGTTTAACAGACGTATCAGGACATCATAACCGAAATATCCCGTAAGCCATCCTGCCACCCCGCCTGCCACTCCGAAGCTCCAGGCAGAGACGGCAGCGATAAAGATGCCGGTGACTATCTTTATCAGAAGAAACTCTTCCGGGCTGACTGTCCTTCCCATTGCATAATTGACACCCATCCGGGAGAGATAGATTTTCTTTTCTTCATAGCGTCCCCTGTTTTGGAGCTGCGTTTCCGTGGACTCCAGAAGCTGCTTTAACATATCCCTCGGCCGGTGTCTTTTCTCTTTTTCCTCCTTCCTGCCCGTTTTCAGCCACATCACCGCAAACAGGCACGCAAAGAGCACCGGGACCATAATTACTAGGACCTGCCGGAGAAACCCGATGTTCTCCAATGAAAAAAATCCCTTCGCCAAATCCGCCATCGTCCTCCTCCTTCCTTACGAATCGCGCCCCATAGTCAGTAACTTGTACGCGGAGAAAACTACAAAGCCGCTGATGCCGACAAGCACCACATTCCCAAGGTCTGTATGCAGTAACGACTGGAGCAGGACGCCGCCCGTCATGCTGTTTAACATGGAGACAATCATGCCGCCGATTGCGACCAAAACTATGACCTGTATTCTTGCACTGTTTGCCATTTCACGCCGGAGTCCCTTTTCCGTAAGGTAATTCCGGATAATCTTTTTATTCGCCTTCGTGACCACTTCGTAATTTGCTTCATGTCTGGCACAGATTTCAATGTTGCTTAAGAGGTTGGTCAGCTGCCGGTTGCCGATTACCTTGGACAGCCTGATGCATGCCTTTGAAAAATCCCCTGTCGTTGCCGCTTCACTGTAGCATTCTGCCACACCGGTCCTCAGAGGCTCCTCCAGGTACCAGTAAACCTTACCGAAAATGCCTACGATGTCATCCGATGTCCGGCTGTAGTTCTCGATAAGATTGGCAAACTGGAGGAGACCCTCCTCCACCTTCCTGTTCCGGACATAGCACATTATTTTCAATGCTGCCAGCACCGCCATCAGCACCAGCGCCGCGGCAGCCGTCCCCATGATAAACAGGCCGGTTATTTTCATAACCAGGAACAGGACCACCAGCATGATTACGCCTACGAACAGTATCAGGACTTCGACCGTCATCCAGGGAAGCCTTGCTTTTACCCCGGCATGGTACAAAATTTCGTCCATGCAGTAAAAAATGTTCTTCTTTTCCCGGTTCCCTACCTCCTGCTGCAACCGCTCCTCCTCCGCCTGACGGCGCTCCGTACTGCGCCTTGCTGCCTCCATTGCCCTCATGACGCCCTTTGCCGTCCGCTCGAATACCCTGTTCTGGGCTATCAGGATCAGGCTGCAGACTACCAGCCCGGTTGCAATCACCCATAAAAGTACCTTGGAAAGCACCGCGTTGTGTATGTAAAAATCAAGCACCGTATCCAGAAACCTATTCATCGTCCCCAATGCCCTCCTCCTCTTCCTCAAGCGGCGGTCCTGCCGGTTTCGGGAGCTCCACTTTGCGCATGATAAGACTCCCGTTTACCGCGTCATAACCGGTAACCTCCTCAATGTCGTGAACCTGCCAGTCCTTCAGGAATACACACACTTCAATTCCGGTAAGCATCTTCAGGCAGTCGTTATAATCATGCCCGGTAGCCAGTTTCACATAATCCGCCAGCTTCATAAGACCGTCCCGTGGGTTCTGTCCGTGTCCGGATGCCCAGCAAATATGCCCGGTGTAGGATGCGATGGAAAACGCAGCGGCCTCGCACCCCGTGATTTCACTGAGGATGTAGTAGTCCAGGTCCAGCTTCAGTCCGTTCCGCGCCAGCTTCTCCATGTCATACTGGATTTTTCCCTCCCCCTGTACCTCACGCACATGCTGGAACAGCATATCCGGATGGGTCGAGGAAAAAAGCTCATCCTCCTCCTGCATTACGCCGACGCTCTTATCAGGAGGTATTACCTCCAGTAATGCGTTGATCAGGGTTGTTTTCCCGGCGCCTCCCTTCCCGGTAAAGTACATTCCCGACGCATTCCTTGCCTTATCACACAAATACTCCGCCTGTTCCGCCGTCATAAATCTGCGGCGTACCAGCTCCGCAACAGACTTTTTCTTTTTAGGCGTCTTCCGGATATGGATAAACGGGACGTCGGACATATTCAGCCATGCCGTGGAGATATTAAAACGTAAAATGAAGTCCGGATTGCTCGTATAATCGGCAAATCTCTGGATTGCATTGACATTGGATACGTTAATCTCGTTCTTCGTTGCAACCATGCTGACAAAGCGCCTGAAATCCTCTTCATTACGGAACCGCACTTCCGCGTCCTGGCGTTTTCCATTTTTCTTTATCCGGATGTGGTCATATGCGTAGCACTTGATGTCGGATATCGTCCTTGCATCAATCAGCTCGTTTAAAATGTAATAGCCCCATACATATTTTTCAAACTCGTCCAGATAGCGCTCAATATCCTTCTTCTCTATTTTCAGCAGGGCAAACTGGTCCTTCGCTATTGCAAGGACCTCATTACGGATTCTCGTATCCTGCCGGTTCATCTGCATTTTCATAAGAATATGCCCCTGCTGGTGGATGAAATAGTCTAGGACATATTCCAGTGCATTGTCTTTTACTTCCATGACCTTCCCTCCTGCCCTCTAATTGAACGGCAGGTCGTCTTCCATCCCGTCCGGAATATCGATGAACTCTTCTCCTGACGCTGCATCCGCCGCCTCGTGCTCCGCATCCCGGTCTGCCTGCGCCTCCGGTTCCGGGATATAAAACTCCGTAACCATAATTTTCGGATAGCTGCGCTTATTCGCTCTGTAAAGAACGTTCCGGATGTTCATCTCCGTAACAATGACCCGGTCCTTATCCTTCAGCTCCAGTGCCTTTTCATAAGCCTTGCCGCAAAAGACCGCATCCCAGTAATCATTCTCCCAGATAGGCTGCCCGTTGTTCTCACCGGTCTTAACCCCTTCCGAAAGCGTGGCAAACACGCTTTTTTCCGTATGGGACAGCTTCTCTCCTTTTATTTCCCGCTCTTTTGAAAAGAACGTAAACCGTTTTCCTTTTTCCTTGTCTTCAAATCTGATATACATCAACATCCTCCTCTATCTGCTGAAAATGACAATCAGCACAATTCCTAAGACTACCATTATCCCGGCAGCTGCCAGGCACAGCTTCAGCTTTTTCATCATCCTGTCTATTTCAGACCTCTTATCCTCCGGGGCTGCCGCGGCAACTGCCGTTTCAGGTGCAGCTGCTTCATAAACCGCCCTGCACTCCGTTGATTTGTAGAAAAGCGGTTTTTCATTTACCCTTTGCAGTTTACGGCGTATCAGCTGCAGGAAGGTAAGCCCGTTACTCGTATAAAAGCCGGAAAGGATAATCACCCCGCAAAACGGAATCATGGCATACACGCTTGCAACCAGGCTCCATCCCAACACCTTGTAAAACAACGCGGCAACGCCCGCACCTGTAAAGACTGCAATGATAACACAGAGGCTCTTCTTCGCATTCAGTCCCATGACCACGCCTTCTTCATACTTTTCAACATCATGGCACATATCAATCGTAAGTCCCATATGCCCTCCTTATTTCATTTCAAGCACACATTTTATAATATCTTCAAAGTCCGTTACATCTAACGGGAAACGCTTGTCCCTGCATTCCTGGTTTCCCTGCTTCTCTGCATTCCAGCCTCCGTCTTCACTCAGGGTGCAGGAAAAATCGCTCACCTCCAGAAAGTGCTGGTAGCTCCGGGCGCCGAAGTCGTCAACGTACGGCCGCCCTTCAATACTGCCCTCTACGACCACATGCGCATTCTTTTTCAGTTCCCGGCGCGCACGTTCGGCGCACCAGTCAAAAAACACCAGCGGAACAATCGCTGCCATGCCGTCTACAACCAGAATTGCACGCAGCACCGTTTCACGGTGTTCATGCTTCACGGTATACTTAGGGTCATTGGCAATATGCCCGCTCAATATGCTTCTGTTCATCCCTTTTCCCATTCCTTTCTAAATCTTGAAGCCCAGGAAAGCCAGGGTTACTCCGATTGTTGCCATAATCGCCCCGCCGACAATTCCCTTGATTGCATTGCTAATTGTACCGCTGTCCTGCTGCTGGATTGCCGGACCGAGCTCCATTACATTCTTGACAATGATGATAATTCCGATGATGCTCACAATCGCCATAAACAGCGTGGCAAAGTTTTTTAAAGCCACGACCGGTCCCAGATTATTCACATTCATGGTTCCTCCTCCGGAGGGTGATGTTGTCGGCACTGTAGTCCCGCTAAGAAATACACTGTTTGCCAGTACGACAGCCTGTGTTACAAGATAATTTTTCATTCTGCTCACTCTCGGACATAACTTTGTCCGTCCTTTCTTTTAATAATAAGAACAGCTTATCAGAATTTCTTCCCCCTGTTCTCTACTTTAGTGGAGAAATTTATATTTTAAAATTTTTTTATGACTCCATGAGGATTTCCGCCATTAAGGACATCGTGGAGGCATCCATGTCCGGCGCAAATATTTCACAAATGCGCTCGGCAGGGCATATGCCGGTTAAAGGAAGCAGGATTTTTAACTGCTCCGGACTGTAGCCGCAGTGCAAAAGGACTTTAAAAGCATCCGCCTTTTTCCCTGCCTCCATCCCCCTCCCCTCCGGGAAGGACGCGTCAGAAGCCTTGGAATCCCTGTCCGGCGTTTCCGCCACAGGCTCCTCCTCCTCTTCCTCGACCATTTCAAAATACCCTGCCCTTCCGGTTCCTTCTTCCATGCACTCCTGCAATGCCCTTTCGATGTATTCTTCCATACCGTCCTGCGTATTTCCTGATAAATCTTCTGCTATCCCCCGCAGCCCGTCCTCCGGTAAGTCCTGTCCGTCTGCCATCCGGAGCAGTTCTGCCAGTGACATGTCAATCACATGCTTTTCCGGCGTCTCCGGCAGCTTCCCGCCGGTAAGCTGCGCGATATGCTTTTCCTTTTCATACTCCTTCCGGTTACGCTCATCTTCCGCGCGCAGTACGTCCACCTTCGTCTTCTCAATCACCTTGATATCGGACACCCCGTCCCCTCCTTTCAGAAGTATATTGCCTGTACCAAGCCTCTCCAGCCTTCCGTCAAACTCATATTGCCGGGAAAAACGGTTAAATTCCTTCCAGAGCGGATGCTTCGGGGTCTGTATTTTTCTGTCCAGTACGGGATCCTGTCCGTTAATGATAATCAGGCATTCCTTTCGTGACATCTTACGCACCTCGTCCGGGAGCATCAGCTCACGTCCTAATACATCCTCATTGCTTGAGGAGCTCCCCTGCTTCCCCCTTGTCAGCCCCTGTGTCTGCTTGTCAATCGTTCCTTTGCCGAGGAGCTTACTTATGTATTCATGGGTTGACTGCTCATTTCCCCCCAGATATATGATTGTGTCACAGTTCCCGGGAATCGTCTCCCAGGTATCCTTAAACAGCGCCTTAATCTGCGCCATATTCTGTATGATGATGACTGCCGAGATTTCCCTGCTCCGCATGGTTGACAGCAGGGAACAGAAATCATCCGGGAGTGCCACATTGGCAAACTCATCCAGCAGAAATGTCACATGGACCGGCAGCCTCCCCCCGTATACGAAATCCGCCTGGTAATACAGCTGCTGGAACATCTGCTGATACAGGATGGATACCAGGAAATTGTAAGTTTTGTCGTTATCCGGGATGATACAGTATACTGCCGTTTTCTGTACGCCGATTGACTTGATTTCAATCTCATCATCTGTCAGGAGCTCCAGGATTTCTTCCGTCTGCAGACAGGTTGTCCTTGAATTTACGGTGGAAATAATGGAACGGACGGTGTCTGCCGCGCCGACCATTGCCTTATTATACGCAAGGACCGCCTGATGGGAGGGCGTCTCTTCCTCCAGTCTGGCAAACATGGCGTCAATCTCCGTCTTTACCCGCTGTCCGGTCTGCGGGTCCTCCTCGATTTTCAGCATGTTCACCATCTGCATGACAGCCTTGAAGTCGTGATGCACACGACCATCTATCTCGACACCTTTATCATGCACATAGAAAAAAATAGCCTGCAGCAAAAGTCCCGCCATATCCTCCCAGAACTGGTCTCCCGAGGTGGCGCCCTTCTTTTTGGTAGCCTCCATGAACGTGGTAACCATTTTCACGATATCCGTATCGTTCATAATGTAACGGAACGGATTGTACTTTGTTGATTTTTTCATGCCCGTGGCGTTCAGGAGGTTCAGTACCTTGATGCTGTAGCCGTGCTGCTTTAAAAATCCGGCAGAATCACGCATGATTTCCCCTTTCGGATCCGTTATTACAAAGGAGGACACCATCTGCATCAGGTTCGGCTTTACAAACCGGAAGGTTTTTCCGGAACCGGAACCGCCAAAGAGCAGGATGTTATTATTCAGGTCCGTATGCCTTGTGTCAAGCGTCATCTGGATATTTTGCGACAGCATCCGGTTTCTCGTATTCACGATGATCTGTTCCGGCTTCCTTATCAGGCGCTTCTTTTCCACAACAATGTTTTTCTCATCCTTCACACTGTTGTTCATATCTGCAAGCTTCTTGTTCAGTCCGGATGCTTCCCCGAAGCTCGCGGTACCAAACTCTTTTCCCTTCATGTAATTTTTAGCGCTGACCAGATAATACAGGAACCACAGGCTGTAAATACATAATGCTGCCACGATGCCTGTCAGGGAATATTCATTCCAGTAATTCCGGAACGGCTCCTGCAGTACCAGCTGCATATTCCGGTACCAGGTAAAAATTGTTCCGTCCGGCGAAGCACCGGCTGCTGCATAATATCCGGCAGCCAGTGCAAAAGTAAGGAGGCTTAGCACATAAGGCCATTTGATTTTACGGAATCCCCACTTATTTTTCTTTGTCATGTCGTTCTCTCCTATCCAAGCTTCGGCTTCGGCGCATGTCTGGCGGTATTCTTCCCTGCAGCCCTTGCCCGTTGATATTTCTTCTCCGCCTTCTGCGCATCCGTCTTAATCCGCCCTTCCAAATCCGCGACAGTCCCCTTATACTCTGATTGCTTGATTTTTCTGCTGTTGTTACCTGCAACAATTTTCTTTGTAACGGCAGTTACTTCGCAATCCTTATACAGACAGAAGCCCGCCCGGCTTCCGCTCCATTTCATTCTCCCGCAGAGATTCCGTGCATCTACTGTCACCATGGTATTCGGATGCTGCGGATGTACGAACGTAATGAATGTCTTTCCTTCCTCCTGCCGGATTGTCATGTTCCTTTTATCTACGGCAAACTCCTTTACAAGACCCTTCTCCCGGGCACGCTTCTGGTCATAATCGGCCAGCGCCCGGTAAATTTCTTTTTTTTTCTCTTCTGGAAGCGCCCCGTCCCCTTTGATTTCTTCCATGATTTCCTCAAACGGTTTATTCTCCGCATTGTATCCCGGGAACGCCTCCTTCATGTAGGCATTAAATTCCTCGTCCTTAAGATTTGCAACAACCTCAAGCACCTCATCCCGGGATAGCGCCGGATACGGATTGTTGATAACCTCCTTTGACTGGGGCGTCATGCTCTCATATACCTGATCCGCCGTCATCCTGACATCCGGCTTTTCCCATGCCGTTTCTTTATCCTGTGCCACCTCCCTGCAGTATTTCATGGTTTCCTTCTTTATCCACGCAAAATGCTGCTTGCACACCTCCTCGTAAATTGCTTCCTGCTCCTTCGGTACCTGCAGGATATAGCCTCCCTCCGGATTCGGGAACATGACATAATTAAGTCCCTGTTTCTTGGCTAGCTTTTTCCAATGCTCTGTCTGCGCATGACCGGAAGGCTTGACCTTTTTTAAAGACTGCTCACTCAACGGCAGCTCCGGATTCCCGGCTTCATTTTTCCGTACCTCATCTGCCACAATCCTCATATTCTTATAGATGACTGCATCCCCGTACTTTTCCTTCATTGTTTTTGTACTGATTTTACCGGTCTTTGTAAGCCGCTTCCTCTCTTCCCACGCATGAAGGAACAGAAAAATTTTTACCACTGCCTTGATTCCCTTTTCTCCGAAGGTTCCGGCAAGTTCAATTCCTTTAAACGTACAGTTAATGATTGTTCCGATATCGTTTGCATCCTCCATAACCAATCTCCTCCTTTTTTATTCTGATAACTCATTCATTCCGGCTTCCCCTGCCGGTGCATCTTCAAAAACAATCCCCGCCTCTGCCGCCGGTGCCGGTGCCTTGAATGCCACAAGTGCATCCAACTCTGCCGCGGTTGCCTCGGACTCGACAAAGGCATATAAAAACTCAAAGGTTATTCCATACGCTATCACCGTGCGCACCGCCCGTATCATCTCCGGGGTATAGCTCTGACGGCGCATCAGGATAAACAGCTCTTCCATCTTTCTCTGCTCCGTCATTTTTTCCAGGATGGCCCTGTGCCTGATATGACGGATCCGCTGGAACAACATTCCCTTCCTCATGCCTTTCCTTTTAGGCCCGCATTCCTTCCCTTCCTTTTTTATTCCCGGTTCCTTTTCCATTCCTTCAGGAGCTTCCGGCACTGGAGGACTCACTGCTGCCGTCTCTCCGGCAACGGAATCCTCTCCTGTAGCAGAAAAACTCTCTTCCTGCTCCTCCTCCTTTCCTTCGTATTTCCTGCGCAGTGCTTCCAGTTCCTCTCTCGCTTCCCGCAGCTGTTCCCTGAGTAATGACACCTCCCTTTCTTCTTCCGTCTCCTTATTTTCCTCTTCCTGTACCGGCTGTTCCTGATATTCCTGCACCGCAAGTCCCATATCATAGGGCGTCATTGCTTTTTCATAGCATTGCTCTGCCGCTGCTGGCGGCAGGCCCTTCCGGAATGCCTCCAGCACCTCCCTTTTGTACAATGAAGCTGCTGGCTTTTCCCTGCCGATTCTGAGGAAAAGCTCAAACCATGCGCATTCAGCCTGTCCATGGAGCAGTTCGATAAAAAAATTGTAGTCCGCTTTACAGAGTGCCTTTCCTTCTGCAAGCAGAAATTCATACACGTCGTTGCGGACTGCACCGTACTGCCTGACATACCCGTAAATATTTTTGATTACTGCCTCTCCTTCCGCACCTGATGCCAGTTCCTTTAAACGCATGTCCTGTTCAGGCTCGGTAAATCTGACCATTTCCTTCACCTTATCCCTCCTCGCTCCTTTTTAATGTGACAGCCATAGTATGCTTGCTGCCGCCGCTGCTATCGCCGGTGCCATTGCGCTACGTCCACGCATGCCTGCCTTGCAGATGAAAAGTGCATATGGTATGAAATACGCCGTACTCAGCAGTAAAAACCCTCCCAAAGCATATACCGGGCTCCGGCATCTCCATATAAGAAAGGGTGCGGCAGCAATCAGGATTTCCATGTCCCCGGGTGCCCATGCTTTAAACAGCGTCAGAGCAATGACAATGATACAATACAGAAGTACCGGCAATACTGCCCAATGGTGCCGGAACAATAAAATCAGGAATCCGGTAATTCCTGTCCCGTAGGAGCAGAAGGAATATACCTGTCCCGTATGATGGTCGGTATATGCCATAAAACATAAATATGTAATTAACATCACTCCGGAAAGCGCAGACGACATCGTATCTGCCGGTACAATGCAGCCTGCCAGGAAAAACAGGAGATATGCCATTTTTGATACTCTTTCCGGTAAACCGTGTGCGGTATCCGCCCTTTTTATTACATATAGAACCCCTCCGCTCCATACCGCCGTGAGGCTTCCGCATAAAATGCCTTTCACTGTCCCCGTCATCATTCCTATTTCGCACGTCCCTTCTGTACCCCGCTTCTCCGGGCAGCTTCCCGGTCAGATACGCTTCCATAGAATTTTTCCATCTCCCCGGTATACGGTTCTGCCTCATTTCGGAACTCCTTCCTGACTTCCTGTGCTGCCTTCACGTTTTCTTCGGCATCCCGGAGGCGTCGGCGGAGCTCCTTTCTTTTTGCATCATAGTTTTCTATGTAGCCCGGCAGCTGCTCCTCACTGAGACCGGAGCTTTCTATCTCCTTTGTAATCCTTTCACAGTCAGCCCTGATTCCTGCCCGCTCTTCCGGGCTCTGCACGGAAAGCAGCTTCTCCTCCAGCTTCCTCCTTCTTTTGTAGAGATACACTATCCTTTTATATGGTGCATGCAGCCCGGCTACCGCCTTCTGTTCTTCCTTGACGGCGTCCATTTCACGGATACATCTGCTTAATGCTTCCTCCGCGGATTCTGCCGTACCAATCTGATACCTGACTACAAGATCCATCTGGCGCTCCATCCGGTCAGCTGCCGCTGCAGCTGCCTTCACATCCTGATATGTCAGATGTCTTTTCGGATAATGGGGCTTCACCCCCAGACGGTACAGCCTTGCATAATACCGTTTCATTGCCGCGGACAGCGGGCGTCTTTTCATACGCACGAAATATCTGACCGGCACAAGCATCACGGCGCCGTCCGGTATGACATATTCCGGCATCGGTTTTGTCTTCACCAGGATTCTCTCCGTAATACGTGGTAAGGTATATTCCTTCCCGAGCTGGTATGTCTTCCGGAAGATTCCCATCCCGGGAGCCTTTATCTTTATGTAAGGTCCGTACTTTTCGCTGTTCCCGCTTTTTATCTGATAGCCCGCCTCCCGGATGTGCTGCTCAAATTCCGGATAGGAGGAGCTTTTCAAAATGAACTGGTCAATTGCCGCGCAGAGGTGCGTGTTCCACGCATATGGCTCCCTTGCATCATTGTGATATTTATTATTGCTTTTCCCTGCCCTTTGTTCTGTCTGATGCTCCCTCTTCCTATAATATCCCTGCTTCTTCCTTTCCTTCTGCTGCTGCTCATATTCCTCATTCGTTACCCCGGTATCCATGGACAGCGTATGCAGCCCGTACTTCTGGCACAACGAATCGACCACCGGCTGGATACTCTTTGCCCAGTCGCCGTCCTCGTACCGGTACTTATATCCGGTCCTGAGATTTACACTGTTAAAGCATATATGACCGTGCATATGCCCGCAGTCCGTATGGACACTGTAAACCGCCTCGTAATCCTTTCCCAAGTATTTCTCTGCAAACTCACTTACTACATGAAATGCCACTTCCGGCGATACCTGTTCTTCCGGGGAAAATGCGATGGTCATATGGTATCCCAGCCTCTCCGATTTCCTGCTGCTTGTCTTGCCGTAATACTCCTTTGTACGGACCATGTCCGCTAAAGCAGTATCCGTAAAACAATTCCGTGCGCCGGTATATAATCCTCCCGCCGTTTTCTCCGGATTCAGGATATACTCAATCGTATTGTTCAGAACCTTATACCGGCTGCCGCTCTTCGGCGGATGGATAGCGCCTATGATTTTGGTTATTGCCATATGGACAGAAGCCCTCCTATCTGAATCCTTCCTCTAACAAGCCCCTCACTTTTTCCATCAGCCTGAACAGACACTCCTTCTCTTCCTCTGAATAAAAGTGGGCGTTTACATTTTTAACAATCTGATTGATGTTATGACCGATATAGTTAATCTCCTGCGCCAGCTCCTTTATTGCCAGGAACTTTTCTTTCGGTACCGGCAGCTCCGCCCTGCCTGCCGCTGCATCGAGCAGGCGACGCATATACTCGCTTTCATTCAGCCCGCTCCGCTCACTCTGCTGCTGCAGAAAGTGTCCCTCTTCCTCTGTCATGCGCAGGCTTTTTTTAACCGGCAGATTTCCTCCCTTTGTCATATATCATCCTTCCTAGTAAAAATCTTCCGAAAAGGTATCTCCGAGTAATGAAAGCATGTCTTCATTGCTAAGCTCCTCTTCCTTTTCCTTCCCCGCCTCTGTCGTTCCCACAACGGGAGGCTTTACATCTGCAGCGGAAACGGACGGTCTTCCTGCGGGGCTTACATTATCCCGGTCCTTTTCTTTTTTCCGGACACCGGGACGGAACGGAGCTGGCGACTCCGCTCCTTCGCTCATCATCAGGACGCTCTCCTGGAAGCACGCATTGTAACTCATTCCTTTGGATGCTTTCATCTGTTCCAGGGCAGCAATTACCTTTCTTCCGACGAAGCTGTCCGTATTGACCCGGACCGTATAATGACGTATCCTTTCATTTGGCATTTCCTGCCCTCCTCCTACTGCTGCCTGTTCCTGCTTGCCAACGCTTTATCAATTCTTTCATAGCCTTTTGCATTGGCACAGATATCCAGGACAAACTCCGTCATTTCTTCATTATAAGCAGCAAAACGGTAAATCAATCCGGCTCCGCCTCCTACGAATATAAGCGGTGTAAGCTCCACATTAAACTTAAACTCCCGCAATCTGGTGAACACCATATCACAAAAATCCATGACGCACCGCTTCATCACCTCCTCGTATTTATTCCGTGGTTTCGTGTCCCGGTCCGCCCTGTCAATAAACTCCGCTATCATCTGCTCATGGACAGCTTCCATAAGTTCACTTTCAATCTGCTCCTTGATTGAATTGATAAGCCAGATACAGGCCCTCGTATCAATCCTGCATTCATCTTCCACCGGACGTCCGTTCAATACCGGCGTAATATCCATCGTTTCACCGCCGATATCAACAATCACGCAGTATGTATTCTTACGGTTTGCAAGTCTGACCGCCGCGGCTGCATAACCCTGTGTATAAATCCCGGCACCGGCAAATTCGACATTATACTGGATGTTTTCATAAGCAAAGTCCAGCCTGGCATTCTGCAGCAGATACGACTTAAAGTCTGTTTTCTGCTGATGATGCCATTTCTGCGGCAGCCCTGCCGCAATTCTTACCTTCGAGCCGATTTTCCCCCTGGCGCGGAGCTCCTTCGCGATGCACACAAGCGTCAGCAGATAAAAGTCCTGCGTCTGGATTTTATTATGGTTGTCTACCGAGACCAGACGTCTCCCGCCGTCAATACTGTAATAATCATCCTTTACGCGCAGAATGCCGGTATAATCATCCGGCCGGGACTCAAGTTTCATAATCGCCGTCGGAAAAATGAAGTTTGCTGTTTTCATGTTACGGTATCCGTGGTCGATACCGATAACCTCTACATGTTCTCCCATAGCTTCTCTCCTCCTATCTGGCCGGTGCCTTACGGAATACCCGCTGTTCCCCGGCAGCCTGCTGCTGTTCCTTCAAAGCAAAATCACATACCCGGTGCTCCTGCATACTGTAATACGCATCTTCACTGTAACCGATTACGATATGGTCCAATACGGGAATCCCCATAAGGTTCCCTGCCTTAATCAGACGGTTCGTCAATGCAATATCCTCCCTTGAAGGCGTCGTATCACCGGAAGGATGATTGTGCAAAACAATGATGCATGCAGCATTACACAAAATGGCACTCTTAAATACATTTGCCGGTTCGCAATATGCCGAGGAAAGTCCGCCGACGCTTACTACATTCATGTTGATTGGTTTTCCCTTCCTGTTCAGGTTAATGATACAAATCATCTCACGGTCCAGCTCGCTCATCATCCCGCCTACCAGTTTGACGGCATCCCGAGATGTCGTAACCGGCTTTTCCGAATACAGCGGCGTATCCCTGACCAGGCGGATAGATACCTGTTCCAGCTTTAAATCATCCCTGTCATCCCTGAACATTTGCCTTCCCCTCCTCCTGAAAGACAACCGTCACTACTACATCTTCCGGTAATTCATTGATGGCAGCAGCAACCTCCGCCATATCCTTACATATAATCTCTCTCATTTTTCCCTCCATAGGTAGTCTTGTTTTATAGCCACATCCTATTATGCCTTATTCCGGACTTCCTGTTCTCTACTTTAGTGGAGTTTTTCATTTTTTTAATTTATTTTTTCCTTCATATATGGATGCTGTTTCCGGGCCCATATATGACACCACCTATAACTTCATCCGTTCACTCATTTTTTCTTTCACTCCGGGGATACTGTAGCATTTGAATTGAAAGATGCATTCATTTTTAAATGAACACTGCTGTTATTGAAAATTTGACTGCATATGTGCATTCACTTTTGACATCAGGTAAGGAATAATTTTGTTTTTGCACTCAGAAGTGCATTCATTTTTGATTACAACATAGAAGCTATCTGAAACTATGTTTCAGGCAAGATACGCATTTGTAAGACAAATGCATCTTGTTAGGGCGCCCCCTAATACCCCTGCTGCAGAAGCAGCAAAACTGCATTCAGAAATGAGTGCAGTTATAGTGGAAAAAAATTTCGTCGAAGGGCTTGACGAACTAAGCCTTGTTTTTCTAGGATTATATAAGTGGGCAAAATACCTTAGCTTGGCTTCAGATTCAAGGGATAATCCATTTGCCTTTACAGGGTTTTGCCCATACTAACTACGATATCAAAGGAGGTGATTTTAGTGATTTCTTTAATGAAATGCTGTGCAATGATATTTCTATTTGGTGGCATTATTATAATGATATTAGATTATCTTTTTATGCTCACTGTGCCATTTTGGCAAAAAATAAGAATCTTACACAACGAAAATGAGCGTATAAAAAGTGCTGGAATTGGGATTTTTTTAATAGCCCTTTTTCTGATTACATATTATGGCTCATTTTTGCTTACTCATTTCGGAAAATAAGTAGCACACAAAAGGCTGCCCTTCTTGGCGGCCTTTTGTGTGCTGCACTATCCAGTTCCAAATCTAATATCCTCGAACGACAGCTGCTTTCCCTGCAGCCCCAGCTCGTAGTTCGCCCAGATAACCTCTTTCCTTTTTGTATTTACCTGTGAGTACGTCTCTTTTTCGTACCGGTTCCACCCTGCAAGCATAGAGTTATATAGTTCCGTTTCATAGCCGCTGACAAGTACCGGTCCCTTATGCTGCAGGAGCGCATCCAGCAGAGCCTCGTGCCCTTCGTCGTCCATCTCGCATCGGTACTGCTTCCCGTTCCGTGTACGCAACATATACGGCGGGTCACAGTATATCAGCACATTCTCATAATTAAACCTCGGAATCAGCTCCAGTGCGGGACGGTTATCAATCTGTACTCCCCGGAGCCTTTCTGCCGCCTTCATTATCTTATCCGGCAGATTACGCCAGTCCTGTGAGGCATACGACCGTTCCCTGCCCTGCACATCGTTTTTCCATCCTACTTTTTCCCCGTTCGTCCGGAAGCCGTGTCCCATATTACACCGTATGTAGAAATTCACCGCCTTTTCAAAACTGTCCTCCGGTACTACACTGAAAACTTCCTCATACACCTGTCTCGCATATGGTGTGTAGTATATCTCATGTGCCAGACGTTCCGGGTCCTTCCTTATCCACTCGAAGAGGTTCACCACGTTCCCATCCAGGTCGTTGACTGTTTCTATGTCTGAACGCGGCTTATTAAAAAATACCGCTCCGCTTCCGAAAAACGGTTCCAGGTAGCTGTGATGTTCCGGGAACATGCTGACAATCCAGTTTGCCATGGACCACTTACTTCCTGGGTACTTCAATACTGCTTTCATCTTCATCCTCCTAATGACTCATCATGCCTCCTCCCTTCGGGCAGAGATGCCGTTCTGTATGTAAGGCAACCGGAAACAAAACTGTTATGGCATCCTTGCGCTCACTACTTTATCATTAAGCTATATGTACCCAGTAAATAATAATAAAAATCCAATAAGTGAAATTGCTGAAAAAATAATCACCGTTGTCCACCCTCCTAGAAAATACTCTTTAAACGGCAGAATACATCCTCCACGATAATATCCCACAAGCGCGAGAATGAAAAACGTCGTGAAGCAAGGGGCAAACGTAAAAAACAGCTCTAAAAACAACATTACCAACACCTCCTTATCTCAAATTAAAACGCATCTTACCCTGAGTCCTCCCGTCTCCCCTTTAACAATGCCTGCTCTAACGCCGCCATTTCATCTTTTGAATAGCTCCGTTCCTGACCATACATACGTTGCCGGTTCCGGTTCTGCGGCGGCTTATATTTGCCCGGGATATAGTCCTTGTAAATTCCCTTCCCGAGAAAATTGGCGGGATAGCACAGCTTTTCCGCCTGCAGAATGGAAACCTCCTCTGCATAATTCTTTGCTGCTCCTACAAGGTCTGACTCCGCTATGCCTTTTGTAAGCAGGGCTGAATACTCCTTCTCCGTTTCTATTTCCCGTATCTGGAGCGGGTAGCTCTGCCAGAATTCCTGGAACCCCGTACTACTGATTGGTTGTATCCCGGCACCCACATCGTCCCGGGATATACTGACAGTGCTGCGGACTGCGTTATACAGTGCCGTCATTGCATAGGACTCCCGATTATTAATCCTTGTTGCTGCAGACTGCATGCATCCCACGACATACAGCACCTGTTCTGCTGTCAGTTCAAGAAACCTCTTCCTGACATTCTGATAAGGCAGCGTAATACCGCCAATACGTATCTGCGTACGCGGATGGGAAATAACATCACAGATAAGTCTGAGGATGGATTCCATGGTCTTCCGTCCGGACTCCGTCTTCACTTCCTGCATACATCTGTCATATTCAATATTTTGCTTCACATATTCCAGGACATTGGAAAAGAGCGTATCTGATTCCAGACTTCCCTCCTCATCCGGCAAGGCAGACTCTTCCGGAAAAGGGGGAGACAGAGGAGGATTTATGTATGTATTAGTCTTACTACCATCAGTCTTACTATTATTAGTATTATTATTATCAGTATTACTTACTTCGGTTTTTCCGAAGTCCTGACTTCGGTTTTCCAGAAGTCGAGACTTCGGTTTTTCCGAACTCTTGACTTCGGTTTTTCCGAACTCTCGACTTCGGCATATTGCACCTAGAGACTTCGGTTTTTCCGAAGTCTGGTGAAAGCCGCTGTTTTCACGGGTTTGCGCGGTTCCATACTCTGATTCGTCATAGCCGGTCCCGTCATCAAACCCTGTTATATCCTCTTCTTCATTGCTACCACTCCCTCCTTCCTCCTGGGCATCGGGAACAGTTTTCTCATAACAGGCAATGAAGTTTTTAACATAAATCAACGCCGGTTTGCCAAACCCCTGTTTACGTCTTTCTATCAGACCGATTCCCCGCTCATCCAGCTCCGCAATGAGATGCACGCCTTTATCCTTACCGCAGTCAAGATCCTTCATGATTTCCGCGAGGGTATATATGATGTATACCCTGTTTTCATCATCGATCCATCCGCTCTGGCGGGAAAGCGACATCCGGTCCAACATCATGCCGTAAAGGATTTTGGCATCACTTGATATCCCCTTGAACTTCCCGTCCGTAAAAAGGACCTTGGGTACACGGAAAAATGAAAACTGTTCCGACTCTGCTCCATAATAATAATCAAATACGAACTTATTTTCCATTTCTGTCCCCTTTTTACCGGTTATTCTGCCACTCTTCCAACAGCTGATATATTGTGTTCTCTATGTCTTCCTGCGTATAAGTATCCGGGAAATACTTGTTCAGCTTATCTGCCCGGATGGTGACCTTTCTTTCCTTCGGCTTCTGCTCCGTCAGGATCAGGCGCACCATAGGCAGCGTCAGTTCCCCCTGCTTCCCGTACTCTTTCAGGTTCGCCGCCTGCAGGGTACTGACAGCTATATCACGTTCCCGGATGGTATCCAGCACCCACTGCTGTGCCTCCCCGGACAGGAAGGAAATATCGATTCCCTGTACAATGCCAAGTCTTTTATTGTCAACCAGCTCTAACAGTTCCTCCTCCAGACGCGACAGCCAGATATAACGCTGCACTGTTTTTCCGCTTTCCCCTGCTGCCTCGCCGATTTCATCAAAGGTATTCTTTTCCCCTTTGCATCCCTGATGCTTCCTTGCCTCGAATTTCATCCGGTAGGCCTTCGCCTTCTCGCTCGGCAGGATGTCCTCCCTCTGGATGTTACTGTCCACCATGATTATCGTAGCCTCATCATCGCTGTACTCCCTGATGAACATAGGCATCGTGGCAAGCCCTGCCAGTCCGCAGGCATGCTTCCTTCGGTGCCCGGCAATAATCTCATAGCCGCCCCCTGCCCTCGGTCTTGCGATACCGGGCATAAGCACCCCGTAGCTTTTGATGCTTTCTACCGTTTCCTCCATCTTTTCATCATCCAGCACCCGGAAGGGATGGTCCTTGAACTCATAGAGTTCGGAAAGCGGTATCTCCTGCACCTGCTCCGTGCCTGCCTGGTCTGCAGAAGGAGCAAACAATAAATCATCATAACTGCTCAGCTTTATCTTTGCCGCGCTCCTCGTCTTATTCATTCCCAAGCACCTCCTTTGTCAAGGACTGGTAGGCACCCGCCACTTTCCCTTTCGGATCATGCCGGTAAATACTGACACCCTCTGCCGGGGTTTCCGCAGCTCTTACGGAGACCGGGATACTGTTTTTGAATATCCTTACCCTGTCCCCATAATTTTCAGCCAGCAGTGCGCTGATATCCTTTGCATAATTTGTCCGGTTGTCCACCATTGTCAGCAGGATACCCTCGATTGCAAGCCCCGGGTTAATCTGCCGCTTTACCTTCCCGATTGTCTTAATCAGCTGCTCCAGTCCCTTGACAGGCAGGTACGCCGCCTGCACCGGAATCAGGACACTATCCGCCCCGGCAAAGACATTGATAGTTATCATACCGAGCGACGGCATACAGTCAATCAGGATGTAATCGTATCTGTCCCTCACCTGTTCTATGTAGGAACGCAGCACAAGCTCCCTGCTCATCACATTTACAAGCGATACCTCCAGACCGGACAGCTCGATGTTCCCCGGCAGAAGATCAACACCCTCCTTATGCTCCAGAATACCGTAGCCCTCCTGCATTTCCTCATCATTAATGATATTGGTCATTACCGTGGCAAGCGTTTCTTCCAACTTGTCCGGCTCTGCGAAGCCCAGACTTGCCGTCAGGCTGCCCTGCGCATCTGCGTCAATCAGCAGGACCTTCTTCCCCTGCCTTGCCAGACCTATCCCTAAGTTACTTGCAGTGGTCGTTTTTCCGACACCGCCCTTTTGGTTTGCAATTGCTATCACTTTACACATGGCTTTACTCCTCCTGAAATTCTTTTCTGCTCATCTTGTCTTTTTTGCTTTCGGGAAAGTCTCCCTCTCAGGTAATACCGGCTGTTCCTGTTCTATACCCTTTTCCTTTTCCGGTGACGGGATTTCCCCCTCTGCACTTCTTTTCTCTTCCATTCCTGCCAGGATTTCTTCCATGGATTTCTGCCTGCAGCAATACTCCGGATAACGGATTCTGATACCTTCAAAAAAATACATCGCATAACCGCAGCAGAAAATATCGCTGACGGAATACCTCCTGCACTCATCAATCTGATCATCCTTACGCTTGTAATCGTCAACGCTTGGCGTACTGTCCGTGTAAAGGTTAAATGCCAGCCTGACCACGTTTACGCTTCCGCTTGTCTGCCACCCTTCCTGCAGACACTCCGGTTTGATACACCCGGTCTTAATATCATAAATCTGGTTGAAATGGGTTCTCGTATCTTCCGATATGCCGAGAATATAAATCAGTGATTTATGATAACAGTCCTGATACCTTACCTGCTCCAGTTTCTCATAGTAAAACTTTTCGTGCTTCCCGTCTGCAAAAACCATTGGTGCATCTGCTCTTAACTCTGTGTTTGACATTTCTTAGTTCCTCCTTTTAAAATTGAATTGAAAAGGGCATCCCGCTATGGAATGCCCCAACATAAAAAATAGGGACACTCTTGTTCAAGTATCCCTATGGACTATCCTCACTACTGATAGTCCCATCTTCACTTTCTTCATCAGGATTGTTTGTATCTCCCGTGTCGAGGTCTATTGCCACGACTACGGTCGTTCTCCTTACAAGCTCCTTTTTCTTGTAATTTTCATCCGCATAATTGAAACTGAAAAACTCTGCAAAGTGTGTAAATTCAAGGATTTCTAGGTATCTTTCCTTTGTAGTAACATAATAGTCTCCACATGTTCTGTCATCGGAAACATATCCACCGGCTGCGCCTTTTCTACCCTATATCCCTGTTCCCCCAGATACTTCACGTCCCGTGCAAGGGTTGCCGGGTCACAGGAAACGTAAACGAGGCGCTCCGGTCCCATTTCAACGATTGTCTGCAAAAGTTGCTCGTCGCAGCCCTTGCGCGGCGGGTCTACGACAATGACGTCGGCGCGCATGCTGCCGCCGCTTTCGCGATATTTGGCAGGAAGCACGTCCTCTGCGGCTCCGACAAAAAATTCTGCATTTTTGATGCCATTCCGGAGGGCGTTTTCCTTTGCATCGTCAATCGCCTGCGGAACGATTTCCACGCCATAGACCTGTTTTGCGCCTGCCGCAAGGAACAGGGAAATCGTTCCGATGCCGCAGTACAAATCCCAGACAGTTTCCCTTCCGGTCAGTCCTGCAAATTCCAGAACCTTTTCGTACAGCACCTTCGTCTGCTCCGGGTTGACCTGATAGAAAGAAAGCGGCGAAATCCGGTAGCTTACCGCACCGATGTAGTCCGTAAGATAGGTGTCCCCCCATACCGGCAGGATTTCCTCGCCAAGAATGACGTTCGTTTTCTTACAGTTGACGTTAAGACATACTCCCTTTAAAGTCAGGGTGGTTCTGGTTCTGGTTTCGGTTCCGATTCCAGCTTCGTTTTTTCCGTAAGCATCGGAACCCGGCTGCGGTTGCGGCTGAGAGCCGGAGCTGTTCTTCTGCCAGTCGGTGCCAAAGCCCTCTACGGCTGCTTTCAGCCGCTCTGCGAGCTCCTCTGCCTCCCACAACGCTCTTCCGTTCAGAACCAGGCAGACCAGCACCTCGCCGGTTACTGCACCAACCCTGGTTAAGATATGACGTACAAGCCCCGTATGCGTTACTTCATCATACGGCGCAATCTGATACTTCTCCATATGGCTGCACACGGTTTTACAGATTACCTCGTTCACCGGCGCCTGAATCGCACAGCGGTCACATGGAATCAGCGCATGGGTATGTCCTGCATAGAATCCGGTCACAATCCTTCCGTTCCTGTCCCTGCCGACCGGAAACTGCGCCTTGTTGCGGTAGGCAGCCGGTTCCTTCATTCCGAGAACCGGAAGAAACTCCGCACCGGCGTCAAAGCTTACGCCGCCAATCCGCTCCAGACACTCCCTTACCTTGCGTGCCTTCCATTGCAGCTGTGCCGCATAGCTCATCTGCTGGAGCTGGCAGCCGCCGCATCTTCCGGCAACGGGACACACAGGCTCTGCCCGGTCCGGGGACGGGGTCAGCAGGCGTTCGATTTTGGCATAGCCATAGGTTTTCTTTGACTTTAATACCCTTGCCGTAACGACGTCCCCGCAGACTGCGCCCTTTACAAACAGCGTATAGCCGTCCGCCCTGCCGATACCTTCGCCGCCAGTTCCGATATCCGTAATCTCCACTGTTACTAACTCATTCTTTTTCGGCGCCATGCTGCCCTCCTGAACCTTCTTAACCTCCCGGCGAATGCACACGGATTTGCAAAAAGCTGCCGCTTTGCGGCGCAAATCGGCACGGGAAGCACTCTAACCAGCGGCTTAGTGCTTTCCCTTATAGCCGTCCGGATGCGCACTGTGCCACTTCCATGCGGATGCAATAATGCTTTCCATATCGGTATACTGCGGCTTCCAGCCAAGCACCCGTTCCGCCTTTTCACTCGAAGCAACCAGGGTCGCCGGGTCGCCAGGCCGCCTTGGCGCATCCTCTGCTGGAATCGGAAGTCCGGTTGCCCGTCTTGCCGCCTCAATAATTTCCTTTACACTGTATCCTGCGCCGCTGCCAAGGTTAAAGACGCTGCTCTCCTCGCCTCTCATCAGGTACTCGACCGCCAGCACATGCGCCTTTGCCAAATCCATCACATGGACATAATCGCGCACACAGGTCCCGTCCTTCGTGTCATAGTCCTGCCCGCAGATAAGAATCGACTTCCTTTTCCCGAGCGGCACTTGCAAAACCAGAGGAATCAGGTGCGTTTCCGGGGAATGTGCCTCGCCGATTTCCCCGCTCTCATGGGCGCCGCAGGCGTTAAAATAGCGCAGCGCCACATACCTTAAGCCGTAGGCACGGTCTGCCCACATCATCATTTTCTCCATGGTCAGCTTCGTCTCGCCGTAGGCGTTAATCGGGGACGTTTTATCCTGCTCTGTAATCGGAATCCGCTCCGGCTCGCCGTAGGTTGCCGCCGTGGAGGAAAATACGATTTTTTTCACATCATGGGCAATCATGGACTCCAGCAGTACCTTCGTCCCGCATACATTGTTATCATAATACTTTAACGGATTTGACATACTCTCCGCTACCAGGGAATTTGCAGCAAAATGAATCACTGCGTCAATTCTTTCCTTCTCAAACACCGAGTCCACAAACGCACGGTCCCGGATATCACCCTGATAAAACCTTGCCTGCGGATGCACCGCCTCCCGGTAGCCGGTCTCCAGATTGTCCGCTACCACCGTGTCAATTCCTCTCGCTATCAGCTCATACACCATATGGGAACCGATATAACCGGCTCCGCCCAATACTAAAATCGTCATTCCAATTCCTCACTTTCCTGTTTTTCTCATATTCGACTCAAACATCTTCTGGTAACCAAGCCAGCCGGTTTCGTCCGTCCCCTTAAACAGCGCCGTCACGCCCTCTAACTTCGCATCCAGATTGTCCGCCATACTGAGTGCCAGTGCCTCTGCCAGCTCCGGCTTTTTCGGCGAACCGTATTCTAACTCCCCGTGATGCGAAAGAATGCAGTGAAGCAGCTCGTTTTTCCGCTTTACCGTAAAGCCGCCGAGCTTATCCATACGCTTGGAAAGCCAGTCTGCACCGATAAAAATATGCCCCAACAGCTGTCCGCCGTCGGTATAATCGTTTTCCGGAAATGCAGAAAGCTCGGCAAGCTTTCCTACATCATGGAACATCGCGGCGGTCAGAAGCAGGTCACGGTCAAGCACCGGATAGTTTTCTGCAAGATAGGCACAAAGCTTTGTAACGGAAACCGTATGCTCCAAAAGCCCCCCGATAAAGTTATGATGCATTGTCTTTGCTGCGGAATGCTTCAAAAACATCTCCTTAAACTTCGGGTCCTCCTTAAAATAGCTTTCCGCAAGCAGCTTCAGGCTTTCATCCTTTAACGACGCAATATAGCCAAGCAGCTCCTGGTACATTGCCGCCTGGTCCTTTGCCGTACAAGGCATAAAATCACTGATATCATACTCTCCCTCCGAAAGCTTTCTTATCCGCCGGATATTGAGCTGCAGCGCTCCCTGAAAGCTTACGACCTGTCCTTCCACGCGGATATAGTCCATTGCTTCAAAATGCTCTATCCCGGCATTCAGCTCCCATACCTTTCCATCCATCGTCCCGGTCTTATCCTGCAGCAGCAGGGAATAATAGCTCTTTCCTGCCTTTGTCTGCATCGCCTGCTTCTGCTTACAGAAATAATTCTCGGAAACCATCTCTCCGTCCTGTAGCTCTCTTAAATATCTCATACCTTTGCTCCTCCGTCTTTCTATCCATTTTCCGCGCACAGCTGCCGTTCTGCGCACCTCTTTTGTTCCATCTTTTGTTTAATGCATACGCTCCTCCGGCACCAGATAGATTACCTGCTCCTTACGCACCCCTTTTACCTCCCTGCTGACCATGACTCCGATATTTTTTCCCTTGACAACATTGCTCACCGTATCATAAAACTGCCTTACCTCTGTTACACGGACGGCTCCCACCTGTGTAATAATATCCCCGTTCTTAATTCCGGCGGTCATTGCCGGCGACCCCGGGAGTACCTCTGTTACATAAATTCCTTCCGGAAGATGATATGTCTCAATCATTGCCTTTTCCACAGCTTCTAAACGCAGCCCGCAATATACCCGCGGCACATTGTTTAATGTATTTTCAATAATCTCACGCATTCCGCCTACCATAACCGCCGTAATCACACCTGTTTCCCCGTTGTTTAAGGTATTGCTTACAATTCCGATGACCTCGCCGGATAAATTAAAGACAAAGCCGTCGCCGGAAGCATATTCGGTGATACCTGTCGTAAAATAAAGCACTTCGTCATCAATGACCGGAACCGCCCGGTTTACGCCGGTTGTTGTCCCGAACTCCATTGCCCCGGCATGACCGTTCGGATTGCCCAGGACCAGCACCGGAAGCCCGGTTTCTACCTCATCAAAGGCAAACGTCGCCTTTACCGGCAGCACCCCCTCTTCCAGTGCACTTACCTCAGACAGCCGTACCGCCAGAACCGCCAGACGGTAGTTCGTATCATAAGAAAAAATCCTGCTCTGGAACTTCTCTCCGTCCGCAAAGGTAACCTCAAACTTTGTAGCCCCCTCAATACTGTCCAGATTCACCAGAAACAGCATATCAATCCCGTTATCTCCCACATAAAGCCCGGAAGCCTGCGCCCTTGTCTCGTAATCCTCTTCAAACCAGTCCACACCTTTTGTAATCGCAGTTACCTGTACCATGGACTTTTCCAGCGTATGTGCCAGTGCAGACATACTGGAATAAATTTTTAAAAACTCCTGTATGGTTTTCCCGTCCTCCGTAACATCCCCGGAAGGCTCCTGCCCCGGCTCAATCGTTACCGTGATTTCCGGAGTGGCCTCCGGCGCTTGCATTATGGTTCCCGACGGGGACGGACCTTCCGTGGTTATGGGCGTCTTGGTCGGTATCCTGGTCGGCAACGGCGTCGGTGTCCTGGTCGGTCCCTTCGTCGGTACAGCCTTCGGCGTCGGCGTCGTATTTCCGATTCCGACCATCTGCCGCCAGTTTTCTCCAAGACCGAACTTTTCTGCCAGGGTTTTTCCGGACAGCACAAACGCCGCGCCGGAAATACCGCCGAAAAGCAGCGCAAGCAAAACAGTACGGAGCACTGCCTTGCCCCATCTTTTCCATCTGCTCTTCTTTTTCGGAAGAATCTGCTCCTGTATCACCTGATACTCCTTTTGCCGTACACCATCCTTGTTTTCGTCCATAGCGTAACCTCCTGAAACAAAAAACGATTCTTTTATCAGACTTCCTCACTTAATACAAGCGGAATCGTAAAAATAAATTCTGTTCCAACGCCTTCCGTACTGATTACATTTATATTTTCCTTATGCGCCGTTATGATTTCCTTTGCAATGGAGAGTCCCAGACCGGTTCCCTTTTTATCCTTGCCGCGGGAGCTGTCGGATTTATAAAAACGGTCCCATATCTTCGTCAGGTCACTCTTCGGAATGCCGATTCCCTCATCCTTGACCGATATCATTGCCTTTCTTCCCTTCTCCTCCACGCTGATTTGTATCGCCGCATCCGACCGGCTGAACTTAATGGCATTGTCTACCAGATTATAGATGACCTGTTCTATCTTTCCACGGTCCGCATATACAAAAATCTCCTTTGCAGAAAAGACAAGCTGGATTACCAGATGCTTCTTCTTGCATACTCCCTCAAAGGTACAGGCCAGCTTTTTTACTACATCATTAATATCAAACTCAGACACCTGCAAAAGCATCCCCTTCTGGTCAAAGGTATTCAGCGTCAGAAGGTTTGAGGTCAGCTTCGTCAGACGCTCCACTTCAAACAGAACGACATCCAGATACCTTTCCTGCTGCTCCGGCGGAATCGTCCCGTCCTTGATTGCCTCGGCATACCCTTTAATCGAGGTAAGCGGAGAACGGAAATCGTGGGAAACGTTCGCAATCACTTCCCTCTGGTACTCGTGGAACCGCTTCATCGTATCGCCCATATAATTGATAATATCCGCAAGCTCCCGGTATTCCCCGTCAGAATGTACCGTGAATTTTTTCTCGAAATTCGATAAAGAATAGGCGCGCGCCGCCGCTGTAATCTTTTTCAGCGGAATCCCCATGAAGCAATAGATTCCGATAAATACAAGCAACAGCACAAGGATTGCTGCCAGATAACATCCATTTACATAATTAACACAGGTATCCGCCTTTTGCATGACGGAATCCATCGTCACCATCGTGCAGACATAGCCCTTCGCCATATACTGGTGCGTAATCGGCACTACGACAACCAGCACCGGCTCTCCGACAATCCCCCGGAAATACACGTTCCGGTGAAATGTTTCGGAAAGAAACTCTCCGGACCCACCGTCCAGATTCTTAAACTCGATTACCGTATCGTTTAACGGCGCCGTATCCCCGACTACCTTCCCTCCCGGCGACGCAATCCAGAGCCTTACCTTTAAAAGCTCCGCAACCGGCGTAATATCCTCCATCAGCTTTTTAATGGTAATTCTGTTATTATAATACTGCTCCACATACCTGTCGATTATCTTGTCCGTTTCCGCATATAAGGTCCGCTCCTGTGCGTCAAATACCTTCTCTTCTATCCATTTGGAACACACCGTATTCACAAATAAAAACAGGATGCTTGCAATAAACAAATAGGAAACTGCCAGCTTTCCCGTCAGGCTTCTCTTCATACCTTCTTTACCTCAAACTTATAACCGATTCCCCAGACCGTCGCAATACTCCAGTTCGCACGATCCTTAATCTTTTCGCGCACGCGCTTTACATGGACGTCCACCGTCCGCGTATCGCCGATATATTCATAGCCCCAGATATGGTCAAGGAGCTGCTCCCTGGTAAATACCTGATTCGGATGAGAAGCCAGAAAATATAAAAGCTCCAGCTCCTTCGGCGGCATTTCCACCTGCCGTCCCAGATATGTAACCGCATAATTCGTCTGATTAATCAGAAGGTCTGTGTATATCACACATTCCCCCTGCTTCTCGTTTGGAAAGGTTTCCTTTTTCTCCTGCTCCGGCTCTGGCGCAAAACGGCGCAGCACCGCCTTTACCCTTGCCACCAGCTCCTTCGTATCAAACGGCTTTATCATATAGTCATCGGCACCTAACTCCAGACCTAACACTTTATCAAAGACCTCACCCTTTGCCGAAAGCATGATAATCGGCACCTTCGAAATCTTCCGTACCTCCCGGCAGACCTCATAGCCGTCGATTCCCGGCAGCATTAAATCCAACAGAATCAGATTCGGCTTATACTGGTCAAACTGCTTCAGCGCCTCCTCGCCGTCCGCCAGAATCAAGGTATCAAAGCATTCCTTCATCAAGTACAGGGAAATCAATTCTGCAATGCTGGAATCGTCGTCCACAATCATTATTCTCTGCTTTACTGCCATATTCCCTTCTCCTTTAAAACTCTACAATGGTCACTCCGTGGTCACCCTCGCCGAATGCTCCGACCCGGTAGCTCTTGACATAACGCACGCGCTTCAGGTACTGATGCACCGCATCCCGCAATGCGCCCGTACCGCGTCCGTGAATAATCGTTACCTGCGGCAGATGCGCCAGATATGCATCGTCCAGATACTTTTCCAGAACCGGAAGTGCTTCGTCCACGCGCATCCCGATTAAATTGCACTCCGGGCTGATACTCATGCTTTTGCTCATTTTTATCTTCCCGGTCTCTGTTCTCGTCTTCTTCTCCGGCTCCTGTTCCGGCTCTGCCGGCTCAATATCCTTTAAGCTCACCTGCGTGCGCAGGGCGCCCATCTGCACATACAGCTCCCCCTTGGCATTCGGAAGCGCTGCAACCGTTCCGGTCAGGTTAAGGCTCAGCACATGCACCGTATCGCCTACCTTAATCTCTTCCGCAGCAAGCTGCTTCTTCTGTTTATGATTCTTCTTACGTTTTACGGCAAGCTGGTTCTCCTTCTCCCCAAGCTTCTCCCGGAGCCCGGCACGCTCCTGTTCCATGTCGCGCCCGGCGCCGCTCTGCTCCCACTTGTTAAACTTCTTTATTGCAGCATCCGCATAGTCCTTTGCTTCCTGCAGAATATCCTTTGCCTGCTCGTTTGCCTCCCGCAGCACCCGCTCCTTTGCCGCATCCAGACGCTCATTCTTCTCGGCAAGCTTCTGTCTCAGCTTCTCCGCCTCAGCAAGACGCCTTGCCGCTTCCTCTGCGTCCCGCTCCGTCGCAATCCGCTTTCTCTCAAGGTCCGCAATCACGTCCTCAAAGCTCTGATCCTTTACACCGATAAATCCCCTTGCCTCCTCGATAATCCGCTCGGAAAGCCCCAACTTTTGGGAGATGGCAAAGGCATTACTCTTTCCCGGAATCCCGATTAACAGCCGGTACGTCGGACGGAGTGTCTCCACGGAAAACTCACAGCAGGCGTTGGACACCCCTTCGGTGGAAAGGGCAAATATCTTCAGCTCACTATAATGTGTCGTTGCCATCGTCCGGATTTCCTTCCGGTGCAGATGCGTTAAAATTGCCATGGCAAGTGCGGCGCCCTCAGTCGGGTCCGTTCCTGCCCCGAGCTCGTCAAACAGTACAAGGGAATGCTCATCCGCCTTTTCCAGAATGGAAACCGTATTCGTCATATGAGAGGAAAAGGTACTGAGGCTCTGCTCAATACTCTGCTCATCCCCGATATCGGCAAAAACATCCCGGAACACCGCAAGCTCCGATCCGTCAAACGCCGGAATATGAAGTCCTGCCTGTCCCATCAGGGTAAGCAGACCTACCATCTTTAAGGAAACCGTCTTTCCGCCCGTATTCGGCCCTGTAATGACAAGCAGCGAAAAATCTCCGCCTAAATAAATATCAATCGGCACTACCTTATGCGCGTCAATCAAAGGATGACGCCCCTTTTTGATATTGATATAGCCTCTCTCGTTAAACACCGGCTCCACTGCCTTCATCGACTTGGACAATGCGGCTCTCGCAAAAATAAAATCCAGCTCGGTCAGCGTTTTCATATTGTAGGCGAGATTTTCCACATGCTCTGCCGCATCGGCAGAAAGCTCCGCCAGTATTTTTTCAATCTCTGCCTTCTCTTTTTCCGCCAGCTCTGCCAGCTCATTATTCAGCTTTACGACTGCCATCGGCTCAATAAAAACCGTAGAACCCTTCGAGGAACGGTCGTGGACCATGCCCGAAAACTTCCCCTGGTACTCCTGCTTTACCGGCAGACAATATCTGCCGTTGCGCATCGTAACCAGCGCGTCCTGCAGCATCAGCTTATTGTCCTGCGCATTCACGATAGAAGAAAGCTGCTCCTTGATTCTGTCATTGACAAGGCGCATCTGCCGCCGCACCTGCTTCAGCCCTGCGCTCGCATCGTCCGCAATCTCTTCCTCGGACAAAATGCAACGCTGAATCTCATTATTCAGCGCCACCAGCGGCTCCAGCAGGGAAAAGCGCTCCGAAAGCGAATCCTCGGTCTCTTCCTGCCCACCGGTCCCGTACTGCTTTACCCGCAGGGTCGCGGTCAGCACTGAGCTGATTTTTAACAGCTCCGCTGCCAGAAGGGATGAGCCTACCTCCAGAAGCTTTACCGCACCTCCGATTTCCGGAAGCCCGTGGAACGAAAGTCCGCCCTTTTTAAAAATCCGCGCAAGCGCGTCGGAGGTCTCAGTCTGCAGCGTCAGGATTTTCGAAAGCTCCGTCTGCGGCTTTAACTCCGCACACAGCCTTTTCCCCGGCTCCGAGCCTGCAAACTGCTGCAGGCGCTCTGTTATTTTTCCATATTCCAGCGTACGCAACGCCTTTTCATTTATACTCACCATAACAAACTACCTCTTATTTCAATCAAATGCCCGCCGTTCACTCCCCGTCAACCGCGCTCCAGCTGTGTCGATGCAGCTCCCCCTGCATCTGCATATGGGCAAACCCATTCTGTCTTAGTGCCTCATAGGTAACAACCGCCACGGAATTGGAAAGGTTCAGCGAGCGGATTTTCTCCAACATCGGAATCCGGATACAGCGCTCCTTATCCTGTATTAACAATTCCTCCGGAATCCCGGCACTCTCTTTCCCAAACATAATATAAGCGTCCTTTTCAAAAGACACCTCTGTATACAGCTTCCTTCCTTTTGTTGTCGCCATGTAGGGCCTGACTCCCGGATTTTTTAAAAGAAACTCCTCATAGCTTTTGTACACTGAAAGGTCGATTTCCTTCCAGTAATCCATCCCTGCACGCCGCACCGCCTTCTCCGAGATGTCAAAGCCTAACGGCTCAATCAGATGCAGCCTGCTGCCGGTAGCGACGCAGGTCCTGCCGATATTTCCGGTGTTTGCCGGAATCTCCGGCTCCAATAAAACAATGTTCAGCATCCTATCTCCTATACGATAAAGCAAAAGGGTGAAGCTATTCACCCTTAATCGACACATTAATCTCTATTACCTTTCCGTCCTCAAGCGTCAGCGGAATACAAACATTTGCCGCATAGCTTGTAGAAAACACTACGTCGCCGAAGCACACGGCAGGCGGTGTAATATCAATCCCGATTCCCTTTGTAGAAAATATCGTAGCAGAATTTCCGAGAATCATATTTCCAAGCTCACAGATTGCGCTGGTCGACATCTCGTTCATTTCTGTTACCGGCATCATCATCATCTTAGAGGCAATTTCACAGGCCACCTCATTCTGGAACGCAATCATAACCTGTCCCTTCATCTCCCCGGTAACACCAATCATAATAATCATTGCATTTTTTGCAAATGCTACTTCCTTCCTGACGGACGGCTTCCCTATCTTTGCCTCTATGCCAAAATCGTGCAGTACCTTTACTGCCCCCGCTAAAAAAGGATTTACATATTCTACATTAAGTGCTGCCATGAACAACTGCCTCCATTTCAATTTTCTTCTTTGGAGTCTCCTGCGACCTGTTATGACCTGTATTGTATCACATTCTGGGGCTTATTGCAAGCACCGTTTTCAGCTTCTTCCGAATCCTCTGCAGCGCATTATCAATCGACTTCGGCTCCTTTCCCATAAGCTGCGCAATCTGCTGGTACGGGAATCCTGCGGTATAGTACGCAAGCACCTGCCGCTCCATGCTGCTAAGATTCGCCTCCACCTCCTCTAAAAGCTGGACGCTGCGCTCCCTGTCTATCACTGAGTTCTCCGGATTCTTCTGCCAGTAATCTACACCCTCATACTTTTTGGAGGCAGCGCCGGAATACCTGACCTCCTCCTCCCCTTCCACCAGGTCAATGGAAACGTAATTATTTAGCGGCTGGTTCTTTTTTGTATTGGAATACTTAATTGCCGTATACATCTGCCTGCTCACGCAGAGCCCCGCGAACGCCGAAAACGACTCGTTTTTCTCCGGCTTATATTCACGGATTGCCTTGAAAAGACCAATCATCCCCTCCTGAATTAAGTCCTCCTTATCCGCACCGACCAGATACAATGCCGTCGCCTTGCTTCTCACCATATTTTTATAACGGTTCAGCATTTCCTCCATAGCGGCATTCTCTCCCCTCTGGCAGCGCAGAATCAGCTCCTGCTCCGGCACGTCGGAAATCCCGCCTCTTTGTTCACCTGTCTCGTAGCCTGTCATACCTTCCTCCTCACTCATCCTCATGAAGCCGCATCCGTTCCAGCATTTCCGCCGTTTCCCGCGGCAGGGAATCCAAAAGGACGTTCCGCTTTCCCGGCTTTGCCTTTTTCTCCTCCAGAACGGCACGCATATCGCGCTCCGCCTGCTCGATTTCACGCCGCAGCTCCTTTGCCGTCATACGCGCGGCGCCTCCTGCAAGAATAATCATCTGCTCCAGCCCGTCCCCGGTCGCTACCCTGAGCGTATATCTTCCGCTCATCTGCCACGACACGGCTTCAATAAAGCTGTCTGCCGTCATGGCCTCCTTCGTATAGACAATATCGATTCCGCCGTAATGCACGACGCTTCCGGTGCTTCCCTTTGCCTTGTAGCCGTCAAACACCAGAATAATATCATTTTTGCGGAACGCCTGGTAATTTACAAGCATGTCCGCAAGCCGGATACGCGCAGCCTCTAAATCCTCCTCGGAAAGTTTACGCAGCACAGGCCATGCAAATATGATATTGTATCCGTCCACCAGCAGAACCTCCCGCATGCCGCGCCTCCTTTCCCGTAATTCCTTATGCTGCTGCATTCCCTATGCCCGTTTGCATTCCGCGGGCTGTGCCTTGTCTTATTTCACATACGCTTATGCTTCCGCCGTCACCCTGCGCTTCTGCGGTCACGCAAAGGAACGCTGCCGCACGATTTCGTAAGCGAGCACTCCTGCCGCCACCGAAGCGTTCAGGGAATCAATATTTCCCTTCATCGGTATACTCGCAGTATAATCGCACGTTTCCCTCACAAGCCGACTCACGCCCTCGCCCTCGTTTCCAATCACGAGCCCGATTGGTCCGCGTAGGTTCTGACGGTACATCACGTCTCCGTCCATCGCCGCACAGACAAACCAGATTCCTTCTTTTTTCAGCTCCTCCATCGTCTGTACGAGATTCGTCACCTTTGCTACCGGCGTATAGTTTAACGCCCCGGCGCTGACCTTTGCCACGGTTGCGGTAAGCCCCGCTGCCCGGCGTTTCGGAATAATCACGCCGTGGGCGCCCGCAAGGTTCGCTGTACGGATAATTGCCCCCAGATTGTGCGGGTCCTCAATCCCGTCCAACAGAAACAGAAACGGCTCCTCCCCCTTTTCTCTTGCCGCGGAAAGAAGGTCAGACACCTCTGCATAGGCATACGCTGCCGCATAGGCAATGACGCCCTGGTGCTTCCCCGTTGTGGAAATCTGGTCCAGACGCTCCTTCTTTACAAACGATACTACCGCATTCTGCTTTTTCGCTTCCTTTAATACGGTACTGACCGCACCCTCCTTATTTCCCTCTGCCACAAGCAGCCGGTCAATCGTCTTACCGGAGCGGAAAGCCTCCAGTACCGCGTTTCTTCCTTCTATCGTCAATTCTTCATATCGCATTCCTCTGTCTCCTCCGTCATTCCCGCCTTTGCCATCTGCAGCATCCGCTCCGTCTGTCCCGTCAGATACCAGTAGCCGAACAATGCCTCAAAGCCGGTCGCTATCCTGTAGTCCCCGATAGCGGCATTCTTTGCGCTGCTATAGGACTTGGCATTCCGCCCGCGGCGGAACACCGACAGTTCCTCCTCGGTCAGCTGCTCCTTAATCCGTTCAAGCGCCTCCTTCTGCGCCTCCGCCTTTACCAGACGGCTTGCCCGCTTATGCAGCAGATTAACCGGCGCATTGCCCTTCCCTACCAGAACGGTACGGACAATAATTTCGTATACCGCGTCCCCAAGATAAGCAAGTGTCAGGGGCGAATAGGTCTTAATATCCCGCTCCGTCAGGGAAAACACCTCGCAAATCTGCTCCTTCAGCTCAGGATTTATACCAGCTCCCATACAACGCCCTCTCTCGTATCCTTAATTGCAACACCCCTTGCAAGCAGCTCCTCCCGGATGGCATCTGCCTTTGCAAAATCCTTCGCTTTCTTTGCTTCCTTACGCTCTTCGATTTTTGCAAGAATAAATGCAGTCAGCTCCTCATCGGCAATATTTTGCGTATTTCCGCCTGCGGCGCTTTCCCCTGCGGTAAGGTCTAACCCTAATACCTCATCCATTTCCCGGACCAGGGCAAGCTTTGTCGCATCGCTCATGTCCTCCTTTAACACATCATATACTACCGTAAGCGCACTCGAGGTATTGATATCATTTTCTAACGCCTCTAAAAACTTTTCCCGGTAGGCTGCCTTCTTTGCTGTATCCACTTCCCCGTCTTCCTTTAACGCCGACACTCTCTTTACCAGCTTCTGATAAGCCGCCGCTACCTGGTCGAGCACCTCATAGGAAAACTCAAGCGGCTTACGGTAATGGGATTGTAAACAGAACATCCGGTAAACCAGCGGATTGTACCCCTTTTCTTCTAACAGGGAAACCGTCAGGAAGTCGCCATTGGACTTGCTCATCTTGCCGGAACGGTCATTTAAGTGATGCACATGGAACCAGTAGTTACACCACTTATGTCCGAGATACGCCTCGCTCTGCGCAATCTCATTCGTATGGTGCGGGAAAATATTGTCCACGCCGCCGCAGTGGATATCCATATCCTCCCCCAGATGCTTAATGGAAATCCCGGAGCACTCGATATGCCAGCCCGGATACCCGACGCCCCACGGGCTGTCCCACTTGAGCTCCTGTGCATCAAACTTCGACTTCGTAAACCAGAGCACGAAATCACTTTTATTTTTCTTATTCTCGTCCTGCTCTACATCATCCCGCACGCCTACCAGCAGCTCCTTCTCACTCTGGCTGGAAAACACATAGTAATCTTCTAACTTGGAAGTATCAAAATACACATTGCCGCCTGCCACATAGGCATAGCCCTTTTCTAGCAGCACCTCTACGATATGGATAAAATCAGAAATACAGTTGGTTGCCGGTTCCACCACGTCCGGCGTCTTGATATTCAGCTTTTTACAGTCCGCAAAAAACGCATCAGTATAAAACCTTGCAATCTCCATAACGCTCTTGTTTTCCCGCTTTGCGCCCTTTAACATTTTGTCCTCGCCGGTATCCGCATCACTGGAAAGGTGCCCGACATCCGTAATATTCATCACACGCTTTACGTCATAGCCCGCAAACCGCAGCGACTTCTCCAGGACATCCTCCATGATGTAGCTGCGCAGATTACCGATATGCGCAAAATGGTACACGGTCGGCCCGCAGGTATACATCTTTACCTTTCCGTCCTCATTCGGTACAAACGGCGCTACCTTTCTTGTCAATGTGTTAAATAGCTGAAACCTGTTTTCCATGTCATACTCCTCTTCTCTTCGTTGCTTTTCGTTATTTTTTGTTGCTTTTTAACTTTCCTGCTATCTTTTATTTCTTTCCGTTACTTTTTGTTACATTCCCTATTATCTTTGTTACTTTTTGTTGCCTCCCGTTCCCTTTTTTCATGCTTCTGTTTCTTTTCGTTTCCTTTTGTTGCCTTTACTTCTTGTACTGTTTCTTATCTTTTGTTCCCCTGCTGCCCTTTCTCTCACGCTCTATCTGTTCCTATGCTGTCATTCCTTCTTTTTCTCAAGCGCAGCACAAATCTCCTTTATCTGTTCTCTCAGCTTGGTATTTTCCTGCTGCAGACGGTCGATTTCCATCATAACAGGGTTCGGCAGATGCACCTGGTCCAGATCCTCCCGCGGAACCCGCTTGTTATCCCGCTTTACCACGATTCCCGGCACGCCCACGACCGTGGAATTCGGCGGAACCTCTTTCAACACGACGGAGCCTGCGCCGATTTTAGAGTTCTCCCCGACCGTAAACGAGCCCAGCACCTTTGCCCCGGCACTAATCATCACATTGTCCCCTATCGTCGGATGACGCTTCCCCTGCTCCTTCCCGGTGCCGCCTAACGTCACTCCCTGATACAGCGTTACGTTATCACCGATTACCGCGGTCTCCCCGATTACGACCCCATGGCCGTGGTCAATAAACAGCCCCTTGCCAATCTGTGCACCCGGATGAATCTCGATTCCGGTCTTTCTGGCAGTCCGCTGGGAATACCAGCGCGCCAGAAAATAATGCTTCTTCAAATATAATTTATGCGCCAGACGATGCCGTAAAATCGCCCGGAAGCTCGGATACAAAAACACTTCCCATGAGGTTTTAATCGCCGCATCCCGTTCCTTTATCACTTGCATTTCTTCCTTGACATATTGGATAAAACCCATAGAAACCTCCTTTTCCTTTCGCGGAGCCCGCACAAAACCGAGTAGCAAAGATTCTTCTTCCCCTACTCGTCGCGCGCCCCATGCGCCGCTTTTGCGGCATACTTCCTCTGCATGGGGCTGTGCACAAATAACTTCCTTTCCGCGGCGTGTGCATAAAAACAAAACACCTCTTCTTACGAAGAGGTGAGGATACACGGTTCCACTCTACTTTTACAGACTGCCGCGCATACTGCGCAGAACGGTCTGTTCTCTCTGCATGCTAACGGCTGCCGCCGTACAAGGCTACCCGCACTACGCGCTCACCCGTCCGCTCCGAAATGCACTTCACCAAAACCGCCTGCAAAAAGCGCTTCCAGCCGATGACGCTTCCTCTCTGCTGCTGCTGCTTTGGTTACTCTTTTCTTCACTGCGTTTCTTCTCTCATTATATGCAAAAGGGACCTGTTTTGTCAATAGCCTGAAAGCTTCTCCTTGCGTTTTCGCATTTTTGAATCACCCGGGAAAGCTCCACGGATTATAAGCCCTGCCACCGCTTCGGCGTTGCCGGGCAGCTGTTCTTTTTTACCGCGGCGCGCAGCTCCACATAGCAGCCGCAGAGCCTGCACATACCGTCCAGCAGGTTATCGCATGACTTGCACAGGGCAAGCCGTTTCTCGTAGTCCTCTCCCTGGCAGCGCAGGTCCTCGTCCATCAGCTCGATACGCTCGTACATATTCCGGTAGCTTTCCTCCAGCACCCCGTTCTCCATCATTTCCCGCAGCAGGCACTTCCGGCAGAACCTTCTTCCCTCCGGTGCCTCCCCTGTACTATTCTCCATCCGCCGCCTCCGGGGTCTGCCCCTCTGCCCCGTCTCCGGAAGCCTTCACACTCTTTATCTGGTCCAGGGAAAGCGCAGCCCCGTCCCGGACAACGCCTCGGACATTCTTTTCCGCCTGCGCCCTTGCAAGCATTACCATATGCCCGCAGCCGCAGCACTTCATACGAAAATCCATTCCTACCCTGAGAAGCTCCCATTCCTTACTTCCGCAAGGATGCGGCTTTTTCATTTTTAAAATATCACCGACCAAAAGATTCATCGTACTCTCCTTTCCCTCCGGACTGGCGTCCCTCTCTTTCCACCCGACGGCTTCTGCTCTTTATAATACTACCACGAATCTGAAAATACGGCAAGTGAGAGTTTCCCTTAAGGATACTAATATCATACGCTCCATATGCCCGCCGCCTGCATATGATAACTAGAAAGAACTTTGCTCTAAGAAAGGGTTTGATATGGAAGATTTTCCGAACTGTAAAACCAATGAGAACAATTCCCCGCAGAACAGCATCCATGTTACGGATACCGTAATCCAGAATGTTACGGCAAACCGCGGCACCAGCTTTGTCATAATCGGCTACGACGACTGCTCCGCATGCCAGAAGCAGGCACAGGTCACCCTGATTGTAAACAAAACTACGGAAATCCGCAATGAACAGGGAGACGCCATTCCGGTAACAGCGCTGCAGGCCGGCATGGTCGTCGACGCCACCTTTTCCAAAAACATGACAAGAAGCATACCGCCGCAGACACAGGCATTCCAGATCTGTGTAAAGGACACGCCGCAGGACTATGTATCTACCTCCGGCTGCATTCTTGAAGTCAACCGGCGCGGGCAATATATCCGCACCATCAGCAATGGAAAGCCTTCTTCCATCATCCGCTTTAATATCTCGCCGGAAACAAGAATCCTCGACCAGACCGGGAAAAGGATTACCTTATCCACCCTGACACCCGGACTGCACGTCCGCGTAGACCACGCCAATTTTATGACCGCAAGCATACCGCCGCAGACAAGTGCCTTTACGATTCAGATTATGAAATGAAGTCTGTGAAACCTATCTATGAAGCAGCAAGCCAATGCGCTCTGCCGGGCGGGGCAGAGCGTGAGGCACCCTCGCCCGGGGACTACGGAACCGGTTCCTCTAAAAAGTTATCGAAGATTACCTCCTGAATCACCTTCACGCATTCGTCCGCATGCCTTTTGATATCATCGCCCCAAAACCGGATTACCGTCCAGCCTTGAAACAGCAGTTTTTTATTCACCTCATCATCCCGCTCCTTATTCCGCGATATCTTACTGACCCAGAACTCCGCGTTGTTCCCCTTTTCTAATCTTGGCTTTAAAACCTCCCAGTCCTTTCCGTGAAAAAATTCACTGTCACAGAAAATTGCTATTTTATATTTTGTCAATACAATGTCCGGGGTTCCGGGGAGGCTCCTGCAATTTTTGCGATACCTGTAGCCCTTTTCCCACAACGCTTTCCGGAGAATCACCTCAATTGTCGTATCCTTCCCCCGGATATTTTTCATGTTTTTGTGCCGTTGCTCTTTTGTCAGGACATCCACATTATCACCTCAAACCTTCGACATTGCATTCTCCCTTTGCCCTCTGATAATAACAGTATACCATAAAACCGCGCCGGTTCAAGAATATTATTACTTAAGTTTCTACGTTTTTTGCAGCCTTAAAAAATTCCGGCAACCATGCATCTGGCAAACTGGTATATATATCATTCTGCCGCCTCAAACGTAATCTCATACGCATCATAGGCATAGTCAAAGTGATAGCCAAGCTTCTCCGCCAGCGCGCGCGACCAAAGGTTCTGCGCATCCCAGCCCGGATACAGCCCTCTTTTCCGGCACTCCAGGATAAGCGCCGCCCCGCAGGCTGACGCCAGCCCCTTTCTCCGGTACTCCTCCTTCGTGTCAATTTCAATCTCAATTCCGCCATAATAGGCAGAGTAAGACGATGCCCCCGAAACAGGACTGCCGTCCTTTTTCACGACAACGCCTGCCCCGAGTCTCTGATAGGTCTGCCAGTCGTCAAACTGCGCGACCAGGTCCCTGCACCATGCTTCCTTTTTGCAGTAATGAAATACCGCCTCATCTACCGGCGCTATCGTATAGTCCGACGGAAGCTGTCCTATGATATCCTCCAGCTTAGCTCTGTCAAAGACATCCGGTTCCTTTTTCATCGCATACCGTACTACCTTTTTCGCGCTGTCCCCATAGTGCTTCTCCAAAAGCTCCGCCCATCCGCGATTTTGCGGAACCGCAATCAGGAAGCCCCTCTGCTGCGGTTCCGGCAAAAATGCCGCCAGCTCTCCATCCGGCTTCCCGGCATAAAAGCAAAAATCGCCTAACATTGCCACCGCAGAACACGGATTTTCTTTCTCAGTTGCATAAATACGTCCCATCACGCCCTGCAGGCAGGACCAGATCATAGTCTCCTCCCAGCCGGCAAAAACAGAAGCTGCGTTCTCTCTCTTTTCCATTTCATATATCATCGGGCTTCTCCTAAAAATGCTTCAATTTGATTTATAAGCTCTTTTTCTCCCAAAAGGTCCATCCAATAGAAGGCTCAAATCCGATTCTGGCATAAAAAGCATCCCCGCCGCCTGTCATATAGGCAGCTCCCAGAGGCTTCATCCTCCGGTATAGCTCTGCTAATGCCGCTGACGCCAGTCCTAGGCGGCGATATTGCGGAACGGTACACAACGGTTCCAGATAGGCTAACCTGTTCTCAGGCGTCCACCACATACCCGCAAAACATACATATTCCTGCTGTTCATTTTCAATTGCTACCGAGTAAAGCGGTGTCGCATAGGGCGTCAGCATAGTTCTGCGCACAGCCTCACTGTCTCCATCCCAGGCGCCTTCCTGCTGCTCATGGTCAAAGCCCTTCCAACAGCATTCTGCAATCTTCCCCGCATCCAGCTTTTCGGGTTCTACAAAATGAAACCCTTCCGGCAAAGGAAACTCCAACGGTTTGTTAAAGTGAAATGCCATTTCGTTATAACCGCCCGTTTTACCATATCCTGCCCGTTTCGCTGCTTCCATAATTGCATTTTGTCCTTCAAATATAACCAGCTTATGCTCCCCGTTTTTCCTTGGCATACTGCTCTCTGCATACGCAACCATTTCCTCCGCCAGCTCTTCATAACCCGGCCGCAGATTAAAATAAGTATCGCTGACAGGATTTTCGTAAAAAACAAACGCAACTATTTTCTCATTTTCTTCCCAGATACAATACTTATGCGTATACGATAAATCCATCCAATCACTTGACAAAGCATATTCCAGAAACGGCGCCGGAACACCATTACGGAAACCAGGCTCGAAAATTTCCACCATAAACTTTCTTACTTCCATAAAATCACATAAAATCCTGAAATTTCTTCTTGTAATACCTTTCATCACATTTTCCTCCGTTCCATATACGCAGCAATACCCTTATTTTTATGAGGCAAACCAAAAAAGGCAAACAATCCACAACCGGATCATTCGCCTGTCCTCTGCACCATATGCATCTTCAAGAATGACCAGTCTATCCTTTTAAGCAACAAAAACAAAACGCACTGCTGCGTTACTTCGTTTATTTTGTCTCGCTTCAAATGACAGACTACTGAATCATCCTTTCACCTCTTTCATAAATAATTCTCCCATAAACAACATAACATTATTTTTATTATTTGTCAACAGCTTATTTCCTACTTTTTACCGGTATCCACAGCTCGCAAAATACACCATCCTTTTTATCTTCAAAATACACCTCATAGTCTGACTCAACACAGCTCTCATAGCCGCTTTGCGGAAGAAACTCTTTATAGAATCTCTCCCATGTCTCCGCGATACAGTCCCCGTTTTCTCCCATACACCGGAATACTACATACGCACACGGCTCTGTCTCCCAATAACGGTATTCCTTCGTCTTTAACAAAGTCTCGTCAACACAGGTTGTTTCATTATGCAGTAACACACCTATTCCGTATTCAAAATATGTTTCCTGCTCTTTTAACGGTGCACATAGTCCATATATCCTACCCTCCTCCTTACACCGCAAAGCCTTTATTGGTTCTATCAGATTCTTTGCATAACACTCCTCCCAGAAATCAGAAATCTCATGGTTCCCTTCTTCTTCGATGATTTCTGTCGGAAATGCCCTGACAACTGCGAAAAACCTTTGCCTTCCCCTTCTCTCAATTCGATAGTCTATTTTTTTGCCGCCCTCAAGGGACACCTTGATTACCAGGCGGTGAAACATGACCAGCTTTGTTCCTGCTGTCCGTGCATATTTGGGAGCCACTCCGTGGAATCGTGTAAACGCCTTTGTAAAACCATCCTGTGATTCAAAACCATATTTCATAGCAACATCGATGACTTTTTTATCTGTTTCAAGCAACTCCTGCCCTGCCATAGAAAGCCTCCGGTTTCTGATGTAGGTATTTAACGTCATTCCTGACATAAAGCGGAACGCCCTATGAAACTCATAGGGCGACAAATGAAACTGCTCCGCTACCTCCTCAAAATGTATCTCTTCCAACAAATGATCTTCCACATAATCAATTGCCTTTTGCAGCATTTCCATCCAGTTCATTTCTTGCAGCTCCTTGTCCGATATCGTTCTCCTCTGCCGGTTGTTTCTCCAACATTTGATTCATCCTTAACACGGTTCTTAATGTGCGGACTGCCTCCCTTATATCAAGGCAGGACACCTGATTGTCTTTTATACATTGTAACACATGTCCGATTGCAGCTTCATAACAATTTACTTGCGGCAAAGGAATTTCTTCCTTTTTATCCTCACAAAACAGCTCCAGCTTTGTATGGGTTGTCCCGTCAGCATATCCATCCTCGTAATAACGGACCGTGCCATGCTCTAACACCGCCTCATAGCCTACAGAAAACGGATACGTCTGCGGCATCGCAGAAACACCCCTGACCAAAGCAGAACAGCCCTTGTAGCTGAAAGCAGCCGTCACAACCGATTGCTGTTCTCTTACATCAATGCTGCTTGCAAAAATATGGTCCGGCTCGCCAAGCAGTCTGGTCACAAAATCTATATCATGCATCATTAAATTAATTCCGATATGCCTGCTGTCTAAATTCCCCCACCACGGCGGAGTTTCCCTTTTAATCTGCAGCTCCTTCACTGCACCTGCTTTACCCGCCTTCACAAGCTGATAAAGATACTCATACGGATATTCAAAGCGCAGAAACAGGTCCACAAACGCGCGCCTTCCACACTGCTCTGCCGTTTTCAAAATAGCCTCTGCATCTTCTAAGGACTCTGCCACCGGTGTTTCAATAAAAACATGCTTCCCGGCACGAAGCGCCTTGATTGCCGTCTCTTTATGCAAATGGTTCGGAAGGCAGATATCCACCAAATCAATTGTGCGGTCGCTCCAGACCGCTTCCATGTCATCGGTCGTCCCGACATGAAATTTTTCCTTCAGTTCTTTTAATTTTTCCTCTTTCCTCCCCCATACAATGATGTCCTCTACCTCGTTCCTTTTTGCATACAATTCTACATGATATGCCCCGAAACCTGTTCCCAAAACAGCAACCTTCATACAATCTACCTTCCTCTCAAATCAAATACCCCGCGGGCCCGGAGCTGCCGCGCATTTCTATTTTGCGACAGCCCCTTTGCCTTCGCGCGAATAAAGTAATAAAACTCTGATACAATAAAATTTTACCACCTTTTTAAGAGGTTTTCCCGGCCTGCCTTGCGCAATTTTGTCAAATTCAAACGATGCCCTCAGCTTCCTTCATACGGCATCCCTCACTACTGGAACAAGTATTTCCCTATCTTTGATTTCTCATTATTTTTCAGCGCATACGGCGTTCCTTCTGCAATCACCTCGCCACCGGAGGAATCCGCCCCGGGACCTAGTTCAATCATCCAGTGACAACGGGACAACACTACGACATCGTGTTCTACTACAACAACAGAATGCCCCTCAGCAATCAACCGTTTTAATATCATATTCAGATTATATATATCATATAATCCCAATCCAATGGTTGGCTCGTCTAATAGATACAGCATGTTTTTCTTATGCTCCAAAAGGCTCTTTAAGAGCTTCACACGCTGTGCTTCTCCCCCGCTCAGGGTCGGTGTAGGCTGTCCTAACGTAAGATATCCCAAGCCAAGAGCTTCTAATTCACATAAAATAGATTGAATTTTCTTTTCAGAACAAAAAAACTCTTTCGCCCCGGCAATTGTCATCTCCATTATTTCAGCGATATTCCTGCCCTTATATTGTTGTACCTTTGTAAAAAGCGCCTGCACCTGCTTCATAATTCCTGTGTATGTTGCCACGGTAGAACAACGATTCCTTCCAATCGGGTACTGTGATACATAGACATAGCCTGAAATATGACACGCTCCATGGAGCGATGCTCCCCGACAGGTATCCTCTGCCGGCTCGTTAAGAACGTCCGTTTCTTCCCTTTCAGAAGAGAAAAAACAGTTCTCTAACAGCGGAACAAGCGTTTTTGCAATCAGGGAGCTCTTTCCACTGCCGGATACTCCTGTGATTCCGACTAATTGATGCAACGGAATCGACACATCAATATTTTTTAAGTTATTTGCATTGGCATTCTGAATCAGCAGCCGGTTTGTCTGATTTTCCTGTAGCATCGGCAATTCGGATGTTTCACTTGTTTTATGGATGTATTGGGCGGTGATGGATTTATCACATAAAAGTAATCCGCCAAAGCTTCCTTCATAGAGAATATTTCCACCCTGATTCCCGCCAAAGGGTCCAAAATCAATGATATAATCCGCTCTTTTCATTGCCTCAATTGTATGCTCTATGACAATCACGGTATTTCCCTTTTCACAAAGAGCGCGCAGCTGATCCAGCACCTCGATTTTTTCCATCGGGTGCAGTCCTGTCAACGGCTCATCTGCAATCACCACAAGGTCTTCCATTGTACTTTGTAATAATGCCGCTAGTTTTAAGCGTTGGTATTCACCTCCGCTGAGACTTGGAATGGTACGGTAAAGGGTCAGATAGCCCAGTCCGATCCCTATCAGGTCATTTAACCGGTCAATTAACAGCTTCCCGATATTTTTTCCTGACTCCGTAGTAGTATCCCGCTCCACCAGCCTCTTAATAAAATCCTGTAAACGATGGATGGAATATTGCGATGCTTCCGGTAAGGAAACCGTTTCAATCTTTATACTGCGGCCTGTTTTATTTAAGCGCTCCCCCTTACATTCCGGGCAACTCCGCTTATGCAGCAGCGTTCCGCTGTATTTCTCCTCACTGTAAAGTTTTATCAAATGCGGGCCGATTCCACGGAAATTGCTCTTTTGGGATTGCAGCCCGTTTAAGAAGGCATCCGCAACCGACGCGGGCTGTCTGCCCAGTGGCTGCGTTAAATCTGCATGCAATGCCTCTGCAAAAAAAGAAAGCTGATGTTTCAATGGCTTACATTCCGGAACTAACGTACATAAGTCCGGCAACGTCATGTGGCTGTTCTTCCGGAATATGTCAAAGTCCACCTCCAGCACATATCCTGTTCCATTGCATTTTTTGCATTTCCCGGCAGAGGAATAAAAGGATAAGTGGCGGCTTTCCACAGAAGGGATTTCCCCGCCGCAGACAGGACAGTTACCGCCCGGCCTGTTCCGTTTCCCGCAGCTTAAGCACTCTGTCTCACCCTCTGTCAGATACAGCAGGCGTAAATAATTCAATATTCCGGTTTTTGTTCCCACCGTTGACCTTGGATTCCATCTGCCCTCATTGGAGCTTTTGACAGAAATCGTCGGATTCAATCCCGTAATGCTCCCATAGTAATCATGGACTGACGTTTGCTGCGGCAGCCCGAGGCTTTCCAGATATTCACAGCATCCGACCTCATCCAATATGTCGGAAATCAAGCTTGTTTTTCCTGACCCGCTTACCCCGGTTACTACTACAAGTTTATTTTTCGGAATTTCCACATCCACATGCTTCAGGTTATGCAAATATGCGTTCTTTACCCTTATCAATTCCATGATTCACCTTCTGTTCCTTGAACTCTTTCACCGTTTCTTTCCACGCTTGTGCTACTTCTTTTGATGCCATGGAATTCTTCTCACATAAGTATACCTGTATCAAATCCAGCTGTGGGGTGCAGATAATATATTGTCCTCCTGCACCAATCGCATAATACGTATTTAACCCGCACACGTCACAGCTCCACCAGCCGTATCCATAATACAGCCCTTTTTCTGTCGTCGGCACCTTCCTTCCGGTTGACAAAGCAACCCATTCCTTTGGTACAACTGACTGACCGTTCCAGATGCCCTGTTTTACATATAAATATCCAAACTTAGCCAGATTCCTGCCGCTAAGCTTTAATCCAAATCCTCCATAGTTTACACCTTTGGCATCTGCTTCCCATTCCGGACAGCCCATGCCGTCTGCTTCATTTCCAATTCCCAGCTTCGCGAACAATACTTCATTTGCAAATTCCAAAGGTGTTTTCTGTGTTGCCTGATATAAAATATTCGACAGTAAATGATAGTTTGCATCATTATAACTGAATTTTCCAATGTTCTTCCGATTCACCGGCAGCCGGAGTAACATATTTAATTCGTCATCACTCTGACTCATGCGTCCGTTAAATCCGGCATTGGTCGGACAAAAAATTCCGGATGTCATGGTAAGGAGATGTTCTATCGTGATATCCTCTTTAAACCATTCCTGCGGTCCTGAAACAAACGCAGGAAAATAATCCGAAACCGCATCCTGAAGGTCAAGATAGCCTTTCTCAATTGCAATTCCAATTAACGCAGACAAAAAGCTTTTTGTTACGGAAAATATAGTTCCCTTTGTATTCTTTGCAAATCCCTCTCCATAACATTCCCTGACGATAACTCCATCCTGGACAATCAGGGAACAATAAATTTTTTTGCTATCCATAGTAACTCCTTACGTTTCCGGCAGATACGGCCCTATCAGCGATTCCCCTGACTCTCTCAGCTCTTCCGGCGAACCCGTCATTATGATAGTTCCACCGGAACTCCCGCTGCCAGGACCAAGTTCAATGATATAATCACACCATGATAATACATTTACGTTATGTTCAATGAGAATGACGGAATTTCCTTCCCTGACTATTTCATCCAGCACATCCAGCAGGCGTTCTACGTCCGGTTCTCCTAAGCCGGACGTAGGCTCGTCAAGGATATATAACAGATTGCCTTTTCGTTTCTTTAACAGCTGTTTCATCAGTTTCAGACGCTGGCATTCTCCGCCGCTAAGGGTCGATAAAGGCTGTCCGAGCTTCATATACCCCAGCCCCGTTTTTTCAAGCAGCTCTAACCCTGCCGTCAGCTTATCAAATCCATCAAAAAACTCTCTGGCTTCCCAAACAGACATCTCCAGAATGTCAGTAATATTCTTATCAGATAATGTTACGGAAAGAACCTCCTTATGATATCTTTTCCCATGACATTCACTACATACTTCCTCATAAACAAGCCCGGCATTTCTTTTTTCAATCCATCCGATTCCCTTACATTTATCGCAGGCACCCTGCGAATTAAAGGAAAAATGTGCTGCGGAAAGCTCCTTTCCTTCCTTTCTGGCTTCCTGTTCAAATAAATTCCGGATAAACGCCCATAAATCCAGATAAGTAAGCAGATTTGACCTGCAATTTTTAGCAATTGGCTTTTGATCTGCCTGGACATATCCGTTCAGGTACTGCAACCCACTGACACGCTCCCACGTTTTCTCTACGATTTCATTTTCATTTTTAATTTCATCTGCTTCCTGTTCCTCTAAGCTCTCTTCTTTATTGTCACTTCCGAAATAAAATTTCAAAACCGGTGTTAACGTCCCTGCAATCAGCGAGCTTTTTCCACTTCCGGAAACACCGGCAATCCCCACTACCCTGTTTAACGGTATCCGAACAGATACATGCTTCAAATTATTGGTGGAAACATCTTCTAAACAGATATAACGTGTGCTTTTGTCTACCTTTGGGACTAATCTTTTCCTATAAGGATTCTTCCTGTTGAAATAGCCTGCCAGGACGGATTGTTTACTATCCCTGAAAGCTTCCTTATTTCCGGAATAAATAATCTTCCCGCCAAACTGACCTCCTCCGGGTCCGACTTCAATAATATAGTCAGACGCATGGATGATATCCCTGTCATGCTCGACAACAATGACACTGTTCCCATTATCCCTTAATTTCTCCAGCCATGTAATCATCTGATTTCTTTCCAGCTTATGAAGCCCCGATGCAGGTTCGTCAAATATATAAATCATGGAGTCCTTCTGCGAATCCATATGCTGCATCAGGAACAGTTTATGCAATTCGCCTCCGCTCAAGGAGGGAATTTCCCGCGACAATGACAGATACCCTAGCCCGAAGGCAATCATCTTATTTATTTTAGCTAATATCATCTCTATTAACTGCTCTGTATTTTCTGAATGCATTTGTTCCGTCCGCACACATAAAAGCATATCTTTTAGTTCTGTCACGCTTAAGGACTGCATCTCACAAATATGCAGTCCCTTAAGTTTCAAGCTGCGTCCCGCTTCCCCAAGCTTATACCCTTGGCAACAGGAACATTTTCCTTCACTGGCAATGTTAGGAATTAACGTACCCTTCTGATAAGCGCTTTCCACTGCCGGAATTACACCCCAATATGTTCCATATGCCATATCAGGATTATGAAAGCCATACAAAAACTGATTTCTCTTTTTACGGTCCAGTTCAGCAAATTTCACCGTTTCAGGATTCATTCCATAGTAATCGGTAAAACGCGGAAGGGATTTTAGCAGCACCGGTATTTTTAACCTCTTACAGATACTATAAAGGGTATCTTCTTCACTGGAGATTATATTCTCCATATGCAGCTCCATACGATGGCCCCGTCCCTGACATTCCAGACACATTCCCTCAGGAGAATTAAACGAGAGCTGTCGATAGCTGACCATTGACAGAACGCCTTTGCAATTCGAACATCGTTCCTGATTAACAACCCTGGCACCACAATGAGGGCAGGTAATCGTTCCTTCCGACAAATATAGCCTTTTTAAATCGTCCGCTATCTTTAGCTTAGTGGCAATCACTGATTTCGGATTTGCCTGTCTTATGGTATTTTGGCGCACCGCAATCACCGGACTCAGACCAAGCACCTCATCACAGGTCCGGATTTCCAATGTATCCGAAACAATATCCCGGTATCTGTAATACTGGTTCACGCTCTTTTTATAAAGAATATCATATACAATACTGCTCTTCCCTGAACCGCTGACACCGGCAATTGCCACCAGCTTCTTCTTTGGAATCTGTATCTCTATATTTTTCAAATTATGAACATGGGCATTCTTTATGATAACATATTCCATGATGTTTTTGCTTTTCCTTTTCTATACTATCTCCATCATTTATATTTTACAGTTCTAAACCTATGTTCAATCCAAAAGGTTGCTTCTAATGTATGAAAATGTATGAATCTTATTTTAGGGTCATCAATTCCTTTAGGGAAAAAATCTCTTTCCTGCTCACTCCATAATCTCTGCATTTCTGTCATATCAGTTATGATTTCAACATCACCCACCAAAGTTAACGAGTCTTCCCCATGCTGAAAACAAATGCTTGATTTTTTATTTGTTTCAAAGTGTTTTGCCTTTCCTTGCTTTTCACTTCTTTTTGAAGTCACAAAAAAAATGTCCCGAAATCCCTCATCACTCACCTTACGAACACAACAAGTTCTCGGATAACCTTTTTCATTAACAGAGGTAACAAACATAATCCCGCATTTTTTTACTAATTCGTCTGCCTTCATTTCTATTTCTTTAATTCGTTGTTTCTGAATATCACTTGCTTTCTGTTCCATATTGTACTCCTTTACAAATTTTGAATTACGCAAGACGGGATTTTCCTGACCCGTCTTGCGCAATTTTGTCAAATTCAAACAATACCTTTCGTCGACACTTACAGATAAATTCCTAGAAATGACGTTATTTTTCCATAGCGAATTCGCCTTCAATTAAGCCGAATTCAGGGAATCTATGAAAAATTTGTAAAGCTGTCTGCTTTTGATACGCTGTCTACATGGAGATATACATCCATACAGGTAATTCCTTCCTTTTCATATACATGCTCAAAGCAAGACAACACATTCTCCCTTGGCTTTTCACGAAATCCATTTGCCTGTAAAAACTCCAGTATTCTTTTATAAGCGTTCGGAATGCGCTCAAATGCCGCCACAAAGGGATCGTATACCGTAATGACCGCATATTCTGCTTCTTCCTGGAGCTCATATTCGACCCCCGGATAGCTTGTCTCAAATCCTTCCGGCAAAACATAGGCTGCTACATACCCGCGAAGCCCGAATCTGTTTTGCAGTTCCACGGAAACATAAGGAAAATCCCACCCGATCCGCATCGCATCCGGGCAAGCCTCCAAAAGCCCGGATTGCCGCGCCCAGTTCTCCATGTAGGAGATTACATCATCTTCCGGCTTCGGCGTAACCATAACATATCTCGCCATCTGAAAGCCTTTTACCTTTTTTATTGTAATTTCCGAATAAATCCCATCACAGGCACTCATGTCTTCCCTGACTAAAGCATCCAGCTTACAGGAAAACATATCACACAAACCCAGCAGCTTATTCAGTTCCGGGACAATTTCATCCGCTTCCCATCTGGATATCGTCTGACGCGAAACCGACATCGTCTCAGCTAACTGTTCCTGCGTAATCTTCTTTTGCTTTCTCATGTACTGGATATTCTTCCCTAAGTTCATAGAATCCTCCTTATAATCATATGCGTTACTACATCTGCCAATCCTTCTGCCGGCTGAAGGCACTATTATTATTGCATATCCGGAGAAAAATAACCACCACGTCAAAAACACTATTTCAGGGAAAAATGTCATCCGTGACGTTACATTGCTATCCAAGAGTTAGAAAAATATGAGGCACAGAAACTACCATGCCTCACATTTCTCAAATAAAACTCTTATCATACAAATTCCTTAAATAAAATTTTACATAATTCCTGGCTGTCCAGTCCCTTACTGCTGTCGTTTTCCCTCTTATAAAACAGATAAAAAAACTCATCCCGGTCCTTTTTCTTTGCACTTAACGAGGATACAATATCTTCTACCCTAGCGATTTTTTCCTCTCCATGATCACCCCGAAAAGATATTTTTATATTAGAGAAATCCGGCTTACCAAAACCACTGTTAAACTGGTCTGCCTTAATAATAATAAAATCACACTTCATCTCTTTGGCAGTAAAATATTTTATCAGGCAATCAATAACTTTAAGCATCCTTTCTTTATCCTTCTTTTGTGTAATCCTGCTTGTCATCTAACTCAGCCTTCTGCCCGATCTCTTCCATCTTTGCCAGATCTGCCCTGATTCTTTCGCTTAAACTTTCATTGATTGTCCAGACCTCGGAATTACCTCCAAGATATTTTGCAGTAGCCGCCATTGCACTTTCAAACTCTTTTAATAACTCGCCCCCTGAAACCTGCCCCAGAAAAAAAGTCTTGTATTCTGCCTCTGATTTCCAAATCGGATGATGACGCTCCGTACGCTGGAAATATTCCTTACTTAGTTCGTCCGGAAAAATATTCTTCATCAGATAGATAATATCATCGTCCCCCAACAAACAAATCCTGATATTTTCACAAAGCTCCTGCCCCTTTTCCTGTAAGGATTCCAAACAAAATAATTCTTTCCCAAATTCCCGGAACTTTTTACATAAATGCTCCATTGCATGCTGCAAAATATAAGTTTCATATAGTACTGCCGGGTGGCTTTGTAACCATTTTCTCTCTGCATCGTGAGCGTAAATGACATTCTCGATTATGCTGAACAGCACCCTTGTAATACGCCAGCTCATATGTATTATTTTGTTTTATGACTGTTAAAGCCCCCAATAATCTTTCATAATCAATTCCCACTGTATCAAATCCGGCAGCATAAGCATCCCGTATCAGATAATCCAGCTTATCAACATCAATTACCTTAGAATTCAGCAGCTGGATAAAGCAATTTCTTATGTCGTTTTCCTGATTTTTTTCAGTATACTTATAGCCTGTGATACATCTGGCCAAAAACTCTTTTTCGGAACTTTCTTTAAAAAAGGTGGGAAAAGATAAAATTCCCACAATAGAACTCAGAATCTCATGCGGGGCGGCTGCCAAAGACCTTTCCCTGGGAACGTCTTTTTGAAAAGCTTCTGTATCCACTACTTCTATCAGTTTATTATGTATTTTAGTAAAATCCTTTTCTTCACCCAGATAAAAAGACTCACCGGTATGCGAAAACGGGGCATGTCCTACATCATGCAGTAAGCATGCAATCTGAAAGACTTCCCCCAGCCGTGCCACGTCAAAGGAAAACCCAAACTTACTATTTATTTCTGATACCAGCTGATTTGATGCAATTTTGCCAAGATGGAATACGCCTATTGAATGGACGAATCTATTATGTACTGCAGACGGATAAAGCGGAGAATAGCTTGTCTGCATTATTCTCCGCAATCTTTGGAAACAGGCCGTATCAATTATCCCATCCATATATTGCGTTGATATCTCTATATATCCATATATCGGATCTTTTATCCTTTTATACGTTTTCAATGCCAACTATACCCCCAATGCCTGTATAGAACTTTCGTTTACAAAAGCTAGTAAAACATCCAATGCCAGATAGCCCCGGAATTGAGCAATCAGTTCTTCTAAAGTAACACTTTCCTTTAATTCAATCCCCTGCTTGCCGGAAACAACCTTTTCTTGAAAAAAGTCAGAATAATTCCGGAACAACGCATTCGTTCTTTCTCTTGACAATATTAAAACTGCTTTCTCTCCTCTTTCATTTAAAAGCTCCACAACCTTAGAACCGTATGCTTCTATTTCCTCATAGGTCAAAAATGTTTTTCCTGACCTACGTATCGATTCAATAAGGGCATTCGCAGCCAAATCCTCCATTCCAATATAGAAACACATACCTTCACCCCTCCTCAAATAAATTTTCCATATAAAAGTATAACACTCTTACCTCTATTTTTCAACACTTAATTGTCTTTTATTCTCCTCCCCACTAATTACTATATGCTGTCAATTACCAAACTTTACTACCTGCCCTTTATTTATGTCTTCTCCTCTGTCAGCATCTGTTTTCACTATCTTGATTATCCATCCGAACAATGCCGCCAGATAATCCTCCTATGCTTTGTCAACTCCTGGCTCCATAATTCTGAATGTGATATGGCTGCAATCAATCTCTGCCTCTGCACCCATTGGGATAACAGTCATTGGCGTCCTATGACCAAAATCAACATTTGATAAAACCGGAATATCCTCCCGGTGTGCCTCATACTTTAAAAACTTAACTACGAGCTTCTCTTCCTCTTCACTTAATTGTCCCATAATGATTCCCGCCGCATATTGAAACATTCCTGCCGCATCTAATGCCCTTAAGTCATGTAGCCCGGCTAAGGTACTCCCGTATGGTGAGCCGCCCTCTAACATGATAATACAATCCCTGAAAAAGTCCCTGTCCGGGAAAAATTCCGTCCCCATAATCTGCCGCAAGGGTCCTACGCATCCGCCAAAGATTCTTCCTCTTACGACTCCGTTTCCCTGCACTAATTTGTAACCAGGATTCGGCACCCACTTAATATCATCTTTTCCAAGATTCCGCCATTCAATATTGGTATATTTTGAACAAGCCGGTACATCGCCTATTATTTCCGTAGAAAACAAACATCTTGTTATTGCTTCCTTGGTATAGCTGTCTAACTCTGCAGGCTGCGCAATAGGTGTTAATAAATTAGGTCCATAGTAGGCTCTTACCCCTGCTTTTGCAAAAACTGCCATCCATGAAGCAATATCTGAATATCCCATAAACACTTTAGGGTTATTTTTTATGACACTCAGATCTATGTAGGGAAACACCCTGTAAGAATCATCCCCGCCCATCATGCAAATGATTCCATTTACCTCCTTATTCTGCATCGCCCACATCAGGTCCGCCGCACGTGCCTCCGGATGTTCATACAAAAAACTGCTGCCTGCTAAGGCGTTCGGCGTCGTGATAACACGGACTCCCCATATTTCCTTCAGTCGTCTTTCTCCTATCTGGTATCTGTAAAGCATATCCTCATCGCCTGCTCTGCCTCCGGAAATAGATAGCAAGGCAATGGTGTCTCCCCTTTTTAACACCTTAGGCACTTCTAATTGATACATAAATCTTCTCCTTTGATTTTATATTTGCAAAAAATCCATAATGAAAATACGATATTATTTTCCTTCCCTGAATCGTCTACATTGATATATTCCATTTTATTATAACCAGACAGCTTCGTCAACCCTTTCTAAATAACAGACATAAGACATCCGGCTGTTTTCCCCTGCAATTCTTCGCTTATAAGTATTCCGCAATCACAGAATCCAGATTTTTCTTTATCTCTTTAACAGTCCCCGTAGCAATAATCCTTCCTCCGGCAGCTCCGCCGCCGGGACCAAGTTCAATTAAGTAATCACAGTTTTTCAAAACATTCGTATCATGTTCAATCATAATCATGGAATTTCCCGCGTCAACAATGTCATTCAATAACCGCATCAAATGGTCGGTATCCCGGAATGACAATCCGGTAGTAGGCTCATCTAAAATAAACAAACATCCCCTCGTGGATTGACTCAATTCCTTTGCGAGCTTAATCCTCTGTGCTTCACCGCCACTGATGGTAGTAGTCTTTTGCCCAAGCTTCATATATCCCATACCAACCCGGACCATGACTGTCATAAGTGCGGACAACTTTTTATCCTGCCCAAAAAAAGCTTCCGCTTCCGCAAAGGACATCTGCATGATTTCATAAATATTTTTCCCGTTATAGTTTACTTCAAGTGCCTCCGAAACATATCCTGTCCCATCACAGTCCTCGCACCGTAGAAATAACTGATTTCCCAGTCCGATATCTACCGGAAGCTCTCCTAAGCCCTGACAACACAAACAACGCCCCTCAGAGTTCTTAGAAAACAGCCCTTTTCCGTAATCATGCTTTTTCGCATAGGACGTGTCCGCCAACAATTCCCTGATTCTTTCCAGTCCGCCGAGGTAACTGATTGGTGTTGATGTACTTTTTCTTCCTATCGGTTTTTGGTCCACAATAATACATTTTTCTATTTTCTCAATGCCCTGTACCTCTACGTTCCCCGATCCTGTATCTTCTTCCGGCTCTTCCTCTTCTTCCGCCGATAAATCAACGAACCGATTCTGCAAATTCTTCTTTAATATAGGAACCAGGGCATCCGATATCAAACTCGATTTGCCACTGCCCGACACTCCTGCAATTCCCACCATAACACCCAAAGGAATCCTGGTGGAAACTGATTGCAGATTATGTATCGTTATATTTTCCAGCCTTAGCGCATCATCCAAATCCACCTTCCGGCCTTTGGCACTTACCTGCATCTGACAGGAACCGTTCAAATAGCAGGACGTGACGGAAGCTTTACAGCTTAGGAATTTCTCATAGCTTCCCTGGAATATCAATTGTCCGCCATATTCTCCCGCACCCGGTCCGATATCCACAATATAATCTGCCTGCTCCATAAAATTCTTATCATGTTCCACGACAATTACCGTGTTATGATTCTCAACCAGCTTTCGAATTACTTGAATCAGTCTCTGTTTCTCCATCTCATGTAAGCCTATGGTCGGTTCGTCAAACACAAAAATCAGCGATTGCAGATTCGTAATCAGGTAGCTGACCAGAAAAAGCCGCTGTACCTCTCCTCCGCTCAATGTCGGTACGGTTCTCCCCAATGATAAATGGGACAACCCTACTTCCTCCATCAATTCGGCCTTCTTTACAATCCCCCTAATCACTCTGTCTTCGTTCATCGGCAGACTTTGAATAAAAGCCTTTAGCTCCGTTACGGTTAATTCTGCCAGTTCTCCGATATGTTTTCCTTGAATATAGGTGTTTAATGCTTTTTCTCCCAGACCATACCCCTTACACTTTTGACATACGCATCTTTTTGTGTACATCCGATAAATATCACTATGCTTTCTTCCTTTCGAAAACATGGTATCCCCGGTGTAATCCCGAAATATGGCTTCCAGACCGTCAAAGCCGATTGCCACATCTCCGTTGATCAACTCATCCCTTTGCGTATCACTCAGTTCCTGTATTCTCGTTTCAAAATCAAGCTGATGCTTTGTACAAAAAAGCGTGAGCTGTCTCACATACTCCTTTTTCCTTACGATTTTTCCCTGAAGCAGTTCCGATAACCTTTGGTCATAAGGTTGTAACATCTTCTCTCCGTTAATCTGCGTAATGTAACCCCGTCCGATGCATCGTAAACACATCCCCTTTGTTGTATTCCGATTAAAAAACTCCAAACCGGACATTGTGTTTTGACGCATTCCATGATACTCTCCATATTTGGCATACAAATACGCCAGTCCGTGTATCATCTGACTTTTGCTTCCTACCGTACTTCTTATATTGGTTTGCCGGATCACCCTTTGTTCCAATGCAACCGTAGGGGACAGCCCTGTAATCTCACCGTAAGTCTGATTGGTTTCTGTTTCGAGGCCGCTAAACATCAGATACCGGCGTCTGCCTTCCTCATAAATCGTATCAAATGCCAGACTGGACTTCCCCGAACCGCTCACGCCGGTAATTACAGTCAATTTCCCTAACGGTATATCAACATCAATGTGTTTCAAATTATTCGTAAATGCGCTCCTGATGCGGAGCATGTCCTCTCTCATATTACCGTTCTCCTTTCTCCTGCGACAGCAATGATTCTTCTTTTAAAATCACATGATATATCACATCTAAATATTCTTTTGATACTTTTTTCGCCGTTGCCTGAATTACCACAACCAGTCCGTACTTCGGGAAAACCGCTATCTCATTTCCGCCAAAACCTCTGGCAAAATACGCATCCTCATGAATCCACCACAAAAAACCATACTCCTGCATTCCAAAATACTTTACAAACTCATTGGTAGTAATCTGTTTTGTCGTCGCCATCTTTAAATACGCTTCGCTTATGATTCGTTGTCCCTGATATTCTCCCCGGTTTAAACATAGATTTCCTATCTTCGCCATCTCCTGTGCTGTCAGCATACCGATGTTGCTCATATTGTTGTTTCTTATTCCAAAATCATAATCAACCGCAGCGCATACAATTCCAAGGGGTTGATACAGATTCTCAGAAATATAATTCTCGATCGACTGCCCTGTCACCTTCTGTAACACCTGCGTCAGCAGATAAACATCTGCATCCTTATAATAGAATTTCGTTCCCGGCGTATATGCACCCGGAAGCTCTAAGATTGCCCGGCTCCAATCCTCCTCGGCTTCCACGGTTGACCAAAGCGGCTGGCTTGCATGAATCCCAAACTGCCAATAGATTCCGGAGGAAAGCGTCAACAAATCTCTTATTTTAATTTTTCTATGCGCCTTTGTCGTCATAGGATTGAACGACTCTCCCAGGTATTCACAAATATAGTCATCTAATCTCACATATCCCCTGTCAACAGCAATTCCCGTTCCCAAGGAAATAATACTCTTTATAACAGAAGCAATGTGATGCTTTTTTCCGTCAAACTCTTTATTAAAATTTTTCGAATAGACCTCCTGTCCATTTTTCGTAATCAAAATATTGTCAATGTTCTTATATCTCATTTCATATACATAATTTTCTATCCGGTTCAATGACTTCTTCATCCTGTCCCTCCATTTTCTTTACCGGTATATAAATTTCCATTTGTGCTGTTCCAAGCTGACAATCCCAACGCTCATCATAATATTCAAAATCAAATAACGTATTTTCATCCATACAGTATTCCGAATTTGGCAGCCATACAAAATAAATATAACGGAGTGCCTTCCAGATTTCTCCGCCATCATTATTCCCATTCACTGTAAACACCGCATACTTTGCTTTTTGCACCACCTTGCGATATACACCTTCTGGAAGGATTGTATCCCTGTCCACTTCTACTCCAGCCATATAATAAAATGCTAACGGTTCAGAACTAAATTCCTCCGAATAATCTTCAAAGCCATACATCGTATGTTCATTTTTTCTTTCAATAGCAGCCAGGTTGCTCTTTAACTCAAACCACGCCTCTCCTATGACATCAATGCCCTCTCTGGTGTGCTTTCTATATCCGGCAATTACAAATTCTTCTCTTTCTTCAAAGCGTGGTTCTATCGAAAACACACCCTCTATCGCAACACGTTTCAAATATCCTGTAACGATTTCTTCTACAGTGCGACAGGTAATCTTTGCCTGCTTTTCCCTTGCCACAAGTGGCTGCATTCCGAACGTATCCTTAAACGCCCGGTTAAAGGTCTGAATACTATTAAAACCAACACTGTAACAAATATTTGCAACTGTCTCTGTTGTTTCACATAGTTTTTTATGTGCCATGGTGAGACGGCGCTTCCGGATATACTCGGTTATACTTAATTCTGTTACTGATGAAAAAATCTTGTGGAAATGAAAGGAGGAGTACCCGAACACCTCTGCCAGACGCTCATAGGTCAGCTCCTCATATAGATACTCGTCAATGTAATATAACACCTTCTCTATCAGCTGCAGATTATTCACTTTTTACCTTCTTTCTTTGAATTTTATCCTCCCTTACGGTCGGATGCGAAATGCCTTACAGACGTTATACCATACAACACTCCGGCAAAAAACTCGAAAACCTTCGGTTTTCTCGTTCGCGTGCGCGCTCGGCTGGACGAAAAGCATCTTCACATACAAGCATGGCATCTGCTTTTCGTCCAGCCTCACTTTTGCCTCCGCGGAGATTATACCACAATTTTTCCTATCCGTATTATCATTTCTTGCGGATTGCAGCATTTCAAAAAAGGGGCTTCCCTATTTCTAGGAAAGCCCCTTAAAATCCAGCTTTTTATTGATTACTCAATGATGGAAGCAACCTTACCGGAACCTACGGTACGGCCACCCTCACGGATAGCGAAAGTAAGACCCTGCTCCATAGCAATCGGATGAATCAGCTCGATGGTCATCTCGATGTTATCACCCGGCATACACATGTCAACGCCGTCCGGAAGATTTACAACACCGGTAACGTCAGTGGTTCTGAAGTAGAACTGCGGTCTGTAGTTTCCGAAGAACGGAGTATGACGTCCACCCTCTTCCTTCGTCAGAACGTATACCTGAGCGGTAAACTTCTTGTGGCAGGTAACAGTACCCGGCTTACAGATAACCTGACCTCTTACGATATCGGTTCTCTGGATACCACGGAGAAGTGCACCGATGTTATCACCAGCCTGAGCCTCATCAAGAAGCTTACGGAACATCTCGATACCGGTAACTACGGTCTTTCTGTTCTCTTCCTTAACACCTACGATTTCAACTTCATCGTTCAGATGAAGAACACCACGCTCTACACGACCAGTTGCTACCGTACCACGACCGGTAATCGTGAATACGTCCTCGACCGGCATAAGGAACGGCTTATCCGTCTCTCTCTGCGGATCCGGAATATAATCATCGATAACGTCGAAGAGCTCGATAATCTTGTCGCCCCACTCGCTGTTCGGGTCTTCCAGAGCCTTTAATGCGGAACCCTTGATAATCGGGCAATCCTTGAAGTCATACTCTTCCAGAGCCTCAGTGATTTCCATCTCTACAAGCTCAAGAAGCTCTTCATCATCAACCATATCGCACTTGTTCATAAATACAACAATATACGGTACACCTACCTGACGGGAAAGGAGGATGTGCTCCTTTGTCTGTGCCATCGGGCCATCGGTTGCAGCTACTACAAGGATAGCACCATCCATCTGAGCAGCACCGGTAATCATGTTCTTAACGTAGTCAGCATGACCTGGGCAGTCAACGTGAGCGTAGTGACGCTTCTTGGACTCGTACTCAACGTGAGCGGTAGAAATGGTAATACCTCTTTCTCTCTCTTCCGGAGCCTTGTCGATCTGGTCGAATGCAACGGTCTCACCGGTACCAAGTCTCTCATGGAGCGTCTTGGTGATTGCAGCGGTCAGAGTGGTCTTACCATGGTCAACGTGACCGATGGTACCAATGTTACAATGTGGTTTGTTTCTTTCAAATTTAGCCTTAGCCATTTTTTAAGTCCTCCTTAAAATTTGCCCTGCGGGCGTTCTGATTTTCGTTATAGCAGCTAAGTCTGCCTATGGGCAGACAAACTGCCTCATATGCCTTATTATATTTCAATTTTGAAATATTTTCAAGCACAATTTCATAAAGTTGGCAAAAAGTTTATCTGACAGCCATTATTTCCCGTTCTTTGCTGCCAAAACCTTATCCTGCACGCTCTTCGGAACCTGCTCATAGGTTGAGAAGAACATGGAATAAGCACCACGGCCCTGCGTCTTGGAACGAAGGGTGGTAGAGTAGCCGAACATCTCGGACAGCGGGACAAACGCACGAATCAGCTTCGTACCGTTGACATCCTCGGAACCCTCGATACGTCCGCGCCGGGAGCTGATATCACCAATGACATCACCCATATAATCCTCCGGAACGGTTACTTCGACTCTCATAATCGGCTCTAAGAGTACCGGAGACGCCTTCTGCATTGCTTCCTTGAACGCCATGGAACCGGAAATCTTAAATGCCATTTCGTTCGAGTCTACTTCATGGTAGGAACCGTCATAGCAGTTTGCATGAACACCGAGTACCGGGAAGCCGCCGAGTACGCCGCACTTCATGGCCTCTTCGATACCTGCCTGTACTGCCGGGATATATTCCTTCGGAATCGCACCGCCGACAACCGTATTTTCAAACTCGAACGTCTTCTCACCGTTGACATCCATCGGCGTGAAGATAACCTTACAATGTCCGTACTGACCACGTCCACCGGACTGCTTTGCATACTTGGAATCTACATTGACTTCCTTCGTAATGCCTTCCTTATAAGCAACCTGCGGAGCGCCTACATTCGCCTCTACATGGAACTCTCTTAAGAGACGGTCTACGATAATCTCAAGGTGAAGCTCGCCCATGCCGGCAATAATCGTCTGTCCGGTCTCCTCATTGGTGGATACACGGAACGTCGGGTCCTCTTCGGCAAGCTTTGCAAGAGCCTCGCCCATCTTATCCTGGCCTGCCTTGGTCTTCGGCTCGATTGCGATATCGATAACCGGCTCCGGGAACTCCATGGACTCTAAGATAACCGGTGCCTTCTCATCACAGATTGTATCGCCGGTGGTTGTAAACTTAAAGCCTACAGCCGCTGCAATATCACCCGAGTAAACCTTTTCCAGATCCTCTCTCTTGTTTGCGTGCATCTGCAGGATACGGCCTACGCGCTCCTTCTTGCCCTTTGTGGCATTTAACACATAGGAGCCTGCGTTCATCGTTCCGGAATATACACGGAAGAATGCCAGCTTACCTACAAACGGGTCAGCCATAATCTTGAATGCAAGTGCTGAAAATGGCTCGTCATCGGAAGACTTTCTGGTAACCTCGTTGCCGTCTTCGTCAACACCCTTGATGTCCGGAACGTCCGTCGGCGCCGGAAGATACTCGATAATCGCATCCAACAGCTTCTGGACACCCTTGTTTCTATATGCGGAACCACAGCAGACCGGAATAATCTCGCTGTTGATGGTAGCCGCTCTCAATGCCTTCTTTAACTGCTCGGTAGACGGCTCTTCGCCCTCTAAGTACAGCTCAAGAAGCTCATCATCGGTCTCACAGATCTTCTCAATCATTTCCGCACGATACGTTTCCACTTCGTCCTTCATATCTTCCGGAACATCCTTGATTTCAATCTGGTCGCCCTTGTCATCCAGATAGTAATATGCCTGCATTTCAAACAGGTCAATGATACCCTGGAACGTATCTTCCTTTCCAATCGGAAGCTGCAACGGAACCGGGTTCTTACCAAGTCTCGTCTTAATCATTTCTACTACGTTATAGAAGTTTGCACCTGAAATGTCCATCTTATTTACAAATGCCATTCTCGGTACGTTGTACTTATCCGCCTGACGCCATACCGTCTCGGACTGCGGCTCAACACCGCCCTTTGCACAGAATACACCGACTGCGCTGTCGAGTACACGCAGGGAACGCTCAACCTCTACGGTAAAGTCTACGTGACCCGGGGTATCAATGATGTTGATACGATGCTCTAAAGCACCCGGCATTTTCTTATGCATATACTCCTGTGTCCAATGACAGGTCGTAGCTGCAGACGTAATCGTAATACCTCTTTCCTGCTCCTGCTCCATCCAGTCCATGGTCGCATTACCTTCATGGGTATTACCGATCTTATGATTTACACCGGTATAGTACAGAATACGCTCGGTAAGAGTCGTCTTACCGGCATCGATGTGTGCCATAATACCGATATTTCTGGTTCTCTCCAATGGATATTCTCTTCCAGCCAAGATTTTTTCCTCCTATTCTCAACTCTGGCCCCTGTATGCGCAAAGACTACCAGCGGTAATGCGCAAATGCCTTGTTGGCATCTGCCATCTTATGCATATCCTCTTTCCTCTTCACTGCGGAACCCGTATTGTTAGCGGCATCCATAATCTCACCTGCAAGCCTGTCCTGCATCGTCTTTTCGCCTCTCTTACGCGAGAACATCGTAAGCCAGCGGAGTGCAAGCGCCTGTCTTCTCTCCGGTCTTACTTCAACCGGTACCTGATAGGTAGCACCACCGATACGTCTTGCCTTGACCTCAAGAACAGGCATGATGTTATTCATTGCCTCTTCAAATACTTCAACCGCATCCTTACCGGTCTTCTCTGCTACGGTTGCAAATGCACCGTAAACAATCTTCTGTGCCGTACCCTTTTTACCGTCTAACATAATGTTGTTTACAAGCTTTGTAACAACCTTATTGTTGTATAACGGATCTGCCAATACATCTCTTTTTGCAATATGTCCTTTACGTGGCACGTTTCTTCCCTCCTTAATAGCGACCGCCTCTGCGGCCATTAATTCAACGGTACTCACATTACTGTGTTCGTGCTCAGTTTAATCTATTCTTCAAGGCTGCGCAGCCACCTGCAATCTCTGACGAAAAATTAACCCTCGCACCGTCTGCTGTTTTGCAGACACAATCTGTAATGAGAAATAACTTGTTACTGATTTATTTTGCGTCCTTCGGTCTCTTTGCACCGTACTTGGAACGCGCCTGGCGTCTCTTCGCAACACCTGCGGTATCAAGCGTACCTCTTACGATATGATATCTGGTACCCGGAAGGTCCTTTACACGGCCGCCGCGGATCAGAACTACGCTGTGCTCCTGAAGGTTGTGTCCCTCACCCGGAATATAGCTGGTTACTTCGATTCCGTTGGAAAGACGTACTCTGGCAATCTTTCTTAATGCAGAGTTCGGCTTCTTCGGGGTCGTTGTTCTTACTGCGGTACAAACGCCACGCTTCTGCGGGGAAGAGGTATTCGTACTCTTCTTCTGTAACGAGTTAAATCCTCTCTGTAATGCCGGAGCAGTGGACTTTTTCTCCAAAGACTTTCTGCCTTTTCTTACTAACTGGTTAAATGTAGGCATTAATTTTTCACCTCCTGTAAATTTTAAGGAAACTATGTGGCTGCCTGCAGACCTGAAATCTGCATAACAAAATAGCCGCGTTTTACACGCGCAAGCTATATTATATCTGCTGTAATTCCTCTTGTCAAGCACTTTTTCCTGAAATTCCGGATTTTTTGAACTTACTTCGTCCTTTTATATTCCTGGATAATAATCTGCGGATATTTTTTTCCCTGGTACTCATCTATTGCCGGAGAAAACGCAAGGGTCAGCGCAACCGACTCTGTCCCGCGGTATACCCCGCGCACCGTCTCCGCCCCGAACTCCTTTACCAGATACTCCTCAAAGGCGTCCGCCCCGTGAAAATAAAGCCCGGTCAGGGTTGTCCCCGCCGCATCCGTAAGGCGCAGGCGCAGGGAATCCCCCTCCCTTCCGATGCGCTGCATGCCGCCCACACGCACGCCGCTTGCGGCAAACAAAGGCTTCGGATTCCCGTTCCCGAACGGCTCAAGCCGTTCCAGCTCCGCCAGAAGCTCCTCCGATATTTCGGAAAACGGAAGCACCGCGTCAAGATAAAGCCTTCTGGTTAATATTTCTTCCGTAAGCTGCGCCGCTTCGTTCAGCCGCTTCCCTAACAGGAGGGCGTTTTTTTCGTCCAACGACATTCCCGCCGCCATCGGATGTCCGCCGAAGGCAAGAAACAGGTCTTTCTGCTCCGAAAGCCGCTCAAACATCGGATACCCTTCGATGGAACGCCCCGAGCCCTTGATGCAGGACTCTCCCTTCGTCAGTATGATAACCGGCAGATAAAACTGCTCGCGGATGCGGCCCGCCACAATCCCCGCAAGGCTTTCATGGCACTCCGGCAGATACAGCACCAGCACCTGTGCCGGATTCTCCGCAAGTGCTTCCTCTGCAAGCTTTTGCGCCGTTTTCGTTGCCTCCAGCGTCATCTGCTTGCGGACATCGTTCAGCTCCTTCAGCTTTTCCGCCCTTTTCTCTGCCTCTGCCGCGTCCCCGCACAGTAAAAGCTCCAGTCCGAGCAGCGCCGTATCTAATCTCCCTGCCGCATTAAAGCAGGGACCGATTAAAAATCCGGCGTGATAGGCGCTGATGTTCCGTTCCGTAAGACCGTATACCGCCAGCAACGCACGGATTCCGTGGTTCTGACAGGTCTGTGCCAGGGAAAGCCCTCTCGCTACCGCGGCACGGTTCTCCCCGGTCAGCTCCATCACATCGCAGACCGTGGCAAACGCCACCGGCACAAGAAGCTCGGACAGCACCTCTTCCTTTCTGCCTCTGTCGCCAAAAACCCCTTCCTTCTCTGCTGCCTCAAATAAAAGACAGACTACCTTATATGCTACCATTGCCCCGCAAATTCCGCTCTGCGGATAAGTCTCCCCCGGCTGCTTCGGATTGACAATCACATCAGCAGGGGGCAGCTCATAGCAGAGTACGCCCTCCTCTTTATGGCACGGGATATCATGGTGGTCGGTTACGATAACCTGCATGCCGGACGCCTTTGCACGGGCAACCGGCTCTGCTGCCGCAATTCCGTTATCACAGGTGAGAAGCAGAGCAATCCTGTCCCGCTCTGCTTCTTCTACCATTTTCATATTCATTCCATAGCCGTCCCGGATACGGTCCGGTATCCGGTAATCGACCTGCGCCCCCAGTGTACGGAGCGCCTGATATAACAGGTAGGTTGCCATTACGCCGTCCACGTCATAGTCGCCGATAATACGGATGCGTTTTCTTTCTCTTACCGCAGCAAAAAGCAATTCACAGGCTTTGTCCGCATTCTTTAACAGCGCCGCCGGGTAAAGCGGCTGTGTCTGCGGCTGTAAGTAGGTCCGTGCCTTCTCCGCATCCGTAAGCCCCCGGTTTGCCAGAACCCGGCACATGGTCCTTGAAAGCCCGGTTTCCTGCTCCAGCGCCGGAAAATCTGCCTTTTTATTTCTCAATATCCATTCTGTCATGCTGTTCCTCATCCATCTTCTGTTGATACGCCTTTCTTGCGGCCGCGCTTTTCGCCTCCGACCTCCTGATTGCTTTTCTGAACACCACTACGACAACGGCAATGACTGCTCCAAAAACAAGCAGATACAAAAGGTTCGTTACAAACCATACCAGGAAATTCCCTGCGCCTTCCTGTACTTTATAAAAGGTATCAATAAAGCCTTCCTTCATTCTGGAAAACAGGGACGGGTCCGACTCCGGCACCACCACACGCTTTACCTCCGAAATCTCTAAGCTTACCGTAGAATAGCTCACCTGGTTGTCGTATACCCTGAGCTTTGCCGCATAGGATTCGATTTCATAGCGCAGGTCGGTCAGATGCCGCTCCAGGGTAATAATGGTATCCAGGCTCTCTGCCTTGCCCAAAAGCTCCAGAAAACGCTCCTGCTCTATCTGCAGCGCTTTCAAATGGGCTTCAGTATCCGCATACTCCAACGCCACATTCCGGGCATTCTCCGTCTTGTAAACTACAGACGCATTTTCGCTTATGCTGGAAACAAAAGGGTCCAGGCTGTTCTGCGGGATACGGAGCGTCAGCTCTGCTGAACGATATCCGCTGTACTCCGCGTCCCCGCCGTAAATCCGCGAATACTGGATATAGCCTCCGACTTCCGAAATCCTTGCCTCCAGATAAGAAAGCAACGTTTCAAACTCCTTCGTCTGTACCCGCATCGTTATCGTTCTTATCAGCTTTTCCGAAGCCGGCTGGTAATCTTCCGCCCCTTCCTTCCCGGAAGAGTCCTGCACGGCATCAAACTTCTGCCCTCCGGCGTTCGTACCAAGCCCCCAGTCTGACTTATCCATCTCAGCTGTCATCTGGGTAAATCCCGGATTTGCATTATCCATTGCTGCATTCTTTGCCCCGCAGCCGCTAAGAAGAAGCGCCCCAAGCAGGCCTGCCGCCAGCCACATTTTCTTTTTCATACAATCTCCTTTCCGTGTGCCTTCCCTTCCGCACCAAAACAGTTCAAAGGAAGCCCTCTTCCGGGATTCCGCCCTCTGTTTATTAGACGAGATTGGAAAAAATGCGGTTCCGCCTTCTGCTAATAATCCTTGTCACGCAGTAGCCCGCCTTTGGTGTAATACATTCCGGCATTCCATAACAGCCACCCTTCATAGCCGGCAGAATAGGTCGCCGATATCTGGGCACGGATTTCCTGCGGCCCGTACTCAAGGTAACGGCCCGCTCCAAGATAAGCCGCCGTAAAGTCCTGCAACCATGGCCGCACAACTGCGCGGTGCTGCCCCTCTTCGATTACGGAAAGCTTCCTCACGGAAGCATTCATCTCCATTAACATCAGCTGGAACGGCTTCTTATCCGGATAGGAAAGCCCGCCATATCCGAAATTATAGTGGGACGGATATGCCATCGGACAGATATAGTCCAGATACCGGCTGAGTCCTACATAGCTCTGCCCGATACGCTCTCCGTCGCCGGTACTGTTAATAATCGTTGCAAATACATCGCCGCTTACGAAAATCCCCATCGGCTTCAGCTCCTGACACGCATACTTGACAAACGCGGTAATCGCGTCCACACGCGTCATTCCCTCCGGGATATCCCCGAAATCTGCCGAGGCAAGGGCTGCTGAGCTGGAAGTACGCAGATAGTCAAAATTGATTTCATCAAAACCCGCATTGGCGGCTTCCTTGGCAATTCCGACCAGATACTCCCATGCCTCCTCACTGTACGGATTGAGCCACCGCTCCCCGTCCGCATCTACAAATACCGTACCGTTCTGGTTCCTTACCGCCATCTCCGGCCGCTTTCTGGTTGCAACCTGGTCCTTAAAGGCAACCACGCGGGCAATACAGTAAATATTATGCTCCTTTAACTTTGCTATGAACTCCGGCAGGTCGGCAATATAAGCTACCTCTGCGCCCATTTCATTGACAAGCGGATTGTCAGAATTGAAAAGGATATTCCCGGTATCGTCTTTGACATCGATTACCATTGCATTCAATTCCGTCGTATCCAGCAGCTCAATCAAATCGTCAAGCGTCGCATAGTTTCCCTTGCCGAGAAATGCCGTATTGACATAAATCCCCTTGGCATCGGTCCATACACGCGTATCGGTAAAATCCGACATAAAGCCGTCCGGATACCGCGGCGGCTCCGGCGTTGTCTGTGCCAGGGCAGTAGTCGGCGTCAGGGTCGCCTGCGGTGCCTCTGTTACCGTAGGCGTTACCGGCTTCTCCCCGCTTTCTTTTTTACTTAAATTATAGTCTGCAACCGCATAGGTCCCGAGCCCGACGGCAACCGACAATACAAGCACAAGAAGAAAACCCGGCAGGCGGCTGTTTTTCTTTTCTCTATACAGCTTGCCAAAATCCGGGCCACTTCTCCTTTTCTTTCTTCTCCTGTGACTGTGGCTCTCATAACTTCGCCTTCTGTTCATCAAACCATTCCCATCTTTTCTAAAACCTTATGAAAGGCTTCTAAATCAATCGGCTTTGCAACATAACCTTCGCAGCCGTAATCAAACGCTGTGCGCGCCTGCTTCGCATCGTTAATCGCGGTTGTCATAATCACCTTGGCACAACGCTCCTCCGGAAGCCCGATTTTTTCTTCCATCTCACGAATCATCTGCAATACCTTGATTCCGTCCAGATACGGCATCATAATATCCAGACATACCAGATCGTAATACTCCCCGTCCTCCAGTGCATACCGGAACGCCTTTACCGCTTCCATGCCGTCTACGGTAATATCTACCTCGCCGTATTTCTGTAAAAACCGGGAAATACTTTTTCTGCTTGCATAATCATCTTCTGCTATCAAAATTCTCACGTCTCAGGAACTCCTCTCCGGTCACATTTTTGACCGCGTAATGATAATTCGCTATAAAGCGAACGCCGCATCCTTCTCTGCTCTCTGCAATTAAACTGCCTCCAAGCTCCTCAAAGCATTTCCTTGCCGCATCTAAGCCCACTCCGCGTCCCGAATAGTTTCCTCCGGGCTCCCCGGTAGAAAAGCGCGGGGTAAAGATAATTTCATTTAACTGCTGTTCGCTGACTTTTTCGCCCTCTCCTATTATCCCCATTGCCGCTGCCCTTTGGGAAATTGCTTCCATCTGAAACCCTGCGCCGTCGTCTGACACCTCTATGACCACACCGGACCTGTCTTCCGTCATACGGTACTGTACCATTATGTGGCCTGTCGGTGACTTTCCGGCGGCAACGCGCTCCTCCGGCCGCTCGATTCCGTGGTCCGCACAATTACGGAGAAGATGAAGCAGCGCACTGGAAATTTTTCCAAGGCGGTTCCGTTCCACCGAAACATCCCCGCCGACAACCGTCAGCTCGATTTCCTTGCCGAGCGAATCGCTCATTTCCTCGATAATCCGCCGCAGCTTTACGGTAAGATACCCTAACTGCTCCATACTGGACACCTCTAACCATGTCCGGAGCTCCTCAAGGACCTTCCGCAGCCCTGTCACCTCTTCCGGAATCAGTTCTAATGAATTCCGGTAGCCGCACATCAGCTTTGCTTCCGCTTCATTCCCGTGGCGTACAATATTCTGGAGCCACTCCAGCTCCTCCTCGGAAATTGCAATGGAGCGCCTTCTTACCGCAACTCCTGTACGGGGCTGTACCGCTTCCTGCTTCCATTCGGTCTTCCCGACCCTTTCCCCGGCTGCATCCGGCGCAACATAAAACAGATGCTTTCCGGCATCCTGTGCCTCTCCTGCATTCAGCTTTGCCAGATAACAGAGGATTTCCTGCTCGGTTTCCTTCCCGTCGTCGTCCGGCACTTCCCCGCATTCTAACTTCCGGAGCTCCGCCTCAACGTAGTTAAACAGCTTCCGGAACCGCGCCGTAAAGCCTCCCTGGTAAGAAACTTCTGCCTTCCTGCTGCGGTAATGGGCAAGAAGCTGCTCAAATGCCCGTATCGGAACGGCAATTCCCTCATACAGCATCAGGGTTGCATCGCCTTTTATCGTATGCGTAATACGGAACAGTTCATTGAGTGCTTCTACCGTATAGCTCCCGCACTGCCTCGCGGTTTCCTCAACCGCCGCATACTCCTGCAGTAAGCTGCCGCACTCCTCCAAGAACAGTTCTGCCATCGAATCACTATTTGCCATTCCTGCTCCTTCCGGCAGACTATTGTTTCAGCTGCCGCTGTACTTTTTCTACAATTGCAACAATATCCGGATCAAACATTTTTCCGCTTTCCTCCTGGATAATCCGGATACTCTCCTCATGGGAGTACGCCGGCTTATAACAGCGTTCGCTCACCAGGGAATCATACACGTCAACCACCGCCATAATTCTCGCCGCCAGCGGGATTTCCGTACCGCGCAGCCCCTTCGGGTAGCCGGTCCCGTCCCAGCGCTCGTGGTGATAGTAGGCAATGTCAACTGCCATCGCCATAATCTGGTTTCCACTGCCTAAGTCCGCAATCTCCTGTAGCGTCTTGGCGCCCAGCTCCGCATGCGTTTCAATAATGGCACGTTCCTCGCTGGTCAGGCTCCCGGGCTTTAGCAAAATCCGGTCACTGATTGAAATTTTCCCGATATCATGTAACAGTGATGCCATCTCAATTCGTTCCACAAACGCATCATCAATCTGCTGTTCAAACTCCGGAGAACGTGCAAGACTCATTGCTAGTATTTTACAATTCTCCCTGATATTCCTAAAATGCCGCGCAGCGCCGTTCTCCCGCGCCTCGGAAACCTTTGCAAGCGCATATACTATCGCTTTATGCTGCGCGGCAATTTCATCGCGCTGGTCCCGGAGCAGCTGGCAAAGCTGCCTGTTGTCAAGCCTCAGTATATCCGTTTCCTGTTCCGGAATCTCCATGATACTCATTCGATTTGTTCCTCCACTAAACTGCGCAACTCGCCCAGAAGCTCCCTGGTCTTTTCTGCATCCTCCCGCCGCACCATCATTCCGAGGCGGAACACCTTCTTTTCCAGTTCTTCTTTTTCTTCCGGTATGTACTGCCGGAGAAGTCCGGCAAAGCCTTCTGCTCTTTCCCATGTGCCAAGCTCTGCACAGCGCTCCAGCTTTTCCATAACCTCTGAAAGCTCTTTCTTACGACTCCCGGCTGTCTGCAGCGACATCAGGCCGCTATCTGTAACTCCCGGATACTCCGGCAGCTTCCGGTCCTGCGTCTCCTCTTCTGCCGTCTCCAGGCACACAGATACGGAAAACGTACTTCCCTTTCCTTTTTCACTGCTTACCCGGACAGAGCCGCCCATCATCTCCGCAAGCTCCTTGCAGATGGCAAGCCCGAGCCCGGTGCCGCCGAACCGTCTGGTAATAGAGCCGTCCGCCTGTGAGAACCTCTGGAAAAGCTTCTCCTGCTCCTCCGGCGGAATACCAATCCCGGTATCGGATACCACAAACAAAAGTCCGGTCTGCTCACTGTCACGCCGCCAGACCGACGCCTCAAAACCGATATGTCCGACGGTTGTAAACTTGTACGCGTTGGAAAGCAGGTTGTTCAGCATCTGCCCCAGCCGGAGCTCATCCCCGATGACCCTTGCCGGAACCTCCTGCGAAATACGGGTAACGAGCTTCAGCCCCTTCTCTTCGATGCGTACCGAATGAAACTCTAAGGTTTCCTTCAGAAAACAATGCAGGTCAAACTCCCGCTTCTCCAGTACCAGTTTTTTGGACTCTATTTTGGAATAATCCAACAAATCATTTATAATTTTTGCCATGTTGCCGCAACAGCGCAGAATAATATTCAGATTCTCTGCCTGGGCAGGCGAAAGCGGCGTCCCCAGAAGATTTTCCGCAAGTCCCTTGATTCCGTTGACCGGAGTACGCAGCTCGTGTGTCACATCCGCAACAAAAGCACTTTTTGCCCTTGCTACCTCTTCTAACTCCTCCACCGACTTTTCCCGCATGGACAAAATCTTCAAAAACTCCGTAATATCTCTTACACAGCAGGCAAAAACCTGTTCCTGCTCTTCTTCCCATGAAACAATCCGGCACAATACCGGAAAAGAGGTTCCATCCCTGCGGTATAACACGGTCTCTGTTTCTTTGCCGTTTTCCCCGGAACAGGTCAGATTTCCTTCCCTGTCACGTCCGAACAAACGCGGCAGAAGCCTTGCGATGTCCGTTCCGGTCATCCCCTCCGGATACCCCGTTCCCCGGACAGCCGCCTCATTTGCTTCCATTATATATCCGTCTTTATCACAGATTATCATGTATTCCCTGCCGGAATGAAACAAATACTGATATCGGTCCAAACAAGCAGCCCCTTTCCCTTTCGGAATCGTCTACATTGATATATTCCATTTTATTACAACCAGACAGCTTCGTCAATCCCTTTTTAAAACATACAAAAGACATCCGTCCCGGCCGTAGCCAGCCGGAACAGATGTCTTTTTCCCTCTCCTGACTTAAGAACTATGCGTTTATTCCGCAGCATTTCTTGTACTTCTTGCCGGAGCCGCACGGACAAGGATCATTCCTTCCGACCTTCTTTTCCTTCACCACCGTACCCGACTTCTTCTGCTCCAGATAAAGCTCCTTCCTGCGCTTTTCCGTCAGGAGGCTGTCCCACTGCGGAAGGTTATACAGCCACTCGGCACCAGCGCCTACCATATTATAATAGAGCTTTTCCTTATCAAACTCCAGACTTACTTCGGTATCCTCCGTCATCTCCTCAATCGGATTCGGGGTCACAAGGCTTTCATTGATGCCGTCCAGAAATCCCGTCATCATCTGAATCGTCGTATCATATTTTGCGGCAAGCTGCGCCAATGTCCCGCTCTCTACTACATCCGGGTTGGAAAGCAGCTGCTCATAGATTCCCTTTTCAATGACAAAGTAACGGTCCCAAAATGCCTTTCCCTCTTTTGAATTGATGTCAAGTGAGTACGCGCTCTCGCGCCATTCCTGTAATAAACCCATAACCTCGTTCCTTTCAAAAAAAAATAAATTCTTTTGTATAAACCAAAAAATACCGGTCATACTATTCTCAGGTACATCATTCCGATTCAAAAACGGAATCCTGTACAGTCCGGTAACAGAACCGGAGCGCTTCTTTTCTGATTCCCCCTCAGAAGAGAACGTTTACAAAAGAAAGCAAAAACTTATCCTCCCCTTTTATATCGAACAAAGACTGTTATTCGCGGAATAACGGTCTTTGTTTATTTTACCCATGAACCGCGGATTTGTCAAGTGCCGGTGCCACAGTCTCCGGGAGTTTCCGGCTCATTCAAAAAATACGGAAACCCACGCCTACTTTAAAAATCCGTTTATTATCTGCGCCTCTGCCTCCTCCTCCGTGAGCCCTAGCGTCATCAGCTTTATAATCTGCTCGCCCGCAATTTTCCCGATGGCTGCCTCATGGATTAAGCTTGCCTCGAGATGGTTTGCCGTAATCTCCGGGATTGCGCTTACGCTTGCCGAATCCATAATAATCGCATCGCACTCCGTATGCCCCGTGCAGGCGCTGTTTCCATTGATTTTCGATAAAAACACCTGATGGGACGAATCCTTTGCGACGGAACGCGATACCACGTCGGCAGAAGCTCCCCTGCCGTTCAAGTCTACCGTAAACTCGGTCTCCGCGGTCTGCTTCCCGTGCGTCATCAGCTTTTCCTTAATGACCAGCGTCGCATCCTCCCCGAGCACTGCCTTCGTCACACGCTTTGTAGAATCCACGCCCTTAATCTGCACCGTATCCATTTCCATATAAGCGCCCTCGTCCAGCGTAACCTCCGTGGTCGGGTTCATAATGCGCTCGCCTGTGCCCTCGCCGCTGCCATAATGCTTTTCTACATATTTTATCCTTGCATTCTTCTTCAGGAAGAAACGATGGACACCGGAATGCTCTGACGCCGCATCGCCGCCGTTATGAATGCCGCAGCCTGCGACAATCGTTACATCACAGTCCTCACCGATATAAAAATCATTATATACGCATTCCTTTAATCCGGACTGGCTTAACAGAACCGGAATGTGCACACTTTCGTTTTTGGTCCCCGGCTGAATGATAATGTCAATCCCGGACACGTCTGTCTTCGGCACAATATCAATATTCGCAGTCGTGTTCCTGCCGCCCGCCTGTCCGTTAATCCGCAGATTATAAGCGCCGGCAGGCACCTCGTGAAGCCCTGCGACCTGTTCTAACAATGTTTTCTGTATCTCATCCATAGTCTGATTCTCCTGCCTTTCTCTTATTTCTGCTTCGGACATGTCCCGACCGTATTTAACAGTTCCGGAAGAATTTCCTCCCTGGTGCCGGTACGGCTCAGCTCACCGCCCGCAATTACGATAATCTTATCTGCGATATTTAAAATCCGCTCCTGATGGGAAATAATCAGAATCGAACCCTGAATTTTATTATGCATCTCCTCAAACACATGAATCAGGTTCTGAAAGCTCCACAAATCAATGCCTGCCTCCGGCTCGTCAAAAATGGACAGGGCGGTTCCCCTTGCCATAACCGTTGCAATCTCAATCCGCTTTAACTCTCCGCCGGATAAGCTTGCATTCACCTCGCGGTTTACATAATCCCTGGCACAGAGACCGACCTCGGAAAGATAATCGCAGACCTCTGCCGTACTCAGCTTCTTCCCTGCCGCAAGCGCAATCAGGTCCTTCACCGTAATTCCCTTAAACCGCACCGGCTGCTGGAAAGCAAAGCTGATGCCCCGTTTTGCGCGTTCGGTAATGGAAAGGTCCGTGATATCCTCCCCATCCAGAAAAATCCGGCCCTCCGTCGGCGTAATAATCCCCGCCAGCACCTTTGCCAACGTCGACTTTCCCCCGCCGTTCGGCCCGGTAACAGCTACAAAACGCTCCTTAATGGTCAGACTGATATTTTTTAAAATTTCCTTTCCCGTGCTGTCCTGCTCGACACGGTAAGAAACATTTCTTAACTCAAGCATAGTAAAATATCCTTTCTCTTTCTGTTCTTCCTGCTTCCTCCCCCACACCATTTATAGTATATCCGCAGAACCCGGTTTTGTAAAGAGGTTCCACGGAAATTTAACATCCGCCACGCCCGGAGCCGCCTACCCGGATTCATTACAAATTTATTAAATCTCCCGATTTTCTTGCAGTATCCCCGGCTTTTTGATATACTATTTTTTGGCAAAACCCAGCTTATGATTCCGTACAGAAAGGGGATGCGTCATGCCGGATTCTTATCAGATTGTCTACCGCGGCGGTACAGGGGAGATTACAGAAAAAAAGTCCCGCTTTATTGCCACGGTAATTCCGATTGCCACCGAAGAGGACGCTCTTTCCTTTATTGAGCAGACAAAGAAGCAATATTGGGACGCCTCCCACAACTGTTCCGCCTATACCCTGGGGAGCTGCCATGAAACCACACGCTGCAGTGACGACGGCGAGCCGCACGGAACTGCGGGCAGACCTATGCTGGAGGTGTTACTGGCAGAGGAGCTCCACAATGTATGCGTCGTCGTAACCCGTTACTTCGGCGGGACGCTCCTTGGCACCGGCGGTCTGGTGCGTGCCTATCAGGCGGCGGTCAAGGCAGGGCTTTCGGCAAGCACGGTCGTAACCAGACGCTACGGCATTCCCGTTACCGTTGTTACCGATTATAACAGTATTGGAAAGCTGCAGTATATTACCGCACAGATGGAGCTGTTTACGCAGGACATTGTTTATACGGATATTGTGACTGCCACGGTGCTGACCACCGAGGAAACCAGACAGGCCTTTGAAAAAAAGATTACCGAGGCAACCTCCGGCAAGGCGGTCATTACCGAACAGGATGCCGTCTGGTTCTGTGAAACCGGCGGAGAACTCATCTTCCTTTCCGTATAAGTTTTCCGATTGCGGATATGCTTTTTATACAGGTTCTTTCAGAGAGAGGGATTACAATGAATTTTAGCAAGCATGAAACAAACCAGAAAATTCACGCCTTAAAGTCGAGTTCTAAACGGCTTTCAACAAAATTGAACGTCAATATATTCCGTCTTTTTCTCATCGGAATTGTCTTTTTGGCAGTAATCGGCGTTTCTGCCGTTACCGGCATTGTCAGCGGTCTTTCCGCAACCGTGCCGAGCATTGACCTAATCAACGTCGTACCGACAGGCTATGCCTCCAACACCTACTACCGGGACGGTTCCCATGCGGAAACCCTGGCAGGCGTTGAGGCAAACCGTGACTATGTTTCTATCACCGAGCTTCCCGACCATATCAAATATGCGTTTGTTGCTATGGAGGACGAACGTTTTTATGAACATAACGGAATCGATATGCGCGGTATTATGCGTGCCCTGGTTTCCAACCTGAAAACCGGCTCACTGGACTACGGCGCCAGTACGATTACGCAGCAGCTTTTAAAAAACCAGGTCTTTGAGGGAGGTAACGAAGCAAATCCGTTTGTAAAGCTGTCCCGGAAAATACAGGAGCAGTTCCTTGCCGTCGAATTGGAAAACAAGCTGTCCAAGGATACGATTCTGGAGTATTACATGAATACCGTAAACTACGGAAATACCGCCTATGGCATCCAGACAGCGGCGCAGGTTTACTTTAATAAAGATGCCAAGGATTTAACGCTGTCAGAAGTCACCGTACTGGCAGCAATTCCGTGGTCCCCGACCTACCAGAATCCGATTAACTATCCGGAGGACAATAAAAAGCGCCGCGCAGACTGTCTGAAGCTGATGCGTGACAATCATTTCTGTACGCAGGAGGAATATGAACTGGCTCTGGCGGACGATCCTTACAGCCGTATCCAGCTGGTCGCGGAGAAAAAGAATGAGACCGCCTCCTACTACAGTTACTTTACCGATGCCGTAATCGATTCGGTCATTAAGGATTTAGTAGACCGGAAGGGCTATACCCAGGCACAGGCAACCTCAATGGTTTATACGAGCGGCCTGAGCATTTATACCACACAGGACCGCACGATACAGGACATCTGTGACGACGTTTATACGGACGAATCCCTGTTCCCTAAATTCGGCAGAGGCTCCTCTGAGGGCTCCTTTTATGAATTAAGCTATGCCCTCTCCGTACAGAAGCCGGACGGCAGCGCCATCCATTATCAGCTTTCGGATTTAATTTCATATTTTGACAGCTTTAAAAACGACCGCTCCGTCATTGTGCAGATTAACCAGGGTATGTACCAGCTCCTCTGCGTCAGCGACGAGTCCATGACGGCATATTTGGACGAATTCCGTGCAGCGCATGTTAATACGGTAGAGGATGACGCTGCCGCCAGCGATACGATTCTGGGCGAACGCCGCACCTTTACCCCGCAGCCGCAGTCTTCCTTCTGCCTGATGAACCACAATACCGGTGAAGTGCTTGCCCTGGTCGGCGGCAGAGGAGAAAAAACAGGCAGCCGTACCTTAAACCGGGCAACAGCGACAACGCGTGCCGTCGGTTCTACCTTTAAGGTACTTGCCTCCTTCCTGCCGGCAATCGACAGCTCCGGAATGACACTTGCCACTCCGATTGATGACCGGCCTTATTACTACCCGAATACCCAGAAGGAGGTCATTAACTGGTGGGCAAAGGGAAACAAGAGCCATTTTAACGGACCGTTCTACGGTCTGAATCCGATACGCCGGGGTATTTCCTACTCCATGAACATTATCGCGGTGCGGACGTTAGAGCTGGTTTCCCCGCAGGTATCCTTCAATTATCTGAAAAAGCTCGGCTTCAGTACCCTGGTCGATTCGCGTTATGATGAAGCAACCGGAAAGACCTACTCTGATATCAACCTTCCCCTGGCGCTGGGCGGTCTGACCGATGGTGTCACCAATTTAGAGCTTACCTCTGCCTATGCAACCATCGCAAACGGAGGGGTTTACAATAAACCATACCTGTATACCAAGGTGCTGGACCATGACGGACGTGTTCTGCTGTCAAATGAACCTGACTCCACGCAGGTCATCAAAACCTCCACGGCTTACCTCCTGACAAGCGCAATGGTAGATACCGTTACAGGCGGTACAGGCAACAGCACAGGCAGCAGGCTCCGCTTCCGCGATTACAAAATGCCGGTAGCCGGAAAAACCGGTACAGCCTCTAACAACAACGACCTGTGGTTCTGCGGCTACACCCCGTACTACACTGCCTCCATCTGGTCCGGCTTTGACAACAATTTTTCGCAGATTAACCAGAGCTACCAGCAGGATATCTGGCGCAACATTATGGAACAGGTGCATGCTTCGCTGGAGCTTCCTTATAAGGAATTTACCATACCGGATTCTATCGTTACTGCAAGGGTTTGCACCAAATCCGGGAAGCTTGCCGTTGACGGCGTTTGCGACTCTGCCGAGGGCGGCTCTACTGTCCGTAACGAATATTTTGCCAAGGGAACGGTGCCGCTTGAAAAGTGTGATGTCCACATCAAGGTTTCCATCTGCTCCGAAAGCAAAAAGCTTGCCGCTACAGGCTGTCCTGCGGAGCTTGTAACCGAAAAGGTACTGCTCCTAAAGAACGAGCCGGAGCTTTTGGACTGGAAGGGAAACGTAATCAGCTATACGACCTCTGATACGCCGAACCTCCTGCCGACCGGAGAAAACGCGCTTTGTACGATTCACAATGACATAACCCCGACACCGGACCCGATGAATCCGGACCTTACCCCGACACCAACCGTACCGGGCACGACCGGCTCCCCGGCTCCGTCTTTGACACCGACACCGCCTCTGACGCCTACACCGACGCCGGACCCGCCAACAGGAGATGAATCGCAGGGCGGACAGCTTTCTCCTACGCTGCCTCCTTCCCCGACACCGACCGTGTCTCCTGTCACCTTTTATTAGCCCGAAAGGAGAATACCAATGAAACCGATTGCCAGCTTTACGATTAATCACCTGACCCTGCTGCCAGGCGTCTATGTCTCCCGCAAAGATACGGTCGGAGATACGGTTGTAACCACCTTTGATCTCCGCATCACCCGCCCGAATGCAGAACCGGTCATGAATACAGCGGAGGTACACACCATCGAACACCTTGCCGCTACCTTTTTACGAAACCATGCGGAGTTCGGCTCCCGTATTGTATATTTCGGACCAATGGGCTGCCGTACCGGCTTTTATCTCCTGCTTGCCGGAGACTACGAGTCCGCCGACATCCTTCCGCTGCTGCGGGAGCTGTTTACCTTTATCCGCGATTACCAGGGAGAGGTTCCAGGCGCATCTGCCATTGCCTGCGGCAATTATCTGGACATGAACCTGCCGATGGCAAACTATTACGGCGGCCGCTTCTTACGCGAGGTGCTGGACGGGATTACAGAGGAACGCATGAAATATCCGGAATAGCCTCTTTATGCTGCGCACTGACGCGCCACAGCATTTCCTGTAAAGTACAATAGTTGCAATTCGTGCACCTGTAGATGCAATTGGTGCACGAATTTTTTATTATGTCATTTTCTTTAGTAGAATACAGAAAAAGGAGGTAGATAAATATGAAAAGAACTAATCAGGAGACACACGACGCCCTGAACCGCTGCCACTATTCCGTGATTCAGAATATTTTATACTGCCTTGGCAACACCGTCCGGTGCTGTTTTCCATTATTATGCTGCTGTATTCTTATAATATTAATAAACGTGACGCTTTCACTGTTATCAACTTACCTGCCTAAAACGGTCATTGAAATAATAACCGCAAAGCAACCCTTGCGCGACCTGATTACTGCCCTGCTTGCTTTTATGGGCTGCATCGCCATACTATCAGGAACAAATAAATTTTTAACCAAATTTAATTATCATCAAAAATTCAGAATGAATACCTTCTATCTCAAACGTGTAGCTCTCAAGGGTCTGACAACCGATTACATCAATCAGGAAAACGGGGTCTTCAGAAAACTTCAAACCGAAAGCTTTCTATGCTGTAACGGAAACTATTCCCTGCTCTCCAATCTATATGATATCCTGATTGAACTAGTTACAAGCATTTTGGGGCTGTCTGTTTTTTGGGTAATTCTTATTCAAATAAACTGGGGAATCATTCTTTTCCTGATTGCAACCACTCTGCTCAGCTATGTTCTGAATCAGAAGATAATAAAATGGACAGAAGAGCATAACCAGGAAAGAATCGGTTACCAGCAGCGCATCAACTATATTAATACGATTGCCAGTGATACCCGCTCTGCAAAGGATATCCGCCTTTACCGCATGACCGCCTGGTTTTCGGAGCTTTACAATGGCAATATGAACGGTCTTGCCGGATGGTATAAACGGCTTACAGGCAAAATCTTCGGTGTAGCTGTCTGTGACAGCGGGCTGGCTCTGCTGCGTGAAAGTATCGCTTATCTCTATTTGCTGTATCTCGTATGGAACAATAAAATATCTGTCGCGGATTTTGTCTTGTATTTTAGTGTGGTTACAGGCTTTTCAACCTGGCTTAGCAGTATCTTTTCACAGATATCCTTGCTCAACCAGACAAATTTGAAAATCAATTATTTTCGTTCCTACCTCGAATATCCGGACACCTTCCGCAAAGACAGTGGATTAAAATGTCCACCGGATGCTTGTCCAAAGGTAATTGAGCTGAAAAATGTCAGCTACAAATACGAGGGAGCAGAACAATATGCGTTGCATAACCTGAACTTAAAAATCGCTCCTGGCGGGCATATCGCTATTGTCGGACTGAATGGTGCGGGAAAAACAACACTTGTTAAACTGCTTTGCGGATTAATTGACCCGACAGAAGGGCAGGTATTATATGACGGTATTGATCTACGGGAATACAACAGGACTGACTTCTACAGGCAATTTTCCGCCGTATTCCAACAGTACAGCATCATGCCCGTAACCATTGAGGAAATTGTATCCGAAACTCCGCCCGAACATACGGACCCTGTCAAGGTCAGGCATTGCTTAACAATTGCAGGACTCTGGAATAAAATCGAGCAGCTTCCTGACGGTGTAAAAAGCCAATTCGGAAGAGCCATATATGACAATGGCATAGAGCTTTCCGGAGGCGAGGTCCAGAAATTATTATTAGCCCGCGCCTTATATAAAAATGCGCCTGTTATACTGCTCGACGAACCTACTGCTGCTCTCGACCCGATTGCAGAAAGTAATCTATATGAAAATTACAATAAAATTGGTGCAGGAAAAACTACCATATTTATTTCACACAGACTTGCCAGCACGAGCTTTTGTGACCGCATCCTATTGATTGAAAACGGTGTCATATGCGAAGAAGGTACGCATAACGAGCTACTCCGATTAAAGGGAGCATACTATAAGCTATTTGAAATGCAGGCAAAATATTACAGGGAGAAAACCGGCGAAACGGAGGTGGTAAAATGAAAAAAATGTCAATTCAAAAAAGAATTTCTGTCACCATGCGTGGTTTTAGACTCTTGAAGCAGTATTGCCCTGGTCTTGCACAGGGAAAGGCACTTTATGAGTTCATAAATTCTGTGCAGCCCTTTCTCTCTGTCTGGTTTTCGGCACAGATTATTAATGAAATATCCACGCACAGAAGAATAAACACAGTTATGATTTACGTTATTGGTGTCGTTCTGGCTAATTTTATTTGTGCCGTCATTAAAAGTATGATTTACCGTATCTGCAGCGAAAAAGAATCACAAATGTGGAGCTGGTTTGGAAAAATCTTTTCTGACAAGCAGATGTCATTAGACTTTGTTGATCTGGAAAATGTAAAAATCCAACAGCAACGACACGAAGCCGAAGAAAACCTCTATATGTTTGGCAACGGTTTAGCTCAGCTGGTCTGGGGCACCTCTACCCTTGTCCATGCTTTTGTAAATATACTGGCTTCGCTTACTATGACCATAACCCTCTTTGTTTCCAAATCCGGAAATAAAGTAATCGACAATCCTGCCTGGATTCTTATTCTATTGGTTTGTATTACCTTGGGCGGCCTGAGTAACTCAAAAGCAACGATAAAAGAACACGCCATATTTATGAAGTGGTGCAAGGATTATGTCTGGTTCAACCGGACGTTTATGTTTTTTGGAAATGAACTGTATATGAACCCCGAGAAAGCAAAAGATGTCCGGATTTATGAGCAAAATGTTATTGCAGAAAAGGTACTGGATAAACTCATCCGGCATGACAGGGAAAACCAGGCCGCTATTTTCAGAATGTCCATCTATCCTGCTATCGCATATGTTATAATCGGGCTTGCCAATGCTGCATGCTACCTGTTTATTGCGGTAAAAGCATTCTTTGGCGCCTTCGGCGTCGGAAGCATCGTACAATATGCTGCAGTTTTATCACGACTCGGAGAAGGATTACAGGATTTGATGTATATATTGTCCGATAATGAAGTATATTGTACCCATCTCCAGAAATTATATGAGTATCTTGATCTGCCCAATCATATGTACCAGGGTTCATTAACCGTTGAGAAACGGGATGATAACGAATACTATGTGGAATTCAGGGACGTCTCCTTCCGGTATCCGAATACTGACACATATGCGCTCAGACATGTAAACCTGAAATTCAAGGTCGGCGAAAAACTTGCTGTCGTAGGAATGAACGGTTCAGGGAAAACTACGTTTATCAAGCTGATGTGCCGTTTGTACGACCCGGTTGAAGGTGAAATATTACTGAACGGAGTCAATATTCAAAAATATGACTATGATGAGTACATGTCCATATTCTCCGTAGTGTTTCAGGATTTCCGTCTGTTTTCATTCAGTCTTGGGCAAAATGTCGCCGCCAGTGCTGCCTATGACAGCAATAAGGTACGGGAATGTCTGAAAAAGGCAGGCTTTGATGCACGTCTCCAAGCCATGCCAAATGGCATAGAAACCTGCCTATACAAAGACTTTGATACAGACGGCGTGGAACTATCCGGAGGCGAAGCGCAAAAACTTGCCCTTGCCCGTGCACTCTACAGAGACGCACCGTTTATGATTCTTGATGAACCGACTGCCGCTCTTGACCCGCTTTCGGAATACGAAATTTACAGTAAGTTCAATGAAATCGCCGGCAGCAAAACTGCTATTTATATCAGTCACCGCCTTGCATCATGCCGTTTCTGCGATAAAATTGCCGTATTCCACGCAGGGGAAGTAATTCAAAAAGGAACACATGAGGAACTCCTTGCCGACAGGACCGGCAAATACCATGAACTCTGGAACGCCCAGTCACAATACTATACTGAATAGGAACAGCCGCTGCAGCGGCAGGTGAATTCTTCCCTCATATCACTCTGCTTTTGCAGCGGCTTCCTTGTCCCGCCTTATTGCGAATCTTCTTCAAAGCTTATATTGACTGCCCCGGAACCGCTGTCGATCTGCAGTTCCCCGCGTACATTCGTTCCGTAGCTTCCATCGCCTGTCTTCCGCCCGTTAATACGGACATCTCCGGAACCACTGTCAAGCCTGAGCCGGTAGTCTGCTTCTGTTCCGGAAAGCCGCAGCCTGAGTCCGCCGCTTCCGGTATCAAAATAGCATCTTCCGGTCAGTGTCCCGCTCCATTCTATCGAGCCGGAGCCGCTATCCACCTTTACATCCTCAGCCGTTACATTCTGGAACTCCACTGCTCCGGAACCGCTGTCCAGATGCAGGATTCCGAGTTCTGAATTTTCCACCTTTACCCGTCCTGCTCCGCTGTCAATCGAAGTTTCCTTTACAGCCGCATCTGTTATACTGACCCGTCCGGAGCCGGTATCCATATGCAGCTTTTCCGCCTGCAGGGCTGCAATTGTAACATTGCCTGCTCCGCTGTCTACCGTCAGCTGCTTTGTATTCAGATTCTCTACGAGCACCGGCTGCGCGCCGCTGTCAAGCTTGAACTCCTTCGGCACATAGCCCTCCGGAACTGTCACAACGACTGTCCCCTGCTCCGCTCCCCACCCGAACAGGGAAAAGGTAAACGAGAAAAAGAAGTGCTTTCTTTTACTTTCTAAGCGGAGGGCTCCGTTGCTGCAGCGGATCTGGTAATCCTCTGTTACATTCTGTGCCTCGATTGCAAGCTCTGTTCCCGGTTTTACAAGGATTTCTGCCGGACATTCTATCATAATCCGGTCTATCCCAAGCTCTTCTATTTCTGCGGCAGAATACTGTTCTGACAGATTTATCCGCTCTCTTTCCTCATAGAATCCGCTTCCCGCAGCGACTCCGAGTACCACGGCAATAATGGAACTGAAAATAACCATCGAAAGAAACACCGCAAACGCCATGGCACAATATTTGATTACCTTTTGTACTACGTTCATTTGATATCAACACCTCCAAACATACATAATGCGTTCACATAAAGCACCGGACCTCCGTTCTGGCCTCTTACATGGTTTTTCGCACCGCCAAACAGCGCCGTCCGCTTCAGCTTCACATTCACTCCTTCCGGGACCTTGATGTCCACCCCGCCAAAAATTCCGACGGCATCAATCACTGCCCCATCTTCTATGATGGTATTTCTTAAATCCAGATCCAAACCTCCGAATACTGCCTCGGCAGCACAGCCCTGGAACGCGCCGCCATCCGAAGGCACAACAACATTTCCTGCAAAGGTTGCCGTATACGCCAGATTTCCACGATAACGCCGCCGTCCTCCCACAAATATGCTTCCGAACAGCAGGAACACACCGATAATAATAAAAACCGCAGGCAGCAGGACTTTTGCAAGCACCCCTGGCTCTATTACCCGATTTGCCTCCAACAGCAACAGCACGCCGCATAGCATGAGAATCATATTGACCGGTCCCGGACCATTCCTTAACATGCTGACAAAGCACGGAAAAATAATAAGTAACGGCCACCAGTCCCATAAAGATACGGATAATTCCCAAAAGCCCATCACCTTGCCACCTACTATAATACCTGCCGCAATCAGCGCAAGTCCCCATAAAATATTCGCTATTTTATCTCTCATTTTCTGAAAAACCCCTTTCTTCTTTTCTGTATTCCCTTACTTTCATTTATTGTACTCCATACGCCGCTACAGTTCAAGTTAGATTACCATTAGATTTTTTAATCATTTTCTAATCATTGGATGCGCTGCCAACCAAAGCGCGGGACAGTCTGCGTGGCACATTCTGTTTTCCGGGTCAAATACCCCGCAGCGAAAGCCCTGGGCATGACTTAGCTTCTCTTTCGCTTGTCTGCCCCAGAGAGGCAGGGTATTTGACCCCGCGGGTGCGCTCGGATAGTGCAAATATATTTGCACTATCCTCACTTTGCCTTCGCGCGAATAAAAACCTGACAATTTCATACACTAACTTTACCTTTTGCTGACAACGGCATGTATGCCTCCCTGTCAGCAGAACCCGGCATAATTCAATAAAATCTGAAAAAACGGAGGGAAAGACAATGACCTATGTTTGTGATGTTTGCGGATGGGTATATGATGAGGAAGCTGGTGACCCGGATAACGGAATCGCTCCGGGCACAAAGTTTGAGGATCTTCCAGATGATTTTGAATGTCCTGTCTGTAGTGTAGGCAAGGAATTATTCTCTGCACAATAAAATTATATGAGCCTCCCGGCGCCTCCCTGCAACGAGCTATGCACCTCGCAAACGCAAAGCGTTTCCTCGGTCGCGGCAGTCGCCTCCCGGCGGGGCTCCCTGCTACGAGCTATGCACCTCGCAAACGCAAAGCGTTTCCTCGGTCGCGGCAGTCGCCTCCCCCTGCAACGAGCTACGCACCTCGCAAACGCTTCGCGTTTCCTCGGTCGCGGCAGTCGCCGCGATACGAAATAAAACCGGGTGCCGGGAACGGAACATGGAGTTCCTTCCCGGCACCCGGTTTTATTTCGTTCTTAGCTCGTTGCTTTACGCAAGTTTTGCTTTTGCGACTTCGACTAATGCGGTGAAGCCTTCCGGATCGTTGATTGCCATTTCGGAAAGCATCTTTCTGTTTACCTCAACCTCTGCCAGCTTTAAGCCGTACATAAATTTGCTGTAAGAAAGACCATTCATTCTGGCAGCTGCATTGATACGGGCAATCCATAACTGTCTGAACTGTCTCTTTCTTTCTTTTCTTCCTGCAAAAGAAGAAGTGAGTGCTCTCATAACGGACTGCTTTGCAATTCTATACTGCTTACTTCTGGCTCCTCTGTATCCCTTTGCCAGCTTTAACACCCTGTTATGTTTCTTTTTTGCGTTTAAACCGCCTTTAACTCTTGCCATTCTGTTTTCCCTCCTTCACACCAAATCTTAGAGATAAGGTAAAATTTTCTTCATATTCTTCTCGTTTGTCTTATCGGTCATGGTAGCTTTTCTTAAATTTCTCTTCGTTTTAGAAGACTTCTTCGTTAAGATATGCTGCTTACCGGTCTTCATTCTTTTCAGCTTACCGGTTCCCGTCATTTTAAAACGCTTTGTTGCTGCCTTATTTGTCTTTAACTTCGGCATGTTAGTTCCTCCTTCACTGTTTACGGCATGTCCGCCGTATTGATAATTATTTGTATGAAGCACAAGCCTGTGCATTCATGCGCCTGTACTACCGCTTTTCGGAAAGCACCATAATCATGCTTCTTCCCTCCAGCTTTGCCGGTTTTTCTACTACGGAAATATCAGAAAGTTTTTCAAAAAAAGAATCCAATACTTCCTTGCCTGTTGCCATATGTGCCATTTCACGACCACGGAACCGCAATGCAACTTTCACCTTGTTGCCCTTTTCCAAAAACTTGCGTGCCTGGTTTGCCTTTGTGGTGAGGTCATTCACATCAATATTCGGAGATAAGTGGATTTCCTTTACCTCGGTCACCTTCTGCTTTTTCTTGGCTTCCTTTTCACGTCTTGCCATCTCATAACGATACTTGCCGTAATCAACAATCTTGCATACCGGCGGTTTCGCAGCCGGCGCAATCTTTACTAAATCAAGACCGGCTTCCTTTGCCATCTTCAAGGCATCTTTGGCAGACATAATACCAAGCTGTTCTCCGTCCTCACTCACCAGGCGGATTTCCTTGTCCCTGATTTGTTCATTCAACATTAAATCGCTAATGATTTTGTACCTCCGTAATCATAATATATACTTCCCATGAAAAAAAGCGGACAGTCACAGACTATCCGCATAAATAACCCCTAACGGGAACTAAACTTAACCAGACCTTTTTGCAGTACCTCAGTACGCGGAAGGTGAGAGCGGATACTCTGCTTTTGCTTACACAGCTTTTATAGTGTAACATACTCTTTCCTAAAAGTCAACCATTTTTTTCTTGAATTTCTGCATTTTTTGAATAACCTGGGAAAGTTCCAAAGGCTGTGCAGCAGCTTAGTTTTGCATCTGTCCGAAGGACAACTTATTTTGCCTTGCTGCCCTCTCCTGCATAGCCGTCCATAAAGGTCAGAAACGCAATAAGATTCTCTGCGAGAGCATCATCAAGGCTCGCCCAGCTGTAATTATAGCCCGGAAAGTACGGGCACAGCCGGTACTCTGTTTCTTTGTATACGATAGGAATACAGGCGAGAGGACGTTTTCCGGTTTTATCCGTCTGGACGCAGTACCGGCACCCGTCGCACCTTTTGGTCCGTCCGATCACAAACTCCCTGAGCCTCTGATTCATCCGGTCAAACTGCTCTAAAAAGCCTTTCAGCCCATAGGGGATACACAGCCCGAGGCTGACAGGATTTTCCACATAGGCGTCGTATTGCGCTGAAATTCCCGTATGCTTAACCTTATACTCATTTCCGATATTCGGGCGCTCACCGCCCCACGCCGGATTTGCATAGGCAAGCGTCAGCTGATAATCCACCCAGTCCGTCTTATATCTGTCATATGCCTGATAGCCCTGTGACAGCATCCATTGCTCAAGCTTACGGAACGGCTCTTCGCCCAGCAGACGGGCATACACATCGATGCTGTAAACATGCTTTTCATCAAAAAGGCAATACGCAAACGCAACCGGATTAGCACCGGGGCGCCTTGACATCCACGTCCATGCAGCCGGCAGCGTATCAAAATCCCCGATTCCTATGTCAGATAAAACCTTTAACTGCCTTTTATTTAGTTTTACGTCAGCTCCCTGCCCGAGCAGGAACATAGTTTTAAGTAGCCCTTCCATCGCTTTTTTTATTTTCAGTACATGCGCTTCCAGCTCCGGCTTTCCATATCCCTTCTTATAGCGGGAGGGAAATGCGTCGTCCTCATGCACCGCCGGGACAATCCGTAATGGTTCATCAAATAATAACTGATACAATTTTTTCATAAGGTCATAAAATTCCCTCTGCTCAGTAACGCTGACACCGGCATCCGCCGCCGGAACAAAATCCGGCAGCATCGCAAGGTATGCCCGCGCCATTCTTTGCTCTAAGCTTGCATAGTGCATCCTTTCGCCCCCTTTTTCATCTGTTCCTCCTTATTGAACTTTTTTCCATTCCTTTCCGCTTGTTCCATTCGCAATCACACCATATACCCAAATTGCATCATATGGATATTCAATAATCCGGGTAACCTATTTTTGTCTTTCTTCACCATATAACATTAGTTCTCCTATATTATACCTCACAAATATACTATCTTCCACAATTTTCTACATAATTTAAAAAGCATCCAAACCTGCAAAGACCTTACTATTCCCCGGACCGGCTTCCACCAATACTGTCGCAGAATACTCCTCTCCACTTGCAAAAAGGGACCGCGCTTCCTGCGACAGTCCCTTTCCTTCCTGCTTCCTCTTTTCTTCTTTGCTTAATAAATGACACGCTTGGCACTGTGCGGCGTCCGGTAATTGTATCTTGAGATAATCACGCCTGTGCTGTAATCCGAAGCGTGTACCACCTGTCCGTTTCCGATATACATTGCCACATGGTCCACGACACCGCCGGAAGCATAGAATACCAGGTCTCCTGCCTTCAAGTAGGTCGTATTCGGTGTTACGGATAACAAAGACCTGCTTGCTGCCATATCTCTTGAAACACGTGGCAGGGTATAACCGAACTTTTTATATGCCGCATAGCAGAGTCCCGAGCAGTCTACGCCGCTACTTATACTTGTACCGCCCCAGACATACGCGGTTCCGACTGCCGTCTTTGCATAATCTGCTACCTGCTTTGCCTTGTCCGCCTTTGCCTTTGCTGCGGCTGCTTTCCGGTCTGCCTCTGCCTGCGCTGCTGCTTTTGCCGCCTCTTTTTTCTCTGCGGCGATTCTTGCTGCCTCCTCGGCAAGCGTTTCCCCGTACCGCGGCTCACCTGTTACCTTTACATACTTCGCATAGACATAACCGGTCTTTTTTGTGCCGCCGGAAGAAAAACGGATTTTCATCCAGTCCTTTCCCTTTTCTAACAGCTCCGCTTCTGCACCGTTTGTAAAGCTCCCGATTATCTTATAATTGGTTCCTGCACCGGAACGGATATTCAGTACATTTGCAGTTACCTTAATCTTCGGTGTATATTTCTTTGCGATAGCCTGCTCCGCTTCCCCGCCAAACAGCAGGTACTGCTTCACGACATAACCCGTGACATTGCCGGAATTGACATACACCCAGTCGCCCTTGTCCTCAAGGACGGTTGCCACACAGCCGGAAAAAAGCTTTCCGACTACCTTTGAGGAAGTCCCTGGCTTCTGGCGTACATTTACATAGTTCACTACATTCGCATAGGCACGCGTTCCGACAATACTGCCGGTCCGTGCAAACAGGGCAAGCTCTCCTGCTTCCTCCTCCTGTACCTGCTGCAGTACGTACTCGCCGACATCTTCCAGACCCTCTATGTACAGCCCTTCTGTATCTATCGTCTTCCATATATTTTTTATATCCAGAAGGTCATTTTGCAGCACCGCCGCATGCTCCACAGCCACGGACTCTTTCCCCGTCACTGCCGCACCTGCGTCATTGCCCTGCAGGATTCCCGTAAGCGCCGCTGCACTCAGGCAAAGCAACGCCCTGCTGTATTTTCGATTTCTCACACAATTCCTCCTTCTTAATTATTACAAAATTGTTACAAACTTGTAACATAATTATAACAAGCCCCCGGTGGTTTTGTCAACACACCGGAGGCTTCCAATTTATGCCTGATAAAGTCCTGCCGCTTCAGAGCTGGTTCAGAAACACTTCGATTTCCCTGATGGCAGTAGCTCCGTCCGCCGCTGCCGTAATCACCTGCCGGAGCGGCTTTGTCCTCATATCCCCCGCCGCAAAGACTCCCGGCAGTGATGCCCTGCAATCCTCTCCCGCAACGACATAGCCTGCCGCATCTAACGAAACAAGGTTCTTTAAAAGTCCGGTATCTGGTATCATTCCCACAGCAATAAAAACCCCTGCTACCAAAAGCTTCCGCTCGCCGTCAGCTCCCTTTACGAAAAGCGCCTCTACCTGTCCGTTCCCGTCAATCCGTACCGGAACGGCATTTAATACAAGCTCGACATTTTCACAGGCACGCAGGCGGCTTACCAGCGTTTTTGCCGCCCGGAACTCCTCCCTGCGGTGTACCAGATAAACCTTTTTACAGCCGCGCGCCAGAAACAGCGCGTCCTCTACTGCCACATCGCCGCCGCCGATGACTGCGACTTCCTTTCCTTTAAAAAATGCCCCGTCACAGGTGGCGCAGTAGGAAACCCCGCTTCCGGTAAGCTCCGCTTCGCCCGGGATTTCAAGCTTCCGGTGGCGCGCACCGGTAGCAAACAATACAGTTTTTGCGAAAAGCGTTTCTCCTCCCTCCAAAGAAACCGAAAAGCCGTCCTCCTCCTTTTTTACCTCCGTGACTGCTGCACTCCGGAACTGTACGCCGCAGCGGTCACAGTGCTCCCGGAACTTCATGGCAAGGTCAAAGCCGCCGATTCCCATAAGGCCGGGATAGTTATCCACCTCCGACGTATTCACAATCTGCCCGCCGCTCATAAGCCCGCTTTCCACTACAAAATGGGAGAGCTCTGCTCTTGCCGCATAAATTCCTGCTGCCATACCGGCAGGGCCGGCGCCGATGATAATCGTATCTAACATAAAAACCTCTTTCTGCGTTTTTCCCAAACGCTTTTTCTTGCTTTTTCCAAAAAGATGTGCTATACTGAGGGCAAAAGATATGATGATTTGCCGTTCCGGTTATCCGGCCGGTAAGAAAGGAGGAATCTTATGGATATTGCCGCACTTTCTATGCAGACCTCTGCCCTGAACACTGCTGATATGGTGAGTGTTGCTGTATTTAAGAAGGCACTCGAAACCATTGAAGATTCCGGCGAAGGAATGATAAAGATGATGGAACAGTCCGTCACTCCTCACCTTGGTCAGAACATCGACCTCCGTGTCTAAAAGAAGCAGCCGCAGAAGATGCGGCTCTCTTTTTGCCCTTTTTCCTTTACAACAGGAAATCGGATACCATAAACAGGATACAAATGATACAGCCTACAAACAGCGTGGGACTGAGTATCGAACGAACCGGACTCTTCCGCTCCTCTTCTGCCCCGTATCCTGTCTCCTTTCTTCGGAATATCGCCTTGAAATACTCCATCCGTCCCGTACTCCTTAAAAAATACCTTATAATCAGGATTACCACGATTATGGCAAACACTGTCCCTGGCACCAGGGCAAGAATCCCGCCTGTCACATCCTCCGGCTCTGTATTCAGATACGCCGTAAGCCATTCCTTCTCATAGATTGGCACGCCGCCTGCCTTCTCCAGCAACTCTGCCATCAGTCCTGTATTTCCCACCGCTTCCGCCGCAATATATTCATTGTGCAACCCCGTCAGATAGTTCACTACCGCATATAGAAGCACAACAGAACGGCCGTTGATGTAAAAGTGCATCACCATGGACGGCAGAATGGAGCCTGCCGCTTCATTAATCAGGCAGAACATGACGCCCAGTACAACCGCATAGCTGAACTGGTTCAGGTTCATATGCATGATGCCGAACAAAAATGCCGATAAAACAATCGCCAGGAATATGCTGGTCCTGCGGTATCCCTGATAAAGCACACCCCGGTAAATCAGCTCCTCACAAAGCATCGGCATACCTGCGACAACAAAAAGTACCACCGGCAGCGGATACCGCAAAATCAGCTCCGCCATATGACCGCCGACAATGTTGGTCGAAAACAGCTGTGAAATCACGTTGACAAACTCTGCAATTTTGTCCATACAGGCTGCCAATGGCAGCAGCAAAAGCCACTGCTTCCATGTAAGCGGATTGATTCCGATGCTTTCCCTTAACGGACGCCCCTGAAAAAAAAGATAAAAGGCACACGGCAGTACCATAAAAAATTCAATCAAAAACTGCAGGAATAACAAATCCTGCACGCCAAGGAATATCACCAAAGGCATTAAAAACTGCGACATTATGATACTGAGCAAAAACAACCTGTTTGCGTCAACTGCATACTTACGTTTCATATCTCTTCCTCCGCTGTGCTGTCTCTTCTTATAGTATACATTTTTTTCATCTATATTTCTAGCTTTTTTTTCTAATTTATGGTACACTTATGTTTGAATCTTTCTTTCGGAATAATTCCATGCTTTTAAGGAGGGCTTATGTATTCTTTTTCTACGAGAGTCCGGTACAGTGAAACAGACGCTTCCCTGCAGCTGTCCTATCCTGCGATTATCAATTATTTTCAGGATTGCAGCATCTTCCATTCGGAGGCGCTTGGTATCGGCATACAGTTTCTGAAAGAGCGGAGCCGCGTCTGGCTGATGAATTCGTGGCAGATTGAAATCCTGCGCCTCCCGCAGTTCGGCGACACCCTCCATGTCAATACATGGGCCTACGACTTTAAAACCATGTTCGGCTACCGGAACTTTACGCTGACCGACCCGGAGGGCACGCCCGCCGTCATTGCCAATTCCGTCTGGGTATTTACGGATACCGAAACCGGTCATCCGACACGCGTCACAGAGGAGTATGCCGCCTATTACCCGCTGGAGCCTGCCCTCCCGATGGACTATGCACCCCGGAGAATTGCACTTCCGGCAGAATGGACGCCGGCTGCCCCGATCACGGTTACAGTCTCCCATATTGACTCAAACCAGCATGTCAACAATGCGCAGTATGTTGCCATGGCATCCGCACTGCTTCCCTGCACCGACTACCGGAGGCTCCGTGTCGAATACAAAAAATCCGCCCGGCTCGGCGATATCCTTTATCCGCGCCTTACTGTACAGGAGGACTCCTGTACGGTCGTTCTGGCCGCAGAGGACGGTACACCGTTTGCCGTTACGGAATTTAAAAAATAGCCTGATAACAAAGAGAGGAATCTACATCTATGATTATGCTTGGACAAATGCAGACGCTTACCGTCTGTAAGTCAACAGAAAACGGAATTTATCTGGAAAGCCCAGCCGGAGCCGCGCCTTCCCTTTCTGACGATACGGCAGCCGTTCCGGAAACGCGCGTACTGCTTCCGCGCAACCAGGTGCCGGAGGGCATCCGGCACGGAGACTCCCTGCGGGTATTCGTTTACCGCGACTCGGAGGACCGTATCATTGCAACAACCCAGACCCCGCCCCTGACGCTTGGCGAAACCGCCGTGCTGACCGTAAAGGAAACCTCGCAGAACGGGACCTTTCTCGACTGGGGGTTAGCTAAGGATTTGTTTCTCCCGTTTAAGGAACAGACCGTTAAGGTAAAGCCCGGCGAGCAGATTCTTGTCGCGCTCTATATCGATAAAAGCGGACGTCTCTGCGCTACGATGCACGTTTATGAGTATCTCTCCGGCAATGCCCCGTATCACAAGGACGACCATGTAACCGGCATCGTCTATGAGAATATCGACGAGTTCGGAACCTATGTTGCAGTAGACTCGCTCTATTCCGCGCTGATTCCGCGCCGCGAGGTCATCTCGCCGCTCCGCCCAGGTACGGTAGTGACTGCCCGGGTTACAAAGGTACAGCCGGACGGCCGTCTGGAATTAAGTCTCCGTGAAAAAGCCTATCTTCAGCTTGATACGGACGCCGAACGGGTTCTGACCCTCTTAAAAGAGGCAGACGGCTTCCTTCCGTACCACGACAAGTCCAATCCGGAGGCCATCAAGGCAAAGTTTGCACTGAGCAAAAACTCCTTTAAGCGTGCCATCGGGCATTTATACAAGGAAGGTCTCATTACTCTGGAGGAAAACGGAATCCGTCTGAAATAGGCAGGACGCCCGGCGGCACACATCCGGGACTTTTACCCGCCAGAACGTGTGCCGCCGGACGCATAACAAAAACAGGGACTGGCATACCAGGCGCAGTCCCTGTTTTATCCTGCTCTCCGGAAGCGGAGACCTTTGCAGACAGCTTAATCCCTGTCCAAAAAGCGCATCTGCGGCCCCTGTCCCTTTTCCGGCTTCTTGACCGGCTCTATCTTCGGCTTTGTCAGCTCCGTAAAGCTGTTGATATGCTTTGCCTTACATACATCACAAAAACGCCCGGTACGAATCATCTTGCCGCAGCCCTCGCACTCTAAGCCTACCTGCGAGTCATCGCTGAATGCAAGACGCTCTTCACGAATCCAGCGCTTAATCTGGGCAACCGTTACCTCTGTCTCCTCAGCAACCTGCTGCATCCCTGCACGCGGGTGGTCATACACATAGTCACGCACCTCATCAAACTTAATGTCCAACGCCTTCAAACAATCAGGGCAAAGCGGCTGTCCGCCAATATAGTTAAACAAACGGCTGCATGACTTACAATTTCTTACATCCATTTTCCTTACCTCCTCTTTCCGGAAACATTCTCCCTTTACTCACTTCCGATACAGATACAGACTCCGTACACGTTCGGAATCCCGTTCTCCTTCAATACCTCCGCACAGACCGACATCGTACTTCCCGTTGTGTAAATATCGTCTACGACCGCTACCGCTGCCGGAAGCTCCTTTAACGCATCCGCCTCTTTTCTGTTCCAGGCAATCGAACCCGAAAGATTCCTCTGACGTCCGCCGGGATCCAGTCCGCTCTGGGGAAGCGTATTTTTCACACGTTTGAGAAGACGTATGCTGGCAAGCCCGGTCTCCTCCGCAAGTCCTCCGGATAAAAGCTCCGCCTGGTTAAAGCCACGGTAACGCCTCCGTTCCGGAGAAACCGGAACCGGCACAAACGCCGTCACACCGTACCGTAAAAGCAGCTTCCCGAAGCACTGTGCCATATGCCGTACATAAAAGTCCGCATACTCTCTTCTTCCGTCATACTTAAATGCAGCGATGGATTTCTTCATTGCCCTGTCGTACTGCCAGACGGCAAAATTCCGTGCCACGGACGGCCGTCTTGTGTCACACCTTGCACAATACTCCTTCGTGTCATCTGCGATTTCTCTCCCACATCCCATACAGACAGGCTCCGTAATGAACCGGAGCACTCCTGCACAGGCAGGGCAGGTACTGCTCTCCCACGGAATGCGAAGCTCTCCGCAAACCGGACAACGCGGCGGAAACAGACAGGCCAGAAAAGGATTCTCTCTTTTTGCGGTTTCTTTTCCCAGACCTCTGTCCCTCCTCTTTTCCTATTCTTCTTCTATCTTACAATATTTTTTTGTCAAATACAAGACTTTCCGGAAAAAAGAGTCTATCTTTTTCCCATTTCACTCAAATGTCCTGACAACCCCGAATACCGCTTCATCTCATCCGTATTCCCAATCATCGCATCCACCGTAGCCGCGCTCCCTACAATCATAACGCACTGCTTTGCTCTTGTGACTGCCGTATACAAAAGATTCCGGTTCATCAGCAGACGCGGCCCGGAAAGTAACGGCAGCACGACTGCCGGATATTCGCTTCCCTGCGCCTTATGGATGGTCGCCGCATACGCCAGTTCCAGCTCGTCAAGCTGTGAAAACGGATACTCTGCAATCCTCCCCTCTTCAAACTCCACGCTGAGCCGTTCCGAAAAGAAATTGATTTCCCGGATTGTCCCGCAGTCCCCGTTAAACACTCCGGTGCCGCTTTCCGTCGGAATCCCGTAACGGCTCCGCACCTCCCACTCCGTCTGGTAGTTATTCTTTATCTGCATCACCTTATCTCCCTCGCGGAAGACCCCCCTGCTGCTTTCCTTCTCCTTTTTCGACGGCTCCGCCGGGTTCAGATGCTCCTGCAGCAGTACGTTCAGGCGCTCCACGCCAAGCTCTCCCTTCCGCATCGGCGTCAGTACCTGGATTTCCTGCGGTCTTGCCTTAATATAACGCGGCAGCTTTTCCTTAACCAGATAAAGAATTGACTTTTGTATCACACCGATATCCTCTCTCTGCAAAAAGAAAAAGTCCTTACTTTTATTATCCAGCCGGATTTCATCCCCGGCATGGATTTTATGGGCGTTGGTTACAATATCGCTTTCCTGCGCCTGACGGAAAATCTTATCGAGCGTCACGACCTGGAAGCAGCCCGAGGAAATGATATCCCGCAGGACATTTCCCGGTCCGACCGAAGGAAGCTGGTTGACGTCCCCGACCAGCACTACCCTGGTCCCGATGGTAACCGCCTTTAACAGCGCCTGCATCAGATAAATGTCTACCATCGACATCTCGTCAATGATAATCATATCGCACTCGAGCGGATTCTCCTCGTTCCGCTCAAAATTCATCCGGTTCCCTGCAGTCTCCGATACCTTTAACTCGAGCAGACGGTGAATCGTCCTTGCCTCCCTGCCCGTCGTCTCCGTCATACGCTTTGCGGCACGTCCGGTCGGCGCCGCCAGCAGGATATCCAGTCCTTCATTTTCAAAAAAGCGCAGCATCGTGCGGATTGTCGTCGTCTTCCCGGTGCCTGGCCCGCCCGTTAAAACAAATACCCCGCTGCGTGCCGTTTCAAACACTGCCTTCCGCTGCAGCGTGTCTAACTCAATCTCCTCGTCCCGCTCCAGAACCTTCAGCTTCGTCTCAAGCACGGAGTCCGGCAGGTCATAGGTGACGTTCAAATCTAACAGCATCCGCGCCGTATTCAGCTCGGTATAATATGCAGCTGCCCCGTAAATCAGACGGTCGCCCTCTGCCTCCCTTACGATAATCCTTTTCTCTATCTGCAAAAACTCAATCTGCCGTTTTACCGCCTCTCTTCCCAGCTCCAGCATATCACAGGCACTCTGTAGCAGCTCCTCCTCCGGCAGATATACATGTCCCGCATTTCCCGCCGTCAGGAGTGCATAAAAAACGCCTGCCCGGATACGGTATTCCGAGTCCCGGCGCAGTCCGACATGCACCGCAATCTCGTCCGCAATACGGAAGCCAACCCCGTCAATATCCTCTGCCAGACGGTACGGATTTTCCAGAATGACCGCCTCCATCTGCCCCTTATATCTCTCATATATCTTTACCGCGAGCGCGTTGGAAATCCCGTACTGCTGCAAAAACAGCATAGCATTCCGCATTTCCCTTTTTTCCGTAAACTGCTCGTAAATCGCCCGCGCCGACTTCTCACTGATTCCCGAAACCTCCGAAAGACGCTCCGGCTCCTCCTCCATAATCCGGAAGGTATCCTCCTTGAACCGGCGTACAATCCTTGCCGCCAGCTTCGCCCCGACTCCCTTGATTGCTCCTGAAGCAAGATAGCGTTCCATTGCTACCGCATTTTCCGGCTCCTGCACCTCGTAATGCTCCGCAAGAAACTGTTCCCCATATACCGCGTGCACCGTATAGGAACCGGTCACCAACAGATAGTCCCCCTCGCTGACTGCGGAAAAATTACCGACGCATACCGTATCATCCTCGTCGTTTTCCAGTGTCAATATTGTGTACCCGTTCTTCTGGTTCCGGAACTTAATCCGCGTCACATACCCTTTTAAAGTCTCTTTTTCCATCGTTTCCGCTGTCCTTTTTATTTGAAAAGGCGCTACGGGTCAAAGCCCGCAGCGCCCGGAAAACTTCCTGTTATTCCTCTGTCCCCGGAACCTCCGGAGCCTTCTCTGCCTTCACCTCTGCAGAGCCCTCCAAGGCTTCCTTGACCGGAGAAACCGTATTGCGTTTCATGGAGTCATACAGCTGCTGTGCCAGGCCAAGCTCTCCGTTTTCCGCAATCTGCTTTGCGTACTCCTGGTACATCATATCCCCGAAGTAGGACAGATACTCGTTCTCGTCCTCTCCGCTGTCTGTCATGGCATCCTTCATCTGCTTCATTACCTTCTCCACAAGGTAAGCCTCAAACTCCTTGCAGACCGACATAATCTCTTCGTCCGTCGCCTCCCCGTTCCCTACCCCGGTCAGCTTATTCTGCAGGCTCCCTGCCTTACTCTCCCCTGCGCTGTTCTGCAACCGGGAAAACATCAAATCATTGCCCAATCCGACGTTCATTGTCTCCTCCTGTATCTCTATGTACCGCCCTCAGACCTGCGCGCCTAGCCGCGGAGGTTGTTCGCCTGCTGCAACATCTGGTCAGATGCTGTGATTACCTTCGAGTTCATTTCATAGGCACGCTGTGCCACAATCAGATTCACAATCTCATCTACCGTCTGCACATTGGAAGCCTCCAGATACCCGGAGCGGATGGTGCTGCGCTTTAATGCGTCATCGGACACCTCCATACGCGGCTCACCGGAAGCCGGGCTCTCCTGGTACAGACTGCCGGAAAGCTTCATCAGACCAGCCGGATTGTTGAACTGCACAAGACCAAGCTGTCCACGCAGTACCATCTCTGTCTTGTACTTCTTCTCTGCTTCCGTATCAGCGCCTTCTGCATCTGGTGTTTCCGGCGTTACTTCTACTCTGATTTCTTCAAAGATTCTGCCGTCCGAGTCTACCGACAGCTTCGTTACATCCGTCGTGCGGTCCAGCACAATCGGACTTCCGTTGATATCGAGCACCGGATAACCTTCGCTGTTTGTCAGCGCAAGACCATTGGTATCAATTGCAAACAGGAGCGAACCGTTGCGTGTATACGCTGTCTCCCCTCTCGGCGTCTGTATGGCAAAAAAGCCCTCGCCGTCAATTGCCAGATCAAACGGATTCTCCGTCTCCGTCAGATTTCCCTGCTTAAAGCGGGACGTAATCGCGCCCGTCCGCACTCCGGCGCCTACCTGCCCGATTACCGGCTTCGGGTCGCCGTTGTTGTCCGTCACCTCGGTCTGGAGCTTCTGGTAAAGCAGGGAACGGAACTCTACCGTTTCCTTTTTATAGCCAACCGTATTCACATTGGCAAGGTTATTTGAAATCGTATCTACATTGGTCTGCTGTGCAATCATTCCCGATGCACCGGTCCACAAAGATCTTAACATGCCGTCACCTCTTTCTTATTCCGCTATACACGTCCGACTGAATTTACTGCATTATCCAACGTCTGGTCAACCGACTGGATTACCTTCTGGTTTGCTTCATATGCCCTTGTAATCGCAATCAGGTTTACCATCTCGCTGATTACATTGACATTGGACTGCTCTGTAAATCCCTGGCGGATTAACCCCGTGGCATCCTTTTCCACGGCGCCTTCTACCGGCTCATACATTACATCGCCATACTTTTTCAGATAATCGTAATCCTCAAAGTCATGCAGAAGAATCCGGTCCACATACTCTCCGTCTGCATAGATACTGCCGTCGACATCTACTAAAATCTCGCCTGCATCGGTCGGCACCAGGACATCGCCTGACTCTCCCTGCAGATGATTCCCTTCGGAGTTCACGACATAACCGTCACTCGTCATATGAAAACCGCCAGCCCGTGTATATCTGAGATTTGTCTCCCCGTTGCGGTTCGTAACTGCAACCTGAAAGAACCCCTCCCCGTCAATCGCCAGGTCAAATGTATTCTCCGTTTCCCGTAGCGAGCCGCCGGTATAATCCGTATACACCTCGCCAACCTTCACGCCAAGGCTCATACTGCCGATAATGCGCTCGCCGTGCGGTTCCGACTTATCCTTTATCTTAATCGCCAGCTGTTCATCAAACGACTGCGATGTCACACCCTCCTTCTTGTAGCCTACCGTCGCCGAATTTGCCAAGTTATTCGAGATAACGTCCAGGCGCTTCTGCTCATTTGCCATGCCGGTCCATGCTGTATATAATCCTCGAACCACTTTCTTTCTCCTTTCATCAAAATGCTTTATCTCGCCTCCATGCAGGTTACAAACAGCCTCTTGCTGTTGTTAATCACGCTTTCCGCTTAAAAACTCCACATACTTCCCTGTGCCGATTGCCACTGCGGTCATCGGGTCCTCCGCGGTCATCGTCGGAATCCCGGTCTTTTCTTCAATCAGCTCCTCCAGTCCGTACAACAGACTTCCACCGCCGGTCAGCACAATCCCCCGCTCTGCAATATCCGCAGCAAGCTCCGGAGGCGTCTTCTCCAATACGGAGTGTACTGCCTCCACAATCTGGGACGTCGTCTCACGCAGCGCCTCTTCGGTCTCCTCCGAAGTCACGGAAATCGTCTTCGGAAGTCCGGAAACCAGATTCCTTCCCTTTACATCAATGGAAATAGACTCCGGACGGCGGTACGCCGAACCGATTCTTATCTTAATGTCTTCTGCGGTTCTTTCTCCGATTAAAAGACTGTTTTTCTTCTTCATATAACGTACGATGGCCTCGTCAAAATCATCCCCGGCAATCTTAATGGAGGTGCTTACTACCGTACCGCCAAGGGAAATGACTGCGATATCCGTCGTACCGCCGCCGATATCCACCACCATATTGCCGCATGGTCTGGAAATATCGATGCCTGCACCGATTGCCGCTGCAATCGGCTCCTCAATAATTGCTACCTCCTTGGCGCCTGCCTGCAGGGTAGCATCCTCTACCGCTTTTTTCTCTACTTCGGTTACGCCGCTCGGCACGCATACGCTTACACGTCTGCCACGGAACCGGCGCTTGCCGACCGCCTTCTGAAGAAAATACTTCAACATCTTCTCCGTCACGGTATAATCAGAAATAACGCCGGCACGCAACGGACGGACCGCAACAATATTGCCCGGCGTACGGCCAAGCATCAGCCTTGCCTCCTCGCCGATTGCCTTGATTTTATTTAAGTCACGGTCAAACGCCACGACGGACGGCTCCTTTAATACCACACCCTTGCCTTTTATATATACTAGAACACTTGCGGTTCCGAGATCAATTCCGATATCACTGCTTAACATCTTCCCAATTCTCCTTTCAATGACTGCTTCTACAGCCTCCGTCTATATTATATACATATTTGGGAGATTTTTCAAAGCCTTTTTTCAAGAATCGCATATATTTTTTAGGATATCTACTATATCGGACAAAATACTTCGTTTCTTCACCTTTTTTTCTTCCAAATTATGAAATTCTGTCTTCCGCCGCTCCCCTACGCTCCGGGAAAGTCCCGGCAGGGGGGCAATTGTGCCGCCGCTTCCCTGTTGGAACATAAAAGAGCATACAAACTGCAAAAGCTTACGGAATCCGCCTTTGACAAACGCTGCCTCCTATGGTAAACTGGGGACATCGATTCCGGAACGGAGGTACGGCTATGGAACCATCACAAGATAGCAAAAAACAACGTCAGGCACTGCTTTTCCTTTGCCGCTTTCTTGCTTTACGCCTGTTACATAAGGTTATGCTTGTTCTCCTGTCTGTAACCGGTCTTATTCTTTCCCTTCTGGACCGGACACAGTTTGCGCCTTATGGCATTGCCATACTCTGTCTGCTTCTCCCTTCCTTTATCTGCGGTTCGTCTTCCGGCACCGAAAAAAAAGGCGGCGATGCTCCGTTGTCCGACCTTTATGACCAGTACCACTGCTCGCCCGTTGCCTTTTTCAGTTATCGCATTACGTTTCTGCTCTGTTCGTTCCTGCTGCTTTTCTGGCACTTTTTACCAAACACGCCGCTATTGCTCAGGGCTTCCCTTCCGCTGATTTATCTTGCGATAAATCTCGGATTCTATCCGGTAACCAGCCTCTTTCTTTTCTGGTACTGCCACCGCCGCCTGATGGACGGCGGTCTATGAATTTGCCTGTTTCCTGTAAAGCTGCTCGAACTCCGGCATAGCCATCGGCTTTGCGTAATAATATCCCTGAATCATGTCACATTCCGCTTCCTTCAGGAACTCTTTCTGCGTCTTCGTTTCCACGCCTTCTGCAAGCACTGACATTTCAAGGTCCTTTGCCATGGAAATGACATGCGTCACAATCTGCTTCCCCCGGTCAATGTCCTTATCCCCGTCACAGTCATTAAAAAACTCCTTATCCAGCTTCAATACATCCACCGGAAGCCTGCGCAGCAGATTCAAAGAGGAGTATCCCGAACCAAAATCGTCCATCGACAGGCGGAACCCTTTTTCCTTAATTGCTTCCATTATTTGAAGCAGCGTCCCGTTCTCTTCGTAAAACGCGGACTCAGTCAGCTCAAACTCGATATAATGCGGCGGTATACCGTATTTCTCTACTACAGCTGCCAGCTGTTCCACCAGGTCCTTTGCATACAGATGCGTTCTGGAAAGGTTTACGGAAATGCACATCAGCGGTATCCCGTTCTCCGACCATGAAGCAATCATCTGACAGACTCTTTCCAGCACATACATATCCAGCTCGATAATAAAGCCGTTTGCTTCAAACAACGGAATAAACGCATCCGGCGGAAGCATGCCGCGCACAGAGTGCTTCCAGCGGATTAAGGCCTCTGCTCCGATAATCTGCTCCGTTGCGGTATCATACTTTGGCTGGAGATAGACCAGGAACTCCCCGTTCTTTAATGCACCCTCTGCATCGTACTCCAGCTCCCGCTCCTCCACGCGCCTAGTCTTAAGCACTTCGTCGTAATAGACAATCTCATCAAATACCTGCTTTTTGCATTCCGTACGCGCCATATTCGCGTTGGCCCGTACATGGTTAATGTCCGTCGCGCCCTCTATGCGGTATACGCCGCAGGAAAACTTTAACGTACACAGACGCAGGGCACCGTCCAGCTCCTTGCAGGCAACAATCGCCTCAAACAGCTTTGAAATTCTCTGCGAGAGCTCCTCCTGGCTTCCTTCATCCTTAAGAAGCAGGGCAAAATTATCTCCGGAAATGTGAGCATACAGCTCCTCTTCCCCCGTAAACTCCTTGACGACCTCCGCAATATGAATCAGGAGACGGTTGCCGTATTCGTAGCCAAACATCTCGTTTATGTACTTAAAGTTATTAATGTCGAACGTAACATAAGCATATTTTCTCTCCTGCTTATTAATCAACGCCTGTGCATCCAGCTTATGCTTTGTTTTTGACGGAATCCCGGTCAGCGGGTCCTCATATGCCGCCTTATAAATCTCCTTCTGCTTCTGCCTGTAGGCAAACGCAGCCCCGAGAGCCAGACTGAGCATACACACTGCCATAAGGGCAAGAAGCAGATATGCCCATACCATGGCGTTCCGGATTTTGGTCTCTATTATCTTTGAATTCGTAAAATGTACGACATAAAAATCTTCATACCCGGGCACCTGTGCAGCCGCAAACCAAACCTGCTTTCCAAACCTGTTCTTTGCGGAAGTGACCGCACTCTTCTGCTCCGACATCTCGGTATCAAACTCGACCTTCTGTGCCAGCACCGTTCCATTCCGGGAAATCTCTTCCCATGTCAGCTCGCTTCCCACATACTCTTCAAACTTATCCGATGCACTTACAAGATCCCCGGCAGAGTTTACAACCATCTCCGCCACTTCTAACATCTTGCTCTCCGGCTCTGTCGAAATCTCATTCAACGGATACTTCGAACAAATCGCTCCGGTAATCTCCCCGTTTCTCCAATATGGCATGGCAAATACAACTCCGGCCGGCGTATCTCCGTCATCGACATACATTACGGATGCCTTTCCCGATAACGCCAGGTCAATCTGCCTGTGCGGAGTATCTACCATATATTCTCCCGAAGAATCATAATAGACATAATTCCTGTCTACAACGCCCAGACAGCTCATGCCATAACGCTCGCGCGCACTCTCCAGCGAGTCCGCCGCTTCCTGGCCGGCCTCGTAGGACTGGCTCACCAGATCCTGTATCGTATCCAGGGTAGCAAACTTCTCTTTTATTTCATCGGAAACGTCCTTTGCGCTCTGCTGTACCCCGTTTAACAGCTCCTGCTCACATTCCTCTATCAAATCCCGTCTCATTTCACGCAAATAGAGAAATGTAATCCCGCATACCGCAAAAAGCAGAATACAGCCGAATCCAAAGTTCCTCATCCATCTTTTCTTACTTTCTTTTGTCATTGTCCACCTTCCCGTCTTCCTGCAGCCTGCCTCTGCATTCCTTCCTCCGAACCGGCGGTACCCCTTTCTGCTGTCCTTCTATCCAAGCCATAAGACACGCAATTTTAAGTTTATTCTACCACAGCTTTTTGACAATTTCAAGCCTCGTCTCCTTGAGTTTCAGCACAGAACATGGTACAATAAATTCAAAACCTACGCCAGAAAACGGTCTGAAGGCCATATCTGACAATTTTCAAAAGGAGGAGTATTTTTTATGGAATTGACAGAACAGACAATCCTGCTTCACGCGCCTAATCCGGCGGCAGCGGAGAACGGGCGGAAGCTGTCAAAAAAAGGAAGCTTTTCCGCCCTGTGCAAGACACAGGACAACACTGTATACTGGGGAGAATGCGCCGGAAGCGGAAAAACACCTTACCGCGTCTCCGTCGACTGGCTCAACCCGGACGCCCCTGTTTGCCGCTGCTCCTGTCCCAGCCGGCAGTTTCCGTGCAAGCATGCTCTCGGACTGATGTTCGAACAGCTCGCAGGCAGAGACTTCGAAACGGCAGAAATTCCGCAGGACATTGCAGACAAACGGAGCCGTCAGGCTGCCCGTGCGGCAAAAAAAGAGTCCGACGAACCGCCGAAGGCAAAAAAGACCAATTCCGCGGCCCAGAAGAAAAAGCTTGCCCGCCAGTTAGAGGGTCTTGACATGGCTGAAAAAATGGTAAATGACCTGCTCACCGCCGGAGTCGGAACACTGTCAGGCAGTTCCGCCCAGGCATATGACAAGCTTGCGAAAGACCTCGGCAGCTGCTACCTTACCGGCCTGCAGTCTGCCTTTACCCGCATGGCCCTGGCGGTCCGTACCATCCAGCAGAATCCCGGTCAGTCGGACACTGCTTATGCAGAAGCTCTGCGCATCCTGATTTATCTGCGCTCTGTCATCAAAAAATCCCGTACATTTTTACAGACAAAACTGGAAACCGATAACCTTTCCTCCGAAGACACCGTACTTTTCGAAGCTTTGGGCGGAGTCTGGAAGTTAGAGGACCTCCATGCCATCGGCGCCTTCCGGGAAAAGGCACGGCTGATCCAGCTGTCCTTTGACGTATCCTACGACGAGGCAAAGAAGGAGTACATAGAACGCGGCTGGTGGCTGGATGCGGACAGCGGACACATCGACCAGACCCTGAACTTCCGTCCGCTTAAAGCATTAAAATATGTCAAGGGAGAGGACAGCCGGTTTGAACTGCTGGAGATTCCTACCCTTTATACCTACCCCGGCGAGGGGAACCGCCGCATTCGCTGGGACGCTGCATCCTCACGTCCTCTTACGAAGGAAGAACATGCTGCATTGCCGGCACTTGCCAGTCCTGACCTGGCAACAGCACTAAAAGAGACCAAAAACCAAATCAAAAATACTCTGCTTCCAAAGTTCCTGGCAGTCCTGCTTCCTATCGGGAAGCTCGGAAAGGTGGAAAATGCCTTTGTCCTGGAAGACCCTGAAGGAGACCGGATTGTTCTGCGGGACCGCCCGGAGGATGGCAAAGACCACGCCTCTACGGACCGGCTTGCTCTTCTTCCGGAAGCACTCCCGTCGGGCGGCGCCCTGTTCGGACTGATGTTCTATGACGAAAGGGACCGGACTATCTGCCTGCATCCTTACAGCATTCTCACGGCGGACCGTATCATCAGACTACAATTTTAAGGAGACGAGAAAAATGAATCTACAACCTCTTTATGATGTAAAAGCGCGGCTGGAACAGGCCGCCATCGCCGGAACAGGCCTGCTGGCCGAGGATTTCCGTCTGCAGAAGGCAGCGGAGAATCTGAAACCCCTTGCAGCTGCCAGCCCGGTATTTGCAAAAATAGACAACGGACTGCAGAATCTCCTGTCTGCTCCTGCGGAGGAACGAAGCGGACAGCTGTTAGACCTGCTGGCACTGGTAGACGCTGTAGTCTACACCCAGGGCACCTGCGGCATATCCGGAGAGCTGACCCCCCTTCCTACCGGGTGCGGAACCTGCGAGTCCCTTTCCTACGGCCAGCTTGAACCTCTTCTGGAAGCACTCACCAGTACCGGCGGAGGACGGACGAACCTGATAAAAGATGCCTGGGAAAATCATCCTGAATACTTCGGGGACTTCCGTATTCTTCCCTTCGTCATCCTCGGTCTGGGAGAAAGCTATGCTGAACTGGCTGACCTGATTGCTGACATTTTAAAAGCCCAGAAGCCGGAAATCGCCCACCTGCTAAAGAAGGACTTTGATCCTGCCGGAAAAAGAGACATGGTCCGGCGCGTGGAGGTCATCTCCGCTCTGGAAGGTACAGCGGCTACGCCGTGGCTTCGGGAAGTTCTGCCCGAAGCAAAAAAGGATGTCCGCACAGCTGTTATCACCGCTCTCGGCAGCGATTCACAGAATACGGAATTCCTTCTGGAGCTTTCCAAAGGCGAACGAGGCTTAAACCGGGACGCTGCGCTGCAGAGTCTGGCACTTCAGGAGGGAGAAGAAATACAGAAATTCTGGACCAGGGAGGTGGCAAAAAACAGCCGTTCGGTTCGTTTTCTTACACCTTCCTTCTCCGACTGGGCCTCGGAGCTGACGGCCGCCGGACTCCGGAGCAGACTTGAAAAGGCGCTTGCCGCTTCTGCATCTGTCTCAATGGAAGACCAGGAGGATCTGCTTCTCTGGCTGGAGGCCGCCAATCACAAATCCTCTCCTGCCATGCTGGACTTCTGGCGTTTTGCAGATGAGCAGGCAGACCTGGTTGCCCGCCTGAAAAACCATAACGGACGCCCCCTCGAATTTGATACGAAACTGACCGACCGGCTGTTTTCCTTTCTCTGCAATACCGGAACAAAGCCGTTGTGCGATTTATGCCGGGAGCTGTGGGAAAAGGATACGAAACAGTCCCGCTGGCTGCCCCATGCATTTCTCGCCGCACTGCTCACCCGACCGGCCGCCGAGGTATATGACTGTTTTTCTGCTTATGTGCCAATCACAAAGCCTCTGGCTGGAAGCAAGCAGAAGCAGGAATTTAACGATGCAGTCCTGAAGGGCCTGAGCCATGTATCCTGGAGCGAAAAAAGGAACACCCATGTCATAGCTGCCGGGGACTTTCCGCTTGCCCAGCCCCTGGATTCCAGATGGATGGAGCATCTTATCAAAGCCGTTTGGAAAACCTCCCCTGAAAGACAGCGGCTTCCTTTCAGCACCTGGGAGCAGGTTGACAGTTTCGATATCTACCTTGTACGTCTTTTCAACCGCTCTGACGAAGGAATGTGCGCCCTGCTTATCCCGTGGCTCCGCGAACGTGCAGTGGAAACCGGCTGCTGGGACACCTACAGCAGATGGATTATTGATTTCGGCGGCAGCCCGCGCGGTATTCTGGGTGAAAGCATGAAGAAAAGCAAAAGAGCGCCATACCTCTATCTCGTATGGAAGCTGATGAACGAGGCATCCGGGGTACTGTCTCCGGAGGAGATTGCTTCCCTTCTGGAAGAGATACAGGCCACCGGCTTTTTCCGCAAATCGTCAGATGAAACAGGAGAGACCGTCTTTCTGAAAACGATTGCAGACCTGCGGGCAGGCAGACCTTTCCCTGAATGGGACGCATGGAATATTTAACCGCATCAGGAAAGTCCCTCGCTTCTTTAAGTGGGGGGAGCCTGCCAAAATGCCGCAAAGCGGCAATGAGGTTATGAGCAAGAAGCAACGCGGATTGCGAATATCCGCTTGAACAAGCGCAAACGTAGCGCAGAAAAGAGGTAAACAATGGCAGAAGCAAAAATTCAGCGCCTCCCGGCGGAGGAGCTTTACCAGAAAGAAATTGACGCCCTGATTTCGGCGGAAAAGGATTCCATCCCTACCGGATGGCGGATGTCGCCACGCTCCGTCCTGACCTACATTACCGGAGGCGTCAAGGTCAAGGGGGTGGATATCACCCCGAAATACATGGGAAACCGGCGTCTGGTGGAAATCGCCATCTCCACCCTGGTAACTGACCGGGCACTTCTTCTCATCGGGGAGCCGGGCACGGCAAAGTCCTGGCTTTCCGAGCATTTATCCGCTGCCGTCAACGGAGATTCCACTAAAGTAATCCAGGGCACCGCAGGTACCACCGAGGAACAGATCCGCTACTCCTGGAACTACGCAATGCTCATTGCCAAAGGCCCTTGTCCGGAGGCAATGGTCAAGAGTCCTGTGTATCAGGCTATGGAAAGCGGCTCCATTGCCCGCATCGAAGAAATCTCCCGCTGTGCCAGCGAGGTACAGGATGCCCTTATTTCCATCCTCTCGGAAAAGCGGCTCAGCATTCCGGAGCTGGGACTGGAGCTTCCGGCGAAAAAGGGCTTTTCCATTATCGCCACTGCAAATACCAGAGACAAGGGTGTCAATGATATGTCCGCCGCTCTCAAGCGCCGGTTCAATATTATTGTCCTGCCTACCCCGTCCGACATGTCCACCGAAATGGAAATCGTCCGCACCAGAGTGGCACAGCTCTCCTCCGGTCTTGACCTGAATGCAAAACAGCCGGAGGAAGATACGGTAGAAAAGGTTGTTACTATCTTCCGCGAGCTGCGTGCCGGGGCTACCCTGGACGGAAAACAGAAGCTGAAAGGCACCTCGGGTGTCCTCTCTACAGCGGAGGCTATCTCCCTGCTGGCAAACTCCATGGCGCTTGCCGGGAGCTTCGGAAACGGAACCGTCACGGCGGAGGACCTTGCCGCCGCACTGCAGGGCGCAGTGATTAAGGATGAGGACAAGGATAAAATTTCCTGGAGCGAATATCTTGAGAATGTAATGAAAAAGCGTGGCAGCGCATGGCTTCCTCTTTACCGCGCCTGCCGGGAGCTGAACGGATGACGGGCGGTCCGGTTCTTTTCGGTGTGCGCCACCTGTCACCGGCGGCGGCATTCCAGCTCCGTCAGGCGCTTGATGCTGCCGCTCCCGCCCTGGTGCTGGTGGAAGGGCCGAGCGACTTAAACGACCAGATGAAATGGCTCTGCCATCCGGATACCCGGTTCCCGGCTGCCATTCTGGCCTATACACAGACGCCGCCTGTCCGCACAATCCTTTATCCCTTTGCCGTGTACTCCCCTGAAATCCAGGCGATTCTCTGGGCGCATGAGCATGGCGTGGAATGCCGTTTTATGGATCTGCCCTCCGGTGTCTTTCTGGCTCTTGAAACAAAAGAACCCGTTTCCGATACGCCGGAGCAGGAAGAACAAACCGTAAACACAGAGAGCATCTATCACCGTCTGGAGACTCTGACCGGCGAGGAACACGACACCTTCTGGGAACGGAACTTTGAACAGCTGGAGGGGCAATACCAGGCTGCTGTCAACACCTTCGGACGGATGCTGCGCGAAGCGTCTCTGGATGACACCTGCCATACCGCTGAGACACTTGTACGGGAGGCCTATATGAAGCGCGTCATTCATCAGGCAGTGGAATCCGGTATCCCGGCAGAAAAAATCTTTTGCGTCTGCGGAGCCTTCCATGTGGCAGGGCTTGAAGAAAACCAGCCCATGACCGACGAGGAAGAAAAATCCCTGCCCCGGGCAGACAGTACCGCCACCCTGATGCCTTACTCCTACTACCGCCTGTCCTCCCGCTCTGGCTACGGAGCCGGCAATAAGGCGCCTGCCTACTTTGAACTTCTGTGGGAAGCCATGCACGACGAAGGCTTACAGAAAGCTCCTTATCTGTATCTCACCCGTCTCGCCGCCGCACACAGAAAGGCAGGGAATCTCGTCTCCTCCGCCGAGGTCATCGAAGCAGTACGTCTCGCCGACACGCTGGCCAGCCTGCGCGTCAGCCGGTATCCTACGCTCTCCGACCTGCGGGATGCCAGCGTTACCACAATGGGGCACGGGAACTTCTCTGAGCTTGCCCTTGCGGCAGCGGACACGGAAATCGGCAAAAAAATCGGCTTTCTTCCCGAGGGAGTGAGCCGCACCTCTGTGCAGGAGGACTTCTACCGCCAGCTCAAGGAGCTGCGACTGGAAAAATACCGCACGGCGGAGCTTCAGGAGCTTGACCTCGATTTGCGGGAAAAGCTGAATGTAAAATCAGAACAGGCTGCCCTGGCTGACCTGCACCGCTCTTTCTTTCTGCATCGTCTGCGGGTGCTTGGAATCCATTTTGCTGCCCTTCTGCCCTCCCGGCAGGAGAATGCCAACTGGGGAGAATACTGGAGCCTGCGCTGGACGCCGGAGGCTGAGATTGAGGTTGTAGAATCCTCCTTATTAGGAGATACCATTGAGGGCGCCGCCGCTTATGCATTGAAGGAACGGGCAGAAAACAGCTCCTCTATCGCACAGGCTGCTGCCATCTTTGAGGATGCTTTCCTGTGCGGGATGCCCGCCGCGGCTGCCCATGCCCTGTCGATGCTCCAGGGACTGTCGGTGGATGCCGCTGCCCTGACCGACGTAACAGAAACTGCCCAGCGCCTCTCCTTTGTCATACGGTACGGAGACTTGCGGCGGTTTGACACGGAACCGGTAATCCCGCTGTTAAAACAGCTTTATCTGCGTGCCTGCCTGACCCTGGAGGAGTCCTGCGTCTGTGACGCCAAGGCGGCTCCTGACATCGCCCGCTCCATGGAGCGGCTGAGCGCCCTCCAGCTGGCACATGACTTTTTGGAAGAGGAACGTCTGCTTGCCTTGCTCCATACTATCTCTGACCGGGATGACCTGAATCCCCATTGCAGCGGTTTTGCCCTGGCAATCCTGTTGGAACGCGGGAACGCAGACGAGGAGCTGCTGGCGCGGGAGGTGGCAAGACGATTGTCTCCGGGCGTTCCTGCCGATTTAGGTGCCGGATGGTTTGAAGGACTTGCCGCCAAAAACCGCCGTGCACTTATCGTCCGGCTTTCCCTCTGGAGACGCCTGGACGACTACCTGAAAGAGTTGGACGACATAGCCTTCCGCCGGGCTCTGGTCTTTCTGCGCCGGGCCTTTGCCGATTTTTCTCCGGGAGAAAAAAATGATGTGGCGGAAAATCTGGGTGAAATCTGGGGCTGCAGCCAGACGCAGGCAGCAGAGCTCCTCATGGAAGAAACTACTGCCGATGAGCAGGAGGTGTTGTCCGGACTGGACGACTTTGACTTTGACGATATATAGAAATATAGAGAAAGAAAGGAGCCTGTATGGAACAGACACAGCAGCTTGCACGCTGGCGATTAATTTTAGGCTCAGAAACGGAAACCTCTTTTGAACAAATGGGCGGTTCCTCTCTCTCGCAGGAGGAACTTTTAATGGACAGTGCCCTTGCAGCCATCTACGGCGGTCCCGGAGAAAGCTTTTCCCCGGGCGGAAAAAGCAGTAAGGGCGGTCAGGGAGCATCCTCGCCCCATATTTCCAAGTGGCTCGGGGATCTGCGTTCCCTCTTTGACCCGGAAATCGTCGCCGTCGTACAAAACGACGCGATTGAGCGTAAGGGGCTCAAACAGCTGCTTCTGGAGCCGGAGCTTTTAGAAACTCTGGAGCCGGACCTGAATCTGGCCTCCACCCTGCTTATGCTCAAGGACCAGATACCAAAAAAGTCCAAGGAATCTGCCCGGAATTTTATCCGGAAGATTGTGGAGGAGCTCAACCGTATGCTGGAGGGAGACCTGCGCCGCGCAGTTACCGCCGCCTTAAACCGCCGCGCCCATTCTCCTCTGCCTGCCGCCTCCGCGCTGGATTTTCCCTATACCATCCGGCGCAATCTGAAAAACTACAATCCTTCCCTTGGCACGATTATCCCCGAACGGGTCTGGTTTTTTGACCGTTCCAGCCGGGTAAACCGCTGGCATGTCATTCTGGATATCGACCAGAGCGGTTCTATGGGGCAGTCCATTCTCTATTCCTCGATTATGTCCTGCGTGCTTGCCTCCATGTCTGCCGTGCGGACCAGCGTAGTCGCCTTTGATACGCAGATTATGGATCTGACGCCCCTGTGCGCTGACCCCGTGGATTTGCTCTTCGGCTTCCAGATGGGCGGCGGCACGGACATTGCCAAATCCATCGCCTACTGCCAGGGACTGATTGAATCCCCTGCCAAAACCTTATTCTTCCTGATTTCCGATCTGGAAGAAGGCGGGAACCGGGCAGCATTGCTTCGGCGCATCGAGGAACTGAAAGCCTCCGGGGTGACTGTCATTGTTCTGCTTGCCATTGCTGACGGCGGCAAGCCCTTCTATGACGCACAGACTGCACAGCGCATTTCCGCCATGGATATCCCGTGCTTCGCCTGCGCACCGGAGCGTCTTCCCGAGCTGTTAGAGCGTGCGCTGACAGGACAGCTGAACGGCTTTTAGCGTAACCGGAATCACCTTTAAGAGCTGGCCAGGCGCAAGGTCGCCATCAAGCGCCTTGACAGCTCTCAGAGGAAGTCCGGCGGAGCGCCCACACATACAAAATAAGGCAGCATTTCTCTACTTTTACAGTAAAGAAATGTCTGCCACTTGTAGGAAGCTGATACGTCCGGAGCCACTACGTTTTTTATTTTGTGCAGCCCTCTTTTCCCTCTTCCTTATTATTTAAGCATTTACTTAAATGTTTCCTTTTCCGTTATCGGTACTCCCTGCCGTCCTTTTTCCGGCGCTCCACGCTATCCTTCTGTGCTTCCAGCACCATCTCATTGACCGCCTTCAGCACCTGTGCATACTGTGACACATACTCGCCCGGCATTTCCTCCAGCACATGGTCCAACGGACTCTTCAAGCCCTGCTTGTCTAGCTTTCCTAACACCAGATAATCCGCTGACATCTCGCAGTTTGTACATATCTTGTAAATACTCTCTGCCGAAAGTCCCTTCTTTCCATTCTCCGCCTCTGCCAGAAATTGTGGAGACAATCCTATCATTTCAGAAAACGCTTCTCTGTTCTTTCCAATACTCTCCCGATACGCACGGATTCTTCTGCCAATTTCTATATTCAATTCCTTCGACATCCGTCCGCCCCTTTCTGTGGTAAGTCTTTCCCCTTTTTATTATAGCCATTTCCATTTTATTCTACATAGTCTACCGATTATTTTTTACGCAATAGCATTAAATTCAGGAAATTTTTTAGAAAAACAAAGAAAGGGCTCCGCTCTTGCAATTTTTCCCTGATTACGCTACAATGACAATACTACTATTTTGGAGGCAGGCTATGAACGGTTCTTCTTTCGGGAATTATTTCAAAATAACAACATTCGGAGAGTCCCACGGCGCGGCACTCGGCGTCATTATTGACGGCTGTCCCGCAGGACTTCCGCTTTCAGCAGATAATATCCAGACCTATCTGGACAGGCGGCGTCCGGGGCAGAATAGTTACTCCACTCCGCGCAAAGAAAACGACCTTGTAGAAGTTCTTTCCGGCACCTTTGAGGGCAGGACTACCGGAACTCCGGTCGCCCTTCTCATCCGGAACGAATCACAACGCTCCGCGGACTATTCGGAAATCGCCTCTTATTACCGTCCGGGACATGCAGACTTTACCTTTGATGCAAAATACGGGTTCAGGGACTACCGGGGCGGCGGACGCTCTTCAGGCAGGGAAACCGCTGCAAGGGTCGCCGCAGGCGCCATTGCCTGCGCCCTGTTAGGCGAGCTTGGCATTACGGTCTGCGCTTACACAAAATCCATCTCCGATACGGTCTGCTTCGGGACGGACGATTACCTTTCCGGACGCTTTTCCCTTGATGAGCTTGTCTCCATGCGGGATAAAAGCCCGCTCAATATGCCGGACGCTGAAGCCTCTGCCCGGGCGGAGCGCTTTCTGGACGAGCTGCGCGGACAGCACAATTCTGCCGGCGGTACGATTGAATGCATTCTCCGGGGACTCCCGGCGGGACTCGGCGATACCGTATTTGAAAAATTCGATGCCAGACTTGCGCATGCCATGCTTTCCATCGGCGCCGTAAAGGGCTTTGAAATCGGTTCCGGCTTTGGCGCCGCGCTCCTTACCGGTACGGAGCAAAACGATGCCTTTTATACGGACGAAGCCGGTGCCATCAAAAAGCGCACCAACCACGCCGGAGGGGTCTTAGGCGGCATGACCGACGGCTCCGACGTGCTGTTCCGCGTTGCCGTAAAGCCGACCCCGTCTGTTGCCGCACCGCAGGAAACCGTGAAAAAGGACGGCACTCCTTATACCGCAAGCATAACCGGACGGCATGACCCGGTCATCGTCCCTCGTGCCGTTGTCGTCGTGGAGTGCATGGCAGCGCTGACGGCAGCCGACGCACTTCTCGGAAACCTGGGAAGCCGGCTGGAGCATCTGAAAAAGCTCTACTGACAGGCTGTAAATCCGGAATGTTAAACTGCGTTGCTTGCAGCAACGGGCAGTTCCTTATACAATAGCGGTAACACCTGAAAGAAAGGAGGTTATCCCTGATGTTAAACGAAAACCTGAAAGCAATCCGAAAATCAAAAGGACTTTCGCAGGAAGAGCTTGCCATCAAGCTGAATGTGGTGCGGCAGACAATCTCTAAATGGGAACAGGGCCTGTCCGTTCCTGATTCGGATATGCTAATCTCCCTGTCGGAAGCGCTTGAAACGCCTGTAAGCACCCTGCTCGGGGAAGCGGTTACCGAGCCGGAAGCCGACGACCTGAAAGCGATTTCCGAAAAGCTGGAGATTATCAACCTGCAGCTTGCCCGGAGAAAGACTACGATAAGAACTCTGCTTCATTGGCTGCTCATTGCATTGTGTGCGGTCATAGTAACACTTTCCATAGCCGTAATCTTATCCGATAGTCCTTACCTCGGCTGGGATTTTAATGACCCTGAAACCGCGATTGCCGGAACAGCTTATCACGCATTTGAATGGCTCTTTGTCAGATTGGCACCGGTTATCCTTGCAGGGGCAGTCGTCGGGATTTTCCTGACACGGAAGAAGGCATGATACTGCCCTGCTTTATAATTTCTCTATTGATAGGTCAAAAAGTAAAAGAGGCTCTGGGGAAACGCTTCCTCAGAGCCTCCGTACATATAAAATTAGGATAACAGACAGGCATACTCTTTGGGGATTTTCTTATCCCTTCGTATTGATATAATTCATCAGGCCCTCTGCCGCAATAATCTTCTGCATAAACGGCGGAAATGCCTGCCCTTGGTACGTCTTTCCGGACGTCACGTCGGTAATTACGCCGGAATCAAAATCAATCTCCACGGTATCTCCCGCCTGGATTTCCTTTGCCGCCTGCGGGCATTCGATAATCGGAAGCCCGATGTTAATCGCATTGCGGTAAAAAATGCGCGCAAACGTCTCTGCAATCACACAGCTCACGCCCGCCGCCTTAATGGCAATCGGCGCATGTTCCCTTGAAGAGCCGCAGCCGAAGTTCTTATTCGCTACCATGATATCACCGCTCTTCACCTTAGCCACAAACTCCTTGTCAATATCCTCCATGCAGTGCTTCGCCAGCTCCTTCGGGTCGGAGCTGTTTAAGTATCTTGCCGGGATGATGACATCGGTATCTACATTATCGCCATACTTGTGTACTGTTCCATTCGCCTTCATCTTATTTTCCTCCATTTCTCCTTACAGACCAAGGTCAGCCGGTTCTGCAATCCTTCCGAGCACCGCGCTTGCCGCTGCCACCGCCGGGCTTGCAAGATACACCTCGGAATCCACATGCCCCATGCGCCCTACAAAGTTACGGTTTGTCGTCGAAACTGCCCGCTCTCCGGCGGCAAGAATCCCCATATGTCCGCCAAGACACGGTCCGCAGGTCGGCGTACTGACTACGGCGCCTGCCATGACAAAGGTCTGAAGCAGCCCCTCTTCGATTGCCTGTAAGTAAATGCCCTGGGTCGCCGGAAAAACGATGCAGCGCATTCCCGGAGCCACATGACGTCCCTTTAAGACCTCTGCTGCCGCACGCAGGTCGGAAATACGCCCGTTCGTACAAGAGCCGATAACCACCTGGTCAATCCTTACCTCCCCGGACTCCTTCACGGTCCTTGTATTCTCCGGCAGATGCGGGAACGCAACCGTCGGCTCCAGCTTATCTAACTCGATGACATAGGTCTCATCATACTCCGCATCTTCGTCCGGCTCATAAACCTGATAAGACTTTGCGGAATGCTCCTTCATATACGCCTCCGTCAGTTCATCCACCGGGAAAATGCCGTTCTTTGCGCCCGCCTCGATTGCCATGTTCGCAATCGTAAAACGGTCGTCCATCGTAAGATGCTGTATGCCGTCGCCCGTAAACTCCATCGACTTATACAACGCACCGTCCACGCCGATTTTCCCGATAATATGAAGAATCACGTCCTTGCCGCTTACCCATTTCTTCGGCTTTCCCTGCAATACGAAGCGGATTGCGGACGGAACCTTAAACCACGCCTTCCCGGTAATCATTCCGGCACCCATATCCGTACTGCCGACACCGGTGGAGAATGCGCCCAACGCACCATAGGTACAGGTGTGGGAGTCCGCGCCGATGCAGGTCTCCCCTGCCACAATCAGTCCCTTTTCCGGAAGCAGCGCGTGCTCGATTCCCATCTCGCCCACCTCAAAATAGTTCGTAATGTCATGCTGCTTTGCAAACTCCCTGACGCACTTGCAGTGCTCCGCGGACTTGATATCCTTATTCGGCGTAAAATGGTCCGGTACAAGCGCAATCTTATCCTTATCAAATACGGTCTTTTTATTGAGGCGCTCCACCTCGTGAATCGCTACCGGCCCCGTAATATCATTGGCAAGCACCAGGTCAAGGTCTGCCTCGATTAACTGCCCTGCGGTCACGCTCTCCAGTCCTGCATGCGCCGCCAGGATTTTCTGTGTCATTGTCATTCCCATCGTAATTTCCTCCTTTTATGCCAGACGTTCTACAATCAGGTCGCCCATTTCCTTCGTGCCGACGAGCTTCAAGCCCTCCGACATAATGTCGCCGGTACGGTATCCGTCGTTCAATACGGTATGGATTGCCGCTTCTACCGCATCCGCCTCTTTATCCAAATCAAAGGAATACCGTAACATCATTGCCGCGGAAAGAATCGTGGCAATCGGATTTGCCTTGTTCTGTCCCGCGATATCCGGCGCGGAGCCGTGGCTCGGCTCATAAAGCCCAAGCTTCCCTTCGCCAAGGCTCGCGGAGGACAGCATTCCGATGGAGCCGGTCACCATACTTGCCTCATCGGAAAGAATATCACCGAACATATTCTCAGTCAGGATTACGTCAAACTGCTTCGGGTCACGGACCAGCTGCATCGCACAGTTATCTACGAGCATATCGGAAAGCTCCACATCCGGATAATCTGCCGCGGTCTCCTTGACCACCGCACGCCACAGGCGGGAGGAATCCAGCACATTTGCCTTATCCACGCTGCACACCCTCTTATTGCGCTTTCTGGCGATTTCAAAGCCCCATTTTGCAATACGGCGGATTTCATTCTCATCATATACGAGCGTATCGGTCGCCCTGCGTACCCCGTCCACGGTTTCCGTATGACGCTCGCCGAAATACAGACCGCCGGTCAGCTCACGCATTACAACAAAATCAAACCCTCCCTCGGTAATGTCCGGGCGCAGCGGACAGGCTGCCGCCAGCTGCGGGAACAAAACTGCCGGACGGATATTGGCAAACAGACCGAGCCCCTTGCGGATTGCCAGAAGCCCTGCCTCCGGGCGGAGGTTCGGCGGCAGCTTATACCACGGGGAGGTGTTCGTATCCCCTCCTACCGCGCCGAGCAGCACCGCATCGCTCTTCTTACAGGTCTCCAACGCCTCATCGGTCAGCGGAACCCCGGTTGCATCAATCGACGCCCCTCCCATCAGGACCTCGGTATAGGAAAACCTGTGTCCGTATTTCCTTCCTACCGCCTCCAGTACCTTCCTTGCCTCTGCAACGATTTCCGGTCCGATCCCGTCGCCCGGAATGACTGCTATCCTATAATCCATAGTTATAGCTCTCCTTTCCTTTTTTTACTTTTTCCTCCATTACCATTTTCATTTCCTGCAAAACAACCCGCCTGCAAAAAAGCGCATTCCGCGGGCACTTTTGCTTCATATGGGGAGTTTCTTTCGCGCGCTGACGCGGTAAAATATTCCCCGTGAAGCAAAAAATCTTCTGCTTTTTTCATTTTTCCCTTGTATTATAACACAGTCCTTGCTATAATTAAAATACATATTGTTAATATCTATTATAACTTTTAGTTATATAAAGGAGGCATCATGGAATTTGAGTCCACCTTGTCCTCCTACCGCATTTTTAACGCAGTTGCAGAAGCAGGAAACATTTCCAAAGCGGCAAAAGAGCTGTATATCAGCCAGCCCGCCATCAGCAAAGCAGTCAGCAAACTGGAGCAGAGCCTTTCCGTCAAGCTGTTTATCCGCAATTCGCGGGGCGTTAAACTGACGGAGGAGGGTGCCCTGCTTTATGAGTACACCTGCTCTGCCTTTGAGTCCCTGCGGCGGGGCGAGGAAAGCATCCGCAAGATTCACTCACTTGGCATCGGGCATATAAAAATCGGTGTAAGCACTACACTTTGTAAGTACCTGCTGCTTCCGTATCTGCAAAGCTTCATTCATGCTTACCCCCATATCAAAGTTACGATTGAATGCCGCTCTACCTTCGAAACACTGGCACAGCTAGAGGAAGGGAAGCTTGATATCGGGTTAATCGGGAAGCCGTCCCAGACAAAGAGCATCGACTTTTTCGCCCTGAAGAAGATTCAGGACACCTTTGTCGCAAGCCCGGCATATTTAGAGAATCTCGGCGAACGGGAGCCTTCCGCCTCCGATACGCCGCGCGCGCTGTTCGAGCGGGCAAACCTGATGCTTTTAGATGCAAAGAACATTACAAGACTTTATATTGAAGACTATTTTACAAAGTACAATATCCGTACCGGGCAGATTCTGGAGGTCAGCAATATGGATTTGCTGATTGAGTTTGCCAAAATCGGGCTTGGCATCGGCTGCGTCATCCGCGAGTTTGTGGAGCAGGAGCTTGCAGACGGTACCTTAAAGGAGCTTCCGCCCGTCCACACCCTTGCCCGGCGTACCGTAGGCTTTGCCTATAACAAGAACGCGGCACAGAACGCTTCCGTAAAACGCTTTATCGACTTTTATAAAGGAGAGACACCATTATGATAAAAGAAACAAGACACAAAAGAAGGCACCCCTTGCGGCGGCTGCGCCGCGGCTGCCGACGCTTCGTCTACCGTATTCTGGTTGCCATTTACGAAGGGGAGCTCCGTATTTCCCTCTTTGGCATCGTCTGTACGCTGTTCTGCCTGCTATTGCTGACCGGCTGCTTCCTCCCTGTCAGGGAGGTCAGGGAAGTTCCCACCCCTGCCTCGGTTCTCGGCAGCGAGCTCACCCATGCCCTGCGCTCTGCAGGCCGCCCGGACTTAAACGCGGACATTACCCTGCTGCTGGTTCCGGACTTGGAAAAGGACGACGCACTTTCTTCCCTGCTTGATTCCTCCCTTTACGGCTTCTATCTGTCCGGAAAAGAGATTTCCTACCTTCCGGAATATTATGCTTCGCTTTCCAACGTATTCGATGCAGGTACGCCTTACATCGGCGGGCTCTCCTTTTCCTATAACCCGCACCGTTTCCTGTACAACCGGGCGACGGATATCGCACTGTTAGGCGAAGACGGAAGCTTTTCCGCCCTGTCCGATGACACGCTGTACTATGTCATCGGAAACAATTCCGTGTTCACCATGTTCCACTACCTTTCCGGACAGACCTTCCATCTTCTGGATATCCAGCCGAAAAACGCGGCAGGCGTGCCGGTTTCGGACTATTCGGAGCAGCTTTTAAAAGGTCAGAACGGCAGTTGTACCTTCTATGACATTTACCGGAGCTACCTTCTTAGCAGCAAGGATACCGCTCCTATCCAGAATGCCGGGGAGAGCTTCCGCTGCGATTCGTGGAATACGTTCGTACTGCTCTCCCAGTTAAACATCGCCGGTTACTTTATCCTTGGCAGCCTTCTCCTGCTGTTTGCGCTGATGCTCTATATCCGCCCACGGCTGCGCCGTATCCGCATCTGGTTCCGCATTTTCCTGATCCGGCGCAAAAAACGCGGTAAGTCTACCCTGCGCGGCAGGATTGTTACTGCCCGCTCCTCCAGAAAGCATGCCGCCTGACTGCACTTAACAGGCTGTCCTGGAAATCCGCCCTGATTTTTTTCAAAAAAAGGTTGACAAACGCTTTTTTATAAGGTATACTACTCCTTGCTTGAAGAAAGCAGAGTTACATTGCACGAGTGGCTCAGTGGTGGAGTATCGCCTTGCCAAGGCGAGGGTCGCGGGTTCGAATCCCGTCTCGTGCTTGATAAAAAGAAAGAGCGGTATGTTATACCGTTCTTTCTTTTTATTCGAGCCCCGATCCGGGGCTCGAGTTCGAATCTTCTCCGCTTCGCTCCGGTCCGCCCAGAACCGAGGTCCCCCGGACCTCGTGGGCCGTCTCGTGCACCAAAAGCGAAAGACAACCATCGGTCTCCGCTTCGCTCTGGTCCGCCCCCCTTCTTAACATTGGATTAACGTTTGTTCTGCTATGATTACTCCGGAGGTGTATAAATGCGTCTATTGATTATTGAAGATGATATCCGATTGGCAAATGAAATGAAAACCGGGCTGGAACGGCAGGGCTTTGCGGTAGACGTCTCCAACACCGGCGCCGACGGGGAAGAAAAGGCATATGTGACAGATTATGATGCCGTTCTTCTTGATTTGAACCTGCCGGACAAGGACGGGCTTGAAGTCCTCTCCTTCCTGCGGAGCAGCGGACGGAATCTTCCGGTTCTTATTGTTTCCGCAAGGGACAGTGCCGCCCAGAAAGCCTCCGGACTTGATTCCGGTGCGGACGATTATATCAGCAAGCCCTTTGACTTTGTAGAGCTGACCTCGCGCATCCATGCAGTCATCCGGCGGTTTTACGGACGGACAAACCCGGAAATCAACATTGGTCCGCTTTCCCTCTGCCCTTCCGCAAGGGTTGCCGCATGGAAGAAACAGCCGGTTATGCTTTCCGCAAAGGAGTTTGATATCCTCCAATTTATTGCAGAAAGCCATCCGGAGGTCGTATCCGGGGAAAAAATCATCGAGCATGTTTACAACGAAGACTTTGACCTGTTCTCCTCCGTCCTGCGCGTCCATCTTTCCAATCTCCGGAAAAAGCTGCACGCCGCCAGCGGACAGGACCTGTTAATTACTGTAAAAGGAAAGGGGTACCGGCTATGGCAGGAATCCGAAAAATAAAATTGCAGAACACCATCGTATTTTACTTCGTTTTCCTGATAAGTTTGTTTTTTATTATCCTGCTTTTCCTTCTTCTGGCGATAAAACCAAACGTCCCGGAGCAACTGCAAGGCTATTATATTTCCATGGAACATATGAAGCTTACGGAGGAAGCCTTAAGCATCCCTCTTTCTGAACTGAACAATGAACCGGACAACTGCCTGATAACAGCGGAGAGTCTTCATTCGCTTTTTTCCGCCTGGTACACCCGTATCCTGTTCTTCTCTATTCTCATTGCATTTGTCTTGTCCCTGCTGCTGTCCTTTTTGGTTTCCTGTCTTCTCAACCGCCGCATTGTCCGTCCGATAAAGGAAACCGCGGACAGTATGAGCCGTTTTGGGAAAGCCACAGGCACCGCCGGAGCTGCACTTCCGACAGAATTCTCCGGGATAGAGACCGCATTCCGGAACGCGGAAAATGAAATTTCCCGTCTATCTTCCGATTTCGAACACATGAGTGCCTATATTTCCCATGAACAGAAAAATGCCCTTGCCCTGCTCCGGGCTACGCTGCAGAACGAATATGCTGCCGCTGGCGTTAAGGCGCTGGCACAGATTGACAGCATGGTCAGAAACCTGGATGACATCCTGACGCTTTCCATGAATGTCACAGAGCTCCAGAAGGTGGATTTAAGTCTTGTGTGCGGTATGGTCACGGACGAATACCGTAAGCTGTTCCGGGACATCTCCTTCGATTTTGACGAGGATGCCGTACTTTTTATCGCCGGGGATGAACTGCTGCTCTGCCGCGCTATATCAAATCTGATAGACAATGCCATAAAATATGGGGAAAACAAGCCTGTTTCCGTCTATGTCGGAATCCAGAAGGACTGCCCTTATGTTTCCGTGACCGATTCCGGAACCGGTATTCCGGAAGAACAACTCGAAAAAATCTTTGAAAGCCGTCACCGCATCGGCAGCAGAAAAAAGGACGGCTACGGCATCGGCCTGACCCTTGTACGCCATGTGGCGGATTTATTCCACGGATTTGTCTGGGTCGAAAGCAAGGAGGGCGAAGGCTCCGTTTTCCAAATGACATTTCCACCCTTTACACCAGATTAACATCCCCCCTGTTATTCTAAATACAGAAAGCAGCCGCGGAGCTTTCCAACACCAAAAGGAGGATGCGATTTATGTACCTGGCAGTTCACGCACTGAAAAATATTGTACGCAACAAAGGCCGCTACCTGTTCATCGGAGCCGTATTAACCGTGATGCTGGCTTCGATTACAATGGCAGCTATAATTCATTTTACCACTACTGCCGTGATTGAAGACTATGCAGACCGGTTTTGCGCAAGCGTATACTTCACGCCCGACCTGAAAAAGCTTTTACAACTCGGACCGGACGAAAACGGAATCTATTCGGCTCCTGCCATCTCTTCGGAGCAGCTCATTGTCTTTTCGAAATCGGATGCCCTGAAAAATACCTTATTTCAGGGCTCCAGACAAACATATGGAGCACAGCTGCAGGGATTTGACCAGGGAGGGGAGGAAAGTTCCCCGGAAATCCCGGGCTTTACCCCGAAGGAGGGCGATACCCCGCACCAAACCCGGCGCCGTCAGGCTCCGAATACCGTCGTTATCGGCTATTCCGCGTTCTCCATGATAGAGGAATTTTCCCTCGGTCTCCGGGAGCTGGCAGAGGGCAGTCTCTTTGACCTTCCCGGCGAATGTATCATCAGTCGCGACTTTGCAGACCTCAACGGTCTGACAATCGGCGATACCATGACCTTAGAGGACGTAAACACGGAGACCGACCCGCTGGTCCTGACGGTATGCGGAATCTATAACGACATTACCACGCCGCAGCCTGACGGCTCAAACTGGGCAGTTAACCACCGGCGAAACGAGATCCTGACCAGCTTCGCCACGTTTGAACAAACCGGCATGACGGGAGTATACGTCACCGCTGTTTACTATCTGAAAAGCCCGGAGCTTGCCTCTGGGTTCGAAGCCTATGTCCGGGAGCACGGTCTGCATGACATCTATAACGTAAACACGGACTCGGCTGCCTACGACCAGATTGTAAAACCGGTCAAAGGACTGAAGAGGATTTCCCTGACCTTCCTGATTATCATTTTCTGCTTCGGCTCCCTGGTACTGGTCCTGCTGTCCATGCTGGGCGTCCGGGAACGGAAATACGAAATCGGCGTTCTCAGGGCAATGGGAATGTCAAAGGGAAAGGTAGCGCTTGGCCTGCTTTTCGAATCTGCCTGTGTGCTTCTGCTCTGCCTCGGACTCGGGCTTGGCTCCGGAACTGCCCTGGCACAGCCGGTATCAAATGCAATCCTTTCGGAGCAGGCAAAGCTTGCCGGGGAATCTCCGGAAGCAAGTTACGGAGATATCCTGTCCTCTACGGAAAACAGTGAACGCCCCGATTACTCTGCATTACAGCATATCCGTGTCACCTTTACGCCGGAGGCGGTTGCCTTTCTCATTGTTACCTCCCTGGCGCTCGGACTGCTTTCCAATATTGCAGGAATCCTCTGCATTACACGATATGAGCCAATGAAAATTTTGACAGAAAGGAGCTGACGCATATGAGCCTGCTTCACTTAGACCATGTTTCCTATACCTATGAAAAATCGGCTTCCCCCGTACTTCGTGATATTACGGCGGACTTTGAGGCCGGAAAAATGTATGCGGTGACCGGGAAATCCGGTGCCGGTAAGACAACGCTGCTCTCCCTGCTATCCGGCATTGATGTCTGCACGAAGGGCTCCGTCTGCTATGCGGGAAACGACCTGAAAAAAATCGACCGGAACCATTACCGCGCTTCGGACATCGGCGTAGTGTTCCAAAGCTATAATCTTTTGCTGAACGCTACCGCAGTAGAAAATGTAGTTCTTGCCATGCAGCTTGCGAAGGAAAAGTGCCGCAATAAAAAAGAGGCAGCCTACCAGCTGCTTGAAAGAGTCGGCATTCCACGGGAGACCGCTGACAGAAAGATATTGAAGCTTTCCGGCGGGGAACAGCAGCGGACCGGCATTGCAAGAGCCCTTTCCCATCATCCCGGCATTTTGATTGCGGATGAACCGACCGGAAATCTGGATGAAACTACGGAAACTGATATTATGAAGCTCCTGACGGGCTTTGTGAAGAAGGAGCGCCTCTGTGTCATCCTCGTTACACATTCCCACAGGGCAGCCTCTTATGCCGATGAAGTCCTCGGGCTGTCCGCAGGAAAGCTGATTACAATTCATATACAGGAAACAAAGGAGGTAACAGCATGAAACGAAAAACACTCTACGGGGTATTCTGCCTTAGTCTTACACTGTCATTTTCCGGCTGCCTTTCCCCGTCCCCTTCCACAGACGGCGGCAAAGCCCCGCAGCCAAATAACGCTCTCTCACAGCCAGCCAATGCTCTCTCCCAACAAACAGGAATTCTTCTGCGGGAGGCTGGTTTTGACTTGGAATATGTGGGAAGCTCCATTAAAATTGAAAACTTTGAGAACGGGAAAAACGGCTGGCATTTTACAGAAGGCTCCTCTGCCGGTTCTTCTGATTTATATCCTTCCACGGGAGGAATCAGTGAAAAGGAGCTGGACGACTATAGTAAGGCAATCGAAGCAGGAACCCTGCCGGCGCTCTCTGAACTGGAGGACCCGGAAGCTTATTTAAAAGAACTGCTGACAAATTTTTCCGACACTTCCGGATGGGAAACGGGCGATTTAGCACTTACGTTTACCGATAAGGATGGAACACCTTATCAGCTGTCCGACCGGTTTCTGACGATGCCGGAGTCAAATCCCCTGCAGTAGCGCTACGGGGCATGATTTCGCCTCTCCTAAAACACACATTGCACACATTTTTCTGCTAAGATGGACAAAGCAACAAACGATTTTATCAGATGATGGAGGCTTTTATGAAAAAGAAATTACTTTTCCTTCTTACCCTCTTTGTCCTGCTCTTTTCCGTGGCAGCATGCAAAAAAGACGAGGCAGATAAAAAAGACGATACGGCAGACGACACCTCTCTTCTTACCAATACCTCGGAGGGACTTCTTTCGGGTGAATACAAGGTAGAAATCGAGGTAAAGGACTATGGCACGATTGCCCTGACCCTGGATGCCGATACGGCACCGGCAACGGTTACCAATTTCGTAAATCTTGTAAAGGAAGGCTTTTACGACGGTCTGACCTTCCACCGCGTTTACAGCGGCTTTATGATACAGGGCGGCGACCCGGAGGGCGACGGCAGCGGGAAAGCAAAGCGCAACGTCCAGGGCGAGTTTTCTGAAAACGGCATCGAAAACAACCTCTCCCACACACGGGGTGTCATTTCGATGGCACGCGCAAACCCTCATGACAGTGCAAGCTGCCAGTTCTTTATCGTACACGAGGACTCTGCATTTCTGGACGGAAAGTATGCGGCGTTCGGTGTTGTAACCGACGGAATGGACGTCGTAGACGCCATCTGTGAAAACACGCCGGTCATTGACTCCGACGGCACAGTTGCCGCAGAAAACCAGCCGGTCATCAAAGAAATCCGTATGGTCGAATAAAATACGGGGCAGCTTTTGGGTTCACCCCTTCTTCTGCTTCCTCTTATCCTTCGGTGCAAGCAGGTCATAGCTTTCCGCTATCATCCGCTTTATCTCGGCTTCCGGTATGGTACCGTCGAGCAGGATTGTGTTCCAGTGCTCCTTGTTCTGATGGTATCCCGGAAGCACGGAGGGATATGCCGTCCGGAAGAAATCCCGCCACTCCGGATTCACTTTTACATTGACACACATTATCCCGTTGCGCTCATAGGTCCATGCAAATGCCTTTTTATTCTTCTTACAGCGGAGCAGTACCCAGTTCGTATCGTGGAACGGCGTATCAACATAGACGTCCGGGAACGACAGTCCGTAGGCAAGCACTTCCTCCCGTTTTGTCATAAAATTTTCCTCCTTAACCAAACAATTTACCCGCAGCACAGTTCTATTTTCCTGCCAAAACTCCCCTGTACCGCAAAGGAATGAGCCGCTTTTCTGCCGGACACACTACCTGTGACAACCCTTCAGAAAGGTGGTGTATTTTTTTGTCACAGGAAACAACAACCCAGGAAAAAAAGGGCGCTAAGCTGCAAATGCCGGCGTCCAAAAAAACCAGCCGGAGGGCGGCTCCGGCAGCTGATGATTTTCCGGACCTGGATACCATGAACGTAAGCTCTGCCACAGAGCTGACCGGCATGATGTATCATCCGCCTGCAAGCGATGCGGAGCTGGAATCCTATCATGATCTGTATGATATGGAGTATGAATTTGCCGCCAACGGCACTAACCGTAATCCAAAATCAAAGTAACGCTTCCACCGCCTGCCTCCGCAGACAGACATCCTAAGTGGAAGAAAACCTGCCCCCGGAGCAAAACGTTCCCAAAAACGCTTGTCCGGGGGCAGCTGATTCCTTTGGCAAAGCCTGCGGCACTCTGGCCGGATTCATATTATCTGTTTAAAATTAACTTGGTCAGCTCTACCGGCTCTACAATCTTTCCGTCCTTATACACGCGCATATTGCCGGAAGCAATCTCATCAATCAGAATTACCTCGTTGTTATTGTAACCGAACTCAAACTTAATATCCCAAAGGTCAAGCCCAATCGACTTTAAATCGTCTGCAACAATCTTCGTAATCTTTAAGGTCTGTTCCTTCATACTTGCAAACATCTCCGGCGTCATAATGCCGAGTGCTGCAAGCCCCTCGGAGGTAACGAGCGGGTCGCCTAAAGCGTCATTCTTAAAGGTACACTCCACATAGCCGCCCTCAAGAACCGTGCCGTCCTTCATATACTCCCCATATCTGCGGATAAAGCTACCGGTCGCAACCAGACGGCAGATTACCTCAAGACCATGTCCGAACACTGTCGCAGGAAGCACCTCCATCGTCGCATTCTCGACATCCGCGCTCACATAATGCGTCTTGATACCTGCCTTCTTTAACAGCTCAAAGTAATGCACCGAGGTCTGGAGGTTTGCCTTACCGATACCCTCAATCGTCAGACCGACGCTGTTCTCGCCCGGGTCAAATACGCCGTCCTTCCCGGTACAGTCGTCCTTAAACTTCAGCATTACGTTTCCGTTGTCCAGGCTGAATACATCCTTTGTCTTGCCTTCATAAATCTTCTTCATTTCCATGTCCTCCTGCGCTTACTAATCAATTTTTTATCCATAATAAAAATACTATAGCACAAATTTTTCCGGTTGACAATCTGTTTTTTCGCCGGTTCATACATGCAAAAATAAATCAGCCCGCCCTTTTTACAGTAATAAAATTCCGGCAACACCACGCTTGTAAAAGCCGTCGTATCCCCCCAAAGGCACCTAATAATGATACTTTTTCCGCTTCAGGACAAGCAGCACTGCCGTTACAAGCACCGCCATGACCTCTGCGGCAACAATGGAAAGCCAGATTCCGTCAATATCCCAGATACGGGGAAGCAAAAGCACCGCTGCAACCTGGAACACCATCGTACGCAGAAAGGAAATCAGCGCGGATACCGGTCCGTTATTGAGCGCCGTAAAAAAGGAGGAGCCGTAAATCGAAATTCCAAAAAATAAAAACGAAAACGAGAAAAACAAAAATCCTCTTAACGTCAGCTCCATAAGCGCTTTATCGTATCCGACAAAAAGCTTTGTCAACGGGTAGGCAAGACCCTCTCCGAGCGCAAACATTGCGACGGAGAAAATACTGATGATTCCAAGACTTTTCCTTAAAAGGCTTTTCAGCTCCGCATGGTTCTCCGCCCCGTAGTGATACCCCGTTACCGGCGCGCTTCCCATCGAGTATCCGACGAAAACGGCGGAAAAAATCATGCTGACATACATCAGGACGCCATAGGCAGCAACCCCGTTTTCCCCCGCATAGCTCATAAGCTGCGCATTATAAAGAATCGCAACGAAGGAAAACGAAATATTGGACAGCAGCTCCGAAATCCCGTTAAAAGAAGCATGTAAAAGCGCCCTTCCGTCAAGCCTTGTCTTTCCGAGCCGCAGCAGACTCCCATTGCGGCGGAAAAAGTAGAACAGCGGGACAAAGCCTCCGACTGCCTGGCTGAACGCGGTCGCTGCCGCCGCACCGACGAGTCCCCAGCGGAACACTGCGACAAACAGTGCATCCAGCGCAATATTGGTCAATCCTGCCGCAACGGTGACTACAAGCCCGTACTGCGGCTTTTCCGCAAGCGAAAAAAAGCTCTGGAATGCATACTGCAGCATAAAGGCAGGAAGCGCCAGCAAAATAATCCTCCCGTAAATAACACAGTTCGTAAGCATTTCCCCTTCTGCCCCCAGCAAAACCGCAATCGGGCGCAGAAACACAATCCCCAGCAGGGCAAATACCACGCCGCAGCCCAGAACCGTATAGACAATCAAGGAAAAAATCTCATTTGCCTTTTCCTTCTTGCCCTCTCCGAGCGTCTTGGCAATCAGTGCGCTTCCGCCCGCACCGAACATAAAGCCTACCGAGCCGATAATCATCAAAAACGGCATAATCAGGTTTACCGCGGCAAAGGGCGTCTTCCCGGCAAAGTTTGAAACAAAAAACCCGTCAATCACACTGTAAATCGATGTAAAAATCATCATCACAATCGACGGGAGCGTAAAACGCAGCAGCTTTTTATAAGTAAAATGATCCGATAGCTGAATCTTCATTTTTTCTATCCTCTCTTTCCTATTCTCCACGGGAGGCTCCCGAAAGTCCCGCCCTCTCCTTAAACTCCTCCAGATACCGCTTTGTCAGCCCGATATACAGCTCCCTCTCCTCCTTTGTCCAGGAAGCAAAAATCTCATTTTCCAGACGGACGATACGGACAGCCGTAGCATCTGCAAGCGCCTTCCCCTGAGTCGTAAGGCGGACCGTCTTTTTCTTTGCATCAAGCTGCTCCAGGACAACCGTCCCTTCCTTCTCTAACTTATGCAGGGAGGAATGTATCGTCTGCTTGCTCATGCCCGACAGCTTTATAATCTCGTTCAGCGGACAGCTCTCCCCGTTCACGCAAATCGTATATAAAATCAGCATTGCACTGTCGGATAAGCCGAACCGGAGCGCCATTTCGTGATAAGCCGCGTCAATCTCCGCGGTAAGATGGTTAAATCTCCTGATATCTGTTACATCCATACGCATACCTCCTCCGTTGTCCGAAATCAGACTTTTCTTATTGTAGTATGAAATCAGACTAATGTCAATAGCGGGTCTTTAAAATAATCCTTTTTTCAAATAGACACCGGACGCATTCCGTGATAAAATAGAATTATATCTCGCTATCATTACTACATATTAATTAAAGGAACCGGGTACTATGATGAAGAAAAAAGAATGGAAGTATAAGGAATATTTCGGAACAAAGGAACTCTACGGCCGCATGGCAAGGATTGCCATTCCGGTCTCTTTACAGTCCCTGATTACGGTCGGCATTAACCTGATGGACACCATCATGCTGAGCAGCATGGGCGACGACCAGCTTTCCGCCGCCTCTCTTGCCGGACAGTTTATCAACATCTTTATGATTTGCTGCATGGGTATCGGCATGGGTGCCTCTGTTCTGACCTCAAGGTTCTGGGGCATGCAGGATAAGTCTTCCTTAAAGAAGACCATTACGATTATGCTCCGCTTCTGCTTTATTTTTGCCACTGTCTTTACCGTGGCAACTATCTTCTGGCCGGACCTGATTATGCTGATTTATTCCGATGAGACCGAAATCATCCGGCACGGCGTCACCTACTTAAACTGGATGATTCCGACCTATCTGTGCATGGGGCTGTCCCTGACCTGCACGATTGTGCTGCGTACCGTAGGCCAGGTACGGATTCCGCTGTACTGCTCCATTTCCGCATTTTTCGTAAATGTCTTCTTTAACTGGGTATTTATCTTCGGTAAATTGGGCGCGCCGCGTATGGAGATTGCAGGTGCCGCACTTGGCACCCTGATTGCGCGTGTCTTTGAGCTCTGCTTTATCTGCGGCTACTTCTTCTTTATCGACAAGCGCATCCGTTACCGCCTGCGGGACATTACGATGCGGTGCAGGGACCTGCTCGGCGAATACATCCGTATCAGCATCCCTGTTCTAATCAGCGACGCCCTTCTGGCGTTCGGCAACAACGCGGTGGCGATGGTCATGGGACGGATTGGCAAGGCGTTCGTCGCGGCGAACTCCGTTACCGTCGTAGTGCAGCAGCTCAGCTCCGTATTAGTCCAGGGCATCTGTAACGCCAGCGGAATCATTACCGGTCATACGATGGGTGAGGGAGACTACGAAAAAGCGCAGAAGCAGGGCTATGCCTTCCTCTGGATGGGCTTTGTCATCGGCTGCTTCGCAGCGCTCATCATCCTGTTGCTGCGGGACCCGATTATTGCCTATTACAAGGTTTCCCCGGAGGCTAAGCTGATTGCAAAGGACTTAATGAACGCCATCCTGTTTATTGTTATCTTCCAGTCCATGAACTCCATTCTGACAAAGGGAGTTTTACGGGCAGGCGGTGATACCAAGTTCCTGATGGCAGGCGATATCCTGTTTCTATGGGTTGCCTCGGTTCCGCTCGGCGCCCTCGCAGGACTCGTTTTCCACTGGCCGTCCTTCTGGATTTACACCCTGTTAAAGATTGACCAGATTATCAAATGCGTCTGGTGCTTCTTCCGGCTCCGGAGCGGGAAATGGCTGAAAAAAATCAAAGGACAGGAGTAAACCTATGTACCGATTACTGATTATAGAAGACGACAGAGGAATTGCAGAAGCAATCAAGGTACAGGCGGAATTGTGGAACCTGGAAGTCCGCTGCGTTGAAAACTTCCGGAATGTCATGGCGGAGTTTTCGGAATTTAATCCCCATATCATCCTGTTAGACATTGCCCTGCCCTTTTTTAACGGCTACCACTGGTGCACCGAAATCCGCAAGGTGTCCAAGGTTCCGGTGATTTTCATTTCCTCTGCTGCCGACAATATGAATCTGATTATGGCAATGAACCTCGGCGCGGATGATTTTATCGCAAAGCCCTTTGACCAGAGCGTGCTTATGGCAAAGCTTTTGGCAATGCTCCGCAGGACCTACGACTTTGCCTCCGCCGTGCCGGTGCTGGAGCACCGCGGGGCAATCCTCAACACCGGCGACGCCACGCTCACCTACAGGGACGAAAAGATTTCCCTTTCCAAAAACGAATTTCGCATTCTGCTGATTCTGATGCAGAACAAAGGGATTGTCGTAAGCCGGGAAAAGCTGATGGAGCAGCTTTGGAAAACGGACAGCTTTGTAGATGAAAATACGCTGTCGGTCAATGTGAACCGGCTCCGCAGGCGGCTCGATGCCGCAGGGCTGGAGGGCTTTATTACGACCCGTTTTGGCGCAGGCTATCTCATCGAGAATTGAGGTGACTTACTTTGAAGCTATTTGCAGACTATCTCAGGCAAAAATGGCGCATACTGACAGCAGGCGCTGTTTTTGTCTTTATTTTCCTTATAACCTTCCTCCTCTACCACCTTCCGGTCAAGGCAGTGCTCTATCCTGCCGCGCTCTGCGTACTGCCAGGGCTTTTGTTCCTGCTTTCCGGTTTTTTTCATGCAAAGAAAAAGCATACGCTGCTACAGAACGTGCGCAGCTATACCGATGTCGCTGATTCCCTTTTCCCGCTGCCGGAGAGCATCGAGGAACGGGATTACCAGCAGATTCTTCATCTGATTTGCGAGGAATACGGCAGGTATCGCACCGATACCAACCGCCGCCGCTCTGACCTGACGGACTACTATACGGTCTGGGTCCATCAGATTAAGACCCCGATTGCCTCCATGCGGCTCCAGCTGCAGAACGAGGATTCCCTTCTCTCCCGCAGCCTCTCCGCCGACCTTTTACACATCGAGCAGTATGTGGAAATGGTACTCACCTTTCTCCGGCTGGATTCCGGAAGCTCCGACTATGTCATAAAGGAGTACGATCTGGATTCCATCGTAAGACAGACGGTAAAAAAGTTTGCCGGAGAGTTTATTTCCCGTAAGCTGAATCTGGTTTACGAGCCACTCCATGCGACCGTACTTACTGATGAAAAATGGCTTTCCTTCGTTATCGGGCAGGTTCTCTCCAATGCCCTGAAATACACCCCCTCCGGCAGCATTACCATTACGCTTCTGCCGGACAAAAAGCTTTGTATCCGCGATACCGGAATCGGCATCGCGCCGGAGGACCTGCCCCGTATCTTTGAGAACGGCTATACCGGATACAACGGTCGTCTTGATAAAAAGGCAACCGGCCTCGGTCTGTACCTGTGCAGGCGCATCTGTACCAACCTGGGACATACGATTACCGCGGCGTCCGTGCCGGATGAGGGCACTGTAATTACCATTTCTCTCGCACGTCCTGAACTGGAGGTTGAATAATTTCTTACAAAATTGTTAGATTGTAAAGGGGATTTGTAAGCCGATTGCATGGCAATACAATCCCCCTTTTGCTACAATAGGGGCAGAAATTCCAAAGGAGGATTTTTGTGATGAATATTTTAAATGTAAGCGGCGTGCAGAAAATCTATACCAGCCGCTTCGGCGGAAATAAGGTGGAAGCGTTAAAAAGCGTTTCCTTTGACGTAGAGCAGGGCGAATATGTTGCCATCATGGGTGAATCCGGCTCCGGCAAAACTACCCTGCTGAACATTCTTGCCGCGCTCGACAAGCCGACCGCCGGCTGTGTCCTGCTTGACGGGAATGACCTCTCCGGGATAAAGGAATCCCAGGTGGCAGCCTTCCGCCGCGACAACCTCGGCTTTGTTTTCCAGGACTTTAATCTTTTGGATACCTTTACGCTTGAGGACAATATTTATCTGCCCCTTGTGCTGACCGGGCGCTCCTATTCCGAAATGCGGGAGCGGCTCATGCCTGTCGCGGTGCAGCTTGGCATTACCGGACTCTTAAAAAAGTACCCTTATGAGGTTTCCGGCGGCCAGAAGCAGCGCGCTGCGGTTGCAAGGGCACTGATTACCCGCCCGAAGCTGATTTTAGCCGACGAACCGACCGGTGCCCTTGACTCCAAGGCAACCGACGAGCTGCTCCGTCTGTTCACGGAAATCAATAAAACCGGCCAGACGATTCTGATGGTAACCCATTCGGTCAAGGCGGCAAGCCATGCAGGACGGGTCCTGTTTATCAAGGACGGCGAGGTATTCCATCAGATTTACCGCGGAAATCATACCGGGGAAGAGCTTTACCAGATGATTTCCGATACGCTTACTATGCTCGCGACAGGTGGTGAAAAACAATGAAAGCAGGCTTTTATCCGAAACTGGCTGCCGAAGGCATCCGGAAAAACATGCGGCTCTATCTTCCCTATCTCCTGACCGGAAGCGTCATGGTAATGATGTATTACATCCTTTCCTTTTTATCGGAGTCGGAGCTGTTAGAAGAGCTGAAGGGCGGAAGCGTCCTACGGATACTGTTACCGCTTGGCAGCGGCGTAATTGCTATTTTTTCGCTGATTTTTATTTTTTACAGCAATTCCTTTTTGCTCCGCAAACGGAGCCGGGAATTTGGTCTCTACAATATTCTTGGTATGGATAAGGGAAACCTCGGACGCATCATGCTCTGGGAAAACCTGATTGTGACTGCCGTTTCGATTGTCGGCGGCCTGCTGCTTGGTATTTCCCTTTCCAAGCTTGCAGAGCTTGGCATGCTGAACCTGTTAAACTCGGAGGTTGATGATAGTCTCCGGCTTGATATGGCTTCCGCCGGAAAAACAGCACTCCTCTACGCCGGAATTTATCTGATTATCCTGATAAACTCCGTAATCAAGGTCTGCCGCAGCAGCCCCCTGGAGCTTTGGCACAGCACAAATACAGGAGAAAAGCCGCCGAAGGTAAACTGGCTGCCTGCGGTATTGGGCGTACTGCTCCTTGCCGTTGCCTACCTGATTGCCCTGTCTGTCAGACAGCCTCTGGATGCGCTTTATAAGTTTTTCATCGCGGTCGTCCTGGTTATCCTTGCAACCTACCTGTGCTTTATCTCCGCCTCGGTTGCCCTCTGCCGCCTCTTGCAGAAAAACAAACGGTATTACTATCAACCGAACCACTTTGTTTCCGTATCCTCCATGGTATACCGGATGAAGCGCAACGGCGCCGGGCTTGCCTCCATCTGCATCCTGATTACGATGGTCCTCGTTATGATTTCTTCCGTATTCAGCCTGTACACCGGCGCAGAGGATAACCTCAATACCATGTATCCGTCTGATATCATGCTGCAGTGCCTGATACCGCAGAAGAAAGACTTTAACGAGGAAACCGCCGCACAAATCCGCAGTTTCATCACGGAAAAGGTACCGGAGCAGAAAAATGTAGTGGAATACGGCTTGGGCAAGGCAGCCGGTATGTTTATGGAAAATGGCTTTTTTTCCGACGAAAGCGCGCACACGCAATTTGGCATCAACACCTTTAAAAATGCCGGGGATTTGCAGCTGTTGTCCCTGGACGATTACAATCGTATTGCGGGAACTGATTTGACGCTTGAAGAGGACGAATGTCTCCTGTTCAGCCAGGAAACCGGTCTGATTGGCGAAACATTCTCCCTGGAGGGAGTCAGAACCTTCCGGGTGAAAAAAGCGGCGCCGCCGCCAAAGGCACTTCTTGGCCAGACCTCTATTTCCCTTGTTCCCTCTGTCCTCCTTGTGATATCAGATTTTGATGCAGTTACCGCACTCTGGTCTGACGGCAGGGAAGCCTGGGAAGCAACGCCGTTACGGCTTTACCTGACCTACAATTTCGATATGGATGCCGATGTCCGGACAAAGACAGAGGTTTATGAACGCATCCGCAGGGAACTCACTACGGTTATCCCGAAGGGAGAAAATGAAAGCTACAGCTACATTTTTCACAGCAAGGACATTGAGCGGGGCGAATTTTATTCCTTGTACGGAGGGCTGTTTTTCATCGGCGTCCTGCTGAGCTTTGTTTTTCTCTTCGCCGCCGTCCTGATTATCTACTACAAACAGATATCGGAGGGCTTTGAAGACCAGAACCGGTTTGAAATCATGCAAAAGGTCGGTATGACGAAAAAGGAAATCCGGAAGTCCATTAACTCGCAGGTGCTTACGGTCTTTTTCACCCCGCTCCTCTTCGCGGGTCTGCACCTCGCCTTTGCCTTCCCGGTTATCTGGAAGCTGCTGCAGCTGTTTTACTTAAGCAACCTCCGGCTGATGATACTTGTCACCGTCATATGCTTCTTCATTATTGGTGCATTTTATACGCTGGTATATAAAATCACCTCCAATGCCTACTTTGCGATTGTCATCGGAAGAAAGGCATAAAAACTAAACCGGGGGCTGCCGCACAAAGGCAGCCCCCTTCTTACAAGGAATACGATCTGTAACTGTAAAGCGGTACAAAAAACGGAAATTCAACGCAAAAGTATATCGCAATTTTCCCATAACTATGGTATAATTCTAAAGAAATAAAAAGGAGGAGAAAAAGATGGGTTTATTTTCAAAAAAGCCGAAGCCGCCCGATTATGACAAAGAGGACTGCGAAGCAAAGAAAAAGAGGATGAGGGAGATTTTCAATGAAACGGTAGAAGACGGGGATTCCTATGAAATTCTGTACGCGTATATGACCAGCTCCAAGTTTGAACACGGCTGGTTTTTTGATACGAATACAACGACCTTCTACAACTATATCGTAGGCTACCGGCAAAGTGACTTTGACGTCATATTAATCCAGGTAGATTCCGAATTAAAGGAACATACGGATGCCTGGCACATCGATATGAGTAAGATTGTCAATGTCTCCTGCACCCCGAAAATCTATCAGGTGTGCTTTCGCTATGAGAAAGGCAGCCGGGATTACGGGGAGATTCTGAACATAAAGGGTTCCAGCAGGAAAACCATGTACGGGCCAAAGAATATCCATCAGCCGGAGGAGCGGGAAAGGTTTCTGGATTTTGCCGAGGCGTTCCGTGCTGTCTTAGAACAAAAGGGCTATAAGCTAGAGAAGTGGAAACGATAATTATTTTTATCAGGAGGGGTTTATGCGAACAATTATTACAATACAACATACACAATCCATTCATCACACAAATGGAATGGTCGGTTCCTGGACCGATTGGGCCTTATCTGAACTGGGAGTCGCACAGGCAGATAAAATAGGCGAACGCCTGAAGGATGAACTGGCTGGGAAGCAATTTGTTATGTATTCTTCCGATTTACTGCGGGCAAAGCAGACAGCAGAAAACGTAGGGAAGCATTTAGGGCTTTCCCCGATATTAAGAACCGAATTAAGAGAACGAAACCTCGGAAAATGCTGTGGGAAATCAGTACAATGGCTTCGCGAAAATACGGAACAGCAGGAAGTAACCATCGACGACAGAATGTTTTCCGACGCCGAGAGCCGCAGGGACGAATGGAACCGGTTAAAGCCATTCTTTGATGAACTGATGGCAGGTAAGGAGGAAAATATTATCCTCGTTTCACACGGAGATTTATTAAGCGTATTCAACGCCATGTTTCTCGGGCTGGACGTCGAAACAATTAACACCTGTGAACTCTGGGGATTGCCAGGTGGAGTTTCCTATATGTTTGAAAACAACGAAGGGAAACGGTTTATCAAACGGATGAGCGACATGTCCTATCTTAAGTAACAAAAAAAGGGGGCTGCTGCAGAAAGCGCAGCGGCCCCGCTTCTTTTCTTCTTAGTGATGGAACAACCGGATTCCGGTAAAGCACATCACCATATCATGCTTATCTGCCGCCTCTATTACAAGGTCGTCCCTTACGGAACCGCCCGGTTCCGCAATGTACTTCACACCGCTGCGGAAAGCTCGCTCAATGTTATCGGAGAACGGGAAGAACGCGTCCGAACCGAGTGCCACGTCTGTCAGCGTATCCAGCCATGCACGCTTTTCCTCTCTTGTAAATACCTCCGGCTTTGTCCGGAAGATATTCTCCCACGCGCCGTCTGCCAGGACATCCATATAATCCTCGCCGATATACAGGTCAATCGCATTGTCACGGTCCGCCCTGCCGATTTTATCTAAGAACGGCAGATTTAATACCTTCGGGTTCTGCCGCAGATACCAGTTGTCCGCCTTACTCCCTGCAAGTCTGGTGCAGTGGATTCTGGACTGCTGCCCTGCGCCGATGCCGATTGCCTGACCGCCCTTTACATAGCACACCGAGTTCGACTGCGTATACTTTAAGGTAATCAGGGAAATAATCAGGTCAATGCGCGCCGCCTCCGGCAAAGCCTGATTCTTTGTTACAAAATTAGAAAGAAGCGCATCGTCTACCTTTAACTCGTTTCTGCCCTGCTCGAAGGTAATCCCGTATACCTCCTTGCGCTCAAGCGGCGCCGGAACGTAAGCCGGGTCGATTTCAATCACGTTATAGGCTCCCTTCTTCTTTTCCTTTAACAGAGCAAGCGCTTCCGGCGTATACCCCGGCGCAATCACGCCGTCGGACACCTCCCGCTTGATGATGCGCGCGGTACATTCGTCGCAGACATCGGAAAGCGCGATAAAATCCCCGAACGAGGACATACGGTCCGCGCCCCTCGCTCTTGCGTATGCACTCGCAAGCGGGGTAAGCTCACCCATATCGTCTACCCAGTAAATCTTTCTCTCTACTTCGGTCAGCGGAAGCCCGACTGCAGCACCTGCCGGGGATACATGCTTAAACGAAGTCGCCGCCGGAAGCCCCGTCGCCTTTTTTAACTCGCTTACCAGCTGCCAGCCGTTAAATGCATCCAGAAAATTGATGTAGCCCGGTCTGCCGTTCAGTACGGTCACAGGCAATTCCTTTCCGCCCTCCATATAAATTCTAGAAGGCTTCTGGTTCGGATTACATCCGTACTTTAATTCGATTTCTTTCATAGCTTGCGATTCCTCTCTTACTACTTATTTTTATTTATAATTCTTGTCTCATAGCTGCCGGACGCAATATTGATATAACGCACAAACAGGGACACCTTGTTCTCCTCATTTAAACTCTCCCAGAGGAGCTTGGTATATGCGTCGATATCATCTGCCGTATTGACAAGCTTCGGCTCCCCCTCAAAGCTCGGAAGCGGACTGCCGTCTCCCATATAGGTGTGGATAAAATGCCCTTCGCCTGCCTTCGGGTTCGTGTAGGCAAACGTATAACGGTTACAGCTGTCCGGGTCTCCGTTATTGCTCTTTAAAATAGACATCGCATAATGATACGTTCCAGCCTCGATATGTAAAATGCCGGAAATCCGAGGGGTATAATTCGGCGCATCCGGCTCAAACTCCCTGGTACGAAGCGCCTGTTCAAAGGTCTGCTGCTTGTCCATCAGCTCGTAAATCGTGTCCGTCTGGTCCCCGTTGGTTACAATCGTCTTATTTCCAAGCACGCGTACCGGCGCATAAATAATCAGGCTCGGGTCGCTCAACTTCCCCGGGTCAAATGCCTCGGTCCGGATTCCTTCTCCTTCGGTCACAAAGACACGGTTTCTGCTGTTTTCGCTTCTTCCCATAATAAAATAAGCGGTTACTGCAAACGTTCCGTTCGGAGACTTTCCGATAATAATCCCTCTGCCCGGATAGGAATTGCTGCTTAACTCTCTCTGAATGGACTTCATTTCCATAATTACTGCCCCTTTCCTTGCCTTTTCGGCACTATATTATCAAAGATACTTTTATCATACCATTTCTTTCCGTTTTCGGCAATCGTGTTTTCCGGGTTTTCAAATTTTTTAAACAGCCACCAGGCTTATCCTGCGCTCCGTCTCTTACGGATTCCCTTCAGAATCTGTTCCCGGACCTTCCTTGCTTCCTCTTCGCTTGCCTCCGGTACGCCCTCTAAACGGTACCTGATTCCGAGTGCCTCGTATTTCTGACGGCCCATCGTATGATACGGCAGTACCTCCACTGCCTTTACGTTCGGAAACCCGCCGATATACTCGCCCAGCTGTAAAAGCTCTTCCGGGTCATCCGTATGTCCCGGCACCGCAACCCGGCGAATCCAGACCGGAACTTCCTTTTCCGCCAGAAACTCCAAAAAGGCAAAGACCGCTTCATTGGCATGCCCGGTCAGCTTCCGGTGCAGACCGGAGTCCATATGCTTTAAATCCAACAGCACCAAATCCGTCATGGAAAAAAGCTCTTCGTACTCCTCAAACGGCATACGGACACCGTATCCCCTGATATCTTCATGGATACCGCTCTGTGCCGTCTCCCATCCGGTCTCTGTCTTCCGGTATGGAAAAATGACGCCTGACGTATCAAGGCAGGTGGAAATCCCTTCTTTTTTTGCCCTCCGGAACAAATCCATCAGAAAATCCGGCTGCCAGAGGGGTTCCCCTCCGGTAGCCGTAATTCCGCCGTTTCTATAATAGCTGCGGTTCCTGCGGAAGCGCTCTAAAAGCTCCTCTGCCTCCATCAATGTTCCCTGTCTCATTCCCCAGGTATCCGGGTTATGACAGTACGCACACCGCATCGGACAGCCCTGGAAAAAGATGACCATCCGTACTCCGGGACCGTCCACGGTCCCGAAGCTTTCTACCGAATGAATCCAGCCCTTCATCAGATCACCTCGTGGAAGGTACGCGAAATCACCTCGTCCTGCTGCTCCTTGGTAAGCTTGTTGAAGTTGACCGCATAACCCGATACCCTTACCGTAAGCTGCGGGTACTTCTCCGGATGCTTCTGTGCATCCAGGAGCATTTCACGGTTCAACACATTTACGTTCAAATGATGTCCGCCCTGTTCAACATAGCCGTCCAACAGTGCAACCAGATTGTCAACCTGTGCCGTATCCTTTTTCATTGTCCAGACTCCTTTCTATTCTGCCGTGCCGTAATCCGGTTCTGCACTCTGTGCCACCGGATTGCAGCAGCCTTCACAAAGCTCAACTGCCAAATCGCCTGAAATTACAACATTCTCCTTGCCGAGCGCACCCGGAATGACCGTAAAGGTATTGGAAATACCGTCCTGCGCATCCCGGAACGGGATTTTGGAAACAGAAGCTAACGAAGCAATCGCACCATGCTGGTCCCTTCCGTGCATCGGATTTGCGCCCGGCGCAAACGGCTGCCCCGCTTTTCTTCCGTCCGGCGTTGCTCCTGTATTCTTTCCATATACTACATTCGACGTTATTGTAAGGATGGAGGTCGTCGCAATACCGCCGCGGTAGGTATGGTTTCCCTTGATATACTGCATAAAGGTATGCACAACCTCTCTCGCAATCTCGTCCACACGGTCATCATCGTTCCCGTACTTCGGGAAGTCCCCTTCTACCTCATAATCCACTGCGACCCCGTCCGCATCACGGATGACCTTTACCTTCGCATATTTAATTGCAGAAAGGGAATCCGCAACGACAGAAAGCCCTGCAACGCCGGTTGCAAACCAGCGCGTTACCTTCTTGTCATGCAGTGCCATCTGCAGCTTTTCATAACAATACTTATCATGCATATAGTGGATGATATTCAGCGTGTTTACATAAACGCGTGCAAGCCACTTCATCATTTCCTTATACTTATGCATTACCTCATCATAGTCCAGATACTCGGACGTAATCGGCCGGTACTCCGGCGCCACCTGCTTTTTCGTTATTTCATCTATGCCGCCGTTGATGGCATAAAGGAGACACTTGGCAAGATTCGCCCTTGCGCCGAAAAACTGCATTTCCTTTCCGATACGCATGGAAGAAACACAGCACGCAATGGCATAGTCGTCCCCGTGGGCGACACGCATTAAATCGTCATTCTCATACTGAATTGAAGAGGACTCGATGGACATTGCCGCACAGTACCGTTTAAACGCTAACGGAAGCCGCACCGACCAGAGCACGGTCATATTCGGCTCCGGCGCCGGACCGAGATTCTGCAGCGTATGCAGATAACGGAACGACATCTTCGTGACAAGCGGTCTTCCGTCAATACCGATTCCGCCGACCGACTCCGTCACCCAGGTCGGGTCGCCGGAAAACAGTGCGTTGTACTCCGGCGTCCTTGCAAACTTTACGAGACGCAGCTTCATAATAAAGTGGTCAACAAACTCCTGTATCTGCTCCTCGGTAAAACGTCCTTCCTTAAGGTCGCGCTGCGCATAAATATCAAGGAACGTAGAGGTTCTTCCCAAAGACATTGCCGCACCGTTCTGCTCCTTTACTGCGGCAAGATAGCCGAAATAAAGCCACTGGATTGCCTCCTGCACATTGGCCGCAGGCCTGCCGATATCAAACCCGTAAATCTCACCGAGCTTTTTCAAATCCTTTAAGGCACGGATCTGCTCCGAAAGCTCCTCACGGTCACGGATAACATCCGAATACATAATCGTCCGCGTGGAAGCTTTCTGGTCCTCCTTATCCTCGATCAGACGGTCTACCCCATACAGCGCCACACGTCTGTAATCCCCGATAATACGCCCTCTGCCGTAAGCATCCGGAAGTCCCGTAATAATATGACTGGAACGGCACGCGCGCATCTCCGGCGTATACGCATCAAACACACCGGCGTTATGTGTCTTCCGGTGTATCGTAAAAAACTCCTCTACCTGTGGGTCTATCTGATAACCGTTATCACTGCACGCCTTCGCTGCCATACGGATTCCGCCGTACGGCTGCAAGGAACGCTTAAACGGCTTGTCCGTCTGGAAACCTACAATCTTTTCTTTTGCTTTATCTAAATAGCCCGGACCGTGCGATGTAATCGTGGAAATCACTTCGGTATCCATATCCAGAACCCCGCCTGCCTCGCGCTCTTTTTTTGACAGCTCTAATACCTGTTCCCAAAGCGCTTCGGTTTCCGCCGTCGGGCCTGCCAGAAAGGATTCGTCTCCTTCATATACGCTGAAATTTTTCTGAATGAAGTCTCTTGTGTTAATCTCCCGCTCCCAGACACCTGATGTAAAGCCTCTCCATTCTTCCTGCATCGTCTGTTCTCCTTTCTCGTGTTCACTGCACTCTTTGCTTCCCTGACGCGACTCTACTATACTATATTTTAAAGCAAAATGCAATTGTTCCTCCAAAAACTATTTTTTCTTTCCAAGCAGCTCCGTCCGGATATAGGAAAAGGTTTTCTCTTCCCCTTCCTCGGCTAACATCACAAGCAGCTTTTCCAGAAGTGCCGCTGTTTCCGCATGCATCAGCTGTTTCCCCTGTCCGCGTTTATAATAGGCAAGCGGGTCCCGCTGTGTATATTTTTCCTTGTTATATACCTTGCTTGCCGCTACCCGGTCACAAAACATTTCAAGCACATACGCAAGGGGCATTTTCATGCCTGTAAGCTCACACTCGGCATCCTGCTTATAGTCAATCCAATACTCGTAATGATGCTTATTCCGTCCCTTATGGTGCAGCCATGCCGTTGCCACTCCCTCCGACTGGCGCTGTATATTATTCGGGCTGATATCACCCCGGAAATATCTGACTCCTACAAAAAATTCACCCGGAGAATATTTGGACAAATCATGGAGCAGTCCCCGCCGGTACAGACCAAGCCTGAAGCAATGCTTCATTACCATCCGTTTATGCTTATTGATTGTATGAAGATGTCCGAAAAAACGATACACTGCGTTTCCCATTCTAGTTTCCTCTCATTCGCACAAAATAATTCGCTGTTCTAAAAATAATCTCTGCATTTCTTTCCAATAAAAAAATAATGCAATCTCCCCGGAACTATGATAAAATAGCAGTAAAAGCAAGGAGGTATTTCCATATGAATACACAATACAGCTGTGACACCTGCAGCAATTACCGCTATGATGAGGACTACGAGGAATATGTCTGCATGGCAGGCGGCATGGACGAGGACGACTTCTCCCGGCTGGCGCAGGGCACGGCAAGATCCTGTCCGTATTACCGTTTTGATAATGAATATGACATTGTAAAAAAGCAGATGTAGCATGACCGTCTGCTTTTCTTTTACTACTTATATTCACGCGCAAGCAGCGCTGCACAGATTTCACTCTGAATCACAGGCTGGGACAATCCGCCCATGATTTTAGCAATCATTCTTTCCTTCCGCTGTAAGTTCCCATTTGCCAGACGGTACTCCCGTATAATCCGCATCAGCTCGTTCCTCCACAGCAGGCAGAGCTTCTCCTCCGTATTATCCTTTAACGCTACGCCCGCTCCCCGGACACATTCCATCACATACGCGCCCTCTCCGGACTCATACACCTCGTAAATCCCCCAATGCTCCGGCACAGTCCGCAGTGCCTCCTCTATATGGTAGGTCCCGGTAACAAGATAATTGGTATCAAAAAACCTCTCATAATCGCGTATCTGCCTTGCCAGACGCTCGAAAGTATCCCTGTCGCTCTTAATTTCAAGCCCTGTCAGCTTTGTACGCGTTACCAGAAGCATGTCTGCACGGCTGTCTCCCATCGGGAACTCCTCTAAAAGCCTTGTCTCTTCCCTGCTTCCGGAAAAGCTTCCATAAATCACCTTGCGGATATCTTTATCATTCAGTCTGTACTCTTCCATGGCTCCGCCGTCACCGCCTTTTCTCCGATACGGTAATCATACCACACTTCCCCGTTCCCTGCAAGACGGGAGCCGCCCGAGTTTCCGCAATTTTTAGCAGACCGGGACACAAAGGTATATGCAAAATGCGGAAACTCAAGGATGTCCGGGGTTCCGCATTTTATATACGACTTATGTCCTGATTTATTTTAAATTATGCTCCTTCCGGTATTCAGCAAGCAGTAAATCCACGACTCTCCCGTAGCTTTTCACGCCGTCCTCCTGCTTGTTGACCTTTAAGTAGGTATCATTTACCTTATCTGCCGCCTTGCTGATTGCAGTATCCCGGTACTGGTCCCAGTAAGCGCTGTTGGCACGGAGGTCACGTACCATACCCTCATGGTAGCCTGCCCAGAGCTGTCCGTAAAGCTCCGCATCCTGCGATGCCAGCGCATTCCCCGAATACACCAGGGCCAGCATTGTGCCGCTGTACTGCAGCACTGGCGAATCCGATGCCATGCAGGCAAGGTAGGCAAGGAAGTTTGCCTCCTCCTCCTTCATAAATCCGTGCAGATGCCCCAGCTCATGCGTCATCGTCGCGCCACGGGAATAATCCGGGATATCGACGTTTACGTTTGCCTCCATCGTCCAGCAGGTAAACACTCCGGTAAGCTCCATCGCGGAATACACCTTGGAAAAGCAGATTCCCTTCGGCGCCGGATAAAGCCCCTTCAAAACCGGCAGCTCCGCAGAAAGTGCCTCATACCCTTCTTTGGCAAGCCTGCCCAGCTCCCGGTTCGACATAGGAAGACGGAACACGCCCTCCCCATCCTCATAGGAAACAAGCTCCTCCCGGAGCGCAGACGCCCTCTCTGCCAGCTCCGTACAGAGCGCAAACAGCTCCTCCTTGCCGGAATCCCGTACCGTAATCTCCCGGTAATCCGCAATGGAAACCCGGTGATAATTCACGCCGCAGCCAATTACATACACAAAAAACACGACCGCAGCCACGCACGCCACGTTAATCAGGGCAAGGATACACCTGGAAAAGCGTTCCTCCTTTTTCTTTACGATATGTACAATAAACCGGATAAACAAAACAAGAAAAAGAACCGGACACAGGACGACAATCCATTCCGCCATCGAAAACGGAAAAAGCCCCGTCACCGCTGAGACTACAATCGAATGCACCTTATAAATGCGCTTTGCAAACACCTCTTCCGCAAACCATGTACTCCGCTTTGCAAGCTCTAAAAACAACACCGAAAACGGAAACAAAAGCAGCAGCCAGATTCTCTTTTTCTTCCATACTTTCACCAAGACCGTCCTCCTTTGTGTTCTCGTTTCCAGTATAGTCTATTGCTGTGTCTATTCCGTGTCAGCCGGAGGGATTTTGAAAAAAATTATTCCTCCTCGCCTGTCTCTCCTGTCTTAAAAAAGTTTTCCTTATCACCGAGATAATACACAAGCTCCGCCTTTATTTTCGCCGGATAACTATCCTTTACGGTCCCGTCGTACTGGATAAAAACAATATCCCCCTCCTTTAAATCCTCCTTCTGAATCAATTCATGGCGCCAAAGGAACTTTGTATCCTTAATATTGACCCGGTACAAATACCGGTATTCTCCCGTATTCAGCTCCAGTACGTCTATCGTATTGGTATCAATCCTGGTAATCTGCGCACAAATGGAGGGATAAAGAAACGCCTCCTCCGGCGTCTGTATCCAATAGATTCCGTTCCTTTCCTCCACGCGCAGCCTTGTCCGTACAAACAGGAGAGCAACGCCCTTTTCTTTTCCCTCTGTTTGTGCTATGATAAAAGCGTTAAAAAGGAGGTCTCCCTTTATGAATTTATTTGCAGAACGAATCAACGAGCTGCGTCTGCTTTTAAAGCAGAACGGCATCGACGTCTATTACATCCCTACCGCGGATTTCCACGGCTCGGAATATATCGGCGATTATTTCAGAATCCTTCCCTATCTCTCCGGCTTTACCGGCTCTGCCGGGACGCTGTTTGTCACACAGGACGAGGCAGGGCTTTTCACGGACGGCCGCTACTTTATCCAGGCAGAACAGGAGCTTTCCGGTAGCGGTATCACGCTGTACCGTAGCGGTATGGAAAATATCCCGACGCCGGCGGAGAAGCTGCTGGAGCTGTTAAAGGACGGCGGCGTACTGGGCTTCGACGGCCGTCTGCTTTCCTATGCGTTTTTGCAGCAGCTCAAAGAAGCTACTGATAAGAACAAGGTTACGATACGCTGTGACATCGACCTGACAGAGCCGCTCTGGAAGGAACGCCCTGCGCTCTCCTGCCGCCCTGCTTACCGTCTGGCAGAATGCTATACCGGAAAAAGTACGGTACAAAAGCTTGCGGAAGTCCGGGACGCCATGAAGAAGGTGCAGCCGGAAACGATTTATAAAAAAGGAGAAAAGCAGCTTTTTTCCAATAAGCAGAAGTTTTCTGCCGATGTCTACCTTATTACCTCTCTGGACGACATCGCGTGGCTGTTTAATCTGCGCGGGAATGACATTCTGCACAATCCGGTACTGCTTTCCTATGCTATGGTCACGGAAAACAAGGCATTTTTGTACCTGAATCCTGCCATATTAGACGCTGCCACATCGGCACTCTTAGCGCAGGAGGGGATTACCCTCCGCCCTTACGATGCCATTTACGAAGATGCGGCAAAGCTTTGCAAATGTACGGTTTTATTAGATACCAAACGTGTCAACTGCGCGCTGGTGCAGGCACTGCCGGAGGAATGCACCCTGCTTGACTCCACAGGACCTATTCTTTCTGCCAAGGCGGTCAAAAATACCGTAGAGCTTAAGAATCTTGCCGCTGCCCATGTAAAGGACGGCATTGCAGTAACAAAATTTATGTACTGGCTGAAGCATACGATAGGGAAACAGACAATTACCGAGGTCTCCGCCGCAGACGTTCTTCTTTCCCTCAGAAGGGAGCAGGAAGGCTTTTTAGAACCGAGCTTTGAAACCATTTCCGCCTACAACGCAAATGCCGCCATGATGCACTACTGCGCAGACAGGGAGTCCTCCGCCGAATTAAGGCCAGAGGGGCTCCTTTTGGTCGATTCCGGCGGACAGTATTATGAGGGTACGACCGACGTCACCAGAACCTATGTCCTCGGCGACATCCCCTACGAATGGAAGCGGCATTATACTGCCGTGCTGCGCGGAATGCTCTCCCTCTCCGCAGCAAGGTTCCTCTATGGCTGCCGCGGGGTAAATTTTGATATCATTGCCCGCAGCCCTCTCTGGCAGACGGGACTGGACTACCGGTGCGGCACCGGTCACGGCGTCGGCTACCTTTTAAACGTCCACGAGGCACCGAACGGCTTCCGTTGGCGTATCGTCCCGGAACGGAATGACAACTGCGTTCTGGAGGAAGGCATGGTAACCACCAACGAACCGGGCGTTTATATCGAGGGCAGCCACGGCATCCGCATTGAAAACGAGCTGGTCTGTAAAAAGGGAGAAAAAAACGAATACGGCCAGTTCATGTACTTTGAAACCCTGACCGTAACGCCGATTGACTTAGAGGCAGTGCTTCCGGAGGAGCTGACTGCCTCTGAGAGAAACACACTGAATGAGTACCACAAAATGGTCTATGAAACCCTGCTCCCGTATCTGACAAAGGAAGAAGGGGAATGGCTGAAGGAGGTAACCCGTCCGGTCAGGGAAACTGAATAGCAAAAAATATCCCGGGACCGTGTGCATTATCCACAGTCCCGGGAATCCCGGATTTCATTTCCCTCTTCTGCAGTTTTGATTGTGATGTTTCACTCTGCCTTGTTGCCTGTTCTGCTGTCGGTTCTCGTTCCAAAGCACTCTCTCAATTAATCAAAATAGGACGGACCCCGACAGACCAATTCTTCCCTTTTCGTGTTCCTAATCAAAGTTCATCCTATATTCCATGTTAAATCTCTTTCTAATTTTCAATATCAATACCTTTTTTGTGTTGAATATGTATGCCTATATGTCCGATACCTAAAATAAGTGTTGCGATTAACATACATCCGACCTTTCCGTACATTCCCAACATAAAAAACGCAATCACCGGCAGCGTTGCCCCGGCAAGGGGGATACCAAAAAAACTACTGTAAAAGTCTGATAACTTGCGTTCGCTCCGAAAATAACGTACCCACCATGCTTCATACATTATCATTAAAATGAAAGCCGCAATCAGCCAGAAAGACCAAAGCGTCCATTTATGTATATTGAAATCAGAAAATACCAATGAACAGCAACAGGTCAATGCTTCCCCTAATCTTTCAAAGAACAGCAGGATTTTATTTTCTTTTTCAGACGTATATCCCTGGGGCTTACTTTTTGACCATATGATATTGGGAATAAATAGCATCAATAAAAAAAGTAATCCTATATAGGAAAATCCCAAATTTCCAAACATACTATTGTCCCCCACCTAAAAGATTTTTTGCTTCCTTACACCATTCCAAATACGTCTGATAGGTTTTTATCCCAAACTCTACCGTAAGCAGATAATATTTGTGTGCAGTGTCATCATTCAAATTTCTATTTAAGATTGTTTCTGCATATAAAAGATATGGCAATTCCTCCTGGATTCTTTTTTCAAACGCTTCGATATGAATAAGCGCTTGCTCTTCACCTTTTTCACTTCCAAAAAATAATTTTAATAATGTTTCATAACGGAGTTCATCCTTTTCAATGGGCAGCGAGAGCCATTTTTTCAAATAATCACGTCCGTTTTCTGTTATGGTATAGATCAGCTTATTTCTTTTGCTGTTTGTATCTTCTCTTTTTGTAGCCAGACCGCGATTAACCAAATCATTTAAGGCGGGATATATGCTACCATAGCTCGCACTCCAAAAATATTTAAGAGCGGTATCCATTCGTTTCTTTATTTCATATCCCGTTAGTTCTTCATGGCTCAGCAAACCTAAAATCACACAATCAATCTTTTTTTCATTTGCCATTTCTATTTTCCTTTCTTTCAATTATTCCAAAAGTCAAGACGCTTTTAGGGCAACACATGCCGACTATAATCAGCCAACTACTCCATATTGCGAGTTTAATATAATTTCGCCACCCTTGTTTTGGCTTTTTTCGTTGACTGCAAAAGCACATTCTTGCAATCCTCCCGCCGGACAAAAATAGGAACAAAATAATCTTCCGAAAGGAATAGACATTAAAAACATTAAAGCAAAAACTATAAAACTCCCGTTGATTATTCCATTCAATCCTGCGTTTATGATTAAGGCGGGGCTGAAATAGTATAGCGTAACAGGAAACAGGAGCAAGGAAGTAATAAGAAATAGCTTTCTTATTCGTTGTCTTTTCATAGGCACCTTTGTTACGTTTTCTTAATATATCAGTCTGATATATTATACTACATTTAGGTTCCGATTTCAACTGGTTTTCAAAACTTTGTCAAAACCGCCCTGCGCGGTGCTGTAGGTAATGGAGGATTTTCAAGAGGGCTTGGGATACGTCCCACCTGTCGACCCGACCGTTTAACGCCTCAACAAGCAAAATCTGTCCGGCAAGGCTTAGACGGGCAGATTTACAGAAAAAGCTACCTTTTTCCTAGTCTTGCTCTGAAACTTCTCATTTTAACAAATAAGAAGAGGAAGGGAAAAGAATGGAATGGGACCCCTTACAAAAAGAAATGGAGTGTATCGTAAAGGAACGGGGATACCCCGAATAAAACAGGCAGTCAGACCACAGGCGGCACAGGGCGGTTAAACGTACCGACAAGCCGCTGCACATCACAAAGCGGATGGCTCCACTACCTACAAGGTGAGCGTCCATTTCAGCAGGACAGGCAGAAAAACAATAGACGATAAGCTGACTATCCTTTACAAGAGATTGAGCCATGAGGACTGGCGGGAAAGCACGCCACCCTGTTTCGGTCTTTCATCAGACAGAAATCTGATTTTGAAATAGCTATTCAATCAAAATGACATAAATGTATCTCTATCCATATAATAGTTCAGTGCCTTTAACAGTTCTTCATTTGTTGCGTCTTTTTTCTGCTCAAGTGCATTGATAATCACATCTTGAAGAATTTCGGGCAGCACAGAACCGTCCATTCCGTTTTCAACCGCAAAATCTGGAATGATTTCTTCATCGGTTTCTTCGTCAAAATCAGGTGGCGCGGTAATGCAGCAAGCAGTTGTTAAAAACCACTCATCATCTGCCACATACATCTGCCAATCATTGTCGTTGCAGAGGGCTTGCTCGCCCTCCTTCAAATATTTCTCCTTTAATAAGTTAATGACATCTTCCATCGTACATCTGACATTTTGTTTCATACGATATTCTCCTTAAATGGAAATTTTTAGCTTGCCGACCTAATCGTCACCAAAATATAACACATTTCCCCGCTGAAAACAATCCCCATTCTAACGACAAAACCATCTGCACTACTGCTGCGGCTGCCGGTAGGTTTTGCGGTGGCTCTGCCCCTGCGCCCCCGGCCTCTCCAAAAAAACAGGATAAGGGCAAATGCTTAACCGGCGGGCTTGGGCATTTAGACTTTCCCCTCTGATTTTCCCATCCCTTAAAAAGTTCCTCTTGGCAAAAAGCCTAATGGATTATGGACGAGAAAGCCGTTGTTGTGAAACGAATTTCTGATTTATGTATCGGTAGGAAAGGCTCTATGATTTTTCTAATATCCGGTACACCCGGAGCAACTACCGGAGGGCGCTTTCCTCGTCGCCAAGCTCAAAACAGCATTCGCCGAAGCGTAGCACGACAAACGGGCTCTGCTCTCCTGCTTCGTCCAGATTTTCATACGCCTTATCAAAGTATTCCTTTGCCTGCAGATACCTGCCCTTTTCAAAATAGACATCCCCGATGCAGGCGGGTACGATTCCTGCCGTTTCACGATAAGCCTCCCGCGGCTCCGGTATCCGGTCAAGTCCCGCCTCTCTTTATCAAGCTGATAGCCGGGTTCAAATGCCTGTTCAAATACTTCATCTGACTTTTCAGGAGTTATCTCTTCCATTTTCATCCCCTCTGCCTTACCATTGCAATCACCTGCTCCATGTCATACCTCTTTGCCGGCAGAATCAAAGCATCCCCGCAAAGCTCCTCCCGGATCAGGCGGAGCTCTAATCTTCTCCGCCGTTCAAAATGCGCAAGCATCTCCTCCATCCCGGTAAACGGGTGGGTTTTGCCATAGGGCGAGTCCTGCAGATAGCGGAGCATCATCGGATACCACAGCTCCCTGCCTTCCGTATCTACCCGCTCCTTCCTGATCCGGAGCAGGCTTTCCCTTAAATCCTCCGGGTCCAGATAAAGCAGAAAGAAGCCCTTCGGCTTCAGAATCTTATATGCCTCCCTGTAAAATGCCGCAATCTCCTCCTCCGGCGTTTCATAATACAGAAGCATGCTCTCTATTGCATTTTGAAAAAAAGAACACTCAAATACATGCCGTCCGGCATCCAGAGCCGCATAACGGCTTAATATAATCTCCCGGAAACGTACAAAGGGAACTCTGGCGTTGTAGATTTCATACTGCTCCATCTGCCTGTGAAAGCCACTCTGCTCCGTAAGAATCTGCGTATAAGGTACAATACGCATGCTTCCCTCTGTCATGGTTTTCTTTTCGATTTCCTCCCGGAGCCCGGGGAAACTTAACAGCATCTCCTTATACTGCTCCTCCGTCAGATAGCTGCACCATGCCAGCTCGGCAGGTGAAGCGTCTCCCTCCCGGTACGCCTGATACTCCGGAAAGGCTTGGGACAGACGAGTCAGAAGAGTCGATTTTCCGGCTCCCTGCATTCCATCAATAAAAATATTCAAAACTGCTCCTTTCAGACTCCCTTCCGGATTTCAAGATATGCCTTCGCGATATCCACACAGGTCTTAAAGTCCATATCCTGCGTATTCAGGCACAGGTCATAATTTCCGGCATCGGTCCAGTTCTTACCGGTATAATACTTGTAATATGCTGCGCGGCGTTTGTCCGTCTCAAGGATTTTCTTCTCCAGCTCCTTCGCCGTTCCGCTCATCATCCCCTCCAGACGCCGGATGCATGCCTCCAACGGCGCATGGATATACAGGCGGATAACATTGTCATAGTCCTTTAAGATATAGTCGGCGCATCTGCCGATAATCACGCAGGAGCCCTCTTTGGCAAGGTCACGGATTACCTTTGCCTGATACGTAAACAGGTTATCATTGGAAACAAAGTCCTCCCTGTCCGGCGGAATCAGCTCCCCGTTGTATTCCCGGCGCGCGATTTTAAATAAAAGGCTCTGCTTCAGCTTTTCATCTGCCTTTACAAAAAGCTCCTCGTTAATGCCGCTTTCGTCCGATGCCAGACGCATCAGTTCCCTGTCGTAATAATGAATGCCAAGCTCCTCCGCCAGCATCTTCCCGACGGTGCGCCCGCCGCTGCCATAGCCTCTTGCAATCGTAATGACATAGTTCCCCATACCAGTCTCTCCTTCCCGGACGCGATCTGAAGCGTCTCCTTGTTTTTATTCCCCGAGATAAGCTGCCTTTACCTTCGGATCATTCATCAGCTCCTTTGCGTCACCGGAAAGTACAATCTTCCCGGTCTCTAATACATACGCCCGGTCCGCAATCTGAAGCGTCTTCTTCGCATTCTGCTCTACCAGAAGCACCGTTGTACCGCCCTTGCTGATTTCACGGATAATATCAAAAATCTCTTCTACGAAAATCGGGGAAAGTCCCATGGACGGCTCATCCATCAGCATAATCTTCGGATGGGACATCAGCGCGCGCCCCATTGCAAGCATCTGCTGCTCACCGCCGGAAAGGGTCCCCGCTATCTGGCTCCTTCTTTCCTTTAAGCGCGGGAATCTGGAATACACCATTTCAAGCGTATCTGCAATCTCCTTCTTATCCTTTCTTGTATAAGCTCCCATACTGAGATTTTCAAACACCGTAAGCTCTAAGAAAATGCGGCGTCCCTCCGGAACGTGTGCCATCCCGAGAGAAACGATTTTATGCGCAGGCACCTTTGTCAGCTCCCGCTCCTCAAAATCGACGGAACCGCTCTTTGCCTGGACAAGACCGGTAATCGTATGAAGAATGGTCGTTTTGCCGGCTCCGTTTGCCCCGAGCAGTGCAATAACCTCTCCCTCGTTTACCTCAAAGGAAACTCCCTTGATGGCATGAATCACACCATAATATACGTTCAAGTCCTTTATTGTAAGCATTGCCATTGTAATCCCTCCATTTCCTGCCTGTGCAGAAGCCTCCTGACTGACTAATTGCCGAGATAAGCCTTTACTACCTCTGGATTGTTTAATACCGCAGACGGCTCCCCGTGCGCTAACTCCGTACCAAAATTCAGCACAAACAGCTCCTCACAGATACCGGAAACCAGCTTCATGTCATGTTCAATCAGCAGGATTGTAATTTTATAATGGTCTCTTACAAAACGGATGGTTTTCATCAACTCCTCCGTCTCATTCGGATTCATTCCCGCAGCCGGCTCGTCAAGCAGCAAAAGCTTCGGGTTGGTTGCCAGCGCTCTTGCAATCTCTAACTTTCTCTGCTTCCCGTATGGGAGATTGGAGGCAAGATAGTCTGCCTGACCGTCCAGTTCAAATACCTTCAAAATCTCCATTGCGCGGGCATTCATATCCTCCTCTGCCTTTTTATAACCGAACAGGTGCAGCAGGCTTTTTACAAGGGAATACCTGACCTGATTGTGGAGCGCCAGCTTTACGTTATCAAGCACTGTCATTTTTTTAAACAGACGGATATTCTGGAAGGTTCTCGCGACCCCTGCCTGACAAATCTGCTCCGGCTTCCTGCCGACTAACGGAACACCATCTAACAAAATCGTACCGTCTGTCGGACGGTATACCCCGGTCAGCAGATTAAAAATCGTCGTCTTTCCGGCGCCGTTCGGACCAATCAGACCGTAGAGCTGGCCTTCCTTTATTTCCAGGTTGACCCCGTCCACTGCACGCAGTCCGCCAAAGGAAATGCCGAGATTTTTTACCTCTAATAATGCCATTCTGCTACACCTCCTTTTCTTCCATGCGTTCTGCCTTCTTTGCCCTGCGCTTCTCAAGGAAACGAGCCTTGTAGCCGCCTGCATTAAATATCATAATGACAATCAGCGCCGCCGCATACAGAAGCATACGGAGGTTATCTGCGGAACGGAGGAAATTCGGAAGCAGCGTCAGCACGACAGCCGCAATCACGGAACCCTTGATGCTTCCCATACCGCCGAGCACCACATAGACAAGAATATCAATCGACTTATTATAGTCAAAATCTGTCGGCTTAATAAAGGTGACGTTATGCGCATAGAGCGCTCCCGCTACCCCTGCAAAAAACGCCGCAATCGCAAATGCCATAATCTTGAAGCGCGTTACCGGGATTCCCATTGCCTCCGCCGCAATATAGTTATCACGAATTGCACAGATAGCACGCCCATGCCTCGACTTTAACAAATTCATGGAAATCAGCACCGTAATCACTGCAATGAAAAATACCCATACATAGGTCGAATACTGCGGAATACGGGAAAGTCCCATCGCCTGGCCGGTCACCGGAAGCACATTGATGACACCGCGGATGATTTCACCGAACGCAAGCGTCACAATTGCAAGATAGTCTCCATGTAAGCGGAGTACCGGAATCCCGATTACCAGACCGAAAAATGCCGCTACGACACCGCCAATCAGCAGCGCCAGAAGAAACGTAAAAAACGGCGGAAGCCCTTTCACATTTAAAGTAAATAATGCTGAGGTATACGCGCCAAGCGCCATAAAGCCTGCATGTCCGAGAGACAACTCTCCCAGAAAGCCAACTGTAATATTCAGCGAAACTGCCAGTATAACATTGACACCTACCGGTATCACTAACGACAGCATCATACGGTTTAGAAGCTTCAGCTCCACTACAAGTGCAAGCAATACAAACAATACTGCAATAACTGCTGCTCTGAAAAGGATAAGCGCCTTTCCCGAAAGTTTTTTCTTTCTGTTCATGTCGTTCCTCCTTATACCTTTTCAATACGGTTCTTGCCAAGAAGCCCGGACGGCTTCACCAGAAGAACGATTACGAGAACACCAAATACAATGGCATCTGCCAGCGCCGAATTGATATACGCCTTTGCCATGACCTCGATAATGCCAAGCAGGATGCCGCCGAGCATTGCGCCCGGAATACTTCCGATGCCGCCGAACACCGCCGCGACAAACGCCTTAATTCCCGGAAGCGCCCCCATCGTCGGAGTCAGCGACTTATACTGGCTCAGATACAGAATACCTGCCACCGCTGCCAGCGCGGAGCCGATTGCAAAGGTCAGGGAAATCGTGCGGTTTACATTGATTCCCATCAGCGACGCCGCCTGCTTATCCTCGGAAACGGCGCGCATCGCGCGTCCCGCCTTTGTTTTATTGATAAACAACGTAAGCGAAACCATACATACGACCGTAACTGCCAACGTCAGCACCGGCAGTCCCGGAACTGTAATAGAGCCAATCTGAAAGCCCTTCAGCTGCACAATATTCTGCGACTTAATCGGAGTCGCCCCGAACAACAGCAGGGAAAGCGCCTGCAGTAAAAAGCTCATACCGATTGCCGTAATCAGGACCGCAAGGGAAGGCGCCTTTCTAAGCGGCTTATATGCCACCCGCTCAATCGTCACGCCCAGTACCGCACAAATCACGACGGTAAGAAGCATTGCAAGCGGGAGCGGAAGCCCTGCCACGCTCCAGAGCAGATACAGCGCATAGGCACCGACCATGATAATATCGCCATGCGCAAAGTTAATCATCTTTGCGATACCGTATACCATCGTATAGCCAAGCGCAATCAACGCATAAATACTGCCGGTCCGGATTCCGTTAATTAACTGTAATATAAAAGTCTCCATACCTTATCCTGTCCTCTCTGTCATTCAAAAATCCCCTATTATTCTGGTCTGTCACATACAGCATATTTTAACATATTTCCCGCACTTTCGCAAGCAGAACCTCCTTGCATTTCCGGATTTTTTAAACATAGAAAATGCAGAAATCCCGCACTGCCTTACGCAATGCGGGACTTCCTTATTCTTCACGGCTTCCCTGTTCAAAGGATTCCGCAATTATTCCTGTACAACATAAGAAGCATCTTTGATTTCGATGAACTTAGCGCCCTTGTTCGGCTCGCCCTTCGCATCAAAGGTTGCGCTTCCGGTCAGACCCTCGAACTCAAGTCCTACCATTGCTGCGATTACATCGGCATTTGCTACGGAGCCTGCCTTTTCTACTGCAGCCTTGAATACATAGATACAGTCATAACCGTCTGCTGCAAACTGGCTCGGGCTGGAATTGTACTTCTCCTGATACTTCTTCACGAAGCTCTGTACCTTCTCATCCTCAATGGTTGCCACGAACGGGCTTAAGAATACGGAACCGTCTGCTGCGTTCGGGTTATCCTTTAACTGCGCCAGAACGCCGTCCCAGCCGTCACAGCCAAGATACGGAAGATTCATGCCAAGCTCGATTGCCTGGGAAATGATGTAAGCCGCATCGTTATAGTAAGCCGGTACGAAAATTACCTGTGCATCGGTACTCTTGATATTGGTAAGCTGTGCAGTAAAGTCAGTCGCATCGGTAACGAATGCCTCCTCTGCTACAATCTCGCCGCCATTTTCAACGACTCTTGCCTTAAATGCATCCTTGATACCGAAGCTGTAATCATCGGAGTTATTATAGATGACTGCAATCTTATTGTAGCCATGCTCCTTTGCATAGTCAGCCATCAGCTGGCCCTGCAGCGGGTCGGTAAAGCAAAGACGGAAGCCGTTGTCATACTCGGTGCAGCCTGCTGCGGAACCGGACGGTGTCAGCTGCAGAATGCCATCCTTGTTGGAAAGCGGGTTTACTGCAAGGCATGCGCCGGAGGTAACGTTTCCGAGAATTGCCTGTGCGCCCCAGTCCATTACGGCATTGTAAGCGGTGGTTGCAAGTTCTGCACTTGCCTCGTCATCCTCAAACTTCATCTCAATCTTTAAGGTCTTATCTCCAACCTTGATTCCGCCTGCTTCATTGATTTCTTCAATTGCAATTTCGGCGCCCTGCTTTACGGAAATACCGTAATCTGCAGCACTTCCGGTCAGAGGTCCGATACCGCCGATTTTGTAAACGGTATCATCCGTCTTTTTGCCACAGCCGGCAAATGCGGAAACAGCCATTGCGGCAACCAGGCCGAGACATACTGTTTTCTTCATCTTTTTCATAATCTCTCTCCTTTTAATCTGTATTGCTTTTTCAATTTCAAAGCCGCCCTCGCAACTTTACCCTACTATACTACTACTTATTTCATTTTGTCAATAAAAATATTTTTGGATTTTGATAGTTTTAAAAGCTTCTTAGATAGACTTCCTCTACAAACAGCATCGGCAATTTGTACAAAACTCATTATGGAATGTTATATTTTCAAGGTGGTTTTTGTGCAGATTGCCGATACCAGAAAACGTTTTGCTCCTCTGATGACCTTCTATCCCCAAAATGCGGAAACTTAAGAAATAGTGCATAAAATATCGCGCTTCCTTTTTTAAAAAATTGTAGAAAACCCGCAAAATAGAAGAACCTGGTACGACATACTTATAGCAACATCATATCATATTGCTTATTATGTCCTGCATCTGCAAGTGACCACTTTTTCATACTAGTTTCCTTTGTCACAAATGTCACAAATCAGTTACACTCATCTTCGCTATAATAACCAAACAGTAACTATTGCTCGGCAAATGAGAAAAAAACATCAACTTTAAAAACTTAAAAGCCTTTAAAGTCAATGTTTCTTTGAAAGCTGCTGACGGGAATCGGACCCGTGACCTCCGCACTACCAATGCGACGCTCTACCGACTGAGCCACAGCAGCATCTCGCTATCAGTGACTTCGTTAGTATACAATATTTTTTAGATCTTGTCAATGACTTTTTCAAAAATTTTTAAAATCCTGCAGGATGCCATACCAGTTTCTTTTGTTTTACAAGTTCTCTACAATTTTTATAAAAAAAGAGCACAATATTTTATGCACCACTTTTTAATTACTGTATTTTGAAAATAGACGGTTATTTAAAGAAACAACACGTCTTCCTCTAATAACAATCTGAACAAAGCCACGCCAGGGTTCCAATGTTTAAAATGATTTTTCTATAAATTTTCAATGCGCTCTTCCGAACAAACGCTTTTCAAAACATCCTGAAAACATAGAAATTCAAAAATATTTTTAAAAAGATTGCGTAATTTTGTAGATTTTTGGGGGTTATTATGATATATTGATAAGTAGAGTTAAAAACAAACATATTTGGGAGGTGTATTAACAATGACATTTGATAAGTTCTATGCTAAGTTTGGCTTGGAAGAGTATCCGTTCTCTATATACAATAGTGAACAAGAAAAAAAGACAGGTCTATTTATTAAACCTTCCAATTATTCGTTGTTGGAAAATAGCTTTACAAATACGTTGACAACAATTGTTGTCGGTAATCGTGGAAGTGGAAAAACTAAAATTTTAAATGATTTAAGTCAAAAGATAACTCACGATGCTATAATGGGATATATTGAAAACTACGAAAGTGTATGCAAAGAAAATAATCTATCAGATTTTTATCATTTGCTTTTAGAAAGTATAGTTCGTGGACTGCTAACTAAACTTTTCTCGAACAAAAAGGCTATAAAGAAAATGTCTAATAATGACAAGATTTTATTATCATATTTGATTTATAGATTTGCAAAAAATTTGACAGAAAAACAAATTTCAGATCAAATAGATCAAGTACAGTTATCTTTTGGAAAAAGACTACTAAACAAATTTTCTAAACCAATAACATCATTTTTAAATTTTTTTGCAACAGCAACTGCAAACTTTGGAAATAAATTTCTTACTGACTCATTTGGACATTATTTGCCACCGATTAATTCTGAAAACATTAAATCAATTTTCCCAAACATAAAATATGAGTCAGACGCACAATTCTATGATATTGAGGTATCATATGATTTACTGAACAGGACCCTAGATATGATTAATACGCTAGGATACCCAAAGCCACTTGTTTTTTTTGATAAATTAGACGAAGATGCTAGATTTGAAAATGATTCAGATGAGATTGTTAATTTCATTTCATCGATTCTTTTGGATAGTAAATTATTGTTAAATCCTAATATTCAACTTATTTTTTCTATATGGAGTATTCCATTTGAAGGATTAAGTTCAAGGTTTCGCACACAAAAAAATAATGTGTATAGGATAGACTGGAATCAAGAAGAATTGGAAAGAGTATTAAATCAACGTCTCTATGTATATTCGAATAAAAAGATAAAAAATTATAAGGAACTGTTTGAGGAGGATGTTACTTGGGAACTGTTTGAAACAATATTTGATTTATGTAATGCAAATCCAAGAGATTTATGGCACATATTCGACCAATTGTTTAATACTCAACATTCATTGGATTCAAACAAAAAAATTAGTAATGAAGCAATACAACGGGGATTAGAAAGATTTGTTGTAAATTTTGACTTTTATGAACATTATCCTAGGAAGAAGGGTGCAAGAAAAAACACAAATGATGTTTATACATATATTCAGCATTTACTAAAATTATCAGACCATGATTTCACAAATGCTGAGTTAAAAGAAATGGCATCAACAGGTGGTTCAACAACTAATTATATTACAGGGATGTGTAATCTTGGATTAACAAAGAAAACATCTCGAAAACGAAATAATGGATCGGTCGTTTATGAAATCTGTGATCCTAAAATTATTTATGCAATTAAAAATTCGCTATCAATTGAGCGTTAATGAAGCACTTGAGTTACTGAACTTTTGCATGGTTATAAAAAAGACAGAGTATTATTAAAAGCATATCTTTGTGAATACGTTATTCTTATTGATTAAGAGATAGTTATAAAAGTAATTAAAAACAAATACCTTTTTTAATAGCGCGGAGGTCACAGGTCAAGCAGGGAGTACAGACGAAGCCTTGGGTTAGCAGCTTAGCTAATCCAATACTTCGTCTGCCCCCTTGCAACAACTTAGCATTAAAAATAGAGTTTGTCAACAGGTCCAAAGTTTCACATGCTCATTAAAAAAGGTAATCCGATATACATTCGATTACTTTTCTCATTTTATCTGAACTTCAGAAACGCTTCCGGATACCCGGATGACATCACCCGACCATATTTCCGATTGCCTCTTCTACTGCCGCATTCAGGCTTTTCCCATGTTCCATTGCATAGACTGCAATGTTCCGGTGAAGCTCCGGGCTGATTCTGACATTAAATGTTCCCTTGTAAGGCTTCTCCGGCTCTACATTTTGCTTCTTACATTCCTCCAGATATTCATCAATCACGTTTTGGAAATTCTGTTCTAATTCCTTAACATAACTTCCTTCGTAAGACAATAACGATTTTATTCCTACTACTTTTCCAAAAAGGCAGCTATCTTCTTTTGAATATTCCACTGTCCCGTTATAACCCTTGTATGATAATAAACTGCTCATAGCAAACCATCCTTTCGCAATTTTTCTATCACCTGATCCAGCGGCACCTTGCCTCTCCCCCTCTGCCTTGTGACCTCATACATCAGAATAGAAGCGGCGCAGCTGACATTAAAGGAGCTGGCATAGGACGTTTCTGCCATCGGAATCGTACAAAGCACATCGCAGTATTCCTTAAACGCTTTATTGAGCCCCATCGTCTCATTACCGAGCATCAGCATCAGCGGGACGGTAAAATCCACGGAGTACAGCGGCGTCTCCTTGTGCGCAGTCGTTCCGGCTGTGACAAAGCCCGGATATTTCTCCTTTAAGCTGTGCAAATAGGCAAACAGCTCGTTATTGTCTTCAATCCGGATAACCGGCATATTGAAAAATGAGCCCATTGCCGATACCACGACATCCGGGTCATACAGGTCAACCGAATGCCCTGTGATAATCAGCGCATCCGCACCAAGCGCATCACAGGAGCGTATCATCGTACCGAGGTTTCCTTTATTGGAAGGCCTGTCAAAAAGTACAAGAAACGGCACTTCGGAAAGCCTGATTCCTTCCAGGCAGTCTTCCCGCATCTCTATCACAGCCATAAGCTCGGACGTATCTTCCTTCCCGCTGAGCGCCTCCATAAGCTCCGCAGTCAGGCAATAGTTCATTTCTGTCTTTACGCTCCGGAGCATCTCCTGCGCCCAGTCGGAGAGATGCCCCTCATTATAAAGAAACGATTTTATGTTCCAGCCGTTCTTCGCTGCTTCCTTCAGGCTCCGGACGCCCTCCACCAGAAACTCCTTGTACCGGTAGCGCTTATTGCGGTTCGTCTTCAGTACCTCAAACTTCTGAAAGGTACTGTTTTTCGTATAGAGTTTTGTTTCAGCCAAGCTTCTACCTCCGTACAGACCTGAAACAGCGCTACAGGCTCTGCTCTAACAGCCGTATCATTTCATCGACATGCTCCTTCTGAATCACTAACGACGGAACAAACCGGATTACGTTCGTTCCTGCGGCAATCAGAATCAGTCCTGCCTCCATCGCGCGGGCAATGATATCCTTTACCGGACTCCGGAACTCCAGTCCCTGCATCAGTCCGATGCCGCGGTGTGCCGTGATGCTGTCCGTATGGCGGGCTGCCAGCGCCTCTAACTGCGCGTACAGGTATGCTCCGGTTTCCTTTACGTTTTCTAAAAGTCCCAGCTCCTCAAACCGGTCAAATACCGTGCTGACTGCATGGGTTACAAACGGATTCCCCCCGTAGGTCGTCCCGTGGTCGCCCGGCTCATAGGCGGCAGCCACCTCCTCCGTCGCCGCAAAGGCGCCTACCGGAACACCGCAGCCCAGTGCCTTTGCCGTCGTCATAATATCCGGCTGCACGCCATACTGCTGGTACGCATACATCGTACCGGTCCTGCCCATACCGCACTGGATTTCATCCAGAATCAGCAGGATTCCCTTCTCATCGCAGAGCTTCCGGACGCCCTGTAAAAACTCCTTCGTTGCCGGATAAATGCCGCCCTCGCCCTGCACAGTCTCCAGAATCACGGCAGCCGTTTTTTCATTGACCTTTGCCTTTACGCTCTCCAGATTATTGTACTCTGCAAATACCGCGCCGCCGATTAACGGCTCGAATGCCGTACGGTACTTCGGCGTCCCGGTTACGGCAAGGGCTCCCATGCTCCTGCCGTGGAAGGAATGCTCCATGGCAATAATCTCACTGTCCGCCGTGCCATGCTTCTTATAATAATACTTTCTTGCAAGCTTAATCGCGCCCTCGATTGCCTCTGTTCCGCTATTGGTAAAAAACACGCGGCTCATCCCCGATGCCTTTGTCAGCTTTTCCGCCGCAAGGGTCGTCGGCTCGTTATAATAATAGTTCGAGGTGTGCAGCAGCTTATCTACCTGTGCCTTTACCGCCTCATTGTACTTTTTATCGTCATAGCCCAGCGCAAATACGGCAATTCCGGCAGAAAAGTCCAGATACCTTTTGCCGTCCGTATCATACAGATACACGCCCTCGCCGTGGTCTAAGACCACCTGATACCTTGCATAGGTATGCATCAGGACCTTCTCTGCCCTTGCAATACAGTCTTCCTTCTTCATAGCCACCGTTCCTTTCTACCGCTCATTTTCATAAAGCGTATTTTCACTGCCGATAATTGCGGTTCCGATACCCTTATTGGTAAAGAACTCCAGAAGCAGGGAATGGTCAATACGCCCGTCCATAATATGTACCCTGGACACGCCCTCCCTTACCGCGTCGATACAGTTCTGCAGCTTCGGAAGCATTCCGCCGCCGATAACGCCGGAGGCTAACAGCTTATCTGCCTCGGCTAAGGTCAGCACGGAAATCAGGGAAGACTTATCCTCAAAGTCGCGGTACACGCCTTCAATATCAGTTAAAAATGCAAGCTTTTCCGCATTCATTGCCGTTGCAATCGCGCAGGCTGCATCGTCCGCATTGATATTATAGGAATAAAATGCATCATCCATTCCAATCGGTGCAATGACCGGAATATAGTCATTTACCAGGAGCGTTTCAATCAGATTCGTATCCACTTCGGTAATATTCCCTACAAATCCGATATCCTCCCCGTTGGCATACTTCTTCTCACATTTTAACGTGCCGCCGTCCTTGCCGCAGATTCCCGCCGCCTTTACGCCAATCTGCTCTAACATCTGCACCAGACGCTTGTTTACCTTACTTAACACCATTTCTGCCACTTCCATCGTGTCTGCATCAGTCACGCGCAGCCCCTGTACAAATCTCGGCTCCTTCCCTAAAAGTCCGACCCATTTGCTGATTTCCTTGCCGCCGCCGTGTACGATAATCGGCTTCATCCCGACCAGCTTCAACAGGGCGACGTCCTTAATGACATCCTGCTGCAGCCCTTCGTCTAACATTGCGCTGCCGCCGTATTTTACGACTACAATCTTATCCCTGAACTTCTGAATATACGGCAAGGCTTCAATCAGCACATTTGCCTTTGACATAACCTCTTCTATCATTCCCATCGTCTGCTTCCTCGCTTTCTTTCCTGTACCGCTTTCTTTCCCCGCATTCCTTTTCCGCACTCTTTCCCCCTATGCTCTTTTTCCCATGCTCTTTCCCCGCACTCCGTTTCACTCACAGAACCTGCAAGGCTTTTCCTGCACCTCTATGGTACATCAGCTCCGGTAGTCCGCATTGATTTTTACATAATCAAAGGTCAGGTCACATCCCCAGGCGGTAGCGGATGCCGTTCCCTGCTTCATATCTGCGACTGCCGTTACCTCGGAGGCGGACAGAATCTTCGTTGCCTCCTCCTCGGAATAATCCGTCGCGGCGCCGCCTGCGACCAGCTGCAGCTTCCCGTTTTCGCTCTCAATGTATAAATCCACCGCATCCGGGTCAAAGCTCTCTCCTGAATACCCGAGCGCACAGAGGATACGGCCCCAGTTTGCATCCTGTCCGAACACGGCAGCCTTTGTCAGACTCGACGTAATCACGGACTTTGCAAATACGACTGCCTGCTCCTTCGTTGCCGCATGTAAAATCTTTGTAGTAAAGAGCTTTGTCGCTCCCTCGCCGTCCGCCGCAATCTTCTTTGCCAGCGTTTCATTGATATAGTAAAGCGCTTCCTTAAACTTCTCATACTCGCCGTTTTCCTCCGTAATCTCCGGATTCCCTGCCGCGCCGTTTGCCAGAAGCAGTACTGTGTCATTGGTCGAGGTATCGCCGTCCACCGAAACCATGTTGTAGGTATCGCGGACCGTCTCAGAAAGCGCCTTCTGCAAAAGCGTCTTGGAAATGCAGGCATCCGTCGTAATAAAGCCAAGCATCGTACACATATTCGGATGAATCATGCCGGAACCCTTGCACATACCGCCGAGCGTAACTGTCACGCCGCCTACCTCAATCGTTACCGCCGCTTCCTTTTCCTTCGTATCAGTCGTCATAATCGCCTTTGCCGCCGCATGCCCTGCCTCGCGGCCTTCCTTTAACAGCGGCGCCATTGCGGCTACCCCTGCGCAGATTCTGTCCATCGGAAGCTGCATACCGATAACTCCGGTAGACGCCACCAGTACGTTCCCTGCCGGAACGGAAAGCAGGCGCTCTGCCGCCTCGCCGGTCTCCTTGCAGTAACGCATCCCCTCTTCCCCGGTGCAGGCGTTGGCAATGCCCGCATTGATTACGACCGCATGCACGTCTCCGCCCTCTTCTACCACACGTTTATCCCATTTCACCGGAGCCGCCTTTACCACATTTGTGGTAAACGTCCCCGCGCTGCGGCACGGCAGGCTGCTGTAAAGCATCGCCATGTCGTTCCGTCCTGTCTTATACTTGATTCCCGCCGCCGTACAGGCTGCGGCAAAGCCCTTTGCGCTCGTTACGCCGCCGTCAATAATATTCATACTGTCCGTCCTTCCTGTCCGTGCCGCATAAATCCCTGCTCTCCTGACCATCTACAGCAGGTTCTATGCCTCCGGACGATAAGCTATTCGATAAACCGTGTAATATTTTTCTCATTTAAGGTAAAATCATAATAATTCAGGTCCTCTCGGAAGGTCCAGCCGACCTTACGCCAGAAACGGTTGCCGCCCCGGTTACTCTTAAAGGCAATCAGGGAAACCTTATTGATGCCCTCCTCCTTTAGTGCCTGCATTGCCGCCGCCGCCATCTTCTTTCCGATGCCGTGCTTTCTGTGGCTCTCCTTTACGCATACATGGTAAAAGCAGCCCCGCCTGCCGTCATGCCCGCACAAAATCGCGCCGACGATTTCACCATTTTCCTCTGCCACTACACTGGTTGCCGGATTTCTTTGCAAAAACTTCTCCACGCCTTCCTTCGAATCATCCATGCTCCGGATACCGAAGCCCTTGATGCCGCACCAGAGGCGGTACACCCGGTCATAGTCCTCCGGCGCCATCACGCGGATGAAAATCCCGTTTTCGTTTTCCTTCTGCTCCATTTCTGTCACACTCTGCATAGGACGCTCCGCCTGCGTTTCCTTTCTGTCACACGCCGCAGACGCTCCGCCCATGCTTCCTTTCTCTGAAACTATACCGCAAGCTACGGGAACATCGGAACCAGCTCCAGTCCCATACGCTCCGGCAGTCCGAACATCAGGTTCATGTTCTGTACCGCCTGCCCTGCGGCTCCCTTGACGAGATTATCCATGGCGCCCATCATAATGACACGCTTCGTCCTCGGGTCTGCCTTTATATTTACGTCTACGAAATTGGAGCCCTCCACAAAGCGGGTTTCCGGACAGACACCGGCATCCAGGACGCGCACAAAATACTCGCTGTCGTAATACTTATGATAAATCTCACGCAGCTCCTGCTCCGTCACATCCTTTACCAGAGAAGCGTATTCCGTTACGAGAATACCGCGGTTCATCGGCACAAGGTGCGGCGTAAAGCTAATCGTTATCTCCCTGCCTGCGGCATAGCCTAGCTGCTCCTCGATTTCCGGCGTATGGCGATGAGTCGTTACGCCGTATGCCTTGATATTTTCATTTACCTCACAGAATAAATTATCTGTCTTTGCCGAGCGCCCCGCGCCGGAGGTGCCGGACTTTGCATCCACAATCAGGGTGTCCGGGTCAATCAGCCCTTCCTTTGCCAACGGATATGCCGTAAGAATCGAGCAGGTCGTATAGCAGCCCGGATTCGCCAGAAGCCGCGCCCCCTTAATATCCTCCCGGTTAATCTCACACAAGCCGTAAACCGCCTCTTTTATGTACTGCGGACTCTTATGCTCGATGCCGTACCACTTTTCATAGACAGCCACATCCTTGATGCGGAAATCCGCACTCAGGTCGATAATTTTCGTGTTGGCAAGCACCTCATCATTGACAACCGACGCGCAGAAGCCCTGCGGCGTTGCCGTGAAAATAACGTCTGCCTGCTTTGCCAGCTCCGGAATATTGTCGTCCAGACACTTATCCTCTACTAACGTAAACATATTGCGGAACACATCCGCATACTTCTTATCGACATAGCTCCTGGAACCGTACCATACAATCCTTGCCTCCGGATGCGCGAGTAAAATCCTTACAAGCTCCTGCCCTGCATAACCGGTCGAACCGATAATTCCTACCTTAATCATATCCTATTCCTCCTGCTGCTTCCATATCTTTCGATAATTATACGACACATCTGAATATTATGCAATACCTTTTGCAAATATTTTTTCACCTGTTTTCAAATCAATGCCGGCTTCATACAAACGCCGGTAAATCCCGGCTACCGGAAGCCCTACGATGTTATAGTAATCCCCGCGGATTCCCCTGATATGGGGCGCGAATTTCCCCTGGATTGCATATGCCCCTGCCTTATCGGCAGGCTCGCCTGTCGCAACATACTCCGCAATCTGCCGCGCCGTCATTGCCTCTACGTCCACCTCGGAGCATTCCGCAAACGTAATCGTCCTGCTCTCCCCGGTTTCTTCCTTTAGGATAAGGGACACGCCGGTATAAACCTGATGCACATTTCCTGCTAACATCGCAAGCATCCGCCTGGCGTCCTCCGTGTCCTTCGGCTTGCCAAGGATTTCCCCGCGGAACGCGACAATCGTATCCGCTCCGATAACCACTGCGGCGCCGGATACCTTTTCCGCTACTGCCGCCGCCTTCTGCGCGGAAAGCTCCTTTACCAGCGCCTCCGGCTCCCTTCTCTCCGTTTTTTCATCACAGTCACTCACGATAACCTCAAACGCCGCACCAATCTGCGCCAGAATCTCTTTTCTTCTCGGCGAACCCGACGCAAGTACAATCCGATACTTCATACAAATACCTCTCTTAGCCATCTCCTGTCTGCCTCCCGCTCCCGAAGCCTGTCCGCGCGGGTCACGGAACTGTCATGTATCCATTCTGCATCTGTTCTATTATAAGCCAGGACAGCCTGAAATACAAGCTCTTTTCTCCTCTTATTTCCCTACATTTCCGCATTTTCATAATAGCTTTAGAAAATCCCGGCGGCTGCGTGCTACCGGGATTTTGCATTTGCCTGACGGCTCGCGGTCTTTAGCGACGCCGGAATCACCTCTTAGAACCGGTTTACCGTAAGGACGCCACCGAGCGGCTTAACCGCTCTTAAAGGAGGTCCGGCAAAGCGTTCACACTTGCAAAATCAGGGCAGCACGCAGCCATCGGGATATAAAGTTACATGAATATTTATAACATTTTTTCATTTTTCTCTTGACTTATTTGCAAAGCGCGTGTATCATGTGCTTAGATTGTAAAACAGTACGCGAAGTACAAAAGGAGGATATTATGAAGGAAAAAGTCATTTTAGCTTATTCCGGTGGTCTGGATACGACCGCTATCATTCCGTGGTTAAAGGAAAACTACGATTACGACGTAGTCTGCTGCTGTATCGACGTAGGACAGGGCAACGAGTTAGACGGTCTGGAGGAGCGCGCGAAGTATTCCGGTGCAGAGAAGCTCTACATTCTGGACGTTGTTGACGAGTTTATCGACGAGTACGCCATTCCTTGCGTAAAGGCAGGCGCTGTATATGAGAACAAGTACCTGCTCGGCACCTCGATGGCACGTCCGGTAATCGCAAAGAAGTTAGTGGAAATTGCAAAGAAGGAAGGCGCTGTCGCTATCTGTCACGGCGCTACCGGCAAAGGAAACGACCAGGTCCGCTTTGAGCTTGGTATCAAGGCGCTTGCACCGGAGTTAAAGATTATTGCTCCGTGGAGGTGCAACGACACCTGGAAGATGTCCTCCCGTGAAGAGGAAATCGAATACTGCCGCGCACACGGCATCGAGCTTCCGTTTGACGCAAGTCAGAGCTACAGCCGCGACCGCAACCTCTGGCACATCAGCCACGAGGGCCTTGAGTTAGAAGACCCGGCAAATGCCCCGAACTACGACCACCTGTTAGTCTTAGGCGTTACCCCGGAAAAGGCGCCGGAGGAGGGCGAGACCATCTCCCTTACCTTTGAAAAGGGCGCGCCGGTTGCATTAAACGGCGAAAAGATGAAGGCTTCCGATATCCTCCGTGCATTGAACAAGCTGGGCGGAAAGCACGGCATCGGCATCGTTGACATCGTGGAAAACCGCGTGGTCGGCATGAAGTCCCGCGGCGTTTACGAGACACCGGGCGGAACCATCCTGATGGCGGCTCACGAGCAGTTAGAGGAGTTAATCTTAGACCGTGATACCCTTGCCTATAAAAAGGGAATCGGTGATAAGTATGCAGATGTAGTTTATGAAGGAAAGTGGTTCACCCCGCTCCGCGAGGCGCTGCAGGCATTCGTTGAGTCCACACAGCAGTACGTCACCGGCGAGGTTAAGTTAAAGCTCTACAAGGGCAATATCATCAAGCAGGGCACCACCTCCCCGTACTCCCTGTACAATGAGAGCATTGCCTCCTTTACAACCGGTGATTTATACGACCACCATGATGCCGAGGGCTTCATTAACCTGTTCGGGCTCTCCTTAAAGGTTCGTGCAATGAAGATGAACAGCCTTGACAAGAAATAAATAGAAAAGCACAAAGAACGCGGTCCCGTTCCTGCCGCTGGCGGATATCCTGTATAGCAAAGGATATGACGCCTGCCGGAATGGGGCCGCGCTTTTCTTATGGCTTTTATTATGAATCCGGCTATTACTGCGGCTTCTCTTTCTTCTCCGCCGCCAGCCTTGCCTCTCTTTCCTCTCTCTGTCTCTTCTTTTTCTCCTCGAGCGCCTGCTGCTTCCTTGCTCTCTTATACTTGTCCTTCAGGCGTTCCCTCGGGTCTCCCCACAATGCCGCCACAATACAGATACCGACGCCGAACACACAGCATAGGAATAAACGGAACTTATCTGCTCCTGTCATCGGCTTTACTACATATTCGTTCTGCCCTTCCTCTGAATCAGAAGTCTCTCCCGCATCTTCCGGGGTGCCGTCCGCAGCCTGCCCTTCGTCTGCTTTTCCTTCCTCCGGCTGCCCCTCTGCTGCCGCAAGGGCCATCTGCCCCGTGGGTCCCGCAAAAAAGCATACGCCTGCTAACAGCATACAAAGCAGAAAAAGCGGAAGCATACGCCTTCCTCCAAACACTATCCTTCTTTTCTTCTCTCTCATGGCAAAATCCTCCGGACCTTTCTCCCTAAAACATTTGAACTCCCGTTTGTTACCACTCTATATTCCTTAAAACCCCATGCACCAGCAATATTCCAACGATGATATACAGTAGAACCTCCTGCCATTTCCGTAACTGCTTCCTCCCTGTTTTTATATATCGGCATGCCCCGTCAATCAGAATACCCACAAGAGGAAATGAACAAAAGAAAAGTGCGGGATTGCATTTGACTGCTTCCGGAATATTCCCCTTCAAAATCCAGAGACACATCCGTGTAACGCCGCAACCGGGGCAACGATACCCTGTAATCTGGTAAAATACACAGGGTACCGCAACTCCGGTTGCCATACAAAACAATCCATATAACACTCCGCACAATAAAAGAACTGCACCGCAAACGGCTACTTTTCTTGCACGCTTTTTCATTGTTATGCCAGCTTGTTCAGGGAATCCTGCATCAGAGCCCAAGATACAAGAGAAAGTCCGAAAACAGAAAGAATTAAGTAAAGGATACCGCTATTGCTGCTTGCCATTCCCTTTTCACTCTTTACCTTATCAAGCTTTTCTCCCTGCTTGTAGTTCCAGTACAGCATGTAAATGCCGCAGGTGACAATGGAAAGCAGAAATGCCACAATACCAGTCGTCCCCTCTTCGCCAGTTACTGCATTCGTATCGTCCGTCAAATTGATAAACCAAATGATACCATAAATACCACAGGTAACAATGGAAAGGACGATACACAACGGAATGCTCTTTTGTTTTACCATGTTTGTTTCCTCCTCATGCTTAACTAATTTTACATTCCAATCATATCATATCCTTGTCATTTTTTCAATATTTTTCAATCATATCCTTAAATTTTTCTTAACCGCCCATACAACTCCGGGTCAAATACTCCCGCCCGCAGCATTGCAATCTCCTCGCGGTACGGCGCAATGACACGCGCATTATCTTCCGGCGTTTTTGTTACATATGGCGTTTCCAGAATCTTCGGCACATGGCTGAATTCCTCCCGGTAGGCAATCTCTTTCAGCGCATCGAACCCAATCTGCCCAAAGCCGATATTTTCATGGCGGTCTTTCTGTGCGCCGCAGACATTTTTACTGTCATTCAGATGAAATACGGCAATCTGCTCCTTTCCGAGAATCCGGTCAAACTGCCCGATTACTCCTTCAAAATCATGTACGATATCATAGCCTGCATCATGCACATGACAGGTATCAAAGCATATCCTCAGCTTATCATTATACGTTACGCCGTCATAAATACGCGCCAGCTCCTCAAAGGTCTTTCCCAGCTCGCTTCCCTTTCCCGCCATCGTCTCAAGTGCTATACACACCGGCGTCTCCGCGTCCAGCACTTCATTTAAGCCCTTGATAATCTGCGAAAGTCCTGCATCCTCTCCCTCCCCCACATGAGAGCCCGGATGCAGGATTAGTACCCGGCTCCCCATCGCCTCGGTGCGGCGGAGCTCTTCCCGCAGGAATTCTACTGCAAGCTCATAGGTTTCCGGCTTCACCGTATTGGCAAGATTAATAATATACGGCGCATGCACAACAAACTCAGAAAGCCCTTTTTCCTTCATCAGCTCCCAGCCTGCCGTAAGGTTCAGCTCCTCTATCTTTTTACGGCGCGTATTCTGCGGCGCGCCGGTATACAGCATAAACGTATCTGCCTCATAGGAAAGCGCTTCCTTTACCGAACCAAGAAACATTTCCTTTCCGCTCATTCCGACATGTGAACCTATCTTTAACATAAAACCTCCTGAAAAGCGCCTCCTGCTTTATGGAAGCGCACATTACTCCGTGCGGCACAGTATCTCCTATGAACCCAAAAAGGGCTGCCACTTGCGCGACAGCCCTATTCTTTGCATTCTGTCCCCCGGACAATCCGGTATCTTTTACCAGCTTAGAACAAAGAATCAAATACCGTTCCGGAATTCATCGACTCCGGCTTATATGTGTTACCTGCCGGCGTGTAAGCGGAAGCCGCTCTTGTCGCCTGAAGGTCTGCTGCACCGGAAAGTGACGATGCCTTTCTGGCAAGCTTGCTTGCAAAGGAATTGCTTCCCTCGAAGAAGTCCTGGATATCCGGCATCTCCCTGCCGCGGAATACCTTCTCATCCAAGGAAAGTCTGCCTTCCTTATCTACCGAAATACCGAACTCGGAAAGCTGATCCTTATACTGTGCCGTAACACTCATCATCCACTTTGCCTTATTCTGTACCGAAACAGAACCGACCTTCGCCGCCTCGTCCAGCGTCTCATTGTACGCTGTAACAAGAGACTTTACTGCACTTGTCACCGTATCATAATCATAGTCGGTACGGGTCGTCGTGACTCCGTCCTTCTTCTCCACAAGCGTCTTCTTTGCATAGATGGAGGAAGTCCCTTCCTTCACTGCAGAGAGCTTGGTTGCCGCATTCTGAAGCGCCGTCGCCTTCTCGGAAACCGTGGTCAGCTTCTTTGCGGAATCCATAGTATCGGAACTGGTCTTAGGCTTTCTCTCCTGCTCCGCCTTCTCTGTGGACTTTGCCGTACCGTCGGCATTGTACTTGCCGTAATACGACTTTAAAAGTCTTCTGTAAGAACCGTTCTTGATGGAGTTATACTCTCCAAGCAGTCCCGAAAAGGAAGAACCTGAAGAGAAGCCGCCAAAAAACGCACTCGTAAAATTATAGTTTGACATATGCATCGCCCTCCTTGACTTTTGCTGTATCGTTCTACAAAATAATATTAGTTCTATACTTATTATATCGTCACTTTCTACATTTTGTAAAGAGGAAATGAAAAATTTTCCTTAACCATTCGCGAAAACCGGAAGTTTTTAATAGCACTGCATAATCAGCCATACCCGGTCAAAACGACGGGCAGCCAGATCTTCTGTGCGGATGTAGAAATAGATGCTGCCACAGTCGCCGAAATCCAGAAAAAACTCTCCCTGTGTAAAGGAATCTAACTGAAACAGCAGCCGCCATTTCTCCAAAGAAGTCTGCTCTGCTTCCCGGCGGTCCTCTGCCGGAATACGGTTCCATGTACTGCCGCAGTAATGCCCCCGGCTCACCAGCTCGCACTCCTGCGTCATGTTATTCTGGATAATATTAGGCCAGCCCAACAGCTTATGTAAGGCTCCGTTCCTTTCTTCTTTCCTCAGCGCGGCAACCACTTCATCATATTGATCAAACATGCTGGCCTTTTCAGGAAAGTCTTTATCCGGCATGGCTGACTCGGCATCCTGGTAAGCCGGATAGTCCGCCTCACTGGCACCCCGGATCGGAAACCTGGAAAGCCTGCCAAAGTCCGGCAAATCCTCCGGAAACGGTGCCGGATGCAGCGCAGCGCCCTCCGGGAACCAGTACACGCGGGCACAGCCTGCGTCCTGCGGGTCAAAACCTCCGCGTTGGGAGCCCATCTCATAGAAAAGGGATAACACCCCTTCCCGGGGCAGAAGCCCGTCCCGATCCAGTTCTGCTAAAGCTGTACAGTCAAACTGGGCCAGAAAACTGAGCGGCCGCGGTTTTACTGTATCATCATCAAACGTATCCGTCTCAAAGTACGGCCAGACAAAATCAGGCGGCACATCCGGCAGGCCGCCAAAGTGCCCCACCTCCGGCCCGTCGCCACCTGCAATGGAAAGCCACACTGCATTCCTTGCCATTGAGCACAAAAACTGTTTCAAATCCTGCATTCCCGGCATCGTATCAGACCTCCTTATCTCCATTTGGCAAACTAAAAGCTCCTCACCACCTGAAAAATATAAAACTTCAGATAATATGACTCGTCCGCCGACCACAGAATCGGGTGGTCCGGCGCCTGTGTCCGGTACTCCACCTGACGCAGCCGCACATGGGCGTCCCGCGCCGCCTGCGCAAGCGTCTCCGCAAACAGCTCCGGCGTCATAAAGTGGGAGCAGGAGCAGGTACAAAGATAGCCCCCGTCCTTTACAAGCGAAAAGCCGCGCCTGTTGATTTCACGGTATCCCTTCGCCGCATTCTTCACGGAGCTGCGGGACTTCGTAAACGCCGGAGGGTCCAGTATCACCACATCGTACTGCTTCCCGTCCTGCACAAGCTTCGGCAGAAGCTCAAACACATCCGCGCACCGGAAGGAGACCCGGTCCGAGAGCCCGTTGAGCGTAGCATTCTTCTCTGCCTGTGCAACCGCAGTCTCCGACGCGTCCACGCCAAGCACCTGCTTTGCCCCGGCAAGCCCTGCATTTAACGCAAACGAACCGGTGTGGGTAAAGCAATCCAACACCTCCGCATCCCGGCAAAGCTTCTGCACCGCCAGACGGTTATACTTCTGGTCTAAGAAAAAGCCCGTCTTCTGTCCGTCTGCCACATCCACCAGATAACGCACGCCGTTTTCCACGATTTCCACCTCGGTATCAAACGGCTCGGACAAAAAGCCCTTCACGCGCTCCATGCCCTCCTGCTCACGCACCTTTGCATCACTGCGCTCATAAATACCGCGCAGCACAATCCCGTCCTCCGCAAGCACCCTTTTTAACGCCTCCAGAATGACAGGCTTTAAACGCTCCATGCCAAGGGCAAGCGACTGCACCACGCAGACATTGGAAAACTTATCCACGACAAGCCCCGGCAGAAAATCCGCTTCCCCGAAAATCAGACGGCAGCTTCCCGTATCTACGGTCTTCTTACGGTATTCCCACGCCGCGCGCACACGCTTTTCGAGAAACGCCTCCGTAATCTCCGTGTCCTTTTCCCTTGTCAGCATCCGCACCGTAAGCTTCGACCTCCGGTTGAGGAATCCGGTTCCGAGCCCATACCCGTCAAAGTCCTTTACGCAGACCAGCTCCCCGTCCTCCACGCTCCCCATGATAGTGTCGATTTCATTATCATAAATCCAGAGTCCGCCTGCCTTCAGGCTTTTTGCCGCACCCTTTTTCAGCGTAACCGCCGCCTTAACCGGAAAATCCATAACAGCGTCCCCTTTCTTACTCTTCTTACTTTTCTTTTTTCCTGCATGAACCGGAAATCAAATACCCCGCAGAAAAGCTACGGGGCATGCCTTAGCTTCTCTTTCGCTTGTCCGCCCCGGAAGGGGCAGGGTATTTGACCCCGCGGGCGCGCCCGGATAGTGAAAATATAATTTACACTATCCTCACTTTGCCTTCGCGCGAATAAACACGAACAGCTTACTGAACACATAGTTCAATATGGTGACAATTACCGCAAGCACCAGCTTGACCGGCCAGAACTCCACCTCAAGCGTCGTTACAAAAATAAAGATGCCGAGCCACTCCACGGCAAACGTAAACAGCCGCGCCACAACGAACTTCCCGAACTTCACTGCCTCCTTTGCCGCAGCGTCCTTCTTCTCTAAAAATACCCAGTATTTATTAATCACATAGGCAAACACGACCGCCGCCGTCCATGCGACCACGGTCACGAAATTTTCATTCCAGTGCAGGCAGTCGTAAAACAAAAAGGAAATCACAAAATTCACTAACGTCGTCAGTACACCCGCAATGACATACGTAATCGTTTCACGATTCACAAACATATTCCAACATTTTTTAATAAAGCTTTTCATAACTTCTCCATTTTTCTAATCGTTCTGCTTCCATTCCACAAAGTGATAGCTGTCCAGAATCTGAAAATATTTTGCCAGACGCTCATACAGCGGCTCGGCCTGTTCGCCGAACCGCTCCTTTACCGCTTCACCAAGTGTCAGAATCGTTCTGCTGCCGTCTAACAGCGGCCAGACAAAGCTCCCGATTTCCTCCAGATGCACATAGCTTACCTTCGGCTTTTTGAAAAGCCTCTGCGCCACACGGTTCATAATACCGGTATTTGGCAGTTCCAACGTCACAAGACCTTCCTTGTCCGTATTCCAGGCAAGCCCCTCTCTCCGTACCGGGCGGCGCTCCAGATAATTTTCCCGTTTTTCCTTCTTCATCTTATCTTTCTTCCGCCTTCTTCTGCTTCTTCCAGACAGAAAACTTCAATACACACAGAATAATCAACGCAAAGACAACCAGACTTGCCGCATCCGATACGCCAGCCGGAAGCTTCAGCTTTTCGGAAATATCAATTGCGGAATCCACGCCGATGACGGCAAGCAGCGCGAGCAGGATGCCCACAAGGCCCTCGCCTGCAATCATACCGGAGCAGAACAAAATTCCGTCGTTCGTAATCCTCTTCTTTTCCTTCTCGCCCCCCTTCTTCTTATCAAGGGCAAGACGGACGAGACCGCCTACCATAATGCAGGCATTTAACTGTACCGGAAGGTATACGCCGATAGCAAACGGCAGCACCGGGATTCCGATTAACTCGACAACCACCGCAATGAACACGCCGACGAATACCAGCGCCCACGGAAGATTCCCTTCCATTACGCCTTCAATAATCATCTTCATCAGCGTCGCCTGCGGCGCCCCGAGCTGTTCGGTACCGAAGCTGTAAGCGCTATCCAGCAGATATAAGGTCCCGCCGATGGCAAGCGCTGCGGCAACAATACCAATCAGCTCTCCGATCTGCTGCTTCTTCGGCGTCGCGCCGAGCAGATATCCGGTCTTTAAGTCCTGCGAGGTATCTCCGGCAATTGCCGCCACGATACAGATAATCGAGCCGATGGCGATGGCACTGCGCATCCCTTCTGCACCGGAATCCCCGGTTACCTTCAGGATTACGGTTGCAATCAGAAGCGTCGCGATTGCCATGCCGGAAACCGGATTGTTGCTGCTCCCGACCAGTCCTACCATACGGGAGGACACGGTTGCAAAAAAGAATCCGAAAATAACGACAATAATTGCGCCGAGAAGCGTGACCGGAACTGCCGGAACAAGCCATACCAGAAGCGTCAGGAGTGCGATTGCCCCCAGTACGATTTTGATGCTGATGTCCTGTGCGGTACGGCCGCCCTCTGCGCTGCCCTTTGCCGCCGTCATACCCTTTACCGCATCGCGGAAGGTCCGGACAATCAGCGGAAGTGACTTCACCAGACTGATAATACCTCCGGCTGCCAGGGCGCCCGCACCGATATAACGGATGTAAACGTCCCAGATGGCACCGGCGCCGCCTTCTGCAAATATCTCGCCAATCGGCGCCGTTCCCGGACTCAGGATAAGCGTCTCCCCGAACAGCACAATGAGCGGAATCAGGACAAGCCAGCTCAGCACGCCCCCTGCAAACATATAGGAGGAAATCCGCGGTCCGCAGATGTAGCCTACGCTCATAACCGCCGGATAAATCTGCGTACCGATTTCGCCCGCATACCCCTTTACGCGGAACGATACCTCGCCCGGAACCGCCTTAATCCCGTCAATAATAAACTTAAACAGCGCCGCAAAGCCCATACCGGCAAACACGGTGGACGCATTCGCGCCGCCCTCTTCCCCTGCGAGAAGCACCTCGGCGCAGGCAGTTCCCTCCGGATACGGAAGCGTTCCGTGCTCTCTTACAATTAACGCATTCCGGAGCGGAACCATGAAAAACACACCCAGCAGACCGCCAAGCAGGGCAATCAGGGTAATCTCAATGATGCCGGGCTTGTCCATGATACCGTCCCTCGCCCATAAAAACAGGGCAGGCAGGGTAAAAATCGCCCCCGCTGCCAGTGACTCACCGGCAGAGCCTATTGTCTGCACGATGTTACTTTCCAAAATTGAATTTTTGCGCATAATCACACGGATTACGCCCATCGCAATCACCGCTGCCGGAATCGAGGCGGAAACCGTCATACCCACGCGGAGCCCGAGATACGCATTGGCTGCACCAAACACGACCGCTAACAGGATTCCCATCAGGACCGAGGTCACGGTAATCTCCGGCGTCACCTTATCCGCCGGCACATATGGCTTAAATTCTTTTTGATTCTCCATAGCACACTCCATTCTGCTTTTTCTCATTATTTGTTATTATTATAACATTCCGGTTTTAAAATTTCAACCTAAAACCTGCTCCTTAAGTTTCTTTACTTTCCCTTGCGGAGCCTGCTTGGTACGCAGCCATAGTATTTTGAAAAGGCATGGGAAAAATGCTCCATCGAAGAATAGCCGAGCTGCTCGCTGATTTCGGTAATGCTGAAACGGCTGTTCTGCAGCAGGGTCAGCGCCGCCGACATCCTCGCCTCGAGCTTTTTCTGCGTAAACGACTTTCCGTAAATCCGGTACAACAGCCGCTGCGTCTGCCGCACGCTGAAGCCGAGCCTGCGTGCCAGCTCCTGCAACGTAATCTCCCGGTATTCATAGAGAAACACCTCATCGGTTACCAGAAACGCATTTTCCTCCTGTACCGTATGGGCGGAAAACTTCTCCTCGGGAGCCGGAAGCAGCTCTTCCTCCTCCTTCAGCTTAAGCAGGCTCCGGATACACTCAATTAAAAAATCTGCCAGAAGATGCGGCAGCTTTTCCGCACTCCCCGGCTGCTCCGTGGCCTGCTCCGATAAAATCTGCCCTGCCAGAAGCGGAAGCGACTTCCTGCCCCTGCCATGCCACATCGGATGCCGCCGCAGGCTTTGTATCAGCTCCCCGCCCGGACGGTCCGCCTCAAGCTGCAGATACAGCCCGAACTCCGTGACCGGACTTTCTTTATCGGAAATCTGCTCATGGAGCACTCCGGGTCCGGTGATGTAAAGAATCCCGCCGCTTACCGGATGCGCCTCCCGGTTTAACAGAACCGTTCCCTTTCCGTCCGTTACGAGATGAATCTCATAGACATTTTCCCCGTGCGCATGCTCCGGCATTACCTCCGTAAACCGCCGGTAGCTCACCATCAATGCGTTTACCACAACGCCCTCCAGCAGAAACCGGACTCCGCCGCCCTGCTTCCCCTGCCGGTTTCCCTTCCGTTCCTTTTCCATCCTCTGTTCCATATCCGCCGCCTCCGGAGCATCTTCGCCAAGATACCATATTCTTCGTCTATCTGTCACATTATACTATATAAAACCCGGAAACACAACGCTATAATAATTATATAAACTACAACAGGAGGTATTGCATGAATCAGCTGATTTACACTACCCCGTCGAACGGCAGCTGGAACCGCGCGCTCCCGGTAGGGAACGGCACGCTGGGCGCCATGATTTACGGAGAAAACACCCACGAGCATTTTCAGCTCAATGAGGACAGCGTCTGGTTCGGAGGCAGACGCAACCGCAACAACAAGGACGCGCTTGCGCATCTGGAGGAAATCCGCTCCCTGATTTTATCCGGAAAGATTGCAGAGGCAGAAGAGCTTTGCAAATACGCCCTGACCGGAACCCCGCAGAGCCAGCATACCTATCAGACGCTCGGCGACGTTTACTTTGACTACTGCGGACGCATAAAAAAAGGCAGGAACTTTTCTCGCACGCTTGACCTGGAGACTGCCCTACACAGCACGGTCACTACCGAAGAAAGCACCGGCATCACCTATCGCTGTGATACGTTTGTAAGCCGTGATTATAACTGTATCATCGCAAAATTCTCCTCCTCCGCGCCGGGCGCGCTGGACCTTGCCGCCTCCCTGCAGCGCGGAAGCTTTTACCATGCCACGGAGCACACGGACGACTCCTTATATATTTCCGGCAACCTTGGCAGCGACGGGATGGAATTTTGCTGCGGTATGCGCTTCGTTTCCGACGGTGCCTCCTTAGAGGGAATCGGGGAGCACCTGATTACGCGGAACGCTTCCGAGGTCTGTGTCTTCCTTACCGCCGCCACCACGTTCCGTTACAAGGACCCGCGGAAAACGGTAGAGGAAACCTTAACCAGAGCAGCCGCCCTTTCCTACGATAAGCTTTATGAAGCGCATCTGGCAGAGTATCAGCCTTATTTTAAGCGGATGCAGCTTTCCTTATCCTATGATACCGCACTTGACGCGCTTTCTACCGGGGAGCGCTTAAAACGAATTGACGCGGAGCATCCGGACAACGGACTGCTTGCCACCTATTTTTCATTCGGCAGGTATCTTCTGCTCTCCAGCAGCCGCGGCGACTGCCTGCCTGCCAACCTGCAGGGAATCTGGAACCAGGACATCAGCGCCCCTTGGGGAAGCAAGTTTACGATTAACATTAACACGGAAATGAACTACTGGCCTGCCAACAGCTGCAACCTTGCCGAATGCCAGCTGCCTCTGTTCGAGCATCTGCGCCGCATGCTGCCAAACGGCATCCGCACCGCAAAGGAAATGTACGGCTGCTCCGGCTTTGTCGCACACCACAATACGGACCTGTGGGGCGATACCGCGCCGCAGGACATCTATATCCCTGCCACCTTCTGGGTCATGGGCGCGGCATGGCTCTGCACCCATATCTGGAAGCACTACCTCTACACCGGCGACCTCGCGTTTTTAAAGGAGTATTATCCGGTGCTAAAGGAAGCGGTACGCTTTTTCTTTGATTTTCTAATCGAAGTAGACGGAGCCTATGTCACCTGTCCTTCCGTTTCCCCGGAAAACACCTATATTATGGAGGACGGTACAAGAGGCTGCCTGACCTACGGGGCGACTATGGACAATGAAATCCTGCACGAGCTGTTTGAAAACCTGTTGTCTGCCGCGCCGCTTGCCGGGGAAACCGATACGGCATTCTTAAAAAAAGCAGCGGAATACAATGCAAAGATTCCGGGACTTCAGACCGGACGGCACGGGCAGATTATGGAATGGCAGAAGGACTATGACGAAGCCGAGCCGGGACACCGGCACATCTCCCATCTCTGGGCGCTGCACCCGGCGTTTCAGATTACACCGGACGCCACCCCGGAGCTCTGTCAGGCGGCAGAGACCACGCTTGCCAGAAGGCTCGCCAACGGCGGCGGCCACACCGGCTGGAGCCGTGCCTGGATTATCAATATGTATGCAAGGCTCTGGAAAGGAGAAGCCTGCTATGAGCATCTGCTGCTCCTTTTACAGCGCTCGACGTTAGAAAACCTGCTGGACAACCACCCGCCGTTCCAGATTGACGGCAACTTCGGCGCCACCGCAGGCATCGCGGAAATGCTCCTGCAATCAAGCGAGCGCCGTACCGTTCTGCTTCCGGCGCTGCCAAAGGCCTGGGCGGACGGCAGTATCACCGGTCTGTGCGGCGTCGGCGGCATCACCTATGACCTTGTCTGGGAGCACGGCGCGCTCGTCCGTGCCACGCTGCTTCCAAACCATGATACGACTGTCACGCTTGTCTATCAGGGCAGGACACGGCAGCTGACATTGAAAAAGGGAGAAAAGACCACGATTTCCGGGACGGAGATTTAAAAGAAATTGTTTAAACTTCCGCATTTTTAGGGGCTGTTGCACAAAGAGCAGCGGCTCCTAGTAACCCTGAAAAGTCCCGGGGACTGCGTCACATCGTACTTTGCATTTGTCCGGCAGAGCGCCAGCGTATGCAAAGTCAATGTAACACAGTCCCCGGGACAAAAAGGGTACACAAAATACGGAAACCTATCCTACATATGCTCATAAGCCTTATGCTTTTCCATCTCGATTCCGTTATGCTCCGCAAGCTCCGAGACCGTAACGAAACGGTAGCCCTTCTCTAACAGCGCTGGAATCAGGACTTCCACGGCACGCTCGGTCGTCCGGTACGGCTCATGCAGCAGGACAACCGCATTCGCAAGCTCGCCCTTCTCCTCCGCTGCCATAATCCGCTCGATAATCACCTCCGTGGAAACATGGTCCCAGTCCCGGCTGTCCACGTTGCAGGCAATCATCGGGTAATCCGTCGCCGCAAATATCTTCTCATCCTTTTCGAGATACGGAATCCTTGCAAAACGCGGCGTCTTCCCCGTTACCTCCTCAAGCAGCTTCGTCGTTTTTGCAAACTCCTCCCGGATTTCCTCCTCCGTGCACTTTGACAGAAAGCCATGCGTAAAGCTATGGTTTGCCGCCTCACAGCCAAGGCTCTGCGCAAACTCGATTTCCTTCCGGTTCCCCTCATTTATCTGCTGCCCTACATAAAAAAACGTCGCACGCTGCCCGTACTTCTCAAGCGTATGTAAAATGTTCATTGCGCTGCTGTCCTCGGCATACTCCACAGGACCGTCGTCAAAGGTAAATGCCACTAACTTTTCTTCCATTTTATCATCCTCCGTTCCGCCGCCCTCCGGCGGCATTTTTATTTTCTTATTCTTAGCTGAAGTCCCGGAGCAAACGTCCCTACTCCGGAACCCTCCTCAGCCGCACCGCCATATAAGGGCGTCCCGGCAGACGGAGCTTAAACTTCCCACGGAACACGCCCACCTTTTCTATCGTCATATTCCAGGTATCGATGATCTCCGCCTCGTAACGGAAGGTATCGTCGATATGAAATACCTTACTGGACGGCTGCATAAAGCTGTAATAGTAAATCCTGTAGCTCCCACGCTCCGCCTCGTCCTCCGGCATGGCCATGACCCCGAGATAATCGAGCCTTGCGTCCGAGGTCAGCCCGTGTCCCGGCGTTTCCGTCAGTATCCTATGAAGGAACCGGATACGTTTCCAGCTTTCCCCGCGGAGCTTCCCGCCGTGGGACCACCACAGTACCTTATCCTCTCTGTCATAGGTCTCCCCATGCCCCGGATAGCCGCCGCGCATCGCACATTCCCAGAAGCGCCGCAGCATTTCCTCTGCGGTGATATTCCCCCAGAAATGCGGGATATCCCCCTCATATGCCATTTCATCAATTACCACCGGCTTTTTATACTTCTCCCGCCACTCGTTCGTAAGCTCCGCTGTCTTATAGATATCCTGCCGCTGGATGGAACAGTGCGTCACCCACGGACGGGTATAATCATAAAACGGGATGCAGTTATGTATCGAGCGAAGGTGTCCGTAAGGGTCCCTTTCACACAGCATGGCGCCGAACCGTTCCCAGTCCTCCGTTGTCTTCTCCAGAAGGTCATATTCATTTGCAAGTGACCACCAGACATTATGAAATGCCGCAAAACGCGCTATTACATAGCGAAGATACAAATCGTCCTCCGCCTTTGACATCTTCGAAAATCCCCAGCGGTCATAAGGGTGCCAGAGAATCAGGTCCGCCTCGACGCCCCGTCTCGAAAGCTCTTCGATGCAATGCTCGATGTGCCTGAAATACTCCGGACGGAAGCTGGTAAAATCCCATTGATTGTTCTCCTTTGGATTCTTCGTATAGCTCCAGAAGTTATCCTCCGTCAGAACGGAGCTGTCCATCGGCGTCCCCTCATACGGATAGGAACGCGGCTCACCGAAGTTATAATCATAGTGCTTCGGGAAGACACAGAAACGGATTTTGTTAAAGCCTGCTTCCGAAAGACTCTCTAACGTCTCCGCAATCCTTGCATCCTCCTGCAGTTCCCAGACATAGCAGGTCGTCCCTACGGAATAATACGGGGTGCCGTCGGCATACGAAAAATGATATGTCCCGGCTACCCGCACAGGCCCGTGATTTCCTTCCCTGGCAGGAAGCACCTCAAACGCCCCGGAAACCGGCTCCGGGGAAACGGAGTAGCTGCCGGTCACGGTATATTGGTACTTTCCTTCGTAGGACGGCATAAACCTCACCTTATATACCCCGTCGCCGTCATAAAAGCCGTCGACATGAACCGTCTCGTGCTCCCCGGTAAAAACTCCCTCCACCGTATAATCCGTAAACGGGTTCCCGTCCGTTCTTCCGTTTACGCTGACCTCGTAAATCCCCCATCTTGCTACAGACTCCCCGCTCATCCGGAATCCTCCTTTCCGCAGACCGTCTCTCTGCAGCTACATCCGGTCCGGCTTCACCGTCTGCACCTTTAATACATCGGTAACGCCCTCGGCTCCTGCGGCAATCACTACCCGGTCATTCTCCTTCACAAGCCCGTAACGCTTTGCACAGGCAACCGCATGGTCGAACAGCACGTTGGCATCCTGCTGGTACAGCGCCGTCACCGGATAAACGCCCCAGGAGAGCGCAAGCTGGTGAAACGTCTTTTCATTCGGGGTCGCCGCAATAATTGCCTGCCGCGGACGGAACTTTGACATTCTCCTTGCCGTATAGCCGGACATCGTTACCGCAATAATCGCAGTTGCACCGACATCCCTCGCCGTCGTGCATGCCGCATCGCAGATTGCATTTGTCGTATCGTTCGTATCATTATCGTACTGGACGCCGCGGTAAATCTCCATTTCAAAGGCATCCTGCTCCGCCTGCTCTGCAATTCTTGCCATCACCCCTACCACCAGCGCCGGATGGTCCCCCGCCGCGGTCTCTCCGGAAAGCATAATGGCGGAGGTACCGTCAAATACCGCATTTGCCACGTCCGTAATCTCTGCCCGTGTCGGCGTATTGCTGTGAATCATCGACTCCAGCATCTGCGTTGCCGTAATTACCATCTTGCCCGCCTGATAACACTTCTTAATAAACTTCTTCTGGAGTCCCGGCAGCTTTTCATATTCAATCTCGACGCCCATGTCGCCTCTCGCTACCATGATACCGTCCGAATGCTCTAAAATCTCGTCAAAGTGCTCCACGCCCTCGATATTTTCTATCTTGGAAATAATCCTGATATCATAGCCGCCGTAATAGTCCAGATAGTTCCGGATGCTGATGACATCCTCCTTCGAACGGACAAACGATGCCGCAACGAAGTCCACGTTCTGCTCTACCCCGAAGCGCAGGTCCGCCTCGTCCTGCTCGCTTAAATACGGGAAATCCAGATGCACGTTCGGGATGTTGACACCCTTATGATTCGAAAGGATGCCGCCGTTTACCGCCTCGCAGACAATGTCCGTATCCGTCAGCTCCTTTACCCGGAAGCACACCTTCCCGTCGTCCACTAAAACCACGTTCCCCACGGCAAGCTGGAAAGGCAGGTCCTTATAGGTAATGCTGACCTCCTTCTTATTCCCCTCCGTCTCTCTTGTCGTAAATGTAAAGGTCTCCCCGCTCTCTATCATTTCCCTGCCGTTTGCAAAGTTCCCGAGACGAATCTCCGGTCCCTTTGTATCTAACATAATCGCCGCCGGAACCTTCAGCTCGTCGCGCACCTTCCGGAACATGGCAATCGTCTCCTTATGATACTCATGCGTTCCGTGGGAAAAATTCAGACGCGCTACGTCCATTCCGTTCTTCAGCATCTGCTTCAAGGTCTGCTCATTACTGCACGCCGGTCCGAGCGTACAAACGATTTTGGTTTTTCTCATTTCTAAGCTCCTTCATTCTATAATAACCCCTGCCCTGATAAAACGATATCGCTGCGCTGTAGTCAGAACAAGCTACAACGTAACTTCCCTCTCTAATCCTGCGTATTCTCTGATTTATCCCTCTGCAGGATGTAACGGACAAACTCCTCCGCATTCTTTTCATTTCCGGAATTGCCGCAGATTCCGAGCACCAGCGGCTCGTTCTTAGTCTCTTTCCCTGAAAGCATGTCTGTCACATAATCCCCAAACGGCTTTTCCCGCCCCCGGAACAAATCGGTTACATACAGCCCGTACGGCTTTTCCTCTCCCTCGATAACATTCCCGTCTTTGTCATATGACGGAGCATAACAGAACCGCTCCGAAAGTTCCTCGTACAAATCCGCCGGGAGCTGCTCCGAAAGCGGACGGAACAGATTATTGCCCCAGCCCTGGAAGGTAGATTCCCCGACAATGATAATATCAATCTCTCCGGCAGCGACATGCGTCATCAGCTGCTGCATGGAAGAAGTGTGCCGGATATTGGAAACCAGCATACTGTTATCAAACCGGCTCTCCTGCGTCTTCTCGTCAATGCCGATATACTCATTATAGCCTGCCTGCAGCTCCTGCGTTTCATCATTCAAAAGAACCGCATCCAGAATCGCCACATACAGCACCTGCTCCTTTTTCGGCCGGAGTATGGCATAGCCTGCATAAATCACCAGCGCCGCGACACCGGTCCAGATTGCTGTCTTGAGCAGGTAATACGCCCTGAAGTGGTCCCACTTTGCCTTAAAACCCTTTAACTCTCTCCACTTCGCACGCTCCGACTTTTCTTCTCTTTTCTGATAGATAGATGCAGCGTCATCCAATACCGTTTTCTTATCCGAAATATCCATAAGTCTACGTCACCTCATTTACATCCACTTGGATGCACAAGCGTGCATCCAAAGGAAAAATTAGTATACTAAGTATCTGGTGTCAGTATACCATTTTTCTCCCCGGAAAAAAAGAAACTATTTATAAACTTTGCAGAAAATATTGTAAACGCCTACTCCTGCTCCTCCGTCGGAAACTTCTCCCGCAGCTTCAGCCAGAGCAGTCCTGTAATGCAAATGGAAGAATAGGCACCGCAGATAATACCTGCTAACAGCGGAATAGCAAACTCCCGGATGGAGCTTACACCGAAAACAACCAGTGCCGCCACCATGAAAAAGGTCGTCAGCGAGGTATAAATATTTCTGGAAAAGGTCTGGGCGATACTCTTATTTACAATATCGGCATAGCTCTCCTTTTTCAGCTGCTCCTTTAAGTTCTCGCGGATACGGTCAAAGACGACAATCGTTGCATTCACGGAATATCCGACAATCGTAAGCATACAGGCAATAAACGTATTGCCGACGGAAATCCTTCCTACCGCATACACCGCAAGCACAATCAGGACGTCATGTACCAGTGCAAGCACTGCGCTTGCTGCAAACGCAAGATTCGAGAACCGGAACCTGATATAAATCAGCATTACTAAGGTTGCAACTACTACTGCTATGATCGCATCCCGCTTCATTTCACCGCTCACCGTACCGCTGATGCTCTGTATTTCAATTTCTGCCTCCTGCACATTGTACTGCTCTACCAGATAACCGGTCAGCGCCACACGCTTCTCCTGGTTCAGCTCCTGCGTCTTTATGACTGCTGCATTGGATTCGCTGACCAGACTCACCACGGCCTCCTCACCGATTGCACTGCGGACTGCCGTTTCCAGCTCGCTGATGGACGGCGTGACCTCCTCCGGGAACAGCACCGTCATTGAAGTACCGCCCTTAAAATCCAGTCCGTACGCCAGAGTGTCCCCTGTCGCAACCTTTCCCGCTATCATACCAACCACACCGGTCAGTATCAGTACGCCCGAAATCAACGCATACTTCTTCCCGTGCTTCGTAAACGAAAACTCCTTATAGCCCTTTACCTCTCCGTAATGCTTTTCCTTATCAAACCCGGCATCATACAACGCATACAGAATAAATCTTGTCACAGCAAGCGCTGTAAACATGGAAAGCACAATACCCAGCGCAAGCGTCGTCGCGAACCCCTTGACCGTACCCGAGCCCAGAATGTAAAGCACAGCTGCTGCAAACAGGGTCGTAAGGTTCCCGTCGAAAATAGCGCCGAACGCCTTGGAAAACCCTAGCTTAATTGCCGAGCGCACCGTCTTCCCGACGCCGATTTCCTCCTGGATACGGGAAAAAATAATGACATTCGCATCCACTGCCATACCGATGGAGAGAATAATACCTGCAAGTCCCGGAAGCGTCAGCGTAATCTCCAGAAGATTCAGGCAGACCACAGTCAGTCCGATATAGATGCAGAGCGCCAGGTCCGCCGCAAGTCCCATGATGCGGTAGCGGACTGCCATAAAAATCAGCACGAGCGCAATACCGATTGCCGCCGCAAGCAGGCTGGTCTTGATTGCCTCCTGTCCTAACGTCGCGCCGACCACATTGGAACGGAGCTCCCTTAACTCCAACGGAAGCGCGCCGACACGGATGGTCGTTGCAAGATTATTTGCCTCCTCTGCGGTAAAGCCTCCGGAAATCTGTGCCTTCCCCTCGGTCAGCGGCTCCTGTACCGTTGCTACGCTGATTGGCTTTCCATCATAGATAATCGCAATCGTCTCGCCGACATGCTTTGTTGTCGCCTCCCCGAACTTTACCCTTCCGCTGTCATTTAAAGTAAGTGATACCACATTCCGCGTCAGACCATTTTCCTGATACCAGCCTGCCTCTGCGCTCTTGATATCCGTTCCGTCCAGAATGACGTCGCCGGCTTCTTTTATTTCCTCTATCGTTTTTAAAAGGACATACTCCCATCCCGTATCGTCCTCTTTCTTCACCGATGTAACATTCCCGGTTCCCAGCACAAAGAAAATTTCCCCGACACGGCCTAACTCCCGCAGCGTCTCTTCTGCATCCGTTGCACCCGGAATATCGACATTGACACGGTTGTCACCCTCCTGGTAGACTGCCGCCTCGGTCTGCCCGCTGTCGTCTACTCTCTTTTGTAGCTTATACACCGTATCCTTTAACTCCTCTGCGGTCGGATTCTCCTTTACCGTCTCGTAGGTAATGCTGACACCTCCGGCAAGGTCCAGACCAAGCCTTATGCCTTCGGCGCTCCCCTTCTTGTTTTTCCCGATTCCGCACAGGGCAGTAAACGCAATCGCACCTCCTGCCGCCAGTACCAGCAGTACCTTCAGTAACCCTTTTACCTTATGGTTCATAATTTACCTCTTTTCCGTACACATCTCTTTGGGACAGTATCCCTGAATTATAAGTATAGCACAGCCGCTTTGTGAAGAAAAGGGGTTTTTCTTGAGTTTCCGCAATTTTTAGCGACTTAGGAAGTCCCGGAGGCGGTACAGTAAGCTGATTTTGCATTTGTCCGAAGGACCGCGGTTTTTAGCGCAACCGGAATCACCTCTTAGCGCTGGTTAGGCGCGAGGACGCTACCGAGCGGCTTAACAGCGTTTAGAGGAAGTCCGGCGGAGCGTTCGCGCTTGCAAAATCAGCTTACTGTACTACCTCCGGGACACAAGGGCATATGCAAAATGCGGAAACTCAAGAAGGGATTTTTACGATTTGTAAGATTTCCTCATAGGAAGCTGACAAAAATAAGGACCGGAACTGTCACACGAAGCACAGCGGCTCCGGGCGACAGCCCCGGTCCTTAATCCATATGGCTTTCCCTCAAATTTTGACGGACCTTAGGAAAAAGTTTTTAAACATCCTTTGTATCAAGTTCTTCTTTCGTCAATTCTCCCATTACAAGAGGTCTTTTCGCAGGGAGTTTCATTTCAAATGGTATTCCTCTCTGAATAACAACCTGCCTTAAAAACATACTGACAGCATTTGACATCGGAATACCTAGCTGATTCAGCACACTTTCTGCCTGTTCTTTTATCTCAGGTTCAACTCTTGCAAATACATTCGATGTTCTTGCCATAATCATCGCCTTCTGTATCTATTATAAGCGACTAGCATGCAAATCACAAGCATTTGTAAAAATTTCATCTGATTATCGCAAAACAATATGGCTTACAATGCTTTACTCTTCTTCTATTTTCTGCTGCAGTGTTCTTTCATAAGAATACCCCGCATCGCTTTTTATCTCTGCCGGAACAAGTTCAAAATACTGCACGGCATTCTTTTTCAGATGCAGCGAAAGCTCTGCGGCTCCGTCCGTCGTCAGAATACGCCTCGTCGTAACAAGCGGCTTTGCAGCCTCCCGCAACAGCTCTACCGTCTCCTTTGACGGATTTGCCGGCTCCCCGAGCTCGTGCCATACCTTTAACGGGTTACAGCACTCCTCATCCACCGTTTTCCCGATCAGGCAGTAGGCAGCCTCTCCTGCCGGAAGCGTAAACGTAAGGTCAAGCTCTTCCCCGGTAGCCCTGCCGTCCGCGTTCCAGACAACACCCCGGTAGCCGTTCTCCGTCCGGACAATGAGCGCCTCGTCCGAGCGGTGCACGCATTTGCCCTGCAGCTTCTTGAAAAAGGCAAAGGTCCAGAAGGTCGGCTTTGGAATGATTCCGTTTGCCACCAGGCCGAAGCCGCCGGAAAACGGTGTAAATGCCACGCCGCTTTCTTCAAACACATCCCCGAAGGTCCAGTAGGAATAAGACGCGTGCTTGTCACCGAGCCGGGACAGCATATGTGCCAGATAGGCCGCATTCAAGTTCGTATCGTGAATCGGGCACTGCGGGATATACGAGGTATTAAACTCCGTAATGTGGATATCCATCCCGGCAAACTCCGGAAAGCTGTCGATAATCTCCCTGGAGCGCTCCAGCTCCCCGAACGCATACTCCGGCTCATGCAGCCCGATATAGCCGTAATGCCCGTCCCACTTCGGCACATGGCTCGTATAGTGATGTCTCGTCACAAAATCCAGAGGCGCATGGCTTTCACGCACAAACTCCAGGAAGGAACGGAGCCATACCTCATCATCTACGCCACAGATGGCAGGTCCTCCCACATGGAAGCCCCCGTCCACCGCCTTTACTGCCTCAGAGGTTATCTTGTACAGCTTAAAATACTCCTGCATATCCGCATCCTTCCAGAAGGTACGCAGATTCGGCTCATTCCAGACCTCAACCGGCCATGTCAGTACCTCTTCCCTGCCATAGCGTTCAATCAGATGCCTTAAGGTTGCCTGCACCAGTGCCACCCATGCGCTATAGTCCTTCGGCGGCGTTACATTTCCCCGCCAGTAAAAGACGGTCTGCTCCCCGGACGCAAGCTTCTTCGGCATGAAGCCAAGCTCCAGGAACGGACGGATATTCAGCTCAAGATAGCTGTCCATTACACGGTCCAGATAGGTAAAATTATACTCCGTATATTGTTTTCCCTCCCTGTCCTCACGATACTGGTAAATCGCCATATCGTCACAGAACAGTCCGTGGCCGCGGATATAGGAAAAACCAATCTGCTCCTGCACATAGCGGAGCTGTTCAAAATACTCCTTCTGCAAAGCTAACCCCATACGCCCGGTCCCGATACAATAATCTACCGCATTATGAAACGGCACCTTACTTTCTTTGTCCACCTGATACTGCTTTTTCATTCCACTTCTCCTTTCAGACAATCCAAAAGCTAGCTTAATGTATATCCGAACCCTAAAATCGTAAACCCTTTCCCCATGTCCTCCGGCTTCATTGCAATTTCCACCTCATGCTCCAGAACTTCCTCGCTCTGGTACACAATATACGCGTTGCAATGGTTCCAGCCGATTTCCAACGGGTCAATTGTACGCGTAACCGTATTGTCTACCCGTACCTCCGCCTTGCCGAACCTTGGGTCCCCGGCATCCTTATAGACTAACAACAGGTCCTTACAGCAAATTCGCATACGGAACGGCTCTCCGCTCTTCTCCGGCGCCTTCATCCAGTTGTCCGGGAACTCCGGTGACGCATAAGCATTGTCATCCTTTTCCACACACTGCAGCATTGTATCCGTCTCTTCAAATACGCCGCAGGAAAGCTCCTTTACCGCGGTATGCTCCTGATAGCTGCTCCGGTCAAAGGCAAGCAGCGTGCGGTATCTCTCCCCGATTGCCGGCTCCGTGCCGATAACAGCATCTTTTGTCTCCGGCGCCGCCGCTTTTGCCCGTTCCCAGAAATAATCGATGCAGTCCGCCATGACACGGTGTCCCTCATTGCTCGGATGGAACAGGTCATAGAAGAACTGACGCTTTGTCATAACCGGCTTTTCCCCGGAGAACTGAGGCACTACTGCATTCCGGATACTAATCATCGGAAGCTTCAGGCGCTCTCCGACCGGTATCATACGCTCCTGCAGGTTAAAGTCACTCATAAAGACCGCAAACAGCAGAATCACCGCCGGGTTCCCCGGACCGTCCATTGCCATCCGGGCAAGGCTTTCAAAGCAGACACCGTCCGTTTCATCCCCCGCATCATTGACCGCATACTCCAGAAATACAATATCCGGCACTACCGTCCCCTTGCGGAGTACATCCAGCTCATAGCGCGTCAGACCGAGCTCAGAGCAGGTGCCGCCGGCGCCTGCCTTTATCAGCTTTACATTTTCCCCGTTCCCCTTTCCGAAACGCTTCCGGAACGCCTGATAGGAACGGTAGGCGTAAGACTCAGTATGAATCGGCTTTGCGCCGGCTCCCTGTGTAATGGAGCCTCCCAGGTATGCAATTACAACCTCCTCTCCCCGCTCTGCCTTTTCGATTGCCCTCTGGATACGGTACAGATTTCCCGCCTGTACCAAGGAAGCCTCAATCATCGCACGGTATTCCTTTGATTCAAAATCCACCGGCGGGTCCAGCTTTAATTCCGGCGCGGTATAGCCGTCATTCAGGTAAAAGCATACCGTAAGCTTTGCCGTTTCATGTGAAGGAAAGGTCGTGACAAACGAGCCGAGCAGGTCATCCTCTTCGTTTTCCGGATAATCCGCCACAGTTATCTTTACCTCTTCCCCGTTGCACGGCACCTCTGCGCGGTAGCAACTTCCTTCCTTTCCCGGCGTCTTCGTAAGACAATGCAGCTCAAACGTAACCGTTTCGCCCCGCAGCTTCTCTTTCGTTGCAAGCACTGTAATGCCGATACTATGTACTACCTTGCGGAACCCCGCCCCATACGGCACAAGGTCAATAATCTCTTTGGAAACCTCGCTGCAGATCACAGAAATCTTCTGCGCGATTCTTCCGTTCAAATAACAAATATCCTGAAACTTTCCGTTTCCTCTCGGACTTCCTTCAATCACGGAATCTACCATGATATACACCGCCGGTCTTTTCGCCGTCGGGTCCTTAGGTGCTCTTGGCCCTTTCATGCTGTATCCCCCTTGTTCTTATTCCTCTTATTGCTCTTATCTTCTGCTTCTGAAACGATTTCCTTTACTTCTTCCGGTTCTTATACGCAATTTCCAGCATCTTCTTTGTCTCATTAAACGCAGGCTTCGGCTGGAAGTTCTTATCAAACAGACGGGTCGTCGTCGTATCGCTGTCGCCGTAGAACACATAGCCATCCATCAGGCCGAACAGCGTAACCGAGGTAATATTGGCCGGACCGCCGCCCTCCTCATCCAGATAGCTTAACATATAGAAAATAGAGGAATAACGCTTTGCCTGCTTCTCAAACTCTTCCTCTGTCGCCTGGTCGATGCTGATGCTCATCTCGGTAATCTGGATTTCAAGACCAAGCTCTGCAAACTTTTTAATCGTTGTCTCAATTACCGCAACCGACGGGAAGCCTGCGCTCCAGTACGCCTGCATTCCGATTCCGTCAATCAGCCCTTCGTCTGCTAATGACTTGCAGAGATCGTAGATACAGTCGCGCTTTCTACTATCATAGGTATTGAAATCATTGTAAAACAGGCCGACCCCTTCCGCTGCATGCTTTCTTGCAATCCGGAACGCCTGCTCCACATAATCGTCCCCGACTACCTGATACCACAAATTCGGTCCTTCATCGCTTTCCATACGGCAGCGGTAAAAGCTGTCCGGGTCTCCCTTATCCGGGTCTACCGCCTCATTCACGACATCCCAACAGTAAACGACACCCGGGAAATTCTCCTGGCAATACGTCATAAGCTGCCTGGTATAGCTGTCCAGACGAAACAGCATCGTTTCTCTGTCAACATAGGCTCCGTCCGACTCATATCCTTCCCTGAAATACCAGTCCGGCGTCTGCGCATGCCAGACAATCGTATGACCGCGCATCTGCACGCCATTATCCATACACCACTGCAGCACTTCTTCCACTCTCATAAACTCCAGCGCAGGCTCCTCATTTCCCTCTGCCACATTCTTTTTGCTCTGTGCCTGGTCCAGTATGTAAGACGGCTTAAACAAATTCGTAAGCGTAACGCTGTTAAAGTGCTTCTTTGTTACCGCCATATACTCGTCCGAATGGATGGCAAGATTGTTATACGAACTGCCGGTAAGCCCGACGCCGAGCTTAAAGTAGCCGCTGCACAAATCCTTCAGCGCAGTTCCGGTCAATGCCGCCGTGAGGTCATATTTGCTGTCTGAAAAGCTCTCAAGTACCCCCTGCCAGTAAATATCCTCCTCGGAAGGTCCCTCCGGTACCGGCGTTGCGGTCGGCTCCGGTGTCACGGTCGCCTGTACCGCCTCTGTCGGAGAAGGCGTCCCGGTTTCCTGCTCCGGCGGTGTCACCTGCTCCCCAGGCCCCTTCTGTGATGCACATCCCGCAAGAAGACACGCTGCCAACACCCACGCTGCTTTCTTAAACTTCCCCATACAAAATCCTCCTTACTCTGATTCCTATAGCCGGTAGTACACTCCTCCGTATCCCGGAAGAGACTCCGCTATGTTATCAGTATACCGTTTTTTGAAAAAAGAATCAAGCCTAAGTGACTTCGTGTTTTCGCATTTTTTAGATAAAAAAGAAAAAATAGTGCTTGACAAACCTCCCACAATTTACTATAATAGCAAAGTACCGTTCGAACAGGAAACATTCCGGGGTCTTAGCTCAGCTGGGAGAGCATCTGCCTTACAAGCAGAGGGTCATAGGT